>NZ_VCAO01000009.1 GCF_005884405.1 Qipengyuania marisflavi | reverse complement strand
CGAGGTGTCACCGCCACTGTCGGAAACGCTTCATCCGGCTTACTCTCTGCCGCCGGATATCAGCCGCAAACATCGGACCAAAGCGGTTCCACCACAGCCGGACCGTCTCGTGGCAGATGTCAATTCCGCGTTCGAACAGCAGATCTTCGACGTTGCGGAGCGAAAGCGGAAACCGGACATAGATCAATACGACCGGGCGGATGATGTCGGGCGATGAGTTGAAATAGCGGAAAGGGCTGGCAGGTTTGCGAGATCTGGGCATGTCGCTTGCCCTACCCTGCGACCATCATTTGCCAGCGCGGCATTGCTTTGACAGCACCTCCTTGGTTGATCAGCTGAGTGATCGGCTGCCCGATTGTATTTATATTTCGCGTGGAGATTCCATCCGGTATAGGATCGACGAAGGGCGCAGCCCAACTGTCCTTCAGAGCCCCAAAACCACCGTTAACAGAGCATCGAAGGTTTCTTTCCAGACTGTAGTCGTGGTCACTTTGCGGCGCTTAAATCTGTTTTTTGCTGTTAACAAGCCTAAAATATATAAAAACTAAGCCCGAAAGTAACGCAAAAAATATAACCGTGCAAATGAAAAACAATTGAAAAAAGCGGCCCCCTATCATGCATTGAATAGGTCGTTGTAATGACAACATATGGAATTACAATCGACGATGCCTTTGATAAAATCCACGCCCCAAGTAGCCACTAATGAGCTTTTTAATGACCATCCCCAACAAAGCAAAAGAGCTTGCGATGATTATTACTTGCCCCGGCTCAATCATAATCAGTGCCCTTTCCGAAAGTTTTCGTATCGAGTTCGCCCTCTCGAATAGCGGTCGGATCGGATCTGCGCATCCTCGTAATACGGCAAACCAAAAATTCGCCTCATTGAAGAGCGGGCATCGGAGTTAAGAAATTGATATAGAACGATAATATGTATGGTGCCGCTTAGAGGATTCGAACCTCTGACCCCATCATTACGAATGATGTGCTCTACCAACTGAGCTAAAGCGGCAGCCGCGAGGCGCTTTGGGCAGGTGGTCGTGCCGCATTGCGCTTGTCGCTATGTCAATGGAGGCCCGAGCCGGAATCGAACCGGCGTGCAAGGATTTGCAGTCCTCTGCGTAACCACTCCGCCATCGGGCCTCGCGTCCCCCGTCCGCCTTGCGGCGGCAGGAGAAGCGGCCCCCTAGCGAATGTGCGGGGCGCTGGCAATCGGCTAGATTCACCGACCTTCCGTTACGTCACTCTTTACGGGTCCTGGCAGGGCCGTAACAATGTCGCCCATGAGTGCTGCTGAATTGATCGAACCCATTGGCGCGCAGGGCGGCGCGTTGTCCTTGCCGGATGCTGCAGACTGGCTGCAGGGCCGCACGCTGTATGGCGGCGCGACCGCGCTGATCGCTTATACTGCGGCGATCCGGGCGTTCCCCGACCTGCCGCCGCTGCGCGCTGCGCAGATCGCGTTTGTCGCGCCGGCTGGCCCGGAAATGGAGCTGCGCCGCGATATTGTGCGGCAGGGCCGCAATGTTGTTCAGGTGCGGAGCGAGATATGGTGTGAAGGACGCTGCGCGCTGACGGCATTCTGGCTGTTCGGTACAGCGCGGGATGGCAATGCCAGCCATGAGGCCGCGCGGCTGACCCCCTTCCCCGCACCCGCCACTGACAGCGAGCCGATGATGACGGGCAAAGGTCCGGCCTTCATCCAGAACAATTTCGAATTGCGCCGGGCACAGGATACCAGCGGACCGGGGGAGCCCGTCGTGCGGCGCTGGGCGCGGCTGACCGATCACGGCGCGCTTGATCCGGTGAGCGAGCTGATCCTGCTGGGCGATGTGCTGCCGCCGGGCGCGATGCGCGCGATGCAGCGGCCCGGTCCGATCAGTTCGATCAATTGGTCATTCAACCTGATCGATACCGCGCCAGCGACCCAGGACGGCTGGTGGCTGGCAGAGAACGCCTGCCAACAGGCATCGGGCGGCTATTCCGCAGAACGCCTGCGCCTGTGGAATGCCGATGGCGCACAGATGCTCGACGGACAGCAATGCGTGGCGATTTTCGGCTAAACCTCAGATGTCGGTGAAATTGGGCGCGCGTTTCTGCATTCCGGCCATCACAGCCTCGACCTGATTGGGGCGGCGCATCACTATGCCCTGCTCCGCGCTCTCGGCCATCAAGATGGCGTCGGTATCGGCTTCGACCATGGTCGCGGCCAGCCGCTTGGCCCCACGAATGGCCTCGGGATTGCGCTGTGCAATCGTTTCGGCAAGCGCGGTGGCGCGTGCCAGCGGATCGGCATCGGTAAAGGTCGCCATGCCCATTTCACACGCCTCGGTGCCGGTAAATTCGCGATTGGTATAGACCAGCTCGCGCAGCACATCGTCGCGTACCAACCCGCGCCACAGGGCATAGCCGCCCATGTCGGGGACCAGCCCCCATTTCATCTCCATGATCGCCATCCGCGCATCAGGATGCGCCACGCGGATATCAGCCCCGCTGGCAATTTGCAGCCCGCCGCCAAAGCACACGCCGTGCACCGCCGCGATCACCGGGACCGGGCATTTGCGCCAGGTCATGGCGACTTCCTGAAAGCGGTTGGTGTTGCCATAAGTCCGATCGGTAATCGGCTTCTGCTCATCGCCCGGCGCGGCGGTAAAGCTGGCCAGATCGAGGCCCGCGCAGAAGGAACGCCCTTCACCCGACAGCACGACCGCCCGCAGTCCCGGCATATCGCGCAGCGCCTGGCCGGCGTCGATGATCGCTTCGAACATCGCGGGATCGAGCGCGTTCATCTTGTCGCCGCGGGTCAGGCGGACCTGCGCAACACCATTGCTGCCCAGATCAATCGAAATGCGGTCGTTCGGCTCCATGTCGGTTACTCGCTAAGACACTCAAGGGTGCTGCAGCGTTACCGAACATCTCGGCAGTGTCCAGCGACTCGCGCCAGGCATAGGTGAAGACGCTGAAACTGGCGCCGCCCTCATGGCCCAGCTGATAGCCGCCATCGGGATGCGTGCGGACCAGCCAGCCCGCGCCCGAAATGGCGAGCTTGGCGCGCAGCCGGGAGACGTGCACCTCCAGCGAATTGGTTTCGGGCACATGGTCGAGCCGCCAGACATCGGTAAGCAAGTCGCGCCGGGTCACCCGGTCAAACGGAGTTTCCGCCAGTCGCCACAGCAGGCCAAATTCGCGGGGGTGCAGCCCCAGCCACGTCTGTTCGATCCGGCCATCGCGGTGAAACAGGTCGAGTTCCACGGGGCCGGCGTGGAGGCGGCGGGGCATGGCGTGTGCACCACCGCCAAGCTTGAGCATCCGTGCCGCCAGCTCCACCAGAGCAACCTGCGAGGACAAGGCATCGCCAAAGCCCGCGTCGAGCAGCGAGGCACGCATTTGCGGATCATCGACCCCCACGGCAATGATCAGGCGCGGCGCGCGGATACCGCTCCAATCTTCGGACCGCCACTGTTCGATACGCCAGTCTGGCCGCCAGTCGAGCAGTGCCGGACTTGATAATGGCTGGCCGGACAGCTGTTCCCGCCGTTCAATGTCCCAACCAATATGGCGAAGATCCCACCGGGCAGGGGGGGATTGGGAACGCGACAACCAGGCAAATACAGGGTGCAACACGAGTCCTCCTAACCCCTCCCATCGCACCATGTCAGTGCCATTTTATGGTTAGCCGGGAAATCGTTGCAAATACCTAGGGTTACGGTCCGCGTATTGGCTTAGCCGGGTTTGTGGTCGGTCAGGAAACGTTTGATGTTGCGCGCTGCCTGCCGCAGCCTTTGTTCGTTTTCGACCATGGCGATGCGGACGAAGCCCTCGCCTTCCTCGCCATAGCCAACCCCGGCTGCCACCGCGACATCGGCGTGTTCGAGCAATTGCTTGGAAAACTCCAGGCTGCCCATATGTTCGAACCCCGGCGGCAGCGCGGCCCAGGCAAACATGCTGGCGGGCGGCACGGGAATGTCCCATCCAGCACGGCCGAACGCCTCCACCATCACATCGCGGCGGTGCTGATACCGCATGCGGTTATCCTCAACCACGTCCTGCGGCCCGTTCAGCGCGGCACAGGCAGCGGCCTGAATGGGCGTGAAAGCACCGTAATCGAGATAGGACTTCACCCGCGTCAGCGCCGCGATCAATTGGGGATTGCCGACTGCAAAGCCCATCCGCCAGCCCGCCATCGAATAGGTTTTCGACATAGAGGTAAATTCGACCGCGACGTCTTTCGCGCCATCGGCCTGCAGTATGGAAGGGGTCGGCTTGCCATCGAAATACAGCTCGGAATAAGCGAGGTCGGAGAGCAGCCAGACCTTGTTGTCGCGCGCCCAGTCGACCAGCTTTTGGTAGAATGCCAGATCGACCACCTCGGCGGTGGGGTTGCTGGGGTAATTGACCACCAGCACAGTTGGGCGCGGCACGGTAAAGGCCATCGCATTGTCCAGCGCGCGCCAATAATCGTCATTGGGCGTGGTCGGGACCGAACGGATCGTCGCGCCAGCAATGATGAATCCGAAGGTGTGGATCGGATAGGACGGACTGGGCGCCAGCACCACATCACCCGGCGCGGTGATGGCGTTGGCCATGCTCGACAGGCCTTCCTTGGACCCCATCGTCACCACCACTTCACGCTCCGGGTCCAGCTCCACACCGAACCGCGTCGCATAATAATTCGCCTGGGCGCGGCGCAGGCCGGGAATACCCTTGGACTGCGAATAGCCATGCGCGCCGGGTTTGCTGGCCACTTCGCACAATTTGTCGATGATGTGCTGCGGCGGCGGCTGGTCGGGATTGCCCATCCCCAGATCAATGATGTCGCGGCCCGCGCGGCGCGCCTCATGCCGCATCGCGTTGACTTCTGCGATGACATAAGGCGGGAGACGCTTCATGCGGTAAAATTCGTCGGACATCGGAACTGCAGACCTTTATCTGGAGGGTGAACAAATCGGCGGCTCACTGATTACCTATTCATACAGTGCGCGCAAATGCCGCAGGTGCAAGAAGCGGCGGAATATTCTAGGGCAGCGTCAACCAACGCTTACAACCCATACGGAGCGACGATGACCGACACCGGGCCGGATCCCTATACCAACCTCTTCGAAGAACCGGCCAAGCTGGCGCGCGCGATGTTCGCGCCGATGGCGGCCGGGGCGCAAGGGTCCGCGCTGAAGCCCGAAGATATGCAGCAATGGGCGCAGGTCAGCACGAAATTGCAGACCATGTGGCTGGAGTATCAGAGCGAACAGATGCGCGATCCTGCCGCGATGATGCCGTTTCTCGACCCCTCACGCTGGATGACGCTGGCCAACCAGTGGTATCAGCAGATGCCGCTGGCCGGGGCTGAGCAGCAAAAGGCCTTGTGGGAAGAGGGGCTGGCGCTGTGGCACGGCGTGCTGGGCCAATATGGGATTGGTCCGGAAGCCGGGGCCGGGTCAAAGGGCGAGCGTGAACTCCCGCGCAAGGACCGGCGCTTTGCCGACGAGCGCTGGCGCGCGCATCCGGCCTTTGCGCTGATCCACCAGACCTATCTGTTCCTGGCCGAACGCGTAGGCGAAATGGTCGACAAGATCGAGGGCCTGCCCGCCGACAAGCGCGAGCAGTTGCGCTTCACCACTCGCGCCATCACCGAGGCGGCCAGCCCGGCAAACTTTCCGATAACCAATCCGGTGGTGCTGGAGCGGACAATCGAATCGCGCGGGGAGAATCTGGTAAAAGGCATGGAGCATCTGCTGGCCGATCTGCGGCGCGGGCAGTTAAGCCATACCGATGCCAGCGCCTTCACACTGGGCGAGAACATCGCTTCGACACCGGGCAAGGTGGTTCACGAAACCGCGCTGTATCAGCTGATCCAGTACACCCCGACCACCGAGAAGGTGATGGCCACCCCGCTGGTGATCTTCCCGCCGTGGATCAACCGGTTCTATATTCTCGACCTCAACCCGAAAAAGAGCTTCGTGCGCTGGGCGGTCGAGCAAGGCGTCACCGTGTTCATGGTCAGCTGGAAATCAGCCGACGCCAGCATGAAGGATGTGGTGTGGGACGATTACGTCCGTTCCCAGATTGACGCCATCGACCATATTCGTGATCGGCTGGATGTGCCCAGCGTCCACGCAATCGGGTACTGTGTGGCGGGAACTACGCTGGCCGCCACGCTGGCATTGCAGCACCGCCGCGGGGAACAGGACAAGGTCAAGAGCGCGACCTTCTTCACTGCACAGGTCGATTTTGAAAAGGCTGGCGAGCTGCTGCACTTTATTGATGACCAGCAATTGTCGACCATCGCGGCGCTATCGCCCGATGGCTATCTGGACGGGCGTTATATGGCGGCGGCGTTCAATATGCTGCGCGGCACCGATCTGATCTGGAACTATGTCGTCAACAATTACATGCTGGGCGAGGACTATCCCGCTTTCGACCTGCTGCACTGGAATGGCGATGTCACCAATCTGCCCGCCAAGTGGCACCAAGCCTATCTGAAAGACCTCTACCGCGACAACCGGCTGGTCCAAGCCGATGCGATGAGCGTTGACGGCACGCCGGTCGATCTGGGGCTGGTGGCGACACCCGCATATATTCAGGCCGGCCGCGAAGATCATATCGCCCCGGCTGAAAGTGTGTGGCGGATCACCGACCATTTCAGCGGTCCGCTGCGCTTCGTGCTTGCCGGTTCAGGTCATATCGCAGGCGTGGTCAATCCGCCCGCCGCCGGGAAATACCAATATTGGATCAATGAAGACCCGGTGCGCAGTCTGGATGAATTCCGCGACGGCGCAACCGAGCACAAGGGCAGCTGGTGGCCCGACTGGATCGACTGGCTGCGCACGCAAGATAGCGAGACTGTCGCAGCAAAAGGCAAGCGCAAGCCCGGCGGGAAGGGCGACAGAGTGATCGAGAACGCCCCCGGTCGCTATGTCATGACGCGCTAAACATCTACGACGGAACGCTTTTTTCATTTATGGTGCACTGCACAAAAAATCCTTGACTTCGCAGCTGCAATGCCTATTTTGTGCACTGCAACATAGTGAGGTTCCCTAATGGCCGATAGCCAGAACAAGATCGACGCAGCCGCTGAAAAGGCATTTGCCGAAGCAGCTGAGAAAAAAGCCGCCGAAGCCGTCAGCGCGAAAGCTGTCGCCAAGGCTGTAGAAGCTGACAAGCCCGCCCCGGCAAAGGCCGCCAAGGTCGCCGAAGCGGTCGCTGCCAAGCCTGCTCCGGCGAAGGCCGCTGCCACACCGGCACCAGCGAAGAAAACTGCTGCCAAGAAGGTCGCCAAGGCCCCTGCAAAGAAGAAGCCGGCAACCAAGCGCCTCGCGAAGAAGGCGGCTCCTGTAAAGAAGGCCGCCACCGCGAAGTCTGCCGAAACCAAGAACACCCCCATTACCAAACTGAAGGATACCATCATGGCCACTGCCAAGAACGCCAAGACCACCGAATACACCGCCAAGGTCAAGGAAACTGCTGCTGAACTGCAGACCCGCGCCAAGGCTGCTTACGACAAGGGTGCCGAAATGACTTCGGACGTTGCCGAATTCCAGAAGGGCAACCTCGAAGCTCTCGTCGAATCGGGCAAGATCCTTGCATCGGGCATGCAGGACATGGGCCGCACCTATGTCGAAGAAGCCAAGGTTGCTGTTGCGACCGTCCAGGCTGACGTGAAGAAGGTTGCCGCGATCAAGTCGCCTACCGAGCTGTTCCAGCTGCAGGGCGAAATCGCCCGCCGCAATTTCGACGCTGTCATCGCGACCGCTTCGAAGAACACCGAAACCATGGTCAAGCTGGTCAATGAAGCTTTCGCTCCGGTTTCGACCCGCATGAGCGTTGCTGCCGAGAAGTTCTCGAAGGCTGCTTAATCGCATCTAAGCTTTGATTGCCGGGTCGCTCTCTCCTCTTCCCTGACCCGGTAATTGAACAGAACGGGCCGGATGGTTTTACACCATCCGGCCCGTTTCACGTCTGCACACCGCTTTGTTAACCGCCTCCCCGCCATGGGGCAGCGCACTACGCTTGCGGATTGACCCGCGGTTACGATATTGGCGCAATCATGATGACCACCCTGCCCCCCTTCCCGATCCGCGCCGCAACCGGCGATGACGATACGCACGAAGGCGACAGCAAGGTCGGCGTCGCCACCAAGACACGCGCCAAACCGAAGAAGCCCAGCCAGTACAAGGTGCTGCTGCTGAACGATGATTACACGCCGATGGAATTCGTCGTGATCGTGCTGAAACGGTTTTTCCGCATGGATATGGAAGAGGCGACACGGGTCATGCTGCACGTCCACCAGAAGGGTGTCGGCATCTGCGGAGTTTTCCCATACGAAGTCGCCGAAACCAAGGTGAACCAGGTGATGGACTTCGCCAAGCAGAACCAGCACCCGCTGCAATGCACGCTGGAAAAGGCTTGAGCGTTCAGCTGCCGGGCGGCGGCGGCATGACGTCCCCGGTGTAATCCCAACCATTGTACTGCGTGATGCAACGATCGCGCGCATCCAGGCCGCGGCGGCCCTGTTTCTCCTGCTTTTCGAGACAAGCGATTACTTCGCGCCACGCGGCCTGATAGGTCATGTCTTTGGTGTGCGCATAATCGAGCACCCATAGCGGAAAGGGCAGCGCGAACAGCCGCTCGCTGCGCGGTGCGGCGACGTTGATGATCTCATCGCTGCCGCAGGCCTTGCGCAAGGCGCGCACCGCCGGGCTTTTCTCGTCGACGCCATTCGGCCCGCCCCACGCGCCGCGCTCACCGATCCGGTACAGCGCATCGGCTTCCTCGCCAGTGATCGCCAGATAGCCCTGCGCGTCGCGTGTTAGTTGCGATCCACGGGCGAACATCACCAAATTGCCCTGCGGTTTGCCTGCCTCATCGGCCATGCGGAAGCAGCCATCGTCAAGCACGATGCGGCCTGTTCCCAGCGCCGTCAGCCTGATGCCCGCAGCCGAATCCTCGCGCGCGAAGGCCCGGACAAAGCTGGCAAGACGGGGGTCGGTAAAGGCTTCGGGCTGCGGCGGAGGGAATTGAAAATCCAGTCGAGGGTCGCTTAAATCCCAGCCTTTCCGCTTCGCCAACCTGCGGAAATCCGCCTCCTCCGCACCGACACCCAATTCGATCCGGCCTTCCAGAGTGATGACCGAGAGCGAGGTAATCGGCCCGCCATCTTGCATCCGCTCAAGCCATTCTTCCCGTAACCGTTCCAGCGCGGCGGGATCGACATTGATTGTGACAGCACGAAACTGCGGGTCCGATGTGTACCGCGCCAAGGTCGCCGCACCATCACGGCGGAATGCGAATTCGCCCATCAGGCGCGGCTCATGTACCAGCCGCACATCGATGAAATTGCCCGCTTCCTCGCGCGTCAGCAATTCGCGCAGCCGCTGGAATTCGGCGCGCGTATCGGGGCTCAGGCTGACCTCTTGCCATGCGCGATCCCGGTCCGCAGCCGATCCCAGCGACGTTTTGCGCGCGAAACTATCAAGCTGCGTCGGCATGGGCGGCGGGTCATCGGGAAAGGCGCTGGGCGGTGTTACCCCGATGCTGAGATGGCCCGATGGCTGCAATGTCGCGCCAGTGGGTAGCGCCGCCGTGCCCGCGTCAACGGAAAGCGGCTCCAACGCAGTACAGGCGGCAAGGCTGAGGCAAATCACTATCGCAAGGCGCATATCACTCTCCTTACCGAATAATGCACGCAGCCACCTTTCGGGTTCCTGTCGCTGCAATCACAAAGCTGTGTGACAAGACGCATGACCCGCTGTGTTTTTCCCGCTAGGGCCGCAGGCCAAGCCGCCAGCTGCACGAAGGTCCTGTGTTCAACTTCATCCCCAGCATCGACCGCTACATCTTCAAGCTGGTGATCGTCCCCATGTTGGGCGTCTTCACCATCGCTGCATCCTTGCTGGTGCTCGATAAGATGCTGCGCCTGCTCGATTTCGTCGCCGTCGAAGGCGGTCCAATTGGGGTGGTGTTCAAGATGCTGGCGACGTTGCTGCCAGAATACGCCAGCCTGGCGATTCCGTTGGGCCTTTTGCTGGGTATCCTGCTCGCCTTCCGCAAGCTGGCCACTTCCAGCGAACTGGATGTGCTTCGGGCGGTAGGACTGTCATACGGGCGGCTGCTGCGCGTGCCCTATATCATCACCGCCGTGTTGATGGCCGCCAACGTCGCGCTGGTATTCTATATCCAGCCGGTCGCCCGCTACACATACGAACAACTTGAATATGAATTGCGGTCGGGCGCGCTGGGCGCATCGATCAAGGTGGGCGAGTTCACCACGCTGGCCGACCGCATGGCGCTGCGGATCGAGCAGAGCGAAGATGATGGCCGCCAGCTGAAAGGCATTTTTGCTCGAGTCGCCAATGACAAGGGGCAAGTGCTTTCAATCTCGGCACGGGAAGGGTCATTTCTGGCCACCAGCGACAGCCCCGACACAATCATCCTGCGGCTGACCGACGGCACCATTGTTCAGGACACGGGCAGCGAAACCGCGCGGGTGCTGACCTTCAGCCGCCACGATCTGCCCATCGACCTGCCGCAGATCGAGAAGTTTCGTGCTCGCGGCGATGCCGAACGGGAGTATATCCTGCCCGAATTGCTGCGCATGGGGTGGGACAGTAGCAGCGGCGATGCGGCCAAGCGCGATGCCAGTCAGGCCAGCTTCAATTTCAGACTTGTCGAGGTGGTGATGATGGCGTTGATGCCGCTGCTGGCGGTGGCGCTGGGCATCCCGTCCAAACGCTCTACCAGCTCTCTGGGCGTGTTCCTCTCGATCGTGATGGTGGTGGCCTATCACAAGGTGAACCAATATGCCGAGGACATCGCCACATTGGGGCGGTTCGATCCCACATTGGCCCTGTGGTTACCGTTCTTGCTGTTCGCCGCACTGATCGGCTGGATGTTCTGGCGGGTTGCCTTTGTGCCCGGTGGGCACGCCATCGGCGCGCTGGAAAGCTGGTTCGGCAAAATGGGCAAACGGTTGGCAAAACTGTTTCGCCGCCGCCGACTGGACGTGGGCACCGTGGATAGCGAGGCATAGCCGAACCGATGCAATTGGACTTCTTCCCCTCGCGCCGACTGACGCTGTATCTCGCCAAGATATTTATCGCGCGCATTCTGGCGATGCTGGCGGTGCTGGTATTGGTGCTGATGGCGCTCGACCTGCTGTCCAACAGTGGCAAGATTCTGGAAGTGCCGGGCAATGGCCAGAGCGAGCTGCTACGCTATGGCGCGCTGCGGGTGCCGCAGCTGATTGCACGCTTCCTGCCCTATTCCGTGCTGCTGGCCACGCTGATCTCGCTTGTCACGCTCAACCAGAACAGCGAAGTCGTCGCCATGAAAGCGGCGGGATTGTCGGCGCATCAGGTGCTCGCGCCGCTGCTGCTGACCGCGCTGGTGGTGTCGGTGCTGAGCTTCGGCTTTAACGAACGGGTTGTGACGCGTGCCACAGCAACGCTGAAAGCGTGGGAGGCCAATGACTTTGGCAAGGTCCCGCAGGATTCGGGTGTGCGCACCAATGTCTATTTCACCGATGGGGCCAATGTCCTGACCGCCAGCACCCTGACCGGCAAAGGTGACACCGCGTTGATGGAAGGCGTCACCTTTTACCGCCGCAGCCCCGAAGGGATGATTGTCGAACAAATCGATGCCGCATCGGCGCGTTTTGTCAATCCGGGATGGCGGCTGGACGGTATCACCCGCTTCGATGTGCAAAGCGCCGAGACGTCCACCGCATCATCAATGGTGGTCGGGCAAAACCTCACCCCCGCACAGATCGATCTGGCGAAGGTGGACCCCGATGCGCTGGCATTCTGGGATTTGTCATCATCCATCGATGCCTATGAGGCCGCAGGTCGCCGTACCGCAGAATTGCGGGCGAAATGGTGGCACAAGCTGTCAGGCCCGCTGTCAGCCTTCCTGATGCCGCTGCTGGGCGCAGTTGCCGCCTTCGGACTTGCGCGGTCGGGCCAGTTGTTTGTGCGCGCGGTGATCGGCATGGCGATGGGCTTTGCCTATTTCGTGGTCGACAACGCGGCGCTGGCGATGGGCAGCTTTGGCGGATATCCGCCCATGCTGGCAGCCTGGGCGCCCTTTTTTCTGTTCCTGCTGATCGGCGAAACCGTGTTGATCAGGACCGAGGAATAGCGGATTTCTCGACCCCTTTCGGAACAGAATGGCACTGCGGCGCATTTCTTGCCACATTGTTGCCATAAAGGAGATTTGGCATGAAGAAGTTTATGATCCCCGCCCTCGCCGCAGGTCTTGCACTGGCAGCCTGTGACAGCCCCGACGCCGTTGTGGTTGATGAAACCGCAGGAACCGATGGCACCGTAGCCACCACCACTGCGCCCGCGCCGAACGCCACGGAAACCGTCGTTGTCGATGACACCGGAATGGCCCCGGCTGAAGGCAACAATGTCACGATCGACGGCAAGGACGTTGACGCCACCATAGGCGAAGACGGCGTAAAAGCCAAAATCAAGATCGATTGATCATAGTCTTCCGGCAGCCGTCTTTACGGGTGGCTGACGAAAGCGAAGGGCCGCTTCCTACCACCGCGGGAAGCGGCCCTTTTTCGTGTCGGCGATGTGCAGCAGACGCGTCAGCCGTGCGGGCGCATCGTGCTTTTTGCAATCCGCAGCACCAGCGACGCCATCCCCGGATGGTTCGCCCCGTGAAAGGTCGATCCGTCACCAAGCTGCGCAGCCAACCGGCGATGCGCCTCGGGCAGTGAATGGTACGGCATACTCGGCAGCAAATGATGCAGCGCGTGATAGCGCAGTCCGACCGGGGCCCATATTTCGGCAATCATGCCCGGCGGGGGCACATTGACCGAATCCAGGTATTGCGCGGTGACCGTCATCGCCTCGCCATCGTTCTCCCACAAATGCGCCACCAATGTGCGCAATTGGTTGAGCACTGCAGTCAGCGAAACCACCGCCAGCGCGATCAGCAAGGGCCGCCAGCCCAGCACGAATATGCTGGCTACCAGCGTGATCGCCCACAGGCTCCCGCCCAGTTCCTGCCAGAACACGCGGGGGCGCAGTTCGCCCTCGGGCGGGCGGCGACGAAACTCGGGATTGATCGAGAGTGATGAAAATCGCTGCCACACCAGTTGGCGCACCGGCGGCAGGATCGCGCCCAGCGGCACCAGAACTGCAAAACGGAACAGCAGCGCAACCGGCGCGAGCAAGGCGATCAGCACGAACAGCGGCAGCGTCCACGGCTTCATCAGGGCCAGCGGAAGGTATTCGGGATCCTCCACCGTGCCATATTGCGTGCGCTTGTGGTGCAGCGTGTGAACACCTTCATACATGAAGGAAGGGGTCAGCATCGGGACCCCGACCAGCGCGTTCCACGCCATGCGGAATCCGGGCAGGGCATCGCGGTGAAGATGCGAAATTTCGTGGATGAACAGCAACGCGCGATACAGCGCCAGCGCCGACACCAGCCCCAGCGCAATTGCCAGCGGCAGGCTCTGCGTCAGGATCGCCCCGGCCAGCGCGCCATAGCCCACCAGTGCCGAACCCAGCATATCGGGCCAGTAAATTCCCGCCCGCGCCTCGGCGATATCCTTGGTCAAATCGCGTGCGGCGCGCAACATGTCCTTGTCGTCAGCAATCGGCTGGCGAGCGGATGGCATGGCGGCGGTGCGCGGCAGCGCGGGATCAATGTGCTGTTGTACGGTCATATCAGGACTGCTTTTTTGCGAAGGTGGCCCCTACCGGATTTTCGCAAGACGCGACAGTCCCCGCGTTGCGGGGGGCGGCATTAGGGCATAAAGCGCGTAGCGCAGCGAAGGCTAATCGCGCCTGAACAAAAGAGGGTATGGTGACTGGCGAGCAAATAATGATCGACCCGATTTCGGGCAAGCGCGGTCGCGGCGAGTTCGTCGATCTGGGGCGCGCCTTTGCCGCGCGAGTGCCCAATAGCGTGCCGCAATTGCGGTCCGAGCTGCTCGAACTGGTCAATCCGGACAAGAACCCGTTCTTCGGCCATGCCGAGGCGCAATTGTTTATCGCGCGGCGCGGCGGGCAGGCTGTCGGGCGCATATCGGCGCATATCGACCATCTCGCGCTGGCGATCCCGCAGGAACAGGGAATGGGTCCGGGCACCGGCATGTTCGGCTATTTCGATGCCGAGGATGAAACGGTGGCCCGCGCCCTGCTCTCCGCAGCCGAAGCATGGCTGCGTGCCCGAGACATGACCCGCGTGCTGGGGCCGATCTCGATGTCGATCTGGGAGGAACCTGGCCTGCTGGTGCGCGGTCAGGAACAGCCCCCCACCATCATGATGGGCCACCACCCGGCCCATTACCGTGCGTGGATAGAAGCGTCGGGCTATGCGCCGACCAAGCAGCTGCTGACCTATGAGCTGGACATCACGAAGGACTTCCCGCCGCTGATCCAACGCATCGTGCGGTCGGGACAGAACAATTCGCGGATCACCATCCGCTATGTCGACAAGCAGCGCTGGAATGACGAGGCGCAGATCGTGCTGGCCATCCTCAACGATGCCTGGTCGGACAATTGGGGCTTCGTGCCCTTCACCCATGAAGAAGTCGCCTATGCCAGCAAAAAGCTGAAGCCGATCATCCACGAACAGCTCAATATGATTGCCGAAGTTGATGGGCGGCCGGTGGCCTTCATGCTGACCTTTCCCGACGTCAATCGGGTGCTGGGCAGGATTAACGGCAAGCTGCTGCCGCTTGGCTGGCTGCACCTGCTACGCTGGCTGCGCAAGCCGACCGGCGCGGATATGCGTGTTCCGCTGATGGGGGTGCTGAAGGAATTGCACAACTCGCGGCTCGCCAGCCAGCTGGCTTTCATGATGATCGACCGGATCAAACAGAATGCCACGGACAAATTTGCCTCCAAGCGCGGCGAGATCGGTTGGATACTGGAGGACAATCAGGGAATGGTGGCCATCGCCGATGCACTTAAGACCGAGGTGAACCGCGAATATCTGATCTTCAAGAAATCGCTCTGAGATGAGGCTACTGTGACTTGCGCGACACGCTGAAAAATCATCTGTTCTTATCAGGGAACTTCCTGCGCAAACGCATCGTTGCTGGTGTAGATACATATGGACAAACCCGCCCCGAAAGATTCACGCGCAACGCTGCCCGGCCACATTCTGGTCGTGGAAGACGACGCCATTTTGGGTCTGACGATCGAGCAGGCGCTGCTCGACGCGGGTGTCACTCTGGTAGAGATATGTTCGACCACTGACAGCGCGCTTGAGGCGCTGCGACGTAAACAACCTGACGCGATTGTGCTGGATGTTCATCTGGCCGACCGCGACGATGGCTGGGCAATTGCCGAACTGGTCCGCTCGCTGGGCCCCGACAGCCCGCGGATCATCTTTTCGACCGGCGCGCCCGAAGATATCCCTGAAGCAGTGGCCGCGCTCGGCTGTGTGCTGGAAAAGCCTTACGAGCCAGAAGTGCTTGTTGACCTGCTAAGCGAACCAAAGCGCAAGGGCATAATCTCGCGCCTGCGCGGCGCCTTGCGGTAACCCCTGCAAGCACCCGTCAGGGTGCCCCCGCAAATCTGCCGAAAATCTGTCGCATAAACACCGGCCTGTGGCTGGCAAACCCGCTCCTTCGCCTCACCTACGCCGCAAAATATCGCGCGAACAAAAAAAGGCCTCCGTTCTTTTTGAACGGAGGCCTTTCGGGATCGTATCACCAGCCGCTTGGACGGGAGGGGGGGGTCTCGGCGGTGATACTGATTAAATGTTCGAACTGAAAACCGGTTCCCAGCCATACGAGTTTTTTGCAAAGAATCTTCGCTTTTCAGAAAAAATCCTTTTAAATGAAGGGCCTTACCCGTTCAAAATCACGATCATATTGGGCATATTCACAGGTCCGCGCCATATCGGGGACGCATATCTCGCGTGATTTCCAATTGACCAGATCTTCCTTGTCGAGCGCCCTGATCGTGCGGTTGGTATGGACCAGTGACAGCCCCAGCATATCGGCGATCTGCGCCTGAGTGATCGGCAGATGCAGCACGTTCTTCTTGTCGGCCAGCCCCGTCCCGATCGCACGGTCGAGCAGCCAGACCGCAAGATAAGCGACGCGCTCTTTCGCCGTGCGCTGGCCAAGTGATACGATATGTTCCTCCAGCGCGGCCTCTTCCTTGGCGGCCATCCAGGTCAGGTCAAAGCCCAATTGCGGGTGTTTGCCGATCAGCTGAGTGAAACTTTTGCGCGTAAACATGCAAAGCCGCGCGTCCAGCAGCGTCTCGATCGTGTGGCTCGATGGTTCGTCAAACGCGCCCATCAATCCGATCAGATCGCCGGGAAACATGAAATTGACAATCTGCCGCCGACCATCGTCAAGCGAGCGATAGCGGATCAGGACACCGGAATAGACCGTATAAAGGTGCGAGATCACCTGACCTTGCGCAACGATAATGTCGCCGCGCTCACTCAGCCGCTCGCCCTGCTTGAATTCCTGCATATATTGCAGCTGGTTGGGCTCCAGCGGACGGAGGCCGGGGCATTTTTGCAGCCCGCATTCCTCGCAGGGAATTGGTTTTGCTTGTTTCTGCACCCCTTGCGTCCCTTTGATTGCGCCGTTCGACCTTATTGTGTGGCACGTTGCGCGCGGCGGTTGGTTTGTCAAATTGTGTGTGCCAAGGCTGCACTTGGAACCGAAGCTGCTACAGGGCGTTTCGTCCGCGCAACCAATGGAAGGGGTCTTATGTCACTTGGTGACCAGATTGCACGAAACTTGCCTTATCTCCGCCGCTATGCCCGCGCCCTCACCGGCTCGCAGGCAACCGGCGATGCGTTTGTCCGAGCCACGCTGGAAGCAGCGCTTGCCGACCAACGCCTGAAGGAATCGCTCGAGGGTGGCCGCGTGCCACTTTACCGTGCGTTCAACAAGGTGTGGTCCAGCGCATATCTGGATGTGCCCGCCGATCAGGGCGGCGAAGGACATGAGGCCGCAGCACAAGACCGGTTGAAGGCGATCACGCCGCTTAACCGTCAGGCACTGCTGCTGACCACGCTCGAAGACTTCACGGTCGAAGAAGCGGCAGAGGTCATGGAGATCAGTGTCGCCGATATCGAAAGCATGGTTCAGGAAGCGGTCACGGAAATTGACAGCGAAACCTCGACCAGCGTGCTGATCATCGAAGACGAGCCGCTGATTTCGATGCAGCTGGAAGATCTGGTGACCTCTTTGGGTCACGAGATTTGCGGCACCGCCGCCACCCGGACGCAGGCACAGGAAGTCGTTGCCAAGCGTACCCCGGGACTGGTGCTGGCCGACATCCAGCTGGCTGACGGGTCTTCGGGCCTCGACGCTGTGGACGATATCCTGTCCATGAACAGCGTGCCGGTGATCTTCATCACTGCCTATCCAGAGCGGCTGCTGACCGGCGACCGTCCCGAACCCACCTATCTGGTGACCAAGCCGTTCCAGGAACAGACAGTGCGCGCGGCGATCAGCCAGGCGCTGTTTTTCGGGTCGAGCCGCCCGCTGGGCTAAACCAGCTGCCACAGACAAACACAAGGGCCCGTCCGGTGAAAGCCGGGCGGGCCTTTTGCTATGTCAGGTCAGGAGGGCCGTGAGAGCCGCTGAGAAGCCACGTGATTGGCTTTCGCTAGCTTTGACTACCACCAACCGCTCAGTGCGCGTGAGCGGCGGGGTTGGCCTTGCGCAGTTCGAACTCGCTGCGTTCGCGGATCGGCAGCAGCAGGCTGCACCGCACACCCTCGGGATCGAAACTTATCTCGACCGGATGACGCAATTCATGCGCGACAATCTTCTCGATCAGATCGGTGCCAAAGCCGCGCTTCGAAGGCGCTCCGACTGTCGGGCCACCGCTCTCGACCCAATCGACACGCGCCAGTGCTTCGCTGGTCCGCTCCCATGATATCGTTACCGTCCCGCCGGGCCTGCTGAGTGATCCGAATTTGGCGGCATTGGCGGTGAGTTCATGCAATGCCAAACCCAGCGACAGCGCATCATTTGGCGCCAGTTCGACCTCTGGCCCAGACATGGAAACCGTGTGATCGGCATCGTCGGCATAGGATGCCAGTTCAGCCTCGATCACCGAACGGATCGGAGTGGTCCCCCATTCCGATTGGGTCAGCAAGTCATGCGTGCCCGACAACGACCGGATGCGCCCGTCCAGTCCTTCGGCAAACTCGTCCAGCGAGACAGCGCGCCGCCGTGTCAGCGACAGGATCGACAGCACATTGGCCAAGGTGTTCTTGACCCGGTGGTTAAGCTCACGCGTCAGTGAATCGCGGATCGAGTTCTGTTCGGCAAACCAGTTGATCGACCGGCGATCTTCCAGCGCCTGCTGCGTCAGCAACCGCGCGACCAGCATTAGCAGGCTGGCCACGGCGATGCCGAACAACAGCGTTACCATCGACATTGACGACAGCGTTTGCGCCTGTCCCGAGCGCACGACCAGCATCATCGGGCGATTGGCGAGATTGACCTCACGCTCCACCATTTCACCCTGTTCGCCCACCGGGTTAATACCGGCCAGCAGGGTGCGTTTGCCGTCATTCAAATCATACAGTTCTGCCGCCATTCCTTCGGAGTTTACCAGAGCGGCTGCGGCTTCAATAAATTGTGGGGCATTGAACGGGCTATAGATAAAACCCTTGAGACGGCGCTGCCCCCCCGCTCCGTCGAAAACCGGCATATAGATCAGGAATCCAGCGTCGCCTTGTTTTTCACTCCCCTCCTGTACCAGCACGATGCGACCGCTGGCCGATGGTCGCATCGAGCGCAGCGCCTCATCCATAGCTGCGCGCCTGACAGGATCTGAATACATATCATAGCCCAACGCCCGGCGGTTTCGCAGGGTATCGGGCTGGAGAAACAGGATCGGCGTCAATTGGCTACGCGGGGCTTCGCTCAGGCTGGGACGCACCTTGGCGTCATCTATCCATTCACTTTGCAAACGCGTTTCGAAGGCTGGCAAATCATTCGCTGAAATAACAGGTGCCCAACCGATCCCTTCTGCCCCGCGATAATCGGAATCCAGCCGCAGTTCAGACACAAACCGGCGGAACAGATCAGCATCGATTTTTTCCTGTGTCGTGAACAATGCCGCCCCGGCGCGCAGATAGGATGAACTGGTAAAGGCGCGGCGTTCGATTGCCGAAGCCATCGCCTGGGAATGACGATTCAGATCCGCCGTTTCGCGGCGCCGCTCACCCTCTTCGATAGCAAACACGCTCAGCATGGTGATCGCTGCGACAAGCAGGAAAATCACCACGGGCACAGCTATCGGGTATTCCAGCAGCCACCGCCGTCTGCGCGAATTGTCCTGATGTTCTTTTTGAACCAAAACTTCCTCAACAATCCGGTCGCGACCCGAGCTTAGTATGTCGGGAGCGGCGAATAGTTCCGATGGACAGCCTGCAAAACTGCGGGAACCATCGGGCACCCGCGCCGTTACGCCTGCACCAATGGGATCACGTGCGCGCGGCGGCTTCCGGGCCGACTTACGCGACATTACGAATAGGGAAGTATCAGTCTCGATATGATGCCAGACAGGTTCAAGACCAACGATCAGGCTTCGCCTGCAGTTCGTCCAGGTGATAAATCTGAGAAAGACAATCCGGAGTGGGCCAATGGCCTGCGCCAGCTGTATGATTCGGTTGTGGAAGAACCTCTTCCCGACACCTTCAAGGATTTGCTATCGCAATTGGATGCGAAGGCCTGATGAGCGAATCTGAGCGTACGGCCTCCGAGCAGGCCGATTTCAAGCGTGAGCTGACGGGCGTAGTGCCGCATCTGCGTGCCTTTGCCCGCGGCCTGTGCGGCCGTGCCGACATGGCTGACGATCTGGTGCAGGAAGCCTTGCTGAAGGCGTGGGCTGCGCAAGAGCGTTTCCAGCCCGGCACCAGCATGCGCGCGTGGACCTTCGTCATCCTGCGCAATGCCTATCTCACCGATATGCGCCGCAATCGTTTCCGCGGCGAATATGACGAAGGCGTGGCCGAGCGTATCCTGACCGCACCTGCGGGCCAGGAAGAGCCGATCCACCTGTCCGATCTACATCGCGCATTGCTGACGCTGCCTGCTGAACGGCGCGAGGCCTTGCTGTTGGTTGGCGCTGGCGGGTTCTCTTATGAAGAAGCGGCAAATATCTGCGGCTGCGCAGTCGGCACGATCAAAAGCCGCGTCGGTCGTGCCCGCGCCGCACTGAACGCAATGCTGAGCGATGGCGACATTCCGCAGCGCTCGCTGGACGACGATACCGCACACCGCGCGATCCTCGAAGAACTTGACGAGGTCGCGGCGGGCAATGGCGTCGCGTCGCGCAGCTGACCACTACCGCTTCGGAGGCGATCTCCGCCCGCTTGCGCAGCATCGCCGCGCACGGCAGATAGGGTAACGATGGCCGCGTCCGAAAACCCTGCCCCGCCCAGCGAAACACCGCCGCCCGCGCGCGCGCGGCATAGTCGGCGTGCGGCCTTTGCCGAGCAGGAACTGCGGCTGATTTCCTCGTTGGTGCTGCTGATCGGGCTGGGGCTTTTTCTGGCATTGCCATTCGTTCTGTCCATCGGCTCGGTCGTTTTCCTGCCGCTGGTCACTGCCTTGGTGCTGACCGTGATCCTGTCGCCGCTGGCGGACAAGCTCAACGGTTGGGGACTGCCCAACGCGCTGGCCTCGCTGCTGTCGCTGCTCATTTTCTTCGCCATCCTGATTGTCGCGATGGCGCTGATCCTGCAACCGGCTGTGGCGCTGATCGACGGGATGCCCGAAATGGTCGACCGCGTCGGTCTGCGGTTTGCGCAATTGCGCGAAGAATTCGCGTGGATCGGCCAGATCAACGAAAAGCTCGCCGAGCTGATGGACCGGGAGGGCACCAGCCAAGTCGTGCTTGCCAGCCCCAGCCTGCTGGAAGAACTGGCCTTTGCCACGCCAAGCTTCGTGATCGAGACCATCCTGACGCTGCTGATGACATTCTTCATGGTGGAAGCACGGGTGCGCCTGCGCCAGCGGTTGCTGTTCGGACGGACCAACTTCGGCACCAGCCTCAAGGCGGCGCGCGTGTTGCGGGAAGTGCAGGACCGGGTCGCATCGTATATTCTGACCGTCGGCATGATCAATGTGGCCGTTGGCATCATCGTGGCCACGGGCGCCTGGGCGCTGGGCGTCGATGCGCCGATCATGTGGGGCGGGCTGGCCGCGCTGCTGAATTTCCTGCCCTATGTCGGACCAATCCTGATGGTCGCCCTGCTCTCGCTGTTCGGGATCGGGACAACCGAGACGGTGTTTATCGGACTGATCCCCGCCGCCGCCTATCTGGGACTGCACACGGTGGAGGCCAATGTCGTCACCCCGTCGATCCTGGGGGCGCGCTTCACCATGAACCCGGTGCTGATCCTGATCGCCCTGTCCTATTTCTCATGGGTCTGGGGTGTGTTCGGCGCGCTGCTGTCAGTGCCCATCCTGCTGATGCTGACCGCGCTGTTTGATCATGTCGGACGGCCCAATCTGGTGGGCTTCATCTTTGGCGAACCGCTGTTTGCAGGGACATTGCTGGACACGGACAGCACCGACGAGGCCTCTCCCACGTAAAAGCCCGCCGCAACTGGAGTTGCGACGGGCCCGAAATTTGCCTTGGCGTGGCTTAGCAGGGGTATTCCCAGCAAGTCCCACGCGCCAGATTCTCGCTGGCGAAGCTCCAGTTCAGCTTGCCATTGACCGCTTCGAGATATTTCGGACGGGCGTTCTGATGGTCGAGGTAATAGGCATGTTCCCACAGATCGATCACCAGCAGCGGGTTCACACCCTGATCGGCCAGCGTGTCGCCGTCATGCGTTTCTTCGATCGACAGCTTGCCATCCTTGACCGCCAGCCAGACCCAGCCGCTGGCAAAATGCCCTGCGCCCTTTTCCGACAGCTTCGTCTTCAACCCGTCAATCGAGCCAAAGGCGTCGTCGATCATGCTTTTCAGCTCATCCGACGCGCTGGTTTCTTCGCCGCACATCGAATGCCAGTAGAACCCGTGATTCCAGCTCTGCGCCGCATTGTTGAACAGGCCCTGCTCGCTGCCGCGGGCCGCCTTGATCACGTCTTCCAGGCTCTTGCCATCGTGATCGGTACCGTCGATCGCCGCGTTGGTTTTGTCGATATACGCCTGGTGGTGCTTGCCGTGATGGAACGACAGCGTCTTGGCCGAAACGGCCGGTTCCAGAGCGTCGTCATTGTAAGGCAGGTCGATAAGCTTGAAAGCCATAAGGGGTCCCCTGTGGTGCGTGTGAAAAAACCTGTGTGCTTCCCTAACGCCGCGCACGGCGATGGGTTGCACCTAGTAAAAAATACCGACGCGAAAAGGGGTGTGTTGCCCTTTTCATAAGGCGGTTTCGGCGGCACAAGCGGCAGGGCAAGGAGGCAATCGCATATCATGGCTCGCAAATTCTTTGGTACCGACGGCATCCGCGGGCGCACCAACACGGGGGTGATGACCGCCGCCACGGTCATGCGGGTGGGTCAGGCCGCTGGCACGCACTTCCTGCGCGGGGGGCACCGGCACCGCGTGGTGATCGGCAAGGATACCCGCCTGTCGGGCTATATGATGGAAAGCGCGCTGGTCGCCGGCTTTACCAGCGTGGGCATGGATGTGGTGATGACCGGCCCGCTGCCGACCCCGGCCATCGCGCTGCTCACCCGCGAAATGCGCGCCGATCTGGGCGTGATGATTTCCGCCAGCCACAATCCTTACGAGGATAATGGCATCAAGCTGTTCGGCCCGGATGGGTTCAAGCTGTCCGACGAATCCGAAGCCGCCATCGAATTGCTGCTGGGGCAGGAGCCGCTGCTGGTCGGGGCAGAGCGGATCGGCCGCGCGCGCCGGATCGATGATGCACGCGGCCGCTATATCCACGCGATCAAGCAATCGGTGGCAACCGACATCCGCTTTGACGGGCTGAAAGTCGTGGTCGATTGCGCCAATGGTGCTGCCTATCAGGTTGCCCCCTCGGCAATCTGGGAATTGGGCGCGGAAGTCATCGCGATGGGCGTCGAACCCAATGGTATCAATATCAACCGCGATGTCGGCTCCACTTCGCTGGACGCGATCAAGGCGCGGGTGGTCGAAGAAGGCGCGCATATCGGCATTGCGCTGGACGGCGATGCCGACCGCCTGATCGTGGTCGATGAAATAGGCCGCACTGTCGATGGCGACCAGATCATGGCGCTGATCGCCTCGCGGATGCTCGACAAGGGCGTGCTGACGGGCGGCGGCGTGGTTGCCACGGTAATGTCCAACCTCGGGCTGGAGCGGTATCTGGAAAGCATCGGCCTGACGCTGGAGCGGACCAAGGTGGGCGACCGCCATGTGCTGGAGCGGATGAAGGAAGGCGGCTTCAATGTCGGGGGCGAACAATCGGGGCATATGATCCTGCTCGACCATGCCACCACTGGTGATGGCACCGTTGCCGCACTGCGCGTGCTGGCCAGTCTGGTACGTTCGGGCAAGCCCGCCAGCGCGCTGCTCCATGTGTTCGACCCGGTCCCGCAAGTGCTGAAGAATGTCTGCTATGCGGGCGGGCGACCACTGGATAATGCCGCCGTAAAGCAGGTCATCGCTGAAGCCGAGGCCGAGCTGGCTGGCAAAGGCCGTTTGGTGATCCGCCCCTCCGGGACAGAGCCGGTCATCCGCGTCATGGCCGAAGGCGACGATGCCGCGCAGGTCGAGGCGGTGGTTGACCGGATCTGCGCTGCGGTCAGGGATGCCGCCTGATGCTGGCCATGCGGCCCGATTGCGAGCGTTGCGGTAGCGAGCTCCCCGCCGAGGCGTCCGGCGCGTTTATCTGTAGCTTTGAATGCACATTTTGCGCGACCTGTAGCGAGGAACTGGACGACACCTGCCCCAATTGCGGCGGTGAGCTGATGGACCGGCCCACCCGCGCGGCAAAGCTGCACGCCAAATTCCCGCCTTCGACAAAGCGGAAGTTTACACCATGAGCGTCCCCCCTCCCCGCATCCTGTCCATCGCCGGGTCTGACAGTTCCGGCGGCGCCGGTATTCAGGCCGATATCAAGACCATCGCCATGCTGGGCGGCTACGCCATGACAGCGATCACTGCGATCACTGCGCAGAATACGCAGGGTGTGACGGCGGTGGAGGTGCTGTCTGCCGAGCTGGTGCTGGCGCAAATCGACGCCTGCCTGTCCGACATCGGCGCGGATGCCATCAAGATCGGGATGCTGGGCTCGCCAGAAATTGCGCACGCTGTGGCCGACCGGCTGGACAGTTTTGCAGGCGCTATCGTGTTCGATCCCGTCATGGTCGCCACCAGTGGCGCAGTGCTGGCCGATGAGGCGACCATTGCAGGCTTTGACCGGCTGATGGACATTGCCACAGTGGTGACGCCCAATATGCCCGAGCTGGCCGCGCTGACAGGTCAGGACACCGCTTCGCTGGATGGTATTGTCGATGGCGCCCAGAAATTGGCGGTTCGACATGGCACCATCGTCCTGGCCAAGGGCGGGCACAGCGAGGGCGACGAGATCATGGACCGCGTGTTCTCCCCCACGGGAAAGGCCGCCAGTTTCGGCCATGCGCGGATCGCCACGCGGCACACACATGGCACCGGCTGTACGCTGTCCGCTGCGCTCACAACGCTGCTGGCGCATGGCCAGCCCATGACCAATGCAGTGCGGCTGGCGCGCGGCTTTACCTTTGCCGCCATCGAAAACGCGCCCGGGTTTGGCAGCGGCAATGGGCCGCTGGGCCATCAGGCAGTACGCAGCCTGTGACCTAAACCGCGCGGCGGTTATTTATCGAGGTCGTAGAACGCAGCAATGTGATTCCACGCATCTTCGGCGGTTTCGCACCAGCGGAACAGCTCAAGATCGGCATGGTTGATCGTGCCCTCATCGGCCAGCGCTTCGAAATCCACGATCCGGGTCCAGAACTCCTTGCCGAACAACAGGATCGGCATGGCTTTCATCTTGCCGGTCTGGATCAGCGTCAGCAGCTCGAAAAACTCGTCAAATGTCCCGAAGCCGCCAGGGAACACCGCGACTGCCTTGGCGCGCAGCAGGAAGTGCATCTTGCGCAGCGCGAAGTAATGGAAATTGAGCGACAGATACGGCGTCACATAGCTGTTGGGTGCTTGTTCGTGCGGCAGAATGATATTCAGCCCGATGGATTCCGCACCGGCATCGCTGGCCCCTTTGTTGGCCGCTTCCATGATCGACGGACCGCCGCCCGAACACACCACAAACTGGCGCTTGCCATCTTCGATGATCGATTTCTCACTGGCGATCTTGGCCAGCTTGTACGCCTCCGTGTAATATTTCGATTTCTTGACCAGATTTTCTACCACGCGCCGTTCACGCTCGGGCAAATCCCTGGCGCCTTCCAGCGCAGCCTCGCCCGCTTCGGGCGGCGGGATGCGGGCAGAACCATACATCACAAGCGTCGATCCGACGCCGGCTTCGTCAAGCAGCATCTCGGGCTTCAGCAATTCCAGCTGGAAACGCACCGGGCGCAATTCTTCGCGCAGCAGGAACTCGCGGTCCTGAAACGCCAGCTTATACGCCGGGTGCATGGTCTGCGGCGTCTGCGGCGATTGCTGCTTGGTGAATTCGGCTTCCTTGTCCGCCGGATAAAACTTGCGGTCGGTCAGATCGTGTTCGTTTTTGTTTTCTGTCATGCCAAGCGCGATAGAGTCAGCGCCCCCTGCCCGCAAGCGTGAACCGCATCACTGTGCCGGGCATTGCCCGAAGGATGGAGTTTGGCATCGCAGCCGCGCCACTCGGCAAACAAAAAGGGCCTCCGGCGCGTGCCGAGGCCCTTTTGTTATCCTGGCGCCATCACCATCGGTTGGATGGAAATGGCAGGGGCGCGCGGACTCGAACCGCGGGCCCTCGGTTTTGGAGACCGATGCTCTACCAACTGAGCTACACCCCTATGGCCAAGGCGGAGCGCATTAGTATGCTGCGGCGGCGATGGCAAGCCGCGTATCGCCGCGCTCCGCAAGGTGCTAAGGCTGATGCTGTCATGCACGCCCCCGCACCTGAGATCATCCCGGCAGAGCTGCTGCTGCGCGCCTATCGCAGCGGTATATTCCCGATGGCTGATCACCGCGACGATCCCGATGTCTATTGGGTCGAACCGCGCGAACGGGGGATCATCCCGCTTGACGGTTTCCGGGTCTCGCAATCCTTGCGCAAACAGCTGCGGCAGAATCGGTTCCGCGTATCGTGTGACGAAGCCTTCGACGCGGTGATCGCCGAATGTGCCCAGCCGCGCGAGGAACTGGCCGAAAGCTGGATCAGCCGCCGGATCGAAACCAGCTACCGCGCGCTCCACCGCTCCGGGCACGCCCATTCGATCGAATGCTGGCACGATGGCGAATTGGTCGGCGGGCTGTACGGCGTCGCGTTCGCCCGCGTGTTTTGCGGGGAAAGCATGTTCAGCCGCCGCACCAACGCCAGCAAGATTGCCCTGGCATGGCTGGTCGCGGCAATGCGGCGTGCGGGCTATGCCCTGCTCGACTGCCAGTTCATGACCGATCATCTGGCCAGCATGGGGGCGGCGGCGATCCCGCAGGCAGAATATATGGACCGGCTGCAGGCAGCGTCAGGCTCGCCGCTATGTACGCTCCCGAATGCTTTCAGCGGGTTCTATTCCGAGGCTGGAGCCTTGGGCGCATCTTCTTCGCCGGGAAAGGTCATCGCGCATTCCTTGATCCAGACGTCGTAGATCGGGTGTTCCACCACATTGAGGCTGGGCGAGTTTTTGAACAACCACCCGGAAAACACCTTGGCGAAATTCTCTGCGTCACCGCGCTGCGCCACGAGCACTTGGACGAAGGCGCCGGTTTCCTTGGGCATTTCCCACGGCGCAGTGCGCTCGCAGGCTTGCAGCCGCACGATCACATCGCCGACCCGCTCCGATTCGCCGGGCTTCAGCGTCAGATCCTGGCTCACATTGTTGCGCTTGTTCAGCAGGCCGATGGTCGCGACACGCTCTTCCATAGGCGTGCCGATCCCGGCCTCTTCCGCCGGAATTATCGGCGCGGCATCCTGTTTCACGCTCTCGGGAATTTCGGTGCGCATCACATCGGGTTCGCGCTGCTCGTCATTACAGCCCGCCAGCAATGCCAGCGCGGTCAGCAGGGCCGGCACGCCGCGCATCGTCACGCGTCGGGTGACCATGCTTCGTAATCACCGCCAGCGCCCGCACGGCGGCCGCCCTGCTCCAGCGCGCCCTGCGGACGGTAAGCCGCCTGCGTGCCGGTGGCGTTGGGGGTGTATTCGGTTTCCCATATCTTGGCCGGAGGCAGGAAGCTTTCGGGCACATCGTCGAACGATCCATGCAGCCAGCCATGCCATTCGGCAGGCACGCGGCTGGCGTCATTGGCGCCTTCGTAGATGACCCAGCGCCGCTGACGGCCAGCGCCGGTTTTCTTGTTCGAAATGTAATAGCGATTGCCCTGCGCATCGGTGCCGACGTGATCGCCGTGCCGTGCCGTGTCGAGCATGGTGCCAATGGTGGCACCGTTCCACCAGGTGAAGATCTTGCCGAAGAAGCTCATGGCCCGGGCGGTTAGCCGATTCCTTTCTGCGGGCCAAGCGCCCTTGCGACGGTTACCATTCGACCAGATCGCCCGGCCCGATGCCCAGCGCCGCCGCCCGCCCGGCATTCAGTTCCAGCACATTGGCGGTGATCCCTGCGGAAGACACCGGTTCCAGCTTGTAGGGCTCGCCATATTCCACATTGAGAATGCGCCCGTCGGTGCCGATAAAAATGATGTCGAGCGGCAGCGGTGTGTTCTTCATCCAGAAACTGCGCGCGCTGGGCACGTCGCTGGGGAAGATCATCCCTTCGTCCGGACCCATTTCGGTGCGAAACATCATGCCCTTGCTTTGCTCAGCATTACTCGCCGCCACTTCGACGCGGAAGCGGTGCACCGCACTGCCGCTGGTGACTGTGAGTGGAATGACCGCCAGCCCGGATACTGGATGCACTGACGCTGCGCTTTCGGAAGCCGGAGTGGCCTGCGCGGCGGGCTGCGGAGAACACGCGGCCAGCGTCAGTGCGGCAGCGGCCGCTGCCAGCCCTAATGAGCGCCTGAATCCTGTGCTTCTGCGACCCATTGCTCGATCTCCTCTACGCTGCCTGCGCCGATCACCAGTCTTGCGCTGGCAAAGTCATGGCCTGCGCGCAGCACCGCCGCAAGCTGCTTTTCGCGGCGCTTGGCAGCGGACTGGACATCTTCGTCCTGCTCCCGCGAGAACGGGCCGAACCTGCGCTTTCTTACATAAGTCAGCAGGGCCTGGCGTCGGTCGAATTCACCGGGCTCGAACACCGCGCGTGTCTCATCGTTCAAACCGCCTGCATGAAGCGCTTCATTGACACGCCGCGCGCCATAGCCGCGGGCCAGCAGATCGCGCGATTTGGCCCGGCCCCATGCCGCATCATCGACATACCCCTTCTCCGTAAACCGCGCGACCAGCGCCGCCACATCGGGCGCCTCCTTCCCTTCATCCTCACCGGCAAACCCGCGCTCGCGCAATTTGCGCTGCAGATAGGTCTGGAGCTTTGCCGAAGTTGTGGCGAAGCGGGCGACATAGGACAGCGCCAGCTCTTCCAGTCGCGCACGGTCGAGCGGTTGTGGCTTGCGGCGGGGAGCCCCGCGATTTGCACCTCGTGGTCGCATCGGTCATAATCGTGCCACAGTCCTTGCCAAATGGGAAAGACTGCCGGGCCGTATGTGTGGGAAGCATGCGGTCAAATCATATGAGAGTGACAGCAAGTCACTGTAACTTCACGGGTAACGCCAAATATATGACCGACGCCGCTCTGACGCCGACGCCGAATGATTGCGATCTGCCGCGCCGCAGATCCGATTTCGCGACCTTTAACGAGGCGATCGACTACGCCGCGCGAAGCCAGAAAGGCCTTAATTTTCACGATATGCGCGGGGAACTGGAAACAGTTTATCCCTTCTCGCAGATGCGCGAAGACGCGCTGAAGGGCGCCGGCCAGCTGATTGCTGCCGGTTTCCAGAAGGACGACCGCGTGGCGCTGGTTGCCGAAACCAGTGCGCAATTCGCCGCGATGTTCTGCGCCTGTATCTACGCCGGTGTGTGGCCCGTGCCGCTGCCGCTGCCGACCACCTTTGGCGGCAAGGAAAGCTATATCGATCAGCTGTCGGTCCAATTGGATAGCAGCGATCCCAAGATCCTGCTCTATCCCTCGGACATTGCCGAAATGGCAAAGGCGGCGGCGGATCGGCAAGGCTGTGAAGGCCAGACGTGGGAGGAATTCTCCGCGCGGCCCGCAAGCGATTGCGAGCTGCCCGAGGCGCAGCCAGACGATATTTCCTATCTGCAATATTCTTCCGGCTCGACGCGCTTCCCCACTGGCGTGGCGGTGACGCACCGCGCGCTGCTGCACAATCTGTTCGGCCATGCCACCGCAATGCATATCGGCATGAACGACCGCGTGGTCAGCTGGCTGCCGTGGTATCATGATATGGGGCTGGTCGGCTGTTTCCTGTCATTGATTTCGAACCAGGTGTCGGTCGATTTGCTGCGCACCGAACATTTCGCGCGGCGCCCGCTGGCATGGCTTGACCTGATCAGCCGTAACAAGGGCACCACGCTCTCCTACTCACCCACATTCGGCTATGACATCTGCGCACGCCGCATTTCCAGTCAGAGCCATGTGTCCGACCGCTTCGACCTGTCGCGCTGGCGCACTGCGGGCAATGGCGCGGACATGATCCGCCCCGATGTGATGCAAAGCTTTGTGAACGCCTTCTCCGAGGCAGGCTTCAAGGCCAAGGCCTTCACCCCCAGCTATGGCCTGGCCGAAGCAACCTTGGCGGTCACTGTGATGCCGCCGGGCGAAGGTATTCGGGTCGAACTGGTCGAGGAAGAGCGCCTGTCAGGCTATCCGCGTGATCTCAGCAAACCGGCGCGTTACCGGGCAATAGTCAATTGCGGAAAACCTCTGCCCGGTATGGATGTGGCCATTCGTGACGAACATGGCAGTGCCAAGGGCGATCATCAGATCGGCAAAGTCTGGTGCCGCGGTACCAGCGTGATGCATTCCTATTTCCGCAATCAGGAAGCGACCGAGGACTGTCTGGTCGATGGCTGGCTGGATACTGGCGACATGGGCTATATGGCGGATGGCTATCTGTTCATTGTCGGACGCGCCAAGGACATGATCATCATCAACGGCAAGAACCACTGGCCGCAGGATATTGAATGGGCGGTAGAACAGCTGCCCGGCTTCAATCACGGCGATATTGCCGCCTTTTCTGTCGAGACAGAAAATGGTGAGGAAGCCCCCGCAGTACTGGTCCATTGCCGCGTATCCGACCCTGAAGAGCGCGTTCGCCTGCGTGACCAGATCGCCGACAAGGTGCGCTCGGTCACCGGCATGAGCTGCGTGGTCGAACTGGTCCCGCCACGCACTTTGCCGCGCACCAGTTCAGGCAAACTCAGCCGCGCCAAGGCAAAGCGGCAATATCTTGCAGGTGAAATTCAACCGCTGGATCTGGCCGCCTGACGCGAAGTGTTGCCATTGTGGAACATTAACATTTAGCAATTTCAACGCCTTCTCGGATTGTCGCGAAACTCCTTCGCTTTAGCGTTTAGCGGCGGAACCCCGCGATTCCCCAACCGTTTAGCCCTCATACGCAAGGGTCGCACCTTGTGATGATTGTGGTGCTTTATCATGTTGCAGAAATTAACCGGGAAACGCGTTCTCATTGTCGAGGACAACCCCGTACTCGCTTACGACATTGATGATTTGCTTGTGGACCTGGAAGTCGAGACAGTCGGCCCAGCGCTTGATCTGACGACCGGCTTGCAGCTTGCCCGCCAGAACCAGCTGGATGCCGCCTTGCTCGATGTCGATCTGGGCGGAGAACAGGTTTGGCCACTCGCACGCGAGCTTCAACAGCATCAGGTGCCATTCGCCTTTATCAGCGCACGTTGCAGTCTGGATACCTTGCCCGAACAGTTTCGCGCTTATGTGTGTTTGGAAAAGCCTACCCCGCGCGGAAAGATTGTCGAAACTCTCCACGGACTAGCTACATCCGAATAAGCGAGTTTCCTGTCAGCTTACTACGCGAATGTAGAAGTCGAAGGCTGGGCCATTGTCGTGCCAATGGATCTTGGCGCGGTGATTGCTGGTCGAACCCAGCCGCTGCATCAGCAAAAATCCCGAACCCTCTTTTTCCGGCGGCGACATTGGCGCTCCGGTGTCCTCATGCCAGTGAAGACACATCACCGCATCCTGCAGCGTCGCGCTCAGCGTGATTTGCCCTGCATCGCTGCCCAGCGCACCGTATTTGAGCGAATTGGTCTGTAATTCGCCTAGGATTAGCGCCAATTGCTGGATAGCGTCATCGCCCAGCCGGGCGTCAGGCAGGGCCGCAACAGTTACCTTTTCGCCTGCGCCGCTCGCATCAAGCACCTGCTGGATTGCAACCGCGGCATTGACCGGCTGATCGCGGCTGATCGTCAGTAAATCCTGGGCATGCGCCAAATTCTGCAATTTGATTTCCAGCCGGTCGATCACTTCGCGCGGGCTGGTCGCATGGCGCGATATCAGCTTGGCGACCGATGACACGACCGCCAGCAAGTTCTTGAGCCGGTGCCGCATCTCGCGCGCAACATTGTCAGACCGCTCGGCCTCGGCCTCTGCGGTTTCGCGCCGCATCCGGTCCTGCATCCGCTCCTGCATCGACACGGTAATATCGCGCGAGATGGCCAGGACATGCGTCATTTTGCCGTCGCCATTCATGACCGGGGACAATTCGACATCCCACCAGCGCGGCTCGCCATCGGCACCCGGGCAATAGCCTTCAAAGCGCCCCCGCTCGCCACGCACGGCCCTGGCCAGCGCGGCATCGAGCTTGGGGCGGCTGTCGTCTGGCCAGATATCGGCCCAGCTTCTGGAAGTAAGCGCAGCGAAGTCGCCGCCCGCCAGCGCCTGGCAGCCATTGTGGTTCACATATTCGACTTCGCCGGAAAGGCTGAGCAGCTTGATGCAATCCTGAGATTTGTCGAGGATGGCCTTGAGCACATCCTGCGTCTGATCGGCAAAGCGCGCTACAAAATCACCTGACATATCCGCGCTCCCCACCAGTCGACCAGTCGACCCTGAAATTACCAGTCGACTCCTTCGGCGCTAACACATAACGCTTTTTTCTCCGAATCCTACCTATGATAGTCTAGGCTAAGCTTGAAAGCCGTGTCTTACGGCACTAATACAGACTGAGGCCCTGTCACGGGCTCGAAGATCGAAACGGGAGCATTTCGGCACCATGAGCGACAGCCAGACCAAGACCGCCACCGCAACAGCGAATGATTTCGACCTGACGCCGCCGGATCCGGTGCCAACTGTCGCACCGGAAAAGGCCGCCGGGCTGGTCCCGGTGGGTGATGAGGTGAAGAGCAAGCTGGACCAGAAGGTTGATGGCTTTGTTACCGATCTGGTCACGATCGACGCCAATTCTCCCGAATTCGGCAAGAAGGTCGATCAGCTGACCAATATGGGCCGCAAGGAAATCATGGCGGCAGCAGGCATGTCGAACCGCTTCCTCGACCGGCCGATCCGCGCGATGGACAAGGACGAAGGTGTCGGCAGCGATCTGGCCGAACTGCGCCGCGTGGTGGAGGATCTGGACCCCGGCAAACGCGGTAAGCTGTCTGGCCCGCGCAAGATCCTGGGCATCATCCCGTTCGGCAACAAGCTGACCAATTATTTCCGCAGCTATCAAAGCGCGCAGACGCATATCCAGTCGATCCTGGGCAACCTTGCCAGCGGCAAGGACGAACTGATCATGGACAATGCCGCCATCGACGTCGAACGGCAGAAGCTGTGGGAGGCGATGGGCAATCTGGAACAGATGATCCATATCTCCAAGAAGCTGGACGAGAAGCTGGAGGAGAAGGCGCTCGAACTGGACGCAACCGATCCGGCCAAGGCCAAGGCGATCCGCGAGACCGCACTGTTCTATGTCCGCCAGCGTACGCAGGATTTGCTGACACAGATGGCGGTTTCGGTTCAGGGTTATCTGGCGCTGGATCTGGTCAAGAAAAACAATGTCGAACTGGTCAAGGGCGTCGACCGCGCCAGCACCACCACAGTGGGCGCATTGCGCACGGCCGTAACGGTGGCCGAAGCGATGACCAACCAGCGTCTGGTGTTGGGCCAGATCACTGCGCTCAACCAGACCACCGCCGGGATCATCGATTCCACCAGCACGATGCTGCGCGAACAGACCGGCAAGATCCACGAACAGGCGGCATCCAGCACCATCCCGCTCGAAACGCTGCAGCGCGCCTTCCAGAACATTTACGACACTATGGACGAGGTCGATTCCTTCAAGTTGCGCGCGCTCGACAGCATGAAGCAGACCGTCAACACGCTGTCCGACGAGGTCGAGAAATCGAAGGGCTATATCGCCCGCGCCGAAGGCCAGTCACAGGCGCAGCAGCAACTGGGCGAAAGCGCGCTGTTGACGGTGGAGAGCTGACTTGAGCGATCTGACCCAGCAAAGCGACCGCCTGCTTCAGGAGGCCCGGATCGTGCGCGATGACAACCGCGCGGGCGGGCGGCATCGGCGCGCGCTGTCAATTGGCGAGGGGTCGGCCAAGCTCAAGAAAAAGCACCTAACCCGCAAGATCCGCAACATCGCATTGGTGCTGTTCGGGATTTGGGTCGCCACGGGAATGATTGGCGTAATTCTAAACGGGATCGGCGTGGTTGGCGTGATGGCGCTGATTCTGGCCAGCGTCGTCGCGGTGGCAGTGCTGGGCAATTATCCCAAGCTCAAGGTTCCCAAGCGCGCCGACCTCAATCGCGGTGATGTCCAGCAGATGGTCAGCCGCACCGAATTGTGGCTGGAGGCGCAGCGCCCTGCCCTGCCGCCGCCCGCGGTCACTCTGGTTGATCAGATCGGGGTCCAGCTTGATGGGCTGGGTCATCAGCTCGACGGGCTTGACCAGAACCACGTCAAGGCGCGCGAAATTCGCAGTCTGGTGGGTGAGCAGCTGCCGCAGATGGTCGAAAGCTATCGCAAGATTCCGGCCCATCTGCGCACCGAGCAACGGGCCGGTGCCACGCCCGACGAACAGCTGACCGACAGCCTTGGCAAGATCAGCGGCGAAATCGATTCGATCACCCGCCAGCTGGCCGAGGGCTCGCTGGACGATCTGGCGATCAAGAACCGCTATCTCGATTACAAATTTGGCAGCGGGGCGCAGACCGCCCCGGAACTGGAGCACAAACCCTGATGCGCGTCCCCATTCCCCATTCACTGCCCAAAGAAGAAGTCCGCCACCGCCTGGCCAGCCGCAGCGGCGATATCGGCAATTTTGTCCCTGGCGGCATTGCGCAGGTCACAACCGCCTGGCCGGGCGAGGATTGCATGACGCTGAACGTCAAGGCGATGGGGCAGACCGTCGATGGCCGCGTGCTGATCGAAGAGGGTCAGGTGGTGTTTGAAATCGACCTGCCGCCCGCGCTTGCGTTCGTCGAGCCGATGGTGGCTGGCGCGATCCGCCAGCAGGGGCAGAAACTGCTCACCTAAACTGGCCATAATGACGACCGGCGCAGTGCCGGTAACGCCATCCTAATTGCGGGAAGGGAACAGCCCTTGGGTCGCAATGCACCAATTCATCGCCAGATAAGGCGAGCGATTTTCGTGCGCTTGACTGCCACCCGTTGCATCAAGAGTGATTTGACCGACAACCGGCATTCCCGGACGGTTTCTGTTGCCGGTGGTGTAAGGGCCAGCCTGTGTAGCAGGCATAGTGGCCAGAGCAGCACCGTTCGGATCATTCGTGTCCGGAGCCCCAGTACTGGTCCGCAAGCTTAGCGACCCACTGGCAATGTGCGTATGCGCAGGAATGGTGGCTTCGGTCAGCGTGACAGTTTCCTGTCCACCTCGTTGGCCAATCAAATAATTGGACAGCCCGCCACCTTGTCCGTACGAAATTGTTGCCCGCCCGCGCAGATCAGGCAATGCAAAGGTCGTCCTGCCGTCGCCGCCATATTGAGTGCCAAGCAGGCTAAATAGCGCCGTATTCTGGCTAATTGCGAGAAGCTGACCCGAGGCCGAGGCCCAACCGCGCGGGCAAAAATTCATCCCGAAAATCACCGTTTCGCCGAGATAAGGTGTGGCTTGTGCATGGGCGGGTGGGGCACTGCTCGACATCAGCGCGGTACCAATCAGAAATCCTGCAAATTTTCCGTTTCCAACCATAATCTGTCTCCCAAACCTGCCTCTGCAGTATCGCCATTAAATGTGGTGAATGCCTAGTTCTAATTCCGCGAAGGATAGATACCGAACAGAGCGATGCACCAGGTCAACCCCACGTAAGGCTGGCGGTTCTGATGCGGCTGGCTGCCGCCAGTATTGGAGATAGTGACCTGACCAACCACAGGCATCCCCGGCCGATTGCGTGCGGCAGTGGTGTAATTGTTCTGACCCTCAGGTGCGGTCGCCAGCGCGTTGCCATTGGGATCATTGGTATCTGGCCCCGACGTGCTGGTCCTGAGATTCAGGCTACCCCCGACATTATGCGTATGCGTGGGCATGGCAAGCGGGGTCAGGGTAATCTGTTCCGCCCCACTTCTTTGGCCAATAGAATAGGATTGGAGACCAGGACCTACTCCATAACCAATTGGCGTGCGTCCTCTCAAATCCGGCAATGCAAATGTCGTCCTGCCATCACCGCCGTAAATGGTGCCGACCAGGCTGAACAGCGCATCATTCCCACTAATTGCCAGCAATTGCCCCTCGGCCCGGGCCCAGCCACGCGGACAAAAATTGGCGCCAGTCGTAATGAGCTGACTGATATATGGCTCTGAGGCCTGCGCCTGCGCGGTTTGCGCGCTGCCGCTCACCATTGCCGCCGCCATCACTGTGCCCGCAAATTTCTTGCCGATCGTCATATCCACACTCCCAAACCCGCATTGCCGCTATTTATGTTACCGATCTTTTTCCGCCTAACTGCGAGAAGGGTAAGTTCCCTGAATCGCAACACACCAGTTCATCACCAGAAAAGGCGGGCGATTTTCATGCGCCTGACCGCCGCCGGTATTGGCAAGTGTAATCTGCCCCACCACCGGCATACCCGGCCGGTCTCTCGCGCTGGTTGAATAAATGTTCCGATCGCTGGGAAATGTCGCCAGCGCCGCACCATTAGGATCATTGGTATCAGGAGCGGACGTACTTGTCCTGAGACTGAGTGACCCGTTGAGTGCATGCGTGTGTGATGGCAGTTCTGGCGCCGTCAATGTGACAGTCTCTAACCCACCCTGCTCTCCGAGCCGAATGTCGGAAAGACCCGGCCCCCTGCCGTCGCCAAGCGGCACCCGGCCGCGAAGATCGGGCAATTGGAAAGTCGTCCGCCCATCGCCGCCAAAAGTCGTCCCATACAGGCTGAACAATGCAGTGTTTGATGAAATTGGCAAGATTGCGCCATTTGCCGCCGCCCAGCCGCGCGGACAGAAGTTAAAACCGTAATTGGTGATCTGCCCAATAAATGGGTCATCACCAGCATGGGCGGGCTGCGCAACGCCGCCTGCCATAGCCCCGGCCATCAACAATCCGACGATTTTCTTGTAGCTTTGCACTGCCAACCTCCCAGTCTTCGCAACTTGGTTAGCTTTCTAGCACATTAACGGAAATTAACAATCATCCACAACCTGTCGGCAGGCTAGGAGGCATGAGCAGAGTTCAGCCAATTAAAAATACGGTCCGCTGCTGGAACGGTTTTCGGGTTCAAGCGCTTTTGCTGCGTGGAAATCCTATCATGCGGCCAACGTACAGACGCCGCGCGTTTCGGAAATCCACACAACAAGGGTCGCTTCGGCGAGGGAACAGGGGCGTCTATTTGTCAGCCACCAGGGGTCGTAGCCTGAGAGAAATCTTGCGGCAAGAAACACGCGCGGCGCATGATGCGCTGGACGCGGGTCTTGGCGCGTTTGCGATCGGCGGCGATGGGGATTTCGGCGCGTTCCTGCGTGTGCAGTATGCAGCGCGTTTGCCGATCGAGAATTGGCTGGCCGTACAGGATTCCGGCGCGATCACACCGCCGCCGCAGACCCATTTGATAGCCGCAGATCTTGCCGAGCTTAACCTGGCGGCACCGCCAGATTTTGGCGCTTTCCCGCTGCAGCATTCCGGCGCGCTGACCGGGGTTGCGTGGACTCTGGCGGGCTCATCGCTGGGCAATCGCGCGATGCTGGCGCAGCGGCGCAAATTGGGGCTGAACGGTGCCGACCGCTTCCTGTCTGACGATGCGATGCCGCAGTTCTGGAAGGCGCTTCGCCCAACTCTCGACACCATTGCATCGCCCGAAGCGGCGCATCATGCGGTTACCGGCGCCAATGCAGTGTTCGCATTGTTTCGTCTGGCCGCCAATCACTACACCATCAAGGAAGTCGCATGAACGAGCAGGTCGATCTCAGCAATTGTGACCGGGAGCCGATCCATCAACTTGGCCAGATCCAGGATTTTGGCGCGCTGGTGGCGGTCAATGGCGATTGGCTGGTGTCGCAGCGCTCTGCCAATCTGGAAGCGATCATCGGCCTTGACAAGCCGATCAAGCTGGGCACCAGACTCGCACCCTATCTGAATGCTGCCGCAGTAAATGCCCTCCGCAGCGCTGTCAGCGAATTGGCCGAAGACGATCAGGTAGAGCGGCTGTTCGGTGTCGATCTGGCCGGCAATGGCCAGCTTTTCGATTGCGCGATTCACACGTCCGGACCGAACCAGATTATCGAGATCGAACCGCATGTCGCCGGGGAGAGCGACCGCCAATTTGCGCGGCTTCGCCCGGTCATGTCGCGGCTGGACAAGCACGATACCGTCGATGCGCTGACCGAACACGCAGCGCATGAATTGCGCGAGACGCTCGGCTTCGACCGGGTCATGGTTTACCGCTTCCACGATGATCTGAGCGGCGAAGTCATTGCCGAGGCGCGGCGCGATGATCTGGAATCCTTCTACCAGCTACGGTACCCCAAATCGGACATCCCCGCGCAGGCCCGCGCGCTGTATGTCCGCAACCGCATCCGCATCATCAGCGACGTCAATGGCACTGCCGTTCCCATCGAGCCGGGCGTCAGCGTGGAAGGCGAACCGCTCGATCTCAGCATGAGCACGCTGCGTTCGGTATCCCCGATCCATCTGGAATATCTGCGCAATATGGGGGTCGAGGCATCGCTGTCGATCTCGATTATTATCGGCGGCAAATTGTGGGGTCTCTTCGCCTGCCATCATTATGCCCCCCGCGTGCTGCCCTATGCCCAGCGCACCGCGACAGAGCTATTTTCGGAGCTGTTTTCGCTGCTGCTCGAACGCTCGCTATCGCTGGAAAATTCCAAGCTGCGCGAAGTGGGACGCACTGTTCATGACCGGCTGATGCGCGACATCGTTTCTGGTACGGCGCTGGCCGAAAGCCTGCCGACACTGGACCCGATCATCGATCAGGTGATCGCGCATGACGGGATCAGCGTCTTTGTCGAAGGCCATTATGAAGCGCGCGGGAAGGCTCCGAACGAGGAGGAATTCCGGGCGATCCTGCCAGCGCTGAACGGCGCGGCGACCAGCAGAGTGCTGGCCAGCACCGCGCTGCCCGACCGGATTCCCGAGGCCGCACGTTTTGCCGACCGCGCTGTGGGTGCACTGGTCATCCCGATCTCGCGCACACCGCGCGACCATCTTGTGTTGTGGCGCCGAGAGCTGAAGCAGACCGTGACCTGGGCCGGCAATCCGCAGAAAGCGGTTGATTTCGGACCCAATGGCGCACGACTGACTCCGCGCAAGAGCTTTGAAGCTTGGCAGGAATCGGTCGACGGTACGAGCAAGCAGTGGTCGCCCGCAGAGCTGCAGATCGCCGAAAGCCTGCGCGTCACGCTGCTGGAAATTATCCTGCGGTTGACCGATGAAGTGGTGGAAGAACGTACCAAGGCGCAGCAGCAACAGGAATTGCTGATTGCCGAGCTCAATCACCGGGTTCGTAACATCCTCAATTTGATCCGTGGCCTCATCAACAAATCACGCAGCGAAGCCAGCAGCGTGGAGAATTTTGCTGAGATAGTGGGCGGACGGATCAATTCGCTCGCCTCGGCACACGACAATATTACCAAGGGCAACTGGTCGCCCGCACCCTTGCGCGAATTGTTCGAGACCGAGGCGGAAGCCTACATCTCGGAGCAGCGGGAGCGGATGGTGATCACCGGCCCGTACGTCATGATATCGCCCGAAGCATACACTGTGCTGGCGCTGGTCATCCACGAGATGATGACCAATTCCGCCAAATACGGCTCGTTAAGCGACCAGTCGGGCCAGCTTGATGTGACCATCATGCGCGGATCGGGCGACGAAATGCTTCTGGAATGGCGCGAAATTGGCGGCCCGCCGGTCAAACCGCCCAAGCGGCGCGGCTTTGGCAGCACGATTATCGAACGCTCAATCCCGTTTGAGCTCGAAGGGAATGCGTCGATCGACTACAAGCTTAAAGGTGTAGAGGCCGCATTCTGCATCCCCAGTCGCTTTATTACCTGGGTGTCCAAAGAGGATGCGGGTGCAAATGAGCGCGAGAAGAAGGCGGTGTTGATGTCAGAATTGTCCAATGTGCCCGCAACTGTCCTGCTCGTCGAAGACAGCATGATCATCGCGCTGGATACCGAGGATTGCCTACGCGAGTTAGGCGTCAAAACAGTCCAGCTTGAAAGCACGGTTGCCGGTGCGCTCGATGCGCTTGGCAAGGACACGCCGGACCTTGCGCTGCTCGATTACAATCTCGGCAAGGAAAGTAGTGAGCGCGTGGCCGAAGAGCTGAAAGCGCGCGGCATCCCCTATTGGCTGGCGACCGGATATGGCGAAATGGAAGACCGGCTGGAGGAGATGGGCGCGCGCGGCCTGTTGACCAAGCCCTATGGCAAGGACGATCTGGCACGCATTCTCAAGGCCTTTGGCGAGACCAGCTAAAGCGGCGCGGCGATCAGGCAGCGCCCTTCCGATGCGAAGGTCACATCCTGAAACCCGCTGGCCCAGGCCGATTGGCCGGGCTCGACGGTCAGATCGGCGACCCGGACGGAGCCGCTGAGCGGTAGCAGCTGGGCTGCTCCGGTAAATTTGCCAAGGATCGCTGCGGCGCCTTCAGCGTACCCCGCGATTTGGGCCAGACGGAATTTCGGGCCGTCGACCAGCAGCCTGGTCTCGTCGGCGGCGATTGTGCTGGCATAGCGCCCCGCGTCGAACACGCCGCCACTGGCAACAGCAATCGCCTCGTCCAGATGCAATGCGCGCGGGCGGCCATAGTCATACAGGCGGTAGGTTATCTCGCTGTTCTGCTGAATTTCGACCAGCGACAGGCCTGCACCGATGGCGTGGACAGTCCCGGCAGGGATGTAGAAGAATTCGCCTGCGGAAACGTCCCGCCAGTCGAGCAGATCCTCGATGCTGCCGTCCAATGCCGCCGTACGCATCTGCTCGGGATCGACAGGCGCGGAGAAGCCCAGCGCCAGCCTTGCGCCCGGTTCGGCGGCGATCACCAGCCAGCATTCTTCCTTGCCGCTACCCGCGCCGCCAAGATCCTCGTCGCGCGGGTGGACCTGTACAGACAGCTTGTCGCTGGTGAAGAGGTATTTCGCCAGCAGACGATCAAGCGCTGGCGGCGGGTCGAACCAGATCTCACCGATCCGCTCGCCAGCGGGCGCGGTAAAGGGCGCTGGCAAGGTCTCGCGGCCCCATATTTTCGCCACGGTCTTGGTGGGGAGGACAGCCTGCGTCATTGCGAAATTGCGCCGGGCAATTTGCCGACATCCTGCGCCGCATCGCGTGCAGTCACCAGCACTTCGTCACCATCGACCACCACGATGATGTTTGACAGTCCAACCACCGATACGCGCGGGCCGTCGCTTTCAACCATCACCCCGCTGCCGCCGGTGATGTCAGCACGCCCCGCCAAGGCATTGCCTGCGTCATCAACGCCGCGCGCCGCCATCAGCGCGCTCCAGTCGCCAATGTCCGACCAGCCCATATCGGCGGCGACCACAGCAGCACGGTCGGTGTTCTCCATCACTGCAAAGTCGATCGATTCCCCGGTGATGCCCGCGAACGCCGCGGCATCAGGATGGAAGCGCTGCCCGACCGCCCTGCCCGCAGCAACCGCTGCATGGACTGCGGCGGCCATGTCAGGGCGATGGCGGGCCAGTTCATCAAGGTAATCGCCAGCGCGAAACGCGAAAATTCCCCCGTTCCAGACGAAATCACCGCTATCGAGAAACGCCCGCGCGCGCTCCGCATCAGGCTTTTCGACAAAACGCGCCACCCGCTGGCCACTGCCCAAGGCGTCGCCGCATTCAATATAGCCATAGCCGGTTTCGGGCCGGGTTGGCGTGATGCCGAAAGCCACCAGATAGCCTTCGCGCGCCAATGCTGCCGCCTTCGCCACGCCGCTGAGAAACGCCTCCTGATCGGCGATATAATGATCGCTTGGGCACACCAGCATCACAGCATCACTCGGCAGGCGGTGCGCCGCCAGGGCGATAGCAGGCGCAGTGTTGCGAGCAGCCGGTTCGACAATCAGCGCGGCTTCGCCCGCCTCACCCAGCTGGCTCTCGATCACCGCGACATGCGCCTTGCCCGCCACCACTGTGGCAGGTGCAAATAGCTGCGCATCGCTGGTCCGGTCGAGGCCCTGCTGGAACAGCGTGAGCGGCCCCAGCAGCGGGAGAAACGGCTTGGGCAGCGCCTTGCGGCTGCGCGGCCACAGCCGTGTGCCGCTGCCGCCGCACAGGATTACCGGATGTATGCGCTCTGCCAAACCGCCTGCCTTCCCCAAATATCCTGCATCATTAGCCTGCGTTGGGCATCCTGTCAGTTGAAGAAACGCTGCTGGTAATAGAACGGCGCGGCAACCGGCTGCCCGGCGGCATTGGTAGCCGGTTTGAAGCGCACCTGATCGATGGCTAGACGGCAAACAGTGGCGTCCGTTTCGGGGAACGGACTGGGGCGGTGGATGCGGCAGCTGGTCGCACGGCCTTCTGTGGATACCATCAGCCTGACGATGACCGACTTGCCGATCCGTGCCTTGCGGCCGCCCTCCGGCACTGGAAAGGCGCTGGCATCGCTGATGGTTGCGATCAGGACAGGTTTGGTGACCGGCCCGCCGCCGCCGCGTCCTGTACCGGCATTGCCGCTGCCCGTGCCCTGCCCCTGACCGGCGGCCCCGGTGCCCTGACCGCTATCGGTTGCGCCAGCGGTGGTGGCCGCGCCGGTCGAGGCGACCTTGGGCGCGGGCGGGTCTTTGCGGATTGGGATCTTTGGGGTGGGCGCTGTGACGGGCTTGGGAACCGCATCACGCCCCGGATCGCCTTGTGCGCCCTCGTCTTGTGGTGCGGCCTCGGGCGGCGGCGGAGGCGGCGGTTCAGGCGCAGTGACCGTGACGGTGAATGTCGACAGCACGCTGCGTTCAACGCTGCTGACCACGCCGGGGGCCAGCGCCCGGATCAGCACATAGAATATCCCGATGTGGATCAGGACAATCACAAACACGACCCACGGATTGAACCGCTTCCTGGTCGCGCTGAAATTGGTCGCCGGTTGAGTCATGCCGGATCAACGATGCGCACCGCACCCGCGTTCCGCAAGACCCCCCGCAACACTGCGCACAACGAAAACGGGCGGCCCCGAAAAGACCGCCCGCAATTCTTGGCAGGTCGTGAAGGCTTAGTAGCCGAAGACCAGCGACAGGCTGGCAGCGCGGGGTGCACCGATCTGCGCAAAGCCGAAGCTGTCCAGCGAACCACCGAAGAAGCCGACATAGTATTCGTCGAGCAAATTGGTCACATTAAGCTGCAGAGCGACGTCTTTGCCGAACGGGTTTTCAGCAATCGTCCAACGGATGTCGAGATCCACGAGCGTGTAGGCAGGAGCCTTGGCGCCATAGTTGTATTCAACGGTCGTGCCATTGACCAAGAATTCGTCGGTCACATCCAAGTTTGTATCGTTCAGGAACCGCGGTCCAGTACGCTTGACCTGCGCACCAAACTCAAAGTCGCCGAGAGCAATTTGCCCGCGCGCGCCGAAGGAGAACTGCGGTGAACCCGATTCCGACTTCCCGCCGGTTGGCAGGAATTGAATGTCGTTGAGAGCGTTGCAGCTATAGAACGCATTATCGACTTCAAACTGATTGCATGTGCCATCGGCCACATCTTCCTTGATTTCGGAATCGTTATACGAACCGAAGAGGTAGAGGAGCGTGGTGGAGGTCGGACGCCATGCGATCGAACCATCGATGCCGTATTTGTTCACACGGCCAAGGTTGCGATAAACAAATTCACCTTCACCATCGTTGGCTTCGGGGTCGAATGCTGTTGCCAGACGATTGTCATACTGTGTGTAATACGCGCCAAGCTGTGCCTGGATGTTTCCGCTCTGGAAACGCAGGCCCAGATCGAAGCTATCGGTAGTCTCGGGAACCGGACGGGCAAATGCATTGTCAGCAAAATACAGCGAATCGTACAGCGGATCCGTTCCGGGGACCGAAAGGCCCTTAGCATAGTTGCCGAACACCGAAGCAGCGCCGAAGTCATAGGTGAAGCCAACGTTGGGCAACAGCTCGTTGTATTTATAGGTACGCGTCTGCGGCGCAGCGTGATCGGCGTTGAAAGGATCGTTGATGTAGTTCGAAAGATCCTGACCCGCAGCCGGGCAATCGACAAAACCGCCAGCCGACGTGGTGAAGCAGTTCTGTGTCAGTTCACGCGTGAAGAACGGTGCGCGCAGGCCCAGAACCGCCGTCAGGTCGCCAAAGCGGCCGCGGTATTCGCCCGAAACCTGATGCAGGATTGCGAATGACAAGCGGTCACGCTTGTTGACTTCATTGCCATTCACGTCGAGCAATGGCGCATCGATTGCAAACACGTCAATCGGCTCACCATTGGGCAGCATCGTGCTGATCTGGCCGGTCTGACGATGACGCGCACGGTCCCACGTATAGGCAACACGGACACGGTGATCGTCGTTGATGTCGTAAATCAGGTTTGACACAACGCCGTAACGGTCAGTCTTGGTCTGGCTGGGGTCATTGCCTGCCAGACGATCGCTCAGGTCGCCGTCGCCGTTCAGGTCGCGGCCGAAGTAGTAGCCGCCATTGAACGCGCCAGTGTACGAACCGCCATTGACGGTGAAGAACGCTTCACGAAGATCGTCAGGACCGCCCCCGTTGGCTTTCACGAACTGATAGCTCGGGTCCAGCGTAAAGGTCAGGCTGTCGGTGATCGAGAAACGCGATGCACCGCGAATGTTGCCGGTGTCCGACGGATTATAGCGGCGGTAGAATGCGGAGCCACAACCGCCACGGTCGTTATAGCGATCCGAAACGCCCGCATTGCCGCCATTGCCGACAACCTGACTGGGATCGATCGTGCAAGGATAGTCGCCCGACAGTTGATAGAGGTCGAAGCGCGAACGCTTGCCGCTCGTGCCTAGCGTGGCCTCGACCACGTCCGTCACACTGTCATCACCCAGGATGATCAGATCGCCAATGCTTTCCGAACCGGCAAAGTTGTTGCGGTTCTGGTTGTAGTGCCCCGATACGGAGACAAAATCACCGTTGGAGCCAATGTCCTGCCAGATGCGGCCATTGAACTGGGTCTTATTGATCTTGCCATACGGGTTATAGGGAACGCCGTATGTGGTGTAGCTGGCCGAGACGAAAGCCTTGGTGCCGAAGCCGGTGAAGTCACCGGTGTCGATCATGCCGAAGCCGCGCATATAGAGCGTGTCCGAAGCACCCGCTGCAAGCACATCACCAACAGTCATCGTTGCAACAATGCCAAACTCGTCACCCGGCTCGCGGGTACGAATGTTGATCGTGCCGCCGGTTGCCGAAGCGGTCGGACTGTCGACGTCGGTGGTGCCGAGGTTGACGTTAACCGACTGCAGCACTTCAGGATCGACCTGCTGGTTGGTGTAAAGGGCATAATTGCCCGAATCGTTTAGCGGCAGGCCGTCGAGCGTCTGCGAAACACGATCCGCGCCAAAGCCGCGAATGGTGAAACCACCACCCGACGAACCCCAGGGGTCGTTGTTCTGAAAGCTCACGCCAGGGACCAGATTGACGATGTCATTAACCGTCTGGCCGGGGCGCTGGCGACGGATGATTTCCTCGGTGAGAACTTGCTTCGCTTTGGTCGTGTCGGGGATATCGACCCCGCCGACGTCAGAGGCGCGTGCGCCGCTAACGACAATCACATTCTCATCGTCAAAATCGACCGAGCCGGTCGACTGGGCGGCGGCGGGAACGGCCAGCGCGGCGGAAAGGCCGGCGACCGAGACTGCCAGCAGATACTTGAACTTCATCGAGGAGACCCCTTCACTCGTGGTCGGAAAAATTTGAATGTCTGTGCAGAGCCCGCACGCCGCGGACACGGCCTGCCCAAACGGTCGTTTTGTTACAGAGTCAAGACTGCCCGGCGGCGCGTGTGCACATGAAGCCACTGATGCTCGATTTCCGGCAATAAACCAGACATTTACCGCTGTTGCGAAAACGCCACAGCAGCAAAAATTTCGATTCTATTGCGTTCGCGCCACAGCTTTGCGCGCCCTACAATCGGATCACGCCAGATTGATCTCGCGCAATCGTTGCAGCAGGAAATCATGGCTGGAAATTGGCTCGGGATGATCGTCGGGCCGCGCCGGATCGATGCATTCGGCCAGTGTTTCGATAGTGTAATCGGGCCGGAAATGCAGGAAGAAGGGCATTGAATAGCGTGCCCGGTACGCCGCCTCGCCCACCGGGTTTATCACGCGGTGTGTGGTGGAGCGGAGACGGCCATTGGTCAGCCGGTCGAGCATATCGCCAATATTGACGACCAGCGCGCCCGCTGGCGGATCGATTGCCAGCCACTCGCCCTGCCGGGTCAGCAGTTCCAGCCCGGCCTCCTCTGCCCCCAGCAACAGCGTGATTGTGTTGATATCGCCATGAGCCGCCGCGCGGATCGCGCCCTCTGCGGATTTATCCTGCAGAGGCGGATAATGCAGCAGCCGCATCACTGAATTGCCGTCCTCGACCGTCGGCGCGAAGAAACCTTGCGGCAGGCCAAGGTGCAGCGCGGTGGCCTCGAGCACGCGGGCCCCGGCGGCCTCGAAGGCGGCGTAGAGTGCGGAGAAAGCCTCCTCGAAACCTGCAACTTCATCCGGCCAGACATTGGGTGCCATGAATTCGGCCAGCGCGTGGCCTTGCGGCAAGTCGCGCCCGACGTGCCAGAACTCCTTGAGGTCGTGGACTTCGGCACCCTTGGCACGCTCAACCCCGAACGGGGTATAGCCGCGTGCGCCGCCGCTGCCTTCGATCTTGTACGCCTGCTTGGTGGCCGCTGGCAGCGCGAAGAACTGCTTCGACAGCGCTTCGGCCCGGTCGATCAGCTCCTGCGGGATGCCATGGTCGCGGATGACCGCGAAGCCGTACTCCTCGAAGCTGCGGCCGATTTCCTCGGCAACTTCATTGAGCGGGCGGGCGATTGATACAGAAGCAATGTCAGACATGGGCGGGTTCTCAATAGGGGAGGAACAGGCCCGCCAGCGCCGCGCTCATCAGGTTCGCCAGCGAACCCGCAGCCAGCGCGCGCAGGCCAAGCCTTGCAATAACGGGCCGCTGGTTGGGTGCAAGCCCCCCGGTCACTGCCATCTGGATCGCGATCGAGCTGAAATTGGCAAAACCGCACAGCGCAAAGGTCACAATGGCGCGGCTACGTTCGCTCAGCGCCGCAGCGTCCAGCGCGCCCAGATCAATGAACGCGACGAATTCGTTCAGCACGATTTTGGTGCCGAACAGGCCGCCAGCCGTGCCTGCCTGCTCCCATGGAATGCCGATCAGATACATCACCGGCGCAAACACCGCGCCCAGGAGCATCTGGAACGACAGATCGTCACGCCCGAACCAGCCGCCGATCCCACCAAGCAGGCCGTTGGCCAACGCCACCAGCGCCACAAAGGCCAGCACCATCGCGCCTACGGCCACCGCCAGCTTAACACCGGTCTGCGCGCCTTGGGCTGCAGCCTCTATGACATTGGCGGGCTTGTGCCCTTCTTCGAAAGTTTCGGCGACTTCGACCTCATGCGCCTTGCCGCCCTCGACCAGAGCGGCAGGCCCTTCGGCGCTGATGCGGGCCTTTGGCAGTGTGATATCATCTTCTGCCGCGTTCGCCTCAGCTTCATCCTGATCATCCGGCATGATAATCTTGGCCATCAGGATGCCGCCAGGTGCCGACATGAATGCGGCGGCGAGCAGGAAGGGCAGGTAGTCCGACCCCAGTAGCCCGGCATAGGCAGCCAGAATGGTGCCTGCGACGCCCGCCATACCAACCGTCATCAATGTGAACAGCTGGCTGGGCGCGAGCGCCGCCAGATAGGGGCGTACCACCAGCGGGCTTTCCGACTGGCCAACAAATATGTTCGCTGCGGCGCCCAGCGATTCGACCTTGGACACGCCGGTCACCCAGCCAATTGCCCCGCCGACCCAGCGCACGACGCGCTGCATGATGCCAAGATGATAGAGGATCGAAACCAGCGCAGCGAAGAAAATGATCACCGGCAGCGCGCCCAGCGCAAAGGTGTTGGCGAGCGGGTTGGTTTCGTTCGGACCGAACAGGAACTGTGTCCCCTGATCGGCATAGGAAAGCAACGCCGCCACGCCGTTGGACATCCCCTGGATTGCCGCACGGCCCCAACTGGTCGCCAGCACCAGAAACGCCATCAGCGCCTGAAGCGCGAAAGCCGCCCCGACGATTCGCAGACTGATACGCCGCTTGCCAGTCGACAACAGGAAAGCGATCAGCATAATTGCGAGGATACCGAGCAGGCTGGTAAGGAAGGGCGGCATGCGAGCCTTTCGGTAGACAGGAGACTAATTGCGGATGAAAGCGCGCGCTGTCTTGCGCGTAGCGCGGCGTTAGTCAATTTTCGCAGCCCCAAGCCGCCCATCCTTTGAACAGTTCCAGCGAACGGACCTCCCTCCGATCATGACCGATACCCCCACCAACGATACCCAATTGGCCGCCGCCGCAATGCCGCGCGGCCTGTTCGTCTATATGCTCCTGTACGGGGGGATGACGGTGCTGGCGGGCGTGCTGGCGTTCAAGCAGGTACAATTGCCACCCACCGATCTGTCGGTCGAGGCGGGGATCTTTGCTTTCCTGTTGCTGGTCGTGATTTCCAGCACGGTGGCGCAGCTTTACGGGCAGAAAATCGCCAATCGCATCATCTGGTGGGGCTTTATCCCGCTGGGGGTGGCAGCGGCGTTGATGCAACTGGTACTGGCGCTGCCCGCCTCGACCGAGATGATCAGCATGCGCCCTGATGATCTGGCCGCCTTCGGGCGTGTCCACGCATCCACCTGGCGGGTCTGGCTGGCGGGGCCGTTCGCTTATCTGATCTCTTTGCTGCTCAATGTCTGGATTTTCGAGCGGCTTCGCGGCGGGGGCGAGCCCAGTACCACTGGCTCGCTGATGCTGCGCGGGGCCATCGCCAGCGCGCTGAGCCAGGCGGTCGATTCGGTGATCTTTGTCACGCTGGCCTTTTATGGTGAGTTCGACATTACAAATCTGCTGATCGGGCAGGTGATCGCCAAGGTGGTGTTGAGCCTGGCGCTGGTGCCGTTCCTGATTACCGGCGGCGTGGCACTGGCGCGGTGGCTGGACCGGTCACGCTGACCCTGACAGCTGGCTACTTGGCCAGTCGCTGAAACAAAAAGCCGGGGCGAAGCACTGCGCTTCGCCCCGGCTTTTGATTCTGGTCTGCAAACCGATCAGACGATTGCGAAGATATCGACCCCGTGCAGCGATTCGAGCGGCGCGAACATTGCATCGCCGCCCTTGGCACCTGAGCCCGCTGCTGCGCTGGCCGAGAAGGCTGCGAAGTCGCTGGCGCTGAGCACCATCCCGGCATCCACCTTGGCAAACAACACCGCGTCGGCCCCACCAACGCCATCGGCGTCATAGAAGATCTCTCCCGTGCTGCGCGTGTAGATGATGCGATCATCCGCGTCCTGCGCCGCAGTGCCGACCCGGAAGGCCGAACCTGCCAATGCGCCGTCTGATCCGATGCCTGTGAAGATAGCGCGATCAAGATTGATCGTGTCAGAACCGCTGGTGAAATCGGTGATCTGGTCGATATTCGGACCGCCCAGCAGGCTGTCGAAGACGAACAGGTCATTGCCACCGCCGCCTGTCAGGATGTCTGCTGCAAGACCGCCAGAGATGCGGTCGATTCCCGCACCGCCGTCGATGGTATCGGCGCCATTATTGCCATTGATGGTGTCATTGCCGCCGTCGCCATAGAGCGTATCGTTGGCATTTCCGCCCGATATCGAATCATTGTCCGCACCGCCATAAATGGTGTCGGAGCCTGGCCCGCCGAGCAGCGTGTCATTACCCTCGTCACCAAAGATGGTGTCAGCGAACGAGCCGCCATTGATGGTGTCTTCACCAAGGCCGCCATGGATCACATCCAGGCCATGCCCTCCACTGATCGTATCGTCACCGTCACCGCCAAAAATTTCGTCGGAGCCGACACCGCCATTGATGGTGTCGTTGCCGGCACCGCCGTCGATGTAGTCGTTACCATTTGCGCCAAGAATAGTGTCGTTGCCGCCTTCGCCATACAGCAAATCATTGGCGCCGCCGCCATTGATGGCATCAGCGCCGCCGCCACCATAGACGGTGTCGAGGTGCTGGCCGCCGTTCAGCGTATCATTACCGTTTCCGCCTTGAAGCGTGTCGCGGCCACCGAAGCCACTGATCACATCGGCTCCGGCCCAGCCAGTCAGTGCATTGTTAAACTGGTTGCCATTAATCGTATCGGCGCCAGAACCGCCAATCGCATTTTCAATGAAGGTGCCACGGCCAATCATGACGTTGCCGATTGCAGGCCCGATATTCATGAAATACTCGGGCCGCAGATCGATCAGCTGGTCCTGTGAAAACCCGCTGTAATCCAGTGTATCAATGCCGCCGCTGTCGACGATGGTATAGGCCGTGTCGTTAAACACAGTGGCATCGAACGCAGTGCTTCCGGCGTTAGAATTGAAGCCGTAGGTGGTGTTGCCCAGCCGGGTATCCGAGGACAGGCCATATAGAACCCGCATCGCCACAACGTCCGCATTCATCGGCGTGGTGACCGAAGCACGGGTGAAGCCCTGGTCAGCGAAATAGTCATTTTCGGTCTGGCTGAAATACGACATTACCGTGGTTGCCCAACTATCGTTCTGATAGGTGGCATCATCCGGATATTCAGCGCTGCCATTGTAGTTGCCGCCGTGGCCAAGGCCCAGTGCATGACCAATTTCATGGATAAAGGTCTGATACGAATAATCGTCCAGAGCGGTGCCATAATTGGCGATCCACTGCGTCGAAACGTTTACCGTCGAGCTGACGATGGCGCCGCTGCCGTTATAGGTCGAGCTTGCGAAGGCACCGGACTCATGGTCCTGAAAAGTAATTTCGGCAGCGCCGTTTGTTTCGACAAACTGGATTCCGGTTACATCGGTCCAGCTTTGCAGCGCGGCACGGGCCAGCCCCTGACCATCTGCATTGATGCCGGTGAGATTGACCGTCAGGCTGTTGTCTGCGCCCACGACAAAGGCATGCTGCTCGCCGCCCCAGAAAGTGTTGGTGAGCTGGTTGGCAATCTGGTCGAAAGTGAAGATCGGCAGCGGCGGAGTTACTTCGATGAGATATTCGCCCGTGCCACCACTGAAGGCCGCGCTGGCGTCGATGTAATAAGTCCCGCTGGTCGTCGCAGTGAAGGTCACCGCTGAATCGAGCCCATTGGTGTTATCGTTTTCCGCAACGATGTTGCCCGCCGCATCACGGACGATCAGGTAAGGGTTGTTCAGCGCATTCGGGCCAGCACCCGACAGGTCAACCTGATATTCAGTTCCAGCGACCAGTTCGATCGCTACCCAGTCGTGATCAGAGGGGGTTTCGATAACGCCGTGGAACGGCGCACCAACCAGCATGGATGCAGTGGTGGAGGCATTGGCCGTGATTGCATCGGTCGTCGCTTCGGAATCAAAGATCTGCAGCTGGTAATCACCGGCATAGCCTTCGTCCCACGCGCCTACGTCGATGTAATAGGTGCCTGCGGTCGTAGCCTCGAAGTCGATACGTGAATTGCGGTCGCTGCCTGGCGTGACATCGTCATTTTCGGCAACCAGATTGCCCGAGGCATCGCGCAGGTAGAGATAGGGATCGATCAGGCTGTCGTCGCCATAGCCGGTCAGGACGATGCTCAGCGTCTGGCCAGCGGCCAAGTCGATACGGAACCAGTCATGGTCGCCAGCCACTTCGAGCATGTCATAGACCATGTCACCAATGGTTACGGTCACGCCGGTGCCGCTGTCGCCCGGAACATCTGCAGCCAGATCAACCGGTGCCTGGCTGGAAGTGCTGTCAGCAAACAGGCTGGCAGTCATCTTAAAATGATCGTGGCCATCATGATGGCTTACGCCGACATCGCTCCACATCGCCGCGCGCGAACCGGCGCGCCCGAAGTTGAGCCCCATGTCCGCATCGAAGCGGTTGAACTGGAAAGAACGTTGATCGAACAAATAACTCACGCAAAATACTCCCGTGCCGTCCTGTGCGCGCTCATCCCGAGAGCGGCGTCGAACCCAAAACCAAAACCGTCATAATTTCGCCGCGCCTCACTGCGAGCCGCTGCTAGAAACCTTATCGAAAATTAAGAAATCACCGATTCTCTGCATCTTAGCATAAAATGTGTCATTTTTGTGAAACCTGCGCCAGCATGTCGCGCGCCAGCTGGTCCCAGGTGCTACGGCTCAGCTTCCGGTCCATGCTTGCCACCATCAATTCTGCCAGCACACTGCCGTCAGGGGCGGTGGCAATCGCAGCGGCGCGGTAGCCCCCTTCGGAAACATCGATTGTCACAGCCGTAGCCCTGCTGTCACGAAACGCCTCTTGAAAAAGCGCGCAAATTTCCGCCTCAGGCATCGTGCCGGTGTCGGAGCCCTTCACGGAGCATGCGAGAGAAGATGTGGTCAATATGTTCGCCTGTTCGCTGATCGGGCCGGGGTCCGGATGCGCATCTGTTGCGCTCGCGCCACTTCTGGCGGGAATCGTGCAAGCCGCGCACATCAGGGCCATTCCGGCAAATGTCAGAAAGTTCATCCGCCTCATCCGCCGGTGCCACAAAGAACACTTGGTCAGCCATGGATCACCTATGACCCCCGCCCCAAGCTTTGTATTGGTGTAATCCGACACGCTTTAACGCAAGCTGACTGGCGCAGCTACTCGCGGAAGGCGCCTTGGCCGAAGCGCAGCAGCGGGCTGAGGATATATTGCAGCACCGTGCGTTTATCGCCCAGCAGGCTGACATCGGCGATCATGCCGCTGCCGATTTCAAGCTCACCGCCGACGCTAGGGATAGACGCCAGCTCTGTCCGGACGCGCACCAGATAGAACACGTCACCGCTGCGTTCATCGACAATAGAATCTGGCGAGATTGTCACGACTTCGCCGTCCAGGCTGCCATAGACCGACTGATCGAATGCGGTAATGCCGATCTTGGCTGGCTGGCCGATCCGCACTGATCCGATGTCCTGCGGGCGCAGCCGCACCTCGATTAGCAATGCATCGTCTGCCGGAGCGATCTCCACCAGCGCCATGCCCGATCCCACCGCACTGCCGCGAGTGGTGACCAGCACGCGATTGACTGTGCCGGATGTCGGGGCGCGGACCACTGTGCGGGCGAGCCGTTCCTCCAATGCGGGCAGCGATGCGGAGCGGGCGCCCAGATCGGCCTGCGCCATAGCCAGTTCAGTGGCGGCCTGCGCGCGCCAGTCCTGCTGGGTGCGCGCCAGATTGGCCTGCGCTTCGGTAACGGCGGAGCGGGCCCGAGCGGTGGTCGCGCGCCCTGCGGCCAGCTGCGCCTCGGCGCTTGAGGCGGCACTTTCCGCACGCACCAGCGACAGGCGCGGTTCGATCCCCTGTTCGACCAGCGGGCGCAGCAATTCGGCTTCGGACCGGGCGGACTGGCTGGCGCTGGCCAGCGCATCGACTTGCCGCTGCGCCTCGGTCACACCCTGCCCGGCGCGGGCCAGCTGCGCGCGGGCGCCTGCCAGCGCGCTCGACAGATTGGCCTGACGCGAGGAATACAGTGCGCGCTCGATCTGCAACTGGCGCGCCGCCTCGGCATTTGCCGGGCGCGGGAATGTCGGCGCGCGGCCAGCCACTTCGGCGCGCAGCCGCGCGACTTTCATGCCCAGCGCATCAGCAGCGGCGGTATTGCTGCCCAGCGAAGAATCGCTTTCGGTCGGATCGAGCCGGACCAGCGGATCACCCGATTTCACCTCCTGCCCGGTGGTGACGAAGATATCCTCGACCACGCCGGGCTCGAGACTGGAGACGACCTGCAGTTCCGAGCTTGAGATCACTCTGCCCTGCCCGCGCACGGTCCGGTCGATTTCGGAGAACGACGCCCACAGCAGGAACAGCGCGAAGAATATCACGATGCCCCAAAACAGGAAGCGCGATGCAGAGCGGGGCTGGATCCGGCCGACCAGACTTTCGATCCCGCCGGAGGGTTCTTCCTCGACAAATTCCAGGTTTTGTTCGGTCACGTCTGGCGCGCTCCCTTGGCCAGCTGCGCCAGCACCGCGTCACGCGGTCCGTCAGCGCGGATCTTGCCATCATCGATAATAACGATCCGGTCGACCAGCGTCAGCAGGGGCTGGCGATGCGTCACCACCACCAGCGTGCGGTCGGTAAATTCCTCTTTCAGCCGGCCAATCAGATCGGCCTCGGTCTGGGCGTCCATTGCGCTGCTGGGTTCGTCCATCACCAGCACCTTTGGCTGTCCGGCAAGCGCGCGCGCAATTGCGATCGACTGCCGCTGGCCGCCTGACAGGCCCTCACCGCGATCGACCAGCATCAAATCATAACCGCGCGGCACTCGCGAGGCGAACTGGTCTGTGCCCGACACGCCTGATGCGCGCAGCATCTCCTCGTCATCGATATAATCGCGGCCCAGCGCGATATTTTCGCGGATGGTGCCGGAAAACAGCGAGGGTTCCTGAAGCACCGAGCCAACTGCACGGCGCAGCGAATTGGGGGCGAGCTGCGCGATGTCGATTCCGTCGACCAGCACCAGCCCCTCTTCAGGCGGATAGAGACCGAGGATCAGCCGCGCGATAGTCGATTTGCCTGACCCGATCCGCCCGATCAGCGCGATTTTCTCACCCGGCTCGATCTTCAGCGTAACATTGTCCAGCGCCCGCGACGCGGCACCGGGATAGGTAAAGGACACGCCCCGCAGCTCCAGCGCGCCGCGGGTTTCGCGCAAGACGATGGGATCATCGCCGGGTCCCTCTGGCGGGCGCTCCATCAAAGCACGAACCTGCCCGTAGGCGGTGCGCGTGGCGGTCATCCGCGACACCAGCTGCGAGATTTGGGCAAGCGGCGCAATGGCACGCCCCGCCAGGATCGAACAAGCGATAAGCCCGCCCATCGTCAGCTTGTTTTCCGCCAGCGCAAACACGCCCACGATAATGACACCGGCATAGCTGATGGTGCCCGCCGATGTCGCAAAGGTTGTGCCGATGGATGAAATCATCCGCTGGCGCAGCGACACATCGGCGTGGCTTTCCACCGCATCGGCCCAGCGGTCCCTGAACATCCCGTGCGCGCCTGCGGTCTTGACCGCTTCGATCGCGCCGACGGTTTCAACCAGCACCGATTGCTTGTGCAGCCCTTCGTTCATCGCCTTGGCCGACAGGCGCTGCAATGCGGGCTGCGCGCTCCATCCGACCAGGATAACCAGCGGCACCATCAATGCCGGGACCAGCACCACCCAGCCGCCGATCAGCGCAACCACTGCCAGCGTAATGAAGATGAACGGCAAATCGACAATCGCCGCCATTGTCGCCGAGGCGAAGAAATCGCGCAACGTTTCCAGCTCGCGCATCAGGCCGGTCAATTGGCCGGTCGATCCCTTGCGCAATTCCAGCCGCATTTCGAGCAGGCGCTGAAACACCGTCTCACCCACTTCGCGGTCAATCCGCATTCCGGCAAAGTCGACGAAATAGGCGCGTAGCAACTTCAGCGCGAAATCGAAGATCACGATGATCCCCAAACCGATCGACAAGGCGGCGAGCGAGGTAAATGCCGAATTGGGCACTACCCGGTCATACACCGTCATCGTGAACAGCGAGGAGACCAGACCGAAGATATTGATCAGCACCGCCGCAATCGCGACCTTGGAATAGGTGCGCCAATTGTCGCGGATGGGGTCCATCAGCCAGTCGGCCAGCCGCTTGCCCGGCATTTCCACCATCGGTTCGGCGCTCATGGCTGCGCCACACTATCAATCATGGGATTGGCCGGGTCCTCGAACAGGGTAAGCAGGCGGTCGGTGCGGGCCAGCAGGATATAGCGCGCCGCATCAAGCTGGGTCAGCCCGTCGATATAGGCGACGGCGGCGGAAAGATAGGCACCCTGCGCATCGGAGATATCGAACACCGAACCGCGCAGCGCGGCGAACCGCGCAAACACCACATCGCGCGACTGGCGTGCGGCGCGGTAAGCATCCTCCAGCGCGATTATCTGCGCCTCCAGCGCCTGAACATCGGCCCAGGTTATCGCCGCATCACGCGCGGCCTCCTGCCGCACGCGGTCGGCAGCGGCTTCAGCCGCATCGGCGCGCGCTTCGCTGGCTTCATTCCGCGCTTTGCCGCCGCCGCCAAACAGGCGGTAACGCAAATTGACGCTGGCACGCACATCGTAATCTTCACGTCCCTCGAACACGCCATAGCGCCCGGCATCCACCCGCGTGGTGATCTGCGGCAACTGGCTGAGGCGGGTGAAATCGGCATCCGCCGCTGCGGCGCGCGCCGCGGCCCTTGCGCTTTGTACAGCGGGTGCCTGTTCAGCGGCGCTGATCGCATATTCGCGGCTGACTGCGCCCATCCCCAGCACCGGCGCGCGCAGCAGCAATGGCGGCGGCGGCACCCCGGTCAGTTCACGAAAGCGCGCTTCTGCACTGGCCAGACGGCGGCGGAATTGCGCCAACCGGACCTGACCATCGGCGCGCAATGAGGCGACGCGCGTGCGGTCACTGCGGGAGGACACGCCCCGCTCGATCCGGGTGTCGATCGCCGCTTCAAGATCGTCCTGCGCGCTGATGAAGCCTTCGGACAGCCGCACCAGCGACTGATAAGCGAATACCGAATACCACGCAGTCACCACATCGGTGACGATCTGCGCCTGTGCGGCTTCCTGTTCGTAACCAGCAGCGCGCAGCCGTGCCTGACCCGCTGCAACAGCAGCGGCAACGGCACCGAAATCGAAGAATTTGTATTCCAGCGCACCCAGCACATCGGTGCGGCTGCCGGGCCGCGAACGCTCGATCAGATTGCCCGGATCATTGTCGAACTTGCGCGCCAGCGTTTGGTACGAACTGGCATTCAAATCGATCGTCGGCAGATATCCCGCCTCAGCCTCATCAAGCCGGGCAGCGGCCACGCGTACTCCGGCCTCGGCTTCGCGCGTGCGGGCGTTTTCGCGCAATGCAGAGGCGACGATGCGGCGGAATTCCTCTGGGTCGGCAATGCGGTTGGCCAGCGCCAGAATTGGGTCATCGGCGAAATCGGCGGTCAGCGGGCTGGGCACCGGCTCGGCCAATTCCGCCGCAACGTCACCACTGACGGAAGTGTTCGCGTCCTGCGCCGCCGCAGGGGCCGACAGGATGCATAGCAAGGGCACTGCTGCCGCCCAACTCCGCACACTTGTCACTGACGCGATCCCCTGCATTCCGAAGTGGGCCTCCTAGCATGTAAAGCGCCGAAAACCATCCGTTTCGTTTCACGCTGGCGCAGCAAGCAAGGTGCTGCCACGGTGCACCCGGAATTGTCAAAAGGACCTTGAGTGATGGACTTCCAGCTTAGTGAGCGGCAGCGCGAACTTCAGGACGCCGCGCGCCGCTTTGCCCGTGCCGAATTGCCGACACTGGCGCGCGAGATGGAAATTGGCGACTTTCCCGTGCCCGCCGAAATGGTTCGCACTTATGGCGAAATGGGCTTTCTGGGCGTCAATCTGCCTGAGCAATATGGCGGTCTGGGGCTGGGCCATCTCGAGGCGCTGCTGGTGCTCGAACAGTTCGCAATGATCTCCAACGCGGTCGCCTTTCCGGTGTTCGAAGCACTGGTTGGGCCAGTGCGGGTGATCGAACGGTTCGGCTCTGACGCGCTCAAAGCACGGATCATTCCGCAAGTTGCGGCGGGCGAGGCGACAGTGGCGGTGTCGATGTCCGAACCTGACGCTGGCACCGCGCTGACCGATTTGACCACCAGCGCACGGCTGGACGGCGATCATTACATTCTGGATGGCACCAAACGCTGGACCAGCGGCGCGGGGCATTCGCGCTATTACGTCACCTATTGCCGCCTCTCGGACGCGCCGGGGGCCAAGGGCATTGGTGCCTTGCTGGTCGACCGCGAGATGCCGGGCGTCAGCTTTGGCAAGCGCGAGGAGCTGATGGGGTTTCGCGGTATCCCCACCGCCGACATCGTGTTCGATAACGTCCGTGTGCCGCGGGAAAATCTGGTGGTCCCGGCGGGCAGCTTTGGGCAATTGATGAGCGCCTTCGGGCTGGAACGCTGCGGCAATGCCGCGCAGAGCCTGGGCGTGGCCGCTGCCGCTCTGGAGCAAGCACTGGCCTATACGCAGGAGCGCGAGGCGTTCGGCAAAGCGATTGTCGAGTTTCAGGCCGTGCAGTTGAAATTGGCCGAAATGGCAATGCAGGTGGAGGCGGCACGACTGTTGATTTATCGCGCCGCCGCCAATGCAGCGCAGGCGGACAACGGCCTGCCCAGTGTCTATGAAAGCAGCGTGGCCAAATGCTTCGCTAACGAGATGGTGCGCACGGTCACGGCACTCGGCGTGCAGGTGATGGGCGGCTATGGCTATCACAAGGATTACGGGATGGAGCAGCGCATGCGCGACGGATTTGCCTGGGGCATCGCGGGCGGCACCACCGATATCCAGAAAACCAATATTGCTGCCGCAATGGTCGGGCGGCGCTTCGACCAGCGGCGTTAAAAGCGCAGCGCCTGCACCGTTGCGCCCGCCGCCAGCGCGCTCTGACCGGGCGGGCAGCGGATCAGCCAGTCGGCCCCGGCAAGAGCAGCTTGTAACCCACTGTCCTGACGGATCAGCGGGACCAGTCCCGCGCCCTCCCAGCGCGCCCTTGCGAAGGTCTCACGCGCAGCGGTGGCGGGCAGAGGCGCGGCCAGTGGCAGCGTCATCCAGCCCAGCGGATCGGGGTGAAGCTGCCCCATCAGCGCCACGATCAGAGGCGTCAGGAACAGCCGTGCGGTTACCATTGCAGAGGTGGGATTGCCCGGCAGGCCAAGCACGATCCTCCCGCCCGCCGTGCCCAGCCACACAGGTTTGCCGGGCTTGATCGCGACTTTCGAAAAGGTCAGCGCAAGGCCGTGCGGATCGAGCATCTCCCGCGCGAAATCACGGTCACCTACCGATGCCCCGCCGATCACCACCAGCACATCGCAGGCTTTTAGTAACTCGCCGGCAATTTCGGACAAAGCCTTCGGATCATCCCCTCCCCGCCTCAGCGCTACCACGGCAGCGCCCGCACCGCGCGCCAATGCTCCCACACCGGGGCTGATGCTGTCGGGAATATTGTGCGGATGGCTGGCGGCCACTCCGGGTGATACCAGTTCGTCGCCGGTGGCCAGCAGGGCGAGGCGCGGGCGTTTCGTCACCGTCACCGCATCCACATCGGCGCTGGCCGTCGTGACCAAGGCGCGAGCGCCAAGCCGTGCGCCACGCGCCAGCACGACATCACCGGCGGCAAAGTCACTCCCCTGTTTGCGGATATGCGCGCCCACATCGCAGCTTTCAACAATGCGGACACGGCCACCTGAAGCCTCGGCATTTTCCTGGATCAGCACGCGGTCGCCCCCAGCGGGCAGGAACGCGCCGGTTAAGATACGCAGTGCCTGACCACACTTCAGCGTGCCATCCCACGGTGCGCCCGCCGCGCTGTTGCCGACAATTGAAAGTTGCGCCCCCGCATCATGCGGGCCAGCCAGCGCATAGCCATCCATTGCCGAAACATCCGCGCGCGGCGCGTCGATCCGAGCGGTGAGGTCATCTGCCAGCACCCGGCCCTGCGCCAGATGCAGGCAGACCCGCTCGCTGCCGAGCGGGTCTGCCAGCTGCGCCATCAGGCACTGCGCTTTGTCGAAGGAAATCATCACCGCGTGCTAGGCGAAAAGTCCCGCCACCGTCCAGCGGTGAGGCGGCGGCGAGCAAGAAGCCCGCCGCCGCTTGTCCGGTTCAGCTTAGAAGCGACCGCGCACGGTCACGCCATAAGTCCGCGGTTCGGCGAGGAAGGCCGAATAGGTCTGCTGCGGTGCGATGAACGGCGTGTTGAAGGCCACCTGCGTGTAATCGACATCGAACATATTCGACACCCAGCCTTCAATGCCCCAGCGGCGATCAGGTCCGGTGATTCCGATGCGGCCATTGACGATGGCAAAAGCATCCTGCTCCTTACCGTACAGAAGGTCGGAACCGGTGTTATAATCGCTGACCAGACGACCGTTGATATAAAACAAGCCGTTAAGGCCACTGTTACCCAAGGGAGGCGTCCAGGTGAGCGACGCCGTGCCCACCCATTCCGGTGCGTTCGATAGATTGTCACCGGGCAGCAGACGGAGCGCTGGATCAAGGGGTGTTCCGCTATCATTGCCGATCAGATTGTTTTTATAGCTAGTGTCCGTGTAAGTGATCCCCATGGTGGCCGTCAGGTCACGCACAGGCGAAAGCATGGTCTCCAATTCGAAACCTTGTGCCACCACACCCGGAATAACATTATCGGCCAGACAAGCACCGGTTGCCGCGCTGGCATCACTGTCTGCGCCTGCCAGATCGGTACTGCAAGCATTCACATTCTGCACCAAGAACACCGAACCGTTAAAAGTGTTCAGCTGAAAATTGCTGAATTCCTGACGGAAGGCCGAGGCGCTGAGAGAGAAACGGCGCGAACCGTATTTCACACCGATCTCATAAGCGTTGACAGTTTCCTCATCGAACTGGAGGTTGCCGACATCTAGGTTGTTGACGTCCAGGAACAACGGATTGGACAGCGCCGAGCGGTCAAGGTTGAAACCGCCAGCCTTATAGCCGCGCGAATAGCTGGCGTAGCCAAGCCAGTCGTCATCAAATTTATAGGACAGCACTGCAGTGCCGGTGAACTCGTCTTCCTTGCGTTTGTCGGCAATCGAAACGCCGTCAAGCTCCGACGTCGAATTGCCCTGACAAGACAGCGACAAAATGCCAGCAAAGAACGGCGAAAGCCCGACGAGCGGCCCGATTATCGCACGGTTTGCCGGGCAAACAGTATTGTCGTTACCAAATGTTCCGTTGAAGTCCTTTGTTTCGTTTGTATATCGAAGGCCGAGAGTCAGATCGAGCTGATCGGTGATGTGGAAGATATTGTGCGTGAAGAGCGCGAAGTTGTTGCTCTTTTGGTTATATACATCACCTGTTCCGCCAGCATCACTGATCGAGGCAAGGTTGTTGAGCGATGCGACGACCGCCGGGGTAGCCGCACCAAACACCGCGCCGCTCTGAATCGCTCCAAATGCGGCAGGGCTAAAGCAATTGGTCTGACTGGGATCGGGCACAGTAATGCCGAGCGGACCCAGCGAGGGCTGGAGCGCGATCGCTAGTCGGCAAGCGACAAACGTTCCATAATCATCACCGAAGCGCAGATTATCACGCACTTGCAGCTTCTCATTGGCGTAGAAGCCACCGATAAGCCAATCGAGCTTATCGTTGAATGCACTACCGTTGAAGCGAACTTCCTGCGTAAAGGTCTTGAAGTTGCGCGCGCCCGCATTTTCTCCGGGGGCGCGGTATAGGATGTCAACCGTAGTATAGTCCGTGTCCGAGCCCTGGTTGTTATCGTATTCACGATAGGCAGTGATCGACGTCATCGTCACACTGCCGAAATCCCAATTCAGCTCGCCAGACAGACCGTAATCTTCGGTCTCGCCATCGAAACTGCGGCCCGGCGTATTGTAGATATTGCGGTTAAAGGTCGACTGATTAAGGGCGCGCGGATCCTGGCCGAGCCCTAACAAGATCGGAACAATCGGATTTCCCGTGCTGGTTAGAGCTGGACCGTCAGTTGGGCGCGTGAACGGATCGAGACCAGGGGATACGCGGGCAAATGGCGCAAAATCGGGCTGCACAAAGGTAGCCGCGCAGCACGCCTCATCCTTTTTGGAATAATCGCCCACCAGGCGGAAGCTGATGTCGTCAGTCGGCTCAAACAACATTTGCGCGCGGACCAGATAGCGGTCACGATCGTTGATTTTAACGCCATTGGTGACATCGTTGTAAAACCCATCACGTTCGAAATAGACGCCGTCGATCCGTGCCGCGATAGTGTCACCCAGCGGCGCATTAATACCCGCCTCAACCTTGATCGCGTCATAATTGCCGTAGGTGAACGCGCCGTAGCCTTCGAAATCGAAGCTGGGCGGTGCGGTATAAATGCTGATCAAGCCAGCCGAAGCGTTACGACCGCCCAGCGTGCCTTGCGGGCCGCGCAGGATTTCAACGCGGTCGAGCGGGCCGAGTTCTGACAAGGCGTTGCCCGAACGTGACCTGTAAACGCCATCGACGAACACCGCGACCGAGCTTTCCAGACCAGGGTTGTCACCCACCGTGCCGATACCGCGAATACGCGCCGAGCCGTTGGCTTCATTTCCGGTGGACGAAACCAACAGCGAAGGCGCGACCTGGTTGAGTTCGCGGATATCGCTGGTGCCGGAATTTTTCAGCGTTTCGGCAGAGACTGCGGAGACCGCGATCGGCACGTCGGACAGTGACTGCGACCGGCCCTGTGCCGTCACGATGATGACGTTCTGGTCATCGACATCGGCAGCATCGGTGATCGATCCGGTGTCTTCGCCTTCCGCATCCTGTGCGAGGACAGGCGATGCGCCCATTGCGAGCGCCGTAATTAGGGCCGCCTGCGCTACTGATCCAGTCCAGGTCCGCTTCATCATCTCTCTCTCCTGATCTTTAAAAATCTGCGGGAGAGGTTTGTATTATGGCAGCACTAACGCGCCGATTGCCTGTATTTGCAATCACCGCCGGACCACCACTTCCTCATTCCCGAACCAAGGCATACTGCCTTTGCCAAATCCAACGCAAGCGCTTTTTGGCGAGCCGCCGGGCTATGCCAGCCCGCGTGTCAAAAGGGCGACATAGTCACGCGCAGCATCTCCAGGCTGGCGTTCGCTCAATATAGCCGCCAAATCGGATGCGGCATTCAGCGCGATAAACAGCATCTGGCTGGCCACAAACGGATCAAGCGGGCGGATCGTCCTTTGCGCGATCCCGGCGGCAAACTGGCCAGCATACCAGCGCGTGATCCGCCGCGCGCGCGCCAGCGACTGTTCACGCTCATACGGCGGCAGAATGATATAGGCCGAGGTTCGCAGGAACGGAAACCGCCCGGCAAACTGCACCGCCGCCGCCTCTGTCGCAGCCCGCAACAACCGCGCCGCTGCATCGCCCTCCTCGCCATCGGCCAGCCGCTGGATTTCCGCCATCTGCTCGTGCGATCGGGCAAAGCATTCGCTGACCAGATCGTCCTTGTCTTCCAGATGATGATAGAAACTGCCCTTGGTGACGCCCAGCTCTTCGGCCACACGTTCGACCGAACTGCCGCGAGAGCCATAGCGATTGATCAGCCGTGTCGCCGCGCGCAGGAAAGCCTCACGCGGGCTGTCGTCATCTTCCGCCGCATCACCAGACAGCGCACCCGTTATCGGTATTTCGGCTGCCCTGGCCAGAAACCCGTTCTCAAGAAAACGCACGATTTCCTCGACCAGCGCCGCGTGCTCCCAATCGGAATATTCGCCCACCCAGGCGCGCAGCCAGAACAGCGATTCCAGCACATAGCTGGCGCTGATGCGTGACTGCCAATCGTCGTGGCTATCACCCTCATCGCGAAACCATTCGCGGATCGTCCGGTTCACTTGCAGATAGGCATCCGTTAGCGGAGCCCGCATTTCCCGCCGCAAGGCGCGGATGTCGCCGATCAACGGCTGTTTGGGAGTGCGCCCCGCCAGCATCGCGGCTTCGTGTTTCAGCGCCACTGTGAACAGCGCGCGCAAGCGGGCGCCGGTGGTCGGTTCGCGCCCGGCCTGCTCGACCATCTCCGCCAGACCCGCCAGAACGTGGCGGTACACCTCTGCCGCCAGCGCGTCGCGATTGGGGAAGTAATAGGAAAAGCTTGAAGGCTTCAGCCCGACAGCCCGCGCGATTTCGGGCAGTTTCAGCGCCTCGACACCGTGTTCCTCCAGCTGCACCATGGCGGCCCCGACGATGGCCGCGCGGCGGTGCCCGGAACGCGCCTGCGTCCGGCCATTGCCGTGTCGCCCCGGCGCGTTCGCTGACGCCATCGACCTCTCCCATGTCCCCCGGCGCAAACCGGACTGGCCCTGCGGCATACGCAGTTTGCCAAAAAGGCATTATGCTGTAGATCGCACTGCATGGGAAGAGGCTGCGCTGGCGACACCGGCTGACGCATCGCGGCCAAGCAAAGGACGCCTGTCATGAACCTGGAATTCTCGCCCGAGGAAGAAACTTTCCGCGCCGAAGTGCGCGCCTTCCTGAAAGACAAGCTGCCCGCGCGGCTGGCGGACAAGGTCCGCACCGGCCAGCGGCTCAGCAAGGTGGACATGGAGCAGTGGCACGCCATCCTCAACGAACGTGGCTGGCTCGCCAATCATTGGCCCGAGGAATATGGCGGCACTGGCTGGAGCGTGATGCAGCGCTTCATTTTCGAAACCGAAACCGCAATTGCGCACGCCCCGCGCATCATTCCCTTCGGCCTGTCGATGCTGGCCCCCGTGCTGATCAAATACGGCACCGAAGAACAGAAACAGCATTATCTGCCGCGCATCCTCGATGGCACCGACTGGTGGTGCCAGGGCTATAGCGAGCCGGGCGCAGGATCCGATCTTGCCAGCCTCAAGACCAGCGCAGTTCGTGATGGCGATCACTATATCGTCAACGGGCAGAAGACCTGGACCACTCTGGCACAATATGCCGACTGGATTTTCTGCCTCGTGCGCACCAGCAATGAAGGCAAGCGCCAGCAGGGCATTTCCTTCCTGCTGATCGACATGAAAACGCCCGGCATCGACGTGCGCCCAATCAAGCTGCTTGAAGGCGATCACGAAGTGAACGAGGTGTTCTTTACCGATGTGAAGGTGCCCGTGGCCAATCTGGTGGGTGAGCAGGACAAGGGCTGGACCTACGCCAAATATCTGTTGACTTACGAACGCACCAATATCGCGGGTGTCGGTATGTCGATGGCGCTGTTTGATGAATTGCAGGACATCTCGCGCTCCACCTGGCGCGATGGCCGACCGGTGGCCGAAGACCCGCTGTTTGCGCAGCGGATGGCCAAGCTGGAAATCGATCTGGAAAATATGAAGACCACCAATCTGCGTGTGCTCGACGCGGCGGGGGCGGGCCATGCACCGACAGCTGAAAGCTCTATGCTGAAAATTCGCGGCACCGAGATCCGGCAGGAAATCAACGATCTGATGCGCCGCGCCGCTGGCCGCTATGCCGCGCCCTTTATCGACGAGGCGCTGGACGAAGGCTGGAACGGCGAGCCGGTTGGGCCCGAATGGGCAGGCCCCGCCGCCGCGCAATATTTCAACAATCGCAAGCTCTCGATCTTTGGCGGATCGAACGAAGTGCAACGCGAAATCATCACCAAGACCATTCTGGAGCTCTGAGCCATGGATTTCACGATTGGCGAAGACCGCCAGATGCTGGCCGACAGCCTGTCCCGCACGCTGGCCGACAAATTTGACTGGAAAACACGCGAAGCGGCCATCGACAGCGACGCAGGCTTCTCGCGCGAGGTCTGGAACGCGCTGGCGGAACTGGGTGTGATCGGCGCGCTCTTTGGCGAAGACACAGGCGGCTATGGCGGCAGCGCGTGGGATGTCGGCGTGGTATTTGGCGAACTGGGCAAGGCGCTGGCCACCGGTCCATTTCTGGGATCGCTGATGGCGGGCAAAATGCTCGAAGCGGCCGGTGATGAAGCCGCGCTGGCCCCGGTCATCGCGGGCGAGACCATGCTGACCTTCGGGCATGAAGGCGCGGTAGAGGCCAATGGCCGTCCCTGTCCGCCCGCCACGGCAAAGCGCAATGGCGATCAATGGATCATCTCTGGCCGCAAGGGAGTGGTCGAATATCTTGGCAGCGCTGATCAGGTGCTGGTCACGGCGCAAACCGATGCTGGCTTGTCTGCCTTTCTGGTGGATATGAGTGCCAGCGGCGTCGAAGCGCGCGACTATCCGGTGATCGACGGCGGGTCGGCGGGCGAACTGACGCTCACGGACACCCCCGCCACATTGGTGGGCGAAGACGGCGGCGCAACAGAGGCGCTGGCGGCAGCCACAGCCAGCGGCCTTGTCGCCACTTGCTGGGAATCAATAGCAGTGATGGATGTGCTGCGCGATCAGACACTGGATTATCTGCGCACCCGTAAACAATTCGGCATCCCGATCGGCAAGTTTCAGGCCTTGCAGCACCGCATGGCGACGCTGGCGCTGGAAATCGAACAGGCCCGTTCGTCCGCAATCAACGCAGCGGCCAATTTCGACAAGGACGCAACCACCCGCGACCGCTTCTGTTCGGCGGCGAAATACACCGCAGGCAAGGTCGGCAGGCTGGCGGCGGAAGAATCGATCCAGTTGCACGGCGGCATCGGCATGACGTGGGAATTCCCGCTGTCACACTATGCCAAGCGTCTGACGATGCTGAACCATGTGCTGGGCGACGATGACCACCATCTGGCCCGCTACATGGCGCTGGGCCAAGCTGCGGGCTGAGATTTGCGGTAAGGAAAAAAGGTGGTGAGCCCTGCTGGGTTCGTCACCAAGGCCGTTTGACCCCACGACCACTGCAGACTACTGGAATTGCAGTATTTCTTTGTCTCGCAGTGCGAGACAATGCTGTGAGACAAAGGGGGTCAGATGGCGAACCATGTGCGTTACATCCGCAAGCGTGCCAACGGCATGTATTACTATGAGCGCCGGCTCCCCAAAGCGGCCCAAGATAGACCAACCGAGTATGATGCCCTGTTCGGCGGAAAGGCGCTTTTTCGCGAATCACTGCGCACCCGCAATCAGTCGGAAGCACTTGCAGCAAGTGAGCCTGTGCACGCCGACTTCGAGCGTCGGCTACAGTTGGTGCTTGGTGGCGAAGCTTTGCCTCCATGCGCGTCGGACAATGCTACGCGCCGAGTGACCCCTGCGCGGCTTGTGAAGATCACAGAGGAGGCGTGCGAGCGTGTCGCCACACCGTGGCGACAGGCCCTGATCCGCGCCGAATTAGGGCCTGCCGATCAGGCAGAACTTGAACGCATGGTCGAGCAGCGCGAATGGGATGCGGAACACTTGCGCGCGGTTCTTCTAGACCGCGCCCAAATTGACGACGCACGCCTACCAGACCTTACCGCTGACGTTGCCAGATTGATCGAAGATGAGCGGCTGGACGCACCCGCTGGAAGCAACATGTATGCAATCATCATGCGGGCAGTGAGAGAGGGTCAGCTCCGCGGTCAACGCGAGATCGACGCCATGCTTTCGGGGAGTATATCGGCAATACCCCAAGAGCGACCAAACGCACGTCGGCCTCGTGCGCCTAAGATTTCTGAAGTGCTAGACGCATACATCGGTCAGCTGCGCGCACCGAGGACTATTCGAGAAGCCAAGGAGGCGCTGTCCTCATTCATCAGTGTGATCGGGGACATTCCTCTCGACGAGATTTCACGCGCCGATGTAGTCGAGTTTTGTAAGGTCGAGGGGGCGCGGGTCATCGGCGGTAAGACCAGCGGAAGCGTCTCGCGCCCGATGTCGCCTAGCACTCTCAAGAAGAAGATTGGCCTCCTCCGCGCTGCGATCAATCATGCGACCCAGGTCGAAATGTATGCAGGGCCGAACCCCGCTGCGAAGATTGATGCGCGGCATTTCACGAAACCTGTGCCGAAGGCGCTTATGCCGGACAAACGGCCATTTACGGTTCACGAGCTTCAGCTGCTAGTGAATCACCCATGGTTCACCGGCTGCGAGAGCGACAAGCGGACGCATGAGGCAGGAAACCACCGTCTCGACGGCATGCACTTCTGGGTGCCGATCCTCGCGATGCACACCGGCTGTCGTGCAGGTGAGCTCGGTGGCCTGCGAGTAAGCGAGATTCGGCTCGACCATCAGCACCCTCATGTCGTCATTCAGGATAATCGGTATCGCACAACGAAAGGCTCATATCGTCGGAGCGTGCCACTCCTCGATGTTCTGCTTGACCTCGGCTTCGGACATTTTGTGGAACGGGTTGCGATGGCTGGCCATGATCGCCTCTTCTTCGACTGGCAGGCACCAGCCGGTCGTGTCGATGCCGGTGCGACGGCATGGGCGAACGCCAGCCTAATCCGGTCATTTAATCGCACAGTGGTCCCGCAGCAGCTAGGATCGCTGCTCATGGAAGGCGCGCGGCAGGAGGTCACCTTTCACAGCTTCCGAGGCGCGTTCAAAACGCTGCTGGGTAGATCCGAATATAACCTGCCCGAAAACTACAAGCACGAAGTCATCGGGCATGCGAAGAGCGCGCTAGACAAGCGCTACGTGCAGGAAATCCCTCTGGCCGACACCTATCCTGCGATCAAGGAATGTGCGTATCGAGGGCTAGTGCTACCACCTGCGCCGGGAAGTTGAAAAAGTTGATTCGTTCAACCACGGTGGTTTTCGCGAAGACAGGCAACTTGTTGTATTAGAACGATTTATACACGCCTCGGTGTATGGCTAGGAATCACCCGCGGTTTTCGTCAACAAAACCATTACTTTTTTCAACTTTCAGGGTCGGCGCTGCCGCCTGAAGCTTCCCAAGCTGACAGCAATCGCAGACTTTTGCGGTTTCCGCTGTAAACTCTGCAAAATTCGGCGTGTTTCTTATCAATAGCTTACAAGTCAGCTGTAAACCGAGTCAGCGAGGGTGGCCCAAGCTGGCTGGCGGACACTGCCACCCCTGTGCGCCGCTTAATTGAAAGAGGCATGCATAGCCGAGTTCTCTTTGACTTTTAAATAAGTAGCCCTGACAGCGTCCGCAGAAGCTCCTTCAAAACAGGGTGTTGAGGCATGAAGAGTCGATTGGGATGTGCGGTGCTTTTTTGGATGCTGCTGAACGTCGAGGCTCCAACCGTTTCCGCTCAAAACCTACAAGAGGACATTGAAGAAGCAGCGAACGAAGTAGCCGAGGAAGCTGCACGAGCGGCATCAGAAGCGGCGAGCCCAAAGAGGATGGAGGAACAGCGTCGAAATGACAGCAGAATGGTCGATAACGCTATGCGTCAAATCGCACTTTCTGGCGACCGCTCGATCGCTAACGAACTTCCTCTCCCAGATTATCCCGGACTCGTTGCGATCCAAGCGGCTCTCGCTCACGAGAACGCTTGGGAGGCATCGAGTGCAGAGAGGCACCACAACACTGCTCTGATAGATGCCATAGTGCATTTATCCTTCGATGCTGGTCACTTAATGTGGGCAGAATGGGCGTGCGATAATAGCCGAATGCAGGGTGTCGCGGCTCAATACATCGACATCGTTGACAGCCTCGTCACGGTTTATCCAGAACGTCTTTTGCTAAAAAGCGCAATCACTTCGCGTGAAACCATTGGGTATCCCTTCGACAAGAAATGTGATCGCCAATTCCTCGAACTCTCTCGATCAAGTTATCAGGAGAGCTTGAGCGCCGTGCTTAATTTAAGCGCGTCCGTAGCCGACTAGCGCATGACCGAGCCGGTGGATGGCTAGGCTCGGCGATAGCTGCCTGATTGGCAGCAATAGGGTCAAGCGCTCCGGCGATCCCTTGGACTTCTCAAAATTGCAGCGCACTTACGATGCAATCGTGAGCGGGTCGTCTTTGAGCGCGCGATATACGCTCGCTCGTGCGATGCCCAGCTTCGTCGCTATGTCGGTCGCTCCGAACTCCTGTTCACGCAAGGAGCGCACCTGCTCGACATTAACGGTAGGCTTGCGCTCCTTGTAAACACCAGCCGACTTGGCGCGCTCGATGCCTTCACGCTGGCGTTCCTTGCGGATGTCGGTCTCGAACTCGGCGACAGCACCGAGGATGCCGAGGATCAGCTTCCCCATGGAGGTAGTCGTATCGACCGCACCTTGCTGCAAACACCGGAACCCGACCTGCTTCGATGACAGTTGGGCGATGATGTCGTGCAAATCGCGACCAGATCGAGCGAGGCGGTCGAGGCGTGTAACGACTAGGGTATCACCCTCTCGCACCCAGTCGAGGCACTCGGCGAGCGCTTGTCGGTCGCTGCGCGATGTCCCAGTCATCTTTTCAGAGAATACCTTTTCGCAACCCGCGTCGGCTAGCAGTTGCAGTTGAAGGTCAAGGTTTTGCGAATTGCTGCTAACGCGCGCGTATCCGACGATGCTCATATGCTGGTTCTCGCTGTCTCGTTGAAGTCTAGAGTCAGCGCAGATTAGCGTCTCACAAACGGGATCGAAGTCTAATGAGACGCTCCGTGGACGCCGTGAGACGCCTCGGATGGGTATACCCTAGAGGACTGCATGCCCTACCAAGCACATTGCTGGCTAACAGTCTCCATTCGGCATCTAACCTCTCAAGATTCTTCCTTTCGCTGGCAAAATGCGGCACCCCCATCGAACTAAGGATGAGGATTCGAAATTGCCCTTCACTGTGCCGACAATCACCAAGCCGTTTGCTGATTACAAATGGCGTTGGATGGAATTTACTCCTGTAGAGTCATTTAATCGGATCGACATACTTCTTGGAGTAGCTCGCGCGATCCAAGACGTTGAAGGTGAGCTTGCATCAAGTAATGCATTTAATGCGAGACTTCAAAAGGTTCAGACCGATCTTCTACCCACTGGTTCCCCAAGTCTTACTTCAACAAATACAGATAGAAATCTTATAAGACGACAGGGGCGTTATTGGCGCGGTCTTGATATTCTTGCACCGGTGGGTGCTGGTGAAGGTCATGGAATGACACTGACGCCGATGGGCAGGTCGTTCGCCAATGGGTCGGTCTCTCCTGACGACTTTGTGCGGCATGCGATAGCAACCCACCGGCTGCCAAATCCATCCATTGACACAGCTAAGCGAGTTCAAGAATGGCATGGAGCTGGCCTTTCAATGCGCCCTTTGTCGATTATCGTATCCGTCCTAACTGCGCTGGCAGCGCAAGCTGGCCCAAACGCGGCATACCTGACCAACGAGCAGCTGCACCGTGTGCTTGTTCCGCTTTCAATCGTCAATAAAGATCCAGACTTTCTCGCCGAAGCAGTCTTGGCGTTCCGGCAGGACAAATCTCCTTTTGCGTTGCTTCCAAATTGTGCGCCTGGGGCGAACGATCGTCGCATGCTTCGTGAGCACCTGTTATTCTTGCATTACGGCGATGTCCTAACCCTTGAGGATGTCGGGGAAAATTATAGGGATCGCTTTCGGCTCCGAGAGACGGATGCTGCAATTGCAGTCGAGGCGATCCAAGGACTGCATGAAGCGTCGCTAGATGAGCGAGAAAATGCTGTTGCCGACGCAATTGTAACCGTCCAGCGCAATAGGCGTTCAGTGGAAGTTCTCGATCGCCCTAGTCAGGCCAAATTTCGCCGAGACGTGCTGGGCGCTTGTGACAGCAAATGCCTCATAACCGGCGAGACGCTACAAGATGTGCTGATCGCATGTCACATCCATGAGGTTAAAGATGGCGGCTCGGATCACGTCTCAAACGGGATCACCCTGCGAGCCGACTTGCATATTCTTTTCGATAGCCAAAAGTTGCGTATTGGTGACGAAGGCCAAGTTACCTTAGCCCCAGATATTGCAGAGTTTCCTAGCTACTCCGCACTACCGGCGAATATCGAGCTCCCCGAACACCTTAACAAGGCGGCGCTTAGGATAAGATACGAATATGGGATCGTAAGCTAAGCTCACAAAATCAACACGAGATCGGGTCGCACTCCCCGATCATCAATCTTTTCTTGGACTGCCGGAACTCCATCCAACAACATCTTACCAATCGCCATGCCGAGCAAAGGTGGAACCGCATTTGAGATTTGGCGGTAAGCGTTCGTTTTTGAACCAGAGAAGACAAAATCATCAGGGAAAGACTGGACGGCTGCAAGTTCGCGCGCGGTCATGCGCCGATGATTGTTTGGGTGATGCAGAACAACGACACCACCTTTGTTATCTCCTCGCGAAGTTACCGTCGGCGATGGTCTGTGGGGATCTATTCTCCGATGGCCTAAGTGTCCATTAAAGCGCAGCTTATACTGAGAGCATTCATGGTTAGGTATGTCCGTTCCATCTTCCGGTTCAGGATAATGGCTAAGTGCCTCCCCAACAGTGAGCCAAGGTTTTAACCCCTCACGCGAAGCAACGATGGGCTCAGCATGGGTCACCTTCGGCGGGAACTGTCCCTGCCAGACGACATCTTCTCTGATCCCAAAAATAAGGACACGCATGCGAGCTTGAGGCACGCCATAGTCGGCGCAGTTTACCAGAGCATATTGAACTTTGTAGCCTGACTCTTCGATATCTCTGATGATGCTACGGAGGGCTTCACCGTTTGCCATGGACAACAGACCCTTCACGTTCTCGCCAAGGAAGAACTTCGGCCTCTTGGCACGTAAGATTCGGATCATCTCGCGGTAGAGCTGATTACGAGGATCCTCGGAATTTCGGCCCCAGTTAGCAACCGAAAAGCCCTGACAAGGAAAGCCTCCCACCAAGACGTCGCAGTCGGGAATTTCTTGTTCATCGATGTCGATAATATCACGAGTGTCCACATGGGCGTCGATATTTGCCCCGTAAGTTTCGGCCGCCTCTTTGAAAATATCGTTGGCCCAGACGATTTCAAGACCAGCTTGTAGGAGCCCTAAGTCAAGGCCACCCGCACCAGAGAATAGTGAAACCACTCGCATTATGCTACCAACCTTAGCTTTTCAGTTTTCACAATCATGCTGCCGAGGTGCTCTCCAAATAGAACTGGGACAGCGTTACCTACTTGACGGTAACAGGAGTTCATCTTTCCCACGAACTCAAACCCCAAAGGAAACGTTTGTATGGTCGCCTGTTCACGGATCGACATCCTACGATGGTTGTTCGGGTGTTGAATTGCGCAGACACCTCCTTTGCCATTGCCTCGCGCAAGTATGGTTGGCGAAGGTTTATCTGGATCAGTCCGGCGGTGCCCGGTGAAGTTCCGGTTGGTGACCTTATAGAGCGAGTAAATATGATTTGGGAGATTGTGGCTCCCGTCGGGATCTGGAAAGGCTTCCAGAGCTTCGCTGATCGTTACCCAAGGCTTCAACCCTGTTTTTGCACAAAGCGTCGGCTTACAATGGGTGGCGGCTGGAAATTGGAAATCGAGCTCCTGGTCCAGATCATTCCTCGTGCCTGCAATGATCACTCGCTGGCGGGTTTGTGGCACGCCGTAGTCCGCTAAGTTGAAAAGACGGACTTGAACCCGGTAACCAGCCGCTGCAAAATCGCTCTTAATCTGCTCTATCGCCTTCCCTCCGGCGAGGCTTAGGATACCCTTCACATTCTCGGCCAAGAAATACAGCGGCTGCTTGTCACGAACAACGCGCCTGAATTCTTGATACAGGCGATTGCGAGGATCAGCGTCAAATCGAAGCCGATTGGCTTGAGAAAAGCCCTGACAAGGAAATCCACCCACAATTACGTCGGCATTCGGAATTTCCGATGATTTGATATCACTTATGTCACCAAGCGTGATGTCCTTCGAGATGTTTTTGCGATACGTTTCGACGCAATCAGCATCGAAGTCATTGGCCCAAATCACCTCGTGCCCCGCCTGGACCAAACCTAAATCGAGGCCGCCAGCCCCTGAAAACAGTGATGCAATTTTCATAGTGACCTCTTTTGTAGATGCTAAACGCTGTGGCTCGCGGGGTCTACCAGCGGCCCATAGAAATCATCAGATTTCATTGTCCTGTGGCTTCGGGGACTCAGTCACCAAAAAGCTTTGAGTTGGCAGTGGTCATCCGTTTTACCCAATATAGCCTTACGCCGGCGACCAGCCGATTTCATCGTGCCAATGCACAAGTCCTATGGGCCCAAATTCAAGAAGCGCAGGCAACCCACGCAGCCCTTCGTTTTTGAGGCCGATGGTTCCGTCTTGGACATTGAAGATGTTGCCTTCGCCTTCTTCGAGTTCGACTCAGTCGCAGTAAACGGCCACAACCACATCTCCGGTAGGTGCGATGACAAAGTGTGTGTCGCCCTCAAGTTCCTCGATCCGATACAGATGCAGCTTCGGAGCAGGGATGGCATGAGCAATCCAGCCGATGGGTTCGCAATAGCTCGCCAGACCCGCTGGAGCGGCCTCTAGAAGCGCATCGAGGCCATTGCGCTGGTTAGGTGGCAAAACCTCGTCCACACGCTTCAGCGTGAAGCCTTGGTTCTCCTCGTTGAGATTGAATTCGTTGGCTATCACGATCTCCGAGGCGCGCTGTTCCTCTGGCGCGACGATGAAGCCTGTGACCAGCCGGTTGGCTCGATTAATCTGACATTTGAATAACTGAAAACGCATTATGCACTACCTTTCTTGTTGGTGGTGCATTCTGCGTAGTTGCGTCCCGATTGGGTGTCGGGTGGGCAATGCGGTGGGCGCGGTGGGATCGTCTGTGAAGCTGTGATCGTGTGCAGGAGCGGCATGACCTCGCGATCAGGTAGGTCGATCCCACATTGTTTATGAATCAACCGAACCCGAATTTTTCCACCGCGCAGAAATGGCAAAAATTCGCGTTTCCTGCAATTCGCCGGTGATAGGCAAAAGCTCTCCGGCAAAGTTTTATATCGTGTGCGCTCTGAAGACGGCCCGCGTAAAAAGCGAGAATCCACTCAACAACCTTGCTACAAAATTCAACTTACGCTCGCTTGTGCGCGATGTCGTTCCAGAACATAGATGCTGCTTGCGTCATGGGTCGTGACATTACCAGCCGCCGATCATCAAGACGTGGATCGTCGCGTAAGGTAAACTTGAAGAGGTAGTTAGGATAAGCAACCTGCACCAACTCGAACCATGCAGAGTGGACCGAGCGTGCAACCCGCCGGCTTCCTCGAAGCTCCTGACCAGCCGCTCTGGCCAAGGCCGCTTCGATTCGCACCCTCTCGCCGGGATCATGGGAAGCAATGGCGCCGTGCATGTGGAGATAGGTTTGCGCACCCGTTCTGTTGCTATGCCCCTCGACCACGAAGAAGTATTCGCGCCCCAGACCGATCTCCCTGCCCAAATGCTTTCGCACCCGCTCGGCCAAACTGGACCTCACGGTGGACTTGTAACGGTTTTGTGCCGGTCACTTG
>NZ_VCAO01000008.1 GCF_005884405.1 Qipengyuania marisflavi | reverse complement strand
TCCTACGATTATCAAAAGATGCTGCAGGCTTACGGCCTGCGGCCATCGATGAGCGGCAAGGGTAATTGCTATGATAACGCCTCTGTCGAGACATTCTTCAAAAGCCTGAAGGCGGAACTAATCTGGCGGCAGAGCTGGCCAACACGGCGACAAGCCGAGGCCGCCATCTTCCAGTACATCAACGGGTTCTACAATACCCGCCGCCGCCATTCATATCTGGGCGGCATCAGCCCGCTCGCATTCGAAGCCAAAGTGGCATAATGAGATCAGTGACCGGCACAAAACCGTTACAAGTCCATCAAGATTGGATAAAGATAGCGGCAGGAGTTGCTTGCCAGCGCCGTCCGGTGCTGTATCTTATCCCGGCTGCTCCAGCTTTTCGCTTAGCGCCAGCCATTCCGCCTCTGCTGCTGATAGCTTTTCTGCAATCTGCGCGCGCTGGGACAGCAGTTCGCTCATAGTCTTGTCTGCCAGTTCGCTCGCCGCTTTGGCGGGTTCGTACATCGCCTGGTCGATCTGGCTGCACTGCGCCTGCAACTTGGCCATGTCTTTTTCTGCGCGGGCGACTTGCGATTTAAGCTGGCGTCCCCGCGCGCGGGTTTTGGCTGATGATTTGCCGCCGGTTTTGGCAGGCTTTCCCTCGCCCTTCTTCTTGGGCTGGTTCCGGCCCAGCACGAAGTCGATATAATCTTCCATGCTGCCGTCGTAATTGGTCGCGGTGCCATCATCGACCAGCACCAGCCGGTCGGCGGTCAATTCCACCATGTGGCGGTCATGGCTGATCAGGATCACTGCGCCGGTGTAATCATTGAGCGCCTGGACCAGCGCCTCGCGTGCATCGACGTCGAGGTGGTTGGTCGGCTCGTCCAAAATCAGCAGATGCGGCGCGTGGCGCGTTACCAGCGCCAGCGCCAGCCGTGCGCGCTCGCCGCCTGACAGCAGCCCGACCACGCCCATCGCGCGGTTGCCGGAAAAGCCAAAACGGCCCAATTGCGCGCGTACTGCGCCGGGCGAGGCGTCGGGCATGGCGCGTGTCATCAGCTCCAGCGGAGTTGCCTCGCTCGCCAGCTCCTCGACCTGATACTGGGTGAAATAGCCGACCTTCATCTTGGCGGAGGCGTTCATGGAGCCGTCCATCGGCTCCAACTGGGCGGCCAGCAGCCGAGCCAGCGTGGTCTTGCCATTGCCGTTTCGGCCCAGCAGCGCGATCCGGTCATCGGGGTCGATCCGCAGATTGATGCGGCGCAGCACGGGCGTGTCGGCGGTGTAGCCAACAGCTGCGAAATCAAGCGAGATCAGCGGCGGTCGCAATTCGCTGGGGTCGGGAAATCCGAAGCTGAGCGAAGGGTCCTCCATCAGTGCGGCAATCGGCTGCATCCGCGCAAGCATCTTGGCGCGCGACTGCGCCTGTTTGGCGGTTGATGCGCGGGCGCTGTTGCGGGCGACGTAATCCTCCAACCGCGCGCGCTGCGCATCTTGGGACGCCTTGGCAGAAGCCAGTTGCGCGGCGCGCTCCGCCCGCTGCCGCTCAAACGCGTCATAGCCGCCCGAATACAGCGTGATCTTGCCGCCCTGCAGGTGCAGAATGTGGTCGACAACCTTGTTCAGCAGATCACGTTCATGGCTGATGACCAGCAGCGTGGCGGGATAGGATTTGAGGAAATTCTCCAGCCACAGCGTCGCTTCAAGATCGAGATGGTTCGATGGCTCATCCAGCAGCAGAATATCGGGTTCGGAAAACAGCAGCGCGGCCAGCGCCACACGCATTCGCCACCCGCCGGAAAAACTGTCGAGCGGCTGGCGTTGCATATCCTCGTCAAAGCCCAACCCGATCAGGATGCGCGCCGCGCGCGATGGGGCGCTATAAGCATCTATCGCCAGCAGTCGTTCGTGCACATCGCCCAGCCGGTGCGGGTCGGTGCAGGTCTCTGCCTCTTCCAGCAGCGCGCTGCGTTCAGTGTCCGCCGCCAGCACCGCCTCTTCGGGCGTTGTTGATCCGGCGGGCGCTTCCTGCGCAATATAGCCGATCCGTGTGCGGCGCGGCTTTTCGACCTGGCCCTCGTCCGGGTCCAGTTCGCCGATCAGCACCTTCATCAGTGTGGATTTGCCCGCGCCATTGCGGCCGATCAGTCCGACCTTCCCGCGATGCGGGATCGCGGCACTCGCATGATCAAGGATGGTCCGGCCGCCAAGCCGCACAGTGATACCGTCAATTGTAAGCATGCACGCGCCCCTAGCAGCACTCCCGGAACTTCCCAAGCGGGCATCTGAGCCAGACACGACGGCACGCCGCGTTCACAATGTGAACGGGCGTGCCGTCGTGTCAGAGTGCAATCGAATTACATGGTTGCGAGCGTCTTGTTAGGGAAGCCGACAAGATTTTCGTCGCGGATTTCAATCTTGCGTTCGATCGATTCGATGATCGGAACCGCAAAGTTGACGCCTGCCATCTTGTTGCAGGTGTTGAGATTGCCCGGGGAAAACACGTTCACTTCCAGAATCTTGTCGCCCACAATGTCGACACCGACCAAGAACATCCCGTCTGCAATCAGGCGAGGCCGGATCAATTCGGCCACCTTGAGTTCGACATCGGTAATCTCGACCGCTTCGGCCTTGCCGCCGGCATGGATGTTACTGCGGATGTCATCTTCGGAAGCGACGCGGCGCATTGCGCAATATTTGTCACCGATCTTCAGCGGCCAGCCATTCATCATAAACATGCGAATGTCGCCCTTGGAGGCGGCTTTCACATAGGATTGCGCGATGATGTAACCATCACGGTCAATCGCTTCGATGATCTGGTTGAGGTTCGATCCGCTTTTCGAATCGACCTTGAACACGCCCGATCCGCCGGAGCCCTGCAATGGCTTGAGGATGATATTCCCGCCATGCGCCTCGGCGAATTCCTTCACGTCATTGGCGTTCTTGGTGATCATCGTTTCGGCGCGCACTTCGGCCGGGAATGACTGGAAATACAGCTTGTTGATAGCGCGGCCCAGCGCATCGGGATCGTTGAGGACCAGCACGCCGCGACGAGCGGCCTCGCGGCCGAACAGGATGCCGATGTCTTCGGCCCAAGGCGTGGTTTGCGCATCGGTCGACGGATCATTGCGCAGCATCAGGACGTCGATTTCCGACACGTCCATCTTCTTGGCCTTCTTGCCGACCTTTTTCAGCGCTTCGAAGAATTCCAGATGGGTGCCGTACTTCTTTTTCGGCACGAAATGGCCGTGCACCGCCAGGCTGTCATCAGCTGACAGAACGAAGCCCGATGGCGTGACATAGCACACCTCGTGCCCGCGTACTGCGGCCGCATGGGCCAGCACGGTAGTTGCGTAATTGGGATATTCGGTAGCCAAGTCATTGACGAAAAATGCGAACCGCATGGCTTGTTTCCAATAGTCAGAGGGTGGAGAAATCAGGATTGTCACGGAATGCGGCAATCCGGTCTTGGGAAGCTTTAACGTTTAGAAATTCAGGGCGCAGGCGCGGTTCTTTGAGCAGACCGCGCGCGGCGAGGTCTTGCACCACGCCGACATGGCGTTTGGCGATCTTGCCGTACCAGAAGGGTGTCAAATCCCCGCCCTGGACCAGAATATCGAGCACCAACTTGAAGCCGCGCAGATATATCGCGTCCTTGGCAAGTCCTCCAGAGCGGAAGATCCGGGCGGTGATGCTGAATGCACCACGCTCGCTGAACCCAAGCTGATCATGCAACATTCGGTAAACCTCTACGAAACTGGCACCATCGATCATCGCATCGACGCCCAATACTCGCCCCGCCAGCAGACGCAGCCGTGAATTGGTCAGCCCGCCAACCGCCCATTCGGCAAATACGGCCAGCCCCTCCTGAATACCTTCATATCCGGCGAGGCCGTTCTTGAAGATTTCCAGATCGTGACTCTCGCCATTGAAATATGTCAGCAAGTGGATGCTGACTTCGTGGTGCAACAACGGTTCGATGCGGTTGCGCGGTGCCATTGTCGATGAGCCGATATAAAGCCGACTGCCCGATACCATCATTCCCGGCGACAGATCGTCGCGAATTTCGACTTTGGCGTCGAAGCATTCGTCCTGTTGGTGATAACGGGAGACCAGCCGCCGCGCAGCATCGGCGATTTCGTGACAATCGGCCTTTGACCGGTCACCTTTCGCCTTGCGTTTGGGGGCGGCCAGAATGCTTTTGGCGGCATCACGCAATTCGCTGTCGACGGTTTCATACAGCATCAGCGAGGCGAAGCGGAAACGCGGCGTATTGCGTGTGTCCAGCATGGTGAGCTGGTGGTCTAGCTCATGCCGCTTCTCGGAGAACAGCGTTTCCAAAACAGGGTCTTCGATGGCGCGAAAATCGATGGAGTACAGCTCTCGCTTGGCCTGATCGGGATCGACGCTGAGCGGGCGATAACGGAAAGTCGGGGCGTACTGCCCGCCGCTTTCCTGGAAATCAGCAAAGGCCTGTTCGCTGTTGATGGGGGACACGCCCATGAGGAAGTCGAACTGGCCGCAGATCCGGTCAATCGCAGCGTCGACCTTGCTGGCTGCATCAAGGAAGGTGCGCCGGCCCAAGGCGCGGTGATGGACAGGGCAAGCCAGCTCTTCGCTTTCGATGAAGCGATAAGCCGACTTCAGCAGGGCATCGAATACGCCGACCGCCAAATCGTGGAACAGCAGTGGGTAAATCGATTTGCCATCCGACTGAAAATGCACCTGCGGCAGGCCAAGCGAAACGTGGGCGCAGCCGCAATCGGACAGCGCCTGCGCCAGACTGGGTTCGAGCGCCCAATCGCTCGTGCGGTCGACCTGGCAATGCCGCATATCGACATCGATATCGCACAGCGCCCGTTCCAGCATACGCGCCGCGGCTTTGCCGCCCGATGTGCCGTCAGTGCCGATCACCGCGCGGAATTCGGGCAGGCTTGGTGTGTCTTCGGCGCTGGCCTCAGGTGCGGGCAGATCGTAAACTGAAATGACCAGATTACTGGCGAAAGAGCGGTTGTTTTGCGCCAGCACTGCCTTGGTGGCAGCGACCCCCTCGGCATTGTCCGATGCGGCGGGCCAGACGACATAGGCCGGACTGGTGGTTGCGACGCGGTGTGACAGGCTGGCAGAATTGTCCTCGTCAAAACGATTGACGATCAGGAACGGCAAGGGCCGGTCCACATGAACCCGGCCGCCATTGCTTAAATCCTGTCGCAACGAACCGCTGGCGCTGAAAGTATAATCCTGGTACGGTTTGACCGCGCGAAGTTTGGACTGGGCAGCGGTCATTTGAGCGCTTTCTCCGCCGCTGCCGCCGCGCATTCGATTAGGCCGCGCATCGCGCCAAGGTCCTGCTTGTTCGGCTCTCCGGTCCACTCATCCATATAGAATTTCTTGAATTCGATCGCGATTGCGCAGCCGGTTTCGGGGTAATTGTCGTGTACGAATTTGGTCAGCGCACCCTTGCCCTGAAAGGCGATGTTTTCCCGCACATCGAGGCGGCGGCCATTGAAGTCGAAATTGCGCATGGCCTCCATCACCGGCTCAAGCACCGGCGCCCAGAATTCGCGCGGCATCGATGATGTGCCGATATTGATTTCAGGGGCATCTTCGGGGCTGGTCGGCGGGCCATCAGGTCCGTCGCGGCGGTGGTTGTAACTGTGCACGTCAAGCAGCACAAAGCGCGGGTGATCGCGCGCCACATCGTCCAGCAGACTGCCCATCATGCGGTAAAAAGCGCGGTGGATATCCAAAGACCGTTCGACCAGATCGTCAGCGGGCTCTTTGTGCCAAACCTTCAGACCCCAGCTATGCTCGGGCGTGCGATAGACCGCATTTTCCTCGCCGCGATTGAGATCGAATTCGAAGCGTGAGCGAATACCGATCACATGGGTGGGGTTCGATGCGACCGCCTGACCGGTGAAGGGGTCTTCTTCGCGCAACCGGCCTTCTTCCGAAAGCGCCATGGCTTCGGCCACTTCGCTGCGTAGCGTGTGGCCGTCATGGATCGCGGTTGCGATGATCGGTCCGGCCCCGCGCTGGGTTCGCCACCATGCCTCGCTTGAATTGAATTCTGTCATCTGGAAAGTCCTCCGTAGGCTAACGTACGGAAGTCCGGAATGTTTCGCGCTGCAGTTTGATCAGTTGTTCGGTGTGATCCGCACCTCGGCGGAGGCGTAGTCGAATTCGAAAATATGCTCCGCGCAGGTGCGCCGCCGGATATGCGCGGGGAGGGGCGCGCATTCGAGCTGAGCATCACGCGCAGCACGGCTGACGATTTCCTGGATCAGCGCGCCTTCGGGCCAGCCTGAGCAATAGCGTGTGCGCCCCGATTTCCAGCACGCCACCGCGCCGCCATCCGCAATAATTTCCGCCTGCACATCGCCTTCGAAGCGGTCATGCCAGCGGGTGATCTCCCAGCCATCGCCGCTATATCCGGCGCCTTGTGCAAAGGTTTCGCTCAGCACGACTTTGCCGCCGACAAGGGGGGCTAGCGGGCCGGGGGGCAGGGTATCGGGAATGGAGAAATCGTCGCTGCGGCTGCCAGTGCGCGGGCCGATCACGATCTGGCCGGTGAACGCCCCCAGCGATGCCGACAGGCTATCCGGGACAATCGGCAAGCATGGCACCACCACCAGCGCATAGTCATCAAGCGGGGCATCGGGCGCGACGATATTGACATTCAGCCCCAGCCTGCGCAAGGCGGTATAGCAACTGAACGCCGCCCACAGCGCCGAGCATCCCTCGCCCTGCGGCTGGATCTGGGTGATCCATTCCGAGGGATAGGAAAACACCAGCGCCGCATGTTTGGGGGCCGCGCCCGGATCGCCAATCTCCGCGATTTCGTCTGCTACCGTGCGCACTTCGGCCAAGGCAGGCGCGGGTTTGCCATCGGTGCGCAGCAGGCCTGCGTGCATCTGTTCCTGTGCCATGGGGAATTGCCGCCAGCGGAAATAGCTGACCAGCTCCGCCCCATGCGCCAGCGCCTCCAGCGTCCACAGCCGCACCATGCCGGACAGCGGCGCAGGATTGTGGCGCGCCCAGTTTACCGGGCCGGGCTGCTGTTCCAGAACCGACCAGCGCCCGTCTTTGGCACAGCCGCGATAGAGATCGTGGTGGAAGGCGGCGATATCGGGATGACCCTGCCGCGCGAAATCGCGCTTCTCCTGCGCAGTGAAGCGGAACTGTTCCAGAAAGCCCAGTGGGTAGCTGTCCCAGCCCAGCACATCGAGATCCTGCGCCAGATCGTGATGGTCAAAGCCGGTGTAGAAACCCATCGCATTGTGCGTGATGTCACGGCCCGGTGAATGACGGCGCAGAATGTCCACCTGTGCACGGTTGAAGGACACCACCTGATCCGATGAGAACCGGCGGAACGCCAGCCAATGCGCTGGATTGCCCTCGGTTACAGTCAGGTTGGGCAGCTCTATCTTGTCAAAGGCGCGGTATTCCATACTCCAGAAGACATTGCCCCAAGCCGCGTTCAGCGTCGCAATCGTGCCGTAGCGCTCCGCCAGCCAGAGGCGAAACGCATCGCGGGCTGCGGCGGAGAAGCTCTGCACCGTGTCATGGCAGCCATATTCATTGTCGGTCTGCCAGCACACCACCGCAGGGTGCTCGCCATATCGCTGTGCCAGCGCGGTGGTGATCCGCGCCGCCTCTGCGCGGTAGCCTGCATGGCTGAAGCAATAGTGCCGCCGCGATCCGAAGCCGCGCGGTTTGCCATCGCGGTCCACGGCGATCATGTCGGGCATCCGGTCAACCAGCCACTTGGGCGGTGTGGCCGTCGGGGTGCCCAGAATAATGCCCAATCCGGCATCCGCCAGCACAGCAATCGCGCGGTCCAGCCAATCCCATTCGAAGCGTCTCGGCTCCGGCTCTATCCGGCTCCAGGCGAACTCGCCGATACGCACGCGGGTGAGGCCGCTGGCCCTCATCAGCGCTGCATCCTGTGCCCAGCAGTCCTCCGGCCAATGCTCGGGATAATAGCACACGCCAAGGCGCATCGCGGTGTCGGGACGGTCCATCACCGGCAGATCGGCCAAGCTGCGAAACGCGTCAATAGCTCTCGCCCCGCCGCCATCGCCGCAATCGCAGTTTGCAATTCGCCCTGCCGCGTTTAGGCAGCGATTTGGGATCGGGAGAATTACGGCAATGAGCGGCGACACTGCGCAATTTGGAAGTGCGATTCAGATCGCCGTATTCGTCAGCCTGACAGTGGCCGTCGCATTGCTGACCTGGTGGAAAGTCCGCAGCGCCAAGCACGATGGTTCCGAAAAAGACGTCTATCTGGCGGGCAAGGGGCTGAGCTGGTTCTTCGTCGCCGGTTCGATCACGCTGACCAATCTTTCGACCGACCAATTGGTGGGCATGAACGGCAATCAGATGATGCTGCTCGCCTGGTGGGAAATCGCCGGTTTCATCGGCCTGATGGCGCTCGCCTTTGTATTTGTGCCGCTGTATTATCGCTACAATTGCACCACTGTGACCGAGCTGCTGGAGCGCCGCTATGACGGGCGTTCGATCCGCACTCTGATCTCTGCGATTTTTCTGCTGGGCAATATCCTGATTTATCTGCCTGCTGCGCTGTATTCGGGTGGGCTGTTCCTGCAATCGTTGTTCGGGGATCAGGTGCCACTGATGACGTTTGCCATCGGGCTGGCCGTGGTTGCGGCGGGTTATACGATCTTCGGCGGCCTGCGCGCTGTGGCGGTTATGGACACCTTCTCTGGCATTGGCATTCTGGCGCTGGCGCTGCTGATCGTCTTTCTGGCGCTGGCTGCGGTGGATTTCGATATTGTCACAGGCGTCCCGGCAGAACGGTTGAGCATGGTGGGCGCAGCGGACAGTCCGATCCCGTTCCACACGCTGTTCACCGGCATGGCATTTATCCAGATCTTCTATTGGTCAACCAATCAGAACATCACGCAAAAGGCGATGGCTGCCCCCACAGTACAGGAAGCGCGCAAGGGCGTGTTCGTCGCAGCCGCCGTGCGTATTCTGGTGGTCCCGCCCATCGTCGTAATCCCCGGCGTGGTGGCATATAAGCTGTTCGGAGACATCGGCGATGCAGCCTATGGGCGGCTGGTTGCCGAAGTGCTGCCAGTATGGCTGTCCGGCGCCTTTGCCGCGATGGTGGCGGCGGCGGTGATCACCACATTCAGCGCCGTGCTCAACTCCACTGTTGCGCTGTATTCGGTTGATTTCCACGAGCAGTTTATCGGCAAGGTCGCCAATCACTGGAAACTGGGCGCGGCCATGAGTGTGCTGGCGACCGGGCTCGCGCTGCTGATGGTGCCGGTTTACATGAATGCTGAAAGCATCATCAATCTGCTGCAACAACTTAATGGGCTGTCGTCGATGCCGATCCTGTCGGCCTTTATCGTCGGACTATTGTTCCGCGGCGTGTCCGCCCGCGCGGCGATTGCGGGCGTGGTCTGGGGCATCGGGCTGTACGCGCTGTACAGCTTCAAATTGCAGGAGGCGAACGTCATTTCGCTGCATTACATCGACTTTATGGTGGTCACGCTGTTCACCTCGGTCGCGGCGGCGCTGGCGTTCAACCGCTTTGTAATGGGCCGCCGTGCCGAGTGGATCGGGCTGGCGCTGTTCCGCGGTCAAGAGGGACCTGAGGACGCGGGCAAAGCGGTCTGAATAGGCACCATGAAACCCGCTGATCTTGCTGCATTGCATGGCCCCGAATGGAGCCTGGTGCTTGAGCGGCGGGACGGGGCGCAGCCGGTCTGGCGGCACCTTGGTGCGCGGGTCGATCCGGGCGAGCTGCCCAAGCTGGCCGCATTGCGCGGCGCGGCGACGTTCTCGCTGGAGGGCGACCATGCGATAGGACTGCTGCCGGTTGGCGGGCTTGGTTGGTTTGGTCCAGCAGCGGCGGCGCTGCGGGGCGAAGATGGCAAAGCAATACCGCTGGCTTTTGAACAATGTGCGGTTGAGCAAGACGATGCGCAGCTGTCCCTGACGCTTTGCGATACCGTGTCGAGGGTCGAATGCGCGGTGGCCTTCCGCGTTGCAGCCAGTGGCGCGCTCGAAGTCAGTACGCAACTCACCAACAACTCTGACACGACCGTTATTGTGGACCGCCTGGCGAGCGCAACTCTGCCACTTCCCGCTGGATCGCGCGAGATCATCTCGTGGCGCGGGCGGCACAATGCCGAGTTCAGCGAATGCCGTGAGACGATGCCCGCGCATGGCTGGGTGCGCGAAACCCGGCGCGGCTTGCCGGGACATGGCGGGCCGTGTGGCTGCTATGTGCTGGGCGAGGATAGCGGGTGGCACAGCGGCCAGACCACCGCGCTGCAATTGGCATGGTCGGGTGATGCGCGGCTGTTGATCGAGCGCGATGACGAGGGGTTCTGGACCTGCATGGCAGAGGCGGTGTTGCAAGCCGGCGAATCCGCGCTCGCCCCCGGCGAAACTTATGCCGCACCGCCGGTCCTGGTTGCCCTGTCCACAAAGGGCCGCAACGGCGCGATGTCGCAAATGCACGGTGCGGTGCGCGAGCGGATCGACTGGCCAGATGGTGCGATGACACCGCGCCCTGTGCATCTCAACAGCTGGGAAGCTTGCTATTTCGCGCATGACGAGACGCGGATCGGCGAATTGGCCGAGGCAGGTGCCAAGCTGGGCATCGAACGTTTCGTGCTGGACGATGGCTGGTTTCGCGGACGCAATAATGACATGGCCGGACTGGGTGACTGGACCCCCGATCCGGCGAAATATCCCAGCGGACTCGCCCCGATTGCGCAGAGAGTCACGGACCTTGGGATGCAGTTCGGGCTGTGGGTGGAACCTGAAATGGTCAATCCCTACAGCGATCTTTACCGCGCGCATCCCGATTGGGTGCTTGCATTACAGGAGCGCGAACAGCCAACGGCGCGCAATCAACTGGTGTTGGATATGCGCCGCGCCGATGTGCAGGATAATCTGTTCGCTCAGATTGACAGCCTGCTGACCGAAGCGAGGATTTCCTACCTCAAATGGGACCACAACCGCGACCATGCGCCCTCTGGCGGCGCGAAGCAGGTGCGCGGAACCCATGCGTTGCTGGCGCGGCTGCGTGCGGCACATCCCGGGGTCGAGATTGAAAGCTGCGCGGGCGGGGGCGGGCGGATCGACGCTGGCATCGCGCAATACACGCACCGGTTCTGGACCAGCGACAATATTGACGCAGTGGCCCGCATCGGGATGCAGCGCGGCTTTCTGGCCTTTATGCCGCCCGAGACGATGGGCGCGCATGTCGGTGCCAGCCCCAGCCACGCAACCGGGCGCGTGCAGTCACTCGATTTCCGCGCCGCTATTGCGTGCCAGGGGCACTTCGGGGTGGAGATGGATCCTGCCGCGATGGACAGCCGCGAGCGCGAAAGGCTTGCCGCGTGGATCGCCTTTTACAAACAGTGGCGTGTAGTGGTTCATGCTGGACGCGTTTATCTGGGCGAAGCTGGTGACGGGCTGGTCTGGCAGGCGCAGGGGAGCGAGGATGAATTGCTGCTGTGGCTCATCCGCCGCGACCACGGCGGTGACCGGCGCGCGCAGCCTATTGCGCTGCCATTTGCCGTTGGACGCGATTGGGATGTATCCTTGCTGCGGCATGCTGGCCAGAGCGGTGTGCTGACCCCGCGCGCTGCGCCCGCATTTGCCGCAATGCGCGATACGCCCCAGCGCTTCACCGGCAGCTGGCTGGCGCAGGCCGGGCTGCCGGTCCCCGCACTCGCTGCCGAAAGCGCGCTGATCTTCCATTTGAAAGCTCTCCCATGACCCGTGACCTGCCGCATCGCCGCCTCAACCGCCTGACAGGGGAGTGGGTGCTGGTCAGCCCGCAGCGGATGAAACGTCCGTGGCAGGGCGAGCGCAAAGCGGTGGGGACCGCCGAGCGCCGCAGCCATGATGCTGATTGCTACCTCTGCCCCGGAAATGCACGAGTGGGCGGCGCAGCAAACCCGGATTATTCCGGGACATTTGTCTTTCCAAACGACTTTCCCGCGCTGCTTGATGACAGTGCCCCCGCGATGGATGGCGGCGTCCTTCGCGAGGAACCTGCACGCGGTGAAGCGCGGGTGATATGCTACAGCCCCGACCATTCGCAGACGTTGGCGCGGCTGGATGATGCTGGTCGGCGCGCAGTGATCGACGGCTGGTGCGCGCTGTCTGCGGAGCTTGGCGAGCGCTGGGCGCATGTCCAGATTTTCGAGAACAAGGGCGCGATGATGGGCGCATCCTCGCCGCATCCACATGGTCAGGTCTGGGCGGGCGATTTCGTCCCTTCCATCGCAGATCGAGAGGATGACTGCCAGCGCGCTTATCATGGCGAGCATGGTGCAGTGCTGCTGGATGCGGTGGCGGCGGCGGAAGATGCGGCTGGTGCGCGGGTGGTAGTGTCCAACGATCACTGGCTGGCGGTTGTGCCGCACTGGGCTGCATGGCCATTTGAAACGCTGGTTACTGCGCGCGGGGATGTGCGGCGGCTGGAGGATCTTGACGGGGCCGGGCGCGGCGCATTGGCGGAATTGCTGGGTCAGTTGCTGCCAGCCTATGATGCGCTGTTCGACACCGATTTCCCTTATTCGATGGGCTGGCACGGCGCGCCGCATGGGGCCGGAGAGGACAGCGGGCATTGGCGGCTGCATGCGCATTTCCTGCCGCCGCTGCTACGCTCGGCAGAGATCCGCAAGCATATGGTCGGCTTCGAATTGCTCGCCGAGACCCAGCGCGACCTGACGCCTGAAGCGGCGGCCCAGCGGTTGCGGGAGGTGCTGGCATGAGCGCCGCGGCAATTGCGGCAGCGCAGGCGGCATTCGTGAAGCAATTTGGCTGCGATCCGAGCGGGGTGGCCTTCGCGCCGGGACGGGTCAATCTGATTGGCGAACATGTCGATTACAATGACGGGTTGGTGCTCCCGATGCCTGTCCAGCAGGGTACGGCGGTGGCGTGGGGGCCTGGCGAGGACAGCCAAATCCACGCTTTTGCTGCTGATTTCAGCGCGCATGATTCGTTCGATCCCGCAGCGCCGCAAAACCCCGCCGATCCCGATTGGCGATCCTATGTGCGCGGCATGGCTGCGCAATGGCTATCGCCGCTGCCGGGCATAAGGCTGGCAATCAGCGGCGATCTGCCGCGCGGATCGGGGCTGTCGTCATCCGCCTCGCTCTGCATCGCGCTGGGCAGGGCATTTGCGGCTGCTAGCGGCACCACGCAACACTCGCGCACGCTGGCGCTGATGGCACTACGGACTGAGCATGATTATGCCGGCGTCGCCTGCGGCATCATGGACCAGATGGCGGTCGCTGCAGGTCAGCCCGGCCACGCAATGCTGCTCGATTGCCGCGATTTGTCGTTCGACTTGCGCGCGATCCCCAAGGACTGGGCTATCATGGTGGTCGACAGCGGAGTCACTCGCGGGCTGGTCGATGGCGAATACAACGCCCGGCGCGCGCAATGCGAGGCGGCAGCGGAGGCGCTCGGGGTGATGTCTCTGCGTGATGTGACGGCGGAACAGCTGGCGCAGGCGCAATTGCCCCAGGGCGCTGCCAAACGCGCCGCCCATGTAGTGGGCGAAATCGCCCGTGTGAACCGCGCGCATCAGGCGATGGCTGCTGGCGATCTGAAGGGTTTTGGCGCTACTTTGCGTGAAGGTCACGCGTCACTGCGCGATCTGTTCGAGGTCAGCGTATCGGAAGTCGACGCGCTGGTTGCAAAGGTGGATCACTTCGTAGGCACAGAGGGCGGCGCTCGGATGACCGGGGCGGGGTTTGGCGGTTCTGTCGTGGTGGTGATGCGCCGGGGCCGCGAAGCCGCTCTGCGTGAGGTTTTGGGCGCGCCAGTGACGCAGGTCTATTGATCGGCGAGGCGTCCAGCCCGGACCACCATCGACACTGACCAGACTTCTCCCGGAGCCAGCACTCTGGTCCCGGCATTGTGGCCGGAGCGATTAAAGGCATCGGTCATATGCGTCACCGGCTCGGCGCAGAAAAATTCCTCGCCATCCGGGACATAGACTGTTGTGAAGGCAAGGTCGGGCGAAGGCTCGATCACAGCCGCCAGATTGCGGTCGGGCCAGCTGATGGTAAGCGGGCCGCTGCGCGCGGTATAGACCGTATCGACGCTGCGAGTGCCCACCGGCGCGCCGTTCCACCAGTCAATTGGTGCAGCGCGATCGTCCAGAGCGGTGGGCAGGCACTGCGCATCATTGGCCCACTCGCCGCGGTGCAGGCCGTGATAGACGGTGTTGGCAGAGCGCGGAAAATAGGGATGGAAACCCAGACCGGCGGGCATAGGTCGGTCCGAACGGTTTTCGATCCGCAGTCCAAAAAATGCATGGTCAGCGCAGAGCGAAAGGCTGTGCTCGGCGCAGAAGTCCCACGGCCATTGGTCGGCGCTGTGTTCCAACCGCAATACTGCACGGTCGCTCTCAGCTTCCACAATGTCCCACGATGCGACCCAGCCGAAGCCGTGCAGCACCGGCTCCCCAGCCTCCTCCGGGTGGTTCGGCTGCAATTGAACTGAAGTATCGCTAAATGCGAAACGGGACCCAGCGATACGGTTGGAGAAGGGCACAAGCGGAAAGCAGCTGCTGCCCAGAACGCCATTGCCCGTATGCGGCCGGAAAATGCGCTGATCCTGCCAACCCAGCATCGTCACAGAACCGCCGTGCTGCGGGTCCACTTCCATCGCATATGGCCCATTGGACAGGCTCAGTCTCACCAATCACACTCCTTGCACGAAAACACCATGCGTCTTGTACGAGCAATGTACCCTGACGGAACCCTTTTCCGCCTGCATTGGCGAGAAGCGCTTGACGCCAGCATCGCAAAGCGCCTCAAATAAGCCGTCCGTTTCCAGCAATAGAGAAGGCCCGCCTTGACCCATTCCGCCAAGCTTCCATCCAAAATGCGCAGCTGGCTGTTCGCCCCCGGTGACAGCGACAAGAAGATGATCAAGGCGGCGGTTGGCGCGGCGGACATTGTGATTTTCGATCTCGAAGATGCAGTGACCGAGGCGAACAAGCCCGCCGCGCGCACTGCCATTCACGCGTTTCTCGCCGCCAAGACCGCCGCCGAGCGGGTGCGGTTGTGGGTGCGGGTCAATCCGCTCGACGGGCCGCACACGCAGGCCGATCTGGCGGCGATCATGGCCGCTGCGCCGGGCGGCATCATGCTGCCCAAAGCCAGTGGGCGCAGCGATGTCGAGGCGCTGGATGCGATGCTGACCAAGCTGGAAAGCTTGCACGGCATCGCGCCGGGTTCAACTCCGGTAATCGCGCTGGTGACAGAAACTGCGACTGCGATGTTCACCACGGGCGATTACGCCGGAGCGCCGCGCCTGGTGGCGATGACCTGGGGCGCCGAGGATCTGGCGGACTCCATAGGAGCGCAGACCAATCGCGGACCCGATGGCGAATTTGCCTTTACCTATCAACTGGCGCGCAGCCTGTGCCTGCTGGGCGCAGCGGCGGCACAGGTGCTGCCGGTTGAGACTATCGATACCAATTTCCGCGATCTCGACACGCTGAAAGCGCGCGCCACGCAGGTGCGGCGCGAAGGGTATCGCGGGATGTTGGCAATCCATCCGGCGCAGGTCGAAGTGATCAATGCGGCGTTTTCGCCCAGCTCGGACGAACTGGCCGAGGCGCGTGAGATCGTGGCGTTGTTTGCCGCCAATCCCGATGCAGGGACTATCGGCTGGAAGGGCGGAATGCTTGACCGCCCGCACCTGTCCCGCGCGCAGCAAGTGCTGGCAATGGCAGAGGATTAGGCGGAGAGCTTGGCCACTTCAGCCAGCACCCGCTCGGCCCATTCGGGGCGGCAGATCAGCAGGTCGGGCATGTAAGTATCGGCTTGGTTGTAGTTTAGCGGGCTGCCGTCGACGCGGCTGGCGTGCAGGCCATGCGCCAATGCCACCGCTGCCGGGGCGGCGCTGTCCCATTCATACTGGCCGCCAGTGTGAAGGTAGATTTCCGCCTCGCCGCGCACCACCGCCATCGCCTTGGCGCCCGCAGAACCCATGCCGACCAGTTCGGCATCGATAGCTTCGGCAACCGCCACAGCTTCAGGTGCCGGACGCGTGCGGCTGACCACCATGCGCGGCTTCGCAGCGGCTGCAGGCACTTCACTGGGCCGGTCGGTGCGTAGGACCAGATCTAGACCGGGCAGGGCGACTGCACCGATTGTCGGATGGCCGTCCACGCACAGTGCGACATGAACCGCCCAGTCGGTGCGCGCTTCGCCATATTCGCGGGTGCCGTCGACCGGATCGACAACCCACACGCGGCTTTTCGCCAGCCGTGCGTCGGTGTCCTTGGCCTCTTCGGACAGCAGACCGTCATCGGGACGTTGCTGGACCAGTGCGTGGACGAGGAACTGGTTGGCGGTCTGATCGCCTGCCTTGCCCAGCGATTTCCCTTCGAACATGCCGGAATCGCGTACCTGGATCAGGATGCGCCCGGCCTGATCGGCGAGATGCGCGGCGAGTTCGGCGTCGGTCATGCGAGGTGTCCTCTGGTCGGCTGAAAAGTTCGGGGGTCCGCATGGCAGACCAAAGCCGCCTTGCGAACCCCCGAAATTGTGCGCTGCAGCAGCGCGAAGTGCTGATCAGGCCGGGCGGCGGGCGTAAAACCCGAAACCGGCGATGATCGCATAGCAGATGGCGGGCAGGATCAGGGCAAACGCCAGGCTTCCCGAAGCATCGGCCAGCACACCGAACAGCAGCGGTACGATGGCACCCCCGCAGATTGCCACATTGATAATACCCGAACCATCGGCCGCACGCGGCCCCAGCTTCTCGCACGCCAGCGAGAAGATCGTCGGGAACATGATCGCATTCATCAGGCCGACTGCCAGCAGGGTATAGCCCGCCAGTTCGCCGGTCGAGTTGGCGGAGATCGCAACTAGGGTGATCGCGCCTGTGGCAACGGTGGCCAGCAACAGACCCGGGCTGACAGCGCGGAGCAGAGCAGAGCCGATGAAACGGCCCACCAAGGCGCCGCCCCAGTACAGCGTAATCAGCTTGCCAGCTGCCTGTTCGGGAAGGTTCAGGACCTCGGTCTGCATCAGGTAATTGACGATGATCGAACCGATTGCGACTTCTGCCCCGACATAGAGGAAGATGCACAGGGCGCCGTAACCGAAGCGCGGACGCTTGAGCAGGGCCAGACCGTCAACAAAGCTGCTGGCTTCGTGCTGTTCGCCTTTCAGGCGGTTGCGGAACAACCACACCACCATTGCGACGACGCCGATGGCAATCGCAAGGCCGAGATAGCCGTTCACGATCGCTTGGCTCTCCGCCGTGCGATACGCGTCAAGCTCGGCCCCCGATAGCTGGTCGGCGGTAACTGTCGCCAGCCCGCCAAGGATCAGAATCGCACCGAAATACGGGAAGATCGTGGTGCCCAGCGAGTTGAATGCCTGCGCAAAGGTAAGGCGGCTGTGCGTGGTCTTTGCCGGGCCGAGCAGGCTGATCAGCGGATTGGCGACAATCTGAACCAGCACCACGCCAACAGCGAGGATGAAATAGGCGAACAGGAACACGCCATAAGTCGCCGTCTGGCTGGCAGGAATAAACAGCAGGCAACCCGCCATCATGGTCAGCAGGCCAGCGACAGCGCCGCGCATATAGCCGATTTTCTTGACCAGCTGAGCGCCGGGAATGCCGACGATGGCATAGGCTGCAAAGAAGCAGAACTGCACCAGCATCGCCTGAGTGTAATTGAGCGTAAACAGCTCTTTCAGCTTCGGAATGATCACATCGTTCAGCGAGGTGATGCCACCGAAGATGAAGAACAGGCCGAACACGAAATAGTTCAGGCCCGGCGCATCGATCGGCGCGGCTTCATCTATTACGGGGTTCGGGTCGGTACTGCTCGCGACGCCGGGTGCTATTGCCATGTTCTATTCCCTCCCATGCCCAGCCTCAGAACGGGCCGGTGCAATCCGTTTCATTTGCCTGCGCGACAATCCGCATGGATACCATGTCGAATACGAATGCGGAGTCGCTGGCAAGCGCTATCCCGTCCAGCTGGCTGTCATCGGTCAGGCAGGCCAGTGGGACCTGCATCGTGCGCCAGCCTTTGCCCGCCGCCAGTGCCAGCGATGCGGTCAGGTCGACAGTGCCCTTGGCATTGCTGTCGGCTGCCGCCAGCGTGACCGGAGCGCGCGGGGCGTCGGCCACTTGATATTGCAATTCGAGTGCGCCGGTTGCGGGCAGCGGCTGCGCCGTCCAGCCCAGCGCCAGCGATGCCGGACCAGTCCAGGTGAACCTGCGGGCATCTTCCTGCGCGGCAACGTCGAAACCGGCCACGGTGAGGTTCTGCACGCGGCCCGCGAGATTGGGGAAGACAGTGCCAGCGGCAATGGCTTCGATTCCGGCTTCCAGCCCGCGGTCATACAGCGCCAGCCCGCCATCGGCCCCGGCGGCTGACAAGGCGCATTCGGTTGTCAGCATGGGTACCGTCGGGGCAGCGGCATAATTGCCGCCAAAGCCCAATGGGAACAGCGTTGCAGCATCCGGCTCGCAACCTGCTGGCCATGCGAAGGACAGCGCGCCAGTAAAGTCACGCGGCGAGGTGCCGGTTTTTCCAGCGACCAGGACATCGGCCACACCCGCGCCTTGCGATCCGGGCAACCATGCGGCGACAAATGCGTCGGCAGCGGTCAGTTCGGGACCAACGAACATTGGGCGGCCTGAGAGAAACACGGCAACCACGGGAATGCCCTGCGCCTTGAGCGCGGCAATCTGGGTCTCGCCATCGCCGGTGAAGTCGAGATGCGGGACGTCGCCCTGAAATTCTGCATATGGTGTTTCGCCAAACACCACGATGGCGACATCGGGGCGCTGGGTAATGCTGCCGTCAGTCGACAGGCTGGCAGTGCCGCCCGCTTCGCCGACCGCATCACGCAGCCCTTCCCAGATGGTCTGGCCATTGGGGAAATCTTCCCGCGTCACATCAGTGCCCTGCCAGCTGACGGTCCAGCCGCCCGATTGCATCGCCATGCTGTCCGCGCCCGGACCCGTTACCATGACCTTTGCGCCCGGCTTTATCGGCAGCACTGACCCGGCGTTCTTCAGCAGGACCAGCGACTTTGCCACCGCTTCGCGCGCAACCGCGAGATGTTCGGGCGCGCCCACTACCGCGTGATTGCCGCGATCATTGGGCTGACCGTCCATCAGTCCCAGCTTGTATTTCACGCGCAGAATGCGGCGCACCGCATCTTCGACCCGCGTCATCGGAATTGCTCCGCTGCGGGCATGGGCCAGAGTGGATTCGTACAATGGCTTCCACGAATCCGGGGCCATGAACAGATCGAGCCCGGCGTTGATAGATTGCGGGCAATCGGTGTTGCTGCACCCGGCGATCTGTCCGTGGCCGTTCCAGTCACCGACCACCAGTCCGGCAAAGCCCATCCGGTCCTTCAGCACCTCGGTCAGCAGCGTCCGATTGCCGTGGTTCTTGATCCCGTTCCAGCTGGAGAAGCTGGCCATCACGGTGAGCACTCCGGCATCGATTGCAGGGGGATAACCGGCGGCGTGGATGCGCACAAGTTCCGCTTCGGAAATCTGCGCGTCGCCCTGATCCTGGCCCTTTTCAGTGCCGCCATCGGCAAGAAAATGCTTGGCGGTCGCGGCCACCTTGGTGTTAGCCAGCTGCTGGCCAGCGACCAGTGTGCCCTGCAAGCCATCGACCATCGCGCGGCTGTAATCGGCGACAATGGCTGGATCGGAGGAATAGCCTTCATAGGCGCGGCCCCAGCGCAGATCCTGCGGAACCGCAAGCGTGGGGGCAAAAGTCCATTCGATGCCGCTGCCGGCAATCTCTGCGGCGGTTACCGCACCGATGCGGCGGATCAGATCGCTGTCGCGCGCTGCGCCAAGCCCGACATTGTGCGGGAAAAGCGTGGCACCGGGAATGTTGTTGTGACCGTGAACGGCATCGACGCCGAACAGTAGCGGGATCGAAACGCCATCGGCGCCGGGCCGGGCCGACACTGCGCGGAATTCGCGCACCATGCGGTCCCAGTCGGCGGCGCTGCCGCGTTCATCGCCATACGGGCCGCTATTGCCGCCTGCGAGCAGCGATCCGAGCGGATAGCGTTCAAGATCGGCGGGGGTGATTGCAGAGATATCGGCCTGAATCAGCTGGCCGACCTTCTGCTCCAGCGTCATGCGCGCGATCAGCGCGCCGATGGCGGCTTCGGTGGCCGGGTCAGTAATTGCCGATGGGCTGCGGGCCTGAGGCCAGGCCGCAACATTGGCCGCCGCTGCGCCCGCATCGGCAACCAGCACCGGAGCTGATGTGTCTGCGACCGGAGCAGGAAGCGTTGCGCAACCACCCAATGCAATAGTTGCCACCGAGAGCCACAGGCGCACGTTCATCTTAAATCCCCTCCGACGCCCCATAATGCTTGGGAACGTTCTCAACAGAGAGGAAGTGCCATGCTTCAAGGCTTAAAGCAAGCCGCTATATGCGGCGTTGCAGTGTCATCAACAGGATGCACGCCACCACGGAAAGCGCGGCAAGGACCATAAACAACGCGTCGAAGCCGAAGACCGGCACCAGGGCCAGTGTCAGCCACGGCATGATCAGCGATGGCACAGTGTTGGTCAGGTTGAATACGCCAAGATCGCGGCCCCGTGTTCGCGGTGACGGCAGAACACGCAATGTCTGGCTGGAATGGAGTGCCAGAAACACGCTGGTCGCCAGTCCGAACACGACATAACCGGCAATTGCGATGGTCAGGCTGGGGGCCAGACCCATGACCACCAGACCGAATGCGCCGATGCCCGACCCGATGGTTAGCGGCAGCACCGGACGCTCCGCACGGTCGGACCAGCGCCCTGCCAACAGGGCCAGCGGGACCGCCAGCGCCAACACAATCGCAAACAGGATGGCCGTATCATTGTCGCCAAATTCAGCATCGACACTGCGAAACCAGATCAGCAGATAGGCAAACAGCGCCGCCTCGGCAATTTGCACCAGCAGACGTGCCAGCCACATCCGCGCAGCGGTGCCGCGCGGACGGGTGGTGGCGGCGCGCGGCGCTGACTTGTCCATCAGCGCTGGCATGGGCCGGGGGTTGCCGAAGATCAGGACAGGCAAGACCATGGCCGCCACCAATCCCGCCACCACCATCGGGCGGACCTCGGTTACTGCAAAGCCGGGGATAGTGACCAGCGCGCCCGATAGCGCCCCCATGGCTGGGGCAATGGCCAGCAATCCGCCCAGCATGCCTTTCTGCGCATCTGGCACGCTGTCGCCCGCCCATGCCGCCAGCGGTGCCAGCATCATGTTGAGCGCAAATTGCCAGGCGATGATCAGCGCGATCAGGGTAGTTGTGTCCTCCACCAGCCGCATCGCTGACAGCAGCACGCCTGACAGCACCGCTCCGGCAGCGATCCACGGACGGCGCACGCCGCTCAAATCGCTCAGCCAGCCAAATCCGATGTTTGCCAGGCTTGCCGCGATGGCTCCGGCAAAGGCCAGCAAGCCCAGCAGTTTTACCGCCGATCCGCTATCAAAGGCCGCAACCTGGACCGGCAGCAGGATTGTGAGGAAGGGGACATAGGCCACTGCGCCGCCCGCCACGGCGAGCGCATAGAGCAGAAGGAAGCGCCGCGATTGCTGCGGCTGGGAAGCCGCGTTTGCCGCTGTCATGCGTGCGCCGCTGGTCCGCACGAGCCGCGCTTGACCAGCGCGCCGCTGACCACGATCGGCTGGTCCGTCTGCGGCTTACCGCGATGCGTGATCAGCAGTTCGACAGCGCGCGCTATGGTTGCGGCAATCGGCTGATCGACCGCGGTCAGCGGCGGGTTGGAAAAGCGCACAATCGGCGTGTTGTCGAAACTGACCAGCGAGAGATCGTCCGGCACGCTGAGGCCGCGTTCGCGTGCGAGTTCAAGCATGGCCAGTGTCATCTGATCGCTGCTGGCAATGATGGCGGTGGCCGGGTCGGCCAGATCGAGCAGGCGGCGCGCCGCCTCGCGCCCGGATTCATAGCCAAAGTCACCGCGCTCACAAAGATCGTCATGCGGCAATCCGGCCGCGTCCATCCCCTGTTGCCAACCTTCGATACGCCAACCCGACAGGCTGTAGTCTTCCGGACCAGCGATAAAGCCCACCCGGCGATGGCCCAGCGCAATCAGATGTTCGGTCGCGATCCGAGCGGAATGTTCATCATCCATCGTCATCGCGATACCCGGTCCCGGCGCAATCGAGCCGATCCGCGCAAAGGGAATACCGCGTTCGGCCAGCAGTCCGGTGATCAGCGGGTTCTCTGAATGCGGCGGGGTCAGGATCACCCCATCGGGCTGCAAGGCGGTCAGCGCTGCACCCAGTTCACGCTCAACATGGTCGTTATGCGTATCGACCAGTTCCACGATCATGCGATAGCCATGTTCGGCGCAGGTGAGCATCCCGCCCAGCAACATCTGATCGACCCAGTCCGTACCCTGCCGCGCGCGCCAATCGGCAATCGTGCGCTCGCGGTCGTTAATCGCCAGAATAAGGTAGGACCGCGATCCGCTCATCCGCTGCGCCGCGATCGAAGGGGTATAGCCAAGCTTGTCGATAGAAGCGCGCACCCGCTCCTTCATCGCCGGGCGGACATTTGGTTCATTGTTGATGACGCGGCTGACCGTCTGCAGTGAAACACCTGCATCGGCTGCGACATGCTTGATGGTGACCGCTTGACGCCGTCGGCCCATGCCTCAAAATCCCTGGTTTATTGACCGTGACAGCGACTTTACCGACTGTGGCAGGGGATGCAATCGGACGCGCGGCCCAATCCCCTGCCTCGGCAAGTGCGCATCCATAGCCATCGGTTGATCATCAGAAAAGGGCCCCAGTCTTGCGACCAGAGCCCTTTCCAGAACTACCATGTGCGTTCGCTTCCTCAGAAGTCGAAGCGAGCGATGAAGGTAAAGCGGCGATCGTTGCGGAACGCCGAGCGTGTGATCCGAGTGCCATCATAATCGATCACCTGCGAAGTCTGCGTGACTTCATCGAGCAGGTTCACGCCTTGGACGCCGAGCTTCAACTGGTCACTCACAGCAAAGAAGATCGATCCGTCAAGCTGACCGCCACCCTCCTGCCAAATTGGCGAGAACGGGAAAATATCGTCTCGCGGAGTGATCAGGAAGTCAGAACGCCAGTTGTAGGCTGCACGGGCCGATAGCGGTCCGCGCTCGTAGAACACCACCGCGTTGACGGTATGCTTCGAAATACCGGCCAACGGCTGCCCACTTACAAACGGACCACCGTTCAGAGGTTGGCCACCAGAGGCGACAGAAGGCGAACCGATTGCCGACAGATTCGGGTTAGAAAAGTCAGAGCCATCCACATAGGTATATGACAATTGCGAACCCAAGCCGCCGAGGAGGCCCGGCAGGAAGTCATAGGATTGCTGGTAGGCAATTTCGAAGCCTTTCAGCACGCCGCTGAGATCGTTGGCGGGGCCGTTGATAATGACATCCTGCGACATGCCGCTGGGCGCTGTGTAATTCACCACACCCGTGCCTGTCGTCACGATACCCTTGATATCCTTTGCGAATATCGCCGCAGTGAGCGAGCCGACATCGTCGAAATACCATTCGGCAGACAGGTCGTAGTTCCACGATTGAATTGGCAGAAGGTTGCGGTTGCCGGTCGAAATGCTCAGCAGCGGACCGCTATCGACCCGCCCGCTAAAGCCAAATGCACCACCTGCATTGAACAGCTGCAGGTCAGGGCGCGAAATGCCTTTCGACACTGCACCGCGAATGACGATCCCGGTTCCGCTGTCGAGCCTGATGTTGAAGCTCGGCAACCAGTGGTCGAACTTGATGTCGCGGTTGTCGGGAATTACTTCTCCCGTATAGAGCGAAGCGAATTCGGCCAGGCGAGCGCCAGTCAGGTCACAATATAACCGCTGTGGTGCGGCACCGCCTGCACCGATGCAGCTATCAGTAATTTCCACCGGCTGGACAACGCCATCGCCATTGCCACCATTTTCCACAGCATCGAACTGCCCCGGATCGGGGAATGCAACCAATGCCGAATTCTTTACGGTCGTTTGCACATAGCGAAGGCCGATGTTGCCACCAATTGACCAGCCACTTTCAAAATCAAGACCGTAGTCGAGCCGACCATAAGCCGCTGCCGTCGTTTCCGATACGTCGGAGATTTCGGCGGGACAGAACGGGTCACATGCGACGACGCGCCCATCCAGTAAGGTGCGCGTGCGACCATTTACACCAAGGTTGTAGCGTTCTGGCGACTGACCGAAGGTCGATATCTGTTCCCATTCTTGGTCTGTGACTCCGTCGAGGTAATCCTGAAGGAAATCATCACCGCCGTAGAAATAAGCTTCGCCATTCGGAACCGGCGTGCCCGCTTCACCGCGCTGGAAGCCGTCTGCGAAGGGATTGCGTAGCGCAGTGTAGTCTGGGAAGTCGTCGGTATAAGCGCCGCCCGCGATGGCGAATTCTTGGCCGGGAAGTCCTGTGTAGAAGCGCCCCGGAGTAAAGCCTGACCAGTCAGGCACATAGGGGCCAGGACCGGAGAAGCAGCCCGGCCCTTCGCCCCAAGGCGCACAGCCGCCACGGCCAGCCCAAGGTGCCGAAAGGTTGCCCCAGGTGCTGAAGTTGGTGTTGCGGGTCGTGCGATCCCGAGCGGCCCATCGAGCGCCAAAACGTGCCTTCTTAAGGAAACCATCATCGCTGATGTCGTATTCAAAATCGCCCTTCAGACTGAACAGCTCGCCGTCGTTTTTCTCGCGGCTGTCGAGGCCGAACCAGTAATACGTGTAGAATCCCGAGCTGAAATAATCGGCCGGCGCGCCCAGCGGAGCGATGAACTGGACGTTCGGCGTATCACCCGAAAGATCGAGGTCGATATCTGCCCAGGTGCTCATTGCGCCAAACACGGAATCCCGGCGCAGGTCGGACTTGACGTACTGCGCTTCAAAGTTGGCGCGGAAACGGTCCGTGAACTGCGTGTCAATGTCGAAGGAAATGTCCTGTGTGACGCTCTTCGTATCACGCAGGAAGCGCAGCGTATCCAGCGGAATGCCGCCCAGTCCAAACGGCGTAGCGTAAGCATTGCCGACATTGTCAGTAAGGATACCGCTGACGAACTGACCATTCTCATCGAACTGCCAAGTGCTGTCGGAACGCGGATCGGGTGAGGACACGCCGTCATCGATGCGGCCGAGCAGCGCGAATTCTTCGGTCGCGAAGCTGGTTTCCGAACGCAGATACTCGAAGGTCATCAACAAGCCGCCGTCGAGCGATTCAAACTGCCCTACGGCAGAAATCGCCTGACGGTCGCGGTCGAGATCCGTGGTGCGAACACCAGCATATTGCGGGACGATGACCGACCCGGCAGGCGGGAATTCGTCTGGCTGATAGTTCGGCTCTTCGCCAAAGCCTCCGGAATTGACATCAAACACGCGCAAGCAGCCGCCGCTCAGGTCTGCGTTGCGGTAGCACGGGTCAGCTACCTGCGAGGCATCGGTGCGGCTCTTGAGCTTGGAATTGGAATAGGCAAGCTGCACACCGAAAGTGCCAGCGCCGGTATCGAACGTATTCGAACCGAGGATATTGAAGGTCGGCGACCACTCTTCACGCAGATCGCCATAATTGGCCTCGATCGAACCGGCGACGTGAAGCCCCGGATTGTCGAGTGGCTTGCGCGTGACGAGATTGACGAGGCCGGCAATCTGCCCCTCGATCATATCTGCCGTAGTGTTCTTGTACACTTCAACGCGGCCAACCAGTTCAGGGGAAACATCTTCAAAGGCCAAAGCGCGGCCGCCTGTGGCGGAGAAAATGTCGCGACCATTCAGTTCCGAACGGACGTAGGGCAGGCCGCGGATAACGACGCCGGTGCCTTCGACCGAGAAACGGTCGGGGTCACTGGTCTTTTCAAAGCGACCGATGTTCACGCCCGGGACACGCTGCAGCGCTTCGGCGACCGAACGGTCGGCCAGCGCGCCAATGTCTTCGGCGGTGATCACGTCGACAACCGTGTCAGCGTTTTCCTTGATGGTTTGCGCTGTCTGCAGCGACTTGCGGAAACCGGTGACTAGAATCATGTTTTCCTGATCGAGGGCCTCGGGCGTCCCGGCTGCGCTTTCTTCCTCGTCGCCCTGCGTTTCCTGGGCCAGAGCAGGCTGCGCCATCATGGCGAGCGCCAGCGTCGAGGCGGAGGTGAGGGCGATCATGCGGCGCTTGGCGGCACCGCTACGGTAAGCGATTAGAGACATGTTTCCTCCTGAGTCCCAAGAATGTGGTGTAGGTATATTCCTACATTCATTTTGAAACATAACGTGCCTTGTGAGCGTTCACAAGATACAATATGAACGTTCACAAGATGCGTTGCCGTCTGGCAACACATGGTTTGACATGGCATGGGGGCCGCATGGCAATTGAACGTATTGTAATCGTGGGCGGCGGGACCGCAGGGTGGATGGCGGCAGCAGCGCTGTCGAAGGTGACAGAGGGCCAGAAGGTCAGCGTGACGCTGGTCGAATCGGAGATGATCGGCACTGTGGGGGTTGGCGAGGCGACAATTCCGCCGTTTGTCGAGTTTAACAATCTGCTCGGCGTCAGCGAGCCCGAGATGATGGCCGCTGCACAAGGCACCTTCAAGCTTGGCATCCAGTTCGAAAACTGGGGCAATGTCGGCGACAGCTATATACACCCCTTTGGCGCCTACGGTTATCACATCGGTGGCATTGCGTTTCACCAGATCTGGCGCCGACTGCGCGAATCGGGCGATCCGCGCCCGCTTCAGGTGTTCAATCTGGAAACCATGGCGGCCTATTTCGGCAAGTTCTCGCGCACCGACGATTACCAGCGCGAGGATTTGCCGCCGATCAATTACGCCTACCATCTTGATGCCACGCGTTACGCCGCGTTCCTGCGCCAGTTTGCCGAAAAGAACGGCGTGATCCGGCGCGAAGGCCGCGTAGCCGATGTGCAATTGGACGGAGAAACCGGCTTCGTCACCAAGCTGGAGATGGATGACGGGAAGACTATTGCGGGCGACCTGTTTATCGACTGCTCGGGTTTTCGCGGGCTGCTTATCGAACAGGCGCTCAAGACCGGTTATGAGGATTGGCGACACTATCTTCCCTGTGACCGGGCAGTGGCGCTGCCCTGCGGTCGCGATGACGGCAGCCCGCCGCCGCCCTTTACCCGCGCCACGGCGCATCGCGCTGGCTGGCAGTGGCAGGTTCCGCTGCAGCACCGCAATGGCAACGGCCATGTCTATTGCAGCGAATTCATGGATGACGACGAGGCGCATGACATCCTTGTCGGCAACCTTGCGGGCAAGCCGCAGGCTGAACCCAATTTCCTGCGGTTTGTCACCGGGCGGCGCAAGAAGTTCTGGAACAAAAATGTGGTCGCCTTGGGTCTTTCCGCAGGCTTCATGGAGCCGCTGGAATCGACCTCGATCCATCTGGTCAACACCGGGATCAACAAGCTTATTGCGCTGCTTTCGCTGGATGGCATCAATCAAACGCAGGAAGATGCCTTCAATCGGCTGACGGCGAAGGAATATCTTCGCATCCGCGACTTCCTCATCCTGCATTACAACGCCACGGCGCGAAACGATTCCGGGTTCTGGGATTATGTCCGTACGATGGAGGTGCCCGCCAGCCTGACAGAGAAGACCGAGCTGTTCCGGAGCAACGGCCAGATTTTCCGTGAGGAAGATGAGCTGTTCACGGAAACCAGTTGGGCAGCGGTGATGATGGGACAGGGCATCCATATGGAGGGGCACAACGCCATGGCCGACGCCATGAAAGATACAGTTCTCAAGCCCGAATTTGACGAGATGGAGCGCTCGATCCGATGGCTTGTGCAGCATATGCCGGGACACGGAGAGTATCTGGCGAAATATTGCGCCGCCCCAGTCGTCGCCTGAAGCTTGCCCTGGGGCTAAGCGGCGGTTAGCGCAGACGCGATGTTCGACCCCCAGTCTTTCCGCAACGCGCTCGGTTCTTTCGTGACCGGCGTGACGATCGTAACGGCGCGCGATGACCAGGGGCGACCCTTTGGCCTTACCGCCAACAGCTTCAACTCGGTCAGCCTCGATCCGCCGATGGTCTTGTGGAGCCTGTCGCTGCGGTCCGGCAGCCTGCCGGTGTTCCGCGACGCGGACAGCTGGGCGGTCCATGTGCTGGCCGCTGACCAGCAGGCCATGTCTGATCGCTTTGCCAAGCCGGGCGCGGACAAATTTGCGGGTATGGAATTGGCCGATGGTTCTGAGGGCGCACCGTTGATCGATGGCTATGCCGCGCGCTTCGGATGCCGCGCACGGTTTGAGTATGAAGGCGGCGATCATGCAATTTTTCTGGGCGAAGTGGTCGATTTCGACCGCCGCGAAATCGAGCCGCTGATCTATCACAGCGGGCGCTATGGCCGCGTCATGCCCGATGGCGACCGCGCGATGACACCCGAACTTCTGGTGCGTGACGGCTTTGCCGAAACCGGCAGCGCTGGCCTTTCCCTTACAGAACGCGGCGGTGCGATGCTGGCCGCACTGGACGCGCTCGCGAGGCGCTAGACTTCGCCTCTCCGCGCCGATACCCGTTGCCGCGCAACAGCAGAGGCACGCCCATGAAAACCCGCATCACCGAAATGTTTGGCATCCAGCATCCGATTATTCAGGGCGGCATGCATTATGTCGGCTTTGCCGAACTGGCCGCCGCAGTTTCCAATGCGGGTGGGCTGGGCATTATCACCGGCCTGACGCAGGGCACGCCGGAAAAGCTGGCAAATGAAATCGCGCGCTGCCGCGATATGACTGACAAGCCGTTTGGCGTGAACCTGACCTTCCTGCCGATGGTCAACCAGCCAGATTATCCCGGACTGGTCCGCACTATTATCGAAGGCGGCGTCAAAGTGGTCGAGACTGCGGGCAACAATCCGGCGCAGGTACTGCCGTTCTTCAAGGATGCCGGGGTCAAGGTCATCCACAAATGCACCAGCGTGCGCCACAGCCTGAAAGCGCAGTCGATCGGCTGTGATGCGGTGTCGGTCGACGGGTTTGAATGCGGCGGCCATCCCGGCGAAGATGACATTCCCAATATGATCCTGCTGCCCCGCGCGGCTGACGAGTTGGAGATCCCCTTCGTTGCCAGCGGCGGCATGGCCGATGGACGCAGCCTGGTCGCCAGTCTGGCGATGGGCGCGGACGGTATGAACATGGGCACCCGCTTCATCGCCACCAAGGAAGCACCAGTGCATGAAAATGTGAAGCACGCGATTGTCGCCGCCAGTGAGCTGGACACCCGGCTGGTGATGCGTCCGCTGCGCAATACCGAGCGGGTGATGACCAATGATGCGGTCGAACGCCTGCTGGAAAAAGAGCGCGCACTGGGGGCCGACCTCAAGTTCGAGGACATCATCGAGGAGGTCGCTGGCGTCTATCCGCGCATCATGACCGAAGGCGACATGGATGCGGGCGCATGGTCATGTGGGATGGTCGCCGGGCTGATTTCGGACATTCCAAGCTGCAAGGACTTGATCGACCGGATCATGGCGGAGGCGGATCAGATCATTCGCAGCCGCTTGGCAGGGTTCGTTTAGGGCTAAGTGGTAAGCCGTTCTGAGCGGATCAAAATCCGCCGCGAACTGGTTTTATCGTTAATGGCAAATTTGAAAAAACGCTGACCAAACAGCCCCCAAAACGATTTTGGCTCATCTATCACGCTGATTAAGAATAACTTTTGTTAATTTTCCACCGGACCCCTTGCACGTCTGGACCGCACTGCGCGATCACGCTAGTTTGCACTGTCGATGCGCTGACATTCCGCATCGGTGAGACTGGCCCGCATTCCTCTGGGAACGCGGGCCGTCTTTTTTGGTTTTCCAGCGTCTTGTGCGATATTCAGCTTCCCGTCACCCCACTGTGATGTAGGGTGTGCGCCGGGAACTGGACGGAGGGTGTCGATGATTCTCATGCGTATGGCGCTCGCCGCAGCTATTGGCTGCACGGCGTTGGCAGCCGCTCCGGCGCGGGCGGATGTATTGGAAATCAATGCTGACGGTGCGCGCTGGGTTGCTGGCGGTGACGCCGCGCTGCCGCTTGCCATGCCTGCGGCCGAAACCCTGCCGGTCGTTTTGACCGAAGTGCCTGCCGATGTGATCGTGCCCGACGGGATCGTCGCCAACACGGCGCAGCACGCCATGGGTGTTCCCGATAATTACCGCGCCAAAGTGGCTGAATTGGCGGCGCGCTTTGATCTCAGCCCGACTTTGATCGAGGCGCTGGTCTGGCAGGAAAGCCGCTGGAATGCAGGCGCTGTGTCGCCGGTTGGCGCGCGCGGTCTGGCGCAGCTGATGCCGGGTACTGCGCGCGATCTGGGCGTCGATGCCGATGATCCCTTCGCCAATCTCGAAGGCGGTGCGCGCTATCTGCGCGCCCAGCTTGATCGGTTTGACGGCAATTTGGAAAAAGCGCTCGCTGCCTATAATGCCGGGCCGGGGCGCGTAGAGCGTGCGGGTGGGGTTCCGCGCATTCGCGAAACACAACATTATGTGGCGGCGATCATGGGGCGGTTATCCGACCATTCGCGCGCCGATCAGTCTGGGGAGTAATTGGTTTTGAAGCGTCGTTTTTCCATTCCGGCCGCATTGGCCGCACTGTTCAGTCCCACTGCCGCCTTTGCGCAGTATAACGATCCCGCCGGGTCCGGCCCGATCGTCAATGCGCTGGGCTGGTTGCAAGGCACTTTGCTGGGCAATGTCGCGACGGCGGTTGCTGTTATGGCGGTGGCTGCGGTCGGCTTTATGATGCTGACAGGACGTCTCAACTGGCGGTTTGGCGCGACCGTGATCATCGGGGTGTTCATCCTGTTTGGCGCAGCGTCGATTGTGGCCGGTATTCAAGGCGTCGCGGCGGGCTGACATGAATACGCTGGTCCGCCATCCCGTTCACCGCGCGTTGACCCGCCCGCAAATGTTCGCGGGCGTGACGTTCAACTATTTCATCATCAACGGGATGGTGACGACCGAGATTTTCCTGATCACGGGCAGCTGGCTGGCGCTGCTGGCGGCTGTGATCATGCATGCGGTGGGTTATTTTGCCTGTCTGCGCGAACCGCGTATCTTCGACCTTTGGATCACCAAGGTATCGAAATGCCCGCGGGTGAAGAACTTCAAGCGGTGGGGCTGCAACAGCTACGCCGCATAGCCGGCCTGGGAGGGTCGAAAGTATGAGCAAGTGGAACGGAGCGGCTGCCTGGAGCGCGAAAGAAGCGCGCGCCGGTGATCGCCTGCCCTATGCGCGGATGATTGACGAGAACACCGTGCTGCTGCGCGATGGGTCGGTGATGACCGCCCTGCAGGTGCCCGGCCTGTTGTTCGAGACCGAGGATTCCGATGCGCTGAACGCCCATGCCGCCACGCGGGAGGTGATGCTGCGTTCGACACTGGATGCGCGGTTTGTGCTGTATCACCATGTGATCCGCCGCCGGGTCGCTGTATCGCTGGAGGCGGAGTTTGCCGACCCGCTTAGCCGCCATATCGATGCGCGCTGGAAAGAGCGGCTGGGGTCTGGCCAGTTGTTCGTCAATGACCAGTTTATCACGCTGATCCGCCGTCCGGCACGCGGCAAGGCGGGACTGGTCGAACGCGTGAGCAAAGGCTGGAAACGCAAAGGCCGTGCCGAGATCGAGGCCGAACCCAAGGACATCCGCAGCCTGCGCGCAGCGGCCACTGGCCTGATCGCTTCACTGACCGCTTACGGCGCGACGCAGCTGGCCGATTATGTGACACCGCAAGGCAGCACCAATTCCGAGATGCTGGAGCTGCTTTCGGCACTGTACAATGGTGAAATGCGCCCGGTGCGGCGCCCCAATCAGGACGCCGATATCGGGCAGATGCTGCCCTATCGCCGCGTATCCTTCGGGCTGGATGCTATGGAGCTGCGCGGCTCTGGCGCGCCTGATTTTTCCGCGATCCTGGGATTGAAGGATTATCCCGAGGCGACCAGCCCTGGATTGCTCGATGGGCTGCTGCGGCTGCCGTATGAGATGGTCGTGTCTGAAAGCTATGCGCCTGCCGAACGACAAACCGCGCGCGAGCGGATGGATCTTGCGATTCGCCGGCTGAAGTCCGCTGACGAGGAGGCCGCCGCTGAACGCGCAGATATGCTGGCCGCGCGTGACGAACTGGGCAATGGCGCGGTGGGCTTTGGTGATCACCATCTGACCGTGATGGTGCGCGAACGCGATCTGGCGCTGCTTGATGATGCGACCGCCGCCTGCGCCGCCGCGATTGCCGATACCGGTGCGATAGCAGTGCGCGAGGATACCAATCTGGAACCCGCATTCTGGGGCCAGTTTCCCGGCAATGAAGCCTATCTGGTGCGCCGAGCGTTGATCTCCAGCGCCAATATGGCCAGCTTTGGCAGCCTGCACGGCTTTGCCTTGGGTCAGGCGCAGGGCAACCATTGGGGTGAGGCTGTCACCTTGCTGGAAACTACCAGCGCGACACCGTTTTTCTTCAATTTCCACCACGGCGACCTGGGCAATTTCTCGGTCATCGGGCCGTCGGGTTCGGGCAAGACCGTGGTGATGAATTTCCTCGCCGCGCAGGCGCAGAAATTCTCGCCCCGCACCATATTGTTCGACAAGGATCGCGGCGCGGAGCTGTTCGTGCGCGGGATTGGCGGGCGCTATGACCGGATCCGCGCCGGGCACCGGACGGGCTTTAACCCGCTGGCACTCCCCGACACTGCGGCCAACCGGGCGTTCCTGCGCGACTGGCTGCAAGTGCTGTTGAAAGCCGAAGGTCCTGAGGAAGACGCGACGATCGCGCATGCAGTCGATGCCGCTTACAGCAACGACAGTTCGCTTCGCCGCTTGCGCAACTTCAAGGAACTGCTGTCGGGCAGCCGCCGCCCTCAGCCGGGCGATCTGGCGGACCGGCTCGCGGCGTGGATTGGCGAGGGTGAGCACGCTTGGCTGTTCGATAATGATCAGGACAAGCTGGACCTGACGCAGCGCGTGCTGGGCTTTGACATGACCGCGCTGCTGGAAAATCCCAAGTTGCGCACGCCGACCATGATGTATCTGTTCCACCGGATCGAGGAGCGTCTGGACGGCAAGCCCACGATGATCCTGATCGATGAAGGTTGGAAGGCGCTTGACGACGAGGTCTTTGCGGCGCGCATTCGTGATTGGCTCAAAACCCTGCGCAAGCGCAATGCGCTGGTCGGGTTCGCCACGCAGAGCGCGCGCGATGCGCTGGAAAGCCGCATTTCCACCGCATTGGTCGAGCAGACCGCGACCATGGTGTTCATGCCCAACAGCCGCGCCCGGCCCGAGGATTATTGCGACGGTTTCGGGCTGACCAGCCACGAGCTGGCGCTGATCCGCACCTTGCCTGCGCACAGCCGCTGTTTCCTGGTGCGCCAGCCCGATGCCAGCGTGGTGGTGCGGCTCGATCTGTCAGGCGCGCCCGAGGTGCTGATAATGCTGTCCGGGCGAGAAAGTTCGGTCCGGCGGCTCGACCTGCTGCGCGGAGCGGTCGGTGATGTCCCCGCAGACTGGTTCCCCGCATTGACCGGCACTGCGTGGCCGGGCGGGGCGAATGATCATGGGGAGGCCGGGGATATTCCGCTCGGCCTGGCTGCTGAATGACCAGCGCCGCCTGTCAGCAAGCCGCGCAAGGCGTGGGCAATGGCGTGGCTGCCGCGCTGCGCGGGGTGGATTGTGTCGCGGGCGAAGCCAGCGCCGCCGCTTTCGGGCGGCTGTTCGCATCGGGCGGATCGCTGGGCACCGTGCTGACCATTTTATTGACGCTCTATGTGGCGTTCTTCGGCTTCGCATTGCTGACCGGCCGTTCCAATGTCGGCGTGCGCGCCCTGATCCCGCGGATGATGACGCTGGGGCTGGTGCTGGTGTTCGCCACCAGCTGGGTCGCTTATCAGAGCGTTGTGTGGAATTTGGCAATCGGCACGCCCGATTACCTCGCCGGAGTGTTGACCGGCACCAATGGCAGCGCAACGCAGGTGTTCGCGCAGAAGATCGATGTCGTCTTTGTGGCCATTCAGGAAGCCAGCGGCGGTAGCGAGGAGTTTTCGGCATTCTCGCCCGAGGGGATGATGTGGCTGGGCGCAATGCTGTTCATGCTCGGCACTGTCGGCCTGCTGGTGACCACCAAGATCGCGCTGGGCGTGCTGGTCGCGCTGGGTCCGGTGTTTGTCGTGATGGCGCTGTTCAATGGCACGCGCGGTCTGTTCACCGGCTGGGTCAAGGGCGTGACCATGTGCGCTCTGGCGCCGTTGTTTGCCGTGCTGGGTGGTAGCGTGATGCTCGAACTGGCGGTGCCAATCCTCGGTGCGCTCACGGCCACGCCGGGGCAGGTCGACCCGCAGGCTGGCATGGCTTTCTTCATGATCGGCGCGGTCCATGTCGCGCTGATGGTGCTGGTGCTCAAGGTTGCCGGCGCAATGGTCGCAGGCTGGTCCGTGTTCGGCCTCCAGCCTGTGCGTGATGAGAAATACGTCGATACCGCGACTGCCGCTCCCGTAGCGCCCGCCGCCATCACGCCGCAGCTGGCGCAGGCGCAGCAGGCCAACCAGCTCGCCTCGCAGGCGCGGCGCATCGACATTGCTGCCATGCCAGTTGGCAGCGCGGCCAATGATGCCAGCGCGCAGGGCGGTGCGCGCACCACGCGGGTGTACACCGCCGCTTCAGGCAATGGTCAGGTCACACCGCTTAATGCCGGGCCCAGCCGTGTGCAGGGGATTGGCAGCCGCTTTCGTCCCGCCCCGGCAAAATCGCTCGCCAAGTCGCTTGATCGTTCGACGGAGACCAAGACATGAACCGCGCGCTATTTTCCGCGCTCGCATTTGCCGGCGTTCTGTTCGCTGCCCCTGCCGCCGCAGACCCGCGGCTGGTCGAGGTGTTTTATGACGAATCGCAGGTCGTGCGCATCGAAGGCCGCACTTCGGTGCAGGCCAGCATTATGTTCGGTGATGACGAGGTGATCGAAAACGTCGCCATCGGCGATTCTCAGACCTGGCAGGTCACCCCCAACAAGCGCGCCAACATCCTGTTCGTAAAACCGCTGGCCGCGCGTGCGACCACCAATATGACGGTCGTCACCAGCAAGCGGACATATCTGTTTGATCTGGTGGCCAGCCCGTCTGCAAAACCGCTTTATGTGCTGCGTTTTGCCTATCCGCCAGAACCGGAAGTGCAGCCAGTTGCCGAGGCGACCACCACGGAAATGGCCGCCGCCAGCGACCCCTATGCGGTGGTCGATCCGCTCGATCTGAATTTCGCCTGGGCGGGGTCGGGCGAGAAAAAACTGCTGCCCGAACGTACTTTCGACGATGGCAGCGCCACTTTTCTGACATGGGGGCAGGGCCGCGATGTTCCTGCGATCCTGATGACCAATTCCGAAGGCACCGAAGGCCCGGTCAATTTCACTGTGCGCGGCGACACCATTGTGATCGACGGCGTACCGCGTGAAATTGTGCTGCGCGCCGGTAAACAGCGCGCCTTGCTGACAAATACCGCGCCTGAGCGGCCTGTTTCAACAGCCTCGCGCGGGGATGCCGCGCTTGCCTCAAACACGGAGGTTAACTGATGCGTCTAGCCATGCGTATGCCCGAGAAAAAGCCGAGCGAGGGCGGGATCGCCAACGATATCGATCCCCGCGATGATGCCGATGCCGAAGTTATCGACCTGGCACAGCGCAACGTCTTTCCTGCCGTCGCTCAGCGCAGCGGAAAATCCGATGCGATGGGCATGGTGGCGGGCATTGCCATTGTCGCCGGTCTGGGGGCAGTCACGCTGTGGAGCATGAACGCCGGACGCGTCGCGCCGCCCGAAGGGGTTGGCGGGCAGCAGCAAGTCGCTGCGGCCGAAACCGTACCGATGGTGCCAGATGCGGCAGTGACCAATGTGCCGGTCCAACAAGCACCGCGGATGATGAATGATCCGGCACCCTCGCCAATCTACTCAATGCAGCCGGTGATAGATGCAGGCCCGGCGGGCAATCCCTATGCCAGCCCGACTGTGGTGTTCGATGCCGGTGCTGCACCGGGCGGTCTTAGCGGTCTGGCCGTAGCCGCCGACGCGGCAGAAGGTCCGGCGGCAGCGGGCAGTGACGGTTCGGCCAGCGATTTCGCCAGCCGCATCGGCGGTGTTGGCGGCGCGGCGGCGCGTGCCAAGGCGATGACCAATCCTTCGACAACGGTGACTCAGGGGACGTTGATCCCCGCCGTGCTCGAAACAGCCATCGACACCAATGTGCCCGGATTCGTCCGCGCTGTGGTGAGCCAAGATGTGCGCAGCTTTGACGGGACCAAGGTCCTTGTCCCGCGCTCCAGCCGTCTGATCGGGCAGTATCAGTCCGGCTTGCAGGGCGGCCAGCGCCGTGCCTATGTCATCTGGACGCGGCTGATCCGGCCCGATGGCGCTTCGGTCAATCTGGCGTCCCCGGCGATCGGCTTCGATGGCACTACCGGTCTGGAGGGCAAGGTTTCCAACAGCTTCTTCAAGCGGTTCGGTTCGGCCATGCTTCTGTCTGTCGTGGGCGGCTTGGGCTCGCTCGTTACAGGCGGGGCAGGAGCAGTACTGATCGGCGGCGCAAGCCAGTCCGCAGCATCGACGGCGGCGCAGCAGGACGGCCAGCGCGGCCCGGTGGTACGCGTTCGGCAGGGTGAACCGATCCGTATCTTCACAGCGCGCGATCTCGACTTCTCGCAGGTTAGCTGAGAGGGCTGGCCCGGTGAGCGCCGACATCCGACCCTTTCCGTCCGGTGAGAGCGAGACGGTGGCCGATGATGCGCCCGCAGTGCAGTTGCACGGCGAGCGTAGCGTCTATCTCGATGCCTATCTGGCGCCGTTCAAGGAATGGCTCGAACGCGACACGGTGACCGAGATACTGGTCAATCGTCCGGGCGAAATCTGGATCGAAGATGCTGCGCAGCCCGGAATGCAAAAGATCATGCGGCCCGAGATTGATGACCGGCTGGTTCAGCGGCTGGCAGAGCAGGTCGCGCGGGTCAGCCATCAGGGGATCAACCGCGAACATCCGCTGCTGGGGGCAACGCTCCCCGATGGCGCGCGTGTGCAATTTTGCGGCCCGCCCGCATCGCGCAAACACTGGGCAATGGCGATCCGCCGCCACCGCCGGCTCGACCTGCCGCTTGATGCCTATGATACTGGGCCGTTGTCGCCGCTGACCAAGGGGCCGATGCCCGATGCGCAGGCGGAACCCGTCGCCTTCCTGCGCGAGGCGATACGCCAGCGCCGCACCATTCTGGTGTCGGGTGGCACCAGCACCGGCAAGACCACCTTCCTCAACGCCATGCTCGGTGAAATCCCACGCCACGAACGCGTGGTGCTGGTGGAGGATACGCCGGAATTGAAACTGCCTGGCGAAAACGGCGTCGGGCTGGTCGCGGTCAAGGGCGAGCTGGGCGAGGCTAAGGTGACCGCGAACGAACTGCTGCAGGCGGCCCTGCGGCTGCGGCCTGACCGTATTGTGCTGGGCGAATTGCGCGGATCGGAAAGCGTCAGCTTCCTACGCGCGATCAACACTGGCCATCCGGGCAGCTTCTCGACCGTGCACGCCAATTCGCTGCACGGCGCGCTGGAGCAATTGGCGCTGATGGTCATGCAGACCGGTATCGGGCTGACGCGGCAGGACACGATTGCCTACGCCGCCAGCGTGATCGACGTGATGGTGCAACTGGGCCGTGATCCATCGGGCAAGCGCGGCATCACGCAGATCGCTGAAACCAGCACGCTGGTGTAACTGCGCGCAGGTGTTTTTCAGTGCGCACTTCCTTTCGCCGATTGGCGCTGCGGGAAAGCGGCGTTATGGCAAGCCCGGCGCGCGCCCGTAGCTCATCTGGATAGAGCGCGAGACTTCTAATCTTGAGGCAGCAGGTTCGAGTCCTGCCGGGCGCGCCAAACTGCCCGCTGGGCGAATGGGTATGTCCCCAAGGGTCGCGAACCTCGTTCGGAGTCGGAGCGAAGCGGAGACGACCGAGCTCGCAGGACAAGGACAGTCCTGCCGGGCGCGCCAATCATCCCGCGTTACGCCCTTTGCACGCTCGTCAGCGGTTCACTCGAAATCGGATAGCCCGCATCTTCCGGAATGCGCAGCATCGGCACATCGCCGCTGGTGTCCACTTGCGGCGTGATCGGCTGCACCGGCGTCGCATTGGCATGCATGCGGGCGCTGGCGAAGTCGGGGAACAACGCGAGCCGTTCCAGATTGCGGCGGGTGGGGAAAATCACGGAGATTTTCTGGCGTTCGGCCATCGCCAGTGCCTCCTTGGCGCTGACCCAGAACAGATGGGTGTTCTCGGTCGCGTCGACAGTCACATCCACCGCCCCGGTGCCCAGATCCGCAAGGTAGAAGCGGGTATCGAAAATGCGGGCGTGCTTCATGCCCAGCGGTAGCCATCGAGCAAACAGCGTCAGCGCCGCCAGATCGAGCGACAGTGCGAAATGGTCGAGCACCGGAGCAAGCGCCTGGGTGTTCAGCAGCATCGCCCGCGCGGCGGCAGCGCGGGCCGCATCAAGCTCTCCGGCCAGTCCGATTGCCAGCCCTGTTTCCTCCAATGTCTCGCGGATTGCCGCGATGCGGTGTGCGGTCTCGTCGAGATCGCCGCCTGCGCCAAAAGAAGTCGCCAGCTCGCGGTCAGCGGGATCGACGCGGCCGCCGGGAAACACCGCCATGCCGCCGGCAAAGCTCATGGAGCGCGACCGCACGACCATCAGCAGTTCGGGATCGGGACCGGTACGGCCCTGACGGAAGATTACCAGCGTCGCGGCGGGAATGGGTTCATCGGCAGTTCCGGGATTATCGCTCATCACCAAAGCTTGTGCCCGGCTGCCGGATACTTGCCAAGCGGCGATAGAGTGCTGGCCTGTCGGAAATTCTTACAATCGCGACAAGCGGTATGCGCGCATTAACTATCGCATTGGCCGGATTTCGGTCGCTCTGCCAGTTTGGCACAGCCTGTGCAAGGCAGGTTATGTCCCGTTTGGTTTTCGAGGGGCAGCGCACACCCCCGTCTCCGTGCTCTGCCCCCCAAACACAAAGGCCCGCCCGTTGTCCCACGGGCGGGCCTTACCCGTTTAAGGGCCGGTGTCTGGAGCGAAAGCGGTTTACCCTTCGGCTTTGGCGACCTGCTTGTCAGCCATCAGCTGTTTCAGTTCGCCCGCTTCGAACATTTCCATCATAATATCGCTGCCGCCGACGAATTCGCCTTTGACATAGAGCTGGGGAATGGTCGGCCAGTCGGAGAATGTCTTGATGCCCTGACGGATTTCCATGTCCTGCAGCACGTCGACGCTTTCATAAGCGACGCCGCAATGGTCGAGGATGGCAACGGCGCGGCTGGAGAAGCCGCATTGCGGGAACAGCGGTGTGCCTTTCATGAAAAGCACAACGTCATTGCTGCCGACGAGTTCGGAAATGCGGGTGTCGGTTGGTGAAGTATTGGTATCGGACATACGGTGCCCTGCCTTGAAATGAATGGATGTCGTGCCCTGTCAGGTGGGGGCTTGCGTGGTCAGTTGCAAGGCGTGCAGCGCACCGCCCATGCGGCCGCCCAGCGCTTCGTAAACCAGCTTGTGCTGCGCCACGCGTGACTGGCCCGCAAATTGCGGTGCGGTCACCTTGGCAGCGTAATGATCGCCGTCGCCCGCCAGATCGCGGATTTCGACTGCGGCGCCGGGCAGCGCGTCAAGAATGAGACGCTCGATCTCGGCAGCTTGCATTGCCATGTGCTTACTTCTGGTCGGTCATGAACTGGCGGCGCGCTTCGATGGCGCATTCATCCAGCCGCGTGCGGATGTCGGCTTCACTGACATCGCATTCGGCGGCGGTGAGGTCGCCCAGCAATTTGCGGATCACATCCTCGTCTCCGGCTTCTTCGAAATCGGCCTGAACGACCGCCTTTTTGTAAGCGTCGGTTTCCTCTTCGGTCAGCCCCATCAGGCTGGCGGCCCATTCGCCCATCAGGCGGTTGCGGCGCGCAGCGATCTTAAAGGCGTTTTCCTCGTCAAAAGCGAATTTCGCCTCTTCGCCCCGTTCGCGGTCATTGAAATTGGTCATGCTGTCCTCTCGAATGAATTGATATTCGAATAGGAGCGCGCGCGCCGGGGGGCAAGCGCTAGTCCATCGTGACAACCAGCTTGCCGATCGCGCCGCGGTTTTCCAGCTTGGTGATCGCCTCGTGCGCGCGGTCCAGCGGATAGGTTTCGCTGACCAGCGGATTGATCCGCCCCGCCTGCCATAATTCGAACAGCTCGGCGATGTTACGGGCGTTACGCTCAGGCTCGCGCGCAGTGAATGCACCCCAGAACACACCGCGAATGTCACAGCTTTTCAGCAAGGTCAGATTGAGCGGCATTTTCGCGATCCCTGCCGGGAAGCCGACCACCAGAAAGCGGCCCTCCCAGGCGATGGAGCGAAGCGCAGGCTCGGAATAATCGCCGCCAACGATATCATAAACGATGTCGGCGCCATCGGGGCCAATCGCGTCCTTGAACTGTTTCGCCAGCGCCTTGGACTGGTCCTTGTCAAACGGTGCGCGCGGATAGACGACCACTTCGTCAGCCCCGGCATTGCGCGCGACTTCGCCCTTTTCCTCGGTCGAGACACCGGCCACCACGCGGCAGCCATATGCCTTGGCCAGTTCCACTGCGGATAGGCCCACGCCGCCCGCCGCGCCCAGCACCAGCACGGTTTCGCCTTCCTTGATATCGCCGCGATCCTTCAGCCCGTGGATGGTGGTGCCATAGGTCATCAGCAGCGCCGATGCCTGCACCAGGTCGATCCCGTCGGGCACCATGAACAGCCGCACTGCAGCCACTGCGACTTTTTCCTGCAGGCCGCCATGGCCAAGCCCGCTGATCACGCGGTCGCCCACTTGCCAGCCAGTCACACCTTCTCCCAGCGCCTCGATGGTGCCAGAGATTTCGCCGCCCGGCGCAAATGGCCGCGGGGGTTTGAACTGGTACAGATCCTTGATGATCAACGTATCGGGGAAATTGATTGCGCAGGCGGCGACTTTGACCAGCACCTCGCCCTTGCCGGGCACAGGTTCGGAAATATCATCGACGACCAGAGTTTCGGGGCCGCCGACCTGTTTTGACAGAACTGCCTTCACGCTATTTCTCTCCTCGGGGTGGCGAGCCAGGGCAGGGCCTGTTCGCGCATAGTCTCATGGGTGCTGATCGCGGCATCGCTCGCCAAAGTCAGCCCGATTTCGTCGAGTCCCTCCAGCAGGCATTGCTTGCGGAAGGGGTCGATTGCAAAGGCGAAACGGTCTTGGAACGGTGTCGTTACGCTCTGTGCATCAAGGTCGATGGAAATCGGATCTGTCTGCGCAACTTCGAGCAGGCGATCAATGTCGGCCTGGGGTAGGGCCACGGCCAAAATGCCGTTTTTGAACGCATTGCCCGCGAAAATGTCCGAAAAGCTGGGCGCAATGACTGCGGTGATGCCGCGGTCAAGCAAGGCCCATGCGGCGTGTTCGCGGCTTGATCCGCAACCGAAATTGTCGCCAGCAATCAGGATCGGGGCTGCGGCATATTCGGGCTTGTCGAAGACATTGCCCGGCACAGCGCGAAGGCTCTCGAATGCACCTTGCCCCAAACCGTCGCGGGTGATGGTTTTGAGCCAATGCGCAGGAATGATCACGTCGGTATCGACATTGGCCATGCCAAGCGGGATCGCGCGCCCTTCGATGGTCGTTACCGGTCCCATCAGTCTGTCTCGGGGTTCTCCCCCGATGGGATCGGTCCCGGCTGGGTCGGCCCCTTCTTCTCTCTGCGCTTGTTAGCATAGAGCAATGCGGCGGCGATGGCGGCAGAGCCGATGGCGCCTGCGAGGGCGGCCGTTCCTGTGCGTTTTTTTGTCATAATGTTCTCATGATCAGGCGGGTACGGGTTTGCAAGGGGTGAGCTTGCGGACATCGACGAGCCGTCCGGTAACAGCGGCGGCTGCGGCCATGGCAGGGCTGACCAGATGTGTGCGCGCGCCGGGTCCCTGTCGCCCGGTGAAATTGCGGTTGCTGGTGCTGGCGCAGCGTTCGCCCGGCGGCACCTTGTCGGGGTTCATCGCCAGACAGGCAGAACACCCCGGTTCGCGCCATTCCAGCCCCGCCTCGGTAAATATGCGGTCCAGTCCCTCCGCCTCGGCCTGCTGTTTTACCAGACCCGAACCGGGCACCACGATCGCCCATTTGACACCCGGATCCTTGTGCCTGCCGCGCAGCACTTCGGCAGCGGCGCGCAGATCTTCGATCCGACTGTTGGTGCAACTGCCAATAAAGACATTCTCGACCCGGATATCCTCGATTTTATCACCGGGGGAGAGGCCCATATAGGCCAGGCTCTTGACCGCAGCGGCCTGTTTGGCAGGGTCGGCGAAGCTTTCGGGCGAGGGGACGCAGCCGCCCACCGGCACGACATCGTCGGGACTGGTGCCCCAGCTAACAGTCGGTTCGATCACGCCTGCTTCGATTACCACTGATTTGTCGAACACGGCGCCATCATCGGTGCGCAGGCTGCGCCACCAGGCCAGCGCCCGCTCCCAGTCTTCGCCGCGCGGAGCGTAGGGACGGCCTTTGAGATAGTCGAACACGATATCATCGGGCGCGATCAGTCCGGCCCGGGCGCCAGCCTCGATGCTCATATTGCACACCGTCAAGCGGCCTTCGACGCTCATCGTCTCGAACCCCGGGCCGCGATATTCGATCACATGGCCGGTGCCGCCAGCAGTGCCGATCACACCGATGATGTGGAGGATGAGATCTTTTGGCGTGACGCCGGGGCCAAGCTGACCCTCCACCCGGATTTCCATGGTCTTGGCAGGCCGCAGCTGGAGCGTCTGAGTGGCCAGCACGTGCTCAACCTCGCTGGTGCCGATGCCGAAGGCCAGCGCGCCCAATCCACCATGCGCCGCCGTGTGGCTGTCCCCGCAAACGATAGTCGCGCCGGGCAGCGAGAAACCCTGTTCCGGCCCGACCACATGGACGATGCCCTGATTGACCGAGGCGGCGTCGATATAGGTGATGCCGAATTCCGGCGCATTGCGCTCCAGCGCGGCGAGTTGGGCGGCGCTTTGGGGATCGGCGATCGGCAGCCGCCGCCCTGCCGCATCCACCCGCGCAGTCGTGGGCAGATTATGGTCGGGCACCGCCAGCGTCAGTTCGGGGCGGCGCACCGTCCGTCCCGTCAGCCGCAGCGCCTCGAACGCTTGCGGGCTGGTAACCTCGTGGACCAGATGGCGGTCGATATACAGCAGGCAGGTGCCATCGCTGCGCTGTTCGACTACATGGTCGTCCCAGATCTTTTCATACAGAGTGCGCGGTTTGCTGGCCATATCGAGCACGGGTGTGCGGCAGCGGGGCAACAGGTGCAAGTATGTGAACGAGAGCCATTTCCAAAGTCATGGATAGGTAAGCTTTGTCGTGCTAACTTACATACATGTCAGCAAAGCCCCATCTCTTTCCCATCACGGTGATTCCCTCGGACATCGATTTTATGGGGCACGTCAACAACGCCCGTTATCTCAACTGGGTGCAGGACGCCGTGCTCAGCCACTGGCGCAAATTGGCCCCGGCGGACGAGGTGGCGAGCAAGGCGTGGGTCGCGCTGAAGCATGAAATCACTTATCGCAAACCCGCCTTCCTGGCTGATGATGTCATTGCGCACACCGTGCTTGAACACTTTAAGGGCGCGCGGGCGTTTTACTCTACCGTGATCAGCCGCGGCGAAGATGTGCTGGCCGAGGTGAAATCGGCATGGTGCTGCATCGACGCAGAGACGCTGCGCCCGGCGCGCATCGGCGATGAAATGCGCCGCTTCTTCTTTCCGGGCGAGGAATAGCCTATATTGGCGGTGCCATGGCCAGTGCTGCTGCAAAACCACCCTTAGTCCGTTTTCAGGGCGCCATCGGCGTGTTGCTGGCGGTGGCCATCGTTGCCGCTTGGGTTGCCATCCACATTTACGCCATGTTCGCATTCCAGCTGAGCTGGGTCAGCCTGCCGCTTGCGCTGGTGATAGCCGCGCTGCAATGCTGGCTGTCGGTCGGATTGTTCATCGTCAGCCATGACGCGATGCACGGGTCGCTGATCCCGCGCGGCGGCAGGGTCAACGGCATGATTGGCGGTGCTTTGCTGTTCCTTTATGCAGGGTTTGCGTGGAAGCGGATGCGGGCGGCGCATTTCGATCATCACCGCCTGTCCGGCAAAGCGGGCGATCCCGATTTCGACGAGCACAATCCACATCATTTCTGGCGCTGGTACGGCACCTTTATGCGCCGCTATTTCGGATGGGGCTCGGTGCTGTTCGTCAGCAGCGTGGTGACGCTGTACTGGGTGGTGCTGGGCGTGCCGGTGGAGAAAATTGTGCTGCTCTACGGACTGCCCGCCATCGCCTCGTCATTGCAGCTGTTTTATTTCGGCACCTACCGTCCGCACACCCATAATGGCGCGGGATTTGCCGACCGGCATAACGCCCGCAGCGAGCGCTTCGGCGTGCTGGCCAGCCTCGCCAGCTGTTTCCATTTCGGCTATCATCACGAACACCACCGCGCGCCAAACACGCCGTGGTGGGCACTGCCCGCAATGCGGCGCGGCACCCTACGCACGGAGGCGCAATTATGAGCTGGTGGCAAATTGCGCTGATCCTGACCGGCGCGGTGATCTTTATGGAAGGCTTTGCGTGGTGGGCACACAAATATGTGATGCATGGCTGGGGCTGGGGCTGGCACCGCGACCATCATGAACCGCATGACCGGGTGCTGGAGAAAAACGATCTGTTCGCGGTGGTGTTCGGCAGCATTGTGATTGTCATGTTCGTGATCGGCCATGCCGTATCCGATGCGCTGTGGTGGGCGGCGATGGGGATCACGCTGTACGGGCTGATCTACACTGTGGTTCACGATGGGCTGGTTCACCAACGCTATTTCACATGGGTGCCCAAACGCGGCTATGCCAAGCGTCTGGTGCAGGCACACAAGCTACACCATGCGACCGTGGGCAAGGAAGGCGGGGTCAGCTTCGGCTTCGTCCTCGCCCGCGATCCGGCCAGACTGAAGGCCGAACTCAAACGCCAGCGTGAAGCGGGAATTGCCGTGGTGCGGGATAGCGCCAGAGCGTGATTGCGCGGCGAGAGAAAGTGGCGCAGTTGTTTTCGTTAGGAGATTCAGCGCGCTCCTTCCAGCTTAGGCTCAGCCAATGACATGCGAACCGCTCGATCTGACTGGCCAGTGGCATGGCACTTATACATACCCCCGCAATTATGGTCCCGCGACGCCTTTCCTGGCTACAATCGAGGATCAAGCGGGCTCTTTATTCGGATCGATCATCGAGCCCGATGCGTTCCACGGTTCGCAAGAAACAATGGAAGCTGCAATTGCCGGACATCGCGCCGGGCGGAGCGTGGATTTCACCAAAACCTATCGCGGCCAGCAGTTTGGCTATGAGAACCCCGTTGATTATGTTGGGCAGCTGTCTTCAGACGGTCTCAGCGTCAGCGGCGTCTGGAGCCTGATCGAGCACAACGGCACGTTCGAAATGTTTCGTGAAATTTCATTGTCGGCGCAGGTCGAGGATGAAGCATCCGAGGAGGTTCACGAAGCGTTGGAACTGTAGCCGCGAGTCACAGTGTCGATAGGCGGGCTGGGTAGCACTTGGTAGTATAACGAACTCACTCGTTCCGCGTCGCGATCCAGCCGCCGGCGATCACCAAGATCGCGATCGAGATGAAGTACCAAGGCTCGCCCAGCGTCATATAGGTGACCACTGCGCCCACCGTCATCGCGCCGATGGCCATCGTTTTGGCGCGGCGGCTGATGGCGCGGCGTTCTTGCCAGTCCTTGACCTGCGGCCCCCATTGCGGGTGGTCGAGGATCTTGCGCTCCCATTCGGGATTGCTGCGCGCGAAGCAATAGACTGCCAGCAGCAGGAAGGGCACCGTCGGCATAATCGGCAGCACTGCCCCCACCGCGCCCAGCGCCACGCTGAGCAGGCCTGCGACAAGGTAGAGATGGCGGCGCATCGTCAGCCGCCCGCGATACGGGCGGCGTGCTGGCGCACCAGTGCGATCATATTGGGGACACCCTGCGTGCGGTTCGACGACAGCTGGCTGCCCAGATCAAACCGGGCGAGCGCCGCCATGACGTCCATCGCCGCAACATCGGCGGCGGGCCGGTCCTGCACGGCGGCAATGACCAGTGCGACAATGCCCTTGGTAATCGCGGCATTGCTGTCGGCCAAGAAGTGGAGCCGGTCAGCCTCCCCCATGGGATAGACCCACACCTGCGCCGAACAGCCGCGCACCAGCGTGGCATCGGTTTTCAGCGCATCGGGCATGGCATCAAGCTCGCGCCCCAGCTCGATCAGCAGGCGATAGCGTTCATCGCCTTCGAGGAAGTCATATTCTTCGTAAATGTCATCAAGCGTTCGCATGGCGGGGCGCACTAACCCATTCGTCACCGCGGTGAAAGCCGGGAGCGCAGCTGGCTCTCACCGCGATGGCGGGCAGGGTCAGCCGGACAGGCCGCCGGGACGGGTGAAGGCGTAATAGATGACATAGAACCAGCCGAAGAAACCGTGGATCGCGGCCCAGATGATCGAGCTGTGCAGGCTCCACGAAATCGCCGCCGCTATGGCGCTGCCCAGGCCGATGCCGGCGCGCGCTGCATCGGTACGTGCTGCGGTCACAGATCGACCCCGCTGGCGATGGCTTCCAGCTTGCGGATGCGTTCCTTCAGATCGGCGATTTCGATGCGGGCGGCACCCAGCGGGCTGCCGGGTTCGCGGTCACGGGTCGGCGCATGATCGGCGGTGTCGAGCTCGCGCTGCTTGAGCGTCAGCCATCCCTGCCAGGCGCGCAGCAGGGCGGCGGCAACGATGACAAGCCCGACCAGCGATGCGGCGGTGATGATCAGTGTCGGTTCGAACATTTCTATGCCCTCCTTCAACGCTGGGCGCGTGGTCAGTCCTGCTGTTGGCGCAGGCTTTCAATCTCTTCGGCAATTGCGCGCGTTTCACGGGCGTCCAGCGAATTGCCATCGGTGGCGATGCGTTCCAGCACCTTGATACGTTCGCGCAGATCCTCGATCTCGCGCTGGGCGGCGGGGTCGGGCTGCGCGGCCAGGCTTTCATTGCCGCGTTCATCCCGCACAATGCCGCGTTCGGCCCGGTGCCGGGCGCGGGATATCTGGACGATCCCCCACACCACGATGGCCACGATGGCCACGGTGGCCCAGCCGCTCATTGGACGCTCTCCCCTTCGGCAGGCCGTTCGCGCAGATCCTCGATTTCCATCGCCAGATCCTGTCCGCGATCGGTGGCGATGCGTTCCAGCACGCGCACCCGCTGCTCCAGCTTCTCGGCCTTGGCGGCGTATTGCGCGGCCTGCTGGGCGGTCTTGTCGGCCATCATCTCCATAGTCTTTTCCTTGTGCTCGAGATGGCGGCGAAAGATTTCATTGCCGATGCCCAGCACAATGGCAGTCATCGCGACGACGAACACCAGGATCACGATAAATTCGGGGTCCATCAGTTCACCTCCGTGCTGTCACTCAGGCGGCCGATCTCCTGCGTCAGGTGATAACCGCTGTCGGTGACTATGCGTTCGACATTGCCCAGCCGGTCTTTCATGGCGCCGACCTCGGCCCGCAGCGCGGCGTTTTCCTGCGTCAGCAGGCTGACGCGTTCCTGCGCTTCGGTGGTTTTGGGATAGAGCGCCTTGCCCCAGCTGTTTTCCAGCGGATAGCCGTTCTTCATCCGCAGCCAGGTGCTGATGATCCACCCGCCTGTCATGATGGCCACACCGGCGATGATTGCGGTTTCACTCAGAAATTCCATCAAATTGTTTCCTTGCTTTTCAGGTTAAGCGAGACGCCGCTGTCAATATCGGGGTCTGAATGGCGCTCGTCCGAGCGCTCACGCAGTGCTTCGATCTGGGTTGCAACATCATAGCCGCGGTCAGTGACGATGGTTTCGAGCACCTGCATCCGCTTGTCGACCTTGCCCAGGAGCGCGCGCAATTCGCTGTTCTCCTGCTTCAATTGCGCGGCCTCCTGACTGTCGGCCTTGTCGGTTTTGCCGCCCCATTCGTCTTCCAGGGAATAGCCATGTTTGGCGCGGATCCAGTTGTTGAGCAGCCACCCGGCTGTGCTCACGGCGATAATTGCGACGATGAAATCCGGTCCAGCCCAGTCCATCACACGCGCTCCTTGCGGCTCATGCCAAGCGGAACCCCGGCGTCCTTGGTGTCGACCGCGCGTTGATCTCGCAGCGCCTCGATCTGGGTGGCAACATCATAGCCGCGGTCGGTGACGATACGTTCCAGAACGCGAATACGGTCTTCCAGTTCGCCAACCCTGCTGACATATTGGGCGGCCTTTTCTGCGGTGTTTTCGGCAGTCGATTTGACATTCATCTCGGCCAGCTTCTGCTGATGTTTGGTCCAGATCGCGACGATCGGGATCGACAGTGCGAAGAGCGGTACCAGAAGTCCCCAGTCCATTGTTTTTCTCCCTCAGACCGCGCTCAGCGCAGCCGTTCGATTTCGGCGTTCAGGCGCGGGTTGCTAGTGACGTAGAAGGTCTCGACATCAGCCAGACGGCGATCGACGTCCTTCATCTTGCCGCGGATTTCCCGTGCCGTGCGCTTGGGGTTCTGGCGAACCCGCTGCCAGTATTTCTGCTCGTCATGATCGACGTAGAGGTGGGCTGGTTTCTTGTTCAGCAGCAGCCCGGCAACGAAATAGGCAGGCAGCGCGATGCCGGTCGAGAAGATCAGCACGATCAGTGCCAGACGAATCCACAAGACGTTGACGCCGGTGTAGTCAGCAATCCCCGAGCAGACGCCCATCAGCTTGGCATTGGTCTTGTCGCGGTAAAGCGTGGTGCGTGGGCTGTTCATCACAGGGCTCCTTTCTTTTCGGCGACAAGCCGTTCAAGCTCGCGCAATTGCTGGTTGTCGACTTCGCTGTTGTGGACCAGGCGAGCGGGGCGGAACTCGGGATTGTCCGAGGCGACCAGCCGTTCGACCGTGTCCATCCGGTCATCAAGCCGCTTGGCGAGATTGTAGAGCTCTTCGAGCAGCACCTCGTCATCGGTGGTTATGCTGGCCGATGTTTTCCACTTGGTGATGTAGTGGAGAATGATCCATGGCAGGCCGATAAAGATGGCCGGGATGATGATGATTTCTTCCATGAGATCAGTCCTCTTTTTTCGCGGCATCTTCGGGTTTGCCGAGTGCGCGTTTCATTTGTGCAAGTTCGTCGTCGATGGCATCGGCGCCTTCCAGTGCGGCGATCTCGTCGGCGAGGTTGGGTGTGGCGTTGCCATCCGACAGGGTCAGCGCATCGGCGCGGCCTTCGGCATAATCGACACGGCGTTCCAGCTGGTCGAAGCGGGTCAGCGCCTCGTCCACCCGTTCATTGGTCATCAGGCTGCGCAGCTTGACGCGGTTTTCCGCACTTTCGAGGCGGGCAGCGATGGCGGTCTGGCGGGTGCGGGCTTCGCGCAGGCGGTTCTGCAGCTTCTGGATGTCCTGCTCATAAGCGCGCAGGGCATCGTCCAGCACGCCGATCTCGGTCTTGAGCTGCCCCGACATATCCGCCGCCTTCTTCTTTTCGACCAGAGCGGCGCGGGCCAGGTCTTCGCGGTCTTTCGACAGCGCCAGCTCGGCCTTTTCGCCCCAATCCCCCTGCAATTGGTCAAGCCGGATGGTGTGGCGGTGCATTTCCTTCTGGTCGGCAATGGTGCGCGCGGCAGAGGCGCGGACTTCGACCAGGGTTTCCTCCATTTCGAGGATGATCATGCGGATCATTTTGTGCGGGTCATCCGCCTTGTCCAGCATGTCGTTGAAATTGGCAGCGACAATGTCGCGTGTACGGCTGAAAATACCCATCAAAGGTGCTCCATTGGAAAAGAAATCCTGCGTGCGGCCACGCGGCGTCTGGGTCGGGGTGGGCGAGCGGCGCAGGCGCTCAACCTCTTCCTCGATCCGCCGCATACGGCGTGGGGGATGGGCCGAAGCGTCGTTCGTGCGATCGGCACGAGGGGGACTGTCGGGGGACAGACGCTCCGGCCCAAGGGGATCATGATCGGGGGGCAGGGTCATGCAATCTCGACCTGCTGATACATCGCCAGGCCGGGTGTCGGTGCGGTGACCGTGATGTGCGAGCTCAGCGTGACGAAAGCGACCATCGCTGTAATGCTCGCCAGCGCGGCCTGGCCAACCCGGGTCCGGAAAAAGCTGCGATTGTACATGGTGGGGTCCTCCCGATAAGATTTGCCATAGTGGCTGTTGTCTCCTGTTCAGCAAGCACCGTGCCAAACCCGAAAAAACGCAGAAATCCGTCAGTTTCGCAGTTTTCGACGAACGACATATTGGTTCCGATTGCCAAAGCTTGGCAAAAATCCCTATGTGTTGGGGTATGGAGCGGGAAAGTCAGTTTATCGGCCAGTCAGGCGCCTTCCTCGATGCGGTCGAGCGCGCCAGTCGTGCCGCGCCGATGGACCGGCCTGTGCTGGTGATCGGGGAGCGCGGAACCGGCAAGGAACTGATCGCCGAACGCCTGCACCGCCTGTCGAACCGCTGGGAGCATCCGCTGGTCACGCTCAATTGCGCGGCGCTGCCCGAAACGCTGATCGAGGCGGAATTGTTCGGTCACGAAGCGGGCGCGTTTACCGGCGCAACCCGGGCGCGGGTGGGGCGCTTTGAAGAGGCGGACAAGGGCACTCTGTTCCTTGATGAGCTGGGTACACTGTCCACCGGCGCGCAGGAACGCCTGCTGCGCGCGGTCGAATATGGCGAGATCACGCGGATCGGCTCAAGCCGTCCGACGCGGGTCGATGTGCGGATTGTCGGCGCGACCAATGAAGATTTGCCCGCGCGCGCCGATCGCGGTGATTTCCGTGCCGATCTGCTCGACCGGCTCAGCTTTGAAGTGATCACGCTGCCGCCGCTCCGGGTGCGTGAAGGCGATATCGGCGTGCTCGCATCGCATTTCGGGCGGCGTATGGCGGCGGAGCTGGGCTGGGACGGCTGGCCCGGTTTCGCGCAGCACGTCGCGGCGGAGATGGAAGACTATGCCTGGCCCGGCAATGTCCGCGAATTGCGCAATGCGGTGGAGCGCGCGGTGTATCGCTGGGACGCGTGGGACGAGCCCATCGCGCATATGGTGTTCGATCCGTTCGATAGTCCGTGGAAACCGCTCACACCAAAGCGCGCTGCCACTGAGCCTGCCGCTGCGACCAGCGCCGCACCCGCCGCATCACCGGCCTCCCCCGATTATGAAAGCATTGAGGATCTGCGCGGCGCGGTCGATTCGCACGAACGCTCGATTGTCGAACACGCGCTGGGCCGTCATCGCTGGAACCAGCGCCAGACCGCCAAGGCGCTCGGCCTCAGCTATGACCAGCTGCGGCATTGTATAAAGAAGCACGGATTGACCGACGCCGAGTGACACGGCTAGCGTAGCCCATGGAGGGCCCAAACATGACATTTCGCCAATCGCTGACCGCTGGCATTCTCGCCGGATGCGCCGCACTTGCTGCGCCGCTGGCCGCCCAGACTGCGGATGCGCCGGACCCTGCGCAGGCCGATGACCGACTGCTGGACGATGCGCGCAAGGCAGAGCGGATCGGCGCGCAGCTTTATGCATTCGATCAGGCGGCCTGGCACGGCAGCGATGCCTTTGCCAAAGACGTATCCGCAATTCCTCAGGGTGTGGTGCCGCTGGGCTATGTCGTGGTGCCAAGCGATCAGGACGCTCTGGACCTGGTGTTTTACGGCGTTCAGGACGAACAGCCGGTACAGGTCGCTCGCTATGTGATCGACGGCGGCGAAGTGACCTCGGGCGGTATTGCAATTGCGCCGCTTGGTACGCTTGAAGAGCGGTTGATGGCTGCGCGCAACACCGCAATCAAAACTGCCGAAAACGAGCAGTTTCAGTTTTGCGCCGACGCCATGCCCAATACGGTTGTGCTGCCGCCCGATGAATTTGACGAGGTGTCAGTATATTTGCTCACCCCGATGATTGAGCATGGCAGCTTTCCGCTGTCAGGCCATTACCGCGTCCTCACTCTCAATGGCGGCGCAATTCGCGGGTGGGAGCGGTTTGGTTCTGCGTGTGAGGCAATCAGCTGGGACCCCGAGGATGACGAACTCGACCTGCGGGTGTTTTACACCTCCGAGGCAAAATCCAGACACCCCAGCGAAATTCACAGCTTCGTGGGGCATTACGTGCCGTTCTCGCTTGGCGTGGTGACCGGTAAGGTGGTCTGGCCGGTGCTGGGCGGGGCCTTTGCCGATCCGGTGGAGGCCGATCCCGAGATGATGGCGACCGAGTGAGCGCGCCAGCCAAGCCGCCATTCCGTTTTGACCGTTCGCTGCTGATCCGCCTGTTCGGAGCGCGCGCGGCGTTGCTGCATGGCGATTTGCTGATGCTGGACCGCTGGGGCTTTGTAAAACGCCACATGCCGCGAACGGGCAATGCTGAGGCGGCCTTTGATGTCGGCTGCGGCACAGGCGCGTTCTCGCTCAATCTGGCGCGGCGCGGCTACCGGGTCACCGGGCTGAGCTGGGACGAGCGCAATCAGGCGGTGGCGCAGGAGCGCGCGGCGATTTGCGCGCTGCCCGCAGACTTCCCGATTGGCGATGCCCGCCAGCTGGGCGCGATGGAGCAGCACAAGGCGCGCTACGAATACGTGCTGTCGCTGGAAAATATCGAACATATCCTCGATGATCGCAAACTGATGCGTGATCTGAAGGCGTGTCTTAAATCCGGCGGCTGGCTGGTGCTGTCGACGCCGAACAAGGATTACCGCGCGATCACTGGGGTGGATAATGGCCCGTTCCCGACCGAGGAAACCGGATGGCACGTGCGGCGCGGTTATACCGCCGCCATGCTGCGCGAACTGGCTGAGGGTGCCGGGCTGGTGGTGGAGCAGATTGGCGGATGCAGCGGCTTTTTCAGCCAGAAACTCACCACGCTGATGCGCAAGTTCGGCAGGCTGGGCTTTCTGGTAACCTTCCCGATGCGCATCCTTCCGCTGCTGCTGGACCGCCCGATTGCGCGGCTGTTTGGCTATGCCGACTACTCGCTGACACTGGTCGCTTATAAACCGCGCTTCTAGGCTTGCGTTTCACGGCAGCTGCGCCTATTTGGCCGTCATTCCCGACATCGTCGCAAGACTGGAGGGGCTGGCGCCGCAAGGGGCCGGCGCGAAACTCCGTTCCTGCATCAGGGCGAACACCGGGGCGAAACTTGGAGACCGAATGGCCGATCTGGCACGCTTGACCGAACTGATTGAACCCGAGGCGCAAGCGCTCGGCTTTGATCTTGTGCGGGTGAAGATCATGGCGTCAGAAGCGGGCGATGGCGCGCAGGCGCTGCAGGTCATGGCCGAAGACCCCGCTACCGGACAGCTGGTGATCGACCAGTGCGCCGCACTGTCGCGCCGGATCTCGGACGTAATGGACGCTGCCGAGGAAGAGGACGAGCCATTGGTATCGGGGGCCTATCACCTCGAAGTCAGTTCGCCCGGCATCGACCGTCCGCTGACCCGCGCGAAGGATTTCGCGGCCTGGGCCGGACATGAGGTCAAGATCTCGCTCGACAAATCCGCCGAAGGCCCGCGCAATTTTCGCGGTATCCTGCGCGGGATCGAAGGCGAAACAATTACCCTGGCAGACCGCAAGGCAGGCGAAACCGCTGTGCAGCTGTCCGCCATTCATTCGGCCAAACTCGTCCTTACCGACGAGCTTATCGCCGCCACCCGGCCGCTCGATACGAGCGGTGCTGACGAAATCCTCGAAGTTACAGAAGAAAAGGCTGACGACTGATGGCCAGTGCAATTTCCGCCAACAAGGCAGAGCTGCTTGCGATTGCAACCGCGGTTGCTTCGGAAAAGATGATCGACAAATCGATCGTTATCGAAGCAATGGAAGAAGCGATCCAGAAGTCGGCGCGCAACCGTTACGGTGCCGAAAACGACATTCGTGCCAAGCTTGACCCCGTGACCGGCGATCTGCGCCTGTGGCGTGTTGTCGAGGTGGTCGAAGAGGTTGAGGATTATTTCAAGCAGGTGGACCTCAAGCAGGGCCAGAAGCTGGAAGCCGGCGCCAGTATCGGCGACTTCATCGTCGATCCGCTGCCGCCCGTCGATCTGGGCCGCATTGATGCGCAGAGCGCCAAGCAGGTCATCTTCCAGAAGGTCCGCGATGCCGAGCGTGAACGTCAGTTCGAAGAGTTCAAGGACCGTGCTGGCGAAATCATCACCGGTGTTATCAAATCGGTCGAATTTGGCCATGTGATCGTCAACCTCGGCCGTGCCGAAGGCGTGATCCGCCGCGACCAGCAGATCCCGCGCGAAGCCGCCCGTACCGGCGAGCGTGTCCGCGCGCTGATCACCAAGGTGGAACGCAACAATCGCGGCCCGCAGATTTTCCTCAGCCGCGCGCATCCCGATTTCATGCGCAAGCTGTTCGCGCAGGAAGTGCCCGAAATTTACGACGGTATCATCGAGATCAAGGCCGCCGCCCGTGACCCGGGTAGCCGCGCCAAGATCGGTGTGATCAGCCATGACAGCAGCATCGACCCGGTCGGCGCCTGTGTCGGCATGAAGGGCAGCCGCGTTCAGGCGGTGGTGCAGGAAATGCAGGGCGAGAAGATCGACATCATTCCCTGGTCGGAAGATCAGGCGACCTTCATCGTCAACGCGCTGCAGCCGGCAACGGTCAGCCGCGTGGTGCTGGACGAAGAAGAAGGCCGCATCGAAGTTGTGGTCCCCGAAGACCAGCTGAGCCTGGCGATCGGTCGCCGCGGCCAGAACGTGCGCCTCGCCAGCCAGCTGACAGGCAACCAGATCGACATCATGACCGAGGAAGAGGCGAGCGAGAAGCGGCAGAAGGAATTCGCCGAACGCTCCAAGATGTTCGAGGAAGAACTCGACGTCGACGAAACGCTGTCACAGCTGCTGGTCGCCGAAGGCTTCGCCGAGCTGGAAGAAGTCGCCTATGTCGAACTGTCCGAACTGGCCGGTATCGAAGGCTTTGACGACGATCTGGCAGAAGAGCTCCAGAATCGCGCCACCGAGGCACTGGAACGTCAGGACACTGCGCATCGCGAAGCGCGCCGCGAACTGGGCGTCGAAGACGATCTGGCCGAGCTGCCGCACTTGAGCGAAGCCATGCTGGTGACGCTCGGCAAGGCGGGCATCAAGACACTCGACGATCTGGCCGATCTGGCCACCGACGAGCTGATCGCCAAGAAGCGCGAAGCACCGCGTCGCCGCGTCAATCCCGAAGCCTCCGGCCCGCCGATGAAGCGTCCGCCGCAGCGCGAGCAGGACAAGGGCGGCGTGCTGGGCGAATACGGACTTTCCGAAGAGCAGGGCAACGAGATCATCATGGCGGCCCGTGCACATTGGTTCGAAGACGAGGAGCCGGCTGCTGCCGCAGCTCCCGCTGCCGAACCCGACACTCAGGAGGCCGCCGATGCGGACTCCCCACAATGAGCGCCTGACGTCCGACACCGCTGAAGCGCCCACGGCACGGAGAGATTCCGGGCGCGCCAAGTCCTGCCCGGAACGCCGCTGCGTTATTACCGGCGAAGTACTGGCGCGCGACACTCTGGTGCGGCTGGCAATCTCGCCCAGCGGTCTGGTGCTGCCTGATGCGCAGGAACGCGCGCCGGGACGCGGTGCCTGGATCGGCACGAATCGCGCCGATCTGGAAGCTGCTATGGCCAGCGGCAAGCTCAAGGGCGGGCTTGCCCGTGCCTATAAGACGGGCGAGTTGGAAATACCGGAAGAGCTGCCGCAAAAGATCGAAGATGCGCTGACCCGTGTGGTGCTCGACCGGTTGGGCCTCGAAATGCGCGTGGGAAGTCTTATCTTGGGCACGCAGCGGATTATCGAAACCGCGCGCGGGGGCGGGGTGACGCTGTTGCTGCACGCCAGCGATTCCAGCGAAGATGGCCGCAAGAAGCTCGACCAGGCATGGCGCGTCGGACGCGAGGCCGAGGGGTCGGGCGAACGCGGCATGACCTTGCCACTGGACCGCGCGGCTTTGTCTGTGGCATTGGGCCGCGACAATGTCGTCCATTTGGCGCTGGCCGACGATGCTGCTGCCGGGCGGGTACTCAAGGCCCTGACGCGCCTGTTGCACTATCTTGGGCACGCTGTGCCGATGACCGAACCGGGTGTACGCAATGCTGCGCGCGCCGACGACGATTTGACCGATTGATAAATAGAGAAACGAGCCAGAATGAGCGACGAAAACGAAACCCCGCGCACCCGCAAACCGCTTGGCCTGAAGCGGGCGGTCGATGCTGGCGAGGTCAAGCAGACCTTCAGCCACGGCCGCACCAACAAGGTTGCGGTCGAGGTGAAGCGGCGCCGTAAGCTGCTCAAGCCTGGCGAAACGCCTGCGCCCGCGCCCGAACCTGTGGCCGAGCCTGCTCCGGCACCCGAGCCAGCACCCGCTGCGCCCGCGCCTGCCGCGAAGAAGGCGCCCGCGCGCAAGGATCCCGCTGGCGAGACGCCGCAGGAACGTGTTGCCCGGCTCCAGCTCGAAGCCGAGGAAGACCGGCTGCGACTGAACGAACAGGCGCGCAAGCGTGACGATGCCCAAGTGCTCAAGGCCTCCGAAACCGAGAAGCAGCGCGCCGAGGATAATCGCAAAGCCGAAGCTGATGCCGCCAAACAGGCCGAGCAGGACGCCAAGGCCGCCGCTGAGCCGGAAGCAGTCGTAGAACCAAAGGCCGAGCCTGCTCAACCCGTTGCCACGCCTGCGCCCGCAGCTCGCAAATTCACGCCGGTCGCGCGCCCTGAGCCAAAGCGGCCTGAGAAGAAAAAGAAAGACGATAAGCGCGCCGAACCCGAACGTGCTGACAAGCGCCGTGCGGGCAAGCTGACTGTCAGCAAGGCGCTGAACGAGGACGAAGGCCGCCGTGCGCGCAGCCTCGCCGCGCTCAAGCGTGCGCGCGAGAAGGAACGCCGGATGCAGGGCGGCGGTTCGTCCAAGCCGCGCGAAAAGCAGGTCCGCGATGTGGTCGTCCCCGAGGCGATCACCATTGGCGAATTGTCCAAGCGGATGGGCGAAAAGGGCGCCGATCTGGTCAAGGCGCTGTTCAATCTCGACATGATGGTCACCGTCAACCAGACCATCGATCAGGACACCGCAGAGCTGCTGGTCGAGGAATTCGGCCACAATGTGACGCGCGTTTCCGAAAGCGATGTCGACATCAAAGCCACGCAGAATGATGATCCGGAAGATACGCTGAAGCCGCGTCCCCCGGTTGTCACCATCATGGGCCATGTCGATCACGGCAAGACCAGCCTGCTGGACGCGCTGCGCGGCACCAATGTGACCAAGGGCGAGGCCGGCGGCATCACCCAGCACATTGGCAGCTATCAGGTGACCACCAAGGACAAGCAGGTCATCACCTTCCTCGACACGCCCGGACATGCTGCCTTTACCGAAATGCGCGCGCGCGGTGCCAATGTCACCGATATCGTGGTGCTGGTGGTTGCGGCGGATGACGGCATCATGCCGCAGACCATCGAAGCCATCAAACACACCCAGGCGGCGGGCGTCCCGATGATCGTGGCGATCAACAAGATCGACAAGCCCGAAGCCAATGCGCAGAAAATTCGCGAGCGCCTGCTGGAGCACGAAGTCATCGTCGAGGCGATGTCGGGCGAAGTGCAGGACGTGGAAATCTCCGCCAAGGAGGGCACTGGTCTTGACGAATTGCTCGAAAAGATCGCGCTGCAATCCGAACTGCTGGAACTGAAAGCCAACCCGGACCGCGATGCGGAAGCCACCGTGATCGAGGCACAGCTGGACAAGGGCCGCGGCCCGGTTGCCACTGTGCTGGTGACACGCGGCACGCTGAAGCGCGGCGACACCTTTGTCGTCGGCACCGAAAGCGGCCGGGTGCGCGCCATCGTCAACGATCAGGGCAAGCAGATCAAGGAAGCAGGACCCTCGATGCCGGTCGAGGTCCTGGGCCTCGGCGGCGTACCGGGTGCGGGCGAGCAGATGACCGTGGTCGAAAACGAGCAGCGTGCCCGTGAAGTGGCGCAGTATCGGCAGGAGAAGGCGACCGAGAAGCGCACCGCGCTGGCGCCGACCAATTTCGACACCATGTTCAGCAATCTGCAGAGCGATCTTGTCGAATTCCCCGTGCTGGTGAAAGCCGACGTACAGGGCAGTGTCGAAGCCATCGTGACCGCGCTGCACAACCTTTCCAACGATCTCATCAAGGTCCGCGTGCTGAATGCGGGCGTGGGTGCGATCACTGAAAGCGACGTGATGCTGGCGGCGGCGAGCAAGGCCCCGATTCTGGGCTTCAATGTGCGTCCCAACGCCAAGGCCCGCCTGCTGGTCAACCGCGATAAGGTGCGGATGATGTATTACGACGTGATCTATCACCTGACCGAGGAAATCGCGAAGGAGATGGCCGGCGAGCTTGGTCCTGAGAAGATCGAGCACGTGCTTGGCCGTGCCGATGTCAAGGAGGTGTTCCGTTCGGGCAAGAAGGACAAGGCAGCCGGTCTGCTGGTCACCGAAGGCGTTATCCGCAAGGGCCTCCACGCGCGTCTCACCCGCGACGATGTTATCGTTTCGGCCACGACCATTGCGTCGTTGCGCCGGTTCAAGGACGATGTGGACGAAGTCCGCACCGGTCTGGAATGTGGTGTGGTGCTGGAAGACACCAACGACATCAAGCCGGGCGACAGCCTCGAAGTCTTCGAAATCGAACTGCGCGAACGGGTGCTTTAAGAAGGAAATGATGTGGGCCTGATCCGGTCGGCGGAGATGGCAGGTTTCGTCCTGTCATTTGGCGAGTTCGATTCTCGCCCGTGGTCCCTCTGACTGCCATGGCGAAGAACGCTTCCACTCCCGAACAGCAATCGGTTCGCGTCCTCAAGGTGGGCGAGCGGGTGCGTCATATCCTGTCCGAACTGCTGTCACGCGGCGAGGCGCATGATGATGTGCTGTCGGCGCATGCGATCAGCGTTACCGAAGTGCGGATGACGCCCGATCTGCGCAATGCCAACGCCTATGTGAAGCCGTTGCTGGGCGAGGAAGAGGACGTGGTGCTCAAGGCGCTGCGCACCAACACCGCTTTCTTCCAGCGCGAGGTCGCCAAGCGTCTCGGCCTGAAATTTGCGCCGAAACTGCAATTCAAGCCCGACGAAAGCTTCGACGTGGCGGAAAAAATCGAACGCTTGCTGAGCGACCCCAAAGTGGCGCGGGATCTGGGCGAAGAGGAATAGTGGCCAAGCTCTATTTCTATTATGCCAGCATGAATGCGGGCAAGAGCTCCACCCTGCTGCAAACCGCGTTCAATTATGGCGAGCGCGATATGCGCGTTTCGCTATGGACCGCCGCGCTGGACAATCGCCCCGGCTTTGGCGCGATCAGCAGCCGGATCGGCCTGGCCAGCGACGCGCACCGCTATGATGCGGACACCGATATCGAGGCGCGCGTGCGGGCAGACCATGCCAGCGATCCGATTGCCTGCGTGCTGGTGGACGAGGCGCAGTTCCTGACTGCGGATCAAGTCTGGCAATGCGCGCGGCTGGCCGACCGGGCGAGTATTCCGGTGCTGTGTTACGGATTGCGGACCGATTTTCTGGGCGAGCTGTTTCCTGGCTCCGCTGTGCTGCTGGGCATTGCCGATGCGCTGGTCGAGCTGAAAGCGGTCTGCCACTGCGGGCGCAAGGCGACGATGAATTTGCGCGTCGATGCCAGCGGTGCTGCCGTGACCGCGGGCGCGCAGACCGAGATTGGCGGCAATGACCGCTATCTGGCGCTGTGCCGCCGTCATTTCAGTGAGGCGGTGGCGGGTTGAGCCTGCGCACCCTATCTAACCCCACATGACCGAAATGCTGGGCCTTGCGGCCATTCTCATACCCTGTCTGATCGTGGCGATCGTGTTTCACGAAGTGGCGCACGGGCTGGTCGCCAATATGCTGGGCGATCCCACCGCGCGAGAGCAGAAGCGCTTATCGCTCAATCCGCTGCGCCATGTCGATCCGGTGGGTACGCTGCTGGTGCCGGGGTTTCTGGCGCTGGTGAAGGGGCCGATCTTTGGCTGGGCGAAGCCGGTGCCGGTTATCAAGGAGCGGCTTCGCAACCCGCGCTTTGGTATGGTGGCGGTGGCGGCAGCTGGTCCGGCGAGCAATCTGCTGCTGGCGCTGATCGGTGCGGCCGTGCTGGGGCTGATGGTTCCCACCCCGCAACCCGGCGTGATTACAGAGCCATCGGTGCTGCTTCAGGGCATGTATCTGTTCATCACGATCAACGTCTTTCTCGCTTTCTTCAACCTGCTGCCGATCCCGCCGTTCGATGGGTCGCACATTGTCGAAGGGCTGATGCCGCCCAGCTGGGCCAAGCGATATGAAAAGCTGCGCCCGTTCGGCATGATGGCCTTTTTCGCGCTGATCGCGCTGACCTGGTTTGCGCCGGGTCTGGGCGTGATCGAGAATACCGTCGGCCCGCCGGTCAATTGGATGATTGAGCAATATCTGGGCATTGCCGCTGCCGTGGCCGGGCAGTGAGCCGATGACGGATATTCCCGCATCCGGCTGGCTGATCCTCGACAAACCGCGCGGGCTGGGCTCGACGCAGGCGGTCAGCGCGGTGAAGCGCGTGTTGCGGCAGGGCGGTTATGCCAAGACCAAGGTGGGCCATGGCGGGACACTGGACCCGTTGGCCGAAGGCGTGCTGCCCATCGCTTTGGGCGAGGCGACCAAGCTGGCCGGACGGATGCTGGATGCCAGCAAAACTTACGAATTTACAATCCAGTTCGGTGCGGAAACCACCACGCTCGATACCGAGGGTGAGGTGACCAAGAGCAGTGATCGGCGCCCGCCGATGGAAGCGGTCGCCGCAGTGCTGGAGCTGTTCACTGGCGATATCGAGCAGGTGCCGCCCGCGTTCTCGGCGATCAAGGTCGATGGCAAGCGCGCGTACGATCTGGCGCGGGCGGGCGAGGAGGTGGCGCTCAAAACCCGCGCGGTGACGATCCATTCGCTGCGTTTTGCGGGCGATTACAAGGGAGAGGACATCCCTTCGGAACTCGCCACGTCATTTGCGCAGCCCGATCCGTTCAACCCGCCCGCACCGCTGGAACTGGCCGATTGCGTGACACTGGTCGCCCATGTCAGCAAGGGCACCTACATCCGATCCCTGGCACGGGACATCGCACGCGCGCTTGGAACCCTGGGGCACGTTACCTATCTGCGCCGTACCAAGGCAGGGCCGTTTACCGAGGCGCAGGCGATTTCGCTGGACAGTTTAAACGAAATCGGTAAGGGCGCGCCACTTCAAGACCTCCTCCTGCCGCTCGAGGCGGGGCTGGACGACATCCCGGCTCTACATCTCGATCCCGATAGCGCGCAGGCGGTCCGCCAGGGCCGGGTCCTTTCGGAAATGCCCCAGTCCGACGGGCTCTATCTTGCGACACTGCACGCTGTGCCGGTCGCTTTGCTGGAGCTCACAGGCGGGACGGCGAAAGTCGTCAGGGGTTTCAATTTGCCTGATGTCGCGGAGCAGAATACATGACGATTACCGCAGAAAAGAAGCTGGAAGTTATCAAGGACAACGCACAGGCCAAGGGCGACACCGGGTCCCCCGAAGTCCAGGTCGCAATCCTGACCGAACGCATCCGCAATCTGACGGACCATTTCAAGGCCAATCACAAGGACAACCACTCGCGTCGCGGGCTCCTGATGATGGTCAACAAGCGCCGTACCCTCCTCGCCTATCTCAAGAAGAAAGACGTCGAACGGTACAACGCCCTGATCCAGAAGCTGGGTCTTCGTAAATAAGAGTTTTGCGGAGCGGCCCTTAATCGGGCCGCTCTTCGCATATGGGGGCGGGTGCATTCGGCATCCGGCCTTGGGGCGCAAACAGCCCCGCACCGGACCGGGACGGATTTGCCCGGAACAGTAGGCCCCGCAGCGCAATGTGGCGTGCGGGTTCATAAGGAAAACACATGTTCGACACAAAGACCGTATCGCTGGAGTGGGGCGGCAAGACCCTCACCCTCGAAACTGGCCGCATCGCCCGTCAGGCCGATGGCGCCGTATTGGCAACCTATGGCGAAACCGTGGTGCTGTGCGCCGTGACCGCCGCCAGGAGTGTACGCGAAGGGCAGGACTTCTTCCCGCTGACCGTCCACTATCAGGAAAAATTCTCGGCCGCGGGCCGCATCCCCGGCGGCTTCTTCAAGCGCGAAGGCCGCGCGACGGAGAAAGAAACGCTGACCTCGCGCCTGATCGACCGTCCCGTGCGGCCGCTCTTCCCCGAAGGTTTCTACAACGAAATCAACGTAATTTGCCAGGTCCTGTCGTATGACGGCGAGACTGAGCCAGACATCATCGCCATGGTTGCCGCATCGGCTGCGCTGACGATTTCCGGCCTGCCCTTCATGGGTCCGATCGGTGCCGCACGCGTCGGCTATGTCGACGGCGAATATGTGCTGAACCCGACCGTTTCGAACATCTTCGAAACTGGCAGCCTCGACCTGGTCGTGGCCGCTACCAATGACGCCGTGATGATGGTGGAATCGGAAGCCAAGGAACTGACCGAAGAGGTCATGCTGGGCGCCGTGATGTTCGCGCATGAAGAAAGCCGCAAGGTCATCGGCGCGATCATCGATCTGGCCGAACAGGCTGCCAAGGATGCCTGGGAAGTGAGCGTTTCCGACGACACTTCGGCGATCAAGGAACAGCTGCGCGGGATCGTCGGTGACGACATCGCCGCCGCTTACAAGCTGACCGACAAGTCGGAACGCTCGGACGCGCTGAACGCTGCCCGTGCCAAGGCCAAGGAAGCCTTCGCCGATGCCGAAGGCCAGACGCAGATGACCGCCAACAAGGCCGTCAAGAAGCTGGAAGCCGACATCGTCCGCGGTGCCATCCTCAAGGACGGCCAGCGTATCGACGGACGCCGCACCGACGAAGTTCGCCCGATCGAGGCGATGGTTGGCCTGCTGCCCCGCACGCACGGTTCGGCGCTGTTCACGCGCGGTGAAACGCAGGCAATCTGCACCACCACGCTGGGCACCAAGGATGCCGAGCAGATGATCGACGGCCTTGAAGGCTTGAGCTATTCGCCCTTCATGCTGCACTACAACTTCCCGCCCTATTCGGTCGGCGAAGTGGGCCGCTTCGGCTTCACCAGCCGCCGCGAGACGGGTCATGGCAAGCTGGCATGGCGTGCGCTGCACCCCGTGCTGCCCAGCCATGAGGACTTCCCTTACACCATCCGCATCCTGTCCGACATTACGGAGAGCAATGGCTCGTCCTCGATGGCGACAGTCTGCGGTGGCTGTCTGGCCATGATGGACGCCGGTGTGCCGATCGAACGCCCGGTTTCGGGTATCGCGATGGGCCTGATCCTTGAAGGCAGTGACTACACCGTCCTGTCCGACATCCTGGGTGACGAAGATCACCTTGGCGACATGGACTTCAAGGTTGCGGGTACCGAAACGGGTATCACCAGCCTCCAGATGGACATCAAGGTTGCCGGCATCACGCAGGAAATCATGACCAAGGCGCTTGAGCAGGCCAAGGAAGGCCGTGCGCACATCCTTGGGGAAATGACCAAGGCGCTGGGCAATGCCCGTCAGGAAGTCAGCCAGCATGCTCCGCGTATCGAGACGATGCAGATCGACAAATCGAAGATCCGCGACATCATCGGCACCGGCGGCAAGGTCATCCGTGAAATCGTTGCGGAAACCGGTGCCAAGGTCGACATCGACGACGAAGGCATCATCAAGATCAGCTCGTCCGACATGAGCCAGATCGAAGCTGCGAAAAAGTGGATCGCTGGCATCGTCGAAGAAGCCGAAGTCGGCAAGATCTACGACGGCAAGGTCGTCAACATCGTCGATTTCGGCGCATTCGTGAACTTCATGGGCGGCAAGGACGGTCTCGTCCACGTGTCCGAAATGAAGAACGAGCGTGTCGAAAAGCCGACCGATGTCGTGTCCGAAGGTCAGGAAGTTAAAGTCAAGGTCCTCGAAATCGACCCGCGCGGCAAGGTTCGCCTGTCGATGCGGGTTGTTGACCAGGAAACCGGTGAAGCGCTGGAGGACACCCGTCCCCCGCGCGAACCCCGCGCAGGCGGTGATCGCGGCGATCGTCGTGGTCCGCGCAGCGGCGGTGGTGGTCGCGGCGGTGATCGTGGCGGCCGCGGCCCGCGTGGCGGCGGCAACCGTGATGGCGGCGGCGGCGATAAGGGCGGCTCCGGCGATGCGCCGGGCCATCTGCCCGACTTCCTCAAGGACTGATCACAGTCACTTGATGAAATCAAATCAGGGGCCGCGGCGTTCACCGTCGCGGCCCCTTTTTCATTTCTGCAGAGTAAGATAGAAGGCGCGCCGTGTCGGTCATTCGGCACTGCGCAAAGGACGCCAGGCCCATGAATTCAGCAGCTGAAACCGACCGGCCCTTCAGCCTGCTCCAGCGGCTACCGTTGGCGCGCGACCGGCGCTGGGCCGCCTATGGATTTGCCATTGTTGCCAGTCTGGCCGGTCTGGTCCTGCGGCAGGAAATCGACAGCCTGATCCCTGCCGGCTTCCAATATCTGACGTTCTTCCCCGTAGTCATCGTCACGGCGTTCTTTTTCGGAGTGGGGCCGGGCATCGCCGCCGCTGTGCTCAGCGGGCTGGCGGCGTGGTACTATTTCATTCCGCCATTCGACAGCTTCGACCTCAGCTATGCTGCTGCGCTGGCGCTGGGGTTTTATCTCGTCATCGTCACGGTTGATATTGCGCTGGTCCACTGGATGCAGCGCGCCAATGCGCATCTGGCGCAGGAACGCGCACGCAGTGACAAACTGGCCGACACCCGCGAGATGCTGTTCAACGAATTGCAGCACCGGGTTGGCAACAATCTCCAGATGGTCGCTTCTCTGCTCGCCATGCAGGGGCACGGGCTGAAGGGGCCGATTGCCCGCGATGCACTGGCCGATGCTGCGCGCCGCGTGGCATTGATCGGGCGCATCCAGCGGACGCTGTACAGCCATGATGGCGAGCAGCTGGCGCTTGGATCGTTCATCGACACCATTGTGCGCGAGACTATCGAAGCTTCGGGCCGCAAGGACATCGGCTATAGTTTTCAGGGCGACATCGGTCAGGCCAAGCTGGACCCGAGCGATGCCATCCCGGCGGCACTGGTGGTCACCGAAGCAGTCAGCAATTCCATCGAGCATGGGTTGTCGGCCGGCGCAGGGACGATTTCGGTTGTCGTGCAGGAGCAGGACGGCGGTTGCCGCATCGAAGTGACCGATGATGGTGCAGGCTTGCCAGAGGGCTTTGATTTGGCGGCGGCGGACAGTCTGGGGCTGAAGATCGCGAGCAATCTTGCACGTTCGCTGGGCGGACAGTTCACGCTTGCACCCCGCAATCGCGGGCATGGCACGCTGGCAGCCTTGGACATTTCAGCGCGCCGGGTTCAGGGATAATCACATGTTGCCACGCGAAACCATTGCCACGGCTGCCATCCCCGGCGGCGACACATTGACCCTGGTCAGTCATGGGCGTGATTTCATCATCATGCTGGGCCGTGAAGAGCTGATGGGCACGCGGATGCAGTTTTCCGAAGAACAGCTGGCCGAACTGACGCTGGAGCGCCTGCAGGCCCCGCAACCGCGGCTGCTGATCGGTGGGTACGGCATGGGCTTCACCTATCGCGCGGCGCTGGCAAAGCTGCCCGCTGGCGGCCGTGTGGTGGTGGCCGAAGTGGTCCATGAGATCCTCGAATGGGCGAAAGGTCCGCTGGCGGCGCTGACCGGCGACACGCTGGAGGACAAGCGCGGCGAGATTATCATAGCCGATGTCGCCGCGCTGATCGATGACGCGATCGATGGCACCACGCCTCTGTATGATGCGATCCTGCTCGACGTCGATAACGGCCCCGATGGCATTGTGCGTGACGGCAATGAACGACTTTACACCCGCACCGGCCTCGCCAAGGCGCGCGAGGCGCTGAAACCCGGCGGCATTCTGGCGGTGTGGTCCGCAGGCACCGATCCGCGCTTTGTCGAGAAGTTGCGCGATGCCGGTTTTGCCGTTGAAGAACGCAGCGTACGCGCCCGCCCGAACAACAAGGGTCCGCGCTTCATCATCTGGTTCGCGGTCCGGCCGTAAACTCCAGCCGGGCTATCAGCCCTGTTTTACACGTGCAGCACCCATGAAATCGCGCTTGCTGAGCGGCATGCCCTTCATCCGCAGGATGTCATAAGCGGTGGCAGCATGGAAAAAGAGATTGGGGTTGGAGAAGCTCAGGAGGAAATCCTGAACGGTAAACTCCAGCCGCATGGTCTCGCCAAAGCTGAAGATCATGTCGTTTCCAGCGATATCCTCAAGCTCTTGGGGCGTCACAGCGGTCAGCGTGCCGATCGCCTCCTGCACCATTGCGCGCAGCTCCGCGAACTTCATCGGCGGGGGATTGGTCTGCGGCGTGAAATGCCCTTCACGGCAGCGCTCAATCGCATAGGCGGAGTGATTGCAGCAGCTGGTGAACTGATAAGCGAGGGGGAGCATATCGTCTGCGAGGCGCGCGCCCAGAATTTCGCCCTCGGACATCCCGGCCTCACCGCTCCACTGTTCGGCCCTGTCGAGCAGCCGCGCGGTGGCGCCCAGCGACTGGAGCCAATTGGGGATGATGGCGGCGTGAAGGGTCAAAGGCATGGCGTCATGGCTCCAGCAAGAACAAGCCGCCAACCATAGCGGCCTGACAGCTTACGCCAAGCCAAGTCGTACGACATTGCTTTCAGGCTTGCGGTCTTCTGCGTCCGATGTGCTGCCCGCGACAACGCTGCAGTTGCGACCAGCATCCTTGGCGGCATACATGGCGCGATCCGCGCGTTGGAGCACGGCGCGCAGGGCCTCGCCCGGAAAGACTGGAGCCACGCCTGCGCTGGCGGTTACCGGGAAGGACACTTCGGGCACCACATGGGCCACAGCGCTGGTAATCCGCGCCCGCACAGTTTCGGCCATTTCTTCCCAGTTTTCGCCGTAAAGCAGGATGACGAACTCTTCGCCGCCCAGCCGGGCCGGAAAGACTTCCAGATCACCCAATGCATCGGCGACGCAGACCAGCACTTCGTCGCCCACGGCATGGCCGAAGCCATCATTGATCTGCTTGAATTTATCACAATCGATAAGCGCCAGCGCGGCAGGGCGACCATGCGCGGGATCGGCAAAACGTTTCTCCAGACCGCGGCGGTTGGCGATCCCGGTAAGCGGATCTGTGGCGACGGCGATATGTGCCGCGTTGATCCCTGCAACCGCCTTGTCACGCTCTTCCTGCATCAGCATGAAGCCGTCGACCAGTCCCATTGCAGTGACGATGATATCGACCGCCAGCGCCGCCAACACCGCGACCGTCCAGAATGGCATCTCATCGCCGGTGAGCAATTCAAAACTCAGCGAGGCAAAGCCGACAGCAATAAGCGGGCCCCAAGCAACTGCCTGAAACCGGGCGACACGACTGCCCGCTTTAACCGCCTTGGCCAGGGCCCAGAAAACCACGAGTGTTACGACGAGAAGGCCGACGTCGTAAAACAAATCCAGCAACGGCATTGCGCCACCGAAAATGGTGAAAACTGCCGATACCGAACCCACAATAAACATCGCGCGCAGCCATTTACGGACCCACTGCAACGGCAAATTTTGTTCCAGATATGCTGCAAGCAAGGGACCGGCAGAAGCTGCCCCCATCGCTACAGCTACTCCGCCAAGACCAATACGCCATGCATCGCCGGTGCTGGAAACCGGGAGGGCCACCGGGAATAGCGCAATTGCCATGATGAAAAACGCCAGCGTCCGCGCAGCGATCCACAACAGAAATGTCCGCCGCATTACAGGATAAAGCGCGAGCGCGATGGCGCCAAACACGCCGGCTATGCCTAAAAAGGCGCCAAAGATAACGCTTTGCCAATCCATGATGGCGTTGGTTTGCCCTTCAGCTGTCGGTATTGTCCCAATCTTGGACCTGTCACTATACCGACAAGCAGCTGAGCTGCTGGTCAATAAATATGGTTAGCGGTGAGTCAAAGGGCACAATCCTTTAGCGCCCAAAAGTTTCCCGTGCCGCAGCACGACGCGGGAACTTCTTAGCGTACGCGCGGGCCGCCGAACGGCAGGGGCGGAGGGGGACGGCGCGCACCGCGGGGCAGCTGTGCCTGATACGCACGGCCGCAATGTTCGACGCAATAGGGGAACCCCGGGTTAACGGCGACGCCGCAAAAGTGAAAATCCGCCTCGCCCGGATGACCCATCGGCCAGCGGCAGACCTTGTCGCTCAGATTGAGAATGCTGGTCTTGTCGGCAATTTCCGGGCTCGGCTTGGCCGGAACCAGGCGGCGCGGCGGAGCTGGCGGGATCGGCGGCTGTTGGTCGCCAGGCCCTTGACGCAAAAAGCCGCCGGGTCCGACCGAGACGATCTTCGGCAGATCGGGTGAGCGGTTGGGCAGCGGCTGTGACGGGATCGACCCATCGCTGTTGGGGGTAACGGCAGCAGCAGGCTTGGCCTCGGCGGCTGGCTGTGCGGGCTGGCCCTGCGGCTTGGGCGCGGCCGGCTTGACGCTGGGCGCAGTTTTCCTTGGCGCCGGACGCGGAGCCGGCTTGGCTGCTGCCTTGGCTTTCTTCGCATCATTCGCCTTAACGGGGGAGGGGCGTGCCTTGAGGTCAAGGCGGTGCGCCTTGCCGATCACCGCATTGCGGCTGACCCCGCCAAGTTCCTCGGCGATCTGGCTGGCGGTCGAGCCGCCTTCCCACATCTTCTTCAGCGTTGCGATCCGTTCTTCGGTCCAGCTCATCTGCAGTCCTGTATCCTTGTTTCCTGCCACCTGGCTTGCCAGCAGCAGCACTTCGCCCTAGGCGCGCGCCCATGGCCGATCAAGCCCACGAACCCGCATCCCCATCCGCGCATCCCGACCAAACTGTCGGGAATGGCACCTTTATGGAAAGGAATGCTGGAAAGCCGGACCGGTTTCCCGCGCAGGGGGTTCCGGTCATAACCGGGATCAACCGGATCGGCTTGTGGAGCCTCTATATTAAGGAGGTCCGCCGGTTTCTCAAGGTGCAGACGCAAACTGTCTGGGCTCCGGCGGTTACCACCCTGCTGTTTCTGGTAATTTTCACTGTCGCACTAGGCCGTGGCGGGCGTGAAGTGCTGGGCGTACAGTTTGCCAGCTTTGTCGCGCCGGGCCTGATCGCGATGGCGATGATGCAGAACGGTTTTGCCAATTCCAGCTTTTCGCTGCTGTCGGGCAAGATCCAGGGCACGATCATCGACCTGCTGATGCCGCCCTTGTCCGAAGGCGAGCTGATGGCGGGTATCGTCGCAGCGGCAATGACCCGTGCGGTGCTGGTCGGTTGTACGGTTGCCATCGCCATGTCGCTCTATCCCGGCGTCAGCCTGGCAATGGCAGAGCCCTGGGCAGTCCTGTGGTTCGCGCTCATGGGCGCAGCGATGCTGTCGCTGCTCGGTCTGGTCGCGTCGATCTGGGCAGAGAAATTCGACCACAATGCCGCGGTGACCAATTTCGTCATCGCCCCGCTTTCAATGCTGTCGGGCACATTTTACGTGATCGATAATCTGGGCGGCGTGTTCCAGATGATTAGCCGCCTCAACCCGTTTTTTTATGTAATATCGGGCTTCCGCTACGGCTTTCTGGGGCGCAGCGATATTGGCGACAGCAATGCGGTAATGATTGCTGCTGCGGGCTTGCTCGGCTTCAACCTGCTGCTGGCAGCGATTGCCTATCGCTTGCTGAAATCGGGTTGGAAAATCAGGAGCTAACTGGGCGCCGGGTTAATACCCCCAGCCTCAGTGAGTCAGCTTGCGACGCATCCGGTAACGGCCATTGGCAAACTGTTCGAACAGGCCGTGGACTTCGGGATGATCGACCGGACCACCCTGCGTATCACGCAACAGATTCTGCTGGCTGACATAGGCGACATAGGAACTGTCGTCGCTTTCGGCGAGCAGGTGATAAAACGGTTGGTCGCGATTTGGGCGAATGTCCTCGGGAATGGAATCGTACCATTCTTGGCTGTTGGCAAACACCGGATCGATATCGAAGATCACACCGCGAAATTCAAACATCCGGTGGCGCACGACATCGCCAATCGCAAAGCGGGTGCGAATGCTGGCGGGGGCCTCCAATGTGCGGCCTGCCTGTGCGGAATAGAACTGCGCGCGATCCATAATTGCCAAGGATATGGGAGCGATCGCGCCAGTGGCAACCACCGCTGGCCTGCGATCCCCCGTTTTCCGTCGGAAAAGGGCTTGGCAATGATGGGGGCTTAAGCTAACGGGCGCGCTCGCTTCGACCGGGGCCACGGCCCCTGAGCGCATCCTCGAGCGGAGAGGTGGCAGAGAGGTCGAATGCGCTGCACTCGAAATGCAGTGTACGGGAGACCGTACCGTGGGTTCGAATCCCACCCTCTCCGCCAAGTATGCCAGCCCAGCTAATCTCCTGCTGCAAGAGCGCGCGTGGCTCGCTTGCGTATATTACAGCATGAAATCACTGGCTTGCAGGTCGTGCAGGCCATTCAGGCGGATCATGAAGTCAGCGACGCCGTCTCCGTCGACATCAGCATAGACCCGGGTGCTGGAACCGATCTGTTCGAACCGTAGTTCGCCAGCATTGCCCGAGAAGGCGGCATCGCCGATGAATGTGAAGGCCTGATTGCCGGCGCCCACCTTCGCATCGATGCTGCGCAGGTCTATCAAATCGCCCTGTGCGTGGGTGAAATCAGTGATGATGTCCGCTGTGCCAAAACTTGCCCCTGTATCGCCTTCGCGGAACACGAAGCGGTCGGCGCCGACGCCTCCGGACAGAAAATCCCGCTCGCTGCCGCCGAAAAGGATATCGTCGCCAGCCTGACCATAGAGGCGGTCGATACCCGCGTCGCCAAAGATGCTGTCATTGCCGCCGCCGCCGAAAACGCGGTCATTGCCAGCCCCGCCGTGCAGCACATTCACCAGATTCTGGCCGCGCAGGATGTTGTCGAGCTGGTTGCCGGTACCGTTGCGCGCATCGCCCAGCAGCGTGAGGCTTTCGACATTGTCGCCCAGCGTGTAATTCACAAACGCCTTGACGATATCGCGCCCTTCACCAGCATATTCGGTCACTTGGTCCAGTCGGTCACGAATGAAGTAAACGTCATTCCCGGTGCCGCCAAACAGGTGGTCGGTGCCGCCGGTCCCGCCATCAAGCTTGTCGCTGCCGCCCATACCGTAAAGCCAGTCGTCTCCGCCCAGACCAAACAGATTGTTGGCTGCTGCGTTGCCGGTCAGCTGGTTGGCATCAGTGTTGCCATACAGCGTGACGCCGCCATTCAGCAGACCTGCATTTTCAACATTGCTGCCGAGCCGGTACAGGCCAATCGACGAAAATACGGTGTCGATACCGCCATTGGCGGTTTCGACTACAACATCATTGATCACGTTGACGTAGTAACTGTCGTTACCCAGTCCGCCCACCATCCGGTCAGCGCCACCGCCGCCATTCAGAATGTCATCGCCTGCCAGACCGGACAGCACATCATTGCCGCCGCCGCCGAGAAGCGTGTTGCCAGCACTGTTGCCAGTGATCTGGTTGGCGAGGCTGTTGCCAGTGCCCGAAACCGCGCCTGAACCCAGTATCAGGTTCTCAACAGCAGCGGCGAGTGTATAGTCCTGTAGATAGCTGACCACGGTGTCGATACCGCCGCCGCCCACTTCGGTGATCCGGTCTCCGGCATGGTCCACAATATAGAAATCGTGGCCCTTGCCGCCGGCCATCTGATCGGCACCTTCGCCGCCATCGATGAAGTTGGCGCGGTTATCGCCGATCAGGACATCGTCATGGGACGATCCGAGCAAATTCTCGATTCCGATCAGCGTATCGATCCCGGCACCAATGGTATCCTGCGCGCTGGAAATGCGCAGGTCGACGGTTACTCCGGCAGCCGCGCGCAGATAGCTGGCGGTGTCCGATCCGGCGCGCCCGTAGAGCGTATTGTTGCCCGTTCCGCCTTCAAAAATGTCGTCATATGCGCCGCCCAGGAAGGTGTCGTCGCCACCAAAGCCGAACACGATCCCGACCGTTTCGCCATTGGTGTTGTCGTAATGGTCATTGCCATCTTCAAACTCGACATCGCCTAGCAGCAAGCCGTTATTGACCACCCAGTGGTTGTAATCGTTGTAGTAATTTTCCTCGAACTTGATCGCGATCGTGCCTTCGATCGTACCGTAATTGGTGACCCCGGCCTGTTTCTCGAAATCTTCGTAATGGTTCAGGATATAGACGCCCGCCGTCTGCGTGCCCGGCGCGGCATTAGCGCCCAAGTCAGCACGAATAACGCCGTCATTGGTGAGCGAGCCATAGGCCGCGACGCCGGTGGCCGCATAAATTTCGGGCACGATCCGGTCGCCCTCGGCATAATTTTGGGCTCCGGCACCGCCGCCTTCGGCATAAATGACGCCGGTGTTGAAGAAGGTTTGCGTATCATCGAGGATGTGGCTGGCAAAAACGTAATTGACCGCAATCGCACGCGAGTGTTCCGATACTGCGACGATCAGGCCCTCATTGCGCAACACGCCCATATTGTGGACGCCGATGGCACTGCCGGGCACCGAATAGACCGAAATCTCGCCCGTGTTCTCCAGCACGGTATTGTCGGCCCCGCCGCCCATCGCGATGCCGATGCTGGGGTAGTAATAGACCGAATCCAGCGGCGCGGTTTCCTCGACGGCGATCAGGCCATTGTTGATCACCAGCGTCGGGCCATAGAAATCCAGCCCGCGAGCGCTGGGGAAGCCATCGTCAAGGCTGTAAAGTTCGCCATTGTTGATGAAGGTCAGATTGCTGGTCGAAACGAAAATCGGCGCGCCATCGGAATAGAAGATCTCTTGCGCATCGACTGTGAAGGTTTCGTCATACAGCACGAAGCGTGACACGAATTCGGACGGCAGGGAGTAATCCAAACCGGCAGCTGCGCCGGGCTGGAATGCTGCCGCGCCGCCAGCAACGGCATCAAGACCCGCGTAATTCGGATTGGAGCCGGGTGTGACAGTAGCCGCTTCGTTCACCAGCACCCGGGCGCTGCCCTGGGTCCAGGCTTCGTAGAGTACACCGCCAACGGTAACATCGGCACCGCGCGTCCAGTTCCCGGCAAGATGGATGGTATTGCCCGCAGCGGCATCGATCCGCAGGGCGGTATTGCTGCCGGTGAAAGTCGATACTGCGTTGGCAGTGATCGCAATGTTCTGTCCGGCCTGAAGCTCGAGTGCTTCAAACCCGGAAATGCGCCCGCCAGTGAGCATTTTTTCAAGGCTGAAATTGCGCGTGCCGCTGGCCATCACCAGAGTGTCTACGCCTTCGCCGCCCCGCACTGCGGCAAATGTGTAATCGCCCAGAACAATGCGGTCATTGCCCGATCCGCCATCGGCATGATCGCCGTTCAGCGTGAAAATGACATCGTTACCCCATTCACCGAACAGGCCGTCATTCCCCGCATCGCCGCGCAGGATGTCATTGCCGAACCCGCCCATCAGCAGGTCACGCCCGCCGCGCCCGTTCATAGTATCGTCACCGCGGCCGCCCACGGCGCGGTCATTCTCGCCTGATCCGGTATAGTGGTCAGCGCCAAAGCCCATCGAAACCACGCCGCTGACAGTCCCGGCGCCACCGAAGATGTCATTACCGGCACCCATATCGACGTTACCGATCACGGTTCCGTCATTGTCGAACTGGTCATCGCCAATGTCGAGAAATACAAAGCCGTCGATGACGCCGCCGGTCAGGTTCTGGACCCATTCCTGAGAATTGCTGACCGTCTCGGCGCTATAGGTGGCGTAGATCGCCAGATCGGCACGGATCGTACCGCTGTTGATGATCGTCGCGACATTATAGCCGGGCTGTGAGACGTAAATGCCGATCGAGGTTCCGCCGGGACCCGTGGCATTGGCTTCGATAAGGCCCGCATTCGTCACGATCGCGTGACCGGGCTGCAAATCGGCGCCGCCCGAGAAGATGGCAATGGCCAGATTGGGTGCTTCGGCAAGGATGCTGCCGCCTGCGTGATTGATTACTTCAACACCGCCGGGCGAGTCGATCGCAGTGGCATTCCAGATAAAAGAATATTCCGGATCGATCCCCAGCGATTGCGCGGCGATCAGGCCGGAGTTTTCAACATAGCCGTTGTATTCGGCGCTGAGGACGCGCGCCCAGCCTGAATCCGAAATGGCATAAATAGAACCGGTGTTGACGAGATGCCTGCCAAGCGGAGACAGTTCGACTTGGGATTCCCCGTGTATATAAATCAGACCGTGATTGAAGACTTCAGGCTGACCGCCGGTAACCAACCAGGCGTGAACGCCGCCCGAGTCGAGCCAGACCGTGCCATAGTTGGTGATCGACAAGTTCCAGCCATCGAAGACCCGGTTGGTGCCGGTCCTGTGAAACACGGTATCTTCGGTGATGGTATAAGTGGCTGCATTGACCGTACGAGGCCGACTGGTGGGGGCGATTTCGGGCGGCAGGCCCGGGTTTGGTATGATCGACATCTGTTGATACGCCCGTCCAGCTTTTGCAGATATCTGGGATAAATCTGATCGTTAAGCCGCGCAATTGGTTTTGCCGTTTTCGAACACTATTTTGCGACTGAATTCCTGAGCTGGAGAGAGTGCATGTGGCGTAAGGGCATAACTATTTGCCCGAGCCGCACATCACTGCGGACCAGTTGCGGTCACAAGTTCAAAGCCTGGCTTCGTCGCAAAGATAGACAAGTTGTAGCGGTCGATGCCCCTCAGCGATGCGAAAAACCACATGGGAGCTGTCCCCCGCCAGCGTTCAATAGACAGATTGGCTGCATAAAATAGGAGAGTGTTTTGGGTTCATCTTCGTGACTGTAAGGAACGAAGATGAAGTCAAAACACTCAAAGGCGCCCGCGGAGCGGGTAGTCAAAGACATCCGCCGGGCGACCCGCAAACAGTATAGCGCAGAGGAGAAGATCCGGATTGTGCTGGAAGGCCTGCGCGGCGAGGATAGTATCGCCGAACTGTGCCGCCGTGAGGGTATTGCGCAGGGCGTGTATTACAAATGGTCGAAGGACTTCATGGAGGCTGGCAAG
>NZ_VCAO01000007.1 GCF_005884405.1 Qipengyuania marisflavi | reverse complement strand
CCTACGATTATCAAAAGATGCTGCAGGCTTACGGCCTGCGGCCATCGATGAGCGGCAAGGGTAATTGCTATGATAACGCCTCTGTCGAGACATTCTTCAAAAGCCTGAAGGCGGAACTAATCTGGCGGCAGAGCTGGCCAACACGGCGACAAGCCGAGGCCGCCATCTTCCAGTACATCAACGGGTTCTACAATACCCGCCGCCGCCATTCATATCTGGGCGGCATCAGCCCGCTCGCATTCGAAGCCAAAGTGGCATAATGAGATCAGTGACCGGCACAAAACCGTTACAAGTCCACAATTAGCAACTGAAGGCGCTCTGCTTCCGCTCTCGCTGTCGTCGGTGTCCACGGAGATCCGTGTGGGCCGATTGTGTAGCGTCTTGTTCGCGCTTCACGACCGCCCATTCGGAACTGCAGCACATAGGATATCGAGCCAGCTGGAGTGATTTTCGCACCGAATCCTTTGAGATCTGTATCCCAAAGGAGCCGGCTCGCGCTGCTCGGCTCGAGCGCATCTATCGATTTTTTCGTGATTTTTCCTGTTGCCATCCGAAACCTCGTGTCCCTTTTCTGGCAATCACCGGGCAATCACGCAAGCGGAAAAAGGGGCGAAATGGAGGCAATTCTGGCGTAGGGTGAATCTGCTAAGTACATTGTTTACAACGATTTCGTACTTTAGCGTCGTCTGAATCGAAAGTACCACACTTCGTGGTTGAACACGGTGCGGGCCTTGGTTTCGTAGCGGGTCTCTGGCCAGCCTGAGGGGCGGTTTTCCCAGTCGGTGCGGCTCTCCACCACCCATTCGAACACGTCAATGAAGCGCTTCATGACCATCAAAGAGTGTCTCAGATACACCGGGTGATCGGTGCCGAAGCGGAACTCGCCGCCGGGTTTCAGCTTGTCGGCGATCATCCGTACCGGGCCGTCATTCATCATCCGCCGCTTGGCGTGTTTGTTCTTGGGCCAGGGATCGGGATGCAGCAGATAGGCCATGCTCAGCGCGCCATCTGGGATGCGGGTCAGCACTTCCAGCGCATCACCGTGCTGGATACGGATATTGGCCAACTTCTGCTCGTTGATATGCACCAGCGCCTGCGCCACGCCATTTACATAAGGCTCGGCCCCGATGAAACCGTGATCGGGCAGCAAATCGGCGCGGTATGCCATATGCTCGCCGCCGCCAAAGCCGATTTCGAAATGCAGCGGGCGATCGTCACCAAACAGCCGTTCGGCAGTGACCGGCCCGGTGTCGGGAGTGGCGATCCGGGGCAGCAGAGTATCGACCAGAGATTGCTGATGCGCGCGCAGCGGTTTGCCGATCGACCGGCCGTAAAGCCGGTTGAGAGTGGTCGGGTCGCCTTCCTTGAATGCCGTCATGCGCCGCGCCCTAGCGGCTTAGCCCCAGGCTTTCCAGATGCCGTATGCGCTGGTGATGCTCAGCACCACGCCGACCATGATCAGCATGACCTTGGGACTGATCCGCTTGGCAACGATGGCGCCGAAAGGGGCGGCGGCAATTCCGCCGATGATCAGGCCCAGCGTCGGCCCGGCGATATGCGAAATGCCCATGTGTAAGGCGAAGGATGCCGAGATCGTGACAGTCAGGAAAAATTCGACCGAATTGACCGTCCCCACCACCTTGCGGGGTTCTGCGCCCTGGATCAGCAGGTTTGATGTGACGACCGGCCCCCAACCGCCGCCGCCCGCCGCATCAAGGAAGCCGCCAACCAGCCCCAGCGGTGCAACATGCTTGGCCTCGCGCAGTTTGGGCGGGAACAGCAATCCGCGCACCAGCAGCCACACCCCGATGGCGGCCAAATAGATCAGCACGAACGGCTTGATTGTATCGCCATCGATAGAGGTCAGGATATAAGTGCCGATCAACCCGCCGATCACACCGGGGATCAGCAGGCGGAAGAACAGCCTTTTGTCGATATTACCATGGATCAGATGGCTGATCCCGGACGTGGCCGTGGTGAAGCATTCGACGATGTGCACCCGCTGCGAAGCCAGTGCCGGCGGCACGCCAAGCAGGCCGACCATCAATGTGTTGGTGATCACGCCAAAGGCCATGCCCAGCGCGCCATCGACCATTTGCGCGGCGAAACCAATCAGGATGAAGGGCACAATCGCCCACAGATCGATACCAAACAATTCCATCCAGCACCGGTCCCTGTCCGATTTGTGATGGCGACGATTACAGTGGTTTGTGAGTGCAAGCGATATGAAAATGTGCAGGGCGCAAAATAAAACGCCCAGAGCTTTCACTCCGGGCGTTTCTCTCGCTGTCCAAGCGTATCGGGTATCAGGCGGCTTCGGCCTCTTCGTTCGGGTCGCGCAGTACATAGCCGCGGCCCCAGACGGTTTCGATGTAGTTTTCACCGCCGCAGGCATGGCTCAATTTCTTGCGCAGCTTGCAGATGAAGACATCGATAATCTTGAGTTCGGGTTCGTCCATGCCGCCATACAGGTGGTTGAGGAACATTTCCTTGGTCAGCGTGGTGCCCTTGCGGAGCGAAAGCAGCTCCAGCATCGCGTATTCCTTGCCGGTCAGATGGACGCGGGCGCCATCGACTTCGACGGTTTTCGCATCGAGGTTCACGGCCAGCTTGCCAGTACGGATGATCGACTGGCTGTGGCCCTTCGAACGGCGCACCACGGCATGAATGCGGGCGACCAGTTCCTCGCGGTGGAACGGCTTGGTCACGTAATCATCGGCGCCAAAGCCGAAGCTGCGGACCTTTGAATCCATTTCGGCAATGCCCGACAGGATCAGCACTGGCGTCTGCACCTTGGCGACGCGCAGTTTCTTGAGCACGTCATAACCGTGCATGTCGGGCAGGTTCAGGTCGAGCAGGATGATATCGTAATCATACAGCTTGCCCAGATCGAGGCCTTCTTCGCCCAGATCGGTCGAATAAACATTGAAGCCTTCGGTGGTGAGCATCAGCTCGATCGCCTTGGCGGTGGTCGGTTCGTCTTCGATCAGCAGTACGCGCATGGGAAATCCCCCGATTGGTCCCCTGGTGCCTGGCGGTGTCGCCCTGGCAACTGGTGTAGCCCCTTATTAACCACACAAGGTCTGAAGGGAAAAGGTTAACATGGCGTAAATCGTGTTAACTTTTTGTCGCAGAGGCGCGGAAAAGCCCCCTCACAAGTTACGCATGCGTTTTTCTCGGCGACGCTGGGCGCTCGATCCGAGCCCGATCGCCTCACGATATTTTGCGACTGTGCGGCGCGCCAGATCAAAGCCTTCGGCCGCCAGCAAATCGACCAGCGCCTGATCGGACAGCACTTTTTTGGCATCCTCGCCATCGCAATGCGCCTTGATCCGCGCCTTGATCGCTTCGGAGGATGCGCCTTCGCCATCCGCCGCGCCCACGCCGCTGGAGAAGAAATACTTCAATTCGAATGTGCCGCGCGGGCAGGCGAGATATTTGTTGCTGGTGACGCGGCTGACTGTGCTTTCGTGCATCTCGATCCCCTCGGCCACCTCGCGCAGCGTCAGCGGCCGCATGGCGGACACCCCTTCGCGCAGGAAGCCTTCCTGCCGTTTGACGATTTCGGCGGCGGTTTTCAGAATCGTTTTCTGCCGCTGGTCCAGCGCGCGGATCAGCCAGTCCGCCTCGCCCAGCTGTTCATTGAGCCAGGCCTTGGTGGCTTTGTCATGCGCGCCAGCTTTCAGTTCGACGTAATATTCGCGGTTGACCACCAGCCGCGGCAGGCTGGCCTCGTTCAGCCTGATATCCCAGCCGCCGCTACGGCCTTCGGTGATCAGCACATCGGGCACCACCGCCGACTCGCCGCAGCCGCCATAGCGGCACCCGGGCTTGGGATCGAACTGGCGCAATTCGGCGAGCATATCGGCAAAATCTTCGTCATCGACATCGCACATCCGTTTCAGCCGGGTCACATCGCCCGCCGCCACCAGATCGAGATTGTCGATCAGCCGCGCCATGCACGGATCATAACGGTCGGCCTCTTTGGCTTGCAGCGCGAGGCATTCGGACAGGCTGCGCGCGCCAACTCCTGTGGGATCGAAAGTCTGGATCAGCGTCAGCGCCCGTTCGGTTTCGGCCAGTGGCACGCCCAGATCATGAGCAATGGCGCGCAGATCGCCGATGAAATAGCCGGCCTCGTCAATGTCGCCGACGATGCGCGCCGCCACGATGGCTTCACGCGAATCGCGGGCTGCCGGTCCGATCTGCTCGGACAGATGCTCTGCCAGGGTTGGTTCTTCGGCTGCGCGGTTTTCCAGATCGGGCAGTTCGCCGCCGCTGCCACCTGCTGATGCCGCCTGGCTCCAGTCGCCCAGATCGCCCGGTGCGGCTTCGGGATCAAGCGCGGAAGCATCGACATCCAGCGCCCCCTCGCCGCCGAAATCGGGGCTGCTGTCATGTTCACCGGGTTCGGGGGGTGTGTCTGCGCCGGCTTCGCGCCGGACCTCGCCCATATCCAGCAGCGGATTGGCTTCCAGCGCATCGGCGATAAAGGTTTCAATTTCGAGGTTCGAGAGTGCCAGCAGCTTGATGGCCTGCTGCAGCTGCGCCGTCATAACCAGCGATTGTGATTGCCTGAGGTCTAACCTCGGACCCAGCGCCATCGGTCAGCTCCGCGCGTGCGCCGCTGTCGCCGCACCGCCGGTCACAGCGTGAACCCTTCACCCAGATAGAGCCGCTTGACGTTCTCGTCCGCAACCAGCGCTTGCGGTGTTCCGGCGAACAGAACCTGACCGCCGTAGATGATGCAGGCGCGGTCGACGATTTCCAGGGTTTCGCGCACATTATGATCGGTAATCAGCACGCCGATGCCGCGCGTTTTCAGATCGCGCACCAGCTCGCGGATATCGCTGATCGACAGCGGATCGATACCGGCAAAAGGTTCATCGAGCAGCATGATCGAAGGCTTCGCCGCCAGTGCGCGGGCAATCTCGCAGCGCCGCCGTTCACCGCCCGACAGTGCCATTGCTGGGCTGGTGCGCAGCCGCTGGAGGCCGAACTCGTCCAGCAGGCGGTCCAGCTCGGCGGCGCGTGTCTGAGCATCAGGCTCGACCATTTCGAGCACGCAATTGATATTCTGCTCTACCGTCATACCGCGAAAAATGCTGGTTTCCTGCGGTAGATAACCTAGCCCCAGGATCGCACGGCGATACATCGGCAGCTTGGTCACATCCTCGCCATCCATCAGGATGCGTCCCGAATCGGGGCGAACCAGACCCATGATCGAATAGAAACACGTGGTCTTGCCCGCGCCGTTGGGGCCGAGCAGGCCAAGCACTTCGCCCTTGCCAACCGTCAGCGAGATATCGGTCAGCACGCTGCGCTTGTCATAGCTCTTGGCAATCGAGATCACTTCGAGCCCGCCCTGCGGGATCGGCGGTGCCGCATCGTGCACTTCGTCTGTCATTGCGGCGGGATCGATATCGGCCATGCTGTGCGGGCCATAGCATGAAGGCGGGCGGTGAAAACCCCGATGCAGCGGGTTTTCGATAAACTGGCAAGATTCGTGCATGGACTGCATCCGCGCCTGCCCAGCATCGGGGACGGGAAGCGGGTTAGCTTGCCAGCACCGCGCGATTCTGGAACAATGCGACTCGAGTGGGAAAAAGGGGAAAGCGCGTGGGCAAGGCGCTCGAGGATAATCCATCGGTGACCGAGGAAGAGCACGGCTCACACCTCGACTGGCGCAAACGGATGAGCGACAATGTCGCCTTCGCGTTGATCGTTTACACCGGCCTGCAAATTTTCGTGACCGTGGGCGCGCTCAAACAGGGGTTCTCCTCGCTTTTCCCTTATATCGCGCTGATCATTCTGGTGGCTGCGATTATTCCCGCCTGTCGCTGGTTCGAACGCCGCTGGCTGCCGATGTCCGATGAAGCTGCCAGTGACGAAAGCTATCGCGGTGCATTTCGCCGGGACCAGCTGATGCTGTGGCTGCTGGCTATTGGTCTGCCATTTGTGCTGACCGCACTGCTCAAGACACTGTTTGCAGCAGCCTGATACGATTGCGTCACGGCGGTGCACGCCCTAACGCAGACCCCATGATCGATACACAGACCGCGCTGGGCCGCTGCCAGGATTTGCTCGACATTGCCAAGCGCTTCGGGGCCGACCGCGCCGATGCGATGGCGCGCGCCAGTTCTTCCGAAAGCGTCGGTGTTCGGCTGGGAGCGCTAGAGGATGTCGAGCGGTCCGAGAGCGAGGAGGTGGCGCTGCGCGTTTTCGTGGGACAGCGCACCGCATCCATCGTCACCAGCGATTTTTCGCCGGAAAGCTTCGCCGCGCTGGCCGAACGTGCGGTGGAAATGGCGCGGCTGGCACCGGAAGACCCCTATGTCGGCTTTGCTCCTGAAGATCAGCTGTTTACCGGCGATATGCCCGATCTGGAGCTTGGCGACACCGCCGAGCCGACCCCTGCACATCTGCGCGAAGCGGCGCTGGCCATCGAGGATGCGGGCCGCGCGGTGGCAGGCGTCAGCAATTCCAATGGCGGCAATGCCGTATTCTCACGCTCGGTCGCGGCGCTGGCGACCTCGCACGGTTTTGCACGCGGTTACGCAGGCAGCGCGCATTCGCGATCAGCCGCCATGATTGCAGGCGAGGGCGGGTCGATGCAGACGGATTATGCTCACCGCACTGCCCGCTATGCCGAGGATTTGCCCGATGCCGCCGAGATCGGCCGCGAGGCGGGGGAGCGGACTGTCGCCAGGCTCAATCCCGGCTCGCTGCCCAGCGGCAAGATGCCCCTGGTGTTCGATCCGCGCATTGGCAACGGCCTGATTGGCCATTTGCTGGGCGCGATGAATGGCGGCGCGATTGCCCGCAAGTCGAGCTTTCTGCTGGGCCGCGAAAATGACGCGCTGTTCGATAGTGCGCTGCGGCTGGAAGAAGACCCGCTGCGCCCGCGCGGTCAACGCTCGCGCCCGTTCGATGGCGAAGGTGTGACCTGCACCCCGCGCGCGCTGGTGGAAAATGGCCGGATTTTCGGGTGGATGACCAATGTCGCCTCGGCCCGCCAGCTTGATCTGGCGCTGACCGGACACGCCTCGCGCGGGGGAGGCGGGGCGCCCGGCGTTGGCGCCAGCAACGTGCATCTGATGGCCGGCACGGTCGATCCGGAGGCGCTGATGGCGGATATCGCGGATGGCCTTTATGTCTCGGGGGTGTTTGGTCAGGGCGTCAATCTGGTGACCGGCGATTACAGCCGCGGCGCGCATGGCTTTCGCATTCGCAATGGCCAATTGGCAGAGCCGGTGGCCGAAATCACGATAGCGGGGAATTTGATCGATATGTTTGCAGCGATGATCCCGGCCAATGATCTGGAATTCCACCATGCGGTCAATGTCCCCAGCTTGCGGATCGACGGCATGACGGTGGCGGGCGAATGATGCGCTGGCTGGCCGCACTGCTGCTGCTGATCGGCCTCGCCGCCCCGGCGGCAGCGATCCTGCCGTCCGCACCTGCGGAAACCGCCGAGCCAGTGAGCGAACCGGCACCTACGATAGCCGACACACAGGACGAAGGTGCTGATAACCGGATCGCCGAACGGATCAGGGGCATTTTCAGCGAGCTACCCGCATTCGAGGCGGTGCAAATCCAGTCAAACCAGGGCGTTGTGACGCTGTCGGGCACCGTGCCCAAACAGGACGATATCGACCGCGCTGAGGCGATTGCCGGACGCGTTACTGGTGTTGTGACAGTGGAGAATACGCTTGAACGCGACGTCTCCCTATCAGCCGAGGGGACCGGCTTTTCCGGCCTTGCTGACCGCTGGAGCGAATTTGTCCGGCTGTTACCGCTGGTCGCTGCCGCGCTGGCGGTGTGGGCGGCGATTTCTGCGCTTGGCTATCTGCTCGCCGGATTTGGTGCGCTGTGGCAGCGGATCGCGCCAAACAGCTTTCTGGCCACACTGATCGCCAGCGCGATCCGTTTCGTGTTCGTGGTCGGCGGTCTGGTGGTAGCGCTCGACATGATCGGCGCGACCGCTTTGCTGGGCGCTGTCCTGGGCGGTGCCGGCGTGGTCGGGATCGCGCTGGGTTTTGCCATGCGGGACACGATCGAAAACTATGTCGCCTCGCTGATGCTCAGCCTGCGCCAGCCGTTCCGCGCCAATGACTGGGTGCTGATCGATGATCTGGAAGGACGGGTTATCCGCCTGACCAGCCGCGCAACGGTGCTGATGACGCTGGATGGCAACCACCTGCGGGTTCCCAATGCGCAGGTCTTCAAGGCGGTCATCACCAATTTCACCCGCAATCCGCAGCGGCGCTTCGAATTCGATCTTGGTGTCGATGCCGATGACGATGCCAGCGCGGCAAGCAGGTTGGGGCGCGAAACGCTGGCGGCGCTGCCGTTTGTCCTGGATGATCCCGCGCCCGAGGCCCGGATTATCGAGGTGGGCGATTCCAATGTGGTCATCCGCTTCCTTGGCTGGATTGACCAGTGCGAAACCGATTGGTGGAAATCGCAAAGCCGCGCGATCCCGTCAGTCAAGGAGGCGCTGGAAGCCGCCGGGTTTGGCCTGCCCGAACCGATCTATCGCCTGCGGTTCGATTCGCGTTCTGCCAGCGTGCCGTTCGAAACCGTTGGCGAAGCGCGGGCCGAACGCGGCCGTGCTGAAACCCGCCAGACCCTCGCCCGCCAGGCCGAATCGCCCAAGACGCATGACGATGTCGCCCCGCAGGACGAGATCGGCGGCATGGTGGAAGCAGAGCGCAGGCGCGGCGGCAGCGAGCAGGATATGGACCTGCTCGACGATGGCCGCCCGGTCGAGTGAGCCCGGCTCAGGCCTGCTTGCCAGCCTCGTAGCGTTCGATCGATTCCAGCACTATCTGGCGTGCTTCGGCGGCATCGCCCCACTTGCCGACCCGGACCCATTTGTCGGGCTCCAGATCCTTGTAATGGGTGAAGAAATGCTCGATCTGCTGGAAGATGATCGAGGGCAGATCCTTGGTTTCGCCCACATCCGAATAATACGGGAAAGTGGTGTCCACGGGAACGCAGATCAGCTTTTCATCGCCGCCATGCTCGTCTTCCAGATTGAGCACGCCGATGGGGCGGGCGCGGACGACGCAGCCGGCCATGAACGGGCTGCGTGCGATCACCAGCGCATCCAGCGGATCGCCATCGGGGCTGAGCGTATGCGGCACAAAGCCATAATTCGCCGGATAGCGCATCGGCGTGTGCAGGATGCGGTCGACGAACAGCGCACCGCTGGCCTTGTCGAATTCGTACTTCACCGGCTCACCGCCAGTGGGCACTTCGATGATGACATTGAGGCTTTCGGGCGGATTGTCGCCCACGGGGATCATGTCGATACGCATGGTTTTTCAGATACTCTTTATTTGCGGACGGCCCCTCTCCCCAGAAAGACTTGCAGCGCGCCATAAAGCCCGCCCGCCTCCGCTGCAACCGGCTTGCGGCCTATTTTGTGCGCGGCTTCAGGAGGCGGTCGAGACCATGCTCGCCCTTGCCGACCGGCTCAATCCACGGATAGCGCAGCCCGCCGCGGTAATCGATGGCGATAGTATCATAGCGGTCGCCGCGCTTGACCAGCAGCTTGATCGGCTCACCGCCATCCTTGGCCGCAGTGATCGCATCCTTGATCGCGCTTTCAGAAAAAGCCTCGCCATCGACTGCGATGATTTGCGCGCCATTGACGATGCCGGCGTTAAACGCCGGGCCGTCCCACAGCGTGGAGCGGACAGTGCCGTCCTTGCCCAGAGAGACGCCAAGCGAGTAAAACAAATTCAGCGAATTGCGCGTGCGGCCCTTTTCATAGGAGTTGGGCGTGTCTTTCCACAAGAGCCGGTATCCCGCTTTCTCCAGTCCCTTCATCGGCGCGGGCTGGCCGGGCTGGCGCAGTCTTGTGTCGAGGAAGCTGGCCCAGTCATAGGGATAGACCGTGTTCAGCGTGGCGGCGACTTCGTCGAAATCATAGGTTAGCACGCCCCAGTCGCCATCGGTCTTGCCGAAGAACGCCTTGGCGAAATCGTCCAGGCCCTTTTTGCCGCCAGTGCCATCGCGGATGATCTGGTCGGCTTCGAGCCAGGTCAGCGCCCCTTCGACGTAATAATCCTCGCCGCGCGTGAGCGAGCTGAACGGGATCGGACGCCGTGCGTTGACGATCGGGCCATAGGTGGTGTCCTGAACCGTGCGCCAGGCGCGCCCCGGCACGCCTTCGGAATACATCGCGGCGGCCAGCGCAAAGGTGCCCAGGATCGTCTCCTTGGTCTGCAAACCGGACCGCGCTGCCAGCACCCAGCCCCAGAACTGCGTCTGGCCTTCATAGACCCACAGCAGATCGTCCTGCATCGGCGTGCGGTAATCAGGTGTCCACAGACCAGCCGGGCGGCGGAACTTGCCGTTCCAGCTATGGACCAGCTCATGCGCGACCACATTGCGGTCCCAGTCCATCTCGTCCCATTTGATCAGCGTTTCGGGTTCGTACTGGTTTTCGCCTGACCGATGATGCTCCAGCCCGATCCCGCCCATCCGGTCGGTCATCGCCAGCAGGATATCGTAATGATCGAAATGCCGCGCGCCGAACAACGCATCGGCTTCATCAACCATCTTGTTGAAGGTCTGGCGGTTTTCGGGCGCGAGTTCGAGATATTTGGGCGCATCGGCAATCGCGTCCAGCCGGACGTTTTCGCCCACCTCCCATTGCCGTGCATATTTGCCGGCGAAGATCGGCGAATCGACCAGCGTTTCGTAATCTACTGTGTTCCACACCAGCCGGTCACCTTCGCGCCGCTGGCCGTCCAGCGCGGTGAAGACACGCCAGCCCTGGGGCACGGTCACTGTGGGCTGCATGGCGATCCGGCGCGTGTAATGCCCGGCGGGATACAGGCTCATCGCCTCCCATTGCAGATTGAGCATTTCCTGCGTCATCGTGATCCGCCCCTCGCTGCCGGTAATCGGCGAAGTGTGGACGAAATTGGCAGTCACTTCGCGCACGCCCTGGGGCAGCACGACGTGGAATTCATACACGTCCAGCGTGTTGCGGTGCCATTCCAATGGCTGGCCATTGGCGCTGAAGCGAACATCGCTGAGCAGATTGATCGCCCCGCGCGCGGCGTGCTTGCCGGGCAGCCATTCGGGCAGCAGCAACCGCAGATCGCGGGTGCCAGCAGGCACCGGTATAGTCTGCTGCACTCGGTACACCCCGCGCCGCGTATCGGTGGCGTCGATATCCAGCTTTATCGTGCCGCCGGGCCAGGCAACATCCTGCGGCAGCGGGGTGGCATCCGACAATTGCGGAGCGACCGGGGCTGAATTGGTGTCCAGGCGCAGCGATGATTTTTGAGCCAGAGCAGGCTGGGTGAGGAGCAGGGCGGCGGCGAGCGCAAGCGGCGCGGTGCGGATAATCATCCGCCCTATGTGCTTGGAATGGCGGACAGAGGCAAGGGTGCGCGGCACGCACCGCTTTCCTACACCCCGCCAACACGCTAAGCGCCCGGCCGATATGAGCAGCAAAAAACCCAACAAGACCCCGCAGGCCATTCGCGGCACGCAGGACATCTTCGGCCCCGATGCCGAGGCCTTCGCCTTTGTGGTTGAAACCTTTGAGCGCGTGCGCAAGCTTTACCGCTTCCGCCGCGCCGAAATGCCGGTGTTCGAAAAGACCGAGGTGTTCAGCCGCGCGATTGGCGAAACCACCGATGTGGTGTCGAAAGAGATGTATTCTTTCGATGATCGCGGCGGCGAATCGCTGACCCTGCGCCCCGAATTCACCGCCGGGATCGCGCGGGCCTATCTGACCAATGGCTGGCAGCAGCACGCCCCGCTCAAGCTGGCGACGCATGGCCCGCTGTTCCGTTACGAGCGCCCACAAAAGGGCCGCTATCGCCAGTTTCACCAGCTCGACGCCGAGATTATCGGCGCGGGCGAGCCGCAGGCCGATGTCGAACTGCTGGCGATGGCTGACCAGCTGCTGAAAGAGCTGGGGATCACGGGTGTGACGCTGCACCTCAACACGCTGGGCGATGCCGACAGCCGCGACGCCTGGCGCGGCGCGCTGGTCGAGTATTTTCGCGCGGTGCAAGGCGAGCTGAGCGAGGATTCTCAGGAGCGGCTGGAGAAAAACCCGCTGCGCATCCTCGACAGCAAGGACCGCCGCGACCAGAAATTCGTGGCCGATGCGCCCAAGATCGACGCCTTCCTGAGCGATGAGGCGCTGGCGTTTTTCGAAGCGGTGACCAGCGGGCTGGATGCGGCAGGCGTACAATGGACCCGTGCCGAGAGTCTGGTGCGCGGGCTGGATTATTATCGCCACACCGCGTTCGAATTCGTGCCTGACGAGGGCAGCGAGGCAGCCGGCCTGCTCGGCAGCCAGAGCACCGTGCTGGGCGGCGGGCGTTACGACGGGCTGATGGAAAGCCTCGCCGGTCCGGCAACCCCGGCGGTCGGCTGGGCCGCGGGGATCGAGCGGCTGGCGATGCTTTGCAATGGAACCGGGTGTGAGCAACTCGAAGTCGCTATCGCTGCTGAAAACTCCGACCGGGAAGGGGAGGCCGCTGAAATGGCAGCTGCGTTCCGATACGCAGGCTTCTCTACCGAAGTTTTTGCGAGCGGAAGCCCGAAGAAAAGATATGACAAAGCGCGGAAAGCCGAGCCAGCCATTTTGATCTCGCTTGATGTGCGCGATGGTGCATCGGCAAATAATCTTAGTGCCTTGGACCAGGATTATCAGCGTGAGGCCGACGCCGCCGAAATATTTGCCGCTCGGACAGGCGGCTAAATATCCATGCAAGTTCCTGCCGACCGTCTTGACCAGATCACGCATCGCTTTGCCGAGATCGAGGCGCGGCTGGCTTCGGGTACGTTGGAGGGCGAGGAGTTTGTGCAGGCCAGCCGCGATTACGCCGAGCTGGAGCCGATTGCTGCCGCCGCCCGCGACATCAAGGCCATGCGCGCCGAGATTGCCGAGCTGTCCGCGCTGACCGCCGATCCCGAAATGAAGGCGCTGGCCGATGAGGAACTGGCGCAGCTGCGCGAGAAATTGCCGGTGGCCGAGCGCCAGCTGGCAATCGCCATGCTGCCGCGCGATTCGGCGGACAGCAAACCTGCCATGCTCGAAATCCGCGCTGGCACTGGCGGCGATGAAGCGGCGCTGTTCGCGGGCGATCTGTACCGGATGTACGAACGCTATGCCGCCGAGCGCGGCTGGCGCATCGAACCGGTCAGCATGAGTGCCGCCGAGGTGGGCGGGTTCAAGGAAATCGTCGCCAATATTGCGGGCACCGGTGTGTTCGCCAAGCTCAAGTTCGAAAGCGGCGTCCACCGCGTCCAGCGGGTGCCGGTGACCGAAAGCGGCGGGCGTATCCACACCAGCGCGGCAACCGTCGCGGTGCTGCCCGAACCGGACGAGGTCGATGTCCAGATCGACCCCGGCGACCTGAAAATCGATATCTACCGGGCGAGCGGCGCGGGCGGGCAGCACGTCAACACCACCGATTCGGCAGTCCGGCTGACCCATCTGCCCAGCGGGCTGGTGGTGATCCAGCAGGACCAGCGCAGCCAGCACAAGAACAAGGACAAGGCGATGCAGGTGCTGCGCACGCGCCTGTACGAAAAAATGCGCGGCGAGGCGCAGGGCGAGGAAGCCGCTGCGCGCAAGGCGATGGTGGGATCGGGTGACCGTTCCGAACGCATCCGGACCTATAATTTCCCGCAAGGCCGTGTGACCGATCACCGGATCGGGCTGACCCTGCACAAATTGCCCGAAATCCTCGCCGGACCGGGGCTGGCCGAATTGATCGACGCGCTGATTGCCGAGGATGAGGCCAAGCGTCTGGCGGCCCTGAACGGGTGACCCTTCGCGTGACCATCGGTGAGGAGATCCGCGCGGCGGCGGGGCGTTTGGCCGCCACCAGTGATACTGCGCGGCTCGATGCTGAACTGCTGATGGCACACACGCTGGGGGCCAGCCGGTCGGAATTGCTGCTCCGTCATATGCGCGGCGATCCGCCAGCAGGCTTTGCGGCATTGGTGGAACGGCGCGCGGGTCACGAACCGATTGCGCATATCACCGGGCATCAGGAGTTTTACGGCCTCGATCTGGAAGTCACGCCCGATACCCTGATCCCGCGTGGTGACAGCGAGACTCTGGTGGAGGCAGCACGCGAATATTTCGCGGATCGCACGCCTGCTCGGGTGCTGGATATGGGCACCGGGACCGGGGCGCTGCTGCTCGCCGCATTGTCGCTGTTCGAAACTGCACAGGGTGTCGGCACCGATGCGAGCGCAGCGGCGCTGGAGGTGGCCGGGCGCAATGCGGCGCGGCTGGGCTTTGCGGCGCGGGCAGACTTGCTGCTGCGTGACTGGAGCATGGCGGGCTGGGCGGCGGATCTGGGGCAGTTCGATCTGGTGCTGTGCAATCCGCCTTATGTCGAGGACGCTGCGACACTGGACCCTTCAGTACGCGCCCATGAACCGGCCAGCGCGTTGTTTTCGGGGCCGGAAGGTCTGGACGATTACCGTATCCTGCTGCCGCAACTGCGCGCGCTGATGACCCGGGGCGGGGCGGCGATCCTTGAAATTGGCCATGAACAAGCCGATCCGGTGGGTGCTCTGGCGCGCCAGTCAGGCTTTGCCGCGCAGCTGCGCCGCGACCTTGCCGGGCGGCCCCGCGCACTGCTTCTCACATAAAGGCTTGGCAAAGGCGGCGAGAGGCTTTACTCCAGCACCAGACCTTCGGTGCGCGACACAATGCCACCGCCGGTTCCAGCTCCGACATATGCAGATACGGTGCGAGGCATTAGGCCCCGCATACCATGCACGGGATCAGGGTACGGAATCGGAGCACACGGGATGCGCCACTGGCGATCGCGCAAGGGGTTACGCGGCCACAGGCGAACCGGGGGTTCGCGCCGCGCCATGAATGAGGAAATTTTTCCCTTGAACAACAATCGCAATAACAACAACAATCGCCGCCGGGGCCGCAATAATAACAACAGCAACCGCAATCAGAGCGGTGGCGGCAATCAGGCGAACCGGATCGACAATCGCGCACGCGGCAACGCGCTGCAGATGCTCGACAAATACAAAAAGCTTGCGCAGGATGCGCAGCACAATGGCGACCGTGTGCAGGCCGAATATTACCTGCAATTCGCCGACCATTATTTCCGTGTTATCGCCGATAACAAGGCCCGTCAGGATGAGCAGCAGCAACAGCAGCGCGGCCACCGTGACGACCGCGATGATCGCGATCAGGAGCAGGGCCCGGATCAACGCGGCGACCAGCGCAATGATCAACGTTCCGACGAGGGCGACAACCGCCAGCGCCCGCAGCGCGAGCGTCCCGCAGCCAAGCGTGATGACCGCAGCGACAACCGTGCTGACAGCCGTAGCAACCGCAGCAATGGTTCGGACAATCAGGGCGATGATGTTTTCGAACCCGCCGAAAACCCCTTTGTCGCCAAATCCGAAGAAGCACCGCGCAAACGCCGCGCCCCGCGCAAGCCGCCGCGTGCCGCTGCAACTGCAGACGGGTCGGGTGAAATCGACGCAGCTGTGCTCCCGCCCGCAATCGGCGGGGATGATTCTGAAGCGCCCAAGCCTGCGCCGCGTCGCCGCCGCAAGGCTGCGCCCGATGCCGACAAAGACGATAGCGTCAGCGCGGTAGGCTGAATTCCGATAACCGCGGAGGCCGCGTGATCGCAAGCAAGGATCAATCGGCAATTGGCGTGTTTCAGCGCGCCGGCGGGCTTGCGTTGCGCCATCCCAACTGGTCGGTGCTGGCTTGCGGGCTGGGTGCCGCCTGCGGCTTTCCCCCACTGCATTTGTGGCCGCTGGCCTTGCTGGCGATGGGCGGCTTCGTGGCACTGGTCTGGCGCAGTGACACCTGGCGCAGCGCGTTCCTGCGCGGCTGGCTGTTCGGGCTGGCGCATTTCACCCTGACCGACAACTGGATCGCGACGGCCTTTACCTATCAGGCAGAAATGCCCGCCATATTGGGCTGGGCAGCGGTGCCGCTGTTGTCGCTCTATCTGGCAATATTCCCCGCCATCGCGGCGCTGGTGGCATGGCTTGCAGCGCGCAAGGGCACTTTACCGGGCTTTGCGCTGGCGTTGGGGGCGGGCTGGGTGCTCGCCGAATGGCTGCGCAGCTGGGTCTTCAGCGGCTATAGCTGGGGGCCATTCTCGCTGGCCTTGGTCGGGCCGTGGGACCGCGCGGGGCTGGCGGCGGTACTGCCGTGGTTCGGAACCTATGCGCTGTCTGGTGTCGCGGTAACGGCTGCGGGACTGGTGATCTGGCTGCTCCGCGAACGCCGCTGGATTGCTCTGGGTGCCAGCGTGCTGGCCCTGACCGCCGGGATGCTCTGGCCTGCGGGCAATGGCGCACAAGGCACCGTCAACCTCACGCTGGTGCAGCCCAATCTGCGGCAGGACGAAATCGACGATCCTTCCAGGTTCGAAAGCCAGTTCGCGACCATTGCAAGCCTCAGCCTGCCGCGCGAGCCGGGGCCGCGGCTGGTGCTGTGGCCCGAAAGCGGCGTCCCTGATTATCTGCGCGAGGGCTATCCGCAGCGCTATTACACGCAGATGACGGCGGGCGCTGATCCCGCTTTTGCCCGCAGGCAGATCGCTCAGGTGATCGGCGCTGACAGCCTGCTGCTCACCGGGGCAGTGGATCTGGAAATCGGCACGGAAGATGGCCGTGAGCAGGCTGTGGGCGCCTATAATTCGGTGACTGCGCTGGATGGCAGAGGCGCTCTGGTCGGCCATTATGCCAAGTCGCATCTGGTGCCCTATGGCGAATATCTGCCGCTGCGCGGATTGCTGGAGCCGCTGGGCGCATCGCGGTTGGTGGCGGGCAGCATCGACTTCATTGCCGGCCCCGGTCCGCGCACGCTGGATTTCGGCATGCATGGCAAGGCCGGAATGCAGATCTGTTACGAGATCGTGTTCTCCGGCGAAGTGGCCGACCGGGCAAACCGGCCGGATTACATTTTCAACCCGTCGAATGACGGCTGGTTCGGCAGCTGGGGTCCGCCGCAGCATCTGGGCCAGGCGCGGATGCGTGCGATCGAGGAGGGGCTGCCCGTGCTGCGCTCCACCACCACCGGCATCAGTGCGATCATCGATGCGCGCGGCGTGGTGCGGGACCATATCGGTATGAACACAGCCGACCGTATGGACACTGTGATCCCGCCGCCCTTGCCGCCGACGCTGTTTGCGCGGCTGGGACATTGGCTCACGCTGGCATGGGCGCTGGTACTGTTTGGCGCATCGCTTGTTGTCATGCGCAGGACTCCCCGCTAGGGGCACTTAAACACATAAAGCTATCTTTATATCGAGGTATCATGCGCGACAATTATCTGTTCACGTCGGAAAGCGTTTCCGAAGGTCATCCGGACAAGGTTTCGGACCAGATCTCCGATGCTATCGTCGATCTGTTCCTTGCCAAGGACCCCGAAGCGCGGGTGGCGTGCGAAACCATGACCACCACCCAGCGCGTGGTGCTGGCCGGTGAGATTCGCGGTCAGGGCATCATGGATACCGACGGCAAATGGGCACCCGGCCTCGAGCAGGAAATCGAGGACACGGTCCGCGCTGTGGTCCGCGATATCGGTTACGAGCAGGACGGTTTTCACTGGCAGTCGCTGGACTTCGAAAACCATCTCCACGGCCAGAGCGCGCATATCGCGCAAGGCGTCGACGCCAGCGGCAATAAGGACGAAGGCGCAGGCGATCAGGGCATCATGTTCGGCTTCGCCTGTGACGAAACGCCCGATTTGATGCCGGCACCCATCGATTACAGCCACAAGATCCTCGCCCAGCTGGCCGAAGACCGCAAGAACGGCACCGCGCCTTTCCTCGAGCCCGACAGCAAGAGCCAGGTCTCGCTGCGCTACGAGCATGGCAAGCCCGTTGCCTGCACCGCAGTCGTGGTTAGCACGCAGCATGGCGAAGGTTATGACGAAGGCGAAAAGGAAGCCGAACTGCACGCTTATGTGAAGCGCGTGGTGGGCGAAATCCTGCCCGCTGGTTTCGTGTCCGATGACACCGCCTGGCACATCAATCCCACCGGCAGTTTTGTAATCGGCGGCCCTGACGGCGACGCCGGCCTGACCGGCCGCAAGATCATCGTCGACACCTATGGCGGCGCAGCGCCGCATGGCGGCGGCGCGTTCAGCGGCAAGGACCCGACCAAGGTCGACCGCTCGGCTGCGTATATCACCCGCTATCTGGCGAAGAATATCGTCGCTGCCGGACTGGCTACGCGCTGCACGATCCAGCTGTCCTATGCCATTGGCGTTTCCAAGCCGTTGTCGCTTTATGTCGACACGCACGGCACCGCAGCGGATGGCGTCAGCGATGCACAGCTTGAGCAGGCGATTGGCCGGATTGACGAGCTGGGCGGATTGACCCCGCGCGGTATCCGCACCCATCTGGGGCTGAACAAGCCGATCTATCGCAAGACGGCAGCTTACGGCCATTTCGGGCGCACGGTCGACGGGGATCACTTCCCGTGGGAGCGGACCGATCTGGTGGATGCGCTGAAATCGGCGCTGGCCTGACACGCATCTGAAACATCAAAAGGGCGGCTCTGACGAGCCGCCCATTTTCGTTAGGTCAGAGTGATCAGCGCACAGTGACACCCTGCGGCGCGGCGGCTTGCACATCAGCCTGCACCAGCGGCCGTTCGTCACGCAGCCAGTCGGCCAGTTTGCGCCCGAATTTGGCAATGGCGTTCATGTTGAAGAAGTGCATGAAGCCCAGCGCCACCACGACCAGTCCGACCTTGCTCGACAGGAAGCGGATGGCATCAGCCCAGGTTTCGGGTGCTGCCCCGAACCGCAGCGTCAGCAGGATCCAGCCAAGATTGACAAGGTAAAACCCGACCACCAGCAGATGGTTGGTGGAGCGTGCCAGCACCTCGTCATGGCCGAAGCATTCGATCAGAAAGACGATACCGTTGCGCGACAGCGTGTGCGCCACCCATGCGGTGAGGCCGAGGCTGATAGCGAGGTAGATCAAGAGGGCGAGGACTTCCATGAGTGTTCTCCTGTGATTTCTGTAATTAGAGAAATAGGCAGTCGTGACTTGGTTGGGGTCTCCTTCGTGGTGCTAGTTTTTGGGTTTGGGGACGCCGGGCAGCAGCCGTGCGACGCGGCCACCAAGCTTCATCAGCGTGACCAGCGTCGATTTTGGCAGGCGCCGGACATCGTCGTACCAGCTTGCCAGAGTGCCGAGGAATTCATGCATCCGGCCAATCCGCTGGCGCACATGGGCGGGTACGTCACTGCGCCCCGCCAGGCTCTCGGCCAGTTCGCCCATTAGCTGGATCGTCGGATCGATCTCGCGCCGTTTACGCTCGGCGCTGATCTTCAGCAGCATTTCCCACAGATCGGTTTCGGCAGTGAAATGGTCGCGCCGGTCGGCCTCGACATGGACGCGGCGGACAATTTGATAGGATTGCAGTTCCTTCAGCCCGTTCGACACATTTGACCGTGCCAGCCCCAATTTGTCGCAGATATCCTCGGCGTGCAGCGGGCGGTCGATCAGGTAGAGCAATGCATGGATCTGCGCGACCGAGCGGTTGACGCCCCAATGCGTGCCCATCTCCCCCCAATGGAGTATGAAAGACCGGACTTCGGGTATGTCCATGATTGATGCCACCAGCGGCTCCTTTTCTCATTTCTGTTATTACAGAAATTACTGGAGCGTGCAAGCAAGTGGCTAATGCAATTAACGGAACTGATCTTGCATCTCACGCACACTGATAAACTCTGGCACACAGTTCGCCGGTATCAGCTCTCGAACGCGGCCTGATCCTCACCCAAAGTCGGCGATGCCCGGTCGAGCGCGAGTTCGGCATCGGAAAATACAATCGGGCTGCGCACTGTTGGAATGCCGCCAAGATTGACCTGCATTCCGCGCGCCGTGACTTGCGGATCGGCAAAGGTCTGCTCCAGCAGATTGATCGGCCCCGCCGGAATACCTGCTTCGGCGCAGCGGGCCAGCAGCGCCGCCATGTCCCATTTGCCGGTCTCCCCGGCAATGATCCCGTCGAGTTCGCCGCGATTAGCGAGGCGGCCTTCATTGGTCGCGAAACGTTCCTCGGCCAACAGATCCTCGCGGTCCAGCAGCGTCAGCAGCTTGCGAAACAGCCCGTCATTGGCGGGGGCCAGGATGACCTTGCCATCCTGTACCGGAAACACGCCATAGGCGCTGACCTGCGCATGGGCATTGCCCATCCGCGGCGGGTTTTCGCCTGTGGTCAGATAGCTCAGCGCCTGGTTGGCCAGCAGCGCCACTGAACAATCGAGCAGCGCCATGTCGATATGCTGCCCCATGCCCTGATTTGGCCCGGTCCGCGCCCGCATCAGCAGCGCCGCCTGCACGGCATTTGCGGCATAGAGCCCGCAGGCCAGATCGCTGATCGACACGCCCGCCTTCATCGGCGCACCCTCTGGCTCGCCGGTCAGCGCCATCAGCCCGCTCATCCCTTGGATCACAAAGTCATACCCCGGCTCCGCCGCACGCGGTCCATCCTGACCGAAGCCGGTGATTGAGCAATAGACGAGGCCGGGATTGTCCGCACGCAAGCTGGCATAATCGAGCCCGAATCTGGCGAGCGTGCCCAGTTTGAAATTCTCGATCACCACATCAGCATTTGCGGCCAGCGCCTTGACCCGTGCCAGCTGTCCGGCATCGCCGAAATCCGCCACAACGCCGCGTTTGCCGCGATTACAGGCGTGGTAATAGGCCGCCTCCCGGTCGCCATTCGCGCGCTCCACCCACGGCGGCCCCCAGCGCCGCGTGCCATCGCCATCGGGGCTTTCTACCTTGATGACATCGGCACCCAGATCAGCGAGAATTTGCCCGGTCCACGGGCCGGCGAGTACGCGGGCAAGTTCAAGGACCTTGAGCCCGGCAAGCGGGGCATCGGGATTGCGCGGTTGGTTCAGCCACATGCCAGCGCTGCTGCGCGCGGCAGGCGGACGCGTCAAGCTCTCAGGCGGTGTAGGCCGCAGGATCCTCGTCGGGCCAGGTGGTCAGGCGCGGATTGTTGCGGTTGAGAAACACCGCAGGCAGCTTGGCCAGCATCAGCGATTTGTGGATCCAGTAATCGGTCCACTTTTCACGCAGCCGCGGCTTTGGGCGGCGACCATGCGCGCGCAGCCATGCGGCATAGGGCTGCCAATGGCTCGGCTCGTCCTTTTCGACCACTTCGAAGATTTTCTTCAGCGCCTTGTCGGACCGAATATGGCTGTTCTTCAACAGCACATCTACCTGATCCATCCCGCGCTGTTCGGTGATCATGATCACCCGACACAGCTTCTCGAACGCGTCAGGGTCGGTAACGATAGCCTCGGTGTCGAGATCCTCGATCGTGCAGCCGAACACGCTTTCGATGAAATGGTCGATATGTCCGCAGGCGCGATCGACCTTCAACGGCATCACCCCGCGCAATTCGAACCAGCGGCGGAACATCCGGTAATGCTTGTGCTCGTCTGCGCGGTGTTTTTCGACGGCGGTAATAAACTCGTGATCATCGGGACACCGCGCACGCACAGCTTCCAGCACCCGGTCGAGCGAGGTGTAACCGCGATGCTCGTTATAGATATAGATCGAGCCGAGGACATCGAGGAAGCGTTGGCGGAAGGCGGTTTGCAGACCCATGTGCGCCTTATCCCACGCTTTTCGCCGCCCGCCTACAACAAATGTCTGTCGCGAATTGGGTCGGCCTCAGACCTTCCGGTAGTCGGCGGTAATGCGGCCCTTGGCGGCAAGCTCGGCCTCATGGCTCGCCTCGCGCCAGTGTTCGGACAGCGCCTCGGCCTCCCATTGCTGCATGGCCGGGTGGGCAAGGACACTGTCCGCCCATGCCTGACCGGCCCCGACATCAAGGCCATAGGTGCGGATGCGGTAAGCAACCGGCGCAAAGAAGGCGTCGAGGGCGGTGAAATCTGGCCCCGCCAGCCACGGACCGCCAAACGCGGCCAGCCCGTGCTCGAATATCTCGCGGATCCGGTGCACATCGCGGGTCAGCGCGGCGCTGGCAGGGCGCGGCTCGGCCCGGACACCGACATTCATGGTGCAATCTGCACGCAGCGCCGCAAATCCGCCATGCATTTCGGTCACGGCGCATTGGGCAAAGGCGCGGGCGGCCTCGTCCACCGGCCACACGCCTGCGTGGCGTTCGGCCAGATAAAGGACAATGCCCAGCGAGTCCCAGACGGTGCGCGCGCCGTCCATCAGGACGGGCACCTGCCCGGTCGGTGAAAACCAGCGGAATTCGTGGTAATTTGAAGGCTTGGTGAAAGGTTCGATCCGGTCGGCGAAGGCGATGTTCAGCGCCTTCATCAGCACCCACGGGCGCAGTGACCAGCTTGAATAATTGCGGTTGGCGGTGATCAGCGTGTAATCGGTCACCGCCTGTTTCCTCAGCTGGTGTAATGCGCCGTGGTCTTGCTCGCCACTTCCTCTGCCGTCACGCCCGGGGCCAGCTCGACCAGCCGGAACGGGCTGTCATGATCGGTGCGGTGGAACACGGCCAGATTGGTCACCACCATATCGACCACATTGCGGCCTGTCAGCGGCAGCGAGCATTCGGGGATGAACTTGGGACTGCCATCTTTGGCGTTATGGTCCATCACCACGATGATTTTCTTCACACCCGCGACCAGATCCATCGCGCCGCCCATACCCTTGATCATCTTGCCGGGGATCATCCAGTTGGCGATGTCGCCGCCCTCGCTGACCTCCATCGCCCCCAGCACGGTCAGATCGATGTGGCCGCCGCGGATCATGGCAAAGCTGGCGGCGCTGTCGAAATAGGCGCTGTGCGGCAATTCGCTGATGGTCTGCTTGCCGGCATTGATCAGATCGGCATCTTCCTCGCCCGCATAGGGGAAGGGGCCAATGCCCAGCATCCCGTTTTCGCTTTGCAGCGTGACATGCATGCCATCGGGAATATGGTTGGCGACCAGTGTGGGGATGCCGATACCCAGATTGACGTAATAGCCATCCTGCAATTCGCGCGCGGCGCGGGCGGCCATCTGGTTGCGGTCCCAGCCGGTCTTGGTTGCGTTATCGCTCATCTCAATTGCCTTTATCGGTATCGGTGGGGGCCATGATGTCAGGAGCCTGCCGCACAGTGGTGCCGGGCTGCCAGCGAGCGTCGGGCGGGAAGACTTCGTCCACCGTGCCTTTCTGCCAGGCGCCGTAAACGGGATTGGGAAATGCAAACCAGCCTGCGCCCCACAGCGCTGCATATTCGCCGCGCGCGGTTATGGTGCGGCGGGCCTGTATGCCCGTTTCGGCATCGTTGAAGACATCGGCAAAATCGCCAAGATTGTCGCCCGCCAGCGCAATCACGCAATATTTGCTGGCGATCGCGGCGCGGCGGCCATCCTTGCGGCTGCCCATGGCATCGTCACCGCGCAGAAACAGCGTTTCCTTGTGCACTGCCGGCCCCAGACCGGCGGCCGCGATGGCGGCGATGGTTCCGGCGGCGTTTTCGGCATTGCGATTGGTGTTGAAGATGACTGTGATCCCGGCTTCGCGCAGGCGGCGGATGCCGGTTACTGCGCCGGGAACAGGGGCGATTTGCGCAGCGCCGCCCGCTTCCCACTGCGCCCATTCCTCGCGGTCGAAACCCTTGCCAGAATAGGCCTGCCAATATTCATAGCCGCGATTGAGCAGCACCGTCTCATCAACGTCGAACACGGCGGCAAACGGCTTGAGCGTGCCATCTGCGGCCACACAGGACGGCGTGCCGATACCGCCCGCCACATCGGGCAGGCCCATCGGCACCGATTGCGGTATCCGGCGCAGCCGCGAGGTGGTCACTGCATAATCGGCCAGCATCCGCCATGCCTGAATCGATGCCCCGGCAGCCTCGCCAGAAGCATAGAGCCAGCGCATTGTATCTGGCGCGTCAGCCGCGCCGCCGGTCGCCACAGGCACAGCGGGAGCCGCAGCCTGGGGCACAGCACCAGGGGTCGCCGCACAGCCCGCCAGCGCCAGTGCGGCCAGCGCTATCGGTGCGCGCGTCATGCGTCTTCCCGCTCACGCGTGGTGACAAATTCGATCTGCTTGTCATACGGCGCGCCCACGATCATCCGCTGGACATAGACGCCGGGCAGATGGATGCAGTCGGGATCGAGCGAGCCAACCGGCACGATTTCCTCCACCTCTACCACGCAGGCCTTGCCGCAAGTTGCTGCGGGCAGGTTGAAATTGCGTGCGGTCTTGCGGAACACCAGATTGCCGGTTTCATCCGCCTTCCACGCCTTGACGATGGCGAGGTCCGCGAAGATGCCGTGTTCGAGAATATAGTCCTCGGCTGGTCCGTCTCCTGCGGCAAAAGCTTTCACTTCCTTGCCCTCGGCCACCTGCGTGCCGACGCCGGTCTTGGTGTAGAAACCGGGAATACCCGCACCGCCCGCACGCATCCGTTCGGCCAGCGTGCCTTGCGGGCAAAACTCGACCTCCAGCTCGCCCGAAAGGAACTGGCGTTCAAATTCCTTGTTCTCGCCGACGTAGGAACTGATCATCTTTTTAACTTGCTTGGTGCGCAGCAGCATGCCGATGCCTTCGCCATCGATCCCGGCATTGTTGCTGGCAAAGGTGAGGTTTTTCACCCCGCTTTCCCGAATCGCGGTGAGCAATCGTTCAGGAATGCCGCACAGGCCAAAGCCCCCGCTGGCAATCAACATGTCATCGGTCAGCAGCCCGTCAAGGGCGGCAGCGGCATCGGGATAAAGCTTGTTCATCGAACCTCCGTTACGGCATGGCTGTTATAAGCAAAGGGGAATTGTGTCACCCCTTGGTCGGAGAACGCAGCGTGGTCATGTCGCAATGGGCAAAACTGGTGATGCCTTGCCTGGCTGCGTTCGGGCTGGTGTCCTGCGAAGCGAGCATGGAAGGTGCTGAGAGCGAGGATTTACCAAGTGATGCAGCGCCGCATGATGTGCCCGCTGTGCGCGCTATCACCTCTCCCGAAAGAGCCCTGTTCGAAATGCGCGAAGCCAGCTCGGGCGATTATATTATCAATTTCGGCGAACCGTTTGTTGGCTTCGAAAGCCGCGGCGACCTGATCCAGCTGCGGGATTTTACCAGCGGAGAGCAGGTGGTGTCATGGCACCGCGCGGATCGTACCGATCAGCCGGACCGGACCAGCTTGAAGGCATCTGCGCACAGTGCAGATGGTGATGCATGGGCTTACGAAATCGTGATTGAACGAGCGGAGTGTCTCGACGAGTTTTCGGGCGAAACAACAGACTTTGTGGCATGGCTTAACTCTGGCCAGCCAGGCAGCGTTCGCGGATGTGCGCGCCCTGCGGGGGCACCGCAGCGCTGGCCTGAAGTCCTAGACGGATAGCCCTGTGTGTTGCGCACAATGCAACAAACCTTGTTCTTTTCGCACTTGCACAAAAATTGCTGCAACCGCATATGTTGCCCTGCCTTTCAGGCATCCTCTCCCAAGACTTTTTAGCCCGGTTGGTTCTTCCAACCGGGCTTTTTTCTGTCTGGAATCCTTGTAGTCACAGCCTCAACCGGACCTCTTGCGCCGCTTGTTCATTGCATCAGGCAGGGCGCATCCCCAGCTAGGGGCGGGTCGAAACAACGGACTAAGGGAGCAGATGCCAGATGGCCGATGCGGACGCAGCGACTGCGGTTGAAGAAAAAACGGTAAGGCTGCAGGTCGCAGCGGCACGGCAGGAGGAAAGCGGTCAGGGCATCGCCCGGATGCCGCGATCAGTGTTTCAGGCGCTTGGCATTACCGAAGGCGATGTGGTCGAGATTATCGGCAAACGCTCCACCGCCGCCGTAGCGATGCCGGCCTATGACGAGGACCAGACACTCGATGTCGTGCGGCTTGACGGGTTGCAGCGCGGCAATGCCGAGGTTGGCTCTGGCGAGCATGTCAAGATCACTGTCACCGAATCGCGCCCTGCCACCCGCGTGGTGTTCGCCCCGGCGCAGCGTGAAATCCGGCTGCAGGGTCCGCCCCAGGCGCTCAAACGCAATTTCTTCCGCAAGCCGCTGGTCGCGGGTGATCTGGTTGCCACCACCGGGCAACAGCCGGTGCAGGATATGCCGCCTCAGGTGCGCCGGATGTTCAACACCCCCGCCTATGCGCTGACCCAGATCCGCCTGACGGTAGTGTCCACCAGCCCCAAGGGCATCGTCCATATCGACGAGGACACCGAGGTCGAGCTGCGCGCCGAATTCGAAGAACCCCGCGATGCCCGCGCCATCATCAATTATGACGATGTCGGCGGTATGGGCGACACCATTCAGCAATTGCGCGAGATGGTCGAACTGCCGCTGCGCTATCCCGAATTGTTCACCCGGCTGGGCGTCGATCCGCCCAAGGGCGTGCTGCTGCATGGACCGCCCGGGACCGGCAAGACGCGGCTGGCCCAGGCGGTGGCGAATGAAAGCGACGCCAGATTTTTCACCATCAACGGCCCGGAAATCATGGGTTCCGGCTATGGCGAAAGCGAGAAGCGGCTGCGTGAAGTGTTCGAGGAAGCGGCCAAATCCGCGCCTGCAATCATCTTCATCGACGAGATCGATTCCATAGCGCCCAAGCGCGACCGCGTACCGGGTGAGGCCGAGAAGCGGCTGGTCGCCCAATTGCTTACGCTGATGGACGGGCTGGAGGCGCGTTCGAACCTCGTGGTCATTGCCGCCACCAACCGACCCGATGCGATGGACGAGGCGCTGCGGCGTCCGGGCCGTTTCGACCGCGAGATAGTGATCGGCGTGCCCGATGAACGCGGACGGCGCGAGATTCTGGGCATTCACATGCGGGCGATGCCGCTGGGCGACAAGGTGGAGATGAAAGAGTTGGCGCGCACCACGCATGGCTTTGTGGGTGCCGATCTGGCGGCGCTGACGCGCGAAGCGGCGATCGAGGCGGTGCGGCGGATCATGCCGCGGCTCGACCTTGACGAGCGCACCGTGCCGCAGGAAGTGCTCGACGATCTGTATGTCAGCCGCGAGGATTTCCTCGAAGCGCTCAAGCGCGTGCAACCGTCTGCCATGCGCGAAGTGATGGTGCAGGTGCCCAATGTTGGCTGGGACGATATTGGCGGTGTCGGCGATGCTGTCGACAAGTTGAAAGAGGGGATCGAGCTACCGCTCAAGAACCCCGATGCCTTCCACCGGTTGGGCATCCGTCCGGCGAAGGGCTTCTTGCTCTATGGCCCTCCGGGCACCGGCAAGACGCTGCTTGCCAAGGCTGTGGCGAAAGAGGCGGAGGCGAACTTCATCTCGATGAAAAGCTCTGACCTGCTCTCCAAATGGTATGGCGAAAGCGAGCAGCAGATTGCGCGGATGTTCCAGCGCGCCCGCTCGGTCGCGCCCTGCGTGGTCTTCATTGACGAGATCGACAGCCTGGTCCCCGCACGCGGGTCCGGGCAGGGCGAACCGCAGGTGACAGGCCGCGTAGTCAACACCATCCTGGCCGAAATGGACGGGCTGGAGGAATTGCAGTCGGTAATCGTGATCGGCGCGACCAATCGGCCGGCGCTGGTCGATCCGGCGCTGCTGCGTCCGGGCCGTTTTGACGAGCTGGTTTACGTCGGCACGCCGGACAAGGCCGGGCGCGAACAGATCCTGCGCATCCACACTGCGGATATGCCGATGGCCAAGGATGTCGATCTGGCAGAGGTGGCGGAGAAGACCGAACGCTTCACCGGTGCCGATCTGGAAGACGTGGTGCGCCGGGCCGGACTGGGCGCATTGCGCCGGGTTGGCGGCGCGGTGAAGAAGGTCGCTGCCGAGGACTTTACCGCGGCGCTGGAGGATTCACGCGCCACGGTGACTGCGGATATGGAAAAGGAATATAAGAAGATGCGCGGCGAGCTGAAAAAGCGTGCCGCCGAAGTCCATCCGATCGGTTTCCTGTCCGAAGCGCTGTTCGAACCGACCCGCGACAAGAAGCACGGCTGAACGGTCAGACGGCGCCCATCGCCCGTGCATTGGCCGCCTCGACCTCCAGCCGGTGGCGGATCAGTGCGCCGGGCTGGTTGGTGCGCAGCCACGCCACCATATGTTCGCGCACGGCGCAGCGCAGCGCGAACAGATCGCCGATGGCTTCGGAACTCATCGACAGCCGCAGCTCGATGCTTTCGGGATAGGCTTCGGTCATCAGCAGCGCCAGATTGCGCCCGTCCCACAGGGGGTGCTGTTTGACGAAGCTTTCAAACTCTTCGCGAATCGGGGCGACCTCGGCGGCGGGGTCGAGGTGGAGCATGACCGGACCGGTCAGCTTCTCGCTGACGCGTGACCAGTTCTCGAAACTCTCGTCCAGAAAGCGGATCGTCGGCACCACCAGAACGCGTTCGTCCCAGGTACGCACAGTTACAAAGCTCATGCGGATTTCTTCCACACGGCCCGCTTGCCCGTCGACCTTGACCAGATCGCCAATCCGCACCGGCTGGGTGATGGCCATCTGCATCCCGGCGATCAGTGATTTGAGCGCCGGTTGCGCAGCTGCGCCCACTGCCAGAGCGGCGAGGCCCGCCGAAGCCAGCATGGTCACCCCGATCTCGCGGACACCGGGGATGTTGAACAGGATCAGGGCGACCGTGATGATCACCACCGCCACGCGGGCTGTGCGCGAGAGGATCGCCACCCGCGTACGCTGCGCTCGCATGGCAACTACGTCGCCTGCCAATGCGCCTTTTTGTTCGATCCCGGCGGCAAAGCCGCGCACTCCGGCATAGAGCACCCAGCCCATCAGCGCGGGCTTCATAAAGCGCGCCAGGACATCCCAGCCGTCGCCCACCAGCAAATCGTGTTCAGCGGCAATTGCAATTGCAAATCCGATGAAAGCATAGCGCAGGGGCTTATAAACCTTGGTGAAGACGATATCGTCGATCGGGGTGCTGGACAGCCGCGCAATCCGGTGGACGGTGTTGAGCACAACCCAGTGTATCAATGATGCCAGCACGACTGCGCCGCCCAGCACGATAAGGGTGTGGATCAGCGCATCGTAAGAGATCGGCCAGTTGCGGGGGTCAAAGCGTTCGAACATGCCGCGCCCTCTAGGGAAGCGGGCGGGTCAATGGCAAGCGCTGTCGCGGGCAGCGATGTGCCGATTAGTCGCCCGGTGGCAGCTCGATAGTGACCTGCAGCCCGTCGGGCAGGAACTCGCGTTCGATGCTGCCGCCCAGCTGTCGCGCTGCGCTGGTCATCAGCAGGCTGCCAAAGCCCTTGCGCTCCGGCTCCTCGGTGATTGTCACGCCGGTCTCGCGCCACAGCAGGGTCAGCCCGCTATCGCTTTCCTCCCAGGTGACATGAACCGTACCGCCATGCGCCCAAGCACCGTATTTCACCGCATTGGTGGTCAGTTCGTGAAGGACGAGGCCCAACGGCGTGACGTTCTTAGCCGCCAGCAGGTGGTTTTCGCCTGCAATTTCCGCCGGGTGAGCGTCGGAGCGATAGGGGGCCAGCGTGGTTTCGACCAATGCGGAAAGCGACGCGACCGGGCGGTCTAGCTCGCCTTGGGTCACTTCATGTGCGGTCAGCAGCGCGCGGATGCGCTGGGCAATGCTGTCCGTGACCGGCTTGGCCTCAGGCTTGTCGCGGGCGCTCATCTGGACAATCGCCAGGATCACGGCGAACAGGTTCTTGACCCGGTGATTCAATTCACGCGCCAGCAGGTCCGCCCGGTCATGCGCCTCGCTCAATGCTGCTGCCTGCGATGCCTCGGCCTCGGCGCGGGCGGCGCGGCCCACCAGCCGGACGCCCGCGATCATTGCCAGCAGGATCAGTACCAGCAGGCCGCCCAGCATCGGCAGCACACGCGCTTCCGCCCGTGCGGTGTCGACCGCCGCTTCGCTGAGCAGTTGGGATTCGATCTGCTCCATTTCGCGGATGGCGCGGCGCAGGCGCTCCATCGTCTCCTGACCTTCATCGGTCAGGACAGCACGGCGCGCATCAAGCAGCCGCCCGTTCTCCAGCATGGCCACCGAATCAGCCATCTCGTCAAAACGCGCGCGGGCCAGTGCGTCGATCTGGTCGATCAGTTCGGTCTGGCGGGCACTGGCATCATCGCCGAGCATGTCCCGCAGCCGGTCGAGTGTCGGGCTGATCTGTTCGCTACCCGCACGATAGGGTTCGAGATAGCGGCGGTCGAGCGTGACCAGATAGCCGCGCTGGCCGGTCTCGCCATTGAGCACGGCGGTGCCCACATTGCGCAGTTCAACCAGAATTTCGTTGGTCTTGGCCACCTGTAGCCGCTCGTTGCGTTCAGCCTCCACGGTCTTGTAGACCAGAAACAACAGCGCCAGACTGCACGCGGCGATAACGGCCAGAAGCGCGGCGTTCATCCAGCGGCCGCGCCGGTCGGTGATTTTCATCTTCATCAATGTGCTGCTCCCCAACTGACGCCCGTGCCGATATCGATGCCCAGTGGCACGCTCAAGGATACCGAAGGCTGAGCGGCCTCAGCCATCACCCGTTCGATCACCGGCTTGGCAGCGGCGACATCGCCTTCCGGCAATTCGAACACCAATTCGTCGTGAACCTGCAACAGCATCCGCACGTCGTCCAGCCCGGCCTCTTGCAGCGCAGGCACCATGCGGACCATCGCGCGCTTGATGATGTCGGCGCTGGTGCCCTGGATCGGCGCATTGATGGCGGCGCGTTCGGACCCGGTGCGCTCGTTCTGGTTCTTCGAACTGATGCGCGGGAACCATGTCTTGCGACCAAACAGCGTTTCGGAATAGCCGCGCGCCCGCACGCTTTCGAGCGTTTCGTGGATATAACGCTGGATGCCGGGGAAGCGCTGGAAATAGGTGTCGATCATGGCTTGCGCCTCGTCCGGTTCCACCTTGAGACGGCCCGCCAGCCCCCATCGCGAGATGCCATAGAGGATGGCGAAATTGATCGTCTTGGCGCGCGCCCGCGTGTCGCGCGTTACTTCGCCGAACATTTCGGTGGCGGTGCGGCTGTGAATATCCTCGCCCGCGGCAAAGGCTTCGCGCAGCGGATCGACATCGGCCATATGCGCGGCCAGCCGCAGCTCGATCTGCGAATAATCGGCGGCCAGCAGGACATTGCCCGCATCGGCAACAAACGCTTCGCGAATTTGCCGCCCGATTTCGGTGCGGATGGGGATGTTCTGCAAATTGGGGTCGGTCGAAGACAGCCGTCCGGTCTGCGCGCCGACCAGACTGTAGCTGGTGTGGACCCGGCCGGTTTCGGGATTGATCGCCTGTTGCAGCGCGTCGGTATAGGTTGATTTCAGCTTGGTCAGCTGGCGCCATTCCAGCACCTTATCGGCTATTTCCGCGCCTTCGCCAGACAGCCGTTCCAGAATCGCCTGATCGGTTGAATATTGCCCGCTCTTGCCCTTGCGCCCGCCCTTGTACCCCAGCTTGTCGAACAGGATGTCGCCCAGCTGCTTGGGGCTGCCAACGGTAAATTGAATGCCTGCAACCGTATGGATTTCCTTTTCCAACCGGCTGGTCTCGACAGCGAATTCTTCGGACAGCTTGGCCAGCCGCGCCCGGTCAACCTTGATCCCGTGCCGTTCCATCTGCGCGACCACCGGGATCAGCGGGCGGTCGACCCGCTCATAGATTTTGGTGCCGCCTTCGCTGGCCAGGCGCGGTTTGAGATGCGCGTGCAGCCGCCATGTCACATCGGCATCTTCGGCGGCATATTCGGTGGCCTTGTCGAGCGGGACTTCGCCAAACGGGATCTGCTTTTTACCGATCCCGCAGACCTCTTTGAAAGTCAGTGTTGTATGGCCGAGATGGCGTTCGCTCAATTCGTCCATGCCGTGACCGCCGCCGATCCCGTCAAGGCTGCGGCCCGCATCCAGCGCGAAGCTGATAATCATGGTGTCATCAATCGGCGCCACCGCAATGCCATTGCGGGCCAGTATGTTGATATCGTATTTGATGTTCTGCCCGATCTTGAGCACTGCATCGCTTTCAAGCAGCGGCTTGAGCGCCGCCAGCGCCTGGGCAAAATCGACCTGATCGGGCTTTTCTGCGAACATATCGCTGCCGCCGTGGCGCAGCGGGATATAGCAGGCATCATTGGGGCCAAGCGCCAGGCTGATCCCGGTCAGATCGGCCGCCATCGCATCCAGCGCGCTGGTTTCAGTGTCTACCGCCACCAGCCGCGCGGCACGGGCGCGGTCGACCCAATGTTCCAGCCGCTCCATCGTCTGCACGCATTCATACGCGCTGCGGTCCACTGCGGGCATTTCGGGCAGCGGCTGGCGGCTGGCGGCGTGTTCGGCAGCGGTGTTGCCGGCACTCTGCTTGGCGGGATCGAGATCGGTTTTGCGCGAAGGGCTGCCTGACCCGGCCTCCAGCCTTCTGAGCAGGCTGGAGAAGCCATGCTTTTCCAAAAATGCGGCCAGCGGTTCGGGCGGCACGCCATCCAGCTTGAAATCATCGAGCGGCTGGGGAAGGTCGCAATCTTCTTTCAGCTGGACCAGCACGCGGCTGAGTTCGGCCATTTCGCGGCCTTCGAGCATCCGCTCTTTCAGCTTGGACTTCTTCATGTCCGGCGCCGCATCCAGTGCGGCGGTGAGAGAGCCATGTTCGGCGATCAGCTTGGAGGCGGTCTTGGGGCCGATGCCATAGATGCCGGGCACATTGTCTACCGAATCGCCCATCAGCGCCAGCACATCGCCCACCAGTTCAGGCACGACGCCGAACTTCTCTTCGACCTCTGCCGGGCCGATGCGGGCGCTTTTCATGGTGTCGAGCATATCGACGCGCCCGCCGCCTTCGCCAGCGGTGCCGACCAGCTGCATCAAATCCTTGTCGGATGAGACGATGGTGACGTCCCAGCCCTGACGCTGGGCCTCGCGCGCATAAGAAGCGATCAGATCGTCCGCTTCCAGCCCGGCTTCTTCGATACACGGCAGGCTGAAAGCGCGCGTTGCGTCGCGGATCAGCGGGAATTGCGGCACCAGATCTTCTGGCGGGGGCGGGCGGTTGGCTTTGTATTCGGGATAGATATCATTGCGAAAGCTGGTCGAACCCTTGTCCAGAATTACTGCCAGGTGAGTCGGACCGTCCGCCTTGTCCAGGTCATCGGCCAATTTCCACAGCATGGTGGTATAGCCATAGACCGCGCCCACCGGCGTGCCCTCCGGATCGGTCAGCGGCGGCAACCGGTGATAGGCGCGGAAGATATAGGCGGACCCATCGACGAGGTAGAGATGCTGCTTTGCGGCCATGACGCGGGGGCTTAGCAGCGCGATGAGTGCAATGGGAGCGGTTTAACCCATTCGCTTTGGCATGAGCCGGTTATCGGCAATCATGGCGAATTGAGGCAGGAATAAGGCAGAAAAGTGACGAATGCCCTTGCAATGCCACAAAGTCGCCACTATTTAGACATCGTGAGGCCTGATTTGAGGGCTCGCGCGGGAAGGTGGCCCAGGTCGTCCAACCGTTTTTAAAACTCGCTGTTCAAGGAATTTGACTATGCGCAAGATCGCTCTTTTCGCTGCTGCTTCGGCCGCTGCCCTGACCCTCGCCGCTTGCTCGGAAGCAACCGAAGACGCCGCAGAAGCGACCGTCGAAAATGCTGCTGCTGACACCGAAGCAAACATGGAAGCCGCTGGCGACAACATCGAAGGCGCTGCTGAAGCAACTGCCGACGCTGCTGACAATGCCGCTGCTGAAGTTGAAGCTGACGTTCAGGACGAATCGGTTGCCGAAGCTCAGGTTGACTAATCAGCCTGCTTCTGCACGGTTTTCCGTACGGAACAAGAAAGGGCGGTACCTTGCGGTGCCGCCCTTTTCTTATGTGCGAAATCAGTTAACCTTATTCGCCGCCGTAATCGGCTTTGGCGTAATTGCGCTGATCCTGCGCCTTGTAACCATCATGGATGGCGCGGGCGATCGCAGCGATCTTGGCCTCGCGGTTCAGCCGCGTTCCCTGTCCGGTGACATAAATCGCCAGCGCGATGGCGCGGCCATCGGGCATTTCCAGAATACCGATATCGCTGGAGGTGTTGTTGAGCGAGCCGGTCTTGTGGCTTACCCGGACACCAGCGGGCATCATCGCCGGAATGCGGCGCTTGCCCGTGCGAGTACGGCTCATCGCGCCCAGCAGTACGCGGCGGCTGTCAGCGGACAGATATTTGCCCTGATACAGCCCGCCCAGCATCTGGACCATCGCCATCGGCGTGGCGCTGTCGCGCAGATCAATGTGATTGGCAGGATTGAACTCGCCATCATCGCGCACCAGCGTGGCAATATCGCGGTCGATGCTGAATTCACTGAGGCCATTGCGGCGCGCCCAGTCATTGACCCGTTCCGGCCCGCCCACTACGCGCAGCAGCGCATCGGTGGCGTAATTGTTGGACCGCGTGATCATGATCTCGATCAGTTCGCGCGCGGGCATATATTGCCCTTCATAGACCGGCGCGACACGGCTTGAGAATCTGGCAGAACTGCGCGGCATCAGCAGCGGAAATTCGCTCGTCAGGCTCCAGCGGCCCTGCTCGACCCCTTCGAGGAAGGTGGCGGCAATGGCGATCTTGCTGGTGCTGGCCATAGGGAAGCGCTGGTCGCCCAGAACCTTGACCACCTGCCCGGTGGCCAGATCGATTGCGGCAACCCCGATCCGCCCGTTGCTGCCCTCTGCCAGCTCGGCAATGCGCCGGTCCAGCGCGGTATCATACACCGCCTGATAGCTTTGCGGGGTGCGGGTCTCTGTGCCGAGCACAGTATCGAACTGCGATTCAAAATTGACCGATTGGGCCTGTGCAGGCGCTCCCAAAGAGAGCGTCAATGCGGCCAGCGCGCTACCTAATGTTCTCAATCCCATTGTGACCCCTTACACCAAGCATGGTTGTCGTGGGATTAATGGCATTTTGAATCTGCGCGCAAGCGTTACTGCGTCAGAGGGTGGTGCGCAGGCGACGGAGCCATGAAAAGCCCGCCGCCCGCGCCAAGGGTATAGAATTGATCAGGCCGCTGAAATCGCCTGTTCGATCCGCGCAGTGGGTTCGCTGGTCATCGTCTTGTCGATTTCACCGACCAGCCGCTTTTCCAGCTCGGAGTGATAGTGGCGGCGCATTTCGCCCAGCGTCTTGGGGTCGGCAATCACTAGCAGATTATCGATCTGGCCCGCGACGGCCAGAGCATTCAGCCACTCGGCGGCTGCCGCGCCATGCGCCAGTTCGTCCAGATCGGTCCGGCCGCGCTGCTGCCCCATCGCGTCCTGATGGCGCACACCGGCGCTGTAATTGGTCGCAGTAAGATCGGGCTTCTGCGCTTTTTCCAGCTTGGGCTCGAAGGCCTGCCCGCCATTGCGCATCACGGTGAAGTTCTCGCCATCGACGATTGCGACATGGGCGTTGTGTGGCAATTTCATGAACTCGGTCTCCAGTTTTGATGTTCTGTGACCTTAACGGACAGCGGCGGTAATCGGTCCAGTCTCGGCGCTGATCGGAATATAGATTGCTTACCCGCCCCCGGCTGGTAGCCATGGCGGCAACGATATGAGGGGATAGAATTATGATCCGTGCGTTTTCGCTTGCCGCCGTCCTGCTTGCCTCCACTGCGCCGCTGGCTGCGCAAGAGGCGCCGATAGTCCTGCCGGGCGCGCCAGGTGAGGCGTCACGGACAATCGATGCGGCGAGCGCGATTGCGCTGTCCGACACCAGCTATGCGCCTGCTGACGTTGCCTTCATGCAGGGCATGATCGTCCATCACCAACAGGCGGTCGACATGGCGGCGCTGGTGAAAGATCGGACCAATAACGCAGCCATAGTCAAGATCGCGGATCGTATCGACGGCAGCCAGAAGGACGAAATGGCATTCATGCGGACCTGGCTGCAGGACCGCGGTCTGGAACTGGGCATGGCGGGCATGGGACATGCGCATCACATGATGGAGGGCATGGCCACCCCGCAGCAGATGGCGCAGCTTGCCGCAGCCAACGGGACCGCCTTCGACCGTCTGTTCCTGCAACTGATGATCCCGCACCACAAGGGCGCGATTGACATGGTCGATACGCTGCATGAACAGCCCGGCACCGCATACGAGCCGGTCCTGTTCGAATTTACCAATGACGTGGTGAGCGACCAGAAGACCGAGATCGAGCGCATGAATATCGTGCTGGCCGCGCTATCGCAGGATCCCCGCGCCACGCTGGCCGCAGGCTTCCGCGATGCGGGCGAGGCGATCAGCAATCTGCGTCTGGTGACCGCACAGCCCAAGCCTGCCGGGTTCTTTGATCCCAAAAATCCCGCGCAGCTCCAGCCGCTGATCCCGGCCAAGGAAGGCGAGGAGCCGAAAAAGGACAAGGACAAGGACAGGGACGACGAGGACGAGAAGCCCAAGTTTGGCGAGCGCGGTTCGCTGCTGTCTTTTGCCAACACCGATATCGCCTTTTCCGGCGATGTGATGGTGGCAGGCAATTATCACGGCTTCAACGCATACAGGCTGGGCGAGGACGGCGTGCCTGTGCTGATCAGCTCGACCGTGTGCCCCGGCGGGCAGGGCGATGTCTCCATCGTCGGCAAGCTGCTGGTGATGAGCGTTCAGGACAGCCGTGCGCGCAAGGATTGCGGCCTGCAGGGCGTAACCGACAAGATCAGCGATGAACGTTTTCGCGGCATCCGCATCTTCGACATTTCCGACATCAACCGCCCGCGTCAGGTCGGTCAGGTGCAGACCTGCCGGGGCAGCCATACCCATTCGGTGGTCTCCGCGGACAGCAAGCGGATCGTGCTCTACAATTCGGGCACCAGCTATGTGCGCGACGAAAAGGAGCTGGCCGGATGTTTCGATTCCCCCGGTGACAGCCGCACCGCGCTGTTCAGCATCGATGTGATCGAAATTCCCGTGGCCGATCCGGCAAAGGCGCGGATTGTCGACCGGCCCCGTGTGTTCGCCGCTGATGGCGAGATTGCGGGCCTGTGGCGCGGCGGCGATCATGGTGACGGCACTCAGGAAACCTATCGCACCGATATGTGCCACGACATCACTGTCTTCCCGGCCAAGAATCTGGCGGCGGGCGCGTGTTCGGGCAATGGCATTATCCTCGACATATCCAACCCGATGAAGCCCAGGCGGATCGACGATGTGACCGACAAGGGCTTTGCCTATTGGCATTCCGCGACCTTCAACAATGACGGCACCAAGGTGCTGTTCACCGATGAATGGGGCGGCGGCGGGCGACCGCGTTGTCAAGCGGGTGATCCGGCGACCTGGGGTGCCAATGCCTTTTACGAAATCAAGGATGGCAAGTTGGAGCAGCGCGGCACCTACAAGCTGCCCGCACCGCAAACCGACATGGAAAACTGCGTCGCGCACAATGGATCGATCATCCCGGTACCGGGCCGCGATATCTTTGTGCAGGCTTGGTATCAGGGCGGAATCAGCGTGATCGATTTCACCGACGCGTCCAACCCGTTCGAGATCGCCTATTTCGACCGCGGGCCTATCGACAAGGACCAGCTGGTGACCGGTGGTTACTGGTCAGCCTATTGGTATCAGGGCCGCATTTACGCGACCGAGATCAGCCGCGGCCTCGACGTCTTCGCGCTGGAGCCCAGCGAGTTCCTTACCGCCGAGGAAATTGCCGCCGCACAGGGCGCGCAATATCCGGGCGATGTCTTCAACCCGCAAACCCAGACGCAGGTAACATGGCCAGCTGATCTGGTCGCGGCAGCAAAGGCGAGCCGCAAGGGCGGCTAATTCGCCAGACCATTTGGCCAGAACACAAAAAGGCCCGGCAGGATCGCTCCCGCCGGGCCTCTTTTTGTACAGTCTGGAAAGCGGGGCTTAGAAGCCCATACCGCCGCCCATTCCGCCCATTCCGCCCATGTCGGGCATGCCGCCGCCAGCAGCCTTGTCTTCAGGCGCATCGGAGATGGCGGACTCGGTGGTGATCAGCAGGCCAGCAACCGATGCTGCGTCCTGCAGAGCCACGCGCACGACCTTGGTCGGGTCGATAACGCCGGCAGCTACGAGGTTCTCGTAAGTGTCGGTCGCTGCGTTGAAGCCCATGGTTTCGTCATCTTCGCGCAGCAGATTGCCCGAGATAACCGCGCCATCATGGCCAGCATTCTCGGCGATCTGACGAACGGGGCTGACAATAGCCTTGCGCACGATGTCGATACCGCGGGTCTGGTCGTCATTTTCACCCTTGAGGCCTGCGAGAGCCTTTGTGGCGTAAAGCAGCGCCGTACCGCCACCGGGGACAATGCCTTCTTCGACGGCTGCACGGGTAGCGTGGAGCGCATCGTCGACGCGGTCCTTGCGTTCCTTCACTTCGACTTCCGAAGCACCGCCGACCTTGATCACGGCAACACCGCCAGCGAGTTTCGCCAGACGTTCCTGCAGCTTTTCCTTGTCGTATTCGCTGGTGGTCGATTCCATCTGCGCCTTGATTTCACCAACGCGCGCCTTGATGTCATCAGCTTCACCGGCACCGTCGACGATGGTGGTATTGTCCTTGTCGATGGTGACGCGCTTGGCTTCGCCGAGCATGCCCAGCGTGACGTTTTCAAGCTTGATGCCGAGGTCTTCGGAAATCATCTCGCCCTTGGTCAGGATCGCGATGTCCTGCAGCATGGCCTTGCGGCGATCGCCGAAGCCCGGTGCCTTGACCGCTGCGACCTTGAGGCCGCCGCGCAGCTTGTTGACCACGAGGGTTGCCAGCGCTTCGCCTTCGATGTCCTCGGCGATGATCAGCAGCGGACGTCCGCTCTGAACAGCCGCTTCGAGCACCGGCAGCATGGCTTGCAGGTTCGACAGCTTTTTCTCGTGGATCAGGATGTACGGGTTTTCGAGTTCGACCGTCATCTTGTCGGGGTTGGTGATGAAGTAGGGGCTGAGATAACCGCGGTCGAACTGCATGCCTTCAACTACATCGAGTTCGAACTCGAGACCCTTGGCCTCCTCAACGGTGATCACGCCTTCCTTGCCGACCTTTTCCATGGCTTCGGCAATCTTTTCGCCGACTTCCTTGTCGCCATTGGCGGAAATGATGCCGACCTGCGCGATTTCCTGCGAACCGGAAACGTCCTTGGAACGGCTCACCAGATTTTCGACAACCTTCGACACGGCAAGATCGATGCCGCGCTTGAGATCCATCGGGTTCATGCCGGCTGCAACCGACTTCATGCCTTCGCGAACGATGGCCTGGCCCAGAACCGTGGCGGTCGTGGTGCCGTCACCGGCGAGGTCGTTGGTCTTGGACGCAACTTCCTTGAGCATCTGCGCGCCCATATTCTCGAACTTGTCTTTCAGTTCGATTTCCTTGGCGACGGTAACGCCGTCCTTGGTGATGCGGGGCGAGCCGAAGCTCTTGTCAATGACTACGTTGCGGCCCTTGGGGCCCAGCGTGACCTTGACGGCATTGGCGAGGATATCGACGCCGCGCAGAATGCCTTCGCGCGCATCGCGGCCGAACTTTACGTCCTTGGCAGCCATAGTGGTTTCTCCTGGAATATTGTTGGGGTAATGAAAGCGTTAAGGGGTCCCGGCAATCAGCCGATAACGCCCATGATGTCGCTTTCCTTCATGATCAGCAGGTCTTCACCGTCGACCTTAACCTCGGTGCCTGACCATTTGCCGAACAGCACGCGGTCGCCCGCCTTGACGTCGCAAGGGGTAACGGTGCCCGTTTCTGAACGGGTGCCCGTGCCAACAGCGATGACTTCGCCTTCGCTGGGCTTTTCCTGGGCGCTGTCCGGGATGATGATCCCGCCGGCGGTCTTTTCTTCTGCTTCGATGCGGCGAACCAGCACGCGGTCGTGCAGTGGACGAAATGCCATGTCGATGACCTTCCTTTCAAGAGTGGATATAGCGTCTTGGCACTCCCAGACCGAGAGTGCCAGCGGAGCGCATATGTGCATCCGCCACATGGGCGTCAACCACTGGAGAACAAGAATCTTCGCGGCGCGGCGTTGCTGGGGCAGGATGCCCTGCCGCGCGCCATGCTCAGGTGGCGAGCGGCTGCACCAGACCAAGCCGTTCGCGTCTGGCCCAGCGCCACGTCAGCAGGATCGCGGCAAACACCAGTCCGGCGGCCAGACCGATCCATACGCCGGTGCCCTGCAAGGTGGTGTGGAAACCCAGCCACCATGCTGCGCCAAAGCCGGGCACCCAATAGCTGAAGATCGCAATCAGCATCGGCACGCGGGTATCCTGCAGCCCGCGCAGTGCACCTGCGGCCACCGCCTGAACGCCGTCAAACAGCTGGAACGCTGCGGCGACCAGCATGAACTGGATGGCAAAGCCGACCATTGCCGCATTGGCGGGCAGGGCGGGATCGACATAGATGCGCAGCAGCAAATGCGGCACCGTGATCATCGCAGCGGCGGTCAGGCACATGAAGGCCGCGCTCATCGCGATGCCGACCCAGCCCGCCCGCGCAATCGCCGGTTTGTCGCGCGCGCCATAGTGATAGCCGACGCGGATCGTGGCGGCCTGCCCTACGCCGAACGGCACCTGAAAGGCCAATGCGGCGATTTGCAGCGCCACGGTGTGCCCCGCCAGCTCAGACGCGCCGATGCGGCCCATCAGCAATGCTGCGGCGCTGAACAGCCCCGCTTCGGCCAGAATGATCACCATCACTGGCGAGCCGAGCCGGACCAGTTCGCGCAGCCGCTGCCATTCGGGGCGCCACCAATTGCCAAAGATCCGGTACTGCCGCAGCCGCCGGTCGGCCAGGATGGCGATGATATAGCAGGCGAGCACGAACACCGAGGTGATGATGCTCGCCAATGCCGAGCCTTCCAGCCCCAGCGCCGGAGCACCCAGATTGCCGAAGACGAAGGCGTAATTGCCCAGCACACTGGCCACCAGCGCCAGTGCGGTGATCGCAGTGGCGAAAATCGGGCGGCCCAATGCGGACACAAAACTGCGCAGGACATTGGCCGCGATCATCGGGATCATCGCCCACATGATGATCTGCAGGAAATCGCCAGTGCGTGCGGCAATGGATTGCTCTTGCCCGCTGGCCAGCATGATCGCCTCGCCGAACCAGCACACTGCCATGCCGAATGCGCCCGATACCAGCGACAGCCACAGCGCCATGCGTACCGACCGGCGAACCTCGCGCACCGCATGACGGCGGCGTCCCAGCTCCTCAGCGATCAGCGCCGCCACAATGCCGGTCAGTCCTGAAAACGCCCACAGCAGCAAGCCGAACAGCGCGATGCCCAGCGCCGAAGCGGCCAGTTCGCGCTCGCCCAGCCGGGCCACGAAAATGACATCGACCGCATGGACCAGCATCTGCAGCAAATTGGCGAGCGCCAGCGGCCAGGCGAGCCGGTAGGTCGCGCGGATTTCATCGCGCCAGCCATCGCTGCCGATTGGCAGGGGCTTTGGGGCTGGATGGTGGGTCATGCAGCCGGCCCGGATAATCGCGGCTGGCCCGCATCTCAAACGCGCTGTGCTCAGCGCGCGGATTTCATGGCCGGGGTGCAGCGCCGGGGCAACAGGGCGGCCACGGAAAAGGGCGGCACCTTGCGGTACCGCCCTCCCATCTGCGAGCGCTTCAAGACACTCGCAAAACTGTGTTCGAAGCTTATTTGAGCTCGACGGTGCCGCCGGCTGCTTCGATCTTGCCCTTGACCTCTTCGGCCTCGGCCTTGTTCACGCCTTCCTTGACGGCCTTGGGCGCGCCTTCGACGAGAGCTTTGGCTTCGGTCAGACCCAGGCCGGTAATCGCACGGACTTCCTTAATTACCTGGATCTTCTTGCCGCCGTCTCCGGTCAGGATGACGTCGAATTCGGTCTGCTCTTCAGCAGCCGCAGCGTCGCCGCCAGCGGCGGGGCCGGCAACGGCAACAGCAGCAGCGGCGCTAACGCCCCACTCTTCTTCAAGTGCCTTGGCAAGCTCAGCGGCTTCCATGACAGTCAGCTTCGACAGTTCTTCAACAAGCTTGGCGATATCGGCCATGATGTTTTACTCCAAATAGTGGCGGGGTGGCCCTGAACAATTTCAGGTCGGCCTGCCCCAATGAATAAATCGCGGTTGTGCGATTGAACCTGTGGCTTACGCCGCGTCCTTGGCGGCATATGCGCCAAAAACCCGTGCAAGCTTCGATGCGGGTGCGTTGACGAGCTGGACAACCTTGGTTGCCGGCGCGTTGACGAGGCCCACGATCTTGCCGCGAAGTTCGTCGAGGCTGGGCATGGACGCGAGCGACCTTACCCCTGCTTCGTCGAGCTTCAGCGCGCCCATCGAGCCACCGACAATTTCAATCTTGTCGGTGCTCTTGGCGAAGTCCACCACGGCTTTCGCCGCAGCCACCGGATCCTGCGAAAACGCAAGCGCGGTGGGACCGGTCAGATAGTCATCGAGACCGGTGTAATCGGTGTCCTTCAGGGCGAGCCTGGCGAGACGGTTCTTCGCAACCTTGTAGGACGCACCTGCTTCGCGCATCTTCGAGCGCAAGTCAGTGGACTGAGCCACCGACATGCCGAGGTTGCGGGTGACAACCACCACGCCGCTCTCGTTGAAGACTTGCGTGAGCTGGGCGACCGCATCGGCTTTCTGCGAACGATCCATGCCATACTCCTTCACAAATGATCGACCGGGATGGCTCCCTGTCGACCGGCTACGTATGTCCATGTCGCAAATAGCAACATGGGCGAGTCCAGTGATGGGGAAGGAGGTGCGCCGGCCACGATGGGCAGAACGCGCATTGCAGTGCCGGAGCGACTGCGAAAATCTCTGTCCCCGTCTAGGCCGGAAATTAAGAGAGGCATATTCCCCTCACCAGCTGTCTCGGACGGATGAACGGCAGACGCAAAAGAGGCCCACCGATCGCGGCGGGCCTCTAAAGTGTTTGCAGTGCGAGTCAAGCCCGCATGCCGTTAGCGATCAGTCGATCGCGTCACGCTTTTCCTGCTTGGCCTTGGCCGATGCTTCAAGGCGGTCGGCGGCAGCTTCGTCAGTGTCTTCGATGCGGTCGGCCATTTCTTCATCGGCTTCAGCGCTGGTGTCCAGTGCCTTTGCACGCTGTTCGTCGGTCATAGCAGCGCCATCGCCCATCGAACCGTCAGTCATCGTCCCATCGGCGGCCGTGGTGTCGGTTGTCATGGTGTCGGCGGCAGTGGTGTCGGTGGTCATCGTGTCGGCCGTGTCATCGGCAGGTGTGCTGTCACAAGCAGCGAGACCCAGTGCGAACGGCAGGGCAGTGGCGGCTAGAATAATCTTCTTCATGTCGTTTCTCCAAACTGTGTCGCCTTGAAATCGCCACAGTTCGCGATGGTTCCCAATCGACGCGCTTTTGCCGAAACATTACGCTCTGCTCATCAGGTCCGAGGGGTGCACTTGCACCCATTGCGTTTTGCAGGTGCGGGGCCTAGGCCCCCGAAAAATCTGCATGATTGGAGGCGATTTTGGATCATTCGATCTACCAAAGCGGCGAATATCTGGAAAACAATCCCGAATGGCATGCCGAGGATGCGCCCTTGAAGGCGCAATGGGTGACGTCAATCCTCAAGCAGCACGGCGTCGAACCCAAGTCGATCGTCGAGATTGGCTGCGGTGTGGGTGAACTGCTGCGCCGCGTCAGCACAGAATTCCCCGCCGCCAAGGTCGATGGTTACGAAATTTCAGCGCAGGCATATCCGGTGGCAAAAGAACGCGAGCAGGGCGCGTTAGCTTACCATTTCGGCGACTATCTCGAACTTGCCGAAAATGGCAAGGTCGAGCGGCCCGATGTGGCTATGGCTATCGATGTGTTCGAGCATGTTGAGGACTACATCGGGTTCTTGAAGCGGATGCGCCCGTTGGCGGAGTGGAAGCTGTTTCACATACCTCTCGATCTGTCGGTGCAGGCTATGCTGCGGGGCGCAACCCTGAACACGCGCGAGAAGCTGGGTCACCTCCATTACTTCGAGAAGAAGACAGCGCTCGCGACTTTGGAAGATTGTGGTTACGAGGTTGTCGGCTGGAATTATACGCACGGCTCGGAACAGCAGCCGCGGACTAGCTTTAACAAGCGCATCATGAAGTTTCCGCGCCGTATCATGCGCATGATCTCGCCCGACCTGTCGGTGCGAGTACTCGGCGGCTCTTCGCTGATGGTGCTTACAAAGTAGGCTGGCGAGGTTCGCCTGTATAATGGCGACGTAAGACAACAGCGTTTGCTGTCGCTGTACCTCGTCCAATGCAGTTTTTCTGGCGAACTGGTGACACGGCAGTTTTTGCGTAATTCACCACAGGCATGTGCTGGCAGGCATGTTCGCGGTGGATTGCCTCGACAATATAGGTTCATCTGGACTTCGGCGGGCAGGTTGCAGGGATGGCGAAGCTGCCCTTTCTATTGCGATGTTCGCCGGTCAGGTCGGAGCGCTGGCTCCGTTTGACAATCGCGGGGCCAAATCCTACATGGGCCGCAACCGCCCGCTTCGAGCAGGGCCGATTCTTGCGCGGGGATCGGTTACAGGATGGAAGCGGCGTTTCCATAATCGCGACGCTTTGACGAGCTGCAGCAGCACCGCAAAATCGGTGCGTCATTCGCTGCGGCCTTTTTGCGTCCTTATGGAATTCTCACGCGCATGAGACTTGAATTGCAGGGCCGCCGCGGGCGCACACCTGACACACAACAGAAGAGGCAAGACCCCTTTATGGCTACCAAGGCGAAGGCACCACAGGGCCGTTTGAAGTCCAAGGCTTCAGGCACCGCGAAGCGGCGCATCCGCAAGATTTTCGGCGACATCCATGAAGTCGTCGAAATGCCCAATCTTATCGAGGTGCAGCGCGAGAGCTACGAACAGTTCCTGCGCTCGGACAAGGAAACAGGTTACGTTTCCGGCCTTGAAAAGACCCTGCGGTCGGTCTTCCCGGTACGTGATTTCGCGGGCACTGCCGAGCTCGACTTCGTGCATTACGAACTTGAGCCGCCGAAGTACGACACCACCGAATGCCGCCAGCGCGGGATCACTTATGCGGCGCCGATGAAGGTCACGCTGCGCCTGATCGTGTTCGAAGTCGATCAGGAAACCGAAACCCGCTCGGTCCTCGATATCAAGGAGCAGGACGTCTATATGGGCGACATGCCCTTGATGACGGACAATGGCACCTTTATCGTCAATGGCACCGAACGCGTGATCGTCTCGCAGATGCACCGTTCGCCGGGTGTGCTGTTCGATCATGACCGCGGCAAGACGCATTCCTCGGGCAAGCTGCTGTTTGCTGCCCGCATCATTCCGTATCGCGGTTCGTGGCTCGATTTCGAATTCGACGCCAAGGACATCGTTAACGTCCGTATCGACCGCAAGCGCAAGCTGCCGGTCACCGGCCTGCTCTATGCGCTGGGCCTCGACAGCGAAGCGATCCTCGATCACTTCTATGACACGGTCGTGTGGAAGCGCGCCGCCAAGAAGAGCGTCGACGGCTTTGAAATGCCGTTCGTGCCCGAGCACTGGCGTGGCCAGAAGCCGGTGTTCCCGCTGGTCAATGCCAAGACCGGTGAAGAGATTTTCGCCGCCAATCAGAAGATCAGCCCGCGTGCCGCCAACAAGGCGCTGAAGGACGGTCTGGCGACCCTGTTGCTGCCGACCGAGGAAATCATCGGGCGCTATGCCGCGCGTGACATGATCGACGAGAAAACCGGCCGCATCTATATCGAAGCTGGCGAAGAGGTTTCGATCGAGAACCTCGAGCTGCTCGATAATGCGGGCGTGTCGCAGATCGAACTGCTTGATGTCGATCACATCACCACTGGCCCCTGGATCCGCAACACGCTGCAGGTCGACAAGGCCGAGAACCGTGATGAAGGTCTGGAAGCGATCTACAAGGTCATGCGTCCGGGCGAACCGCCGACCAAGGAAACCGCAGAAGCGCTGTTCGAAGGCCTGTTCTTCGATGGCGAACGGTATGATTTGTCGGCTGTTGGCCGTGTGAAACTGAACATGCGTCTCGGCCTCGACGCCGAAGACACCGTGACTACGCTGCGCAAGGAAGACATCCTGGCCGTGGTCAAGGAACTGGTCGACCTGAAGGACGGCAAGGGCGATGTTGATGACATCGACAACCTTGGCAATCGCCGGGTGCGTTCGGTGGGCGAGCTGCTGGAAAACCAGTACCGCGTCGGCCTGCTACGCATGGAGCGTGCGGTCAAGGAACGGATGAGCTCGGTCGATGTGTCGACCGTGATGCCCAACGATCTGATCAATGCGAAGCCGGCGGTTGCTGCGGTTCGCGAATTCTTCGGCTCGTCGCAGCTGTCGCAGTTTATGGATCAGACCAATCCGTTGTCGGAGGTCACCCATAAGCGCCGTGTCTCGGCCCTCGGCCCAGGCGGTCTGACCCGTGAACGCGCAGGCTTTGAAGTCCGCGACGTTCATCCCACGCATTATGGCCGCATCTGCCCGATTGAAACGCCAGAAGGCCCGAACATCGGCCTGATCAACTCGCTCAGCACCTTTGCGCGGGTCAACAAATACGGCTTCATCGAAACCCCGTATCGCCTGATCAAGGACGGCAAGGTCACCAGCGAGGTGGTCTATCTGTCCGCGATGGAAGAGCAGAAGCACACCGTGGCCCAGGCCTCGGCTGACCTCACCGACGATGGCAATTTCGTCGAGGAACTGGTCTCTGCCCGTCAGAACGGCGATTACTTCATGGCGCCGCGTGAGCAGATCACGCTGATGGACGTCAGCCCCAAGCAGCTGGTTTCGGTTGCTGCGTCGCTGATCCCGTTCCTGGAAAACGATGACGCCAACCGCGCATTGATGGGTTCCAACATGCAGCGTCAGGCTGTGCCGCTGGTCAAGGCCGAGGCACCGTTTGTGGGCACCGGCATGGAAGAAACCGTGGCGCGCGATTCGGGCGCAGCGATTACTGCGACCCGCGGCGGCGTGGTCGATCAGGTCGACGCGACGCGTATCGTGATCCGCGCAATCGGTGATGTCGAAGCCGGCCAGTCCGGCGTGGACATCTACACGCTGCAGAAATTCCAGCGCTCGAACCAGAACACCTGCATCAACCAGCGTCCGCTGGTGAAGGTTGGCGAAACGGTCGAGCCGGGCGATGTTATCGCTGACGGTCCCTCGACCGATCTGGGTGAACTGGCGCTGGGGCGTAACAGCCTCGTCGCCTTCATGCCCTGGAATGGCTACAATTATGAGGACAGCATCCTCATTTCCGAGCGTATCGTGAAGGATGACGTCTTCACCTCGATCCATATCGAGGAATTTGAAGTCATGGCGCGCGATACCAAGCTTGGGCCAGAGGACATCACCCGCGACATTCCCAATGTCGGCGAGGAAGCGCTTCGCAACCTCGACGAAGCAGGCATTGTCTACATCGGTGCCGAAGTGCATCCGGGTGACATTCTGGCAGGCAAGATTACGCCCAAGGGTGAAAGCCCGATGACGCCGGAAGAGAAGCTGCTGCGTGCGATCTTTGGCGAAAAGGCCAGTGACGTGCGTGACACTTCGCTTCGCCTGCCGCCCGGTGTGGCCGGCACGGTGGTCGAAGTGCGCGTGTTCAACCGCCACGGTATCGAGATCGACGATCGTACCCGTGCGATCCAGAACGAGGAAATCGAACGCCTGCGCAAGGATAGCGCCGACGAACGCTCCATCCTCAACCGGGCGACGTACAACCGCCTGCGCGATATGCTGCTGGGTCAGACTGCCTCGGCAGTGCCCAAGGGCGCCAAGAAGGGCGTCGTTGTCGACACCGAGCTGCTCGAAGGCATCGAGCGTCACGAATGGTTCAAATTCGCAGTCGCGGATGATGGCCGTCAGGCGCAGATCGAAGCGGTGAAGTCGCAGTATGACGAAGCCGTCAAGATCATCGACGAGAAGTTCGACGACCGTAAGGAAAAGCTGGAGCGCGGCGACGAGCTGGCTCCCGGCGTGCTGAAGATGGTCAAGGTCTTTGTCGCGGTGAAGCGCAAGCTGCAGCCGGGCGACAAGATGGCCGGCCGACACGGTAACAAGGGCGTCATCAGCCGGATCCTTCCGGCCGAAGACATGCCGTTCCTGGAGGATGGTACCCCGGTTGACGTGGTGCTCAACCCGCTGGGTGTGCCATCGCGCATGAACGTCGGGCAGATCTTCGAAACCCACCTTGGCATGGCGGCCCGCGGATTGGGCCAACAGATTGCCGGAGCTCTGGAAGACTGGCGCATTGCCAATCCCGATCCGGCCAAGGCCAAGGCGCCCAGTGCCGTCGTCGACCGCCTCAAGGACGTTTACGGCGAGGCTTACCATGCCGAGATCGAAGCCCGTTCGACCGCTGACGTGGTCGAGCTGGCCGGCAATCTCGTCAATGGTGTGCCGATGGGTACTCCGGTGTTCGATGGCGCACGCGAAGGCGATGTGACCGCGATGCTGGAACAGGCAGGGCTCGACGGATCGGGCCAGGTGACGCTGTTCGACGGGCGCACCGGCGAGGCGTTCGACCGTAAGGTGACAGTGGGCTATATCTACATGCTCAAACTGCACCACTTGGTCGATGACAAGATCCACGCGCGTTCGATTGGTCCCTACAGCCTCGTCACCCAGCAGCCGCTGGGCGGTAAGGCGCAGTTCGGCGGCCAGCGCTTCGGCGAGATGGAGGTCTGGGCGCTCCAGGCTTACGGCGCCGCTTACACGCTGCAGGAAATCCTCACCGTGAAGTCGGACGATGTCATCGGCCGGACCAAGGTTTACGAAGCCATCGTCAAGGGTGACGACACGTTCGAGGCAGGTATTCCGGAGAGCTTCAACGTGCTCGTCAAGGAAATGCGCAGCCTCGGCCTCAATGTCGAACTCAAGTCGCTCGCCGACGAGAACGAGGATGGCTTCGGCCAGATCGCGGCGGAGTAACCGGGATGAAAGCCCCGTTACTCCACCCTGAGAAATTCACCCGTAAAGGGAATAAGTCATGAACGAACTGACCAAATTCACCAACCAGCTGGCCAAGCCGGAAACCTTTGACGAAATCCAGATCGGCATTGCTTCGCCGGAACGGATCCGTTCGTGGTCCTTCGGCGAGATCAAGAAGCCGGAAACCATCAACTACCGCACGTTCAAACCTGAACGCGACGGCCTGTTCTGCGCCCGCATTTTCGGTCCGGTGAAGGATTACGAATGCCTGTGCGGCAAGTACAAGCGCATGAAGTACAAGGGCGTCGTCTGCGAAAAATGCGGCGTTGAAGTGACCGTGACCAAGGTCCGCCGCGAGCGGATGGGTCACATCGAACTGGCCGCGCCGGTTGCGCATATCTGGTTCCTCAAGTCGCTGCCGTCGCGCATCGGCCTGCTCCTCGACATGCAGCTCAAGCAGCTTGAGCGGGTGCTGTATTTCGAAAGCTACATCGTGGTCGAACCCGGCCTGACCCCACTGGAGAAATTCCAGCTGCTGACCGAAGACGAGCTGCTCGAAGCGCAGGACGAGTATGGCGAAGACGCCTTCTCCGCCTCGATCGGTGCCGAAGCGGTCAAGACCATGCTGATGGATCTCGACCTCGAACAGGAACGCGATGACCTGCTCGAAGATCTGGCCACCACCAAGTCGAAGCTGAAGCCGGCCAAGATCATCAAGCGTTTGAAGGTCGTGGAAAGCTTCATCGATTCGGGCAACCGTCCCGAATGGATGATCCTGGAAGTGATCCCCGTGATCCCGCCAGAGCTGCGCCCGCTGGTGCCGCTGGATGGCGGCCGCTTTGCGACGTCGGATCTCAACGATCTGTACCGCCGCGTGATCAACCGTAACAACCGCCTCAAGCGCCTGATCGAACTGCGCGCGCCGGACATCATCGTCCGCAACGAGAAGCGGATGCTGCAGGAAGCTGTCGACGCCTTGTTCGACAATGGCCGCCGTGGCCGCGTGATTACCGGCGCCAACAAGCGCCCGCTGAAATCGCTGTCCGACATGCTCAAGGGCAAACAGGGCCGCTTCCGGCAGAACCTGCTCGGCAAGCGCGTCGACTATTCGGGCCGTTCGGTCATCGTGACCGGGCCGGAATTGAAGCTGCACCAGTGCGGCCTGCCCAAGAAAATGGCGCTCGAACTGTTCAAGCCGTTCATCTACGCGCGTCTCGACGCCAAGGGTCTGTCGATGACTCTGAAACAGGCGAAGAAGTGGGTTGAAAAGGAACGCAAGGAAGTCTGGGACATCCTGGACGAAGTGATCCGTGAACACCCGGTGATGCTAAACCGAGCACCGACGCTTCACCGGCTTGGCATCCAGGCGTTCGAACCCGTTCTGATCGAAGGCAAGGCGATCCAGCTTCACCCGCTGGTCTGCGCCGCGTTCAACGCCGACTTCGACGGCGATCAGATGGCCGTGCACGTCCCGCTGAGCCTTGAGGCGCAGCTGGAAGCGCGCGTGCTGATGATGAGCACGAACAACATCCTGTCGCCTGCCAATGGCAAGCCGATCATCGTGCCGTCACAGGACATGGTGCTGGGCCTCTATTATCTCGCGATGGAACGTCAGGAGAAAACGCCTGAGTTCATCGACGGTGAAAAGAAGGGCGACAAGATCGAGAAGCTGCAGATGTTTTCGGACATGGCCGAGGTCCATCAGGCACTCGAGGTCAAGGCCGTTACGCTGCACACCAAGATCATTGCCCGCGTCCCGCAGGCCAATGAAAAAGGCAAGGTTTCGATGGTCCGTTTCGAGACCACGCCGGGCCGTATGCTGATCGGTGAATGCCTGCCGAAGAACCACAAGGTTCCCTTCGACATCGTCAACCGCCTGCTGACCAAGAAGGACATCGCCGACGTCATCGACGAGGTGTATCGTCACACTGGCCAGAAGGACACGGTGCTGTTCGCCGACGCCATCATGGGTCTTGGCTTCCGCCACGCCTTCATGGCCGGTATCTCGTTCGGCAAGGATGACATGATCATCCCCGAAGAGAAGATCGAAATGGTCGAAACGACCAAGGCGCTGGTTGCCGATTACGAGCAGCAGTATCAGGACGGTCTGATCACGCAGCAGGAAAAGTACAACAAGGTGATCGACGCCTGGAGCCGTTGCGGCGACCAGGTGGCCGAGGCCATGATGGACAAGATCCGCGCCAAGCCCATCGGCAAGGATGGCAAGGAAGCACAGATCAATTCGATCTACATGATGAGCCACTCCGGCGCGCGTGGTAGCCCGGCACAGATGAAGCAGCTGGCCGGCATGCGCGGTCTGATGGCCAAGCCTTCGGGCGAAATCATCGAAACGCCGATCATCTCGAACTTCAAGGAAGGTCTGACCGTCCTTGAATACTTCAACTCCACCCACGGCGCTCGCAAGGGTCTGGCCGATACGGCGCTCAAGACGGCAAACTCGGGTTATCTGACCCGCCGTCTGGTCGATGTGTCGCAGGACTGTGTGATCGTGCAGGAAAACTGCAAGACCAAGAACGTGCTGGTGATGCGTGCCATCGTTCAGGGCGGCTCTGTCATTGCCTCGCTTGGCGAGCGTATTCTGGGCCGCACGGTGGCCGAGGACATCGTCAACGCGGCGACTGGTGAAGTGATCGTCAAGACCGGCACACTGGTCGACGAACCAATGGTCAAGGAAATCGAAGCGGCCGAAGTGCAGCAGGCGAAGATCCGTTCGCCGCTGGTTTGCGAAGCCGATCAGGGCGTCTGTGGCACCTGCTACGGCCGTGATCTGGCCCGCGGTACTCCGGTCAACATCGGCGAAGCGGTGGGCGTTATCGCCGCCCAGTCGATCGGCGAGCCGGGCACCCAGCTGACGATGCGGACGTTCCACATCGGCGGCGCGGCACAGCTCAATGAAACCAGCCATCTGGAATCGATCTCGGACGGTAAGATTGTCTATCGCGACATGCCGACCATTCTGGACAAGAAGGGCCGTATCCTCAGCCTGGCACGCAATGGCGAACTTTCGGTGATCGACGCCGAAGGGCGCGAGCGCGAAATCCATAAGGTGCCTTACGGTACCGTGCTGATGCACAAGGATGGTGCCAAGGTGAAGGAAGGCGATCGTCTGGCTGAATGGGATCCGTTCACCCTGCCGATCATCACCGAACAGTCGGGTATTGTGCGTTATCAGGACCTGATCGACGCCACGACGATGGAAGAGCGCATCGACGATGCGACGGGCATCGCACAGCGTGTGGTCACCGAACTGCGTACGTCCGGCCGGAAGGCGAAGGAAGATCTGCGTCCGCGGCTCACCCTTCTCAATGATGCCGGCGACGAGACCGAGGCTGCACGTTACATGCTGGCCCCGGGCACGACGCTGTCGGTCGAGGACGGCCAGCGGGTCGATGCAGGCGATATTCTCGCCCGTGCCAGCCGCGAAGCCGCCAAGACCCGCGACATCACCGGCGGTCTGCCTCGCGTTGCGGAACTGTTTGAAGCGCGGATGCCCAAGGACGTATCGGTCATTGCCAAGATTTCGGGCAAGATCGAATTCGTCCGCGAGTACAAGGCCAAACGCAAGATCGCGATTATCCCTGAAGAGGGTGATGCAGTCGAATATCTGATCCCCAAGACCAAGGTGATCGACGTGCAGGAGGGCGATTTCGTCAAGAAGGGCGACACGCTCATCTCTGGCTCGCCCAACCCGCACGACATCCTCGAAGTCATGGGGATCGAAGCGCTGGCCGAGTATCTGGTAAACGAAATTCAGGAAGTTTACCGGCTCCAGGGCGTGAAGATCAACGACAAGCACATCGAAGTGATTGTTCGCCAGATGCTTCAGAAGGTCGAAATCACCGATGGCGGCGACACCACGCTGCTGCCGGGTGAGCAGGTCGACAACGAGGAGATGAAGGCGATCAACGCGAAGCTGACGCGCAGCAAATCGCCTGCCGTCGGCAAGCCGATCCTGTTGGGTATCACCAAGGCTTCGCTGCAGACGCGTTCGTTCATCTCGGCGGCTTCCTTCCAGGAAACCACCCGGGTGCTGACGCAGGCCGCAGTCGAGGGCAAGAAGGACACGCTGATCGGTCTCAAGGAGAACGTGATCGTGGGCCGCCTGATCCCCGCCGGTACCGGCGCGGGTATGAACCGGATGCGCGTCACCGCCTCCAGCCGCGATGCCGCTCTGCGCGCTTCGTGGAAGAAGGCACAGGACGCGATCATCGCTGCCAACACCGCCGCGGAAGAGCGTGAGGCCGAACTGGCCCAGGGCCCTGAAGCCGCTATTGGCGACGACCCGCTGGCCGCAGTCGAGGGCGAAACCCACGGCACCGATGCCGATGCGGGCGAATACCTGAACGAGGCGGCCAAGGACGGCGAATAAGCCTTACCTGACCGCATAAAATTTGGCCCCGTCGGTGCGTCCGGCGGGGCCTTTTTCTCGCTTCGTCCAGAGCAGGCCAAAGCCTGGTTGGCGCATAGCCACAAGCCGCCCCGCAGCGAAGCGGCCTGCAAAAGACGTTGCATTTCATTCAGAACAGGCGTCCATTGCAGACAGTGCCGAAGCGCGATCCAGCCGTTTGGAGTCGTGCCGACCGCGCCAAGACACCTGGGCCTGCAACAATTGTGACGGAGCGCAATGGATACAAGTGATCCCATGCTTGATGGACCGTCGCTTGAGACGGAGTTCGAGGACGCCTTGCTGGCGCGGCGGATCTCAGAACTTGCATCAGGAAACCTGTTCGTACTGATTTCCTATCTGCTCTGCATCGCCCTGATGACAGTGACCCTCATAAATCGTGACAACGCCCTGGTGCTGCTGGTCTGGAGCGCAATAACCGCCGCCCTTCTGCTCGCGCGTCTTTATATAACGCGGGGGACTGAACAGCATTCGGTTGATCGCCATTATTTGCGGAAGCATTGGCAAATCCCCCAATTGCTGGGGGTTGCGACCAGCACCTCCTGGGCTGTTATGATCCCGTATTTTGCGGTGCAGGCAGAGGGCCGCGAACTTGCTGTGGTCGCGGTACTGGTGATGGCGGTGTTCATGGGCAGCCTGCTGTACCGCGCGCCGACAGCGGCCAGACGGTTTCACATCATCGCGCTGACGACCAGTGTTGTTTTTGGCGGGTGGTTGGTTGCCGGTCCGGCTTCGGCCGGCACTGCGGCAATGGCGTTGCTGTTGTGCGTCACGATGCTGATTGCCCTGAAAGGGCAGGACCGGGTTTTCGTGGCAAGTGTCGTATCGGAACTTAAACGTCAGGAGGCGGCCGATACAGTCGCCCTACTGCTCAATGATTATGAAGAACAATCATCCGACTGGTTGTGGACGGTAGGTCCACGCGGCAATTTGCGCGGTGTCGCGGCACGGTTTGCGGCTGCGGCGGGACGCGATGTGGATGCTTTGGAAGGCGCGCCGTTGCTGCAATTGTTCATGCCGGGTGATCAGCGCGACCGCTTGGCGCGGCATCTGGTCGAGCGCAGCGCATTTCGCGATCTCCTGGTCAAGCTGCGGGTGGATGGCGAATTGCGCTATTGGCGGCTTTCCGCCCGGCCGCGCGACGACGGGCGGCTCAGCGGGGTGGCGCGCGACGTCACGAATAACCAGCTGATCAAGGACCGCGTCGCCTTCATGGCGCATTATGACAATCTGACGGGCCTCGCCAATCGCTATCTCTTTAACGAGCGGCTGCGCAAAATGCTCGACCACCCGGACAGCGCGGGTTGTGTGGCGCTGTTCTATATCGACCTCGACGATTTCAAGGCCATCAACGATATGCGCGGGCATGGCGTTGGCGACCGGCTGCTGCGCGAGGTCGGCGCGCGGCTGGAGCATGAAATTCGTGAGGATGATCTGGTTGCCCGGCTGGGCGGCGATGAATTTGCCGTGCTGATCGAAACGCGCGCCGGGGCCGGGATGCTGATCGAACGCGCGCACCGTTTCCTTTCGGTCATTCGCGAACCCTATGAGCTGGAAGGGCAGCTCTACCGTATTTCGAGCAGTGTCGGCGTGGCGCGGTGCAGCGAAGGCGATTGCGATGCTGACGAATTGATGCGGCGCGCCGATCTCGCGCTATATTCCGCCAAGGCCAAGGGGCGCGACAATCTGGCGCTGTTCGAACCAGCGCTGGACAAGGCTGCGCGCGAGCGTCGGACTATCGAAACCGATCTTCGAGAGGCGGTCCCGCGCGGCCAATTGCGGATGCATTACCAGCCGGTGATCGACCTCGATACCGGGGCAACCACCAGCTACGAGGCATTGCTGCGCTGGTACCATCCGCAGCGCGGCATTGTGGCGCCGGGCGAATTCCTCAAGATTGCCGAGGAAACCGGACTGATTATGCTGATCGGCGATTGGGTCATTCGCCAGACATTGTCGGAAATATCCACCTGGCCTGGCGATTTTCGCATCGCCATCAATCTCTCGCCGACCCAGGTACTCAGCCCGCATCTGGTGGCGCTGGTTGCGCAGGCCATCGACGCCAATGGCATTGCGCCCGAACGCATCGAATTCGAGATTACCGAACATGTGCTGATGGCCGAAGGCGATGCCAGCTATAACGCGCTGCTACGCTTGCGCGAATTGGGCACCAAGATTGCATTGGATGACTTCGGAACAGGCTATTCCTCGCTCAGCTATCTGCGGCGCTTCCCGTTTGACCGGATCAAGATCGACCGGCATTTTGTCGAACGGATCGAAGACAACACGCATGATCAGGCGATCGTATCTTCGGTTACGCGGCTGGCCGATGCGATGGGGATGCAGACCACCGCCGAGGGTATTGAGCGGCGCGGACAACTCGATCTCTTGCGCAAGCTGGGCTGTAACGAAGCGCAGGGGTTCTTGATCTGTCACCCGCTGCCCGGTGAAGCGGTCTATCCGGGCGACCACAATGATAGCGTTGCAGCCGAGCATAGCGACGATCTGCTGGCCTATCGCAAAGCGCGCGATACAATAAACAATCACCGGGGCGGACAGGTTGCTTAAGGCAGCCATTGCGCTGTTTCTGGCTACCATGCTGGCCAGCGGATGTGATGCTCCGCAGCAGAATTCCTCTCCCGCTGCTGCCCCCGATCCCTTGACCGCTCAAGCCCCCGCAGTCGATCTGACTGGCGAATGGCGTGTGGCCGGGATCGACGGCGCGGAACTGGACGGAGCCTATGGCATCGCACTTTCCGCTGATGACGGACATATCTGGTGGGAACCGGGATGTGCAGGGCAGGGCCGGCTGTTCGCAATCAGCGGGAATGAATTTCACCGGATCGCATCGCCCGATACGGGGCCGCAAATGGTTTGCGATATCGGCTTTCCCGATGAACTCGCCCAAATCTGGCGCGCCATCGACGCTGCCGATACGATTGAGCGGACGGCTCAGAACGGCGTGCTCATCACCGGCGGTGGGCACAGCCTGCTCTTGTTCTCGCAATAGCGGCGCTGCTGGGCTATCGGCCCGCGCATGACTGTAACCCGCTTTGCTCCCTCGCCCACCGGGCGGCTCCACGTTGGCAACATTCGCACCGCGCTGCACAATTGGCTGCTGGCCCGCAAGGCTGGCGGCCGCTTCATGCTGCGGATCGACGATACCGATGCGGCGCGCAGCCGGGAGGAATATGTCACTGCAATCCGCGCGGATCTGGCGTGGCTGGGGATCGACGCCGATGGTGAAGAGCGGCAGTCCGAGCGGCTGACGCTGTATGAAGACGCCTTCGCCGCGCTCAAAACCGCTGGCCGCGTCTATGCCTGTTATGAAACCGCGCAGGAGCTGGAGCTGAAGCGCAAGATCCAGCTCGGTCGCGGCCTGCCGCCGATTTATGATCGCGGCGCACTGGCGCTGAGCGACGCGGAACGGGCGGCGAAGGAGGCAGAAGGCATTGCCCCGCATTGGCGTTTCAAGCTTGACCATGACGAACCCATCACGTGGGAAGACGGCGTGCGGGGCGCACAGAAATTCGATGCTGCAACACTGTCCGATCCCGTGATCCGCCGCGCCGATGGCAGCTGGCTGTACATGTTGCCCAGCACGGTTGACGATCTGGATATGGGCGTCACCGATGTGCTGCGCGGTGAAGACCATGTTTCGAACACTGCTGTGCAAATTCAGATGTTTACCGCACTCAATGCTGCGCGTGGCGGGGTGCAGCATTTGCCGCATTTCGCGCATGAGGCGCTGCTGGTCGGCAGTGAGGGCAAGCTGTCCAAGCGTCTCGGTTCGCTGGGCTGCGACGCGTTTCGCGAGCGTGGGGTAGAGCCATCCGCGATTGTCGCGATGCTGGCCCGGCTGGGCACTTCGCTGCCGGTCGAACCCATTGCCGAGCGCGCCGCTTTGATCGAGACTTTTGACCTGTCGACTTTCGGGCGGGCCCCCGCGCGCTTTGACGATACGGAGCTGGAACGGATCAATGCCGCCATCGTCCACCAGATGGATTTCGTCGCAGTGTCTGACCGCCTGCCTGCGGGAATGGACGAAGCGGGCTGGCACGCGATCCGCCCCAATCTGGCGCATATTGGCGAGGCGGCGGATTGGTGGCGACTGGTCACCGGCCCGGTTCAGAGCGGCGAATTTTCAGACGAGGACCGCGCGTTCCTGTCGCAGGCTGCATCCGCTTTGCAATGGTCCGAAGACCCCTGGCGCGCGCTGACGTCTGCCTTGAAAGAGGCGACGGGCCGCAAGGGCAAGGCGCTGTTCCTGCCGCTCCGCCGTGCGTTGACCGGAATGGATCACGGCCCCGACATGGGCGAACTGCTCCCGCTGATCGGCGAGAGCGAAGCGCGAGCGCGGCTGGAAAATGCTGCGGCTGACTGATATTCGCGGCACAGGAGGAATTTGCAGATGGCTTCCCCGGAAGAGTAGTTGGCCACCATGTTCAGCAATTTGCCGGAAAAGACTGGTAAAACGCTGGCCGAGTGGATTGCGTTGATCGGCAGCGAGGGTCTGGCGAAGCACGGCCAGATCGTGACTTTTCTCAAATCAGAGCACGGCGTCACTCATGGCTTTGCCAATTTGATCGCTAGTCAGGCACTGCAAGGTGACCAGCCCGACGATCCTGTGGCCATGCAATATTCTGGTCCGAAGGCGGGCTTGCGAGCAATTTATGACGAGATATTGCGCTTCTGCGAAGGTCTTGGAAGTGACGTTGAAGTGGCGCCGAAAAAATCCAGCGTCAGTTTGCGCCGCAAGAAGCAGTTTGCGCTGGTGACGCCGGCAACAAAATCACGGATCGACCTGGGGTTGGCATTGAAAGGCGATAACCCGGAAGGGCGGCTGGAAACCTATAACGCCATGTGCAGCCACCGGGTCCGTATCGAAAGCCTGTCGGACTTCGACGACGAGGTAAAAGGCTGGATCGCTGAGGCTTATTCGCGTTCTGGTTGATAGCGAGCCGCTTTCGCCGCTACCCCTCGTGCGCGTCCAGCTCGTTGCCCGTAATTGTCACCACGTGCAGCAAATTGGTGCTGCCCGGTGTTCCGAAGGGCACGCCCGCCAGTGCGATCAGCTTGCTGCCAGCGCGGCCCAGGCCGTGGCGCAGGGCCATGCGTTTGCCCTTGGCAATCATCTCTTCAAAACTGCCGATGTCCTTGGTGGCGACCGCGTGGGCACCCCATAGCAGGCCCAGCCGCCGGGCGGTTTTCATCGAAGGGGTGAGCACCATCATCGGCACCGATGGCCGTTCGCGCGCCACGCGGCGGGCGGTCGATCCCGATCCGGTAAAGACGGTAATAGCCTCCACCGCGACAGTATCGGCCACGGTCATGCAGGCGTGCGCCAGCGCATCGGCAGTGGTCCGATCGGGCGGGGTTTCGAGGAAGCGGACGCGCGCCAGATAGCCTTCGTCGCCTTCCACCTGCTGCGCAATCTTGTGCATGATGGTCACGGCTTCTTCGGGCCAGTCGCCTGCTGCGGTTTCCGCCGACAGCATCACGCAATCGGCGCCGTCATAGACCGCATTGGCGACGTCGGAGACTTCGGCGCGGGTCGGAGCGGGGCTTTCGATCATCGATTCCAGCATCTGCGTGGCGACGATCACCGGCTTGCCCGCCATACGCGTCTTGTTGACGATGCGTTTCTGCAGCGGCGGGACTTCCTGCGGCTCCAGCTCGACACCCAGATCGCCGCGCGCGACCATGATGCCGTCGCTCAGCTCGATAATTTCGTCCAGACGGTGCACCGCCATCGGTTTTTCAATCTTGGCGCACAGGGCGGGGCCGGGGCCGGTACGGCTGGACATCAGCTTGCGCGCTTCGGCCAGATCTTCGGGCCGTTGGACAAAGGACAGGCCGATCCAGTCGACGCCCTGTGCGACGGCAAAGGACAGGTCGCGGCGGTCTTTCTCGGTCAGTGCGGGGATCGGCACTTCGGCATCGGGCACGTTCACGCCCTTGCGATCGGAAATAACGCCGCCAACTTCGGCCGAACACAGGATGGCATCTGTATCCGCGCGGATCACGCGCAGGATGATCTTGCCGTCATTGATCAGCAGCCGCTGACCCTTTTCCAGCAGGCCGAACAGTTCGGGATGCGGCAATTGCACGCGGGTTTCGTCACCGGGTTCGGTATTGCGGTCCAGCGTGAAATGCCCCGAATGGCGGATTACCGCCTGTCCATCCTTGAACTTACCAACGCGCAGCTTGGGGCCTTGCAGATCAGCCAGAATGGCGATGGGGCGGTGGAACTGCTTTTCCAGCGCACGGATGGCAGAGATGGTGGCGGCATGGTCGGAATGTTCGCCATGGCTCATATTGACGCGGAAGGCATCGACTCCGGCCTTGAACAGCCGCGCCAGCATTTCGGGTGAGCTGCTGGCGGGGCCGACGGTGGCAAGGATTTTGACCTTACGGCCCCGCGGGTCGAGGCGGGGGGCGGCGAGCGGCGTGTCATCGGGCTTTTGCATGACCATCGCCTATGGCAGAGCGGCCTCGCAACTCAAGGATGAATGGCCCCATGGATACGAATACAGACCCGCTCGATACGCTGCCCGATGCCGTGGCCGCTGATGCGTTCCGCCGGTTGGTGCGCCATTTGCGCCACCGCCACGACGCGCAGAATATCGAGCTGATGGGGCTGGCGGGTTTCTGCCGCAATTGCCTGGCCGACTGGATCCGCGACGCGGGGTATGACGGTGACAAGGAAGCGGCGCGCGAATTGATCCACAATATGCCGGCGGCAGAGTGGAAAGCCACGCGCCAGACCCCTGCGACCGAGGCGCAGCTGGCCGCGATGCAGGCAAGCATTGCGAAGAATCGCGTGGAATAGCGCTGCACCGCCTTCACCCGCGCAGCCATGCTCGCTATCGAGCGGCCAACTGATTCTAATCTTACTGGAGCGAACCCCATGGCCGAAGCCACCGACGACCGCCTGCGCCTGCTGATCGAGCGTATCGAACGTCTTGAAGAAGAAAAGAAGGGCATCGCCGACGACATCCGCGATGTTTATGCCGAAGCCAAGGCGGTCGGCTATGACAGCAAGATCATGCGCCAGATCGTCCGCCTGCGGAAAATGAAGCCTGATGACCGCGCCGAAATGGAAATGGTGCTGGATACCTACAAGGCGGCGCTCGGACTGGGCTGATCACGCATTATAACGTCGCAAAACTCTTGAATTGAACGGAGAAGATAATGGCAGGCCCTTGGAAAGATGCCCGCGGCATCATCGTCACCACCACCCCCACGATCGAGGGTAAGCCGATCCAGGATTATCTGGGCATCGTAACCGGCGAGGTGATCGTCGGCGCGAATATCTTCCGCGATCTGTTCGCCAATATCCGCGATATCGTGGGTGGCCGCTCAGGCAGTTACGAACGGATCCTGTCCGAAGCGCGCGAGCAGGCAATTCAGGAATTGCAGGCCGAATGCGCCGGTCGCGGCGGCAATGCCGTTGTGGGCGTTGATCTGGATTACGAGGTGATCGGTGATACCGGATCGATGCTGATGGTTTCGGCCAGCGGGACTGCGGTCAAGGTCTGAAGCATGCCTATCCGGCAATCGGCGCTGTTTCGGCGGCGCTGGTGGCCAACAGGACCAGTCCGATGGCAGTGCCATTGTGCAGCATGTGCAGTACGATACTGGCCCACAGCCCATAGGTGACGCGTGCATAGCCAAAGATGGTCCCGGCGATCAGCTGCGGCAGCACCAGCGGCAGCAGGACCGCCAGTGTCCCCTCCTGATAATTGAACAGATGGATCAGTGCGAAGCTGATCGTTGCTGCGGCAAAGAACAGCGGGAAAGCGCGCGCGAACCACGGCATCTGGCCGCGTTTCCGCAGCGCGTAAAGTGTGCCAAGCGCCAGCACCATCGCGCCAAAAAATGACACGGCAAACCACAGCGATCCGCCATCACCAAACACCAGCGGCAGCCCGAACAGCGCAAACGCCAGAAATGCGGCGGCCAGCACATGGCCCGGCCGCCCCGACAGCCAGCTGCGAAAGCCGATTTCCTCGATCAGCGGGGCCAGCAGCACGATCAGGGCCAGCACCCTGGGCGACAGGGTCAGCCCGGCAATCTCGTTCTCGGGAAATTCAAACCCGCTCATCAACACGGCTCCGGCAATCGCCAGCAGCACCGCCATCAGCGCGATATCGAGCAGGTATAGCCGCCACACAGCCGCCAGGCTGGCTCTGCTGATCCCCGCCGCTTTTTCCGGCAGAATCGGGCGGCGCACAAAGGCAATTACCCGTTTGGCTTCCCCGCGCCACGATTTCGCATGCGCGAGGGTTGAGGTTTCTCCGGTCATGCGGCTATGCGGGTCCCTTATCCTAATCACCGGAAACAAGAGATCCCATGGCCGGCCATTCCAAATTCAAAAACATCATGCATCGCAAGGGCGCTCAGGACAAGAAGCGCTCTGGCCTGTTTTCCAAGCTTTCACGCGAAATCACCGTGGCGGCCAAGATGGGGATGCCCGATCCCGACATGAACCCGCGACTGCGGCTGGCGGTCAATGCGGCCAAGGCGCAATCGATGCCCAAAGACAATATCCAGCGGGCAATCGACAAAGCCACCGCCAGCGATGCGGAAAATTACGAGGAAGTTCGCTACGAAGGTTATGGCCCCGGTGGCAGCGCCATCATTGTCGAGGCACTGACCGACAATCGCAACCGCACCGCCACCAATGTCCGCACCGCCTTCTCCAAGAATGGCGGCAATATGGGCAGCGAAGGGTCGGTCCAGCATGGCTTTGAACGGCTGGGCCTGATCGAATATCCGGCCGCTGTGGGCGATGAGGAAAAGGTTCTCGAAGCCGCAATGGATGCTGGCGCGGACGATATCGAAAGCACCGCGGATGGCCACACCATCTGGACGGCGCCCGACGATCTGCACGAAGTCTCCAGCGCGCTGGAAAAATCGCTGGGCGAGGCCGAGACGGTCAAGCTGGCATGGAAGCCCAACATCACTGTCGATATGGACGAGAAAGGTGCCGGTACTCTGCTCAAGCTTATCGACACGCTGGACGATGATGACGACGTCCAGACGATCTGGGGCAATTACGAGATTTCGGACGAGATCATGGAAAAGCTCGGCTGATGCTGGGCTTCGCCGCGAAGGCGCTGCTGGCCGGCGTGATGATCGCGGCGATTGCCGAAATCGGGCGGCGTCTTCCGGCGGGCGGGGCGCTGATCGCCTCGCTCCCGCTGGTGTCGATCCTGGGCATGATCTTCCTGTGGTACGCGCGCCCTGATGCGGAGAATATGGCAGTCCATGCGCAGGCGACCTTCTGGTATGTCCTGCCCAGCCTGCCGATGTTCCTGGTGATCCCGGTGCTGCTGCGTTCGGGAACCGGGTTCTGGGCGGCGCTGGCGGCCGGCTGCGTGCTCACCGTGGTGCTGTATCTGGCGATGATGCAGTTCGGGCCGCGCTTCGGCCTGCGGCTGTGATCATCCTCGGGCTTGATCCCTCGCTATCCTGCACCGGCTGGGGCGTGATCCGCGCCGAGGGTAGCCGTCTGACACATATCGCCAATGGCCAATTGCCCAGCGATGCCAAGGCACCGCTGGCCGCGCGGCTGGCGGCTTTGCAGGCTGGTCTGGCACAGGTGATTGCACAGCACCGGCCTGACCGGGCAGCGGCGGAAGAAGTCTTCGTCAACAAGAACCCGCAATCCACGCTCAAACTGGCGCAGGCGCGCGGCGCGGTGCTGGCGGCGTGCGGCGCGGCGGGCCTGACCGTCAGCGAGCATTCCGCACGGGCCGTGAAGAAAACCCTGGTCGGCACCGGCGCGGCGGACAAGGCCCAGGTGCAGGCGATGATTGGCGTGCTGCTGCCCGGCGTGAAAGTGGCGGGCGCCGATGCCGCCGATGCGCTGGCCGTGGCCATCGCTGCCGCGCACGGCGGCTCCAGATAGTCATTTTCCAAATTGGAAAGTTTTAACTTGCCGAATCGGAAAGTGGCCCCTATCGCTTTCCATATTGGCAAGTGAAGGACTTGAACATGGCTTATGAAAACGATCCCCGCGCGGCACTGGACGCTGTCGCACAGACTGACCGGCGGTTGGCGAAGCGAATGCATTGGTCGCTGCCCCGCCATGCCGCGGCTGGTCTGCTTCAGGCGCTGTGCGTGATCAGCTGGGCCGTCCCGATCCCGCTTGCCATCGTGACGATCCTCCTGGTGGTGGGAGGGGTAGTCTGGATCTCGCATAGCGACAGAAAACGTGACGGGATGTTCGTCAATGGCTGGTCATCCAGGGCAGCGCGCCCTGCGTTCTGGCTCGCCATTGCGGCCACTCTGGCGGGATTTGCGCTGCTCGCCTGGGCAGCGCCCGGCCTCCATATGTGGACGCCGCTGGGGGTGCCGATTGCCCTTGGTGTGTTCGTGGTCGTCACCGCCAGCAGTATCTGGTGGGAACGGCTGTATCACGCCGATCTCGACCGCTCGGCTTCCGGTGCGGGTGCCACATGACCGCGGACATCGACCCTGTACTCCATGCGCCTGCGCGTCTGCAGATTGCCGCCATGCTGGCGCGGGTGGACGATGCCGAGTTTGCCATCATCAAGGATGTGGTCGAAGTCAGCGATTCTGTATTGTCGAAGCATCTCTCGGCCCTGTCCGAAGCGGCCTATATCACCGTGCGCAAGGCAAAGCGCGACGGCCGCCAGCGGACATGGGTTTCGCTCACGCCGAAGGGACGCAAGGCATTTGCCGCGCATATGAAAGCGCTGCATGAGCTGGTGGCAGCGGCCCAGCACGCCGTCGCCGCCGAATGAACGCTCCTGTAAACGGGGCCGCGAATTTTTGACGAAAGCGACATTGCGATGATCATAAATTTCTACGGCATTCCCAATTGTGACACGGTCAAAAAGGCGCGCAAATGGCTGGACGGGCAGGGCCGCGACTATGCGTTTCACGATTACAAGAAGGTCGGTGCCGATCCCGCAAAACTGGGAGAATGGGCCGATGCGGTGGGGTGGGAAGTGCTGCTGAACCGGCGCGGGACGACGTATCGCAAATTGTCAGAGATGCAGAAGGCCGGTATCGACCGTGCCAGCGCGATTGCTTTGATGGTGGAGCATCCCAGCCTGATCAAACGTCCGGTGGCCGAACATTCCGGCGGTGTTCTGGTCGGTTTCGATCCTGAACAGTGGAATGAAGCGCTTCATTGACGTGAATTCTTGCCCCAATTGTCATTCGAACCGCCCGTGAAACTGCGCGCGTTTTCGCTCGACAGGTTAGTAACCTTGCGTTTTATCGAACCGAGATCATTGCCAGAGGCGTAAACCAGACCGATCACAACAACGGCCGCCAGGAGAATCTTCTTGAACATGACAACCACCTTTTCCGCCTTTGGGGTCAAGATTCGGTTAAGCGCAGCGTTGCTTGCGGTTCTGCTGGGACTGGCCGCGCAATCGGTGACGGCTGGGGAACTGCTGGTCATCGCGCATCGCGGCGCGAGTGGGGAGCGGCCCGAGCACACGCTGGCGGCATTCGAACGGGCGATTGACCAGGGGGCCGACTATATCGAGCCTGATCTGGTGGTGACGAGCGACAATATACTGGTTGTTCGCCACGAGAACGAGCTGTCCGATACCACTGACGTGGCTGCGCATGAGGAATTTGCCGACCGGCGGCGCAGCAAGACTGTGGATGGCGAACTGGTGAACGGCTGGTTTGCCGAGGATTTCACGCTGGCCGAATTGCGCACGCTGCGTGCCAGAGAACGGATTCCCGGCCTGCGACCTGCCAATGCCCACTTCGACGGATTGTACCCGGTGCCCACTCTTGCTGAAGTGTTGCAGCTGGTGCGCGCGAAGGAGGCCGAGAGCGGACGGCGGATCGGCATCTATCCCGAACTCAAGCACCCGACATTCCTGCTCGAGCAGGGCTTCGACATTGTCGATCTGCTGGTCACCGCGCTGCGCAAGGCCGACCTCGATGATGCCGATGACCTGGTGTTTGTGCAAAGCTTCGAAGTCGGCCCGTTGCAACGGCTGAACCGGATGGTGGAGGTGCCGCTGGTGCTGCTGGTGAAACCCGGCGCTGGCCCGGCGGACGAGCCAGCGATGCGCTATGAAGAAATGCTCACGCCCAGCGGTCTGGCCGAAATCGCGACCTATGCCGACGCGATTGGCGCGGATCTGCGGTTGCTGCTGACGGGCGATGGCGTGCCCACCGGCACCATCGCCGCCGCGCAGGGCGCAGGGCTGAAAGTCCACGTCTGGACCCTGCGTCACGAAAACGCCTTCCTCCCGCCAATCGTGCAACGCGGCACCGGAGAAAGCGCCCCCGGCGACCTCGCGGGGTTGGTGGGGATTGTGAAGGCGGCTGGCGTGGACGGCGTGTTTACCGACCATCCGGCGGTGGTGGTCAGGGCTGCTGAGCGGTGGGATTACCCCGCGCGCCGCGCCGTAACGATGTAGTTCAGCGCCAGATCACTCGACAGATGCAGACCCTTGGCGGGCGAGAAGGCGATGCCTTGTGGCTCGCCCATTGCCAGCCCCGCAGCCGCCAGCAGCTCGCGCAATTCCTCGGGAGTGGCGAAATCTTCCCAATGATGCGTGCCGCGCGGGACCATGCCGACCGCTTCGGCGGCTCCGACCAGCAGCAGGCGGCTGGCCTGAGTGCGGTTGGGAGTGGACAGCACCATCAGCCCACCCGGTGACAGCCGTGCGGCCAGCTCACCCACAAAGGCGCGTTTGTCAGCGACGTGTTCGAGCACTTCCATCGACGTTACCAGATCGAACTGGCCCAGATCCTGTTCCGCCAACTCGCCTGCGATATAGCGGATGTCGAGCGCGCCCCCCTTGGCGTGCAGCGCCGCCGCCGCGATATTCTCGGGCGCGGCGTCCACGCCCGTGACGGCGCCGCCCATCCGTGACAGCGGTTCGCACAGCAGCCCAGCGCCGCAGCCGACGTCCAGCACGCTTTTTCCCACCAGCGGGCGGCGGTGGCGGATATCGCCGCTCCAGTGCCTATCCACCGCCTCGCGCAGGAAGCCCAGCCGCACCGGATTGAGCTTGTGCAGCATCGCGGAGGAGCCCTTGGGATCCCACCATTCTTTTGCCAGAGCGCCAAAGTGCGCCGCCTCTTCAGGCCGGATCGTTTGACCGCCTGAAGCTTTCCTTGTCACCGTATCGGTTGCATCACTCATTGTGCGTGGCTAGCAGCCGCAGCACTTGCATTCCAGCACGGAGACGCACGCGCTTGGCTCGTATCGTGATGAAATTCGGCGGCACGTCGATGGCCGGGACCGAGCGCATTCGCCGCGTCGCCAATATCGTGCGCAAGCAACAGGCGCGCGGGCACGAGGTTGCAGTGGTGGTTTCGGCCATGGCGGGCGAGACTGACCGGCTGGTCAATTTCTGCCGCGAGGCAAACCCGCTTTATGATCCGGCAGAATATGACGTCGTGGTGGCCAGCGGCGAACAGGTGACCAGCGGCCTGTTGGCGCTGACCCTGCAATCACTGGGCTGTCAGGCGCGCAGCTGGCTGGGCTGGCAGATGCCCGTCCGCACGATCGAGGCGCACGCCAAGGCACGGATTGAGGATATCGAAGCTGAAGCGCTGATTGCCGCGATGGCAGCGGGCGAGATCGCGGTCATCCCCGGTTTCCAGGGTGTCTCTGACGCCGGGCGAATTACCACGCTGGGCCGCGGCGGATCGGACACATCGGCTGTGGCGGTGGCGGCGGCAATCCGCGCCGACCGCTGCGACATCTACACCGATGTCGACGGCGTCTATACCACCGACCCCCGCATTGTCGCCAAGGCGCACAAGCTGAAGGCGGTGACTTATGAGGAAATGCTCGAACTGGCGAGCGTGGGGGCCAAGGTGCTCCAGACCCGCTCGGTCGGGCTGGCGATGAAAGAGGGCGTGCGCGTGCAGGTCCTCTCCAGCTTCGTGGGCGATGACGCGATCCCCGCAGACGATATTCCCGGCACGCTGATCGTGTCGGAAGATGAAATGAACGCATTGGTGGAGAAGGGCGATATGGAACGCCAGCACGTGACCGGCATCGCGCATGACAAGAACGAAGCCAAGATTATCCTGACCCGCGTGCCCGACCGCCCCGGATCGGTCGCGCATATCTTTGAACCGCTGGCCAAGGCGTCGATCAATGTCGACATGATCATTCAGAACGTGGGCCGCGACAAGGGCGAGACCGACGTGACCTTCACCGTCCCGCAATCCGATCTGGCGCGCGCACAGGCACTGTTGGAGGATCGCCGCGAGGACATCGGCTTTAACCGCCTGATCAGCGACAGCAAGATCGCCAAGATCAGCGTTGTTGGTGTCGGCATGAAAAGTCATGCGGGCGTGGCCAGCACAATGTTCCAGTCCCTCGCCGACCGCGGGATCAATATTCAGGCAATCACGACATCCGAAATCAAGGTCAGCGTGCTGATCGACGAGGATGAAACCGAACTGGCCGTGCGCGTGCTGCATACGGCTTACGGGCTGGATGCGAGTGACGAGGTAGCTTGACCCACACCGCCAAAATCCTGCTCCTCGGCTCGGGCGAGTTGGGCCGCGAGTTTGTGATCTCGGCCAAGCGGCTGGGTGCCTATGTGGTGGCTTGCGATGCCTATGAAGGTGCGCCGGCGATGCAGGTGGCGGATGGTTGTGAGGTGTTTTCCATGCTCGACGGCGCGGCATTGCGTGCGGTCGCGGAGCGGCATCGGCCCGACTTTATCGTGCCCGAGATCGAGGCGATTCGCACCGAGGTGCTGGCCGAGCTGGAGGGGGAGGGCTATCACATCGTCCCCTCCGCCCGCGCGGCGCAGCTGACGATGAACCGCGATGCCATTCGCGATCTGGCGGCGGATCAGTTGGGGCTGGTCACTTCGCGCTATCGCTATGCCGAAAGCCTGGGCGATGTGCGCGCGGGCGCGGCGCACACCGGCTTTCCCTGCGTGATCAAGCCGGTGATGTCCTCCAGCGGCAAGGGTCAGTCGACTGTGCAGGACGCAAGCGGGCTTGAGGCGGCATGGGACTATGCCGTGGCCGGAATGCGCGGCGACCGCAGCCGGGTGATTGTCGAGCAATTTGTCCACTTCGATTACGAGATCACGCTGCTGACCGTCCGGCACAAGGACGGCGTGACCTTCTGTCCGCCCATCGGGCACCGGCAGGAGCGCGGCGATTATCAGGAAAGCTGGCAGCCCACCCCTATGACTGACGCCGCAATCACCAGCGCGCAGGACATGGCGCGCAAGGTGGTGGACGAGCTGGGCGGTTACGGCCTGTTCGGCGTGGAGTTCTTTGTGAAGGGCGAGGAAGTGATCTTTTCCGAACTGAGCCCCCGCCCACACGACACAGGCATGGTCACGCTGGTCAGTCAGAACCTCAGCGAATTCGACTTGCATGCGCGCGCCATCATGGGGTTGCCCGTTCCGGCGCAGATCCGCGCGCGGCCTGCTGCCTCGGCGGTGATCCTGGCTGACCGTGACAGCGCGGCGCTATCCTATAGCGGGCTTGCCGATGCGCTGGCGGAGCAGGGCACTGATTTGCGCATCTTTGCCAAGCCGACCAGCCGCCCGTTCCGCCGCATGGGGGTGGCGCTGGCGACCGCCGGAGACACCGATACCGCCCGCCGGATCGCACGGCAGGCGGCGGACCGGGTGACGATCCATTACGGCGAATAAGGCTCAGCCAAGCAGCATCGTGTTCATCAGCCGTCCGGGCAGCATGAAGGCGGCAATGCCGGGAATCATCAACGCGGCCAAGTACATAGCTACCAGGTGTTTCTTATGCCCGGCGATGTCACCCTGGCGTGCAGTGGCCACCGTCTTCCAAGCGGCGTGGAAGGTGATCGGCACAAAGATATGGATCCAGCTGAAGCCGCCGCTGCTCTGGATGAAAATGGCGGAGGTGGCCGTGACAAGCATCAGCACAAGCCACAATTTGCCCAGCCGCTTGTGCCGCGCCGTGCCTTTCGCCGCCAGCAGCAGATAACCGCCCAGCGGCACTGCGGGCAGTACGCTGGCAACATGGATGATTACCGGCAGTTTCTGCAGATAAGGCAAATCAGGGGCCATCCCCAGCAGTGCGCGGCCAATCGCCAGGATGCACACAAAGCACATGGTGAAGCAGGCGAGGCTGACCATGGTGCGGGCAGTAGGGCTGATGTCGAAGCCGGACTTGTTGGTTGGCTTGAGTGCGGTGGCGGTCATGCTGTGTCTCCGGTGTGATCTGTCTGTTCCCCCTTCATGCCGGGTTGCCACTGGCGGGCAATCGCCTGTGCGCGGGCGGGCGGCGTGCTTCGTGAAAAGCGCGTAAATCCGCCGCCTTGCCACTTTACGAAGCGCGAATTGGCACTAGGCTGACGGCACAATGAGTGATCTGGCACCCAGTCCGAAGGCGCGATTTGCGCGCAAGCTGATGATCGATCTGGCGATCATGCTGGGCGTCGGGCTGGTGCTCGCGTTGATCGGCCCGTTTGGCAGCTTTGCGACGCCGTTTGGTTGGCGGATCGTCTATTGGACCGGCTTGGCGGTGGCGGGTTATATGCTGTACCAGCCGATCGGTACGGTCATTCTGCGGCTGGCCCCCAAACTTGATTTGCCCGAATGGTTTTTGTGGATCGTCACTGTGCTGGTGGCGACTGTGCCGATGGCCATTCTTGTGTGGGTTTCCGGGCAACTGCCGGGTCCGATCCGCGCCCCGTCACTGGAAACCGCGCTGCTGCATTATTTCAACGTGTTGATCATCGGCGCGCTGATTACCCTGATGTTCAACAATCTGGGCACGCGGGCAAAACCGGCACCGGATACGGCATCAGAACCGGCTGCGCCTGAAGCTCCGGCCGTAACGCCCGCCGGCCCGGCATTCCTCGACCGGTTGCCGCGGCAGCTCGGCAGCGAACTGATCGCGCTGGAAATGGAAGACCATTATGTCCGCGCGCATACGGCGGTGGGGTCCGAGCTGATCCTGATGCGGATGCGTGATGCTGTGAGCGAGCTGGATGGGCTGGAAGGCGCGCAGGTGCATCGCAGCTGGTGGGTCGCGCGCGGCGCAGTGCAGGGCGTGCGGCGCGCCGGGCGCAATGTCCGGCTGGCGCTGGCTGGCGGGCTGGAAGCGCCGGTATCGCGCAGCGCAGCGCCCGATTTGAAAGCGCAAGGCTGGTGGTAGCGCTTGCCGCTGCGGCGCTGCTCGCATAAGTCGCTCGCCCATGAGCCAATATAGCAAGACGACAAGCCTGATGCGCCGCGGCACGGATTTCCTCGGCACGGATTATGCAATCCTGTGCGGAGCGATGAGCTGGGTGTCGGAACGCACGCTGGTGTCCGCCATTTCCAATGCGGGCGGCTTCGGCGTGATCGCTTGCGGGGCGATGACGCCTGAACTGCTCGATAATGAAATTGCCGAGACGAAGAAGCTGACCGCCAAGCCGTTTGGCGTGAACCTGATCACAATGCACCCGCAGTTGTTCGACCTGATTGAAGTGTGCGCGCGGCACGGTGTCAGCCACGTCGTGCTGGCAGGCGGTATCCCTCCCAAGGGCAGCGTCGATGCGATCAAGGCGTTTGGCGCCAAGGTCATTGTCTTCGCCCCCACACTGGCGCTGGCCAAGAAACTGCTGCGCGGCGGCGGCGACGCGCTGGTGATCGAAGGGATGGAGGCGGGCGGCCATATCGGCCCGGTGTCCACCAGCGTGTTGGCGCAGGAATTCCTGCCCGAACTGGCCGAGGATCACGTGGTCTTTGTGGCGGGCGGGATCGGGCGCGGTCAGGCGATTGCCGGCTATCTGGAAATGGGCGCTGCCGGGGTTCAGCTGGGCACGCGCTTTGCGTGCGCCGCCGAAAGCATTGCGCACGCCAATTTCAAGAAAGCGTTTTTCCGCGCCAATGCCCGCGACGCAGTGTCCAGCGTGCAGGTCGATGCCCGGTTGCCGGTGATCCCCGTGCGCGCCTTGAAGAACAAGGGCACTGAAGAATTCACCGCCAAGCAACGCGAAGTGGCCGCCATTCTCGACAGCGGCGCCATCGAAATGGGCGAAGCGCAGTTGCAGATCGAACATTACTGGGCCGGTGCATTGCGCCGCGCGGTGGTGGACGGCGATGTCGAAAACGGCAGCCTGATGGCGGGCCAGTCAGTGGGAATGCTCAAGGAAGAGGAACCCGTTGCCGACATCATCGCCAAGCTGATGACACAAAGCGAAGCCGCATTGGCGCGGCGATGAGATGTTCCGGCGGCTCGATCTCGATTTCTCTATTTATCGCGACCGGGTGCAGATAGCTGACCGGCGGACCGGCAATTTCGTCGATCAACCTGCCGATTTTCCCTTCTCCAGCGCCGCCGAACTGGTCGCCCATCAGCGCCATTTCGAAGACACCGTGGTGCGCGCCATTCGCAAGATCATGGAGGGCGCAATCGCTCTCCATCGCCCGATTGCGCATATCGTCAGCACGGACGGGCCGCTGTCAGATGCCGAGCGCACGCGTGTGAAAGAGGCATTGGCTGACACCAGCTTTGGCGATGTGATTTTCGAATTGTAAGACGCCAGCCGCCGCGCTTGCCCTGCGCGGGGAAGCGCGTAATCTGTGCGGCTTACCGGATTAGCGGAGACGGATTATGTGCGACGAACAGACCCTTGCCGATTGGGCAAACAGCAATGTGACGCGGCGTGGGTTCGGCGCGCTGGGTGCGGCTGGTGCAGCGGCGGCCTGTGTGCCGATGGAGGCTGACAGCTCGCCCAAGGGGCTGGTCGAAGGCATGGTCAGCTTTGCCACCGTTGATGGCACGATGGACGGGTTTTTCGTCCACCCCGCCAGCGGGAAGCATCCCGCAGTGCTGTTCTGGCCCGACATCGCCGGTATCCGCGAGGCCAAGCGGCAAATGGCGCGCCGTCTGGCGAGCGAAGGTTACGCCGTGTTTGTCGCCAACCCCTATTACCGCGATGTTGCGGGTGAACAGTTTGCCGATTTCGCGGCATTTGCAGGCAGCGGCGGCTTTGGCAAAGTCGGCCCCTGGCGCGGCAAGCTCGATGCAGCGGCGATCATGCGCGATGCGCAAAAGGCGATTGGCTGGCTTGATGCACAACAGCCGGTCGACAGCGCGCGGGGTGTCGGTACGCAAGGCTATTGCATGGGCGGACCCTTTACCGTTTGGAGCGCTGCGGGTGTGAACACACGCGTGCGCGGCGCGGCCAGCTTCCACGGCGGGGGCCTGGTACGCGATGGCAATCCGATGAGCCCGCACAATCTGCTGGTCAATTCGGGTGCCAGCCATCTGATCGCAATTGCGCAGAATGACGATGCCAAGGCACCCGATGACAAGACCGTATTGCGGGCCGCTGCCGATGCAGCCGGGCGAACGGTAGAGATTGAGGTCTATGCCGCCGATCACGGCTGGTGCGTGCCCGACAGCCCCAGCTATGACGAACCCGAAGCAGAACGCGCCTGGGCGCGGCTGTTGGCGCTCTATGCCGGGGCGCTCTGACGCAGCATCATACGATAGAGATCAGATGCCGCAGCCGCGCTATCCCGCGCCGCCACCCCCGCCGCAATCGCTCGCTTGTGCCTGCGCGCAGGTGCGTTAGGATGCAGCACGGCAGATTTCCGGCCGGCTGGTTGTATAGGGGTGTAGGACATTGGGCGTTACCTTGACTTTGGGTCTGTTGCTGCTGCTGCTGGTACTGTTCCTGCTGATGGCGGTGCGCGTGGTCAAGCAAGGCTATGTCTACACCATCGAACGCTTCGGCAAATACACCAAGGCCGCAGAGCCGGGCTTGCACATCATTACCCCCTTCATCGACCGGGTTGGTCAGAAGGTGAATGTGATGGAGCAGGTGCTCGATATTCCCGGACAGGAAATCATCACCGCCGACAACGCGATGGTCGGGGTGGATGCCGTAGTGTTCTTCCAGGTGCTGGACGCGGGCAAAGCCGCTTACGAGGTGTCCAACCTCTATCAGGCGATCATGGCGCTCACGACCACCAATCTGCGCACCGTGATGGGCAGCATGGATCTTGATGAAACTCTGTCCAAGCGGGACGAGATCAACGCACGGCTGTTGTCGGTGGTCGATCATGCGACCTCGCCTTGGGGCGTCAAGATCACCCGGGTCGAGATCAAGGATATCCGCCCGCCGCTGGATATTTCCGAGGCGATGGCGCGGCAGATGAAAGCCGAACGGCTCAAGCGCGCCGAAATCCTCGAAGCCGAGGGCGACCGCGCCTCCAACATCCTGCGCGCCGAGGGCGACAAGCAGTCCGCCATCCTCAAGGCCGAGGGCAAGCGCGAAGCCGCTTACCGCGATGCCGAAGCCCGCGAACGTGCCGCAGAGGCTGAGGCGAAAGCGACCGAAGCCGTCTCCAACGCCATCGCGCAATCGGGCAGCCAGGCAATCAATTATTTCGTGGCGCAGGAATACACCAAGGCGATCGCCAAATTCGCCGACAGCCCGAATGCCAAGACCATCCTGTTCCCGATGGAAGCCACCCAGCTGATCGGATCGCTGGGCGGGATCGGCGAATTGATGCGCGAGACCTTCGGCGATGTGAAGGGGTCGGTTGACACCGGAACTGCGCTGCCAGCTTCGCGCGAGCGTGAGCGCGTGCCCCCCGTCCGTCGCAGCCCAACGGTGCCGCGCACGGGCGAGGGCGGGCCGCAAGGCTGATCTGATGGACGGGATCGAGCCGCACTGGGTCTGGATCATCATTGGCTTGGCGCTGGCCGCGCTGGAACTGGTGGTGCCGGGTGTTTACCTAATCTGGCTGGCCGTGGCAGCGCTGGTCACCGGGCTGCTGGTGTTTATTTCCGACCCGCCACTGGCGATTCAGGTCATCAGCTTCGTCTCGCTGGCGCTGATTGCCGCCTATTCCGCCAAACGGTTCCTGCGCGACCGGCCTATCGTCAGCGCCGATCCCCTGCTTAACAACCGCGCCGGGAGGCTGGTCGGGGAAACCGCACTGGTGACCAAGGCGCTGGATGGCGGCACTGGCCGCGTCCAGGTCGGCGACAGCGAGTGGATGGCGCGCGGCAGTGATGTCGCAGTTGGCACCCGTGTGCGGATTACCGGCATCAGTGGCACCGCGCTGACGGTTGAGCCGCTCACGCTGCTGACCGGCGAGGGCACTGCGCCGCTGCCTGAGGACTAGCTCAGGCGTTCAGTTTGTTGCCAAACCGGCCGTGCTGCCGAAACCGGACCATCCATTTGTCGAGGAACAGCGACAGCGGCTTGGGCGCAATGCCCAGCTGCTTGAACCCCGGTGCCGCGGCCGAAATGATATTGCCAGCCTTTAGCATCCGCCACTGATCGCTGGACATCGGTGTACCCGGAAGCATCGCGAACACACCCGACAGTGCATCGGGCACGGCCAGCAGCGTGCGATCACGCCCCTGTGCCGCGGCAATGGCCTGGTTGATTTGCATCATGGTCAGCACTTCGGGACCGCCCAGCTCGAAGGTCTTGCCGCCATGCTTGTCCGGCTGCTCCAACACCGTCACAATCGCCTCTGCGACATCATCGACATAGGCAGGTTGCAGGACGGCATCGGGACCGAACACGGGCAGCACGGGGAAGGTCGCCACGAGTCCGGCGAACATCTGGATGAAATCGTCGTCGCGTCCGAACAGCACCGAAGGGCGCAGGATGGCGGCGTTGGGGTATGCGGCACGGACCCGCTCCTCGCCCAGCTGCTTGGCCATGCCATAGGCATTGGGCGCATCCTCGTCGCCAGGATCGGCAATCGCGCTGACATGGACGAAACTCTGCGCGCCGGTTTCTTTAGCTGCCGCAGCCATCCAGCCGGGAGCCTCGCCCATCAGTCGGGCCAGATTGCCGTCGAAACTGCCGACCAGATTGACCACCGCATCCGCGCTCGCAATGGCATTGTTCACGCTGGCGCGATCGGTTGCATCGCAGCGTACCAGTTGCAGCTGGCCCAGATTGGCCAGCGTCTTGAGGCGATAGGCCTGTTCAGGATGACGGCTGGCTATCCGCAACCGCGCGCCGCGTTTCAGCAGCGCCTGTGCGACATAATTGCCCAGGAAGCCGCTGCCCCCCATCAGCACCACCATTTTGCCGTTCAAAGCGCCATTCTTCGCCATTGCCATCGCCTGTCGTTGGTATCGGATCAATAGCGTGCCCCTTGCCGCAAGCACGCCGCGCCCGCAAGCATTCGCACGGGCAGAGCTTTGGCGATTGACAAGGCGCCCCCCCCTTCGCTAGTGGCCCGCCCCTACCCGCGGCCCGGCTTTGATGCCCGGACCGCTCCGGTGCCCAGATGGCGGAATTGGTAGACGCACCAGCTTCAGGTGCTGGCGCTCGCAAGGGCGTGGAGGTTCGAGTCCTCTTCTGGGCACCATTTGTTCTTCTCTTGTTCTCGCAGATAATCTATATAAAACCCGCAGAAACCCTAGGGATTTGGCCCTTTGGTAGTTCCGGATCGTCCCGTTTGTTCTCGGGGGTTCCAGACATTTTTGCGGGCCTTTTGCGGGCCTTTGCGAAAACCACATTTGGAAAAGGCCCGCAAATGCCTCTGACCGAAACGCGGCTCCGCGCTCTCAAGACGAAAGACAAACCTTACAAGGTCGCTGACCAGCGAGGCCTTTATATTGAGGTTACCCCAGCCGGTGGCAAACACTGGCGATTTCGATACCGGCTCGGCAAGCTCGAGAAGAAGCTCGTAATCGGGAGCTACCCCGAGGTCAGCCTCAAGGAAGCGCGTGACGCGACCTACGAAGCAAGGCAGACCGTTGCATCAGGCGGGGATCCTGCCTTCGACAAACGGAAGAAAAAGATCCGCGAGGAGTTCCTGTCTGCCCAGACCTTCGAAGCCGTTGCCCGCGAATACATCGAACAGATGATGGTGCAGAATGGCCGTGCCGAAGGAACGATCATCAAGGCAAATTACTTCCTCGATCAGCTTGCACCGGCCATCGGCAACCGGCCAATTCATGAGATTGAGCCGTTTGAGGTTCTTGCTCCGCTCAAGCGTCTGGAAGCCAGTGGGAAGCACGAGACTGCAAAGAAGACTCGTTCCTTTGCAGGCAGGGTCTTTCGGTATGGCGTCGCCACGACCCGGTGCAAATCCGATCCGACGAGCATGCTCAAAGGTGCTTTGATCACGCCGCGGGCTACGCATTACGCAGCGATCCTTGAGACCAGGGAGCTTGGTGGGCTTTTACGTGCGATAGACGACTACACCGGCCATCTGATCACAAGGTTCGCGTTGCAGATCGCTCCTCATGTCTTTGTTCGCCCGGGCGAACTGCGACATGCCGAATGGCGCGAGATCGATCTGGTTGACCGGGTTTGGAAAATCCCGGCAGGCAAGATGAAAGCGCGGCGCACGCACGCGGTTCCGCTTTCGACGCAAGTCATCGTCTATCTAACCGACCTCGCTGAATGTCCGTCGTCAGATAATTTGAGACATTAGGCAGTTTAAAACAGGTGAGTGTTTGGGCTCATCTGGTTGGTTGATATTATGCGGCAAGCTTGCGGTGTTGCAAGCGCCTTTGTTCGATGGTTTTGCGTTTGATCCTTTCGCGCTGTTTGATGGTGGCTTCTGCCCTGCCGAAGTAGGCGTCGGCAGGTGTGACGTTTTTCAGGCTCTCGTGATAGCGCTGGTGGTTGTAATGCTCGACGAACGCCTCGATCTGGGTTTCAAGGTCGCCCGGCAGGAAGTAGTTTTCCAGCAATATCCGG
>NZ_VCAO01000006.1 GCF_005884405.1 Qipengyuania marisflavi | reverse complement strand
AAAATCTCCCTCTCCTCCTTGAGGATCCGGTTCTCCAGGCGCAGACGTTCATTCTCACGGGCCAGATCCGCCTGCGGCGCGGCTACCAGATCAGTGGGCCGATATTGCGCGACCCACTTGCCCAGCGTCGACAATCCCACCCCTAAATCTGACGCAACACGCCGACGCGACAGCCCGCTGGCCAGCGCAATCCGCACCGCTTCCCGCTTGAACTCTTCTGTATGCTTCATCATCTCGTCGGCCTCCTTGATAGAGTGTTAAACTCTCAAGTGACCGGCACAAAACCGTTACAAGTCCAGTCGGCGCTAGCGGGCGGCCAGTCGGACTTTGCGATGACGGCACGAGCGAACCGACCCATGTCGTAATGTCCCGAGAGGACTACCTCGCGCTAGTAGGCGTACGAGACAAATGGCTTAGAGGGATGATGCAGGACCCAGATTTTGCAGCCGAATTGATCGGAGCGAAATCTGCACGCTGACCTCTACGCGCTCGCGTAAGGATTTATGTATGGATCACGGCGACGCTCCTGTTTTGGAAGACACGGCGGTTTCCACTCCGTCGCTGGTTGCGCATGCGAGGTTCTTCGTTCGTCGACATCCAGTGTCTGTCCTGTTCCCGCTCGCCCTTTTTGTTGGTGCAGGGGCGGCGCTGTTGGTGGCAATCTCTTCTGGACTTTGGGCCGCTGGAAAAGGGCCAGTATTTGCACTCTTAGCGACGCCCGGTTTTGCGTTGATCGCAATCGCTTTCATGCCCATCATCTTGGCCCGCAAGCGGATAGCGAGCATTCAAGACATCGCCGCAGCCCTGGCTGCCGCGACAGCGTATGAGCGGCCCATCCTGATCGCCAAAATCGATGAGCGTCTAAGGTCTCGGGTCGAACTCGCGCCGATGACCACCTTTCAGCTTGCCTTGATTTTTGAAGAAGTGCGAGAACGGCACGGCCAGCGTGCCCGCAACCAAGGCTGTGCTGGGGAACGCATCAAGACCGCTCAGCTTCAGTTTGTAAGCCAGATAGCGGCCAGCGGCGAGGCGCGGGCAAGGTACTGATCGGCATCTCGGATCTTTGCGTGCCACAGGCTTCGAAGAGCTAGACGATCGGCCTCCGGCCTAACCTATTGAAAAGGGTGCGTCGGTCACCGTGGGTGTCAAAATTTGGGCGCATCGGTCCAAACCTCTGTCAGTCGGTTTTGACAAATCACGATTTGTTCTGGCGTTCTGAGTCCATCTTTGCTGTCAAAGGACATTCTCCCTCGCTCTGGCGGTTTCCATGCTGGCCATCGCCGCAGCTATGGGCTAGCCATACCGCACGTGCGAAGAGGTTCTTCGTGTCATGGGTCGATCACGTGATACGGATCGACTTCCGCTCAGCCTTTCCAGCCCGAGAGCCAATGACGACCATCCGATGAAAGTTTTGCATGTCTGCGAGACCGCGACGGGCGGGATCGCCACCTATCTCAAGATGTTCGACACTGCGGCACCGGCAGGCGCGCGCAGCAGCTTTCTGGTGCCGGAAAGCCAGACCGGCCATTTCCCGCAAGACGCCGCGCTGCGTCCCTATGCGGGCGGGCGCAGTGCTGGCGGGCTGGCCGCAATGGTCGCCGCAATGCGCCGCGCCATTCGCGAAGACCGACCCGATGTGCTGTTCTTCCATTCCTCCTTCAGCCTGCTGGCGCTGCTGGCGCTCAGGACTTCGGGATCGCGCATCCCCGCGCTGTATTGCCCGCATGGCTGGGCAGTATCGCGGCTGGAAACGCAGTCCGGCGCCAAGGGCCGCGCAATCCGCTTGGTCGAGGGGCGGCTCGCCGGGCTGGCCGATGCCGTGGTCAACATTTCCGCCCATGATGCGCGGCTGGCCCACGAACTGGGCTATCGCGGGCGTCATGTCGTGATCGAAAACGCTGTGTCTGACAGTCTGGGGGAAGCAGATCCGCCGCCCTTCGCCAAGGCTGCCGGCGAGATACACCTGCTCTTTGTCGGACGGTTCGACCGCCAGAAGGGCACCGATCTGCTGGTGTCCGCTTTCGACCGGGCAGCGAAGCAGCGTCCGGAACTGCGCCTGCATCTGGTCGGCGGCGGCGTGCTGGGTGATCAGGATTTGGCGATCCCGGACAGCATCCATCAGGCCGGCTGGGTTGGCGGCGCAGACATAGACCGCTGGTATGCCGCCGCCCATGCGCTGATCGTGCCGTCACGCTGGGAGGGGTTCGGCCTGGTCGTCCCCGAAGCCTATCGCAATGGCACCCCCGTGCTCGTGAGCGACCGCGGCGCTTTGCCTGATCTGGTCGAGAGCGGGGCGACCGGCGTGGTCTTCCCGCTGGACCGGATCGAGGAGCATTTGCTGGCGCTGGACGGCGCGGCACTCGCAGCGATGCGCCCTGCGTGCCGGGCGCAATACGAAAGCCGCTTCACCAGCGAACGCTGGGCGGGAGAACTTGCCGCATTGCTGGAAGACATTATGAGAGCACGGCGATGACTGACTGGTTGCCGAATTTCTTCATTGCGGGTGCGCCCAAAGCGGGCACCAGCTCGATCCATCAATGGATTGCGGACCATCCCGATGCCGCCGGCCCGCGCGAGAAGGAAACCTATTTCTTCGTCGATCCGGGCACGCATATGCACCGGCCCAAGGCGCATATTGCCGCTGGGTTGGAAAGCTGGGCCGATCAATTCACCATTACCACAGGCGATGCGCCCAATGTGATCGTGGAATCGACGCCATCGTACCTCTATTCACGCACTGCGCTGGAGCATATTCCGACGCTGGCAACGCTACCCAAGTGCCTGTTTATCTTGCGCGAACCGGCGGCGCAGGTGCATTCGCTCTACACCTATTTCCGCAACAATTGGAGCTGGATCCCGGCAGAGATGTCCTTCGCAGACTTTCTCGTCGCGGTTCGCGCCGGTGGCCACAGCTTTGGCGGCAACGAGCTTGCACAGAACGCGCTTGCCTATGCGCGCTATGCCGAATTCCTCGACCCCTGGCGCGCTGCGTTGGGTGAGGAGCGGATGATGGTGCGCGGCTTTGACGAATTGCTGGCGGATGAAATCGGCTTTACCAAGAGCGTGGCCGCATGGGTCGGCCTCGATCCGGCATTCTACGACAGCTACACATTCCCGCGCGAGAACGAGACCTATGTGCCCCGCAACCGCGCGCTTCAGCGGCTCAATGTTGCGATCCGCGAGAAACTGCCCAAGGGCGCACTCTATCGCGGCGCGCGCAGCCTGTATCGCAAGCTGAACACGGCGCCCAAGGCAAGCGGGCGCGACCTTGGCGATGCAGCACTGATCGCCGGACTGCGCGATGAATTTGCCGCCGCGAATACCCAATTGGCGGAGCGCTACGGCGTAATTTTCGCCCCAGTACAGGACGGACAGCAGCCATGAGCGCGGTCGACCGGATCAAGCAGATGAAACAGGGCTTGGAGGACCGCCTTCTGCCCCAGCGCTTCGTCTATCATCATATCGCCAAATGCGGTGGGACGTCGGTTGGAAGGGCTTTGCGCAAGCGCTATCTCCTGAGCCAGGCGACTGTGACGCCCGAGGAGACCTTCCGCGCGTTTCAGGCCTTTACTGGCCGCAACGACCGCGTGGATATGATGGTAGACGTGTTCGACCTGCGCGAGCAGATGCTGCTCTATCACATGTTCCACGACGTGCGCGGATTGTCGCTGCACGTGCGTTTTTCGAACATTGCGTGGGAGCATTTCAAGGACCGCTACAAATTCATCACCATCCTGCGCGAGCCGGTGAAGCGGTTTGTCTCTCATTACCATTGGAGCCACGGCAAGTCCGGCGCATTCGGCCGTATCGAAGAGGATTTCGAACCATTCCTGGACACTGAGCGCGCGCGCCTGGTGGGGGCGACCTTCGTGGAAAACCTGTGCGGCCTGCCCAAGGAAATCCCGTCTTACAGTGACGAAGCGGTCGCTGCTGCCATCGCCAACCTCGACAAGTTTGCGGTGGTGGGCGATCTTGCAGACTTGCCGCGTTTCGAAACCGACATTCGCCGCGAACTGGGCGTCAAAGTGAAAATTGGCCACGAGAATGCCCGCAGTCGCACTGCTGTCCGGCGCAACGAGCTTGATGATCCGGTGATCCGGGCAAAGGTCGAGGCGTTGTGCGCCCCGGACATCGCCGTGTGGAACGCCTATCTGGCGAAACGCGGCAATTGACCAGTCAAACAACTATTCTGTTGGTGCTTGGCGCAGGCAAGTGCGCTAGATCACCGCGCAACAGCTATCGCAAGGGAACGTCACGTGAATTTTGTTGAGCGCCTGTATCCTGAAACCGCTGCCGGAGGGTTTGCCCGCAGTCACCCGAGGATGGAGCTATTTGTGCGGATTCGCTCGCTGCTTCCTCCGGGCGCTGCGGTGCTTGATTTCGGTGCCGGGCGCGGAAAATTTGCCGAAATTGATCCTCCCAGCCTGCGCGTGCACACTGATCTGAAGCCTTATGTAGACCGGTTTGCCGCCTTCGACGTGGATGAGGCGGTGCTGGAAAATATCGAGACCGATGACAGGCATTATGCGCCCATCGGTGCTCCGCTGCCCTTCGCGGACAACAGCTTTGATCTGGTTTACAGCACCTGGGTCGCCGAACATATTGCCGATGCCGGTTTCTACAGCAGCGAAATCGCCCGCATCCTGAAGCCGGGCGGCTGGTTTTGCAGCCTCACACCCAACAAGAATGGGCCGATCGCGCTGGCTGCGCGGATGGTGCCGAACCACCTGCACAGCGCCGTGCTGCGCCATGTCGTGCCATCGCGGCAAGAGCGCGATACCTTCCCGACCTGCTACAAGCTCAACACGATTTCTGACGTTGGCCGACATTTCCCCGGCTGGAAGAACGCCAGCTATTATTTCAATGGGCCGGCGGCCTATCACGGCAACAAAATTGCACTGGCGCGGCTGTGGCAAGCCGTCGATTGGGTGTTGCCCAAGTCGATGGCCAAGGTACTGGCGATATTCGTGCAAAAGCCTCTGGCCGGGGCGCCAGGTGCTGGTGCTCCCCTTTCCGACTGACAGTATTTTCCGCATGGCGTGGCAATTCGGCAGGCCACCAGAAATGTCTGGCGATATTTGCCAGTCTATAGCTGAACCACCAAGACGCACTTAGGAGCGAAGCGTGAGCGAGAAGAAGGTAAATCTCTTTATCCTAGGGGTTCTCAAATGCGGGACGACCAGCCTGTCCAAGCTGCTTGAAGGGCATCCCGAGGTGTTTGGCCCGTCGATCAAGGAAACGCACTTCTTCAGCGACGATAAGCAGTACCGCAATGGTGCCGCGTGGTACCATAATGAGTTTTACTCCTCGCACGAGGCGCGCCAGGCGCGCATCTGGCTGGATGCGACGCCCGCGATCCTCGTCAGCGAGGAGGCCCTGCGTCGGGTCGCCGAATATGCGGAGCCGGATGCCAAATTCATTGTGGTGCTGCGCGAGCCGGTTGCGCGGGCGATCTCGGCCTATGCGCATCGCCAGCGGGTGATGGATGAAGAGCTGTCGTTCGAGGACGCGCTCGATGCCGAGGAAGAGCGAATGAACGCAGTGAAGGCCGAGGGCGGCCGTTGGTGGCGACACGGTTATGTCGAAGTCGGCAAATATGGCGAACAGCTCGAACGCGCCTTTGCCATATTGGGCCGCGAGAGGATGCTGGTGATGCGTCAGGAGGATTTGCGCGATTTCGATCAGGTGAAGGCGCAGCTGACCAGTTTTATCGGGCTGACCCTGCCCTTTCCGGCAGAAAAGGCCATTCATGCCAATCCTGCGTCGATGCCGCGGTCAAAATGGTTTTTCCGGCTGCTGGCGCATGACAATCCTTTGAAACGGATCGCCCAGGTTCTGCTCCCCCGGCAGTTTCGTAACAGGTTCGGCTATGCCATTCGCAGTCTGAATGAACGCCCGGCGCAGAAGCCGCAGATTTCGGCAGAAACCAAGGCCCGTCTGCATTCCGCCTTTGTCGAGGACCAGCGCCGACTCAAGGCACTTGGCCTCTCTTCGCACAGCGCCTGAAGGTTGCTGAACAGATGAAGCTCGTCAAACAGGTCGGCACGCTGGCGAGCGCCAATACGGTTTATCTGCTCAGCCAGCTGGTGATTCTTTCGCTGCTGACTTATCTGACGGATATCGCGACCGTTGCGGCATTCGGTTATGCCAACGCGATTATCCAGCCGCTTTACCAGCTTGGCCTGTTGGGTCTGCGCGGCAACCTCGCCACCGATGCACGCGGCGAGCATGGCTTTGGCACTTTCATGAGTGTCCGCCTGGTTATGTCGGTTATTCTGGTGATCGGTCTGGTCGGCTTCTTCGCTACATTCAAGCCGGAATATCTATTGATTGCCTTGCCACTGGTGTTCCAGAAAATCACCGAAATGCAGGCTAACCTCTGTTACGGAGCGATGCAGCGTGCGGGCAAAATCGCTTATATCGCCCGCTCGTTACTGACCCGCGGACCCGCTACCCTGATCGTGTTCGCCGCCGTGCTGTGGTATACGCGATCGGCGGAAATCGCGCTCTGGACGCAGACGCTGGTATGGTCGCTGATCCTGTTTTTCTACGATTTGCCCAAAGTCCGTTCGATCGGCGAGAAGCTGACGTTCGATCTCGACTGGCGGCGGGTCTGGAAACTGGGGTTGGGCAGCGCACCGTTGGGCATCGGACAGTTCTTTTCAGTAGCGCAGGTCAGTATCCCCCGGCTGGTGGTCGAAGCCACCATGGACGTCCGCGCGCTCGCTCTGCTGACCGTTGTGGGATACATCCAGCGTGCTGCCATCACCCTGTTCCACAGCGTCGATCAGGCAATCAGCTGGCGATTAAGCCGCTTGTGGGCCAGCGGGCAAATTGCGCAATATCGCCGCATTCTGGGGCGCATGGTCATCGTTGCATTGGGGCTTGGGATTGTGGGCTGCGCCGTAGCATTGCTGCTTGGACGCCAGCTGCTGGGGCTGGCCTTCGGTCCGGAATATGCCGCTGCCGGTACGCTGTTCAATTGGATCGCGCTTGCCATCGGCCTGCGGTTGGTCGCCAGCGTGCTACAGACGGCGCTGGCATCCCAGCGCCGGTTTATGGATTTCAGCAAAATTCAGCTGGTGATGGTGATCCTGACCGTTCCGGCAACGCTGATTGGCGCAAAATTTGGCGGCGTGGTCGGGATCGGCATGGCGCTTGCCGCGCTGACGGCGGTGCGGGTTCTGATACAGTACTGGTACCTGCGGGCCAAGTCATCCACGCCGCCGGTCCTCAAAGATGATGAGAAAATCCCCTCAGCTCTGGACTGAGCCGAACAACGCTTCCTCGACATCGCCGGTGAGCCGATCAACCTGCGCCGCGTCGTCATCTGTCAGCAGCTCTTTCCAGTAGGAATTTACCGCCGCGACCGAACGGGTCCAGTCATGCGATGTCTTGCTGTCTGGCCGGCTACGCGTCGCTGATTTTTCCGCAGTCAGCAGTTTTTCCGTCGCCGCAGTCTGGACGAGGCCGAGCCGATCAAACAGGCGCGTATATGTGGCGCGTTCATCGGCCACCAAGGCATCGGAAGTGACCAGGTGAACCCGGTCGAGGCAGTTCTCGCGGATCAGGGGAAGATAGCTCATCCGCCAGATCAGGGCTGAGGAGATGATCGAATCCTGCGCCTTGCCAAGCGCGCCCTCGACGACCGGGCAGGCACCGAAACGCTGTGCCCAGCGCGGGTAGATTTCCGCCGCGCGGCTGACCCATCCCAATCGGCGATAGCTGGAGGCATGCGCCTTGGCGCGGCGTGCGGTGACCACCACCGGAACGCCGCGCAGCGCTACATCTGTGGCCAACATATTGGCGTGCGGGTCCTTCCAGATGACTGCCTGAGACCACGGTTGCAGACTCGCAAGGCGAAATGAATGCAACGTACGGCTGCCGAACAGAGCGCGCTTCAGGCTAAAGTCCTGGCGCGGTCGCTGCTGCGTCTTGAGTGGGCCAGGGCGCAGTCCGGACAGATCGGAAATCAGCTGGTCGACCGCGGAGGCGGAGAGCCCAAGTCCATCGCCCACCATTGGCATCCATGCATCCACGCCCTGCACACCAGTTGGACCCAGCGGCTCGTACAGCGTGACAGCCCGCCGTGCGGTGGCGAGCATATTGCCGACGGGGGTAGTGGCCGTGCGCGGCGCGCCGGTTACCAGGATGAGATTGCGGTTATTCATCGACGGATATTTCTGTCTCTTGCGATAGCTTGGGGTTTGGCGAATATCGGTTGTCTCGGGCTGGCAGTGGGGCGGCGCAACCCGATCGGGAGCCTGAAAACTGACCTGGCCCAGCAATTGTAGAGTGCGCGGGGCGTGTCAGGTGTCAGCTTTGCACAGGTGGCGGCAGCCCCTGATATGACGGCGTTTGGGCCCCGCCGCCCAGACCGAAAGCGCTCATCAAACGCAGGGTAATCGCCACCAGAAAGAAGGGTACTACGAAAAGGACATAGTTCTGGAGCGTTCCGAAATCGAAGCCGCCATCGAGCATACGGAAGGAAATGACGGCACCGATACCGGCGGCCCAGGGCGAAATCCTGCGGTCTCGATAAGCGGCGTCAATGGCCGCAGCCAGCAAGCCCGATAGCAGCCCGCCGAGAAAAATGCCTGGCCAGGAGAAATTTACGTACCAATCCCCGATCTGGGTCAGTGTCCAGCCATTGACCTTGTCGGGCTCGTAATTCCGCCTAAACCATCCGCCTACCATGTATGTTTCGCGGCCCGCGTAAATCTGCCGCGGAACCCACGCGAGCAGACCGCTGACGAAATCCTGACCATAGCGCAGCTCGAATCTCTCACCCGCATCGCGAAGTGCCAGCATAAGGCCGTCGAACTGGGCGAAGTGAAGGCTGTAAGATGTCTCGCGCCAGAAAGGCATGGTGTTTTTGAGAGTGATACCAGCGGCTTCGGTGGTCAGATCCGAGCGTACCCACCGCAGGCCGATCAGCGCTGCAAGCGCCCCGACACTGAGCCAGGCCATGCGAGACAGCTTGCTGCCCGATATGCAGAAGTGCCAGCCCATCAGCACCGCCAATGTCAGAACGGCGATATTGTGCCGATTGCCCCACATGAAATTGACCGCGAAGTTGAGCAGGATCAGAAATATAATCAGGCTTATGATCACCAATCCGCGCCGGTACTCCAGCGCAGTTTTTTGCACCTTCCCCATCGCGATCAGCGCCACCGCGAGCGTCCCTACTGCTGTGGTCCCGATTTCGCGGATGACATAGGCGCCCTTCAGTTCCTTGCCGGTTTTTACGGCATAGATAAACCGGCCGATCCCGCCCCATTCGTAAACCAGATATAGGGTGGCGAAGGCGTTGATAATGGTGATTGCAATACCGACTGCCAGGATCTGCCCGATCGTTGCGGCGTGCGGCTCTGCGGGAAAAATTCCGCGCGAAGGCAAATTGCTGGAAAAGGCCCAATAGCTCAGCGTCAGCAGAGCGACCCAGATTGCAGCCACCGCGCTGGCATAGGCTACCAGCGTCCACGAATCCGGGTTGAAGAATTGCGGCGGCGATGGGACATCAAGGCCGAGAAAAAACAGCAGCGGCCGAACAAACGCCTGAATCCCGATAACAATACACACAGCCAGGCCCGCCATGCGGCTGTTCCGATAAAAATTGTAGGCGCAGAACACCAGAACGGTAAGGCTCATGCAATACGTCATCAATGCCAGTATCACGCGCCGCTCCTCTGTCTTGGTGGTCGTTGTTGCACGCTATTTATCACCCAGCAAATTGGCATAAAGCGCGATCAAGCGATCACGATGTTTCTCAGGGCTGACCAGTTCGCGATACGGCTGAGGGTCGAAATTGTCGAGTTGCCGCACTTTTGCCAATGCCGCTTCGAGAGCTGCCGGTGCCTGATCGTGATATATTGTCCCCGACACCCCATCCTCAACGAATTCGGCACCCGCGTTCCAGCTGTTGGTGACGACCGGCACGCCGCGGCAGATCGCCTCCATCGGCACCAAAGGCTGGCCTTCGTACCACAGGCTCGGAAAGACCAGCGCACGGGCCTTGTCCAGCCAGGAGTTGACTTGCTGCGGGGTCTGCCAACCGGTGATCGTGGCCTCGGGATTGGCCACGCGGATCGCGTCAGCCTCTGCCCCATCACCAACGAACACCGCCTCGGCACCCGCTGCCCGGGCCGCGCGTGCGAAGGCAAGGCCGCCCTTTTCCGGGTTGAGGCGGCCGACAAACAGAAACACGCTGTTGCTCGCAGCATCGACTGTCGACAAACCATCCACGTTGACAGGATTGGGCACGTGGTGAAGCCGCGTGGCGGGCGAGAGATAGGGTGCCATCGCCCGGCGCTGAGTCTCGGAGATATAGATTACATCACTAAGCTTGCGCGGTATCCGTCCCGCGCTCCAGGTGGCCGCCTGCCGCGCCACGCGCCACGCCTTGTGCGACGGCTTGCGCACGTCGCAATTGGTCGTCAAGCATGCAGGCCCCAGCGCGCGGCGGTGACAGATCTCGTTACGCTGATAGTCGTAAAACCCGCCGTTCGGGCAGGCGAGAAAGTATTCATGCATGGTGTAAACTGCACGTAGCGGTCCGTCGGTAAGCACCGGACCAATCGCGGGCGACAGCGCCTTGGCGTAGCCATGACAGTGCAACAGGCTGGTGCCGGGATCGAATTTTGCCGCGAGTTCGGCGAGCCGCCGCTGTGCCGCGCCATTCCAGATACCGCGTGTGACTGCCTTGATGCGGCTTGGTTCCGCAAGGATGTCGGCATGGCCAAGAATTTCGACGTCGATATTGGGGTGATCGAGCAAGGGGTCCGGTTCGCCAGAGGCGGCAAAGAACAGGATTTTCTTCCCGACATCCGCCAACAGCCGCGCACCTTCAATAGCGACCTTAGCCTGGCCACCATTAATGTTCGCGAAATCGCTCGCGAACAGAATGTTCTTCACGCTCATCGCCCGGTCACCCAGATGCGAACGTGACAGCCGGACGCATAGGCCGCCGAATGGTGGCGTGAAATTGCATCAGGCTTCCGACGATGCGTATTCGTAATAATTGCTGCCGTAGCCGTAACCATCCTGGTTGAGATCCACCTTGGTCAACAGCGCGCCGAGCAACACCGCATCGGTGGCAGTCAGGCGGCCAAGCGCGATCCGCGCCTTGCCCACGCGTGCACGATCGGATTCGAGCACAAAGATGACCGCGCCCACATGCATCGCAAGCGTCGGTGCATCCGCCAGGCCGAGCACTGGCGGGCCATCAAACAGGACGAAGTCATACTCGTCTTCAAGCTGTTTGGTGAACAGGACAAAGCGTTCTGAATTAAGCACTGAAGCCGAATCGTCGATTGTCGAACCGGCGAGCAGGGCATCAACGCCGCTGCCGATATGGTGGATTGCCTGGGCGGCCGGCACCGCTTCTGCCAGCACGTCGGACAGTCCGGTCCGGTCACTGATTTTCAGCAGGTGATGCAGACGCGGGCGCCTGAGATCGGCATCGACCAGCAACACTCGCTTGCCAAGCCGCGCAAGGTCGCGAGCCAGCGCCAGCAGCGTGGTGCTCTTGCCTTCGCTGGGTTCCGAACTGGTGACGACAACAGACCGTTTGCCGATGGTCCCCATCCGCAGCAGGAAGCTGGTTCGCAGCGAGTGGATTGCTTCCGACTGCTCCGATTTCGGATCCTCGAAGACTTCGGAGACCTCATCGGTGCCAGTGTAAGCGGGGATGGAGCCCAGCACCGGAATGTGCAGCCGGTTCTGGACATCGACTGCGGAGCGCAGCCGGTCATCGGCCAAGGTCCGGATCGCGGTTGCCAGCGCTGCCAATACGATGCCGATAAACAGCGACAGCATCATGTTGAACGCGACGCGCGGCGAAGAGGGCCGCAGCGGCGGGGTCGCCTGATCGAGCAGCGTGATGTTGTTGGCGGTGATACTGGTCTGCGCGCCGACTTCCTTTACCCGCTGGAGCAGGTCGTCATAGAGCACGCGCGTGGTGTCCACCTCGCGCTTGAGGATGTTCTGCTGAACACTGCGATCCTGCTCGGTAAGGAATTCTCCCTGCAAGGCTGCAACGCGGTCCTTTAAAGTGGCTTCCTGCGCGCGCGCCGAATCATATCCGGCGCGAATGCTGCCCTTGATCTGCGCGGCAATGCGATTGCCCTGTTCATTGATCGCATCAAGCCGGGCCTGAATGGCCTGCGCATTGGGGTGGTCGGGCTTGTGGACCGCCAGTTCCTTGTCGAGATCGGCAACCGCGCGGGTGCGTTCGGCCTGCAACGCCTGATAGGCGCTGTTGGTAAGCACCTCGGGCAGCAGATTGGCAGGGGTCGACGAAGCGCGGCGCCAATTGGCCTCGGCTTCGACGCGGCGTGCCTCAGCGGCGCTGGCGGAATCATTGAGCGAAACTAGCGTGCGCGTGGTGATCGTGTCTGAGATGCCTTGGACGCCCTCTTTTTCGGGCAGCTGGATTACGCCCGAGGCGCGGGCATAGCTGTTGAGTTCGCGTTCCGATTCTTCAAGCTTCAGCTTGGCGTCGGCCAGCTGTGAATTAAGGAAGGTGCGCGCATAATCGCCGCTTTCGATTTTGCGGTCGATATTGTCCTGAATGAACACTTCGGCATAAGCGTTGGCGATCTTCGCCGCACGTGTTGCGGATGGGTCGGTGAAACTGATATTCACGATCCGCGTGTCATAAGGCAGGTCAAAATTCGACCTGTCGCTAAGGTAATTGATCAAGGTCTCGCGCAGGCGTGCCTCAGTCATTTCGCCCGGATCGGAAACCCCTGCGACGGCAAGAAAATCGGCATCGGTCAGCAAACCTTCGGCTTCGATCAGTTTCAGCGCGAGGCGACGACTGGACAGAATATCGATCTGGGTTGCCAGAAAGCGTTCGGATTCCTGCGGCGCGACCATTGGCTGCAGCTCTTCACTGTCAAGAATACGCTCGGACCGCTGCTCGATCTGAACCGAAGATTTGGCGGTAAACTCGGGCCTCATCAACATGGTGATGATGATGCCTGCTGCCATCGCCAAGCCAATCGCGCCCAGGATGATCCAGCGGTTACGCCGGATGCTGCGCTTGATGGCTTCAAAATCGATGGTCGCAGGCGGGGCGATTAAACCGCCGGAGGGTGCGCTGCTGTTGTGTTGGACACGGTCGCCGGATTCGACGGCTGCAATCGGAGTGTTAAGCATGCTTAAGCCTTCAGAACCGGGTAAATGCGTTGACGATCGGGCCAATGGACAGGAATTCGCGCCAGCCTGACTTGATTGCGGAATAGCCGACAACGACCGTGTCGCCCGGGAAGATTATCGGATCATCGACCCGGCCTTCACGAATATCCTGCGCGTTGAATACCCCGCCATACCGCTGGCCGTCGATGACGCGGAAGACCACGACTTCGCTCAGCTTGGCGGTTTCGGTGGGGCTGCCCGCGCGGGCCAGCGTCTGCAGCAGAGTGGTCTCGCCGGTATATTCGAACGCGCCGGGCTTCTTCACATCGCCTTCGACGGTGAACAGGAGCCCTGACGCCGAGGCGACGAACACTGTAACCTGCGCGTTTTGCGTATAGCGCGCGTCCAGCCGCTGCTTGATTTCCATTTCGATCTGGTGCGGCGAAAGCCCTGCAGCATCCACCCGCCCGATAAAGGGGAACGAGAACTGGCCCACCGCGTCGATCGGGATCTTGGCAAAGGTCAGGCCGGGTTCGTTAAAGGTGCTGATCGTCAGAATATCGAAGGGCTTGATCCGGTACTCGGTCACAGCCTCAGCCCCAGGGGGCTGAATCGCCGCATAGGCGGCCGCGCCGCGCGGCAGATCTTCAGACACCGAAGTGTTGGTACAGCCCGCAACAGCAAGCGCCAGCGCCGCTGCCTGGAGGGCCCGCCTGTGCGTTCCCGCCCACTCGATTACAGCATTCATCCGTCTCGACCCCATCTAGGATTGTCGTTTATTATTTGTAGCGATCAACGATCACCGGTTTCGGCCCCCACCAGAAGAGTGTGGTTTATGGGTTCACGGTCATTCTAGCAACCGCTTCCTGTCCAACATGATGTCAGAAATGCTCGCACCCTTGGCAAGTTGGCCGCGCCCCTTGTTGATTGTGACCAGCACGCCGCCGCAATCTTCGGCCACGATTACCACTGCTGCGCCCATTCCCGGGCCCGGCGGATCGAGCAATTGCAATTCGGGCGGACGGCCATTTTCGCAAGTGAGTGAGGGAAAAAGATCACCGGTTTCGGCACCATTTGTGGTCCAGCGCAATTCGTGACCGCCCGGGCCCATGAACAGAGCCAGCGACGCCAATTGGCGCGCGGGCCCGTTCAGACTGCTTTGCGTGGCGATGGCGGCGGGTTGTCCTGATGCGCGCACGATCTCAACCGGGCTGCGGTCGCCTTGCGGTGCAAACCACGCAAAACGGGTCCCGCCGGGATCAAGCGGCCCGGCAGGCGGGCTGGTGGACCATGCAGGCTTGCCCTCGGCCCAGCCGCCGGGACCGGCCAGAGCGGTCCAGAAATCCGCTGCGCGTGCTCGGTCGCTGCGAAAAACAATCGAAGCTTCACGCGCTGCCATGTCGCGCGGGATCGCCAGACCGTTGGCGCGTGCCAGTGCCAGGATCTCAACCCGTTTCGCCCAGCCATCGGCCTGACCTTCGGGCACCGCCTCACCAGCAGAGCGGGCAATGAATTGCATCAGCAGATTGAAATAATCGGGCCCCTCGGCCAGCCGTGCGGCCCATTCTTGCCGCACCCTTTCATCGGCCAACACGCCGTCGAGCAGCCCGGGCTGCTGCATGAATTCGGGATGCGTACGGAACAGCGCATCGAGGTGAAGCACCGCCTTGGGAATTTCCCCTTGGGACAAGGCTGTCTCAAACGCATTGATCTGGCCCAGCGGCTCGCGCCAGCCCAGCCGTGCAGCATTGTGCAGGAACAGCGTCGCGCGCGGATCGCCTTTGCGCAGCAGTTGCGCGCCGTGCAGCGATTGCATCTTATCGTTCGCCGGATAGCGCGCTGCCATCATCGCGGTCAGCGGTGACAGATCGGCGTCAGGGGCGTTCGCGCTGAGGGTGGCAATGGTGTTCAGGCAGGCATTGGGCGTGGGAAGTATGCATGACAGATTGAACGGCAGCGGACGGCGTGCCCGTTCCAGTGTTGCGAGCACCACCAACGGCACCAAACCTGCGACAACGGCGAGGGACAAGGCGAGTCTGGTGCGTTCTGAAGGGCTTCGACGCCGACGTTCGGCTCTCCGTTTACTCCGTTTCCCGCGTGACACTTCCGCTGTGACCTGCTCGTTGCCATCGTTGGCACCATCGGCCCGGTCAGCGATCACAAGGCCAAGCAGCATCGCCCATACCACAGCCACGGACATCGTGCGGATCGGATAGTCGACCAGAGAATGTGCGCTCAGCAAGACTGAGACCAGCATTAACAATGCGCCGCGATAGCGTGCCGAACTGGAGGCTCCCTGCCGCATGACAGTCCACCCGCGCCACAGGACCATAAACAGCGCGAGTCCGGCGATCGCCAATGCGGGCCAGCCGCCTTCAATCAGCAATTCCAGAATTTCGTTATGCGCGCGATTGGCGACCGTAGAATCCAGGAGTTCCTGGCTCTCGTAAATCTTGAACACCGGGACAAACGTTCCAAAGCCAGTCCCCCACGGAAACACTTGTCCTACAGCGTACCAGGCATCGGGCCAGATAACGGCCGTCCGCCCTTCTTCGCCGGCACCAAACCGCGCCAAAGTCTTGAGGACAGTGACGTTATTCACCAGATATGCCGCAGCGCCAGCAAGCATGACCGCGCCTGCGGCTGCGACGATCGCTACTGCACGGGCGCTCTTGCGCCGCATATCCCACATGCCGCGCAAGGCCAGGATCAGCGCACATATCAGGCACATTGCCAAGCCCGACCGTGACCCCGTCAGGACCACCGCAATCAGCAGTACCGATGCCAGTACACCCTGTATCGCCCAGAATGTCGTGCGCTCCTGGCCTTTCAATCGCGGTCGGCACGCCAGCGCTGACAGCAGGATGGCCAGAATGTCTCCCTGCGCGTTGCGGTTTGCCTGAAATCCTCCGGAAAAATTCTCAGCGCCAGCCGAATATAGCGAAAAGGGCCCGCCCGCCTGCAGCATTTGCAGCGCAATGGTTGCCAAGGCGAAAAGCGCCAGCGCGGGGAACAACCAGTCGCGCTGAGCAGGTTTGGTACCACTGGCGACCAGATAGGCTGCAAACGGCGGGATCAGCGACAAGAGCGACGAGAATGTCAATGATGGCGCGACCGAGAAACTGTGCCACATCGCGGGGTCCAGCGACTTGGTGTTCTCGGCAATAATTGCGCGTCCAGGCAGGGCTTGCCAAACCCCGGCAGGGAGCGGAATGATCTGCGCGACCATTAGCAGCGCGAGCGCTATGCCCAGCCCTGTAAGAACTGGTTCACGACGCACGGCTGCCAGCAAAGAATGGCGGGCTGTTGGTTCGAAAGCAGCCCAAGCCAGCAGCGCGAGGCCCGCCAGTTCGACAATCATCTCCGGGAAAGGTGACGGCGTACCGCCACCGCCCACCAACAGAGCGATGAAAAACATAATCAACAGCGGGAGGGACGGACCGCGGGCATCGATTTGGCGTAACGGCGCTGAAAATCGGGGCTCGGCAGACTTCGCCATGGCTGGTGCAACCTTTAGAAATTCGGAGCTACCGGCGGGTGCATCCAATGGGCGATAGAACAATACGCAGATGTCACAAAACTGCGGGCATATTGGCAGTATACACCGATGCGCAGACTGCACACCACGAATTGGGCGCCATACGCACCAATCGAAGCCACTTTACCTAACGATCGCCACCGCCAGCGAGACTTCGCCGCCCGGTAAGTTTCGCGCTTAAACATACAAATGCCCCCGCCGACAGTGTCGACGGGGGCATTTGTTAAACAGTGATCACTAACGCAATGCTATCTGCGTAAGCAGACATCAGAGCATCAAAGCGATTTAGCCGTTCGAATCGTTATCGTCGTCGTCAGCAATGATGATGACGCCAGCGATAACCGCAGCAAGAGCCAGAATTGCGATGAGAATGGCCGAGCCACCAGCCAGTTCACTCTCACTATCAACGGTCTGAACTGCACGCTGCACCTTGGCAGCAGCAGGAACCACGTCATTTGCACGGGTACCTGCCTGAGCAGCAACCGGGGCAACCATAAGACCAAGCGCAGCAGCGGCGCTAAGAACATTCCGCATTATATTATCCTCCAAATTCAATTCGTATCTATGCGAACTCGATTGGCCATATGCCGCGCCAGCGGGGCAGAGTCAACGCCGATCATCGCAAACTGCCGTAGTTGCGGGGTTTCTGGCGTTTGATTCATCGTTTGAAAACCACAGCTCATCCCGAATGTTGCCGCATTGCCACATCGATTTCTTGGTCTCCTTGCGCGTATGACGATGTGGTATCTGGGGCGGTTTGGAGGACGACATAATGTAGCTCGATCAGCCACAATTACTGAAAACACAGGATAAAAGCGCTTCGCCTCAGATTTTCGGAACCTAGGCAATTGTATAAAAACGACATTTGGTCTCAGCGCGGTCTCTTGCACAAATCGCGCGCAGGTGAAGCGAATGTGCTCTTCGTCGCTTAGCGTCGGCCAAACGAGATTTTTGGCGATTGGCCCTTATGCAACGCTAGTCATCTGATTGCGGGGCAGTGCGAATCACCCCCGAACGTCTTATCTATAGGCGGCTACCGAAACATGCATCGCTTCCGAACTTACCCTACTGCCCGAACCGCTTGGCGGCGACCTCTTCTTCGCCTAAGAAGCACCATCCCCGGGGAGCGCGCTTGTGCTGAGAGGGAGGGTTTGCATCCTCCGACCCGTTGAACCTGAACCGATTAACATCGGCGGAGGGAGCGGGCGTGCCGGCAACCGACATGCGCTCTCTTTCGCCACGAGGAGAGTTTACGTATGGCCGATATCAACAGCAAATTCGAAATCGGCGTTACGACCGGGCCGATCCGGGGCTCCAAAAAGGTTCACGTCGGCAAGCTGGGCGTGGCGATGCGCGAGATCCAGCTTGAGGGCGGCGAAGCGCCGGTGCGCGTCTATGACACCAGTGGTCCCTACACCGATCCCGATATACAGATCGACATTGCCAAGGGCCTCGCCCCGCTGCGCCGCGAATGGCAGCTGGCGCGCGGCGATGTGGAGGAATACGCGCCGCGCGAAATAAAGCCCGAAGACAATGGCCAGCTCGGCCCCGACCGCAGTGGCGGGGTGCCCGCTTTCCCCACCGCACTGCGCCGCCCCTTGCGCGCCAGGCAGGGCAAGAACCTCAGCCAGATGCATTACGCCCGCCGGGGCATCATCACGCCCGAAATGGAATATGTCGCCGAGCGCGAAAATCTCGGCCGTGCGCGGATGCGCGATGTGCTGGGGCAGGAACGTGACCGGGGTGAGAGTTTCGGCGCGGCAATCCCCGATTACGTCACCCCCGAATTCGTCCGTGACGAGCTGGCGCGCGGCCGCGCGATCATTCCCAGCAACGTCAACCATCCCGAATGCGAACCGATGGCGATCGGGCGCAACTTCCTGGTCAAGATCAACGCCAATATCGGCAATTCCGCCGTCGCATCCGATGTGGCGACCGAGGTCGACAAGATGGTCTGGTCGATCCGCTGGGGCGGCGATACGGTCATGGATCTGAGCACCGGACGCAATATCCACGACACCCGCGAATGGATCATCCGCAACAGCCCCGTGCCCATCGGCACCGTGCCGATTTATCAGGCGCTGGAGAAGGTCGGCGGCGTGGCCGAAGACCTGACGTGGGAAATCTTCCGCGACACGCTGATTGAACAGGCCGAGCAGGGCGTCGACTATTTCACCATCCACGCCGGCGTACGCCTGCCCTATGTCCCGATGGCCGCCAAACGCGTCACCGGCATCGTCAGCCGCGGCGGTTCGATCATGGCGAAATGGTGTCTGGCACATCACAAGGAGAGCTTCCTCTACGAGCACTTCGACGACATCACCGAGATCATGAAGGCCTATGACATCGCCTATTCGCTGGGTGATGGCCTGCGCCCGGGCAGCATCGCCGATGCCAATGACGAAGCGCAGTTTGCCGAGCTTTACACTTTGGGCGAGCTGACCCACCGCGCGTGGAAATCCGATGTGCAGGTGATGATCGAAGGGCCGGGCCACGTGCCCATGCACAAGATCAAGGAGAACATGACCAAGCAGCTTGAGGTCTGCGGCGAGGCACCGTTCTACACCCTCGGCCCGCTCGTCACCGATATCGCGCCGGGATATGACCACATCACCAGCGGGATCGGCGCGGCACAGATCGGCTGGTACGGGACCGCGATGCTTTGCTACGTCACGCCCAAGGAACACCTCGGCCTGCCCGACCGTGACGATGTGAAGGTGGGCGTGATCACCTACAAGCTGGCCGCCCACGCCGCCGATCTGGCCAAGGGACACCCCGCCGCGCAGGTGCGCGATGACGCGCTCAGTAAAGCGCGCTTCGAATTCCGCTGGCGCGACCAGTTCAACCTGTCGCTCGACCCCGACACGGCCGAGCAATACCACGACCAGACGCTACCCGCAGAAGGCGCCAAGACCGCGCATTTCTGCTCCATGTGCGGCCCGAAGTTCTGCAGCATGAAGATCAGCCAGGAAGTGCGGGATTTCGCGGCGAAGCAAAACTCCGACAGCTACCTGGCGAGCGAGAACATCAAGCGCGAGACCTCTCCGCAAGAGGCCGAGGAAGCGGAGAAGGGCATGGAGGAGATGAGCCGCGTCTACGAAAAAACAGGACGCGAGCTTTACATGGGACAGGGCGACCGGGAGCATGACTGAGCGGTGAGCTGGATCGGGCGCCTGTTCGGCGGGAGATCGGACGCGGTCGGTGAACCTGAATATGCGAACGCTCTGCCTCCCGATCCCGCCGACATCGCGAGGCTATTCATTGCCGACTATGAGCGCTGGAACACTTACGCGTGGTCGGCCCATCAGGTCGATCCACGCGATGTGCAGTCTGAGCGATCATATCTCAAGCTGATTGCCCATTACTGCGGCCCGGCCAAAAAGCCCCAGCTTCCCGCCTACGGTTCAGCCCCCACCTTTTCTTCCGCCAACTGCACCGTGGGCAGCGCGAGCGGAGATGACGGGAAATGCACTGTACCCGTGACCGCGCGCGACGAAACCGGCTTTGACGTTGCCTTCGAATTCGACTTCATCCGCGAGCGCGCGCGCTGGCTGCTGGAGGAAGTCTACTACCTCGACGAATACGAGAAGGGCGCGCGGTTGAAATATCTCTAGCGAAAAGGCTCAAGCAGGAAGTGCGCGTCTTTGCGGCGAAAGCAGAGCTCGGACAGCGACCTGGCGAGCGAGAATATCAAGCGCGAGACCTTAGCCGAAGAGGCCGAGGAAGCGCAGAAGCACTGCGATTAACCCGCCGGAACCAGCTTCTCCACCAGCGCCCTGAGTTCGCTCGGCGTGGTGTGGCCGGCGACCACCTCGTGATAGCCGATGCCCGCTTTGCGCAGCGCTTCCTTCTTCACCGCGTCGCGCGCGGCGGCGCTTCCTTGGTGGTGGCCGGTGCCCTGATATTCGATAGCGTGAACCACGCGGCAATGCTCGTCCATCAGCGCGAAGTCGACGCGCTTTGAATTGACTGCGAAATAGGCGTCCTTGTCGGGGCTGGCGAGGAATTCGCCCAGGCTGACTTGCGCCATGACCTGCCAATCAGGATTGCGCGCGATTACTGCCTTGTCGAGGGCGCTGAACAGGATTGCTTCCGATTTGTTGAGCAGCGCGCGCGATGAAAACTGGCCTTGCAAACGACCTTTAATTGCTCGGCGGCGAAGTCCGCTGCAGTCGCCTGGCTGTTCCTGGCGCGCTCGTTTGATTGCGGTCCAGAACGGCCACTGGCGGCATTGCGCCCGCGCCAATAGGCTTTGCGTTGTTCGCGGTCAGCCGCTGACACTATACGCTCAAACACGATTCCGATGGTTGCGCCAATCGCCAACACAATGAACAGTGCAATGGGGCGGGCCAAGAACAGATCGACGGTTTCCATAGCCCGATTGTAAAAAGGCAACGGTCTGTATTTGGTGAAGAGTTGTTTGTCTGCGCCCTCTAGCACCGGGCGGCCTTGCAGCCGGCTGGTCGCCGCCCGTTCTTACCCGGTCTGTAGCCGGTGCGCTTGAAACTTTCCTACACGCCAAAATTCTGCCTTATGCTCCGCGATGAGCACGCATGACACATCCCTTTCGCCCGCCACTCCCTCCTCCGATGCTACCCGCCACGATGGCTGGTCGCCGGACAAGCAGGCGGGGTTCCTGCGCCAATTGTCCGCCACGCACTCGGTCACCGCGGCGGCAAAGTCGGTCGGCATGTCGCGCCAGTCAGCCTATCGGCTGCGCTCCCGGCTGAAGGGCAAGGCGTTTGATCTGGCGTGGGAGGTGGCGTTTCATCATTCCTACGATCTGCTCGCGCATACCGCGCTCGAGCGGGCGCTCAACGGGGTGGAGATACCAGTGTTCTTCCAGGGCGAGCAGGTCGGCAGCTATCGCAAGTTCGACGAGCGGCTGACGGTTGCGCTGCTGCACAAGATGTCGCTGGGCGGCATTCCGCTGATGGGCAAGCTCGGCCCGACGGCGGAGCGGCATGCGCGCGATTTCGAAGCACTGCTTGGCGCGGTCGAGCGCGGGGATGCAGTCAAAACCGGGGCACGCACACCTGCGGACCGATCCGAACTCGCGCTGATCCGCGCCAATTCCAGCGCCGATCCCGATTACGAGCCCTCATTCCCCTGTCCGTCCGCCATGTCAAATGACGAACTTTTCCTGCATTTGCAGGAGCTTGACGCGGACTTGGAAAGGTGACGCCCTGTCACCTTTGTCACCCACCTTTGTCAACCGGCCCAAATAGCCAGCTTCGTGATTGGCTGCGCCCTGAAAAGCGCTAGTCGATGTCGAAATCGCCATCGTTCTCACCATCCCAATAGGCGGCGCGGGTGGCATGAACGTGCAGCATGACGAGCCCTTCGGTGCCGGTACCGTCCTTGAACCAGCGGTCCAGCTCGTCCACCCAATGCTCGGCGAAGGCCGCCTTGTCGCGGACGATCTCGGCCTTGCCTTCGACGCTGATGAAGATGCCCGGTGCGCCCTTCGGCGATGGGGCACCTTGCAGGGACAGGCCAACCTTGGGATCGCCCTTGATATCGGTGACCATCAGGCTGTCTTCCCAGGTGAAGTAATAGCTGTCGCCATCATAATCGACCTGGCGGTTGTTGCTCATCGGCCGCGCGCCGATCTGGCCATCTTTGGTATGCGTATTGAGCATCACGAAATCGATATCCTTCATCGCCTTGGCAATGTGGGCGAGATGCTGCTGGGGGGATTTGTCGGCCATGGTGCGCTCCGGTTGTTTTGTCTGCCGAACAAGCGTTTGGAAGCCCTGCGTGTTCCTGATCGCCACGCGGGGCGGCGGGAAAAGCGGAACAACCGCCGCCGCCACCGCTTGATAAGGCATAGTCCCGCAACCGCGCGGACATCCTTACAGGAGCACAGTTTATGTCAGTTGCAAAAGTCACCGAAATCATCGCCTCCTCGCCCACCAGCGTCGAAGATGCCGTGCGCGAAGGCGTGAAGCGCGCGTCCAAGACGATCAAGGGCATCCAGGGCGTGTGGGTCAAGGATACCAAGGCGACCGTTGATAATGGCGAAATCACCGAATGGCGCTGCACTCTGAAGATCACTTTCGTGGTCAATGATTAACCTGCAGCGGGATTGACGGATTGCAGGCGGGGCCTATCGGTCCCGCCTGTCCATTACCGCAAACTTACGGAAAACCCGCATGGCCGATCTCTATCTCAAGTCGCTCCAATCGGAACGCAAGGCCCTGTGGGCGACGTGCCGACTCAAAGGTCTGGCCAAGGACACGCCCGAACGCCAGCGCATCATCCAGATCGACGACGCGATTGCTGCGCATGCAGCGCGGGCCGGTGCGGGGAAGGCCAAGCCCAAAGCCGCCAAGCCTAAGGCCAGCGGCGGGAGCTCCAAAGGCAAGGCACCCAAAGGCTAGCCGTTGGTCATATTCTCCAGGCCCTTGATCCCGCCAGGCTTGACGCTGGGGTTGGAGGCATTCTGCTTGGGGCCTTTGTCAGCCTTGGGTTTGCGGGCTTCGCGGCTCGATTTCTTCTGGCCTTTGGCCATGATCTTTCCAATCGGGGCGGTATGCCCCGCCAGCACCATACGCCAGTTTGCGCGCTAAGCCGCAGGAATTCGGGTTGGGCTGGACACAAAGCGTGCTAGTGACGTTGTTGCAGTGCAGCATTTTGCTGCGATCAGGGAATTCTCAATGGCGCGCACATCCTCCAAGACCTGGCCCGAACTGGCGAGCGAAAGCTGGCTGTTGGCCAGTGACGCTGCCGTCGTCATCTGGCTGCGGTCGATGCGGCTGATGATGGGCGGCCCGCTGGCCGCGCGCGAGGCGGAGCGGATGGTGAGCGAGAAGCTGACCGCCAGCATGACCTTGCTGCCTGCACTGATGCAGGGCGGGCTGACACAGACGCCAGAGGCGCTGGGGGCGAAGGCGCTGGCGCATTACCGCGCGCCGGTTGCCGCCAATCGCAAGCGGCTCAGCGGCTCTTCGCGAGCTTGACCAGCACGCGGTCGAGCGCCTGGAGATAGGCGGATCGATCGGCCTTGGAAAAGGGTGGCGGCCCGCCGGTAATGCCATCGGCACCTACCCGCAGATCCGCCATGATCGCGCGCACCGCAACCGCGCTGCCGATCGAATTGGCCGTAAAGGGCTTGCCATTATGCGCCAGCACCTGCGCACAGGATTTGACGCAGCGTTCGGCCAGCAGGATATCGGCGGTGATTACGACTGTGTCAGGCCCAGCCCGCTCGGCAATCCAGTCATCCGCCGCATCGAAGCCGTTATCGACAACGACGCGGCTGACCAGCGGACTTTGCGGCACACGTAAGGGGGAATTGCTGACGATAACGACCGGCACTTTATAGCGCGCTGCGACGCGGTAGGTTTCCTCCTTTACCGGACAGGCATCGGCATCCACCAGAATGCGGGGGCCGTCATTCGGGTCGCTGGCTGGCTGCTGGTCGCTCACCGCTTTTTCACGAACTCCGCGCGCAGGACCAGACCTTTAATGCCGGGATATTTGCAGTCGATTTCCTGCGCATCGCCGGTGAGGCGGATCGATTTGATCAGCGTTCCCTGCTTCAGTGTCTGGCCCGCACCCTTTACGGTGAGGTCCTTGATCAGCGTGACCTGATCGCCATCGGCCAGCACATTGCCAACGGCGTCCCGGACTTCGATCTGGCTTTCGGCGGCCTGCAGGGCGGCGAGCTGGAACGCGGGCAGCCATTCGCCGCTGGCGTCATCGTAAACATAATCTTCGTCGGAGTTTTCCATGTCCGCCGCCATGCCGGGCTGCGTCGAGGCTGTCGAGGGTTTGGAGTTAGTTGCGCGCGGCTAGTGTGGCGGCGACGTCGACCATTCTGGCGGGGCCCTGTACGATCTCAGGCTGCGGGAACGGCGTGGCTTGCGCGAACAGCGGCTCCTGCGCGCGGGTGCTTTCATCAATGGTCGGCGCAACTGCCGCAACCGCTGGCTGGCGGCTTATTGGCTTCACCACATGGACATCTTCAGCGACATAAAAATCGCGTGTTTCGGCAGCCAGTTCCACCGCCTCGTCATACATCGGTGCGTTGTAGAAACTGTCCTCATAACGGGCGTTGCGATACAGACCCCGGCTCGACAGTTCGGACACTTCGAAGCGGCCTTGCGGCGTGACGATGGGGTAATGGTTGGGGGCAGGCTTGGCGGCAATCGCACTTGCGGCGCGTGCCGCGTCAAAGTTTGCCTGCGGCATCGTGGCGGAGGTCTCGCGCTCTATCACCGGAGTGGTGCCAATCGCTGCGCCGCTGATGGCGCCTGCCACGGCAACCACTGCTACGGCGCAAATCTGTTTGGGTGATAGCTTCATCGTGCTGTCTCGCGTGTCTGGTGTCAGTAATTCAAACGCGCATGGTCCGCCCGCCGTTCCCGGCCCGCACCGCGCGACGTCCGCTGCGCGCTAACACTCTGACCTCAGGCCTGGTCTTCATCCGGCCTTAAGCACGGCTCTAAAGCCCGCCGCAAAGGTTCACGGGCTAAGTTAACGGGCGAGTTAGGAATTGCCGTTATGCGGGGTGGCACATGCCGCCCAGAGCGCGGCGTTGCAGGGAATTGAGTTGCCAATGCATGATTTGCAGACCCTTTTCGCCGCGGAAGAAGGCGAACGTCAGTGGGAAGATCACCTGACCGCGCAATTTGCCGTGGGCGATCTTGGAGCCGTGTCCGATGTGCTGGAGGAAGCGCTGATCGCGCTCGACAGCGAACTGGCGCGTGAATGTCTGGCCCTGCGCCCCGAAACCGTGGAGCTAACCGGCTGGGAAGAGCTGGTCGAGGCAATCACGGTCCATGAAGGCGAACCCATTGGCGGCGTCGCGCTGGCCATCGCCAATGAGGCGGACCGTGCCTTTGAAAAGGGTCAGTTGCACCACCCCTTCATGATGCTGGGCCTGTATTGCAATGAACCCTTCGATTTCACCCGCGCCGATGCGGCTGAGCTGATCACCCAGACCCGGTCCGAGGAAGGACCGGCATGGGCCGGATATGACGAAGACATCGAAGTCTATCTCGATCTTGAAGGGCTTGACCGGCTGAACACCAAATTGCTGCATCACAAACAGCGTCACTTTTTCCGGGACGGAAATCCGACCGAAGCCCCCGCGCGCTATGTTGAATATGTGCTGGGCTGTTGGTGGCGTGCCCTGCTGTATCAGCAGGCGGTGGCGGCCGAATGCGCGATCCACGGTCTGCCGGGTGGTATTCCGGTCATCTCCGGCATGGTCGATATGCGGCCCGAAATCGTGATGGTTCACGGCATCGGCGCACGCACGCTGGAACCCAAGCGCGAAGAAGAGGTGAAACCCGCCTCACCAATCCTGGCTGCCGATTTCATTCAAATCCGCACGGTGGAAGAGGTCAAGGAATTCACCGGAGCCGATTTGCGCCGCAAGGTGGTCGAGACAGGGCAGGAAGACGAACCGCCGGTCAAAAAGGGCTTTATGGCGCGCCTGTTCGGGTTCCGCCGCCGGGCCTGACCCGTCGCCGGTGGCGCGGCACGATCTAACGCGCTAGCTTTGCGGGCGGTCTCAGACGCTTTTGTCTGAGGCGGGAGATCGTCATGCCAAGCCTGCGCGCACGAATAGTCAATTTGCTCCTGCCCCGGCTGGGCATCAAACGGTTCTTCTCAGAGCCGGACAAAATCCCGGGCCGTATCGCCAAAATGCGTAATACTGCACCTGCGCGGCCCGGCGCGAAAATGCACAGGAAATTTGCGATCAAGGAATTCGCCAGTCGCGGTTTCCCGGTGATCACGATCGAGCCGAAGCACGGGGCGACACCCGGTGCGCCGCATCTGCTGTATTTGCATGGCGGCGGTTATGTGATGGATGCCGCAGTAATCCATTGGTCTGCGATCGGGCGCTTGTGTGAAGCCTTGGGCGCCTCAGCAACAGTCCCGCTGTACCCGCTGGCCCCCGAAAGCACCGCAAGCGCAACCCTGCCTGCCATGCGTTCAGTTTTTGCCGAACTGGCGCTGCGCTATGGCGCGCAGAATATCACCTTGATGGGCGACAGTGCAGGCGGCGGCATGGCGCTGGCGCTGGCACAAATACTGGCAGCAGATGGCGCTGCGATGCCGGGCAGTCTGGTGCTGTTCTCGCCGTGGCTGGATGCGACGGCGTCGGGGGAGGGGCAAGCAGAAATCGAGCCGCGCGACAAAATGCTGACCTGCGCCGGCCTGACCGCGTGCGGGGCGCTTTATGCCGGCGATCTGCCGCTGACCGATCCTCAGGTCAGCCCGCTGTTCGGCTCTCTTAAGGCACTGCCGCCAATGGCCGTGTTCGCGGGGACATCGGACATTCTGTTGCCCGATGCGCGGCGACTGGCTGTAAGGCTCGATGAAGCCGGGCGCAAGGATTGCGTCTATCATGAATATGACGCCATGTTTCATGTCTGGATGTTGTTCCCCGTGCCAGAAGGCCGCAAGGCATTGGCGCAGGCGGTGGACTTCATCCGGGCGCAGCATAAGAAAGGTTAGACCATGCGAATTGCCGCGATAATCCTGTTGGGGGCAATGCTCGCCGCGTGCCAGCCTGCCGGTGGACCAGAGGCCGGGCAGAGCAAGGTATATGATGGCATCGGCGCTGACGAAACGCTTCATTTCACAGGCACCGAACCGTTCTGGGGCGGCGAAATCGTCGGCACTTCGGCGCGATACAATACGCCGGAAAATATCGACGGAACGCGCTTCATGGTTAAGCGGTTCGCGGGGAACAATGGTGTCAGTTTCAGCGGGCAGCTTGATGGTGCGCGCTTCGACCTGATTGCCACCCCCGGCGAATGCAGCGACGGGATGAGCGACCGGAGTTATCCCTTTGTCGTGACGCTGATGATTGGCAAGGACCGCCGCGAAGGCTGCGGTTATACCGATGCGCAGCCCTTCACCGGCCCCGCCAATCCCTGAGCCATGCGCAGCGTTCCGCCCTTACCTCGCTGGCTGGGCGTGCTCGGTGTCCTACCGCAAATTGCACTGGTGGCCGCGCTTTATGCCGGACCACCCGAATGGCGTGAGCCTGTGCAGATGCTGATTGCCATGTTCGCCGCCGTCACCCTGGGGCTAACCGGTGGGAGCTGGTGTGGCATCGCGGCGGGTGCGCCTGCGGCGGAACGGCGGCAATCGCTGGGCTGGTTGTGGGTCGCCGCAGGGCTTGCAGCGGCAGTCGGCATGGCCTGCCTTGTCGCACTGGTGCTGGGCGGGTTCGGGCCAGAGCCGGTGCTGGTCATGCTGGGCAGTGCGCAATTGCTGACGATGGGGGTCGATACCAGACTGGGCGCGCTGGCGCCGCGCTGGTGGCCTGCGCACCGGGTGCCAATGTCGATTGCGCAATCTGCGCTGACATTGGTGGCGGCTTTCGCCTAAGCTGGGTCCTTGACCCCTGCCTTGCGCAGTTCAGGACCGATCCTGCCGGTCAGCCATAGCCACCACATCCTAAAATCAGCGCCAAGACTCCAGAGCGGATAAGTGAAGGTCGCGGGGCGGTTCTTCTCCACCGTGAAATGCGCAATCCAGGCGAAGAAATATCCCGCCAGCGGCATCGCAGCAAACCACCACCACCGCCCGGATACCAGCGCAATGATGGACAGCAGCACAACCAGGCTGGTCCCGAAATAATGCAGCGCGCGGGTGGACCGCCGCGAATGTTCGCGCAGGTAGAAGGGCCAGAATTCGGCGAAAGTGGTGTGTTCACGCGCCATGATACTATCTTGGCGCGTGAACACCGTTCCGGTCAAGCGCAGGTCAGAACAGGCCTGGAATTTCGAACTGCGCTGCGGTTGGTGCGCGCGACTGCAACAATTGCAGATCGTGCCCTTCCGCCGCAATTGTGCCATCCTTCGCTGCAGCCGTGATTGGTGTGCAGGCGCGCCCGGCAAGGAAATCGAGCGCGACCGAGATCGACGCTTCTGACGGATCACCCAGCGGTGTCAGAATGCCATCGGCAGCCCGGCAACTGGACTTGACCACACTGGCCAGCCCGTCGAAATATTCGCCCCGCCCGTTTTTGTCGGTGGTCTTCAGTGCCACGGCGCGCAGCCGGTCATCGCAGGCCGAACGGTCGAGCGCGATCTGCCCTACCGGCTTGCCAAAGGTGTTGGTGCCGATCAGCGCGAGATTGTTTCCAAGGTAGGGAATGAAGCTGTTGGTAACCAGTTCGCTGGCCGAGGCCGTTCCGCCGCGCCCGATAACTGCAAGCTTGGACACCGCGATGGCATTCGCTTCCGCCCCGAACCTTGTCGTTTCGTTGTTTTCAGATTTGGACGGTCTGAACTTGGTGATACTGAACACATCGCCGACATGATCTGCTCCCATCAGATCTCCCAGCAACTCGGCCACAGAGATCAGGCCGCCGCCATTGTAGCGCAGGTCGAGGATGACCTCGTCGATTCCCCGGTTCTTGAACTGCCCGAAGGCCTGGCGCAGCTGAGGCCCTGCATCCTGCACGATAAAGGTACGCAGATTGATATAGCCGACCTGACGCCCGCCATCGTTGAGAATTTTCGCGCCGTAACGATCAGACAGTGGATCAAGCGCATATTCGGTCTTGCTGACCTGGACAGTGAATGTGCTGCCATCAGGCTGGCGTATCTCAAGCCTGCGAGTAACACCCGGATCAGAGGGGCCAAGCGCCTGGCTGACCGCTTGCGGACCGCCGGATGCCATCAGACTGGCAACAGTTTGTCCATTGATCGAGATCAGCTCGCTGCCGCGGTCGATATTGGCCTGGAACGCGGGAGCATTTTCGAACGCTTCGACCACGAACACGCGATTGGCATCGGTGTCATAGGACAGCCGCACGCCAAAACCTGCGTTTGACCCGCTATTGATCAGCTCGTTCTCCTCCTGAATGGAGGTGATGTAGGTGAAGAAGCGATCCTTGTCCTGCGCGCGGGCCGGAGCGACCAGCGCATCGATATAGGATTGCACATCATTGTAAGACGCTTGGTTGACCGTCTTGTCGAGCAAGTCGGGGAACAGATACCATTCGTTGAGCTGGGCAAATGTCCAGTCCTGCCGTGCGGACAGGGAGCATGCATCGCCGCCGCCAGTTCCGCCCCCACCGCCGCCGATGACACCGCCGCCTCCTCCGCCGCTATTTCCTCCGCCCCCACCACAGGCGGCGAGCGACAAAGCCAGAGTGGCTGATAAGACGGTGCGACCCAATTCCATGACATCATTCCCCAGTGTTTCGGCACCTGTGTGCCAGTAAATCATTCATTCTAGAATGCGGCCTTAACCGCATCTGAGCAAGGAAATTGCCAATTTCAGGGCTGACAGGGCGATTTTCGCGACGATATGCCCCGAAAATCGGTGCAAATTCGCCTGGGCGGCATGGCGCTCCCCCCTCCGGTGTGCCTAAGTTGCCGCTCTATTGGTAATAAATGCGACAGGAACGACAGGAATGACGGCTGGTATGCCCGCGTGGATCGAAACAGCAATTGGCGGGGGCACTGTCCCCGCTGCGCTGACGATCGCTGCGGTTGCGGAGGAGAAGGCTCTGGGGCGCGGCGGCTTCGCGCTGACCAGCCCGGCATTTCGCCATAATGGCGAGCTTGATCCCTGCTTCACCGCTTGCGAGGACGATGCCGTCGCGCCGCCGCTGGAATGGACCGCACCGCCGCCCGGTACGCAGGAACTGGCGCTGGTCGTCGAAGATGCCGACAAGGGCGAAGTGCACTGGCTGGTCTGGGGACTCGCGCCGCAGAAGGGCAAGCTGCTCGAAGGCGAAGTGCCGCCGCGCACGGGTAAGAACGCCAAGGGCAATTCCGAATGGCTGCTGCCCGACCCGCCACTGGGCGAGGAGCATCGCTATGTTTTTCAACTGTTCGCGCTCGACCTGCCGCTGACGCTGATGCCCGGCGCCAAATATGCGGATCTCTTGGGAAATCTGAAAGGGCACGTAACAGCCGTCGCAGTCCTGACTGCGCGGTTTGAAGGGCACGAGGTCGAAGACCTTGATGAAAGCGACTTCGAAAACGAAGTCTGACGTGAAGCCACAATACGAAAGGATGTAATATGGCTGGCAAGAACAATGCACTGCAAAAGCCGGTAACTCTGACACCGGAACTCGAAGCGGTTGTGGGCAAGGGTCCGATGACCCGCGCTCAGGTAACTTCGAAGGTGTGGGTCCACATCAAGAAGGAAGACCTGCAGGACTCGAAGGATCGCCGCATGATCAATCCCGACGCCAAGCTGGCAGCGGTGATCGGCAAGGATCAGATCTCGATGTTCAAGATGACCGGTGCTGTATCCAAGCACATGAGCTAACGCCTATCCCGGCGGCGGAACGGCCACTCCGTGACGCCGCCGGACCATAGCGCCAGCCATACCAGCAGCGGTTGGGCAAACATCCGCGGCACGTGATATGCCAGCCCAATTCCCCCATCTTCGCGCGCCATATCCAGCGCGAAGTGATTGATGTTGGCAGGAAACACGCACACCGCATACAGCGCCAGCCCGATGGCTCCGGCCCGCCGCAGCGGCGCGGACCACGGCTGCGCCAGTGCCGCGGCCCCCAGCAATTCCGCCACCCCGGTCCACAGCACCACCGCGCCCGGTGCGGGTACCCAATCGGGCGTGATGATCAGGAATGGTGCGGGATTTGCCAGATGCGCATAGCCCGCCACGGCATAGAAAATGGCAAGTGCCCAGCGCGCAATCATGCGGATCATTTCGTGACGGCTCCAATCCTATAGGCTCCGTCTCTGGCAGCAAGTGACGCGCCTTTCCAGGTGAGCCTGATGCGCCCGTCGGCCGCCAACTGGTCGGCAGCACCATGCACGCCGGTCATCTGCGCGCGCCAGTCACCGGCTGGCCCCGCCAATAGGCGCGCGGCCTCGCTCGGGCAGATGGTGGCATCGGGACCGCGGCGGGCGAGCAGGTTCAGGATGGCGCGCTCGGCGCTCATGCCTGCGATATTTCAACGCCTTTCCAGAATGCGATGTGGTCCTTGATCTGCGTCGCAGCTTCTTTGGGTTGCGCATAGACCCATGCCGCATCCTCGTTGATCTGGCCGCCCGCATTGATCGAGAAATAACCGGCAGTACCCTTCCACGGGCAAACGGTGGTCTTTTCGCTGGGCACCAGCACCCCGCGATTGACATCTTTCGCGGGGAAATAGTGATTGCCTTCGACCACCACCGTTTCCTCGCTCCGTGCGAGTACTTCGCCATTCCAGCTTGCAATTATTGTCATGTATCTTCTTCCTGTTTGTTCGCCGGTCTTGCGGTAGAACAGTCCGCAAAGACGCTTGAAGTTCCGCACCGGGAGAAGCAGCTATGAAATCCGCCCTGACTTTAACTGGACTGGCTCTGTGCCTTGCTGGCGCTCCACTGGCCGCCCAAGGTCGCACGCCCGAAGCTGTTGCGGCCGCTGCGCTGGAAGCTGCGCCTGTCTGGGACGGCCACAATGACGTGCCGATCCAGCTGCGCGGGCGGTATCGCAATGTGATCGCAGGTTTCGACTTTGCTGATACCAGCGATTCCGGTCCCGATGCCGAAAACGGGCGCGTGATGCACACCGATCTGGCGCGCTTGCGGCAGGGCAAGGTCGGGGCGCAGTTCTGGTCGGTCTATGTCACAGCCGATCTGTCAGAGCCCGAAGCGGTGCAGGCGGTGATCGAACAGATTGATGTCACGCGGCGGCTGGTTGCCCGCTATCCGCAGGATCTGCAGCTGGCTCTGAGGGCGGCCGATGTCGAGGCGGCAATGCGCGCAGGGCGGATTGCCTCGCTGATCGGGATGGAGGGCGGCCATTCAATCGGATCGAGCCTGGCGGTGCTGCGCCAGATGTATGCCCTCGGCGCGCGGTATATGACGCTGACGCATTCGAAGAACACGCCCTGGGCGGATTCGGCCACTGACGCGCCGCAGCATGACGGGCTGACCGATTTCGGCAAGGATGTGGTGCGCGAGATGAACCGGTTGGGGATGCTGGTCGATCTCAGCCACGTTAGCGAGAAGACCATGCTGGATGCGCTGGATGTCGCAGGCGCGCCAGTGATCTTCAGCCATTCTGCCGCGCGCGCGATCAATGGCCATGCGCGCAATGTGCCCGACAGCGTGCTGGCGCGTCTGCCGGACAATGGCGGGATCGTCATGGTGGTGGCGTTGCCCGGATTTCTGAGCGAGACGCAGCGCCAGTGGTATTCAGCGCGTCAGGGGGAGCAGGCGCGGCTGCAAACTCTGTGGCAGGGGCAACCTGCGGCGGTAAAGAACGCCTTGGAACAGTGGGATGCGGCCAATCCTTCTCCGCCAGCGACAGTGTCCGACATGGCCGACCATATCGACCACATCCGCGCGGTGGCCGGGATCGCGCATATCGGCGTTGGCGGCGATTATGACGGGATGGCGAGCGGGCCGATCGGGATGGAAGACGTCACCGGCTATCCCGCCTTGTTCGAAGAACTGGCGCGGCGAGGCTACTCACAGGCTGACTTGGAGCAGATCGCCTCACACAATATGATGCAGGTTCTTAAAACGGCCGAGCAATATGCTGCCAGCCAGAGCGGGGCGCTGCCGATTGAGGCCCCGGTTCCGGATGGCGAGGCGGATTGACGCTATTTCTTGTCGTCGCCTTCAAGCTTGCCCAGAACACGGACAAAGAAGGCCGTCGACCAGCCCAGCAGGATCACGCCGAGAATCCCCTCAAGCGCTGCAATCATGCGCCATTTTTCGTGTATCGACGCATCGGAATAACCAATCGTCGCATAGCTGATGGTCGAGAAATATAGGGACTCGCTAAATGAGCTCAGCGCGCCAAGATAGTCGTAGAGGAAGGCGAACAGCCAGATCTCTACAAAGTGGATGAAGATGATCGAAAACACCGTCAGCAGCGTGAATATGGCGCCGGTTACTGACAATGGTTCCAGAGTTTCAAAGCGAGCCGACATCCGCTCACGCGACATGATCCGCTGAAGCGAAAACAGCCCGATTCCGTGGATGACCACGCACAGCGCGATCATCCCGGTACCGATGGCAAGCTGCTGGCTGAAAGTTGCGCTGATGACCTGCGCATTGTCGGGAATCGATATCAGAATAGCGCTATCCCCGGCGCGTCCGGGATCAGCGGCGCAGCCCTAGAAATGTCGTTGCCAATGACTCGCAGCCTCATCGAATTCCCGTAACTTACCAAGCCGATCACACCTGCCAAACGCAGGCGGCTGCACTCCATTAGCTGACCGATTATGAACGTCTGACAGCGGGGCATTCGCGTGGCGGCTGACACGTTGAATCACAGGTTTAGTTGGTCTCCGCAGGCTCCGGCACGGCAGTCGGCTCGGCATCGGGTGCGAACTGATCGCTGACGATGCTATCAGTGTCGCCGCCATCATCTTCACGCGATTGAATTTCGCCGCTCACCGTGGCCTCTTCCTCGACGTCGCCCTGCATCATGGCGGGGACGATCCAGGTGACCGACAGCAGCACGATTGCCAGCAGCAAGCCGCCAAGCAGGATCCAGCGAACGACGCCTTCTTTCGAACCGCCGCTGGCCTCTTCCTCGTTCAAATGCACTTTGCCGTCTTGGTCTTCCATTGCGGATCTCCCATCAAATCTGTGTCGTAGGGTTTACGAATGCGTTTGGCGGATGTTCCTGTCTGCGCTCAGTCGCGCAGCAGGTCGTTGATTTCGGTCTTGGCGCGGGTCTGAGCATCCACTGTCTTGACGATCACCGCACAGGCCAGCGAAGGGCCGCCTGCCGGATCGGGCAGAGTGCCGGGTACCACCACCGAATAGGCCGGGATGGCACCGCGTGTAACCGTTCCGCTCGCGCGGTCGACGATCTTGGTGGATTGGGTCACGAAAACCCCCATCGCGACGACCGATCCTTCGCCCACGATCACGCCTTCGACGATTTCGGAACGCGCGCCGATAAAGCAATTGTTGCCGATAATGGTCGGGTTGGCCTGCATGGGTTCCAGCACCCCGCCAATCCCCGCGCCTGCGGAGATATGGCAGTTCTGTCCGATCTGAGCGCAGCTGCCGATGGAGGCCCAGGTGTCGACCATGGTGCCTTCGCCGACATAGGCGCCGATATTGACGAAGCTGGGCATCAGCACACAGCCCGGCGCAATATGCGCGCCGGCGCGGGCAATGGCACCGGGCACGACCCGGAACCCCGCTTCGCGAAACCGGGCATCGTCCCAACCGGCGAATTTGGATGCCACCTTGTCGAACGCCGGATGGCCCGCGCTGCCGCCTTCCATCACGCGGTTGTCGTTGAGCCGGAAGCTGAGCAGCACGGCTTTCTTGAGCCATTGGTTGACCTGCCAGCCGCCATTGCCATCAGGCTGCGCCACCCGCGCGCTGCCATTGTCGAGCATCGCCAGCGCCGCCTCGACCGCGCTGCGGATGTCGGTGCTGTCGGGTGTGACCGAAGCGCGGTCTTCCCACGCTGCTTCGATGGTGGTGGCAAGGTCGGTGGTCATGCAATTCTCCGGCAAATCAGTTGCCGCGTCGTTAAGCGCCCGGCGCCGCATCGTCCATCCCCGCCGCGAGCGCAAATTCATAAGCGCGTTCGATCAGCGGATAGACCCGTTCCGACATCGCCTTGGCATGAGCAGAGGAGGCAGTGCCGTCGATCACGCGTTTCTTGATGCCCTGCATGATCCCCGCCAGTCGGAACAGATTATAGGCAAAGTACCAATCCATCGGCGGCACGGGATAACCGGTACGCGCGACATAGCGGGCAACCGCTTCCTTTACGCCCGGAATGCCCAGCTCTTCCAGATCAAGCCCCTCCAGCCCCGCACGGCCATCAGCGGGGTTGAACCAGTTGAGCATCAGATAGCTGAAATCGGCAATCGGATCGCCCAGCGTCGACAATTCCCAATCGAGCACCGCCAGCACGCGGTTGGCATCGGGCGCGAAGATCATATTGTCGAGCCGGTAGTCGCCGTGAACCACGCTGCTTTCATGCTGCGGCGGGATGGTCTGCGGTAGCCATTCGATCAGCCGCTCCATCTTGGCGATGTGCTCGGTTTCGGACAATTTATATTGCTTGGACCAGCGCGCAATCTGGCGCGCGCAATAGTCGGTCGGCTTGCCGTAATCGCCCAGCCCGATGGCACCGGGTTTCTGCAGATGCAGGTCTGCCATGGTGTCGATCATGGCGTGGTAGATTTCGCGCCGTTCGGCCTTGGAGCTGTTCGGCAATGCCCCGTTCCACAGCGACCGGCCATCGGCGAGGCCCATCACGAAGAACATGCTACCCAGCACTTCAGGGTCTTCGCACAAACCATAGGTTTTGGGCACCGGGAAGCCATTGGGGCCAAGCGCCGCCATCACCTTGTATTCGCGATCGACAGCATGGGCGCTCGGCAGCAGCTTGCCAAACGGTTGACGGCGCAGGACATAGCTTTGGGCCGGGGTGTCGACGCGGTAGGTAGGGTTGGACTGACCACCCTTGAATTTTGAAAGCGTCAGAGGGCCTGCAAACCCCGCGACATTGGCTTCCATCCAAGCGGTCAGCGCGGCCTCGTCCAGCCTGTCACGCTCGGGCACCGCGACGGTGCCGACCATTTCCTTCTCGTAATCGATCTGCGGTGCGCCGGTCTGGGTCATCAGTTGAACACCACCACGCTGCGCGCGGCATGGCCACTTTTCATCGTTTCGAACCCTTCGTTGATCGCTTCCAGCTGGATGCGGTCGGCCACGATACTGTCGAGGTCGAGCAGGCCGCGCAGGTAGAAATCGACCAGCCGAGGCAAATCGACCGGGAAGTGGTTCATCCCCATGATTGCGCCTTGCAGCTTCTTGCCGCCCAGCAGGTCCAGCGCGCCCAGCCCAACCTTGCAGTCCAGCGGCATCATGCCCAGAATTGTCGCTGTACCGCCGCGGCGCAGGATCTTGACCGCCATGTCGGCGCTGGCTTCCCGTCCGACCGCTTCGATAGCGTGATCCACACCGCCGCCGGTCAGTTTCAGCACCTGATCCGCCGCATCGTCAGCGGCGGAATCCACCACATGGGTCGCGCCGAGCACTTCGGCGAGATCGCGCTTCTCCTTGATCGGGTCGATGGCGATGACCTTGCCCGCTCCCGCAATCTTGGCCGCGTTGATTGTCGCCAGTCCCACTCCGCCGCAGCCGATCACTGCCACGGTTTCGCCCGGCACCACTTTGCAGGCGTTGAAAATCGCACCCGCACCGGTGGTCACTGCGCAGCCGAGCACCGCCGCACGGTCCAGCGGCATCGCCTTGTCGATTGCGACGCAGGCGTTTTCGTGGATCAGCATCTGTTCGCAAAAGGCCGACAGATTGAGCATCTGGGCGACCGGAGAGTTGTCAATCAAGCGCTTGATCCGGGGCGACTGAGCGCTTGATCGGCGAGTGCCCCCGCCCAAACACAAAGCCATCCGCCCGGTGACGCAAAATTCGCACTGTCCGCAGAAGGCCGAAAGGCATGTCACGACGTGATCCCCGGGCTTTACCATACGCACTTCGCTGCCCACCGCGCGCACCACACCCGCCGCCTCGTGCCCCGGAATGGCGGGGACTGGGTGGGGATAGGTGCCTTCGATAAAGTGCAGGTCCGAATGGCACAGCCCGCAGGCCTTGGTGTCGATCAGGACTTCGTGCGGGCCGGGATCGGCCAGCTCGACATGACCGATCACCAGACCCTTGCCGGGCTGTTCGAGTATCGCCGCTTTAGCCATCAGCTGCTCCTCAGCGTGTTGCGCCCATATCGCCGCTGCTCAGAGTGTCGTCGGCCTCGCCGGGCAGGGGAGTGTGGCGGGCAAACTCCATGCGGGCGATGGAACGGGCGTGAACCTCGTCGGGACCATCGGCCAGCCGCAGTGTGCGCTGGTGGGCATAGGCTTTGGCCAGTCCGAAGTCTTCGGACACGCCGCCGCCGCCATGCGCCTGAATCGCATTGTCGATAATGCGCAGCGCCATATTGGGCGCCTGCACCTTGATCATCGCGATTTCCTGCTTGGCGGCCTTGTTGCCAACCTTGTCCATCATATCCGCCGCCTTGAGGCAGAGCAGGCGGGTCATGTCGATGTCGATCCGCGCCTGTGCAACGCGTTCTTCCCAGACCGAATGCTTGTAAATCGGTTTGCCGAAAGCTTCGCGCGCCTGCAGTCGGCGGCACATCTTCTCCAGCGCTTCTTCGGCCACGCCGATGGTGCGCATGCAGTGATGGATACGGCCCGGCCCGAGGCGGCCCTGCGCGATTTCGAAACCGCGGCCTTCGCCCAGCAGCATATTGGTTGCCGGGATGCGGACATCCTTCAGCTCGATTTCCATATGGCCATGCGGCGCATCATCATAACCGAACACGGGCAGGTGGCGCAGGATGTTCACGCCCGGCGCGTCCAGAGGCATCAGCACCATCGACTGCTGCGCATGGCGGCCGGCGCTGAAATCGGTCTTGCCCATCACGATGGCAATCTTGCAGCGCGGATCGCCCGCACCCGATGACCACCATTTGCGGCCATTGATCACATAGTCATCACCATCACGGTCAATCCGGCATTCGATATTGGTCGCGTCGGAGCTGGCGACCTGCGGTTCGGTCATCAGGAAGGCAGAGCGGATTTCGCCCTGCATCAACGGGGCCAGCCAGCGGTCCTTCTGATCGCGCGTACCGTAACGGTGCAGCACCTCCATATTGCCGGTGTCGGGGGCTGAGCAGTTAAAGGTTTCGCTGGCGAAGCCGATGCGGCCCATCTCTTCAGCGCACAGCGCATATTCCAGATTGGTCAGGCCGGGCCCTTCAAACTCGAAGCTTTCCTCGACGTGGTGGTGCCCGTCATTGCGCGGCGGCATGAACAGGTTCCAGATGCCCTGATCCTTGGCCTTGGCCTTCAGATCCTCGACCACCTGGATGACTTTCCAGCGATCCCCCTCGGCATCCTGCGCGTGATAGGTCGATACCGCCGGACGGACATGGTCTTGGACGAAATTGCGGACCCGGTCGCGCCAATATTGCTGCCTCTCGGTCGGTTGAAAATCCATCTGGCTTCGTCCTCTCTCTCAATTCAAATGCGTTGCGCTGTGAAACTTACATAGCCCGCGGGAAGCGGCACTGTCCATTGGCGGTTTTGATGTCATGGCGCCGTAATGCTCGCGTCGGGATCGGCGCGCGCGATCTGGTCAAGCGTGGCCAGCCGTGCCTCATGCTGGGCCTGGTCAATCGGAAAACGGCTTAGCCAATATGCGGCGAACAGCGCCAGCCCGATGCTGATCCCGCAATACATCAGGATCATCGATGATAGCGCGCCAGAAGGCACGCTGCCCGGTACGGCATCGGTTGAAAAATGCGAGAGCGCGATAATCTGGCCGCTGAGCAGGATGCCAACCCCGGTGGCGCATTTCTGGACGAACCAATGCCCCGAATAAAAGCTGCCTTCGGCGCGGCGTCCGGTGCGCTCTTCAAACGCCTCGACGATCTCGGCAATCATCGAGCTGGCAGAAATCATCACCACCACGCCCAGCGTGTTGGCGCACAGGATGAAGGCGTACAGCAGCGCAGTCGACGCCAAAGTGCCGACCGGCGGCCAGAAGCCTGCCAGCAATAAACTGTAGGGCATCAGCATCAGGATCAGCGATCCGACAGCCGACATCGCGGCACTTTTCGGCTTGCCCCAGCTGCGGTGCATCGGCCCGACAATGAAGAACATGATCACGACCGAGACGAACAGGATCACCGGATAGGCAATCAACGCCGCACGGTCGAATTGCCAGACGAACAGATTGAGATAATTCGACAGCGAGAAGGTCATGCCCTGACTGATATAAGCAGCCAGACCCCCGGCGGCGAAGATCAGGAATGCCTTTTCGCTAAAAGCCTCGCGGATTTCCGAAAACGCGGTTCTGATACTGAAGGGCGGCGGCTTGACTGCGGGGCGATGCGCCACCAGCCGGTGCTGGCCCAGCGCCGACCCGATCACCGAAATCGCCATCAATATGCCGCCGAAAATGCCGAACCGCTGGTATCCTTCTGCCTCCAGCATCCCCTCTGGCCCGGCCATGAAGACAGTATAGGCCAGCACCATCACCAGAATGCCGCCCAGCCATCCGAACAGATAGCGATAGCGGAACAGCGTGGTGCGCTCGACATAATCGGATGTGATTTCGGGCAGCAGGCTGACCGATGGCACTTCGCAGGCCGACAGCAGCATCCGCACGGTTACTGCGATCCCCAGCAGGCCCCAGAAACTGGGCTCGCTGCCGCCGGGCGGGCTCCACAGGATGATCCAGGCAACCGCCAGCGGGATCGGCGCGGTATAGAGCCACGGCAACCGTCTGCCCCAGCGGGTGTACGTGCGGTCGGACAGATTCCCCAGCAGCGGGTCGATCACGGCATCAACCAGCAGCGCCAGCGCCAACGCCAGGCTGACCAGGGCGGCATCCATGCCCAACACCTGATTGTAGAAGATCAGCAGGAAGAAACTGAAGCCGCTGTCCTTGATCCCGAACGCCACCGCGCCAAACCCGTGGATCAGCTTGAGCCGCTGGGGCAGGGGGCCGGTCACAAACGCCATCAGGCGGGTTGCTGCGCCTTGACCATCGCTTCCAGCGTGGCAGTGATGCCCGGCTGGGCCGGATCCCAGCTTTGCCGCGGCCCCAAGGTCAGCCCGCCGTCGACCACCAGCGAAGCGCCGGTCATGAACGCTGCGGCATCGCTGGCAAGGAAAGCCACTGCATCGGCGATGTCACTGGGCTGGCCGCCACGCGCCACCGGCTGCGCGCCGGAAGAAACATGCGCGATGGCCGCCTTGGCCTGCACCTCGGTCGCGGCATCCATTTCGAGCGGGGCGGTAAAGATATTGGTGTTGATGAAACCCGGCTGCACCGCATTCACACGGATGGCGAATTGCGCCAGATCGGTCGCGGCGCAGCGGGTCAGGTTGAGCACCCCCGCCTTGGCCACCGCATAGGCGGTGGGCGAATAGCCGGGGCCGATGGCCGCCACGCTGCTGATGTTGACCACGCTGGCGCCGCTGCGGTCCTTCATATGCGGCACGGCATAGCGGATCCCGAATGCGACCGAGCGCAGCAGCAGGTCCATCGTGCGGTCCCACTCCTCCGGTTCGATCTCTGCGATGGAGGCGCGCGCGCCGCCAGCGCCAGCATTGTTTACAACCGTATCGATCCCGCCGGTTTCCTGCGCCGCGCGGTCCATCAGCTGGCGGATCGCATCGGGGTCGGTCACATCGCACAGCTGGAAACGGACATCGCCGCCAGTTTCATCAGCCGTCTCGGCAGCCATCGCCGCGCCGCCATCGGCATCGATATCGGCGGCGTAAACCACCGCCTGTTCACAGGCGAAAAGGCGGACAATCGCTGCCCCGATACCGGATGCACCGCCGGTCACAACCACCGTCTTTCCCGAGAATCGCACGCGTCCAATCTCCCAATTTCTGCGGCTTTCAGCTTAGGCGAGCTGCCCTTCGCGTCAACGGAAACAGGGTGACGCTACGGCATCGCGATGCGGCATCAACGCGCTTGCTTGGGCGGCGCGAATCACCCTAACGTAAGCGTCAATTGGGAGCTTATCGAGAGGAGCCTGGACAATGTCCGATCTGGAAGCATTCCGCACCGAGGTGCGTGACTGGCTGGCAGCCAACTGCCCCGAAGAAATGCGCAAACCGGTACGCGGGGAAGAGGATGTCTTCTGGGGCGGACGCCGGGCCGTTTTCAACAGCGACGCGCAAAAGCAGTGGTTCCTGGCCTGCCGCGACAAGGGTTACACCGTTCCCGATTGGCCCAGGGATTACGGCGGCGCGGGCCTGTCCGCTGCCCAGGCCAAGATCTTGCGCCAGGAAATGTCCAGCATCGGCGCGCGTCTGCCATTGTCCAGCTTTGGCATCTGGATGCTCGGCCCCGCTCTGCTCAAATTCGGTACCGAGGAGCAGAAGAAGCATTATCTGACCCAGATCGCCCGCGGTGAAATCCGCTGGTGTCAGGGCTATTCCGAACCCGGCAGCGGCTCCGATCTGGTGTCGATGCAGACCTTTGGCGCTGACGAGGGCGACCATTGGGTGGTCAATGGCCAGAAAATCTGGACCTCTTACGCCGATGAAGCCGACTGGATTTTCTGCCTTGTCCGCACCGACAAGAGCAACAAATATCAGGGCATCACCTTCATGCTGTTCGACATGGAAACGGCTGGCGTCAGCACCAAGCCGATCCTGCTGATCAGTGGCAACAGCCCGTTCTGCGAAACCTTCTTCGACGATGTGAAGGTCCCCAAAGAACAGCATGTCGGTGAGATCAATCGCGGGTGGGACGTGGCAAAATATCTGCTCGGCCACGAACGCGAGATGATTTCCGGCGCGGGCGGCGGTGATCGCACTGCCGGGATTGGCGCGGTGATCAAGCGAATGGTGGGCGAGATCGACCCGGTGCTGCGCGCGCAATTGGCGCAGTTCGATGTCGATGCGCTGGCTTATTCCGCAATGGGCGAGAAATTCCTCGACGAGGTCAATGTCGGCAAGGGCCATCCCGCCCAGCCGAACATGATGAAATACGCCGGGACCGAGCTGAACAAGCGCCGTCACGAGCTGATGATGGCGGCGGGCGGCAGCCGGGCGCTGGAATGGGACAGCGCCGAAACGGGCGGCGGCAAGGCGGCACGCGGCTGGCTGAGGACCAAGGCCAATTCCATCGAAGGCGGCACGTCCGAGGTCATGCTCAACGTCATCGCCAAACGTATCCTCGATCTGCCGGGAGCCTGATCCATGCCGCTCTATCATGACGACGACCAGGCGATGCTCGCCGACAGCGCCCGCCAGTTCATGGCTGACGAAGGTGCGATCACCAAACAGCTGCGCCATTGGCGTGACCGTGATTGCAAGGACGGTTTCGGCCACGGATTGTGGAAGCAGTTTGCCGAAATGGGTTTCACCGGGATGCTGGTAGCCGAGAATGATGGCGGACTGGGCATGGGCCATGTCGAAGCCGGCATCGTGCTGGAGGAAATCGGTCGCAATCTGACACCCTCGCCCTTCCTCACCTCCTCCGTGCTCGCCGCCACCGCGCTGGCGCATGGCAGCGATGATGCCAGGGGCCGCTGGCTTCCCGGCCTGATCGCCGGTGACAGCGTGTTTGCCGTGGCAATCGACGAGGGCGGCAAGCACCGCCCCGAACGGATCAAGACCCGCGCCCAGAAATCGGGCAACGGGTTCCGCCTGTCGGGACAGAAGGACTTTGTGCTCCAGGGCGCCAGCGCCGATATGCTGGTGGTCGCCGCGCGCACGTCGGGAGATGACAATGATGAGGGCGGGATCACCCTGTTCGCAGTCCCCAGGGATGCCGCCAACATGACCCATGAGGCGGTGCGGCTGGTCGACAGCTCGATGGCGACGCACACCAAATTCGCCGATGTCGAGCTGGACGGCGATGCGGTCATCGGTGAGGTCGATGGTGGCCGCGCGGTGCTGAACCAGATGCTGATGGCCGGGCGCATCGGCGCGGCTGCCGAAGGGGTTGGCGTGGCCAGCGGGGCGATGGACATGACCGTCGATTACCTCAAGCAGCGCAAGCAGTTCGGCAAATTGATCGGCGAGTTTCAGGCGCTGCAACACCGCGCCGCACATCTGTATTCCGAAGTCGAAATTGCCCGGGCCGCCACGATCAAGGCGGCGCAGCTGCTGGACGCGGGCAGCGAAAAGGCCGATCTGATGGCCTCGGTCGCCAAGGCCAAGGTGGCGCAGGCCGCCGGTCTGGCGGTCCGCGAAGGTGTGCAGATGCATGGCGGTATCGGCATGACTGATGAATACGATATCGGCCTGTTTATGAAACGCGACCGGGCGCTGCAGGAATTCCTTGGCGACCAATATTACCACGCCGGCCGCGTGGCAGAGTTGTCGGGCTATTAAACACTACCGTCACCCGGCCTCCGCCGCGATGACGACAGGAGAATAATTATGACCCTCGAAGACCTTTTCAGCCTCAAGGGGCGCACCGCACTGGTTACTGGCGGGAGCCGCGGGATCGGCAAGATGATCGTCGAGGGCTTCCTCGCGGCGGGCATCGACCGGGTTTACATTAGCGCCCGCAAGATCAACGAGATCGAAGACACTTGCGCCGAACTGGGTGACCGGGTGATTGGCATTCAGGGCGATATCTCGACCATGGACGGGATCGCCGCACTGGTCGCAGAGATTTCCGGGCGCGAGAGCAAGCTGGACATTCTGGTTAACAATGCCGGGGCCGCATGGGGCGCCGAATATCTCGATTTTCCCGAGATTGGCTGGGACAAGGTGATGGACCTCAACGTCAAGACGCCGTTTTTCCTGACCCAGCAATTGCACCCACTGCTGACCGCGGCGGCCAACAAGGATCGCCCGGCCAAGGTCATCAACATCTGTTCGATCGACGGGCTGCGCATCAATCCGTGGGAGACCTATTCCTATCAGGCCTCCAAAGCCTCGCTGATCCACCTCACCCGCCGGATGGCGGCGCGGCTGGTGCAGGACAATGTCTATGTCACCGCGATTGCGCCGGGTGCCTTCCCGTCGAGCATGAACAAGGTGGCCCGCGACCACGAGGAACAATCCGCCAAGGGCATCCCCAACAAACGCGTCGGCGACAAGCTCGATATGGGCGGCAGCGCGGTCTATCTCGCCAGCCGGGCGGGCGATTACACCGTGGGCGAAACGCTGACCGTGGACGGCGGCATCGTCAACGCGCATCTGCCCAGCCATTTTGCCGAGGCGCTCTGACCAGCCATTTCGGCGGCGGGGTGTTACACACACCGGGGCCTTTTAAAAAACTTTGTCGGGCTTAATTTTCGATTTTGTTCAGCAAGTTATGCTCCTGTTCGCGCGGTTTGGTGTAACCTTAGGCAGTCGCGCAAAGTGCACTCGAAATTTGCGCGGGATTGCCGCGTTTATTCGGCAACCGCTGAACGTGCCTGTTTGATCGACGGTATGAAGGAACCAATCAGACCCTATCGATGCGCACGACTGTAGGAAAAAGGTTTCCCGTTCGCCCCCGGATTTCTGGAATTGGGGTGGGAAGCGGACCCGATCTTCGCCAATCAAATGAGTAGTTGACTTCTCCTGTTGTAACGCACACTACTCATTCCACACAATGGGAGAACGTTAGTGTCAACGATCAATCAAATTTCCAGAGGCCGCGCCGGATTCCTTCTTCTCCTCGGTATTGCCTTTGCTGCGTGGCAGCTGACCGAATTTCATCACGTGCAGGAAAAATTATCCGGAAGCGCGTTTTCGATGATCGGCCCCATGGCCCTCACGCTCCTGACACTCGCCGTCGTAGCCTTGCTAACGCCAATTTTTGCACGACCGAGAATGTCGACCGAGGACGAACTTACGCGTCAGAATCGCCGTAGGGCATTCACTTGGGGCTATTGCCTCATGATCGGTGCCAACTTGATCGCCCTGTTCGTCGCAAGCAACACAACCGTGCCTGCCCATGACCTTCTGCGCGCAATGCTAATCGTAGGATTGTCGCTCCCGATAATCGGGTTCGCACTGATGGAACGAGCGGTACCCGATGACGAATGAGCGGCTGCACAACACGATGAAGGTTCGTCGCGCTGAAAAAGGCATTACCCAGGCTCAGCTTGCGGAGCAGACCGGTGTGACGCGAAAAACCATTAACTCGGTCGAAAACGGCATATTCGTTCCGTCGGCGGTGTTGGCCTTAAAAATCGCCCGCGCGCTGGAGACAACCTTCGACACCCTTTTTTCCCTTCCGGAGACATGAAGCGAAAAGCCCCTCCAGACCTGTTGCGTCCGCAATTGGGTCGTAAGCCGACAATCAGCCCATCAATTCTCGCACGAAGGGGATGAGCCCCGTTTGCCGCTGGCGCTTCATACGTTCGGCGGCCAGGATATCGCGGACCTTGGCGAAGCATTCATCGACATCGTCGTTGATGACGACATAGTCATAGGCATCCCAATGACTGATTTCCGAGCGGGCGCGGTCCATGCGGCTTTCGATCACGTCACCGCTGTCAGTGGCGCGGTTTTCCAGGCGGCGCTGGAGCGCGGCGATGCTGGGGGGCAGGATGAACACGCGAACCACATCTTGCTGGTCCTTCTGGAACAGCTGCTGCGTGCCCTGCCAATCGATGTCGAACAATACGTCCTGACCGTCTTTCAGCCCGCTGCGGATGTGCCCTTTGGGGGTGCCGTAACGGTAATTGAAGACATGCGCCCATTCGTAGAAATCGTCTTCCTCGATCATCCGGTCGAACGCCGCGTCATCGACGAAATGGTAATGCACGCCGTCTTCCTCGCCGGGGCGGGGCGGACGGGTGGTGGCTGAAACCGACAGCTTGATCTGGTCATCAGCGGCCAGCAGCATCCGGGAAATCGTGGTTTTCCCTGCGCCAGAAGGCGAGGAAAGGATGAACATGATGCCGCGCCGGGCGAGCGTGTCGATATGCTGGACGGATTCGGTCATGCGCGCTGTTGCCGCATGGCGGGGGCATAGATCAACCCCCGATGCATTGCTGTTGGCGGGCCTTATTCCTTGGCCTGTTCGCGCAGCACCCTGTTGCCATCGCGTTTGGCGGCGCGCTTGGACTTGCTGCGGTCGAAGATGGTCTTGACCAGCAGGCCGCCGCCGACCAGCGCCGCACCGGGCAGCGAACGGGTCGCCAGCTTGGTAACGCCATAAGCCGCCAGCGTGTGCAGCAGCGAGCGGTTTTCGACCACATCCTTGGCAAAACGGGTGCCGTAACGGCGGCCCAGCAGGCCCTTTTCCAGCGTCAGGCGGGTCAGCCGCCCGGCGCTGCGCAACACGATGTCATGGATGATCAGATTGGTCGAAGGATCGGTGCTGGGGCCGGGTACGGTGTTTTCATCGGACGCCTTGCGCCCGGCTCTGGCGATTTTCTTGCCCATTGTGTCGGTAATATGCTTGGCTTTCTTCGCCATGTCGTGCCCCTTGCCATGCCGGGGTCGGCCCCGGCAGCTATTTCTTGCGGCCGAAATCGACCGTGACGACATTGGAGCCGTCATCCGCTCCTTTAACGCCGTCATCCCCGCCCTGTTCCAGCCCGTCATTGCCAGCCAGATCGGTGGGGGCGGGTGCCATGTCGGCGACGGTCGCCTGGAATTGCAGCCCGAAATCCACCGCCGGATCGACGAATTGCGTGATCGCTGCGTAAGGGATGTCGAGCATGGCAGGGACCTGATTGAACGACAGGCCGACGCCAAAGCCATCCTCGCGCACATTGAGGTCCCAGAATTTGTTCTGGAGCACGATGGTCATTTCATCGGGAAACCGCTGGCGCAGGCTGTCGGGAATGGTGACGCCGGGCGCGTGGGTCTTGAAAGTGATGTAGAAATGGTGGTTGCCGGGCAGTTCGCTGCCGCCGTCCACAATTTCATTCAGCACGCGGCCGACCACTGCGCGCAGGGCCTCCTGCACGATGGCATCATAGGGGATCAGGCTGTCGGGCGTGTCTTCGCTCATGGGGCGTAGGTGGAGCGCCGGTCGGCGCGGGTCAAGGGCTTTAACTGCGGCTTTACCCTGACCACAGCGGCGGGGCGTGCGAGGCGATGATGCGGCGATGTCTTGCGCAGGCGCATCATCCTCTCTAGCGCTGCGGCCATGCGAACAGGCCGGATAGAACGCAACACCGAAGAAACCCGCATTCTGGTCGAGGTCAATCTCGACGGGACGGGGGCCTATGATGTGTCGACCGGGATCGGCTTTCTCGATCACATGGTCGAACAGGTATCGCGCCATTCCCTGATCAATGTGACGATGCAGGTGACGGGCGATCTGCATGTCGATCAGCACCACACCACCGAAGACAGCGCGCTGGCGCTGGGTCAGGCGCTGGCGCAGGCGCTGGGAGACAAAGGCGGGATCGCGCGCTACGGCGCGGCCTATTCGCCGATGGACGAGACGCTGGCACGGGTGGCGCTGGATATTTCGGGCCGCCCCTACCTGGTGTGGCGCGCCGGGTTCACGCAGGAAAAATTGGGTGAATGGGACACGGAACTGATCGAACACTGGTTCCATTCAGTGGCGCAGACTGCCGGGCTGACGCTGCATATTGAACTGCTTTACGGCCAGAACAACCACCACATTTGCGAAAGCATCTACAAGGGTTTTGCCCGCGCCTTGCGCACGGCAGTCGAGGTTGATCCGCGCAAGGGCGGGATGGTCCCAAGCACCAAGGGGCAGCTTGGTGGCTGAAGTCGTCGCGCTGGTCGATTATGGCGCGGGCAATCTGCATTCGGTCGAAAACGCGCTGCGCAAGGTTGGCGCGCATGTCCAGGTGACTGCCGATCCCGATGTGCTGCGCGCGGCGGACCGCATCGTGCTGCCCGGTGTCGGATCGTTCAAGGCCTGCGCCGAGGGATTACGCGCTGTGACCGGAGCGGCGGAGGCGATGCACGAACGGGTGTTCGTGGGCGGCGCGCCGTTTCTGGGCATCTGTGTGGGGATGCAATTGCTGGCGACGCGCGGGCTGGAGCATGGCGAGACGCCGGGACTGGACTGGATCGGCGGTGAAGTGCGCCGGATTGTGCCCGCCGACAGTTCTATCAAGGTGCCGCATATGGGCTGGAACGATGTCGCGCTGACGCCGCACGCCCGCGGGCATCCGGTGGTCGAGACGGGCGAGGCCTATTTCCTGCATTCCTATCATTTTCACGCCAGCAGCGGTGCCGATGTGCTGGCGATGACCGACCACGGCGGCGGATTGGTGGCGGCGATTGGCCGTGACAATCTGCTGGGCGTGCAATTTCATCCCGAGAAGAGCCAGGCTTTCGGTCTGTCGCTGCTTTCGCGTTTCCTGGAGTGGAAGCCATGATCATATTTCCCGCAATCGACCTGAAGGGCGGCCAGGTGGTGCGGCTGGCCGAAGGCGATATGGACCGCGCGACCGTCTATGGTGACGATCCGGCGGCGCAGGCCATGCTGTTTGCCGGGGCGGGGGCGGAGCATCTCCATGTCGTCGATCTCGACGGCTCCTTCGCCGGCAGCGCGCAGAACCGCAAGGCGGTGCAGCGCATCGTCGCGGCTTTCCCAGGCTACGTCCAGCTGGGCGGCGGCATCCGCACGCGCGCGGACGTCGAAGGCTGGTTCGCGGCTGGTGTGGCGCGGATCGTGATGGGATCAGCCGCGCTCAAGGATCCCGATTTCGTCAAGGATATGGCGCGCGAATACGCCGGCGGCATCGTGGTGGCGGTGGATGCCAAGGACGGGATGGTGGCAACCGAAGGCTGGGCCGAAGTATCCGATGTCGGCGTGGTCGATCTGGCCCGCCGGTTCGAGGATGCCGGGGTCGCCAGCCTGCTGTTCACCGATATCGGGCGCGACGGCCTGCTCAAGGGCGTGAACATCGATGCGACGCTGGAGCTTGCCCGCCGCGTCGACATCCCCGTGATCGCCAGTGGCGGGGTCAAGGGGCTGGACGATATCCACGTCCTGTCGCTGCACGCACACGAGGGCATTGAAGGCGTGATAACAGGCCGCGCGCTGTTCGAAGGGCGTCTGGACCTGAGCGCGGCGCTGGCAATGGCAGCGCGCTGATGACTGTCCGCATCCGCGTCATTCCCTGCCTCGATGTGCGCGACGGGCGTGTGGTGAAGGGGGTAAACTTTGTCGATCTGCGCGATGCGGGGGATCCGGTGGAGCAGGCGCAGGCCTATGATGCGGCGGGTGCGGACGAGCTGTGTTTTCTCGATATCTCGGCCACGCATGAAGGGCGCGGCACCTTGCTCGATATCGTCCGGCGCACGGCAGAGGTGTGTTTTATGCCGCTGACCGTGGGCGGCGGGGTGCGCAGCGTAGAGGATGCGCGCGCATTGTTGCTGGCAGGCGCGGACAAGATTGCAGTCAATTCCGCAGCGGTTGAGCGGCCCGAGCTGGTCGCCGATATCGCAGGCAAATTCGGCAGCCAGTGCGTGGTCGCCAGCGTCGATGCGCGCCGCGTTGGGGACCGCTGGGAAATCTTCACCCACGGCGGCCGCCGCGCCGCCGGTCTGGATGCGCTGGAACACGCGTGCCGTCTGTCAGAGCTGGGCGCGGGCGAATTGCTGGTCACGTCGATGGATGGCGACGGGACGAAGCGCGGTTACGATCTGGGCCTAACCCGCGCCATCGCCGATGCGGTTGGCATCCCGGTGATTGCCAGCGGCGGGGTCGGCACGCTGGATCATCTGGTCGAAGGGGTGCGGCAGGGGCACGCCAGCGCGGTGCTGGCCGCGTCGATTTTCCATTTCGGCCAGCACACGATTGCCGAAGCGCATGACGCGCTGCGCGCTGCCGGATTGCCCGCGCGGGGCTGAAACGGGCGTCAGTGTCTCCGGGCGGGACATTTCGCATGGATACAATGCAGCGCCCTTGCAGCTGTGCTACAGACACAATCGTGAGCAGTCAGATCGTCTCTTTAGCAGCGCAATTTGCCGATATGAGCGGGGCCGCAGGTCTGGCCGCGCAGCTGTCCGAACCCACGCTGGCGACGATGGTGGCCGTGGGTCTTGCCGGGATTTTAATTGGACGCTTCCTGCTTAACCGCCACGCCGATTGAGCCTGACCCCTTCGATATCGCCGAACCGTTGACCGCAGCGCGCGCCTGCGTCCATAGCGCGCAGGCAATGGATACACTCACCACTCTGGAAACCGTGATCGCCCAGCGTCAGGGCGGCGATCCCTCCGCCAGCTATGTCGCCAGACTGCTTGCCAAGGGCCTGCCCGAAATCGCGCGCAAAGTGGGCGAGGAGGCGGTTGAAACAGCCGTTGCGGCCTTGGCGCATGACCGGCAGGATGTGGTCGGCGAAGCAGCCGATCTGATCTTCCACCTGATGGTGCTGCTGCGCGCGCGCGATATTCCGCTGGCCGAGGTTTGCGCCGAGCTTGACCGGCGTGAAGGCACATCGGGCATCGCGGAAAAAGCCAGCCGGAGCGAATAATGCCGATCGATCCCACACAGCCCTATGACAATGCCAATATCTTCGCGAAAATCCTGCGCGGCGAAATCCCGTGCAACCGCGTGTATGAAGACGAATGGGCGCTGGCGTTTGAAGATATCAATCCGCAGGCCGAAATCCACACGCTGGTGATCCCCAAGGGTGCCTATGTCAGCTGGGATGATTTTTCTGCCCGCGCCAACGCCGAGGAAATCGCCGGTTTCGTGCGCGCGGTGGGCATGGTGGCGCGTGACAAGGGGCTGGTGGAGCCGGGTTATCGCCTGCTGGCCAATACCGGCGTGCATGGCGGACAGGAAGTGCCGCATCTGCACGTCCATCTGTTTGGCGGTCAGCCGCTGGGCCCGATGATCCTGCGCCGCTAACAGGCACTCTCGACCGCCCCGATAGACGCCGCCCGTCGCCCGCAGTGCCCGTTTGGTCGTTTGCAGTTGCCCAGCGACTCGCCACTGGGATAAAGGCGGCGCGAAACATGACCTTGCCCCACCCTCCCGACGGCCTGATCGACGGCAGCCGCCACCTTTATGCGGTGCGCGTCTATTACGAGGATACCGACCTGTCGGGCATCACCTATCACGCCAATTATCTGCGCTGGTTTGAACGCGCGCGATCCGATCTGCTGCGGCGGCTGGAGATTGACCAGCGCGCCGCGATCGAGGCGGGCGAGGGGGCCTATGCGGTTTCCGAAATCACGCTGAAATATCTGCGCCCCGCGCGGCTGGATGACGATGTGCTGATCGCAACGCGCTGCACCGAAATGCGCGCCGCCAGTTGCCGGATGCACCAGATTGCCCGGCGCGGCGATGATCTGCTGGCCGAGGCGCAGCTGCGTGTCGGCTTTGTCTCCCCCGATGGCAAACCGATCCGCCAGCCTGCCGCATGGCGCGCCGCCTTTGACACCTTTAAAACCCAAGAGGACACATGACAGCCCTTTCCCTGCTCGCCGCCGCCGCCCCGACGCGGCTCGATCCGCTCCGCCTGTTCCTTGATGCCGATATTGTGGTGCAGGTGGTGATGGCGGGCCTGCTGCTGGCCAGCGTGTGGGTGTGGATGATCATCGTGTCATTCTCGCTGCGCATGGGGCGGCTGCGCAGCCGCACGCGCGATTATGAAAGCGAGTTCTGGCAGGCCGAAAGCTTCGACCGTTTCATGTCCGAACGCGGCGGCAAGGACATTCCCAGCGCCCGCGTGGCGCAGGCGGCAGTGGGCGAATGGCGGCGCTCGACCAAGACCGGCGTGCGCGATCCCGAAGCGCTGCGCCAGCGGATTGCCGGGGGCATGGACAGCCAGATCGCGCTAGAGGCGGACGATATCGCCGAGCGTCTAAATTTCCTCGCCACGGTCGGCTCGGTAGCGCCCTTTGTCGGGCTGTTCGGCACGGTGTGGGGCATCATGAACAGCTTCTTCCAGATCGGCGCGCAGGAAAGCTCCTCGCTCGCAGTGGTCGCGCCGGGTATTTCCGAGGCATTGTTTGCCACCGCCATCGGCCTGTTCGCCGCGATTCCCGCCGTGATCGCCTACAACCGTTTCAGCCATACGGTGGACCGGTACGAGGCGCAGCTGCAACGCTTTGCCGACAAGCTGAACGCCACTTTCAGCCGCCAGCTGGAAGCCAAGTAAATGGCGATGGGGTTTGCATCGGGGGGTGGGGGACGCCGGGGCCGCAGGGGCGGAAGGCGGCGGCCCATGTCCGAGATCAACGTCACCCCGCTGGTCGACGTGATGCTGGTGCTGCTGATCATATTCATGGTCACTGCGCCGCTGCTGACCGCCGGTGTGCCTATCGACCTGCCCGACAGCCGCGCCAATGCGCTGCCGCAGGACAGCCAGCAGGTGACGATCAGCCTGGATGCCGAAGGTTTCGTCTATATCGACGACAACCGCGTGGCGGTGGGCGGATTGCCAGACGCGCTCGCCAGCCTGCCGCGCACCGGCGGGACTGGCCCCGACATCACGCTGCGCGCCGACCGGGCGCTGGACTATGGCCGGGTGATGGCGGTGATGGGCGAGCTGAACCGCGCCGGGCTGAACCGGATTTCGCTGATTACCAATGGCGGGGCGCCTGCGCCGGTCAACAGCGGTTCATCGGACGGTCCGTAGCGCTATGGAAATGACATCAGGCACCTTCAGGACAGAGGAACGCGCCGGCTTGCTGGTGGCGCTGGGCCTGCATGTGCTGGTGGTCGCTGCGTTATTGCTCCAGCCCGACACGCGCGAGCCGGTGCTGACGCCCGAACGCATGACCGTAAGCCTGGCCGAAGATGTCGGCCTGTCCGCCACCGCGCCCGATCCGGTGGCCGAAAGCCGCGCGGCTCAGGCTCCGGTGCTTGACGACAATCCCGCAATCTCTCCGCCGGAAGAACGCCCCGTGGCGCAGCCGGTCGAACGCCCGGTAACGCGCGTCCAGCCGCCGGTCCCGGTGCCCAGCGCCGCTGCCCGGCCCGACACGCGCCCGCGCCGCCGCCCCGATCCGCCGCGCACCACCACGCCTCCCAAGCCCAAGCCTGCCCCCAAAGCGGGCGGGTCACGCGTGGGTGATAATTTTCTGGCCGGTGCTGGCGAGAGCGCCACGACCAGCGAAACCCGCACTCCGGCCTCGCAGATCGGGGCGAGCGCAAAGGCGTCCATCGGGCAGGCGGTGGCGCGACAGATCAAGCCGCATTGGTCGCCGCCCAATGGTCAGGATGTCGAACGCATCGTGTCTTTCGTGAAGTTTCGTCTCAACGCCGACGGCTCTCTGGCGGGCAAGCCGCAGGTGGTGCGCCAGACCGGTGTCAACGCCACCAATAGCGCGCAGGCCGGGCGGCACGGTGAACAGGCCGTCCGTGCTGTGCAACTGGCGGCCCCATTCGACTTGCCGGGCGAGTATTACGAAGCTTGGAAGGTGATTACTGCCAATCTGGATTGGAAGCTGGCTCAATGAAGAAACTCTTTTTCGCATCATTCGCGTTGATCGCCGCCCCGCTCGCGGCGCAGAACCAGGATCTTGGCCAGCCGGTTCCCGAAGGCGGCGAGGTCGAGACCATCGAAGAGGGCGAGGGCCTGTCGGTCAATGTCTCCTTCGAAGGCAATCTCGACGATCTGGGCATTGCGATCCCCGGCTTTGCGACCGATGCCAATGTGCCCACGCCCGCCAATCAGAACGGCACCGCCGCGCTGGGCAAGGAGCTGGCGCGGGTCATCACGGCTGATCTGAAAAACAACGGCCTGTTCAAGCCCACCGGCCCCGACGCGCTGCCGCAGCCCGGCTTTGGCGAGATCACCGCACCCAATTTCGGCACCTGGTCGAACCGGGGCGCGGAAATGCTGGTTCACGGCTATGTTCGCGGACGGAGCGACGGCAAGCTCACCGTCGGCTGCTATCTCTATGACATGGCGCTGCAGAGCCAGCTGGTGCGCGAAGGCTGGGTGGTGCCCGCCGCCGACTGGCGCCGCGCCGCGCACAAATGCGCCGATCTGATCTATTCTAGGCTGTCCGGTGAAAGCCCGTTCTTCGACAGCCGCATCGCCTATATCGCGGAAACCGGCCCCAAAGATAACCGCAGCAAGCGGCTGGCGATCATGGACAGCGACGGGGCCAACCACCGCTTCATCACCACGGGCCGCTCAACCGCCCTGACGCCGCGCTATTCGCCCGATTACCGCCAGCTGCTGTATCTCAGCTATGTCGACGGCAATCCGCGCATCTATGTCTATGATATCGGTACCGGCAAACAGACGCTGGTGGTGCAGAACACCGATCCCACCTTCGCGCCGCGCTGGAGCCCGGATGGACGCCATGTGCTGTATTCGATGGCGGTGGGCGGCAATACCGACATTTACCGCGTCAGCGCGCGCGGTGGCCGAAGCGAGCGGCTGACCGATACGCCGGGTATCGATATCGGCGGGTCCTATTCCCCCGATGGCCGCCAGATCGTGTTCGAAAGCGACCGTTCGGGCAGCCAGCAGATCTATATCATGAATGCCGATGGTTCGAACCAGCGGCGGCTGTCCTTCTTCGGTGGCCGCGCTGCGACGCCGGAATGGAGCCCGCGCGGCGATCAGGTGGCCTTTACGCATATTGCGGGCAATTTCCGCATTGCAGTGATGAGCCCGGCGGGCCGCAATCTGCGCTATCTGACCAATAGCTGGCAGGACGAGGCGCCGACATGGGCGCCCAATGGCCGGATCATCCAGTATTTCCGGACCGAGCGCGGTTCGGGCCGCACCTCGCTGTGGCAGGTTGACCTGACCGGCGAGAACGAACGTCGCCTGCCCACTCCGGTGGATGCCTCGGACCCGGCGTGGGGACCGATCCTGCCGTGATTGCATTGATTTAATGGGTCGAATTAAAGTGCCACCTTGCCTTGCCACCGCTGTTTAAAAGGGGACAGCCTATGAATACGCGTTTCGCTGCCATCATGCTTCTTGCCGGGACCGCCAGTCTGGCCGCTTGCCAGAAAAAGGCCCCCGAAGAACTGCCCCCGCCGCCGATGGACAATACCGACACTACGCCGGTCACCCCGATTGCGACCGGGCCGGGCGTGGGTTCTCAGCAGCATTTCACCGATGCGGTCGGGATGTCGAACACGGTGATCTATTTCGATACCGACCGATTCAATGTCGATTCCGAAGATGCCGCCAAATTGCAGCGTCAGGCGCAATATTTCGCGCAATATCCTGATGTGATGTTCACGGTGGAGGGGCATTGCGATGAGCGCGGCACGCGCGATTACAACCTCGCGCTGGGTGAACGCCGCGCCAACGCAGCGAAGAATTACCTGACCAGCCTGGGCATTCCGGCGAGCCGTATCCGCACGCTGAGCTATGGCAAGGAACGCCCGGTCGCGCTGGGTTCGGACGAAGGATCGTGGGCGCAGAACCGCCGCGCGGCGACCGTCACGATCAACTGATCACCGCCGCTTTAACGACAAACGGCCCGCCTTGCGAAAGGCGGGCCGTTTTGTGTGCCGCATGTACTACGGGCGTTTAACGCGTGACCGTCAACCCGAACAGCGGCGCATTGCCCGCCAGCTGCCCGGCGGGTTCGCCCGAAAAGCCGCCAAAGCTGGTCACGACGGCGACCAGCGCCATGCTCAAAACCGCAGCGGTGGCGGACAGGGTCAGTTGCTTGCTCATATCTGGGTCGTCCTACTTGCAGAAAGTAAACCAATCATTGCACTGCAACATTTCAAATTGCAACTGGTTCCTGGAATTGTAAACACAGCAAGCCAACCGGGCATCGCCCTTGCGCCAATCGCCCGGAGGGTTAGATAGGCGCCCATGCCCGCCAAAATCATGACGATCACCCATCGTGGCTAAGCCGCGCCGTACCAATGACTGGGGTTTTCCCCGCTGGCGCGGTTATGAAAGCGCGCGCGACGCCGTGACCATCAAGCTGTGTGACCGGCACGGGTGTGAGGAAGCGGGCGAATGCCCCGCGCCCAAGGCCCCCAACAGTCCCGATCGCTGGCATTTCTGTCAGAAGCACGCGGCGGAGTACAATTCGAAATGGGATTATTTCGAAGGTCTGGACAAGGCCGAGCGTGAAGAACGCGCACAGGCCGAACGCCGCGACAACACCGGCTATGCCGAGGCGCAGCATTATGGCTGGTCGGGCAGCGGCGATGGCAGCCGCACTGTCGACGAAATGCGCGCGCTGGAAGTGCTTGGTCTGGAAGCCGATGCCGATTTCGCTGCGATCAAGAAAGCGTGGCGTGAAAAAGCCAAGACCGTCCACCCCGATGTCGCCCCGGGCGATGCAGAGGCTGCGGAAGAGTTCCGTAAGTTACAGTTATCTTACGAGATTTTGAAGTCCGCCGAAGAACGTCGCGTGTGGAACGGTTAAATAAAGCCCGATAGAAAATTGTATAAATACGACAATTTTTGTGATTACTTGGGTTTCATTGCTTTTTAACAATTGTTTACGTATAGTCCCCTGCAGAATTGTTGGGGAGGTGGAATTTTGGAACGCCGAGAATCCGAACGTCGGGTCACCGACATCATCCTGCATTGCCGCACACCGGCCCGCCCGGCCCGCGCTTTTATTTGTGATGCGTCGCCCGAAGGCTGCCGGATCGAATTGATCGACGATATCGCGATGCCGGGATCAACCATTGTATTCGATATTGGCGAACGGACGCATATAGCGGGGCAAATTGTGTGGGCTGAAGGCAATGAGGCCGGGGTACGGTTTATCGGAGCCTTGCCAAGTTCGGCAATCGAAGCGTTCGGGCTTGATCATATCATGCCCGCAGCGGTATCGCAGAGCCGGTCAGATCAAGGCGATCAGCATCAGGTCTGACCGCTAAGGACAATCAGCGCTATGCCAGCCGCCGCGCAATCACCGCTGCCAGTGCTGCGCCCATCCCCGGACCCTGTTCCGGGTATAGGTAAGGTTCGATCATCTCCGCCTCCATAACTGCGAGTTCGCCGCCGGGCAGACGCGCCATATCGATGCGGCAATAGAGCGGATTATCAAATGGCAGCGCGGCAACCACTGCCTGCGCCCGCGCCAGATCCGCGGGCGCCGGCGTATAATCGCTCTCCCAACCGCCATAGAGTGACTGGATGCGGTATTCGCCCGGCGCGGCCTGCTTATGCACGCCGTGTGAAAATTCCCCATCGATAAAGACAAAGGTGAACTCGCCTTCTTCAACCACGGCAGGCAGAAAGGGCTGGATCATCGCCGCATGGCCCATCCGCCAGTCCGCGGCGGGCAAATCATCCACGCGGAAACTGTGCTGGCCCAGCCCGCCCGCGCCCACCTGCCGTTTGACCACGACCCGGTCGGTGCCGAAATGTGCCAGAGCCGCTGCAATTTCGCCGCGCCCGACATCATCATGCCACAGCGTGGGCACAGTCACTGCGCCGCGTGCGGACAAATCCTGCAAATACTTCTTGTCACCATTCCAGCGGACGATTTCGGGCGGATTGCACACGGCAATCCCGCGCGCCGCCAGCGCCTCAAGCCGCGCGAGAAACTCCTCGGGGTGGTCCTGATAATCCCATGCGGTGCCGAGCAGGACCAGCGCAAGCCCGTCGAAACTCTCGATCGGGCTGCGCCAGTCCAGCTCCACCACTTCCATGCCATGCGCCGCGAAGGGCGGACGCAATGCCGCCACTTCGAGGTCATGCTCATAGGCATCGCCGCGCCGCTCCGCCCCGCCATCGGGCAGCGTCGCGGCGCAGGCGAGGAAACCAATTTTCACCGGGTGATCAGACCTGTTCGAGCGCCTGTTCAAAGTCGGCGATCAGATCATCCGGGTCTTCGATGCCAATGCTGATCCGCACCAGATTGTCACCAATTCCCAGCTCCGCACGGCGGCCTTCGGCAACCGACAGATGCGTCATGCTGGCCGGATGGCTGGCCAGCGTCTCGGTCCCGCCCAGGCTTACCGCCAGCTTGGCGATCTTGAGCGCGTCGAGGAAGGCAAAGCATTCCGCCTCGCCGCCCTTGAGCAGCAGCGAGAAGGTTGAACCCGCTCCCTGACAATGGCGGTCGTAGATATCCTGCTGGCGCGCATCCTTGATCATGCCGAGATAACCCAGCCCCTCGACCTTGGGGTGGCTTGCCAGGAATTCACACACCTTGGCGGCATTCTCGCCCGCGCGCTGCATCCGCAATTCGACGGTTTCCAGACTGCGCAGCAGCATCCATGCGGTGTTGGGATCACAGATGCCGCCCATCGTGTTGCGCAGCGCGCGCACCGGGTTCATCCACTTCTTCGCGCCGGCAATCGATCCGGCGACCAGATCGGAATGACCGCCGACATATTTGGTCAGCGAATACACCACAATATCCGCGCCCTGATCAAGCGGCCGCTGCCACAAGGGGCCCAGGAAGGTGTTGTCGATGGCGATCGGCGGGCCGTCTGTGCCAAACGCGGCATTGCGCGCATCGCGCACCGCCTCGACATCGACCAGCGCATTGGTCGGATTGCCGGGGCTTTCCAGATACACCATGCAGACCTTGCCGCCCTGCTCGTCCGCCTGTGTCTTCGCGCGGTCCATCACCGCGTCCAGCTGCTCGCGCGTGGCCCCGGCGGGGAAATCGATATAGGTGACGCCGAACTTGCTCAGCACCTTGGCAACGAAGCCTTCGGATGCGGCATAGAGCGGGCCGGAATGGACAATCACATCGCCCTGAGCGGCATAAGCCAGCATCAGCACGCAGATCGCGGTCATGCCGCTGGAGAAGGACAGCGCATCCTCGGCGCCGTCCCAGATGCCCAGCCGGTCTTCCAGGATTTCCTGATTGGGGCCGTTGAAGCGTGAATAGACCAGTCCGTCGGCGCCGCCCGGACGTTTGCCGGTGATGCCTTCGAAATGATGCTTGCCTGCCGCTGCGCTTTCGAACGCGAAGGTGCTGGTCAGGAAGATCGGCGGCTTCAGGCTGCCTTCGGACAGCGTGGGATCATAGCCGTGACCCATCATCAGCGTGGCGGGCTTCAGTTCGCGTCCGGCGATCTTGGTGACTTCGGGTTTGGGTGCCTTGCGCGGTGCGGCGCGGTCGATGGGCGAATCGCTCATGGGCGAATTCCTTCCTGTGCAAACGCTCCCAGGAAGGCGGGAGCTGGTGAGGTTCCGGGGCACCCGTTCCTAACCTCCTCAGGAACGCATCTCCGCCATTGCCGCTACGTCAGACCGATTACGGAGCGTGCTGCGCCTTTTCAAGTCACAAGCGTCTGCACTGCCCACACTGTGCCGACAATCAGCACCACGCCGACAATATCCAGCATCAGCCCTGCGCGCACCATGCTGCCGATACGGATGCGTCCGGTGGCCCAGGCGATGGCATTGGGGCCGGTCCCGGCAGGCAGCATAAAGCCCCAGCTGGCCGCCAGCGCGGCAGGCATGGCCAGCAGCAGCGGGTCCACACCCAGCGCGACCACCAGGCTGGCAACGATCGGTATGAACGCACTGGCGGTGGCCACATTGCTGGCGAATTCGGTGATCACGATGACCATGGCCACAATCGCCAGCGCGACCAGTAACAGCGGCGCATATTGCAGCGGCAGCAATTCCTGCCCCAGCCATGTCGCCAGCCCGCTTTTGCCCATGCCCGCCGCCAGCGCCAGTCCGCCGCCAAACATCATGATCACGCCCCACGGCGCGCGGTCAGCCTCTTCCCACACCAGCAGCGGGCGGCCCGATCCGTCGGGCAGCAGGAACAAGGCCAGGCTGGCGATAATGGCAATGGTGCCATCGGTCAGCGAGCCATCGGGCAGCAGCGGCTTGAGCCAGATCTGACCCATCCACAGCAGGAATGTCACCGCGACAATGGGGACCAGCCGCTTCTCAGCGGTCGACCATGCCGAATGGGTGTCGATGGCGGCGCGGGCGGAGGCGACGTTGAAGGGATGCTCCGTCACCCGCTGCACCCGCGCGATGATCCACGCGGCCAGCGGGATGCCCAACACGACGATGGGGATGCCGTACATTGCCCACTGGGCAAAGCTGATGCGAACCCCCGCCAGCTCGTCCAGCAGGCCCACCGCGATGGCATTGGTCGGGCTGCCGACCAATGTGCCCAGACCGCCGATGCTGGCAGCAAAGGCAATCCCCATCGGCAGCGCGCCGGAAAGTCCATTTTTGTTGTGTAGTGTGGGGGGTGTGTCTGGTTGTCCTACCGCTTCGCTGCTTGAGGGCGTTTCTGTTTGTCCTACCGCCTGGCTGCTTGAGGACTCGCCGCCAGCCAGTACCGCCAACGCCATCGGCATCATGATCAGCGCGGTCGAGGTATTGGAGATCAGCATCGACAGGATCGCGGCACTCGCCATAAAAGCCAGCAGCAATCCGCGCGGGCCGACATTCTCGCCCGTCAGCCGCAAGATGCCCAGCGCCAGACGGCGGTGCAGTCCGGTCCTCTCAATCGCCAGCGCAATGAACGCGCCGCCCAGCAGCAGGAACAGAATATCCGAATAATACGCGCCGGCGGTTTCCTTGGCGGACATCACCCCGGCAAATGGCAGGACCAGAAACGGCATCAGCGCGGTTGCGGTCAGCGGGATCGCCTCGGTCATCCACCAGGCGGCCATCAGCACGACCAGCCCGGCCGTCACAAACGCTCCGCGCTCCATCCCCGCCGGGAGCGGCAGCACAATTGTCAGCAGCAGCGCGGCTAAGCCGACAATAAACCCAATCCGTCCTGCGGTCATCGTACCCCTCATCCCCCGTTCCCGCCTGCTAGCAAGCGCGGCAGCAAACGCCAATTGCTAGTGCGGGAATAGGTGCGATGAACGGCGCGAAACGAGCCCTAGTCGACTTCGTTGACCTGCCCGTCGCCATCAGGCAGCTCGCCCAGGATCACGGTCACCTGACCAATGCGTTCGTCACGGCGCAGCTTGTCATATTTCTGCGCGCGCTCGAACAGCATCCGCCGGATTGATTGCGAGATTGGGAGGCCTCCCGAATTCTCATCCATTTCGACGTAATTATAGCTGGGCTCTCGCTCGCCGCCCGCAAGATCGGCAATGTCCGACGCGTAATCATTGTATTTTGTGCTGTCCTTGCTGGCGATTAGTTCAGCAACCGGCTCATCGGCAAATTTGAGAAGGTGCTTGCGCAAGCTTGCATCGCCATCCGGGAAGTAGAACCCGGCCGCTTCCTCGTAGATCTTAGAGACCAGCAGCGAGCCGCCATAACTTTCGACACCGCGCAGCGAATTCACGAACTCGCGCGCAGATTCGGCGAGCAGGCCGCTGACGTTTTGGCCGGTATAGGCCTGGCGCTGGATGGACGGCCCACCTATGTCACCACGGAAAAAGCCGTAAATGACGCGCGGATCATCCCAATTGGGATAGACGATTTTGGTGCGGATATCGCGCGGACTCATCTGCACGCCGTTGACAGTAATGAAGGGCGTTTCGTCGAGTGGGCGCTTGTCACCGTTCAGCTTGGCGCGGTCCGGTGATGTCACGGGATAGATCTGTGCAATCGCATCAGTAACTGCTGCGTTATGCAAATTGATCCAAAACGCCAGCTGCTCGTTACGGGGCAGGGTGGCGATATCGACTACATTCGCTGTCTGCTCAAGGTCGGCGCGATATTCGGCGAGTGAGGCTTTGAACCCATCTTCGAGAAACGAGAAGATTATGCGGTTACCTTCGAGACGATAGCGCGAATCGTGGCCATACACCCGGCGCGTTCCAGTGGAAGCATAGGGCTTGGAGGCGCCCTGCCGTGTCGAAGGGCCCATCCACAGCACCATATAGCGCAGCTGGTTATCCCAGAAATCATAGTCGATGCGGGTGTTGCTGGTCATGTCGCGGGGCGTGAAGCGTGCAAAGCTGGCGTCGGGAGAAGCCTGCAGAACATCTGGCGCGGGGGCGGATTGCGCCTGCACCATATCTGGCTGAAGCATGGCGACCGACAGGCCGGCGAGAGTGAGCGCAAAGGTTTTCATCGTCAAAAGCGTCCCGGAAAAATGCGGGTGGGGATCGCCACTGATAATGCGGGCAATCGCTGGGAATTGCAGGAAATTCACGACCCTGCTTACCGCAGCCTAAGCGGGTGACGGATGATATTCAATGCTGCTGGTGGAGCGGGGCGGGGGGTTGGTCGATTGCAGGCAAAAACAACCGGCGGCGCAATGCTTTGCCCCGCCGGTCGGTTTTCGCTGCAAGGGACACGCGCCTATTTGGGTGCGAGAACCATGACCATCTGCCGGCCTTCCAGCCGGGGAAACGCTTCGACCTTGGCGGTTTCGGCGACATCGTCCTGCACGCGGCGGAGCAGGTTCAAGCCCAGCTCCTGATGCGCCATTTCTCGGCCACGGAAACGCAGGGTGACTTTCACCTTGTCGCCTTCGTCGATGAACTTGTTCACGTTCCGCATCTTCACGTCATAATCGTGCGTGTCGATGTTGGGACGCATCTTGATCTCTTTGATGTCTTGCGTTTTTTGGGTCTTACGCGCGAGGTTCGCCTTCTTCTGCGCCTCGTAGCGATATTTGCCGACATCGAGATATTTGCACACCGGCGGGTCCGCGGTGGGGGACACTTCGACGAGGTTCAGGCCAAGCTCGTTCGCCTGTTCCATCGCTTCGCGGGTGATCATCACGCCAAGGTTCTCGCCTTCGTGATCAATCACGCGGACCTTGGGGACTTGAATCATGGTGTCAAAGCGCGGGCCGCTCTTGACGGGGGGCTGCATACTGCGCCGGGGTGGACGGGCTATGGATCGATCTCCTGAAATTGCCGAGGTTGATGGCGCGCTATGTAGGCATGGACGCGGGGATTCGGAAGGGTTTGTTGCAGCTGCACCGCAGATTACTTGAAATACGTGGCGATCAGGCCGCGCGCCGCCACAGCGGAAAGGTCGCCAGACGCCCGCCGGCAGGCAGGACCGCGTCGATCTGGTCAGCGGGTTGCATGGCCTTGAGGATCGCCGGGTCGGCGGCGTCCATACCGCCGGTATAGGCGCCAAATGCGGGCAGGATCATGCGGCCCGATGGCGCGCCGTCCGGCCCCTCCTGAGCGCTGACCACTGCGCATGGGCGACGGATGCGCCGCTGCCGCAGCGTAACCTGCAGGCGCGGATGGTAATGGCCGGACAGTTCGGGACGCAGCTCGCCCACCTGCGCACGGTGGCGCAGGATTACGCCCGACAGTTCCAACTCCTCGGCCAGCGTGCCGCCGCAGCGCGCCTCCATATCTGGATCGTGATTGCCGGTGATCCATACCCAGTCGACTGCCTTGGTCAGCGCCTCCAGCATTCCGCAGGCGTGCGGCTCCAACCGGGCAGAGCCCTGCGAATCGTGAAAATTGTCGCCCAGCGTGATGACCCGGCGCGCGCCCGTTTCGCGAATGGCCAGCGCCACGCGCTCCAGCGTCTCGCGGCTGTCATAGGGCGGGATCATCTGGCCGTGCCGGGCGAAAAAGCTGCCCTTTTCCAGATGCAGATCAGCCACCAGCAAAGCGCGCTCGCGCGGCCAATACAGCGCACGGCCCTCTGTCAGGAGCCATTCTTCACCAGCGAACGAAAGGGGAACCATAGCAGGCTATTGCCGCAGCGTTTCGGCGATGGCAAGGCTCTTGGCATGACCGACCTTACCAATCAGACAGAGCAGGCCCGGAACTGGTTCGAAGCCCTGCGCACCCGCATTTGCAACGAATTTGAAGCCATCGAGCGCGAGGCCGGCTCCGATGCCGCTTTCGATTTTGCCGAATGGCACCGTGAGGAGGAGGGCAATCCCGACCCCGGCGGCGGCATGCGCGGGCTGATGAAGGGCAGGGTGTTTGAAAAGGTCGGCGTCAATGTGTCGACCGTGCGCGGGGCCTTCGCGCCGGAATTTGCCGGAACCATCAACGGGGCCAGCGCCGACAGTCCGGGCTTCACCGCCACGGGCATCAGCCTGGTGGCGCACATGGCCAATCCGCATGTTCCAGCGGTGCATATGAACACGCGGTTCCTGGTCACTGGCAAGGCGTGGTTCGGCGGCGGCGCGGACCTTAATCCGCCGCTGCCCTATGCCGAAGATACCGAGGATTTCCACGCCCGGTTCCGCGCTGCCTGTGCCGCGCATAACCCGACCTATTACGAACGCTTCAGAAAATGGGCGGATGAATATTTCTATATCCCGCACCGCGGCGTCCATCGCGGGGTGGGGGGGATATTCTACGACCATCTCGAATGCCCCGACGATGCTGCGTTCGCGCGTAATTTCGCCTTCACCAAAGATGTGGGGGAAGCGTTCCTCGACATCTATCCCAAGCTGGTGCGCCGCCGGATGGGAAGCGCTTTCAGCGATGCCGACAAGCTGCAACAACTGGAATGGCGCGGGCGTTATGCCGAGTTTAACCTGGTCTATGATCGCGGCACACTGTTCGGCCTGAAAACAGGCGGCAATATCGATGCGATCCTGATGAGCCTGCCCCCCGAGGCGGTGTGGACCTGATCGCTTAATCCACAGGAGCGTCTTTCGGCCCCCACACACGGACCCAATCGACCAGCATGGCGACGTTGCCGGTCTTGATCTGCTCGACCGTCTCGGCGGGCATGCCGTTATAGGGTGCCTCGATACCGTTGGTCTTGAACGGGTAAGCCCCGCCAATCGCGAAATTGAGGATGATGTGCTTGGGCGTGTCGAAGCGCCATTTGCCGTAATATTCCACCATCGGGCGGGTCACACGGTAGGTTACACGTCCGTCGACTTCGAACAGGATCGCATCCTTCGTCCATTCGACGGCGTAATCGTGCCACTGGGCGGCGTCGACACCTTCGGGAAAGAAGAACTTGTTCACTATCGGGGTTTCGCCCGAATAGCCGGGGCCGTGCAGTGCCACGCCGATCCAGTCTTTCTCTCCGACATATTCCATGATGTCGATCTCGCCAGTGTCGGGCCATTGGCCATTGCCCAGCAGCCAAAAGGCGGGCCAAACGCCCACTGCATCGGGCATTTTGATGCGCGCTTCGGCGCGGCCATAGGTGAAGTCGAACTTGTCCCGGCTGTCGATCCGGCCGGATACGAAATCAGCCTTGCGGTCGGCCTTGGGATCGACACCGGGTTTGTACAGCGGGCGCAGCATCAGGACGCCGCCAGCGGCCCCGGCAATGTCCTGTGCAAAGCCGACTGTCGCGGGATCGTCCACATAGGCTTGCTGTTCATTGTTGACCCAGAAATCGGGGCCGATCACGTTCCACTTCGCCCGGTCGAGTGACGGGGCGTCAAACTCGTCGGCGAACAGCAGCGGACGCTCGCCTTCGGTTGGTGGTTCATGCGCGCTCAGCGCGGCGGGCTGGGCGAGCGACAGGCCAACTGCCAGCGCGGTCAAGACGGGCATCCGGTTCCAATGGCGCATCGCTCTCTCCCTGATTGTTAACGTTCACGATATGGCGGCGGGCCAAGGATTGCCAGCGTTAATTGGCAGCGCGCATCGCTCGCCATTGGTGCCGCTATTCCTGCACAGGGCTTGCGCCTGCGGGCGCAGCGCGGCACCAGCGCGGCATTCAGACGTTGTATCGCACACAATCTTTCAATCCGGAGAATACCATGCGCCGTGTCGCCCTTGCCGTCAGCATGCTGCTTGCCAGCACCGCTTGCACCACCATGAACACCGACATGGATGCGCCGCGCGAGGCGCTGGTTGCTCCGATCCTGACGACTGCCGATGCGCTGGACAGTTCGACCTATGCGCAGCCGCAGGTTGCGCGGGTGACGCATGTGGCGCTGGATCTGGCGCTGGATTTCGACACCAGCCGCGTGGGCGGGACCGCTGATCTCGACATCCTTGCCCAGCCGGGCGCCAGTGAAATAGTGCTCGACAGCAATGGTCTGGAAATCGCCCGCGTCACCGATGGGCGCGGCAATGATCTGCCTTTCACGCTGGGCACAGCCGCTGCCGATGGCGAGAAAGGCGCGCCGCTGACAATTGCGCTGGGCACGGCGCGTCACGTGACCATCCAGTACATGGCCCCCGCCTGTGCCGAGGCGCTGCAATGGCTGAGCCCCGAACAGACCGCTGGCGGCGTTCATCCCTATCTGTTCAGCCAGGGGCAGGCGATCCTCAACCGCAGCTGGATACCCACGCAGGATAGCCCCGGCATCCGCCAGACCTGGGAAGCGCGCGTTACCGCGCCCAAACCGCTCGACGTGGTGATGTCGGGCGTGCGGCAGGGCGAGCCTGAGGATCTGGGCGACGGACGCCGCGCGTTCAACTTTGTGATGGACAAGCCGGTGCCGCCCTATCTGATCGCGATCGCCGCTGGCGATATCGATTTCAAGGCTATCGGCCCACGCACCGGCGTATGGGCGGAGCCATCAGTGCTCGACCGCGCGCATTACGAGGTTGCCGATACCGAAGATATGGTGGTGGCCGCAGAGGCGCTGTACGGCCCCTATCGCTGGGGCCGCTATGACATGATCGTACTGCCCCCGGCCTTCCCCTATGGCGGGATGGAAAACCCGGTGATGACGTTCCTCACACCCACCTTCATCGCGGGCGACCGCAGCCTGACCGGGCTGGTCGCGCATGAACTGGCGCATAGCTGGTCGGGCAATCTGGTCACCAATGCGGTGTGGGGCGATAGCTGGCTGAACGAAGGCGTTACGTCTTATTTCGAAAACCGTATTGTCGAGGAAGTTTATGGCACCAAGCGCGCCAAGCAGGAGGTCGCGCTGGATTACATGGCCATTGTGAACAAGCTGGAAGAAGTCGGCGCAGACGCCCCCGGCACCGCGTTGCACCATCCCGAAGGCACCGACAGTGCAGGCAGCGCGATCATTTACAACAAGGGCGCGGCGTTCCTGCGCACGCTGGAGCAATCGGTGGGCCGTCAGCGCTTCGATGCATGGCTGCGCCAGTGGTTCGACAACCATGCGTTTCAGCCCGCCACCTCGGCGATGGTCTATGAAGATCTGCGCACCAATCTGGCGCGCGATGCGGCTGAGGCAGAGCGCCTGAAACTGCGCGAATGGATTTATGCGCCGGGCCTGCCCAGCAACATTGCCAAACCAGATCCGGCGGCCTTTGCGGCAGTGGACGGCGCCGCAGATGCCTATGGCAGTGCGCGCACCATTCCAGCGGCGGCAAATTGGGCGCAGTGGACTTCGGCAGAGCGGCAGCGGTTCCTGCAAAAACTGCCCGCCGAACTGTCCGCTGCGGAATTGGCGCAGCTCGACAGCCAGCTGGCTCTGGCGAAATCCGACAATAACGAAGAGCTGTTCCTGTGGCTCAGGCTGGCGCTGGCCAATCGCTATGATCCGGCAGTACCGCGTGCCGAGCAGTTCCTGAGCTATGTCGGGCGCAACAAGTTTGTGCAGCCGCTGTTCAAGACGCTGATGGAGCAGGGCAGCTGGGGCGAGCCGATTGCCCGGCGGATCTATGCCAAGACGCGCGGCGGATACCATTCGATGACGCGCGGCAATGTCGACAAGGTGATGGCTAAGCCGGACTGATCCACAGCCGCAGCGCATAAGCGACAACGCCCAATGCGGCGACGCTGGCGGCCCAGATCGCCGCCAGCCATGCCAGCCGCTGCCATAGTGGCGGTTCTGGCGGAGCCTCGGGCGGTGTCCGGGTCAATGGTATCCCTCGTGCCCGGTCTTGCCGCGAAATATCCAATACGCCCACGCGGTGTAGCCGATGATCAGCGGCATGGTGATTGCCACACCCACCAGCATGAAGGACTGGCTGCGCGGCGGGGCGGCGGCATCCCAGATGGTCAGCGATGGCGGGACCACATTGGGCCAGATCGTCAGGCCAAGCCCGGCCATACCCAGCAGGAACAGGCCCAGCGCCAGCCAGAACGGTTTACCTTCCCCGCCCGTCGTCAACGAACGATAGAGCAGCACTGCAAGAATAGCAGTCAACAGCGGGATGGGCGCGGCGAAATAGATGTCGGGTGCGCTCAGCCAGCGATCGGCATATTCGGGCCGCAGCACCAGATTGTACAGGCTGACCACTGCCATCAGCACGCTGGTCGCCAGAAACGCGCGCAGCGCCAGCTTGCGGGCATGGGCCTGCCCTTCGCCGTCCAGCTTCCACACCAGCCAGCACGCGCCCAGCAGCGCATAGCCAGCAACCGTTCCCGCTCCGGTCAGCAAAGTGTAGGGGGTAAGCCAGTCCCACCAGCTGCCCGCATAGGCGCGGTCTTCGATGGCGATGCCCTGTAACAATGCGCCCAGTATCATCCCCTGCGCCAGCGCCGCGACCAGCGATCCGCCGGTAAAGGCGAAATCCCAGAACCCGCGGTGGCGCGGATCGCGCCAGCGGTACTCGAACGCCACCCCGCGAAACACCAGCCCCAGCAGCATCGCAATGATCAGCGGATAGGTGGCCGGCAGGATCACGGCATAGGCCAGCGGGAAGGCGGCAAACAACCCGCCGCCGCCCAGCACCAGCCACGTCTCGTTACCGTCCCACACCGGCGCGATGGAGTTCATGGCGCGGTCACGCTCTGGCCCGTGGGCAAAGGTGGGGAACAGGATGCCGATGCCCAGATCGAACCCGTCCATGACCACATAGGCAAAAATCGCGAAGGCGATGATGAAGGCCCAGATGACAGTCAGATCCATCAGCTGGCTTCCTCCTGGTTCCTGGGCAGTTCATCGGGATCGCCCGGATTCTGGGTCGGCCCCGGCGTGATGCCGGCGCTGCGGATTGGTCCGTCGGCCCCGCGCTTGACGCCGCTCTCACCGCTATGCGGGGGCTGCTTCATCAATTGCAGGATATACCAGGTGCCAATCCCGAACACTGCGAAATAGACGATGACGAAAGCGGCCAGCGATGTCGCCACAGCAGGCGCGGCGAGCGGGCTGGCGCTGTCGGCAGTTCGCAGCAGGCCATAGATGGTGTAGGGCTGGCGGCCGACCTCGGTGGTGACCCACCCGGCGATTACGGCGACAAAGCCCGCCGGGCCCATCACCAGCGCTGCGCGGTGCAGCCAAATCCAGTCGTACAGCTTGCCGCGCCAGCGGGCCAGCAGGCTCCACAGACCCAGCCCCAGCATCGCAAAGCCGATCCCCACCATGATGCGGAACGACCAGAACACCACGCCCACCGGCGGGCGTTCGTCTTCGGGGATGGTGTCCAGCCCGGCCAGCGGCGCGTTCGGATCGTGCTTCAGGATCAGGCTGGATGCCTTGGGAATTTCGACCGCGTAATCGACCCGCTGTTCCTTGCTGTTGGGGATGCCGAACAGGATCAACGGCGCGCCATCGGGATGGCTGGTATAGTGCCCCTCCATCGCCATCACCTTGGCAGGCTGGTGCTCCAGCGTGTTCAGCCCGTGCATATCGCCGACAAAGATCTGCACCGGCGCGACCAGCGCGGCCATCCACAGCGCCATCGAAAACATCGTGCGGGCATGGCGGTTGTCCCGGTCGCGCAGCAGATGCCACGCGCCGACCCCGCCGACCACAAAGGCCGTGGTCAGATAAGCGGCGATTACGGTATGGACCAGCCGGTAGGGAAAGCTGGGGTTGAAGACGATCGCCCACCAGCTCGGCCCCGGCAGGAACTGGCCATTGGCGCCCATTTCAAAACCAGTCGGCGTTTGCATCCAGCTGTTCACCGACAGGATCCAGAAGGCCGAGATAAACGTGCCCAGCGCCACCATCAGCGTGGCCGCAAAGTGCAGCTTGCGGCCCACCTTCTCCATCCCGAACAGCATCACGCCCAGAAAGCCTGCCTCGAGGAAGAATGCGGTCAGCACTTCATAGGCCATCAGCGGGCCGATAACCGGCCCGGCCTTGTCGCTGAACACCGCCCAATTGGTGCCGAATTGATAAGACATGACGATGCCCGACACGACGCCCATGGCAAAGGCGATGGCAAAGATCTTCAGCCAGTATTGGAACAGGTCGAGGAATCTCTGCTCCCCGGTCTTGAGCCACAGGCCTTCCAGCACCGCCAGATAGCTCGCCAGTCCAATCGAGAACGCTGGAAAGATGAAATGGAAGCTCACCGTAAAGGCGAACTGGATGCGGGCGAGTAACAAGGCGTCAAGGCCATCGAACATGGCCGCGGTTTACGAGCGCGGCGGGCAATCGCCAAACCCTTGTTACGCACGCGTAGTTGCACGGGGCGCAACACGGTTCGCAGGAAACGGTTTTTGCAGCGTTGCAGAAATGGGCTAGATGGCGCGCATGACCAACGCGTCCTCCGCTGCCCTGCCGTTCAGGTTGCGCAGTATCGCCCTGTGGATCATTCCGCCGACAGCGATCCTGCTTGCCCGCTGGATGACGCATAGCGATTGGGCAGCAGCCAATGCTGCGCTGGCAGCGGGGCTGTTCCTGTGGGTAGCCGCTGACGGATTGCTGTTGCCGCTGATGGCCCGCGCGCCGCAGCATAAACCTGCCCCTTATGCAGTGCTGGGCGCGCTGGCGCTGGCAGGGATCATTGTTATCTTTGGTGCAGCGCCGCCGGTTCGCCATGTCGTGCTGGGCTGGCCCCCGCTGCTGACGGCGCTGGCGCTGACCATTGCCGTATGGCTTGGCTGGAGCGGATTGCGGATCGCCGCGGAATACCGCCGCAGCCAATCACTTGAACGGGCGCTGGGCGCGGTGCTGCCGCCGCTGCTCGTGAGGTTCCACTGCAACGAATTGCGCGCAATGCGGCTGGCCCTGTTCGTGTGGCGCGCGCCGCCCGAGGTGCCAGCCGGGGCGCAGGGCTTTGCCTGTCACCGCTATCTCACGCCGATGCTGGCGACCTTGCTGACGCTGCAACTGATCGAGTTGGTGGTGGTCCATTTTCTGGTGATGCTGTGGAACCCAAGTGTGGCCTATGTGCTGCTGGCGCTGAGCGTGGGCGGGGTGCTGTGGCTGATCGCGCTGCTCAAGAGCTTCCGGCTGTATCCGGTGCTGATCGATGATGCGGGCGTGCAGGTGCGGCTGGGGATGCTGGTCGACGCCTTCATTCCGCATGATGCCATTGGCGAAATTGGCGGAGCCTTCACTGCCGATCAGGTGAAGGACAGGCGCACGCTCAACACAGCGATCCTTGGCTATCCCAACCTGTTCGTGCGGCTCACCCGTCCAGTGCAGTTTCAGAACAGTTTCGGCCTGTGGCGCGAGATTAACGCAGTGGCGCTGCGGCTGGACGAGCCTGCCGCTTTCACCGCCGCGCTCGCCGGAAAACACGGCTAACCCACTCTTTCCGCTTGCGCCCGCCCTCATCGCACCGCAATCAGAGCGGCGCAGGATGGGGGCATTTCTGACATGAATCGCAATCTGATCGTTCTGGCGATCATCGTATTTATCGATCACGCAGGCATTGGCCTGATCGTGCCCGTAATGCCGTCGCTGATCGAGGGGCTGACCGGCGAGGGTGTCGACCGGGCAGCGGAAATCGGTGGCTGGCTGCTGTTCGCCTATGCAGTGATGCAATTCCTGTTTGCGCCGATCATCGGCGGGCTGAGCGATCGCTTTGGCCGGCGTCCGGTGCTGATCGCCACACTGGCGCTGCTGGGGGTGGATTATGCGCTGATGGCGTGGGCACCCACGCTGACGTGGCTATTTGTGGGACGGATCATTTCGGGGATCATGGGGGCCAGCTGGGCGGCGGCGAACAGCTGCATCGCCGACAGCATCCCGCGCGAGCGGCGCGGTGCAGCGTTCGGGATGCTGGGCGGTGCAGGCGCGGCTGGTTTTGTCCTTGGCCCGGCAATCGGCGGGTTGATCGGGCAGTTTGGTGACCGGCTGCCCTTCGTTGCCGCCGCCATCATGTGCGCGGCGGGCACGGTTTACGGCTTGCTCTATTTCAAGGAAACGCTGCCAGCAGAGCGCCGCCGCAGTTTCGATCCGTTCCGCTCCAATCCCTTTGGCAGCCTGCAGCGGCTGTCACGCATTCCGCTGGTCGCCGGATGCTTGCTGACGATTTTCCTGATGCAGCTCGCCAGCCAGTCTCAGCTGTCGGTGTGGGCTTATTACGGCAGCTTCAAGTTTGGCTGGACCCCGCTGGTGATCGGCGGAACAGTCGCGCTGTTCGGCGCGCTGCTGGTGGTGACGCAGGGCATCCTGTCGGGCAAATCGATTGCCCGTTACGGCCCGGTCCGAACGGCAACGGTCAGTCTGGCGTTTGCCATCCCTTCATTCCTGATCCTGGCCTTCGCACCCAACACCCCGGCAGTCATTTTGGGCATTGTGGTCGGCGCGGTTCCGGGGATGTGCTTCCCGGCAATGCAGCAATTGATGAGCGCGCGGATCGACGAGGATGCGCAGGGCGAATTACAGGGTGCCATCGCCAGCACGATCAGTCTGACAGCCATTCTTGGGCCGCCCGTGATGACCGGCGTGTTCGGCGCTTATGCCGATGGTAAAGGGTTGGTCTTTCCGGGTGCACCGTTCCTATTGGCGGCGCTGTTGATGGTCGCTGCGGTCGCTGTGCTGACCGCAACGCTCAGGCGGCATCAGACTGGCTAAATTCTGACCTTGCGGCTTTCCCCTTGCCCTTTGCCCGGCAATCCGCACATCTAGGCGGATGCTGCGCCAATATGAACTTGTTGAACGGGTCCTGGAATATGACCCTGACGCCGATGCGGCGATGCTCAACCGCGCCTATGTCTATACGGTGCAGAAGCATGGCACCCAGACGCGGGCCAGCGGCGATCCCTATTTCAGCCACCCGGTAGAAGTTGCCGGGCTGATGACTGATCTCAAGCTGGACCAGGAAACCATCGCCACCGCGCTGCTGCATGACACGGTCGAAGATACGCTGGCCACGATCGAGGATATCGAGACCAATTTCGGCCCCGATGTTGCGCGGCTGGTCGACGGGGTAACCAAGCTCAGCAAGATCGAGCAGATGCCAGAGAACGAGCGCGCGGCGGAGAATTTGCGCAAGTTCCTGCTGGCGATGAGCGAGGATATCCGCGTGCTGCTGGTCAAGCTGGGCGACCGGCTGCACAATATGCGCACGTTGCATTTCATCAAGAAGCCCGAAAAACGGCTGCGGATCGCGCGTGAGACGATGGATATCTATGCCCCGCTGGCAGAGCGCGTGGGCATGTATGAATATATGCGCGAAATGCAGATGCTGGCTTTTGCGCAGCTGGAGCCGGAGGCGTTCAGGACCATCGGCAACCGGCTCGATCAGATCCGCGCTGAAGATGGCGGGCAAGTCGATGCCATTGCGCTGGATATGAAGCACGCTTTGTCTGAAATGGGCGTTACCACCGAGGTTTCAGGGCGCGAGAAACACCCTTTCTCGATCTGGAAAAAGATGGCCGAGCGCCATGTCAGCTTCGACCAGGTGACTGACATCATGGCGTTCCGCATCATCACCGAAGATGTCGCCGACTGCTACCGCGCCTTGGGCGTGCTGCATACCACGTGGCAATTCCTGCCGGGCAAGTTCAAGGATTATATCTCCACCCCCAAGACCAATGGCTATCGCAGCCTCCACACCTCGCTGCTCTATGGCAAATCCATGCGCGTTGAAGTGCAGATCCGCACCCGCGAAATGCACCGCACCAATGAATTCGGGCTGGCCGCGCATTGGGCTTACAAACAAGGTGACAAGCCTGATGGGCAGGTCGGCTGGCTGCGCGATCTGATCGAGATTGTCGACACCAGCCATGATGCCGAAGAATTGTTCGAGCATACGCGGCTGGCAATCTATCAGGACCGTATCTTTGCGTTCACCCCAAAGGGTGCGCTGTTCCAATTGCCCAAGGGATCGACGCCGGTCGATTTCGCCTTTGCCGTACACACCGATCTGGGCGCACAGACGGTGGGTGCCAAGATCAACGGGCGGCACATCCCGCTGCGCACGCAGATCAACAATGGCGATGTGGTGGAGATCATCAAGGGCAAGAATTCCGAACCGCAATTGTCATGGCTGGGCTTTGTCGTGACCGGCAAGGCGCGCGCGGCGATCCGCCGTTCGGTGCGGCTGAAAGAATATGCCGAAGTCGCTGAAATCGGGCGCAAGCTATACGATGGAATCGCCACTCGCGTGCCCGCCAAAGTCGGCAAGAAGGCTTTGCGTGAGGCACTCAAACGGCTCGAGATGGAGGAAGAGGACGACCTCTATTACGCCATCGGCGCCGCCAAGATCGAAGACCGCGATGTTATGGAGGCGCTGGTTCCCGGCTCCACGGCTGAGCTGGATGACGAACAGAACTGGCAGCGTGGCGGCAAAGCGCTGTCGATCCGCGGGCTGACCGCCGGGGTCGGCTTCCAGCTTGGCGAATGCTGCCATCCCGTGCCCGGCGACCGCATCGTGGGCCTGCGCAAACCGGGCGAGGGGGTCGAAGTGCACGCGATCGACTGCCTGCAACTGGCCAGCGGGATCGATGCCGACTGGCTCGACCTGTCATGGGGCAAGCGGTCGCGCGGGGCGATCGGGCGGCTGCGTGTGACATTGTATGACCGGCCCGGCACACTGGCCGAAATGGCCGGAATTTTCGCGCAGAATCACGTCAATGTGAAGACGCTGGACCAGACCCAGCTCGACCATCCTTTCACCACTTACGAGGTTGATCTGGAGGTGCAGGATCTGCCGCATCTCACCCGCATCCTCAGCGCCTTGCGCGCCAGCGATTCGGTGGCTCAGGCGGAGCGTATGTGATGGCGCTGCTGGGGATTGATCATGTCCAGCTGGCGATGCCGCATGGCGGGGAACCACACGCGCGCGCGTTTTTCGTCGGCCTGCTGGAAATGGATGAGGTGGCCAAGCCCGCGCAGCTGGCGGTCAATGGCGGATGTTGGTTCGCCAGTGGGCCAGTGCATATCCATTGCGGGGTCGAGGAGGGCTTCCTGCCTGCGCGCCGCGCGCATCCCGCCTTGGTGGTCGACGATCTCGATGCGCTGGTGCAGCGATTGAACGATGCCGGAGTGCCCTTTCGTGCGGGTAAACCGCTGGATGGCTATCTGCGCGGCGATATCGCCGATCCGTTTGGCAACCGGATCGAGCTGATGCAGCGAACCTAAAGGTCCAGCGCAACCCGCACTTCGTCACCTTCGGCAATCCCCTCGGCCTTGCGCACCGCAGCCTTGACCGGCAGCAGCCAGCCGCCTTCCTTGTTTGGAAAGCACGAGGTTGACCACTTGGTTTCCCCGATCCGCGCTTGCACTTTTACCGAGCGAAAACCGCGCGACTTGCCCAGCTCAAGCCGCCACATTGCCTCGATTGCGCTAATACTTTCCCCGGCCTCGCCAGCAATGGTGAGGAAATGCCAGCTGACCCCGTTGCCCGCAGTCCAGCGCCACATGGGGCCAGAATACACCAGCGTGTCGCTCACTCGGACAGGCGTTTGACCGGCACCGGAATGTTGCAGATGTCCGCGCCGCCAGCGGGCACGATGAAGAACGGATCACGGCGATTGGCGCGCGCGTCGGCATAGCGTGCAAAGCTCTCGCTATCGGTGTCGAGATAGGAGAACTGCGGTCGCTCGCCCGGTGCCAGATCGCTGGCAACGCGGATCGAGAGGATCGGCACACGCTGCGCCGGGTCTTCGTAAAATCCCAGATCGCCGGTACCGCGCGGCAGGCTGGAAAGATGCTCTATCCCCTCAACAATCCGCCCGACCAGTGCGATATTGCGGTCCAGATGGCGCGGCGCATGGCCGATCACTGTGTACAGTTCCGCCCCAGTTCCGGTGTCCGGCGAGTATCCCCGACCAACCCCGATCATGCCATAGCAATGGATGGGCCAGACATGCGCCTCGCCCTCATTGTCTCCGCCCATATCGGATGCCAGCGGCCAGCCTTCATGAAACAGCGATAGCTGCGCGTAGGAATCGACCAGGCCGTTGGCCAGGATGATCCCGGTGGTCGGGTCAGTGCCCGCCATGCCATCGGTATCCAGCGCCAGATCGCGCTGGGTATCGGCGGCTAAAGTGGACAGGCCGATCGCCTCGCCAGCGATGATGTAATCGCCATCGGTCATCGTCGCCAGATCGGCGGGCAGCGCCTTTTCCGGCCCAGTAGCCTCGGGATTGTCGACATTGGGATCGCCCCACTGGACGACGTAATTGTCCTGCACGCGGTTGATGCTGATCCCGTCATACCACTGCGCACGGGCAAGTTTGCGGATGTTGCCAGTCCAGCCGGCGGAGAACGGCGCGGGCATCAACTGCATCACCACCTGCCGTACCGATCCATCCGCGGCGGGGGCCAGTGTCATCACCAGCAGATCCTCGCCCGCAATCGCAACCCATTCGCCAGCCTGAGCATCGGCAACAATCTGGTTGGGCGAAGGCGCGCCCTCCGGCTCGTCCTGAGCGATGGCAGGGGCGGACAGGGCCAGCACGGCAGCGAGCGAAATCAGATGTTTGGTCATGGCTGCGCATACTGCCACCGAAATCGCCGATGCGCTAGCGGTTCGCAGTTGGGGTGGTGAGTGCGCTACGGATGCGTTGCTTGAGCATTATTTTTCTGCGCTACCGCTTCGCTACTTGAGCGCGTCTTTTTTGCGCTACCGCTTCGCTACTTGAGCGCGTCTTTTTTGCGCTACCGCTTCGCTACTTAAGCGCGGGCAAGCAAAAGCCTCTTTCCACACGTTATGAGGGGCGAAAAGAGGCTTCTGATACGATGTTCGCAGGGAATGCCATTCCGCGCAGCACCGCTACGACTCGAAGCTATATCAGGTTTGTCCGTGGGCGGATACGCCGCGACACCGCGCAGTCGCGCCATGCGGCCCGTTCATCGCGGAAAACACCTTGGCGCGTACCGCACACACCGCCTTGCACCAATGCCGATGTCCCGCTAGAGGCGCGCGTCTGCCAAACAGGCATGCGGAGCGGTGGCCGAGTGGTCGAAGGCGCACGCCTGGAAAGTGTGTATACGGTAACCCTGTATCGTGGGTTCGAATCCCACCCGCTCCGCCAGATGCCGGATTCCTACGGACCATTGCGAACCACTGCGGACATAGTAAACCACTCAAGTGCAACGGTTTCCTATGGATTTGCTTGCGCGGCGGTCCATCGTGGACCGTGCCAGACCAGTGCCGCAATTATGGCTGAAACTATGGTTTGATTGATGGCTGGTGCCGGCAAAAGTCGCGAAACCATGTCCGCGCGGTCCGCGCGCGCGTAACAAGCTCAGCGTAAAACAGGTCGAACACCTGAAGGAAGTCGGCGTTTATTCCGACGGCGGAGGATAGTATCTAAGGATTCGCGAGTCGGGCCGCTCTTGGTTTTTTAATGGGACGATCAACGGCAAGCGCTTTGAAATGGGTTTAGGATCGACCCTCGACATCACTTTGGCCCGTGGCAGGGAGAAAGCTACCGAAGCCCGGCTTCATGCGCTGGAGGGGCGCCCTGCCCGATTTGCCGCCGCGCCAGCCGCGCCAAAGAATATTGTGGAGACAGAGCAGGCTCATATCGGCCGTCTCGATGCCGAGGTGCAATCTTTGCGTGTTGGTTTCGGAAAAACTGCGGTGACGGATCTGGCAGAAGCGAACGATAAAGCCGGACTGGCAACCGAGGAGCTACGCAAGGCTGAGCGCCGCAGAAAGTACCAAGAGCTTCGCGCTCCACTGGATGGAGTAGTGCAGCAGCTGGCGGCAACTACAATCGGAGGCTTCTGCAGGAAAGAGCTATGCTACCTATTCAGCCCTGTTCGGCAGTCGTTCCGCCGCTGCGTAGGCCCTGTGGGTTTTGGATAACCTCCTCAGATTCATGGCTTCGGCTATGCGGGCCATACCATTGAACCAAAACAATATTTGAACACATACATCATCGACCTCCTACTTGGTATGTGCCGGATCGTTACCTGTACATTGTTTGGACAAGCGAACGACAGCTTGCGACCACTGCGACGGCCACCTCGAACGGCGAGGACTGGGGCGCAAAGCTGACCAAATTACAGGAAATTGACTCGGGTCGACCATCGATTTGGGTGCCCACCTTGGTCTTGTATGCGGCACCGAACAGTCCCGTATCCTGTCGACAAAAGTGGAATGGTGATCTTCTCACGACCCGATTGAGTTGGCGCTCAATCCCCAATACGCAGGCTGCACTTGTATTTTGGGCCGATTAGTTGACATTGCCGCTCTGGGATTCGTGAGGGGTGCTGTTTTCGATGGCCGAACAATTGCGCAGCGATACATTGTTCACCGCATTAACGCGGCCGCAGATGTTTGTCGGCGTGACTTACACGTTTTTCATCATCAACGCGGTTATCGCGGTTGAGCTGATCCTGATTTTCCGCGCCTGGTGGGTGCTGCTGATTGCACTGGCGCTGCACGGGGCCGGGGTACTGCTGTGCCTGCGGGAACCGCGCTTTTTCGACCTATGGATTACCCGCGTGCGCAATTGTCCGCGCGTGCGCAACCATGACTTGTGGCAATGCAATTCCTACCGCCCCTGACCCGTGACCCGAAGGTCGCTGCGCGCGAAGCGCCTGCCGGTCGGCACCTGCCTTATGCCCGACATATCGATGATGTGACGCTGCAAACGCGCGACGGGATGCTGATGCAGACGGTGCGGCTGGGCGGTCTGCTGTTCGAAACCGCTGATAGCGAAGAGCTGAATTACCGCGCAGAATTGCGCGATGCGATGCTGCGCGCAGTGGGTAGCTCGCAATTTGCGATCTATCACCATCTGGTTCGCCGCCGCGCCGATGTGGCCTTGGACGCGGAATGGCCGGACGCGTTTTCACGGCGGCTGGACCAGCGCTGGCGCGCCCGGCTGGGGCGCAAACAACTCTATGTCAACGAACTGTTCCTGACCATTGTGCGCCGACCTATGCAGGGACGCGTGGGGATTGCCGACCGGCTGCGCGGCCTGTTCGCCTTGAGCACTCAGGATCATGCCGCGATGATCGCGGGCGAGAAACACTCGCTCGATAATGCGCGCGAGGCGCTGGTTGCGGCCTTGGGACAGTATGATCCGCACGTCCTGTCGACCTATGATGCCGATGACGGAACGCGGTCCGAACCGCTCGAATTCCTGTCCTATCTGTTCAATGGCGATATGCGCCCTGCAGTGGTTCCGCACGGCGATCTGGGCAATCATATCCCGTCGCGGCGGGTCAGCTTTGGACAGGATACGGTCGAGCTGGCACCGGCAGGCCCGCTGGCGCGGCGCTTCTCTGCGCTGGTGTCGATCAAGGACTGGCCCAGCCGCACCATGCCGGGCATGTTTGACGAATTGCACCGCCTGCCATTCGAAATGACGGTGAGCCAGAGCTTCGCTTTCGTCGAGCGCGGGGCGGCGCTGGGCAAGATGAATTTGGCGCTGCGGCGAATGCGCGCTGCCGAGGACGAGGCGCTGTCGCTGCGTGATGAACTCGCCATCGCCAAGGATGAGGTGGCGGCTGGGCGTGCCGGATTTGGCGAGCATCACACCACCATTGCGATCCATGCGGATGATCTGAAACTGCTCGACAGCAATGTCGCCGAAACTATCGCGCTGCTGGCCGATCTCGGCATCAACGCCGTGCGCGAGGATATCGCTCTGGAGCCAACCTTCTGGGCACAGTTTCCGGGCAATTTCAAATATATCGCGCGGCGCGGTCTGGTCTCAACCACAAATTTTGCCGGACTGGCCAGCCTGCACAATTTCCCGGTCGGGCGCGAACGCGGAAATCACTGGGGTGAGGCGGTAACGCTGTTCGAAACCACCGCCGCCGGTCCCTATTTCTTCAATTTTCACCAGCGCGACCTGGGCAATTTCACAGTTATCGGTCCCTCTGGCTCGGGCAAGACCGTGGTGCTTAACTTCCTGCTGGCACAGGCGCGCAAATATCGCCCGCGCACGATCTTCTTCGACAAGGATCGCGGTGCCGAGCTGTTTATCCGCGCCATCGGCGGCACGTATGACAGGCTGAGGCCGGGCGAGGCATCTGGGCTCAACCCGCTGCAGATTGAGGATAACGCTGCCAATCGCGCGTTTCTGACCGAATGGCTGCAATTGCTGGCAGGCGGGGCCGATGCGGCGGAGCAGGAGGCGATTCGCGACGCGGTCGAGACCAGTTTCCAGCAGCCACCCGAACGCCGCCGATTGCGCCATCTGGTTGAATTGTTTCGCGGCGGTGACCGGCCCCATGCGGGTGACCTCTATGCCAGAATGCGCCCCTGGTGGGGCGAGGGCGACCGCGCCTGGCTGTTCGACAATGCGCGTGACGATACCGATCTGACGCAGGAGACCGTCGGGTTCGATATGACCGCGATTCTGGACGATCCGGTCTCGCGCACCCCTGCGATGTTGTATTTCTTCCATCGGGTCGAACAACGGCTCGACGGAACACCGGCGATCATCGTGGTCGATGAAGGTTGGAAAGCGCTCGATGACGAGGTTTTCGTGCGCCGCATCAAGGATTGGGAAAAGACGATCCGCAAGCGCAATGGTATTGTCGGCTTTGCCACCCAAAGCGCGCAGGATGCGTTGGAAAGCAAGATTGCCAGCGCCATCATAGAACAGGCTGCAACCCAGATTTTCATGATCAATCCCAAGGCGCGCGCCGAGGATTACATGAACGGTTTCGGGCTGTCGCAGCACGAATTCAATCTGGTGAAGACGCTGCCTGACAATTCGCATTGCTTCCTGATCCGTCACGGCAATGATAGCGTGGTAGCGCGGCTGGATTTGTCGGGCGAAAAGGATTTGCTGACGATCCTGTCGGGCCGGGAAAGCACGGTGCGGCTGTTTGACGATCTGGTCACACGCACCGGCACCGATCCAGCGAACTGGATGAAGTCGCTGCTGGAACGGGCGGCCTGACATGAGTTGCCCCACCATCGTAACCGGCGACGAATTCCTGCTGCGCGTATTGATGCATATCGATTGCCAGTCACGCCAGCTGGGCACTTTTGGCTATCAGTCTCTGGCCGATCCGGGATCTTTCGCTGCACAATTTATGGCCGGTTTGCTGACGCTGTTTGTCGCGCTCTATGGTCTGCGCCTGTTGTTCGGCCCCGGCCCCGGAATGCGCGATACTGTGATGGATGTGGTGAAGATCGGCGTGGTGCTGACGCTCGCATTCTCATGGCCCGCGTGGAAGACGCTGGTCCATGATGTGGTGCTCGACGGGCCGGCGCAGATCGCCGCCAGTATCGCGCCGTCATCGCTATCGCGCGAGGGGCGCGGACTGCCGGCACGGTTGCAAGCCGCCGACCGCGCGATGGTGTCACTGACTTCCGCAGGTACGGGGCGGGCGAATGGCGCTATCCTGCAAAACGATGCCTTGGGCGGCAATTTCTCAGGCACCGCGCTGCGTGATGAGGAAGCGCTGGGCTATGCGCGGCTGTTCTATCTTGCCGGGGTGATCGGCTCGCTCGCGCTGATGCGACTGGCGGCTGGATTGCTGCTGGCACTGGCACCGCTGGCGGCTGGACTGCTGCTGTTCGGGGCAACACGCGGGCTGTTCTCAGGCTGGCTGAGGGGTTTGGTGCTGACCTTGCTAGGCACGCTGGGCGCAGGCGTCGTGCTGGCGGTCGAGCTGTCGGTCGTCGAACCGTGGCTTGCCGATGCGCTGCGGATCCGCTCGCTCGGTTATGCCACGCCAGCTGCTCCGATCGAACTGTTCGCACTCACCTTGGCCTTTGCGCTGGTGCTGGTTGGCATGGTCTGGCTGCTGGGAAAGATCGCCTTCACCCGCGGCTGGCAGGATATACGTGAACAGGTGGCAAACGCGGTTCCGGCAAGGGTGCAGCAGGCTGATGCGCGCGCCACCCAGCCACCGCTGGTCGTCAATCGCGCCGAGCGTATTTCCGACAGCGTGGCGCTGCAAATGCGCCATGAAGAACGGATCGAGCATCAGCGGAGCGCCTATCGCGGAATGACACCTGCGCCCGCAGCGGCGGGCAGTGCGCCGGGTGACTCCGGGCCTGCCCCCAGCTATGCAGAGCCGCAGCGGCTGGGCAGTTCCTATCGCCGCGAAGCGCGCCGGACATCGGCGGCAGGGACAAAGAGGGATCTGGGTAAGTGAGCGCTCGCGAAGACATCGACCTGTCGCAGATCGAGATTGCCGATAGCTGGGAGCATTCGGTGACCGATGCACTGGAACGCTCGCGCCGGACGGCATGGATTGTCGCCACAGTCGCGGCGCTGATCGCGCTGTTGCTGGCGGCGGCGCTGGTCATCCTGCTCCCGCTCAAAACGGTCGAACCCTATACTTTGCTGGTCGACAGGCAGACTGGCCATGTCGAACGGCTTTCGCCGCTGGACGGGCAGATCATTGCGCCCGACGCCGCGCTGACCCGGTCATTCCTGGTCCAATATGTGATCGCACGCGAGAGCTTCTATGCTGACAGCGTGGGCAATGATTACCGCAAGGTGGCGCTGTGGTCGCAGGGGCGTGAACGTCAGCAATATGTCAATCTGATGCAGGCGAACAATCCGCTTAGCCCGCTCAGCTATATGCCGCGCGGCGGGACCATTGCAGTGGAAGTGAAATCGCTTTCCTCGCTCTCCGCTGCCAGCGCATTGGTGCGGTTCGACACCATTCGCACCGATCCTGGCGCGCAGCCGCAGGCGCCCGAGCATTGGGCTGCGGTCGTCAATTACGGCTTCAGCGATGCTGAGATGAGTGCGGCGGACCGCTTGGTCAATCCACTGGGTTTCCAGGTGACACGCTATCGCCGCGATGCCGAGGCGCTGCCTGAGCCGGTTACCGCCACGCCTGCCGCCATTCCCGCTGTTCGCGCCAATCCCGCGCGCGCTTCGCAATGAGGGTGCTGGTTGCACCTTTCCTCGCGCTTGCCGCACTGGCCGCGCCCACCGCTGCGCAAATTGTGCCGCAACCCGGTCTGGAAAATCCGCGCTTGCAAACCGTGCTCTGGCAAGCGGGTGAGGAAATCTGGCTGACCGCGCTGCCTGCGACTGGGCTGACCGTCGTGCTCGAACGCGGCGAACAGATTTCCAGCGTCACACTGGCCGATCCCAGCCGTCTCGACGTGCGCATTTCGGCAGAGCGCGACAGCTTCCTGCTGTTCCCCCGTCAACCCGGCGATCTGGGTTCGGTGGTGGTGGCAACCGACCGCCGCAATTATCGTTTTACGCTGCGCACGGGCAACGATCTGCTGGCGGCCTATCTCGTCCAGCTCGCCTATGCCGACACCGCTCCGCAAAGCTATGATGCCGCCCCCACATCCCCCGTGGAACTGGCGGCTGGCCCGGTTTGGCCATACCGGCTAAAGGGTGACAAAGTCGTCCAACCGCTCAGCGTGCGCGACGATGGCCGCCATACCTTTATCGAATTCGCACAGGACGCCCCGCTACCGGCCATCTTTGCCATCGGAGCCACGGGCGACGAGCAGCTGGTCAATGGCTACATGCGCGGCGACCGCTTCGTAATCGACCGCGTGTGGAGCGAACTGGTGTTCCGCATCGACAAAAAACGCGCGACCGCGCGGCGTGAACCGCAGCCGGAGGGTGGCAATGGCTGATACAGCCGCAGCATCAGCCCCGGACCCGCAGGATGTCCGCCCGGTCGTGCGCACTTCAGGCTCCAGCAATCTGGGCCTGTGGGCCTTTGTGGTCGTGCTGCTGCTGGGCGGAGCGTGGATATTCTCCCTGCTAAGCAGCCATCGCGCCGAGCAGGGCGCATTGCCAACCACCATCCCGGCGGGCGTCGGCGCTGGCCGTATTGCTGCGCCGCCGCCAATCGCCGTGCCCGACCGGTTCCTTGACGCAGAGGCCGCGCGCGATCCGCTGCTGGCACGCCGCCAGTTGCCGCCCGTGGTCCTGCCGCGTGCGGTCACACCGGCCCCCGACCGCTATCCTGCGCCGCCGCAGCGTCCGGTCGATTTCACCCCGGCCCCGATTACCTATCCCGTTCCCGCACCGCAGCCCGCCACCACTTTCTTTGGCGGTGAGCCTGCGCCAGAGCAGGCGGCGGCGGCGAGCAGCGATAGTTCTGGCGAGCGCGCCCGCGCGACCCGGCTGACAAACCCATCGCTGACCGTACCATTGGGCACTGTGATCCCCGCAGTGCTCGAAACCGCACTGGATTCTACCCGCCCCGGCCTGGTCCGCGCGCTGGTCCAGCGTGATATTTTCGGCTTCGACGGATCGCGCGTGCTGATCCCGCGGGGCAGCCGCCTTTATGGCGAATATGAATCCGATCTGGAACGCGGACAGAACCGCGCGCTAGTCCGGTGGACCCGCCTGCTGCGACCCGATGGCGCGATCATCTCGCTGGATTCGCCCGCCTCCGACCCGCTGGGCCGTGCCGGTGTTAAGGGGAAAGTCGATGGCAAGTTCCTGCAACAGTTCGGCAGCGCCATCCTGCAAACCGCGCTCGACATCGGGGTCGGGGTGGCAACCCGCCGGTCGAACGATGGCGTGGTGGTCGCATTACCCGGTAGCACCCAGAACATTTCCGGCGCCCGCTCCGACGAAATCCGCCCGACCCTCAAGGTCAGGCACGGCACCAGCGTCTCGGTCTTCGTCGCGCGCGATCTGGATTTCTCAGGCGTCGATTCCTGACTGTGGATGCTGGTTACTACCTCGATTCCTTCCTCGCCCCGCTGGCACCATGGCTGGCGCATGCGGACATCACCGACATCTGGATCAACCGCCCCGGCGAGCTTTGGATCGAACGTGTTGGCGGCGGTATCGAGCGGCATGAGGATGCCAGCCTAACCGAAACCCTGCTCGAACGAATGGCCCGCCAGATCGCCGCCCATGGCGCACAAGGCATCAACCGCGCGCAGCCGCTGCTGGCCGCATCATTGCCTGATGGGTCCCGTGTGCAAGTGGTGGCTCCGCCTGCCACGCGCAGCGGCCATGCGCTGGCGATCCGCCGTCATGTCTCCTCCGATCTGTCGCTGTCCGACTGGGCAGAAGCGGGCGCGATGGACACACTGGCTGCAGGCGCCGCAATCGAGCCAGCCGAACCGCAATTCCGCGACATCGCCGCCAGCGGGGCGGAGGACGCCCTGCGCGACGCCGTGCGCCAGCGCCGCAACATCCTGATCTCCGGCGGCACATCGACCGGCAAAACCACCTTCCTCAACGCGCTGCTGGCAGAAATTCCAGCGGACGAACGGCTAATCCTGATCGAGGATACCGAAGAGCTGAAATTGCGCCACGCCAATGCGGTGGGGCTGATCGCCGCGCGCGGGCAATTGTCCGAAGCAGATGTGAGCGCCGAAGACCTGCTGATCGCAGCCCTGCGGATGCGCCCAGACCGGATCATTCTGGGCGAGCTACGCGGGGGCGAGGCCTTCACCTTCCTGCGCGCGGTCAACACCGGCCACCCCGGTTCGATGACCACCATTCACGCCGACACCCCGCGCCGCGCGATCGAACAGCTCGCGCTGCTGGTGCTGAAAGCCGGATCGCGCCTCTCCCGCGAAGATGTGCGGCATTATGTGCGCGAAAGCATCGATGTCTTTGTCCAGCTCGAACGGCGCAGCGGCAAGCGCCGCATCGCGCAGATCATGGTGCGGGAAGAAGGATGAGCGGGCCAGTGCCCTTCCCGACATTCTCCAACGGCCCGCTGGAGGGCGCAGCCGGCTGGCTGACTGGCACAATGCTCGGCAGTCTCGCCATCGGGCTGTGCGTGATTGCGGTGGCAACGGTGGGGCTCCTGATGCTCGAAGGACGTTTGCCCCTGCGCCGCGGCGCGCGTGTTATCCTGGGCTGCTTCATCCTGCTCGGCGCACCGATCATCGCAGCCAGCTTCACCGGCGCATTCCGCAGCGAACCACTGCCCCCGGGACCAGCCTATTCAGCGCTGCCCGCAGCCGACCCGCGCGGAAATTTACCGGCAGCGGATTATGATCCCTATGCGGGGGCTTCGTTGCGGCGGGATTAAGAGGAGCTGTGACTAAGACGATGTTCTCATCGTCACCAAACTGGGAGGTTTAGCGTGGCCAGAACCCAACCGACGATTCTAGGGATCATCGCAGGCATGGCCATCAGGAACGAAGCCTTCTTCAAGTAACTGGGCGCGCGCATCGCCGCCGCGCGCAAGGAACGCGGGCTGACCCAGCAGGCGCTCGCCGACCAGCTCGGCGTCTCCCAGCAGACCCTCGCCCATTACGAGGTCGGGCGCGTCGGGGTCGGCGCGGCCATGCTGCCGGTCCTATCAGAGCTGCTCGACCTCTCCTTCGACGAGCTGCTGGTCGGCGAAGTGCTCGCCCGCACTCCCGGCAAGCGCGGTCCCGCCATGGACTTGTAACGGTTTTGTGCCGGTCACTGATCTCATTATGCCACTTTGGCTTCGAATGCGAGCGGGCTGATGCCGCCCAGATATGAATGGCGGCGGCGGGTATTGTAGAACCCGTTGATGTACTGGAAGATGGCGGCCTCGGCTTGTCGCCGTGTTGGCCAGCTCTGCCGCCAGATTAGTTCCGCCTTCAGGCTTTTGAAGAATGTCTCGACAGAGGCGTTATCATAGCAATTACCCTTGCCGCTCATCGATGGCCGCAGGCCGTAAGCCTGCAGCATCTTTTGATAATCGTAGGA
>NZ_VCAO01000005.1 GCF_005884405.1 Qipengyuania marisflavi | reverse complement strand
CCTACGATTATCAAAAGATGCTGCAGGCTTACGGCCTGCGGCCATCGATGAGCGGCAAGGGTAATTGCTATGATAACGCCTCTGTCGAGACATTCTTCAAAAGCCTGAAGGCGGAACTAATCTGGCGGCAGAGCTGGCCAACACGGCGACAAGCCGAGGCCGCCATCTTCCAGTACATCAACGGGTTCTACAATACCCGCCGCCGCCATTCATATCTGGGCGGCATCAGCCCGCTCGCATTCGAAGCCAAAGTGGCATAATGAGATCAGTGACCGGCACAAAACCGTTACAAGTCCACATCCTTGGGCCCATAAGTCGGTGTGAGACGTTACTATCACATGACCATGCATTACACGCGCACGGGGCGCGGAAAACCCCTCCTCCTTGTCCACGGACTGGGGGCGACTTGCGGCTCGTGGGACACGATCTCGCCTGCGCTTTCTCAATCCAGGGAGGTAATCGCCGTTGACCTGCCCGGCCACGGGCAGACACCCGAAGAGCCCGACAGCGGCACGTTCGACGGGCTGGCGCGCAGTCTGGACGCTTGGCTCGGCGCGGAGAATTTCGCAGGTATCGATATGGTTGGCAGCTCGCTGGGTGCGCGCCTGGTGCTCGAGATGGCGCGGCGCGGCCAAGCGGGCGCGGTTGTCGCACTGGATCCGGGCGGCTTCTGGCAGGGATGGGAGCGGACCTTCTTCAAAGCCACCATAACGCCTTCGGTTGCTCTGGTTCGCGCGCTGCGACCGGCGCTTTCTGCCATTACCGGAAATGTCGCAGGCCGGACCGCGCTCATGGCCCAGCTCTCTGCAAGGCCGTGGGCGCTCGACCCGGCATTCGTTGCGCGTGAACTGAAGTCATTGGCTAATACGCGCACCGTCAATTCGCTAGTGAAGGATCTCGCCAACGGCGCAATGCAGGAGGGCCCTGCGGAAACGGCTGCGCCCGTTGTCATCGGTTGGGGACGCAAGGATCGGTTGTGTCTACCGCAGCAGGCGGATCGCGCGATCAAAGCCTTCCCGGAAGCGACGATGCACTGGTTCGAGCATAGCGGACACTTCCCGATGTGGGATCAGCCAGAGGAGACCGTTCGCGTGATTCTGGATGCAACGAATATCTCGGAATCGAAATAACACTGCAATTGGGCGATTAGCAAAACGAGGGCCTATGCAGGGCTGGCCCCATTGTAAGGTCCTTTGTTGGGCCGATTGCGGACTGTCTGGTTGTGATGGTAACGCTGCACAAAGCGGAACATCACGGCAGCTCTTGCTTTAAACTGGCATGGAAAAGACGCATATTGTTTCACCCCGGACCGGGGCTGCTTTCGCCCTCTGCAAGGGGGCAAAAACTGAAAGCGCTTAACTCCGAGGGAGAGAAGATGAGCGATCTATTGTGTTTCGACCGCACTGATTTGAGTGAATCTTTGTCCAATCGTCGCACGATCGATTTTGCTTCGAACATCTATTCTTCGACCGGCGACAGGCTGTGTGCCAACCGTTCGGACGTGATGTTAACGGTTGAAGAGGCCCGAGTGGGCAAGCATGATTTCCTTCTGACGCCATGCAGCGCCGAGAGGTTTCGCAGCCCATATGGGCATGAAGACCCGCATCGCGGCTGCTTTGGTAATCTTGCGACGGCGCTCGATGAGGGTGGGGTCAAGCCTGACCAGATTCCGGCATCATTCAGCGTGTTCATGAATGTCCCGGTCGATGGCGAAACCGGGAAGTTGGGCGTCGAGCCGCCACTTTCAAAGGCGGGGGATTTCACCTCCTTCAAGGCTGGGATGGATTTGGTGGTTGCGCTGACCGCCTGCTCCGCGCCGCTGTCCAACAAAGGTGACTTCAAGCCGAACCGTTACGAAATTATCGGAGAGCCCATCGCGTGATCACCGAACTTTATCTTAAGGGGCGCCTGCGGCATGGACTCTCGCAGGAAGAGGCCGAGGCCATTGACGATGCTATCGACCATGTCATCACACTCGAACCGCGTGAAAAGCTCGTAACGCGCGGCGAAAAAGTAGAGCAGAGTTATTACATTATCGACGGATCAATGATGCGCTGCATCGATGATGCACGCGGGTTTCGGCAGATTGTCGGGCTTCAGGTGCCCGGCGACTGGGTTGATCTTCATTCCTTTCCGATGAAGCGGCTTGATCACGATGTTCATGCGCTCGCCGCGTCTCGGCTCGCTGTATTCAGACATGAGCGATTGCAGAAACTGATTGATGACCGGCCGCACCTAGCTCGCATCATGTGGTTCAGCACCCTGCTCGATGCAGCGATGCACCGTGAATGGATCTTTCGTCTGGGCCGTTTGAATGCCGAGGGACGTATTGCCCATTTGATCTGTGAGCTGCTGGAACGCCTTCGATTGGTTGGACGTCTGGAAGAGAGCAGCTTTCCCTTCCCGCTGACACAGCAGGATTTTGCAGAGGCATCCGGCATCACCACAACGCACGCCAATCGGACTTTCCGCTTATTGCGCGAACGTGGGTTGCTCGATCACGACGAAAATACTCGGGAAATGACTATCATCGATGAGCAGTCTCTTCGCGAACTGGGCGAATTCAAGCCCGATTACCTCTATGGCGAGGGAGCACTGCATCTCAACACTGCTTTTGCCGATAAGCCCGCCTGACAAAAGTCATAACGAATTTTCGAGACGGTTTCGGTGTGGGGATATAACGGGAACAAACTTAGCAAATTCATAACCATTTATCGTTTCGTGCACCCTCGCGGCGATCAGTACAAAAGGGGCGCAATTGTTTACTCAACTCACTGTCCCGCTGCCGGTCCATGTTATCGACAAAGGTGCTGGCCTGGCCTTCGCAATGATCGATTACGGGCCAGAGCATAACCTTATCTGGGTGACAGCGCTCGACGACAGTGGCGAAATCTGGTGCGCCCCCAATCCGAAAGTGAGAATGCAGGCAAACTGGACGACCGGCCGGGTCAAGCGTGACCGTATCGAAACCGAGGTCGAGCCTCAAGGGGACGATTCATGAAACTGGCAGTTACGGGATTTAACGCCCAGATCGACGATGATGGCCAGAATGGCTCTGCCGGAGTGGTTGAGCTGCGCGATTTGGCACGGGGTATGGCGGGCGCGTTATTCGTGTCCTTGCCGCTGCTGTTTACGTTAGAGATGTGGGTTGCTGCCAGAGCAATGCCGGATTTGGTTTTGCTAGCCTTCTTGGCAATCACAGTGGTGCTGAATAAATTCTATCTCGATTTCGCAGGCTTCAGAAAAACGGCATGGCAGTCCGCAAAATGGTGGGATGCGCTGATCACCCTTGGCATCGGGATTGTCGGGAGCGCGATCACGCTCGTCGTCATTGGTTCGCTCAAACCGGACATCGATTTCTATCTCGCAGTGAAGCTTGTCGCGCTGGAAGCGATCCCGATGAGCATGGGTGCAGCAGTCGCCATCAATCAGCTGGGAGCCAGTGACGGGGCAAGCCAGCAGGCCACGGGTTTGAGCCTAGATATGAAGGTCGTCGTCGGCTCGCTGCTTGGCGGCTTCCTCTTTGCTATGAATATTGCTCCGACGATGGAGCCAAAGCTCGTTGTCCTTCAGCAAAACTGGTATTTGACCGGTGCGACCCTTGTCCTGTCAATTCTGGTTTCATACCTGACGGTTGGGCTTGCAGCGTTTGAAGAGCAGGATCTTGCTGATCGAAAGGTCATCAACAGCGCCTGGTTGGAAACGGCGGTAGCATACGCAATTGCCTTTCTCGTCAGCGCGGTCCTGCTTTGGATATTCGGTTTTTCAACGCCGTTGGACCCAATGGTCGTCTGGCTTCCGCACGCTATCGCTCTTGCTTATGTTACGGCCCTCGGCGGGGCTGCGGGGAGACTGGTCCTGTGACTGAACAAAACAAGACTTCGCAGCCGGACAATGGCGATGACGTTGTAACCCATCCGCCCACGTTAGTCGGCTGGGCAGCGCGAGTTTTCAGCCTCGGTCTGATCGCGTCACTTGTCGGGGCGATCCTTTATCAAATCGCAGCGCCAGATCGCGAAGTGGCCTTCGAGGTGGTCACGCAGATAAGCGATGCCCGCGAAGTCGATAATCGTTTTCTGACCCCCATCGAGATCACAAACACCGGCTCGAAAACGGCCGGCGTTGTGAAGCTTGAGGTACTGGTCGATGGCAAGGCTGTAGAAATTTCCATTCCGATGATCGGCCAACAAGAGACGGTCTCTTACGTCATCGGGTCGGACACCCGCGTGTCGCATTTCCAGCACAAGATTATCAGTTATGAAGCGCCTTGATAAAGACGCGCCGGAAGGCGCTCGCAAAGTCGTCCTGTCCCCGAGACTGGGGCGCGAGGCGACATCCGATCTGTTCGGCGAGCAGGCGGGGATCGACCTCGCAGTGGAATTTCGGGACTTTATCCGCACTTCAGCATTTCCGTGCGTTGGCGCGAAATCCGCGCTGGGTCGTAACCAGATGACGGCCTATGTCGGCAACTCATTGACGTCGGCCTGGGATGATCTCCCGCTTGCTGACGAATTAATCGAATTCGCTGCGGCCTACCGCCAGAACCGGTCGATGTTTCAGACCTTTGTTGCGTTCTTTCCCAACACCCCCACATTGGACGAGGAAGCTTTCGAACAAGCATTGTGGGACCGAATCCAGTCGCTGCAGGCGAAGGACGAGTGGCTTGGCCAAGAATACGATTCCACGGTCAGCGCCGATCCTGCGTCACCGAATTTCTCGCTCAGTTTTGGCGGAATGTCATTCTTCGTTGTTGGCATGCATCATCAGGCATCGCGGCCTGCGCGGCGCTTTCGTGTGACCACGCTGGTGTTCAATTTGCATGATCAGTTCCACAAAATGCGAGCGGAAGGCAAATATGAAAAACTGCGCGTTGCAATTCTGGAACGGGACAAGGATTTGGCTGGGTCGATCAATCCGATGCTGGCGCGTCATGGAGAACGCTCAGAGGCCGTGCAATATTCCGGCCGTGTTGTCGGTCCGGATTGGGAATGCCCGTGGCCAGGGCGCGATAAGGATTCCGAATAAGCACGATGCAGCGATGAAACATCGGGGACGCCAATAACTCGGAAAAATCTGCCCGCACCGTTTGTCTACGATGCGGGCATGTTAATTGGGGCAGACGAAGCGATTTCCGTAAAAGGAAAGCGCTGTCTTAAGCGCGTGCAGCCTCGTTGACGCAGGTTTCGGCAACCTTGGTCATCTCCTCGTCGGAATTGTAAATATCAGCCGTGATTTTTTCCAGTTTGCTGGAATGATCCGCTTTGCCCAATCCATCTGCGAATGCCCGCGCGGTGCCAAACCCGCAAATCCCGTAGTGGCAAAGCCGCTGATATTGCGATAAAATGACGACATCCTGCACTGCGTTGAGATGCGGCGCTTCTTCAATTGCGTGCTTCCTGGCTTCCTTGCACAGGCCTTCCATGCCCTTGCAGTGTTCCTTGCCGCTTTCGCCGCAATCCTCAAGCAATTGCTTGATCGTATCGGTGTGCTTTTCGATCCCTTCGATCGTCTTCTTGAGATGGGACTTCAGCGCATCATTCGTTGCAGCTTCGTGAAGCTTTTCGACGACAGTGCTCATCTGGTCATTGGCTGAAATCAGATCCTTGAGCTCGTGGGTGTAACAATCTGTGAGGTTTGAGGGTGCAGACATAAAACTCTCCTTCGCGTGTTCAATCCCCAAGCGACGAGACGCGTTCCAGCCAGGCAGCTACTTTCGTTATGATAAATGTCAGGTAGTCAGGGCTGCGCAGCTGATTGGCGCCTCGATCCGAGTTGCTTGATTAAACTGCGGCATCAAAGACTACGTCGCCTGATGTGAATGATCGAAATTATGGAGTGCTTTGCTTGCCGGAGAAACCTGGGGCGGTAGCGGACCGTCGGCGTGAGGCCGATGCACGGCTGAGGATGACACGGATTCGATTATCGGGTTCCCGCTCCTGAAACCAAACCGAAAGTAAATCGCTGAGTCCTCTGAATGGAGGCAAGGCATGGCGGCACGGACATATTGGCAGGGACAAATCAGACTAGCGCTCGTTTCAATTCCCGTCGAAATTTATTCCGCGAGCAAATCGGGTTCAAAGATCAGGTTCAACCAGATTCACGAGCCGACCGGCAAAAGGGTAAGCTACGAGAAGACCGTGTCCGGCATCGGACCGATTGACCGTGACGATATCATCAAGGGCTACGAAATTTCCAAGGGCGAGTATGTCCTGCTGGAGGACGAGGAGATCGAGGCGGTCAAGATCGAGAGCCGAAAGACGCTCGAACTGGTTCAGTTCGTCGATGCTTGCGAAATTGATCCGCTTTATTTCGAGAAGCCCTATTACGTCGCTCCAAAGGATGATCTGGCGGAGGAGGCCTTCGTCGTATTGCGCGAGGCGCTGCGGAAGGCGAAGAAGGTTGCGCTCGGCCAGCTATCGGTCCGCGGAAGCGAGAAGCTCGTTGCGATCAAGCCATGCGGCAAGGGCCTGTTGCTCGAGACGCTGCGCTATGCCGACGAGGTCCACAAGGGGCAGTCCTTTTTTTCGGGTATCGACGAGGCCAAGCCGAAGAAGGAACTGCTCGATCTAGCCACCACTCTGATCGATGAGAAGAGCGCGCCGTTCGATGCGGGCGAGTTCAAGGATCGCTATATCGATGCCCTGCGCAAGCTGATCGACAAGAAGGCCAAATCAAACAGCAAGAAGGCGATTATCGAGGATGTCGATGCGCCGGAGGGTGCTGCGGGCGGCAACGTGATCGACCTGATGGCCGCGCTGAAGAAGTCGGTAGGAGAGCGAAAGGGCTCGGCGAAGCCCGCCTCCAAACGTAAGAAGTCCGCCTGATATGGCTGCGCAGCGCAAAGCCGATCCGCTCGCTACCTACAACGCCAAGCGCGATTTCAAGAAGACGCTCGAACCTGCTGGCAAGGCACAAGGCAGCGCGAGCGGAAATCTCTTCATCGTCCAGAAACACGATGCGACGCGGCTGCATTGGGACCTGCGGCTGGAAGTGGACGGAGTTCTAAAAAGCTGGGCGGTGACCAAGGGGCCCTCGCCCAATCCCGACACCAAGCGGCTCGCGGTGCGCACCGAGGACCACCCGATGTCCTATGCGGAGTTCGAGGGCACTATACCGAAAGGCGAATATGGCGGCGGTACCGTGATGCTGTGGGACCGCGGCAGCTGGGCGCCAATCGAAGGCAAGAGCGCGAAGGATCTCGAAAAAGGCCACCTCCATTTCTGCCTTCAAGGCGAGCGCATGCAGGGCGAGTGGCTGCTGATCCGGCTCAAAAAAAAGCCGGGAGATAAGCGCGAGAACTGGCTGCTGCGCAAATTGCAGGACGACCACGCGGAAGAGGGCGACGCGCTGGTCGAGCGCGAATTGACCAGCGTGCTCACTGGCCGCTCGATGGCCGAAATCGCGGCTGACAAGCAGGGCGAATATCCGCTTGCCGGGAAAAAGGACGATGCCTTTCTGGCGCAGACGGAAAATGCATCGCAGCGCAATACCTACAAGGCGCATCCTCGGCGCAAGTGCAAAGCCGCGCCACTCCCCAAATTCGTCAAGCCCCAACTCGCCACGCTGGTCGACGCCGTTCCAACCGGCAATGGCTGGATGCACGAGATAAAGTTCGACGGGTACCGCGCGCTGATCGCGGCCAAGGGGGACAAGGTCCGTGTCCATACCCGCAGCGGCAAAGATTGGACCGACAAATTCGGACCGCTTGTCGAGGCGATCGCCGCCCTCGAACTTCCGGCGAGCCTGATTGACGGTGAGATCGTCGCCACCGATGCGAAGGGCAATCCCGATTTTTCGACCCTGCAAAAGGTGCTGATGCGCGGGCATGGAAGTCAAACGCGCGGCGACGCGCTTTCCTTTCATGCCTTCGATCTGCTCTCGCTCGACGGGGACGATATCGGCAAATTGCCGACTATCGAACGCAAGGAGCGGCTCGAGGCGCTGCTGGCCACTGCAGAGCCGCCGATACACGTTGCCGATCACGTGATCGGTTCAGGCGAGAAACTCTATGCCGCGATGTGCCGCGCCGGACAGGAAGGGATAATCGCCAAGAAAATCGATGCGCCTTACCGCCATGCGCGCAGCAAAGCGTGGGTGAAGGTTAAATGCACACGGCGGCAAGAATTCGTCATCGCTGGCTGGAAAGCAAGCAAAGCGAGGGGTCGGCCATTTGCCTCGCTGCTGCTCGCGCAATATGAAGGAGGCGATTTGGTCTACAAGGGCAATGTTGGCACCGGGTTCACTGCCGACGCGCTCGACGATCTTGCCGCGAAGATGAAACGGCTCGAGCGCAAGAGCGCCCCGCTAGAAATCGATAAACCCAGTGCGCGCGATATCACCTGGGTCACGCCCAAACTGGTTGCCGAGATCGCCTTTGCCGAGTTCACCGCCGAGGGCAATGTGCGCCACGGAAGCTATCTCGGTCTCCGGAGCGACAAAGATGCCGGGTCGGTCAAACCGGAAAAACTGGCCCCCATTCCGCGAGCAAAAGACCAGGTGAAAATTTCCAGCCGTGACCGGGTGATCTTTCCCGATAGCGGGCAAACCAAGGGCGACCTCGCCAATTATTATGCGGCTTTCGCTCCGTTCATGCTGCCATTCGCCGGACGTCGCCCCGTCAGCCTCGTGCGCTGCCCGCAAGGCCGCGCGAAGAAGTGCTTTTTTCAGAAGCACGATAGCGGCGCGTTCGGGGAGGGGGTTCACCATGTCCCGATCCGCGAGAAGGACGGCGGTACTGAAGAATACCTCTATATCGAAGACGTGCGGGGAATCCTCGAATGTGTTCAGATGGGCACCATCGAGTTTCATGGCTGGGGGTCGCGCAGCGACAATGTCGAGGCGCCCGACCGCATGGTGTTCGATCTCGACCCCGACGAAGGGCTCGATTTCAGCGACGTCAAAGAGGCGGCACGCGATATCAGGGCGCGGCTATCGGATATCGGATTGGTCAGCTTCGCAATGCTGTCGGGCGGCAAAGGCGTTCATGTCATTGTGCCGCTGCAAACGGGTCACTCCTGGGACGAGCACCAAGACTTTTCGCGGCGGTTCGCCGAGGCCCTGAGCCTTGCCGAACCCGAGCGCTTTACCGCGACGATGAGCAAGGCAAAGCGCAAGGGGAAGATTTTCATAGACTGGCTACGTAACCAGCGCGGTAGCACGGCCGTGCTGCCCTATTCGGCGCGAGCACGGAGCGGCGCGCCAGTTGCCATTCCGCTCAGTTGGAATGAGCTGGAGGATATGAAAGATGCCAAGCCCTTTAGTATCGACGATGCCAAGCGGCTCATCGATCGTGCACGGAGCAAGGCATTGGTTGGCTGGGGATTTGCGGAACAGCGACTACCGGATATCTGATCGCCGCGACAGCGCTTCAATTTGCAGGGGATGGAGTCCAGGATTTGAGGTAGATGGACGTCCGCTTTCAGTAGGCCGCACACGCAACCGCAACGGCTGGAAGGGGTCGCCAAACGGACGATACAACTTAGCCATCAGCAAGGAGAATTGCGGAGGAGAGTGGAGGCTTGTCAGGCATGTAGCTGGCATGGAGGCTGATAGTCCCATCGGTACGCGCTGAAACCTCGCATCGAGCTGATCTGATCGAAATCGGATTTAACGTTGCAAAAGCTTGCGCGGACCCGCTCGATGTATTTTGAGATCGACTGATCGAAAATATCACCTCCCAAGGCAGTTGCCAGAAACGATCGCGTTAGTCCCCTTCCTCTTGCTTGAACGAGAGCCTTCACGATCAGATATTGGCTTTTCGGCAAGCGCAGCTCGCGACCCTCGAAGTGAAGCTCTCCTGGCCGATAGATCGAAATATTGCCATATGTGAAGTCGTCGAACTGACGTAAATTACAACCACAGTTGGGGCAGAGGCTGGTCGCTGTGACCGGAGCCAGATTTTGATAGTGTATCATGCTGAAGCGCCCTGCAAGGGAATGGAATTGCGCTTTCCGGCAAAGTGCCTCGGGACAACCAGAACCAGCGCAAGCAACGCCGCAGCGACTACCAGCCACGCCGCATGGCCCATTGCAGCTTCCATTGTTGCAACAACGCCCCCGGCGAGGCCGGTCGTGCGATTTACGATCCATGCTGCCGCCGCCGCAATGCCGAGATAGGCAAGTGCCTGCCGAAAGGCAGCGTATAACCGGTAGCGCGACAGGATGAGCAGCGATGGAACTACCGCAGCGACAATTGCGAGCTGAACCAGTTCTATGCCAAGATTGAAGCCAAGAAGTGTGAGCGCGCTGCTGGCCATTCCCGCTTGCGCTTCTTTTACCAGAGTGGCGAACGCCAGGCCGTGGACGAGGCCGAATACAAGCGCAATTATCGGCTCCTTCCCAGGTAGGATCGGACGAGCCGCATGCATGGCCGAAATTAAGACCGATAGGGCGATGGCAACTTCGACCGGTGCCGTCGGCAGCGACCAGTTTCCAAGAGTAGCAGCGATCAAGGTGAGGCTATGTCCGACGGTGAATGCGGTGACGATCTGCGCCAGTTTGACCACGGTTCCACAGGTTGATCGATGTCCGCCCCATGCGCCGGCCCGAGCGAGAAGCGGCGCCGGCAGCAGGAGCACGAGTAGAAACAGCAGGTGATCATATCCTTCCATGATGTGATGCGCGCCAAGGGCCATCGCGGCAATGAGGGGAGCCAGGGCACCCTGTTCGGCGTTGTTAATCTCCAACGGGGGCGTGTCTTTCCGCACGGCACCGATAATGACATTGCTGCCTGCGGCCCCTGCATCATGGAGGAAGAGGGCAAAATGTCCGGGCAACTCGTCGTTCAGAACCTGCCAATCAATCGACAGTTCGGTTACGTCAGCGCCCGCTGGAGGCACCAGATACGCGATAGCATGGAGGTAGGGCGGACCGACGGTCTGGACAAATTCGACTGTCCCCATGGAAACGGTCCAGGGCTTTCCGCCGGGGGTTGCGACGTCGATATGATCGGCCAGATATTCGCGGGCCAGACGAGTTGACCGGGGGCTTCCGTCGACTGGATTGCCGGTCCCGAAAGCATACTCGCCTTGCGGTACTATGATGTCGGCGACCACCCATTCTTCTGAGATCTTCAACCGAACTTCGGAATTGGGAGTGGAGTGCGCAGACAGAGGGGCAGCGACCATGGTCATCAAGACGACCAGCAAGGGCTTCAGCCAGAAGAGGAGGCGATCACTCATCCGTGCGACAGCCAGACTAGCGACGTCTGCGGTTCGAAGATCCTTGAGTTCAGTTGCTCGGCTGCCTTGCGCGCCTTTGCCGCCTCGTTCGGCCGGCCAGACAATTGGTTGGCTTGCGCAAGTAGCGCATACAATGGAGCGCTTCGCCATCCTGACCTTTCCGCAACCTTCAGCTCTTCGACTGCATCTTCGAAAGCTCCTTTCGACAGGTATGCAGAGGCCAGAAGAATACGGGATTCGCCATAGGGCCGGGCATCGAAATTGCGTTTCGCGAGGTCGAGAGCCTTGTCGGGAGAACCGAAAACGAGCTCATGCTCTACCGCGTGCCCATAGGCAGCTTCAGGTAGTTGCCCAAGACGTTTTTCCCAGATCGCTGAGGCCTTGTCCGCCCAGAGCCGGCTCTCACGCGCCTGCCCATCGGTACGAAGCAGCATCGCGAGGGCATCCAGAACTTCGCCCGCAGGCGCGCGGCGCGCCACGGCTTTCATATCTGTAATGGCACCGGCCAGATCGCCTTCGAGTGCCTTTGCCTGCGCCAGGTGGGCCTCGATCAGCCAGAACCCGGGGAACTGCCGGTTCGCCGTCTCGAACCACGCCCTCGCGTTCCGGTAATCGCCTCTTGCGAGTTCCACCCCGCCAATTTGCATCGCCGCACTCGCACTTGCGAGGGGAGTGGCAGTGCCCTGATCGGAGACGGCATCTGAGAAATGTCTTGCTGCGGCGTCGAACCTGCCCTGCGATTTGGCCAGTATCGCATAACGATACGCGACACCCGCGTTCGAGCCATACTTCGCAGCATCATCATATAATGCGCGAGCACGGGCCATGTCTCCGCGATAAAAGGCTATGTCGCCCTTCAGGCTTGAACTTTCCGCAAGGATGGTGCGATCGCTTCTGACTGCCGCCCCATCGAGTGCCGAGAGAGAGTTTTGGGTTCGGTCAAGTTGATGAGCCATCTGGGCGAATGCCGCATCGGTCAGCAAGGGACCGGAACCGACGGGTGCGAGACGCTTGGCCTCCGTCAGTACTTCACCCGCAAGAGCAAGCTCGTCGTAAGTATAGCTGAGATGCGAACGGGCAAGATACATTCGGGCAAGGCTATCGTGCCGAAGCCATTCATCAGGCCCTTTTGAAACCCGCTCCTTTCCAAGAGAGACGTCGGAATCCGATCGGGCCATCGCCGCGGAATACGAAGCCGCTCCAAAGCCGGGCCTTTCCCAATCGGCAGCACTGACCGGCGCTTCTGCCGTATCACTGGCCAGCCATTCGGCGCCAGTAAGCAGCGCGACCGCGGCAATCGGCAAGATCACATAGCGAGAGTTCTTCAAAGCATCACGCATGCACAATCCTCGCCTTTAGCTCCCATGGTGGCTGCAGATTATATGGCGGACGAGCGATGCCCGTCCGCCACTGTCCGAACTACTCCGGAACCGCGCAAGGGGTCAGCCCGGCTCCGGTCAGATCGTCCGCAAGCGCATTGGTCAATCCCGTCAGCGTAGCTGCCAGATCGGGCACGAAAGCGCCATTTGCGTCGGCCATCGGGCCAGCGTCGTTATAGGCGTTTTTCCGGTCTGACGGTATCAATGCAGTCGAGACCGCCGGCATTCCCATACGGTCGACCCTCACGTAGCTCGATACCGGATCACTTCTGAAGGTAAACATGGTGCCGCTGTTATCGGCGACCGGCGGCGAGCCTTGCGGGCCCGCCAGATAGGGGAATGTGTCCCTGAACGCGACGTCGTTCGCGGGAGGGTTGAGCGGGAGACCCGCCAGCGTCCCGGGACCGTTGACCGAAAGGTCGAGGAAAATGACCGCTAGAGTAACGTCGATTACAGGATCCGGGAGCTTCCGACCGTTCGGGAAACCGGAAGCTGCCGAAAGGTCCAGTGTCAGCGTGTCGGGAATAACGGCCTGCGCAACAGTTACGCCGGTTCCTGGAATCATCTGATTGAGGCAGGGCTCGACATTAAATGTCGTCTCTGTCGGGGGCGGTGTCGGAGTCGGCATGGCGATTGGATCGTCATCGTCATCGCCGTCGAAACAGGCGGATAGCATGCCGAGGCTTGCAATCATCGAGGTCGCCATTGCGAGCCGGCGGAGTGAAAGGTGGTTATTGGTCTTCATCAGAGCTGCCCTCCAAATCGCGCGGTTGCTCCCCAGACGTCCACTGGCGCGCCAGTATCGATCCGGTCCTTGGGTATCTCGATTACGACGGCGGTTAGGTTCTGCCCGGCGAAGAAATCTCGCTCTGAATCGAAACTCAAAGTGCCTGTGCTGCGTGTGTCTCTGAATCCTTGGAGATCGAAAAAGAACGGGTCATCGAAAAGACCGGCCCAGACCCTGACGCCGTCCTTTTCCAATTCGGTTTCGACCGAGCCCCTGATTGCCCCGCTGACGCCTGGAAGACCGGTTACGCTTACGCCGAACTGGCCCATCGCTCCCGTCCCGAATCGAAACCGGATCGGAATGTCGGTGGTGGTGCGAGGGCTGCTGTTCGATACGTTGATCGAATAAAGGACGTCCGGGTCGTAGGTCGCCGGCTGGTTGGTTGCCTGCGGGCCAGCGAAGGTCATCGCGACAACAACCGACGTATCGGTATGCCAGGCATAAACATCTGCTATGTCAGCAGCGCGGTCGGGCGTGCTATCCACGGCGGGATCGGTCCGTGCGGGCGGATCGAGATGGTCGGCGGCGATAATTCCCACCCCGGGCGCGAACAGGGCAGCTGCAGTCGCAAGCGACAGCCCTCCCAGCGCGAAAGGTATGGCTTTCGAATATTTCATTGCGATCTCCCCAATTCAACCCGAAGGTTCCTCAGCAGGGCCTTGTGACGGCCCCTCGGATGCCTTCCTGAGAAAGCACCGACGTAATATTGACGAGTGCTTGCGGGCTATCGATGCACCCGTGGCCAAAAAAAATCGGCCACTCTGTGATAGAGGCGGGAAGGGTAGTGTCAGATTCGTCTGTTTTCTGCGGAAAAAACCCTTATGCATGTGTGTGTGCAAAACCCGCAGTCTCCTCAAGACCAGGTAAGTCAAACCGTTCAAGGGCTCTCCGAGAACGAGATGCTTTCGCTTGATATCGGCTTGGTGGGTGATCTGGACAGGGAGGCTTTCCAGCGCTTGTACGCGAGAACCTCCAGCAAGCTGTTCGCAATCTGCCTCGCAGTGACGCGGGACCACGCCGCAGCCGAAGACGTACTGCAGGAATCCTATCTGAAGATATGGGACCGTGCCAAAGGTTATGATCCCGAACGTAACAGGCCGCTGGCCTGGATGTGCGCAATCGCGCGAAATGCTGCCATCGACTGGTACAGGGCTCGTGCGAGGCATCACCATGTCAGCGACGACCACTTAAATTTGCAGGAAAGTGAAGCGGCGGCCGCCGACGACCGTATCATAGCTATGAACCGCGAAGACCAGGTTTGGACAGCGGTCAGCGATCTCGACGCTGAAAGCGAACAAGAATTGAAGTCGATTTTCCTTTTAGGCCTGACTTACCCGGAAGCCGCACAGCGGCTCGGTTTACCTGTTGCTACATTCAAGAGCCGGGTGCGCCGTACCGTGATCAGGATTCGTCGGAAGCTGGCCGATGACTGATCGTTCGACCCACGACGACCTCGAGATCATGGCTGCCGGCTTGGCTCTTGGCCTGCTTGAAGGGATGGAGCGCGCCGAGGCTATGCGGCGCCAGCTTGAGGATCCGCACTTCGCGAACCGCGTAAGAGATTGGCAGGAGCAATCAGATCGCTGGCTTGAGGATGTCGAGTCCGTTGATGCACCGGCCAGCGCACTCGCGGCAATCGAGCACCAGCTGGAAAGTCGCGGCGCGAACACCGAAGTCTCGTCCATTTCCAACGATCAAGGATCTAACAAGATTTGGCGGAGCTGGGCCATAACCGCGACCGCAGCGTCGGTATTGCTGGCTGTCGGACTAGGTCTGGCGGTGACCAGCCCGGTGCAGGAGCAGACTGGACCAGTGCGTACTGCCTCCGAACAACCAGGGCAGCGAGTCAATGTTGCCCAGATCAAGGATGAGGCAGGCGCAACGCTCCTCAGTGCCTTGTACCGCCCTGAATCTGGTACGCTTTCTCTGCGGCTCTCCGATCTTCAGCAACCCGAACATGGCCCCGAACTCTGGATCATACCTGAGGACGGGATCCCTCGGTCACTCGGGCTTATGGATAGCGAACGTCTGACCGTAACAATGTCGTATGAGTTGCGATCTTACCTTCAGGACGGGGCGACAATGGCGGTGACTATAGAACCGCGTGACGGCGCACCCCACGACGCTCCGACCGGTGACATACTGGGAGCCGCGGTGCTGCAAGAAGTTCCGGCGAATACCATCTAGCCGAACATGCTTCTTCGGTAGCGGCTAGTTTACGCGATCGGATCCACGCAAACGCCAATGGCCGCTTGTCGCCAAGACTCGCGTTGTGCAGTGTGGCGAATGGCATGACTCCGGCACTGGCCATCCGCGCCGCCACGCTGGACGCCGCCAAAGTGATTGGCCGCGAGGGCGAATTGGGCAGTATCACCCCCGGAAAGTTCGCCGATCTGGTCGCGGAAAGGGGCAAACCGATGGCGGATATCCACGTGATGGAGCATATTGCGCGGTTCATTAAGCGCGGTGAAGTCTTCCGCTAATCACCCGAACCGTTTGAACTTGCCACCATCCGCGATCACTTCACGGGCGCAGTTGTGGCCGGGGGCGCCGGTTACGCCGCCGCCAGGGTGAGTGCCGGCCCCGCACATATACAGGCCCTTCACCGGGCCGCGATAGGCACCGTGGCCGAGCACAGGGCGGGCGGTCCACAACTGGTCGAGGCTCATATGGCCATGCATAATATCGCCGCCGACAAGCCCGAATTTATCATACAGGCCCTTCGGGCTGAGCACCTGTTGGCCCAGGATCGATGCTTGGAACCCGGGGGCGTATCCCTCGACCGTATGGATGATGGTGTTGGCGGCGGCGTCCTGTTCGTCGTCCCAATTGCGGCCACCAGGCAGTTCGGGCGCGAATTGCTGGCAGAACAGGCTGGCGACGTGCTGACCTTCGGGGGCGAGGCTGTCGTCCACCGTGCTGGGGATCAGCATTTCGACGATCGGTGCCTTTGACCAACCGTGCTGTTTGGCGTCGAGGAAGGCGCGGTCCATGTAATCCAGCGTGGGCGCGATAATGATGCCCGAGCGGTGATGTTCGCCCGGTTCAGGCAGGCAGGTAAAGCGCGGCAATTCACTGAGCGCGACATTCATACGGAAAGTGCCGCCGCCCGCCTTGAAACCGCGCATCCGGCGGCGGAAATCCTCCGGCTGGTGCGCATCGTCCAGCATTTTGCCATAGAGCAGCTTTGGCCCGACATTGGCGATGACCCTCCCGGCCGCGATTTCCTCGCCGCTGGCAAGCCGTACACCGGCGGCCCTGTCGCCATCGACCAGCACCTGATCCACCGGGCTTTCGAGGCTGATCTCCACGCCCAGATCACGGCACACCTTGGCCATAATCTGGGTGATCGTGCCCATGCCGCCGATCGAATGGCCCCATGCGCCCTTCTTGCCGTTCACCTCGCCAAACACATGGTGGAGCAAGACATAGGCGCTACCCAGAGTGTCGGGCGATGCGTAATTGCCGACCACGCTGTCAAAGCCAAACGCGGCCTTGACCGCTTCGCTTTCAAACCAGCTGTCGAGGAAGCTGCGCGCCGATTTGGTGAACAGGTCGAGCACGTCTCGCTTGGCCTCAAGGCTGAGCCGCGACAGGCCCCAGCCTTGTGTTGCTCCGGCCACCAGCGTGCGCAGCCCTTCGCCTGCATTGGGCGGGGATTTCAGCGCCAGGTCGCGCAGCACCTCGGCAACGCCCTCCAGCGCATCGTAATATGCAGGCAGTACCTCGGCGTCATGCGCTGAGAATTTGCGGAATTCTTCCTGCGTGCGCTTCAGCCCGCCGCCCAACTTGAGGTAGCCGCCATCTTCCTGCGGCAGGAGGTTGGAGATTGGCCGTTCAATCACGCGATATCCGTGATCGTGCAACTTCATGTCGGCGATGACCTTGGGCTGCAACAGGCTGACGGTGTAACTGGCCACCGAATTTCGAAAGCCGGGGTGAAATTCCTCGGTCACCGCTGCGCCGCCCACGACATCGCGGCGCTCGACAATACGGACTTTCAGCCCGGCTTTGGCGAGGTAGAAGCCGCAGACCAGCCCGTTATGGCCAGCTCCGATGATCACTGCGTCATAATGCTTGGTCATGCGTGGCTCCATCCCGGAGCGGGTTGGCGCTCCATCCGGGCTTGGGGAATGATGTGCCGCATCCGTGCGCAGAACTGCTTCAGGCATACCTCCTTGTCGCTGAGCGGTCCCGTGGTGAAACTGGCGGATTGCATCCCCTGCTGCACCCGGGCGATCAGCGCGGTGTCTTCGGTGTTGACCTGGCGATTGATCCGCCAGTTGAGATAGCGTGCGGCGCGCATTTCGCGGCGGTGATCGGCACTATAGGCCCCGGGCAGGACATAGCTGATTTCGCGGATCACGCAGCTGGTCGGCCCGGTGGGCAGCCATTGCATGAAATCGACCTGATCGGGATAGATGTCGAAGGCAACATTGGGCCACAGCTTGAAATACAGCCAGTGCCGCTGCGCATGATCGGGCAGATGCGGCACGGGCGGCAGTAATCGCTGATACAGCGCCTCTGACCAATTGGCCGATGGGCGATCGATCATATCGCCCCACATCCGGTCAACGTGCTGCTCCGCTTCGACGCCGTAGCTTTTGCCGAACAGCCGGGTCAGGCCGGGATGCGCCACAGGGATGTGCAGGCCGTCGGAATAATTGTCGCCAACGTTCTTCCAGTTCACTTCGCGCGGACGCAATGTGACGCGGCCCAGCGCCTCCAGCTCTCTGAAGCGATAGGGCGCGATCATCGCCTCGTAGGGTGCCATCATCTGCGCGGGGGAGGGGCCGCCGTCATCCTCCAGTCGCACGAAGACGAAACCGTTCCAGCTCTCCATACCGACGGGGACAAGGCCGGAGCGCTCTCTATCCAGCGCGGGATAGCTGGCGCTGTCGGGCACGCCTGTCAGCCTGCCGTCGAGGTCGTAAGTCCATGCGTGATAGGGGCATACCAGCTTGCGCGCGCAGCCGCTGGCGCCGTCGACCAGCCGTGATCCGCGGTGGCGGCAAACATTGGTGAAGGCGCGCAGCACAGCGTCGCGCCCGCGCACCACGATCACGCTCTCGCCGCAATAATCCAGCGTGTGCCAGTCACCGGCGGCGGGCAAATCGCTTTCGTGGCACACCACCTGCCAGCTGGGGCGGAAAATGCGCGCCTGTTCCAGCGCGAAAAACTCCGCATCGTGATAAGTCCAGGCGGGCAGGCTCCAGCCGTCAAGCGGGTCGGTGGCGGGAGAATTGTGGGCGATGGTGGCCATGGTCTTATCCTACGTGTCAGGCGGGCTCTTGCGAAGTGGCGGCTTCGCGCTTGCCCCACCAATATAGCGGCAGGCCCGCCAGCATCAGTACCAGACTCCATCCGCTCGCCTCGACCCCTGCCCCCCACAGCGTCCACAGCGCATAGACTGCGCCAATCAGCGCGAAGACGCGGACCACGCGCATCTTCCACGCGGCCAGCGCGCAGGCGAGATACAGCCACAGCGCCGCTGATGTGGAGAGCAGCAGCACGAATTCGTAAATCCCCTGCATGCTGCGGCTGGAGTTGAACAGCAGGCACAGCGTGGCGATGACGCTGGAGGCCAGCAATGCGCGCACCGGCGTACCGCGCAAATCGGTGCCCCCGAACCAGCGCGGCAGCAGGCCGCGCGCCGCAAGATTGCGTGGCAGTTCGCCCTGCACCAGCACCCAGCCATTCAACGCGCCTACGCAGGAGATAATTGCGAACAGCGCAATCAACGCCGCCGCCCCTGTGCTCCAGTACTGCTCGACAAAGGTTGCAAAAGGAGCAGACGAGCTGCTCGCCACGGCTTCGGGCAGCATCAGCGCGATGGCAGAGCATACCAGCAAGTAGAGTAGCCCGGTCAGCGCCGTGCCCCACATGGTGGCGCGTGGGACATTGACCTGCGGGTTTTCGACCCGTGCGGCGGCGAGACTTGCGCATTCGAAGCCCAGCAGCGCAAACAGCGTCAGCGCCGCCGCCCCGCGCAAATCGACCCCGTTAATTTCGCGTATGGCGAACGGGCGAATATTGGCACTGCCATCGCCCAGTGCCACACCCGCGATAATGATTACGGCGATCAGCGGCATGATCTTGAGCACTACAGTTACCACCTGGAAATCGCCCGCCGCACGCACACCGCGCAGATTGAGCAGCGTCATCGCCCAAACCAGCGCGATGGAGCACAGCGCGGGCATGAAGGGTGTGGCACCGATGGCTGGGAAGAAAGACGACAGATAGCTGACCGCGGCAACCGCAATCGAAACCACCGCAGTCCACACGGAAACCCAGTAAATCCAATACACAAGGAAGGCGGGCAGCTCGCCAAACGCCTCGGTCACAAAACCCGCCGGATCTCGCGCCAGCGGGCGGGCGCGGGTCAGCGCGGCGAGCACCCAGGCCAGTATCAGCGTGCCGACAATGGTGACGATCCAGCCCAGCACTGCGTTCCACCCGAAGGGGGCGAGGCTGGCAGGGAGCAGAAACACCCCCGAACCGATCATATTGCCCATGACCAGCGCGGTAGCAGCGACGAGGCCGAGCTTGCGCCCGGCCCCGCCATTATCAGGAGTAACTGGGGCTGAAGCAATCATCCGACCCGAGATAGCATCGCCTCACAGCGCAAGAAAGCGGGTGTTACCACAAGCAAAGGGCGCGCCACGCATTATGCCGAGCATTATGCGAAGCGCGCCCATGTTAAAATTAAAGCTGCGAAGTGGCTTAGAGGCCGCCAGGACCGCAATCGTTTTTCAGGAAGTCGAGCATTTTGGTGTAAAATGTTTCCTGATGTTCGTAATTCAATGTGTTGGAGAAGTGATCTGCCCCTTTTAAAGTCAGGAATTGAGCATTGGTCTTGCCCGCTTTTTGCATCGCTTTCTCGTAATCTTCGTAATTGTAATAAAGCACGCGGCGATCAACATCACCATGCACCATCAATAGCGGGATATTCGACTTGGCCACTTCATTGATCGGGTTGATACCGATTGTTCCTCGGCGTTTGCCCCAATCATCCAGCGCCTTGGCACCATTTGGATTGCGGGTCTGGATGTAGCCCTTCTCTGGATCGGCCACAGCGGCGCCGGCAATCGCACACTGGTAGATCTGCGGGTCACGCGTTGTCGCCACCAAGGCGGCGTAACCGCCATATGACCATCCAAACATAGCCATCCGGTCCTTGTCCACCAGGCCTTGCTTGACCAGATACAAAGCGCCGTCATCCTTGTCGTCCTGCATGGCCAGCCCATGCTGACCGTATGCGCTGTCGAAATGATCCTGGCCCCAGCCTACCGACATCCGGTATTGCGGTTGCAAGACCATGTAACCGGCATTGGCCAGCAATTGGCCCCATTCGTCAAATCCCACGACTTCATTTACGTGGGGCCCGCCGTGCGGCAACACCACCAGTGGGAATGGCCCCTGGCCTTTGGGTTTGGTGACATAGGCCGGGATCATCCGCCCATCGCGCGCCGGATATTTGATAAACTCGACATCGGCAAGGTCGTCAGCCTTGAGCAAGGGGTTGCGACTACCAATCTTGGCCAGTTTGCCGTCCAGAAAAAGCCAGAATGACCCCGGATCATGCGGGCCGGAATTGCTGATGACCATTGATTTGCCGTCACGCGAGCGCGTGCGGATATTTACGCTGTGCGCGTTGGGAATGGCAGATTCCAACAGTTCGTACAGCTGCTTTTCCTGCGGGTCGAACCAATGGCGCTCCATTTTTGCACCCGGATAGACTGCGGCAGCAAGCGTGTTGTCGCCTGCCCAGCGCATCGAGTTTTCGGTAATTCCCATGACATCGGCGTCAGGAGCAGAGAAAAGCTTTCGCCCAAATTGTCCGCTCGTAAAATCGAATTCCCACAGAGCCGCCTTATCCTCCCCGCGATTGTCGATGACGTAGCCTGTGTTCGGATCACCCTGTTTGAATCCTACAAGACCCTGAAAGCCACCTAGCACACGGTACAGGTTCGCATGATCGTCAAGATCGAACCGGTCACCAAATTCTTTCCAAGTGCTGTCGCCGGGTGCACGGTAGTAATACACTTGCTCCTTGGTGCCGGCCTCGAATCCTGTAGCGAAGCGCGGATTGCCTTCGTCATCAAAGCTGATGTTGGCATATTGCGTACTGCCGCGAATAACGAGTTCTCGTCCGCCGGTATTCAAATTGTAACGGTAATAGGAACGCGGACGAAATGCGGCGTACGGGTCCACCCCGGAGCCGCCATCATTGGAAGTAGCTGCGGCCACCAGAACACTGTCAGGCTCACCCGGCAATACGTTAACAATATCGTAGCTGCGCTCGTCCGCAGAAGGCTGGGTCTTCGAAAACTTGCCAGTTTCCAGATTGTACGAATATGACTTGTAGCTTCGAACGTCCTGCTCAGGCCCCTTGACCGACTTGCGGCTCACTTGCCATGCAGTTCCGTATATGAATTTGTCGCTTACAAACCGCGCGCTGACGATTTCCATCGGATCCGCAGCAAGGCGCGCAATCGGTTTGGTCAAATTCGCGGTCTCGTAAAGCTCGAGGACGTTCTCGCCCATCTTGCTCTCGGTCTTGAGAATGAGCAGGTGCTTGCCGTCGGGCGAAAGGTCAGCTGTGCTGATGACATCGCGCAGCGCCCACACCTCGACCGGTATGCTTGGCGTACCGGCAGTTTGTGCGGCCAGCGGATTGGTGGTTGCGGCCAGCGCGCACGCCACCGCCATCAAAAATGGATATTTCTTCAAGCGCATTATGCGACTCCCCAGTATGTCATTCCCTAAGCGTCCTGCCTAACATACTTCATGCTCTCCGCAATATTGCGAATGTTACAAGTTTGCTGACCAGTCGAGCGCCAGCGACGCTTGCCAAAGCGGTGTGCGGCAATCCATGCACACCGCCAGAGACAAAAGGACAACGTTATGAGCACGATCAACCAGAGCGGACCATTGACCGGGGTCAGGGTGGTGGAGTTCGCTGGCATCGGGCCTGGGCCGCATGTTGCCATGCTGCTGGCCGATCTGGGGGCTGAGGTCGTGCGGATCGGGCGGCCGGGCGGTGCGGTGATGAATCCGGTGGTTGAACGCGCGCGTCACCGTGTGGCGGTCGATATGAAAAGCGCCGAAGGCAAGGCGCTCGCCTTGAAGGCCTGCGCCAATGCCGATGTGCTGATCGAAGGGTTTCGCCCCGGCGTGATGGAACGGCTGGGGCTGGGGCCGGACGTGCTGCTGGCAGCGAATGAGCGGCTGGTTTACGCGCGGATGACCGGCTGGGGGCAGGACGGGCCACTGGCGCAGGCGGCGGGGCATGATCTCAATTATATTGCAGTGACCGGCGCTCTGGATGCGATTGGGGCCAAGGGCGAATTGCCCATACCGCCGCAAAATCTGGTCGGCGATTTTGGCGGCGGTTCGCTTTATTGCGCCTTTGGCATTCTGGCCGCGCTGTATGAGCGGGAGCGGTCGGGCAAGGGGCAGGTCGTCGATGCCGCAATTGTCGATGGTGTGACCAGCCTGATGAGCTTTTTCTATGGTCAGCCGCCATCGGCGCTGCGCACCACGGAACGCGGGACGGGACTGCTGGGCGGGGCGGCGCATTTCTATCGCTGTTACACCTGCCATGACGGCAAGGAGATCAGCGTCGGCGCGATCGAGCCGAAGTTCTATGCCGAATTGCTCCAGCGCGCCGATGCGCCTGAGGAACTGCGCGAGGGGCAGCTCAACCCTGCCAATTGGGACGATTACACGGGCAGGCTGCGCGAATTGTTTGCCACCAGAACGCAGGCCGAATGGTGCGAACTGCTCGAAGGCAGCGATGCGTGCTTTGCCCCTGTCGTCCCCCTCGACGAAGCGAAGGATCATCCCCACATGAAGGCACGCGGCGCTTTCGTCGAACATGGCGGCCGCTGGCATACTGCGCCCGCACCGCGCTTTGACCGCACCCCCGGTACCATTCGCGATAGCGCGGATGATGGCGCGGATGTGGTGGCGCGGTGGGCACAGGAACGCTAGGGCGGCGCACAAAGGAGAGATTTATGTACGAGTTCACCCAGTTTTATATCGATGGCGCGTGGGTCGATCCGGTCAAGCCCAACACGGTCCCGGTCGAGAACCCAGCCACCGAAGAAACCATCGGTCACATCTCGCTGGGCAGTGCCGCAGATGTCGACAAGGCGGTGGCCGCTGCACGCAACGCGTTTGAAAGCTGGTCGCAAACCAGCCGCGAGGAACGGCTTACGGTAATGCGCGCCATCCTGTCCGAAATTGGCAAGCGCAAGGAAGATCTGGCGCGCGCGGTGAGCGATGAAATGGGCGCCCCGATGTCGCTGGCCAATGGTCCGCATGTTGGCTTGTTGTCGGGGCATCTCCAGACGACCATCGGCATTCTGGAAAATTTCGAATTCGAACGGCAGGACGGGCCAACGATGCATCGTTACGAGCCAATTGGCGTGGTCGGTATGATTACCCCGTGGAACTGGCCGCTGAACCAGATCGCCTGCAAGGTGTTTCCAGCGCTGGCAACCGGCTGCACGATGGTGCTCAAGCCGTCGGAAATCGCTCCACTCGATGCGGCGATCTTTGCCGAGATTATGCACGCGGCTGGCGTACCGGCTGGCGTGTTCAACCTGATCAATGGTGACGGTCCGGGTGTTGGCACCGCGATCTCTGGCCATACCGATATAGATATGGTCAGCTTCACCGGCTCGACCCGCGCGGGCATCGCGATTGCCGAAAATGCCGCCAAGACGGTCAAGCGCGTGGCGCAGGAACTGGGCGGCAAAAGCCCGAACATCATTCTGGATGATGGCGCCTTTGCCAAATCGGTTGCGCGCGGCACCACCGCGATGATGAACAATTCGGGCCAGACCTGCACCGCGCCCAGCCGCATGCTGGTCCCGGCCAAGCGGATGGACGAAGCCAAGGTTGCCGCCAAGGAAGCCGCTGAGGGCGTGATTCCCGGTGACCCCAAGGGCAATTCCACCATCGGTCCGGTCGTCTCCGGCGCACAGTGGGACAAGATCCAGGGCCTGATCGAAAAGGGCATTTCCGAAGGTGCCACGTTGGTCGCTGGCGGAACCGGCAAACCCGATGGGCTGGAGACCGGCCATTACGTCAAACCGACCGTCTTCGCCGATGTCGACAATGACATGACCATCGCGCGCGAGGAAATCTTCGGCCCGGTGCTGTCCATCATCGGTTATGAGGATTATGATGACGCGATCCGCATTGCCAATGACACCGAATACGGTCTTGCCAGCCACATTGCGGGAGAAGACATCGAAACTGCCAAAAAGCTGGCTCCGCGCATTCGTGCAGGCCGGGTGGCGATCAATGGTGCCTATGACATGAACGCCGCGTTCGGCGGTTACAAGAAGTCGGGCAATGGCCGCGAATGGGGCGAGTTCGGCTTCCATGACTTCCTCGAAGTCAAGGCGGTCATGGGATACGACGCCTGATGGCAGGACGGCACTTCGACGAATGGAACATCGGCGACAAGATCACGCATGAGATCCGGCGCACGGTGACAGAGGCGGACAACCTCTTCTTCACCGTGATGACTCACAATCCGCAGCCTTTGCACCTCGATGTCGAGGCGGCAAAGGCCAGCGAATTCGGGCAGATCCTGGTCAATGGCACCTACACATTTGCATTGATGGTGGGGTTGTCGGTCGCTGACACCACGCTGGGCACGCTGGTGGCCAATCTGGGCTATGACAAACTGGTCATGCCCAAGCCGGTGTTTCTGGGCGACACCTTGCACGCCACCAGCGAAGTGGCGGCTTTGCGTCAAAGCAAATCGCGGCCCGATACCGGGATCGTCACTTTCGTGCATGAGGCGACCAATCAGCGCGGCGAAGTGGTGTGCCGCTGTGAACGCTCGGCTCTGTTGAAGAAAAGCGCCGCCTAAGCGCACTTGCGGACCCAATCCTCCGGTCCAGCCGTTTGGACCGGAGGAAAGTTCGCAATGCCGCATGATCCCCATCATCCGCCGGAAAGCGTCGAGGACGTGCTGGGCGAGCTCGACGATCTGGCCTCCAGCCGCAGCCGTGTGTGCGTTGCCCATGTGCTGCGCGATTTTGGCGAGCGCAGTTTCGGCCCCTTCATCATGCTGCCTGCCCTGATGGAGCTGACCCCGATTGGCGGCGTTCCCTTCGTGCCGACATTTCTGGCTGTCATCATCGCGCTGGTGGCAGGACAATTGCTGTTGGGCCGCGATCATGTGTGGATGCCGCGCTTCATCCGTTCGCGGTCCGTCACGGGCAAGAAATGGCACCGCGCGGTGCGCAAGCTGCGCGGGATCGGGCATTGGCTGGACAGCCACAGCGAAGGGCGGCTGGAACAGCTGACTCAGGGCGTGTGGCAACGGTTGGTGGGGCTTGTTATCATCCTGCTGTGCTGCACGGTGCCGCCGCTTGAGCTGTTGCCCTTTGCCAGTTCGCTGCCGATGCTGGCGATTGCGATGCTGGGACTGGCGCTGATTGTGCGTGACGGAGCGCTGGTGCTGGGGGCGCTGATGTTTGCCGGGCTGGCGGCGGCGCTGGGCGGCTATCTCTATGCCACATCGGATCTGGCCGAGAGCGGGCTTAATTTCTTCTGACCAGTGCGCTTGACGCGGCGCTGCCTAGGCGCGCAGAAAGGTTGCAAAGGGAAATGGGGAGAAACCGATGCGCAAGCTGGTTATGGCCGCGTGGACGACCACTGCAGCATTGACGTTGGTCGGCTGCGACATGGTCGCGTCTGACCCTGATGCCGCCGCGCAATCCGGGGATCAGGCGCAAACCGCCGAGCTCCCTGAGTTTCCCGATCGCCCATATTGGGGCGACACACATCTCCACACGGATGTTTCGGTTGACGCCTTTGGCTTCGGCGTCCGGCTGGGGCCAGAGGACGCGCTGAAATTTGCGCGCGGCGAGCAGGTGACGGCCACCACCGGCATGCCAGCACAGCTCGACCGCCCACTCGATTTCCTGGTCATCGCCGATCATTCGGACGCGATGGGTGCCACCCGGCGGCTGTTTGATGCCCCGCGCATGCTGGTGCGCGATCCGGTGCTGCGGCGCTGGTACGATCTGATGCACGAAGGGCCGGAAGGGTCGCAGCGCGCAATTGCCGAGCTGATTACCGCCGCTGCCAATGACGAAATTCCCGAAGCCTTGCGCGATCCCGAGCGGCAGGCAGGGGCGACCCGCGCGCTGTGGGACAATCATCTGGCGCTGCTGGAACGCTATAACCAGCCGGGCACATTCACCGCCTTTGCCGGGTTTGAATGGACCGCCATGCCCGATGGCAACAATCTGCACCGGGTGGTGATGTTCAGGGACAATGATGATCGGACCGAGCAGGTGGTGCCGTTCCCCGGCATCGATACCGAGGCGGAGCAGCTGTGGGATTATATGGAAGCCTATGAACGGGCGACCGGGGGCAAGGTGCTGGCGATCCCGCACAATTCCAATCTTTCCAACGGGCAGATGTTCGAACTGACCGGCCCGGATGGCGGGCCGATGACCGCCGCCTACGCCCGCCGCCGCGCCGCGCGAGAGCCGGTGGTGGAGGCCACGCAGATCAAGGGCGACAGCGAGACGCACCCCTTCCTTTCTCCTAATGACGAGTTGGCCGGGTTCGGAATCGCCGGGTGGGAGCTGGGCAATCTGCCGCTGACCCACACAACCACGCCCGACATGCTGCCCGGATCCTATGTCCGATCGGCGCTGAAGCGCGGGCTGACACTGGAGCAGCAGACGGGGGCCAACCCCTATGCCTTTGGCCTGATCGGTGCGACCGACAGCCACACCGCGCTGGCCACCGGGGATGAGGACAATTTCTTTGGCAAGCACACCGGCAATGAACCCAAGGCGACCCGCGCGATGCGGCCGCAAAATCTGGGTACGCGCGTGGGGCGTTTCGGCTGGAATTATCTGGCGGGCGGCTATGCAGCGGCCTGGGCGCGCGGCAATACGCGGACGGAAATCTTCGACGCCTTCATGCGGCGCGAAGTCTATGCCACCACTGGCCCGCGCATGACCGTGCGGCTGTTTGCCGGGTTCGACTTTGCCGAACAGGACTGGGAAGGCGATTGGGTGCGCGCAGGCTATACGCGCGGCGTGCCGATGGGCGGACAGCTGACCGATAGCGGCAAGGCACCCAGTTTCCTGATCTCGGCGCTCAAGGATCCCGACGGCGCAAATCTTGACCGGGTGCAGGTGGTGAAGGGCTGGGTCGGCGCCGACGGGGTGGCGCAGGAACAGGTCTATGATGTGGTCTGGTCCGATATGGCCAAGCGCCAGCGTAATGGCGGCAAGGTTCCGGCGGTGGGCGATACTGTCGACCGCGCCAATGCCAGCTATACCAACACGATCGGCGCCGCAGAACTGCGTGCCGCCTGGACCGATCCCGATTACCGCGCCGGGCAAAACGCGTTCTATTATGTCCGCGTGCTGGAAATCCCCACGCCGCGCTGGGTGCTGTTCGATGCCAAAAGGTTTGGGCTTGAGATTCCCGAAGATGTGATCGAGCAGGGGGTGGCGCAGGAACGGGCATACAGCTCGCCAGTATGGCTGCGGCCTGCCGCGCGGCCAGGCGATGCCCCGGCCATCATGGAGGGCGCGTGAGCCGCGCGCTGCTGCGCGAACCGCTGTTGCATTTCCTGATCGGCGGAGCCGTGCTGTACGCGCTGTTCGCGTGGATCGGCACGCCGGTTGATCCCGCCAGCCGCACGATCAGCCTGAGCCGCAGCGACCAGGCGCAAATCGCGCAGGGCTTCGCCCAGATGATGGGCCGGCCGCCCACCGATGCTGAATTGTCGGGCCTGATCGAACGCCGCGTGCGCGAGGAAGTGCTGTACCGTGAAGCACTGAGGCTGGGGCTGGACCGGGACGATCCGGCAGTGCGGCGGCGGCTAGCCACCAAGATGGACGAGATTGCAGCGGCCAGTGCCGAGGCGGAAACACCCGGTGATGCGGTGCTCGAAGAATGGCACAAAGCCCACGCGGGCACTTTTGAAACCGGCGGTGTGGTGAATTTCGAACAGGTCTATTTCGCTAGCGAGGCGGCGGCGCTGGCGGCCAAGGGGCAGGCCTCGCCGAGCGGCCAGCCGATCAGCCTGCCGCGCACTGTCGATGCGAAGTCGATGGTCGAACTGGGCGCGATTTTCGGGCAGCAATTCGCGCAGGAAATCGCCGAGCGGTCGGTGGCGCGTGAGTGGCAGGGGCCGATCCCCTCGGGCTTTGGCTGGCACCTTGTGCGTCTGTCCCATCGCGAGGAAGGCAGCGTGCCGCCGCTGGCGGAAATCCGTGACCGCGTCGAGGCCGACTGGCGCAACAGCACCATCACGGCGCGGCGGGCGGCCGCGTACAATGCTCTGCGTGAGGCATACCGGGTCGAAATCGAGTGAGGAGATACCTCGCCGCCCTGTTCGCATTGCTGCTGGCGGTGCCTGCCTCCGCTGACGAGCTGCGCCCGGTCTCGGTCCAGTTCGCCCAGCGTGAGGCGGCGATGTGGTCGCTGGGCTGGAAGCAGCCGCTGGCCTCGTCCGCCGATAATCCGCGCACTTTACCGGTTCTCCCCGCAGCGTGCCGCATAATTGGCGAACCGCGCTTCGATATTGCCGCGCTGGCCGCTCTTGGTTCTGCGCAAGTGCGCTGCCAAGGCGAGATTGCGGGCCAGCGTATCGGCTGGCCGCTGACCGCCACCGCGCCAGAGGCTCTGGTGCGAATCGCGCCTCAGGGCCGCCCGGTGCAAATCTATCGGCTGACACTGTCGCAGCCCGCCGCGACCATCGCCGCGCGGCCCGATGCGGGGCAGGTATGGCGCGAATATTTCGTGCTGGGCGCGGGGCATATCCTGTCGGGCTGGGACCATCTGCTGTTTGTAATTGCATTGGTGCTGCTGGTCGTGCGCGGCCGGGCCGTAGTGATCGCCGCCACAGCGTTTACAGTGGCGCATTCGCTGACGCTGGCGGGTGCGACGCTGGGTCTGGCCGGATTGCCCCAGCGTCCGGTTGAGGCACTGATTGCGCTGAGCATTGTGTTTCTGGCGCTGGAACTGTTGCGCGGACGGCGGGACACGCTGTCACACCGCCTGCCGTGGCTGGTCGCCTTTGGATTTGGCCTGCTCCACGGATTGGGCTTTGCCGGGGCATTGCGCGAAATCGGCTTGCCCGAAGGCGAGGTGCCTGCTGCCCTGCTAAGCTTCAATCTGGGCGTCGAAGCGGGCCAGCTTGCCGTCATCGCAGCCGTAATGCTGCTGCGCGCTGCGCTTGTCAGGCTGCGCCCCGCCGCCGAAATACCTGCGATTCGTTTGGCGTCCTATGCCATCGGGATCACTGGCGCATATTGGCTGATCGACCGGATCGCTGGCTGAGCGCGGAATTTTCGCGTGTCCGGTCAACTTGCCATTCACCCCTGCGCACCTACATTGGCGGGGACGAAAGGATTTCCTGTCGATGAGCGATCAAAACGAGCAGCCTGGCCCTGAGGGCGAAGGTCCCAATCCCTGGGTGAAAAGCCTGATGGTGTGGGGCGGGATTTTCCTGGCCCTGCTGATGGTTGTATCGGTGTTCGGCAATGCCGGACAGCCCAGCGGCGCAGCGGTGCCCTATTCGGCGTTCAAGGCGAAAGTGGCTGAAGGCTCGGTCACCGACGTCCAGATTTCCGACAAGAAAATCACCGGCACGATGAAAAATGGTGACGTTTTCACCACCATCCCGGTCAAAACCGACACCGGTCTGCCCAAATTGCTCGAGGATAACGGCGTCGCCTATTCCGGCGCTGAAGCGGATGAAGGCAATGTGCTGCTGTACATCCTGATCCAGACGCTCCCCTTTCTGCTGATCCTGGGCGTCGCATTCTTTGCGCTGCGACAGGTCCAGAAGGGCGGCGGCGCAGGCGGCGCGATGGGCTTTGGCAAATCCAAGGCCAAGCTGCTGACCGAAAAGCAGGGCAAGGTCACCTTTGCCGATGTCGCCGGTATCGACGAAGCGCGTGAAGAGCTGGAAGAAATCGTCGAGTTTCTCAAGGACCCGCACCGCTTTGCCAAGCTGGGCGGACAAATCCCCAAGGGTGCATTGCTGGTCGGTAGCCCCGGCACCGGCAAGACGCTGCTGGCGCGCGCGATTGCGGGCGAGGCGGGCGTGCCGTTCTTCACCATTTCGGGCTCCGACTTTGTCGAAATGTTTGTGGGCGTCGGCGCCAGCCGTGTGCGCGACATGTTCGAACAGGCGAAGAAAAATGCGCCGTGCATCGTCTTCATCGACGAAATCGACGCGGTTGGCCGTCATCGCGGCCACGGTCTGGGCAATTCCAATGACGAGCGCGAACAGACGCTGAACCAGCTGCTGGTCGAGATGGATGGCTTTGAGGCCAATGAAGGCATCATCATCATCGCGGCCACCAACCGTCCCGATGTGCTGGACCCCGCGCTGCTGCGTCCGGGCCGCTTCGATCGCCAGGTGGTTGTGCCGATTCCCGATATCGAAGGGCGCGAGAAGATCCTTGCCGTACACATGAAGAAGGTGCCGCTGGCGCCCGACGTCAATCCGCGCACCATTGCGCGCGGCACGCCGGGTTTCTCGGGCGCGGATCTTGCCAATCTGGTGAATGAAGCTGCCCTGCTGGCGGCCCGCCGTAACAAGCGGCTGGTGGCGATGCAGGAATTTGAAGACGCCAAGGACAAGGTCATGATGGGCGCTGAACGCCGCAGCATGGTCATGACCGAGGAAGAGAAGAAAATGACCGCCTATCACGAGGCTGGTCACGCGCTGGTGTCGGTCAACGAACCGGCGTCCGATCCCATTCACAAGGCCACGATCATCCCGCGCGGCCGTGCGCTGGGCATGGTTATGCGGTTGCCCGAACGCGACAGCTATTCCTATCACCGCGACAAAATGCACGCCAATCTGGCGGTGGCGATGGGCGGTCGCGTGGCAGAAGAAATCATCTTCGGGCATGACAAGGTTTCCAGCGGCGCATCGGGCGATATCCAATACGCCACCGATCTGGCACGCAGCATGGTCACCAAATGGGGTATGTCCGACAAGCTCGGCCCGCTTCAATACGAGGAAAGCCAGGAAGGCTATCTTGGAATGGGCCAGACCGCACGCACCATGGGCGGCGCGGAAACCAACAAGCTGATCGATGCCGAGATCAAGGAATTGGTCGAAAACGGTCTCAAACGGGCGACTCAGGTGCTCAGCGAGCAGGAAGACAAGCTCCATCTGCTGGCGCTGGCGCTGCTCGAATATGAAACGCTGAGCGGTGAAGAAATCGACCAGCTGATCAAGGACGGCAAGATCGATCGCCCCAACGAACCGCGCGGCCCGATTGCGATCAAGCCCGCCGGCGGCGCAGCCGTGCCCAAGGCCGGACGCAAGTTTGGCGGCGAAGGCGGGACAGCGCCGCAGGGCGTCTAAGTCGCTGGTAATCCGAGACAATTGAAGGGGCGTCCTGCGGGGCGCCCCTTTTGCTTGTGCCTCAGATTGCGCCCAACAGCAGCAGGACTTGCAGGAACAGCATTGCCACAATTGCAATGAAGAACAGCAACACTGCCAGCCGCCACAGCGCGGAAAAGCGCGACAGGCCGTAGGCACCGCGCAATTGCTTATACATGTGCACGGGCGGGATGAAGGCCAGCATGCTCCCCCACAGCCACTCTGCCGCGCCAAATTTGATCAGCAGTGAGATGGTGATGAACAGCAGCGACATGAAAGCGATCGAATAGGTCACGAAAATTGCGTGATCATAGGCTTTGAAGCGCCGCTTCCAGAAGAACAGCAGCCATACGAACGGGATCGACAGCGGGATCAACAGCCAGCTGAATTTGTAGCTGTTGGCCTGCAATTTATAGAGCATCAGGCTGGGATTGGTGCGCCATTTTTGCACCGCATTGTCCAGCCAGTTCCAGCCGGTCTGCTTGATCGACATCGAGACGGTCTTGTCGTCCTTGTTCGTGAACGTATAATCCTGTCCGGTCTCGATAGCTGCAAGCGCTGTATCGAGCTTCGCGATTTCGCCGGATAAATCAGCGCGCTGCGGATCGTTCTCGGGCAGGGCGTCATATTTCAGCTGGACGTCTGCTCGCGCTTCGCTCGCCTGCACCTTTGCCTGTGCGATTGGACCTTCGGTATCGATGTCGGTTGGCGTGGTCAGCCCCACCGCCTGAAACACTGCGAACATCAGAAAGATCGAGAACAGGAACAGCGCCATCGGTGACACAAAGCGTGCGCGCTCTCCCGCGATATAGCGGCGGGTCAGCTCGCCTGGTTTGAACGCCAGCTTGGGCAGCGTTTTCCAGGTCTTGCCTTCGAAATGCAGCGCCCCGTGGAGCAGATCATGCATGAACGCGCCCAGCGTGCGGTGCAAATGTGCCTTCTGACCGCATTGGTGACAATGAGGGCCAGTCAGCAGTTCGCCGCAATTGAGGCAGCTGCTTTCGGAAAAATGACCTTCGGCGAGTGGAACGTCATCCCCATCCGGCGGCTGCTTGCCGGTAGCTTTGCTGGCGACAGCGCGTGACAACAGGCCGCCTTCGACAGCTGTGCCCAGTGCATCGCCAATATTGCTCATACCGCTTGCCCTCCGCCCGCGTGTGTAGCGGCCACAACACACGCACTGCAACGCAAAAGGCCGCCCATCGGGGCGGCCTTCAGCTGTTCAGTAATGGGACACGCAGGCTTAGCCTTCGTAATCGCCGCCAACCGAGGTTGAGCGGGTCGGGGCCGAAGCCGTAATCCGCAGCGCTTCTGCCGACTGGCTGAGCGAGCCGACTTCGTCCGCTTCTTCCTCGTCATCAGGCAGGATCTTCTGCAGATTGCCGATGGCCGATTCCTTGAGCTCGGTCGGGCGCACGGTCTGTTCCGCAATTTCGCGCAATGCGACAACCGGGTTCTTGTCCCGGTCCCGCTCGATCGTCAGTTCCGCACCACCTGAAATCTCACGAGCCCGCTGGGCAGCCAGCAGGACAAGGTCGAAACGGTTGGGAATCTTGTCAACGCAATCTTCAACGGTAACGCGCGCCATCGGGCACTCCGGTCAATCAGGGGTGTCGGGAAAGCGCGCTGCTTAGTCGTGCATAGCGTGGCAGTCAAGCATTTGCGCCCGTGCGGCGCGGCGCTACAGCACGCAGCCATGGGCGATCAGACTGACCAGCAAGACCTGGCGAATTACCGCGACCCGCCGCCGTTCTCGGCCACGGCACAGGGGCAATCGCTGACCTTCTATCCCGCCGGACAGGACCGCCGCGGTGCGCTGTTGAAGCTGGTGGCATCGGCCAAGCGCAAGCTGGATGTGTGTTTCTACATCTTTGCCGAAGACACGGTGAGCACCGAATTGCGCGATGCCCTGTGCGAAGCGGCGCAGCGCGGGGTTGAAGTGACTCTGATTATCGACCGATTCGGCGCGGCGGCAACCGATGAATTCCTAAAGCCACTGGTCGATTGCGGCGGTCGGCACCTGTGTTTCAGCCCGCGCAAGACCCAGCGCTATCTGATCCGCAATCATCAAAAGATGGTGATCGCCGATGACGAGCGCGCGCTGTTCGGCGGATTCAATATCGAGGACGACTATTTCGCTTCGCCGCAGGACAATGGCTGGAACGATCTGGCCATATTGATCGAAGGCGATGCGGTGGCCGGGCTGGTCGAATGGTTCGCCAAGCTGCTGGACTGGACCGACAATGACAGCGCCAATTTCCGGGCGATCCGCGACACGGTACAGCAATGGGACTGGACCTCAGGTCAAGGCCACGCGCGCTGGCTGGTCGGCGGCCCCACACGCGGCCTGTCCAGCTGGGCGCGCTGCGTCACGCGCGATCTGGCCGAGGGGGAGAAGCTGGACATGTTTATGGCCTATTTCTCGCCGCCTTACACCCTGCTGAAACGCATCGCTCGGGTGGCGCGCAAGGGGCAGACGCGGTTGGTGATGGCGGGCAAATCGGACAATGGCGCCACCATCGGCGCAACCCGATCGCTGTACAATTACCTGCTCAAACGCGGCGCGAAAATTTGGGAATTCAGCCCGTGCAAGCTGCACACCAAGCTGATCGTACTCGACGATGCGGTTTATATGGGCAGCGCCAATTTCGACATGCGCAGCCTCTATCTCAATCTGGAAGTGATGCTGCGGATCGAAGACGCCGCGCTGGCCAACACCATGCGTGAATTCGTCAGCCAGCATATCGCTGTGTCGGAAGCTATCACGCCGCAGCTGCACCGCAGCCGCGCGACTGTGTGGAACCGGATTCGCTGGTGGGCTGGCTGGGTACTGGTGTCGGTGATCGATTACACCGTCTCACGGCGGCTGAATCTGGGGATCTGAGCGCGCCCGTTCTGCGCCTATTCGTAATCCGAATAATCGCGCGATTCGGGTGAGGTGAACTTGGTGAACTCGCTCTGGAACAGCAGCGGGACATTGCCGGTGGAGCCGTGACGCTGCTTGGCGATGATCAGTGTGGCCTTGTTCACCAGTTCCAGATGGCGCGCTTCCCATTCGGAATATTTGTTGCGCACGTCTTCACTGCTGGTTTCGTCTGGCGTGTCGGGCTTCAGCGAGTTGTGATAATATTCACCGCGGAAAATGAACCACACCATATCGGCGTCCTGCTCGATCGAGCCTGATTCTCGCAAATCCGACAGCTGCGGACGTTTGTCCTCGCGCTGTTCCACCGCGCGGCTGAGCTGTGACAGCGCGATCACCGGAACCGCCAGTTCCTTGGCAAGCGTCTTGAGCCCCCGGCTGATCTCCGAAATTTCGTTCACGCGGTTGTCGGTGGCGCGGCCCGAACCTTGCAGCAGCTGGAGATAATCGACGATCACCAGCCCGATATCGTGCCGCCGCTTCAGCCGCCGCGCTCGGGTGCGCAGCGCGCCGATGGTCAGCGCGGGCGTGTCATCGATATACAGCGGCAGGTCGTTCAATTCCTGGCTGGCGAAGGACAGCCGCTGAAACTCCTCGCGGCTAAGCATGCCGGACCGCAGCTTCTCGCTCGAAATTTCGGCCTGTTCGGCAAGGATACGGGTGGCCAACTGATCGGCGCTCATTTCCAGACTGAAAAAAGCGGTGGCTGCGCCGGGGGATTTCTCGATGCCGTCAATCTTGTCGCGCATCTGCCGCGCAGCTGCGTTGAACGCGATGTTGGTGGCGAGCGAGGTTTTGCCCATGCCGGGACGTCCGGCCAGAATGATAAGATCCGAATTGTGCAGGCCGCTGGTCTTGTCGTTGATCGTGTCGAGCCCGGTGGTCTTGCCCGAAAAGCGCCCGCCCGAATTCATCGCCGCCTGCACCATTTGCAGCGCGCCCAGCGCGGCGGTGCGGAAGCTTTGCGCCTCGCTGCCCGTGGTCGCCCCCTCGGCAACGCGGTACAGATCGGCCTCGGCCTGCTCGATCTTCTGCAGCGGCGCGACCTCTTCGGACGTGTCCAGCGCGCCTTCGACCAGTGTCCGGCCCACAGTCACCAGTTCGCGCAGCAGCGCGAGGTCATAGATCTGTTCGGCCAATTGGCGCGGGTGCAGCAGGCCCTGACCATCGGCGGTCAGCTGTGCCAGATAGGTCACGCCGCCCAGCTGTTTCAGCCCCTGGTCAGCCTCGAAATAGGGTTTGAGGGTGACCGGCGTGGCGACCGAATTGCGGTCCAGCAGGGTCAACACCCGTTCGTAAATACGCTGATGCACCGGCTCGTGAAAATGGGCGGGCGCCAGCGGGGTCTGCAGTTCCTCGATCACCTTGTTGTCGATCAGCACCGCGCCGATAAATGCCGCCTCCGCCTCAAGGTTGGCGGGCAGGGAGCGGCCCTGCGGCGCAGTTGCGGCGGGCGAATCGTCGGGGCGAAGCATAAGGTCGGTGTCGGCCATGGCGCCACCATGCGGGAATGGGAATTGGCTGTGAAGGCAGCAATTCAACTGATCCGAGGACAGCCCTGTGGAGGAATCCGAAAAGCCGCAATCCGGGCCAAAAGGACACCATTGCGATCCCCGCCCTTGCCGTGCCCTGTAAGGCTTGCGAAAGCGGTCCGCAGCGCATGACCGATTCCGCATCTCCCCCACAAAGCGATTACCGCATCGCGCATATTGCTCTGGATGAAGAGACGATCCTGTGGCGCAATGCTGATGTCGAGCAGGAACGGCGCGTCGCGATCTTCGATCTGATCGAGGAAAACACCTTCAAGCCGCTGCGCGCAGCCGAGCGCGGGGCAGGCGGTCCGTTCCGCCTGACGCTGGCAGTGCGTGACGGGCGGCTGGCAATGACCATTGCCGATGCTGACGACGTCGTGATCGAAGAATTGCTGCTGGGGCTGGCGCGTTTTCGCCGCCCGATCCGCGAATATTTTGCGATCTGCGACAGCTATTATCAAGCGATCCGCAAGGCCACTCCGGCTGAAATCGAGACCATCGACATGGCCCGCCGCGGGGTGCACAATCGCGCAGCCGAGCTGCTGATCGAGCGGCTTGAGGGCAAGGTCGATACCGATTTTGCCACCGCGCGGCGGCTGTTCACGCTGATCTGCGTGCTGCACATACGGGGGTAGGGGCATGGCCAGGAAGCAAACGGTTCAGCGCAAGCGCCGCAGCAAGAAGAAAGCCAAACGGCAGGTCTCGCGCGCGGGCATCATGGCCGCGTTCCTGCTGGCATTCGCGCTGCTGGCTGCGGGTTTCGCATGGTACAAGGGGCGGCAATGGCGTCCAGACGAACAGTTGTGGCCTGATCAGGGCGCAGTGGTGGGCGAGCGTGACGGGGTTGTCGATTTCGGCACTATCGCCGGGCTGGGCGCGAAGTTCACATATGTGCTGGCGAGCCACGGTGCTGGCCGGCAGGATGCGCGCTTCCCCGCCAACTTCGCGGCCGCGCGTGATGCCGGTCTGGAAGTCGGCGCGGTACATGAATTCGACCCTTGCGTCCCGGCTGACGGGCAATCGGCCAATTTCGTAACCGTGGTGCCGCGCGATGGCGATCTGCTGCCGCCGGCGATCCTGCTGGAAGGCGATGCGAGCGATTGCCCCACGCGCGTTTCGGACGCTGCGGTCCAAAGCGAGCTGATGACGCTGGTCAATCAGATAGAGGCGCATTCGGGCAAGGCGGTGATTCTGGCGCCGAGCAAGGATTTCGAAGAGCGCTATCACGTCGCGCAGCGGATTGACCGGCAATTGTGGCTGGCCCGCAATTGGTTCGAGCCGGTCTATGCTGGCCGTCCGTGGATGTTGTGGACGGCAAACCGGACCTTGCAGACCGAGGCAGCCGCGAAGCCGCTGCGCTGGGCAGTGATCCGGCGTGAGGACAATTAATGACTGACGAAAATCTGATCGCCGCCGCGCGCGAGGCGGCGCGCCATTCCTACTCGCCCTATTCGGATTTCGCCGTGGGTGCTGCGCTGCGCTTCGCCGATGGCAGCGTGGTGACCGGCACCAATATCGAAAACGCCAGCTACGGTCTGGCGCTATGCGCTGAAACGGTCGCGGTTTCCAAGGCGATGGCGGGCGGAGTACGCGGGGGGCTGGAAGCGGTCGCTGTGGTCGGCCCGCTGGACAAGGGCGGCAGCGAACCGATCACGCCGTGCGGGCGGTGCCGTCAGGTGCTGAGCGAGTTGGCCCAGCTGGGCAGCACCGATCCGGAGATTCTGTGTGTCGGGCCGGGGACTGTGCGGCGGGTACGCCTTTCGGAGTTGCTTCCGCACGCCTTTGGCCCCGCCAGCCTCGACTAAAACCGCGAAAGAAACATGCGGGCGTTAACGCGGCAGAGAGTGGTTGGCGCTAAGGGTGCCGGTGTCAGGAGACACCCCCAATGAAATTCGTACCTCTCAAATCGCGCGGCGGAAATTACCTCGTGGTGGCCAGCAATATCGCTTGGCTGCGCATTGGCGAGAACGGCCAGACGCTCGTCGGCATTGTCGGAGGCCAGCCACTGCTGGTCACCGGCACGCCCGAAGAAGTGGCTGCGGCAGTGCTAGCGGGATGATTCCGCGCCGCCGCTGGGCAGCTTAGCTGTCGTTTTTGCTGTCTTTGCTATCCAGCCATTCAAGCAGGCTGGCCAAACAATCGCGCGCCAGCATCTTGCACCGTTCGGGGCTCCAGCCCTGATCGGGCTCGGGGCTGGCCGGATTGTCCTTATACGGCATTTCCAGCGTCATGGCGGTGGCTCCGAAACGCTCTGCCACCTGATTGGTGCTCATCGACAGATTGGCCCCGCCGCGCTTGGCCTTGGCATAGCCTTGCTCGGTCTGGAAATCGAGTGTGCGGCGGTCAAGGATACGCTCGTAAGTGTAATAACTTTCGCCCTGCGCATCGGTCCATGACGGGATGCCTTCGAATCCGGCCAGAAAGCTGACGGGGATCGCCTCGTCGCCGTGGACGTCCATTGCGAAATCGACGCCCGTGGCATCCATCGCATTGCGGATGGCGAGCACTTCGGGGGATTTATCCGCAGTCGGGTTTTCCCATTCGCGGTTAAGGTTCACGCCCACAGCATTGGTGCGCAGATGGCCGCGGCGGCTGCCGTCGGGATTACAGTTCGGCACCACATTCAGGCGGCACCGCTTGCGCAATTCGCGCCCGACGCTGTCGGCAGGATCGGTCAGCACTTCCAGCGCGCCTTCCATCCACCATTCGGCCTGTGTTTCACCGGGATGTTGGCGGGCATACAGCCAGACATTGACCGCGCCTTCGCCCATTGCCAGGCAATCGATCGGCTGACCGTCCAGCGTATTGCCCAGATGACGGTATTCGACGCCTTCCGACGCAGCAGCCTCGGCCACCAGATCATGGTGCCGTTCCATCGAATAGGGGGCGAAATAGGCAAACCAGGCGATATCGCTGGCGGGCGTATAGCGGATCGTCAGCGTGCCGCCGTCGGCATCCTTATCAAAGCTGGAGGCGGCGCGGGCCCAATAATCACGGTCTTCGGAAACGCACGCGTCATAGCCGGGCCAGCCGCCGGGATATGCGCTGTCATTGAGGCCGGTGATATTGAGCTCAAGCTCGCGCCCCGCCGCACCGCCAACGCGGAAATGGAACCACTGCGCAAATTCGCTCATGTGGTCGCGCGGGATAGCCAATTTGGCTGTCGCACCATCGATTGCAAGCACTTCGATATTGCCGCTGTCAAAGGCGGAATCGATCCGGATATCGCTCACTGAAAACCTCTTTTTCGTATCGTGCAGCGGGCAGGCCCGCCAGAATTGCGCCGCCCGCATGGGCGTTTGCGCGTGTCTGCGCAAGGGGGTGATTCGGTTGCACCGGTACCGGCGCGGCGGCTCCTTAGGCGAATTGCGATTACCAAATCGTATGCTAGGGCGCGCGTCATGAATAATACAGACAAAGTACCGGTGCTGGTCACCGGCGGGGCTGGCTATATTGGCAGCCATGCGGTGCTGGCGCTGAAAGATGCAGGCTGGGACGTGGCCGTGATCGACAATCTGTCGACCGGCTTCGCGTTTGCCATTCCCGACGGCGTCCCGCTGTATGAAGGGGATATCGCCGATGCCGCGCTGCTGGCGCGGATCTTTGCCGAGCAGGGCACGAAGGCGATCATGCATTTCGCCGGATCGATCATTGTGCCCGAATCGGTCGAACAGCCGCTTAAATATTACGAGAACAATACGGTCAAAAGCCGCGCGCTGATCGCTGCGGCGGTGGCTGGCGGGGTGGATCATTTCATCTTCAGCTCGACAGCGGCAACCTATGGCGTGCCCGAAAGCTCGCCCATTGATGAAGACAGCCCCAAGGTGCCGATCAACCCCTATGGCTGGTCCAAGCTGATGACCGAACAGATGCTGTCCGACGCCAGCGCGGCGCACGGCTTTAACCATTGCGCGCTGCGTTACTTTAACGTCGCCGGCGCAGATCCGCAGGCGCGCAGCGGGCAATCCACTGCCGGGGCAACGCATCTGATCAAGGTGGCTTGCGAAGCCGCTACGGGCAAGCGTGACAGCGTTGCCGTGTTCGGCACCGATTACGATACGGCAGACGGCACCGGGGTGCGCGACTATATTCATGTCAGCGATCTGGCCGCCGCGCATGTGCTGGCGCTGGAGGCGCTGATCGCCCAGCCAGAGCGGTCGCTGACGATGAATTGCGGCTATGGCCGGGGGTTCTCGGTGCTCGAAGTGCTTGATGCGGTCGACCGGGTGACCAATCAGACCATCACTCGCAAGCTGGAGCCGCGCCGCGCGGGCGATCCGGGCGAGCTGGTTTCCGATCCTGCGCGCATCCGTGCCACCCTGACGTGGCAACCGCAGCATGAGGATCTGGGCGAGATCATCAGCCATGCACTGCAATGGGAACGCCGCCTGTCCGAATTGCGCGGAAACGGTTGACGGGAATCGGACCCCCCGCTAACGGGCGCGCTTGAAATTGTCGCGTCGGGGCACCATCTCCGGCGCGTATTTATTTGATTGAGAGAAACGATGAAGATCCGCAACAGCCTCAAGTCGCTCAAGGGCCGTCACCGCGATTGCCGCGTGATCCGTCGCCGCGGGCGGACCTATGTCATCAACAAGACCAACCGCCGCTTCAAGGCCCGCCAGGGCTAAGCACACGGCGTGATGGGCCGCCGTGCGCGGTCTATAGATGCAACCGGCCCGGCTCCGATCAGGAGTCCGGGCCGTTCGCGTTTCAGGGGAATGCAGCGGTGAGTCGGGCGGTTGAGGCAGTCGTGTTTGATGTGGGCCGCGTGCTGTATCAGTGGCAGCTTGGCGCCCTGTTCGAAAAGCTGGTCGATGATCCGGGCGAGCTGCGCTTCGTGCTTGATCATGTGGTGACGGAGGAATGGCATTTTCAGCATGACGCCGGACGTCCGCTGGCCGAAATGGTGCCCGAAAGAATCACTCAGTTCCCTGAGTATGCGGTCGCGATTCGCGCCTATGCCGAACGCTTCAACGAAACCATTCCTGGCCCGGTGCCGGGCAGTCACGCACTGGTTCAGGCTCTGACTGACTGCGGCGTTCCCCTATATGCCATCACCAATTTTGGGGCTGAATTCTGGGCGGGGTTCCGGCCAATCGCGCCGATCTTCGACGCATTCCGCGAAATCGTCGTTTCGGGTGAGGAGCGAATCACCAAGCCTGACCCTGCCATCTTCGCTCTGGCCGCCAAGCGGTTTGGCCGCGATCCTGCGCAAATGCTGTTCATCGATGACAACGCGGCCAATATTGCAACGGCTCAGGCGTGCGGCTGGCAGGTGCATCACTTCGCTAATGCCGCCGCTTTGCGCACTGACCTGTTACAGCGCGGACTGATCTGAAACGCAAAAAGCCCCGGCGCGTTAACGCCGGGGCTTGGAGTGCCGCCCCGCGGGAGGGAGAGGGACGGTGGGAAGGTCTCAGGCGTTGCAGCGTTCGAGCAGCTTGGCTTCCAGCGTCTCGCCCTTGGTGGTGAAATCGGCGACATCGCCCAACTCTCGCTTCAGTTCACGGCACATGCGCACGGGGCGCGAATTGCCTTTCTTCGCCTTGCAGGTGGTGCCTTCGCAGCGCCAGGCAACGCCGCCAGCCACGGTAATGCGGCTGTCTGCGGGCTGCGCCAGCTCGGCAGTGTAATAGGCCGCGCCAGTCTGGGCGGCGGCAGGGGCCGGGGCGATGACGGTGCCAATGGTCAGCGTGGTCCAGGCAAGGGCGGCGCCAATTGCACCGATATTGAGCGAGCGGGGGAGGAAGGCGTTCATGGGGAGGTCCTTTCGACGTGCAGTTTTCGCAACAGGCCTTGCGTGTTCCGCAAGTAAGTTGCGATATGCAACTCGTTGCGAATCACCACCTAGTGAGTTAAGTTGCATTCCGCAATCAAAATCTAAAGTTTGTGGATTCGCCGCAATTGGCGTTAGGAAGACCGCCAGAGAGGACTGCACACTTATGGGCGATCTACGAGAACCCCTGCGCGAGCTGACCGAATGCGGCCTGCCGCAAGCGCTGGAGGTGATGGGCGAACGCTGGTCGTTCATGATCCTGCGCGCCAGCTTCAACGGGCTGCATCATTTCGAGGAATTCCTCACCGAACTGGGGATCGCCCGCAATATCCTGTCAAATCGGCTGGCCAAGCTGGTCGAGCACGGCATTTTGAAGCGTGATCCTTGCGCCGAAGATCGCCGCAAGATCGAATATCGTCTGACGGAAAAGGGCTTCGACCTGCTGCCCGCAATGATTGCGCTGCGGCAATGGGGCCAGAAATATGGTTCGGAAGTGGTCGAGAACCCCGTGCTGGTTGATGAGCGCGACCGGATGCCCATCGGGCCAACCTCGATCCTGTCGCATGATGGCCGCATCCTTGGACCTGCCGATCTGTGGCTGGTCGAACGCGGCAATGTCGGCATCCGCGCCGATGGCACCCGCGTGGAAGAGGCTGAGGCGCTGGGACGCGGCTCGGTTGTCGATCTGGCCAAGACGCGCAAGGCCCCGCAGGCGGCCTGACACTGGTGGCGTGAGGCAGGCGACCTGATGCATGGCGCGCAGTTGCGCGTATGTCAGGAATGTTTGCAGCCGTGACGTCATCGTTAAAACCATGTCAATGCATCGCTGTCATGGATGCTGTCACATCAAGAACCACCGACCGGATTGGCCTGCGCGAACGTGATTGAAATCGAAATCCAGAACGAAACGCACCAGACGCAATTTCGCATCAAGGCGATGGCGGTGCCGCGCATTGGCGAAGGCATCCGGCTGAAGGAACCCGATGGCAATTGGGCCAGCCATGATGTGCTCGACGTGTGGTACCAGCAGGCCGATTACGGCGAAATCTGGGTGCCCTATCTCCACGTCCGCGTGACCCCCGGCGATACTGGTGCACATGTCGCGCAGCCCTCCGCCGACAAGGTCAACCGCGCACAGGCGATGCCAATCGAGGATTTCCTCGCCAAATTCGAAGGCGATCACGAACACCAGCCGGTCAAGCTGAACCTCGACCTCGGCGAGGAGTGATCAGGCCCGCGGTGCGACCCGGCGGTAGCTGAGCGCTTCGGCGACGTGGATGCGGCCGATGTCTTCGGCGCCTGCCAGATCTGCAATGGTGCGGGCGACTCGCAGCACTCTGGTATAACCGCGCGCGGACAGGCGCATGGCTGTGGCTGCCTGCATGAGCAGTGTGCGGCCTGCTTCGTCGGGCGTGGCGAAGCGTTCGAGTGCGTCACCATCCAGTTCCGCATTGGTCCGCGCGCCGCTGTCTTCGCGGCGTGCGGTTTGCCGGTCGCGTGCTGCGGCGACTCGCGCGGCGACTTCTCTGCTGCCTTCGGCAGGCGGGGGCAGGGAGAGATCGGCGGCGCTGACCGGATCGACCTCGACGTGCAAATCCACGCGGTCAAGCAGCGGGCCGGAGACCTTGCCCTGATAATCGGCGGCGCAGCGCGGGGCGCGGCTGCAGGCCAGTGCGGGATCGCCCAGATGGCCGCAGCGGCACGGGTTCATCGCCGCGATCAATTGGACATTGGCGGGAAAGCTGACGTGTGCATTGGCACGCGCGACATCGACCCGGCCGGTCTCCAGCGGCTGGCGTAGCGAATCGAGCACGGCGCGTTGGAATTCCGGTATTATGTAGCAAACGCACCAATAGCATTATGGTTGTCATCGCGCCAGTAGCCTAATGTCATCGTATGGCAGACACACACGTAGTAAGCGCCCTTCGTGACAAGCGCGGAGAACTGGCAGGAACCATTGACGGGTTGCAAGACCAGTTGCGGCAAGCCTTCATCGATATGGACCACATAGACGCCTCGCTGCGTATGTTCGTCCCCGATATAGAGCTGGAAGAGATCAAGCCCAAACCGCTGCCACCAAGGCACAGGGCATTCAAAGGGCAAGTGACCCGCGCAATCCTCGCGATGCTGCGTAAGGAAGGCGCTATGGATGCCAGAGCGATAACCCTGCGGCTAATGGCAGAGCGCGAACTGAACTTGAACGACAGCGACCTACAGAAAGCCATGCACAAGCGGATAGGGGCCGCACTGCGGAACTTGCGGGAGCGGACGCTGGTGGTGTCCGATCAGGGCGACAAGGGCTTGCTGCGGTGGTCTGTCAGCCCGTAAGCCATGTGTGCAGCGGCCATCCGATGATGACGGCGAAGAACGCTAGGGTTGCAAGCCACATGGCGGCGGTTTTGAGGTAGGAAACCATATGACAACGTTATCACAAACAGGGTTGCACCATCATAATTCACGCCCACATTGACTGCAACGGCGGCAACATTAGCGTTGCTGCTAACGTCGCCAATGGCTAGATTGAAAACAACACCATCAGCGATGCTGCTAAAAGCCATCACAGGCGATGCAAAGCTGACAGGAACCTGCACTGGAGGTGCACCGTTCATTAAGCAGTGAATGGTACAATGCGGGACATAAAGAGGAGACAGAGATATGCGCTTCGAAGGTCTCGGCGATTAACGCCGAAAAATCAATGTTCTCAAGCATATATAGCTTCTGGAACACCTACGGCCCCGACATCCAAAGCGGGGCCGTAGTTTTATCTGCGATTGCGGCCTTTCTCATTATAGGGGCGCATCGTCGGAACACGACTCGCCGGAACACCCTGGACCTGATCCTCCATCAACAGTCTGATCGCGAACTCATCGAGGCTCGCGAAAAATTCAATGAGCTTAAGTCCGGCTCCACGAAGCTTGTAACATACGCTTCGCTGGATGAGCGAGCGTCGAAAAACTTTGAGGCCATCCGGACCGTCCTCAATATTCACGAATTGACCTCCGTGAGCATCTGCGAGGGGGTTATTGACGAGAGGGTTTACCGTTCGTGGTTCAACACCGCAATGATCTCGGATTTTGAAGCAACGGAAGCTTTCATAAAAGAAATCCGGCGCAATCGAGATGCCCCCAAGGCATTTTGCGAGTTTGAGGCTATGGCGCGGCGCTGGAAAGACAGCCCTTATGAAGATGGGTTCTGGACCCGAAAGCGAAAAGCGATCCGCTATCTAAAGTCCGCTTAATTAGCGCTGCCAATACCCCTTCCAGTTCCGGCTGACCTTCGCTCCCATAGCGGCGTTGGCGACCATCATGGCCTGTGAACCATTATCCACGCGGCGATTATCTTCGCGCCAGCTTGCTTCACCGGCATAGGCATAGAGATACGGTCCAGCGATGTGATGGTGCGTTCCGGTTTCCATGCGGCGAAGGCGGCTGAAAAAGCTTTCCGCCTGATTGGTGCAAACGCCCTTGTCCTTGAACGCAATCGAGTGATTGACGCGCTTGGTATCCCAGCCCGCGTGAAGCGCATCCCAGCCCGTGCCTTCATCGGCATGGATGGTTGCGAGGGTGCCAACATGATCGCGCACATAGGGGACTGCATCGCCTTCATTGCGAACCACGAAGGGAAGCGACTTGCCGCCACGTTCGCGCATGATGACAACGCACTGGCGCTTGCCGGTGCGGTTGACTGAGAGGCGGCGGTCCTTGCGGTCTGCCTTGTAATTTTCCTGCTTCACATAGCCGCCGAAATAGCCGCCATCAATCTCGACAATGCCGTTCAGTTCGCGCTCTGCCAATTCCTGGGCCATCGCTTCGCGCAGCTTGTGCGAGAGGACGAAAGCGGTCTTGTATTGAACGTCAAGATCGCGGCTCATTTGCAGGGCCGAGATACCCTTCGCGCCGTTCACGAAGATTACGATTGCTGCCAGCAGATCGCCAAACGACATTTTGCGCGAAGCAAAGATAGTGCCGCTGGTGACGCTGAACTGGTGGTGACAGCCAACGCACTTGAACTTGCGGCGGGTGGAGATGTGATAGGCTTCGGTGCAGCCGCAACGCGGACATATCGGGCCACCATCGTTTTCCGGCCAGCGCAGTTCACAGAACACGCCATAAGCTTCGTCCTCGCCCATGCGAAAAACTTGGCGAAGGGAGAGGCTGCGAGCCTTGGTGGAGAGGAGAAAGTGTTGTGCCATTGTCATCGTTTCCGTTGCTTATGCATCGGCTATAGTGACATTATGCACTGTTGTAAAGGGCAAACGTATCGCGTATGGTGATATTTCACATCACAGGAGCGACAAATGCCAGTTCAGGAAAAGCAATGGGAGGATCGGGTCAAGAACCTGCTGAAAGCCGAATTGAAGCGCAAGGGCGTGACCTACGCGCAACTGGTCGGGCTGCTTGCCGATCAGGGGGTTATGGACTCAGAGCCGAATATCAGGAACAAGATCAGCAGGGGTAAATTTACAGCGGTGTTCTTGGTCCAATGTCTGACAGCAATTGGCGTCGAAGCTATAAGATTGGATTAAGCCTTGTTGCCCTAGTTACAGTAGGGTTTGCTGCATGGCTGTGGAATTCAACGGAAACCACCCATCTCGAAATAGAGCATCAAGCCTCCGAAGGCGCTCAGGCCTATAGAGACCCCCGCAACATAGCTGTAGAAGGCGAATGTCTCGCTTTGCCTGAATCGGGCCGCAGCGATTGCATAACGACAGAACGCGAGGCCTCCTACCAAGGCCAGCGCAATGAACGAGATCTTGAGGCCCAGCGCGCTATGGCTGCCTGGACGCGGGCGATTGGAATAGCGACCATTATTGGGATGGCGTTTGGTATATTCGGCTTGAGCCTGATTTTTGTCACTTTCAGGGAAACTAGGCGAGCTGCGGACGCCGGATACGACGCCAACAACATTGCCCGCGAGTCTAGCGAACGACAGCTGCGGGCTTACGTCGGGGTAGCTTCGGCTTCTATAACTTTGCTTGAGGATGGGACTGGCTTCATCCTTCAAGGTGAACTGGTTAATGCAGGTCAAACTCCTGCATACAACGCTAGGATAATGGGCGAAAGCTTCACTGCTGAATATCCGCTTGCTTCGGACAGGCCGTTTTCCCCGGTCGAAACTGGTTTTGGAACGCCTATCAATCCAAGTGGTGGCTTGCATTGTGCTTACCGCATCTTTTGCGATGACACCAATGAGGCGCTTGAACGAGTTATCGAAGGAAGGACGGGTCTCTATTTGCAAGGGGTTTGTGAATACGAAGACGCCTTCGGCAAGGACCGCAAAACCCATTTCAGATACGTTTTTGGCGGTCGCATTGCTAAAGCGCGAGGGTTGGTTTTGTTCGCGGCTGAAACCGGCAACACCGCCACCTAAAGCCCCGTAAACGATGACAAGCACCAGCGCCAGCGTAGATAACCATCTACGCATTGGTGCGTTTGCTACATAATACCGTGGAATTCGGGCAGTTCGTCAAGGAACAGCACGCCAAGATGTGCCAGGCTGACTTCGCCCGGTTTCACCTTGAGCCCGCCGCCAGTGAGCGCGGCCATTGATGCGGAGTGATGCGGCGCGCGGAACGGGCGGTTGCGGCTGATCCGCCCATCCTCCAGCGTCCCGGCGACCGATTGCACCATGCTGACCTCAAGCGCTTCACCCGGCGTCAGCGGCGGCAGGATCCCCGGGAGGCAGCTGGCGAGCAGCGACTTGCCTGCACCGGGCGGACCGATCATCAGCAGATTGTGCGCCCCGGCAGCAGCGATCTCCAGCGCGCGTTTGGCGGTTTCCTGCCCTTTGACCATTTTGAGATCGGCGGCGGGCGGCTCGATGGCCACCTCGCCGGGCTGGGGATCGGGCAGCCTCTGCGTGCCCTTGAGGTGGTTGAGCAGGCTGGCAAGGTCGGGCGCGGCGCAGATCGGCACTTCGCTGGCCCAGCGCGCCTCTGATCCTTGAGCGCGCGGACAGATCAGCCCGACCTCTTGCTCGCTGGCATGAATCGCAGCGAGCAGCACGCCGGGCGAGGGCACAATCCGCGCGTCCAGCGCCAGCTCACCCACGGCGATAAAGTCGCCCAGCTGTTCTGCATCGGTCACGCCCATCGCCGCCAGCAGTGCCAGCGCAATCGGCAGATCGTAATGCGACCCTTCCTTGGGAAGATCGGCGGGGGAGAGGTTGATCGTGATCCGTTTGGGCGGCAGCGCCAGACCCATTGATGACAGGGCAGCGCGAACGCGCTCCTTGCTTTCGCCCACCGCCTTGTCCGCCAGACCGACGATGTTGAATTTGGGCAGGCCGGGCGCGACCGAACATTGGACTTCCACCCCGCGCGCTTCCAGCCCGAGATAGGCAACCGTCCGCACCAGTGACACCAAAGTTAATCCCCCGCCCCGTGTTCTTACGCTGTTTCATGGCTTTACTGTTGCCCCGTGTCGAGGAGAAACCGCGCCAGAATGAAGGTCGCCAAAAAGGGTTAAAGCCAAGTTAGTCATAGGCATTGGCAGGTTCGCAAGGTGCGCGGGCGCACTTATGCTGGCATGTTCAGATTTACCGCCCTGGTGCTCTCGCTTTTTGGTGTCGCAATGGCCGCTCCGGCTGCTGCGCAATCTTTGTCGCTGGTAACGCTGCCGGTGGTTTATGTCTCTGCGCCTGTGGTGCAGCAGGTCCATCAGGGTCACTGGATTTCCCCGCTTGCCGAAACGCAGAGTGCGCCGCGTCAGGATCGGCATGTAGCCAGCACACCCTTCGTGCCGCGCGCCGCACCGGCGTTTGCGCCTGCCGCGCTGCCCGTGTGGAAAGCGCCCGTCGCCATCGACCGCGCGTTTCGCGACTACAACCGCGGGTTGGCGCAATACGGTCCGTTCCGCGTTCTGGATGGGCAGCGGGTGGCGCTGATGGGCGAAACCGATGCCGCCACGCCGCGCTGGTTCCGCGCCATGATGCGGGATTATCCCGGGCTGGCGCAGATCGACATGGTCGAATGCCCGGGCACGCGTGATGACCGCGCTAATATGCAGCTGGGCCGGATGATCCGTGCTGCCGGTATGGTTACTCACGTTCCGCCGATCGGTTCGGTGCGGTCGGGTGCGGTCGAGCTGTTCCTGGCCGGTGTCCAGCGTGACATCGCCAATGGCGCCGAGTTCGCCGTTCACAGCTGGATGGACGATTATGGCCGCGAGGCGGGTGATTTCGCCCCCAACGCACCGGAAAATCGCAAATATCTCGACTATTACCGCGAAATGGGCATGGACGATGGCACCGCGCGGGCGTTTTACGACATGACCAATTCGGTCCCGCATCGCCGCGCGCGGTGGTTGGGGGCCAGCGATATGCGCCGCTGGGTCGGACGTCCGGCGCAGGCGCGCGCGGTTCGCAAGGCTGCAACCGTGCAAGCGCGCAGCGCCCCGCGGATCGACTATGATGCGGCGACGCTTTCATGACCACTTTTGCTTGACGGGCGGGCGCAGCTGGCATAAGCGCGCCCCCTATCGAGCGGTCGCCTTGAACGGGCGGCCCTTTTTGTTGGCGCGGCTTCAGGCTGCGCGACCGAACAGTTTTTAACGAAGGACGATCCGATGAAGCGGACATTCCAGCCCTCGAACCTCGTGCGCGCCCGTCGCCACGGTTTCTTCGCCCGCAAGGCTACTCCCGGTGGCCGCAAGGTTCTCCGTGCCCGCCGTTCGCGTGGCCGCAAGAAGCTTTGCGCCTAAGTCGCTGACCTGCCGCGCCGGTCTCCGGTGCGGTGCAAGGTACGGCAATTGGAAAACGGGCTCCCGTCGGGGGCCCGTTTTGCGTATGGGAGCCTGATGGACCCGAGCCTCTCCGTAATTGGCAAGCGTGCCGACTTCCTCGCCGCGAATCGGGGCCTGCGAATCGCGCGGCCCGGCTTTGTGTTGCTGGCTCAGCCCAATGGCGGGCGGGGCAAGCGTTACGGCATCACCGTGACCAAGCGAATCGGCAATGCGGTCGTGCGCAACCGCATGAAGCGCCGCTTTCGAGAATTGCTGTGGGACGCGCTGCCCGAAGCAGGCCTGCCCGATCACGACCATATCCTGATTGGCCGCGAAGGTGGGGTGGAGCGTGATTTCGCGGCGCTGCAAAGCGAACTTTCCGCCGCGCTGCAACGGCTCGCCGATGGCAAGGGCGACCGTCCGCGCACCCCGCGCCACCGCAGCCGTAGCAGGCGCGCATGAAGCAGGTGCTGATCCTGATCGCGCGCGGCTGGCAGCTTGGTCCCAGCCGCATCATTCCGCCATCGTGCCGCTACTCCCCGTCCTGCAGCCAGTATGCGATAGAGGCGCTGGGGAAATACGGGGCGATCAAGGGTGGATGGATGGCATTTAAGCGTATATTGCGCTGCAACCCTTGGGGCGGGCACGGACATGATCCGGTTCCGTGACGCCAATCTCTGAAGGTGTCTTGACAGACTAAAACACCTTCCCACATTTAATGATCTTCAAAGAACGGGACCGACCTTGAACAATCAGCGCAATATCCTGCTGGCCGTGGTGTTGTCCGCCGCGCTCCTGCTCGGCTGGGACGCGGCCATGCGGTATTTCTATCCGCAGCCCGACAATGCCGTGGTCGCGACCGAAAACTCGCGTGACAAGGTGGATACGCCTGCCGAACGCTCGGCAGCGCAGCACACCCGCCAGGGCGGTCTGGTCGATCCGCTGGAAATTGCCGAGGAAAAGGCCGATCTCGCCACGGCGCTGGCTTCGCCTGACCGGGTGCGGATCGATGCGCCGCGAATCGCCGGTTCGATCAATCTGCAAGGCGCGGTGGTCGATGACATCGTGCTCAAGGATCACCGCGAAACGGTGGACAAGGATTCAGGGCCGGTCCGGCTGTTCAGCCCGCGCGGCACTCCGGCGCAGCAATTCGCCCAGTTCGGCTGGGTCGGATCGAACATCGCGGTGCCTGGCGCAGCAACCAAATGGGAAGCCGACGGGCGTGTGCTCTCGCAAGCCTCGCCGGTCACTCTGACGCATGACAATGGCGCAGGCCTGACCTTTGCGATCCGCTTCTCGATCGACGAAAACTATATGCTCACTGCTGACCAGAGCGTGGCCAACACCGGCGGCGCGCCGGTAGTGGTGCAGCCGTTTGGTCTGGTGAACCGCACCAGCCGCACCGCCAGCATGGACCAGTGGGTCGCGCATTCCGGCCCGATTGGCGGCTTTGGTGACGGCGCTGAATATGATTACGATTACGATGATGTGGACGATGACCAGCGCATTACGCCGGAAGGCCGAATGCACTGGATCGGCTTCACCGATATCTATTGGCTGACCGCATTGGTCCCGCAGAAGGGCATGGCCCCTGATGCGACATTCCGCGCGCTGGGCAATGAAACCTACCGCGCCGACATGATTTACGAGCCTGTCAGTGTGCCTGCGGGCCGCAAGCTGACGCTCAGCTCGCGCCTGTTTGTGGGAGCCAAGGAAAGCGAGCTCCTTGATTCCTACGAGGATGCGGGGATTTCCAAATTCGGCCTTGCGGTGGATTGGGGCTGGTTCCGCTGGTTTGAAAAACCGATGCTGTGGGTGCTGCGGACTCTGTTCGAACTCGCCGGCAATTTCGGCGTCGCGATTATCGGCCTGACCATCATCGTGCGCGCCTTCATGTTCCCCATCGCGCAGAAGGGTTTCGCCAGCATGGCGGCGATGAAGGCGATCCAGCCGAAGATGAAGGCGATCCAGGAACGCTACAAGGACGACAAGCAGAAGCAGCAGCAGGAAATCATGGCGCTGTACAAGGGCGAGGGCGTCAACCCGCTCGCCGGGTGCCTGCCGATGTTGCTGCAGATCCCGGTGTTCTTCGCGCTCTACAAGGTGCTGGTGCTGGCGATTGAGATGCGTCACCAGCCCTTCATCCTGTGGATCAAGGATCTGTCCGCACCCGACCCGGCGACGGTGCTGAACCTGTTCGGTCTGTTGCCGTTTACGCCGCCCAGCTTCCTGGCGATTGGCGTGCTGGCGGTGCTGCTGGGTATTACCATGTGGCTGACCTTCAAGCTAAACCCGGCGCAGATGGACCCGATCCAGCAACAGATGTTTGCGATCATGCCGTGGGTGCTGATGTTCGTGATGGCCCCGTTTGCCGCAGGGCTGCTGCTGTATTGGGTGACCTCGAACATTCTGGTGCTGGCGCAGCAGAGCTATCTGTATTCGAAACATCCGCAGCTGCGCGCCGCCGCCGCGAAGGACAAGGACGCCAGCACGGCCACGATCGAGGGCAAGACGTGACCGCCGCCGAAATCCCCGTGCCCACCGAGGCCGAAATAGCCGAGGAGGCTGCGGCGCGCGTCCAGTTGGAAAAGCGCGCGTCCAAGCTGTTTTCAGGCCGTGTGGACTTCCTGCTGTCCGCGCCGCAATTGCGCTTTCTGCCGGACCCGACCTGTCCCGAGATCGCCTTTTGCGGACGCTCGAACGTCGGCAAAAGCTCGCTGCTCAACGCGCTGACCGGTCGCCGGTCGATTGCCCGCGCTTCGGTAACGCCGGGGCGCACGCAGGAACTCAACTTCTTTGAAGTGGGCGAACCCACGCTGTTCCGGCTGGTCGACATGCCCGGCTATGGCTTTGCCAAGGCACCGCTCAAAGTGGTCGACAACTGGAAGAAGCTGGTGCGCACCTATTTGCGCGGGCGGCAGGCGCTGGCGCGCACGCTGGTGCTGGTCGATGCGCGGCATGGCCCCAAGGATGTCGACCGCGACATGATGACCATGCTCGACGAAACCGCCGTCAGCTACCGCGTGGTGCTGACCAAGGCGGACAAGATCAAGGCAAGCGAACTGGAAAAGATCATCGCCGCCACCGAGGCCGAGGCGCGCAAGCACACCGCCGCATATCCGGCGATCCACGTCACCAGCGCCGAAAAAGGCATGGGCATCCCCGAACTGCGCGCCGCCGTGCTAGCCGACGCAGGGGTTTAGGCTAGGGTCAGCTTACGGGTCGCTGATGCCTTTGCGGCAATGGCGATAACTGGGGTGGGAAGCGGAAGATCTGGTTTTGTTTCAGAATAGCGCGAAACGGCTGCATGGTCATCGAAGCTCGAGGGTCAAGACTCATAACCACCAAGCGATGATGGCAGCGAAGCTGATGCAAGCAGACGCCCGACGCCGGAACAGGGCGCTCGCCGAAGCGTCTTCTCTCCATAACCCCAACATTCGGAGCATATTATGACCAAGCAAGCCAACATCGACGCCACCAAGCGCTGGGGAGCGGAAGTCGCAAGCGCGGGCAAATACGATGTTCTCGATGAAATCCTCGCGCCCGGTTTTGTCGATAACGATCCGGCTCCCGATCAGGGGCCGGGAATTGAGGGCTTGAAGGACTTCTTCCGCAAGATGCGGACCGCATTTCCCGACCTGAAAGCGGAAGTCGTCGAAATGGTCGCTACCGACGAACATGTCGCGATGCGCTATACGCTAAGCGGCACGCATCGGGGAGAATTCCAGGGCGTTTCGGCGACCGGGAACAACTTCGAGGTCGGCGCCCTCCAGATCGGGCGCTTCGAGAACGGCAAATGCGTCGAGCGCTGGGGCTCGACCGACGAGCTCGGCATGCTCAAGCAGCTCGGCATCCTTGAGCGCGTCGCAGGCCAATCGAAGTAGAAGCCGGTGTAATCGGAGTGTTGAAGTTTTTGCGCTTAGGGGGTTCGGCGCTGACAGACGAGGCGAAAAAGGGGTCGGCGCGCTGGCGGCTCCAGGCGCGGCGATCAGAAGGGTCGCGGGCCTAGGGCCAAGACTCACAACCATAAGCGATGATGGCAGCTGAGTATGTAGCGGCGAGCTTGTCGTAGCGGGTTGCGACGCGGCGGAAGTCCTTGAGGCTCAGAAGGCGCGTTCGACGAGGTTACGGCGCTTGTACGATTCGTGGTCGAAAGGATAACAGGCTTCACGCCCGCTGACGAAGGCATCGCAGCCGTTGCGCGATTCATTTGCTGAATGAAGGACGGCTTTTGGCTAGTTTCTGCACTGGTTGGGAACGACCGAGATAAGGGTCGTTAGCGGAATGGCAGCTTCCCGTCAGCAAAACGCCAAACCCGGACTAACGCGCGAACAAGCTGGCCAAATCCGCAAATGCCTTCATCTCCAGCGCATTGCCGGATGGATCGCGCACGAACAGCGTAGCCTGTTCGCCGGGCTGGCCTTTGAAGCGGATGGTGGGCGGGATCGGCATATCCACTTTGGCGGCGACCAGCCGGTCGGCCAGCGCCTCCCAATCTGCCATGGCCAGCACCACGCCGAAATGCGGCACCGGTACGCCGTGTCCGTCAACATGGTTGACCGCCGCATCGCCGCTTCTCGCGGGCGCTAGATGGGCCACGATCTGATGGCCGTAGAAATCGAAATCGACCCATTGATCGGACGAGCGGCCCTCTGCGCAGCCCAGCACGCCGCCATAAAAGCCGCGCGCCGCAGCAAGATCATGGACCGGAAAGGCGAGGTGGAAGGGGCGCAGGGTCATGAGCCACTTGTAGCAAGCGCGAAACCATTTTCCTACAGGCGCTACGCCATGCCAGCACTGCGGTATGACACGCCCTCAGCCCACTCCCGCCCGCCTCGAGTTCGAAGCTCTGATGTGTCAGCTCTATCCGGAATTTTATACCCTTGGACCGTGGTCCATGCGGTCCACCGTTCAGCCTCGACAGCGAGTGGATGAACGCTTAGGGCCGGATTCGCAGCATAGGGACAGGCGTATGAAGCTGATCGTGGGTAACAAGAATTATTCAAGCTGGTCGCTGCGAGGATGGCTGGCGGCCAAGCAATCGGGCCTGCATTTCGAGGAGATCACGGTCCCGCTGTTTGGCGAGGATTGGGAGGCGACCAAGCGCAGCGATGATGAAATCCAGCCCTCCAGCGGCAAGGTTCCGATCCTGTGGGACGGCGAAACCGTGGTGTGGGACAGTCTGGCGATCCTGGAATATCTCGCCGACAAGGTGGGCCGCGACCGGTTCTGGCCCAAGGACGATACCGCACGCGGCATGGCCCGCGCGATGGTCTGCGAAATGCACAGTTCCTATGCCGCACTGCGCAGCGAATGCCCGATGAACGTCCGCCGCAAATTCGACGGTGTGCAATTGTCCGACAATGCCAAGCAGGACATTGTGCGTATTTTGACCCTGTGGGCCGAAGCGCGCGCGCGCTTTGCCAGCGGCGGGCCGTTTCTGTTCGGTGCCTTTGGCGCAGCGGACATTTTCTATGCGCCAGTGGTCAGCCGCTTCATCAGCTACCAGGTGGTCGTGCCCGGCTTTGCCGCCGCCTACATGCAGGCGGTGTGGGAACATGAATGGCTGCAAGCCTGGATCAATTCCGCCGAGGAAGAAGAATGGGTGATCGAGCAATACGAAGCGGTTGGCTGATACGGCTGGCGGCGCTGCTGGCGCTGCTGGCCCCGCTGCCGGTGCTGGCCTGGGGTTCCTATGGCCATGAGACCAGCGCGCAGATTGCGCTGGCGAATATGTCGCCGCAATCGCGTGCGCAGGTCACCCGGCTGCTGCGCGCGTCGCCGCAACTGGGCACGCCCGGCTGCGCGCTCGCCACGCTGGAGGATGCTTCGACCTGGCCCGATTGCCTGCGCCGTGACGGGTGGCGCTGGGGCTATACCTTCGCCTGGCATTACCAGACCCAGCCGGTGTGCGAGGCGTATGATGCGCGCAAGAACTGTCCGGGCGGCAATTGCGTACGCGCGCAGATTGAGCGCAGCCAGCGCGTTCTGGCCGACGAAAGCCTGCCCGATGCGGTGCGGCTGGAGGCGCTGGCCTTCCTCGTCCATTTCGTGGGTGATATTCACATGCCGTTGCATTCTGGCGATGACGGCGACCGGGGCGGGAATGACCGGGTGGTCGATTACGGCATCGTGCCCGCGCTCAATCTCCACTGGATCTGGGATGGCCCGCTGGCCGAACGCGCGATCAGCAGTGCGCAGCCCGCTCTGGTGCGCCGTTATTCCGCCAGCGAACGCGCAGAACTGGGCGGCGGCAGTATAGCCGACTGGGGCCGCGAAAGCTGGGAGATTGCCCGCGACATCGTCTATCCCGGCGCGTTTGGCCGCCAACCCTGTGCAGGCAATCTGCCGGATGAGACGGCGCTGACGCAGGATGCCATTGTCGCTGCGCTGCCAATTGCCGAACGGCGCGTGACACAGGCGGGCCTGCGGATTGCCGTGATGGTGGACGCGGCCTTCGCGCCCGGCCCGCTGCCCCGGCCCACACGCGATTAGGGGATGCGCCTGGTCGGATAGGGTGTGCCATCTTTGCGCGCAAAGCCATCGGGGCCGAACACCATATCGATATCGGGATATTCGCCCGAATCGCTATCTGCATCACCGCCGCTGATCGCCACGAAGACACAGTCGCTGCCTGAACGATTGTGCAACCGGTGGCCGTCCCTGACCCCCGCCGCCCACGCCAGCACATCGCCCGCGCGCACCGGTATCTCGCCGCCATCTTCGATCAGCACCGCCTCGCCTGACAGCATGATCACCAGCTCGTCCTGTCCGCCGTGCCAGTGGCGCTGCGAGGAATAGGCACCCGGTTTCAGCGTCACATGACTGGCACCCAGCCTGGTCAATCCGGCATCGGGCGCAAGACGGCGATACCAGCGCCCCTCCACCTCGGCATCATAGGGCGCGGGATAGCCTGTCGCATTGGTCTGGGGCATGGCATCAAGATCGAGCTTGGGCATGGGCATATTCTCCTGCTAGCGCGCTCAGCATGACCGATGTTCTCGAGCTCGCCAAGCGCCTGATCTCTGCGCCCAGTGTCACGCCCGCCAGCGGCGCAGTGTTCGATGCGATGGAGGCCATGCTCGCGCCGCTGGGCTTTGCCGTCCACCGCTTCATGGCGGGCGAGGCCCCCGATGGCCCGGTCGAAAACCTGTTCGCCATCCGCAGCGGCCCCGCCGGATCGCGGCACTTTGCCTTTGCCGGTCATCTCGATGTGGTCCCTCCGGGCGAGGGGTGGTCGACTGCTGGCGCGTTCGAACCGGAAGAGCGCGGCGCGTTGCTGTACGGGCGCGGCGCGGTTGATATGAAGGGCTCCATCGCCTGCATGGTCGCCGCGGTCGCCAACGTCCCTCAGGACGCAGGCACGATCAGTTTCATCATCACCGGCGACGAGGAAGGCCCTGCCATTTACGGCACCCGCGCGCTGATCGACTATATGCGCGATCAAGGACACCAGCCCGATCTGTGTCTGGTGGGCGAGCCGACCAGTGTCCAGCGTATGGGCGACATGATGAAAGTCGGGCGGCGCGGTTCACTTAACATCTGGCTGACGGTGGAGGGCAAGGAAGGCCACGTCGCCTATCCGCATTTGGCCGACAATCCGATCCCCCGCATGGTCGCCATGCTCGCAGACCTCGCTGCGCTGGAGCTGGACCGGGGTAATGACTGGTTCCAGCCCTCCAATCTGGAAATTACCGAGCTCGAAGTGGGCAATCCAGCCACCAATGTGATCCCCCCGCGCGCCACCGCCAGGCTGTCGATCCGGTTCAACGATCACCACACCGGCGCTTCGCTGTCAGAACTGGTGGGCGGGATTGCCGAAAAGCACGGAGGTACTGCGCTGCCGATCATTTCAGGCGAGCCGTTCCTCACCCTGCCGGGCGAATTTTCCGCCATCGTGGCGCGCGCGGTGCAGGCGGAGACCGGGCTGGACCCCGAGCCATCGACCACTGGCGGCACTTCGGATGCGCGGTTCCTGCGCGCGGTTTGCCCGGTGATCGAATTCGGCCTGATCAACGCCACCATGCACAAGCGTGACGAGGCAGTGGCCATTGCCGACCTGTATGCGCTAAGCCGTATCTATACTGCGATCGCGACCGCCGCGCTGCAATCGTGACAACGGACATTTGAGGGGATTGCCGTGTTGAAAGCCTGGTTCGCCATTGCGCTGTGGAAGCGCGTGATCGCTGCACTGCTATTGGGCATCATTATCGGCCTGATATGGGGGCCGGGGGCCGAAAGCATCAAGATCGTGGGCGATGTGTTCATTGCCTTTATCAAGATGCTGGTGGTGCCGCTGATCTTCTTCAGTCTGGTGTCGGGCGTCGCTGCGATTGGCGATCTGCGCAAGCTGGGTGCAGTGGGCGGACGCGCGCTTTTGCTGTTCATCGTAACCGGCCAGATTGCGGTGTGGCTGGGCTTGCTGCTGGGTACTCTGGTGAAGCCGGGCCTGCTGGTCGACCAGGGCGCAATCGTCCTTGGCGCGACGCCTGAACCCAATGAGACCACTTGGCGCGAAATGGTGCTGTCCGTGGTCCCTTCCTCACCGGTTCAGGTGATGGCGGATGTCGCGGTGCTGCCGCTGATCGTGTTCGCCTTGCTGATCGGTGTAGGCATCCTGATGGCGGGCAAGGAAGGCGATCCGCTGGGCCGCATTTTTGACGCCGGTTCGGTGGTGATGCAGAAGGTCACAATGGTGGTCATGGAATTGACCCCCTTCGGCGTGTTCGCGCTGATGGCATGGGTGGCGGGCACGCTGGGCTTTTCCGCACTGCAGGCACTGGGCGCACTGGTTGCGCTGAATTATCTGGGCTGCCTGCTGATCATCACGGTGATGTATTCGGCGATGATCAAGTTCATCGCCAAGCTGCCGGTGATGGATTTCTTCCGCGGCATCGTGGACGCGATTGCGGTCAGCTATTCCACCGCCAGCTCCAACGCCACACTGCCGGTGACGCTGCGCTGTGCCCAGCGCAATCTGGGCGTCTCCAAATCGGTGTCCAGCTTCGTGATCGCGCTGGGGGCGACGATCAACATGAACGGCACCGCGATGTATCTGGGGCTGGCAACACTGTTCGGCGCACAGATCTTTGGCGTGGACCTCAGTTGGGTCGATTACGGCATGATCGCCCTGACCGCGACCTTGGGCGCGATTGGCGCAGCGGGCATTCCGGGTGCTGGGCTGATCATGATGGCCCTGGTGTTCGGCACGGTTGGCGTGCCGCTGGAAACCATTGCTTTCGTGGCTGGTGTCGACCGGATCATGGACATGATGCGCACCACCACCAACGTCAGCGGCGACGCTGCGGTGGCGGTGACTGTGGCCAGCATGACCGGCGAGCTGGACAGGGCCGAGATGGTATCGGCGGACGATGTTTGAGCGGATGAGAGGGCCCGACTTTGAATTAGACGGTTGGTGCTTGGAAAGCGGGGAGGCTTATCATGAGGCTGCGCCCGACACGTTTGAAATCCCGTCAAATGCCGAGCGACAGAACCTAAAAGTCAGTGATTGTGACCCCCCCCCCGGAAAAATGGCTACTTTGGGATATTGGACAACAACCCTGACGCGCTTGCGGAGAACGACGAATTTTGGAGTGGGATCGAGCTACCCTTCGCAGCTCATCACGTGATTCAAATATTGAAAGGCGATGAGCAATCCAAAGCGATTGCCATAGTTGGTCCAACCCGTAGGTGGCCCAGAGATTAGCTACTCCGCCCCTTCGGCACCTCCAGCACTTTCTTGCGAAAGCTGCACAATCCCGCCACCTGGCAGCGCCAGCATTCGGGCGTCCGGGCTTTGCAGACATAGCGGCCGTGCAGGATCAGCCAGTGGTGGGCGTGCAGCCGGAAGGGGCCGGGAACGCGTTTTTCCAGTTTGGCTTCGACCTGTTCGGGGGTCTTGCCCTTGGCGAGGCCAGTGCGATTGCCCACGCGCAGGATGTGCGTGTCGACTGCAAAGGTTTCCTGCCCGAACCAGCAATTGAGCACGACGTTGGCGGTCTTGCGCCCCACACCGGGCAGCCGCACCAGATCTTCCCGCGTGCCGGGGACTTCGCCGCCATAGTCGTCCACCAGCAGCTGGCTCAGCGCGATGACGTTCTTCGCCTTGGAGTTGAACAGGCCGATGGTCTTGATGTGCTGTTTCAATCCGTCCTCGCCCAGCGCCAGCATTTGCGCAGGGGTCTCGATTTCAGCAAACAGCGCGCGGGTGGCCTTGTTGACGCCCACATCGGTGGCCTGCGCGGACAGCGCCACGGCAACCACAAGTTGGAAGGCATTGCCATATTCCAGCTCTGTTTCAGGCGCGGGATTGTCTTCCGCCAGGATGCGGAAAAATTCAAAGATCTGGTCATTCGTCATGCGTCTGGTTCGGACTGGCTTTTCAATTCTTCGCGGCGGCGCTGCATCCCGTCGCTGAATGCCGCTGCCAGGATGCCAGTGGGCAGCGCCACCAGCGCGATCCCCGCCAGCGCCACGGCGCCCGCGACCATCTTGCCCTCGGGCGTGACGGGCGAGACATCGCCATATCCCACGGTGGTCAGCGTGATCACCGCCCACCACAGCGCGCGCGGGATCGAGCCAAAGGCGTCGGGCTGGATCTCGCCCTCCAGCCAATAGAGCGAGGTTGCGCCGAACAGCATCAGGAAGCCGGCAAACCCCAGCGTGATCAGCAAATCATAGCGCCGCTCGTGCACTGCCGAGATCAGATAGCGCAGCGCCAGCGAGAACCGCGTCAGCCGCGCCAGCGCCAGAATGCGCATGACCCGCAGCACGCGCAGGATAGCCGCCTCCTCGAATATCATCGGGCTGAAAATCGACACAATAATCAGCAGATCGAGCAGGCCCAGCGGCGAGGTGGCAAATTTGATGCGCGCCCGCGCAGCGGTCATGTCGGGAAAATGGTCGGGCGCGGTCCACAGCCGCAGGACGTATTCGACAGCGAAGAAAGTCCCGGCGGAAATCTCGATCCAGAAGAAGTCGCGACCATAGGCGCGGGCCAGCGCGGGTTCGGTCTGGAGAATGGCCGCCAGCGAGGCGCCCAGCACCACCAGCACCACGATCTTGTTGAAGAAGGACAGCCCTTCGATATTCCGCGCCGCCGGATCGATATGCGCAAACACGCGCTGGCGGAGCGTCAGCGCCTCGCTCACAGGTCCAGCACGTCGTTCATCGTATAGCGGCCTGAGGGCTGGCCGGTCAGCCACTGTGCCGCCTTGACCGCACCGCGCGCGAAGATCGAGCGGTTTTCGGCACTGTGCGAGAGCGTCAGCCGCTCTTCCTCGCCCGCCAGAATCACGCTGTGTTCGCCGGTCACCGTGCCGCCGCGCAGGGCTGCAAAGCCAATCGCGCCCTCGCTCCGCGCGCCGGTCTGACCATCGCGCCCGCTCTCGCGGTGATCGCCCAGAGTGATGCCGCGCCCGGCAGCGGCAGCCTCGCCCAGCAGCAGCGCCGTGCCCGAAGGCGCATCGACCTTGCGGCGGTGATGCATCTCGACAATTTCCACGTCCCAGTCTGGGCCAAGCCGCGATGCGGCCTCACGCACCAGATGCGCCAGCAAGGTAACGCCCAGCGAGGTATTTCCGGTTTGCAGCACCGCCACCGCGCGGGCAGCCGCGTCGATCGCGTCATGGTGCCGCTCGGCCAGCCCGGTTGTGCCGACCACAATGGGCACGCCCGCGCCAATGGCAGCGTGCAGCGTGGCTTCCAGCCCGTGGGGGGAGGAGAAGTCGACCAGCACGTCGCTCGCATCGGCCAGCTTGGCGACATCGCCGCCCTTGTCGATCCCGCCGGCCAGCGTGTGCCCGTCAGCTTCGATTGCCTGCACCAACGCGGCGCCCATCGCCCCCTGGTCGCCAATTATTCCGATACGCGTCATTGCCTCTCCCTGCTTGCCGTGTTTCATGGCCCCGATGACCGAATTGCGCAATATCGTGGTGCTGACCGGGGCCGGAGTATCTGCCGAAAGCGGCATTGATACCTTTCGCGGCGGGGGCGGCCAAGGGATGGGAATTTGGGAGAAGCACCGGGTGGAGGATGTCGCGACACCCGAAGCCTTTGCCCGCGATCCCGATCTGGTCCTGCGGTTCTATGACATGCGCCGCGCGGCCATTCAGGAGAAACAGCCCAATCACGCGCATGCGGCGCTGGCGAAGCTCGATGCGCAGTGGCCGGGCGAACTGCTGATCGTGACGCAGAATGTTGATGATTTGCACGAACGCGCTGGTGCGCGGCGGCTGCTGCATATGCATGGCGAGCATCTGAACGCCTGGTGCACCACCTGCGACGCGCGCAGCCGCTGGACCGCCCCGCTGATCCACCGCCCGCCATGCCCGGCCTGCGGCGACGCAGCCCTGCGCCCTGATGTCGTGTGGTTTGGCGAGATGCCTTACGAGATGGAGCGGATTTATGCCGCCCTGCGTCAGGCGGATCTGTTCGTTTCCATCGGCACCTCGGGCGCGGTCTATCCGGCGGCGGGCTTTGTGCGCGATGCCGGGGCGCTGGGCGTGTCGACGCTGGAGCTTAATCTGGAGCGCAGCCAGGGTTCGCAATGGTTCACAGAGACACGGCTGGGCGCTGCGACGGCGCTGGTCCCGGCGTGGGTGGATCAGGTGTTAGGCCTCTGACCCGCACGCCGCGCAGGCGGGGTCCTTGGCAATCGTGAAATTGCGCATGGCGGGGGATAGCCCGTCGAGCAGGTGGACGCGGCCCCATTGCGGATCGCCCAATGCGCTGACGCCGCTCAGCAGTACGCGCACGGCCTGCAAGGCGGCGAAGGTCCCGACCCAGCCGACCATCGCGCCCAGCACGCCGTCTTCGGCGCAGCTGTCGCAATCCTCCGCATCAAAGGCATCCCCTACAAAGCAGCGGTAGCAGGCATGGCCCGGCAGATGACCTGCGAAAGCGCCGACCTGTCCCTGAAAGCGCCCCACGGCGGCGGACAGCAGCGGCGTCCCGGCGCGCACGCAGGCGTCCGAGATGGCGAGGCGGGTAGCGAAATTGTCAGTGCCGTCCAGCACCAGATTTGCGCCCGTAACCATCTCGCCCGCATTGCCCGCGTCGATCCGGCGGTCGCTGATCGCGACATCAAGTTTGCTGTCGAAATTGGCCGCCCAGCGCCGCGCGGCCACGGCCTTGCCATGCCCGATATCGCGTTCGCTGAAGAGCGTCTGGCGCTGGAGATTGCTGGCCTCGACCTTGTCATCATCGACCAGTGTCAGCCGCCCGATCCCGGCCCCCGCCAGATATTGCAGCGCGGGCGAGCCGATCCCGCCCAGACCCACCAGCACGATATGCGCATCCGCCAGCGCCACATGACCCGCGCCGCCAATCTCGGGCAGCACGATATGGCGGGCAAAACGTGTCAGACGGTCAGGGGTCAGGGGCATGGGCGAATGTAAGACAGTGCGCGCGGCTATGCCGCAAGCGGAAACATTGCATTGGCATCAGGGCAAGGCGCTGCTGCGGAAAGAAATATCCGCCGCCGTTCACCATTGTGAAGGGTAAATAAGGCAGGTTTGACACTGGCGCGTCACGCCTGACGTTGCCAGCCAATTTTCGAGGTCGCCGCATCGAAACTATGATTGCCAGAGAGCCACGCAAGAATGTCATGATCTCCGCCACCATCGAGGGCGACGGCGTATCCGCGCCCGTGCGCATTCGCAATCTGTCCGATCGCGGCGCGATGATCGATGGCGCGGCATTGCCGGAAACCGGTTCGCAAATAATGCTGCGCCGCCTGCAATGGATGGTCGGTGCCACCGTGATCTGGGCGCGCGAAGGGCGCTGCGGCTTGCAGCTGGAGAATGATGTCGTGGTCGATGAATGGATTACCGGAACCCGTTCGGCGACCCAGCGGACCAATCTGGGGCAGCTGAGAGTCGACAAGATTCAGGCTGCGCTGCGCGATGGCGGGGCCGTGCCCGCTGCATTGGCACGCCCCGCGCCGCCACCACCTGCGCCAACCAAGCCGGTGGACCTTGTCGTGGCGCAGGAACTGGCGCGCCTCAAGGAAGTGCTCGACGCGATTGCGCTGGAATTGAGCGAGGACATGGATGTGCTGATGCGTCACGGCGAAGCGCTGCAAAACCTCGACATCGCCTCGGCGACTGTCGAATCGCTTGAACAGGTGCTGTCCGCCGAAGATGTGATAAAAGCGATTGCCGAGGTCCCGATGAAGGATCTGCGCGACCGCCTGTCGGGTATCGAACCCGAAAGCTGAGGCTACGCCTCACGCCGCTATGTCGACCGATCTTCAGGGGCCGATGACACTGTAGCGGCATTGCGAGGGCGGTGGAGCGACGAGCAAATCGTAGACATTGTCGCCATCGAAGCCGCCGCCGCGTGTGATCTGTTCGCCGAAACGCATTTCGCCCGTGTTGATGCGGACCCGGTCGGGGAAAACCAGAATTTCTGCATCGCGCGAGAATCTGACCAGTGCCGGTTCTCCGCCATCCATCTTAGACACCAGACAGCTGTTCACGACGTCGAAGCTGCCGTGAAACAGGGCCAGGCGCGATGGTGCAGGCTGGCCGTCCGGCCCGATCAGCGGTTTCGCTGTGCGCGCGATATAGATGCCGTCGAGTGCAGCAAGTGCTTGATCCGGCGATGGCGATTGTTCGGGCTCGGCTTGTCCGCATGATACCAGCAGAGCCGCATAGACCACTGCCAGCGGCGTGCGCATCAGCTTTCCAGCTGGCGCAGCAGGCTGCGCACATCACCATCCATATCGGCGTCGCGCTGGCGAAGATCCTCGATCAGCCGGACCGCGTGAATCACCGTCGAATGATCGCGGCCGCCGAATTTGCGGCCAATTTCGGGATAGCTGCGGGGCGTGAGCACCTTGGCCAGATACATCGCCACCTGCCGCGGGCGCACAACCGCGCGCGCGCGCCGCTTGGATGACATTTCCGAACGGTCAATGCGGAAGAACTGGCACACTGTGCGCTGGATTTCATCAATGGTGATCCGGCGGCGGTTGGCCGACAGGATATCGGTCAGCTGTTCTTCGGCAAGCTGGAGAGAAACCTCTTGCCCGGTCAACTGCGCATAGGCGATCAGCTTGTTCAGGCCGCCGACCAGCTCACGGATATTGCGGGTGATGGTGCGGGCGAGAAAATCGATCACATCGTCCGGCACCGCCAGCGGCGCAAAGCGCGTCAGCTTGGAGACCAGGATCTTGCGACGCAATTCGATATCGGCGGCCTGGATATCGGCCACCAGACCCATCGACAGGCGGCTGAGCAGGCGCGGCTCCACCCCGTCGAGCGCTTGCGGCGCGCGGTCGGCGGCAAACACCAGCCGCTTGCCTTCGGCCAGCAGCGCGTCGATCGTATAGAGCAGCTCTTCCTGAGCGCTGGCCTTGCCGATGATGAACTGGATATCGTCGACCAACAGCAGGTCGAAGCTGCGCAGGCGGGATTTAAACTCCAGCATCTGGTTGGCTTTGAGCGCCTGGACAAATTCGACCATGAACCGCTCGGCGCTGCAGTAGAAGATGCGCGCACGGGGGTGGGCCTGCAGATAATTGTGACCGATGGCGTGCAGCAGATGCGTCTTGCCCTGGCCGGTGGCGGCTTTGAGGTAGAGCGGGCTGAACTGCGGTTTCTCGGTAGCGGCCATGCGCTGCGCGGCGTTGCAGGCCAGCACGTTGGCCTCGCCCGTGACAAAGGCGACAAAGGTCAGCGACGGGTCGAGCCCGACCGAGGAGGTGAAACCATGATCGCCCAGCGTATCGGCGCCGATGGCCATCATCGAGGTATCGCCGCCATCATTGGCAGGGCGGCGGCCATTGGCGTGCAGCCGCAGATCGGCGACCTGACGGCGGCCGGGATGCACAGCGATGCGCACATTGCGCACTTCGCTGCGGGCGATCTTCCAGGCCAGCGAGAGCCGGTCGGCAAAGCGGTCCTTGACCCAATTGGCGCTGAAATCGGTGGGCAGGAACAGGTCGAGTGTGCCGGTCTCATCGCACAGGCCGCCAACCTGGATCGGCTTGATCCACTGGCTGTGCAGCTGGTGGCCCAGGTCCTTGCGCAGGCCCTGACTGATGTCGGCCCAATCGGCGGCCAGATTTACAGCTTCGATATCTTCCATGCTGTCAGCCTGCCCCTTGCGCTTCGTGCCGGTAATTTCAGAATCCCTACCCATGCTGTGTATTCCAATCCCAGGGTCGGCGCTCTGCGGCACCGTCTCATTATATTTGGCGCAATGGATTAAGGGCGCGGCACGACCGCTCCCGAAACGCAGGTTTCGGGGCCTTCCCCTTGCTAGTGTTATGAAACCCGAGCTGTCCCGTCCCGGGCTGTTGAAAGGTTTCTAAGGCCCGTTTGGGGAGAGTCGCAAGGGCTGGGGACGTAAAAAAACGGAAATAAAATTGTTGACTCGGCATGGACCGCAGGGATGCGTTTAAAGCCCTGTAAATCTAAGATTTTGCCTAGATCAGGCACGCGAATCGTGGAGCAAGCTGGATTCGTGTGACCGCAGCATGACAATCGCATTTTCAACAGCAACTGACTTGGCCGCACAAACCCCAGCCGCTGCCGCCCAAATGGCGAGAGGGCCGCTGCCAATGGCAACGACCCTCTCGGTGATTCGACAATGATCGCGCCCGAAGGCGGCGAATCAGAGTGCGGCGACTCGCTTGGTCAGCCGGCTGAACTTGCGTGCAGCAGTGTTCTTGTGAAGCACGCCACGGGCAACCCCGCGCGCCAGTTCAGGCTGTGCGGACTTCAGAGCAGCCTGGGCCGTCCCCTTGTCGCCACCTTCAATCGCAGTCTCCACCTTCTTGACGAAGCTGCGGATGCGGCTGATGCGGGCGCCGTTGATTTCGGCACGGCGTTCGTTGCGACGAATGCGCTTTTTGGCTTGCGGCGTGTTGGCCATGTCTGTCCTCAATAGGCCGCGCTGAGACGCGGCAGAATTCTGTGCTTGGCGATTGCGAAAATCGGCGGTGTTCCGCCGGAAAGCGGCGCACTTAGCGGCGGCCATGCGAATCGTCAAGCGAAAGCGCCGCATGGTGACTTGCGCAGCGTCCAGTCCCAGGGAAACCGCCCCATCGGAACAAGGATGCCGCGCGAGGGGTTCTCATTACCGAAGCTGCACCCCTGCGGCAAGAGGAGCGGATGTGACTGACAAACTCGACCTGCCAGAGGATGAATGGCGCACGCGCCTGACGCCCGAGCAATATCACGTGTTGCGCGAAGGCGGGACCGAACGCGCCTTCACCGGCAAATATGACAAGAACAAAGCGGACGGCGAATATCACTGCGCCGCCTGCGGCCAGCGGGTGTTCGAAAGCAGCGACAAATATGACAGCGGATCGGGCTGGCCCAGCTTTACCGATCCGGCAGAAAGCGAAGCGGTCGAAGTGCGGCGCGACACCGCGCACGGCATGATCCGCACCGAAGTGCTGTGCTCGCAATGCGACGGGCATCTGGGCCATGTGTTCCCCGATGGGCCGGGCGAGAGCGGACTGCGCTATTGCATCAACAGCGCCTCGCTCGAGTTCGAGCCCGGCGACAAGGATACCAGCGGCCCAGATGGTGGCGACCCAGACAGCTGACGCGGGATAGCGGGCTGGCGATAACTATCGCGGGGCCGTTCACCCGGGGTTACGCCTCGCCTAATCAATGTCGGGGGACTATAGGGCCTCGGGCAACACAGGTAAGCGGGCGTCGATGGATAAAAGAGGCAATCGCCGCAAACACGCGGTGCGCGACAAGCGGGCCCGCAATGCGGCGAATGACAAGCCGCAGAGCCGTGTGGCCTTGTGGGGCAAGCGGATCGCCCTGTGGGGCGGCGCAATGGTGCTGCTGGGCGCATTGTTTCTGGGGCTTGCGGTCGCCTTTGCCGCCCGCTCGCTGCCCAGTTTCTATCAGCTGAAAGCCACCCAGAACGCTCAGACAATCGTGGTCCGCGCGCGCGACGGGACCGAACTGGTCGAGCTGGGGCCGAGTTACGGCAAATGGCTTACCTCGCGCGAAATCCCGCAGGTGATGAAAGATGCCATGATCGCGGTGGAGGATCGCCGCTATTTCTCTCATCCCGGTGTCGATCCGCTGGGCCTGATGCGCGCGCTTTACACCGCGGCCACGGGTGACCGGAGGGTGTCGGCCACCTCTACCATCACCCAGCAATTGGCGCGCAACGTCTTCCTCAACAACAATCGCTCGCTTGACCGCAAAATGCGCGAAGGCGTGCTGGCGCTGGCGCTGGAGGCGAAGTTTTCCAAGCAGCAGATCCTCGAACTGTATCTCAACAAGGTGTATTTCGGGGGCGGTGCCTACGGCATCGACAGCGCCAGCCGCACTTTCTTCAGCCATCCGGGCAGCGAGCTGTCGACTGCCGAGGCGGCGATTATCGCGGGCATGGTCAAGGCGCCCAGCCGCTATTCCCCCACGGCCGATGTCGATGCCGCTGTGGGCCGCGCCGGCGTGGTGCTGCGGCTGATGCGCGAACAGGGCTTCATCACCGCCAGCCAGGCGCAGGTGGATGTCTCTGCGGTCAAGTTGAAGAAGGAAAAGGCGCAAAATTCGGTGCGCTATTTCACCGATTGGGCGCTGCCGCAGCTTGATCTGTTGCTGCCCGAAACATTCGAGCCGATCGAGGTGTGGACCACGCTGGATGTCGGGATGCAGCGGGCGGCAACCACTGCGATCACTGCCAATGTCCCCGGCGGTGCGCAGGGCGCGATGGTCAGCCTGGACCGCGACGGGGCCGTGCTGGCGCTGGTCGGCGGCACCGATTACGTCGAAACCAATTACAACCGCGCCACCAATGCGCTGCGCCAGCCGGGCTCGTCATGGAAGCTGTTCGTCTATCTGGCGGCGCTGGAGGCCGGATACACGCCTGAAGACCGCGTGGTCGATACGCCGGTGACGGTCAACGGGTGGAGCCCGCGCAATTCCAGCGGACGCAATGCGGGCGAGATCAATCTGCGCACAGCCTTTGCCTATTCGATCAACACCGTGGCGGCGCAGCTGGGCAATGAAGTGGGCTTCGGAACGGTCGCGTCGATGGCCAAGCGCTTCGGCATCACCACGCCGATCAAGACCTATCCTTCGATGGTGCTGGGATCATCCGAAGTTCGGCTGATCGATATGGTGCGCGCGTTCGCGGCGGTGTCGGCGGAAGGGTATTCGGTTGAGCCTTACGGCATCGTCAAGGTGACCACGGGTGACGGCAAGCTGCTCTACACACATGAAAAGGCGCGCAGCACGCAGCTGGTGCCTGATTATGTTGCGGCGGGGATTACCGATCTGCTGCAAACCGCCGTCGCCACCGGCACTGGCAAGGCGGCGCAGATTGGCCGCCCGGTTGCGGGCAAAACCGGCACCACCAGTTCGAACAAGGACGGCTATTTCGTGGGCTTCTCGTCCGGCATCACCACCGGCGTGTGGATGGGCCGCGATGACAATGCGCGGGTGGCGGGCCTGCAGGGCGGTACGGCCCCAGCACGCGCCTTTGCGGCCTATATGCGCTATGCGGTGAAGGATCGCCCGGTCCAGAAATTCGACACCGATCTCAAGCTGCCCGAATGGCAGCTGGAACCCGATGACGAAGCAATCTTCGGCGATCCGGAAGATTATTACTTCATCGACGAGCAGGGCAATCTGATCGAGCCGGGCCGCCCGGCTGACCAGCGTGACGATCCCTTTGGGGTTGATGGTGAACGGCGTCCGGAGGATGGCCAGCGCCCACTGCCGCCAAGCGGCGGGCCGCGTCAGGTGCCGGCACCGCTGCCACGCGGCGCAGACGGGGCGCCGCAGGCGATCGGCGATGATTTCCTCGATGAAGCCACTGGCGGCGCATCAGGCCGCCGTCCGCAGGCCCAGCCTCCCCGCCAGCCATCGCCGCGCCAGCCTGCTCCGCGACCCGTACCCACCCAGCCGCAGCAATAAGTGCGCCGCATATGAAAAACCCCTCCGGATGGGGAGGGGCTTTTCGCTGTTTCACCGGGTGAGGTCTGCGCGTCAGCGCATCCGCACTGCGACATATTGCGCCGGACGTCCGCGGCGCCAATTGACGATTATTTGCTTGCGCAAATACCCTGACTAGCAGCGTCACAAATACAAACGTTGCCAATATCGGACCACCAAAATCCAGGCGCACATCTGCTGTCGGACTGAGCACTTGCCTGAACAGAAACAAAACCTATGGTAAAAAGACTAACTACGGCAGATAGTGAAAATGCAATTTTTTTTCATCAAGGTTCTCCCTTTTAAGGAACCTCAATATTACATCAAATTTCATTTTTAGCAACTGCCCGCGCTCAAATCACCGTAACCTTATTGCTTCATACCTCAATGGACGGCCCCGGCTTTGCAAACGAAGCAGCACAGCCTCCCTCCCATCAGTCTTAGCCTTAGTGATTATCTTTTCCAGATCGGCCAGCGAGGAAACTTCGCGGTAATTGGCCGACAGGATGATGTCGCCGCGTTGGAGGCCCTTGCGGGCAGCGTCCGAATTGGGATCGACCACACCCACGACCAGCCCGCTGGCATCCGCACCGGCACCCAGCTGGCGCGCGATTTGCGGGGTCAGCGGCAGCAATTGCAGGCCCAGCCGTTCCTCGATCACCGCGCTGTCGCTTGGCTCCATTTCGTCGGGTTCGGCGTCGGGGTCGAACATCTGCTGCTGGCGCAGCGCTTCTTCGGTCGGACGCTTGCCCACCGTGGCGCTGACACGCATTGGCTTGCCGTCACGGATCAGATCGATGGGGACCTTGGTTCCGGGGCGGATATTGGCGACCAGAAAAGACAGCGTCTGCTCAGGCGTCACGTCTTGGCCATCCACCTTCAGCACGATGTCACCCGGCTTGATGCCCGCGCGTTCAGCCGGCTCGCCCGATTGCACCGACTGGACGAACTCGCCGCGATTGGTGGGCAGGCCCAGCGAATCGGCCACATCTTCGGTCACGCCCTGGATGCTGACACCCAGATAGCCGCGCTCGATTTCCTTGCCGCGCCGCAATTGGTCAACGATGGGAGCGGCGATTTCGGCGGGGATGGCAAAGCCGATCCCGACACTGCCACCCGAAGGCGAGAAGATCGCATTGTTGATGCCGATCACATTCCCGCCCATATCGAACAGCGGTCCGCCCGAATTGCCGCGATTGATGCTGGCGTCGGTCTGGATATAGCGGTCGTAAGCGCCGCCCTGACCGGTGTTGCGGTACACTGCGGAAACGATCCCGCTGGTCACCGTGCCGCCAAGGCCAAAGGGATTGCCGATCGCGACAACCCAGTCACCGGGGCGCGACTGGCTGGAATCGCCGAATTTGACGAAGGGGAAATTCTCGCGCCGGGCGATCTTGAGCACGGCCAGATCGGACGCTGCATCATTGCCCACCAGCTCGGCCGGATATTCGGTGCCGTCGGGCATGGTGACGGTAATTTCCTCAACCTCGCCGCGGCCCGTGGGGCTGATGACGTGGTTGTTGGTGACGACATAGCCATCGGCGGAAATGATGAAGCCCGAACCCAGCGACTGGCCTTCGCGGAACTGTGGTTCCTGCTGCCGCTGTTGCCCGCGATTACCAAACATCCCTTCAAACGGCGTACCGGCAAACGGATTGCGGCTCTGCGGGACTTCGATACGCTGGCGGGTGGAGATGTTGACCACTGCCGGCTGCAATTGCGCGGTCAGATCGGCAAAGCTTTCGGGTGCCCCGGCGCGGGGGACCACGCGGGCGATGGCGCTGTCATCGTTCTGGGCCACTTGCGCACCTGCGGGATAGCCGGTCGCCAGCGAAATCGCCGCGCCTCCAACCAGCAGGGCACTTGTCACGGAATAAGCATATCGCACAGGCTTCACGTCCTTTTCGTCCTCTTCATCAACTGCGGGGCGCAGACCCGGATCGCTCCCGTCCACTGCGCCGCTCAAACTCTGCGGGCATGATCACGACCTGCGCGCTGAACAGCAATTGAACGAGCCGCGCAGGCTTCGACGAACGGTCAACGTCTCCCGCGGAACTGCCGCAGATATTCATTATCCGATGACAGGACGACCGAACTGTCGGCCTTGCCCTGTTCGAATGTGCGGCGATAACTCTCCATCGCGCGATAGAAATCGTAGAAGTCGGGATCCTTGCCGAATGCCGTGGCATAAGTGCGCGCGGCATTGGCTTCGGCCTCGGCGCGGATGATTTGCGCGTTCTTCTCGCCCTGCGCGCGGATCGTCGCGGCTTCTTCCTGCCGGTCGGTCTGCATACGGGTGAAGGCGGCGTTCAGCGGTGCACCATCGGGAAGATCGGCGCGCTTGATGCGCACATCGATAACCTGCGCACCATAATTGCGCGCCTGCGTGTCCAGCGTGGCGGTGATCTTCTTCATCGCCGTGCCGCGTTCAGCGGTCAGCAGCGCGGAAAACGGACGCCGCCCCAGCTCCTGACGGAGCACCGAGGTCAGGATCGGCGAAAGCTGCGAGCGGAGGATTTCCTCGCTGCCCGCATTTTCGACCATCTTGACCGGATCAATGATGCGGAAGCGGGCATAGGCATCGACCTGCAGACGCTGCTGATCGTTCGACAGCACTTGCTGGCGTTCCATGTCGAGGTCGAGAATACGCTTGTCGACCATCTGCACGCGTTCATAACCCGGAATGCGGAAAATGATGCCTGCGCCGGTCTGGCCGAAGTCCTTGTTCGGTTCAAACCGGTTGGCGACGCGCCCCGGCTTACCACCGGCGATCACGACAGCCTGCTGCGTTTCGGGGACGATCACCATCGACGATGCGAGCACGACCAGTGCGATAATCGCGGCGATAAGGCTGCCTTTGTGATGCTGCCAGATGCGTTCCATGTTACTGCACCTCCGGCTGGGTCACGATTGTCGGCGGCGTCGCGGTACGCTCGGAACGGCGTTTTACTTCTGGCAGCGGCAGATACGTCGTCACGCCTGAGGTTTCGACGATTGTCTTGTCGGTCTGGCCCAGCACGCTCTCCATGGTTTCATAATACAGCCGCCGCCGGGTAACCTCGGGCGCCAGTTTATATTCGGCATAGATCTTGTCAAACGCTGCGGCATCACCCTGCGCGCGGGCCAGCACCCGCTGGGCATAGGCGCGGGCGGAGTTGACGGCGGTTTCGGCATCCTGCTGCGCGGCGGAAACGTCCTTGAACGCCTCGACCACTTCGTTCGGCGGATCGGTTTTCTCGATTTCGATACCCTGCACGGCCACCCCGGCACGGTATCCGTCCAATATCGACTGCATCCGGCTCATCACACGGGCTTCGATTTCAGCGCGTCCTTCACCGGACAGCACGCTGTCCAGCTCCTGTTCGGCGACCGAGGCGCGCATCGCGGCCTCCGCCACTTCGCGGATGGTGTCTTCAGGATCGATCAGCTGGAAACGGAACTGCTTCAGATCCTTGATATTCCAGCGAATAAGATAGGACAGATCGACCAGATTCTGGTCCCCGGTCAGGATCAGCTTCTGCTCGTTTCCGCCGGGAATGCTTTCAGACCGGATCTGGCTGACATTCTCGATATCAACCACTTGCAGCGGCCACGGGGCGGTCCAGTTGAGACCCGGGGTCACATTGCGCGCATATTGTCCGCCAAGCCATGTCACCACACCCTGTTCGCGCGGGGCGACCTGATGGATGCTGGTCGCGAACAGCCACACGGCGGCGACACCGACAATCGCGATGGGAAACCAGCTTTTGCCGCCGGGCCGTTCGGGCAGGCGAAAATTGGGGCCACCGGGGCCGCCCCCGCCGCCCTTGCGGCGCGGGCCTTCGGGGCCGCGATGTTTGAAGATGTCTTCGATATTGGCGGCGCGGCGCGGGCCGTCATCCGACCCGGTCGGCAACCAGGGATTCTTCGGCCCCTTGGGCTTGCCTCCATCGGGAGCGCCATCACCAGCGGGCGGCTCACCCGCAGGCTCATCGCCTCCGGGATCGTCACCCTTCGGTGGTTCACCGCCGGAGCCTTTGCCCCAGGGGTTGCGCTTGCCAGCCATTGCCAGCCTGATTTTCTGTCCGAACCCGTCAATCGTCCTCATGCATTACCTTATAGGTGTGGTTTGCGGGAAAAACAGGGTTGAACCCGCCTTTTTGATGCTACAGCAGCGCGAGATGACCAATCCCGACCTGTCCGCTCTTCTCCCCGCCTCGATTGCTGCGCGCGTCTCGTCGCTCACGCTGAAGGATCGGCGCGCTCTGGCGGTGCTCGATGTCAGCGGGATGGGGGATCAGGAACGCAAGGATATTTCGGCGGCAATCACCGACATCCTGTCTGCGCAGGATACGGTGGATGACGTGCGCATCGCCATGACCGCCGAACGCAAGACGCGCCAGCTCATCGCCATCGGATCGGGCAAGGGCGGCGTGGGCAAATCCACACTGACCGCCAATCTGGCGGTCGCGCTGGCGCGCAAGGGCCGCAAGGTCGGGCTGGTCGATGCCGATATTTACGGCCCGTCGCAGCCCACCCTGCTGGGCAATTATGGCCAGCGGCCAGAGGTGAGCGAAGACAAGCTGGTGCCGGTTGCCAGCAAATTCGGCGTGCCGGTGCTGTCGATGGGCCACCTGATCGATGCGGGCCGGGCCATCGCATGGCGCGGGCCGATGGCGGGCAAGGCGCTGACGCAATTGATCGATGCGCAATGGGGCGATGCCGAGGTGATTCTGGTCGATCTGCCGCCGGGCACAGGCGATGTGCAGCTGACCATGTTGCAGAAATTCAAACCTGCCGGGGCGATCATCGTCTCGACGCCGCAGGATCTCGCGCTGATCGACGCAGCGCGCGCGGGCCAGCTGTTTGACGAGGCAGAAGTGCCGGTCATCGGGCTGGTTGAAAACATGGCGGGCTATGCCTGTCCGCATTGCGGCGAGCTGTCCGACCCATTTGGCAAGGGCGGGGTGGAAACCGCTGCCGGACGTTTGGAGCTGCCCTTCCTCGGGCGCATTCCGCTGCATATGGACATCCGCCAGAGCAGCGATGCGGGCACGCCGCCCGCTGCCGGTGACAGCGCGCAGGCCGCGCCCTTCCTGGCGATTGCCGAGCAGCTGGACGCATGGCTTTGCGCGAACGTCTGAACGGCCTGACGCTGACCCGGCGGCAATTTGCCGTTGGCGCAGCAGCGGGCGGCGGCTTGCTGGTCGCTTGGTATTTATGGCCGCGCAGCTATCCCAGCCCGCTGTCCCCCGGACCGGGCGAACATGTATTCGGCGGCTGGCTGACCATTGCGCGTGACGGGGTGGTCACAGTGGCCGTGCCGCAGCTGGAAATGGGGCAGGGGGTCAACAGCCTGTTGGCGCAAGTCGCGGCGGTCGAATTGGGCGCGGACTGGCGGCAGATCGCCGTCGAACCGGCACCGCCCAGCGGGATTTACGGCAATCTGCCGCTCGCCGCCAAATGGGCCGGGCTGTGGTCCAGCGTGCCGTCACTGGCGGATGAGGCCGATGATCGCCTGACCGAGAATTTTGCGCGCGGCGAGATGTTCGCCGCCACTGCCGATGGCACTGCGCTCGAAGCCTTCGAACTCCCCATCCGCAACGCGGCCGCTGCGGCGCGCACCATGCTGGCGATGGCTGCGGCGGAGCGCTGGGACATTGATTTCGAGGAATGCGAAGTTGCAGATGGCTTCGTAACTTATGGCGATGAGCGACTGAGCTTTGGCGCGCTGGTTGAGGATGCAGCCAGCTACGATCCGCCCGATCCCCCGCCGCTGCGCCCGCAAGCCGCGTCCGAAGGTCCAATTGCTGGCGAGGCCGAGGCGCAGACGGCGTTCCCCCGGCTCGACCTGCCTGCCAAGGTCGATGGCAGTTTCCTGTTCGCGTGCGATATTCGGCTGCCGGGGCTGGTCTATGCCTCGATCCGGCATGGTCCGCTGGGGCAACCCGAACTGTCACGCTTCGATGCAGACGCGGTGAAGGGGATGCGCGGGGTTGTCGGCGTGGTCCGCTCTAAACGCTATCTCGCCGCCGTGGCGGAAAGCTGGTGGACTGCCGAACAGGCGCTCAAAGCGATGCGGCCTGTGTTTCGCGGCCCGCCGGGTTTCGACAGCGCAGCAATCGAACCCGCTTTGGAAGCGGCTTTCGATACCGTCGAGCCAGAGGCGATCGTCAGCTATGGCGATCCGGGGGAGCTGCTGGCCGCGCCCAGCCACACCAGCCGGTATATGATCGCCCCCGCAGTCCACGCCAGTATCGAAACCGCCAGCGCCACTGCGCGCTTTGCCGATGGGCGGCTGGAGCTGTGGATTGCCGCACAGGCACCCGAACTCACGCGCCGCGCGGCGGCCAAGGCCATCGGCATCGGCGCGCGCGATGTGGTGCTGTATCCCACGGCTGCAGGCGGCAGCTTCGATGCGCGGCTGGAACGGCTGCACGCCATCGAAGTCGCGCAGATTGCGCAGCAGATTGGCCGCCCGGTGCAACTGACATGGCCGCGGGTGCAGGAATTCCAGTCGCTCCCCCCGCGCACCCCGGTGCTGGCAGAGCTGGCGGCGGCATTTACGCCCGGCACCGGCGGCCAGATCGCGGCATGGCGCACCCGGCTGGCCATGCCCGCCACCACACGCGAATTTGGCGCGCGGCTGTTCGACAATGCCACGCCCGAATCTGCCATCGCCAACGCTGCCGGCCAAGCCGATCCGCTGGCCTGCGAAGGTGCAGTACCGCCCTATGCCATCGCCAATATCGCGGTTGAGCATTTGCCTGTTACACTCGACCTGCCCACCGGGCGCCTGCGCGGTAATTCCGCTGCCTACACCGCGTTTTGTACCGAGAGCTTTCTTGACGAACTGGCGGAAAAAGCCGGGCAGGACCCGTTCCTGTATCGCATGGCATTGCTGGGTCAGGCCCCGCGCATGGCCGATGTGCTGCGCCGCGCGACCCGGATCGGCGGCTGGGACGGCGGACGCCGCGGCAGCAGTCAAGGACTGGCAATGGTCCGCATGGGCAGCGCCGATGGCGGCGGGCGGATCGCCTGCGTTGCCGAGGCGGCGCTGGGCGCGGGCGGAGTACAGGTCACGCGCCTGTCCGCAGCGGTCGATATCGGCCGCATCGTCAATATCGACCTGGCGCGCCAGCAGATCGAGGGCGGGCTGATCTTCGGCCTCTCGCAGGCCACGGGCAGCAGCGCGGCGTTCAAGGATGGCAAGCCGGTCCCGCGTTCCCTGCGCGGACTGTCATTGCCGGTGCTGGCCGATTGCCCCGAGGTAATTGTCGATTTCGTCGCCAGTGAAGCGGCCCCCTTCGATCCCGGCGAGCTGGGCGTGGCGGTTGCTGCCCCGGCGATTGCCAATGCCCTGTATTCCGCAACGGGCCGGCGCTTCCGCCGCTTGCCGTTGCTGTCGGAGAGACAATGACCCTTACCCCGCAAAGCCTGCCGCAAGACCATCCATCTGTCCGATCGGGCCGCGTGGGAGTGCTGGTGGTCAATCTGGGCACGCCCGACGCGCCCGAAGCCGGAGCGGTTAAGCGCTATCTCGCTGAATTCCTGTCCGACCGGCGCGTGGTCGAAATCCCGCCGATTGCCTGGCAGCCAATCCTGCGCGGCATCATCCTCAACACGCGCCCCAAGAAAAGCGCCCACGCCTATGCGCAGGTCTGGACCGATGAAGGCTCGCCCTTGGCAGTGATCACCCGCCAGCAGGCCGAAGCGATGCAGGTGCAGCTGGGCGACGGTGTGCTGGTCGATTACGCGATGCGGTACGGCGCGCGGCCCATTCCCGAACGCTTGCAGGCGCTGCTGGATGCCGGGTGTGAACGCATCCTGCTCGCACCGCTCTATCCGCAATATAGCGGGGCAACGACCGCCACCGTGGTCGACAAGGCGGGCGAGGCGCTGGGCAAAATGCGCTGGCAGCCCAGCCTGCGCGTTCTGCCGCCCTATCATGATGATCCGGCCTATATCGGCGCGCTGGCGCAGGATCTGACGCGGCAGGTCGATGCGCTGGAGTTCGCGCCGGAGCTGTTGCTGCTCAGCTTCCACGGGATGCCGCAGCGCACGCTGGAGCTGGGCGATCCCTATCACTGCCACTGCCGCAAGACCGCACGGCTGCTGGAAACGGCAATGGCGCGGCCCGGCCTGCGGTTCCGCACCACATTCCAGAGCCGCTTTGGCCGTGCCAAATGGCTGGAACCGGCCACCGACACCGTGCTGGCGGAAGAGGGCGCCAATGGCACCAGGCGAATCGCCATCGCCGCGCCGGGCTTTTCCGCTGATTGTCTGGAGACACTGGAAGAGCTGGCGATCCAGGGACGCGAACAATTTGCGGCGGCTGGAGGTGAGCAATTTGCCGCGCTTTCGTGCCTCAATACCTCCCCTGACGGGCTGGATATGCTGGAGACAATTCTTCGCCGTGAACTATCGGGCTGGATTAACGGCTAAGACTTACTTACACTAAGGTAAGTTGTAAGGAGCTACCTATGTCCACGCTCGCCGCGCATGCCCCTGCCGAATTTACCCACTGGACCGATCCGGTGCCAGATGATGCACTCGACCATATTCCCGGCGATGGTGGCTGGCCGCTGGTTGGCAACACGCTGCGGATGCTGGCCGACCCGCATGGCTTTACCGCGCGGATGATCGCGGAGCACGGGCCGGTCTATAAGAACAAGGCGTTTGGCGGCTGGAACGTCGCGCTGATCGGCGCCGACGCCAACGAACTGGTGCTGTTCGATCGCGAGAAGATATTTTCGTCAGAGCAGGGCTGGGGGCCGATCCTCGACAAGCTGTTCCCGCGCGGGTTGATGCTAATGGATTTCGACCATCACCGCGCCGATCGCCGCGCGCTGTCGATTGCGTTCAAGCCGGGTCCGATGCGGCATTATGCGGGCAGCCTGAACCGCGGAATCGCGCGTAAGGTCGAAGAATGGGGCGCAGGCGACATGCGCTTCTACCCCAAGATCAAGGAACTGACGCTGGATCTGGCGGCGGACAGCTTTCTTGGCCTGCCGTGGGGGCCGGAGGCAGATGCCATCAATCAGGCCTTTATCTACATGGTGCAGGCCTCGGTCGCGCCGGTACGCACGCCGCTGCCCTTTACCCTTATGAAAAAGGGCGTCGACGGCCGCGCTTATCTGGTCGACTGGTTCACCCGCGAAACGCACAAGCGGCGCGCCGAGGGCGGCGGGCAGGACATGTTCAGCCAGTTCGCCACCGCCACCCGCGAAGATGGCGAGTTGCTGCCGGTCGACGAGGTGGTCGATCACATGAATTTCCTGATGATGGCCGCGCATGACACCATCACCAGCTCGGCCACCACGCTGATCTGGATGCTGGCCAAACATCCCGAATGGCAGGAAAAGCTGCGGCAGGAAGTGTTGGCAGTGACCGGCGGCCCCGCTGCCGATGGCACCCCGCGCGATCTGGCTTACGAGGATCTGGGCAAGCTTGAACTGACCGAAATGGCGTTCAAGGAATCGCTACGGATCATGCCGCCGGTTCCCTCCACCCCGCGCCGCGCATTGCGCGATTTCGATTTTGGTGGGTATCGCATTCCTGCCGGAACCCCGGTGGGGATCAATGCGCAATTCGTCCACCACATGGAAGAATACTGGTCCGATCCCGAACGCTTTGATCCGATGCGCTTTATGCCCGATCAGGTGAAGGCGCGGCACAAATATGCTTGGGTGCCGTTCAGCGGCGGCGCGCATATGTGTCTGGGGCTGCATTTCGCCTATATGCAGGTGAAGATATTTGTCGCGCAGCTGCTGCCGCGATACCGGATCGAACTGGCCGAGGGGTATGAACCCAAGTGGCAGGCTTGGCCGATCCCCAAGCCCAAGGACGGGCTGAAGATCACTTTGAAAGCGCTTTAGTCTTCGCCCTCAGACGCCGGGCGCATGCCATCCGGCATACTTGGCTTCCTCGCATTGGCTCGGGCGGCCGGTCGGCCTTGCCGTCCCTATGCATGTGGACCGTTCACGCGCAAAGCCTCGCAGGGTTTGTTAAAAATCCACTGCGATGCCGTCTTTTACCCAGTCGCCATAACGGGTCGGGCTGAGCTCTTCCTCGTCCTCGCCCGGCTTGGGCTGGGGCGGGGGGTCATTGCTCCAATGCGCGGGCTTGGCGAAGGGTTCGGGGCGCTGTGTGGCACGTTTGGTCATCCTGCCAAGATGTGCGGGCTGGCCCCGTCATTCAAGTGGCTGTAGGGGCAGCCGATGGCACAGCCCCCCGGAATTCACGCGCGCCGCGCCGCGCTTCGCATCCTCGACGCCGTGATGCGTCGCGGTGACACGCTCGACACCGCCTTTGGCGCGGCCACCAAGGACGTGCGCAAGTTCGAAGACAAGGCGCTGACCCGCGCCATTGCCAGCGAAGTGCTGCGCTGGCTGACCGATCTCGACACGCTGATCGACAGCGCCACCAAGACCAATCTGCCGCCCGATGCCAAACCGCGCATGGTGCTGCGAATGATGCTGGCGCAGTGGCTGCGGCTGGACACGCCGCCGCATGCGGTGCTGGCCACCGGCCTGCCGCTGCTGGCGGGCGGACCTCGGCGGCTGGCGCATGGCGTGTTCTCCACGCTGGCCAAACGCGAAGTGACGTTGCCCGACGCGCCGACCCTGCCAGCGGAAGTGTCCGAACGCTGGGGCGAGCGTGCCGCAGCCATCGCCGCAGGCCTCGCGCATCCGCCGCCGCTCGACCTCGAACTGCGCGATAGCGCCGAGACCGTGCAATGGGCCAACCAGCTGGCGGGCGACAGTCTGATGCCGGGCCATATCCGCCTGCCGCGCGGCTCTGCGATCGAGAAACTGCCCGGCTTTGCCGATGGCGCATGGTGGGTGCAGGACCTCGCCGCATCGCTGCCCGCACGGCTGCTGGGGCCGGGCGAGGCGCGGCATGCGCTGGATTTGTGCGCCGCGCCGGGCGGCAAGACGCTGCAATTGGCGGCAGCGGGCTGGAATGTCACTGCGCTGGATATTTCCAAGCGGCGGCTGGAATTGCTGCGCGACAATCTGAAACGCACCGATCTGAAGGCCGGCATCGTCCGCGCCGATGCGCTGGGGTGGGAGCCCAAGCACCAGTTCGACGCCATCCTGCTCGACGCGCCTTGTACCGCCACCGGCACCGCACGCCGCCATCCCGATGTTCTGCACCGCATTGGCCCGCGCCAGATCGCGGAGATGGCGGAACTGCAAACCGCGCTGCTGGAGCGGGCGCAAAGTTGGCTTAAACCCGGGGGCGTGCTGATCTATGCGGTGTGCTCGCTGGAGCCGGAAGAAGGCGAACAGCAGGCACAGCGCGTCACACTCGGCCCGCTACCCATCACCGCCGACGAATTGCCCGCCGGCCTGTCACCCACCGCCGAGGGTTGGCTACGCACCGATCCCGGAATGCTGACCGAACAGGGCGGGCTCGACGGCTTCTTCATAGCCCGTTGGCGCGCGCCGGGTTGAGATGAGATTTCGCTATGGCGGCTAACGACCCGATTGCGGACATTCCGAGGGCCAGGGGTGACTGCGGGATACATGCCTGTTAGGTGAGACCGCTAATAGCGATCGGAAGTCGATCAGCCTTCAGGAGAGTATGCGTGCTTTTTCACACCATGGTCGGATCGAACGACATTGAACGATCCAAGTGCTTCTATGACACGGTGCTCGGTACCTTGGGTGCAGGCGAAGGGGCGCGGAATGTCGCCGACAGCGGCCATATCCGTCTGATCTACAATAACGGCAACGGAACGAACTTCATCGTCAGCCAGCCGATCAACGGCGAACCGGCAAGCGTCGCCAACGGCAGCACAGTTGCCTTTTCCTGCGACTCGCCCGAGCAGGTGAAGCAGCTTCACGATACCGCCGTTGCCGCTGGTGGAACCTCGATCGAAGCTCCGCCCGGACCGCGCGAAACTGCCTCCATGGGCACCATCGAACTGGCCTATTTTCGTGATCCCGACGGCAACAAACTGTGCGGAATTCATTTTCCTGCCTGATCCGTGCGGCACGGGTCTGCTTCTAAACCTAGCGGACTTCGATCATGCGATCCCGAGAATGTCCGCTTCCAACCCCAGTTGTCGCAATTCCAGCCTATCTCGGCGTGGTCTAGCAAAAACGCATCTGCCATAAACCAGCGCGTCGCCTGGCATATTGACATGATCTGCCATCAGCACAGTTGATTCTGCGATGCCCAAAAGAAGCGATAAACGCTTTCCTACAATGGTCCTTCTTTGGCAGACATCGGCTATGGCCAATTTAACCCATCCTGCAGCCCTCGGACTGGTTTGCAGGGCGGGACATGCCCAGAAAATTTTTTACTCTCTGGACCGTGTAACACCCGGTCCATGTCTCAGGAAATGGGCTCCAAAGCTGAACGAAGCAGCCGACTCAGGAGTCAGCTTTGAGGTATTTCTGAAAGCTCTTGCGCAGTTTCATCAGCTTGGGCGGGATTGTCGCCTGGCAATAGGGATTGCGCTGGCCTTCGCCTTCCCAATATTCCTGGTGGTAGCCCTCGGCCGGAAACCAGGTCGCAGGGCCTTCCACGGTGGTGGCGGCGCTTTGGCCCGCATGGTCAGCGTCCCAGCGGGCGATGGCGGCGGCGGCTTCGCTGCGCTGCGCATCGTCCAGCGGGAAAATCGCGCTGCGGTATTGGGTGCCGACGTCATTGCCCTGACGGTTGAGCTGGCTGGGATCATGCGTGCCCATGAACACGTCCAGCAGATCGGCATAGCTGATAACATCGGTGTCGAAGGTCACGCGCACACCCTCGGCATGGCCGGTGGTGCCGCTGCACACCTCTTTGTAAGTCGGGTCGGCAATCTGCCCGCCAATATAGCCGCTCTCTACCGCACTGACGCCGATCACATCGTTCATCACCGCCTCGGTGCACCAGAAGCATCCGCCTGCGATAATTGCCTGTTGCTGTGCCATTTTGTGTCTCCTTGGTCTGACCATGTAGGAAACCGCCAAGCGCTTGTCATCGGCTTGTCATCGCGTGCGCGCACGTTCACAAGGCCGCCACAAGCTTTTTCTGGGAGAGAACACTGATGCGCAAATTTTTGATGGCCACTGCTGTGGCCGCTGCAACGCTGCTGGCGGCTCCGCTGGCGGCAGATCACCACATGACGGCACCGGAGCTGACCGCCGCGCTGGCGCAGGCCAACCGCGCCGAGGACCGTGCGCGCGACCAATTCCGGCATCCCGCCGAAACGCTGGCGTTCTTTGGCGTGAAGCCCGGCATGACCGTGGCCGATTATATGCCGTCAGGCGGTTGGTACACGCGGGTGCTGGTGCCCTATCTGGGTGCAAGCGGCAGCTATATCGGACTGAACCCGGATGGTTCGACCGCCAACAACACCGGCTTTACCGAATATGCCGCCAAGCTGACGCCGCGCTTCAAGGAACTGTCGCCTGCCTGGTCATTGTCGGGCGCGCCGGTGATGGTGCACAATTCCAACGAGCTGGAACCGATGAACGGCACGGTGGACCGCGTGCTGATCTTCCGTGAAATGCACAATCTGCTGCGCAATGGCATGATGCATCAGGAACTCACTCGGATGCGCGCATTGCTGAAAGACGATGGGATGCTGGGCATTGTCCAGCACCGTGCCAAGCCTTGGGCAAACGGCGACTACACCGATGGATCGAAAGGCTATTTGCGGCAAAGCGATGTTATCGGTTTGGTAGAAGCGCATGGCTTCGCTTTGGTTGGCACCAGCGAGGTAAATGCCAATCCGATGGATGCGGCAAACCACGAGAAAGGTGTGTGGGAGATGCCGCCGGTGCTGGGGTCCAAGCGCGATGATTTGAAAAACATGGGCGAGAGCGACAGGATGACGCTTCTGTTCCGCAAGCGTTGATCAATGTAATACTGTATCATTAAGCAAGCGTTCACATTATGGCGGAAATAAGGCACCCTAGCCGCGGCATCTCGCTGCGGCTGGGGAGAGCCTGTTATGTCGCGCAAATCATTGATCCTAGTGACTGCCCTGCCGCTGGCGCTGACCGCTTGCGGGGACAAGCCTTATGATCCGCGCGGGGTCGATCATGACGAGACGCTGCTGTCCGTCAGCGCGACGGGCGAAAGCGAAGTGCGGCCCGACGAGGCGTTCTTTCAGGTCGGCATCAACAGCTGGTCAAACAGCGCGGGCAAAGCCTCTGCCGCCAATACTGTCGACATCGAAAAAGTGGTTGCCGCGCTGACCGCAGCCGGTGTGCCGGAAAAGGATATTCAGACCCGCACTGTCGGCATCCAGAAACTCGACTGGGGGCCGAAGAAGGGGCAGTTTCAAGCGAGCAATGTGGTGGCCGTGACGGTGCGCGATATCGACAAGGCGGGCGCTGCGGTGACTGCCGCGACCGAAGCCGGCGCCAATGTGCTGTCCGGTCCGGATCTGCGAATTTCCGACAGCGAGAAAGCCGCCAATGCTGCTTACGGCGAGGCGTTCAAGGCCGCCAAGGCGCGCGCGCAGGCATATGCCGATGCGGCGGATATGGAAATCTCGCGCACGCTGTCCATCCGCGATGGCGGCGGCGGGCAGGGCAACCGTTATATTCCGGGCGCACCGCCCCCGCCAGTGGCTGCGATACAAACGTCGAATGATATGGCCATGCCTGAACAGGGCGGCGGGCGCATCATGCCGGGGCAGACCACCAGCCGCGTATCGGTTCAGGTGGACTTCGCGCTACGACCGAAATAACGCATGGCTCCATGAGAGAGCTGACCCTCGCCGTTCTGCAATTGCCGCTCGCCCGCGCTGACGAGGCGGACAATATCGCCGCCGTCGCATCGCTGGTCGAAACCGCCGCTGAACAGGGCGCGCAGGTGATCCTGCCGCCCGAACTGTTCGCAGGCGAATATTTCTGCCGCGAGGAGGACGAGGCTCTGTTCGCCCGCGCACGGCCCACTGCCGAGCACCCTTCGGTGCTGGCGATGCAGCAACAGGCGGCGCGGCTGGGCGTGGCGATCCCCACCAGCTTTTTCGAGCGGGACGGGCACCATTACTACAATACGCTGGCGATGATCGGCCCCGATGGCGCGGTGATGGGCACATACCGCAAGAGCCATATTCCCGATGGGCCGGGCTATGAGGAAAAATACTATTTCCGCCCCGGCAATGACGGTTTCAAAGTGTGGGACGTGCCGATTGCGCAAGGCACGGCGCGCATCGGTGTGGGGATCTGCTGGGACCAGTGGTATCCCGAATGCGCGCGGGTCATGGCGTTGCAGGGGGCCGAAGTGCTGCTGTACCCCACCGCCATCGGGTCCGAGCCTTATGATGCCAATCTGGACACCAGCCGGATGTGGCGCCGCGCGATGATCGGCCACGCGGTGTCGAACTGTATGCCCGTCGCCGCCGCCAACCGCATCGGCCATGAAGGTCCGGCGGACCGGCAGCAAAGCTTTTACGGGCACAGCTTTATCAGCGACGAATGGGGCGATCTGGTCGCCGATTACGGCGCGCAGGAAAGCGGCGTTCTGCTGGCCACACTCGACCTGGACAGCGCGGCAAAGCACCGCGCAGGCATGGGCTTCTTCCGTGACCGCCGCCCGCAGCTTTATTCACGAATTGTCGAGGATATCTGACGATGGCGACAGGCGGGATCGACCAGCATCAGCTGGACCGCCTGTTCACCGCTGCGCTGGAGGCTGCTGCGGCCTTGGTCGAGAAGCAGGGCAAATTCCTGCCGCTGCTGTTTGAATTGCGCAAGGGCGGAGACATTCAGGCGGTGGCGGTGCTGGAAAAGGAAAGCCTCGACAGCGCGCAATCGGTGCTGGACCGCTTCGCCCAAATCCTGCGCCCGCGTGCCGCCGACGGGACGATCCGCGCGGTGGCGATTGCGCAGCACCAGTCCGGACAGATCGCGGTGCGCCTACGCGCCGCCAATTACGCCGCCGATATCGCCGTGCCCTATGATCTGGCCACCAGCGGAATCCTGCGGCGCACGCGCAAGCTGACGCTGGGCGCACTGCAAATGCAGCCAGCCGAGAACGATATTTTCGGCGCTTAACGCCCCGCAAGTTCCTTGAGCACAATTGTCCAATGGTCGAGCCCGGCATAAAACGCATCGACCCGAAGCCGCTCGTTCATGCCGTGGGCAAACATATCCTGCGCGCGGCTGGCACCGCCGCTGATGGCGACCGTGTCATAGCCAAGATTGCGGTAATGCATCCCGTCGGTGCCGCCCGATTCCATATAGGGGATGATCGGGATCGCGCTGCCATACCGTGCGGTCAGGCTCTTGGTCAGCGCCGCCAGCACATCGTCGCGCAGGGGGGATTCGGGGCTTTCGGTGGGATCGCCCAGCACGGCGAAGGTTACCTCGGCATCACCCACCACAGCTTCCAGCTCGGCCTGGGTTTTGGCGACACCATTGCCGGGGAATATCCGGCAATTGACCGTCGCAGTGACGCTTTGCGGTAGTGCGTTTTCGGCATGGCCGCCGCGCAGCATTGTGGGAATGCAGGTGGTGCCCAGCGTGCCCACAGTCTCGGGCATCGCCTGCAAAGTGGCGACCGCCGCTGCATCATCGGGATTGGCGGCAAAGGCGCGCATCGCCTCCCCTGCTGCACCCGGCATGGCCTGCCCCAGCGCCCCCAGATAGCTGCGCGTGAGCGGGGTGGCCTGCACTGCAAATCTGTGCCGTTCGATCTTGAGCAGCGCCGCCGCCAGCTGGTAAATCGCATTGTCGGATCGCGGACGCGAGGAATGGCCGCCCGGATTGGTCACGGTTAGTTCAAACGTGGCATAGGTTTTCTCCGCCGCCTGCACCCGCATTGCCTGCGGGGCGTAGTCATTGCCCAGCCCCGTGCCGCCCGCATCCGAATTCAGCACAAAGGCCGGGTCGATGCTCTTCGCCACCCACTGCGCCTGCGCCTTGGTGGAGACCATTCCGGTTTCTTCATCACCCGAGAATACCAGATAGAGATCACGGTTCGGGGTCCAGCCTTCCTGCTTCAGCCTGATGAAAGTGCCGGTCAAATTGGCGACGCCATATTTGTTGTCCATCGTGCCGCGGCCAAAGAAATACCCGTCTTCCTCGATCAGCGTGAACGGGTCGCGCTCCCAATCTTCGGGCAGGGCATCGACCACATCCATATGCGCCAGCAGCACGATCGCCTTTTCGCCAGATGACCCGTCGCCGCGATAGCGCACGACAAGTCCCTGCGTCGCTTCGCCTTCGGAATCGTAATCGCTGACCATGATATCGTCCTGCGCGAAGCCCGCTTCGGACAGCCGCCCGCCCAGATAGGCGACCATTTCGGGCACTTTGCCGTGGCCGCGTGCAGTGCGGAAGGCGATGATATCGCGGTAGATGTCATGCACGCGCTGCTCATGTTCGGTAAGCTGGCGCGGCGCCGCCGGTTGCTGCGCCACCGCTGCGCTGGTGATGGCAAGCATACTGGCGGCGATCATGGTCTTGAGGCGCATTGCGAATTCTCTCCCGGCGATTTCCAATTGCTGCGCGTGAGGCTAGGACGGGGCCATGTCCGGCGCAAGCTCCCACCGCTATCTGATCGCCTTGGGCAGCAACCAGCGCCACCCCGCCATCGGCGCACCGCGCGCGGTGCTGGCGGCGGCTTTGGGCGCGCTGGCGGAGGTCGGGGTGGAGCTGCTCGATGCTTCGCCGTTCAGTGCCAGTGCCCCCATAGGCCCTTCACAGCGCCGCTACGCCAATGCAGCCGCGCTGGTGGAGACCCCGCATCACCCGCCCGCCCTGCTGGCTGCCTTGCAGAGCATTGAGCAGGTGTTCGGCCGGGATCGGCGCGGGCAGCGCTGGCGCGCTCGAGTGCTCGATCTGGATATCGTGCTGTGGGACGGCGGGATCTGGGTCAGTGGGGCGCTGGCGATCCCGCATCCGCAGTTCCGCACCCGCGAATTCGTGCTGCGCCCCGCCGCCGCGATTGCCCCGCAATGGCGTGACCCGGTGAGCGGGTTCAGTCTGCGCCAGCTGGCGGCGCGGCTGGCCCGTCGGCGCGCGCTTTCTCGATAACAAAGCGGCCCATCACCAGCGCATCCATATCGGTGCGCAGGAAGCAGTCGAGCGCCTGTGCGGGCGTATCGACCACTGGCTCGTTCTCGTTGAAACTGGTGTTCAGCAGCATTCCGTGCCCGGTACGCCGCTTCATCGCGGTCAGCAGGCGGAAAAACAGCGGATTGTTGTCCTCTGCCACGCTTTGCAGCCGCCCAGTGCCATCGACATGGGTGACCGCCGGAAAGGTTTCGCGCCATTTCTCGCGGAATTTGACAACGTGCATCATGAACGGGCTGTCGATGTCCTGTTCGAAATAGCGGCTGACATCGGCGCGCAGCAGGGCGGGGGCGAACGGGCGGAAGTTTTCGCGCCGCTTGATCTTGCGGTTGATCCGCTCTTTCATGTCTGGGATCGCCGGATTGGCCAGGATCGAGCGATTGCCCAGCGCGCGCGGTCCCCATTCGCTGCGGCCCTGATACCAGCCGGTGACTGCGCCGCCCGCGATCAGCTCTGCTGCGATCTCCACAGCCTCATCCGCGCTGGCGCATTCGCGCACCGGCAATGTGCAGCCGTCCAGCGCGCGGCGGATGGCTTCATGGCCATGCTCCGGCCCCCAGAAGGCGTGGGTCATATGAAACCGCTCGGGCCGGCTCAGCTTCTCGTGCCAGCAATGGAAGGCCGCGCCCACCGCCGTGCCGTCATCCGATGCGGCGGCGTGCAGATAGGCGTGCCCAATGGGAAAGTCGCGATAGGCGCGGGCATTCATAACCCCGTTGAGTGCGCAGCCGCCCGCCATTGCCAGCCGGGTCAGCGGCACGCGGTCGCCAAGCGAAGTCAGGCATTGCGACACCGCGCGTTCGAACATCGCCTGCGTTGATCGCGCGATATCCATCTCGCGCTGTGTCACCGGATCCTCGCGCCGCCGGGGCGGACCAAACAGCTGCTCCAGCGCGGCGGAGTAGATCGTCCCCATCCGCAGCTGGCCCGCGGCATTGACCTCGGAAGCCGCCAGCCCGTTCCACACATCGAGATATTTGCCGTCGACACGGTACCAGTCGGTGCCCTCCAGCCGCACGATCCGCGCCATTTCGGCGGCGTAACGGTCATGACCATAGGGGGCCAGGCCCATCACCTTATACTCTTCGCCGAATAGGTCGAAGCCGATGAACTGGCACAATGCGGTGTAGAAATGCCCCAGACTGGCGGGCAGCGTCACCTTATCCAGCACTTCGATACGTGTGCCTTCACAGCGCGCCGCCATGCCGCTGACGAAATCGCCCGACCCGTCAATCGAGAAACCCGCTGTCGCCTGCTCGAACGGGGAGCAGTAATAGGCGCTGGCGATGTGGCTGACGTGATGTTCGACGAAATGGCTTTCCGCCATCACAAGCGCCGGGTCCATATCGCAGGCATGCGCCAGCAATTCGGTCAGCCCCAGTGTCGCCTTGTGACGCCGCAGCGCGCTGGTCACGGCATTGATGCCGTTGGCAGGCTTGGCCAGCAAATATCGCAGCTTGGCCGCGCGATTGGCGCTGGTCTGCCGCCCCATCGCCACATGGCTGACGTCGGCCAGCGTAATTCCGGCGTCGGCCAGCAAATGCCGCACCGCATAGGCGGGAAAGTCGGCGGTATGCTTTTGCCGCGCACCCAGCCGCTCCTCCGCCACTGCGCCCACCAGCTGTCCGTCAATGACCAGACAGGCCGAGGCATCGGGGTGAAAAGCGGCAAGTCCCAGGATCGCAGTCATCACCTGAAGCTTTTGCACTTCGCGCTGCGATTTACCAGAAGCCGCAGAAACTCCCGCAAGTCCGCTTGACCCGGCGGCGCGGTCTATCTAGTGGCACGCCGGTGGTCGGGCCCTTAGCTCAGTCGGTAGAGCAACTGACTTTTAATCAGTAGGTCGCTGGTTCGAACCCAGCAGGGCTCACCACCCATTGTCTTTCAACGACTTAGCGTTGTTGCGATGCAGATTGTCTCACACATTTGTCTCGCAGGGTCATGGCGCTCCATCCAAATCGAAAAACCGGCCATAGGCGGCGTCGCGGCCGCGAAGCTCGACGTCTTGCGCGTGATCGCAGAATCTTCGCGAAACTGCGCCTCTTGGTGGGAGAGGCGGAGCGTCGTCATGCCCAATTTGACGAGCCTGTCGAAGCGCTATCAGTCTTCTATGGGAAACAGGACCGACCGGCTTCATGGGAATTGTCTCCGTTTCCTATGCGGGTTCAAGAGAACGGGAGACCTATGCCCAAATGGGAAGACCTGTCACAATGGATGAAGGTGACCATGGCTACGGTGGTCTGTCATGAATGGGACCTGCTGACCTTCAACATTAACCTGCACCCTGACCTAGAGGCTAAGCTGGTAGCGAAGGGCACTTTGGACTTGTAACGGTTTTGTGCCGGTCACTGATCTCATTATGCCACTTTGGCTTCGAATGCGAGCGGGCTGATGCCGCCCAGATATGAATGGCGGCGGCGGGTATTGTAGAACCCGTTGATGTACTGGAAGATGGCGGCCTCGGCTTGTCGCCGTGTTGGCCAGCTCTGCCGCCAGATTAGTTCCGCCTTCAGGCTTTTGAAGAATGTCTCGACAGAGGCGTTATCATAGCAATTACCCTTGCCGCTCATCGATGGCCGCAGGCCGTAAGCCTGCAGCATCTTTTGATAATCGTAGGA
>NZ_VCAO01000004.1 GCF_005884405.1 Qipengyuania marisflavi | reverse complement strand
TCCTACGATTATCAAAAGATGCTGCAGGCTTACGGCCTGCGGCCATCGATGAGCGGCAAGGGTAATTGCTATGATAACGCCTCTGTCGAGACATTCTTCAAAAGCCTGAAGGCGGAACTAATCTGGCGGCAGAGCTGGCCAACACGGCGACAAGCCGAGGCCGCCATCTTCCAGTACATCAACGGGTTCTACAATACCCGCCGCCGCCATTCATATCTGGGCGGCATCAGCCCGCTCGCATTCGAAGCCAAAGTGGCATAATGAGATCAGTGACCGGCACAAAACCGTTACAAGTCCAGGTCAGAGAGCTCGACTTCGGAGGTTTCCATCTTGAGCAGCGTCTGTAGGTCCTTCGCCTGAGCCAAGCACATCTCCCCGAATACCGCGCTGGACAGGTCAGCGACCTTGTTCAGGAATATCTTGCGGCCATCGCCGTCGCCCACGTCGAATATCCGGTCATCGGGCCGCGACCATAGCTGCGAGGTCCCATTATCGGTGTTGAGCGCTTCGCGGCACAGGACCTCGAGCGACTTGCCCTTGAGCAACGTCGCATCCCCGGGCGTGAAGCGCCGATAGTGGACCATGTGGTAGGTGTTAGCCATCGTTCCCCCAATCAATTGGCAAGACTTTCCGGCCGTTATTGCCTGTGGCGGAGGAAATGCCAAGTAAACAGGACGAAGAGCCGGACCGATCACGGCAGCGGCGATTTACACAGCATAGGGGCTCACGTCGCTGTTCGCGCACCCGTAGCACAGGCGATGGTGCGGCCCCTCGCTCTCGATGGGCGTACGGCAGCGGAGGCAGGGCCGCGTCACCGTCTCCACCGGGTCGTCGAACACGTCCCGGCGCTTGCGGTAGTTTCGCGGCCGCTCGCTCACGCAACCTCGAGCATCGCCAGCATGGTGCCGAAGGCGCGCGATTGCTTCCTCGTCATCAGCCGCTTCGCGTCGTCCGTCCCCGGCGCATTGCGCAGCACGTCCACCCAGAGCTCCTTGCCCCGGTCGATACGGCACATCAGCCCAAACCAAGCCCCGAGCTCGGCCATCGACACCCCGAAGAGGCGCGCGAAGCGGCGCATCCAGAATACACCAGAATGGACCATGGCCGGAACGCTCGGCGCGAATGTGCCAGTGGGGAGCGGCGATCTCAATTTCAGCACCACAGTAAGCTATCGCAGCAAGACCAATCAGTTCGAAACCCCGAGCGCATATCTCGATCAGCCGGGATACGCTCTGGTGGACGCTTCACTGGTGTGGAGTTCCGCCAGCGATCGGTTCAGCCTTGGTGTGCATGGTCGCAATCTGACTGACAAGCGGTACATCACCTCGGGCTATCAGTTCGTGGCCACAAATCCCGATGGCACACCGATCCTCAATGCCGGTGGCCTGCCTTCACCCACGCTGGGTCTCGAAGGCATCGTGACAGCGTTCTACGGCAATCCGCGGCAGGTTTTCGCGACCGCAACGTTCAAATACTGAGTCTGAGATACGACTGGCGGCGGCGCAGCCTGGTGCGCGCGCCCCATATCACGCTTCAGTAGCGGCGCGAAGGTTGGCTCCGAAGGACAACGGCTGTTCCACTGGAACATCGAACGCGCGCACGTAATCGCCCAGCCGGTCGTAAACCTCGCCTTGGGTCAGGCCGAATTCTTCAAGGCTGTAGCGATGGGGGCGGCGCTTGAGGGCGGCAGCCTTCGCCAGATAGCTTTCCATCGCGGGCACGGCCGGGGCGATGTCGAAGCCCAGAAAGCGGTAAACCCGCTCCATCGTGCCGCGCCAGTCATTGTCCATCGCGTCAAACTGGACGTCGATCATCCGTTCTGCCGGGATATTCGCGCGGACGGCGCGCATCCGGTCGATCATCACTCCTGTCTTGCGCAGCCATTCGCGGCCCACTTCCTGCGCATCGGCATGATCCGAATAGATGATCGTCTGGTTCCACGCGAGCGAGGCGGCGCTGCCAACGATCTGCTGGGGATCGCGGTGCGTGAAGATCAGCCGTGCGTCTGGGAACACCTCGAGCAATGCAGGCAGGTCGAGCATATGCTGCGGGGTTTTCAGGATCCATGGCCGCAAGCTCGATTCCTGCTGTGACCAGCCGATCAGCCGCAGCAGATTGGCCATGTGGCGATAGGCGGGCACCGCGCTTTGCCCCTCGCACCAGCGGCCATAGGTGGGCACGCGCCATTGCGCCTCGTGCTTCATGCCCCACAGGCTGGCGACCAGCAGGCCCAGCTCCTCCTCGGGCTCATAGAGTCCGGTGGGATGGATCGAGAGTGTGCGCGGATTGGCCAGCCGGGCCACTTTCATGATCCGCGCGGCCAGCTTCGGGCGGAAATCCGCTTTGCGGCCCGCCATCACTTCTTCGAAATCGGGGCGCGGGACCGGGCTGATCGTTTCGAAACTGCGCAAATGCGCAAAGCGCGTATCGCTGGCCAGCAGCCGGTGAAGCCGCGTTGTACCCGACCGCATGGGCCCGACAATTATCACCGGGTTCCGGATCGGACGGGCAAGGATTTCAGGATGCCGTTTGAACCACATCTGCGCCAGCAAACGGTCGCGCAACACATGATGGAATTGCGCCGCAGCAGACCAATCGCCTGCCGCATTCAAGCGCGCTTCGGAACGGATGGAATCGAGCAGAACTTCCAACGGCCCCTCGAACCAGGGGTCGCCAAAATCGTCCAGCCTGGTCGCCTCGGCCGCTTTGGCGAGCATGGCGTCTTTTTCAAGATGCGCCCGATCAATGGCCCCGACCCGGCGTCCAGCACGGATGGCAGTGTCCAGCACATCGATAAACCGGGTCCGCCGTGGCGGCTGGATCGGGTCGGCTCGCAAGTCGGTTCTGCCCCTAAGTTGCCGTGGCGGGTGGAAAAGCTGCCTGTGCCTAACGCCCCGCCCGCACAGTCTCAACCCCGTTCACCGGCCCGTTGCCCAAGCCTCTGGTCAAGCGCGCGGCGAGAAGGCATAGCCCGCGCCATGCACGACATCGCCACTATCCGCGCCAATCCCGAAGACTTCGACACCGCCATAGCCCGGCGTGCTCTCGAGCCGGTTGCCAGCCGCATTCTCGCCCTCGACACCCAGCGCCGTGAAGCGCTGACCAAGGTGCAGGAGGCGCAGGGCCGCCGCAATGAAGCATCCAAGGCCATCGGTCAGGCAATGGGCCAGGGCGACAAGGACAAGGCCGAAGCTCTCAAGGCCGAAGTTGCCGAGATCAAGGCGGCAATGCCTCGATGGGAAGAGGCCGAGCGCAAGGCCGCCAGCGAGCTGGAAGATCTGCTCGCCGCGCTGCCCAATGCGCCTGCTAGCGACGTTCCCGCCGGTGAAGACGAAGCTGACAATGTCGAGATCGCACGCTGGAGCACCCCGCGTACCTTCGATTTCGCGGCGCAGGAGCACGCCGACATCGGCCCGGCGCTGGGCATGGATTTTGAAACCGGCGCAGCGATTTCCGGGGCGCGGTTCACCTTCCTGCGCGGCGGTATGGCGCGGCTGCACCGGGCGCTGGGCCAGTTTATGCTGGACCAGCAGACGGGCCAGAATGGCTACACCGAATGCGCCCCGCCCGTGCTTGTGCGTGACGAGGCGCTGTTTGGCACTGGTCAGCTGCCCAAGTTTGCCGAAGATCAGTTCAAAACCACCGATGGCCGCTGGCTGATCCCCACCGCCGAGGTCAGCCTGACCAATGCGGTGCGTGACCAGATCATCGACACCGCCAGGCTGCCGATGCGCCTCACCGCGTTGACGCCCTGCTTCCGGTCTGAAGCGGGTGCTGCGGGCCGCGATACGCGGGGGTTCATTCGCCAGCACCAGTTCGAAAAGGTCGAGCTGGTGTCGATCGTCCGGCCCGAGGATAGCGAAGCCGAGCATGAGCGGATGACTGAAGCCGCCGAAGGTATCCTGCAGGCGCTGAACCTGCCCTATCGCAAGATGCTGCTGTGCGCGGGTGATATGGGTTTCACGGCGCGCAAAACCTTTGACCTTGAGGTCTGGCTGCCCGGCCAGAGTGCCTATCGCGAGATTTCATCCTGCTCCAACACTGGTGATTTCCAGGCGCGCCGAATGAATGCGCGGTTCAAGCCTGAGGGCGAGAAGAAGACCGTTTTCGTGCACACGCTCAACGGCTCGGGACTGGCGGTCGGACGCACGCTGGTGGCTGTGCTGGAGAATTACCAGAACGCCGATGGCAGCGTCGATGTGCCAGATGTGCTCGCTCCCTATATGGGCGGCGTAACCCGGTTGGAGCCTGCCGCCTGATGCGCATTTTGCTGACCAATGACGATGGCATCCGCGCGCCGGGGCTGGTCGTGCTGGAGGAAATCGCGCGCCAGTTCAGCGACGATATCTGGATCTGCGCACCCGACGAGGAGCAATCGGGCATGGGCCATGCGCTCACGCTAACCCGCCCGATCCGGATGCGCCAGCATGACGAGCGGCGCTTTTCGGTCAGCGGCACGCCTACCGATGCCGTGACGATGGGACTGCGCAAAGCTCTGCCCGGCCCTCCCGATCTGATCCTGTCCGGCGTCAATCGCGGTGCCAATCTGGGCGATGATGTTACCTATTCAGGCACCGTCTCTGCCGCCATCGAAGGCGCATTGGCGGGTGTCCGTTCGATTGCGTTCAGCCAGGTCTATTCGCGGGAGGGACTGGGCGATGCGGTGCCCTTTGAGGCAGCGCGTGCATGGGGTGCCAAAGTGCTCGCCCCCTTGCTCGACACGCCGCTGCCCAGCCGCACATTGGTCAATGTCAATTTCCCGGCCCGTCCCGCAGCGGACGTCAAAGGCATCCGCATCGTGCGGCAGGGTTTCCACGACTATTCGCGCGGAACCGTCGTCGAAGGGCGTGACCCGCGCGGTTACAAATACTATTGGTTCGGTCTGGAAGCGATCGAGCACACGCTGGATCACGGAACCGATCTGGAGGCAATCGACGAGGGCTATGTGTCGGTAACGCCGTTACAACTTGACCTGACCCATCACGCCTCGCTTGGTGCAATGGCGGAACGCTTTGCCGAATGACGCTGCTCGGTGATATCACCAAGGCGCGGGCAAAGCGCATCAAGGCCAGCAACCCGGTGCAGACGCCGTTGCGGCGCGCGGTCCAGATTCCGGTCTGGGGCGATCTATTTATCCGGATCGGCCTGGCACTATCGCTGATCACGCTGGTGATCCTGATCCATTGGTGGGACCGCGAAGGCCTGGTCGACAACCTTGATGGCGATGTCAGCTTTCTGGATGTCGTCTATTTCACCATGATCTCGATCACCACCACCGGATTCGGCGATATCGCGCCGATTTCGGACCGGGCACGACTGGTGGAGGCGGTGATTGTTACGCCGGTCCGCTTTGCGGTCCTGTTTATCTTTGTAGGCACAGCCTACAACTTCCTGATCAAACGTACTTGGGAGAAATGGCGCATGACCCGAATTCAGGAACACTTGTGCGGCCATATCGTCGTACTCGGCTATGGTGTCTCGGGCTCCGAGACGGTTGCCGAGTTGATCGAACGCAGCACCGATCCTAGCTCGATCGTAGTGATCGACCCCAGCGAAGAGCGGCTGGCGGAGGCCGAACGGCTGGGCTGTAATGTCATGGTAGGTGACGCCACCCGCGATGAAACCCTGAAGGCGGTGCGTATTGAAGAGGCCGAAAACGTCCTCATCTCTGCTGGCCGTGACGACACAACTATCCTGATCACGCTGACCGCTCGCTCGTTGGCACCCAATGTACCAATCAGCGTGGTCGTGCGCGCCGATGACAATGAAATGCTCGCACGGCAGGCGGGCGCGAACAATGTCATCAACCCTGTACGGTTCACCGGTCTGTTGCTGGCTGGCAGCGCGAAGGGCGAACATATCGCCGAGTACCTGGCCGATCTCGCTTCGATTTCGGGACGCGTGCAATTGATCGAGCGGATCGTCGATGCTGAAGAGGCCGGACGCCCGATCTCCGAGCTTTCTACGGGGGGGCGCGGGCTGCGTGTATATCGCGGCGGCAAAGTGCTCGGCTTCTGGGAAGATGAATGCAGCATCCTGCAAGCAGGCGACGTGCTGGTCGAGATCATCCCGACCGTGAACGGTTCGACGCAGGGTGATGGCCACGATCGGGACGATACGGAGTAAGCCAAGCCGCGCTTACGGCAGGTAGGCGTGCACCACACCCATCGCGATGTAGAACAGCGCCCAATAGCCTGCATCGATGAAAAACAGCGCCTTGCTCTTTTGACTGAACAGATAGTTCGTCCCGATCGCCGGTATGATAAATCCCACCGCCACGCCCAGCGCGGTCATCACTTTGGCCATGACAGACAAATCCTGCGCGTAGCTGTCAAAGGTGTGCGCCAGCGTCCAACTCGCCAGCAGCGAGAACAGGAACGCGCCGCCATAGACCATGGCCATGTTTGCATTTTTCACCTGTTCCTCGGTCAGGCCGACCGCGCCCAGCCACTTCTTTCCCATGACCGGACCGTACCAGATGCCGCCGACGACAAAGCCAGCCAGCGCCGCCAGCACCACGGCCCACCAGTTCACTGCAAACAAGTTCATTGCAAACCTCCCCAACCCGCGACCCAGCGAAATGCTAGCGCAATCTTGCGCATGGGTGTAGGGGCGCGCGCAATCATGACTGCTGCAACAACTCTCCCTGACCAGAAAAAGGTCGGCATGGTCAGCCTCGGCTGCCCCAAGGCGCTGGTTGATTCCGAGCGGATTCTGACGCGCTTGCGCGCCGATGGCTATGCCATGAGCCCCGATTATGCGGGCGCCGATGTTGTGCTGGTCAACACCTGCGGCTTCCTCGATTCGGCGAAAGAAGAAAGTCTCGAGGCGATTGGCGAAGCGATTGCCGAAAACGGCCGGGTCATAGTAACCGGCTGCATGGGCGACGAGGCCGATGTGATCCGTGCGCGCTTCCCGCAAGTGCTCGCCGTGACCGGCGCGCATCAATATGAAGACGTGGTCGAAGCTGTGCATGAGGCTGCGCCGCCCAGCCAGGGCCCATATCTCGACCTGATTCCCCAGCCCGACGTCAAGCTGACCCCGCGCCATTACAGCTATCTGAAGATTTCTGAAGGCTGCAACCATTCCTGCGCATTCTGCATCATCCCGGATTTGCGTGGTAAGCTAGCCAGCCGCCGTATCGACGCAGTGCTGCGCGAGGCGGAGAAGCTGGTTGCCGCCGGCACTCGTGAATTGCTGGTGATCAGTCAGGACACCTCGGCCTATGGTGTCGACACCCGGCATGACGAACGCAGCTGGAAGGGCCGCCAGGTTCGCGCCCATATGACCGATCTGGCGCGTGAACTGGGCAAGTTACAGACGCCTGAGGGCGCTCCGCCTTGGGTGCGGCTGCATTATGTCTATCCCTATCCCCATGTCGACGCGGTGATCCCGTTGATGGCCGAGGAATTGCTGACGCCCTATCTCGATATTCCGTTCCAACACGCCAGCCCCAAGGTGCTGCGCGCCATGAAACGGCCCGCGAATGAGGCCAAGGTCCTTTCGCGGCTCAAGAACTGGCGCGAGATTTGCCCCGAGATCGCCATCCGCTCCAGCTTCGTGGTCGGCTTCCCGGGCGAGACAGAGGACGATTTCCGCTATCTGCTCGACTGGCTTGAAGAGGCGCAGCTGGACCGGGTCGGCGCATTCCGTTTCGAACCGGTCGAAGGGGCACAGGCCAACGCCCTACCCGATCAGGTGCCTGAAGCGATCAAAGAAGAACGCTACGCCCGGATCATGGAAGTGACCGAACGGATCTCGACGGCGAAGCTGGCCGGCAAAGTCGGCAAGACCATCCCGATTATCATCGACGAAGTTGGCGAGGCAGACGAGGACGGCGATATCGGCGCAACCGGCCGCAGTCAGGCCGACGCCCCGGAAATCGACGGTGCCGTCTATCTGCGCAATGTGCCCGACACGCTGTTGCCGGGCGCGATTGTCAACGCCGCGATCGAAGACGCCGACGAGCACGATTTGTTCGGAGTGGTCGCCTGATCGCGTCCGCTCGAGGATGTCGAACGCAGCGTTTACCTTCTCGCTCAATCATGCGCTGAACCGCTATGACATTGTGCAGCAATGATCTTTTCTTCGGCAGTTTGCGAAACCCGCAGCAAACCTTCGTCAATTCTTCGGGGTATTTCCTAAGCCCGGCTTAACCATCGGATGCCCCGCAAATCGGTCGGCGAAGGTAAAAACACGCGGCGGCGTCAAAACAATCTTAAACTTAATGACTGCATAAGAGCGGGTGATGGTTGACGTGCTCGCCCTTGGAAAACCCCTGCGCTCTGCGCTGTCCGACGGTATTGTCCGTATGGGCCGGAGGCTTGAGCGCTTGCAGCACATGTTGTTGGCAGCTGTGATCTCGCTGGCGATGATGGCAGTACTTATGCTGAGTCCGGTCGACCAGTTCCTTTGGCTGGTGCAGTCCAAAGTGGCCGCACACGACCCATCTGGCGACATCGTCTTCGTCGGCACCGATCGGGCGATGGGCGACCCGGAAACCGCACATCGCCGCAGTGAGCTTGCTGAGACGCTGCACGAATTGAATCGTCGCGGTGTCGGAAAAATCTATCTTGATCTGACATTCGAAAGTGCGAGTGACACCAAGAACGATGCAGCTCTTCGTAATGCAATCACCAGCCTTGGCCCGCGCATAGCAGTCGTGGACCGCCTCGAATATGACGTAGCCGCAAAGGCTCGGTTGCACAGGACGCTGGACTCCATCGCCGGCACTTCTGGCCGCGTACTGAGCGTTCGCAATCCGAACTATCTTGGTTTCGAATGGCAAGTCGACCACCGCAAGCGCGTTAATGGAATTGACTATCGCACGTTTGGCGCAGCTCTGGGCGGGGTAAATCCCGCCAGCCGCAGCCGTTACGAAATCGATTATGGCATCGATGTCACCAAGATTCCGAGTACCGAATTTCGCGCTCTGACGAGTAACAATAGCAAATCGGGCAACATCGACCTTGCGGGCAAGACGGTCGTAATTGGACGCGGGCGCCAATTGGCAGATGCTCTTGTGGCAATCCCCGGGCAGCACAGTGTCCCGTCCAGCTACGTTGCCATATATGCGGCGGAAACCTATAAAGCTGGCCGCACAAGGATCCTCGGATCTCTAGTAATCTTGCTCTACATTCTGTTTGGTCTGGTCACGACGATATTATTCGCCGGATCACGCAAGCACCGCCGCGTTGCTTATGCGTTGCTGGTGATCTCGCTTCCGCTCGGATTGTTCATGGCGGCAAAAGTCGGCGTTCGCGTCGAAATCGCCAATGCTTGCGCCATGTTGCTGATGTATGCCGTGTTTCGTTCGCGAGCGCGCTGGCAGCAACGGGTTGCATTGATCGATCAGGACACCGGACTGCCGACATTGCGCGCCTTGGGCATTTCCATGGCCCGTGAGGCTCATAAGGGCGGGCACGTCGTCATCGCCAAGGTGCATGGCTATGAACACGTGCTCCAGACGCTCAAGGTCGAAGACAAAGCTTCCTATGTCCTGCGCCTGACCGACCGGTTGCGCGCTGCCGACAAGGAACTGACAATCTATCTCGATGGTCACTTCCTTGGCTGGCATGTCGATGGCGACGATACCGATGCCCTGGTCGACCATCTTGAAGGCTTGCGCGCAATCTTTGCCGCTCCTGTCACTGTCCGAGGCCATACAGTCGATGTTGGAATCACCTTTGGCATTGCCCGCGTCGATGGGGCTGGCGACAACCTTATCCCGACTGCAATCGCTGCTGCTGAAGAGACGACCGAGGCATCGCTGCCAATCAAGGTTGCCGAAACAGGGTCCGAGCTCGACCTGCTGTGGGATATCTCCCTGCGCGCCCGAATTGACGAGGCGATGGAAGCCGGTGAGGTTTATTGCGTCTACCAGCCGAAAGTCGACATAACTGAAAATCGCATGATCGGGGTCGAGGCTCTGGTCCGTTGGCACGATCCCGCCAAGGGCTTCATCGCGCCGATGCATTTCATTCAGCAGTGCGAAAATGCCGGACGGATGGAACACCTCACCCGCTACGTCCTCCAGAGCGCCTGTACCGCTGCCAAATTGCTGCACTTCCGTGGGCAACCGATCACCATGTCGGTAAATATCTCGGCCACGCTGCTCAATGACATGCGGATCGTCGGCCTGGTACGCAATGTCCTGCAAGCCACCCAGTTCGACCCCAAGCATTTAATGCTCGAAGTAACAGAAACAGCACGGATCACAGATTTGAAGACGGCTGCCAGCATACTTCTGGAGCTCAAGGAACTTGGCACTCGTATTTCGATGGATGACTTCGGCGTCGGTGCAGCCAATTTCGAAACCTTTTACGAGCTGCCGTTCGACGAAATCAAGATCGACCGACTGTTCATTTCCAATGCCGCTACGAGCCGCAAAGCACACGCCATCGCTGCCAGCATCGTCGCCATGGGTAATGAAGCGCGAATCAGTGTGGTAGCTGAAGGGGTTGAGGATCCTCGTGACCTTGGAATGCTGCGCGATATGGGCTGTTCTGAGGTACAGGGCTACGCGTTATCGCGCCCCATTTCCTTAGCTAAACTGTTGGAATTCAATGCAAATGCCTCTGACGACAAGTTAACAGGTATAGTTTAGACTTTACAAACAGGCATGGTTAACAGAATAATGGCTCCTGAACACAACAGGAGGCTTTGTCATGTGGGATATGTGGAAGTGGCTTCTCGGTTGACCTAAAGGTCACCGTTTGGTCCTATAACCGAACAATAAGGGGCTCGCTTGCGGGCCCCTTTTTCGTGGCCGTGGCACTCCTCACAAAAAGACTTCTCGGCATGGCGAAACGGAACCGCACTCTGGTGCGTTAGACCGCCACATGGCCCTTTTGATTGAAACCCGCTTCGTCTTCACCCTCGACCAGCCGACTGATGTCCTGCTGCAGTTCGAGGCCGCTGCCCTGCCCGAGCAGCGTATCCTGTCATCCAGCACGCAAATGTCCGACAGCGAGCATTGCGCGCGGGTTGCTGCTCAGGACGATATCGGCGAGCGTCTGTGGATCCGCGCCAACGGCAGCTTCGCGGTCGATTACCGCGCAGAAGTGGAAACGCAGCGCCAGATCGCCGATCTCAGCGCGCTGACCCGCCTGCAACCACATGATATGCCTGGCGAGGCGGTCCAATATCTGTTCGACAGCCGCTATTGCACCGCAGATAAGTTCCAGCCCTTCGCCGATGCCGAGTTTGGCGGGACCGACGGCGGGGCTCGCATAGAAGCCATCCGCAGCTGGATCGCCAACAATTTTACCTATCAGCCCGGCGTCTCCGATGCCCGCACCACAGCGCTGGACAGCTTTGTCGAACGACGCGGCATCTGCCGTGATTATGCGCATGTGCTGGTCACGCTGGCCCGCGCCAGCACTATCCCTGCCCGCTTCGTGTCATGTTATGCGCCCGACGTCGAGCCGCAGGATTTTCATGCAGTCGCCGAGGTTTTTCTGACCGATCCGGAAACTCAAGGCGGCGGCACGTGGCAATTGGTCGATGCCACTGGAATGGCCAACCCTGCCGAAACGGTAAAAATCGGCGTTGGCCGCGACGCTGCCGATGTCAGCTTCCTGACCAGTTTCGGCGCCAGTTCCTTTGGCGACAAGACCGTATCGGTAACGCGCACTGGCAGCTGAAACATGAATAGGAATGCGGCGCACTGGCAACCCCTGCCCCGCACTGGTAACCGACCAAAAACGAAGGGATGAGTTATGGGCGGAGCGTTGCGGGCATGAGTTTTACGGCCGACCGCCTGTTGTTGTTTGGCGCCACTGGCGATCTTGCCCAACGTATGCTGCTGCCCTCGCTATGCGCGCTGGATGCCGATGGCCTGCTCTCGGACGATCTGCGGATCGTTGGCACCGCCCGCTCGCAGATGAGCACTGCCGAATACCGGCAATTCGCGCGTCAGGCGCTGGAGAAGTTCCTCCCCGCCGATCGCCGCGGCGGCCTTGCCACTTTTCTCAACCGGATCAGCTATGTCGCGGTCGATGCCACCACTATCGAGGGCTATGACGAGTTGGCAACGGCGGTTGGCAATTATGACAACGGCCTCGCCATTTTCCTGTCGACTGCGCCCAGCCTGTTCGAAGCGACGATTGCCGGGCTTGATCACGCCGGTCTGACCAAGGGCAATGTCCGCATCGGTCTGGAGAAGCCGCTCGGCACCAGTCTGGAAACCAGCCAGGAAATCAACGACGCAGTGGCCCGCGCCTTTAGCGAGGACCGGATTTTCCGCATCGACCATTATCTGGGCAAGGAGACAGTCCAGAACTTGCTCGCATTGCGGTTTGCCAATCTGCTGTTCGAACCGATCTGGAACGCCAAATATATCGACCACGTGCAGATCACCGTCGCCGAGACCGTCGGGCTGGAAGGGCGCGTTGCCTTTTATGATGATGCCGGGGCGCTGCGCGACATGGTTCAGAACCATATGCTGCAATTGTTGGCGCTGGTGGCGATGGAGCCGCCCACCAGCTTCGACGCCACATCGGTGCGCGATGAAAAAGTGAAGGTGCTGCGCGCCTTGCGCGAAGTGGGCGATGCGGAGACGGTCACCGGCCAATACCGCGCCGGTGCGGTGTCAGGCGCCGCAGTGCCCGGTTACGATGACGAGCTTGGCAAGGATTCTTCCACCGAGACTTTTGTGGCGATCAAGGCCCATGTCGATAACTGGCGCTGGAAAGGCGTGCCGTTCTACCTGCGGACAGGCAAGCGCCTACCCGAGCGCGTTACCGAAATCGTGATCCAGTTCCGCTGCATCCCGCATTCGATCTTCGCAGGGCGCGGCGCCACCACCAAGCCCAACCGGTTGGTGATCGGTATCCAGCCTGAAGAAAACGTCCAGCTGTCAATGATGGCCAAAGTGCCGGGTCTCGACCGCGAAGGGTTGCGGCTGCGCTCCGTTCCGCTGGATATCGCCATGCCAGATGCCTTTTCCGGCACTGTGCGCCGGATCGCATACGAACGGCTGCTGCTGGACCTTGTAGAGGGTGACCAGACCCTGTTCGTGCGCCGTGACGAGGTTGAGGCGCAGTGGGAATGGATCGACGCCATACGCGCGCTGTGGGCGGAAGCAGGCATCACGCCTAAGCCATATGGCGCGGGCAGCTGGGGGCCCAGCGCCGCCATTGCGTTGGCCGAACGCGACGGAGTGAGCTGGCACGATGAGTAAGTCGCTGAACGATACGATCCACAGGGTTACTCAGCGTGTGATCGACAATTCGCGTGACCGCCGCGCTGCTTATCTGGCGCTGACCGACCGCGAGGCCGAACGGCAGGTCGACAGGTATGGCCTGTCGTGTTCAAACCTTGCCCACGCCTTTGCGGGTGCCGAAGACGATCAGGCGGCGATCAAGGCGGCGGGCGGCCCCAACCTCGGTATCGTCACCGCTTACAATGACATGCTGTCCGCACATCAGCCGTATCACCGCTATCCCGAGCGTATGAAAATCTGGGCGCGCGAAGTGGGGGCCACTGTCCAGGTGGCAGGCGGCACACCAGCAATGTGCGACGGCGTGACGCAGGGCCAGGACGGCATGGAGCTGTCGCTGTTCAGCCGTGATGCGATTGCGCTGTCCACTGTGGTGGCGCTGAGCCATGCAATGTTCAACGGCGTTGCCCTGCTGGGGATTTGCGACAAGATTGTCCCCGGCTTGCTAATGGGCGCGCTGCGTTTCGGTCATTTGCCAGCAATTTTCGTGCCTTCCGGCCCGATGGGCACAGGCATTTCGAACGCTGAAAAGCAGCGGGTCCGCCAGCTCTATGCAGAGGGCAAGGTGGGCCGCGAGGAATTGCTCGCCAGCGAAAGTGCCAGCTATCACTCGCCCGGCACCTGTACATTCTATGGCACCGCCAATTCCAATCAGATGATGATGGAGATGATGGGACTGCATGTGCCCGGCGCGGCGTTTGTGCCGCCGGGGGCCAAGCTGCGCCAGGAATTGACCCGCAGCGCCACACACCGGCTGGCCGCAATTGGCAAGGATGGCGGCGATTTTCGCCCGCTGGCCCGTGTCGTCGATGAGAAGGCGATTATCAATGCAGCCATCGGCCTGCTGGCAACCGGCGGCTCCACCAATCACGCGATCCATCTGCCTGCCATGGCACGGTCCGCAGGGATCGCTTTCGACTGGAGCGATCTGGCCGAACTTTCGTCCGCCGTCCCGCTGATTGCGCGGGTCTATCCCAATGGCGCGGGCGATGTGAACCATTTCCACGATGCGGGCGGCATGGGTTTTGTCATCGGCGCGCTGCTCGATGAAGGATTGGCGCACGCAGATATCCTGACCGTCTGGGACGGCGGCTTCGCGGCCTATTCACGCGAACCCGGCATGGAAGATGACACGCTGACCTGGCGCGATCCGGGGCCAAGCGGTGATGCCGAAATGCTGCGCCCGGCCGCCGAACCCTTCCAGCCCGATGGCGGCATGCGACTGGTCGAAGGCAATCTGGGCCGCGCCTGTTTCAAGGCCAGCGCGGTGGGCGAAGAACGCTACACGGTAGAAGCCCCGGCGCGGGTGTTCGAGAATCAGTCCTCGGTCAACGAGGCTTTCACTCGCGGTGAGTTGGATCAGGACGTGATCGTGGTGGTTCGCTTTCAGGGGCCGCGCGCCAATGGGATGCCGGAATTGCACAAGCTGACCCCCGCACTCGGCGTGCTGCAAGATCGCGGATACCGCGTGGCGCTGGTTACAGACGGGCGGATGTCGGGCGCCAGTGGCAAGGTCCCGGCGGCCATTCACTGCACCCCAGAGGCGCTTGGCGGCGGCCCGCTGGCGCGCTTGCGTGATGGCGACATTATCAGGCTGTGCGCCAAGACGGGAACGCTGACGACGCCAGCCGATCTGGCAGCGCGCGACCCGGCTCCCGATCCGCGCCCCGATATGGGTATGGGCCGCGAATTGTTCGCCATGTTCCGCGCCAATGCGGACGGTGCAGAGCAGGGCGCATCCTCGATGCTTGCGATGGCAGGTCTGTGATGGAGCTGGTCACAGTCGATATCGGCGGCACCCATGCCCGCTTTGCGATTGCCACCGTGGCGGATGACGGCAGCATTTCGCTGGGCGAGCCCGACACCCTGCACACCTCCGATCATGCCAGTTTCCAAACCGCGTGGCAGGATTTCCGCGAACGCCGGGGCGGTAGCCTGCCCCCGCGCGTGGCGATGGCGATTGCGGGTCCGGTAGGCGGGGACATTATCCGCTTCACCAACAATCCTTGGATCATCCGCCCGGCGATGGTGAAATCGAAGCTGGGCGTGGAGGCGTACACCATCGTCAATGATTTCGCGGCGGTGGCGCATGCCGTGGCGCGCGCGCCGGAGGAACAATTCCTTCATCTGACCGGACCGGACCAGCCGCTTGCCAGCGAAGGCACAATCAGCGTGCTTGGCCCTGGCACCGGGCTGGGCGTGGCGCATCTGTGGCGTTCAGGCAGGGATTACCGCGTGCAGGCGACCGAGGGCGGACATATCGATTTCGCCCCGCTCGACTCTATCGAGGATGCCATTCTTGCCCGGCTAAGAAGACGTCACAACCGCGTATCGATCGAACGCGTGGTCGCCGGGCCAGCCATTACCGACATTTACCAGACGCTTGCCGCGATGGAGGGGCGCAAGACCCGCGATGAAGACGATGTCGCGATCTGGACGCGCGGGATGGCAGACAGCGACAGCCTCGCCGCCGCCGCAGTCGACCGCTTCTGCCTGTCCCTGGGCAGTGTCGCGGGAGATATAGCGCTGGCTCAGGGCGGGCTTGGCGGTGTGGTGATCGCAGGCGGGCTGGGTTACCGGTTGCGCGATACCCTGCTCACTTCCGGCTTTGCCGAACGCTTCCGCGCCAAGGGCCGGTTCGAATCGCTGATGGCGCAAATTCCGGTGAAATTGATCGTCCATCCACAGCCGGGCCTGTTCGGCGCCGCCGCCGCCTTTGCAAGAGAGCACGCATGACCATCGAAGAAATCATGAAAACCGCGCCGGTTATCCCGGTCATCGTTGTCGATGATGTAGCCCATGCCCAGCCGCTGGCGCGCGCACTGGTCGCAGGCGGGCTGCGGGTGCTCGAAGTAACTCTGCGCACCCCCTGCGCGCTCGAAGCGATCCGCGCGATGAAAGCAGTTGATGGCGCTATCATCGGCGCGGGTACCGTTACGAACGAAGCGGAATTGCAGGCCGCACTGGATGCGGGCAGCGAGTTTATCGTTTCACCCGGCTTGACCGAACCACTGGGCCGCGCTGCCTTGCGCGAAGGCGTGCCATTCCTGCCCGGTATCGCCAATGCCGGGGACATCATGCGCGGGCTGGATCTGGGGCTCACGCAGTTTAAGTTTTTCCCGGCGATGGCGGCTGGGGGCCTGCCCGCGCTCAAGGCGCTCGCCGCGCCGTTTGGCCAGTGCCAGTTCTGCCCCACAGGCGGCATTGGTGTCGACACCGCGTCCGAATGGCTGGCCTTTGATCCGGTGCTGTGTGTTGGCGGCAGTTGGGTCGCCCCCCGCGGCGCACCCGATGTCGCCGCCGTAGAGCGTACCGCGCGCGAAGCAGCACAGCTCGCGCGTTAATCCGCTAGGGCGGTCTGTGCCCCTGTGGGACGCAGCAGGCGGCGTGACTGGCGCAAATAGGCTTCGTCCCCTATATTGCTAGCTATGGATGTGATCTTGAAATGGATCGGCGGGGCTACCGTCGCAGTCGCATTGGTGCTGACCGGCGTCGCCATCGGCGGCTCTGCGCTGGCCGAAGGCGAGGGACTGACGCCTGCCATACAAGCCACGCCGCCCGCCCCGGCTTTTCAGCCGGAAGGCGCAATTGCTGCCAAGATCGCCGCCGATGCTCGCCGTCCCTTCACCGTGCGCCGTGTGCTGCCAATCGAAGGTCCGATCAAATATGGCGAATGGCACTGGGATGATGAGGGTGTCCCTGATGGCCCCTTGGTAATCACAGTCGATTTGCAGGCGCGCGTGATCTCGGTCTTTCAGGGTGGCTATGAAATCGGCGCGGCGGCAGTGATGCTCGGGACTGACGAGCATCCGACCCCCGTTGGCAAGTTCCCGATCCTGACCAAGGAACGGCATAATGTCTCCGAGAAATACGGCAATGCGCCAATGCCCTGGACGCTGCGGTTGACCTGGGACGGGATTGCAATCCACGGCGGCACCGAGGTCGAGAACGGCTATGCCAGCCACGGCTGTGTCGGCATTCCCGATGAGCTGGCCAAGCGCGTGTTCGCTATCGCCAAGAAGGGCGATATGGTCGTTGTGACGGATGGCAAATCGGTCGGGCTTGGCGACTCGATTATCTGACCCCTTGCGGCGTTAATGCGTTGTCCTGGCCGGTTCTGGATGAAAGCGCCACACCCGCACTGAAACCGGCCCCTCGGGTTCCTCAAACTCGTCTGCTGGCCCCGGCCCCGGCGCTGGTTCGCGCTCCATTTCTTCAGTCGTCGGCACCGCCAGAATTCCGCCCAGCGAGGCGTTGTGCCCAGCAAACAGCCGGTCATGCAGACGCCCGATTTCCGACCGTGTGGCCGCGCTGCCCATTTCGGCAATAATGAGCCGGATCACTTCGATATTCAGCAGCCGCGTGCCTTCGGGGAAGAAGCGGAAACCCGGTCCTTCGGGGAACACGCAATCGTTCCAGAACTCCTCGACCATCCAGCCGATCGTCTCCTGCGCCTCGGCCAGCAGATGCGCGCTTTGCGCTATCGCCAGCGGGTCGAGCCAGTCGCTGGTCGCCAAGGCCCTGCGAATGCGCACCCGGTCGAAACTCTCGTTTTCGTTGGAGGGATCGCTTGCCGGTTCCACACCCGCATCCGCGCAGACCTTCTCCAACTCGCTCTTGCGCCAGTTCAGCAATGGCCGCACCAGTCGGATCGCATCGGTCAGCAACGCCAGCCCGCGCACTCCGGCGAGGCCCGCCATCCCGCTGCCGCGATTAAGCCGCATGACCAGCGTTTCCGCCTGATCATCAGCATGGTGCGCGGTCAAAATGGCGTCGATTGCCTGCTCGTCCGCCCATTCCGCCAGAGCTGTATAGCGCGCCTTGCGAGCCCGCGCCTGAAGATTACCGCGCTCGACCTCGACCGGCAAAATGCGGTGCGCGATGCCCAGCTTTTCGCACAGCGAAGCGACCATTGCCGCCTCATCCGCGCTTTCGGGACGCAAACCGTGATCGACAGTGGCCGCCTGCACCTGACCGGGCAGCGCGGCATGGGCCAGCAGCAGCAGTGCGAGACTGTCAGGACCGCCCGACACCGCGATGCCCAATTGCGTTCCGAAAATCTCGGCATCGGGCCAGACGCTGGCCAGATCGGCGCGGAAACGGGCGATCAGCCCCGGATCGGGAGCACCCGGATTGCGCGGTGCCGGGTCCAGCGGCTTCTCAATTGCACTTCACCTTGCGACGATCCGTTTCATACTGACCTTGCAACCGTCCGGCGGCGAGCGCGGGATAGGTTTCGCCAAACTCCGCCAGCGCGATGCAAGCGCGGCCAGTGTCTTTCAGCTCGATCATCGCTTCTGCAAGATACAACAGGCTGTCACCGGCCCGTTCGCCCGATTTGTTGGACTGGTAGTTCTTGAGGAACCAAGGTGCTGCCTCGCGCGCCTTGCCATCATCAAGATAGGCCCGGCCCAGCAAATTGCGCGCATAGCTCAACCGCCAATGGCTCGGATATTTTTCGACAAACATGGTCAACGCCTGCTGCGCCTCTGGGTGGAAGCCCGCGTCCCACAGGCGGTAGCCATAGGAATATTCGTCATCGCCAGCATCGTCAGTCTGCGGCTTGGCAATCGCCTGCACTGCGGCAACGCGGTCAGCGCTGGGGCCGGAGCTGGCTGGCACAGCGCGCGCTGCAGGGGCTTCCACCACAGCGATGCGAGCGGCGGGCGTGGTCACTGTCACAGCAGGTGTGGTGGCCGGAACCGAGGTGCTAGCCGAAAGATCGACGTTGCCGCTTGTCCCAGAACCTTCGAGCATATCAACCCGTTCGCTCAGCAACCGCATGGCATTGCCATTTTCTTCGTAATTCGAAGTCAGCCGCTGAATCTGCATTTCCAATGCATCGAGCCGCGCCAGAATATCGGTCACCGCTGTCGTCGATGAGCCGTTGGCGGATGGCCGAGTGGTTTGCGGGGCGGAAATTTCAGCTTCGAAATAGCGCCCGTCACTTCCCGGGAAGACCTTGCGCTGCAAAGCGCGTACTTCGCCTTCAAGCTTGCGCAGGCGTGCTTCGTCATTGCCGTCCTGTGCCAGTGTGGGGGTTCCAGCGGTGAGTACGGCCAAGGCCATGCTCCCGATAGCAAATCCGCGTGCGGTGCGTCCGATCATGCTCGGCAAATCTCCAGATCGAATAAGGTAAAGGTTAACCTGCCGTAACACCCCCAAACTGTCGAGGGGATGAAGCAGGTTTTCCTATTCAAAAGCTGACTTAACCGGCGGGAGCTGTCCGAGCCGCCGGTGGCGTGGTGGGAGCAGCGGTGCTGCGCGCCGGGGCTGGCCGTGATGCCAGAGCCTGCGCAGTTACCGGGATATCTTTCATGATGACATCTTCTTCGGACAGCTTGGGCACCGTTTTGCCGCCGACCGTTATCGCCAGCGCATAGGGCCGCCCCGTCCAGACCTGCGGCCCTTCGGCATCGGCGGGAATGGTGAAGCTGTCACCCTTGGCCATCTGCGCTTCGTACAAGCGCTCGCCCTTGGCATCGTAGAATTTGACCCAGGTGTCATCCATCAGGCTGGTGAAAACCACTGGCCCGCTGGCCGCGACAGGAGTCGCCGCTCCGGCTGCCGCGCCGTTTTTGGCAGGAGCCTTGGCCGCTAGAGGAGTTTCCTCGGTCAGCGGAGCAGGGCCGAGGCCGGGGGCCAGATAGCTGCTGTAGAACGCGTAGACGCCGCCCATCAGCAGAATCGCGGCCAGCACGGCAAACCATGCCAGACCGCGGCTGGGCACGCGGGCGGGATCACCGGGTTCGAATTTCGCCGTTCCTGCAACGCCGTTACCCGGCGTACCCTCGGCCAGTTCGGCGCGGACCTGATCAACCACGTCGCGCTCGTCCAGCCCAACCATGCGGGCATAGGTGCGGGCAAATCCGATGGCATAGGTGCGCGATGGCAGTTCGGCATAATGGCCCGCTTCGATCGCGACGAGATGGCGGTGCGGGATACGGGTCTCGGCAGCAACCTGGCTCAGCTCATAGCCAGCCTCCTGCCGAGCCAAGCGCAGCCGGTCACCCACCCGATCCGAAGGTGTAGCGGTTTCTTCGACGATGTCGTCCTGTTCCATGCGGTCCCCGGATTTCGGCCCTGCGGGTCATGCCCGCACTATTTTTTGGTTGCCCGCCAAAAGCGGTGCGGCGCGGCTGCTGTCAAGCGGTGTCAGCATAGCACATTCACCGCAAACCGGCCAACCGACTGTTTTGCGCGGCAAAGCCACGCTGAAAGATCAATCGGTGTCGATTTCGCGCTCCGCCGCCCAACCCTGCAATGCCGCACGCATATTGGGCGGGGGGCGCAGCAGCCATTCGGTCATCTGCGTGGTGATTTCCTCAAGGTCGACCTTGCGCACCAGTTCCTTGATCGGCCCGACCGCCGCCGGAGTGATCGACAAGCGGCGATAACCGATGCCCAGCAGCGCCAACGCTTCCAGCCGCCGTCCGCCCATTTCCCCGCACACTGCCAGATCGACCTTGTGCCCCACCACCCCTTGTGAAACCCGCGCCAGAAAGCGCAGGATCGCCGGGCTCAGCCAATCATAGCGTTCGGCAAGCTTGGGATTGGCGCGGTCGGCAGCGAACAGGAATTGCGTCAGATCATTGGTACCAACCGATATGAAGGACGCCCGCTCGACCATCTGCTCCATCACCTCCGCCAGCGCGGGGACTTCGAGCATGCAGCCGTAATTGATCACTTCGGGCACCAGCTTGCGCCGTCCTCGCAAATATTCCAGCTGTCCTTCGAACACCGCCCGGGCATCATCGAACTCCCACGGTTCGGACACCATCGGGAACATCACATTCAGCGTGCGCCCCGCCGCCGCTTCCAGCAATGCACGCGCTTGTGATTTGAGCAAGCCTTCGCGCTCCAACGCCAGCCGCAATGCGCGCCAACCCAGCGCCGGGTTCTCGTCCCGCTCGGCAATGGCGGAATTGAGATAAGGCACCGCCTTGTCGCCGCCGATATCGACTGTGCGAAAGATCACCGGCTTGTCGCCCGCTGCATCCAGCACGTCGCGATACAACCGGGTCTGGCGCTCGCGCTGCGGCAGGGTTGATGACACTAGGAATTGAAACTCGGTACGGAACAGGCCCACGCCGTCAGCCCCGCTAAGCGGCAATGTGCTCATATCGTCGCGCAGCCCGGCGTTCATCATCACCGTGATGCGCGTGCCGCAGCGGGTGAAGGGTTCGACATCACGCAATTCGGCATAGGCAGCCTGCCGTTCGCGGCTCTTGGCGAAACGCGCATCAAAGGCATTGAGCATCTGTTGCGAGGGGCGCAGCGTCACCGTGCCTTTGTCCGCATCGACCAGTATGGAATCGCCTTCGCTGACCTGCGCGCGCACATTGGAAACGCGGCCCAGCACCGGAATACCCATCGCCCGCGCCACAATCACGACATGCGCGGTCAGCGATCCTTCCTCCAGAACCACGCCCTTAAGCCGCCGCCGATCATATTCGAGCAGTTCGGCCGGCCCCAGATTGCGCGCAATCAGGATGGCATCACGCCGCAATCCCTGCGACGCGGCAGTGCTCATCTGGCCCGATACGATCCGCAGCAGGCGGTTCGAAAGATCCTCCAGATCGTGCATCCGGTCAGCCAGCAAGGGATCGTCAATCTCGCGCATCCGCATCCGGGTGCGTTGCTGAACACGCTCAATCGCGGCCTCAGCGGTCAGCCCGCTGTCGATCGCTTCATTGATACGGCGGCTCCAGCCTTCATCATATGCAAACATCCGATAGGTTTCGAGCACATCGTCATGGTCGCCGCCCTTGCCGAATTCAGGCTCTTTTCCCATCGTGTCGATCTGTTCGCGCATCTTGTCGAAGGCGCGGTAAACCCGCTGGCGCTCCGCCTCGGTATCCTCGGCCACGACCTGATCGATTTGGATGCGCGGCTGGTGGAACACTGCCTGCCCGGCGGCGAGGCCTTTCACCAGCACCAGACCTTCCAGCACATCCGCTTCGACGTGCGCAGCCTCAAGCTCAATCTGCTCCTGATCGTCGACCAGTTCCTTGTGGGCGATCAGTTCGGACAGGATCATGGCGGTGGTTTGCAGCGCCTCGATCTCGACTTCTTCATAGCGGCGCGGGTCGACATGCTGGACGCACAGCACGCCCACCGCGCGTTCACGATAGACAATCGGAACCCCGGCGAAGGAGTGGAATTTTTCTTCCCCTGTCTCGGGCCGATATTCAAAATCGGGATGCGCCTTGGCCTCGGCCAAATTCAGCGTTTCGATATTGCCTGCGATCTTGCCCGTCAGCCCCTCGCCCACCATCATGCGGGTGACGTGGACCGCCTCGGGGTTCAGGCCGCGCGTGGCATAGAGTTCCAATGCGCCCTCACGCAGCAGATAGATCGAGCAGACCTCGCTATCGAGGCTCTCGCCGATAATTTCGACAACCCGGTCCAGCTTGTACTGGGCGTGGGTACGCCGGGCCATGACCTCGTGCAATTGCGTGAGAATCTGGCGAGCGGATGCAGCAGCGGTCATGCCGCAAGGCTATAGCAAAAAAGCAGGTTTGCGGAAGCGGCACGAACACGCGCCGCTTCACGCAGAGATGTAGCTCAGATGCTCGACAGCTCTTCCTTGAGCGCGAGCTTGCGTTTCTTGAGCTGTTGAATCATTCCGACATCGGGCGCAGGACGCGATTGTTCATCGCGGAGGCGGGCCTCAAGGCCGGCATGTTTGGATTTGAGCGCATCGATATGGCTTGATTGCATCAGGCTATCTCCATCAGAGTTTACGACCCCGGGTAGCGACTCGCAGCAAAAGCGGTACGAGCCGCCAGATCATCATCAGACCACAAGCTTTCCAATTTACAAAGCCCTTGATTTCGGGAAACGCGATAAAGCGAAACACAGGAAGGACCGGCGTGAACGAACAGGAGCTGCGAAAACGGCTGGAGACGCTGCGCAGCGAGCACCGCGATCTGGACGTGGCGATTGCTGTGCTGACCGAAGCGGGCGAGCGTAACGGCTTTGTCGATCAGCTTCAGGTGGCCCGGATCAAGAAACGCAAATTGCAACTGAAAGACCGGATCGCCGCCATCGAGGATTCGCTGGTCCCCGACATTATCGCCTGAACCATCGCCGCCCGCCGCGGCGTCTCACATCGGGACGCGTCTGAAAAACCCGTGGCGCGGCGGGAACCATAGGCATAAATGGAACGATAGCGAATAGCGTGATAACCATGGCCACAACCATCAACGAACAGATTATCGAGGCGCTTTATGGCGAGGCACTGATGCTCGCCGACGAGGCACGGCTGTGCTTTGACATGCGCATTCCCGATCGCACCGCCGATGCCAATGATCTGACACGGGTGGCGCTGTCGATCGAAGGATTGCGCAGCACCACGCGGCTGATGCACACGCTGGCGTGGCTGCTGAACCAGCGCGCCTATCTGGCGGGCGAAATGAGCGAAGGCCAGTTGCGGCGGCTTGGCCCGCTGCCCGAGGATCGTCCTTCTGAACCCGATCAGCTGGCGCTGCTAGAGCCTGAGACCCGCGCTCTAATCCGCGAAAGCGAGCGGCTGCACGCCCGCGTGGCGCGTCTGGATGGTGATTGGCGCGCGCAGGACCCCTCGGAAAATGCCCCCGTGCTGGCCATGCACGGACGGCTGGCGCAGGCGTTCAAGACCGGCTGATCAGGCGGCAGTCAGCGCGCGCGCATAGCGTGCCAGCCGCGCCTCGCGAACATCGTCCGCCATATCTGCTGCAAATTCCTTCGCCGGACCGCGCATCGCCTGTGCCGCGTCATTCAGCGAGCCATACAGCCCCGTGCCAACTGCTGCGCAGATTGCTGCGCCCAGCGCGGTCGTCTCGACAAAATCGGGGCGTTCGACAGGCAGGTCGATCACATCGGCCAGATCCTGCGCCATCCAGTCATTGGCGCTCATCCCGCCATCAATCTTCAGCCGCGACCACGGCGCGCCATCGGCGGCAAAGGCGCGCGCCAGATCCTGCGTCTGATGCGCCATCGCCTCCAACGCCGCGCGCGCGATCTGCGCGCGGCCACTGGCGAAGCTGAGACCCGAAATCACTCCGCGCGCATCAGGCCGCCAGTGCGGTGCGCCAAGTCCGGCCAGCGCGGGCACGATCACCACCTCACCGCTATCGGGGATCGAGCGGGCCAGCGCCTCGGTCTCGGCTGCGCTGCCGATCAGCCCCAGCGTATCGCGCAGATATTGCACCAGGCTGCCCGCAACGAAGCACGATCCCTCCAAGGCATAAATCCGCTGTCCCGCTTGCTGGCACAGTATCGTCCCCAGCAGGCGGTTGGCCGATCGCGGGATGTCGCTGCCCTTATTGGTCAGCACAAAAGCGCCAGTGCCATAAGTCGCCTTGGTTTCGCCCAGCGTCAGGCAGCCTTGCCCGATGGTCGCGGATTGCTGATCCCCCACCAGCCCGCAAATCGGGATCGCCGCGCCAAGATGCTCGCTCGCGCAAATCGCCAGCGCGCCATGTGTGTCGACCACTTCGGGCAGCGCCGAACGCGGCACACCGAACAGATCGCAGAGTCCAGGATCAAACTGCGCCACGTCCAGCGCCAGCAGCAGGGTGCGGCTGGCATTGCTGGCGTCCGAAACATGTGCGCCGCCAGACAATTTCCACACCAGCCAGCTTTCCACAGTGCCAAACGCCAGATCGCCGCGCTCTGCCGCGCTGCGCACCGCGTCCTGATTATCGAGCAGCCAGCGCATCTTTGTGGCGGAGAAATAGGGATCGAGCAGCAGGCCGGTCTGGCGCTGCACCGCATCCTCGTGCCCAGCATCCTTTAATTGCGCGCAGGCAGCGGCGGTTCGGCGGTCCTGCCAGACAATCGCATTGGCCAGCGGCTCGCCAGTCTGGCGGTCCCATGCGACCACGGTTTCACGCTGGTTGGTGATGCCAATGGCCGCAATGCGGTCTGGCGTGTCGCCAACCACCTCACGCGCGCAGGCAAGCGTCTTGGCCCAGATTTCGGCAGCATCATGCTCCACCCACCCGGCTTGCGGATAATGCTGCGTCAGTTCCTGCTGCGCCACCGCCAGCATCTGCCCGGCAGCATCGAAAACCATCGCCCGTGTCGAAGTTGTCCCCGCATCGAGGACCAGAATCTGTTCTCCCATTCGCCCCGTCTGCCGTGCCCCGCGCCCGGTGTCGAGGGCAAGGTCACGCGGGCCCTTGCTCGTGCGGCTCGACACAGGCGGCGCGCTTCCCCATATGCCAAGCCGATGACAGCAATTCCGCCCAAACCCTGGCCCACTGGCACCGCCGAACAGATCGAGCCACTGGTGCGGCGTGTGCTGGCCCCCAATCCCTCGCCCTATACCTATACCGGCACGCAGACTTACATCGTGGGACTGGGCGATGGCTGCGCGGTGATCGACCCCGGCCCCGCTACGCCCGACCATCTGCTGGCGCTGGACGCGGCGATTGGCGGGGAGCATGTCTGCGCCATCATGTGCACGCATACGCACCGCGATCACTCGCCCGCTGCCGCACCGCTGGCCCGGCGTACTGGAGCGCCCGTGGTTGGCTGCGCACCGCTGGTGCTGGATGACAGTGGCCCGCGTGTCGATGCCGCTTTCGACCGCGATTATTCGCCTGACCGCGTGCTGGACGATGGCGAAGCAATGACCGGGCCGGGCTGGACCCTGCACGCAGTGGCCACGCCGGGCCATGTTTCGAACCATCTGTGTTTTGCGCTGGAGGAAAGCGGCGCGCTGTTCACTGGCGATCATGTCATGGGCTGGTCGACCAGCGTGATTGTGCCGCCCGATGGCGATATGGCGGACTATATGCGCAGTCTGGAGATACTTCAGGACCGTGAAGACCGGATCTATTATCCCGCGCATGGTCCCGCCGTTACCAAACCGCGCCAGCTGGTTCGCGGTATGATCGGCCATCGCCGTCAGCGCGAGAACCAGATTGTCCGGCTGCTGGGCGAGGCACCGCACCACGCGGCCGGTCTGGTGCCCAAAATGTACAAAGGTCTGGACCCGCGGCTGACAGGCGCGGCAGAGATGTCGGTGACCGCGCATCTGATTGATCTGGAACGCCGGGGGTTGGTCGCTCGTTCGGGGGATACATGGCAGACAAGCTGAAAACTCATCCGACCACGCTGCACACCGAGCCGAGCCGCGAACAGCCGCTGGCGCGCGTGCAGGGGGTTCCGTGGCTGATCGTGATCGTCCTGCTGGCCGCCGTGGCGTGGCTGGGCTGGCGCGCGTTTTTCTACGAGGAAGAGGGCGATCCGGTCGGCAGTGCGATGCTGGCGTTCGAGAAACAGAATTCTCTGGTGGTTTTCAACTCGCGGTTTCAGGTGGTGGCGCAAAGCACCAATACCAGCCGGGTGATGGGCGTGCCGATCATGGAATCGGCGCAGGCGATGATCGTCCCCGCCACGGTCGATTACCGCCTCGACCTGTCGCAGATGGACCGTGACCGGATGAGCTGGGATGGCGAGGCCAAGACGCTGGAAGTCCGGCTGCCGCCGCTGCGCACCAGCGAACCCAATATCGACGAGGCGGAAGCGCTGTTTTTCGAAGAGGGCCTGTTCGTCACCGGCACCACCTCCCGCTCGCTCAGCACGAACAATTCCGAGCAGGCGGGCCGCAAAGCCACCGCCTTTGCCAAGAACCCGCAGGTCATGGCGCTGGCCCGCAGCGCCGCCAAGGCAGCGATCCGCCAGAACCTCACCATCCCGCTACAGGTCGCCGGTTATGGCGATGTGACAGTCAACGTCCGCTTCGACGGAGAGAAAGCACCCCAATGACGGCACAATCCCCCCTCCCAACCGGCACTGACCTGCTCGCCGAAATCAATCGCCTGCGCAAAGAGCGCAATGCAGTGATCCTGGCGCATTATTATCAGACGCCCGACATTCAGGACCTTGCCGATTTTGTCGGCGATTCGCTCCAGCTCAGCCAGATGGCGGCAGAAACCGATGCTGATGTCATTGCGTTCTGCGGAGTGAAATTCATGGCTGATACCGCCAAGATTCTCAGCCCGGAAAAGATCGTCGTTCTGCCCGACATGGACGCCGGCTGCTCGCTTGAAGACAGCTGCCCGCCAGACAAATTTCGTGCTTTTCGTGAAGCGCATCCCGATCACATCGCGCTGACTTACATCAATTGCTCGACTGAGGTGAAAGCACTGTCGGACGTGATCGTTACCAGCTCCAGCGCCGAGACGATCCTGCAGCAAATCCCCAAAGATCAGAAGATCATCTTCGGACCCGACCGGCATCTGGGCGGCTATCTGTCGCGCAAGTTTGACCGCGAGATGTTGCTGTGGCCGGGCGTGTGCATTGTGCACGAGGCGTTCAGCGAGACCGAGCTGCTCAAGCTGAAAGAACAATATCCCGGCGCGCCCATCGCAGCGCATCCCGAATGCCCACCGAACATCGTCGATCATGCCGATTATGTCGGTTCGACCAGCGGCATCCTGCAATTCGCCGAAACCTTTACCGGCGATACGCTGATCGTCGCGACCGAACCACATATTATCCACCAGATGGAAAAGGCGCTGCCGAACAAGAATTTCATCGGAGCGCCCGGCGCGGACGGCAATTGCAGCTGCAATATCTGCCCGTACATGGCGCTCAACACGATGGAGAAGCTCTACGCCTGCCTGCGCGATCTGGAGCCGCGTATTGAAATCGAGGAAGGTCTACGCCTGCAAGCCAAGCGCAGCCTCGACAAGATGCTCGAAATGGCCAGCGGCACCATCGGACAGGGCGATCTCGGCCCCGCCTGACTTGGCATCAATGCCAATAACGACATAATACCTTCGGAGAGACCCGCATGATCGCTCGCCTGACCTTCGCCGCCGCTATCGCGCTCACTGCCAGCGCCGCCTATGCGCAAGAAACCGACGCCGATGACCCGTATATCTGGTTGGAGGAAATCAAGGGCGACCGCGCGCTTGAACAGGTCGACAAGTGGAATGCCGAGACCGAAGCGCTGCTGACCAAGGCGCCCGAATATCCGCTTGCGCGGGCATGGGCGCGGCAGATTCTCGACGACGACCGCCAGATTGCGATGCCCGATACGATCCAGGGCGAATATGTCACCAATCTGTGGCGCGATGCCGACAATCCGCGCGGAGTGTGGCGGATTGCCACCCTGCTTAGCTACACCGACGGCGCGCCCGAATGGCGCACGCTGATCGATATCGATGCACTGGGCAAACAGGAAGAACAAAGCTGGGTCTGGCACGGCGCAAACTGCCTCGCCCCGGAATATCGCCGCTGCCTCGTCTCACTCAGCCCTGGCGGCACCGATGCCGATGTGGTGCGCGAATTTGACCGTGAGACTGGTACATTTATCGAAGACGGCTTTACGCTGCCCGAAGCAAAGTCGAATGTCGCATGGTTTGACGAGGACACGCTGATCGTCGGCACCGATGAAGGTCCCGGCAGCATGACCGATTCCGGCTATACCCGGCTGGTCAAACTGTGGCAGCGCGGCACCGCATTTTCCTCCGCCAGACTGGTGGCCGAGGGCAAACAGGAAGATGTCGCGATCAGCGGCTTTTCCGTCATGGACGGCGGCACCCGCTGGCGGTTCGTAAACCGTTCGCCCAGCTTCTGGACCAATCAGATTTCGCTGCTGGGCGAAGATGGCCGCACGATCCCGCTGCCCCTGCCGGACGATGCCGAGTTCGAGGCGGTGCTGGATGGGCAGGTAATCGCCAAGCTCAATTCACCGATTGAAACGGCGCGGGGCAACGCGCAGGCCGGAACGCTGGTCGCATGGTCACTCACCGATATCGCAGCGGGCCGCACGTCTCAGCCGGAGGTTATTTTCAAGCCAAGCGCCAGCCAGGCAATCGAACAGGTCAGCGCGTCCGAGACGATCTTGTGGATCAAATTGCTGGATGATGTTTCGGGCAGTCTGATCGCGCTGGCCCCGGCAGAGCCGGGGTGGGTCAGCCGCGGATTTGATTTGCCGGAAAACAGCACGGTCACGCTCGCCAGCACCTCTGGCAAGGGCGACCTTGCCTATGTGACAGTGGAAGGCATGCTGACCCCGCCAACACTCTATGCCGTTTCGACCAAGGGTGAGCCGCGAGCAGTGGCCAGTGTCCCAGCACAATTCGACGCGTCCAAATTCGTGGTTGAGCAGCGTTTCGCGCCGTCCAAGGATGGCACCAAAGTGCCGTATTATCTGGTCCGGCCCAAGGGCGCCACAGGCCCGCTGCCCACGCTGATACACGCCTATGGCGGTTTTCGGAACGCGCAGACGCCCAAATATCTGACTGCTGAGCCTTATCGCAGCGGACCGCTGGCGATGTTCTGGCTGGAGCAGGGCAATTCCTATGTCCTCGCCAATATTCGCGGCGGGGGGGAATACGGCCCGCGCTGGCATGAGGAGGCCCTGCGTGAGAAGCGTCAGAATTCGTTTGACGACCTGCACGCCGTTGCCGATGATCTGGTGGCAGGCAATCTGGCCAGTGCCGGCAAGATCGGCATTTCAGGCCGCTCAAATGGCGGCGTGCTGGTGGGCGCAGCGGCCAACCAGCGCCCCGACCTGTATGGCGCAGTGATTTCCGGCAGCCCGCTGATCGATATGCGGCGCTATTCCAAGCTACTGGCCGGGGCGAGCTGGATGGATGAATATGGCAATCCCGATGTGCCCGCCGACTGGGCCTTTATGCGGGAATGGTCGCCGTACCAGAACCTGCGCGCGGTCGCGGATTATCCCGCGTCGTTCTATTATCTCTCGACGCTGGATGACCGGGTCCATCCCGGCCATGCCCGCAAGATGGCGGCCAAGCATCAGCAGCTGGGTCAGACGGTCTATTATCACGAATACCGTGAAGGCGGGCATTCGGTCGGATCGGACCACGCAGAGGACGCCAAACGTGCCGCACTGTTGCTGGCATTCCTGAACCGCGAGATTGGCGACAGCGAATGACGCGGGCGGTAGTTATTCGGGACTTTGAGCGCGCATGAACGTTGATCTGCGCTGGCTGCTGACGCGGCTCAACTCAAACTACTGGTTCTATCCGGCGCTGTTCTCGATCCTCGGCGGCGCGCTGGCGTTCACGCTGGTTTATGTTGATCGCAATGGCTTTGCCGAGTTTCTGAACAAGGTGGAATGGTTGGTGCCCGCCCGGCCCGATGGCGCATCGAATATGCTCACCGTGATGGCAGGTTCGATGATTGGCGTCGCTTCCACGGTGTTCTCGATCACGATTGCCGCAGTTGCCTATGCCAGCGGCACATACGGCCCGCGCCTGTTGACCAATTTTATGGAGGACAAGGGCAACCAGCTGAGCCTGGCCACGTTTATCGGCACCTTCGTTTATGCAATCACCGTGCTGCGGGCTGTTCGCGGCGAGGATGAGGCCGCAGCCAGTGTAGAAGATGCAGTTTCAACCACCCTACCCGGCTTCGTCCCGCAACTGTCGCTGCTGGTGGCTTATTTGCTGATGACTTTGTCGATTGCGGTGCTGGTGTATTTCCTCAATCACGTCCCCTCCAGCATCCGTATCAACACCGTGTTAAAAGACATCGGCAAACGCCTGCTGGAGGATATTCGCGACAATTATCCGCAGGAAGACAAGGGCGGCGAGCTGCCCCCTGCCCCCGATGGCACACCGCTCCCGACCGAGCGGACCGGCTACATCCAGATCATCGATTTCGAGGAATTGCGCAATCTGGCGATCCAGCACGGATGCATTATTGGGCTGGAAGTCCGCACTGGCGATTTCGTCCATCCGGGCATGGCGCTGGTGCGCATCTGCGATGCCGAGGCGGATGAGGATTTTGCTGCGGAGGCCAGCAAGGCCTTCACCATCGGCAGTACCCGCACGCCGACGCAGGACCCCCAATTCCTGATCGACGAATTGGTCGAGATTGGCCTGCGCGCCCTGTCACCGGGCATCAACGATCCCTTCACCGCGATCACTGCAATGCACTGGCTGGGCGCGGCCACGGCCGAGCTGGGGCGGCGCGATTTGCGGCGGCGGTATGAGGACCACCCCGATGACAAGCGGGTTCACCCGATGCCCGATACCTTCGCGCATTTCCTGAACCGTGGTTTCGGCACGATGCGCGGTGCAATTGCTACCAGTCCCACGGCATCGCTGATCATGTTTGACGCGCTTCGCACTGCTGCTGCTCCGATCGAGGATGAGGGCCGCGTCGCCATGTTGCGCGCTGAGGGTGAGAGACTGCTGGACCAGGCACGGCATGAGCTGGCCGGACCCGATCTGGGCGAGGTCGAAGATCGCTATCTGATGTTCCTCAAGGCGTTCCGCTAACGCCTGAGCGGGGCACCACGACCCAAACGCGGCTCCGCCATTTTGGCGAGCATCAGCGCGCCTGCGACCAGCGCCATGCCGGCAATATCTGACGGGGCCAGCAATTCGCCAAAGGTAGCCCAGCCGACCACCGCCGCCACCGCAGGCTGGGTAAGCAGGGCGACCCCGATGACCAGCGGCGGAAAGTGCTTGAGCGAGAACACCAGCAGGCCCTGACCGACCAGCTGGCTCGAAATCGCCAGCGATGCCACTGGCCCCCACCCCGCAGCGCCCGGCCAGATGGGTTCGCCCAGCCCCAGCGCCATGCCCAGCATAATCGGAGCGGCGACCATGCTGACCAGCAGCAGGACACTCCATTGCCCAAGGCTGGCCCGCGCGTGCTGCGCCGGGAGGAGATAGAAGGCATAGAACAATCCGGCCAGCAGGCAGAACAGATCACCGCGCAGATTGACGGCTGAAATTTCCAGGCTGCGGCCCATTAGAATGGCGGCCCCGCCAAGCGCCGCCGCAACCGCCAGCACTTCCAGCCCGCCCGGCCTGCGCCGCAAGGCGATCATACCCCACAGCATCAGGATCACGCTACCCGAATTGCCAAACAGCGTTGCGTTGGCCAGCCGTGTCTGTTCGATCCCGATATGCCAGCTCGCCAGATCCAGCGCGAAAAAGGCCCCCGCCGCCATCACCAGCAGCGCCAGCCGCCGGTCTATCGGCCCCGCAGTTCGCCCGCGCCATGCCAGCAAAGCCAGCAGCGGAATTGGCAAAGCCAGCCGCCAGAACCCGGCAGCCACCGGACCAGTGTCCGCCAGACGCACCAGCCACGGACCCAGCGCCAGCGCAACATTCCCGCCAAGCAGCGCGGCGAAGTGCCACGCGCCCGGTTGAAAGGCATTCTTGTCCGGCGCTGGAGTTGTGCTGGTCATGACCGCCCCCTACCTCCCCTTTTCCACCGCGCCAGCAAAAAGGGTATTTCCGCGATGCACGAAACACTGTTCGATCCGCTGACCATGGGGGCGCTAGAGGCGCGGAACCGGATTTTTATGGCGCCGCTGACCCGTGGCCGTTCGACGCAGCCCGGCTCGGTCCCCAATAATATGATGGCGACCTATTACCGCCAGCGCGCGGGTGCCGGACTGATCATCAGCGAAGCGACCGGGATCAGCGTCGAAGGTCTGGGCTGGCCCGCTGCACCGGGTATCTGGAGTGACGAACACGTCGCAGGCTGGAAGCCGGTGACCCAGGCCGTGCACGAAGATGGCGGGCTGATCGTGCTCCAGCTGTGGCATATGGGCCGTCTTGTACACCCCGATTTCCTCGGCGGCGAAGCGCCAGTTTCCGCCAGCGCCACGCACGCGCCGGGCCATGCGCACACCTTCGAAGGGCGCAAGGATTACCAGCCAGCACGCGCGCTGAGCAAAGACGAGATTGCCCGCGTGGTCGGCGATTATCGCAAGGCTGCCGAAAACGCCAAGGCAGCCGGTTTTGACGGTGTGCAATTGCACGGCGCGAATGGCTATCTGGTCGATCAGTTCCTGCGCGACGGGACCAATCTGCGAACTGACGAATATGGCGGCAGCCACGAAAATCGCACGCGGTTCCTGCGCGAAGTGCTGGAGGCGCTGATCAGCGTGTGGGGCGCGGACCGCGTGGGCGTGCGCCTATCGCCCAATGGCGAAACGCAGGGCTGTGATGACAGCGATCCGGCGGCGACATTCGGCGCCGCTGCCAAAGTGGTCGAGGAACTGGGACTGGCTTTCCTTGAGCTGCGCGAACCGGGTCCGGACGGCTCATTTGGCGCGACCGAAGTGCCCAAGCAGAGCCCGCTGATCCGCCAGCTCTATTCAGGCCCCCTGATCCTCAACAGCGATTACTCGCCCGAGGGTGCCGTGGCTGATATCGATGCGGACCGCTGCGACGCGGTGAGCTGGGGACGCGATTTCATATCGAACCCCGATCTGCCCGACCGTTTCCGGCTGGGCGCAGAGCTGGCACCGAACGTCAATGTGCCGCTCAGCTGGTATCTGCCGGGACCGGATGGTTACATCGACTATCCCGCGCTGGGTGACCCAGCCAAACAGGTCGCGGCGGGCTGATTTAGTCCGCTGCTTCAGGCTCCGCCGGGCCATCAGGTTCGGCGGAGTCAGCAGCGGCGGGCGCATCGTCATCACCGTCCGCAGAACTTGCCGCCGATCCGCTTGATCCAGTGGTGGTTGCAGTGCCTTCCTCGCGCAGCGGCGGGGATTGCGATTGCACAGTGTCGAGCGGCAGCATCGCGTCGCTGATCGCACCGCCCAGCACCTCGCCCTTGGCGGCACGGCCATCATTGTCCTGTACCGGCGGCGCGGCTTCCTTGTCACAGGCGACAAGCGCCAGTGCGGCAGCGATGCAAAGAGCGTTACGAATCATGGCAGCGCGTCGGCCTTTCCTTCAAGCGCGGCGAGGAAATCGCCAGCGCGGCGTTGCAATGCCTCATCGAAGGCAGCGGGCGCAAGGTCGATCCCAAGACGCGACAGGCTGGTCACACCGAATTCCTCGATCCCGCAAGGTATAATGCCGCTAAAATGCGCCAGATCGGGTGCCAGATTGACCGAGAAACCGTGCATCGTCACCCAGCGGCGCACCCGCACACCAATCGCGCCGATCTTGGCCTCGCGCCCGTCGATATCGCGCGTCCAGATGCCGATTCGCCCCTCGGCCCGCCAGCTCTCCACGCCCACGTCCGCCAAGGTGGCGATAACCCAGCCTTCCAGCGACTGGACAAAGCCGCGCACATCGCGGCCACGTTCCTTCAGGTCGAGCAGGACATAACCGACACGCTGGCCCGGCCCGTGATAGGTGTAGCGCCCGCCCCGTCCGGCTTCGACAACTTCAAAGCGCGGGTCGAGCAATTCGGCACCATCGGCGCTGGTCCCGGCGGTGTAGACCGGCGGATGTTCGAGCAGCCAGACCAGTTCACGCGCCCCGCTATCGGAAATCTCGCGATTGCGCGCTTCCATTTCGGTCAGCGCCGCGCGATAGGGCACCTGCCCGCTTTCGCTGCGCCACTCCACGGTGTCAGGGACAGACTGCGTCATGCGCAATCGAGTGGCGCGAAGCGGGCCGCATAGCAAGGCCCCGTGAAACAGGACCTGTGAAAGGACGCTCCGCCGTGAAACTCGACTATGACCGCGCCTGGCGCGAAGCCACTGGCCTGATGCGCGACAACCGCGCTCTGCTTACTGCGATGGCGGGGATTTTCTTTTTCCTCCCCTATGCCGTGCTGCTGGTAACGCTGCCGCGCATTGCAACGCTGCCAACCCCTTCGCCCGATGCTGATTTTTCGGCGATGATGGCGGCGATGACGGAATTCTATGGCCAGGTTTGGTGGGCGATTCTGCTAATTGGTCTGGTGGTGACGGCTGGAACCCTGTCGATGCTGGCGCTTCTCAAGCTGCGTGCCAAGCCCACCGTGGGACAGGCGATTGGGGGCGGCCTGACGGCCACGCTGCCCTATCTGGTTGCCATTGTCCTGCAATCGCTCGCCACGGGTATTGCGACCGGCTTGATATCGCTGATCACCGCCGCAACCGGCGTGCCGCTGATCGCACTTGCCGGGCTGATCCTGGCGCTGGCTGTACAGTTTTACATACTTGTGAAGTTTTCGCTGACCGCGCCGGTCATGGCGATTGGTGGGGTCCACAATCCGCTAAATGCGATGAAGGCATCGTGGCAAATGACCAAGGGCAATAGCCGCCGCCTGCTGGGCTTTTACGCGCTGCTGTTCTTGGCATTCACAGTGACTGCGCTGGTGGTGTCGATGCTGACCGGCGTGCTGCTGGCGCTGGGCAGCGAATCGATCCAGTCACTGGGGAGCGCGATTGTGTCAGCGGGTCTGATTTCCGCCGCGCTGGTGCTGTTCGTTTGTGTGCTGGCGGCGATCTATACCCAGCTGGGCCGGGCTGCGGCGGCTACCCCTGCGAGGGATTAGTCTTTCCAGCCCCAGAACAACTGGCACGGCAGCACGTTGAGCGGTTCGAACCCGCTGTCGATGCGGGGGAAATGCCTAGCCATGTAATCGCGCGCCTTGGCGGAGAATTGATACACCAGAAACGCGCCGCCCTTGCGGATTACGCGGTGCGTTGCCGCAGCGATTTCAGGGCCAACGCCTTCGGGCAGGGTTGAGAACGGCAGGCCTGACAGCACATAATCGGCCCCGTCATAACCGTGCGCCCGCACGATTTCTTCGACATCCTCGGCTGAACCAAGCACCGCATGGAACCGGCTGTCGCGGATCGTTTCCTTGAGATAGTCGATGAACAGCGGATTGGTGTCGATCACGATCAGCGCACCGTCGCGGCGCATACGGTCAAGCACCGGCTGGCAGAATGTGCCGACACCCGGACCATATTCCACGAACACCTCACACCGGTCCCAATCGACGGGTGCGAGCATCTTTTCGATGGTGAAGCGCGATGACGGAATGATCGATCCGACCATGCGGGGTTCTTCGACGAAACCACGGAAAAATACGCCCCATTGCCCGAACAGGCGTGTGGCCCGCTGCTTGAAGCTGCGGCGTTGGATGGCGCTGGCGCCCTGTTGACCGGTCAAATGTAGTTCCCTCGAGGCGACCAAATTGGAAGCGCGCGGTCTGGCAGGACCGGTGGCCCATTGCAAGCGGGCGGCAGCGAGCGTAGCGGCTTGCCGCATGGCCGATATCGATCCTGCGCGCGCTGCAGCGCCCCCGGCCCCGCCTGTCAGCGCGCCGCGGATTTCACGCGAGCGGATGGTGCTGCTGTTCATGGTCATGCTGACCACGGCGGCGGGCAATACTGCGATGCAATCGGTGATGCCGTCGATCGGGACGGAGCTGGGCATCGCCGACGTGTGGATCAGTCTGGCCTATAGCTGGTCGGCGCTGCTGTGGGTGGTGTGCGCGCCGCTTTGGGCCGCGCGTTCGGACCAGCGCGGGCGCAAGGCGATGATGGCGCTGGGGCTGGTCGGCTTTATCGTCAGCTTTTCGCTCTGCGGCTTTGCGCTCTGGCTGGGGCTGAGCGGCGTGCTGCCAGCGTTCTGGGCGCTGATCGCCTTTGCCGCCGCGCGCAGCCTTTATGGCGGGTTTGGCAGCGCCGCCCCGCCCGCGGTGCAGGCCTATGTCGCCAGCCGCACCCCGCGTGCGGAACGCACGCAGGCACTATCGCTGGTGGCATCGAGCTTTGGCCTTGGCACTGTGATCGGCCCCGCTCTGGCACCGCTGATGGTCTTGCCGGGGCTTGGCCTGACCGGCCCCTTCGTCCTGTTCGCGCTGATCGGCGTGATTGCGATGGTCGCATTGCGCCTGCGACTGCCCGATGACGAACCGCAATTTGCTGCGCGCGGCAATACTTATGACGCACCCTATGCTGGCGGCGCGGCGGGCGGCGGAAACCAGAGCAAGCAAAGCGCGGATCCGGCGGTGATCGAGGATGACGACGACGAGGACGAGGAGCAGGTCGAGCCGCACAAGCTGCGCTGGTTCGAACCGCGCCTGCGCCCGTGGGTCACGGTCGGCCTGCTGGGCGGTCACGCGCAGGCTATGGTGCTGGGAATCGCCGGTTTCCTTGTCCTCGACAGGCTGGGGCTGCGGTCCAGTCCCGGCGAAGGCACAGGGCCGGTCGGGCTGGTGCTGATGTCGGGCGCGATTGCGACATTGCTGGCGCAGTGGGGCCTGATCCCGCGCTTCGATCTTGGCCCGCGCTCTGCCACGCTGTCGGGCATTGCGATGGCGGCGGTGGGTGTGGCGATGCTGGGCGTGGCGCAGGATTTGCACATGATTGCGCTCAGCTTTGCCATCGCCTCGCTCGGGTTCGGCCTGTTCCGTCCCGGTTCGACATCAGGGACATCGCTGGCGGTTACGCGGGCCGAACAGGGTCAGGCGTCGGGCATCACCGCCTCGGTCGCCGGTGCCAGCTACATCTATGCGCCAGCATTGGGCGTCTATCTTTACAACCATTCCGAATGGCTCGGCTTTGGCCTGATCGTCGCGCTGTGCTTTGCCGTGTTTGTCTATGGCTGGTGGGCGCTGGACCGCGATAAAGATCTGATCCGTTCGCGCAGCTAGGCTAGGTCAGAGAATTTCCTCGACCCGCTCCTTGGGGCGGCACAGCCGGACACCCAGATCGGTTTCAACCAGCGGACGTTCGATCAGGCTGGGATCATCCGCCATCGCCTCCAGCACAGTATCGTCGTCCGCGTCAGGAAGCCCGCGCTCCTGCGCATCGGTGCCGCGCAGGCGCAAACCCTGTTGCGGGGTCATTTCGGCTTCACGATAGAGCTGCGCCAGCTTGTCACGCGTGGGCGGGGCCTTGAGATATTCGATCACCGCGACATCATCGCCCAGCCGCTCCTGCAGAATCGCCAGCGTATTGCGCGAAGTGCCGCATTTCGGATTGTGCCAGATGGTTGCCTTCATTGCGTCTGATCTCCTTGTTGGCTGTTGCTGCTAAGCCACATTTCGCCCCGGCGATAGCGGGACGAGTCAATTTGTCCCGCATTTGCGATTACAAAGCTTGCAATTGCGAATAACTCGCAATAGCAGCGGTTGCGAGATTGATAATCATTCGCAAGAATCGAAAGCCCAGCATGACCATTGCCAATTTTCGCGCCGTATTCCTGATCGGCGCGGCTCTTTCCGTTATCGCCAGCCCGGCCCATGCCGCCGATGCGGCAGATCAGCCCGAGCGTGAATATCTGCCCACCGACATCATCGTGACCGGCGAACGGGATGGTTACGGGATGGATGACGGATCAACCGCGACCAAGACGCCGACCCCGCTAATCGACGTGCCGCAAGCAGTCAGCTTCATCACAGAGGATCAGCTGGAAGACCAGTCGATCCGCCAGCTTGGCGAAGCGCTGCGCTATGTGCCCGGCATCAGCATGGAAACTGGCGAAGGCCACCGCGACGAAGTGTTCATTCGCGGGCAGGAATCCACCGCCGATTTCTTCATCGACGGATTGCGCGACGATGCGCAATATTACCGCTCGCTCTACAATATCGAGCGGGTCGAGGTGCTCAAGGGCGCCAATGCGCTGATCTTTGGCCGGGGTGCCGGCGGCGGAGCGATCAACCGCGTGGCCAAGCGCGCCAAGCTGGGTCGGAGCATTATCGGCGGCGAGGCTTCGGTCGACAGTTTCGGTGCCTTCGCGCTGCTGGCAGATCTCAACCAGCCGCTTGGCAACACTGTCGCGCTGCGGTTGAACACCACTTACGAAGAATTTGCCAACCACCGCGATGTCTATGAGGGCCGCTTCATCGGCGTCTCGCCAACGCTGACTGCCGAGCTGGGGCCGGAAACCCAGCTAATAGCCAGCTACACCTATGATGACGACCACCGCGTGACCGACCGGGGCGTGCCATCGCTCCGCAATGGTCCGCTGACCGGGTACGACAAGACATTCTTCGGCGCGCCCGGCTTCAATGATGCGCAGGCCGAAGTACACATTGGCCGCGTCCGTCTGGAACATGATTTCAATGACGGCCTGACCGCCAACGCCACGGTCCAGTTCGCCGATTATGACAAGGCCTATGCCAACATCGTGCCGGGCAGCATCGATGGCACCATCGTCCTGCTAAGCGGCTATCGCGATACGACTGAACGCACCAATTGGATCGGCCAAGGCAATCTGGTCTGGCAGACCGAGTTCGGCGGGTTCGAATCTACCCTGTTGTTCGGATTCGAGGCGAGCCGTCAGGACACGCAGAACGCCCGGCAGACTGTGTCCTTCACCGGCGACAATTTCGCGCCGCTGGCCCGCACCATCTCAGTGCCCGCATTCACACTAAACCCGACTTCGCGCGCTCGTGACAGCGAGCTGGAGACATTGTCGGTCTATCTTCAAGAGCAGCTGATGATCGGCCAACATATTGAACTGGTCGCGGGGCTGCGCTGGGACCGCTTCAACCTCAAGACTGTCGATGTGCTCGGCGGCGTGCGCGGGGACCGGGTTGACGAGAAAGTCAGCCCCCGGCTGGGTGTGATCGTCAAGCCGACTGCCGATCTGTCGATCTATGCCAGCTATTCGCAAAGCTTCCTGCCGCAAGCGGGAGACCAGTTCCTGTTGCTGTCCCCCACCGCGTCACAGTTCGAGCCGGAGAAGTTCACCAATTACGAAATCGGCGCCAAGTGGTCGCCGCTGGCGGGCGTGCTGGTTTCGGCGGCGGCCTTCCGTCTCGACCGTACTAACACCCGCGCCGCCGACCCCGCCAATCCTACGCTGACAGTGCTGACCGGCGAAAGCCGTGTCGATGGTTTCGAGATGGCCGCAGTGGGCGAGATCACCCAGTTCTGGCAGGCCAATATCGGCTACACTTACCTGGATGGAGAATTGCGGACCGGCTCCACCTTCGGCACCGCTGGCAACCGCTTGCAGCAGCTTCCCCGCCACCAGTTTTCTGCATGGAACCGCTTCGATGTGTCCGAGAAAATCGGGCTGGGTCTGGGCATCATCCACCAGGGACAGCAGTTTGCCAGCTTTAGCAACACTGTGGTGCTGCCCAGCTACTGGCGGGTGGATGCGGCGGCGTTTTACACTGTCAGTGACCGGCTGAGTGTCCAGCTGAATATCGAGAACCTGCTGGACGAAAATTACTATCCCTCGGCACATGGTGACGGGAATATCCAGCCTGCCGAACCGTTCAGCGCCCGGATCGGTGTGCGCTTCGAAATGTGACGCCAAGCACCACTATTCGGGGGCGTCGGGAACACTCAATGCGGGCACTTCGCGCGCGGCATCCTCGGCGCTGATCCCCGGCGCGGGGGCGGCGCTGATGGTATCGCTTCGCTGCGTCACGCGTCCGGCCCGCTCTATTGCGCTGACCAGTCGCGGGTAAACGCCGCAGCGGCACAGATTGGGAATGGCGGCCTTGATCTCCTCCTCACCGGGAGACGGGGTCTTGGCCAGCAGCGCCGCTGCCGCCATGACGATGCCGGGCGTGCAAAACCCGCACTGGATCGCCTGTTCGGCAACCATTGCCTGCTGGACCGGATGCGACCGGTCACGGCTGAGGCCTTCGATGGTGGTGATGAGACGTCCTTCGGCCTCAGCAATAGTGATCAAACAGGACCGCAGCGCTTCGCCGTCGACATGCACCATGCACGCGCCGCAATCCCCCTCGCCGCAGCCATATTTGGTGCCGGTCAGGTTTGCCGCATCACGCAGCGCCCACAGCAATGGCGTTTCGGGGTCCATTGCGAAGCGCACCGCCCGCCCGTTTACCGTCATGCTGGTCATCGCCGCGCGCCGCTTATTTCACGTAATTTTCAAGGAAGCCGCACCGCTCGCAGCGGAAGCTGGCAATATCGCGCAGATTTGCCTTCTTGGTCTTGATCGATCCGAACCACGTCTTCTGCGGGGCGCCCTCTTGCCAGCGCGCGGGGGTCACGCTGCCATAACCCATGTCGATGGTATGGCCTTCGACCATGCGCCCATCGCATTTCAGGCAGCGCGAAGGGGTCGCCATCAGTTCTTCCAGCTATCGTCGATCTTGCTTACCCGGCGCTTCCACGCTTCGAAATCGAACATCCCGGCCCCGCCCTGCGTCTGCATTACCGACAGATCGCGCTGGTGAGTTTCGACCACGTCCTGACCAACCACGACCGGATTGCCCATACCCAGTGTGGCGACCTGGATTTCGCAGGCGCGCTGGAATGACCACATGGTCAGGAACATCTCTTGAATAGTGCGGCCCATGATCACCGGCCCGTGGTTCTTCAGCATCAGTACCCTGTGATTGCCCAGATTGCGCACCAGCCGCTCGCCTTCTTCGGGGCGGACGGTCACGCCTTCAAAATCGTGGTAGCCGATCTGGTCCTGAAAGCTGCAGGCATAGAAATTGGTCGGCAGCAGCCCGCCTTCATGGCTGCATACCGCCATCGCCGCTGTGGTATGCACATGGCAGATCGCGGTGGCCCGGTCGCCCAGATGCTGGTGGAAATAGGCGTGCTGGGTGAACCCCGCTTTGTTGACCATATAGGGCGACCCGCCAATATTGTTGCCTTCCACATCGATCTTGACCAGATTGGATGCGGTCACTTCGTCATAAAGCAGACCGAAGGGGTTGATAAGGAACACGTCCTTTTCGCCCGGCACCGCGACCGAGATGTGATTGTAGATGGATTCGCTCCAACCCAGATGGTCGAAGATCCGGTAACAGGCGGCCAGATCCAGCCGGGCCTGCCATTCGGCGTCCGAACACTCGATATCCCGCGTCTTCATCTGGGTGGCCACGCCGCCTCTCCTTTACGATTGCACTTTGCAACGCGTATCGCACAAGGTCGGCGCTTTGGGCAAGTTGGCGCGTGGCACTCGCCGCTTCCCATGTCCGCTGCGCCCCGCTACCGCGCACGGCGATGAGCGAGACGGCCAGACTGACCCGCGGCAGCATTGCCGGCCACCTCGTCACGCAGACGTTGCCGATGATCATTGCTGTTGCCGCGATCATGTCGGTGGGCCTGATCGACGCCTATTTCATCGGCCAGCTGGGTAGCGCCGAGTTGGCTGCTGTGTCGTTCATTTTCCCCGTCGGGATCGCGCTATCCAGCCTTGGCGTGGGCGTAATGGTGGGCGTGAATTCGGTGATCGCGCGGGCGCTGGGCGCAGGCGATGTCGAACGTGCCGGACGGCGTGCCAATTTCGGCGTGGTGTTTTCCAGCGGGCTGGGCCTGCTGCTCGGCGCAGCGCTGTATCTGCTGCTCGATCCGCTGTTCCGGCTGATGCAGGCGCCCGAGGCGCTGATGCCGCTGATCAGGGAATATATGCGTCCCTTTGCGCTGGGGATGCCGCTGTTGCTGCTGCAGATGGGTCTGAACGGTGCCCTGCGTGGTCAGGGTGAAGCGCGCAAGGTGTCCTATGTCTCACTGACCTATTCGCTTGCCAATTGGATACTCGATCCGCTGCTGATCACGGGCGCGTTTGGCTTTGCCGGGTTTGGCGTAGCGGGCGCAGCCTATGCCACATTGGCCGGTTGGGCGCTGGCCATCGTGCTGGCCTGGTATCTGCTGCGCGGAACCGCACTGCCAATCCACCCCACCCGGATCCGCGATTGCCACATGGGCGAATCTGCGCGCGCTATCGTGGAGGTTGCCGGACCAGCCGCCTTCTCCAACGCAATCAATCCGATTGGTCTGGCTGTGCTCACCGCATTGCTGGCGAGCCAAGGCGAAGCGGCGGTGGCCGGGTTTGGCGCAGCCGGGCGCTTGCAAGGGTTCGCGATTGTGCCGCTGCTGGCGCTATCGGGATCGATCGGCGCGATTGTCGGGCAGAATTGGGGCGCAGGCCGCGTCGACCGCGCACGCCGGGCAATGTTCCTCGCCGGGCTGTTTTGCATTGCTTACGGGCTGGCGACCGCGCTGCTGCTCTACGCCTTTGGCAGCTGCTTTGCGGCGTTCTTCACAAGCGATCCCGCCGTGATCCAGGCATTTTCGAATTATCTGGCGATTTCCGTCTGGGGTTATGCCGGGTTCGGCCTGCTGATTGTTGCCAATGGCACGCTCAATGCCGTTGGCCATGCCGGTTTTGCGCTGGCGCAAAGCTTTGCTCGGGTGTTTCTGGTGATGCTGCCGCTGGGCTGGTTGCTGCGCGGCAGCTGGGGTGCGGATGCGATTTATACCGCTGAACTGGCGGCCAATCTTGCCGGCGGGCTGCTGGCCGCTGTCATTGTCTGGCGCATCCTGCGGAGTGGTCCCGACGCGCAGCACGCCGGCACCGACAAAGAGTCTGCGCCAATCCCAACCAAACGTTAACCATCCTGCGCCATAGCTCTGTCCCGAACGTATCAGGGACACAAATACCATGGATGACCTGCTGGCGGATTTCGTCGCCGAAACCCGTGAAATGCTGGAAGCAAGCGGCAGCGAACTTGTCGCGTGGGAAGCCGATCCCTCGGACCGTGCGCGGATCGATACGATTTTCCGCTTTGTGCACACTGTCAAAGGCAATTGCGGCTTCTTCGACTTCCCGCGGCTGGAGAAACTCAGCCATGCCGCCGAAGATGCGCTGGCCGAATGCCGCGCCGGTCGCCGTGAACCTGACAAGGCGCTGGTAACCGCAGTGCTGGCCATTATCGACCGCATCAGTGACATGACCGATGCCATCGAAGCTGGCGAAGATCTGGGCGAAGGCGGAGACGATGATCTGATCGCCGCTGTGCAGGCCGACGCTGATAGCGATGCCGAATGTGCCGCAATACCCATCGAAGTGAAACCGCAGACGTCAGAAACACCAGAGGGCGAAGACGCCGCACCCAAGGCCGCCCGTAGCGGCGGCGGGATCCAACGTTCGATCCGCCTGCCTGTCGAACTGCTCGACGAGGTTATGAAGGGCGTGTCCGACATGGTGTTGGCGCGCAATGATCTGGCCCGCCGCCTGCGCGAAGCGGGCGAACAGCCGACTATCGACGGCCCCTTTGAACGCCTTTCTGCCATTCTGGCCGATGTGCGCACCGCGATCACCCGGATGCGGATGCAGCGGCTTGAACATCTGTTTACCTCTCTGCCCCGGCTGGTCCGCGATTTGTCCAACGAGCTTGGCAAGCAGGTGATGGTCGATTTCGAGGGCGGCGAGGTTGAGCTTGACCGCGAAATGATTGAAATGGTCCGCGATCCGCTGACCCACATCATACGTAATGCCATCGATCACGGCATTGAGACACCCGCCGACCGCCTGCGCGACGGCAAGCGCGAGATCGGCCTGCTGAAATTCGCTGCACGCCAATCGGGCAACCAGATCAGTCTGGTCATCACCGATGACGGCGGCGGCATCAATATTGGCAAGCTGACCGCCAAGGCAGTGGCCGTGGGCCTGTACACCCAGGCCGAGATCGACCGCATGTCCGACCGCCAGAAACAGGCGCTGATCTTCGAGCCCGGCCTGTCGACTGCCGAAGCTGTCAGCTCGGTTTCGGGACGCGGTGTCGGCATGGATGTGGTCCGCGCCAATATCGAAAAGGTCGGCGGTTCAATAGACGTTTCCAGCAAGCCGGGCGATGGCACCAGCTTCTATCTGCAGCTGCCGCTCACGCTCAGCATCATTGCCGCTTTGACGGTGGGTGCTGGCGGACAACGGTATGCAATCCCGCGCAGCTATGTCGAAGAAATCGTGTTTGGCAGTTCCAGCCATGTCGATTTCGCACAGGCCGGTGATCGCCGCCTGGTCACGTTCCGTGGCAAGCGCGTACCGTGCCTGTCGCTGGGCGAAATCCTTGGCGAGGAAACCGACAATACATTCGACTGGACCGCGCAGACATTGGTTCTGGTCCGGCTCGCTACCGATGACGTGTTCGCGCTGGCCGTGGACCGGGTTTACGATCACGAAGACGTGGTGGTGAAGCCGATTGCCCCGGCGATCATGGATACCAAACTTTATGCCGGCACCACTCTGCTGGACGACGGGCGGCCCATGATGCTGCTCGACCTGCCCAGCATCGCCGCCATGCGCCAGCTGGTCAGCGAAACGCGCGGCAAGGCCAATGCAGTTGAAGAGGTCGCACAGGAAGAAACGGCGCGCAGTGTGCCGATCATGCTGTTCACCGGCCTCGACGGGCGCCGCCGTGCGGTCCGGCTCGAACTGGTCCGCCGCATCGACACCATCGACCGGATGGCAATTGATATCGAAGGCGCGCGTGCGCAGGCGGTCATTGATGGCAGCATCTTTGCGCTGGTCGGTCAGGATCGCGGGGCGCTGCCTGACGAACGCTGCCGCTTGCTGCGCCTGTCCGATGGCGAATGCGAACTGGTCTATGCTGTTCGCGAAGTGCTGGATGCAACCGAAATGGCGGGCGAAATCGTTCCCGTTTCGGGCGATCCGACAATCGAAGGCGTGACGCTGGTCGATGGCCATCCGGTGCCGGTGATCGACGGACATGGCCTGTTCGCCCTGCACCGCGCACCGCGCCGCGAAAGCCATCCGCTGAGCTGCCGCATCCCGGCCGACAGCGATTGGGCGCGGACCATTCTTGAACCGCTGGTCGAAGCCGCCGGATACCGCGTGACACACGATGATGCTGAAGAAGCAGACGTTGCCATCATGCTGGCAGAAGAGGCCGCCGCCAATACGCCGGCCGTGGCTCGCAGCGTCATCCGCCTGCGTTCCGAACCTGACGAAGACGGTCAGGACAGTATTTATCGCTACGACCGCGACGGCCTGCTCGCCGCGCTCAAGCAAGTCCGCCGCGGAGGTGTGGCATGAACGAACTTCTGCTGATGTGTCTGATCGCCGGACGCCGTGCGGCGATCCCTGCCGTGCGGGTCCAGTCGGTAATCGAGATTGACGAGATCACACCGATCCCTGCCACCCCCGACTTTATCTGCGGGCTAACAGCCCTGCGCAGCCAGGCGCTGACAGTCCTCGACTGCTCGCTGGCGCTGGGGCTGCAGAGCGCCGGACGCGGCAAGGGCGAGCGCGCAGCGGTGGTCGAGGTGGATGGCCACCTTTATGCCCTGCTGGTCGAGGCTGCCTATGACGTGGGCGAGGCGCGCAGCGAGCCCATCGCTGTTCCGGGCGGGTTTGGCCCGGAATGGCAACGTGCATCAACCGGCATGGTCGAAACCGATGGCGGCCCCGCGCTGCTGATCGATATCGCCGCGCTGGTTGCCGGTCCTGTCGCAATCGCGGCTTAAGCGAATAGTTACTGCTTTCGGTTAGACACCGATGCTTACTCAATGAGGTCACATCACATGAAAACCTGCCTGATCGTCGATGATTCGCGCGTAATCCGTAAAGTTTCCAGGCATATCCTGGAGACTCTGGGGTTTGCTGTCGAGGAAGCCGAAAATGGCCAGGAAGGCCTGAACCGCTGTGCTGAAAATATGCCTGATGTGGTTCTGCTGGACTGGAATATGCCGGTTATGACGGGCATCGAATTCATCACCCAGCTGCGCCAGCGCGATGGCGGCGGCAAGCCCAAGGTGGTGTTCTGCACCACCGAAAACGATGTTGCGCATATCCGCGAGGCGATCAGCGCCGGTGCGGACGAATATGTCATGAAGCCATTCGATCACGAGACGCTGCAGATCAAGCTCCAGCTTGTTGGCATGGCCTGAGGGCCGCCAGATGAGTGCCTTGCTTCGAAAAGACAGGATCATTGCGCCGGGCGGCGGGACAAATCCCGGTGTCGTAAAGGTGATGATCGTCGACGATTCTCTGACTGTGCGAACGGTGTTTTCGCGCATGATCCAGCGTGAAGGCGACATGGAAATCGTCGCCACCGCCGGTACTGCCGAGCGGGCGCTGATGGAATTGCGTTCGACCGAGGTCGATGTGATCCTCCTCGATCTGGAAATGCCCGGTATGGGCGGCCTCGAAGCGCTGCCCAAGATGCTTGAGACCTCGGGCGGTGCCCAAGTGCTGGTCGTGTCCTCGCTGACCGCCGAAGGTGCCGAGCACACGCTCACCGCACTGTCGATGGGCGCCGCCGACACCATGCTCAAGCCGCGCCCGGGCGGTTTCAACGATGATTATCGCGATTCGCTGCTCGGCAAGATCCGCGCGCTTGGCTCCGGCGTTGCCGAGAAAGAAGCGGAGGCAAACACTGCCGCCGCCGCGCCCTCCCCGCGCAAGGCCCGTATCGGCAAGCGCCCGCAGGTCATCGCTATCGGTGCCTCAACCGGCGGCATTCACGCGCTGAACCTGTTCCTGCGCAAAATTCCCGCCAATTTCGATCTGCCGATCCTGATCACGCAGCATCTGCCGGCCAGCTTCATTTCAGTGTTTGCCAAGCAGATGGAAATGGCCGCTGGTCGCAAGGCAGTGCTGGCCGATGAAGGCGTGGAAATCACCAAGGGCAGCATCGTTATCGCGCCTGGCCACGGCCACATGATCGTGCGCAAATCTGCAGGCCGGTTCGTTACCGGGCTTGCCTATCATCCGGCCAAGAGCGGCTGCACGCCTTCGGTCGATCCGATGTTCGAGACATTGGCAGAAGTCTATGACGGCCATGTTACCGGCGTGCTGTTGTCCGGCATGGGCCGTGACGGCACCGATGGCGCGCAGGCCATCGCCAATGCTGGCGGGACCATTCTAGCGCAAGATGCCGCCACCAGCGCGGTGTGGGGCATGCCCCGCGCCGTCGCCGAAAACGGTGTCGCCGCCGCTGTGCTACCACCAGAAGGTCTGGCAGAAAAACTGCTGACGATGGTGGGAGCAGACGCATGGCGCTAGACGACGCATCCCACCGCATCATTGCCGATTTGCTGGCGGCCCGAACCGGGCAGCAGCTGACCGAAAACCGCCGCTGGCGCGTTTCCACTGCGCTGTCAGGCCTGTTCCGCGAGCTTGATCTGCACAATGTCGACCAGCTGGCCTGTATGCTGGAACGGCCCGGCGAACATCAGCTGGCGACCAAGGTCGTCGAAGCGCTGCTGAACAACGAAACCTATTTTTTCCGCGACCACGCTTATTTTTCGACACTGGCCAATCAGGTGCTGGGCGATTTGGCGAAGAAACGCGCCGCGACCAAAAAGATTTCGATCTGGTCGGCGGGCTGTTCGACCGGGCAGGAAGTCCTGAGCCTGGCGATGGTGTTCGCTGAACAGCCGGGGCGCTGGCAGGGTTGGGATATCGACATCCTGGGCACTGATGTGTCGAACAAGGCCATCGCGCAGGCCCGTTCGGGCGCTTATTCGCAATTTGAAATCCAGCGCGGCATCAGCGTCGCCCAGATGCTCAACTTCTTCAACGAGACGCCGCAGGGTTGGCAGGCAAGCGACCGGATCCGGGCGATGACCCGGTTCCAGCAGCAAAACATTCTCGATTACCCGCCCTCACCGGGACGTTTCGATCTGGTGCTATGCCGCAATGTCCTGCTGTATTTCGATCCTCAGGTCCGCCGTGCCGCTTTCGAGCGGCTGGCAGGGGCTACGGCCGCGGACGGCTGGCTGATGCTGGGCGCTGGCGAGACTGTCGTCGGCCAGACCGATCGGTTCGAACCGGCCGACCTTGGCTCAGCGCTTTATCAACTGAAGAAAACCGTTCCGTCAGTGAGTGAAGCGCTGTGCCGGGCGACCGCCTGATCCAGCGCTAGCCACCGTGCAAAAGCCTTTTCGAAACAAGGTAAACCACAAGTTTACGCTTCCTTAGCGAATGATACCTAATCCCGATCGCAAGAGACAAAGTAATGGGCGCATCATGGGGGAAACCGTGAGTTTCAATCCAGATAAGGGTGGCAGAAAAACGAAGATGATGGTGCTCGGACCGGTATTGGTCCTGGGCATGATTTTCCTTGTCACTACGATGCTGGCGGTCATCATCCCAAGCTTTGGTTTTGCATCAGCGCCGGATATCATCATCGCCGGATCCGGCGTTTTCGCAGTGACGGTGGCCGTGCTGACATTTATGGCCGTCAGGCACATTCGCAAACTGGAAAAACTCAGCCGCAGCGACAGCCTGACCCTGTTGCCCAATCGCCGCGCCTTGCACAGCGACATCAAACGCGAAATTCAATCCGGTCACGAAATTGCACTCGCCCTGATCGACCTTGATGGCTTCAAGCTGGTCAATGACCATTATGGCCATTTCGTTGGCGATGCAGCTTTGAAGGAATGCGGCCACATCCTGACCCAAATTTCTGGCGAGGAAGGCACGGTTTACCGGCTTGGCGGCGATGAATATGCCATCTTGATGGCTGGGCAATTGGCCGGCACGCTACTCGAAGGCGCTTGCCGCCGCGTGATTGAACGGCTGGCAAAGCCGGTCAAGGTCGAAGACCGCCGCCTGACTCTGGGGGCCAGCATAGGTCTGGCCCGCCGCAATCCGTCAGACGGATCAACCTCCTCCGAGTTGCTGCGTCAGGCCGACGTTTCGATGTATGTGTCCAAACGCGGCGGCAAGATGCGCTGCACCTGGTTCAGCACCGCGTTCGACCAGAGCCGCGAACAGCTCAAGGAAATGGACGACGAGCTTCGCTTCGCACTCGCCAATCAGGAATTTTGCCTGCACTACCAGCCATTGGTGGACAGCAATACACGCCGCGTGGTTGCTGTTGAATGCCTGCTGCGCTGGGAGCGGCCCGACGGCAAAAATGTCGGCCCGAACATCTTCATCCCTGTCGCCGAAGAAAGCGGCTTCATCAACGCCATCGGTCTGTGGGTGCTGCGGCAGGCGTGCTGCGATGCGCTGGAATGGGACGACATTACGCTGTCGGTGAACTTGTCGGCGGCGCAGCTGCGCAATCCGGAATTTCCAATCCAGCTTGGTCATATCCTTGAGGAAACAGGCTTCGATCCCGAACGGCTTGAGCTGGAAGTCACCGAAACTTGTCTGGTGCTAGACCCGGTGGTTGCCGAGCGCAGTCTGGCCGTGCTGCGCGGCTTCGGGGTCAAGATCGCGCTCGATGACTTTGGCACCGGCTATGCCTCGATCGGTTTCCTTCGCCAGTTCCGCTTTGAAAAGCTCAAGCTTGACCGCAGCCTGGTGGTTCAGGCCGGTGAAGATGACGGCAGCCGCGCCGTAATGCTGTCCAGCATCACTGTGGCCCGTGCCATGAAAATGGCCGTCACTGCCGAAGGTGTCGAGACTCAGGCGCAGGCTGATATGGTCCGCGCCGCTGGCTGCGACCAGATCCAGGGCTGGCTCTATTTCAAGGCACTGCCTGCGGAAGAGATCCCCCAGCACCTGGGCAAACGCATTGATATTCCAACCGATACAATGGCCGTTTCAGACGAGACGCCAACGACAACACCTGAAAGTTCGAGGGTCGCATGAGCGCGCTGCAAGATATGGTAAACGGCGTGGTTGCCGAACATGAAGTAGAACTTGCGGATGCGCCGCAAGCGGCCGCTTATGACTTTGCCGAAATAGCCAAAGAGGAACCGCGCAGCGGAGTTGGCGGCTGGTTCACCGGGAAATCTGTCTCCGGCAAGCTGCGCATGATCGCGCTGGCCAATATCAGCGCCGTCGTTATCACCTTGTTGGCAACGCTGATCGGTGCCTATGTCGCGCTGGAACTGCGCGCTGAGCGCATGGTGCTGTCCAATGCAACCGTAGAGGCAGCACGCGTGGTCGGTTATATCGACCAGGGGCGGCTGTACACGCAGCACTATGCTATATCCGGCGACAAGAATGACCTGATCTCGGCGCATGATGCCTTCCAGAGCGCCGACCGCGAATTGGGTAAAGTTGAAAGCGCAGCGCGCGACGTGGCTCCGGGGGTGCTTCCCGAACTTGATTTACTAAACAAGGATTTGGCTTCGCTTGGTACACGGGTTGCTGCGGCCAGCAGTTCGCGCGGCAGTGCCTCCGAGTGGCAGGCTTTTGCCGACAGCATTTATGTTGATGGTGAGGAATTCGTCGAATTGGCGCGCGATACGCGCGGCCAGATGGAAGAGATCGGGGCGGTTGCCGATGCAAATTCGCGCCGCTCAGTCATGTGGTTGTTTGTCGCTTTTCTTGGGTCCGCATTTCTGGGGATCACGATGATTTTTCTCAGCTCGCGCTATCTCGCGCGCGACGTTTCGGGCACGCTGTGCCAGATGACCGACGCCGCCACTCAACTCGCGGGAGGCAACAAGAATCTCCACATTCCGGCGACTGACCGCAGCGACGAGATCGGCGATCTCGCCCGCGCGCTCGAAGTTTTCCGCCGCAAAGCGTGGCAGTTTGAGAAAATGGCTGATGAACGCGAGGGTATGCGGGCGGCACAAGACAAAACCTTGATCCGCTTTGCCGAGAAATTTGAATCGACCGTGGGTGAAGTGGTCGGCGGTGTCGCTGCCGCTTCAAGCCAGCTGCAAAGCACCGCAAGTTCGATGGCCTCGGCTGCCGAACAGGGGACGCGGCAGACTGCAATGGTCGCCACTTCGATGGAACAGGCATCGGGCGGTGTTACCGCTGCTGCAGCTGCCTCGGACGAATTTGCCATGTCGATTGGCGAGATCAGCCGTCAGGCCGCACATTCGGCAGAGCTGGCCCGTGCGGCCACCGATGCCGCAGGCCGGGCCGACGGCACAATTTCGGATATGGCGACTGCCGCAAATCAGGTTGGTCAGATTGTCGAATTGATCCAAACCATTGCCCAGCGCACCAATCTCCTCGCCCTCAATGCCTCAATCGAGGCCGCACGTGGCGGCGAAGCAGGTCGCGGTTTTGCTGTGGTTGCTTCCGAAGTGAAGGAACTGGCCGCGCAGACCAGCCGGGCAACCGAAGAAGTTGCCGAGCAGATCCGCGGCATGCAGGATTCAACCGGCGCCAGCGTTAATGCGCTGCGGTCCATTGGCGAACAGATCAAGCAGCTGGAAACTACGGCTATCTCGATTGCCTCGGCGGTCGATCAGCAATCGGTTGCGGGTCAGGATCTGGCGCGCAGCATCGATCTGGCCGCCCGCGCCGCAGACGAGGTCAGCGGCAATATCGGTCAGGTGCGCGAAACCTCGCTCGCCACCGGGGCTGCGGCAAGCCAGGTGCTGGGTTCAGCCAATGATCTTGAAGGCCAGGCCGCCGCGCTGCGCCGCCATGTCGACGAATTCGTCAGCCATGTGCGGGCTGCTTAACCGGAAACTAACGATACTCGGTTACCGCTGAGCGTCCACCACAGGTAAGGATTGACGATGACAGCGCAGATCCATCTCATGGAAGATGATTTGAAAGACGAAATCGCCCGCGTTGAGGTGGCAAAGTCTTTTGATGACAGCCAGCGGTACTGGCTGGCGAGCTGGTTCAATCGCCTGCCTGTCGGCCGCAAGCTGCAATTTACCGCAGGCGTGCCGATGCTCGGTCTGGCTCTCGTTACGCTGTTCACCCTGTTTGCCGGCGGCGAAGGCGCGCAAGCGATTCGTTATCCCGTTCTGCTGCTTGGCGCGTTTGGCGTGTTTTTCGGACTGCTTAGCCTGCGCCGGATGCTTAAAGATTCGGTCGAGCCTTTGCAAAGTGTAGCACATGAAATGACCCGCCTTGCGCAGGGTGCACGCGATATCGAGTTGCGCGGGTTGGACCGTACCGATGAAATCGGGGACATTGCGCGGGCGCTGGAAGTATTTGCCAAATCTGGTCTGAAGCTTGATGAATTGTTCGCGGGCCGCAAGGATTCCGCTGAACGGCGCAAGCTGGAGCTGGTCAAACTTGCTGGCGAATTTGAAAGCAGCATTAGCGATGTCGTCGGCGGTGTCGCTGCCGCTTCCAGCCAGCTGCAATCCACCGCCAAGGAAATGGCCACAACCGCAGACGAAGCCACCGGACAGGCGGCCCTCGTGACGCGGTCGATGGAAGAGGCATCAGGCGGAGTTACCGCTGCTGCAGCTGCCTCGGACGAATTTGCCATGTCGATTGGCGAGATCAGCCGTCAGGCCGCACATTCGGCAGAGCTGGCCCGTGCGGCCACCGATGCCGCAGGCCGTGCCGATGGCACGATTTCGGCCATGGCGACTGCTGCAGATCAGGTTGGTCAGATTGTCGAACTGATCCAGACCATCGCCCAGCGCACCAATTTGCTCGCGCTGAACGCCTCGATCGAGGCAGCACGCGGCGGCGAAGCGGGTCGCGGGTTTGCGGTGGTTGCTTCCGAAGTGAAGGAACTGGCCGCGCAGACCAGCCGGGCAACCGAAGAAGTTGCCGAGCAGATCCGCGGCATGCAGGATTCAACCGGCGCCAGCGTCAACGCGCTACGGTCCATTGGCGAACAGATCAAGCAGCTGGAAACCACGGCTATCTCGATTGCCTCGGCGGTCGATCAGCAATCGGTTGCGGGTCAGGATCTGGCGCGCAGCATCGATCTGGCCGCCCGCGCCGCAGACGAGGTCAGCGGCAATATCGGTCAGGTGCGCGAAACCTCGCTCGCCACCGGGGCTGCGGCAAGCCAGGTGCTGGGTTCAGCCAATGATCTTGAAGGCCAGGCCGCCGCGCTGCGCCAGAAAGTCGATCGCTTCCTCGGCCACATTCGCGCTGCCTGAGGCGGCGCGAATGGGCGCGAGGATTTATTCCCACCAATAGGGCAGACGGGTGGCAGATCCGGTCTCGACCTCGTTCATGGTCCGCGCATCGTACATCCGGCCACCCAGCATGACCTGAGTGATCCGGTCGGATTCGCGGATATTAACGCTGGGATCGGCATCCAACACCACAAGATCGGCCAGCTTGCCGACTTCAAGGCTGCCAATATCGCGTTCCATACCCAGCGAACGTGCCGCCTCGATAGTGCCCGCGCGCAGCGATTCTGTCGGGGTCATCCCGCCGCGTGCGAAGCTCCACATCTCCCAATGCGCCGCGACTCCGGCTTGTTGACCGTGTGCACCAATCGCCACCCTGACCCCGCGCTTGGCCAGCTTGCCCGCTTCACGCGCGCTGTCATCGTCGACAAAAGCCCATTCGGGTGCAGTCGTGCGGCGCGCTGTATCGGCCAGCAGCATCCGCGGCGGCGTGTGCACCAACAGCGGATTGTCGAACACATTGGTCGCCTGACGCCAGTAAGGATCACCCGCCAGGCCGCCATACGTGACCACCAGAGTGGGCGTGTTATTGGTCTGCGACTGGCCCCAGAATTGCAGCACATCTTCATAGAAATGTTCGACGGGGACATTGTGTTCGACGGTGGAATTGCCATCCGCGATCAAATTCATGTCCATGCCGAACAGTGAACCGCCTTCGGCGACCACCAGCATGTTTTCTGCCCGCGCGGCGGCGACAACCTGCTGGCGCTGTTCACGGCGCGGCTGGTTGTAATTCTTGATCGACACCCCGCCTTGCGCCTTGATCCGGCGAATATGCGCCAGTGCGTCCTCATAGCCGTCAATACGCGCATAGACGCCCGGCGCCTTGGCCCCGTAAACAATCTCTCCAGTCGAGAAGATACGCGGGGCCAGCAGCATACCGGCCTGCTGGCGTTCGGCAGCGGCAAAGATCATGCTGGCGCTGGATGATGGATCGTGAACCGTGGTGGTCCCCATCGCCAGCGCCTGAGTCAGCGCCCAGTTCTGCTGCGGGACAAGATCGCCCACGCCCTGCGGCCCATGCGCATGGGCATCAACCAGGCCGGGCATGACAGTCTTGCCCGCAAGGTCGATGATCTTCGCGCCTGAGGGGATTGTCACGCTGTCTGCGCTGCCGATGGCGGCGATCCGGTCACCCCGGATCAGGATCACGCCATTGTCGATTGCGCCTGCGCCATCGCCCGCCATGGTCAGCACCCGCGCGCCGGTCAGCGCGGTAGTCCCGGCATATTTGTCCGCCGCCACTGTCCGCGCCAGCGATGTCCCCTGCGTCGGGGGCACGAATTTCGGCGCATCCTCGGCACGCGGCGCATTGGGGAACAGCGCCCCGGTGCTGGCCCGGTAAAGCACCGGACCCATCGACCAGGTCAGCGTCTGGCCATCCTGCGCCCAGCCAATATATTCCGCGCCGCCCTTGCTGACGCGGGTCACGGGCAGAGAGCTGGCTTTCTCACCCACAGTCACCGCCTGCCCGCCGGGCATCAGCGGCATGGCGAAGACTTCATAATTCTGGCGGAAGGCCAGATAACGCCCATCTGGCGATACCCGGAAATCATTTGCCAGTTCGCCTTCGGCATGGACGCGGCGCGCCTCTCCGCTGCGGTCGCTGGAGATCAGCTGAAGCTTGCCATCATTGCGGGCGAGCATGAAGATGCGGTCATCGCTGTCGCCGAATTGCGGGTCAGCCGTATCGCGCGCGATCAACTGCGGGGTGCCACCCGCGACCGGAACCGAATAAACCCCTTCGTTCTCGGAAAACTCTGGCGAGGTCAGATAGCCGCCCGAACGCTTTTCAAACACGATGGTCGATCCGTCGGGCGAAAACTGCGGCACCGCATAATGGCCCCGCTGGCGGGTCACGCTGCGCGCATTGCGGCCATTGGCATCGCTCACCACGATTTCGCCAAGACCCGCATCGGTCCAGCGGACAAAGGCCAACCGCCGTCCGTCGCGCGACCAGGTGGGCCACAGCTCCAGCGCTTCACTGCCAGCGGCCGTCAAACGGCGCGGCGCGGCGGTGCTGCCGACCGGCTTGGTGTACAGCTTACCCAGACTTTCAAACACCACCGTGCGCCCGTCGGGAGAGACCGAGGCAAAGCGGGTCATCTTGGTTGTAAAGCTGTCCGCGCCCACCGGGATTACCGGATGCGGCGCATCGGATACGCCGCGAGTGTCGGAGATATTAAACGGAATGACCGCCTCGCCCGAACCATCGGCATTGATGCGGCGCAATTTGCCGCCAGCCCAGAATACAATGCTGCCCGCATCGGGGGTCCAGCCCATGTTGGGATAGACGCCCGACACCGCCCAGGTTTCCTGCAGGTCGGCGTCGAGCGAGCCGTAAATCATCCGTTCGCTGCCGCTGGACAAATCCTTGACCCACAGCTGTGACTGGTCCTTGTCACGGCGCACGAAAGCAATGTGCTTGCCATCGGGGGACGGGGTTGGCCGCACCGCGCCGCCGTAACCGCCTACGGCTGTGGTCACTTCACCCTTGGCAATATCGTAGCGTTCGATCGCAAAGGTGCCCTGCAAGGAATCCTGCGCATATTCGAAGGTCGATCCCGAGGTGGTGTTGCGGGTGTAATAGATCGATTTGCCATCGGGCGCGTAAATCGGCTCGCCCAATTCCTTCTGCAGCGATTCGCTGGAGCGTTTGACCAGCTGTACGCCGCCGCCACCTGAAACGTGATACAGCCACACCTCACCCGTGCCGAGCGAGCGCCCGGTGGTGAAATGCTTTTTGGCGACAATATATTCGCCATCGGGCGACCAGCCCGGCTGATTGAGCAGGCGGAAATCTTCCTTGGTGACCTGCTTCTTGTCCGAACCATTGGTGTTCATAACCCAGATATTGTCACCGCCACCGCGGTCCGAGGTGAAAGCGATACGGCGGCCATCGGGCGAGAAACGCGGGTGAACCTCCCATGCCAGCCCTTCTGCAATACGCGTCGGCGTGCCACCTGAAATCGGCATGGTGTAAATGTCGCCCAGCATCGAGAACGCCAGCATCCGCCCGTCGCGCGATACGTCGACATCCATCCAAGTGCCTTCGTCAGTGCTGATCGCGATCTGTTTTACAGTCGCCCCGCGCGGCGCGGAGACATCCCATTTCGCATCGTCTGCATCGGCGGTGTCGGCATTGGGGACAGCGGGCGCGGCATTGGCTTCCTGTCCACTGCCTTCACGCGGGCCATCATCCTGTGAGGCATCGACCTCCTGCTCTTCAACCGGATTGGGGCTTGGGTCGGGCTGCTGCGCAAATGCGGGCTGGCTGGCAAACAAAACGGCCAGAACGGAGGCGATGCTGGTTTTCATGGAAGTCTCCCCAAAATTCTCTCTCACCGCCTCTTAGGGAGGCGGTATGCCCTTTGGCAAACCCGGTAATGGGCCATATCTCAGCCGACGCTGGCGCGCTCGACCAGCCGCACCGGAACACGGCATTCGATTTTCTCGTCTGCGCCGGCCAATGCGGTTTGTACCAGCAGCCGGCCCGCTTGCGCGAAATCCGGCTCCACCGTGGTCAGCGGCGGGCTGCTGAATTCGCCCGTGCCCAGTCCGTCAAAGCCGATGACACCCACTGCGCCGGGCACCGCCACGTCGCGCGCAGCCAGTTCTTCCAGCGCCCCCAGTGCCATCGCATCGCAGGCGAAAAACAGGCCATCGAATACAGTCCCTTGGGCGAGCAGCCGTGTGACAGCCTCGCGCCCCTGCGCCACGCGGTCCTCCCCGCCCGATTCAATCGGTGGGTGCGCGGTGAGACCGGCTGCCGCCATGCCTTGGCAATAGCCGTCATAGCGTTCGCTAAATTGCCGCTGTGTCGAGTTGGTGTCACCGACGAACACGATATCTCTTGCCCCGCCCGCCACCAGCCGGGCCACAGCCTGCTGGCCACCGGAGAGATTGTCTGATCGCACCCATACCGCATCGTCAAAGGGGGAGCCCCAGAAGGCGATTTCATCACTGTCTTTGGCGCGATCGCGGAAATAGTCCCATGCCGCGCCATTGGTCGCCGTACCGATCACCACCAGCCCATCTGCCTGACGGCGGGCGACGTAGTGGCCGAAAAACTCTTCCGGTTCGGCCTGAAAGCTGACCAGCGCCTCAAACCCGCGTTCCGCTGCTGCGGCACAGGTGCTGCCCAGCAGGCTGTAGTAAAACGGATTGATCCTCGCTGCGCCCTGCCCGGCCCGCCCGATCACCACGATCGCGATGGTACCGGTCTGGCCCTTGCGCAATCCGGCTGCGCGCGCATTGACGTGATAGCCCAGTTCCTCGGCCGCTTGTTCGACACGGCGGCGGGTGGCCTCGGTAATGGTTTCGGATCCGGCAAGCGCCCGGCTGACAGTCGACTGGCTGACCCCTGCGCGTTCGGCCACGTCGATTGATGTCACCCGGTAACGATTGTCGCTGCTCTCTTTCGTCATGCCCACAATCTCTCCCTGCGCTGCCTGCACCTAACGCGCTGCGCCGCGCAAAGCGAGCCATGCAATGCGCACGACTTGCGCTCTGCGCATGCAAAGCTAAGACTTGCATGCGAACCACGGGAACAGCGATGTCTGAGAACCACCGCCGCGAAGAACGTCATCATGTACAGGTCGCCGGGCATTATCGCGCGCGTCAGGGCGGGAAGCGCGACGTGTGGATCAAAGACATCTCGGAATATGGCTGCCGGTTTTTCGACAAGTTTTCGGTTCTGGATGACGGCAGCAATATCCTGGTGAGAGTGGGCAATATCGGCCCGATCCCGGCAATAGTGCGCTGGCGCGAGGGGAGCGTTGTCGGCGCGCAGTTCGAACGGCCGCTGCACCCCACCGTCCTAAGCCACATCATGCGCGAGCTGGACGAACCCGGGCGCGACCCCGATCGTTGAGCGCAGTGCCCGAATGACAAATCCCGATCACCGGAGGCTGGCCCGCGGCACGCTGGCCTTCCTGTTTGGCATAGTCAGCCGGGTGGCTGCGCAGCTGGCGATGCTACCAATCCTGTTCGCCAGTTGGAGCGCCGAACGTGTGGGGTCGTGGATGGTGCTGTTTGCCCTGCCGGCATACCTCTCTGTGGTGGGGTTAGCGTTTTCTGGTGCAGGCGGAAATGCTGCGCTGGCAGCGGCGCAGCGGGGCGACATGGCTGATGCGCGCGCAAATTTCCGCGTGACATGGGCGCTATCTACAGTGGCAACGCTGGCGCTGGCCGGGCTGTTTTTGGCGCTGGCGCTGCCTTTCGAGGACAGAATAGTCGACGGCTTCGAGATGACATCAGATATTGCGCTGCTGCCGACGCTGTTCTGGCTGGCGGTATATATTTTCGCGGTTAGCCAGATAGCTGTGCTCAGCCTTCCGTTCCGGGTTGCCGGGCGGTATCCGCTGCAAACGCTCCTCATTAATCTCGGTTTGCTTGCCGAAGTTGCGGTAGTTGCTGTCTGCGTTTCGCAAAGCACATCCCTTGCATTGCTCGCCATGGCGCTGGCGATAATGCGGCTGGTATATCTGCTGGTGGTGCTGGTGATTGCCATTCGCATCGCGCCCGAGATGTTCCATCGGGGGGCATCACGGATCGGGCCCGTGGTTCGCAGTTTATGGAAGCCATCGACAGCCTTCATGCTGATCCCGGTGGTCTACGCGATCAATCTGCAAGGTTACGCTTTGCTGGTCGGAGCGCGGTATGGCGCGGCTATGCTTGCCGCTTTTGTCGCGACGCGAACGCTGGTTAGAATGATCGATCTGCTCACCTCGGTGATTTACGGTGTTCAATTCTACGAGGCGGGATATCGCGATGCCGATCCTGAACCTCGCCGCCGCCAGTTGGCCACCATGACATTAATCACTGCGCTGCTGTCGGTGGGGTTCGGCGCAGCACTGCTGATGTGCGGACCGCTGGCGCAGCGCTTGCTCAGCGTCGGCAAGACCGAATTCGATCTGCCAGTGGCTGCAGTATTGATGATGGCAGCGATCATCCGGGCGCTGGCGACCACGCCGCACGCCCTGATCGCAGCGCAGAACCGTCAGGGCAGACTGACGGTACTATACTTCGCAGGCTCCGTTTTTTGCCTGCTCGCGGCGGGCGGTCTGGCCCATATCGGGGTGCCGCTGGTGCTGGTTTTGCTGATGCTAATTCCAGCAGAGCTGGTTCACACAGTTCCAGCTTTCCGCATAGTATTGCGCGATATTGCGCTGACCCCGGGCCAATTCCTGGCATCGCTGTTCATCCGCGAACGAATGAGCGATATTGCCAAGCTGGCGCGCATTATATCCCGCCCGCGCTAAAGCGCGCCCTTGCAGCGGCGGGTGCAGCGCCTAAAGTCGCGCAACTGCCATCTTGAGTGAACCGTGTACGACTTCCTTCTGGCCGCCTCTCTGATTGTCTTTGCATTGGTGGTCTCCGCCTATGCCCGGCACCGCGCGGCCAGTCTTATGCATCCCGCAACAGTCTATCTGGCATTTCACGGTTTGATCTTCGTGTTCCGCCCGATTGTGGCGCGCCTGTACGATTTCGATTTCATTTACCGATTGTACAATTTCCAGCCTTCGATGGATGACAAGATCACTGTGATCCTGGGCGCAAATCTGGCGTTATTGACCTTTGTGCTGGTATCATTGCGCGTGGCGAGCGAGCCGGTTGCGCAGATCGCAGCTGACGAGATCAGAGGCGTGCGGGCCCGCCTGACCAAGCCCATCGCCATCGTCGCAGCTGTAATCGCGCCGCTCGCCATCACCTCGCAGATCGGCAATTGGCGCCGCCGCGTGAACGAATTCGACACGATGATGACCGATGCCGCCACCGGGGTGCAGTTCAATGTGGACGGCAATGGCTGGTTCACCGATTCCGCGCTGATGCTGGCGCCGCTGGTTATCATGGCCTTGTGGCTATCGCGCTATCGCCTGTGGGGCTGGGCAATTTTTGGCGCGTTTGTGGTCTTGCAAAGCGGGTCCGGCGGACGGGCACCGCTGATCTACACAGTGGTTGCTATCGGCGTGCTGTTCCTGCTGGAGCGCGGACGCCGCTGGTTTGACTGGCGCGGTGTGGTGCTCGCGGTGTTCGCACTGGTCGCGTTCAACCAGATCGTGATGGACCGCGGCGCAGCGGTGCGCGATCTGGTCGGCAGCGATGCGGGTGACACGTATATCACTGATCGCCAGCTTGATCCTCTGGAGGGAATGGATTTCGCCAATCTCGAATATTTCGAATACATTGTTTACGCCGTGCCGCAGCGTACCGGGACGTGGGATTATTTCGCCAGCAATCTACAGCTTTTCACTGAACCCATCCCCCGCGCCCTTTGGCCGGACAAGCCGAAAGGCTCACCGGTGCAGTTCTTCCAATTGTGGAATTACGGCACACCCACCGGGATGACCGCATCGGTGCCAGGCATGGGCTGGATGTCACTGGGCTATATCGGGATTATCATTCAAGCCTCAGTATTCGCGCTGATCTATGCGTCTGCCTACAATTGGCTGCTGATCCGCAGGAGGAGCGCTGCGGCGTGGATCGGCTATGCGTTGATCATCGCCACCTCTGTCACGGTGCTACGCGATGGCAGCCTGCTGACACTGGCGCGGCTGAGCCCGTTCTACGTCGGGCCGCTGCTGATGGTGCTTGTGCTCGCGCGCTTTTCAGGGCCGCGCATGGCCTTTGGCACTGAGGGCGACGAAGCGCTGCCAGGCAATGAATTCCTGGCGCTGACACCTGCAGAGCGGCGCCGCTCGCTCGCAGCACAGGCCGCAGACCAGCGCTAAACTGGCAAAAAGGTTGCAGGTTGAAACGCAGGCTGGCCTATCCCCCGCCTCTTGGCTAGTTTGATAGCCATTGGAGAGACACATGACGCAAACTGCCATCGACTTCGACGTGCTTATCGTCGGAGCAGGCATTTCAGGCATCGGCATGGCGGCGCATCTTGAGATGCTGAGCCCCGACCGCAGTTACGCGGTTCTGGAAATGCGCGAGCAGTTGGGTGGGACATGGGATCTGTTCCGCTATCCCGGCGTACGTTCGGACAGCGATATGCAAACGCTGTCCTATCATTTCGAACCGTGGACGCATGAGGATTCGATTGCCGATGCTTCGTCGATCCTGGAATATCTCCACCGCGTGGTCGACAATCGCGGCATACGGGAGAAAATACGCTTCAACACCCGCGTGATCGCCGCCGACTGGCGCGCCGAAGACGCGGCGTGGCACTTAACGGTTGAGGATGCACAGGGCGGCCGCAGCACGCTGACAGCGCGGTTCCTCTATCTCGGCTCGGGCTATTACGATTACGAACAGCCGCACGATGCCAGAATTCCCGGCAGCGACAGCTTTGCCGGGACCATTGCCCACCCGCAATTCTGGCCGTCCGACCTCGACCACGCGGGCAAGCGTGTGGTGGTGATCGGTTCGGGTGCGACAGCGATCACACTGGTGCCCGCAATGGCGGAAACCGCCGGGCACGTGACGATGTTGCAGCGCACGCCCACCTGGGTGATGTCGCTGCCCGGCAAGGACCGGATGGCGAATTTGCTGCACCGTATCTTACCAGCAAAGTTGGCGCACAAAATCTTGCGGAAGCGCAATGTGTTTTTCACCGACTGGTTCTTCAAACGGTCAAGAGCCAAGCCCAAAAAAGTCGTCGCCATGTTGCAGAAGGATATCAAGAGCCACCTTGGCGACAAGTACAATGCAGCTGATTTCACCCCCCCGTACAATCCGTGGGACGAACGCATGTGCTTTGTGCGCGATGGCGATCTGTTTGACGCCATTGTCGAGGACCGTGCCGCCATTGCCACCGGGCACATTACCGCGATTGAGAAAGACGGCGTCAGGCTCAAGGACGGGCGGTTCCTGCCCGCCGATATTATCGTTACCGCGACCGGACTCCAGCTGGCGGTCGCGGGCAAGATCGCCATCAGCCTTGATGGCAAAGCTGTCGTGTTCAGCGACCACTTTTTCTACAAGAACTGCATGTTCGATGGCATTCCGAACTTTGCCCTGCTGGTGGTCTATCTCAACGCCAGCGCCACCTTGCGGGTCGACATGGTCACGCAATATCTCTGCCGCGTTCTCAACCATATGCGCGACGCCGGGGCGCATTCTGCCACCCCGGTCATCCCGCAAGACGCTGTGATCGAAGATCATGAGATGTTCGATTTCACCTCCGGCTATATCCAGCGCGCAAAACATCTTATGCCCAAAAGCTCTCTCGCCGATCCGTGGCGGTTGAGCCATGATTATCTTCGCGACCGGGTATATATGCGCAAAGACCCCGTGGATGATGGAAACCTTGTCTTTGCGAAAACCGGGAACGACCAAGTCTTTGAGGCCGCCGAGTAGTAGCCAGCAAGCTGCGGGATGGTTAGAGAATGCCCATGACCGCACGCATTTATACCGCCGGACTGCTGGTAATCGGTGACGAAATCCTGTCCGGGCGCACGCATGACAAGAACATCGCGCAGGTCGCCAGCTGGTTGCAGGTGCAGGGCATCCGCCTGTCCGAAGTACGCGTGGTCGCTGATGTGCAGGACCGGATTGTCGAAGCGGTCAACGCGCTGCGTGAAAGCTATGACTATCTGTTTACCACCGGCGGCATTGGCCCGACGCATGACGATATCACCGTGGATGCGGTTTCCGCGGCGCTGGGCGTGCCGGTTATCATCCACCCTGAAGCGCACGCGATCCTTGAACGCTATTATACGGATAAGGGCGGGCTGACCGACGCGCGGCTGCGCATGGCGCGCACGCCCGAAGGGGCCGAACTGATCCCCAACCGGATGTCGGGCGCTCCGGGCATTCGGATCGGCAATGTCCATCTGATGGCCGGGGTGCCGCATATCACCGCCGGAATGCTGGATGCGCTGACCGGGACGCTGGAAGGCGGCGCACCGCTGATCAGCGAAACTGTGGGCGGTTTCATTCCCGAAAGCGAAGTGTCCGAATTGCTGCGCGAAGTTGAAAAGGCGCATTCCCAATGTCAGATCGGCAGCTATCCGTTCTTCCGTGATGGCCGCGTAGGTGCCAATTTTGTAATCCGCTCGACCGATGCCGATGAACTGCAAAGCTGCTTCGACACGCTGTGTGACGGGCTTGGCGCGGCGGGTTTCGACTTTACGCCGGGTGGCATCTGACACCGCGCGCGCTTCGACTTATGCCGCATCGGCACCGCTCCAGCCTTGTAGCTGCGGGATAGGCACGTCCGATGTGGTTCTTCATCCTCATCCTGCTGGGTATCACAGCCTATCTGTGGCAGCGGCTGGACCGTGCTGAACGGCGGCTGGATGCGCTGGACACGGCGCAGAACTGGACTTTGCAATATCTGCAGCGGCTGGAAACACCGGAGACCGCGCACAATGCCGAGCCGGAGCCAATAGCCGAGGATAAAGCGCAGGATGAGACTGTCGAAGCCCCTGCCGTCGCGCTGAGGGCCAGTGAGGCTGACGATGCTGTAACACTGGTTTCAGCGGACCCGCCTCAAGAGCAACCCACTGAGGTTGAGCCGCAGCTCGAACCCGAGCCCGAGCCAGAACCGCGCGGCTGGAACTTCGACTTGGAGGACATCTTCGGGCGCCGTCTGCCGATCTGGGCTGGCGGTGTGACATTGGCGGTCGCTGGCGTGTTCCTTGTGCGTTATTCGATCGAGCGCGGTCTGGTCACGCCGCTGCTGCGCGTGATTATGGCGTTTGCATTCGGCTTCTCGCTGCTGGCTGGGGCCGAACTGGCCTATCGGCAGGAAGCGCGCGTCGCGGACCCGCGTGTGCGGCAAGCGTTGGCCGGAGCAGGCTTGGCGACGCTCTATGCTGCATTCTATCTGGCTGGCACGCAATATGGCCTGATCGGGCAGTCGCTAGCGTTTCTGGGGCTGGCCGGAGTGACGGCGGCGGCCATCGCATTGTCCTTCCGTTTTGGCCTGCCCAGCGCGGTGCTGGGTCTGGTTGGTGGCTTCGCCGCGCCCGCATTGGTGGGCGGCGAAGAGGCGAACTTGCCGCTGCTCGCGCTGTATCTTGGCCTGGTGACAGCGGGTCTGGCCTTCTCAGGACGCCGCCAGCAACGCCCTTGGATGGGCATTGCTGCGCTTATCGGCGGGCTTGGCTGGGGCACGCTGCTGCTCTTGGCTGGCGATCCCGGCTTTGCCGAGATGCTGGCGCTGGGGCTCTATTTCATCGTGCTCGGCGCAGTGCTGCCCGCCATGCTGGGCCAGCAGGAATTCGAGCGGCCGGTAAGGTTGGCCGCAGCGCTGGTGTCCAGCGTGCAATTGGCACTGTTGGTGGATCAGGGCGGTTACACGGCGATGGCCTGGGGGCTCTATCTGATCTTGGGGGCCACGCTGGCATGGTTCGCATGGAGGCGGCCCGAACTGCGCGAAGCCAATGCTGCGGCGGCAATCGTCGGGATATTGCTGCTGGCACAATGGGACGGTGCTGCGCCGCTGGGTTTTGCCGCAGTCGCCGCCGCCTTGGCTGGGCTGTTCGCAGCGGTGCCGCTGGCGCTGATCTGGCGGCGCGAGGATCGCGCGTTCGATCTGTGGCAACTGTGCGGGACGGCTGTGGGGCTGGCCGTGGTCAGCTATGCCACTCTCGCCAAATCTGACGGTGATATGTTCGAACCCGTGCTGGCGCTGGCGACATTCGCCTTGGCCGCCTTTCCGGCGCTCGCCGCCTGGCGCATCTGGAGCCGGGACGAACCGCGCCAATTGGCAATCGCGCTTGGCTCTACCGCCGCGCTCGTTTTCGCCGCGCTGCTGATGATAACGCCCGCGTGGAGCGCACCATTGGCGGCGGCGGCGGTCTTTGGCGGGCTGTTCGCGCTGTTGCGACAGCGTTCCTCGCCAGAACTTGCGGCGTTGCTGTGGTTCGCTGCAGTGATCACAGGATTGTCGCTGTTTTCAAGCCTCACCTTGGTGCAGGAAGCCGAAAATCTCGCCCAGATTGATGACCGGACGACCAGCGTCAAAGGGCTGCTACGCTGGACCGCCGCCGCGCTGCCGTTTGTGGCGATGGCATGGCGCAATTCCAGTGACCCGCAGAGGCGAGTCGCTGAGGGACTTGGCACTGCACTGATCTATGGCGCGCTGGCGCAGGTTTTGCCGGGCGCGGTGTTGGCGTGGACCGCAGCCACATTGGCGATTGGCCTTGTCATCACCCAGCCCGCCCGTATCGCCGCGCAAATGGTGGCAGCAGCTATCACCTGTCTGTGGGCACTCCCGCCGACGGTAATCTGGCTGACAGCCGCGATTTTGTCGCTGGCCGGTGGTCCTGTATTCATAGGTGAGCTGCCGCTCATGCGATCTGTCTTGCTGCATATCCTGCCCGCCGGAGCCGCTCTGCTTGCCGTCGCTACAGTGCGCAGCGTCAAAACCGATGTGCCCATGGTTGCTGGCGCGCTGGCCGGGCTGGTCACTCTGATCGCCGCGCATGTCGCCTTCAAGCAGCTGTTCGCCATCGAAACCTTCACCCGCTTCATTACGCAGGGGCTGCTGGAACGGACCTTGTGGGAAGCACTGCTGATGGCTGCGGCGTGGGCGGCAAATCGCGACCTACCCCGGCTGGGCAAACAGCGCACAGAGGCGATTGGTCTGGCCACAGCGGCGCTGGCGCATTTCACGCTGTATTCCGGCCTGCTGCACAATCCTCTGTGGGCAGAGCAAGCGGTTGGCCCGGTGCCCGTCGCCAACCTCGCCGCCGCCGCTTACGGCGTTGCAATCGCCGCTGCGCTGTTGCTGCGCAATTGGCTGGGCAAGCACGCCCGCCTTCCCGCAGACGCTGCCGTGATGGTACTGGTCAGCCTGCTGGCGATCACTCTGCTGAGGCAGGCATTTGCTGGATCGGTGATGGCTGGCGTCCCGCTGGGCCAGACCGAGGATCTGTTGCGCTCGCTGACCGGGATCTTGCTGGCGCTGGGCTTCCTGTTCGTCGGCAGCAGGCTGGCGCGGCGCAGCTGGCGCGTGGGTTCGCTGGTCGTGATGCTGATCGCCGTCGTGAAGGTTTTCATCTTCGATGCTGCCGGTCTGGAAGGGCTGTTGCGGGTCGTCAGCTTCATGGCGCTGGGCTTCAGCCTGATTGGCATCGGCTGGCTCTATTCCCGCCAGCTGCGCGCCCTGCCCCGCGAGGCGGACACCTCGAATAATTAACCACGTCATGTTACAGCCCCGGCCATGACGGCGGTCTACATCACCATCGACACCGAATATTCCGCCGGGCTGGTCGCACAGCTGGGCGTGAGCGCGCTTGCCGAAAATTTTGACCGCTCGATCGCCTGCCGCACCGCCGATGGCGAGGCAGGTATCCACCACCAGATGGATGTGATGGAGGCCAATGGCCTGACCGGCGTGTTTTTCGTCGACCCGATGCCCGCGCTGATATGGGGTCAACGGGCAGTGGATCTGGTGGTCCGCCCGATCTTGAAGCGCGGCCACGATGTGCAACTGCACCTTCATCCCGAATGGCTCGAAATAGCCGGTGACGCCAATCCGCTGCGCAGCCGCACGGGACGCGTGATGCATGAATTTACCGAGGACGAGCAGGTCGAACTGATCGAGATCGGGTGCGAATATCTGGTCCGTGCAGGCGCCCCAGCCCCAACAGCATTCCGCGCCGGAAATTACGGTGTGAACGATGCGACTATGCGGGCGCTGGCACGCTGCAAAATCCGCTACGACAGCAGCCATGTTCCCGGCATGCGCGATTCCGATTGCCGCCTGACGCTTGGCCCACAGCATCAGAAGGTGCTTCGCCATAAGGGCACGCTTGAGGTGCCGGTGGGTTCGATCCGCAGTTTCGGCGGTCTTCGGCACGCCCAGATTACCGCCTTATCCTCATGGGAAATGACCGCCGCCCTGCGCTTTGCCGTGCGTGAGAATATCGCCATGCTCAATATTGTCAGCCACAGCTTCGAATTGCTCAGCCGCGACCGCACCAGGATCAACAGCATCGTGCGCGGCCGATTCGCATCGTTCTGCGAATCGGTGGCCGGAACCTCCGGTGCCCGCAGCGCCACCTTCACCAGCCGCCCACCGCAAATCGGTGACGAGACCGGGGCTGCCACCATGCCGCATAGCGAAGTGCGCAGCGCTGCACGGATCGCCGAACAATTGCTGGCCAATTCGCTTTATGGCGCGGAGTGACGCCGTTTCTGTGACCGCAGAACTTCACCGGGTGGGTTTTACACTTGGCGCGCGCCGCCTTGCCAGTGTCCAGCGGCAGCTGGCCCCCCTCGCATTTTCGCTTGAAGATGTACTGGTCGCGCGCCTGCCCGATATGCCTGATCTGGCCGGGGCTGACGGGCTGAGAGTGCTGTCGGCACCGATTGCGATGATCCCGCAATTGCAGGCCCGGTTTCCCGGCTTCATGATTGGCGTACGGCAAGATTATGCGCGGTCATATATCGACATGACAGGCAGCTTTGACAGCTATCTGGCGCGGTTTTCGGGCAAGACCCGCTCCACGCTGCGGCGCAAACGGCGCAAGTTTGAACAAGCCGGTGAAGGCGAACTGGCGCTGACAGCCTATCGGACCCCTGCCGAGATCGAGACCTTCCTCGATCTGGCAGTGCCGCTGTCACGCCGGACGTACCAGGCCCGGCTGCTCGACGCGGGCCTGCCCGAAGGACCATCGGCGCGGGCTGAGGCGTGCGAATTGGCCGCAGGAGACAGACTGCGTGCCTATCTGCTGTTCCTGCATGGTGAGCCGGTCGCCTATCTCTATCTACCGGTTGATGGCGCGACATTGGTGTATGCCTATCTCGGCTACGATCCGCAGCATGCCAGCCTGTCACCCGGCACGGTCTTGCAAATGGCCGCGCTGGAGGCATTGTTCGCCGAGGAGCAGTTTCGCTTTTTCGATTTTACTGAGGGCGAAGGCGCTCACAAGGCGCTGTTCGGGACGCACAGTGCCGACTGCGCCAGTTTCCTGCTGCTGCGCCCCACGCTGGCCAATCGTGCGCTGATTGCGGCGCAGGCGGGCTTCGATGCGGCGGTGGCGGGCGGCAAGGCTCTGGCCCGCCGCAGCGGCGCAGAAAGCGCGCTTCGCCGGATGCTGGGCCGATAGCAAAAGGGCCGGAGGTTTCCCCCCGGCCCCTTCATGTCTGCAATTGCAGGGTCTCGATTATGAGACCGTGAGCACCACCTGACGGCGGTCCCTCAGGCTAGGAAATCAGGCGCCTTCGACTTCGGCCAGATCAACCTTGAGGCCGGGGCCCATCGTGCTGGTCAGCGTGATCTTCTTGACATATTTGCCCTTCGAACCCGACGGCTTGGCCTTAACGATGGCCTGCGTCAGCGCTTCGAAGTTTGCCTTGATGTCGGCATCCTTGAAAGACAGCTTGCCGATGCCGGTGTGAATGATGCCCTGCTTTTCAACACGGAATTCAACCTGGCCACCCTTGGCATCCTTGACCGCCTGCTCGACGTTCGGGGTAACCGTGCCCAGCTTGGGGTTCGGCATCAGGCCCTTGGGGCCCAGCATCTTGCCGAGACGGCCAACGACACCCATCATGTCCGGCGTGGCGATCACGCGGTCATAATCCAGATTGCCGTTCTGCATGTCTTCCATCAGGTCTTCGGCGCCAACCTTGTCGGCCCCGGCGGCAGTTGCCTTTTCGGCATTTTCGCCGCGTGCGAAAACCGCAACCTTGACGTCCTTGCCGGTGCCCGAAGGCAGCGACACCATCCCGCGGACCATCTGGTCAGCGTGACGCGGGTCGACACCCAGGTTCATGGCAACTTCAACCGCTTCGTCGAACTTGCTGCTGGCAACTTCGCGCAGCGCCTTGATCGCATCGTCAACGGTGTAAAATGTTTCGCCATCGAATTTATCAGCGACGAGCTTCTGCTTCTTGGTCTGCTTTACCATGGTCTTAGCCCTCCACCACTTCGAGGCCCATCGAACGCGCGGAGCCTTCGATGATCTTCGTTGCCTGATCGATATCGTTCGCGTTGAGATCCTTCATCTTGGTTTCAGCAATCTCGGAGAGCTGCGAACGCTTGATGGTTCCGGCCGAAACCTTGCCCGGCTCTTTCGAACCCGACTTCAGATTGGCGGCCTTTTTGATCAGGAACGATGCCGGCGGCGTCTTGGTCACGAAGGTGAACGAACGATCCGCAAACACGGTGATGATCGTGGGGATCGGCATCCCCTTATCCATGTCACCCGTCGCAGCGTTGAACGCCTTGCAGAATTCCATGATGTTCACGCCGCGCTGACCCAGCGCCGGGCCGATCGGGGGGGACGGGTTGGCGGCGCCCGCAGGCACCTGCAGCTTGATATAGCCGTCGATCTTCTTGGCCATGAATGGCCTCCTTTCTCACTGTCGCCGCAATCGTTGATGACTGGCAGCTCATGGTAAGCGGTCAAGCGGATGGGCCGAGGTCCATCCTCCCGCGCGTATTCCCATAAATGTCTTCTGGGAGGCGCGCGCATAGCGCCGGTCACCCCTGATGGCAAGCCGTTATCCGAGGTCTGCTGAGCAATCGTTAGGTGATCGGCCATTGCCATGCTACATGGGCCGCGCTGACGTCGAATTTTGCGACGGACTTCGGCTTTTGACGACCGCCGCTTGGGCGACCGATGCAGATCGGCGGCCCCCCGGCGTAAACCAGACGGCGACTTCCTTTCACTTGACGACCTGACGCCTCCCGTTCGCATTCGCGTTCGGGTTGAACCCTGAAAATGGTTCGTCGTCCGTACAATGCGGGCAGGCAACCGATCGTTTCTTGAAAGGAAACACCCCATGGCCAAGACTGGCACCGTCAAGTTTTTCAACACCGACAAGGGCTACGGCTTCATTCAGCCTGACGATGGCTCGGGCGATAGCTTCGTGCACATCTCTGCCGTTCAGGCAGCTGGCATGCACTCGCTCGATAAGGACCAGCGCCTTAACTACGAAGTCGAGACCGGCCGTAACGGCAAGGAAAGCGCGATCAACCTGAGCGCTGCTGACTAACCTGACATGGCGCGCGCCGTCCCTGCATCTGCGGGGGCGGCGCGTTACCTTGCCCCGCCTATTCCGGCGCTTCAGGAGATTTTGGCCTATGAGCCAGACATTCGAATTTTATAACACGCGCGCCAACGAGGCCGCTGCCGAAGCCAAGATTGCCAAGCTGGACAATGTGCGCGACCGCGCGCTGCGTTCCGAAGCCACTTGGCGCGGGCTTGCCGAACAGGCCCGCAAAATCGCCACCGAACGCGCCAAGGCCGAAGCCGAACGCGCCGCCAAGCGCGAGCTTGAAGCATTGGAACTTGCAGAATCGCAGGTAAACCAGGCCAGCGTAGGCTAGGCCTGCATTTGCGGGCTGCGTTGCAGCCCGCCCTTATTTCAGCAGTTCGACCTGTTCGAATTCGAGCTCGACCGGGGTTGCCCGGCCGAAGATCGATACCGAAACCTTGACCTTCTGCTTGTCGAAGTCGAGCTCCTCGACCAGCCCGTTGAAGCTGGCGAAGGGTCCGTCGAGCACTTTGACCTGATCGCCGATCTCGTAATCGACGCTGATCTGCTTCTTGGGAGCGGCCTTGGCCTCTTCCATTCCGCCGAAATACCGCGCGGCTTCCTTTTCGGAGATTGCCTGCGGCTTGTTATTGGTGCCGAGGAAGCCGGTCACCTTGGGCGTGTTCTTGACCAGGTGATAAATGTCATCGGTCATGTTCAGCTTGGCCAGCACATAGCCGGGCATGAACTTGCGTTCGGTCTGAACCTTTTTGCCGCGCTTGACCTCGGTGATGGTTTCGGTCGGAACCTCCACCTCGGCAACGCCGTCCGAAAGGCCCAGACGCTCAGCCTCGGAAATGATCGCGTCGCGAACTTTGTTCTCGAAACCGGAATAAGCGTGGATGATGTACCAGCGTGCCATGTGAAACCTTGAAACCTTAGTCTGGAGAACCGTCAGGCGAGCGTCAGCAGCCAACGAACGACAGTGCTGAACAGCGTATCCACGCCGAGGAAAAAGAGCGACAGAATCAGCATCATGATGAACACGAAGATTGCGGTGCGAACCGTTTCCTCGCGCGTCGGCCACACGACCTTGCGCCCTTCGCTGCGCACCTGATCGATGAATTCGGCCGGGGAGGTCTTCCCCTCGCTCTTCGCCATGACCTGTCTCTACCTTTGCGATAATTCGTGACTGCCTTACCGGAATGGGGCCATCGCCGCCCCGGTTCAAGTCCGGGAGGGGCTTTATTGCACTCCAATGTAGGAAGACGGGCACGCATTTAGGCCGGGGCCGCGGCAAAAGCAAGCGGGTGCTGCACGCCGCTGCAACGGGTCTATGGAAAGCGATCAGCTTCGCTCTGGTCAAGGCGCGAAACCGGCACTAGCGTGCGCCGATTGAGTTTCGGGACGAATGAGGGGAGCCATTCAATGGCCGCAAGTGAATCGGGTCAGCTGACGCTGGTCGACCGGGTAACAAATATTTCCGACTTTATCTGGGGCGGGACCTGGAATGGGGAGGCCCTGTCATGGCTTTCCATCGGCGGACAGCCGATCCCGCCAATGACCTTGATCCTGCTGGGCATCGGCATGTGGATCATGATCGGCCTGCGGTTCTATCCTATTCTGAAGCTGTTTAGCGCGTTCAAGGGTCTGTTCGCTGGACGCAAGAGCAGCGGTGCCGGTGAGATTTCGCCGTTTGCGGCGCTATCCACCGCGTTGTCGGGCCAGGTTGGTACGGGCAACCTGGCAGGTGTCGCGACGGCAATTACGCTGGGCGGACCGGGCGCAATTTTCTGGATGTGGATTACCGCACTGGTCGGTATGGCGCTGGCCTTTGCGGAAGGTTCGCTGGCTATTCGGTACCGCGAAAAGACCAGCGACGGCGTCTATCGCGGCGGCCCGATGACTTACATCATGATGGGTCTGGGCAAAAAATGGACATGGCTGGCCATTGTTTTCTGCATCGGCACACTGTTCTCCGCTCTGGTGACGGGCAATTCGATCCAGGCCAATGCGGTTGCTGACGGCCTCAATGAACTGTTCGGTATCGAGGAATGGCTGGGCGGCCTGATTGTGGCCGTGCTGGTATTCGTGGTGATCATCGGCGGCATCAAGTCGATCGGCAATGTCGCGGAAAAGATCATTCCGTTCATGGCCGCAGCCTATATCGTCATGGCGGTTATCGCGCTGATCCTGAACTTCGGCGATCTGCCCGCAACCTTCGGACTGATCTTTGACGGGGCATTTAACCCGCAGGCGGCAACCGGCGGCTTTGCCGGGGCGGCGATCATGCTCGCGATCCGGGCCGGTGTGGCGCGCGGCCTGTTCTCCAACGAAGCGGGTCAGGGTTCGACGCCTATCGCCCACGCCGTGGCACAGACCGACGATCCCGAGCAGCAGGGCCGCATGGCAATGCTGGGCACGTTTATCGACACCATCGTGATCTGCACCATGACGGCGCTGGTTATGCTGACAGTAAAGGGCGAATTCACTGCTGGCGGCCAGATCGTCGAACATGCGTGGAATTCGGATCTGCAGGGCTTCGCCATGACCAGCGGTGCCTTTGCCGCAGCGTTCCCTTTTGAAATCGCCAGCATCCCGGCCGGCACGCTGATCGCCAGTATCGCACTGATCCTGTTCGTGTTCACCACGCTGCTGACCTGGAGCTATTACGGTGAGCGGGCGATTACCTTCATTTATGACCGCGTACCGGGTTCGACCCGCGGCGGTGAGAAGGCGTTGCACATGATCTGGCGCGTGCTGTGGTGCGTGGTGATTTATATCGGCAGTTCGCTGGATCTGACGCTGGTGTGGCGTTTTGGCGATATTGCCAATGCCGCGATGGCACTGCCCAACCTGCTTGCGCTGGCCCTGCTCAGCGGCGTGGTCTTCAAGCTGGCCAAGGGCGATCGCAAGGCCGGTGAGGACCATCTCGAAGATACGCCGGAAGAGCCCAACGAATATTAAGGGCTGCCTTCACGGCACGTAAAAAGGGGCCGGTGGCGCTATGCCACCGGCCCCTTTCGTATTCTCAACCCTCAGCGGATTAACTCTAAACTGTCAGCGGGCGCCAAACAGGCGGGCCAGAAAACCCGGCTGTTCCATCGGCAGGATCTTGCCGTGATGCTGATGGCGCAGCGAGGCATCGCTATAGGGTTTCGGATTCACCCAGCGATCGGGGCGGCTGCTGTGAAATGACAGGCTGGACATAATGGTCTCCTAAAAACTTCACCCCCCGGTGATGCCCCTAATAATACCTATCCTGCCGTTTGGGTTCCCGCGCCGCGTCCTGCTTGTCCCGGCGCGGGACGCGTCCAGACCAGCGCCAGCAGCGCCAGCGCCGCCAGCGGCATCAAATTGACCCCCAGCGGCAACGCCGCCGCGCGGGTGGCATATGGCGCAAAATACAGCGCGACCAATGCCAGTTTTTCATAGGGCCGAAACCCGTGATCAAGACCCTGACGCACCAGCCACAAAGTCGGGAAAATCAGCAACGGCAAATCGTAATTGAACAGATAGGGTGACGCCAGCGCAGTGGCTGCCAGCAGCGCCGCCCCCGCCGCCTGCACATCGCCGGAAAACCGCCGCCACGCCAGCACTGCCGCAGCCAATGCAATCAGCAGCGAAAGCGCGCCCAATATCCGCGCGGCAGTCTCACCAAACAGCAACCTTCCCTGCGAATAGAAAGTGCTCATCCGCAGGAAGAAATCAGCGTTATCCAGCTGCATCAACAGCGCACTGGCCTCCCAGCTTCGCATATAGCCCAGCACGGTGGCGGTCCCGAAGGCCAGCCACGATACGCCCAGCAGGCCAATCGCGGTGACTCCAGCCCCTACAAAGGCCCGCCACCGCCCGCCAGCAGCCAGCCAGAACGGCGCAAGTACCGCCAGATGCGGCTTGATCACCAAGGCTCCGATCGCCGCTCCCGACCAATTGGGACGGCGGCTAAGCTCGGTGGCGGCAAACACCAGCAGCGCACCGGTCAGCAGCCCGTTCTGTGCGTGCCCTGCCGCCAACAAGGCACCCGGCCACGCCAGTACCAGCGGCCACAGGCGCGAGAAGGCGCGGATGCTGGCCCATGCCCACAGCGCCCAGGTCACGGCAACCCAGGCGATCCAGGCAATCGGGAACGGCAACATCCCAAATGGGGCCACAGCGAACAGGAAAGGCGGCGGATTGACGAAGGCAAACCAGCCCTGCGATCCGGTGGCGGTCTGCACCCGCTCCTGCACCGCCAGATCATAGGCGGCTGCCGGATCGCCCGCCGCCGTAACCTGCCCTGCCCCCCAGAACGCCAGAAAATCGGTGCCGTCCGGTCCCATCGCCTTGAGGTAGGAATTCACCAGCAGCGCCAGCGCCGCCAGCGCCACCAGCACCGCATAGCCGCGCACCCGCTCCCGCGTCAGCCAGTCTGCATCGCGCAGGAATGTCACAGCTGCCGCGCCCTTTCCCGTATTGCCAGCCGTCGCCGGCAATTATTCGATTACCCGGCCACGCGCCATCACCCAATCGACGTTTTCGAGAATGGTAATATCGTCGAGCGGATTGCCATTCACCGCAATGATATCCGCCGAATAACCGGGAGCAAGTCGGCCGATCTGGTTTTCCATCTGCAGCACTTTGGCGGCGGCAGTGGTGGCGCTGGCCAATGCCTGACGGTCGGACATTCCTTGTTCGCGCATCAGGCGAAATTCGCCCGCATTGCGTCCGTGCTCGAACACTCCGGCATCAGTCCCGAAGGCGATCGGCACGCCCCATTTCAGCGCCTTGCCCATGAACACCCGCGCGGTTTCGGCAACTGCGCGGATCTTGTCTTCGACCACCGGGGTGTAGATGCCTTTGCCCAGCCGTTCGGTCACGCCCTTGAACGCCATCAGCGTGGGGACCAGCACAGTGCCGCGCTCCTTCATCGCCCGCGCCGCAGCCTCGTCGATATAGGTGCCGTGTTCGATGGTATCGATGCCCGAACGCGCTGCCGCCTTGATCCCGCGCGCACCATGTGCGTGCGCCATAACCTTGAGGCCCAGCGTATGCGCGGTATCGGCGATGGCGGTCATTTCATCCGATGTGAAATGCGCCTCCAGCCCCCTGCCCTGCTGGCTCAGCACGCCGCCTGTGGCGGTGATCTTGATGACATCCGAACCGTTCTGGCTGGCGCGGCGCACTTTCTGGGTACATTCCACCACGCCGGTGCAGGAAAAACCGGAATTGAGCACCTCGTTGATCTTGGGCCGGAAGCCAGAGACATCACCGTGTCCGCCAACAATCGCCAGCGGCGACCCTGCCGCGACAATGCGTGGCCCAGCGACAATGCCCTCGTCAGTACCTCGGCGCAGCACGAATGCTGTCTGTCCGGCACTCCCGGCCTCTCGCACCGTGGTGAAACCCGCACGCGCAGTCAGCCGGGCATTCTTGATGCCGACGACTACACCCCATTCGTCAGGCTCAACCGCCCTACGCCAGAAATCTCCGCCGGGATCGCCGGTCAAGTGGACGTGCAGGTCGATAAGACCCGGCAGCACAGTCTTGCCGGGCAGTTCGACCAGCGTTGCCCCATCGGGCGCATCCTGCCAGCCATCCGCAATCGACGCGATCCGCCCATCAGTAACAGTAATGGTCGCGCGCCCGCTCGGCTGGCTGGCGGCATCGGTCAGCACATGCTCGGCATGGATGACCACCGTTTCAGCGAGCGCAGAGCTTGGCAACAAAATCGAGAAAAGAGCGAGTGCTGACTTGAGGGTCAAAATTTCTTCTCCATAGTTATTGCGGCGTGATGCTCTTCCAGCACAGCGCGGACAAGATCAATTCGCAGATTGCCAATCCGATAAAGCTGAAGTTCAGGAGCATGGGTCGATGCCGCTTATGCCGGATCTTGGTTGTGATATATCTCACGCTGGTCGATAACCCTTCGGCATCTATCGATTAACGCTACCATTTTTATAGGCGCTTCCTCATCAGGGTTACGAAATCGAGTGGGATTTAGGAGTCGACCCAGTCGTGACACGTTCCAAGCAAGCTTTCCGCCACCTCCTTGTCGCCCCAATCTGCGCGGCCATAGCGCTGACAACAGGCCCCGCGCTGAGCCAAGAGGTCACCTCTGCACCCGGCATGGGAGTGCAAACTGAGCAACAGGCAGTCACAGCGCAAAATTCAGACCCAGAAGATTTCAACACGCGTAATGAGGACGAATCCAACTTCATTATCGTTACCGGATATCGCCGGAGCGATGTGCGCGGACATGTCTATGCCGTGTTCGACGTCAATGGCGACCAGATTGACCGGCGCGAAGAGCCGTTTTGTCCACGAGTGGTCAATTTTCCTATCGAATATTTGCCGATCCTGGAAAAGCTGATCCGTGCCAACGCCGCCAAAGCAGGCGTTCCTCTGGCGAGCGAGGACTGTCTCGCCGAAGCATTCGCCATCTTCGCGCGCGATCCGCAGCAATTTACGCAGGCTGTAAGGAAAAAATACCCAACCGCGTTTTCCTCACTCACGCTTGGCGACCAGAAGACCCTAATCGAACAGGACCGACCGGTATACAGTTGGGCGTTAAAGGTTCTGCGTGACAGATTTGGTGGCGATGTCGCGGGTGATCCGCCACAGATCTTCGGGGTAGACATCTCGCGGCTGCATCGCAATGTCCGGCACGATATCGAAGGGACCTATTTGGTCATGGATATCGACCGCACCGCAAACATCACGTTGCAGCAGCTTGCCGACTTCATTTTCCTCAACATGGTGGTCGAGTTCCGTAAGAAGGGAATGGAGAAATCTGCCCCAGATTCGATCCTTCACCTGTTCGATTACGATAACCCGCTCGACGCTCCGCCAGACATGTCGCCAATGGATTTTGCTTTGGTTGAAGCCTTCTATGCGCAGGCGTCAAACGATCGCTCTGCACGAATGCAGCGCAACCGTATTACCGACCATATTATGGCGAAACTTGAAGGCGATGGATTAGTCGCGACGGAATAGCCCACGCGCCCTCAAGCACGGCTGATTAAAACGTGTAGCCGATCCCGGCGCCGACAAAGAACTGGTCTGCGCTGCCGCGAATGCTGGTGAATGGGGTGCGCTTGGCGTCGTTCAGCAGCCGCGAATAGCCGCCGATGGCGAACAGCGCCGCGCCGCCATTGGTGACATTGCCGTCCAGATCGTAACCCACCAACAAGTTTACGCCCATGCTCTCGAACCCGCCCTTAGCCTGATAACCTGGCAGCGTGTCGGCGGGCAGCAGGGTGTTCAGCACCGGGACCGAGTAATAATAATCGGCATAATCATCGTCGACATGGTTGGCGGACAGTGACAGCGACACCGCCACGCCCCTGCTGAGCGGAGTGAAATAGGCGACCGATGGCGATACTGTCATGCCCTTGTGCGCGCCCGCCACATCCCACAGCGCATCCACATTGAAGCTGAGGCTGTCATAGGGGTTCAGCAGGCCGGGGAATTTGACGCCGAAGGTTGGGCCAACCTCGATGGCGGTATCCTTTTCGCCGTACAGCTTGACCACCGGATCCTTGATCTGGGACGCGCGATTGCGGTTCATCTTGGCGGCGATGCCTGCAGAAAAGGCAATCTGACCATCTTCGTCGGGGATGAAATCAAGCGCCAGCCCTGCGGGGCGTGGGTTGAACGACACGCCGCCGAACGAACCCTGGATCAGCGGGATCGGTGAAAACACATAATCGTCCGACCCGCGATAGCTGGTGCTGTAAGCTCCGCCGATACCGACCGTCAGCCAGTCACCATCGAATACCGTCCCTTCATAGCTGTCGGGCGTGGTTTCGCTATTGCCAGCTTCCTGCGCGGCGAGCGGCGCCGAAATTGCGATAAGCGCGAGCGCTGCGGCGCCTGAAAATGCTGACTTCATGATGCTTCCCCTGATGATCCTGTGCCCGCGTAAACCCGCGCGGGTGACGCCCGTTCCTTTGACGTACCACATATAGGGCGATTGCCCGAGCCGCTCCACCCCCCTAAGCCGATTGTGATGAACAGACGAACAGTGGATCTGGCGATCGTCGGCGGCGGACTTGCAGGCGGGCTCATCGCGCTGGCAATCCAGCGCGCCTGTCCGCAAATGTCGCTCGCATTGTTTGACGCTGGAGAGCAACTGGGCGGCAATCACCGCTGGAGCTGGTTCTCCAGCGATCTGGATGCGGCTGGCAGTACGCTGATGGGCGATTTTGCCACACGTGACTGGCAGACGGGCAATGCAGTCCGCTTTCCGGCACATGACCGGGAGCTGGCCGCCAATTATCGCTCGCTGGCCAGCTGTGATTTTGATGCCGCTTTGCGCCGCATTCTGCCAACATCGGCAATCTGCACTGCACAGCGCGTTTCCTCTCTGGATGCGGACGGTTTGGAGATGGCGAATGGCGAGCGTGTGAGCGCCCAGCGCGTAATTGATTGCCGCACGTTCGAGCCTACCCGGCACCTGACGGGGGGCTGGCAAGTCTTCCTTGGCCGACATCTGCGCACCAAAACGCCGCATGGTGTGGAGCGCCCAATCATCATGGATGCCGATGTGGCGCAGCACGGCGCTTATCGGTTTGTCTATACACTGCCGCTGGCGGCGGATGAGCTTTTCGTCGAGGACACCTATTACGCGGACCACCCCGATCTGGATGCCACAGTGCTGTCACAGCGCATTGACGCATATAGTCATGCCAATGGCTGGGTGGGTGAGGAAATCGGGCGCGAGACAGGCGTTCTGCCCGTTATCACGGGAGGCGATTTTTCCGCCTATCGCCAGCAGATCGCCATCCCGGGCGTCGCAATCGCCGGGGCGCGAGGCGGCTTCTCCCACCCGCTGACCAGCTATACCGTCCCGATTGCCGTCCGCACTGCATTGCTTATCGCGCGCAATGCAGATTTGTCCGGGCCCGAATTGGCTTCATTGGTTGAGAGGGAGGCCACAAAGCATTGGCAAGCCACGCGGTTTTATCGCTTTTTGGGACAAATGTTGTTCGGTGCGGGCGCGCCGGAGGATCGCTTTCGCATCTTCGAGCGTTTCTATCGCCTACCCGAACCGCTGATCGAGCGTTTTTACGCCGCTCGCTCGACCACAGGGGACAAGCTGCGCATTCTGGCCGGGAAACCCCCGGTTCCGATTGCTGGTGCCATCCGCGCCTTGCTTGGCAACCAGCCGCCGCTGGTCCATGAGGAAAATCAATGACCGCGCATACGACGATTCCTCACCCCAATCCCTCTGCAACCGCCCCTACCGGCAAAACTGCGTGCGTGGTTGGCAGCGGGTTTGGCGGGCTGGCGCTGGCCATACGCCTGCAATCCGGCGGCATAGCCACCACGCTGGTCGAAGCGCGCGACAAGCCGGGCGGCCGCGCCTATTTCTGGGAGCGGGACGGCTTTACCTTCGATGCCGGCCCCACAGTTATTACCGACCCCGATTGCCTGAAAGAATTGTGGGCGCTTTCGGGACATGATCTGGCCGAAGATGTAGAATTGATGCCGGTTACGCCGTTTTACCGGCTCAACTGGCCCGACGGCACCAATTTCGATTACTCCAATGACGAGGAACAGCTGTTCCGCGAAATCGCGCAGCTCAACCCCGCCGATGTGGCCGGATACCAGCGCTTCCTGGAATATTCCGCCGCAGTTTACGAAGAAGGCTACGTCAAGCTGGGCCATGTGCCCTTCCTTGATTTCAAATCCATGCTGAAAGCCGCGCCCGCGCTGGCCAAGCAGCAGGCCTGGCGCAGTGTCTATTCGATGGTCAGCAGCTTTGTCGAAAGCGAAAAGCTGCGCGAGGCGCTGTCGTTTCACACCCTACTGGTCGGCGGCAATCCGATGAAGACCAGTTCAATCTACGCGCTGATCCACAAGCTGGAAAAGGATGGCGGCGTGTGGTGGGCCAAGGGCGGTACCAACCAATTGGTGGCAGGCATGGTCCGCCATTTCGAGCGGCTGGGCGGCACCATGCGGATGGGCGATCCGGTCACGCAGATCCACACCGTGGGCAAGCGCGCAACCGAGGTGGAAACCCATTCCGGATGGCGCCAGCGCTTCGATGCAGTCGCCAGCAATGCCGACATCATGCACAGTTACAAGGATCTGCTCGCCGGGTCCAAGCGCGGGGCAGATTATGCCAAATCCTTGGCGAAGAAGAGCTTCAGCCCCAGCCTGTTCGTCGTCCATTTCGGCCTGAAGGGCAGTTGGCCCGGCATTCCGCATCACATGATCCTGTTCGGACCGCGCTATAAGGAATTGCTGGAGGATATTTACGACCACGGCGTGCTGCCAGCCGATTTCTCGGTCTATCTGCACCATCCTACGGTTACGGACCCCTCAATGGCGCCCGAAGGGATGAGCACTTTTTATGCGCTGGTTCCAGTCGCCCACATGGGCAAGTTGTCGGTCGATTGGGAAGAGATGGGGCCAGTGCTGGAAAAGCGCATTCTGGACGAGGTCGAGCGGCGGCTGATCCCTGATTTGCATGACCGCATCGTCACCAAATTCCATTACGCCCCGCGCGATTTCGCGATGGACCTCAATGCGCATCTTGGCAGCGCGTTCAGCCTTGAACCGTTGCTGACCCAGAGCGCATGGTTTCGCGGCCACAACCGCGACGATGTGATCGACAATTTCTATCTTGTCGGCGCCGGAACGCATCCCGGTGCGGGCATCCCCGGCGTGGTGGGCAGTGCCAAGGCAACCGCAGGACTGATGCTGGAGGATCTGGCAGTATGAGCCGAAAGTTGCAGCGCCTTGCAGTCTATTGCGGTTCGGCATCGCCCGATGATCCGCGTTTTATCCAGCTGGGGTATGATGTCGGTGCCGGTCTGGCCGAACGCGGCATCGGCGTGGTGTATGGCGGCGGCAAGCTGGGCCTGATGGGCGCTGTGGCGCGCGGCGCGCTGGATGCCGGGGGCGAAGTTATCGGCGTCATTCCCGAAGCGCTCGCCAATTCAGAAGTCGCCAATCACGATTGCACCGAATTGCACACCGTCACCGGGATGCACCAGCGCAAGCAGTGCTTTACCGATCTGTCATGCGGCTTCGTTACTATCCCCGGCGGCGTGGGGACGATGGACGAGCTGTGGGAAGCGGTCAGCTGGGCGCAGCTGGGCTACCATCAAAAGCCGGTCGGCCTGCTCAATGCCTTTGGTTTTTACGACCACCTGATTGCCTTTAACCGCCACATGGCCGAAGTCGGTTTTGTCCGTAAGGCGCATCAGGGGATCATCCTTTCCGACACCGCGTTAACCGGACTTCTCGACAAAATGTCAGCCTATGAACCCCATACGCCGATTTTTCAGATGAAGGCAGCAGAGCTCTGACTACCGAGCGTCCTTTAACCACCCGGCATATGCGCCACACGCTGGCCCGCGCGGGCGGCGGGCGCGAACGTACGTCACTGGTCGCCGAATCGCTCGACGCGATCGAGAAAGGCTCGCACAGCTTCTCCACCGCGTCGAAGCTGTTTGACCGCACCACACGCGAGCGCGCCTGGCTGCTCTATGCCTGGTGCCGCCGCTGTGACGATATTGCCGACAACCAGGACAAGGGCGGGCCATTGGGCGCACAGGGCGATTTGAAAAGCGCCGAGGACCGCGTGCAGGCGATCCGCGTGCTGACCCGCCGCGCCTTCGAACAGCAGCCCACTGCCGATCCGGCGTTCGACGGCTTTGGCCTGGTCGCTGACGAATGCGGGCTGACGATGGAAATGGCGGGCGACGTGATCGGCGGGTTTGGCATGGACGCCACCGGCTGGCGGCCACGCACCGAAAGCGACATGCTGCGCTATTGCTATCACGTGGCGGGCGCCGTTGGCATTATGATGGCCAAGATCATGGGCGTGCCCGAAAGTGACGGCGAAACACTGGACCGTGCATGTGATCTGGGCATCGCTTTCCAGATCGCCAATATTGCGCGCGACATTGTCGAAGATGCCGATGGCGGGCGCTGCTATCTTCCCGCCGAATGGCTGGCGGAAAAGGGCCTCGATACAGGCGAGCATGCGCTGGAAGAAAACCGGTTCATACTGGCCAGCCTGATGCCGCGCCTGGTTGCGATGATGGAAAAATATGAAGCTGCAGCAAAATTGGGCACCCGGCAGCTTGCCTTTCGCCAGCGCTGGGCGATCCTGTCCGCAGCGCGCATCTATGGCGCGATTGGCCGCAAGGTGCTGAACCGCGGCCAGCTGGCATGGGACCGCCGCGTGGTGGTGCCGCGCCATGAAAAGCTGGGTCACGTCACCGCCGCCTTCTTCGAAGCAATGGCCAACAGCCCCAGCGGCCCCAAGGAACCGATCCTGTGGAGCCGTCACGACTATCGCCCGGTTGCTGGCTGGTAGCTTGAAGCGCGCCGCAGCTAAGGCTAGCGCTGCGGCATGATAACAAAGCTCTTGATTGCCAATCGCGGCGAAATCGCCTGCCGGATCATCCGCACCGCCCGCAGCATGGGTATCGTCACCGTCGCGGTCTTTTCGGATGCTGATGCCAAGGCATTGCACGTGCGCTCCGCTGACGAGTCCGTGCACATCGGCCCCTCCCCGGCCGCCGAAAGCTATCTGGTGAGCGAAAAGATCATCGCCGCTGCCAAGGATACTGGCGCGCAGGCGATCCACCCCGGTTACGGCTTCCTGTCTGAAAACGCCGATTTTGCGCAAAGCGTCATCGACGCCGGGCTGATCTGGGTTGGCCCGAAACCCGACAGCATTCGCGCAATGGGCCTGAAAGACGCCGCCAAGGAGCGGATGATCGCCGCGGGCGTGCCCGTGACACCGGGCTATCTGGGCGAGGACCAGTCAGTCGAACGACTGAAGCAGGAGGCCGAAACCATCGGTTATCCCGTGCTGATCAAAGCGGTGGCAGGCGGCGGCGGCAAGGGTATGCGCAAGGTTGAAAAAGCGGCGGATTTCGAAGCCGATCTGGAAAGCTGCCGGCGCGAGGCCAAGGCCAGTTTCTCCAACGACGAGGTATTGCTCGAAAAGTGGATCACCTCGCCCCGCCATATCGAAGTGCAGGTGTTCGGCGACAGCCACGGCAATGTCGTCCACCTGTTCGAACGCGATTGCTCGCTCCAGCGCCGCCACCAGAAAGTGATCGAGGAAGCCCCGGCCCCCGGCATGGACGAGGCCACCCGCGAAGAAATCTGCGCTGCCGCCGTGCGCGCCGCCAAGGCGGTCGACTACGAGGGCGCGGGCACGATCGAATTCATCGCCGACGCCAGCGAAGGCCTGCGCGCCGACCGCATCTTCTTCATGGAAATGAACACCCGCCTCCAGGTCGAGCACCCGGTGACCGAGGAGATTACCGGGGTGGACCTGGTGGAATGGCAATTACTCGTCGCGGGTGGGGAGGCGATCCCGCTCAAGCAGGAGGAGCTCTTCATCGACGGCCATTCAATCGAGGCACGCCTCTATGCGGAGGACCCGGCGAAGGGGTTCTTGCCGAGTACGGGGCGGTTAGACATTTTGGATTTCGAGGAATTCGACGGCGTCCGCATCGAAACCGGAGTGGAAGAAGGGGACACGATTTCCCCATTCTACGATCCCATGATTGCCAAGCTTGTCGCGCACGGTGTCGATCGCATCGATGCCATTCAGAGACTGCTGGATGTGATCGACGAAACGAGCATTTATCCTGTCAGGACGAACGCCTATTTCCTCAACAATGCACTTGCATGCGGCCAGTTTGTCGACGGCGATCTGGATACCGGACTAATCGAAAGAGAAGCCGATACGCTGCTTGTGGAGCCTGAACCCGAAGAGGAAATGCTCGCCGAAGCCGCTATGGGGCTTTCGAGTGTCACGAACCAATTCGGGTTTCGCCTTAACAAAACCGAACCCTTGCGAGGATGGTTCAATGTGAACGGTCAGCCGACGGAAATTCCCTTGTACGGCGAATGCCCGGACGAAGGGGCTGATTTCGCTGTCGTTACCGAGCAAGGCAAAACGTGGGTCGTGACTCCTTGGCGCGAAGAGGGCGGTCACCACTCCGCCGCCGACGGTGCCATCCTCGCACCGATGCCGGGCAAGGTCATCGCGGTCGATGTGGCGGAAGGGCAGGCGGTCACTGCAGGCCAGCGGCTGATGGTGCTCGAGGCGATGAAGATGGAGCACGCGCTCACCGCGCCGTTCGACGGGACCGTGACCGAGCTTTCCGCTGTGACAGGCGGGCAGGTGCAGGTCGAGGCGGTGCTGGTGGTGGTAGAACCCGCCAAGCAGGACGAAGCATAACTTCCCCTAACTTCTTGGGAGAGGATTGAGGGGTGGGTGTACCCAAGCCAGCGGCCCCTTCCCTCAAGAGAAAGGAATAAGCCGCGCTACATTTCGTCCGCTACCGGCTCACCGAAGAGTTTACCGTTTTCGCTGAACAGCACCAGTGCCAGGCTCAGGATCGCTGCGACCAGCAACGCCGCTGCCAAGGGCCGCGCGGTGCCATCATAGGTATAGCCGATCGACGCCCCCAGAACCGCCCCGGTGGTCATCCGCAAGAAGCTTTGCGCCGAGCTGGCAGCACCTGCGATATGGCGGAACGGCTGCATCGCAATCGATCCGAAGTTGGCACCGATAAATCCCAGCAGGCTCATATTCGCCGCCATCAGCGGGACAAAAGTCCACAGTGTTTCGTTCGGCTGGCTGGCGAACCACAATTGCGCCGCTGACACGATGATAAACGCGAACAGCGCGATATGGCTGACCCGCCGCGCGCCGAACCGTTCTACAATCCGCGAATTTGACCAATTGGCGATGGCCATACAGCCTGCACAGATCGCGAAGATCAGCGGAAACCTGTCGCCTGCGCCAAAGGCTTCACCGATCAGCTGCTGGCTGGAATTGATGAAGCCGAACAAGCCGCCGAACACCAGCGCGCTGGCCATCGTGTAACCGATGGTCTGGCGCAGGGTGACCGCGCTGCGCATATTGCGCGCGATGGGGCTCAGGCGGATTTCCTGCCGGTCTTCCTCATGCAGCGTTTCGGGCAGGCGGATATACACCCATGCGGTCATCGCCACGCCTGCCGCAGCCATCGCCACGAAAATCCAGCGCCAATCGCCAAACAACTGCAGAATACCCTGACCGATGCTGGGCGCAATGGCGGGGACCAGCAGGAAAATCACGAAGATCAGGCTCATCATGCGGGCCATTTTATCGCCCCCTACCCGGTCACGAATAATCGCCGGTGGCAGCGCGATAATGCCTGCGGCACAGAAGCCCTGCACCGCGCGCAGCACCACCAGGCTGCTAAAGCTGGTCGCCATCGCGCAGGCAATCGACAGCCCGATATACAGCGCCAGCGCGGTGAACAGTACCGGGCGGCGGCCATAACGGTCGGCAAAAGCACCGGGCACCAGAGTGCCAAGCCCTGCCGCCAGCAGATAAGCGCCCACCACGAACTGACGGCTGTTACCAGCAGCGCCCAGATCGCCCGCCACATTGTCCAGCGCGGGTAGAATCGCGTCGATACCAAAGGCATTGAGCGCCATCAGCAGCGCCATCATCCAGATCAGCTCACGCTCCCCAATCGGCGCACGGTTCGCGGCGGCGGCGGGGGGACGCCGACCTTCCAGCGGTTCACCGCTCGACAGAGGTTCTTTTCGCATATGCACAAAAGCTGCGGTGCAGCGAACGGTTCCGATTTGCAACCCGGCGGGGTATTGAGGCGGCGAAATGAGCGCAGACCACGATCATACCGGTGACGATGAGGAGGCCGACGGCCTGCGCAAGATCATCCATGTCGATATGGATGCCTTTTTCGCCAGCGTCGAACAGCGCGACAACCCTGAATTGCGCGGGAAGCCGGTGGCGGTGGGCGGGTCATCGGGGCGCGGCGTTGTGGCTGCCGCCAGCTATGAAGCGCGCAAATTCGGCGTGCGCAGCGCGATGCCATCGGTCACCGCCAAGCGGCTGTGCCCCGATTTGATTTTCTGCAAGAGCCGCTTTGAAGCCTATCGTGAAGCCAGCCAGCAAATCCGCGCGGTGTTCCGTCATCACACCGAACTGGTTGAACCGCTCAGCCTGGACGAGGCCTATCTGGATGTGACCGAGGACAAGCTGGGCATCGGCTCGGCCACCCGCATCGCCGAACTCATCCGTCAGGAAATCCGCGCCAAGACGCGGCTGACCGCGAGCGCGGGTGTCAGCTACAACAAATTCCTCGCCAAGATCGCCAGCGACCAGAACAAGCCCGATGGCCTGTGCGTCATCCGGCCCGGCGAAGGTGCCGATTTCGTCGCCCGCCTGCCGATCCGGCGGTTCCATGGCGTAGGGCCGAAAGGAGCGGAAAAGATGGCCCGGCTGGGTATCGAAACCGGTGGCGATCTGGCGGCCAAGGACGCGGCTTTCCTGCGCGCAAATTTCGGCAGCTTTGCCGATTATCTGTATCGCGCTGCGCGCGGTATCGACCTGCGCCCGGTCCGCGCCAGCCGGATCCGCAAATCGGTGGGCGGTGAGCGGACGTTTCATCAGGATCTGTCCACTGGCAGCGAACTGCGCGCCACGCTGGAAGACATTATCGAGATTGTGTGGACCAGCATCGAACGGGCCGAAGCCAACGGGCGCACCGTGACCCTGAAGCTGAAATACAATGATTTCCAGATTATGAGCCGCGCGAAAACTGCGCCGCGCGTAATAGCCGATAGAGGGGAATTTGCCGCGATGGCGCGCGGTCTGCTGGAAGAGGTCCTGCCGCTGCCGATGCCGATCCGGCTGATGGGGCTGGCGCTATCGAAGCTGGAAAGCGCGGAGCAGGCGGAGGATGCGCGGCCAGATGCGCAATTGTCGCTGCTCTAGCTCTTGCGCGCCTGCCACAGTTTCAGCCGCGTGCGGGTTTGCTCGCCCAGCGGCTCGGGCAGTGAATGCGTGGGGAAAAACCGCGCTTCAATAATTTCGCGTCCATCAGGCTTGGGCATATCGTCCACTACACCTTCGAAAATATGCGCAGTATGCGGCGCACCGGACAGCTCTTCCTCAAGCAAGCCGACCAGCCGCAACCCATCAATGTCGCAGCCGGTTTCCTCAAGCAATTCGCGCTTTGCAGCCGCTTCAGCTGTCTCACCGCGTTTCAGCCCGCCGCCGGGGAAATACCATGCGGGCGGGCCATAGCTGTGCCGCACCAGCAATATCTGTCCGTCGAAATCACGCCCGATCACGCTCACCCCCTCAACCGGGCTCTTACGGATCAGGCGCCAGCGATTGCGCAGGACATAAGCGGTTCGCAGCGCGATCTGGTGCAGCGGTTTGGGGATCAGGTGAAACATGTAACAGCTTGTTTAGCGGCACCGATCAGACGGGCAACCGGCAAATCGCTCTGCCCGGCGGCGGCCTGATTAAACGCCGCGCGCTTGTCTGCCCCGCGAATGACGAACACGATTGCATCGGAATTCAGCAGCGCTGGCAAGGTCAGGCTGACGCGGTCGAACGGTGCCTCTGGCGGAAGGGGATCGGGGGTCAGCCGCAGGATGCTGAGCGGTTCGTCCAGCTGGGGATCGGTGTTGGGAAACAGCGAGGCGATGTGCCCGTCCGCGCCCATGCCCAGCCACGCCAAATCGAAATGCGGCACCTGCTCCATCACACTTAAAGTCACGACCTCGGCCCCCGCAGGCTCCAGCAGAGCGCGCAATTTGCCGGTGTTGGAAGCGGGATGGTCTTCGGGCACCACACGGTCATCATTGGGCCACACAACCAGCCGCGACCAGTCCAGATCGTGGGTCAGCAAGTGCTCGATAATCGGGAACGGGGTTGATCCGCCCGGCACAGTAATCGTAATCGGTCCATCGCGCGCAGCGAGTATCTTCGCCAGATACGCGCCCAGCCATTCGGCAATCTGGTCGGTCCCTGCGTCTTCGATGATGGTTGGTCGTGTCATTTCCGCCGCATAGCAGAAAAGCCGCGCGCGCCTATCCCGGCAGGGCTGATCCGCATCACCCCGCGATTCCCCGCGCGCTCAGGCCAAGATATATCGCGGGCAGCAGCAACAGCGCCGCGAAGCCCAGCCGCATGGCGCGCAGCGGCAGCCGCGCTTCCAGTTCGCTGCCCATCGCCCAGCCCACTGCCACCGCCGCCGCCCCGCCCAGCGCACCGCCAATGCCCGCCAGAACCGGCGAGGCGAGCACGGCAGAGAAGGCGGCGATCAGGAACCGCGACCCATCGGTCAGCTGCCGCGCGAACAGCACAATAAAGATCGCGCCCAGCGAGCGTGTGGGCTCGGCCGGCGGCTTGCTCTTGTCGGGCCATGCCAGCTCTGCCGCCGCCAGCAGCAGCGCGATGGCAATGAACATCGTCGCCGCATCTTCGGACATGGTGGCTGACAGATAGGCCCCGGCATAGGCCGCGATGGCCGCCGTCAGAACCGCACTCACGATGCCGACACCCAGCAATGCGGGCGAGGCCCCCAGCGCCGCGCGCAAATAGGCGACCATCTTCTGGTCCCGCGCACCGGCGGCGACCAGAAAGCTACCAACCATTGCAAACAGCAATGCGGTCATGCCGCCGCTGCCTTCAGGCGGCCCACGGCCCGGTGATGGCCAACGTGCGTGTGGGGGCATAGGCGTTGACGAACATGGTGCTGCCATCGGGCGAGAAGCACGCCCCCGCCAGCTCGGTCTGCATGTTCAGGCGCGCCAGATCGAAGCTGCGCCCGTCGGGTGTGATCAGCTTGAGATGGTTGTCGACCACATCGGTATATTGGTCCTCGCACACAATCAGATGGCCGTTGGGGGCCACCACCAGATTGTCGCCATAGTTGAACTGCGCAGCGTTCTCGCTTTCGAAGAACAATTCAAAGCGGTCGTCACGCACACCGCGCCCGGGGACCAGCCGGAAGATCTGGCCAAATTTCGCAAAGCCGCCGCTGGTCGAACAGACATAGACCTCGCCGTCGCCCATATGCATGCCTTCGCCGCGGGCGATGATCGCCCCGCCCTGCGCCGCTGCACGCATCCGCAGATCGTCCTCCGGAGCCTCGACATTGTCCAGATCGATCCAGCGCGCCTTGTAAGCCTGGCGCAGCGGCATCGCCCCGGCCACGGAGTTGCGAGTGTCGGCAATGCCTTCCAGCACCATCGCCTGCAGTTTCCCGCCCGCCGCCAGCCGTCCGGGGCTGTCGGGGAGGAAGCGATACAACGCGCTGTCGGGTCGATCCTCGGTCATATAGACAAGGCCCGTTGCCGGATCGACGCAGGCGGCTTCGTGATTGAAGCGGCCCATGGCCTTTAGCGGCAGCGGATCGATCAGTCCGCCCGCCCTGGCCGGAACTTCGAACACCCAGCCGTGGTGCATGTTCAATTTGTCCGGCGCGATATGCTGGGGTTCGGAGACAAATTCCTCGCAGGTCAGCCAGCTGCCCCAGGGCGTAGTGCCGCCCGCGCAATTGCGGATTGTCCCGCCCAGCGATCGGAACTGGCGTTTGACCGCCAGTGTATCCTTGTCCAGCACCAGTGTGGTTGTCCCGCCCGGCAGGATGAACTGGCCCGCAGCCATGCCATACCCCTTGGCGAAAACGCCGCCGGCATCGTCGGTCGGCACCAGCTCGTGATTGCGCACCAGCGCGATCTCGCCATTGCCGATATCGAAACAGCCCATGCCATCGGCCTTGTCAGGCACCGTCCCGCCATCATCCATTGCCCCGCCCAGACTGGACAGCACGCGGTAGGAAAAGCCCGGCGGCAGGTCGAGCATTCCGGCTGGATCAGGGACCAGCGCCCCATAACCGTCAAAATTGCGCGATGCATCCACCAGCGGCATCGCGCCGCGCGTGGTACAGCCACTGGCGACCAAAGCGGCAAAGGCGCTAGACGTGGCGGTCAGGAAGCGGCGGCGATCAGCGGATAGGTGCATAACAATGTTCCCTCGGCGTGCGGATGGTCGCCAAGCGATAGCAGGCCAAGGGCCGCGTGACAGCCCGCATCGGTAAAGCCACGAAAATTGTCGGGGAACGCTGGAGCGGGTGAAGGGAATCGAACCCTCGTCGTCAGCTTGGGAAGCTGCTGCTCTGCCATTGAGCTACACCCGCGCGGCGCGGGGCCATTTGCCGCAGCGCGCCGTGCGGGTCAACGCGCAAAGTGATGTCACCGGTCTGCTGGCCGCCCACTGCGCGCGCGCCACATGCCCTTGCACCATGCGCCTGCATGGCTAGATGGACCCCAGAGGAGAGTTTCATGCGCACTATCGATCATTTCATTGTCGGCGATGCTGGCGCGCCGACCGGCCGCACGCACAAGGTCTGGAACCCGTCCACAGGCGAGGTCCAGGCCGAGGTGCCGCTGGGCGATGCCGCGCTGCTGGCCCGCGCGGTTGAGACTGCCAAGCAAGTCCAGCCCGCATGGGCGGCCACCAATCCCCAGCGCCGCGCCCGCGTCATGTTCCGCTTCAAGGAGCTGATCGAGGCCAATATGCAGGAGCTGGCCGAGCTGCTGTCGAGCGAGCACGGCAAGGTGATCGATGATGCCAAGGGCGATGTGCAGCGCGGTCTGGAAGTGATCGAATATGCCTGTGGCATACCGCAGGTGCTCAAGGGCGAATATACGCTGGGCGCAGGACCGGGCATCGATGTCTATTCGACCCGTCAGCCGCTGGGCATCGGCGCGGGCATCACGCCGTTCAATTTCCCCGCCATGATCCCGATGTGGATGTTCGGCATGGCAATCGCGGCGGGTAATGCCTTCATCCTCAAACCATCAGAGCGCGATCCCAGCGTGCCGGTGCGGCTGGCCGAACTGTTCCTGGAAGCCGGCGCGCCAGAGGGGCTGCTGCAGGTGGTCCACGGGGACAAGGAAATGGTCGATGCGATTCTGGATCACCCCGATATCGCAGCGGTCAGCTTCGTCGGATCCTCCGACATTGCACATTATGTGTACCGGCGCGGCGTTGCTGCGGGCAAGCGGGTGCAGGCGATGGGCGGCGCGAAGAACCACGGTATCGTCATGCCCGACGCGGATCTCGACATGGTGGTCAATGATCTGGCAGGGGCAGCTTTCGGCAGCGCGGGCGAGCGCTGCATGGCGCTGCCCGTGGTGGTGCCGGTGGGCGAGGATACCGCCGACCGGCTGCGCGAAAAGCTGATCCCGGCGATCGACGCGCTGCGGGTTGGCGTTTCGAACGATCCCGATGCGCATTACGGCCCCGTCGTCACGCCAGAGCACAAGGCGCGGGTCGAGGAATGGATCGACACGGCCGAGGGCGAAGGCGGCGAGATTGTGGTCGATGGCCGCGGCTTCTCTTTGCAGGGCCATGAGAAAGGCTTCTTCATCGGCCCCACGCTGATCGACCGTGTGACGCCCGATATGAAAAGCTATCAGGAAGAAATCTTCGGCCCCGTGCTGCAAATCGTGCGTGCCAGGGATTTCGAAGAGGCGGTGCGCCTGCCCAGCGATCACCAATATGGCAATGGCGTCGCGATCTTCACCCGCAATGGCCACGCCGCGCGTGAATTTGCCAGCCGGGTGAATGTCGGCATGGTCGGCATCAATGTGCCGATCCCGGTGCCGGTGGCCTATCACAGCTTCGGCGGCTGGAAGCGAAGCGCATTTGGCGATACAAACCAGTATGGAACCGAGGGTCTGAAGTTCTGGACCAAGGTCAAGACTGTCACCCAGCGCTGGCCCGATGGCGGCGGTGACGGCAGCAATGCCTTTGTGATCCCGACTATGGGATGAAGGTTGGGATTTATGGCAGGATCGGGCGTCTGAAAGGAATGACTATGCGCAGACCATATTGCCGCCCGATCCTGCCCGCTCTTGCCCTGGTGCTGGGCCCGGTGCTGGGCCTGTCCGCCTGCACCACAACAGCGGGCGAACCGCTGGCCGACGGCGCACGGCCAGAATGCCGGACCGATGGCACTGCAAGCTTCATCGGCCAGCCTGCGACATCGCAGACCGGCGCACAAATCCGCGAGATCACCCGCGCCTCAATCTTCCATTGGGTCGCCGAGGGGAGCGCGGTGACGATGGATTACCGGCCCGAACGGGTGCGAGTCGAATATGATAGCGCAATGAAGATCACTCGGATTACCTGCGGGTGAGCGACCGAATGCGCGCCTTCACCGGGTCGCCATTCGAAAAACAGTTCGGCTTCGCCCGCGCAGTGCGCGCCGACGATCGCATTATCGTCGCCGGGACCGGACCGGTTGAAGATGACGGGTCGAGCACGGACGGCGATGCTGCGGCGCAGGCCGAACGGTGCCTGGTCCTGATCATGCGCGCTGTCGAGGAATTGGGCGGAAGCGCCGCCGATGTTGTGCGCACACGGATGTTCCTGACCGACCCCGCCGATCAGAGCGCGGTCGGCGCGGTCCATGCGCGGTTCTTTGCCAAAGCCAGTCCGGCAGCTACGATGGTGGGCGCTGCATGGCTGTGCCGACCCGAATGGAAAGTCGAAATTGAAGCTGAAGCCCGTGTTTCGGCTGAACCAGGACCGGAACATGCGGATCACGAACAGCAAGGATAAGTGCCTGCGGCGCTCAAGCCCGCGCAAGCCGTTCTGCCACGATTGCGCGTAAGCTCGCCGCATCGGCGATGGCTGCAAATTCGTCCGCTGACACCAGCAGCTCGGCTGGAGCGCCCTGATGCTGCACCAATATGGCAGGCAAATCGCCCGTGAACCCCGGTTCGAGTTTCGCAAATTCATCGCGGTAATGGATGCGTGTCCGGTTGGGCAGCGTATTCAGGAAATCCTGCCACTCGCCGTGCACAGTCAGCGCCCCATGCGTGGTCTTGCACAGCGAGCATTGATAGGTGCCCGGCGACACCACCTTGTGGACTGCCCCGAATAATGACGCCAGCGGCCCGCCATCAGCATTATACACAAGCACCAGATCGGGATGGGCTTTTGTCATGGAAATCCTCTCTCTTCCGTCACCATACATTCGCGCGCCAGCCGGATTGGTTACGCCTGCCGCCAAGCTTTCCTGCCGCATCCCCTTTTCCTGCCCTGCAACGGGCGCTAGGGCAGCGGCCATGACAGGACAATTCCAACTTACCGACGACCAGCTCGCGATTCAGGAAATGGCGCAGCGGTTTACTGCCGACAATATCACGCCCTTTGCGGCCGAATGGGACGAGAAGCACCATTTCCCGCGCGATGTGATCAAGCGCACTGCCGAGCTTGGCTTTGGCGCGATCTATGTCAGCGAAGACAGCGGCGGGATCGGCCTTGGCCGTTTGGAAGCGGCGCTGATCATGGAGGCGATGGCCTATGGCTGCCCTGCCACCAGCGCCTATATCTCGATCCACAATATGGCCGCATGGATGGTCGACCGGTTTGGCGGCGATGCGGTGAAGGCGAAATATCTGCCAGACCTGATCTCGATGGAGAAAATCGCCAGCTATGCGCTGACCGAACCCGGCTCCGGCTCGGACGCTGCCGGCCTCAAGACCAGCGCCAGGCTGGGCGGCGATCATTATGTGCTCAACGGCACCAAGCAGTTCATTTCGGGCGGCGGCTTCAACGATGTCTATGTCACGATGGTGCGCACCAGCGACCACAAGACCAAGGGCATCACCTGCCTGGTAATCGACAAGGACACGCCCGGCGTTTCCTTCGGCGCGCCAGAGAAGAAACTGGGCTGGAACGCCTCCCCCACCGCGCAGGTCGTGTTCGAAGATGCCCGCGTTCCTGCAGAAAATCTGGTGGGCGCAGAGGGTGAAGGCTTCCGCTTTGCCATGATGGGCCTCGACGGCGGCCGGCTGAACATCGGTGCCTGCTCGCTCGGCGGGGCGCAGCGCTGTCTGGACGAAGCGGTCAATTACACCAAGGAACGCCAGCAATTCGGTACGCCGATTGCCGATTTCCAGAACACCCAGTTCATGCTGGCCGATATGGCAACCGATCTGGAGGCGGCGCGTGCGCTGCTGTATCTGGCGGCGGTCAAGGTCACCGAAAACGCGCCCGACAAAAGCAAGTTTTCCGCAATGGCCAAGCGGCTGGCAACCGATAACGGGAGCAAGATCGTCGATGACGCGCTGCAATTGTTCGGCGGCTATGGCTATCTGAAAGACTACCCGATCGAACGGTTCTGGCGCGATCTGCGGGTGCATTCGATCCTTGAGGGCACAAATCAGGTCATGCGAATGATCGTCGGACGGGAGATGCTGCGCCAATGACCGCCCAGACCAAGACGCCAGACGTCCACACCCATACCCATGGCGCGATCGGGCACCTCTCGCTCAACCGCCCCAAGGCGCTCCATGCGCTGACGCTGGAGATGTGCCACGCGATGAGCGCGGCGCTGGCGGATTGGGCAAATGACGATGCGGTCGAGGCGGTAGTGATCGACCACGCCGAGGGCCGCGGCTTCTGCGCCGGGGGCGATATCACCTTCCTGCGCAATTCCGCTTTGAACGATGGCGGCGTTTCGGGCCGCAAGTTCTTCCACGATGAATATCAGCTCAACCACCAGCTGTTCACGTTCGGCAAGCCTGTGGTCGCCTTTATGGACGGGATCACGATGGGCGGCGGGGTCGGAATCAGCCAGCCTGCCAGATACCGTGTCGCGACCGAAAACACGCGTTTTGCCATGCCCGAAACCGGAATCGGCCTGTTTCCCGATGTCGGCGGCGGCTGGTATCTTTCGCGGCTGAGCGGGCGGATGGGGCAATTCCTGGCGCTGACCGGAGCACGGCTGGACGGGGCGGAATGCCTGTGGACCGGTCTGGCGACGCATTATCTGCCCAGTGACAAGCTGGCCGAGGCCAAGGCGCGGATCATCGCCGATCCCAGCCGCATTTCAGGCATCCTGTCCGAATTGGCGGTCACCCCGCCCGATGCGCGGATCGAGAAGAACGCGGACAAGATCGCCAAGCATTTCGGCTCGGACCGCTATGAGGATATTCTCGCCTCGCTTGAAGCCGAGGATAGCGATTGGTCGCATAAGGAACGCGATACCCTGGGCACCAAAAGTCCGCAGACCTGCAAGGTGGCGCTGCGCCAGCTGTCCGAAGCTGCCGGATTTACCGATTTTGCGGAAAATATGCGCAATGAATACCGCATCGCCAGCCGGGTGATCACGCGGCCCGACTTTGCCGAAGGCGTGCGCGCCGTGATCGTCGACAAGACCGGCGATCCGGCATGGAACCCCGCAACGCCCGAAGATGTGTCGGACGCGCTGATCGACAGCATCTTCGCGCCGCTGCCGGACAATGAAGAATGGAAACCGCTATGAGCTATGAAACCATCACAGTCGAACAGCGCCCCGAAACACATGAGGCGGTCACGCTGATCACACTCAACCGCCCCAAGGCGCTCAATGCGCTGAATTCGGCAGTGCTGGACGATCTGATCCACGCCTTTGCAGCGTATCAGGCGGACAGCAGCCAGCGGTGTGCCGTGCTCACCGGGTCGGGCGACAAGGCCTTTGCCGCCGGTGCCGACATCAAGGAAATGAGCGAAAAGCCCGCTGCCGACTTCTACCTCGACGACTTTTTCGCGCCCTGGACCAGCGAGATTGTCCGCAAGACCCGCAAGCCGTGGATCGCCGCGGTCAATGGCTTCGCGCTGGGCGGCGGGTGCGAGCTGGCGATGATGGCCGATTTCATCATTGCTTCGGAGAATGCCAAATTCGGGCAGCCGGAAATCAAGCTGGGCGTTGCGCCCGGCATGGGCGGTAGCCAGCGCCTGACCCGCGCCATCGGCAAGAGCAAGGCGATGGAAATGTGCCTGACGGGCCGGATGATGGGCGCCGAGGAAGCCGAACGCGCCAATCTGGTGGCGCGCGTGGTGCCGCATGACAGCCTGCTGGACGAAGCGATGAAAACCGCCGCCATGATTGCCGCGATGCCGCCAATGGCCGCCATCGCGAACAAGGAAATGGTCAACGCCGCCTTCGAAACTTCGCTGGATCAGGGCCTGATCATCGAACGCCGCATCTTCCAGATCCTCGCCGCCAGCGAAGACAAGGCCGAAGGCATGGCGGCGTTTGTCGAAAAGCGTGAGGGGCAGTGGAAGGGGCGGTGATTTGAAACCCTTTTATTTCATCTTGATGGTGCTGTGGGGCATTCTGGCGTTCTATACCGGCGCAGTAATTGCAGAACATGGGCTGACGCTGTTCACCCACTTCTTGGGCGACATGGGAGAATGGTCGTGGCCGGGCCAGTTCAATCTGGACTTCACCCTGATGCTGTTCTTGTCGGCAAGCTGGACCGCGTGGCGCAACGGCTTCTCCCTGCACGGCTGGGCCCTCGCCGTGATGGCATTTTTTGGCGGGGCGGGATTCCTGCTACCCTATCTGACCTATCTCGGCTGGAAACATGACGGCGACAGCGCCGCTGTTCTTCTGGGCCACAAGTTCAAGGGATGACCTGACATGAAAATTGCCTTTATCGGCCTCGGCAACATGGGCGGCGGAATGGCCGCGAACCTCGTCAAGGCTGGCCACGCGGTCCGCGCTTTCGATTTGAGCGAGGAGGCCTTAACCGCCGCAGCCGAACATGGCTGCGAGCCCTTCACTGATGCCGCCGAAGCCTGTGCAGGCGTTGACGCAGTGGTCACCATGTTGCCCAATGGCAGAATCGTGAAATCGGTCTATGAGGCCAGCGTGTTTGGCCATGCGCCGAACGGTGCAGTGCTTCTCGACTGTTCAACCATCGATGTTGCCACTGCTCGGGAGGTAATCAAGCGCTCGATTGACACCGGTTACGACATGGTCGACGCGCCGGTATCTGGCGGTATCGCGGCAGCAAACTCCGGCACGCTGACCTTCATGGTGGGCGGCACAGCCAAGGCCTTCACCCGCGCCGAGCCAGTGCTTCAGGCGATGGGCAAGGCGGTGATCCACGCGGGCGATGCGGGCAATGGGCAGGCGGCCAAGATCTGCAACAATATGCTGCTGGGCATCCACATGATCGGCACGGCAGAAGCGTTCACAATGGCGCAGAAGCTGGGGCTCGACCCGCAGACTTTCTACGATATTTCCTCGGTAAGTTCGGGCCAGAACTGGTCGATGACATCCTATTGCCCCGTCCCCGGTGTTGGCCCGCAAACGCCTGCGGATAATGACTATCAGGGCGGTTTTGCCACGGCGCTGATGCTCAAGGATCTGAAGCTGGCGATGGAAGCGGCTGAGAGTACCGATGCCTCCACCCCGCTCGGCCGTCATGCCAAGGAGCTCTACGAGCGCTTTGCCGAAGAGCATGGCGGGCTCGATTTCTCGGCAATTATCCGCTCGCTCTAAATCTCGCGGCCAATCTCGCGCAAAATCGCGGCGAGCCAGTCGCGCGCATCGCGTCTGTCACCGATATCGGCGACAAATTCCTGACCTCGCGCCACGCTCCGCAACCGGCTGTCGTCCAGCCAGCGGTCGGCGCGGTCGTGATAGCTCAGATTGCCGCGCGTCAGCCATTGCGGGATGGTCCACAGGCTGGGCGGGCCTTCGGGAACGGTCAGGCGGAGCGCCGCACTCGCGGCCTCGGCTGTCGTGCCCGGCCCGGAATAAATTACATCATTGGCGGCATGCATTGCCAGCGCATGTGGATGGTCCTGCGCGGCGAAACGCTCCCGCTGGTCAGGGACGCACTCCGCCAATCGGGTCATCTCTGCAACTTCAAGATAGCCGAAAATACGGTGGTGCGGCTTGCCGCCAGCCTCGCGGAACAGGCCGAAGAACAGGAAAACATCGCCCTTCCCCACACCTTGGTTGGCCAGATGCGTTTGCGCCGCGCCGCATTGGCCGAACAGGCAGGTGTCATCGGGTAGGAACATCGGGTCGTGATGGCACAGATCGTCCGCGCCCAATCGTCCACGGCTCGCGCGTGCCGCCAGATCGCCCAGCCCCAGCGCGCCATAGCTGGTGCGCGATGCGGTCCCGGCGGGAATGGGCAGGCTGACGGGCCGACCATCATCGACTATCGGCGAAGGTCCGCCGCCCGCTGCGCTGTCGAAGCCCTTGCGGCTGAAGACGATCCGCACAGTGTTTAGCGGATGCCGAGCACTTCGGCTTCCGACCGCAGCCGCTGCGCCGCGCCCGGATTGGCGGCCAGCGCATCGGCCAGCGCCTTGCGCGCCAGATCGGTCTGGCCCAGCGTCGCACGACTGCGCATTAGCATGGCCCAGCCATCGACATTGGCGGGGTTAGCCTTTAGCTTGCTTTCAAGGCTGGCGACCATGCCCTCGGCCATTTCGCGCTGCTGGCCCGGCGACATGGTGCGCGCCGCCGCGATCTGGTCCGCAGAGGGGCCGGGAATGCCCTGCGCCGCCGCCAAGGTCGGTGCGGGAGCTGGCGCAGCCGCTGCAAACGTACCGCCGCGCGCCTCCTGCGCAGCCTTGATGCGCGCCTCGGTTGGGATGTCGTTGACCTTGCCCACCTGCTCGATCGTGCGCGCGAGGTCGCTTTCCCACGGCGCACCGGGCGGCGTTTTCGCCAGCAGGGCGAGCCAATCGGCAATCGCGCCCTCATGGTCGCCCGCCAGATCACGCTTCACGGCCAGGAAATAGCCTGCACGCGGATCATCCGGATCGATTTTCAAGGCCTGTTCAAAAGCGATCAGCGCCTCTACCGGCAGCGGATCGCGCGCGCTTGCCATCACCCGCGCCTCACCCAAAGCGGACCATAAAATCGCCTGATCGGGATCCAGTTCGGTCGCGCGGGCATAGGCAGTCACAGCCTCGGCAAATTCGCCGCGTTCATAGCGTGCAAAGCCCAATTCTTGCCATGCCACAGAGTCATCGGGCGCGGCATCGGCGCGGCGTTGCAGATCCTCGATGGTCAGCGCCGCAGGCTCTTCTCCGCCCGCAACCGGTCTCGCCTCACGGTCATCCAGCGCGCGATAGCCGATCGCCGCAGCGACCACGGCAAGCGCCACGCCCAACAGCAGGACGCCGCTTCGAGTTGCGGTGCCGGATTTCTCAGGCGTTTCGCTATTTTCTGTCATGCTCCGCGATTACCAATCATCTTACGGTTCAGCAATTGCCACCGCGCCACATTTCCCTATGATGCAGAACGGACAACAAAAAGACCTGGGGTCGCTAGCCGGGGGGACTGCGATTTGGCCGATAAAGTGCGTGTGGCGATTGTCGGGTCCGGCCCTGCCGGGCTGAGCGCCGCCGCGCGCGCGGCCGAGTTGGGAATGAGCCACGTCCTGCTCGAAAAGACCGACCACCTCTCCGATACGATTTACAAATACCAGAAGGGCAAGCACGTCATGGCGACGCCCAGCAATCTGGTGCTGCGCTCGCCGCTGGATTTCGACGCTGGCAAGCGTGAGGTGATCCTCGACACTTGGGACCAGCAGATGGCCGACCAGAAGGTCACTGTCCGTCTCAATGCTGAAGTCGCTGCCATAGAAGGCGAAACCGGCAATTTCACACTCAACCTGAAAAGCGGTGACACCATTGCGGCAGAGGCCGTGGTGCTGGCGATCGGCACGCAGGGCAATCCCAATGTCTTGCGCGTACCCGGCGCGGATTTGCCGCATATCCAGTACCAGCTCGATGACCCCACAGAATATGTTGATGAGCATATCACGGTCATCGGATCAGGCGACGCCGGGATCGAGAACGCGCTGGGTCTGGCTGCGGACAAAATGCAGGGCAATGTCGTCACTATCCTGAACCGCGGCGCAGAATTCGCGCGCGCCAAGAGCGCCAACGTCAAACTGCTTGAAGAAGCGGAGGCCGATGGCCGTATCAGCGTACGGCGCGATACGACCCCCGCCGAAGTGCGGCCCGGCGAAATGGTGCTGGACACGCGTGACGGGCAGGAAACCATCCCCTGTGACCGGATCATCGCGCGCACCGGCTCGCAGCCGCCCCGCGCTTTTGTCGAAGCCGCCGGAATCGACTTTACCAGTGAAGATCGCGGGGCGTTCCCGCAGCTTTCCCCCAGCTTCGAAACCACCAAGAACGGCATCCATGTCATCGGCGCATTGGCGGGCTATCCGCTGATCAAGCACTGCATGAACCAGGGCTATGACGCGATCGAGTTCCTTAATGGCAATCTCGACCTCAAACCTGCGGACGAGCCGATCCTGGCCGCCAAATTCAATGCTCTGCCGGGCCGCAAATCGGTCGAGGAATGGCTGGAGACGTTCCGCAGCCAGGTCGTGATCCTGCAGGAATTGTCGCCCTTGCAAATGCGCGAGCTGATGCTCGACAGCGATGTCCACGCCTTTGGCCCCGGCGATGTGGTGTTCACCCGCAATGATTCCGGTTCATCCATGTTCGCTATTGCCGAAGGTTCGGTGGCGGTCGAGGTGAACCCTGACGATACCGACTTCACCGTGCCCATCGAACAGGGTTCGATCTTTGGTGAAGTCGGGCTGATCTCGGGCCGCCGCCGCGGTGCTACCGTCCGTGCAGCCGAACCCACAGTAGTGATGGAGCTCTCACGCCAAGCGGCGCTGAAACTGCTGGCGACCTCGCCATCGGCCAACCGCGCGGTCAACCGTATTTCTGTCGAGCGGCAGCTGTTGCAGTTATTCGGATCGGGCCTGAACCCCGCCGATGTCGCCGATCTTGTCGATCAATCCGAAGTCGTGAATGTGCGCGCTGGCGAAACGGTGATTAACGAGGGTGCCGACGACAAGGACATCTTTATCGTCCGCCGCGGATCGATGATCGTTGAAAAGGATCTGGGCGGCCACCCGGTGTTTCTCTCCTACCTGCCTGCCGGTTCCTATTTCGGCGAAATGGCTGTGATCGACGGGTCGAAACGGACCGCATCAGTAAAAGCCGCGATCAAGAGCGAGGTCATCCGCCTGCCCGGTGATGCCTTTAACGCCCTGCTCGATGCCAAGCCCGAACTGCGCGAAAAGGCGATGGGCGATATGGCCGGGCGGCGCGAGATCAACGATTTTGTCGAAAGCCGGAAAGCCAGCTTTGGCGGCGCGGTCGATATGTATTCGCAAACCGCCCAATTCCTGGTCGATAACGGACTTGGCGAAGCAACCGACGTGCTGCTGATCGACGAGAAGCTGTGCGTGGGCTGCGACAATTGCGAAAAGGCCTGCGCCGACAGCCATGATGGACTGAGCCGCCTCGACCGCGAGGCTGGCAAAACCTACGCGCATCTGCACGTCCCAACTTCTTGCCGTCACTGCGAACATCCGCATTGCATGGCCGATTGCCCGCCCAATGCGATCAAGCGCGGCCCCGATGGCGAAGTGTTCATCGATGACACCTGCATCGGCTGCGGCAATTGCCAGCGCAATTGCCCCTATGGCGTGATCCGCATGGATGCGCGCCCGCCCAAGAAGCCCGGCCTACTGTCATGGCTGTTGTTCGGCGCCGGCCCTGGCCCCGGCGAAGCCAACTATTCCTGGCGCAAGAAAAAGGCCGAGGCAGAAGGCAAGGAAACGCCCAAGGTCGCGATCAAATGCGATATGTGTTCGGGCGTTACCGGCGGTCCGGCCTGCGTGCGCGCCTGCCCCACCGGCGCGGCGATCCGCGTGTCACCTGAAAAATTCCTCTCGGTAGCGCGGCTGGAGGATATCGACTGATGGCCTCGCTGTTCAAAAGCGCTGGCGAGCGCCGCGCGCAAAGCCGCGAGCGTCGCCATGCCGCCGAACATGGCAGCTTTCTTGAATATGCCGGATACCGCTGGCTCAAGATCGCCGTTTTCATCAGCGTGTTTTTCCTGACGGTTTATCTGCTGGTCGATGTCGAGCCGCGCCATAATGGTGGCAGCTGGCTGGGCTATACGCTGGGCACAATTGGCGCCGGGCTGATCGTCTGGCTGGCGCTGCTCGGCATCCGCAAGCGGCGCGCCAATCCCGGCAATTGGAGTGTCAAAGCGTGGACCAGCGCGCATGTCTATCTGGGCCTGTCGCTAGTGGTGATCGGCACTTTGCATACCGGGTTCCAGCTGGGCTGGAATGTCCACACGCTGGCATGGGCGCTGATGGTGCTGGTGATCGCATCGGGCATTTACGGCATATCGGTCTATTCCATGCTGCCGGAAAAGCTTTCGGAAAACCGCCGCGAGATGACCCGCGAACAGATGGTCGAAAGCCTGTCCGCAATCGACCGCCAGCTTGAGGCAGCCGCCCTGCCGCTGGCGCGTGAGGATACCGATATGGTCATCGCCGCGCTGGAGCATGACGTGTTCAAGGAGGGGCTGTGGCAGCGCCTCACCGGCCGCCGCGGTCGCGCGCCGACCCGCCGCGCTCTGGAACATATTTCGACCAAGCGCGCCTATGCCGACGATGCCGATGACGCCGCGCAGCAGAAGGTGCGCACATTGCTGGGCCGCCGCTCGGCCCAGCTGGACCAGATCCGCAAGCATATGCGGTACAAGGCGCTGCTTGAGATCTGGCTGTATGTCCACGTCCCACTGACGATTGCGCTTCTCGCCGCGCTGGCCGCGCATATCCTCAGCGTGTTTTATTACTGGTGAGCGACCGGAGATGACCTTCCTCATCCGCACAGTCGACCGTACCGCCACAGGCCGCGAAATCGTGCGCGAGCGCGAAGTGGCTGGCGACAAGCTCACGATTGGCCGCGCAACCACGAACGATATTGTCCTGCCCGATCTGGCCGTGGAACAGCATCATGCAGTGCTGGAGCGCGTTGCTGACGGACGTCTGCGCATGGTTTCGACCAGCGCGCATGGTTTTGTGCATGATGGTCGAAAGACGACTGATTCCAGTTTCCGCGCAGGCGGTGGCGGCGAATTTGTGTTCGGGCTTTATTCGCTGCTGTTCGCCAAAGAGAGCGACGGGCGCGCCGCAATCACGATCACCCAGCAGGAACGCGAGTTTGGCAATCGCGATGCGATACGCGGTTTCGATCTGGACGCTGCCATGCCCAGCAAGCGGATCTTGGCCTGGCTTGGCATGGCCGCAATCCTGCTCGCGTTTCTCGCCGTGCCAATATGGACCCATCTTAATCGTGCCAATCCTGCCCCCGGCGCCGACGGCACCGATCAGGTCCGCATGGATGCGGCGTGGAGCACTGGCAAGCTGAGCCAGGCGCACCATGCGCTGGAACAGAATTGCGAAGCTTGCCACGTTGAGCCCTTCCAGTCCGTGCGCGATGAAACCTGCCTGACCTGTCACGAAAGCATTGGCTATCACGCAGGCAAGCCACGGCTGGCCAGCGCGCGCGGGCCACTGTCGCGCGGCGATGCGCTGTTGTGGGAAGTCGCCGAAACCTTTGGCAAGGAAGGTCCGGAAGCCTGCACCACCTGCCACACGGAACATGAAGGCGCCGGACGGATGGAACCCGCAGCGCAGCAATTCTGCTCGTCCTGCCATGACACTATGGACCAGCGCCTGGCCGACACCGCGCTGGCTAATGCGAGCGATTTTGGCACCAACCATCCGCAATTGCAGGCGCTAGTATACCAAACGCCTGGCAGCGAGACCGTGACCCGCATAGCGCTGGACGGCAAAGCGCGTGAGAACAGCGGGCTGCGCTTTCCGCATGACATGCACTTGTCGCAAAGCAATGGCGTGGCACGCATGGCGGGCAATCTGGGCAAATATGGCGAAGCGCTGGAATGTGCCGATTGCCACCGCCCCACTGACGACAATAACGGCTTCCTGCCGGTGCGGATGGAGGAGGATTGCGAAAGCTGTCACAGCCTCGTCTATGACAAGGTGGGCACCACGTTCCGCACGCTGCGCCATGGCGATGTCGACCAGATGCGCGCCGATCTGATTGCGATGGACCGTGCGCCGCGCCGCCCGATCACCAGTGGCCGCCGCCGTCCGGGCGATTTCGCGCGCGGCGGGCGCTACTATCAGAACTTCGGTAAGCCGACGCAGAACTACATCGGTATATCCCGCGCGCTCAGCCGCGACGGGGTGTGCGGCGAATGCCATTTGCCCACGACTGACAAGGGGCGGCCCAGCGTGATACCGGTCAATCTGCGCAGCGATTATTTTATCAACGGACGCTTCGATCACGAAGCGCATGAGCAGGAGGAATGCTCCACCTGCCACAAGGCTGACAGCTCGGATGCGGCCACGGATGTATTGCTGCCGGGAATAGCCACCTGCCGCGAATGCCATCTGGGCGAAGCCGCGAAACAGGCCGATGTGCCTTCCACCTGCGCGATGTGCCATTCTTACCATCCCAAGGGCCGCAAGCCCGAAGATCATCCGGATGGCGCGCCCAAACAGGTCGCTCGCATTTCGCGGGAAACAGGATAGGATAAAACGCAATGGGGTCGGAAAACGGGGGAACGCAGCGATGCTGATCGCGCAAATGACCGACATCCACATCGGGTTCGATCCTGATGCAAAGCCGGAAGAGCTGAACCGCATCCGGTTTCGCGCCGTGCTCGACCGGGTGCTCAACCTGCCAACCGCGCCCGACCTGCTGGTGCTGTCCGGCGATTTGACTGATCACGGTGACGCGGACAGTTTCACCAAGACCGCCGCGATCCTCGCTGAATGCCCGTGCCCCCTGTTGCCGCTCGTGGGCAATCACGACACGCGCGAAGAATTGCTCCGTGCCTTTTCCGAAACCGGGCACGAGGGCGGCTTTGTCCATTATCTGGTCGAACAGGACGGACTGCGCATCCTCTGCCTCGACACCTTTGAACCGGGCCGCCACGGCGGTGCGTTCTGCGAGGAACGGGCTCGCTGGCTGCGTGCCCGTCTTGACGAGGCACCCGGCACACCCGTTCTGATCTTCATGCACCACCCCCCGATCGTCAGCGGGATAGGCTGGATGGACCCAGCCCCGGACGAGGAATGGATCGAACGTTTCGGCGCGGCCATTGCCGGGCACGAAACGCATATCGAGGCAATCCATTGCGGCCATCTGCACCGCCCGATTACCACCCGCTTTCGCGGCGTCCCGCTCAGCGTAACGCCATCGGTCGCGCCGCTGGTGGCGCTGGACCTCAATGAAATTTCTCCTGACAAGGCTGACAACCGCGCGCTGATCACCACCGAACCACCCAGCTTTGCACTACACTGCTGGGATGGCCGCAATCTGGTCACGCATTACGAGACGGTGGGCGATTGGGAAGTTCTGGCCAGTTATGGCGAGCACCTAAAACCGATGATCCGCGAAATGTTCTCCGAACGCGCATGACTTAGCGGGTTCAACTAAGCCTCAAGCGTTTCCAGCGTTGTTTGCAAAATCCCGCTGGCTACTGACCAAGCGCGGCTTGCGGTTGCTTGAGCCACGGCCCGCTACCGCCCACCCAAGAATTCATATCCGGCTGGTCCGAAACCTTCCAAGGCACGCCCGAGCGAGTCAGGAACAGTCGCTCCATCTCTGGGCGAGTGAAGGGGCGTGAGCCGAGTCTGCCGAAGATCGCAATCTGGCCGCCGGTTTCATCGACGCCGCGATCACGGTCGAGCCCCTTGCTGAGCGCAATTGCCGGTCCCTTGGTCTTGGCCCAGGCTATCAGTTCAGGCCGGGGCGCGGGGCTAAAGCCGTAGAAATTGCGCTGGCTGTCGGGGCTGGTCAGCTGGAGGATCTTCATCCCGTTCCGTCCATCGGCAATGTAAGCAAACAGCGTCGCGTTGGTCGATGCGACGATCACATCCTCGGCATCGTTCAGCGTACCGTCCAGCGTCACCCGCTGGTCGATCCGCGGGGCCAGCGGGTTCTTCACATCAAGGATCACCAGCCCGTCCTGCTTCGCCGCGACATAGGCATAGGTGCGTGCGACATAGAGCCGCCGTGCATCCGCCATCGCCACTGTCCCTTGCGGCATTGCCACAGGATTGCGCATATCGGTGACATCAAACAGCTTGAGCCCCTGCGCGTCGGTGACCCACAGATAACGGAACTGGATCGCACTGGCGCGGGCATCGTTCAGCTCGCGTACGGCCATCAGCTGCGGCGCCAGCGGATCGGCCAGATCGATTACCACCAGCCCCTTGTCAGCGGTGATATAAGCAATGTCGCCTGCCAGCGTGACGTGGCGCGCGCCGGCCAGTACGCCGCCCTCGTTCCACGTAACGGCGCGCTTCAGATTGTTGTTGCGAAACTCGCCATCAGCCATCGTGTTGATGTCGACCAGGATAAGCCCTTCGACGCTGTCAGTGATGACCGCATAATCATAGATCGGGCGCATCACCTGTTCCTGGTTCACATGCAGCAGCGTCATCGGCGTGCCGTCAGCGCCGGGAATGGTGTTGCCATCGGCATCCTTCACCTCGGTCTGCGCCATCGCCTTGTTGCGATCAGGCCGAACCGGCTGATTGGTCGCCAGCGCCATGCAGGTGGCGTTCTTGGTCTTCACGTGACTGTCATGCCCGCCCGCGCCGAATGGTGCGGTGATGATGCGTTCGGACACGCCCTTGTTGGCGATGGAGGCGACATCATAGACCCTGAAGCCGCCGCGCCCCTCGGCCACGAACATATATTCGCCGCGCAATTGCAGGCAGGCGACACGGTCACGCGTGCCCTCACGAACATTGGCGAATTGTTCGAACGCATGGGTTTCGCCGCTGATATCGTCATCAAAGGTTTGCCCGCGTGTCCAGTCCTTCAGTTCGCGGCCATTGTCCTCGACGTGACGGCGCCAGTAGTCGGGATAGGCATATTTGTGCAGGTACGAGCCCAGCACGGTTTGCGGTTCGTCCCATTCGGTAACGCGGATCGCCTCGAATCCATCCTCCTGCCCGATCCATGCATTCATCCCGACGAAGTTGACGAAATTGGTGCCGAGCAGCAGCAGCTGGCTCATGATCGCATTGTTATCATCGGCGTCGGACAGGTGACAATCTGTGCAGGTCTTGGTCTCGGTCAGCCGGACAGTATGCGGGAAATGCGGCGCAAAGGCCTGACTGGAGTAGCCTGCTGCGGACACGGGCGGCTGCTGGACATAAATGCGCTCACGATTGATATTGGTCGATGACAGCACCAGCGCGCTGGTCGAACGGATCGGCGCGATCTGATTACCCTTGGTCGTCTGATGCTTGCCAAGCTGGAACATCTGGTCGCGCGCGACCTGCGGATTGTAGGTCGCGAAATTGCGCGTCGTACCGCCGTCATATTTGTGCGCCTCGGTCTGCCAGTTCGCTTCGATCGGCAGATGACACCCGCCGCAGCTTGTGGTCCATGACAAATGGCAGGTGAAACACGCCATCTCGGTTTCGCCATGCGCCCGCTCGTCTGGCGCAATGCCGGTGCCGAATTCGAACATGCCGGTTTCCGCGCCGGTCTTGCTCATCAGCTTGGCGCGGGCCGACTTGGCGTTGAAATGGCTGCTGGCGGGATCGACGCTGTCGCGCGTCAGGCTGATCTCCCACTCCAAGCTGGGATCGACGATGGACCGCTGGATCAGCACCTGCCGCCCGTCATTGCCATAGGTCCATTCGAACCGCCGCTGGCCATCAGGGTTGCGAAGCAGCGCCAGATTGTTGCCCTTGGGCGGTGCTGCCGGTCCGCTGGTCAGCAGCGTCGGCAGCGCGTCGGCTGTGCCGTGGCAATCCTTGCAACCGATCTCGACCGCATTGGCGACTTCGCCATAGATCAGCCCGTTACCGTGGCTGTCCTGCGCGAAATGGCAATCGGCGCATTGCAGGCCCTTTTCCGCATGGATGTCCATCATGTGGACCGCCTTGCCGGGATTTATGCCGGGCTCGACAAACTTGCCCTCACCTTCGCGGCGCCATTTTTCGGGGTCGTCATTGTCGACAATCGCGCCATCGGCATCTAGCAGATTGCCTTCACGGTCGCGCTTGAAGATCGCGCGGAAATTCCAGCCGTGGCCGTGATAATCGGCAAATTGCGTGTCCTTGGCCACGGCATTGAGGTCATAGACATTGCGCAGGAAATCGAGATCGGCCCACTTGCCCTTGGGCGCAGCGCCTTCGGGATTGCGTTCCAGCACGTCGTGCACTTCTTGCGCGGTGGGATATTTCTGATCCTCCGGCCACATCAGCGGCGCGTCACTCTCGTAATCCCACATGGTGTAGCCGAGATAGGAATTCAGGAAGATGTTGGGCTGGTGCATATGACAATTCATGCACTGCGCGGTCGGGATGGACCGGGTGAAGGTGTGCTGGAGCGGGTGCCCCTTTTCCTTTACCGGCCCTTTGCCGTCATGATCGCCGGGTTGCTTCAGCGCGCCGTGATCATTGTCACCATGCGCAGCTTTCGGCTCATCGCCATGCGTGTCGCCGTGATCCTCTGCTTTGGCATCACCATGTCCGCCGCCATGCCCATCGCCCCGCGCGCCTTCGTAAAGTGCGGCAATTGTGGGATCGATGGTCACGCTCTGCCCGTCACGCCCAAGCTTGGCATAGATCAGCGAATGGCGCGGTTCGCGGTCATTGGCATAGACCACATGGCAGCCCGAACACCCCGAATGGCGATAATCGCCCGGCTGATCATTGGTCCCCATGAACCACATGAAAGGATCGTTCAGACGGGTCTTATGGATATTGAGCACCGGAATGGCCACCCGCAGGCCAGTGGCCGGGCCGCGGTTTGACTGCTTGAGATCGGGACGTCCCGGCTCTTCCAGCCGCTGGATCGAACCGGTTGGGTTGGGCAGGCCGATCTCGGGGAATTGCGAGGCGATATTGCGCCCGCCACGCTCGAACACGCGGAATACATCGCCCGGCGGGACCACGTGCCAAGTGGGCAGCGGATAAAGTTCGGCCAGCGCGCCGCGCGCCTTTTGCATCGGTGTTACAGTGCTGGCGGGCACACCGGGTGACTGCAATTTCGCGGCCTCGCCTTCGCGGGTGTAAGCCTCGCCAATAATATAGTTTTTGAACGGCAGAATTCCGTTATTGTAGGACGCCCCGCCCCATAGCATCGCGCCGGTCGCCATGATCGAGCGTTCGGCCGCCTCGACCGTTTCGATATGACAGGCACCGCAGGCCTCCCGTGCGACGCGGTAATCGCTGGGATTGACGAAGCGCACGAAGACCGGATCTTCGCGGTTGAGCAGCGAGTAGGACCGCTTGGGATTGGCCGATGACGGCCAGTGCCAGCTTTCGGGATAGGTCGGCAGGACATGGGCCGCATTGCGCGCCGCGATATAAGCGGGATCGTTATGCTCCAGTTCGCTATTGCCGCGCACATTGGCATCGCCGCCGTGGCAATCCACACAGCCCAGCCGGACAGCAGGGGTGGCGTGCATGGTCGGCTGATCAGTCTGGACATGGCAGGAGAAACAACCATCGGACTTGGCCGCCATCTGCTCCACACTCTGATTGCGCGGTGCCGGAGCGGCAGTGACCAGGCTGTAGTCACGCTTGACCGCCTTTTCTTCCTCCGCCGCACTCAGCTGACCAAACCCAAACGCGCTGGCGAACACCACCAGCGCAGCAGGAGCGACAAGATGGCGGAATCTGCGCATCAGTAGGTCAGGATCACATTGGCAAGCACAGAGAAATATTCCCCTCTATTGCCGACATTGTCGAACAGATCGCGGAAGCCATCCCCCGATATCAATGCCGCAGCGGACAGCCGCATAACGATGTTCTGCGTGGCCTTAGGACGCCAGATCGCGGCCGCCGACAAATCCCAGCCAATATCCTTGGGAATGCTGCCTTCATTGCGCAGCGCCTGCAGCGTCGCCGTGTTCTCGAACCACAAATGATTGGCATTGCCCGAGAGGCGCAGTTCGGGGGTAAGATCGAAATCTGCCCCTACGCCAACCAGCATCAAACCCGGGTTGTTAAAGTTGGATTGCCCCTGTTCCTTGGAACTGCGCAGCGAATTGAGCAGGCCATTGCGGCCATTCACCGATACCGCGCGCCCGCCCCCGGCAAAGGGGATCGTCTGGCGGATCCAGTATGAGGTGTCGGCACCGGCGAACACGGGGTTTTCAAACACCGCATCATAGCCGGTTTCGACATTGTCATAAGGATCGGAATCGCCACTGGCAAAGGCGCCTGACAGGCGGAACCGCATCCAGTCCTTGTCATAGCTCAGCTCTGCGGCGGCGAAATATGCGCTGATGTCGGCCTTCTGGTCGGTGAAGAAGCTGTTGCGGTCTTGGCCAAAGGCATAATAGGCGCTGCCCGTGATGTTAATCCGGCCCACCCGGCCATCGGCATTATAGCCGAGGTAAAACACATCGTAATCGCGCCCGCGCAAGGTGCCGAGCAAAGCCGGACGGACGGGAAATCCGTTATCGTCGATCTCGATTTCGTCGCCTTCGCGATTGGCATTCCACGCGAAAGTCACCTGGCTGGTCAGCGCGGGGATCAGGAAATCCTGGCGATAGGCATTGGCGAAGAACAGGAAGTCATCGCGGGGCCGCTGGAGCACCGCGTTCAGGCCGCTGTTGGTGTCTTTCTCCAGACGCCAGAAGCCGCCGAAATTGTACTGAAAGCGGTTGTTGTCGCGATTGCCGAAGAACCGCACACCCAGCTGGTTATCATTGAACAGGAAGCCGCGAAAATCGGCCTGAAAAGGCTGGATTCCGATCCGCACCGAATCGAAATCATAACGTGCCGACACATTGCGGAAATGGTAGTCGACGAAGGCTTCCTGCAACCCGACAAAATAATCGAACCGCCGCGATGGCTTGGACGGTTCGACAAACAGCACGCGGCGTTCGGGCACGTCGACAAAGTTTGCGTTCACTGCCAGCGTTACGCGATATTCGACATTGGGCGGCTTGTATGCGGTCGATCCCTTGAGCAGCGCCACCCCGGCGATAAAGGTCTGCGACAGAACATAGCTGGCGTCTTTGCCAAACACGTCCAGACTCTGTGGGCGCTCGGTCGTCTGCACGCCGACGGGAATTGGGAAAGTGCGCGGCTCGATAACGGTATCGCTCACCGCATTGACGATAAAGAACCAGTCTTTTCCCTTGATCGGCAACCACGGCACCTTGTCCGGGTTGATCGGGCGATCACCCTTATAGGTGTTCTGATTGTAGGGATCGAACCAGCGCTCCTTGACCAGCCCAAGGCTCTCGATCAGCCGCCAGCGGTCGGGGATGGGAATTTGATCGGTCGGGAACGCCTCAGGCGGCGGTGCGCGCACTGCGCCTTCGTTGAACTGGCTGACCTCATCGGGCAGCGGTTCGGTATAGTCGGGGCGGCGGCGCCCTTCGATCAGCTCGTTATCGACCGGCGGCGGCTCTGGCGGTTCAGCGGTGATGGCCGGCTCGGCGGCAGGTGCTGGCTCCGCAGCCGGTACAGGCTCGGTCTGCGGCGGCAGTTCACCCGCTGGTTGCGCTGCCATGTGCAGCAGTAGCGGGGCAATGAACTCAGCCGCCATCACAGCCCCTGGCATACATTCTGCGCCGGATCGTCAAGGAACGGTGCAAAGGGACAGCTGACATAGCGCAGGCGGACATTGCGCCCGCCCAGATTGACCACGATCCGGTCGGCGCGAATTTCGACGGGGGCATTGCCGACGCCGCCAGCCCGCTGGCCGCCATTGTGCAGGCCAAGGAAGCTGACCATGTCATCCTGGTCGATCCCGTCACCCGACACCCCGATCCCGCCAACCAACCGGCCGCCGCGATAGATCGGCACCGAGCCGGGGAAAATCTGGATACCATTGGCAATCCGCTTGGTCCCGCCCGGCGCATCGGCCAGCTTGGTACAGCCGCGCAACGTGTCCGGCTGCGCCCCGCCAGACACCACGAAACCAAGATGCTCGAGCAAATTGGGCACAATCAGATCGGTTTGCAGGCCGGTCATGAACGGATTGAACTGGCCCGGCTGTTCGACGGACAATGGGCCCGCCACGGGGCCAACCTCGCCATCGGGAAAATAGGGGCGCGACAGATTGCCGCCCGACCGATCGGCAAACGCAAATTCCCCAGTCAGCGCCCTGGGATCGTCCAGAAAGGCGCGCACGCGTTCGACATAACGAGCTATGTCGGGGGTCGAGCTTTGCAATTGCTGCGCGGCCACGGGGTTGGAGAAAAACGCGGCGGTGCGAGCCTTTTGCAGGCTGACATCGGTGCCGAACAGCGGGCCATCGGGCGAACGGACAATGCCCAGCACCACGCCGTGCGTATCGACCATGCTGACCGTCGCCTGCATCCGGCTGTCGAGCGGGCGGCGGATTTGTCCACGTGCCCGTGACAGCACGGCGAAGGCTTCTTCCAGAATGATCCGGACTTCGGCAGCGGTTAGCGGCTGCGCCACGCTGGCCCCGTCTGTCCCGGCGCGGATCGGATAGCGGCCATTGCCATTGCCATCGCTCAGCACATAGGCATCGCGCAGGGCAAATTCGGACGGTTTGCTTGGGCGCACGCCCGATGCCTCAGAGCCATAGGCCGTGCCTGCGCGGATGGTACCGTTATTGTATCCCGTGACCGGCGCCAACGTGCCCAGCGGGCCGTTTACCGCGCCAAAGCTGCCTTGCAGCGGGCCGATGTCGCTGACTGTGACATCGCTATAGCGCAGGCTGGTGCCGTCGACCGTGATCCGGTCGGCCAGAATGGCACGCGGGGCGACAAAACCCTGGGTTCCCGCCAGTGCGATGCCTTCTTCGTCGCTCTGGTCGCGATTGCGGATATTGGCATCGAAACCATACAGTCCGTCACCTGCGATGCCGATGCCGCCGACCACCACACCGTTCTTGTACAGCGGAAAACCGCCCGCATCGGCGGCCAGTCCCAGCGGCGATCGCTGGGGACCGATCCGGCCATCCTGCATCCGCGTGGACAGGTCGGAACAGGGCAGCTGGCTGAACTGCACGCCAAACAGCGGGCCGCTTTCCAGTCCGACAGTATTGGGTGCGGGCGGGAAGTGTTCTTGCACAATCTGGCTGGCCGTGCGGGTCGAAAAGGCATTGCCGCCGCTCGACAGATATGCGCCGGTAATGGCCTTCGCGATGGCGGCGGCGGCGCTGGGGACGCGCGCGCCCTGCAGACCGACTTCCTCCCCCGGCCCCGCTGTGCCGGAAATGGTCTGGCGGCTGATCGTCATTGTGCCCGGTGCCCCGGCCATGACGAAAACGCCCAGCACATTGCCCACCCGGTCCACCACCGCGATGGTCGAGGGCAGGCCGCGCCGCTGCGCTTCGCCAGCCGCCTGCGCGATAACCCGCTGGACATCGCCGACCGAAAGCGCCTCTTTCGCAGGGTCGGCAAACTGCCGCCCGCTGGTGGGCGGGGTCAGAGTGGGCGTACCGCCGCCGCCGCCGATTGGCGAAGGCGCGGTCGAGGAATCACCGCCGCCGCAGCTGGCCAGAACCATCGCCAGCGCCCCGGCAAGGCACAGTTTCGAGGCGCGTGCTGCGCGGATCATTGCAAGCTTCCAATCGCCGATGCAGCCGATCCAAGCGACGAGCGGAAGGCAGCCGGACTGTATGCCTCAGGCGCGCTGACAGCGGCATAGGCACGGTTAATATTGGCACGGATACCCGCCGCTGCGCCAACCGTAATGCGACCTTCGCGCACCAGTGCATTGAGCAGCGTGTCGACAGCCATCACCGCCTGCACGGACCCGGCGTAATCGGTAAAGCGCACTGTTGTGGCCTTGGCAGCAATGGTCTGGACCACGCTGAACGCGTCATTTCCTGAGTAAGACCGTGCCGCCAGCGCGTCTGACAACGCCCCAGCGCGGCCGCGTAGCGTGATCGCCGCCTGCTGCGCTGCGCCGCGATTGCTGCCCATCGCGCGGTGAAACGCCTTGCTGGCTTCGTCGAACGATGCCGCCGCGCCGGGAGCCAGCGCGCGGGAAACTGCGGACAGCAGGATAATGTTCTCGTCATTGAAAGGCGGATTGCCGAACGGGATCGGTCTGGCAGGATTGGTTTCAAAGGTCAGACGCCGCTGCGGCCCATCGGTGATCGCGCGGTGGCAGCTGTGGCAGTCATAGAAATAGAACTGCGGGAACATCCCTTCACTCGCCAGATCGTTGCGCGCGAACAGATCGGTCTGGCGGCGCACTGCCTCGGCCTGGCCGACCGCCCACAATCGCACGCTGTCGGTGCGGCCTTTGCGGCGGACGTAATCGGCGTCCTGATCGTGGTGCTGTTGCAAGGTGGAGAACAGGTCCAGCTCGAACGAGATGCGCGGGTGCCCGGCGGCCATCATTGCGTGCGTTACGAACTGACCGGTGTCGCTGCTGCCATAATGGCAATCGAGGCAGACCTTGGCGCGCACCTGCGGCTGTTCCAGCGGGCGCAGGCCGGCGCGGACATTGGCAGGATGGCTCGCCGATTTGGCATAATGCACGGCCAGCCAGCCATTGGCGGGGCCGTGACAGCTTTCGCAGCCGACGCCGTCACTGGTCTGGAAGCGGCCGCCGCGCTGTGCCTGCGGAACATATGTCGAATGACAGCCCAGACATGCGGGTGCCGATGTGGCCGCTCCCATGCCCAGAGTGGCCGTAATCTGCCGTCCGCGGGCGCTGGCCAGTACCGAGTAAGCCCGGCTGTGTGCGCCGCTGGCGGCAGAGGGTTCCTGCCATGTCGCAATCTCGTCCTGCCGGACAATCGCGCCATTGCCTTCGGCGCGGCCATGGCAAGTCGATCCGGCACAGGTTGCTACCCCGACGTAAGTCCCGCCGCCTGCGCTCTGCGCTTCGGCGCGCGAGGCACCAAAATCGGTGAATGAAGCTGAGAAGGCGCAAAGAGCCAAGAGCCCCGCGATAAATGGAATACGGACATGGCCAAGCAAGCGGCGTGGCCGCGCGCTATCCGATAGCCCCCTCGTCCGGTCCCCCATATGCCTCCCCTCGAACAGATGCGCGCATACGCATCAGAAACGTGGCCACCCCCCGGCGGCGCCTGCCAGGCAGCAGTTTTTACCGCTGCCTGGCAGAAATTCAAACGGCCCTCAATTAACCGCGAGCTTTGTCGCGAGCAGGTCGAGTTGTCCCGTGCATCCACTCTCGGCAAGCGTAACGGCCATATCTTCGGCATTGTCCGGCGCAGTGTCGAGCACCACAAAATTCATGGCCGAAGGCGCAGTGCCGTCCGGGCCTGAAACCTCATAAGCCAAATTCTGGCCAAGCGGCAGTTCCTCGGTACTAATCGAGGCAGTCGCATCACCGTCGCTGAACATCACGTGGACGTGAAAGTCCGACTGTGCAGCCTTGAACATATAGGTTTCCGCGCCATCGGTGGAGGGGCGCCAGAAGCTGATGGTTTCGCCCTCGGTCACGCACATCTGACCGCTTTGCGAAATATCTATGTTCCACAGGCTGGGATTGGTCGAGGCCATTGCAGAACCGGAACCGCGCACCGCACCCGTCCGCACCCGTGCGCCAGCTCGCTGGCGGGTGAGCAGGGCGAAGGCGGTGTTTTTGCTCTTGCCACGGGCACCCACGCGGTGAGTACCGGGGCCTTTGATGATGCGGGTTCCGGTAGAGGTCAGCACAGTGATCACATCACCGTCCTTCAGAGTGACATTGGACATGTCGTCCAGCTTCTTGCCAACCGGATATTGCGCGGATGAGGGGCCGCTCGCCTTGACGACCACACCAGCCTGAGCCGGAGTCGCCGCAAACGCACCAAGTGTGGCAACCGCCAGAGCAGATGCTGCCAAAATCTTCTTAGCCAAGAACATAAGTTCCTCCTTCGCCCAAATTATTCAAGCGGTGTAGCAGATTTGCCAGGGCTTTGTCAGCCGGATAACGGGCCACAAGGTCCTGTATAATGAGAACAGCCTTAGCAGCATCTTCATTCGCCAGATTGTGCGCCTGCGACAACAGCGCGGCATCTTCACGCGGGAAGTCAGGAGCAGGCTCCATGATTTCGACCGCCTGCGCCCGGCCGCGCAAGCGCACGCGGCCCATGGCCCGCCACCAATCCATGCCCGAACGCTCGGCGAATTCGCTGCTAGCCATCACCGAGCTGTCGAGCGCCTTGTTCGCGGCTTCCAGCCGTGCCGCGGTGTTCATGCTGTCACCCAGTGCCGTGTATTGGATCCGGGTTTCACCGCCGAAATTGCCGACCACTGCCTCGCCGTAATGCAGGCCGACGCGGGTCTTGCCGATCTTGGGCAGCGCGGCGTCCATTGCAGCCACCTCTTCGCGGAATGCCTCGCCCGCTTGCCAGATCGCATAGCCCGCCCGCGCGGCGCGTTCGCCATCGTCAGGCTTGGCAATCGGCGCACCCCAGAAGGCCACCACCGCGTCGCCGACGAATTTGTCGATGACTCCGCCATGGTCGAGCACGACTTCGCTCAGCAGGTCGAGATAACGATTGAGCAGTTTGGCGACCATTTCCGGCTCCTGCGCGTGGCTCATCTTGGTGAAGCCTTCGAGATCGGAAAACAGCACGTAAATCTCGCGCTTCACCCCGTGCAGCGCCAGCAGCTTGGGGTTCTCGATAATCTCTGCGGCCATTTCCTTGGGCAGATATTTACCCAATGCGCCTTGAGCAAAAGTGCGCTGCACCGCGCTCGACGCGCGCGCGGCAGACGTGATGGCTGTAAAAGCGACAATCCAGCCCAGCAACCACCCAGCCGCCGGAACGCCAAAAGTATCCACCCCCCGTGCCTCAAGCACGAAGGGAACGCCCAGAAACAGCCCGAATTGCGCAGCCAGCAGGACATACACCCGCCAACTGCCCCATTCGAGCAAGCCGGTCAGAACCGCTGTCGCCACCACCAGAAACGCAAACGCCCATAGCGAAATTCCGGCCACTTTGCCGCGCCGGTCACCGTCGAGCATCTGGGTGACCAGATCGGCATGAACGCGCAGTCCCGCCGGATTCTCTCCAGTCACGCTGGAAAGCGTTGTCTGGACGCGGTCATAATCGATGATGTCGCCGCCGATCAGGATATAGCGTCCAGTGATCTGGGCGCTGATCATCTCGGCAAATTCTGGAATCGCCAGCAGCTCGTCATCGACGTAATTGTCGATCTGGATGGTCGAATACATCGGCAGGTTTTCAAACCCCGCCTTGCGATAGCGGATCGAGCCTTCGTAACCGGGGAACGCCTTGTCACCCTCGCCCGCTGCCTGCAACATTGCGCGGCCCAGCAGGGGCGGCAGGCCCGGCTCGATCTTTGGCCATTTGCGCGTCACGCCATAGGAATTGTCCAGCCGGATGCTGGCAGGCTGCGCCTTGGAGCCTTCCAGCTGCGCCAGGAACGCCCGCAGATATTCCTGCTGCTCGTAACCAATGTCGCTCGCATTGGTGGCGATGTCGGCATAGGCGACCATTGTTGGGGTCTCCATCGACCGCAGCGCGGTGATAAGCTCGGCATCTTCATCCTGCGGTTGGTCAAACAGAATATCGATCCCGATCGCCTTGGCGCCCATCGTGTCGAGATTGCGCAATGCCTTGGCCAGCAGGCCGCGGTCGAGCGGTGAGCGTTTGCGCGCCTTGATCAGCGTCTGATCGTCAAACACCACCAGTGTGACGCGGTCATCCTGTTCGGCCACTGTCTGTGACAGCTGCGCGCTGCGCAAATCGTACAGCGCCCGCTCCGCATCGCCGGTGCCGGGTGTTTTGAGGTCGGTCCCCTCGGTGCCTTCGACCCGCAGACTGTCAGGCACTATCTCTTCGGGAAGGTCCCAGCTGTAGCGCGCAACCAGCAGGGCGAGCAGCACCAGAATGCCGGTCAGCGCGAGCCTGTTCGTTCCGGCCTCGCGCACATTGCGCCAGCCGCGTTTCAGCAGGTTTTCCCGCTTGACCTCGCCCAAACCGCTATCCCCCCCTCGGACCGTGAGCGACCCCTCGCCTTATTGTTATTCAAGGGTTCTATACGGGCTGCCCGCTACTGCAAGCCCCAAGGGGTTTCACACCAGTGCAGGGTCGCTCCACGCCAGCAACGGCTTGCGCGCCGCCTGCGTTTCATCCAGCCGCCGCCGCGGAGCGAAATGCGGTGCGGTCTTGAGCGTGGGATCGCCAGCATTCGCCCGCTCCGCTACGCTACGCAGCGCCATGATAAACTGGTCGAGCGCCGCCTTGCTCTCGGTTTCAGTCGGTTCGACCAGCATCGCGCCGTGCACCACCAGCGGGAAATACATGGTCATCGGGTGATAGCCTTCGTCGATCAGCCCCTTGGCCAGATCCAAAGTCGACAGCCCGCCGGTGAAGTTCTTATCCCCGAACAGCGCTTCGTGCATGCATGGCCCGCTGTGCGCGAAGGGAGCATGCAGCACGTCTTCAAGGCTGCGCAGCACATAATTGGCATTGAGCACGGCGTCTTCTGCCACCTGACGCAGGCCATCGGCACCGTGGCTGAGGATATAGGTCAGCGCGCGGGTGAACATGCCCATCTGGCCGTTGAATGCCGTCATCCGGCCAAAGCTCTTGGCATGATGCTCGCCTGCGGTTTCTTCCTCGACCAGATGGAAGCTGCCATCGCCCAGCTGCTCCACAAAGGGCAATGGGGCATAGGGGGCCAGCGCTTCTGAGAACACCACCGGCCCGCTACCCGGTCCGCCGCCGCCATGCGGGGTGGAAAACGTCTTGTGAAGATTGATGTGCATCGCATCGACGCCCAGATCGCCCGGACGCACTCGCCCGACGATGGCGTTGAAATTTGCCCCGTCGCAATAAACGAAACCGCCCGCGGCATGAACCGCATCCGCGATCTTGCGGAAATCGGGTTCGAACAATCCGCAGGTGTTCGGATTGGTAATCATCACGCCTGCGACATCGGGGCCAAGCCGCGCCTCCAGCGCTGCCAGATCTACGCGGCCATTGGCGTTGGCGGGGATATCCTCGACCTCGTAACCGGCAAAGGCGGCTGTGGCGGGATTGGTGCCATGCGCACTTTCAGGGCACAGGATGACCTTGCGGGCATCACCGCGCGCCTCCAGCGCAGCCCTGATCGCCAGAATCCCGCACAGCTCGCCATGGGCACCCGCCTTGGGGCTCATCGCCACGGCGGGCATGCCGGTCAGTGTCTTGAGCCATTCGCCCAACTGGTGAATCACTTCCAGCGCGCCCTGAGCCGATTGCGTCGGGGTCAGCGGGTGGCAATCGAGGAAACCCGGCATCCGCGCGACTTTTTCGTTGAGGCGCGGATTGTGCTTCATCGTGCAACTGCCCAGCGGGAACAGGCCCAGATCGATGGCATAATTCTGACGGCTCAGGCGCGTGTAATGGCGCACAGTTTCCGGTTCCGACAGGCCGGGCAGGCCGATGGGCGCAGACCGTTCTCGCCCGCCCAGACGATTGGGAGCAGCATTGTCCGGCTCGGGCATATCGACCCCGGTGGTGTCATTGCCTGCCAGCTCGAAAATCAGCGGCTCTTCCAGCATCAGCGCACGGTTGCCGGTGGCAGTCGCGGGGCCAGCAGGCGTATCGCCAGCGGTGGGAATGCCGGGTTTCCAGCCGGATGCGTTGGGCGCGCTCATGCCGACACCTCCACGCCCAAGGCTTCTTCAAGTGCGGACGCCAGCATCTCGATATCATCCTCGCTTGTGGTTTCGGTGACCGCCACCAGCAGGCCGTTCGCCAGCCCATCCGCATCGGGATAGAGCCTGCCGAGCGAGACCCCCGCCAGCACGCCGTCATCGCTGAGTTTGCGCACCACATCGCGGGCATCGGTGCCCAGTGTCACGGTAAATTCGTTGAAATAGCTGTCATTGATCACAGTCACACCGGGCACGGTGGCCAGCCGGTCAGCGGCCAGACAGGCCAGCCGGTGGTTCTCCATCGCCAGCGCGCGCAGGCCCTTTTCGCCCAGCAGCGTCATGTGAACACTGAACGCCAATGCGCACAGGCCCGAGTTGGTGCAGATATTGCTCGTCGCCTTTTCGCGGCGAATATGCTGTTCGCGGGTGGACAGTGTCAGCACAAAGCCGCGCTTGCCCTCGGCATCGACAGTCTCGCCGCACAGCCGCCCTGGCATCTGACGCACATGCTTGGGATTGCGCACAGCGAACAGGCCAAGATACGGCCCGCCGAATTGCAGCCCAACGCCCAGCGCCTGCCCCTCGCCAACCACAATATCCGCGCCCAGCTCGCCGGGCGAGGCGATTGCCCCAAGCGCCACCGGCTCGGTATTGACTGCGATCAGCAGCGCGCCCTTGGCCTGTGCTACCTCGGCGATTTTCGCCAGATCGGGCAGGCGGCCCAGAATATCGGGATATTGCACCACGACGCAGCTGGTCTGGTCATCGATCTGCGCAATCAGCGCATCCTCGTCGCAGCCCGCATCAAGCTTGGGCGTGGCAGACAGGATGGTGTCGCCGGTAAACTTGGCCATCGTGTCGACCACGCTGACGTAATGCGGGTGCAATCCATCGGCCAGCACGGCGCGGCTCTTGCGTGTTACACGGCCCGCCATGCTGATTGCTTCCCAGCACGCGGTGGAGCCATCATACATCGAAGCATTCGCCACCGCGCAGCCATACAGCCGCGCAACCTGGCTCTGGAATTCAAACAGCATCTGCAACGTGCCCTGCGCGATTTCGGGCTGGTAGGGGGTGTAGGCAGTCAGGAATTCGCCGCGCTGGATGATGTGATCGACACTGGCGGGCACATGGTGGCGGTACGCCCCTGCCCCCAGAAAGAACGCCGCATCGCCCGCTGCCAGATTCTTGTCCGACAAACGCCGCATGTGCTGTTCAACCGCCATCTCGCTGGCATGCATCGGCAGGCCGTGGATCGGCCCGTCCAGCCGTGCCACTTCGGGCACATCGACAAACAATGCGTCCACATCAGGCGCGCCGATCCTGGCGAGCATTTCGGTACGGTCTGTGTCGGTCAGGGGTAGATAACGCATCGCTTGAATTCCCGTCATCCCGGCAAACGCCGGGATTGCTGTCCATTAGGTCTTGTTTGGCTGAGCCAGATCCCGGCGGCGGCCGGGATGCCTACTGGACTTAAAGCCCGTCGCAGAAGCTCTTGTAAGCGGCTTCATCCATCAACCCGTCCAACTCGCCCGTGTCAGCGATGGTCAGCTTGAAGAACCAGCCGCCGTCTTCCGGGTCGCTGTTGACCAGCGCCGGATCGTCTTCCAGCGCGGGATTGCCTTCGGTCACTTCGCCGGTGATCGGCGCATAGACATCGCTGGCAGCCTTGACGCTTTCGACCACGGCAGCATCCTTGCCCTTGGCCACTTTCGCACCCGCATCGGGCAGTTCAACAAAGACGATATCGCCCAGCTGGCCTTGCGCATAATCGGTGATGCCGACTGTGGCGGTGTCGCCGTCAACATCGATCCACTCGTGGTCTTCAGTAAAATAACGCGCCATCGGATCAGCTCCCTCGGTGATAGCGGTGGGGGACAAAAGGCATGGGAGTTACGCGAGCGGACAACCGCTTGCCGCGAACCTCGATTTCCAGTTCAGCGCCGTCCTGCGCCCAGTCGCTGGCGACATAGCCCATCGCGATCGGGCGGCCGAGCGTGGGTGAGAACCCGCCGCTGGTGACGCGGCCGACTTGCGTGTCACCGGCAAAGATTGCTGCGCCTTCGCGCGCGGGCATCCGCCCTTCGATTGCCAGGCCAACGCGCTTTTCCGCCGGCCCGTCTGCAAGAACCTTGGCGACCGGGGCGTGGCCCAACCAGCCGCCGCTCTCGCGCCGTTTCTTGGTCAGAGCGAAAGTCAGATCGGCGCTGACCGGGTCGATATTTTCGTCCATGTCGTGGCCATACAGCGGCAGGCCCGCCTCCAGCCGCAAGCTGTCGCGCGCGCCAAGCCCGGCGGGACGCACCCGCGTATCGGCCAGCAGAGCGTCGGCAAAGGCTTGGACATCTTCGGCCCGCACGGAAATCTCGTAGCCATCCTCGCCAGTATAGCCCGAGCGGCTGACGCCCAGCCGGTAATCGCCCCAGTCGAACATGCCGTGTTGCATGAACACCAGCTCGCTCACACCGGGCACGATGTTCTCCAGCGCCGCTGCGGCCTGCGGCCCCTGCAGGGCCAGCAAGGCTCGGTCATCGCCATAATGGAGCGTGACTTCATCGGGCAAATGCTCGCGCAGATGGGCAATATCGTCCCATTTGGTCGCGCCGTTGACCACCAGGAAATACTGGTCGCTGCCATTGGTCACCATCAGATCGTCAAGCACGCCGCCGTCTTCGTTAAGCAGCAACGAATACCGGATGCGGCCTTGTTTCAGCGTCGTGATTGCACCTGGCAGCAGCTTTTCCAGCTCCGCCGCGACATCGTCCCCTGACAGCGCCAATTGGCCCATGTGACTGACATCGAACAGGCTGGCCGAATTGCGCGTCCATTCGTGTTCCGCGAAAATCCCGCCATGTTCGCCCGTGTACTGAATCGGCATCCAATATCCGGCGAATTCGACCATACGCGCGCCATTGCTGCGATGCCAGGCATCCAGCGGCAGCGTGCCAGTTTCAATCTCGGTTTCCAGTTCGGTATCGTCGCTCAAAATTCGTCCCCGGCAATCAGCAAGCAAGCATCACCCGCCCCGTTTTCGAGACGCGTTTACATGCCCCCTCTGTCGGGAAACCTGAGAGACTGGCCCGCAAGTGTGCAGGCTTACCCCTTCGGTGGCACCCGCAAGCGAGTGCGCTTTCCAGAGTGTCAAGCAGCCGAGCGGTCCATTGGCCTGAGAGTTTCCGGGGCGGTTGCTCCTTCGGCGCCTCCGGCTGTGAAGCCGGCGGGCTCTCCCGCTCGTCCACCCGCGCAAGAATCGCTTCGCGCGCGGAAGACGGTGCAATCCCTGCGCGATTGCCATGCCAGCGTCAATGGGGCGTGGACGCGGTTTTCCGGCTTATTTTCGCTGTGCGCCGATCGCAGCTTCAGCGCGGGCGACAAAGGCGCGTTCCTCATCAGCGAAGCCGCCTTCCTCCACGCTGGTGCGATCAGGCACGCCCGTGAGGAAATAGGCCATGCCCGTGCCGCGCTCCATGTCGAGCCACAGGCCCGAGCGCAGGCCGTAAGCCTCGCCCGCGTGACCGATCCGGGAGCGGCCATCGGCAAACAGTGCATCGTCACAGCCCGCACCCCCGCCACCCAGCGTTTGCACGGCCAGGCCATAACGGCAGAAAAACGGCAGGCCGGAAGTGTCTTCACCCACCGGGCGCGCCAGTTCGGCGATACTGGCGGCGGTCAGGAAATCATCACCCCCGCGCAGCAGCATCTGCCCGATCCGCGCCAACCCGTTCGCAGATATCCGCACGCCGCCTTGCGGCGAAAACAGCGAACCATTGGTGCCGAGTGCATAATCCGTCAGATCACAGCTGCCGTCATCGGCGGCCACCACGATGCAACCGGGACGTGCCCCGCCCATATCATCACGCGCGACTTCGCCCGTGGAGCGATACAGTACCACCGCACGCGCCACCGCTGCGTCCGAGCAACCCGACCAATTGAGGCAGGCATCAATCCCCAGCGGCGCGAACACCTGCCGGGTCATCAGGCGGTCGAACCGCTCGCCGCTCACCGTCTCCATGACGCTGGCGATAACGGGGAAATTGATATTGCCATATTCGAACGGATATACGCCGCCCGGCGCAGGCGGCACCCATGCCGTTTTGCGCGACAGGCGGGCGCGGACACTATCGCCCAGCGGAATGACATAATCCGCTGCATCGCGCAGACCCGCACGGTGCGACAGCAGCAGCCGCAGCGTGAGCGGTTGCTGCGGAGCATGAGGATTGCGCAGCGTCCAGCCGAGATAATCCGAGACATCGCGATCAAGATCAAGCTGACCCGCCTCGACCATACGCATCACGCCCAGCGCGACGATCAGCTTGGAGATACTGGCAATACGCACCGGATCATCCGCGGTCACAATACGACCAGTCGTGCGGTCCGCGGCCCCCTCCACCACCAGCGGCGTAATCTGCTGACGGTTAAAACCTACGGCGACCCCGGCAGGCGGGCTGACCCCGCCCAGCGTCGGGGCGCAGGCGGACAGCATCATTGCTAGGCTCCAGATTATCGGGATACGCATCACGCGCGATGATCGCGCGAAACCACGTGCCCCGTCAATCAAGATTGGGGCGCAGCCAGCGTTCGGTGACCGCCAGATCGGCCCCGCGCCGCTCGGTATAATCAGCCAGCTGATCGCGCCCGATGCGCGCCACGCCGAAATATTCGGCCTGCGGATGCGCAAAGTAGAACCCGCTCACCGCAGAGGTTGGCAGCATGGCGAAATTCTCGGTCAAAGTGATACCGGCGCTACCGGGCACATCGAGCAGGTCGAACAGGATAGGCTTCAGGCTGTGGTCGGGGCACGCGGGATAGCCCGGAGCCGGACGAATGCCGCGATATTTCTCTTTGATCAGCGCTGTATTGTCGAGCTGTTCGCCCGGCGCATAGCCCCACAGATCGGTGCGGACATGACGGTGCAGCGTCTCGGCAAAGGCTTCGGCCAGCCGGTCGGACAAGGCCTTGAGCAAAATGTCGGAATAATCATCCTTATCCGCCAGAAAGCGTGCCGAATGCGGTTCGATTCCGTGGATGCCAACGGCAAATCCGCCGATCCAGTCGCCATCGCGGTCGATAAAATCGGCGAGGCAGAAATTGGCCCGCTCGCGGCTTTTCTTCACCTGCTGGCGCAGGAAGGGCAGCCGCACATGCTCTTCGCGATTGACCCGGTGGATGGTGACATCGTCATCATCGCGCGCGCAGGGCCAGAAGCCGCAGACGCCCTTGGCGGTCAGCCATTTCTCCGCAACGATCTTACCCAGCATGTCTTGCGCATCGGCGAACAGGCTGCGCGCGGTTTCGCCCACCACGGGATCTTCGAGGATCGCCGGGTAGTTGCCATGCAATTCCCACGCCCGGAAGAACGGCGTCCAGTCGATGTAATCGGTCAGTTCGGCCAGCGACCAATCGTCGAACACATGTACACCGGGCTTGGCGGGGGGCGCGGGCTTGTCGCTCATATCCGCATCGAAACCATTGGCACGCGCATCGGCCAGGCTGAGCAGCGCGCTTTGTGTTTTACCCGCACGCACTTCGCGCACATGCTCGTAATCCGCCGCCGTGGTCGCGACGAATTCATCGCACTGCGTATCCGACAGCAGGCGGCTGGCGACGCCCACCGCGCGGCTGGCATCCAGCACATAGATCACCGGGCCATCATAGGCCGGATCGATCCTGAGCGCGGTGTGCACCTTGCTGGTGGTCGCCCCGCCGATCAGCAGCGGCATCGTCATGCCAGCGCGCGTCATTTCTTCGGCAACCGTCACCATTTCATCAAGCGAGGGAGTGATCAGCCCCGATAGACCGATCATATCGGCCTTCTCGTCTTGCGCGGTTTGCAAGATCGTGGACCACGGCGCCATCACGCCCAGATCGACCACGTCATAGCCATTGCATTGCAACACCACGCCGACGATATTCTTGCCGATATCGTGAACATCGCCCTTCACAGTCGCCATCACGATCTTGCCCTTGGCCTTGCGGTCCTCGGGTGCGAGCTTGTCTTTTTCAGCCTCGATGAAGGGGATTAGATGGGCGACCGCCTTCTTCATCACGCGCGCTGATTTGACCACTTGGGGCAGGAACATCTTGCCGCTGCCGAACAGATCGCCAACGACATTCATGCCGTCCATCAGCGGGCCTTCGATCACCTCGATAGGCCGGGCAAATTCCTGCCGTGCTTCCTCGGTATCGGCAACTACGTCCGCGTCGATGCCCTTGACCAACGCGTGTTCCAGCCGCTTGGCAACCGGCCAGCCGCGCCATTCGGCGGCTTCCTTCTCGGCGCGCGGATCGTGGCCTTTATAGCTTTCGGCAAGATCGATCAGTCGTTGCGTCGAATCCGGGCGGCGCATCAGGATCACATCCTCGCACGCCTCGCGCAATTTTGGATCGATCTGGTCATAAACGTCGAGCTGGCCCGCATTGACAATCGCCATGTCGAGCCCGGCGGGAATCGCGTGGAACAGGAACACCGAATGCATCGCGCGGCGCACGGTTTCGTTGCCGCGGAAGCTGAACGACAAATTCGACAACCCGCCACTGGTCTTGGCATGCGGACAGCGCCGCTTGATCTCCGCCACCGCCTCAAGGAAATCCAGTCCGTAACGATCGTGTTCCTCGATCCCGGTTGCCACGGCAAAGATATTGGGATCGAAAATAATGTCTTCGGGCGGGAAGCCCATGCCGGTCAGCAGGTCATAGGCGCGGCTACAAATTTCCACCTTGCGATCGCGGGTATCAGCCTGGCCGGTTTCATCAAAGGCCATGACCACCGCCGCCGCGCCATATTCCATGCACTTGCGCGCCTGCGCCAGAAAGGCCTCTTCGCCTTCCTTCATGCTGATCGAATTGACGATGGGTTTGCCGCTGACGCATTTCAGCCCGGCCTCGATCACTGTCCATTTCGAACTGTCGATCATCACCGGCACACGTGCAATGTCGGGTTCGGCGGAAATCAGCTTGAGGAAGGTGGTCATGGCATGCTCGGAATCGAGCAGCCCTTCGTCCATATTGACGTCGACCACCTGCGCGCCGTTTTCGACCTGCTCACGCGCGACCTCGACCGCGGTGGCATAGTCATCCGCCATGATCAGCTTCTTGAAGCGCGCCGATCCGGTGACATTGGTGCGTTCGCCGATATTGACGAAACGGGCAGTGTTCTGTTCTGACATTTATGCAGCAATCGTAAAGGGTTCGAGGCCGGCAAGACGCATTTGCGAACTGCCGTCCGGGATCTGGCGCGGCTCTATGCCGTCCACTGCGCGGGCAATCGCCGCGATGTGTTCAGGCGTCGATCCGCAGCAACCGCCCAGCGCATTGACGCGCCCGTTCTCGGCCCATTGCCGCACCAGTCCGGCAGTAGTTTCGGGCTCTTCGTCATATTCGCCCAATTCGTTGGGCAGGCCGGCATTGGGATAGGCCATCAGATAGGTGTCGGCGATATCAGACAGCAGCTGGACATGCGGGCGCAATTGCTCCGCGCCAAAGCTGCAATTCAGCCCGATGGCCAGCGGTTTGGCGTGGCGCACCGAATACCAGAATGCCTCGACCGTGTGGCCCGACAGATTGCGTCCCGACAAATCTGTCAGGGTGAGCGAGATCATCAGCGGGATATCGCGGCCCAGTTCCTGCTCAAGCTGCTTCACCGCCATGATCGCCGCCTTGCAATTCAGCGTGTCGAATACGGTTTCGATCAGGATGAAATCGGCCCCGCCTTCCAGCAATGCGGCGCATTGCTCGCGGTAAACTGCGGCGATTTCGTCATAAGTCACTTCGCGAAAACCGGGGTCTTCGACATCGGGCGACAGCGACAGCGTCTTGTTGGTCGGCCCGACGGCTCCAGCCACAAAGCGGGGAATGCCGTCCTTTGCCGTCGCTTCGTCAATTGCGGTACGGATAATCTGCGCCGCCGCGATATTGATTTCGCGCACCAGACCTTCGGCGCCGTAATCCGCCTGACTAATCCGGTTGGCGTTGAATGTGTTGGTGGCCAGAACATGCGCACCGGCGGCAATATAGCGGTCGCAAATGGCGCGCACGACGTGGGGCTGGGTCAGATTGACCAGATCATTGTTGCCCTTCTGATCCTGCGGCAGGCCGGTGTCGCCAGCATAATCCTCCGCCTTCAGACCAGCGGCCTGAACCTGCGTACCATAGGGGCCGTCCTTGACCAGAATGCGCTGCGCCGCAGCGGCAATGAACTCTTCGCGCTTGCTCATCTCAATTATCCTTCGGCCGCAGACCGAGCATATGGCAGATCGCATAGCTCAACTCGGCGCGGTTCAATGTGTAGAAGTGAAACTGGCGCACACCGCCGGCATAGAGGCGTCGGCACATCTCGGCGGCGATGGTGGCCGACACCAGCTGGCGCGCGGCTGGGCGTTCGTCCAACCCGTCAAACAGCCCCTCCATCCAGTCAGGAATGGCGGTGCCGCACAGGCCCGACATCCGCTGGACACTCGCAAAGCTCATGACCGGCATAATGCCCGGTACAATCTCGCCGTGGATGCCGGCTGCCGCCGCCTGATCGCGGAAGCGGAAGAAGCATTCTGGATCGAAGAAAAACTGCGTGATCGCGCGGGTCGCCCCGGCATCGAATTTGCGTTTCAGATTGTCCAGATCGGCCTGCGCATCGGGCGAATCCGGATGGGTTTCGGGATAGGCGGCAACCGATATTTCGAACGGCGCGATGGCATTCAGGCCAGCGATCAAATCGGCGGCATTCTCATAACCACCGGGATGCGGGGTGTAAGCGCTTTTGCCATCGGGCGCGTCGCCGCGCAGCGCCACGATATGGCGCACGCCGCTTTCCCAATAATGCCGGGCAATCGCGTCAACCTCGTCCCGCGTGGCCTCCACACATGTGAGATGCGCCGCCGCCGGTATGCCGGTTTCCTGATTGATCCGCACGACCTGCTGATGCGTACGTTCGCGCGTTGTCCCGCCCGCACCATAGGTCACGGAAACGAAGCGCGGCCCCAACGGCGCCAGCGTCTCGATGCTCTGCCACAAGGTTTCGGCCATCTTGTCGTTCTTCGGCGGGAAGAATTCAAAGCTCACCTCGATATCGCCAGGCAGGCCGGAAAACAGCGGCTGCTCCAGCGCCCGTTGCGATTCGCGCATTTGGTCCAGGGTGGGGCTCATGATGGTGTTCCTGTTGTTTCTTTATAGCGCTCTGCGAGCCATATTTTCACGGTGAGTTCGCCATCTTCGAGCGCCTTGGGCACGGCGGGCTTGAAGCCGGCATCGGCCAGAAGTGACGCCATCTGATCGTCTTCGAAACCCAACCGCGCATGGGCATGGCGCTCGCGCAGCTCCTCGCGGTGATGGGCGGCGAAATCGACGATGGCGATCCGCCCGGCAGCGCGCGTGACACGGGCCGCCTCTGCCAGCACTGCAGCAGGGCTTTGCGCGAAATGCAGCACTTGATGGAACAGGACCGTGTCGAAACTGGCATCGGGAAACGGCAGGCTGGTGAAGTCACCCTGCACCAGATCGACACATTGGGTGGGCAAATGCTGCAATTTGGCGCGGGCCACGCGCAGCATCGCCGGACTCTTGTCGAGCGCGACAATCCGTTCTGCACCAGCAGAAAAAATCTCCGCCATCCGCCCGGTTCCGGTTCCGATATCGAGCAATTCGCCCAATGCCAGCCCGTCCAACGCGCGGGTCAGTTCAGCCTCAATCCGTTCATCGGAACTGTGCATACGCCGCAGCTCGTCCCAATCCTGGGAATGCTGCGCGAAATAGGCCTGCGCATCGGCATCTCGCGCGGCGCGAATTTCCGCCAGCCTGCGCCGGTCCTGCGCGCATAATGCGGCCAGTTCGGCATCATGCTCTTCAGCCTCGGCCAGAAGCTTCATCAGAATCGCGGAGAACGGCGAATTGTCGCCCGCCGGTTGGCATGCCCGCAAAAATGTCCAGCTGCCTTCACGGCGGCGCTCCGCCAGTCCTACGTCGCACAGAATGCCAACCTGGCGCGACACGCGCGGCTGGCTCTGGCCCAGCACCAGCGCCACTTCGCCCACGGCCAGCTCCATCGACGCTATCAGCCGCAAAATGCGCAAACGCGTGGGGTCGGACAGGGCGCTAAAGAGGGATACAATCTGCATTGCTGAAACAGCATATAAAGATATTTTTATATCTGTAAATCATACTCTGGGTAATCTCCCGCGCCTTACGCCAACACCGCTTCATCGTTGCGCTTACGCGAAATTTACCATTCGGGCCGAACACTCCTGGCCATGCGCGCGCATTCGCCTGATTTTACAGCGGAACGAGAGCGGTTCGTCGAGGACCTGCTCACCTATATGTCGCTTGAAGACCGGCTGGGTCAGCTGGTCGTGATGCCGCAGGCCCCCGATCCCACGATCCCCGGTTCAGAGCGCAACGATTCACTGTTTTTCGACAATCTGCGGCGCGGCGAGATTTCCGGGGTTGGCGGCGTTGCCAGCAAATCCCACGCTGATGCGCTGCAACGCATTGCTATCGAAGAAACGCGGCTTGGCATCCCGCTGCTGTTCGCGGGCGAGACTGGCACTGGCTTCGAAACGATCATGCCCACCCGCGAAGCAGCCGCAGCAAGCTGGGATTCTGCGGCGATCGAAAGCGCAGAACACGCGGTCGCCGCTGAAGCGCGTGAAGCAGGCATCAACTGGGCGCTGGCGCCGCGCATCGACCTTTCCGTCCGCCGCGACGGCGGTGTTTCGGGCACTTCGGCCTATCTGGCACAGCTTGGGGCACTGGCGCGGATTCGCGGGTTGCAGGGCGGCGGCGAAGAGTTTGAACACACGCTACTGGCCTGTCTGACACTCGCTTCCGCAACGGCGGGCGAATTGCTCGGCGCCCTGCACGGCCCCCGCAATAGCTCCGGGGCCGAGTTGGCGGTTTTGCGAGGTGTGCTGCGCGAGGAACACGTAGCCAGTATCGCCATAGATATCGACCAGCGCGCGATGGCGGGTGACGCCTATCATGCGGGAGTCTCCGTGGAGCCGCTTGCCCGGCTGGGCTCCTATCCGGGCATCGTATTGTCAGAATGGGCCGAATTTGCGCGCCTGTGCGGACTGCACAGCACCCAGCCGCCATTTTGCGGCCTGTCGGTCGACCGGCTGGTGGCGGCGATTGATGCGGGCCGGATCGAAAAGCGGCGGATCGATATTGCGGTGCGCGCTGTGCTGCGGGCCAAACTTTCGCTCGGCCTGTTCCGCGCCGATTTCAGGCCGCATCAGTACGCTGCCGAAAACTCTGTTATTACCAAGCGCCGTCATCGTGCCGCCGCCCTTGATCTGGCGCGTAAATCTATCGTCCTGTTGCGCAATAATCCCGCGTTGCTGCCGCTCTCTGTGGATTCAGGCGAACTGTTGGTGGTGGGTACTTGTGCGGGCGACCGGCAGCTTCCCCTAGGTGACCAGGAAGGCACCTCCGCAAGCCTGATCGACGGGCTGGAGCAGCGCGGCATCGCTTTCAAATATGTCCCCGGACTGGCGCTGCGCCACGATGGCTCGCAGGCGCGCCATATGTTGGAGGCTGACCGCATGGCGATTGGCATGGCCGCCGGCGCGGCGCGGACGGCCAAGACCGTATTGCTGGTGCTGGGTGAGACCAAGCAGCTGGGCGAGGCGCACAGGCTGCTGCTCGAAACGCTATGTGCGGTGACTGACAGGGTGGCGCTGATCACGCTTGGTTCGCACCCGCTCGACCCGGTGCTTGATGGCAGGAGCCTGCCCTGTGTGCTGCACGCGGGTCAACTCGGGACCATGAGCGGCCATGCTATCACGCAGGTGCTGACCGGCGATTTCGCCCCGGTCGGGCGGCTGCCGCACGCCTTTGGCAAAGCGGGTTCGCCCCGCTTGCTGCCAATGGGCCACGGGCTGGGTTATGGCGAATTCATCCTATCAGACCTAACTCTCGAACGCGGCGCGCATTGTCTCTACGCCAGTGCCGAATTGCGCAATGTCTCCGAGCGCGCTGGAACCGAAACTGTCCAGCTGTATGCCTGCCGCAGCGATGGCGAAGGTGGACCGTGCGATGCAGAGCTGCGCGGCTTTGTGCGGCTGACGCTGGCGTCCGGCGAGCGGGAACGGGTCAATTTCGAAATCGGCGGGGCGGAATTGGGCGAGCTTGGCGATGACGGCAAATATGACGTCGCGCCGGGTATTTACGATATTCGTGTGGGGCTGAACGCAGCGCATGGTCACATGTCACAAGTGTCGGTTTCGCCCGCCATGGCCGAGGCGATGCGCACTGGTCGCCGCTTCCCGTCGTCTGGCCGTGCGGATTTGCGTAGCGCCTAACGCTCGCCAAGTGCGAGCAGTGCGAAGCTTGCCAGCCAGTGTTCGCCCATATAATCGCCTGCAACATGCGGCAGCGCGGCGGCCAGATGCTGCTGCGCGTGGGTTTCGAGCAGGCTTGCAACCGCCTCATCAGCGACACATCCCGCAACACCTCGCAAGCACCACGCGCGGCTGAGGTTAAGCCCGTCGAGATGCGCGATCTTGCCGTCGCTGCGATCCGAAACTGTGACCGGGTAGCACTCACGCTCAAGCCAGCCATTCTCAATCACCAGCGCGGCGAACCAGGGCGCGAACTTTGCACGCTCCCACACCCGGCTCATCAACAGCGCAGCTGTGAGCACGGGGGAGAGAAATTCATCTCCGCCCGGCTCCCACCCGCGGTAACTGCTGCGAGCGGCAAAGGCGCCATTCGCCCAGTCGTCAATATCGGCCAGCAAAACGGCATCGTTGGCCTCTGCCCATTCCCGCGCCAGCACCAGCGCGAAGGCGGTGTTGAAATGCGTGCCCACCGTGATGGGGTAGGTCAGCAGGGCTAAAAATTCGCGAAACCGCACAGCAAAGGCGCGCGCCAGCGGTTCAATCTGTGCGGCCCATGCGCTGTCGCCATGCCGCTGAGCCTCCAGATGCAGGTAGAGCAACCAGCCCCAGCCATAGGGCCGCTCGAACCCGCGCGCTTCGGGCCGGTCGAGATAGGCCAGTTCGGCGGAGAGTTTGTCCGGGGTGAAACTATTTTTGGCCAGTTCGGCAATCGCTGCCGCCTCGGCCATATCGGGAAATCGCCGCCGCAGCGTCAACAGCGTCCACCAACCATGCACGCAGCTGTGCCAGTCGAAACTGCCGAAGAACACCGGATGCAGCACACGCGGGGGCAGCACATCACTGTCGGACGCCATCACATGATCCAGCTTGTGCGGGTATTCGCGCGCCACATGGCCCAGCGCGATCCGCGCAAAGCTGCTGGCGATGTCTGGGGTCAACCTCATCGGAACGCCAGAAAATAGATCAGCAGGATATTGCAGGCCAGCAGCGGCACTGCGGTCGCCACCTGCATCCGGATCACGCCGTACTGGCTTTTCAGATCAAGCAGCGCAGCGGGCACGATGTTAAAATTGGCCGCCATCGGGGTCATCAGCGTGCCGCAGAACCCGGCTAGCATCCCAATGGCGCCGATGACTGGCGCGTTGCCGCCAAAGCCCTGCACCAGCACCGGTATTCCAATTGCCGCCGCCATCACCGGGAAGGCGGCAAAGGCATTGCCCATGATCATGGTGAAGCCCGCCATGCCAAGGCAATAGACCAGCACGGACAGGAACAGGCTGCCTTCAGGGATCACCTGCCCTGCCAGCGCGCCGATAATTTCGCCCACACCGGCCAGCGCGAACACTGCGCCCAGTGCCGCCAGCATCTGCGGCAGCACCGCAGCCCAGCCGATAGAGTCCATCAGCCGCCGCCCTTCCTCCAGCGGTGCAAGCAGCGGCGGGCGCAGCCATGCCATGCACACCGCCAGCGCGATCAAAACCCCTGCCCCCAGCAGGATCAGCGTCACCCAGCGATCTTCGAACAGCCCCGCGTCACCCAGCGCTGTGAATTTGTACAGCAGCGTCCCGGCAAAGGCCGTGATCGGGATGATCAACGCGGGCACGAACAGCCGGTTACCAAAGCGCGCCGACAGCGTCTCGCGCTGCTCCACTGTGGTTGTTTCCGGTTCGCCGCGCGCCAGCCAGCCTGCCCCGGCAATGCCCACCAGCGCCAGCACCAGCACGCCGTTGATCAGATCAGACAGCACCCCACCAAAGAAGAAGCTGACTGCCATCAGCCCCCAGAACGCGGCATTGCCCCAGCGCTTGGCATTGCCCCGGTCCAGCGCGCTGAGCACGCTCCAGGCGGCAAACACTGCCCCGGTGAGTGCATAGAGCCATTCGAGCGTGATCATGGCTGCGTTCCCCCACTGGCCGGGCCCAATCTGCGGTCGAACCACAAGAGCCGTCCGCCGTGGATCAGAAACGCGCAGATCGCAGTGGGGATCGCCCAGACCGACAGCTGCAAGGGCGTGAGTTCATAGCCATAGCTGTCGAACACGCCCTGAATCAGCAGGATCGAAGCGATGGCGACAAAGATATCCTCGCCAAAAAACAGCCCAACATTATCGGTCGCCGCTGCCATGCCCAGAACTTGCTCGCGCTCATCCTCGCCCAGTTCGCCATGCGTTTTGACCGCTGCGGCTTCGGCCATGGGCGCAACCAGCGGGCGCACGGTCTGCGCATGGCCTGCCACCGACGTGAGACCCAGTGCAGCGGTTGCCTGCCGGAATATCAGATAGAGCAGCAACAGCCGCCCCATTGTGGCCGCACGCACATTTTCGATCAGAGTCCGCGCACGTTGCTGCAAGCCATAGCGTTCGAGCAGTCCGATCACCGGCAGCACGATCCAGGTGATCGAGATATAGCGATTGTCGTTGAACGCCTTGCCCAGCGCCTCCACCACGGGGACCAGATCCAGCCCCCCCAGCATTCCGGTGGCAATGGCGGCAATCGCCACCACCAGCAGCGGATTGAACCTTAGCGCGAAGCCCAGCACGACCAGCGCAATGCCGATTAGCGGCCAGTAATTCATTTGTCCCCGTCCCCCAACTCGTTGCCGGAAAGTTCGCCGCCGAAGCCCCCGCCGCCGGGAGTCAGGATCACGAAACTATCGCCTATTGCCATGTCTGCCGATCCTGTCGCGCCCAGATGCTGAACCGAGCCATCGCTGCGCTCGACCCAGTTTTTGCCCGGCAGCGCAGCGCCGCCGCCCTTGATACCCTGCGGCGCGATTTTACGCCGGTTGGCGAGCATATTGGCGCGCATCGGTTCAAGGAAAATCACTCGCCGCTCCACCCCGTCGCCGCCCCTGTGCCGCCCTGTCCCGCCCGAATCGCGCCGGATGGCGAAAGTTTCCAACCGCACCGGCAGGCGCGTCTCCAGAATCTCGGGATCGGTCAGGCGGCTGTTGGTCATATGCGTCTGCACCGCGCTGGTGCCGTCATGATCCGGACCCGCGCCCGATCCACCCGCGATCGTCTCGTAATATTGGTGCGTTTCATTGCCAAAGGTGAAGTTGTTCATGGTCCCCTGACTGGGCGCAAGTCTGCCGGTCGCCGCAAACAGCGCGTCGGTGACCACCTGGCTGGTTTCCACGTTGCCCGCCACCACCGCAGCAGGCGGCTGTGGGCCAAGCATCGAGCCATCGGGGATAACCAGTTCGACCGGGCGCAGGCAGCCGTCGTTCATCGGGATCACATCGTCGATCAGCGTGCGCAGGACATAGAGCGCGGCGGCGCGGGTGATGGATCGCGGAGCGTTGAAATTGTCAGGCAATTGCGCGCTGGTGCCAGTAAAATCGAACACGGCGGACCGGCTCGCGCGGTCGATGCGGATCGCAACGCTGACCGCCGCACCATTGTCCATCTTATAGCTGTACGCGCCATCCTCCAGCCCGACCAGCAGTCGGCGCACCGATTCCTCCGCATTGGCAAGGACGTGATCCATATAGGCCGCGACCACCGCGCCGCCCTGTTCCTGCGCGGCAGACACCAGCAATTCGGAGCCGCGCGTGCAGGCGGCAAGCTGCGCGCGCAGGTCGGAGATATTGCGATCGGGATTGCGCGCGGGCCAGCGGGCATCGGCCAGTGCTTCGCGGATGGCAGCTTCACAAAAACTGCCCCTGTCGACCAACAGCAGGTTGTCGATCAGCACGCCCTCATCCGTGATGGTCCGGCTGTCTGGTGGCATGGAGCCGGGCGCTATCCCGCCGATATCCGCATGGTGCCCGCGTGCCGCCACAAAGGCGTCGGGCGCGGCGCTGCTGTCGTCATAGAAAACCGGCACAATCACTGTGATGTCGGGCAAATGCGTACCGCCGCGATAGGGATCGTTGAGCACATAGGCATCGCCGCGCCGGATGCCGCGCCCGTCCGCTGGAGCGCCCCCACCGTCTGGTCCGCGCGCCTCGATAATCCGCCGGATGCTGTCACCCATCGACCCCAGATGCACCGGGATATGCGGCGCATTGGCGATCAGCGCCCCGTCCGCATCGAACAGCGCGCAGGAGAAGTCGAGCCGCTCCTTGATGTTGACCGAAGTGGCGGTGGATTGCAGCACCACGCCCATTTCCTCGGCAATGGCCATGAACAGATTGTTGAAAATCTCCAGTCGCACTGGATCGGCCTGCGTGCCTGCGGCCAGCGTGCGGTCCAGCACTTCTGTGCGGGTCAGGACCAGGCTGCCCTCTTGCGCCAACCTTGCCTGCCAGCCGCGCTCGATCACGGTGGTTGAGCCCGGATCGATGACCAACGCAGGACCGGCAATGATCTCGCCCTCGTGCATCGCGGCTCGCTGGGTGGTGGGCCAGTCGCCCGATGGCTTGCCCGCTGCGGCATAGGGTTCGGGCACCGCCTGCGCCAGTCCGCCCGCTGCGCTGCTGGCTTCGACGCTTAGTGCCTCGACCACAATCTGCCCCTCGGCATCGGAATAGCCGAAGCGCTGGCGGTGCGCGGCGCGGAACTCGGCATCCATAGCTGCCAGATCGCCGCAGGCAATCGCCAGCACGCTGTCGCTGCCCGCAAAGCGCAGCCGCGCGGTGGCGGCCAGCTCTATTGCATCATCGGCCACGCCCTGCGCGCGCAGATCACCGTGTGCCTCGTCCTCCAGCCTTGCGAGGTCAGAAGCAAATCCGCCCTCGAGCGGTCGCAGCAGGCTGGTCTCGCGGATCGCCTTTACCGGAGCAAGGCCGATCCCGTAAGCTGACAGCATTCCTGCCAGCGGGTGAACCAGCACGGTTTCGATCCCTAGCGCATCGGCCACTTTGCAGGCGTGCTGCCCACCCGCTCCGCCAAAGCACGCCAGCGCATAGCGGGTCACATCATGCCCGCGCGCCACGCTGATTTTGCGGATCGCTTTGGCCATCGCGTCCACTGCGATGGCGAGGAAACCCTGAGCAATATCGGCCAGCGGGCGCGGCTCCGGAAGCTGGCCTGCGATTTCCTCCAACCGTGTGCGGGAGGCGGCGGGATCAAGCGGCGCATCGCCCTGCGGCCCGAAGACTGCGGGGAAGAACGCCGGGTCGATGCGGCCAAGAAACAGATTGCAGTCGGTAACGGTCAGCGGGCCGCCCTTGCGGTAACATGCGGGGCCGGGGTCGGCGCCCGCACTCTCTGGTCCCACCCGGAACCGCGCCCCGTCGAAACGGCAGATCGAGCCGCCGCCCGCCGCCACCGTATGGATCTGCATCATTGGCGCCGCTACGCGCACGCCCGCCACCACGCTGTCGCCAGTCAGTTCGAAAGTGCCCGCATAATGAGCGACATCGGTGCTGGTCCCGCCCATGTCGAAGCCGATCAGCCGGTTATGGTCCAGCGGGGCAGAGGCGGCGACCATGCCGACCACGCCACCAGCCGGGCCGGACAGAATCGCATCCTTGCCGCGAAACGCGCCAACCTGCGCCAGCCCGCCATTCGATTGCATAAACCGCAGGCTGTCCACCTGCGGCAGGCTGGCGGTCAGCCTGTCGGTATAGCGGCGCAGCACGGGCGAGAGATACGCGTCGACTACAGTGGTATCGCCGCGCGGCACTAGCCGGATCAGCGGTGCGATTTCATGACTGACGCTCACCTGCGCAAAGCCCAGTTCGCGCGCAATCTGCGCCACCCGCACCTCGTGCTTAGTGTATTTCCAACCATGCATTAACACGATGGCGAGCGCGTCAAAGCCCGCTTCGCGCAGCTGGGCAAGCGAAGCCCGCGCGGCGTCCTCGTCAAGCACGGTCAGCACTTCGCCATCGACCGCCACGCGTTCGGCAATCTCGACTACACGTTCGGGCAATTGTTCGGGCAGCACGATGTGATGTGCGAAAATCTCGGGCCGGGCCTGCGTGCCGATCCGCAGCGCATCGGCAAATCCGGCAGTAATCGCCAGCGCCAGCCGCTCCCCCTTGCGTTCGAGCAGAGCATTGGTGGCGACCGTGGTGCCGATCCGCACCTCGGCAATCGGCCCCTCGCCATGTGCTGCCATCAACCGGCGCACCGCTTCGCTGGCCGCATCGGCATAATGGCCGGGGTTTTCGGATAACAATTTGTCAGTCACCAGCCGCCCGTCGGGCGTTGACGCCACGACGTCAGTGAACGTGCCCCCGCGATCGATTGCGAAGCGCCATGCAGGGGCCTGAGTCATCATTGCGCACAGAGTAAGCGGCGCGGCGCGGCGCGCAAGCCCGCTTGTGTCAGCCGATGCCCACAGCGGCGGCGCTCTGCCACAGCATATAGGCGGCCACGACAAAGATCAGACCGGCAAAAACCCGCGTCAGCGCTCCAGTCCCCGACAGGCGGCGGGCCAGCGCTGCCCCGCCGAAACCGCCCAGCACTCCGCCAGCAATAAACAACCCTGCCAGCACCCAGTCGACCAGTCCCGACACTGCATAATTGGCCGCAGTGGTCAGGCCGAATGCAGTCACAGCGACCAGACTGGTGCCAACGGCATTGATCATCGGCATCCGCGTCGCAGCCATCAGGCCCGGCACGATCAGAAACCCGCCGCCAATCCCGAAAAAGCCCGAGAATATGCCGCTGCCCAGTCCAAAACCCAGCAGCTTTGGCGCGTTATCGCGGCCCAGCACCACTGCCCCGTCATCCGCGCCGCTGCGTTTGCGCAGCATCATCGCGCCGACCGCGATCATCACCAGCGCGAACAGGAACAACAGCTTGTCGCCGTCAAAATTCTTACCCAGCGTCGATCCGCCCAACGCGCCCAGCATCCCTGCGGCGGCAAAGACCAGCCCGCAGCGCCACTTCACAGTACCCTTGCGTGCGTGCTGCAACAGTCCGGTCGCGGCATTGACCGCCACCGCCAATGCGCTGGTGCCAATGGCGATATGCGGGCTGGCGACGCCAACCACATAGACCATCAGCGGCACGGCCAGAATTGAACCGCCGCCGCCGACCAGGCCCAGCGTAAAGCCGACCAAGGCGCCCGACAGTAGGCTGGCGATTACATAGGCAAGGTCGATCACTTGCCGATCAGCCGCGCAATGCCCATTCCGGCCAGCATAGCGATGACAAAGATCGCCGCCGAAGCAGGCTCGATCACCAGTGCAGCAAGACCCGGACCGGGGCACAGGCCCGCAATTCCCCATCCGACGCCGAACAGCGCCGCGCCGCTGATCAAGGCTGGCGACAAATCACTGCGTTCGGGAAGCGAGAAACCTTCGGCGAACAGCGGCACCTGCATCCGCCGCTGCACCTGCCAGGCCAGCGCCATGACCAGCACCGCGCCGCCCATCACAAAGGCCAGCGTGGGATCCCACGCGCCAAACAGATCGAGGAAACCGCGCACCCGTGCCGGGTCGGTCATCCCGCCCAGCGCCAGCCCGCCGCCAAACAGCGTGCCCGATGCCAGCGGCACTCCAGTCGCGCGGATCATGGCAATATCTCCCAGCCCAGCGCATTCATAGCGGTGACGGTGGCAATCCCGGCGGCCATGAAGGTTACGGTGGCGACAATCGAGCGCTGCGACAGGCGGCTGACCCCGCACACGCCGTGGCCGCTGGTGCAGCCGCTGCCGATGCGGGTCCCTACGCCAACAATCAACCCGGCGATGACCAGCGGGACAGGTCCGGCAAACTGCGCCTCCAAACCGCCGCGCAGCAGCATCACGATCAGCGCGCCAAGCGGCAGGCCGAGCACGAATGCCCAGGCCGCGGGCCGCGTCATGCTGCCATCGGCAAGCCCCACCGCGCGCGCCAGCACGCCGGAAACACCGGCAATGCGCCCCGCGCCCAGCAGCATCACCGCAGCGGCCAGACCGATCAGGGCGCCGCCCGCCAGACCGGCCAGCGGGGCGGCATCGGGATATCCGGGCAGCATCACAGCGCGTTCACCGGGATCTTGATGTAGCTGACGCCATTACCCTCCGGCTCGGGCAGATGCCCGCCGCGGATATTCACCTGAATTGATGGCAGGATCAGCTTCGGCATTCCCAGCTTGCTGTCGCGATCGGTACGCATGGCGACAAATTCCTCCTCGGTCACGCCGTCGCGGACATGGACATTGCCGGTCCGTTGCAATTCGACCGTGGTCTCCCACGCAAATTCGTCGCGCCCCGGTGCCTTGTAATCATGACACAGGAACACCCGAGTATCGCCGGGGAGCGAGAGCAGACGGCGGATAGATCGGAATAGTTGCGCCGCATCCCCGCCGGGAAAATCGGCGCGCGCGGTGCCGTAATCGGGCATGAAAATCGTATCGCCGACAAAGGAAGCGTCGCCGAAGACAAACGCCATGTCGGCAGGCGTATGGCCCGGCACATGCAGCACCGTCCCGCGGATTGCGCCAAGCTCCAGAGTATCGCCATCATCGAACAGGCGGTCAAATTGCGAGCCATCACGCTGGAAATCGGTCCCCGCATTGAAGACTTTCCCGAATTCGTCCTGCACCCGGGTGATCTCGCGCCCGATCCCCAGCTTGCCGCCCAGCCGTTCTTGCAGATAGGGCGCAGCGGACAGGTGATCGGCGTGGGCGTGGGTCTCGATGATCCATTTCACCGACAGCGCGCTGTCGCCGACATATTCGACGATCCGGTCCGCCGAGGCATGACCCGTGCGCCCGGATGCCGCATCATAATCGAGCACAGAGTCGATTATCGCCGCCTCACGTGAAGCTGCATCGTGAACAACATAGGTGACGGTATTGGTCGCCTCGTCAAAGAACCCGGCAATAGTGGGGCGGAGTGATTTGTCGCTGCGAACAGCCTTGATCTGGGCTGTGGCAGCGTGCAATGCTTGATCAGTTTCGGTCATGCACGTGCGTTACGCCAGCACACCCGGTTTGTATATCGCACAACCTGCCGCGCGCAGACCTATCCGCCCATCACCACGAGAGCACTCGCGCGATGGCATAGCGGCCCACCACGCCGCCGATCAGCACCGGCAGCGTGTGCCAGATCGCCAGATGTTCCAGCGTATCGATTGGGCAGGACAAGCCATAGGCAGCACTGCCCAGCGCCCCTGCCGCAACCCCGGCCAGCATTCCGGCGTTGCGCGGATTGACCGGCGCGCCGCGGCGCAGCCACAGCGTCAGCGCGATGGCGGTGGCGGATGAAGCTACCAGCGCGTGGGCCATGCATTCCAAACCGTAAGGATCGTTCAGGATCGCGCCCGTGCTGCCCTTTGCCAAAGCGCTGACCACTGCAGCCAGCGGCAATACCGCCAGCATCGCCATGCCCCAGCGCGGGCCGTCGTGCCGCGTGCCGACGCCGGGCGATGCCATCACCACAGCACTGGCCGACGCGGCTGCGCCCAGCACCAGCAGCATCCCGTTGGCGGCATAGAAAATCGCCTCGGCATCGCCGCGATAACCGCCGCGCCACAGGCCCGCAGTCAACCACACGCCCAGCGCGCCGATGGCGGCAGCAGCAGCGACCAGCGCCCAACCATAATTGGCGCGCAGCGGTGCGACCGGCTGCATATCGTCGACCATGCTGTCGATCAGGGTTTGATTGACCCGGCTCATATTATTCTGCCTTCTCGATAAGCGCGGACAGCTTTTTCAGTCCGCGATGAATATTGACCTTGATAGCGCTTTCGCTCTGGCCGCTTTTGTGGGCTGCATCGCGCACCGAATGGCCTTCGATCTTGACCAGTTCGATGGCGGTGGCCTGATTGTCGGACAAGGCGCCGAACATCCGTTCCAGGCTGACGCGGGCAATCACCACGTCTTCCTCGCTATCCTGCACCGCGCTGTCGTCGAACAGCTCGGTTTCGTCGGCGCGGTAAACCTTGCGCAGGTGATCGACCCAGCGATAGCGGGCAATTGCGGCCAGCCACGGCAGGAACGGCCTTGCGGGATCATAGCTCGCGCGCTTGGCATGAACCGCCATCAGCACTTCCTGCACCAGATCATCGATCTGCGGCGCGGGCACCCGGCGGCGGTAGTAACGGGCCAGCCACGCTGAAGACTCCGACAACAGCACCGCATAGGCGCGTTTGTCACCCGTCTGCGCAGCGCGCATCATCCGCGCCAGAGTGGCCTCTTCGGATTTCACCCCTGCACCTTTCTGCCCATCAAGGCATCGAGCGAGAACAGCCCGCCGCCGCGCACAATTAACAACCCGGCCAAGGCGGCCCAGACGATATGTACGCTCCACCACGCCTCTGGATAGACGAAAATCTGGATGACCAGCGTCATCAGCAGTAGCGACAACGCGGAAAACCGGGTCGCCAGACCAACCACCAGCAGGATCGGAAACAGATGTTCGGCATAGGTCGCCATTGGCGCAGCGATTTCCGGCGGCAGCGGCACCCCGGCATATTCGCTGTCGAACAGCACATATGTGATGTCGCTGATTTCCAGCCAGCTGCCCTCGGTCACCTTGGTGCGGCCAGAGCGCCAGAAGATCCCGGCCAGCGCAATGCGGGCAAGCAGCAAGGCCGCGCTTTCAGTCCAGCGGCCCGAGATCAATGTGACCACACGGGCGTAGAGCGAAAGCGCGGGTTGCATCGTCATGGCTCCAGCCCCGCCGATCAGCGCTTGATCGCGGTGAGCGAACCGTTGCCCTTGGGCGTCTTGGTCGTCACGCAGGTGCCTTTCTTGACCAGCTTCCAGGCATTGCCCTGATAATCCTTGGTGCTGGTTCCCGCGCAGCTGGTGCCGGGACCGGCGGCGCAATCGTTCTTGCCCGCCTTGGCAATACCATAACATTTCTCGGTCTGCGCCTTCTGCGCGGCTGCGGGGGCGGCAGCGGCCAGCCCGGCGGCAATGCTGGCGGTCAGGGCGATACCGGCGACGCGGGTAATTGTGGATGTCATCTCAGGGGTTCCTCGAAATCAGGGGTGAACACAGTGCCCTGGCCGATGCCGGAGCTGTCACAGGGTTCGCGCCGGAACACGCGCTGGTTACGGCCAGAAATAACTTTTCTTGCTGTAACCGGCACGCCCCTCCCTCCGAACTGTCCAGTGTCCATGCGGGACATTCGCGATTTTTCAGGTTTCAGGAGATTACCCAATGTTTCACCGCACCACCGCAGCCGCCGCTGCTGCCGCCGCTTTCGCACTGTCATCTGGCATGGCCTTTGCCGCCGAAGCACCCGAGGGCAGCCGCGGCGCTGCGCTGAACAGTGGGGACACCGTGCATTGTTACGGTGTCAACACGTGCAAGGGGACCGCCGACTGCGCCACCACCAAGAACGAATGCAAGGGCCAGAATGAATGCGCCGGTCACGGCTTCAAGGCGATGAAGGCCGGTGATTGCCTGACCAAGGACGGCACAATTGGCGATATCGGCTGACCGGCGGGTGGCCGGGCGCTTCGACCCCTCCGGCGCGCGGCCTCCCATGATCCACATCCGATAGAGCCACGGTGGCCCGGCACGACCCCTCCCCCCGGAGGCCGGGCCGCCACCCCTTCCCCTGAGGCACGAGGCGCTGGCGCATGAGCACGATTTCCCCCTTTGGCGGCTTCGGCCTGGGCCTGCGCAAGCCGCATTATCCTGACTTTCTGGCGGGCGGCGTGCCGGTCGATCTCCTCGAAGTGATTTCCGAAAACTATATGGTCGCGGGCGGCAAACCGCTGCGCATTCTTGAAGAATTGCGCGCCGATTTTCCGGTCATCCTGCACGGGGTGAGCATGTCGGTCGGCTCTGCCGATGGTCTCGACCCCGTCTATCTGGCGCGGTTGAAAAAGCTGGCCGACCGGATCGAGCCGCTGTGGATGTCCGACCATCTGTGCTGGACCCGGACCAGCGCGCACAACAGCCACGATCTGTTGCCGCTGCCGCTGACCGAAGAGGCGCTGGCGGTGGTGTGCGCCAATATCGACCACGCGCAGGACACGCTGGGCCGCGCGATGTTGATCGAAAACCCGTCAAGCTATCTCACCTTTCCCGAAGACGAGATGGCGGAATGGGAATTCCTCGCCGAAATCAGCCGCCGCACTGGGTGCTATTTGCTGCTGGATGTGAACAATATCGTCGTCAGTGCGCACAATCACGGGTTCTCAGCGCAGGATTACCTTGCCGGAATCCCCGCCGACCGGGTGCGGCAGATCCATCTGGCGGGCAATACGCCGGGCGAGATTGCCATCGACACGCATGACCAGCCAGTGCCCGATGCGGTCTGGCGTCTCTACGCTCAGGCAGTGGCCACGCTTGGCCCGGTCGCGACCATGATCGAACGGGACGGCAATATCCCGCCGCTTGCCGAGCTGCTTGGCGAGCTGGATCAAGCCCGTGCGCTGACGCTGTCGCACAATGCGGTGGCCGCATGACTTTGGCTGTGCTGCAAAGCGAATTTCTTGGTGCCATTCACGATGATGAAATCGCGCTGCCGGACAGCTGGGACGACCGGCGGCGCAAGGGCTTCGCCATCTACCGCAACGCTTACCGCGCCACGCTGGTCGATGCCCTGCGTGAAAGTTTTGCGCGCACTGCGGCATGGGTGGGTGATGAGGCCTTTCGCGCCGCGGCCAGCCATCATGTGATCGCCCATCCGCCCAGCAGTTGGACGCTCGATTTGCTGGGCGAAGGCTTCGACGCGACCTGCGCCGAACTGTTCGCACAGGACCCAGAGGTGGCCGAGCTGGCCTGGCTCGAATGGGCGATGCAGACCGCCTTCGTGGCCGAGGATGCCGCGCCGCTGGATGCAGCGGGCTTCGGTGCTGCCACCGCTGATTTTGCCGAGGCTGACTGGGCCGATCTCACCCTGCGGTTTGCGTCAGGAATGGTGGTTGTAGGCACGGCGTTCGACCTCCCGAGAATCTGGAACTCCGATCCTTCCGAGCCCCTTCCCCCCGATGATCTGCGGCTTGCCGCCCCCAGCGCCTGCGCGGTATGGCGCGAAGAGGAGAGGCCCATGTTCCAGATCGTCAGCGCCGCAGAAGGCCAGGCACTGACCGCGATGCTGGCTGGCACCAGCTACGGCGAATTGTGCGCCATGCTGATCGAACAGCACGGCGAGGAAGCTGGGATCGCAATGGCGGGCGGATTGCTGGGCGGCTGGCTGGGCCGCGGCTGGATCGCCGGAGCGGCGCTATAGCGAACAAAAATGCGTCGCTCCGTCCTCCGTCTGCGCCTCGCTAAAATCCGCCAATTCGGGAATCCGGCCAAAGGCAATTTTGGCTCCCACATATCCGCCCGGCATATCCATTTTCGGCCCCAGGCTGATGGCAGCGGGCCCATGCGTCGTTCGCAGCCGGTCCAGCGTGTCGCTGAGCCTTTCCCATTTCGCCTTGTCCTGTGATGAGCCTGATCCAGCGTCACTGAAAAGATCGCGCTGGATTTCCTCTTCCGGCACCAGCCCATGCAGGGTGATGCTCACCAATTCCGGCCTCGAACGCAGCTCCTGATCGCAATCACGCATGGCTTCCGCCAACGTTTTAAGCAATGTGATGTCATCGCGGGCAGGCGGAAATGCGATTTCGCAATTCCAGTGTCTGGTCATTTTGTTTCTCCTGCGCATGGAGGAATCCCGCCCTCCACGCAGGCCGATTGTCATCTTGGATGCTTTGAGATTGGCACGGCGCAGCCGCCTGCTGGCGCTCAGCAACAATTGACGAGCGCATTGGTGGACCTTTTCGGGCGTGCGCCAATCCTGCGGCAGCATCCGGCTGTGCCCGAACATCCGCTTTACAGTCGGCGGGCGTTCGACAGGTTCGCCATGCAGACTGTTCCAGAACCGCTCGCCTTCGATATTGCCCCACAGCGCGCGCAGGTGTTTGGGGCCAAGCGACCACAAGGCTGAAAAGTCGAAGATACCAGCCGCATGCAACCGAGCCTCGATCCCGGTCGAGATGCCCGGAATTTTCCTGAGCGCGAGGTGATTCAGCCTACCGGGAAGTTCGGACCCGCGCAAAAGCACGAACCCATCGGGCTTGTTCATTTCGGCCCCGATTTTTGCCAGCAGCTCGGTGCTCGCGATTCCGATGGAGCAGGTCAGGACAGCGCTGAAATGCTTGGCCAGAGCATCTTTGACTTTCTGAGCCAAGGCAGCTGGTTGCTCGGTTTCGAAGGCAAGGAGATGGCATACCAATTCGTCAATCGACCTGACCTTGGCGACAGGCAGGCACGTCCCGATCACCGCCAGAATTCGGTGATGCAGCCGCACATAGGCGTCGGGCCGCGCCACCACGAAGATCATCCCGGGCACAGCCTGCCGCGCCTCGGCAATCGAGATATTGGTCTTCAGGCCAAGTGCCTTGGCCTCCCGGCTGATCGCAATGCAGCCGGTATGCGGCGAATCCAGCGGCACCACCCCCACAGGCTTACCGCGCAAATCGGGATTAAAATGCTGCTCCGCAGTCGCAAAGAAGCTGTCGAAGTCGAGATAAAGCCGCTTCGCGTCGCTATGATCATCGCTACCGAATCGCCGGGTCTGGTCCATGGCTTCGAATTAGAACATAACACGAACATCGGCAATACGGATGACACTTGCATAGCCGCCCGGTCAAACCGCCTTTCAGCGCGGGGCTCTGGCAGCTATGATCGCCCCGCATATCCAGCGGCGAGGGAATAGTATGAGCGATAGCAAGCATTCAGGCGAGCGGGTGGAACTGCCTGCTGCGGCGCGTAGCGGGACGGTCTGCACTGCGTCCGATTACGATGGAATGTATGCGCGCAGCCTGGATGACAGCGACAGTTTCTGGGCGGAGCAGGCGCAGCGGATCGACTGGGTGGCAGAACCGACCAAGGTGGCGGACTGGAGCTTTGATCCGGTCGCCATCAGCTGGTTCACCGGCGGCACGCTGAACATTTGCCACAATGCGGTCGACCGCCATGTCGCTGCCGGGAACGGGGCGCGCACTGCTCTGATTTTCGAGCCTGACGATCCCGATGGCACGGTTCGCAAAATATCCTATGCCAAATTGCAGCGCGACGTCATCACGATGGCCAACACATTGAAAAAGATGGGCGTTTCCAAGGGAGACCGGGTGACGATCTACATGCCGATGGTTCCGGAAGGCGCGATGGCGATGCTGGCCTGCGCGCGGATCGGGGCGGTGCATTCGGTGATATTCGGCGGGTTCTCGCCAGAAGCGATTGCCGGCCGGATCGTGGATTGCCGCAGCGATTGGGTCATCACCGCAGATGAGGGGCGGCGCGGCGGCAAGCCGATTGCGCTGAAAAAGAATGTCGATGAAGCGCTTGATAAGGTGCCGAACAGGGGTGTTCTGGTGTTCCGGAACACTGGCTGTCCGGTCACCATGGTCGAAGGCCGTGATCACTGGTTCCACGAGCTGTCGCAAGACGTGCCGGATGATTGCCCGTGCGAGCCGATGGCGGCCGAAGACCCGCTGTTCATCCTGTACACCTCGGGTTCAACGGGCAAGCCCAAGGGCGTGCTCCACACCACCGGCGGCTATGCCGTGTGGACCGAGACCACTTTCCGGTTTGTCTTCGATTACCGCGAGAATGAGGTGTTCTGGTGCACTGCCGATATCGGCTGGGTCACCGGGCACAGCTATATCGTTTACGGCCCGCTGCTGAACGGGGCGACGGCCCTGATGTTCGAAGGCGTGCCGAACTGGCCCGATCACGACCGGTTCTGGCAGGTGATCGACAAACACCAGGTGAACATTTTCTACACCGCACCCACGGCAATCCGCGCCCTGATGCGTGAAGGCAATGATCATGTCACCAGACATGACCTGTCCAGTCTGCGCCTGCTGGGCAGTGTGGGCGAGCCGATCAATCCCGAGGCCTGGCGCTGGTATCATGACACCGTGGGCAAGGGCGCGATCCCCATCGTCGACACCTGGTGGCAGACCGAAACCGGCGGTGTGATGATCACCACCCTGCCCGGCGCGCATGACATGAAGCCGGGCAGCGCGGGCAAGCCATTCTTTGGCATCTGCCCGCAGCTGGTCGATGGCGAAGGCGCGGTGCTGGAGGGCGAGGCCGAGGGCAATCTGTGCATCACGCGCAGCTGGCCCGGACAGGCCCGCACGCTGTACGGCGATCACGACCGCTTCGTGCAGACCTATTTCAGCACCTATCCCGGAAAGTATTTCACCGGCGACGGCTGCCGCCGCGATGATGATGGCTATTACTGGATCACCGGGCGGGTGGACGATGTGATCAATGTCTCCGGCCACCGCATGGGCACTGCCGAGGTGGAAAGCGCGCTGGTGCTGCATCCCAAGGTGTCCGAGGCCGCGGTGGTTGGCTTCCCGCACGACATCAAGGGTCAGGGCATCTATTGCTACGTCACGCTGAATGCGGGTGAAGAAGCCGGCGACGCGCTGACCGCAGAACTGCGCCAATGGGTGCGCAAGGAAATCGGCCCGATCGCCACGCCAGACGAACTGCATTTCACCCCGGCGCTGCCCAAAACGCGCAGCGGCAAGATCATGCGGCGGATTCTGCGCAAGATCGCCGAAAACGAGTTTGCATCGCTGGGAGACATTTCGACACTGGCCGATCCAGCGGTGGTCGAGGCGCTGGTGGCCGGGCGGAAGGCGCGGTGAAGTTAAGTGAGGCGCGGTTCAGCCATGGCACAAAGCGAAGCGTTGCAATATGCCGGTGAGGTCAAAGCGCGGCTGCGGTACGATCCGCTGAGGCTGCTGTACGAGGTCCACAATTACGTATTGTGTCCCCTGAATACAGGGACGGTTTCGGTCAACTCAATCGAGAATTTCTGGCGGCACCTGAAATGCTCAATCAACGGCACGCACACCAGTGTCAGCCCGAAATATCTTGACCTCTACGCCAAGCAATTCGAGTATCGCTTCAATCGTCGCAATCGTCCCGAGACGATGTTTTCGGAGCTGGTTTCGACTTTCCGGCCATTGAGCGCAGCGTAGCGTCAAAGGCGGCTTCTTCGCCGGTTTTGCCCTCGCGCTCGACTATAAACTGTTTTAAATCACCGTTCGCTATCGCTGTTTTCAAATCAGTTTGGCTCATCGAGTTTAGCCTCAATTCGATCTAGACTACTTTCCACATTTTCCATTTTAACAGATTGGGCCGCAACTGTCTCTCGAACCGTTACTAACGGCTCATCAACGCGATCAAATCGGCTGTCAATTTGCGTGAGAAGGAACAGGAAACTGCTCGCAATTGCGGCGAAAGCAATTCCGCTTACAGTCCAAAGCCATGTCCGATGTTGTTCGAGCCGGTCTAACCGAGTGCTCATGTTCGGCTCTCCACCGGAGCCGCCCCCACCGCCAGTGTTGGATGGCGGTTGAGGAGGTATGTTGGGTCGGAACGGATTGCCGTCCGTGTTAACCAGTGTTGCGTGACCCCAATTCTGGTTTGCGGTCGCCAGCGGCTTATTCTGCATCCGCAGCCTCTTCGCCGAAGATATACGGGCCGTTGACGGAACTTAGATAGTCCATCATCCCTCGGTATCCTTCCAGTGGCATCACTACGTTGGCTACCACGCGGGTTTTAAGTCCTGGATTTGGCCCGTTGGTCGCGTGTGGAACGTACTCCGCGAATTGCAAGCGCACACCTCCGTTGACCAACGTAGCGAACAGCAGGCCATCCGAAAAAACAGTGGGTGCATCCTTTGGATCGTTCACTTGTACGATATCTAACTGGCTTGCGTTTCTGGGCTGTTCGGGACCGTTGCCCCTTACCGACGCATCTTTCGCCTCGGCACTCTCCCCGCCTCCACCAAGTAAATCAGCAATATCGTCGCCGGTTGGCATAATCCCTCCTGATTCGAGAGTGACGGTCTAGGAGTGTTTCACGCCTCCTGCAATTCCGTATGCAAAAGGGATACATCCCGAAATTTGCCTTCTCATTCTTGTCTGGCGGAGCAAACGCCATCGTCGATTTTTCTAAAAGCGGAGGACGATGCACCAGAGGCGATCTTGGCCCCGGAGGTCGGTTTGGTGAAGTATCCGTGAGCGGCGATGGTCTTCATTCGGCAATTAACGCCTTCACAAATTCCGGGGACACCAAATTCCGGGGACACAATACCTAATTCTCCGAGCGCCAGAGACGGTCATACCAACATCACCCGCACCTACACCGCCAATGGGCTGAACCAGTGTACCGATGTCGCGGGCTTGGCGTTTTGCTATGATGCCAATGGCAATCTGACCGCCGATGACAATTGCGTCTATCTCTATGATGTCGAGAACTACATCGGCGGCGCCCCAAAGGGACCGCGCCGGTTCCTGCATGATGGCGATGCGCTGGTGGCCGGGCGGAAGGCGCGGTGAGGCACGGGTCAGCCCTTGCGCAAAGCGAAGCGCTGCAATTTGCCGGTCGCGGTTTTGGGCAGTGCGCTTACGAATTCGACCGCGCGCGGATATTTATACGGCGCAATCGCGGCTTTCACATGATCCTGCAATTCCGCCGCCAGCGCTTCGCCCGGTGCGCATCCTGATGCGGCGACGACAAACGCCTTCACTAACTGCCCGCGCTCCTTGCATGGCACGCCGATCACCGCACATTCGGCAACCGCAGGATGCGCATAGAGCGCCTGCTCCACCTCTGGCGCTGCAATGTTGTAGCCGGACGATATGATCATATCGTCGGAGCGGGCGACGAACCAGAAGTAGCCCTCGGCATCGCGGCGGTAGGTATCGCCGGTAACATTCCACCCGTCCTGAACATAGTCGGCCTGACGCGGGTCGGCGAGATAGCGGCAGCCGGTCGGGCCTTTGACGGCGAGCCGCCCGGTGCCCTCATCCATTGGCTGACCCGCCAGATCGAGCACGGTTGCGCGGTATCCCGGAACGGCAAGCCCCGTGGCGCCGGGGCGAATATCATCGCCGCTGGCCGAGATGAAGATGTGCATCATCTCGGTCGCGCCGATACCATCGATAATCTTCACGCCGGTTGCTTCATGCCAAGCGCGCCAGATGGCTTCGGGCAAGTGCTCACCCGCCGAAATGCAGGTTGTCAGTGAAGCGAAATCGCGCTCCTCTTCGGGCATGGCGAGCATGGCGCGATAGGCGGTGGGCGCCGTGGCGCAGATATCGACGGCAAAGCTGCCGATTGCTTCGGCCAGCCCCTCCGGGCCGGGCCGCGAGGGTGTGACCGCGCAGCCGCCGAAGCGGAACGGAAAGACGAATTGCATCCCCAGCCCGAAGGTAAAAGCCAGCGGAGCGCTACACGCCCAGCGCGCGCCGGTGCGGGGCCGGATGACGTGCCGCGCAAAACTATCGGCACTGGCAAGAATATCGCGGTGGAACTGGACGCAGCCCTTCGGATCGCCCGTAGTGCCAGAGGTGAAGGCAATCAGCGCGGGATCGTCACGCTGTGTTGCGACCGGTGCAAAACCGGGCGCGGTGGCGGCGATCCGGTCGGACAGCGCATCGGATCCGCTATCGCCATCGAAGAACAGCGCCGAGCGCAGGCTGTCGCATTGTTCGGCAGCCTCACCGTAAGCTTCGCGGCAGGGCGCATCGACAATCGCATGGGTGATTTCCGCCTTGCCCACCACCTTGGCGATTTCGCCGCCGCGCAGGATCGGCATGATTGCGGTGACCACTCCGCCCGCCTTGAGAATGCCAAGCCACGCAGCAAACAGCATCGCGCCATTGCGACCTGCCAGCAGCACCCGATTGCCGGGTATCAAGCCCTCGTCTTCCACCAGCACCCGAGCGATGCGGGCGGACAGATCGTCCATGTCGCCATAGGTCCAGCGCCCAGCGGCATTGATCACTGCGAGGTCACCGGGCGCGCCGCCTGCAAGCAATTCTGCCGCCGCGTTGAAGTGGGCGGGATATTGCAATTCCGGCAGGTCAAAGCTGAAGTCAGGCTGTTGCTCCGCAGGGGGCAGGCCGTCACGCACGAAGCTGTCGTAGGCGGCGCTCATAGCGGCACAACGGCTGTGGTTTCGATTTCAATCAGCGCCGCCGGTTCGACCAGCCGGGACACCTCGACCACCGCCATCGCCGGGTAATTCTTGCCCACCAGTTCGCGGTAATGCGCGCCGATCTGCGCCAGCGATGCGACATAGGCGTCCCGGTCGGTGACATACCACGTCATACGCACGATATGCTCCGGCCCGGCACCTGCCTCGGCCAGGATGGCGAGCGTGTTTTCCAGCACTTGCCGGAATTGTCCCGCCACCGTGTCGGCCGCAAATTTCTCCTGCACATCCCAGCCGACAACTCCCGCAGTGAACACCAGTGTGCCGGTAGCCGCAATGCCGTTGGCATAGCCTTTGGGGCGCGGCCAGCCGGGTGGCAGCAGTGTAGTATGTGCGCTCATTGGGCATTCTCCTGAACAGAGTGTTCAAGCCGCTCGCGCCAATCCTGTGGCCAGGGTTGCGATACTTGCCCGGCCATGCGCATCAGCACTTGGGTATAGCTGACGGTGAACCGCTGCTCCCCATTGCAGAGCGCCGCCGCAATCAGATCGACCGAGCTGGAGCCAACCCGCCGCGTCGTGATCGCAATGTCGAGCTGGTCCCCCCAAGCCACCACTTTGGCGAAATCGGCCTGCATGGTGACAGTCGGCAGCGCGAGCGCCATATCCTGATGCATGACTTGCCGCGACACGCCGATCACTACGCCGGTCCACTCTTCGATAGCGGCATCGCACAGCGCGAACAGCGCGGGGTAATAAGCGATGCCAGCCGGGTCGCAGTCAGCGAACCGCACGGGTAGCCGGGAGATTACGCCCGCCACCGCTCAATCGCCCTCGAACACCGGGGTGCGCTTATCGGCAAAAGCCTCGAACGCGCGGCGAAAATCCTTGGTTGCCATGCAGATCGCCTGCGCCTGAGCCTCCATTTCGATGGCGGTTTCAATCCCGACATTCCATTCGGCGGATAGCTGCGTCTTGGTGATCCCGTGCGCAAATGTCGGTCCGGCGGCCAGATCGGCGGCGAGCTGCGCGGCCTCGGCCACCACTTCGCCATCGACCAGCCGATTGTGAAATCCCCATCGCTCGCCCTCCTCTGCGCTCATCACGCGGCCGGTATAAAGCAGTTCTGACGCGCGGCCCTGCCCAATGATGCGCGGCAGGATCGCGCAGGCGCCCATGTCACAACCCGCCAACCCGACGCGGGTAAACAGAAACGCGGTCTTGGTGCGCGGGGTGGCCAGCCGCAGATCGCTCGCCATCGCCATGATCGCACCGGCTCCCACACAGATGCCGTCGAGCGCGGCGACAATCGGCTGCGGACAGGCGCGCATCGCCTTGACCAGATCGCCGGTCATGCGGGTGAAAGCCAGCAATTCGGGAATCGCCATTTCCGTGAGCGGGCCGATAATCTCGAAAACATCGCCGCCCGAGCTGAAATTGCCGCCCGCGCCCGCGATGACGATAACCTTGACCTCTCGCGCATAAGTCAGCTCGCGAAACAGGTCGCGCAGCTCGGCATAGCTTGCAAAGGTCAGCGGGTTTTTGCGTTCGGGCCGGTTCAGCGTGACTGTCCCTACCCCGCCGGCAAACTCCCACAGGAAATGCTGCGGCGCGTAGGTCTGCGGGTTCAAGCGTGCGGTCATGCGGAAGGCCTTTCGGAAAGTACGGCTTTGAGTTCGCCAAGATCGGCAGTGAGGCTTGCTCGGGTCTCGGGGGCCAAACCGGACAGCATTGTGTCCACCCAGCCGTGATGCGCGGCGGCCAGATCGGCAAAATGGGCGGCACCCTGTGCGGTCAGCGATACCATCGATACCCGCCGATCACTGGCGCGCGGTTCAAGCGTGACGTGGCCATCGCGCTCCAGCGTTCTGACAATGCCGGTGACATTGCCGTTGGATACCAGCAGCGCCCGGCTGAGCGCCCCCATCGCCAGCGGTTCGCCCGCACGGTCGAGCGCGGCCAGCACATCGAAGCGGGGCAAGGTGGTAGAGTGTTTGTCGGCCATGCCGCGCTGAAGACGTTTTTCAATCACCCGCGTCGTGCCCAGCAGCCTGAGCCACAGCCGCACATTGCCCTCGTCATATGTGCGCGCGCCGGTCATGACAGCTCCGCCGCTTCGCCGGTGCGCGTCGATAGCACCAATTCCAGCACCAGATCGGCAACTTCCTGCGGCGTAATCAAGCGCCCGGACGGGTTCATCTGTGCCAGTTCGGCGCGCACCTCATCGGCGGCGCGTCCGGTCTTGGCGACGATATTTCGCACTGCTTCGGCCACGATTTCCGTGTCGGTAAAGCCGGGGCAGACGGCGTTGGCAGTGATGCCCTTGCCCGCATATTCCGCCGCCAGAGCGCGCATCAGACCGACCGCGCCATGTTTCGCCGCGACATAGGGTGCGGTGTAGGCAAAGCCGTGCAGTCCGGCAGTCGAAGCAACCGTGACGATCCGTCCGTTCTGCTTGGCCAGCATCGGTTCGATCACCGCGCGGCAGCAATGGAATACGCCGTCCAGATTGACCGCCATCGCGCTACGCCACGCCTCATCCGTGATCCGGGCAAAGGGCGCGCTGGCGGCAACACCCGCATTGTTGATCAGAATGCCAACATGCCCATGCCGGTCGCGCGCGGCCTGCATTGCGCCTGCGACCCGCTGCGGATCGGTCACATCGCAGGTCGTGAAGAAAGCAGCTGTCCCCAGTTCTTCTGCGATGGCCTTGAGCGGTTCGACCCGCCGCCCAAACAGGCTGACTTTCGCGCCCTCGCCCGCCAATGCGCGCGCGATGGCCGCACCGATCCCGGTGCCGCCGCCGGTTATCACCCCATGCTGTCCAGCCAGCCCGCTCATGGTTGCAGCGCATCCTGCGCAGCGCGGGCGAGCGTGCGCTCCAGCTGTTCATGCCCTGCCGTATAGGGGCGCGGGATCGTGGCGCCGTCACCTGTATAGCCCTGCGCCGCCGCCGCGCGCAGCGTCCATGCGGCATCCGCCAGATGCGGGCGCGCCAGCGCGACCAGATCGGCACGTCCCGCAGCCAATATCGAATTGGCGTGATCGGGCTCAAAGATATTGCCCACCGCCATCGTCGTCAGCCGCGCTTCATTGCGAATGCGGTCGGCAAAGGGGGTCTGGAACATCCGGCCATAGATCGGCTGGCAATCGGCCCAGGTCTGTCCAGCGGACACGTCGATCAGATCGGTTCCGGCCTCGGCAAAGGCCCGCGCAATTTCGACAGCTTCCTGCGGCGTCACGCCCAGATCGCCCATCCAGTCATTAGCGGAAATCCGCACTGACATCGGGCGTTCGGCGGGCCATGCCGCGCGCATTGCGGCAAACACCTCGAGCGGGAAGCGCAGCCGGTTCTCTAAGCTCCCACCATAATCGTCGGTCCGCTTGTTGTGCAGCGGGGTGATAAAGCTGGACAGCAGATAGCCATGCGCCGCGTGCAGCTCGACCATGTCGAAACCCGCCTTCACCGCCATTAACGTCGCGGCGACGAACTGCTGCGTGATGGCGTCCATATCCGCTCGTGTCATCGCGCGTGGCGGCTGGTTGGCGGCGCTCCAGGGCACATCGCTGGCGGCAAGCAGCGGCCAGTTCCCTTCGTCCAGCGGGATGTCATAACCTTCCCAGCCGACCTTGGTCGAACCCTTCGGCCCTGAATGCCCAAGCTGGAGGCAGATCTTCGCATTGCTATGGGCATGGACGAAATCAGTGACCGTCCGCCATCCTGCCACATGCTCTGGCGCATACATCCCCGCACAGCCCGGCGTGATCCGCCCGTCAGCCGAAACGCAGGTCATTTCGGTATAGACCAGCCCCGCCCCGCCCAGCGCCCGCGCGCCGTAATGCACGCGGTGGAAGTCACCGATTGCACCGTCATGCGCCGAATACATCGCCATCGGGCTGACCACCATGCGGTTCGCCAGCCGCATCTTGCGCAAGGCAAAAGGCGCAAACATCGGCGGCGCTGGCGCAGCAGAGTGACCCTGCGCGCGCGAATGAAACCACTGCTCCACCTCGGCGACGAATGCCGGATCGCGCAGCCGCAAATTCTCATGACTGACCCGCTGTGACCGGGTCAGCAGCGAATAGGCGAACTGGATCGGGTCGAAATGCAGATAGCGGTCCAGCGTCTCGAACCATTCGGTCGAATTGCGCGCGCTGTTTTGCAGCTTGAGCACTTCGACATGCCGCTCCTCGCGATATTCGTGCAGCGCATCGGCGAGCGGCAGGCCGGGGCGGTTGAGCACTTCGGCCAGCTTGATCGCATCTTCCAGCGCTAGCTTGGTGCCTGATCCGATCGAGAAATGCGCGGTATGCGCCGCATCGCCCAGCAGGATCAGATTGCGATAATGCCAGTTCTCGCAAATGATGCGTGGGAATTGCAGCCACGCCTGCGGCCCCGGCAAATGCCGCGCATTGGACAGCAATGGATGGCCGTCCAGCTGGTCGGCAAAAATCTCCTCGCAGCGCGCAATCGCCGCGTCTTGGTCCATCAGGTCAAAGCCAAGCGCGGCCCAGGTCTCCGGCTCCATTTCGACGATGAAGGTCGAAAAATCGTCATCGAAGCGATAAGCATGTGCCCAGACCCAGCCTTCAGGCAGCTGCTCGAAGGCAAAGGTGAAGGCTTCAAATGCCTTGTTGGTCCCGAACCAGAAGAAACGGTTGCGGCGCATCTCGATATCGGCGCCGAAATGCTCCTGATATTTGCTGCGTATCCGGCTGTTGGCGCCGTCGGCGGCGATGACCAGATCGTAACCTTGCCAAGCATCAAGGTCGGGTGAAGCCTCATGCTCGAAATGCAGCATCACGCCCAATTCGCGCGCGCGGTTCTGAAGGATTTGCAGCAACAGCTTGCGGCCAATACCGATGAAGCCATGCCCGCCAGAGCGGATTGTTTCGCCGCGAATGTGGACGTCGATATCATCCCAATGCGCAAACGCATCGCCGATCACCGCGCCGCTGACCGGATCGTTCGCCAAAAGGTTTTCGACCGTCTGGTCAGAGAACACCACGCCCCAACCGAAGGTGTCATCGGCGCGGTTGCGCTCAAACACTTCGACCAAGTGCGAGGGATCGCGCAATTTCATCGAAATCGCGAAATAGAGCCCCGCCGGGCCGCCGCCCAGACAGGCGATCTTCATGGCTTCTCTCCCAATGCTTTAGGTTTGAAGCAATCGGGACCTGCTGGCAAGTTTGCCGCTTGAATGTCCCTTCAGACTCAGCGGCGCAGCGGTGCGCCGCCGTCGCCGATGATTGCGAAAGCCGCCCAATAGAACGGGTGCGAGGTTTCCGCCTGATCCATCAGCGATTGTTGCGATCCCTGCAGCGCCGCCGCGATCGAGGTGCCTGCAGATGCCTTGAAAAACCCATCAATCAGCCGGTTTGTGGCATCGTAATCATCCGGCACCGGCCAGTGGCTGGCCACCACGGAACGTCCGCCAGCCCTCAAGAATGCACGCACCAGACCGTCCAGCGCGAAACCGCCACCCGATGAAACGCCCGCTTCTCGCGTGGCCCCGATGGTGGCGGCCCCGGCCGTGTCGCAAGCGGACAGGATGACAAGGTCAGCGTCGAGGTTCAGGTCGAAAATCTCGCCAAAGGACAACAGTCCGTCCGAACCGTCTGCACCAAACGAGGTCAACAGCGCCGGGCGCGGCGGACATTCAGGTTGCGGTGCGGTTACCAGTCCGTGGGTCGCAAAATGCAGGATCCGATACTGATCGAGATTGTCCATGCCCAGCAGCGCAGTGTCGGTAAACGCATCGCCTGTCACAACGGCATCGCCCCCGCTACCCGCACCCAATGTACGCGCGGCGGTGTACAGCTCGTCTGCAAGAATGGGGTGGTCCCAGATGGCGGGAGCCCACAGGCAGTTCTGGCCGCCCGCCAGCGCCGGTTGGACTTGTAACGGTTTTGTGCCGGTCACTTGAGAGTTTAACACTCTATCAAGGAGGCCGACGAGATGATGAAGCATACAGAAGAGTTCAAGCGGGAAGCGGTGCGGATTGCGCTGGCCAGCGGGCTGTCGCGTCGGCGTGTTGCGTCAGATTTAGGGGTGGGATTGTCGACGCTGGGCAAGTGGGTCGCGCAATATCGGCCCACTGATCTGGTAGCCGCGCCGCAGGCGGATCTGGCCCGTGAGAATGAACGTCTGCGCCTGGAGAACCGGATCCTCAAGGAGGAGAGGGAGATTTT
>NZ_VCAO01000003.1 GCF_005884405.1 Qipengyuania marisflavi | reverse complement strand
CGAGGTGTCACCGCCACTGTCGGAAACGCTTCATCCGGCTTACTCTCTGCCGCCGGATATCAGCCGCAAACATCGGACCAAAGCGGTTCCACCACAGCCGGACCGTCTCGTGGCAGATGTCAATTCCGCGTTCGAACAGCAGATCTTCGACGTTGCGGAGCGAAAGCGGAAACCGGACATAGATCAATACGACCGGGCGGATGATGTCGGGCGATGAGTTGAAATAGCGGAAAGGGCTGGCAGGTTTGCGAGATCTGGGCATGTCGCTTGCCCTACCCTGCGACCATCATTTGCCAGCGGGATTAAAGCCGCGCCCTGCTACACGCCCTGCCCCACCCCGCCATCAATCGACCCCAGTGGCCACCAGGGGCCGCCTTCTCGGTTGGCCTTGTGGCGGCCCAGTTCGCGTAGGCAGGTCATGAAAGCGGGTTTGAACATCTCGTCATCCTTGAAGTTCTCGCCCTCGGTGTGCGGGAAAGTGTCGTATTGGTCGGCGCTGGTCAGCATGATCCGGCCATAGGGGTTGTACAGACGCAGCGCCGCGATGGCGCCGATCTCGCTTTCATTGACCAGCAAATCATAGCCGCGCTGGCCATTGCTCAGCGGGCCGGATTTGCTGTTCAGCTCTGGCTCGGGCTTGCGCATGGTCGGGCCGTTGCGCACGACATAGACCGTCGGCGCCGTCTGTTCGTAAGCCTCGGCGAAGTCGCGCGGGGCGAGCGATTTGGTCTTTGCAATGGCTTCGCGCACATCATGGTCGAACAGCGTCATGGCGCGGTCGAAAAAGACCGAGCGGCGCGTGCCGCCATCGTAATAGGTCAGGGCCTTCCCGTTCGAACCCGCCACGCGCAATTGCTGGTTAAAGACCGGCATGGCGCTGGAGGCCATAGTCACTGCCGCCAACCGTACGGCCGCCTGTTCGGGAGACGCGGCGGTACGCGCCAGCGCGCCGATGTCGGCATATTTGAACAACCCGCTATCCGCCTCGACAAACCCGGCGTATCCGGCGATCTTGGCGGCGGCGATGGCTTCGATCAGGCGGTTGTCGCCATCTGGTCGCAGCGCCTCCAAAATCCGCTGACGCAGGGGCGCAGTGCCCGCAGCCGAGCCGAACAGCGGCACTTTGAACAACCCGGAGTGAGCGACGACATCGCTCTCTTTCTCGGGCGAATATCCCCATGCCAGCTGACCCAGCGCGAAGCGGCGAATCTCGGCATCCTGACTGTCATCAAGCGCGACCATCAGCATCATTGTCTGCAGTGATCCGGTGCTGATCCCGGTGATGACCGCCACCCCCGGCAGCGCCATGTCACTGCCGCTGTTCTTGCTCAATTCGCAGAACAGCCCAGCGCCAAAGGCACCCCACTGACCGCCGCCCGACAGCAGCAGGACATTGCCCTGCCGCGCAGCGTCGCCGCCCTTCACGGCATCGCGGATCGAACAGGCGAGCGGATCGTCGGCGCGGCACATCTGCGGTACTTGCGCATCGTGTTGCACATCGCGGATCAGGCGGCCCGGATCGCCGTCGATGACATGGGCTTCAAAGCCCGGACATTCGAAAGTCAGCGCACCGCGGCGAAACACCGACAGCGCCAGCAACAGCCCGCTGATCACCAGCAGCGCCATTGCCGCTGCCCCTGCAAGAAATGCCCCGACCATATCCAATTCTCCCACCTATCCAGTGCGAGAGTGCCAGCGGGCCGGGCATCAAGGCAAGCCTTTCCTGCGGCGCGTCAGCCGTGCGCGCCAAACACATTGGCAATCGCCGCGCCGATGCGCAGGACCAGCGCGTGCGCTTCTTCGATCGGTTCGATGAAGTCGCGCCGGATCGCCGCATAGCCCACACCCTCGCCGCGCGGATATTCGCCCGGTTCATCGACCGCGAAATCAGTCTTGCGCGGGAAGCTGACCGGATAGGCGCGGCGCAGCTGGGCCAGCGCATCGTCGATCCGCAGAGAAAACACCATTTCCAGCACATCGGTGCGGCTGATGTCATTGGCGCGGCTGAATGCGGGGACCGAAACCGCCTTGAGGAAAATATGCTGGAGCAATGCCAGCCGCAGCGCCTGCAATATGCCGATGGTGCGGCGGACATTCTCGCGCGACTGATGCGGCTGCTCGTCAGGGATCAGCGCCAGCAGGCGGTGCAGTTTCAGCGCATCGACCCGCAGCCGCGACGCCATGCGGCGGAACACCCCATTGCGGTCATCGCCGGTAAGGTATTCGGCCAGCGTCTCGCACGCGCGCGCCAGATGCTCCTCTGTGCCGCGATAGGGCCGGCTGGCCCAGTAAGCCGAGTTGAACAGCTCGCCAAACGCCGCAACCGTCTTGATGCTGGCCAGCGCATTGGCGGCGCGCACCAGCCGCACGATCTGCCGCCCGCGCGCGCTTTCGGTCAGCAGCGCGGCGACATCTTCCTCGATACCGTCGGCTGCGCTGCCCACCCCGGCTATGACATTCACCGGATAGCCCAATTGTTGGAGGATGGCGTTGTGCGGGATCGCGCGGATCTGGCGCAAATTCATGTCGCGGTCGGCAGCCAGGTCGGACTGGCGGCGCGAGCGGCGGCTGCCGGTTTCGCTTAGCAGGCCAAGCCCGAAGGCGGTGACGGCGCGCGCATAGGTGCGGCTGGCCAGATGCCCCTGCTGGTGATCCTTGATGGCGCGGTAGAAATCCAGGCTGAGATCCGTGCGGCGATAGAACAGATCGGTAGGGACATCGACATCCGGCTTGGCCGGAGCCAGTTCGGCAATCCGCGTCAGCGTGGCGAGCGCCAGTTCGGGCGTGGCGAAGAACAGATAGCCATCGCCGCCCTGAAAACTCACCTCGGGTTCCAGCCGGATATCGGCCCGCGCAAAGCGTCGCCGCGCCCACGGGCTGAGCGGCCATTCAAGCCGGTCGGCAAAGCCCGAAGGATGCGCGCCGCGCCCCATGCCCTCGCCATGTGTGTCGAAGATCAGCGCGGCCACATCGCTCAGACCGTTGGCCGCCATCGCGCTCGCCAGCCGCCCTTGCAGCCGCTCAATCGCCAGACTTGCGGGGATCTGGCCCACGAACCGCCCCGCGTCGGAAAAGCCGGTCTGGATCGCCACCCTGCCTCTGGCGCGGGCGTAGCTGCGATAGTCATCCTCGGCGAGCAGTGCGTCGAGGAAGCGCCCGCCATGCTCCAACGCCGCCTCAGTCTCGAACAGCGGCGAGATATCAACTTTGTCAGCAATCCCGAAACGCCGCGCGAAATAAAGCGCAGCAAGCATGGTGGCGGGTTGTTCGCATTCCGCCACCAGCATGCGGATCGGGCTGTCGGCATCGACGTGCTTGAAGATCTGCGTCATCACCAGAAACTGGCGCACAGCGGTCGAGCTTTCGATGCCCAGGCTGGCGAAATTGGCGGTGAGCGGCTCTGCCCCCGCCAGCAATTCGCGCAATGCGGCCAGTGCGCCGCGGCTCCCCAGATCCAGCTCGGCACCGCCCGCCATGCGGGTGCGGATCGCATTGTGCAGCTGCTTGGCGTTCACGCGGAAATGAACCCAGCCCATGCCCAGCCCGTCGGCGCGCATGGCCGCTGCCAGCGTGCGCAGGGCAATGGCGCGTTCGGGTAAGGCATCACCCGCCTCGGCCTCGATTGCGGCAATCGTCTGACCCAGTGAGAGCAGCCTGTCCTCGTGATCGGCGGTCAGGCGATTGGCCGCTGCGCTCAGCGCCGCAGGTTCGCTCAAATCGCCGGCAAATTCCTCTGCTGAAACCGCCGCATGCGCTGCCGCGCGTTGCAATCTGCCGAGCAGGGGATGATCGCTGTCGATGGCCTTCAGCGAGCAGGCATAGCTTTCCAGCCGCATGACTTTTTCCGACAGGCGGAAGGCGATCGAGGTGTACCACTTGATATCGGTGCGCCCATCCATGTCGTAACCGACCCAGCTGGCGAAGCGGAATGGCATAGGGGCAAGCTCGCCCCAACGATCAGGCCAGCGCGCCTGCGCCTGAGCGAACACCGATGACACAATCCGGTCGCGCGCCTGCTGCGCATTGCCGATCGCAGACAACGCCTGCGCGTGTTCATAGGGCAAGGTGATAGTGGGCCGCGAGGTGTCCGTGGGGGTCAGCGCCTCCCCCGTCTGGGCCGCATTAGCGACAGCCGCAGTGGCGTCTGGGCCAAGCAGGAATGTGGGGTGCGCGGTAAACACCGCGTGCAGCTGGGGATGCTCCCAATGGGCGCGGAAGGCATCGAACCCGGTATCATTATCGGCAGTCAGCTCGGTCAGGCGGTCTAGCGTCCGAGCAGGCTCGACCAATGCGCCCAGACGCTGCGCACGCGCGGCCAGTCCGGCGGTTTCCAGCTCCTCCACCAGCCCGCCAAGATCGGCCAGCCCGGTCTTCCCCGCCTCGATCCGCCGTGACAGATCAAGCGACAGCTGGAACACCGGATTGAACAGGGGCGTTTCGCTGGTTTGCCGGTGCAACACCCGCAACCGTTCGGCGAGCGCGTCGAGCGTGATGTCTTGCGGCAAATCGGTCACTGTTGTTCCTCGTGGCTGCAGGCGGTGACTTCGCCGTGAAACGCGGCGGCCTGTCAAGGCGGCCGCCCGGCGCACGCCGATGAATACTTATGCGCCGACAAAGCCCCCATCACCCCTGCCTTTGGTCTGGACAGCGCGCATTTGAGCCGCCACCGCTGTGCCAGGAGCGCCGCGAACGGGGCCATAAAACGGGGATTGCAATGAGCGACTGGACCATCGGCATTATCGGCGGCTCGGGCCTGTATGCCATCGACGCGCTGGAAGATGCGCAATGGATCTCGGTGAAATCGCCATGGGGTGAGCCATCGGACAAGATCCTGTGCGGCACCATCGGACATGTCCGCGTCCGTTTCCTGCCGCGTCATGGGCGCGGCCACCGCATCGCCCCGGGCAGCATCAATGCGCGCGCCAATATCGATGCGCTCAAACGTTCGGGCTGCACCGATATTCTGGCGATCAGCGCGGTCGGATCGTTGTCCGAAGAATTGGCGCCGGGCCGCTTTGTCACGGTTGACCAGTTCATCGACAACACCCGGGGCCGCCCCTCCAGCTTCTTCGACAGCGGCTTTGTCGCGCATGTCAGCATGGCCGATCCGGTGTGCGCACGGCTGTCCAAACACGCGGTGCGCGCCGTGGGCAAGGCGGGCGGTGAAGTCACCGATGGCGCAACCTATCTGGCGATGGAGGGGCCGCAATTCTCCACCCGCGCGGAAAGCAAATTGTACCGCCATTGGGGCGCCGAGGTTATCGGCATGACCGGGATGCCCGAGGCCAAATTGGCACGCGAGGCAGAGCTGCCCTACGCGCTACTGGCGATGGTCACCGACTGGGATGCCTGGCGCGATGACGAGGCTGCGGTCGAAGTCGATCAGGTGATCGCGCAGATGCAGGACAATGCCAAACTGGCGCGCAAGGTGGTGGAGGCGTTCTGCAAGGGCCTGCCCAAGAAACGCGCACCATCTCCCATCGACCAGGCGCTGAGCGATGCGGTTATCACTGCGCCGGAACAGCATGACAGCACGCTGATGGCGAAGCTGGACGCTGTGGCGCGGCGTTTGCTTGAACGCGGATGAGCGAGCCGGTCGACCTGCTGGTCGTTGGCGGCGGCATCAATGGCGCGGGCATTGCGCGCGACGCCGCCGGGCGCGGGCTGAGTGTGCTGCTGGTCGAAAAGGACGACCTTGCCTCGCACACTTCGTCCGCCAGCACCAAGCTGGTGCATGGCGGGCTGCGCTATCTGGAGAATTTCGAATTCCGGCTGGTCGCTGAATCGTTGCGCGAGCGCGAAGTGCTGCTGCGCGCCGCACCGCATATCATCTGGCCGCTGCGCTTTGTCATGCCGCACGAACCCGAAATGCGGCCCAAGTGGATGCTGCGGCTGGGGCTGGCCTTTTATGACCGGCTGGGCGGCCCGCGCAGCCTGCCCGGATCGCACGGCGTCGATTTGCGCCAGCCGCCGCATCGCGGGGTGTTGCAGGAACGGCTGGTCAAGGGCTTCGAATATTCCGACTGCTGGGTCGAGGATTCGCGGTTGGTGGTGCTGACCGCAATGGATGCGAAGGAACGCGGCGCGACCATCCTGACCCGCACCGAATGCACTGATCTGGACCGTTCGGGAGAGCACTGGCGCGCCACCTTGCGTGATGCCAGCGGCGAACGTGTCATCACCGCGCGCGCAGTGATCAATGCGGCGGGGCCGTTTGTCGATCAAGTGGCCAAAACCGCGCTGGGCAGCGGCACGCCCGCGCATTTGCGGCTGGTCAAGGGCAGCCACATCATCGTGCCGCGCGCCTTTGCCGGTGAGCATGCCTATATCTTCCAGCAGCCCGATAAGCGGATCGTATTCGCCATCCCGTATGAGCGTGATTTCACGCTGATCGGCACCACCGATATGCTGTTCGAAGGCGATCTCGACGCGGTGACAATCTCGGCTGAGGAGCGCGATTATCTGCGCGCCGCCGCCTCGCGCTATTTCCGCAGCGGAATTGCCGAAGACGAGATCGTGCACAGCTTTGCCGGGGTGCGCCCGCTCTATGAAGACCATTCGGCGAAAAACTCGACCGTCACGCGCGACTATGTGTTCGAAGTCGACGCCGACGATGGCGCGCCGATCCTGTCGGTCTATGGCGGTAAGATCACCACCTATCGCCAGTTGGCGCAGCATGCGCTGGCGAAGCTTGGCAAGCACCTCCCAATTCCCGGCACAGAATGGACCGCGCAGGCGCCGCTCCCCGGCGGCGACATGACAGATGGCGATTTTTCGCGCTTTCTGTGGGAAGCCAGCGAAAATTATCGCTGGGCGCCGCCAGAGATGCTCCAGCGGCTGGCGCGCGCCTACGGCACGCGGATCGAAGCGATATTGGGCGGGGCGAGCGGGCTGGGCGATCTGGGCGTGTTTTTCGGGCGTGATCTGTATTCGGCAGAGCTGGAATACCTCATCGCCCACGAATTTGCGCGCACCGCCGAGGACGCATTGTGGCGGCGCAGCAAGCTGGGCCTGCATCTCGGTGCAGAGACGATTTCCGCGGTTGAGGACTGGTTCGCCGCGCGCTTTGCTTGATCGGACAGGCGCGCGGGTCCAAGGGGCCAAAAGGCCCTCCCCAGGACGAATCATATGGCATTGAACGACCCTTCCTCCGCCCTGTCCCGCGCCGATCTGCGCGCCCAATATCGCGCGGAAGAAAACGCCTGCGTCGAGCAGCGCATGGCGCAGGCGGCGCCTGCTACGGCCAAGCACGCCGAAGCGGCGGCGCTGGCCAGCGAACTGATCGAACACGCCCGCACCCGCAAGGCGAGCGGGCTTGATGCTTTCCTCCAGCAATATGGCCTTGCGACCGATGAGGGCATCGCGCTGATGTGTCTGGCCGAAGCGCTTCTGCGCGTGCCCGATGCCGCCACCGCCGATGTGCTGATCCGTGACAAGATCGGCGATATCGACTGGTCCGAGCATCTGGGCGCATCCAGCTCCACCTTCGTCAACGCCGCGACATTTTCGCTAATGCTGACAGGCGAAGTGCTTGAACGCCCCGAACAGGCGCAGCAGGGCATGGGCAAGACGCTTAAGCGGGCTATCGGGCGCGTCGGAGAGCCAGTGATTCGCAAGGCCACATTGCAGGCCATGAAGATTCTGGGCGGCCAGTTCGTGTTTGGGCGCACCATCGAAGAAGCCATGAAGCGGGCTGCACCAGAACGCGCCAAGGGTCTGACGCACAGCTTCGATATGCTGGGTGAAGCAGCGATGACGTTCGAGGATGCCGAACGGTACCGCGTCAGTTACGAACGCGCGATCGAACGGCTGGCGCGCGAGGCCGCCGCGGGCGTGTATGCATCACCGGGCATTTCGGTGAAACTGTCGGCACTGCACCCCAAATACACTTTCCTCCACGCGGAAAAGACCGCCGCCGAACTGGTCCCGATCCTTCGCGGGCTGGCGGGCAAGGCGCGTGATGCGAACATCCATTTCACCATCGACGCCGAAGAGGCCGAACGGCTGGAATTATCGATGGATATCATCGAAGTACTGGCGCGCGACGACAGCCTGTTCACCCGCGAGGATGGCAGCCGCTGGACCGGCTTCGGGCTGGCCATCCAGGCCTATCAGAAGCGCGCAGTCGCACTGTGCGAATGGACCGCCGCGCTGGCGCGCCAGCATGACCGGCGGTTTTTCGTGCGGCTGGTCAAGGGCGCTTACTGGGATACCGAAATCAAGCTGAGCCAGGTTGGCGGGTTTGATGACTTCCCGGTTTTCACCCGCAAGCTGGCAACCGATGTCAGCTATCTTGCATGCGCCGAGGTGCTGCTGGCCGCTGATGATGCGATCTACCCCGCTTTTGCGACGCACAACGCCTATACGGTGGGTGCGGTGAAGGCGCTGGCTGCCGCTGACGGCAAGGTTCAGACCGCCAAGGCGTTCGAATTCCAGCGCCTGCACGGCATGGGCGAAGATGTGTATGGCGCGCTGGCCAGTGTGGAAGGCAATGCGCGCACCCCTGTGCGGATTTACGCGCCGGTTGGCACGCATAAGGACTTGCTAGCCTATCTGGTGCGCCGCCTGCTCGAAAATGGCGCCAACAGCTCGTTCGTCAACCGTATGGCTGATGCCAATGTGCCTGTTAGCGAGCTGGTGACCGATCCAGTGGCGGACCTCACGGTGCTGGATCCCAAGCGCAATCCCGCGATCCCGCTGCCGCGCGACATTTTCCCGAACCGCCCCAATTCTGCCGGTGTCGATCTGGCCGATCCGCTGGTGCTGGTGCCGTTGATGGAACGGCTCGAAAAACTGGAAGACGTGCGCTTCCATGCCGAGCCGACCTTCATGTCGGGCGCCGAGGGCGAAATCGCGCCGATTACCAAGCCGCACCATCTTGATGTCGAAGTCGGTACAAGGCGGGACGCATTGCCGTTCGAGGTTGAGGAGGCGATTACCCGCGCCGACGCAATCCAGCCGGGTTGGAATGCGCTGGGCGGTGTCCGCCGCGCCTTGCTGCTCGACGCTGCTGCCGATGCGTTCGAAGCGCATACCGACGAAATCCTGAGCCTGTGCCAGCGCGAGGCCGGCAAGACGCTGGTCGATGCCGTTCTGGAACTGCGCGAAGCGGTCGATTTCCTGCGCTATTACGCCAATGAAGCGCGCCGCCTGTTTGCCGCCCCGCTGATGCTCCCCGGCCCGACTGGCGAGGAGAACCGGCTGAGCCTTGCCGGGCGCGGCGTGTTCGCCACGATCAGCCCGTGGAACTTCCCGCTGGCAATTTTCATCGGTCCCCCTGCCGCCGCTCTGGCCGCAGGCAATACGGTGGTCGCCAAGCCTGCCGAACAGACCCCGCTGATCGCCGCGCTAGCGGTCAAACTATGCCATCAGGCAGGTATCCCGGAAGATGTCTTCCAACTGCTGCCCGGCGCAGGCGATGTGGGCGAGATCATCACTTCGGACCCGCGCGTCGCCGGGGTTGCCTTCACCGGATCGACCCAGACGGCGCAGGCGATCAATCGCAGTCTGGCCGCGCGCGAAGGGCCGATTGCCACATTCATCGCCGAAACCGGCGGCCAGAATGCGATGATCGTCGATTCCACCGCGCTGCCCGAACAGGTGACGCGCGATGTGGTGGCATCAGCTTTCCAGAGCGCGGGCCAGCGCTGCTCGGCGCTGCGCGTACTGTATATTCAGGACGATGTTGCTGACGGGATGCTGGCAATGATCCGCGGTGCCTTCGAAGCGCTGACCATTGGCGATCCAGAACTGCTGGCCACCGAAGTCGGCCCGGTTATCGATCCCGATGCCAGGGCGGCGCTGGAACGCCATGTCGCACGCCGCCAAAAGGCGGGGCGGTCAGTGATACGGCGCAAGCTGTCGCGCACCCTGTCAGATGGCTGTTTCGTCGCCCCCACTCTTATCGAGATGGATTCCATCCTCGATCTGAAGCGTGAAAACTTCGGCCCGATCCTGCACGTCGTGCGATACCGAGCGGCGGATTTGCCGCAGGTTGTGGCGGATATCAACGCCACCGGCTTTGGCCTGACGCTGGGCCTGCACAGCCGGCTGGAAGGCACACGCGAATATGTCGAGCGGCACGCGCGGGTCGGCAATTTCTACGTCAATCGCAACCAGATCGGCGCAGTGGTGGAAAGCCAGCCGTTCGGCGGCGAAGGTATGTCGGGCACGGGCCCCAAGGCAGGCGGGCCGCATTATGTGGCGCGCTTTGCCACCGAACGGGTGGTGTGCATCGACACCACGGCAGCCGGCGGAAATGCCACACTTCTAGCCAGTTAGGCCCACAGGTTCTTCGCAAGTTCATGTTCGCGCGCTATGGAGCCGGTATGCAGCTATTCCGGATTCTCTTCGCCGTCCTTGCGCTTTCGTTTGCCACCGCAGCGCAGGCCGATGTTCGCATCACCTTTCACAGCTTCAATGGCTCGGTGCTGATGGGCCGTTATCCGCACACCTTTGTGTCGATGATCGGAACCCTGGATGATGGCACCAGAGTGAAGGAAAATTACGGCTTCTCGGCCAAGAAAACCAGCGCGGCGATCCTGCGCGGTCCGGTCGAACACATGATTCTGGTCGAAAAGGACAAGTGGCTGGAAAATACCAACCGCCACTTCACGCTGACCATCGATGATGCGAAATATCGCGAAGTGAAGGCCGAGGTCGAGCGTTGGCGAAATGCGCCGGGTGCCTATTATGATCTGAAAACCCGCAATTGCATTCACTTCGTCGGTTCGCTGGCCCGCATCGTTGGCGTCAGGGTCGAATATCCCGACGATATGCTGCGGCGGCCCAAGGCGTGGCTCAACCATGTGACCGGTCTCAACCCGAAACTCGGCGCAAAACCCATCGATTAGCGGATAAGCCCTACTGCGGCGCTTGCCCCCGCAGGCTGGCTGGGGGATCACGGGCACATGGCGATTCTCTCCGACAAATGGATCCGCGAAGCGGCGACGACACGCGGCATGATTGAACCCTTCGTCGAGGCGCAGCGCCGCGAAGGATGCATCTCCTACGGCCTCAGCTCCTATGGCTATGACGCGCGGGTGGCGGACGATTTCAAGATCTTCACCAATGTCGACAGCGCAGTGGTCGATCCCAAGGATTTCGCCGCCAACAGCTTTGTTGATCGCAAGACCGATGTTTGCGTCATCCCGCCCAACAGCTTCGCACTGGCCCGCACCATCGAATATTTCCGTGTGCCCGAAGACGTGCTGGTGATCTGCCTGGGCAAAAGCACCTATGCGCGCTGCGGCATTATCGTGAATGTCACCCCGCTCGAACCGGGCTGGGAAGGGCATGTGACGCTGGAGTTTTCCAACACCACCCCGCTCCCCGCCAAAATTTATGCCAATGAAGGCGCATGCCAGTTCCTGTTCCTGCAAGGCAATGAACGCTGCGAAACCAGCTACAAGGACCGCGCGGGCAAATATATGGGCCAGCGCGGGGTCACGCTGCCGCGGCTTTAGGGATGTGGGATCAGGCGTGCTGGCACAGATAGAAGGCGGGTGATGGGCTTTGTCCCACCAGCCCCGCTCCCCCTGCCGTAACGTCTTTGACACGCACCGCGTGGGGGCGCACATCTTCTGACCAACAGGAGATGCATGCATGACCAAGGACACTGCCGAATTTGATATCGTCGTTTACGGGGCCACCGGATACACCGGACGCCTTGTGGCCGAACATTTCGTGCGTGAATATGGCGGGAAGGCAAATGCGCCGAAATGGGCGATGGCGGGGCGCAGCAAGGACAAGCTGGAGGAAGTACGCGCCGAAATCGGGGCGCCTGCCGACACGCCGCTGGTGGTGGCCGACGCCAGCGATCCTGCCAGTCTGGACGCCATGTGCCACCGCACCCGCGTGGTGCTGACCACGGTGGGGCCATACCAGCTTTACGGCGATGCCCTGGTCGAAGCCTGCGCGCGCAGCGGCACCGATTATGCCGATCTGTGCGGCGAGCCGACGTGGATGCACGAAATGATCACTGCGCATCACGAAACCGCGAAGAAGAGCGGCGCGCGGATCAGTTTCTCATCGGGCTTTGATTCGATCCCGTTCGATCTGGGCGTGCTGATGTTGCAAAAAGAGGCGAAGCAGCGCCACGGCAGCCCTGCGCCGCGCGTAAAATGCCGCATCCGCGCTATGAAGGGCACATGGTCGGGCGGCACTGCGGCCAGCGCGACCCAGACGATGAAGGCCGCGGCACGGAACCCGAAACTGCTGGGTCTGCTGCGCGATCCCTTCAGCCTGACTCCCGGTTTTGAAGGGCCTGACCAGCCTTCCGGCATGATCCCGCGTTACGAGGACGAGCTGGGCAAATGGACCGCGCCATTCGTCATGGCGACGATTAACACCAAAAACGTCCACCGCACCAATTTCCTGCGCGGTTTTCCCTATGGCGAGGATTTTCGCTATGACGAGATGGTGCTGACCAGCCCCGGCGATGCGGGCAAGGCCGCTGCCAATGCGCTGGTCGAACTGGTCAAGAACCCGTTCGGTGCCAAACCGCCCAAGCCGGGCGAAGGACCCAACCGCGAAGAGCGTGAGAAGGGTTTCTACGACGTGCTGTTCGTAGGGGAATGGCCCGACGGCAAGCGGCTGCATTACGGTGTGAAGGGCCGCTATGATCCGGGATATGGCTCCACCAGCCGGATGCTGGGCGAAACCGGCATCGCGCTGCTCGATTGCAAGGCAGAAGGCGGCATCGGCACACCGGGTTCGTTCCTGGGCGAAGCGCTGGTCAAACGGCTGCGCGATCATGCCGAACTGACCTTCGCCGTCGAGGAGTAAGGAACCCGCGCGGCAAGTGGGCAGTTCTACCGTGTAAGACTTCAGGGGAGAGCAAAAATGGCAACCATTGCAGCAATTATCGGACGCATTCTGATCGGCGTCCTGTTCATCATCGCCGGACTGGGCAAGGTGATGGATCCGGCAGGCACGGCGCAGTATATGGAAGCCAGCTCTCCCTTCCCCGGAAGTCTGGCGCTGGGCGTGGGCATTTTTGAAATCGCTGCCGGACTGGTGCTGGCCAGCGGCTTCATGACCCGGATCGCCTCACTGGCGCTGATCGGTTTTACGGCCCTTGCGACATTGTTCTTTCACAGCAAGGTGACCGACCCCGCAGTGGCGGCGATGGCGCTCAAGAACCTCGCGGTGATCGGCGGATTGCTAATGGTGTTCGCTTATGGCCAGATGCGCGGGCGGATGGATGTGATCGAAGAACGCGCCAAGCGGCTCGATGCCGAAGTGCGCGCCGCCCATGCCGAGGGCAAGGCAGAAGGCGCAACCACCGTCGCCGCCCAGCCGGTCACACCTGTTGTGGCTGAGCCGGTTGCTGCGGAGCCGGTAGCCCCCCGTCCGGTTGCGGTCAAGCCAGTGGTCGACCGCGATGGCGATGGCCGTCCGGACTAGAAGCTTACCCGCACACTCGCGCTGAAATTGCGGCCTGCCAATGGGACGAAATCCTTGGTGAAGCTGGCATGGCGGCGGCCGCTGACGTCGAAGATATTGTCGGCCTTCAGCACCACGCTGACCATGTCATTGCCGCGAACCGGCCGCCAGGTGACCAGCGCGTTGACGAAGGTAAAGCCATCGGTGCGGGTTTCCAGCGGGGCCACTCGGTCCTGTTTGGCGGTCCATTCCGCCTCCACCCGCGCGTCGAAGGCGGCGGTCTGCGCCTCCAGCCCGGCGGTTAGGCTGAGCGGCGGGATACGCGGCACTGGCAAGCCATCGTCCAACTCGGCATGGATATAATCGCCCTGCAAATCGAGCACTAGCGAAAGCGGATCACGGTCGAGGAACGCCCAGCTAACCTCGCCCTCCAGCCCGCTATAAGTTGCGCCGGCCTGACGATAGGCGAACACTGGCAGGCCATCTTCCACACCGCCGGTTGCGGCCTGATAGATGTAATCATTAAACCAGCTGCGGAACGCCGCCAGGCTGAAAGTGATCGGCCCGGCGCGACCACGGGCATAAGCCTCTGCGCCCCACGCTTTTTCCGTGACCAAATTCAGATCACCGATTTCAAAGGCCTGTGTCGCGATATGCGCGCCATTGGGCAGCAATTCCTCGGCACTGGGCGCGCGTTCGGCGCGTGACACGTTGACGCCAAAGCGGATGCCGCCCGTCGTTTCATAGGACAGCCCCAGCGCGCCAGAGAACGCCTCGAAACTGCGCGCATAACCAATCGATACCGCATCGATACGGGTGGTTTCAAACCGCGCCGCGGCCTCGACCTCGACCGGGCCGTTGCCAAATTCTTGCAAGGCGAAAACTGCGAACTGGTTGGTGCGATTGGGGGCGATATAGGCTTCTTCGCCAGTGGCCGCGAAATCGCGGAAATAATACTGGCTACCAAACGATCCACGCCAGCCGCCGCGATCGGCCTGTTCGAAAGTCAGGCGGCCTTCGATGCCCTGAACGTCGAACACGGTCCCGGTTTCGGCGCCTTCGAATTCGGTATGCGTGTAATCGCTGAACCCGGCGCGCAGAGTCATGCGGCGCAGGAAGCCGGTACCAAGGTCAAGCTCGCTGCGGGCATCGGCGCGCAATTGGTGGAGGGCGATGGAGACATCCTCCTCGCCGCCGGGACGCGCGGGGATGCCATATGCGGTGTCATAAACACCCACCGAAGCTCCCAGATTGCTGTCGCCGCGGAACAGCGCAAAGCCGCCGTTGAACGTATAGGTCTCGGTCGCGCTATTGGGCACCGTGCCGCGATTGAGCGCCGCCGTGCGCAGCTCGTCCGCCGCCTCGGCATCGCCGCTGGCGACCAGCGCATCGGCCTGACGCAGCAAACGCGCGCGCAGCACGCGCGCGACCTGATAGCCGGCAATCTCAAGATCATTGCTGGTGTGATACGATCCGTCGAAATGCACCACCAGACCACCGCCCAGCGGTACATCAACCGACGCCCCGGCCTCGCGCAGATCGGACGCGGTGTCGCCCAGCAGCATCGCGTCGACATGGACAGCCTCTGCCGGGACGCGGCGCGGGATGCGCTTGTCGATAACATTGACCGCGCCGCCAATGGCCGAACTGCCATACAGCATCACCGCAGGCCCGCGCAGCACTTCGATCCGCTCAGCCGTCAGCGGGTCGATGGTGACCGCATGGTCAGCCGAAGTGTTGGAGATATCGATCGAGCCCAGCCCATCGACCAGCACTCGCACACGCTCGCCAGAAAAACCGCGCAGCACCGGGCGGGAAGCACCGGGGGAAAAGCCGGTCGCCGAAACGCCGGGCAATCCGGCCAGCACATCGCCGATCTGACTCGCCGCATTCTGTTGCAGCTCACTGCCTTCCATGACCGATGTCCCGGCCAGCAGATCCATTTGCTTGAGGCCATGCCCTTGCACCACGATCTGGCCCGTGGGGTTTACGCGGCGATCATGCAGATCATCCTCAACCGGGTCATCCTCCACCGGCGCCTTGGTGGCTGGCTTGTCGGGCGCGGGCTGCGCCTCCTGCGCCGCCACAGGCGCGGCCATGACCAGCGCCAGCATAGAAAGAGAGGCGGAGAGGCCGCCGTGAAGAGAGAGAGCAGGATACAACATTACCTGCGCATGTAGACCGCCGCTGCTGTCATGCAAGTGAACATCGTGCGATGATGGGGAAATGCCGACAAACTGCTATCGCAGAGCGGCCAGCTGCACACCCGCCGGCCCCGCGCGATCATGTCGCGCGGGGCCGGCCGGTAATGCTGGAAAATGGAGCGGGCGAGGCGATTCGAACGCCCGACCCCAACCTTGGCAAGGTTGTGCTCTACCCCTGAGCTACGCCCGCTCACTGACGCCCCGGACCCGTACGTTCCGGTGGGGAGGCGCGCGATTAGCAGCGACCTTGTTATCCCGCAAGCCCAAAGATTGCCGATCTGTCCAAGCGCGCCTCTGGCCCTTGCTCATGCGCGCGCGGGGCTTCACAATACCGCCGCGCACCCCACATGGGCCGCAGCACACTTCCCCGATTGAAAGGCGATAAACATTGGCAAGCATGGGTCTTAGCATCGACGAACAGAAAGCTGTCGACCGGTTCCGCACCAACGTGGTCGAGCCTTCGATGACAAAGCTCGTGATTCTGGACTTTTATGCCGATTGGTGCGGCCCGTGCAAAGCGCTGACGCCGATGCTGGAAAAGGTCGCGGCGGAATATGCCGACAAAGGCGTGATACTCGCCAAGATCGACGTCGATGCCGACAAATTCGTGGCCGCACAGTTCCAGGTGCAATCCATCCCCACCGTATATGCGATGTTTCAGGGCCAGCCGGTTGCCGATCTGACGCCGATGCGCAGCGAATCGCAATTGAAGCAGACGATTGACCAGCTGCTGACGCAATTGCCCATTGGTGAAGGTGCCGCAGCAGCCGATGCCGGTCCAGATGTCGCGCAATTAGTGGCGATGGGCGACGAAACGCTGGCGGGCGGCGATGCTGAACGCGCAGCGGGTATTTTTGCTCAAATTATCGAAATGACGCCGGACAATGCGGCTGCGCAGGCGGGGCTGGTGCGCGCATTGGCGCAGGCCGGCCATGTCGAGCAGGCGCAGGCGGCACTGGCCGCCGCCGAGGCCAATCCCGCGCTGGCGGACGACCCCCTGCTGGCGCAGGCCAGATCCGCGCTCGAACTGGCGGGCAACCGTGTTGACGATGGCGAACTGGCGGCGCTGCGTGACAAGGCGCAGGCCGATCCCGCCGATATGGCGGCGCGCTATGCCTATGCCGAGGCCGCGTTTGCGGGCGGCGACCGCGAGAGCGCAGGCACAGAGCTGCTGGCCATGTTCACCGCCGATCGCGAATGGAACGATGGCGCGGCCAAGGCCAAGCTGCTCCAGATTTTCGAAGCTGTGGGGATGGAAGACCCGTGGGTTGTGGCCACCCGCCGCCAGTTGTCCCGGCTGCTGTTCGGTTGAGCGGCACGGTGCCGAAACGGCTCTCTATCTTTCCGCTGCCCGGCGCAATCCTGTTTCCGGGGCTGCAATTGCCACTGCACGTGTTCGAACCGCGTTACCGCGAACTGGTGGGTAGCGCGCTGGCCAAGGATCGCCAGATCGCCATGATCCAGCCGCAGCGCGGCGGTGACGGCGCCCCGCTCTATAATGTCGGCTGTATCGGCAAGATCGATGATGTCGAAGCGCTGGAGGACGGGCGGTACAATATTGTGCTGGAGGGTGTGTCACGGTTTCGCCTGCTGCGCGAACTGGACGTGACCACCGCCTTTCGCCAGGTCGAAGGCGAATTGATCACCGATGTGCAGGACGAGGTTCTGTCCTCTGTCGAGCGCGGCAATTTCGAGTTTGAAGCGCGGCGCTTTGCCGATCTTCAGGGCTATTCGGTGGATTGGGATTCGGTCGAACGACTCGATGACGAAACGCTGATCAACGGCGTGGCCCAGATTGCACCGTTCGATGCTGCATCAAAACAGGCACTGCTGGAAGCGCCGGGGCTGGCACAGCGGTGTGAATTGATGGTCCAGCTGATGCAGTTCTACGGCTTCCGCGACGACGGCGAGGAAATCGTCACGCTGCAATAGCGGTCATATTCCGAAGCTGTTTTTCAGCCCGTCGATCACATATTGCGCCGCCAGAGCGGCCAGCAGCACGCCCAGCAGGCGGGTGATAACCGCCTCCACCCGGTCGCCGAACAGCCGCATCAGCGGACCGGCAGCAATCAGCGCCAGCATGGTCAGCACCAGCACCGCGCCCAGCGCGCCAAGGATGACCACCGTCTGCTCGGTCCCTTCGGCCTCGTTCATCAGAAGCATGATTGCGGCAATTGCGCCCGGTCCGGCCAGCATCGGCATGGCCATGGGGAAGACAGAAACATCCTCTACCTCAGGCGTCAGCGCCACCTTTTCGGCGCGCTCTTCACGGCGCTGGGTGCGTTTCTCGAAGACCATTTCAAACGCAATCCAGAACAACATCATCCCGCCGGCAATGCGGAAACTGTCGAGCTCGATATGCAAAGCGCCTAAGAGCCCCTCACCGAACAGCGCGAAAATCACCAAGATGATCGCCGCAATGAACGTCGCACGGATCGCCATATTGCGCCGCTGCGCCTGATTGGCACCCTTGGTCAGGCCCGCATAAATCGGCGCGCAACCGGGCGGGTCGATCACCACGAACAGCGTGATGAAGGCGGAAATGAACAGCTGAGTCATCATCTCAATCGCCGCAACTTATTGCTGGCGTTCCGGTGGGCGCTTGCGGCGCAGGAGCATTGGCGCGGAAGACTTCCTCCGCCGCCCCGGCGCGCATCACTTCGACCACTACCGTGCGCGCGCAGTCGGCGCCCAGCTCGCTGCGCCACAGCAGTGATCCGTCGTTCGAAACATTGGACTGCCACGCCTCTGACCGGCGCGTGCCGCGGCGCGGCGCGACGGTTTCGGGGCAATCCGCGACGGCGGCGGCGATCGTATCGGGTGCAACCTCGGCCTGATCGTCTGGCACGCCCTGATCCAGCACCCAGCGATATTCACCATTGCTCTGGCGTTGCCATACCGTGACAAACCGTGCGCGGCGGCCACTGGGATATTGCGCGCCGCCGGTGCTGACCGCAAAGCTTCCATCACAGCTGGACCATACCTGATCCGGGCCCCAGACAATCGGTTCGGCTGGATCAGCAAGTCCGCTGAGCGCTTGCTTCACGGGGACAAAATCGGGTGATGGCATCAGCGCATCATCGGTCGCGTAATGGCGGAATGCGGTCCAGGTGCCCTTTTCCCGCGCCATCCGTGCAAACGCCAGCTCGGCAGCGATAACCTCGCTGGGATTGGCCTTGGGCGTCAGCAAATAGCGATAGCGGTCGTTCGGACTGTTCGGGGCGTTGCACGCGCCCAGAGCGAGAGCCAGCAGGACAATGGCAAATCTCATATCGCGCCCTCTGCCAGAGCCACACCCGCATTGCGATGGGCAGCGACCAGCGTGTTGCGCAGAAGCACGGCAATCGTCATCGGCCCGACCCCGCCCGGCACCGGCGTAATCGCGCCCGCCACCGAACTGGCACCGGCATAATCGACGTCGCCGACCAACCGGCCCTTTTCCGCGCCGTCGGCAGGCGGCAGGCGGTTGATCCCGACATCGATGACCGTCGCGCCGTCCTTCAGCCAGTCCGCTTTGACCATTTCGGCGCGCCCCACGGCGGCGACCACAATATCGGCGCGCCGCACAACTGCGGGCAAATCCCTGGTCCGGCTGTGTGCGATGGTGACGGTGGCATTGGCGTCGAGCAGCAGTTGCGCCATCGGCTTGCCAACGATGTTGGAACGGCCGATCACCACCGCCTCCAGCCCGGACAGATCACCGAGCCGGTCAGTCAGTAACATCATGCAGCCCAGCGGTGTGCACGGCACGAAGCCGCTTTGCCCAACCGCCAGCCGCCCGGCATTGGCGACATGGAAGCCATCGACATCCTTGTCCGGACTGATCGCGGCGATTACCGCCTGTTCGTCAAGATGATCGGGCAGCGGCAGCTGGACCAATATGCCATCCACCGTATCATCGCCGTTCAGCTGTTCGACCAGCGCCAGCAGGTCAGCCTCGGCGGCATCGGCGGGCAGCCGGTGCTCGAAACTTTCCATATTGGCGGCCAGCGTCGCCTTGTTCTTGCTGCGCACATAGACCTGGCTGGCAGCGTCATCGCCCACCAGCACCACCGCCAGCCCGGCCTTGCGCCCTGCCGCAGCGGCAAAGCGCGCGGCCAGGTCGCCCACGCGTTCACGCAGGGTGGCGGCAAAGGCTTTGCCGTCGATGATAGCGGCGGCCATCAGGCGTAGATCACATTGCCGAGCACGATCAGCACAATGTTGAGCGCGATAATCAGCACCAGCGGCGAGAAATCGATCGAGCCGGTTTCCGGCAGCACCTTCCGGATCGGCCGCAATACTGGTTCCAGCAAACGGTTGATCGAATTGTAAAATGCGCTGAGAAATTCGTTGCGGTTGCTCACCACATTGAACGCGAACAGCAGCCCGATGATGAACTGGATGATGATCAGCATCACCAGCACATTGGTGAGCATGGCGATGATTTCGTAAATTGCGGAGAGCGCCTGCATTTGGCTTAATTCCGTCCCGTTGCTGTGTGACCAATGTCCTACAGGCTCTGCGCCTTGTGCGCCAAGCCCGAAAACCGCTTATCCCTTATCGTGAGAAGCGGCGTCGTGCGCCGTGCCGCCATTGCGGCTGATCAATGTACCCGCGCCGCGCGCAGTGAAGAATTCCAGCAGCATCGCGTGCGGCACGCGCCCGTCCAGTACCACCGCCGCCTCGCATCCCGCCTCCACCGCATTGACGCAGGTTTCCAGCTTGGGGATCATCCCGCCGGTAATCGTGCCCGCATCGCGCAGGCTGGCGATGTCGGCGGGGGACAGATCGGTCAGCAGCTCGCCCTGACTGTCCAACACGCCCGGCACATCGGTCAGCAGCAGCAACCGTGCCGCGCCCAGCGCCGCCGCCAACGCGCCCGCCATCGTATCGGCATTGATGTTGTAAGTGTGCCCGTCCTCGCCCGCGCCAATCGGGGCGACTACGGGGATCATGCCCGCAGCGGTTACGGTTTCCAGAATGGTAGTGTCGACATGCGCAGGCTCGCCCACAAAGCCGAGGTCCAGCGCCTTTTCGATATTGCTGCCCGGATCCTTGACCGTGCGGGCCAGTTTGCGCGCGGTGACCAGTGCGCCGTCCTTGCCCGATATACCGATGGCCTTGCCCCCGGCGCGGGCGATCGAGGACACGATGGCCTTGTTGATCGCGCCCGACAGGACCATTTCGGCAACTTCGGCAGTCGCCTTGTCAGTCACCCGCAGCCCGTCGATAAAGCGGGTCTCGACGCCTAGCTTCTCCAGCATGGCGCCGATTTGCGGCCCGCCGCCGTGGACCACCACCGGATTGATGCCGACCGCTTTCAGCAGCACCACATCCTCGGCAAATTCACGCGCGGCGCGTTCGTCGCCCATCGCGTTGCCGCCATATTTCACAACGAAGCTGCGTCCGGCATAGCGCTGGAAATAGGGCAGCGCTTCGATCAGCGTTTCGGCTTTGGCGTGGATCGCCGCCATATCGGGAGAACTATCGGTCATTGCCGCGCCCGCTTAGCGGCGGCAGTGCGCAAGGGCAAAGGATTCGCACCGCCCCCGGCGCGCTGCTAAGGCCGGATGGATGGGAAAGATCGTCCGTTTCGACAAATCGCGCCGTCGCCGCACGTCGAAATGGACGCGGGCGCAGGATTACGGGGGACCGCCGCGCCCACCGCGCAAAGATGGCGGCGGTCCCGGCTGGCTGGGCGCACTGCGGCCGCTGTTCTTTCTGGTGCTGCTGTGCGCCGCATGGGTGCTGTACGAAAACCCCGAGCTGGTCGGCGCACCCGACTTGCTCGCCACCGAACCGGAAGTCGTGGACGCCAGCTGGACCCGCTGCGGACCGGGGCGCGGTCAGCATTGCGTAATCGATGGCGACACCTTCAAGATCGGCGCGGCGAAGTTCCGCATCATGAGCGTGGACGCGCCCGAGGTCGATGCGCGGTGCCCGGCGGAGAAACAGGCTGCCGAGACGGCGACGCAGGGCCTGCAGGACTGGCTGAACGCGGGCGCTTTCACCATGCAGGGCCGCTGGGACGAACCCACCGACCGATACGGACGCGGCCTGCGCGAGCTTTACCGCACCAGCAACGGATCGCGGCAATGGCTGGGCGATGCGCTCGTCGAGCAGGGTCTGGTGCGCCGCTATTACGGCGGGACTCGCCAGAGCTGGTGCGCGACCGACTGACCGGCGTTACAGCGCCAATTCGGCCGCCAGCGCGGCGTAGTTTGCAAGACCCGTCACCGGCGCAATCCGCTCGGCCCACATGGCATCGATCTCCTGAGCAATTGACGGCGGGATCGGTACCCGGCGGGCGTCCTCACTGCGCACCTTGGAAGAGCTGCTTTCCACCGGCAAACCCAACACCCGCGCATTCATGTGCCGCATCAGATGATCGTCGAAACGGTCCTTGTGCTCCAGCATGAAGCCGCGGCTGGTGCGCACTTCAACCAGCGCCGCAGTCGCATCGGACAGCGGCAACTGCGCCAGCGCGGCCAGCCTGCCGATAGCCCCGCGCTTGTTCGCAATTACATCGCGGTAATCCATTACCAACGTATCCGCCTCGCCGCGCCGCGCCCACCAGCTCAGCAGATGGGTGAAATAGTCCACCCGGCTCGGCCCACCGCGTGCCCAGATCGGCATAAACGCCTCCGGCTGGATGGTGCCGGGCTCGAACAACCACCCTTCGAAGAAGTGGTACATCGACATATACGCCTCGTGCGGATCGCGCAGGGTGACCACATAGCGCATGCCCTTCGGCAGGCCTTCGTAATGCAGATGGCTCTTGTACCCGCGCGGCGCCGCCCGCTGATCGGCGTGCACATCGGTTTCGGGCAGCAGGATTGCCATTTCCAACCACGGCACTACGCGGCTGATATCGTCGAAATCCATGTCCCCGCCGCTGCCTGCCATGCGCAGCTGGTGGAACATCTGTTGCAGCATGGTGGTGCCGCATTTGCCAAACGGCGTGATGACCACATCGCCGGGGCGCGGGTCGAGCGGGCGAAACGCCGCCGCCTGCTGAGCCGAGGGGGTCAGCCCCGCCAGCATCGCCCCCAATTCCTCCGCCGAGCGTGGCCGTTCGCGTAGTTCAGCAGTCATCGCATCATCCTCCCGTTTCGGCCATCGGATGGCATGGCGAGGGGCTGGCCGCAAGGCTGCCGCGATGTTGGAGCGGGGCCCGGCACCCCATGATAGTTATGGAGACATGGACCACATGGACCACAGTCCTGGAGGGAAAAAACCGTCGCCCGCCAAATCGGCACTCATCGGCAAAATTACCCCGCCGCAAACCCTGTAGGAAAGCGCTTTGCCCGCGCCGCCATCTGGCCAAGCCGCGCAAACGGTGGCACTCCCCGCGTCATGACCATTCGCACCCTCGCCATCACCGCCGCTCTTGTCCCCGCCCTCACCGCCTGCGCCCACCGCGCGCCGGAGATTGCGCCGCAAGAGGCGTTCTGGTCCGCATTGGCGAGCCATTGCGGCAAGGCCTATGCAGGCGGATTGGCGAGCGAGGATGCGCGCGATGCCGACTGGCAGGGCAAACGCATGATCGCGCATTGGGCGGACTGCTCGCCAACCCGGATCGCAGTGGCCTTCCATGTCGAGCGTGATGCCGAGGATGGCAGCGATCCCGAAGCCTCAGGCTGGGACCGCTCGCGCACCTGGCTGGTCACGAAGACCGGCACCGGCCGCGCCGCGCGGCTCACGCTGAAACATGATCACCGGCACGATGATGGAACACCCGATGCCGTGACCTTTTACGGCGGCATCACCGCCGCCCCCGGCACTGCCCGCGCTCAGGATTTCCCCGTGGACGCGGAGAGTATCGCCCTGTTTGGCCGCGAAGGACTGGCCGCATCGCTCACCAATGTATGGCGCGTGGAGGTCGATCCGGCGGGCACGGGCGGCGCGAAATTCGCCTATCAGTTGACCCGCAAGAATGACCCGACACGGCTGTTCCGAGTGGCGATTGATGCCAGCACCCCCGTGCCAGCCCCACCACCTGCGTGGGGTTGGGAGTAGAGCGTCAGTACATCGGCTCGCACGCGATACCGTCATCGTCACCGTCCATGCCGGAGCGATATCCGGGCTGCCCGCGATAGAGCGGAGCCTTGCCCGCGGCGCGCACATCATTGCAGCCAGGATAATAGACCGAGGATTCCGCTGCATCGACAAATCCGCTGTCGGCGAATTCGGTGCTCGGTACGTACAATTCCTGCGCCGCGACCGGATCAGTATGTTCCGGGGTCACCACCGGGTCAGACGCGCTCGCATCCCAGATCAGGAACCCCAACACCCCAGCGCCCACGACGTAGAAGAACAGGACCGCAGAGAGTAGGTTCGTGAAGCTCTTCTTGCGGGTCTTGTGCCGAAATAGCGCGCGCCCGGTGTAGGCACCCGGCAGGCCCCCCATGACCGCAAGCTGGATCAGGGCGTTCTCGCTCACCCGCCGGCCCCCCGCCTCGGCCTGCGCCTTGTCATAGCCAAAGGCGGCGAAGGCGAAGAAATTGATCGCGATGAGATAGTAAGCGAAGTATTCGAGCATGGGTGTTTCGTGCGGCATGACGGACCTGTGTGACGGGTCTGCTGTGCTAGGTCCGTATTGTGAAGGAATGGTGTGCTTTTCTTGGGATTTGTTTGTTTGTAATTGTGTGAGAGGGGCGGGCTGCAATCGCGTGTGAGGTCAAGAGCGTTCAATCGATATGATTAGACGCGCGAAGTAAGGCCGCTTCGCCCTCGTTTTTGGCTGTGTATGAGAGGAATTCACGCTTCCCGAATTTCAGACCGAGCTGCCTCATGAGGTCAGCGTCATTTTCGGAATAGAGAATGGCGATTCCTTTCGGTGCAAGGATATCGCGCGCGCCGCTGTTGCGCCGGATACGCTTCATAAAATCATCTTGGGCAGCGACCCCTTCAATTTGAACCCTCGAGATCGCGACTTCCTGAAATCGTTCAAAAAGTGTGGCAATCCGCTGCGTCCCGCCGCCTTGCATGATTGCGTTGCGATCGTCAGAATTTGTAAGCGACCAGAAATTTGGCGTGTATGCAAAACGCTCCGCCATCCACCAGATGTTCTTCCGACCTTCAGCCGAAAGACCCGTCTTGGCATCGCGATTCGCTCCGGCCCGAAGATATTCTTGGCGAGCACGCACAAGGCCGAAATCGCAGAGCGCATCGCGTTCATTGACCTTAATCAGAATGCATAACTGGTTGAATGCTTCAGGCGGGATCATCCATCCACCTTTTTGTGCTGATGTCGATGTCTTGACATCAACCTCCTCCCCACCAACCAGAAGATCGAATTTGATACCTCGTGGCACGTCCAGCCAATCGCGCAGAATTATCTCGAACTTGGTGCCGAGATAGGTTTTTTCAGTCTTCTCCAGATCCGAGAAAAAGAACCTTCCCGTGCGCGCCGTATCGATAACTTCATCGATTGCCGACCTGAAGAAACCCCGCAATTTTTCCTCGAATGCTTCCCATCCCCCGACGGCATTGATGAGTTCGGTTTCGAGCCGCGCCAAATCGGGAAAATCCAGATGGTGATCTGGAAGCGGAATGCGTTGAGCTTCTTCGAACAGGTTCATGCAGCGCGTGGCGAACTTGCTGCGAATGTTTTTTGGACGCGCAACGCAACTGCCAGGTTGGCCGCAACCGCTCTCGCGACAGGGGGCGGAAATGCATTGCCTATTTGGCGGTATTGCGTGGTTTTCTTTCCGTAAAACTCCCAGCTATCGGGAAAACCCTGAAGCCGCGCGGCCATGCGTAGAGTCAAACGTGGCATCCCGACGAAATCTCGCTCCGGAGGGGCATTTGCAAGACTCTTGCCTTCGACACCCAAACTTGCCCAAGCCTTGCGCGCTCGCGTTGGCCCGAGATCTGGACCGCCATGCTTTTTCGACCCTCCCACAAGAGTCGGAGCGATATCATCGGCGCGGGCGGCCCATTGGCTTGCCCCTCGCCAACCATTCTCGGCCATAAGGTCATGGAGGAGTTTGCCAACCGAACGCGGGTTGTGCGGCTGCACTTCAGGCCAGTCGAATGCCTCAACCAAGTCCTTGCGAATGGCCACGATAACCACACGCGGGCGAAGCTGCGATACACCGAAATCAGAGGCGTTAAGCAAGCGCCAGTCGGTCTTATAGCCAAGTTTGTCCAACTGTGCACGCAAATGCGTTCGATAATCCTCGAAAACTGCTGAAAGAAAACCGCGGACGTTCTCGATCATTACCGCTTTGGGCCGAATTTCGTCCACCAATCGCAGGGCAGCAGGAAACAAATTGCGCTCATCCCTTTCACCCAGTTGCTTTCCAGCGACCGAAAATGGGGGGCATGGTAGCCCTGCCGTCAGCAGCTCTACGCCTTTGTAAGGTCGCCCATCAAACGCAGCCATATCCGCAGCGCGAACATCCCACGCAGGACGATTCAATCGCAAAGTGTTGGCAAAATCGGGCTCAATCTCGACCAGAGCCTCATGCCGGAAGCCTGCCTGCTCCAACCCGAGTGCCTGACCACCAGCCCCTGCACAGAATTCTATCGAATGCATGCGATACTCCCTCTTCTGGTATCGCTATGTTCTCTATGCGTTCCGGTCAAGCAGATGCCGCCAGTTTGGATCAACTCACTCCGCCGCCTGCACCCCGGCGTCATCGCCAAACAGACCCGGACCGTCGTTCTCGGCCAGATCGTTGGCTTCCTCGCCCTTGCCGGCGTTGGCGCGTTTGTCGAAGCTGCTCCACACGTCCTGCCAATTGCCGGTGGTCGCGCCCTTGGAGTATTCGGTGGCGCGGGTTTCGAAGAAGTTGGCGTGCTCCACACCGTTCAGCAGCGGGGCCAGCCACGGCAGGGGGTGATCCTCCACCATGTAAATCGCGGGCAGGCCCAGCTGGCCCAGCCGCCAGTCGGCGATGTAGCGGATGTAGCGCTTGATTTCCTTGGCGGTCATGCCGGGGACGGGACCGTCCTCGAACGCCAGATCGATGAAATTGTCTTCCAGCCGCACGGTTTTCTGGCAGGCATCCATGATGTCTTCCTTGACCGATTTGGTCAGGCAGTCGCGCTCGGCACAGAAGGCGTGAAACAGGCGCGTGATGCCTTCGCAATGCAGGCTTTCATCGCGGACCGACCAGCTGACGATCTGCCCCATGCCCTTCATCTTGTTGAAGCGCGGGAAGTTCATCAGCATCGCGAAGCTGGCGAACAGTTGCAGCCCTTCGGTAAAGCCGCCGAACATCGCCAGCGTGCGGGCGATATCCTCGTCACTGTCAACACCGAATTCCTGCAGGTAATCATGCTTGGCCTTCATCTCCTCATATTCGAGGAACATGCCATATTCGCTCTCGGGCATGCCGATGGTGTCGAGCAAATGGCTGTAGGCGGCGATGTGCACCGTTTCCATGTTGGAGAACGCGGCGAGCATCATCTTGACCTCGACCGGCTTGAACACGCGGCCGTATTTTTCGTGGTAGCAATCCTGCACCTCGATATCGGCCTGGGTGAAGAAGCGGAAGATCTGGGTGAGCAGATTGCGTTCGTGCGAGGTGAGGTTCTGCGCCCAGTCGCGGCAATCCTCGCCCAGCGGCACCTCTTCGGGCATCCAGTGGATCTGCTGCTGGCGTTTCCAGAAGTCGTAGGCCCACGGATATTCGAAGGGCTTGTAGGTGCTACGGGCTTCGGTCAACGACATCTTGTGGTCTCCGGGGATTCTGGGTGAACGAATCCATATAGGCAATTTTGCAGAAAAATCGAACCCAAAGCGTGGTGATTCGGCGGGGATAAGCCGGGGAGAAGTGTCCGTTCGTCGCAATGCACCGCTGCCGCGCCCGCTCCGGAACCGCGCGCGCGCCAGCGGCGTTGATCCGGTGAACGCAATTGTGCGGTCTTCGGGGACAGGCGAGCAGGCCCGGCCTCCCCTTTCGCGGGCCAATCCGCCGCCCCCGCGCCCCGCCTTGCGAAAGGCGGGGCGTATTGGTTTGGGGGTGAGGGAGTGTTTGCTGCCCTATCGCTGCGCTGCCTGAGGGCGGTTTTGTTCGCCCTAACGCTTCGCTGTTTGAGGGCGGGAGCTCACTTCCAGAACCAGCGACCCTGCGCTCCGCGGCGGGCGCGGTCGGTCCACATGCGCAAATACATCCACAGGCCCGAAAAGGCGAAAAACAGCAGCGCGAAGCCTGACAGGATCGACAGTGCGGTGCCCACGGGCCCGAATTCTTCGCCCGAATGCAAATGGTGGAAGAACCCGACCCATGCACGCGGGCCGGTCTGCGGCGGATCGGGACGGCAGCGCCACCCCTCGGGACAGGTGAATGCGGCTGCTTCGGGGGCGGTGGCGGGTGCGGCGGGTACAGTGGCAGTCGGGGCCGCAGCCTTGTCCACATTCTCGTGCGCCTGCACCTGCGGCACAACCTCTACCGGGCTTTCGGGCCACAGCGCGGCGAAATGGCTCAGCAGGCCAGTCGACGCGATAAACAGCAGGAAGATGCCGAAAACAACCGAAAGCCAGCGGTGCCACTTGCGCATAATTTGTCCTTTTGAGAATCGTTCGCAAACCCACTAGCGAAGGGTTGCGCCAAGGCAAGCGGGGAATGGCCGATTGTCCTTTAACCATTTATCCCTACAGTCGCCGCGATGGACGGGACTACTAAGCCAACTGAGGGGCTGGGGGCGATGACCGACCTTGCGCTGGCGCAGGGGACCGGTCCGCGCGCCTGGCCGAAACCGCTGCGCGCCGCTTTTGATGCCGACATGACCGAGCGGCACTTCCACGATGTGCAGTTCTTTGTGGCGATGGGCATGGTGCTGGCCATCGTTACCCTGTTTGTCGACGCCATCTCGATGCCCGACCATATCGTCGAGGCATCGCTGAACCGCCTCATCTTCGTGCTTCCGCTACAGATCGCGGCGCTGGCTATTCCGCGTCGCTACCCGCATTTGCAAAAAGTGCTAATGGGCGTGTCGCTGATAGCGTTTTCGATGGTGCTGATGCGCGGTGCGGTCTGGCCCGAACCGCCGATCGATGCATTCCTGATGATGGGCACAGTCCTGATGTTGGGAATAGTGGTTCCGGTCCTGCCGCTGGCGCCAATCGAAAAAGCGATTTTCGTGGTCTGCTATGTGATCGGCACCGCTGCGGCGATGTTTGCGTATGATCACCGGATCGCGGCCGAGGCGCCGTTTGTTGCGATCATCGTGCTGACAGGGGTGTCTGCTGCCGTACTGGGGCAGCGGTTGTGGCGGCTGCAAATCCGCAATTTCCTGTTGGCATTGCAGGCCAGTCACCAGATGGCGGATATGGAAACCGCCAACGCCCGCCTGGCCGAACTGTCACGGCGCGACCCGCTGACCGATCTGGCAAATCGACGCCATTTTGAAGATGTGTTTGCCAGCCATTTCAACGCCCGGCCCGCCCATGGCGAGGCGCGTGTGGCGGCGATGATGCTCGATCTGGATCACTTCAAGGCCTTCAATGATCGCTGGGGCCACCAGACCGGCGACGAATGCCTGCGCGCGGTGGCCGATGTGATGCGCAATTGCGCCGACGGACATGGCGGGCTGGCGGCGCGATTTGGCGGCGAGGAATTTGTCATGCTGCTGCGCGTCGATGGCGAGACGCAGGCGCTGCAGATTGCCGAGGATCTGCGCACCGCGATCGAGCGGATCGAAATGGTCCACAGCAACACCGACACCAGCGTCACCTGCACCACCAGCATCGGCGTGGCGATCCACGAAGATGACGAAGCACCGCATCTGGGACGGCTGCTCGCCGAAGCCGACATGGCGCTTTACCGCGCGAAAAACGACGGTCGCAACCGCACGCAAATGGCGCTGCCGGGAGCAAAAATGGGGAAAGTCGCGGTGGGAGCTGCGGCCTGATAAAGACTTCCGGAAAGCGCGTGCTGACGCGAGCCGCCTAACTATTCAGCTAGCATACAATGAGTTCCACTATTTTTTAGGTGGTGACCAACCTGAAAAGTACTTTGCGCGCTGTCGAGTGGGAGGGAATTGTGACGCCTCCTGTTCTGCCATAGTTATATTTATTCTCTTTGCATCTAGGTTTTCGACATCAAGATACATTGCTTCGCCAGTCACGCCATGTATATGAATATCACGATATACGTGATCTTTCCCATACGCTGCAAATACAGCATTGCTTTTTCCCAAGGCCTCTATCGGATTTTCAAGTCGGAGACGTTTCTCCTCTTCCGTTTCTTTCATGTTCACTTCCTTGTTCGAATTCCGGTCAAAAACAATCCAAAGTATACCTATTAAGATTCCTGCAATCCCGATATATAAAAATATAGGACTGGTTTTTGGAAATATGTCAGGTGCCGTCTCTACGACCAGCGTCCATCCGGCACTAATAAATGTAGTAGCCCAAGGCGCTGGATTAAGTTTTTTCAGCAACGCAACAGATTTCCTTGATCTCATCAACTCGACCATATGAGCCCATCACTGACAGGCGAGGCATTCCTCGTAATCGGTTTGTTCGGCAGACAGTTCGAACTTGGCCGCATCGGCGGTGTTGTCCGCTTCCACGCCGCCGGCGAAACCGGCGCGCTGCACGCTTTTGGAGCGGAGGTAATAGAGCGATTTGATGCCCTTTTCCCACGCCTGGAAGTGCAGCATCATCAGGTCCCATTTGTCGACATCGGCGGGAATAAACAGGTTCAGCGACTGCGCCTGATCGATAAAGGGCGCGCGGTCGGCGGCAAATTCGAGCAGCCAGCGCTGATCGATTTCGAAGCTGGTCTTGAAGGTCGCCTTTTCATCCGCCGTCAGGAAATCCAGATGCTGGATCGAGCCGCCCTTTTCGAGGATCGAATTCCAGACATTGTTGGAATCCTTGCTCTTTTTCTGGAGCAGTTTTTCCAGATAGGGGTTCTTGACCACGAAGGACCCGGACAGTGTCTTGTGCGTGTAAATATTCGCCGGGATCGGTTCGATACACGCGCTGGTGCCGCCGCAGATGATCGATATCGACGCGGTCGGCGCAATCGCCATCTTACAGCTGAAGCGTTCCATTGCGCCGGTTTCTTCGGCGTCGGGGCACGGCCCGCGTTCCTTGGCCAGCATCATGCTCGCCTCGTTCGCCTTGGTGCTGATGTGCTTGAACATCTTCAGGTTCCAGACCTTGGCCATCGGGCTTTCAAAGCCGATGTTCTTCATCTGGAGGAAGGAGTGATAGCCCATCACGCCCAGCCCGACACTGCGTTCGCGGCTGGCGGAATATTTGGCGCGCGCCATTTCATCGGGCGCGCGGTCGATATAATCCTGCAGCACATTGTCGAGCATGCGCATCACATCTTCGATGAACTGCTTGTCACCTTCCCACTGCTCCCAGGTTTCCAGATTGAGCGATGACAGGCAGCACACGGCGGTGCGGTCATTGCCCAGATGGTCACGCCCGGTGGGCAGGGTAATTTCGCTGCACAGGTTTGACGTCGACACCTTCAGACCCAGCTCGCGGTGATGCTTGGGCATCATCCGGTTCACCGTGTCGGAGAAGACGATATAGGGCTCGCCCGTGGCCAGCCGGGTTTCGACCAGCTTCTGGAACAGGCTGCGCGCATCGACAGTGGCGCGCACTTCGCCGGTCTTGGGCGAGGTGAGGTCGAATTTGTCGCCTGCACGCACCGCTTCCATAAAGGCATCGGTGATCAGCACGCCGTGATGCAGATTGAGCGCCTTGCGGTTGAAATCGCCACTGGGTTTGCGGATTTCGAGGAATTCCTCGATCTCGGGATGGCTGACATCCAGATAGCACGCCGCCGAACCGCGCCGCAGTGAACCCTGCGAAATCGCCAGTGTCAGCGAATCCATCACCCGCACAAAGGGGATGATGCCGCTGGTCTTGCCATTCAGGCCAACCGGCTCGCCAATGCCGCGGACATTGCCCCAATAAGTGCCAATGCCGCCGCCCTTGCTGGCCAGCCAGACGTTTTCATTCCACGTGCCGACAATGCCCGCCAGGCTATCATCAACGCTGTTGAGATAGCAGCTGATCGGCAGGCCGCGACTGGTGCCGCCGTTCGACAGCACCGGAGTGGCGGGCATGAACCACAGGCGGCTGATGTAATCATACAGCCGCTGGGCGTGTTCGGCATCATCGGCATAGGCATCCGAAACGCGCGCGAACAAATCCTGGAAGCCTTCACCGGGCAGCAGATAGCGATCGATCAGCGTTTCCTTGCCGAAATCGGTCAGCAGGGCATCGCGGCTGGGGTCGGTCTGCACGTCGAAACGGCGATCCATGACCTTCTTGCTGTCCGAGTTTTCAGCGTCGGCGCCGGCCTTGGCGACCGTGGCCATTGCCCCGGCGAGCATATCGCCCGCATCGTCGTCGATCAGGGCGTCGCTGCCCTTGTCATTCCTGTCCATTGCAACCGCTTTCTTTGTATTCTTAGGCTTTGCGCCATCGGGCTTATCGCTCTTGGGTTTGCTCGCAGACTGGGTGGCGGGATCGTCCTGCGTTTCCAGATCAAAATTCATCGCCGCGTCGCCCCCAGTCCGAAAATCCATGTCATCCCCACTATCTGTTTCGCGGTGCCGCGCCAGCTGCGCGATGTTCCGCTTGTGTTCGAGTCGGCAGGACGAAAGCCCAGCCTAGCAAAATTCGCCGGTCAACGGGCGAAAACTTATCCCGTTTTTCCCCACAGCCCGGCAAATTTCGTGCCCCTTCCCATATGGGGAGTGGCTGCCGAAACTCTAGGTCTTGTGGGTACCCCCGGTATCCTGACCACTAGATACTGAATCAGCTGGCGCAGATGTGCAAGAGGGTGAAGGAAGTTTTAACGCGGCTTTGCGGCCAATCGTGCAGGTGTCTTGCATTGGTGCAACGCAGCGACGCGTGGACCAAGCTGGACTTGTCGCTTGCGCAAGCCAAAAAATGAATCCGTGAAAAAATTTTTGCGGGCAAAGCGGCACGGCGCGGCTTGCGATCCAAACGAATCCAGCGGCGCAAGAAACGAATCCGCAGGCTAGCCGTCCAGCATATCCATCCGCCGCCGGATCGGTCCTGCGATCAAGACTATGGCGATAGCCCCGGTGGCCGAGAACGCGGCGTGCATCGTCCAGAAGGCGGTGTCCCCCATCGGTTCGTAAAAGCGCGCGAGGAAGCCCGAGATCACGCCGACAGCAAACAGCGTCAGATAAGCGCCCGCCATCATCAGCGCGTTGATCTTGGCCGGGGCGCGGCGGGATACCAGCGCCAGCGCGGTGGGCCATTGGTACATGAAGGCGACGCCCGACAGGAAGTAAGCGATCAGCGGGAAGAGAATGGACACCTTGCCCTCGCCCGCCAGCAATGATCCCAGCGCCAGCATCCCGGCGGATACGGCCATGATCGCCGCGCCGGTTGCCAGCTTGCCGAAATCGCCCGGCTCCTTGCCCCGCCGTGCCTGCCACGCCCACAGGCCCAGCAGCACCGGCAGGATCATCACCGAGGCAAAACTGTCCTCCGCCCCGAACCACGGCACCGGAACCGCAAACCCGCCGATAGACAGCGACACCCGTTCCGACACCCACAGCAGCCCGACATTGAACATCTGTTCGTAGGCAAAGCTCTGGAACATGGTCAGCACCAGCACGAACACCACCAGCGCGATCATCCGCCATTCGATGCGGGTGAGCGGTGGCAACACTTCGCCCGCTGGCGCAGCGGCGCGGTCTTCGGCGAAATATTTCAGTCCGGCAAAATAGACCACGGCGGCGATCAGCATCATCACCCCGGCGGCCCCAAAGCCGAAGTGCCAGCCGTAAAGCTGCGCCAGCAGGCCGCAGAACAGCGGGCCTATGGTGGCCCCGATATTGATACCGGTGGAAAATATCGCATAGCCCTTGGAGCACAGCTGCTCCTCGTGCCGTTCGTACAAATGGCCCACCTGCGCGGCGATATTGCCCTTCAGGCAACCCGATCCCAAAACCAGCAACAGCAGCGCGATCAGGAAGCTATAGTCGAACGCCATCGCGAAATGGCCCAGCGTCATCAGCGCAATGCCGATCATCACCACCCGTTTCGCGCCCAGCCAGCGGTCGGCCAGCAAGCCGCCGAACAGCGGGGTGAAATAGACGAACCCGGCGTACAGGCCGAAGGTCTGGCTGGCGAAGGCCTGCGTCGACAATTCGCCGAAGATTCCTTCTACCACGCTGCGATAGCCTGCCATGCCCGCGACATTGTCGATCCGGCCCGGCAGCAGCAGTTCCTGCACCATATAGAGCACCAGCAGCGTGCGCATTCCGTAGAAGCTGAACCGCTCCCACGCCTCGGTCATGGCGAGGAAATACAGTCCCTTGGGATGGCCCCAGAGCCGTTCCTCGCTGCGCGTCAACACTGCTGCTGTCATATTGCCGCCTCCCCGTTACCTATGCATCACACCGCGCGGGCGTGGCCGACAATGGCGTCGGCGATTTCCTCGACCAGTTCCAGCGGCAAATCATGCCCCATGCCGGGAATAATCTTGAGCTGCGCGCCGGGAATGGCGGCGGCGGTGTCGCGGCCGCCTTCGCATTTGACCAGCGGATCGGCCTCGCCGTGGATCACCAGAGTCGGCGCGGTGACTGCGCGCAGCCGTTTGCGGCGGTCGCCATCGGCGATAATCGCGGCCAGCTGGCGCTGCATCCCCTGCGGATAGACGCTGCGGGTGACATTGGCGGCGGTGCGTTCGCGCAGCCGCGCTTCGGGCGTGGGATAGTCCGGGCTGCCGATGGCGCGGGCGACCCCCATGCCGTGTTCGACCAGTACATCATGCTCCATCGATGGCGGCCGCGCGGTCAGGGCGCGCATCGCATCCTTGTCCGCCATCGGCAGTTTGGGATTGCCGGTGGTCGACATGATCGAGGTGAGGCTGGTGGTCTTTTCCGGGTGGTTCACAGCGATCAGCTGCGCGATCATGCCGCCCATGCTGGCCCCCACCACATGCGCGCCGGGAATATCCAGCGCTTCCAGCAGCGCGGCACCGTCATCCGCCATATCGGTCAGCGTATAGGGCGTGCGCGGGGTGAAGCCGAACCGCTTCATCAGCGCCGTGCGCATAAAGCCCGGCGCGCGCACGCCTTCAAACTTGTGGCTCAGCCCGATATCGCGATTGTCATAGCGGATGACGCGAAAGCCGCGCTCCACCAGTGCCTCCACCAGCTCGATCGGCCACAGCGTCAGCTGCGCGCCCAGCCCCATCACCAGCAGGATCACCGGCGCATCGGGCGTCCCGTGATCTTCATATTCAAGCTCGATTCCGTTGGCATGGATACGCGGCACTCTTGTCTCCTCCCGATATTATCTTATTCGGGGCGTATAGGCCCCACACAGGAAGACTTGTCCATGTTGAATATCCTCGGCGCAATTATCACCGGACTGCTGGTCGGCGCATTGGCGCGGTGGTTCTATCCCGGCACGGTGGAGATGAGCTGGCTGTACACGATCCTGCTGGGCGTGGGCGGATCGCTGCTGGCCGGGCTGGTGGTGCATCGCGGACGTGGCGGGATCAACCGTGCGGGCTGTCTGTCCAGTGTGGTGGGCGCGATGGCGCTGATCCTGCTGGGCCGGATGATGGGCTGGGGCTGACGCGCTCAGGCGCAGGCGGCACGCGCCTGACGCTTTAACGCATAGAGTTCCTCGCCAGCGTCCTTGACCGCTGCCTCGATCACCACATCGCTGGCGTCGATACAGGGGGCCAGCCCGATGTTGACGCTGACCGCCATCCCGTCGAGCAACGCCACGGGATGCTGGAGCAGAGAGGCTTCGATCCGCCGGATGATCTTTTCGGCATCGCCGCGGGCGACCGCTTCGAACAGGATCACGAATTCATCGCCGCCCCACCGCGCCGCCAGATCGCTGGGGCGGATGGTGTCGGCAATCCGCCCGGCGATAGCGCGCAGTACGCGGTCGCCCGCCGCGCGGCCCAGCTGATGATTGATGGCGGTGAAGCGATCCCCGTCGAGCACTGCGAGTGTGCCCCCGCGCGAGTTCCGGCGTGCCAGCTCGTCATAAAAGCCGCGCCGGTTGTACAGGCCGGTCAGCAGGTCGGAATTTACCGCTGCTTTCAGATGCATCACCGCAGCCCTGCTGGCCCGGGCTGGCGGCGCATCAGCGGCCGCGGGAGCAGTTCCGCGCGGCCCGCCCGCAAACAGGCGCAGCCACGATGTCCCCGGCGCTGCGGGATCGACAAGCCCGGCCAGGCCGAAGCCCGCCACAATCGCCCCCAGCAGCGTGGCGGTGAGCAGGGTCAGGAACAGCGGCCAGTGCCATTGCCGCAGCACGCCTTCCATCAGCACAAAGCCGACAAGCGGAACCAGCACAGCCCCCAATGACAGGGCAATCATCCGGCGCGCATGGGCGCTGGGCAAGTCTGGGGTGCTATCAATGTCTGCGCGCATATCCGGCCCTTCAGGTCAGCTTTTGTGGGCTTTCCCAATGGCCTGTCCGGGCAAGGATATGGTTTCCCCGGGGGCAGGGGTTTCTACGCAGGCGCCCTTATGGGATCAGCACGGTATCGCGCGCCACCGCTTCGGTCTGCTTGTGGTCCAGCGTGAAATGCAGGCCCCGGCTTTCGTGACGGCGCAGCGCGCTGGTGACGATCAGATCCGCCGATTCAATCAGATTACGCAACTCGATCAGATCGGTGGTGACGCGGAAATGGCCGTAATAATCCTCGACCTCGCCGCGCAGCATCCGAATGCGGTGCGCTGCCCGCTCCAGCCGTTTGGTGGTGCGGACAATGCCGACGTAATTCCACATGAAGCGGCGGATTTCGGTCCAGTTCTGCTTAATCACCACCTCTTCATCAGAATCGGTGACGCGGCTTTCATCCCACGGTAGGATCGCGGGCGGATCTTCCAGATCATCCCAGCTGGCCAGCACATCCTTGGCCGCCGCCTCGCCAAAGACGAAGCATTCCAGCAGCGAATTGGACGCCAGCCGGTTGGAACCATGCAGCCCGCTTTCAGTGCATTCGCCCGCCGCCCACAGGCCGGGCAGATCGGTCTTGGCATCCAGCCCGATCAGCACCCCGCCGCAGGTATAATGCTGCGCCGGGACGACCGGGATCGGATCCGTGGTCATATCGATCCCCAGCCCCATCAATTTGTCATAGATGGTGGGGAAATGCGCCTTTACGAAATCGGCGGGCTGGTGGCTGATGTCGAGATGGACATAGTCCAGACCATAGCGTTTGATCTGGTCATCATTGGCACGCGCCACGATATCGCGCGGGGCCAGCTCCATCCGCTCGGCATCGTAATCGGCCATATAGCGGTGTCCGGTGACCGGGTTGATCAGATGCCCACCCTCGCCGCGCACAGCCTCGGTGATCAGGAAATTCTTGACCTCAAGATTGTACAGGCAGGTCGGGTGGAACTGCATCATTTCCATGTTGGAAACCCGCGCCCCGGCGCGCCATGCCATCGCGATCCCGTCCCCCGTCGCGCCGCGCGGCGAGGTGGAGAACAGATAGACGCGGCCCGCGCCGCCGGTCGCAAGCACCGTGGCGCGCGCGACATGGGTCAGCACCTTGCCGCTCGCCTCGTCCAGCGCATAGGCGCCCCATACGCGGCCCGATCCCGAATAGTGTTCCTGATTGCGCCCGGTGATCAGATCGATGCAGGTCTGCCCCGGCAACAGCGTAATGTTGGGGTTTGCCGTGGCGGCCTTCAGCAGGGCCTCCTGCACTGCCCAGCCTGTGGCATCATCGACATGGACGATGCGGCGGTGCGAATGCCCGCCCTCGCGCGTCAGGTGCAGATCGCCGCTGTCCTGATTGAACGGTACGCCCAGCTCGACCAGCCGGGCAATGCTTTCGGGCGCGCGTTCGATAACGTATTCGACCGTTTCCAGCCGGTTCAACCCTGCGCCCGCCACCATCGTGTCACGCACATGGTTGTCGAACGTGTCGCCCGCATCCAGCACGGCGGCAATCCCGCCCTGCGCCCAGGCAGTCGATCCGCCATCAAGCGAACCCTTGGCCAGCACCAGCACCTTCTTGTGCTCGGCCAGCGCCAGCGCGGCGGTCAGTCCAGCAGCGCCAGAACCGATGACCAGGACATCGTGGAGTTCTTCATACATGCGCGCTCAATGGCGGCGCTTTCGGCGCGCGGCAAGAACAGAACGGCTTGCCGCAGAAGTGGCCACGGCATGGCTGGTTTGCGTTACCTCCGATTCGACGGGGATTCGGGGGTGCAGGGTCGCACACATGACATTGGGCTATATCGGCTGCGCTATCGGCCGCCACACTATCGACAAGCAGGCTATCAAACATATTCACGGGACCGATGTTGGCCGGTGTCGGCATTGTTCGGCCGCGCTTGAACATCAGCATCCAGACCATTGGGTGGTGCAGCAGGTTCGCGATGCGGGACTGAGCCACCGCTTCCGGTAATCCGGTAGCGGGCGAATTATCCCGCGCCGGTCAGCTGGACGAACACATCCTCCAGATCCGCTTCGCGCGTGGAGACGTCCTCGATGGCATAGCCGTGGCCCTGCACCAGTGCCAGCACCTGCCCCGCGCTGATGGCATCACGGTCATAGGTAACCTCCAGACGGCGCGGTTCGACCACTTCGGCCTTGATGAAGCTCGGCTCCATGAACGGGCCGGCCAGATCCTTGTCCACCGTAACCGCCACGATCTTCTCGCGCGCCATGCCCACCAGTTCGCGAGTCGGCTTGTCAGCGATCAACTCGCCGTGATTGATGATGGCGATGCGGTCGCACAATTGCTCGGCTTCCTCGAGGTAATGCGTGGTCAGCACCACCGTCACCCCGTCCTGATTGAGCTGGGTGACAAGTTCCCACAGCAACCGCCGCAGCTCGACATCGACGCCCGCCGTCGGCTCGTCCAGCACCAGAATCGGCGGCGAATGGACCATGGCCTTGGCAATCAGCAGGCGGCGCTTCATCCCGCCTGACAGCGTGCGCGCATACGCATTGCGCTTGTCCGCCAGATGCACCGCGCGCAGCAATTCTTCCGAGCGGCGCAGTGTTTTGGCGATGCCGTAAAACCCGCCCTGATTCTCCAGCACCTCAAACGGCGTAAAGAACGGGTCGAAAACGATTTCCTGCGGGACAATCCCAATCGAGCGTTTGGCGTTGCGGGGGTTGTCATCGATATCGAAACCCCAGATTTCCGCGCTGCCGCTGGTCTTGCGCACCAGCCCGGCCAGAATGTTGATCAGCGTCGATTTGCCTGCGCCATTGGGGCCCAGCAGGCCGAAGATGCCACCTTGCGGCACGTCGAAAGTTACGCCTTTCAGCGCCAGCTTGCCCACCTCGCCCGCACCCGGAGCGGCATAGCGTTTGACGAGGTTTTCGATGCGGATGGCAGGCGTGGTGGTCATGCCCGCCGCCCTAGGACGCGCGGCCCGCACGGGGCAAGCGGCAATGCTGGCGTGTGGCGTCCGACCAGCAGGAAAGCCAAGTGAGCGATTGCGAACACCGGCGCTTGAGGCGAAACACAAAACTCTTTATCGGGAGCCACCATGAGCCTGCCCCCGCCCGAAATCACCACTGTCGAAACCCGCCGCGTCTGGTGCGATGGCGCGACCGATATCCGCAGCGGCAAGAATTATCGCCCGGCGGTGCTGGGCCATCCCAAGGTGTGGCTGCAGATCGACGAGCATGGCTATGTCGATTGCGGCTATTGCGACCGCCGCTTTGTGCTGGCGGGCGGGCCTGCCGATGGTGCGGATCAGGCCAGCCTGCCCGACATCTCCGAAGGCGGCGATCCGGGACACCGCTGACCGCGCGGCGCAATCGCGGCTTCCACCCCGGCGCCCGGCACCCTACATGGGTGTTTATGACCCAGCTCAGTGATCCCTTCGGCCTGCTTTACGGCAGCACCTTTTCACCCGATGAAGCACAGGCGTTGACCGCGCGCATCCTCGCCCCCTGCGATGATGGCGAGCTATATCTGCAGTTCAGCGCCACCGAAGTGTTCTCCTTCGATGACGGGCGGCTGAAAACCGCCAATTACTCACGCGATTCGGGATTTGGCCTGCGCGGCGTCACGGGCGAGACCACCGGCTTTGCCCATGCCAATGAAATCAGCGCCCCCGCTATCGCGCGAGCAGGCGAAACGCTGCAATTGCTCGACCCGGCAAGCGGCGCCAAGGCCCCGCCGCCCGAACGCACCAACCGCCATCTCTACACCGAAGACAGCCCGCTGGACCTGGTGCCATTCGCCGAAAAGGTCGCGCTGCTGGAGAAGATTGACGCAGTTGCGCGCGCCAAGGATCCGCGCGTCGCGCAGGTCAGCGCCAGCATGGCGGCCAGCTGGAGCGTGATCGAAATCGTCCGCGCCGATGGCTTCACCGCGCGCGACATCCGCCCGCTGGTGCGGCTCAACGTCAGCATCGTGGCCGAAAGCAACGGACGGCGCGAAAGTGGCAGTTACGGCTTTGGCGGGCGCTATCTCTATGACCGTCTGTTTGACGAAGGCGCCTGGCTGCGCGCGGTGGATGAGGCGGTCCGGCAAGCCACCACCAATCTGGACAGCGTGGCTGCCCCGGCGGGCGAATGCACTGTGCTGCTTGGCCCCGGCTGGCCCGGCGTGCTGCTGCACGAGGCGGTCGGTCATGGTCTGGAAGGCGATTTCAACCGCAAAGGCACCAGCGCCTTTTCTGGCCGCATCGGCGAACGGGTCGCCGCACCCGGCGTAACCGTGGTCGATGATGGCGCTATCGCCAACCGCCGCGGCTCGCTCAGCATTGACGACGAAGGCACGCCAACGCGCGAGACTGTGCTGATCGAAGACGGCATCCTCAAAGGCTATATGCAGGACCGCCTCAACGCGCGGCTAATGGGGGTCGAGCCGACCGGCAATGGCCGCCGCGAAAGCTATGAACACGCGCCCATGCCGCGCATGACCAATACCTTTATGCGCGGCGGCAGCGACGATCCCGCCGAACTGCTGAGCCGCGTCAATGACGGCATTTACGCCACCAGCTTCGGCGGCGGACAGGTCGATATCGTCAGCGGCAAATTCGTCTTCGCCTGCACCGAGGCTTACAAGGTCGAAAAGGGCAAGATCATCGCCCCGATCAAGGGCGCCACACTGATCGGCGACGGCCCCAGCGTGCTGACCCGTGTGATCGGCATTGGCGACGATATGGCGCTGGATGAAGGCATCGGAATGTGCGGCAAGGGTGGGCAAAGCATTCCCGCCGGGGTGGGCCAGCCGACGCTGCTGATCAACGGCATCACCGTGGGCGGCACGGGTTAGGGCGCAGCAATGCTCGTCAACGGGCCACTGCGCCGCTTGCCGGCTTGGCCAAAACCGCGTGTGTGGCGATCAGCACTGCCAGTGGCGGGCATCGGCGGCGCTGCGCTGGGACTGATAGCTTGGCTTACCGGACTTGCACATTTTCGCCAGCCGAACTCAACCCATCGGCCCTGTCTACCGCGCTCATGCTGTTATTGGTCCCCGCTCTGGCCGAAGAACTCCTGTTCCGCTGGCTGCTGTTTCCCAGAACAGGCATTCGCGCTCACAAGGCGCTGGTCGGCATGTCGGTCGCTCTTTTCGTCCTGTGGCATCCGGTTCAGGCATGGAGCGGGTTAGGCCCTGCATGGTCGGCGATCTTTCTGAAGCCCGGCTTCCTTATGGCGGTCGCTGTGCTCGGTGTGACGCTCGCCGCCTTGCGTCTGAAGACCAACAATCTGTGGCCATGCATCCTGTTTCACTGGCTAGTCGTTTGCGCTTGGAAATTCTGTTTGCAGGTCCGTTCTGACACTCATCGTGGGTTCAGCCCAACTGTGCTATACACTGCGCTTCATCAGGAGACTCGCCATGCGCAAATTTGCTGCCACTGCCTTTTTTTCGCTTGCCGCTGCCGGTTTGCTGGCCGCCCCGTCCGTGGGTGCGCGCGAGCGGTTGTCGGGCGATGCCAAGCTGGCCAAGCTGCTCGACGGGCGCGTGGCCGGTGAGGGACGCAATTGCCTGAGCAGTTACAAGATGCGCCGGATGCAGGTGATCGACGGCACTGCGATCGTGTACCGCGATGGCAGCACGCTGTGGGTCAATATCCCCGCCAACGCCGAGCATCTGGATGATAGCGACGTCATGGTCACGCGGATGTTCGGATCGAGCTTGTGCCGCCAGGACATCGTGGACACCTACGACCGCTCCGGTCATTTTATGAATGGCGTCATTTTCCTTGGTGATTTCGTGCCCTATCGCAGAGTCGATAGCTAAGCCGCCTATTGTGAATTCAGACAATCGCGATTGGGCCGCCGAGCTGGTCCATTTCTGGTTCAGGGAGCTGGACAGCACCGACTGGTACAATGGCAGCGCGCGGGTCGATGACATATTGCGCGAGCGGTTTGCTGGTGATCTGACGCAGCTGGCCGATGGCGACTCCGCTGATTTCCTGACCGACCCCAAAACCGCGCAGGCTGCGATCCTGTTGTTCGATCAGGTGCCCCGCAACATTCACCGCAAAAGTGCGCTCGCCTTTGCCAGTGACCCGCTGGCGCGCGCGATTACGGATGGGGTGATAGAGCGTGGCTGGCTGGCGACATTTGCCGAGCGCGAGCGGCAATTTGTGCTGATGCCGCTGATGCATAGCGAACAGTTGGCCGATCAGGATCTGAGCGTCGCGCTGTTCGAACAACATGCGCCCGGAGCTTTGCCCTTTGCCCAGTCACACCGCGAAATGATCGCGCGCTTTGGCCGCTTCCCGCACCGCAATAATGTGCTGGGGCGCGAGACCACTACGGAAGAACAGGCCGCCATCGACAGCGGCTTCAGCTGGTAAGACGCCGTGCACGCGCCCCCGGACGCATTGGACCGGAGGCGCGGCGCGTGGTCAGGCGATCAGCGGCTCAGCTGGCCGCGAATGGCGCCATTGGGAAATGCCGCAGTGTGGACATTGACATAGAACGCTTCGGGATTGCCCTCGATGCGGTTCTGTTGCCATTCCATCGCATTGGCGCAACCCTTGTAACCGCCCTCGTTCGACGGCTTGAGCGTATAGACTGGCGGGCCATCGACGCCGCGTGCGCCCAAATGGATATGCGCAGCAGTAATCGGCCCTATATTGCGGATATCGTTGAGATCCCAGCAAACCTGGTTGGCTTCGTCCGATACAGTGATTTCCGCCATGCCCGCGCCATCGGGATCACCGCCGCCCACTTCCTGCGCGCCGGTCAGCGTTGCGCGATAGGTGTCGGATGTGGCTTCTGCGATGGATTCCTCCAATGTGGCACAGGCCGAAAGTGCAGCGGCACCGGCAATGGTGGCCGCGATCTGATAAATGCGTACCCGTTTCATGACAGCTCTCCTCATGTGGCGGCCCGTCAGTCCTGCGGGCCAAGCCACGGGATCAACGCCTCAAGCGCCCTTGGCGTTCCGCGCCTGCCCGGTGTGGCAATCGCCGCTGACCGGACATTCGCCGCACGCCATGCGCGAAGGGCGGCACAGGCTCTGCCCCAGTTTCTTCAGCAGAAGATGATGCTCATCCATATCGGCGGCTGACCATTCGTCCGGCACGATGGGCATCAGCGCATCATAGGCGCGCGCGGTGTCGGCTTTGGCCGGCACCAGTCCCATCCGCTGCATAATCCGGCGATGATGACCGTCGAGCACCATGGCGCGGCGATCGAAGCTGGAGACATTCATCACCCCCGCCGCGATCTTGCGCCCGACCCCGGGCAGCGCCTCCAGCCATGCCATCGCCGTGTCAGTGGACAGATTGGACAGATGTCGCAAATCCGCCGCCCCGCGATCGGCCACGATGGCGGTGAGGCAGGCCTTGAGCCGCCCGGCCATCATATTGGGATAGGTCGCCGTAGCGAGCATCGCCGCCAGCGCCTCCTCCTCAGCCTCGGCCACCGCCTCCCACGATCCGTAACGGGTCAGCAGGCTGTCGGTATTAGTATTGGAAACCGCCGATTTGGTCCGCGCCCCGATCACCCCCTGCACCAACGTCCACAGCGGATCACGCTGCCGCTCTAGCCGCGGCGTGATCCGTCCGAACCGCGCGATCAGCGCCGCTTGCGTGCGGCGCAGAATATCGGTGCGCGGGTCGGAGCCGAGGGGGAGATGCATGGCCCGTTATTGACAAAATGCCGTAAAGGTGTCAATTTGACACCATGGCAAAGACAGTCAAGATTGATGACGAACTGATCGATATAGTCGCGCGTGAGGCGTCGGTGATGAGCCGTTCCCTGGCGGGTCAGGTGAGGCATTGGTTGCGCATCGGCATGACCATAGAACGCTCAAGCGATTTCGATCAATCGCATGTGGCCGCTGCGCTTGGCGGGCGAATTGGTCCAGATGCGCTTTCGTGTGCCGAGCAGGAAAGCTTTGTCGAAGGCCTGTTCGAGGCAGCGCGCGAAGGCACGGCCGAACAGGACCGTTTCTTCACCGCACGCCGCGCTGAGGGCTTGGGCGTGGGCCTGCGTGACGGTGTGATCGTCGCGCAATCGGATGAGGTTGCACCGGGCTGATGGCGTCGCCGCCGTCCCGGCCAACCCTGTTCCTTATCGCCGGACCGAACGGGGCAGGCAAATCTACTTTCTACGACACCGTTCTGGCAAGCCGGATCGCCGCGCCTTTTGTAAATGCCGACCTAATCCAGCGCGACGAATTGTGCGATCCGTCGCCTGAGGCGTCCTATAAAGCGGCAAGTATGGCCGAAGAACGCCGCAGGGAATTTCTGGCCGAGCGGCGCAGCTTCGTGACGGAAACGGTTTTCTCGCACCCCTCGAAGCTGGAACTGCTCCGCTACGCGCGCAAAGCGGGATTTCGCATCGTGGTTTTCCATCTCAATGTTGCAAGCCCGGACCTCGCGGTGGCCCGCGTTCGCGCTCGCAGGGCCGAGGGAGGGCACGACGTTCCCGAAGCAAAAACGCGCGCGCGCTATGAACGCAATCAGGCGCTCATCCGGCAGGCGGTGTTACTGGCTGACAATGCGCAGATACTCGATGCCTCGGCTCTCAATCAAAAGCCGCGCGTACTGATGGAATTGAGCAATGCCCGGGTCGTGCGCCGGGCAGAGCAACGCCCTGACTGGTTCGAGGCGCTCTATTCAGACCTGCTCGACTAAACCGCTATTCCCACTCGATCGTCCCGGGCGGCTTGCTGGTGTAGTCATAGACCACCCGATTGATGCCTTTCACCTCATTGACGATCCGCGTGGCGCAGCCGGTCAGGAAGCTGGCGTCGAAGGGATACACATCGGCGGTCATGCCGTCGGTGCTGGTGACGGCGCGCAGGCCGCAGACGCTGTCATAGGTGCGCGCGTCGCCCATCACGCCCACAGTCTTGACCGGCAACAGCACCGCGAACGCCTGCCAGATCGCGTCATACAGGCCCGCGTTGCGGATCTCGTCCAGATAGATCGCATCGGCCTTGCGCAAGATGTCGCAGCGTTCCTTGGTCACTTCACCGGGAATTCGGATTGCCAGGCCGGGGCCGGGGAAGGGGTGGCGGCCCACAAAGACATCGGGCAGGCCCAGCTCGCGGCCCAAATCGCGCACCTCGTCCTTGAACAGTTCGCGCAAGGGTTCGACCAGCTGCATATTCATGCGTTCGGGCAGGCCGCCGACATTGTGATGGCTTTTGATCGTGACGCTTGGTCCGCCGGTGAAGCTGACGCTTTCGATGACATCGGGATAGAGCGTGCCCTGCGCAAGGAAATCCGCGCCGCCGATCTTGCGGGCCTCTTCCTCGAACAGATCGATGAAAGCGCCGCCGATGAATTTTCGCTTTTTCTCCGGGTCAGTCAGCCCGGCGAGGCCGGAGAGGAACATGTCCTCGGCATCCACATGGACCAGCGGGATATTGTAATGGTCGCGGAACAGGGTGACGACCTGCTCGGCCTCGTTCATCCGCATCAGCCCGTGATCGACGAACACGCAGGTCAGTTGCTCGCCAATCGCCTCGTGGATCAGCACCGCCGCGACTGCCGAATCGACACCGCCGGACAGGCCGCAGATGACCTTGCCATCGCCCACCTGCGCGCGGATTTCCGCGATCTTGGTCTTGCGAAACTCCGCCATCGTCCAGTCGCCCGCCAGCCCGCAGACATGGCGCACGAAATTTGCGAGCAATTTGCCGCCATCGGGGGTGTGGACAACCTCCGGATGGAACTGCGTGCCGTAGAATTTGCGGGCTTCATCCGCGATCACTGCGAACGGCGCGCCGTCGCTGGTGGCGACGATTTCGAAGCCGGGGGCAAACTGCGTGACCTTGTCGCCGTGGCTCATCCACACCTGATGGCGCTCGCCCTCTTCCCACATCCCGTCGAACAGGGCGCAGGGTTTGGTGACGGTCAGGAACGCGCGGCCAAATTCGCCGCCTTCCCCGGTTTCATGCCCCGGACGGACTTCGCCGCCCAGCTGCTGCGTCATCACCTGCTGGCCGTAACAGATGCCCAGGATCGGCACACCCGCGTCAAACAGGACATCGGGCGCGCGCGGGCTGCCGTCTTCGGGCACACTGGCGGGGGAGCCGGACAGGATGATGCCCTTGGGCCTCATCCGGTGAAAGGCTTCCTCCGCCATCGTATAGGGAGCGATTTCGGAATAGACCCCCGCCTCGCGCACACGGCGCGCGATCAGCTGGGTAACCTGGCTACCGAAATCGACGATAAGGATGGAATCGGGGAGATGAGAAGCGTCCATGCGCCCCGATAAGGCCAGCGCGGCGCGCCTGTCCAGCATTGCCCTGTGCGCATGGCGATCCGAGCCGGGCATTAGAGCATCGTGCACACCCTTCCCGCTCCATGACACTTGCGTCAAACGCAACACCCGTCGAGATTTTCGCACTTTAGTTCAAAAGTAAGCAAGTATATTACAGCCCTCAAGCCGGAATGCTGCATCCCTCCCAGCAGCCTTCTGGCATGACAGGACCCTCGGCGCGCTTTAGCGTGGTGTGGGTCCTGGCCTTCCTCTCCGGTGTGCGGCGTGTCCCGCCGGACAGGCGATATGGCAGCGAGTAGAGACGCGGCCACCGAACTTCCTCTCCCCCTCCCCCCCTAGTTTCGGTGCCGCGTCTCGAACGCGCTGTCCTTTGCGGGGCAGGTTTGAATATTCCACAACTCTGCACTTTTCGCGCAGTTTCGCGCGAAATTTGCACGTCCTCCCCAAACCCATCCCGATGGAGAATCCCATGACCATTTTCGCCACCCGCGCCTTTTCCCTGTTCGCTGCTGGCACGCTCAGCACCCTGATGCTGGCGCACACTTTCGTCTGAGCAAACTTCCAGCCTACCCTCATGCCGCCGCTTGTTCACAATGGTGCAAGCCAATGCTGCTTAGGCGTGCGGCATGAGGGAGAATTTATGACCGCTTGCAAACCCGTGCTGGCCTGTCTGGCCGCGCTGCTGTCATCCGCCGTACTGGCGCAAGACACGCCCGCTATTGAGCTGGCGGCCCCGGCAACCGCCACCATTGTGATCGACGGGCAGGATGTGCTGGTGGAGATCGCACCCGATGGTGCCAGCAATCCCATTGTCGATCCGGCGGTCGCTGCCGAACTGGGCCTGAAGGGCGGGTTCGTCGACGGCATCCATCTTGTCGGGCGGACCCGGATCAAGGCCGATTCCAGCCTTGAGCGTGTGGATTTCGGCGATGGCAAAGCGAAGAAGCGCCGCGTTTTCTGGTTCGACCGGCCCTATGGCACGGTGGCACAAGGCCGCGTCAGCCCGTATGCGTTGCCCCACTCCGTCATCACCTATCGCCTGCGCGGCACAGTGGCGGGAGAGCATGAAATTGTGCTGCCGCTGTTCAGTCACAATCGCGGCGGGCTTTATACCAAGCTGTTGGTTGGCGACGACTACGTGCCCACCTATTTCACCTTTGACCGGGCAGAAACCATGGTCACGGCGGCCGCTGGCGCGCTGCTGAGCGAGAAATTTGCCGGACGGATGGCAGGCGAAGCGCGGCCCATGACGCTGGAACTGGCGGTCGAGCGCCCGGTGCGTGCGATGGTGTTTGCACAGCCGGTGATGCTGGGCGCATTGCCGCTCGCCAATCTGGTGGTGCGCACGCAGGATACCGGATCGACCGCGGATATTCCCGACGACGAGCGCGATCCGAATGAAATCGTGGTGACCGCCGGCAAGGGCAAGCCGATGCACCGGCTGTTTGTCGGCCCCGACAGCCTGGCCGCGTGTTCAACGCTGACTTTTGACAAGCAGGCAGAGGAAATCCGCCTGTCCTGCCTCCCGGCCTAACCGCCGCTCAACATTCGATGACGTTGACCGCCAGCCCGCCCTTGCTGGTTTCCTTGTATTTTGTCGACATATCCAGCCCGGTCTGGCGCATGGTTTCGATGACCTGATCCAGACTGACGCAGCCTTCCGCGCCGGTGCGGTGCAGCGCGAGGCGCGCGGCGTTGACCGCCTTGACCGCGCCGATGGCGTTGCGTTCGATGCAGGGCACCTGGACCAGTCCGCCTACCGGATCGCAGGTCAGACCCAGATTGTGCTCCATGCCGATCTCCGCCGCGCTGGCGATCTGCATTGCGCTGCCGCCCCACAGCGCCGCCAGTCCGCCCGCCGCCATTGAACAGGCCACGCCGACCTCCCCCTGACAGCCCATTTCCGCGCCGGAAATACTCGCGCGCTGTTTGTACAGCAGGCCAATCGCGCCCGCAGTCAGCAGGAATATCCGGCGGCTTTCCGCGCAATCCTGATCATCCTGCGTCTTGCAGTAAAAGCGCATTACTGCCGGGATAATCCCCGCCGCGCCATTGGTGGGCGCAGTGACCACGCGGCCGCCCGCCGCGTTTTCCTCGTTCACCGCCATTGCATAGCAATTGAGCCAGTCGAACAATTGCTCACGCTCGTTCGACAGCGGATTGGCAGACAATTTCTCCCACAGATCGGGCGCGCGGCGGGTGACCTTCAGCCCGCCGGGCAGCACCCCGCGCTGCGTCAGCCCGCGATCGATACAGGCATCCATCGCCTGCGCCACGCGGTCCAGCCCGGCCACCGTCTCGGCGCGCGGGCGCAGCGCGTCTTCATTGGCCAGCACCAGATCGGCAATCGCCAGCCCGGTGGCATGACAGCTGGAGAGCAGTTCGGCAGCCGATCCGAAATTGAACGGCACCATTGTCCCGGCTGAAATCCGGTCATTCTTGGGCGGCTTTTTCAGCTGCGCCTCGCTGGCAACGAACCCGCCGCCGGTGGAATAATAGGTGCGCGCCAGCAGTGTCTGCCCGCCTGCATCGCTGGCGGTCAGCTCCATGCCATTGGGATGCAACGCGGGAATGATATGCCCCGCCAGATCGATATCGCGTGCGGGATCGAAGTCGATGGCTTGCTTGCCGCCCAGCAGCAGGCTGCCTTCGCTCTTCAGCGCGTCCAGCGCGGCGACGGCTTCGTCAGGGCAGGTATCTTCGGGCACAAAGCCCATCAGGCCCAGCATGGCCGCATCCAGCGTGCCGTGCCCCACCCCGGTCAGCGCCAGCGAGCCTTGCAACTCCACAGCGACCCGCGCGGTTCGCCCAAGCTTTCCCGTCTTGGCCAAAGCGCGCGAAAACATCGCGGCAATCCGCATCGGGCCGACCGTGTGCGAGGAGGATGGACCGATCCCGATCCGAAAGATGTCGAGGACAGATAGCATCGCCCAGACATGCGCCCCGCCGCCGCGCAAAGCAAGTGGTTGCAGCTGAAACCGCATAGGCTGCGAACTGTGGGAAAAAACCACCCGTAAACTTTGGCTTTGCGCTGCTTCGCGCCTATATAATCACTATGAACGAGAACTCTCAGAACACTCCCGATAATACCCCTGAAACCGCTGCGGCCCAGCCCTCTGCCAATGTGAAGCAGATGGGCGAGTATGGCGCCGATTCCATCAAGGTTCTCAAGGGCCTGGATGCGGTGCGCAAACGCCCCGGCATGTATATCGGCGATACCGATGACGGGTCGGGCCTGCACCACATGGTGTTCGAGGTATCGGACAATGCCATCGATGAAGCGCTGGCCGGGCATTGCGACCTGGTGCTGATCGAGCTGAATGCCGATGGTTCTGTCTCGGTCGAGGACAATGGGCGCGGCATTCCGGTGGATATGCACAAGGAAGAGGGTGTCTCCGCTGCCGAAGTCATCATGACCCAGCTGCACGCGGGCGGAAAGTTCGAAAACACCAGCGACGACAATGCCTACAAGGTGTCGGGCGGCCTGCACGGTGTGGGGGTTTCGGTGGTCAATGCGCTGTCCGAATGGCTGGAGCTGGTGATCTGGCGCAATGGCAAAGAACACTGGATGCGGTTCGAGCATGGCGATGCGGTCAGCCCGCTGGAGATCAAGGGCGATGCCGGGCGCGAACGCACCGGCACCCGCGTGACCTTCCAGCCCAGCACCGGCACGTTCAAAAACGTGATCGAGTTCGACTTTGAAAAACTGGAGCACCGCTACCGCGAGCTCGCCTTCCTCAATTCCGGCGTCCACATCCTGCTGCGCGACAAGCGGCACGAGGAAGTGGCCGAGCATGATCTGTATTACGAAGGCGGCATCGCGGCCTTTGTGAAATATCTCGACCGCAACAAGGCGCCGCTGATCCCCGAACCGATTTCGGTCTCGGCGGAAAAGGACGGCATCGGCATCGACGTCGCGCTGGAATGGAACGACAGCTATTACGAAAACGTCCTGACCTTCACCAACAATATCCCGCAGCGCGATGGCGGCACGCATCTGGCCGCCTTTCGCGCCGCGCTGACCCGCACGCTGAACAATTACGCCACGTCATCGGGCCTGATGAAGAAGGAAAAGGTGACGCTGTCGGGCGAAGACATGCGCGAAGGGCTGACCGCCATCGTGTCGGTCAAATTGCCCGATCCCAAGTTCGGGTCGCAGACCAAGGACAAGCTGGTTTCCTCCGAAGTGCGCCAACCGCTGGAAAGCCTGATGGGCGAGAAGATGAGCGAATGGCTGGAGGAAAATCCGGCTGACGCAAAATCGATCATCCAGAAGATCATCGACGCCGCCGCCGCGCGTGAAGCCGCGCGCCGCGCCCGCGAAATGAGCCGCAAGGGCGCGATGAGCATTGCCAGCCTGCCCGGCAAGCTGGCCGATTGCCAGGACCGCAATCCCGCCAATTGCGAACTGTTTCTGGTCGAGGGTGATTCCGCTGGCGGCTCCGCCAAGCAGGGTCGCGACCGCAAGACGCAGGCGATCCTGCCGCTGAAGGGCAAGATTTTGAATGTGGAGCGCGCGCGGTTTGACCGGATCATCGGATCGAAGGAAGTCGGCACGCTGATCCAGGCGATGGGCACCGGCCTGCGCGACGAATTCAACCTTGAAAAGCTGCGCTATCACAAGATCGTGATCATGACCGACGCCGATGTCGACGGAGCGCATATCCGCACGCTGTTGCTGACCTTCTTCCACCGCCAGATGCCCGAAATCGTCAAGGCCGGACACCTCTTCATCGCGCAGCCGCCGCTGTACAAGGTCGCGCGCGGCAAGTCCGAGGTCTATCTGAAGGATCAGGCCGCCTATGACCGTTATCTGATCGAGATGGGGTTGCAGGGCCGGATGCTGGAAACCGCCGGCGGGCCGCGCGGTGCAGGCGAATTGTCCGAGCTTGTCCAGCACGGGCTGCGGATGCGCAATCTGATGGGTTTCGTGCCGCGCAAATACAATCTGGCACTGATCGAGGCGGTTGCGCTTTCGGGTGCGCTCGACCCCGAAATGTCCGACCGTTCGGCAGCGCTGGACCGCGCCGCCGCGCATTTGCAGATGGGCGATCCCGACGCGCGCTGGTCAGCGGAAACAGACCCCGATGGGCTGGTCCGCTTCCGCCGGTTGTGGCGCGGCGTGACCGATGTTCACGAGATCGAGGCGGCGTTTCTCCACAGTGCCGAGGCACGCAAACTGCACCGCGTGGCGGGCGAATTTGTCGAAGTTTATACCGCCCCCGTCCGTCTGGTCCGCACCGCTGCGGGCGAGGATCAGGTCGAAGTGGATGATGCCGAGGATGGCGACACTGACGCGCCCACCTTTGGCGATGATTCGCTGACCCGCCCGACCGAACTGCTCGAGGCAGTGATGACCGCCGGGCGCAAGGGTCAGAAGATCCAGCGCTACAAGGGGCTGGGCGAGATGAATGCCGAACAGCTGTGGGAAACCACGCTGGACCCGGACAACCGCGCGCTGTTGCAGGTCAAGGTCGAGGATGCCGACATCACGGACGAAATCTTCACCCGGCTGATGGGCGACGTGGTCGAACCGCGCCGCGAGTTCATCCAGAACAACGCACTGAATGTCGCCAACCTCGACGTGTGATCCGGCTCAGGCGGTGCTGAAGAACCCGCTTTCCTCCCAGCGCGCGCGGCTGCGATTGTAAGTAAATTCGATCCAGTCATCCCTATGGTCGAGTGTGCGGGTGGCCATCATCGCCATGCTCGGCGCGGCACCCTTGGTAAAGGTCACGCTGCCCTGATCGAGCTGTTTCACCAGCCGCACCTGTTGACGGTCGGCATAACCATAAGCTGCGCCGCCCGCCGGATAGGCAGGCAGGGTCAGCGCCAAGGCGCTCTCGCCAGTCACCGCCAGCGCCATCAGCGGACCGGCGGGTGCCAGCACGCCTGACGCGCTCAGGCTCGCACCCTTGTAGATGCCCTGCGGCGTGTAAGCGGTGGTCGCCGTCCCGCCAGTAAAGGCGACGAAGGGCATCGACAGCGGATTGTCGCCGCCATTGGGCGTGCGCGCGCTGGCATAATCGCCCGACACCGCGATCCGGCAATTGCGCGCGATATAGCCTGCCCACACTATGCCCAGCCACTCATTGCCCAGCGTCTCGGCCAGTGCGGTGCGGAAATGGCGTAGCGTGATCCGCACCTGCGTGGGCGGCTGCTTATGCGTGTCTGCTGGCGCGCCCGGCACAGCTTCGGTCAGCGTATAGACGCCGTAGAATGTCAGCGCCTGAAACGACGGGCGGCGGTCGATCCACGCGTCGATTTTCAGATCGACATCGCGCAGCGCCATCGCCGCATTGCCGGTCATATGCACGCGCGTATCCACGGTGACGATATGCCCGCGCACCCAACTGGCGATGCTCAGCAGCCCGGCGGAATGGAATCGGCAGCCATCCAGCACAGTCGCCGGCGGCGCGGCGGCCTCGTCACGAGTGGGAAAGGCGATGTTGTACAGATAACCGCCCGCCGGGCCGCTGCCCAGGCCGAGCGTTTCGCAATCGCGCCACAGGCAATTGCGATAGACCGCGCTGGTCTTGCCGGTTTCCTCCTGCGCTTGAAAACAATCGCCAAATTCGCAGTCGCGCGCCACCAGATCGCAATCGACGCCGGGATTGAAAGCATTGCCATTGGTGGTCAGGAAGCGGCACCTCGTCACGCTTAACCGGCGCACCGCATCGACCGCTCCGGCGAGGTAGAAAATCTCGCCGCGCCAGCCAATCATATCGGTATCGGTGCAGTGGATTTCGCCCAGATAGCAATCCTGCGACCAGAACGCCTTGTCCGATATGTCCCACCCGTCGCCCGTTACGGGATCGGCGGGCCAGGTGGCGACGCCGGTGCGGGTACGGTTGCCCTGCAACACCAGCCGGTCGAGCGTCAGCCGGGCAATGCGGCGCGGCTGGGTGGTCGGGCGCGGGGTGTCGCCCTGAACATACAGCCCGCCGCCGCGCCACACCGCCGGGGCGGAGTCCGCTACGGACCGCGCGACTGTCTGCCAATTGCTGTCGGGATCGGCGCCGCCCACCCCGCGAAAATCGAGCACGCTGCGGTCTGGTGCACAGCCGCGCAGCGCCAGCGTGCGGCGGACCACGAGCGGATGGCCATCCTCCGCGCGGGTGTCGGCGGCGGGCGACGTGCGGACCGGGCAGTGGATGCGGTAATGCGCGCTTTCGAAACGCAGCTCGCGCGCGCCGATCGCCTCAGCATAATCGATCGCGGCCTGGATTGCGGGCTGGTCATTGCTCAAGGCGTCACCCAATGCCCCGCCCTGTTCGGCGCTGAGCGAACCGGCCTCGGGGAACAGGCGAAAGATGCGTCCATTGGCGGCAGCGAACACGAAACGCGGATGCGCGTCCAGCAGTGCCGCATCGCATAAATCATCGGCGATATAGCGCGCCGCACCCTTGCCCGCTGCGGCATATCCGCTGCTCTCCAACAGCACTATTTCGCCCGCCGGACTGCGCAGCGAGAGATCGGCGAACAGCGCGGGCAAGGCCTGCACCGCGCGCTGCGCCAGCCCCAGCGCCGGGAGCGCCAGCCCGCTCATTGCGACACCCGGTAGCTGATCGTGCCCGATTGCGGCGTCAGTTCCAGATACAATTCCGCCCCCGCTTCGCTGTCCTCCCACACCGGCTCACAAGCATTGGCGGCAAATACCCCCCATTGCGCGCCGCCAATCGTGACGGGAAATTTGGTCGCGCCGCCATCGGTCGAACGCAGCAGCCGCACGCTGCCCTCCCATGCGCCGGACAGACGCAGATAGACTGGCGCGAAGGGTGCAGGCGTGAACGGCCCGGCGACCTGCGGTGCGGCGGCCTGACCGGACAGCGGCGCGGGTGATTGCGGGCGGGCGGCGAAGGTGGGCAGCGGATTGGCCGGGCCGACGGCGGCGCAAATCCCTGCGGCGTCTTCCTGCCCCAGCGCGATCAGGGGGGCGAAGCCGCCGGGTGCTTCAACGCGAATCGGATCATTCATTTCCGGTTTGCTCCTTGTTTGAAAAGAGCCAGATCGGTTAATCAGCGATTGCCGTGTAGGAAAATGATTTTTTGCGCTGGGGTATTTGATGCGCGATAGGCTGGGGTAATGAAAGTCGCCGTTTTCCATCCTGGTACGCAGCATTCGCGCCAGACCGCGCTGGCGTTGCAGCAGCTTGAGCTTCTGGCCTTCCTGGCCACCAGCCTGTTCGACCATCCCGGTCGCAAGCGTTGGCCCGGTCCGCTGGGCCGCGCGATGGACACTGCGCTGGCCGGGCACCGCTTCCCCGCGCTCGATCCCGCATTGGTCCGCACCCACGGGGCGGAGGAATGGGTGGAACGGATTGCCGCCAAGCTTGGCGCGCGGCGATTAGCGCGCCGGATTGACCGCTTGGGCAATCGCCGTTTTGGAGGATGGCTGGCGGGGGAAGCGGCGCGAGAAACACCGCTCGCGCTATGGGGTTTCAACGGCGCATCGGCGCGCGCCTTCGCCGATCCGCGGCTGCGCGATTGCCCCAAGATCCTCGACCGCACAGTGGCAGACTGGCGCTTCTGGAACGCCGAGCTGGAAGTGATCCGCGCCAGTCATCCGGGCTGGCTGGCGGAAGGGCCGTGGCCCGCCGAAGCTGCTCAGATTGCGCGCGACGATTTGGAATACGCCCATGCCGACCGGATCGTCTGCGGCAGCCCCTTCGTGGCGCAGAGCATCCGTGACCACAGCGCAGCCGCCGGTCTCGACGCCAAATTGACCGTGCTGCCCTACCCCTTCGACACCGCGCTGTTCGGCGGAGCGCCCGAACCGGTGCCGCCGCCTTCGGGAGAGCCGGTGCGCTTCCTGTTCGCGGGTCAGGTTTCGCCGCGCAAGGGCATCCAGCATGTGCTCGAAGCAGTCCAGCGTCTGCCACGCCGCGATGCCCGGCTCAGCGTGATGGGCCCGCGCATGGTGCCCGACCGGATGCTGGCCCCCTATGCCGAACGGATCGACTGGCTGAGTGAACAACCACGCAGCGCGGTCCCGGCGATCATGCGGCAGCACGAGGCGCTGGTGTTTCCCAGCCATTACGAAGGCTCAGCGATCATCCTGCTCGAAGCGATGGCCTCGGGCCTCGCCATCATTCAGAGCCGTCAGGCGGGGCTGGGCGCATCGGCGAACAGCGGCATCGTGCTGGACGCGCCATCGGCGGACGGGGTGGAACAGGCGATGGCGGCGATGGCAGCCGACCGTGATGTATTGTTGGGCATGCGCCGGGCGGCATGGCGCGAATCGCAGGCGTTCAGTTTTGACGCTTATCGCGGCAATATCGCGGCGCTGCTCGCTGATATGGGGATTTAGCCCAGCAACGCCTGCATCGCGGTTTCGAATTTGTCGACAATCGCAGTCCTGGACCACAGCGCCTCGGCGCGTCGCTGGCCATTTGCGCCCATTTCCGCGCGGCGTGCCGGATCGGCTGCCAGCGCTTCGATCGCCTGCGCCATTGCCGCATCATCCAGCGGCGGGATCACTATCCCGCAGCCCTCAACCTCGCGCGCGATGCCGGTCCCCGGCGCAGCTGTGGCGATGACCGGGCGGGCCGACGCGAACATATTGCCCAGCTTGGACGGCAGCACCAGATCGGCCGCACCGGGCAATTGCGGCAGCAGATGGACATCCGCCAAAGTCAGCAGCGCGCCGAAGTTTTCGGGCGGCTGAAGGTCGCGAAACTGCATATTGGGCAGGCCCTGCGCCTGCTGCTCCAGCCGCACTCGGTTTGGCCCCTCACCAGAAACCACAAAGGCTATATCGCTGCGATGGGCCAGACGGCGCGCTGCTTCGATCACCACCTCCAGCCCCTGTTTGTTGGCGATGTTCCCCGAATAGAGCGCGACGAATTTGCCCTCCAGCCCCCATTCCTTGCGCAGGCCGCCGCCGTCAGCCGCTGCGATCTGCTGCGCATGATTGGCCCAATTGCGCAGTTCCAGCACCCGGCTGGGCGGGATGCCCTTATGCGTCAGCAACGTGCACATCGGTTCGCTGATGGTCGAGATCATGTCCGCCGCGCGCAGCATCCTGTCTTCAAACCGGGTGGCGGCATCGGCGATTCCGCCCTCGCGGTCGAGCAGGCCGGTGGCAAAGGCCGCGCCGACTTCGAAATCCTGGACATGCAGCCACAGCGGCACGCCCTCGCGCCGCGCCATACGCGCAGCGACCGGCGCAGCGACCAGTGACGGCGCGACGGTAAACACCAGATCGGGTTCCAGCGCCCGCCGCGCCGCACGGGCGGCGGGATAGGCGCTGCTGGCAAAGCTCATATGGTGCGCAAGCCGTTTCTTGCCGGTTGGATTGGCGGGGATGTAATGCGGACAGCGCATCACGGTGACGCCGTTTTCCTCGCTCGCCTGCCAGCGCCCCTTGAAGCGCGGATGCAGTTTCCAGTCGGGGTAATAAGGCTGTCCGACCACCGCGTGGACCCGGTGCCCGCGTGCCACCAGCGATTCCGCCAGACCCGCGCTGAACGGCCCGATGCCGATGGGTTCGGGCGCGTAATTCAGCCCGATGAAAAGGATTTTGCGCGGCGGCCCTGCGGTCATGCGGCGTGCAGGCTGCTGCGTCCGCGCGCGCCGCCGTCGCTGCCCGAAAGCCCGGCAAACAGGGTGTCGATAATCGCGCCCAACTTTGCCTCGCTCAGCCGGTCATCCAGCATCATCAGCATATCGGGCATGGTATAGGCGACCACCATCTGGTTGATCAGGCTCAGCGCCTCGTCAATCTCCAGCTTCGCGAAATAGCCTTCGTCCTGCGCCTGCGCGATCAGTTCGCACAGATAATGATCCGCCAGATCGATATAGGATCGCACCCGCTCAAACCGGCGCGAACCCAGATCGCACAGCAGCGCAAAAGTGTCGGGATCGCTGCGGAAATAGGCCCGCTGATGCACGAAGCGGCGCGCGAAAAATTCGTACAGCTTGCGATTGGCCGGCAAATCGCTGGCCATCACCGCTTCCATAATTTCAATGTGCGGCGCGAACCAGCGTTCGGCGACCGCGTCAAACAGATTGCTGCTCTCGGGGAAAATCGCATCGATGCGCGCCCGTGACAGCCCGGACTCGCCCGCGAGGATTTCGGGTGTCACCTCGACCCCGCGGCGCGCGGTAACTTCCATCGCCAGCGCCGCCAGCCGGTCGCGTTCACGCGCCTTGTTGTCCTGTGTCATCGCGCGATTTCCACCTGTCCGCTAACCCGTTGTGTCAAATTAGGCGCTGGCGGCGCAGGATTAAAGTCCTTATGAAGAAACTTACCCCTGCGGCGCGGCCCGCGGCGGGCGCGGGAAGAAGGCCGAGGTACGTTGTTGGTAGTCGGCATATCCGGCGCGAGACTTCGCCATGCCCTTTTCCAGCAGCGCGGCGCCCGACCATTTCATCAGCGTAAAGGTCAGAAACAGCGCCCCGATAATCGTGAAGGCTGCTACCCACCATCCGGCAGAGCAGGCAGCAATCCAGATCCCCCACCACACGCAGGCATCGCCGAAATAATTGGGATGGCGGGTATAGCGCCATAGCCCGCGGTCCATCACCTGACCGGCATTGGCGGGATCGGCCTTGAACCGGGCCAATTGCCAATCACCCACCCATTCGAAGAAAATTCCCACGCACCACAGGGCAAAGCCGGTGATCGCCAGCCCGCTGATCGGCTCGAACGTGCCGGCTTCGAGAATCCCGTATTGCGCGGGGCTGGAGACAATAAACAGCAGCACTGCCTGCCCCAGAAACACCTTGGTCAGCGCGGCCCAGCCAAAGCGGCCTTTCGCGCGATCCTTGCGCAGCATCCGCTCGTACCGTTTGTCCTCACCCTCGGCCCTCCAGCGGCGCAGCAGATGGATCGCCAGCCGCAGCCCCCAGATCACGGTCATTGCCATCAGCAATGTCGCCAAGGGGCCGGGTTGCTTCAGCCGCAGCCAGCTGACCAGCGCCAGCAGCGCCATCCCGCCGCCCCAGAAGGCATCGATAAAGGATACGTCGTTCACCTGCAGCGAAATTACCCACAGCAGCAGGACCAGCCCCAGCAAAATCACGGCATTGCCAATCAGCGCTTCAATCACGGCGTTTTATCTCTCCGGCTGTGTCGAGCGATGCCTCCAAGACATTGAAGCGGTCACAATCGGGGCGTTTTTCGCGGTAGAATGCGGCCAGCTTGGCCAGATCGGCGCGGTAATCACCGGTCGGCATCAGCGGTTCGCCGACACCGCCGCGCATCATATCATTGTCGACCCATGCGGGCAGGATCGGCACGCCCGCCGCCATGGCGATGTGATAGAAGCCGGTGCGCCATTCGCCGTTTGAACCGCGCGTCCCCTCAGGCGCGATAACCAGCGCCAGATCGTCTGCCTTGGTAAAGGCATCAGCGACCTGCTCGACATAATTAGCCCGCTTGTTCCGGTTCACCGACACCCCGCCCATATCATACATGAAATTGGTCATCGGCCATTTGAACAGCGTGTGCTTGCCCATGAAACTGGGCTTGATCCCCAATTCATGCGTCGCGCCAAGAAAGAAGATGAAGTCCCAATTGGACGTGTGCGGGGCGCCCAGAATCACGAATTTGCGCACCGCCGGTCGGGTGCCCTCAATCGTCCACCCCTTCCAGCGATACAACGCGATCAGCAGCCGCTTAAACAGGCGCGACAGCAGTGACGGCTGGCGGTTCGGATCGTTCGGCATTCTCTCTCCCTGTTTTCGCTCATAGCGAAACATCCGGCGAATGCGAGCTACATCCTGAACACGCCAAACGCGGGACGTTCCGGGATGGGTGCCTCCAGCGTTGCGGCGAAGGCCAGGCCCAGCACGTCGCGGGTTTGGGCCGGGTCGATCACGCCATCATCCCACAGGCGGGCGGTGGCGTAATAAGGGTTGCCTTCGTCCTCATAGGTCTGGCGGATCGGGGCCTTGAATTCCTCGACCTGCGCGGGGGTCCAGCTGTCCGCATCGCGGTGCACGGTAGCCAGCACCGATGCGGCCTGTTCGCCGCCCATCACGCTGATGCGGGCATTGGGCCAGGTGAACAGGAAACGCGGGTCATAGGCGCGCCCGCACATGCCGTAATTGCCTGCGCCAAAGCTGCCGCCGATGACTACGGTAATCTTGGGAACTGTCGCAGTGGCAACCGCAGTGACCAGCTTGGCGCCGTGCTTGGCGATGCCTTCCGCTTCGTATTTGCCGCCAACCATGAAACCGGAGATGTTCTGCAGGAACAGCAGCGGGATGCGCCGCTGGCACGCCAGTTCGATAAAATGCGCGCCCTTTTGCGCGCTTTCGGAAAACAGCACGCCATTGTTGGCCAGGATCGCCACCGGCATCCCCCAGATATGCGCGAAGCCGCACACCAGCGTGCTACCGTAATGCTGTTTAAACTCGTGAAACTCGCTGCCATCGACCAGCCGCGCGATCACTTCATGCACGTCATAGGGCGCGCGGACATCGTCGGGGATGATGGCGTAGAGATCATCAGCGTCGAATTTGGGCGGGCGCGGATCGCGCAGGTCGATATTTTCCGCACCGCCATTGGCGCCCAGATGGCTGACGATATCGCGGACGATAGTCAGCGCATGCTCGTCATTTTCGGCGAGGTGATCGACCACGCCCGATTTCTTCGCATGAAGATCGCCGCCGCCCAGATCCTCGGCAGTGATTTCCTCACCCGTCGCGGCCTTCACCAGCGGCGGCCCGGCAAGGAAAATCGTGCCCTGATTGCGCACAATCACGCTCTCGTCCGACATCGCCGGGACATAGGCCCCGCCCGCAGTGCAGCTGCCCATGACACAGGCGATCTGCGGAATGCCCTGCGCCGACATATTCGCCTGATTAAAAAAGATCCGCCCGAAATGGTCGCGATCGGGGAAAACCTCGGCCTGAAACGGCAAATTCGCGCCGCCGCTATCGACCAGATAGACGCAGGGCAGGCGGTTGGCCTGCGCGATTTCCTGCGCGCGAAGGTGCTTCTTGACGGTCAGCGGGTAATAACTGCCGCCCTTCACGGTGGGATCGTTGCAGGCGATCATCACCTGCCGCCCCGACACCCGGCCAATGCCCGCAATCATCGAGGCGCCGTTGACATCGCCGCCATACATTTCATTGGCGGCCAGCTGCCCGATTTCGAGGAAAGGCGAGCCGGGGTCGAGCAACCGCTCCACCCGCTCGCGCGGTAACAGCTTGCCGCGCGACACATGCCGCTCGCGGTGCTTCTCGCTCCCGCCCAGCGCCGCCTCGGCCACCTTGGCGCGCAACTCGTCGGCCAGCCCCTTATTGTGCGCAAACCGCGCCTTGGTTTCCGGGGCTTCACGGTCGATTTTTGAGGTTAGAGTTGGTGCGGTCATACCTGATTATCCTCTGGTGGCATTACCAATGGCAGCGCGGTCGCGCGCTCTCCCCTCTGACCGCGTTTACGATACTTGCTCTGGTATGCGCGGCGCTGTTTTGTAATCTCATACAAAACGATGCCCGATGATGTGCCGAGATTGAGGCTTTCAATCATCCCAAACATCGGAATGGAAATGCAAATTTCGCTTCGCTTTACGGCGAGATCGCTGATTCCCCGTTTCTCGTTTCCGAACCAAACCGCCAGTTTAGCATGTTCGGTATAGTCGCCTTCGTGAAGTACGGCATTGACCTGCCCTTTTACATGAGGCGATGTCACAACCGAATGAAAATTGTTCTTTTCCAAGTGGTCCAAGCACTCTTCGGTGCTGTCAAACCGCTTCACGAAACTCCATTTGACCGCTGATACGGATGTTTTGAAAATCGACTTCTTTTCACGCATGTCTTGCCAGTCATCGGGCAACGCCTTCCGTGGATCTACGACATAGACCTTTTCGACGCCCAGCGCGTTTACGTTGCGAATGACGGTGCCGATATTCTTCATGTCCGCAGGGTCTTCGATCACCGCTATCAAGTTCTTGCAGACAAATGGCTTTATCGCGTTCGCGCGTGCACGCATCGCCGGTTTCGACTTCTTCAGTTCTTCGCCTACTGCAACTGGCATATCCTCACCCCGCCGCCCCGATCAATTCGCGCCCGATCAGCATCCGCCTGATCTCGTTCGTCCCAGCGCCAATATCGAGCAGCTTGGCATCGCGCAGATAGCGTTCGACCGGCCAATCCTTTGTATAGCCTGCCCCGCCCAGCGCCTGCACGCTTTCGCCCGCCACGCGGAAGGCATTCTCGCTCGCCAGCAAGATGCACCCTGCTGCGTCGAACCGTGTAGTGTGTCCGGCATCGCAGCTTTTCGCCACCGCATAGGCATAGGCGCGCGCAGATTGCAGCGCGACATACATGTCCGCCACCTTGGCCTGCATCAGCTGGAAGCTGCCAATGGGTTTGCCGAACTGCTTGCGTTCGCGAAGGTAAGGAATCACCGTGTCGAGGCACGCCTGCATGATGCCCAGCTGCAATCCGGCCAGCACCACGCGCTCGTAATCCAGCCCGCTCATCAACACGCCCACGCCGCCATGCAGCGCGCCCATCACATTTTCTTCCGGCACGTGGCAATCGTCGAACACCAGCTCTGCCGTCGGGCTGCCGCGCATCCCCATCTTGTCAATCTTCTGACCGATGGAGAAACCCGGCATGTCCTTTTCGATCAGGAAGGCGGTAATACCGCGCGATCCGGCGCTATTGTCGGTCTTGGCATATACTACCAGAGTATCGGCATGGGTGGCGTTGGTGATCCAGAACTTGGTGCCGTTGAGGACATATCCGCCCTCCGCGGCATCCGCCTTAAGCTTCATTGAAACCACGTCCGAACCGGCGCCCGCCTCGCTCATGGCCAGGCTGCCGACATGTTCGCCAGAGATCAGCTTGGGCAGATATTTGGCCTTCTGGTCATCATTGCCCCAGCGGCGGATCTGGTTGACGCACAGGTTCGAATGCGCGCCATAACTCAGCCCGACACTGGCGCTGGCCCGGCTGACTTCCTCCACCGCGATGACATGCTCCAGATAGCCCATGCCCAGCCCGCCATCGTCCTCGTCCACGGTCAGGCCGTGCAGGCCGAGCTCTCCCATCTTGGGCCACAGCTCCTGCGGGAACCAGTCCTCGCGGTCGGCCTTTTCGGCCAGCGGTGCAATCTGCTCGTCCGCAAAACGGCCGACAGTCTCACGGATCATCTTGGCGTTTTCGCCAAGCTGGAAATCGAAATCAGGGGTCGCGCGCATGCTCTCTCCTCATGGCTCGCGATGATGGTGCGACCGGGCGGATAGCCGAGCCGGCCCGCGCGGGCAAATCGTAAGCCGTGGTTCATGGATGACAATGTAATTCGGTTATTATATGGGAGGACATCCGTCCTGGTTGGGGGCATCAAGTGTATCCGAAATCGCGTGAATTGTGGCCGCAGGGCGTAGCTCCGGCACAGGCATTCTGTGCTGAGGACAAGCGCCTGACGGTGCTGGCCGCGTACGGCACCGATGCGTTGATCGATGATCCTGAACTGCAGCGTATCGTCGAACTGATCGCCAGAATTTGCGATGCGCCGGTGGCGATGGTCACCATGGTCGAAGCGAACCGGCAGCATTTCCTCGCCAAATTCGGTGTCGATGAGCGAGAGACCCCGCGCCCGACCAGCTTTTGCGCGCACGCGATGCTGGGTGACGAGCCGATGGTCATCAATGATGCCACAGTCGATCCGCGCTTTGCTGACAACGAACTGGTCACTGGCGATCCGTTTCTGCGGTTTTATGCCGGGCAGCCGCTGATCTCGGACGAAGGTGCACCGCTGGGCGCGCTGTGCGTGATCGATATGGTGCCGCGGCCGATGGGGCTGACGCCATTGCAACGCGAAACGCTCGCGGTGCTGGCCGAGGCGGTGATGCGGCGGCTGTCGCAGGGACGCCAGGGGCGCGCCGCGACCAACGCGATCAAGCGCCGCGAAAACCGGCTGAAGACCATGATCGACAGCGTTCCCGGCATCGCCTGGTCCGCTGATGCGGATGGCAATCTTGATTACGTCAACGCGCGGTGGAGCGAGATTACCGGCGCGCCGGTCCCGCAATCGGTCAAGGAATGGGCCGACCATATCCATCCCGATGACCGTGAGGCGTCGTTGACGCGGTGGACCGGATCCATGCGCAATGGCGAGGCGCATGAGGATGAAATCCGCATGCTGCACGCCGACGGTTCGCACCGTTGGGTACTGTCGCGCGCGATCCCCGTGCTGGAAGAAGGGTCGGGCGGCAATCGCTGGTTCGGCACAGTAATCGATATCGACAAGGCGTACCGCCTGTCCGAATCGCGCGATCTGCTGGCGAACGAGCTGTCGCACCGGATCAAGAACATTTTTGCAGTGGTGTCCGGCCTGATTGCCGTGCGGTCACGCGGCAAGCCGGAGGTCAAGGATTTCGTTGGCGAGCTGAGCACGGCCATCCGCGCGCTGGGCATTGCGCATGATTATGTGCGCCCCTTCGATGGCCGCAAGACCGACAAGCTGCAGGGCCTGCTACGCGATTTGCTGGCGCCCTATGACAACAATGGCAAACGCTTCGACATTACCGGCGGAGATGTCGCGATCAGCCCGCGCACTGCCACGCCGCTGGCCCTGATCTTTCACGAGCTGGCGACCAATTCAGCGAAATATGGCGCGCTGTCGTCGCACGACGGCCGCGTGACGGTGGAAATTACGCTGCCCAAAGATGGCGATGACGGGATCAGCGTCGCCTGGCGCGAATCTTCCGATGTCACCATCGTCCCTGTCATCAAGGCCGACGAAGGCTTTGGTTCGCGCCTGCTGCGGCTGGCCATCGAAGGGCAATTGGGCGGACGCTTCACCCGCGAGTTTTCCGATGACGGGCTGGATGTGCTCCTCGAATTTCCGATGGACCGCATCGCCGGCTGAACGGCCGGGACAATTCGCGAGGCTTGGGGGTCGCAAGACACGGCTGCCCCGCCTATGGTGGCCGAATTGCAGGACAATAAAGCGGGACGAGACCATGCGGATAGCGATCGGAATGACAGCGGCACTGCTGCTCGCCGGGTGCGCGCCGCCCGTCGATGATGCGCCAGTGGCGGAGGACACCGATGCTGCGGTTGAGGCTGTGCCGACACCCGATCAGCCACTCCCCGAAATCTACGCCCAGACCGCGTGGCGGTCGGCGGCCGAAGATGGCGCACGTTATACCACCTATATCGACGAGGACGGCAGTTACCGCGATCTGCGCAATGGCGATCCGTGGCAGCAAGGCAATTGGACCTATGACACCAGCGGCAAGAAACGGCTGTGTTTCACGCCAGAGGACGAAGGCGCTGCGACCACTTGCTGGAAACCGGGCCGGATGGACGGCGACACCATGTATGCCACCGGGCCAAGAGGCCGCAGGATTGCGCTGGAGCAAGTCGACTATATCGCCCCAGAGGATGACGGCGAAACGTGACCTCAGCCCCGCCGCCGGCTCTTGAATTTCGCGATTTGTACAAAAGTTATGGCGCGGTTGACGCGGTAGCGGGCGTGTCGCTGGAAATCGCGCCGCGCAGTTTCGTGGCGCTGGTGGGCGCGTCGGGCTCGGGCAAATCCACACTGCTGAAAACCGTCAACCGGCTGGCCGTGCCCAGCAGCGGCGCGACTCTGTTTGAAGGCGATGATGTCAGCGGCGTCCCGCTGCCCGCCTTGCGGCGGCGGATCGGTTATGTGTTCCAGTCGATCGGCCTGTTCCCGCATATGAGCGTGGCGGAAAACATCGCGATCGGTCCCCGGCTGGCTGGGGAGCGACTGGTGGCGGAGCGCATTGCCGAACTGCTCGAACTGGTCGAGCTTGACCCAGCGATGGCGCTGCGGATGCCCGATGAATTGTCGGGCGGGCAGCGCCAGCGGGTGGGCGTGGCACGCGCGCTGGCGGGCGATCCGCATCTGCTGTTGATGGACGAACCCTTTGGCGCGCTGGATCCGATCACGCGCGATGCGCTGGGCACTGCGGTGCGGCGGCTGCATGACGAATTTGGCCTGACCACAGTGATGGTCACGCATGACATGGCCGAAGCGCTGCTGCTGGCCGACCGGGTGCTGGTGATGGATGCCGGCAGCATTGTCGCCGATGAAACGCCGCATTCGCTGCTGGCGGGCAATGGCAGCGCAGTGGCGCAGGCGCTGGTCGCCGTTCCGCGCGCGCAGGCCGCCCGGCTGGCGGAGATGACCTGATGGCCGGAGTGTTTTGATGGAAGGCTTGGGCACCGCGATGTTCGCATTGGGCGACAAGCTGGCCGCACACGTGTTGCTGTCGGCGGCGGCACTGGCGCTGGGCATCGCAGTGGCCTTACCGCTGGCGGTGTGGGCCAGCCGCTCGCCCCCGGTGGCGAAAATTGCGCTCGGATTTGCCAGCCTGGTGCAAACCATTCCGGCGCTGGCGCTGCTGGCGCTGTTCTTCCCGATCCTGCTCAGCCTACGCGCGGTGTTTGGCGAAGGGCTGCCGACGCTGGGCTTCCTGCCCGCGCTGCTGGCGCTGGCGCTCTATGCGCTGCTGCCGATCCTGCGCAATGCGGTCACCGCACAGGCGCAGCTTGATCCCGGCGTGCTGGAGGCGGCGGACGCGGTCGGCATGGGCAGCTGGCAGAAATTGCGGCTGGTCGAGGCTCCTCTGGCCGCACCCTTTGTGATGGCGGGCATCCGCACCGCCGCAGTCTGGACCATCGGCGCGGCCACGCTGGCAACCACCATTGGCCAGCCCAGTCTTGGTGATCCGATCTTTGCCGGATTGCAGACGCAGAACTGGGTGCTGGTGCTGGCCGGCTGTATCGCCAGCGCCGGTCTGGCAATGCTGACCGATGCGCTGCTGGGCTTGGCCGAGCGCGGCTTTGCGCTGCGCAAACGCGCGCTGTGGCTGGGCGGTCTGGTGGCGGTGATGCTGGGCATCGGCGCGGCGCTGTTCGTGCAGTTCGGCGCTCGCGATCAGGACCGCGTGGTGATCGGCGCAAAGACCTTTTCCGAACAATATGTGCTGGCCCGCCTGATTGGTCAGCGGCTGAAGGCCGAAGGCTTCGCCGTGGAATACCGCGATGGGCTGGGATCGGCTGTGGCGCATGATGCAGCGGCGACCGGCGCGATTGACCTCTATGTCGATTACACCGGCACGATCTGGACCAACCAGCTCAAACGCACTGACAATCCGGGCCGCGCGGAAATGTATGAGGAAATCGTGCGCTGGGAGAGCGAGACCAGCGGTGCGCGCGTGCTGGGGCGGCTGGGTTTTGAAAACGCCTATGGCTTCGCCATGCGGGGCGATCAGGCCCGCGCGCAGGGGCTGACCTCACTGGAGGATATCATCCCGCTGGCCCCGCAATTGGTAATCGGCGGCGATCCGGAGTTTTTCGAGCGACCCGAATGGGTCGCGGTGCGCGATGCCTATCGCCTGCGCTTCCGCGACAAGCGGACATTTTCGCCCACCTTCATGTATGATGCGCTGCAATCGGGCGAGGCCGACGTGATCAGCGCCTATACTTCCGACGGACGCATTGCGGCAGATGGGCTGACGGTGCTGGACGATCCGCAGCAGGCGCTGCCCAGCTATGACGCCGTGCTGGTGCTCAGCCCCGCCGCTGGACGCAACGAAGCACTGGTCGCCGCCCTGCAACCGCTGATCGGCGCAATCGACGTGGAAGCCATGCGCGCGGCAAATTTTGCCGTCGACCGTCCGGACAACAAGCAATCCTTTGCGCAAGCGGCGCGGGAATTGGCGGCGCGCTCCGGCCTGTAATCAGCCGCCGCGCTGCCATTTCTGGGTTTGGCAGAACGGGCCGAGGCAGCCTTTGACTTCAAGCTGGGAGGCGCCCTTGCGGCGCAGGATCGAGCGGTAGGTCTTGCCGCTTTTGGGATCATAGATCTGTCCGCGCCAGACATCGCCATCGGCAGTAAAGCCGGTCAGGATCGCCATGCCCATCAGCTTGCGGCTGCGTTTGCCGGCGTCCGAATTGTTCACATCCCGCTGATCCGCGCCGCCGGGAGGTGCAACGAGGAATTTGGCGATCCGCCCGCACAGCTTGACACCGCAGGGGGCGATTTCGACCACCGCATCGCGGCTTTGCGTGACCCAGCGGCCTGTGATCGGCTGCACCGCGAGCAGCGGCTGGACGGCCACCAGCAGTGCAGCAGCAGCGGTGATTGCGAGACGTTTCATGTGCGGCGCTTCCCTTCGGCGAATCCTGCCCCGCGCGGCCAGTCGCGCGCGGTGATCGCCATTATCTTGAACAGATCGCCCATCTGGTCGGGCGCGACAAGCCGATTGTGCGCAGCGGCGATTTCTTCGATCCGGTCGGGCGCCCGCACACCCAGTGCCTGCGCGCGCAATCCGATGCCCATCGCGCCCAACCAGGCCCCCTGCGTGGCCGTTAGCGCCGCCAGCCCTTCCCGCTGCGCCAGTTGCACCAGCGTGGCAAAATCGACATGCGCAGTGAGGTCGATCTCGCCCGGCGCGGAGAAAATATCGACTTTCTGATGCGCCCGCACCGCTTGCAGGGTGGAACCGGTGCGGAGCGAAAGATGCCCGTAATCGGCGAACAGCGCCGCGCCGCCTGCGACATCAATCCGGCGCGCGGCGTCCTGCAGGATCGCAGCGGCAGCGGGGCAAGTTTCGATCACGGTCCCGGCATCAGCATCGGCAAATCGCGCAGGCACCGCATCATTCATCGGCTGCGGTCCGGCGGCAAAGACGAAGTCCTCGCCGTCCAGCGCCACCAGCCGTTCACGCCAGCCGCTTTCGGTTTTCACCAACTGGCGGATAGGCAGCGCATCGAAGAATTCATTGGCGGCGAGCAGGATCGGCCGGCCTTCGGGCAGGCTGTCCAGACTGTCATGAAAATGCGCGCCCGCCAGTGTCCCTGCCTGGGTCTGGCGCAGCGCAGGAGAGCCTTCGACCAGATGCACTTGCGGCTGCAATCCCTGCGCCGCCATCGCCCGCAGCGCATCGCGCGCCAGCGTTCCGCGCCCCGGCCCCAGCTCGACATAGATCGCGTCTGCCGGCCGGCCCGCGCGGGTCCACACATCGGCCAGCCACAGCCCGACCATCTCGCCGAACATCTGGCTGATTTCGGGCGCAGTGGTGAAGTCCCCGCCCGCACCCAGCGGATCGCGGCTGGCGTAATATTGCGCGTTGCTTTCGCCCATATATCGGGCGACCGGCATCGGCCCATGCGCCGCGATCAGGCGGCGGAAGCGCGCGCCAAGGTCGGCGGGATCGCCCGCCTCGCTCATGCTGCCTGCGGCGCTGGCGCCTTGGCCCCTCCAACCGGCGGGCGGGTCAGCGCATAGCCGATCACCAGCAGTCCGACCGCGATCATCGGCAGGCTGAGCCACTGACCGCGCGACAGCCCGGTGTCAGTGACCACATGCACCAGATAGCTATCGGGTTCGCGGAAGAATTCGTTGATAAAGCGCGCTCCGGCAACGCCCACGGTAAACACGCCGACCAGCAGGCCGGGACGATACCGCGCGCGTGTTTTCCAGAACAGCGGCAGCATGATGACCAGCAGCAACAAGCCTTCCAGCCCGGCCTGATACAGCTGGCTGGGATGGCGACCAACTTGCATAGGATCGGTCGGGAAGACCATCGCCCAGCTGACATCGGTGGGGCGGCCATACAACTCGCCATTGATGAAATTGGCGAGCCGACCCAGCAGCATCCCGAAAGGCACATTGACCGCCAGATAATCGCAAACCCGCAGCCAGTTGAGCCCGCCGCGCCATGCCACCCAGGTGATCGCCAGCAGCACGCCGATAACGCCGCCGTGAAAGCTCATCCCGCCTTCCCACAGCTTGAACATGTCCAGCGTGCCGAACAGTTCAGGCTTGTAGAATACGACATAACCGAATCGCCCGCCTAGGATCACACCCAGCGTGCAATAGAAAAACAGATCGTCAAAATGACGCTGCGCCAGCGGGCTGCCGGGTGCCTTCATCATCCGGGACAGATGCCAGAAGCCCAGCACCAGACCGCCTAGATAGGCGAGCGAATAATAGCGCAGCGTGAAGAATCCCAAATCGATACCGGGCTTTAATCCCAGCTCGGCCCATTGGATCGGTTCGGCCGCTGCAGTCGCAGCCAATAGTGACAGCAAGTTCGTATCCCCTTAGAGAGAAGGCAAAGCCGCACCGGCGACCCATCGGGCGCGGCTTTTGGCATAGCAGGGGATTTGGGGAAAGCCTGCACCGCATGCCTGTGGGCGGATGCGTGGCGGTTGGCGCCGCGCGGCGACCACAAATGGAGAGGACCGAACACCACATGCCGACCGAACTCGACCAGGATATCGCACGTTTTACCGCCGCTGTTACCTCACCGGGGCAAATGTTCGAGACCGAGGAAACCACGCGCCGCGGCGTGGAAATGCCTGCCTTCAAAAGCGCCCCCCCCAGCCTCGCGCATTATTTCGCGCATTTCTGCAACGAACATCGCGAAGCGGTTTTTCTGGTCGATGGCGATCAGCGGATGACCTTTGCACAGGTCTATGCCGCTGCCACGCATGTCGCGCACGGGCTGGCGCATGACCACGGCATCACCAAGGGCGACCGCGTCGGCATTGCCGCGCGCAACTCCGCCAATTGGATCATCGCCTATATGGGCGTGCTGATGGCGGGCGGCTGCGCCACATTGCTCAATGGCTGGTGGACAGGCGAGGAGCTGGCTTACGGCATCCGGCTGGGCGAATGTTCGGTGGTGCTGGCCGATGAACAGCGCGCCGCGCGGCTCGACGGGCATGACCACGGCGCCAAGCTGATCGTATTCGGCCATCAGGCCCCGGCCGAGCTGGGGCTTGGTCCGATCTGGGGCACCGGCACCACGGCGGCGGCGATGCTGGGCGAATTGGGCCCGGATGATCTGGCGACCATCCTGTACACTTCGGGTTCGACCGGCAATCCCAAGGGCGCCTATTCGGACCACCGCGGCGTGGTCAATGGCGTGATGAACTATGTCGCGCAGACGGTCATGATCCTGCAAATCCTGACCGAGCGGGGCGAGGCACCTACAGTGCAGCCATCCGCGCTGATCGCGGTGCCGCTGTTCCATGTGACCGGCGAAGTGCCGCTGCTGCTGCAAAGCTTCGCCTTGGGTCGCAAGCTGGTGCTGATGCCCAAATGGGACGCGCGCGAGGCGCTGCGGCTGCTCGACGAGGAGAAGATCACCTATTTCGTCGGCGTGCCATTGATGAGCTTCGAGATGGCCACACACCCGGAACGTGGCAGCTTCGACCTGACATCGTGCAAGAGCTTTGCCGCTGGCGGCGCACCGCGTCCGCCCGAACACGTCACCAAAATCCGCGAGGCATTTCCCGATGGCTTCCCGCTGCTGGGCTATGGCCTCACCGAAACCAATGCGGTCGGCTGCGGCAATCTGAACGAGAATTACCTGGCCAAACCCGGTTCGACCGGCATGGCATCGCGGCCACTGGTCGATCTGGCGATCATCGATGATGATGGCAACAAACTGGAAAGCGGCGCTGTGGGCGAGGTTTGCATCCGTTCGGTCTGCAATTTCCTGGGCTATTGGCGCAATGACGATGCGACCGCTGCGGCGTTTACCGAGGATGCCTATTTCCGCACTGGTGATCTGGGTTACGTCGACCCGGACGGCTATCTGTTCATTGTCGACCGCAAGAAGGATATTATCATCCGCGGCGGCGAGAACATCAGCTGTATCGAGGTTGAGGAAGCGCTCTACAAACATCCCGCCGTCGCCGAATGCTCGGTCTTCGGTGTGCCGGACGAGCGGCTCGGCGAAACCCCCGCAGCGGTCTATTTCCTCCATCCGGGTCAGGAACTGGCGCCAGAGGAATTGCAGGCCTATCTGCGCGAGCATATCGCACCGTTCAAAATCCCGTCGCATCTATGGCGGGCTGACGATCATTTGCCGCGTCTGGGCACCCAGAAGGTCGACAAGCGCGCGGTCAAAGCCGTCTATGTGCAGGAACTGGCGGGCGCTTGAACCGGGTCGATGTCCCCCGTCAGCGCGCGATCATCGACCGGCGCAGGCTGGTCGGCGAAATTGCAGCGCTGGCGGCGAGCGACGATGCGCGGGGCGAAGTTGTCGCGCTGCTCAAAAGCGCACTGGAAAACGGCCGCGCCGAGCTGGAGCGGCGGCTGGCCGACAAGCCATCGGCAGGTCACGAGATCACGGCGGGCTATGCCTTCCTGGTCGATCAGCTGGTGCGCGTCATCTATGATTATGTGACCACCCATCTGGTTGCGGGCAGCAATCGGTCACAGGCCGAACGGCTCGCGATCATGGCGGTGGGCGGATATGGGCGCATGGAAATGGCGCCGCATTCGGATGTCGATATCGCCTTTCTGGTCGGCCATCGGCGCACCCCGTGGTGCGAACAGATGGTCGAGGCGATGCTGTATATGATGTGGGATTTGGGCCTGAAAATCGGCCATTCCACGCGCACGATGGATGATACCTTGCGGCTGGCGCGCGGCGATCTGACCATCCGCACCGCTCTGCTCGAAGGCCGCTATGTCTGGGGCGACCGCGAGCTGTATGACGAAGGATCGCGCCGCTACGAGCGTGAGGTAATGAAGGGCCACGAACGCACCTTCCTGACCGAAAAGCTGGCCGAACGAAACGCCCGGCACAAGCGGATGGGCGACAGCCGCTATGTCGTGGAACCCAACATCAAGGACGGCAAAGGCGGCTTGCGTGATCTGCAGACGCTGTACTGGATCGGCAAATTCATCCACCGCGTGCGCAGCGCCGCCGAGCTGGTGGACAAGGGACTGTTCACGCCGGTTGAATATCGCAGCTTCCGCCGCGCGGAAAACTTCCTGCTGGCGGTCCGCTGTCACCTGCACATCGTCACCGAGCGTGCCGAGGACCGGCTGACCTTTGATTTGCAGCGGCAAGTCGCCGAACGCATGAAATTTGCCGAACGCACGGGTAAGAGCGCGGTCGAACGTTTCATGCAATATTACTTCCTGCAGGCCAAACGCGTTGGCGGCCTGACGGGCGTGTTTCTCTCGCACATCGACGAGGAACTGGCGCAGACCCGCCAGCGCGCAGGCTTCTTCGCTGCCTTCACCCAGCGCGCGCGCAGCATTCGCGGTTACCGGGTCTATGGCGGGCGCATCGCCGCCCCGTCAGAGGACTGGTTCGAGAAAGACCCGGTCCGGCTGGTCGAAATCTTTCAGGTGGCAGAGGCCGAGGGGCTGGAAATCCACCCCGACACCATGCGCCGCGCTGACCGCGACAGCCGTTTAATCGATGCCGCCGTGCGTGACGATCCGCGCGCCAATGCGCTGTTCCTCGACCTGCTGAGTGGGCGCAACGATCCCGAACCCGTGCTGCGCTGGATGAATGAAGTCGGCGTGCTGGGGCGGTTCGTGCCCGATTTCGGCAAGGTCAACGCACAGATGCAGTTCGATATGTACCACCACTACACAGTGGACGAGCATACGATCCGCGCGATCGGCCTGTTGGGCGCGATCGAGAAGGGCCAGCTGACCGACGACCATCCGCGTGCCAGTCGCCTGATCCACAAGGTGAACAGCCGCCGTGCCGCCTATGTTGCAGTGCTGCTGCACGATATCGCCAAGGGGCGCGGCGGCGATCATTCGGTGCTGGGGGCCGAAGTGGCGCATGAATTGTGCCCGCGATTTGGTCTGACCGAGAGCGAGACCGATCTTGTGGCATGGCTGGTGCGCGAACATCTGTTGATGAGCGCCACCGCCTTCAAGCGCGACCTGACCGACCCCAAGACCATCGAGGATTTTGTCACCCGCGTGCAAAGCGGCGAGCGGCTGCGCCATCTGGCGATCCTGACCGCGGTCGATATTCGCGCGGTCGGGCCGGGAACATGGAACAGCTGGAAGGGCCAGCTGCTGGGCGAATTGTACGATCAGGCAAGCGAGCGGCTGCGGCTGGGCCATATGCGCCACGGGCGCGAGGCACAGGTTTCAGCGCGGCAGGCAGAGGTTGCCAAGTTGCTGGCCGACAAGGGCGGACTGGTCGCTGCTGATGCGGATTTGTTCGATGATGCATACTGGATTGCCGAGCCGCCCGATATCATCGCGCTGAACATGGTCCATTATGCCGCCGCGCGCCGCATGGGCCACGAACTATCCATTCATTGCGAGTTCTATCCCTCGCGCGGGGCCACGCTGGTGACAGTGATTGCCGCCGACCATCCGGGCCTGTTTTACCGGATCGCCGGGGGCATCCATCTGGCGGGCGCAAACATTATCGATGCGCGCATTCACACCAACCGCAAAGGCTGGGCGGTCGACAATTTCCTGGTGCAGGATCCGCATGGCGCGCCCTTTGGCGAGGCGGGCCAGCTGGAGCGCCTGAAGACCAGTATTGGCGATGCACTGGCGAACCGGATCGATCTGACGCCGCGTCTGGCACAGCGCCCGCTGCCGCACAGCCGCTCCAAGGCGTTCGATGTCAGCCCGCGCGTATTGTTCGACAACAAGGCATCGGGCCGCTTCACGGTGATCGAGGTCAATGCCCGCGACCGTCCGGCGCTGCTCAATCGGCTGGCGCGCACGCTGTTCGAGGCGGGTCTGGTGGTCCATTCGGCGCATATCACCAGCTATGGCGAGCGCGCGGCGGATACATTCTATGTGACCGATCTGACCGGCCATAAGCTGGCCTCGACAGAGCGGATGGTGAAAATCGAAAAGCAGCTGCTCGATGCGGCGAGCGATGCCACACAGGCGCGGCTGGAAGACGCTTAGCCGCGTTCGCCAAACAGCGCAGAGCCGACCCGGACATGGGTCGCGCCCAGCATGATGGCGCTTTCGAAATCGGCGCTCATCCCCATGCTGCGCCCCTCCAGCCCGTGATCGCGCGCCAGCTTGTCGAGCAGCGCGAAAAACGGCGCCGGTTCGATGTCGGCAGGCGGCAGGCACATCAGGCCGGCCAGCGGGATCTCCGCCGCACGCGCCTGATCCAGCAGGGCTGGCAGTTCGGCGACTGCGCAGCCGCCCTTTTGCGGTTCTTCGCCAATATCGACCTGAACGAAACACGGCACCTGCCGCCCGGTCTTGTCGAACGCCTTGGCCAGGGCGGTCACCAGGCTGGGCCGGTCGAGCGAGTGGATGCAGTCGAACAGCCGCACCGCATCTTCTGCCTTGTTCGATTGCAGCGCGCCGATCAGATGCAGCTGCACGGCGGGATGTTCCTCGCGCAGCGCGGGCCATTTGGCCGCCGCTTCCTGCACGCGGTTTTCCCCGAAATGGCGCTGGCCTTCGATCAGCAGCGGCTTGATCGCCTCTGCGGGATGCGTCTTGCTGACCGCCACCAGCGTTACCTCACCCGCATCGCGGCGCGCGCGTTTGCACGCGGCGGCTATTGCCTGTTGCACCTCACCGAGCGGAGTCTCTGCCTTTTCCATCGCATTGCGCTATAGCGCAGCCATGTCCCCGCGCCAGTCCCTACCCCTGCTATGGCTGCTCAGCGATGCGCGCAATGATGCCGTGCTGGAGAACGGCCTGCAGGCACTGCCCAAGGGGTCAGGCTTCGTGTTCCGGCACTATCATCTGGACCCGGCGCAGCGGGCACGCCGGTTTGGCGAACTGGCTGACTTGGCGCGGAAATCCGAGCACCTTGTGATCATGGCGGGCGAGGCCGGACTGGCGCGCAGCCTTGGCGCAGACGGTATATACGGCTCGCCCGCCGCCATCGCAGACGCAGAGGATATGCTTCGCCTCGCCGCCGCGCATGACGGCGCTGAATTGCAGGCCGCAGAGGCTGCGGGGGCCGATGGCGTGTTCCTCTCCCCCGTCTTTCCGACCCGCTCCCACCCTGGCGGCGCGACGCTGGGCGTGCATGGTTTTCAGGTGCTGGCGCAGCAGTCCCCTATCCCGATAATCGCGCTGGGCGGGATGACCCACGACCGCGCTGAAGAGCTTGCCTGGCCGCGTTGGGGAGCCATTGACGGCTTGAGCTAAATCCCACAGCTCGACGAACGCCGCTTGACGGCGGACTCGCACAGGACTCATACTGCGCGCTCACACCGCTCGCAGGGGAATATTCATGGCAACTCGCGCAGGCGCCAAACCGGACTGGCGCGCAGCCTTTCGTCGCTCGCTGCGCCGGGTCACGCATATGGCGGGCGCGGGGCTGCTGCTGGCCGTACTGGCGTTCCTGACGCTGAGCGTGGCCAGCTATACCCAGACCGATCCCAGCCCTTCCACCGCCGCCAGCGGGCTGGATGTGCGCAATTGGATGGGGACCAGCGGGGCGTGGACCGCCGAACGCGTGCTCAATTTCTTCGGCCTGACGGCGATCCTGCTGTTTCCGCTGCTGTATATCGCTGCCCGCCGCCTGTGGCGCGGTGTCGAAAATGCCGACGAGACCGAGACACCGGGCCGCTGGTGGGGGCCGCTGCTGCTGCTGTTGCTGGCGATGGTGCTGCTGGGCACAGTGTTGGCACTCAGCTTCGATGCGGCTTCGGGCTCGCTGCCCGCCGGGCCGGGCGGTCTGCTGGGCCAGCTGGGTGCGCTGGGCGTTGATGGCGTGGCGCTGCGGTTTGGTGAAAGCGCAGCGGGCTGGATCGTGCTGGCGCTGGCGCTGGTGGCGCTGTTTGGCGGCATTGCGCTGGTCACCCGCGTGTTTGCCATCGATTGGGCGCAGTTCCTGACCCTGCCTGAATTCCTGACCCGCCGCCGCGCAGAAACCGATAGCGACCTGCCCGTCACGCCCAAACGCCGCATTCGCGATAATGCCGCCCAGGATGATGACGAGGAGGCAGAGGATGCCGCCCCCGCGATGCGCGAACCGCGCCGCAGTCCGACGATCCCAGATCCGGTATCGGCCCCCGCCCAGCCCCGCGCCGCCAAGCCCAAACAGCGCGATATGTTCGCCACTTACGAGCTGCCCAGTCTGGAACTGCTCAACGAAATACCCGAAAATTCGGTGCCGAAGCTCGACAAGATCGCGCTCGAACGCAACGCCCGCCTGCTCGAAAACGTGCTCGACGATTTCAACGTCAAGGGCGAAATCACAGCGGTCCGCGCAGGGCCGGTGGTCACCATGTACGAGCTGGAACCCGCCGCCGGGATCAAGGCCAGCCGCGTGGTCGGCCTGGCCGAAGATATTGCCCGCAATATGAGCGCGATCAGCGCGCGCGTTTCGCCCATTCCGGGACGCACGGTGATCGGTATCGAACTGCCCAATGCCGACCGCCAGATGGTCAGTTACCGCGAGCTGGCCGCCTCCGGCGCGTTCGTCGACAGCAAGGGCGCGCTGCCGATGATCCTGGGCAAGGATATCGCGGGCGAACCGATTGTCGCCGATCTGGCCGCCATGCCGCATCTGCTGGTGGCCGGCACCACCGGATCGGGCAAATCGGTTGGCCTCAACGCCATCCTGCTCAGCCTGCTGTACCGCTTCACACCAGAGGAATGCCGGTTGATTCTGGTCGATCCCAAGGTGCTGGAACTCAAGACTTACGATGATATCCCGCACCTGCTCAGCCCGGTGGTGACTGAACCGCACAAATCGGTTCGCGCGCTGAAATGGGCGGTCGAGGAGATGGAAAAACGCTATCGCATGATGAGCAGCGTCAATTCGCGCAACATCGCCAATTTCAACGAGAAAATCAGCGCCGCCATCGCCAAGGGCAAGCCGCTGGGCCGCCGCGTGCAAACCGGCTTCGACGCCGAAACGGGCGAGGAAATTTACGAGGAAGAGCAGCTGGATTACGCGCCGCTGCCGCTGATCGTGCTGATCGTGGACGAGCTGGCCGATCTGATGGTCACTGTGGGCAAGGAAATCGAGGTGCTGATTCAGCGGCTTAGCCAGAAAAGCCGTGCGGCGGGCATCCATCTGATCATGGCGACACAGCGGCCCAGCGTCGATGTCATCACCGGCGTGATTAAGGCGAACCTGCCCACCCGCATCAGTTTCAAGGTCACCAGCCGGATCGACAGCCGCACCATCCTGGGCGAACAGGGCGCGGAGCAACTGCTGGGCAAGGGCGATATGCTGTACAAGCCCAACACCGGCGCGATGGTGCGTGTCCACGGGCCGTTTGTGGCGGACGAAGAGGTCGAGCGGGTCGCCGACCACTGGCGCGCGCAGGGTAAGCCCGACTACGTGGACGCCGTTACCGAAGAACCCGAGGATGGCGGCTATAATTTCGAGGACGAATTCACCGCCAGCGACAATCCTGACGAACGCAAATACCGACAGGCGTGCCAGATCGTGTTCGAAAACCAGAAAGCGTCGGGTTCGTGGCTGCAACGCCAGATGGGCGTGGGCTACAACACCGCTGCAAAATGGATCGAGCGGATGGAAAGCGACGGGCTGGTCGGACCCGCCAACCACGTCGGCCGCCGCGAAATCTTCCGCGACCGCGATGGCAATCCGATGTAGCCGAGCGCCCGCTCTGGCACAGCACATGCGCAGGAATACCTAGGCCCCCGGTCGCGGGATTATTTACCCCGTGCCGCTTTAAACCTCGCCATGGACGAGGGACACTTTGCAACCACACCCGCCGTAGCGGTTTCCGAAAACCGGCGTGTCGCAGAGCTGCATGCTCTGGGCATTCTGGACACCGCGCCGCAAGCGATTTTCGATTCGATCACCGCGCTGTGCAGTGCCAGTTTCGCGTGTAAGCTGGCGGGCATCGCACTGCTTGATGCTGACCGCCAGTGGTTCCTATCGACGTCCGACCCACTGATCCTGGAAGTGCCTCACGAGCTGGCACTGCGCAATCACATCATCGCATCGGGACAGCCCTTGCTGGTCACAGATCTGGCCGCCGACCCGCGCTTTCCCGATCACCCGATGGCTCGATCACAGAATGGGATTGCTTCCTATCTGGGTCAGCCGCTCAAGGGGCCGGGCGGTCACTGTATCGGCACACTGTGCCTGGCCGATCCGCAGCGCGCCAAGTTCACTGACGCTCATGTCACGCAGCTGGGGAAACTGGCGCTGGTGGTCGAACAATTGCTGCTGATGCACCGCAGCCATCTGGCAATCAGCGAGCTTAACTCCGAACTTGAGGGCCGGTCGCGCGAACTTAGCAATTCCAACCGCATCTTCGAGCAGGCGGAACGCACCGCCAATATCGGATCATGGCATCTTGATCTGGTCTAAAACACGCTGAACTGGTCGGCGCAGGTCTATGCAATCCACGGGGTCGAGCCGGGAACACCGCTGGAAGTCGACAAGGCGATCGAGTTCTATCTGCCCGAATATCGCGAAATGGTGAGCAGCAGCATCCAAGAGGCTCTGGCGCATGATCGACCCTTCGATTTCGAAACCAGTATCCAGCGGCCAGACGGGACAGTGCGCCGGGTGCGCAGCCAGGGCGAACGAATGCGTGATGACAGCACTGGGCAGGATTCGCTGATCGGGGTGTTTATGGACATCACCTCGAGTCACCGCGACCGCATTGCTCTGGTCCACGCTGCCAACCATGATTTGCTGACAGGGTTGTACAACCGGCTCCATTTCGATCGTTTGCTCGTCGAGAAGATCGCCGCGAGCCAGGGGCAGCGCGGCGCGCTGTCGCTGATCCTGATCGATCTCGACGGATTCAAGGACGTCAATGACACCTTTGGCCACCTTAATGGCGACTATGTGCTGGCTCAGACCGCCCAACGGATCGCTCGCGCAACGCCAAAGCAGGCGGTTGTGGCGCGCTGGGGCGGTGATGAATTTGCGCTGCTGGCCCCGCCCGGCGCATCGCGTGAACAGCTGGAGTTTATTGCCAGACGGATCACTGAGGCAGTCAGGCAGGACATCAATGTCCCCGGCGGCAAGATTTCAGTCGGCGCGACTTGCGGCGTGGCTGTCCACGATGGTCTGATCGAAGGTAAGGAACTGGTCCGCCGCGCCGATCTGGCGCTGTATCACGGCAAGAAATACGAACCGGGCCAGACACATTTTTATTACGACACGCTTGAGCGGTCGAATCATGCCCGCCAGATTGCCGTTGCCGAAGTGAAGAGCGCGCTGGCGAACCAGCGGATATGTGCCGGATATCAACCCATCGTACGTCTGGAAGACAAAGCCATTGTCGGCTTCGAGGCGCTGATGCGGCTGGATACCGATTCCGGGGTACGCATGACTGCAAGCGAGGTGTTGCCCGCGCTGCTCGATCCGGTTCTGTCGCGCGAGATTGGCAATAGGATGCTTGGCTTCGTGTGCCGCGACATGTCAGTTATGCAGGCAGCGCATAACGGATTGCGGTTCGTCAGTGTCAACGCGACCGAGGCCGACATCCTGAGCCGGGATTTTGCAGAGAATTTCCTCGCCACCCTGCGTGACAAGCAAATCGCGCCCCATTCGGTGGCGCTGGAAGTGACCGAAACGATGTTGCTGGTCAACGACACCCGCCGCGCGCAGCGGGTACTGACCACGCTGCACGATGCGGGCGTACGGATCGCGTTGGATGATTTCGGGACAGGGTTCTCCTCGCTGTCTCACCTGCGGGACTTCCCGATTGACAAGGTCAAGATCGACCGCAGCTTTGTCGAAACTATCTGCTCCGTGCACCAGAACCGGATGATTGTTCAGGCGCTGATTTCGATGGCGCACAATCTGGGGATCAAGGTGATTGCCGAGGGGATTGAAACCGAGGATCAGCGCGCTTTGCTGATGCAGATGGGCTGTCATCTGGGGCAAGGCTATCTGATCAGTACAGCGCGGACCTTGCGCGAAGTGACCCGCCCCGCCGCGACCACTGGCCAGCACAGGGCGCCGCCGACGGATCAGCGGGGCCGGTGGAAAGCGCCCGTCCCCCGCGCCGTCAATTCTCGCTGAGGTGGCTGTTATCATCATACCCTCTCGCCGTTAGGGCAATAGGACTTTGCAGGCAGTATCTTGCCGCGCTGTGGTTGCAGTTGTAACGAGCTGGGCGAGAAAAGGAGTCCTCCCCATGCGCATCGGTTGCCCCAAGGAAATCAAGAACCACGAATACCGTGTCGGCCTGACCCCCGAAAGCTCGGGCGAACTGGTGCACCGCGGCAATGAAGTGTGGATCGAAAGCGGGGCCGGAAACGGCATCGGCGCGAGCGATGACCAATACCGTATGGCGGGCGCCAAGATCGTCGACGGGCCCGATTTAATCTTCGCCGAATGCGAAATGGTGGTGAAGGTCAAGGAACCGCAGGCGGTCGAACGCGCCAAGCTGCGCCGCGACCAGATCCTCTACACCTACCTCCACCTCGCTCCCGATGCCGACCAGACCCGCGAGCTGGTCGCTTCGGGCGTTACCGCAATTGCCTATGAGACGGTCACCGGGCCAAACGGCACTCTGCCGCTGCTCAAACCGATGAGTCAGGTCGCCGGGCGCATGAGCATTCAGGCGGGCGCAACCGCGCTGGAGAAGGCGCATGGCGGACGCGGCGTGCTGCTGGGCGGCGTTCCCGGAGTGCTGCCCGCCAAGGTCACTGTGATCGGCGGAGGCGTGGTCGGTTTCAACGCCGCGCAGATGGCGGTTGGCCTGGGCGCCGATGTCACCATCCTCGACCGCGATCCTGAAGTGCTGGAAAAGCTGGGTATCCATTTCGAAAGCCGCGCCAAGACGCGCTTTTCCAACAAGGCCAATCTGGAAGAGGAAGTCTGCAAGGCCGACCTCATCATCGGTGCCGTGCTGATCCCGGGTGCCGCTGCGCCCAAGCTGATCAGCCGCGAAATGCTCAAATCGATGCAGCCGGGCAGTGTGCTGGTCGATGTCGCGATCGATCAGGGCGGCTGTTTTGAAACCAGCCGCGCCACCACCCATGCCGATCCGACCTATATCATCGATGATGTCGTGCATTATTGCGTCGCCAATATGCCCGGCGCGGTGGCGCGCACCAGCACCTATGCGCTCAACAATGTCACTCTGCCGCACGCGCTGCGGATTGCGCGCATGGGCTGGCAGGGCGCGCTGGCGGCTGATCCGCATCTTGCCGAGGGGCTGAACGTCCATGCTGGCGAGGTGACGTATGAAGCCGTCGCGACCGAATTGGGTTATGCCTACCGCCCGGTCGCCGAACTGCTGGGGCATTGATTCTTTTCTGAATTGCCCCGGAAATCGTCTCTGAATTCAACGCACTGAATTTTTGGTTGGTTTCAACTATTTTCGGCTAAGCCTTGTCCAGATGCTTCGTCTGGTTTTCCTTTTTTGCGCAACGCTATTGCTTTGGCTTGGCGCAGCATCTGCGCACGCCCGGACCAATGCCATTGAAGTTGCACCCAAATGTCACCTTTTTACCGGTGATAGCGCGACACTTGATGGCGCACTCAAATCACCTTCTAACTGGGATTGCAGCGCAGAGGGCTGGGATTCGCGGCTGCCGATAGCCTGGCTATCTTTCGACATGAGGGGGTTCACCAAGACCGAGCCCGCGTTCGATTTCCGCGCTCACATGGCAAAGCTTCGTTCGGTCACGCTTACGGCCATCGATGCGGATGGTGAACGGCGCAGTATCGTTCATCAGCCGGAGGACCTGTCTTATACGGAAACCGGTCCGTTTTACACTGTCACGCTTCCCGAAATCCGCGACGATACAGTGCAACTGATCGCCCGCATCGACCGCGCCCACAATATCCTGTCATTAAGCGGATCGCGCGTATCATCTGACGAAACCATGCAGGTATGGTCGACCGGGTCAGTGGCGCTGACGGCACTGGTCATGGGCCTTTTGATCGTCGCACTGGTGCTTGATCTCGCAGCCTACATGATACTGCGCCAACGTTTCGCCCTGATGCATGCCTGTATCATCGTCGGAATGCTCGGCTTTCTTGCCGTATCAAGCGGGCTGGTTTCCTTGGTCAGCGATGCCCGCACCGACCGGCTGTGGGTTTTCGGAACGCTGTGCTGCGTGTTTTCCGTCGCATCCTCATCAGTATTCGCGCGCGACCTGATCGAGAAAGGCATGCTCCCCTTGCAATTGCGCAAAGCGCTGCTGGTCTCTGCGGTATGGAGTTTCACGGTATCGGGTTTCTTCGGACTTCAACTGCATGCTACCCACGCTTTTGACAATTCGGCATATTTTATCTCGTTCCTACCGGTAATCGCAATTTACGCCATTAGCGTGTTTCAAGCGCTGATCCGAGGAAGCATTGCGGCCCGTTATCTCGCTTTCGGCTGGGCCGCTGTTATTCTCGCAGTGGTTGAGCGTATTGCCCGCGGGATGGGACTGTATGTAGGGCCTTCGGAGCTCGATCAGTTGCTGCATCTTGCCGTCGGGATCGAGGTCCTGATTGTCGCATTGGGCGTTGGCCACCGCTTCCTGCAGATTAAACGCGAACGCGACCAAGCCTTGCAAGCGGCTGATGTGATGGAACAATTGGTTCTACAAGATCCCCTGACAGGCGTCATGAACCGGCGCGGGCTTGAGCCTGAATTCGATCATTTGCTCGAACAAGGGTTTACCATCTGGGCATTGATCGACCTCGACAATTTCAAATCGGTCAATGATGAATTTGGGCATCAAATTGGCGATGAAGTACTCAAAGCGACAGCGCTGGCGCTTTGCCCTGACGAGAATACTCTTGTTGTCCGGATTGGCGGTGAAGAGTTCATTCTGCTGCTACGCGGCGCGAATGCCGTCGAACGAGCAGAGCGGCGGCGGCGAGCTATTACCAACAGGGTGATGACAGCAGTGCCGGTGCTTGATCGTCCGGTAACTGCCAGTATGGGAATTGTGGACATTGAAAACGTGGCCAAAGAGGTCAATATCGATTTCACAATTGTCTATTCGCGCGTTGACCAATTGCTATATCGCGCCAAGGAACAGGGCCGCAATTGCTACACCCATGAACGGCTGTCGTTATTTGATCCCGAACCTGCCGGTGAAGCAGGTGCGATGGAGCTGGGCTATGACTACCGCCCGGCTGCGAATCTTCGCGGATAAGAATTATTGCTAATCCCGCTCTCCGTAACCCGCCTTTAAGGCGTTGGCTCTAGGGCGGTCGGATGGGACGGGAATTTTCCGCCTTTTCGATGCGCAATTTGCGTGTGCTTTTGCTTGCGATTTTTGCGGGCTTTTTTGTCGTGCCTGCTTTAGCGTCGGCCCAGGCCGTGTTTTCGCCCGGCTCGGTCTGTCACACTTCGGGCAAGCTTACAGCATCCTATACCGACCTCCGGGCTGATCCGGCGCGCTGGGTTTGTGAAGGGTCGGAGATGGACTGGGAGCAACCGCGCCATGTCATCCGCCACGATTTGCGCGCCCGGCCCGCAGACCAGCCAAACCCGCAGTTTGCGCAGTTCGATCGCTATGATTTCGACGGGCTGACCGTCATTGTCGAAGGCGTGGATGGCAGCCGCGCGTCAAAGAGCTTTGCGTTTGACGATGTGCGGTTGGGATCGTCCAGCCTGCTATCGGTTGTCGACCTGCCAAAGATCAAGGAGCGCGCCGCTGCGGTGGTGATGGTGCTGGATGGCGGAATGTATCCCGAAGTGCTGGTGACTGCGCAGCTCACCGACAGCCTCATGGCCCGCGCCACTGCCGGGCTGCCGCATCTTTTCGCCGCGCTACTGTGCGGTTTGCTGCTGGCCCCGATGCTGTTCGATCTGGGCTACTTCCGCGCGCTGCGTGAGCCATTCCCGCTGTTTCATGCGCTGTTTTGCATTATGGCATTTGTGCAGACCGCCGCAGTATCGGGCCTGATCCCGCTGATGACCAATCTGAGCTTTTCAACCGAATTGATCATCACTTATTTCAGCCTCGACATCATGGTCGCGGCGACATTCCTGTTCGCCTATAATTTTATCGAACGCGAACATCTGGGCAGCTGGCATCGCAAGCTGCTGATCGCGATCGCGGCATTGGCAATCGCCAGCGGGGTGATGACCACATTCCTGCCCGATGCATTCGGCTATTGGATCGATCATGTCTATTTTGGCGTCTATGCGCTGATCCTGGCCGGCTATTTCACCGTGCTGTTTGTTGCCAAGCGGCGCGGCAGCCGGATGGCACCTTATCTGATCTGGGGCTTTGCGCCGCTGTCCGCGATCATTCTGGCCCAGCTGGCCAGCGTTTACATCCCGGTGCTGGGATGGGAATTCGACGAAACCTGGCCGCAAAATCTGGCGTTGCTGTTCGAAGTGGTCGCCACCGCGCTGGCGGTTGCCAACCGCTTCATCCGCATCCGCCGCGAGCGTGACCAGGCGATGGATGAAGCGCGCACGCTGGGCGCACTGAGCGAGCGTGACGAGCTGACCGGCCTGCTGAACCGCAGGGCGCTGGAGACGCGCTATGAAGCGCTGGTCGCTGACGGCTTCCACGCGATGGCGGTGGTCGATCTGGATCATTTCAAGCCGATCAACGACATTTACGGCCATCCGGTGGGCGACGCGGTGATCCAATGCGCAGCGGATGCGCTGGCTGCGGGTAGCGATCAGGATGTGCTGGCCTTCCGCATCGGCGGCGAGGAATTCCTGCTGCTGCTGCGCGGCAAAGGCGCCGCCAAACGCGCCGAAGCCCGCCGCCGCGCCATCACTGCGCGCACATTATCCGAAATGGACGGGTTTGATCGCCCGGTGACCGCCAGCATGGGCTTCCTCGAATTCGGAAAAGTCGTCGGCCAGCCGGGGATAGACTTTACCGCACTGTATTCGCGCGCCGACCAGCTACTCTACGCGGCAAAATGCGGCGGGCGGAACCGTACGGTCGAGGATCAGCTGGAAATGTTTGTTCCCGAAGACGAGGACGAAACCGGCTCGACTGCCTTCGCTTAAGCGAAGAAGGGCGCGACCACTTCCGGCCGGACGCGTACCAGCCGCCCGCTGGCGCGGTCCAGCATCGCCCAGTTTGTCGCTGCCGAGACAATCACCTTGCCAGCCGCATCGCTGAAATCGACCCGGCGCAGCGAAGTTGCCCCAAGCGGCTGCCCTTCGATCCAGGTTTCAGCAGTAACACTGTCGCCTACATCTACATTGCCCCGATAATCGATCTCGTGCCGCACCACGACCCAGATGAAAGCCGCATCATGTTCAGGCGCCGCCAGCGCGCGCCAATGCTCGGTGGCAAGGTCCTGCACCCATTGCACCCACACGATATTGTTGACGTGCCCCAGCTCGTCGATGTGCTGGGGCAGTGCCGTAAAGCTCTTGCGGAAGCGGACGCTCACGGCTGCTTGGTCATACCCAGCTGCCACAGAATGAAAGCGAACTCCTCGGCGGTTTCATAGATCGATTGATAACGGCCCGATTTGCCGCCGTGCCCTGCACCCATATTGGTTTTGAGCAGCAGTTCGTTGTCGTCGGTCTTCAGCTCGCGCAGCTTGGCGACCCATTTGGCTGGTTCCCAATAAGTGACGCGCGGATCGTTCAAGCCGGCGGTGACCAGCAGCGGCGGATAATCCTGCGCCACCACCTGATCATAGGGCGAGTAGCTGAGCATATAGGCAAACGCCTGTTTCGAGGTGATCGGATTGCCCCATTCCTGCCATTCGCCCGGCGTCAGCGGCAGGCTGTCATCGAGCATGGTGTTGAGCACATCGACAAACGGCACATGCGCCGCCACTGCGCCCCACAGATCGGGATCGGTGTTGATCACCGCGCCCATCAGCTCGCCGCCGGCAGAACCGCCTGAAATGCTGATCCGGCCCTTTTGCGTGATGCCGCGCTCCACCAATCCCTTCGCCACATCGACGAAATCGTTGAAGGTGTTGGTGCGGGCATTCATCTTGCCCTGCAGATACCAATTGCGCCCCAGATCATCGCCGCCGCGAATATGCGCGATGGCATAGGCAAACCCGCGATCGATCAGGCTGAGCCGCGACACGGTGAAGCCCGGCGGCACCGCATAGCCATAGGCGCCATAGGCATAGAGATGCAGCGGTCCGGCCCCGCCGTCTGCCGCCTTGGGCCGGTCCTTGCGCATCACCACGCTGACCGGGACCATCGTGCCGTCACGCGCGCGAATTTCCAGCCGCTCGGTCGTGTAGAGCGAGGGATCGTAACCGCTGGGAATTTCCTGCTGCTTGAGCAGTTCCAGCTCGCCGCTGGCGACATGATAATCATAGACCGAATCGGGCGTGACCATGCTTTCATAAGCCAGCCGAAGCTTGTTTGAGGCGTATTCGGGATTGTTCGACAGGCCTGCGGAATAGCTGGCCTCGGGGAAGGGGATCGCGGTCAGCTTTGCCGGATCGCGGTAATCGCGCAGCTGCACCTGATCGAGGCCGTTCAGCCGCCCTTCGGTGATGTAAAAATCGGCAAACAGATCGAATTCCGACAGATAAAACTCGTCCGACCCCGCTATCAGCGTGGTCCAGTCACCGGGCGCATCAAGGCTGGCGGTGGCGAGGCGGAAATTGACGTGATCATCGTTGGTATGGACGAACAGCGTCCCGTCACGCACGTCGACATCATATTCGACGCCTTTCTTGCGCGGTTTGACCAGCAACTGCGGCCCTGTGGGATCATCGGCGCGCACCAGCCGCACTTCGGTGGTTTCATTGTCGCCCGCCGCGATGATCAGCCAGTCTTCCTGCGCGGACAACCCGCTGCCAACGCGGAAGGTCTCGTCATTCTCGTGATACAGCTCGACATCCTGATCATTGGCCTCGCCCAGTCGGTGCAGCCGCACATTGTCGACGCGCCATTCCTTGGTCGCCAGACCATAGACAATGGCGCTGTCACCCGCCGCCCAGACCGGACCGGCCAGCGTGCCGGGAATCTCGTCCGCCAGCAGCTCGCCTGTGGTCAGATCCTTGATCCGGATGGTGAAGCGTTCCGCCCCGCTGGTGTCGGTCGAATAGGCGAGATAGCGCCCGCTGCGCGACATCGCGAAGGCGCCAAGGCGGAAATATTCCAGATCCTTGGCCAGCGCGTTTTCATCAAGGATCAGCACCGGATCGCCGCCACTGGCCGCGCGGCGGTAATGTTTGCGGTATTCCTGACCGGGCGAAAATTCGGACCAGTACAGCCAGTCGCCATCTTTCTGGGGCACTGAGGAATCGTCTTCCTTGATGCGTCCCTTGATCTCTTCGAACAGCGTATCGACCAGCCCCTTTTGCGAAGCCATCCGCGTCTCGAACCAGGCGTTTTCGGCCTTCAAATGGTCGAGCACATCCTTGTCATCAACCTCGGGATAGCCCTGATCTTTCAGCCAGTGATAGGGATCGGAAATGGTGATCCCGTGGTGGGTATAGGAATGCGCGCGCTTGTCGGCCGAAGGCGGATTTACGGGCGGTTTGGCGGGCTGATTCAACGGGGTCTGATCCTTGTCGGCAGGGGTCTGGGCCATTGCTGCGGGCGCGGCAGCAAGCCATGTGCAGGCGGTGATGAAGGCAATCGAACGCGGCAGTCGCATGGCTTGTCCCTTACCTATGTCCGCAGCGGTGGAAAGACCCGCCGCAGATCGCTATGATGGGTTCCTGACTATGCCGCCCGGTGATGGGCCGCAAGCGCCAACTCGCCCGATGGGCGAACGGCTCCGACAAAAGGTAGATTACGATGCTGATGCACACCCATGAAGCCCGCCTCGACGCCCTGCGCAAGGAACTGGCCAAACGCGGGCTGAACGGCTTTGTGATTCCGATCTCGGACGAACATATGAGCGAATACGTCGGCGAATATGCCCAGCGGCTGGCCTGGCTGACCGGCTTTGGCGGCAGCGCAGGCAGCGCGGCGGTGCTGGCGGGCGAGTTTTCGGGCAAGGGTGCCGCGATGTTTACCGATGGCCGCTATACCGTGCAGGTGCGCGATCAGGTGTCGGGCGAGCTCTATGATTACGAGGATGTCCCCGCCACCAGCCCGGCCAAATGGCTTGCCGCCAATGCGCCGCAGGGAGCGAAAATCGGCTATGACGCATGGCTGCACGGCATTGACTGGGCCGAAGATGCCGAGGCGCTGTTCGCCAAGCGCGGCATCACGCTGGTGCCGGTGGACAGCAATCCGATCGACACGGTGTGGCAGGATCGCCCGGCGCCCTCCGCCGCGCTCGCGGTCCCGCATGACGACAAATTCGCGGGCCGGTCCAGCGCCGACAAGCGCGCCGAAATTGCCGATTGGCTGAAACGCGAAGGCTATGACGCCACAGTCATCACCGCGCTGGATTCGGTGGCATGGCTGCTCAATATGCGCGGGGCCGATGTGGCCAACACGCCGGTGGCCCTGTCCTATGTGGTCGCCCATGCCGATGGCACTGCCGAACTGTTCATTGCGCCCGAAAAGGTCAGCCCCGAACTCTCGCAGCATCTCGGCAATGCGGTAAAGGTCCGCGACCGTGCGGACTTCCTGCCCACGCTGGGCAGTCTGTCGGGCAAGACTGTCGCGGTCGATCCCAAGCACGCGGTGGCAGGCATATTCTACGCCTTGCAGGCAGGCGGCGCGAAGCTGGTGCGCGATGCCGATCCCGCCGTGTTGCCCAAGGCGATCAAGACACCCGCCGAACAACAGGGCCACCGCGATGCTCAGGCGCGCGACGGGGCGGCGGTGACGCGGTTCCTGCGCTGGTTGAGCGTGGAGGCGCCCAAGGGCGAGCTTGACGAGCTGGGCGCGGCAGCCAAACTGCGCGAATTCCGGGGGCAGAGCGCTGCGCTGCGCGATACCAGCTTCGACACCATCAGCGCCGCGGCGGGCCATGCCGCCCTGCCGCATTACAAGGTTGATGAAGACAGCAACATCACCATCCCGCCCTCCAGCATTTTCCTGTGCGATTCGGGCGGTCAATATGATGACGGCACCACCGACATCACCCGCACCGTGTGGGTCGGGCCGGGGCAGCCGAGCGCGGAAATGATCGACCGCAACACGCGGGTGCTCAAGGGTCATATCGAACTGGCGCTGGCGGTCTTCCCCGATGGCACCAGCGGCGGCGCACTGGATGCGCTGGCGCGGATGCATCTGTGGGCTGGCGGTGTCGATTACGGCCACGGCACCGGCCACGGCGTCGGGAGCTATCTGTCGGTGCATGAAGGGCCGCAGCGGATTTCCAAGCCCGGCGGCGCGTTCCCCGGAACCGAAACACCGCTGCGCGAAGGCATGATACTGTCGAACGAGCCGGGCTATTACAAAGCAGGCGAATACGGCATTCGCATTGAAAACCTGATCCTGACCGTGGCCGCCGATATCGCTCAGAGCGAAGGCCAATATCTGGGCTTCGAGACGTTGACCTTCGTGCCGCTGGACCGGCGGCTGGTCGACAAGACCATGCTGACACCGCGCGAAATTGCCTGGTGGAACGATTACCACGCGCAGGTTCGCGCTATCCTCGCGCCGCAGCTCGATGGCGATGATCTGGCCTGGCTCGAAGCCGAATGCGCACCCTTGTAGAAGCACTTATGTTCCCATAATGTTCCGATGCTGCGAGTCGCTTGATAGGAGAAATCGCATGCTTGGTTATGTTACTCTCGGGACCAATGATCTCGAACGCGCCGCCGTTTTCTATGACGCCATCGCCAAGGAAATGGGTGTGGGGCGGATGATGGAATTCGACAGCTTTATCGCCTGGGGCGAAATGGGCGGCGCGCCGGGCTTTGCGGCCACCAAGCCGTTCGATGGCAAGGCTGCGACATCCGGCAATGGCACGATGGTGGCGCTGGAAGCAAAGGACCGCGACCATGTACAGCGGATTTACGATGCCGCGCTTGCCAATGGCGGCAGTGACGAGGGCGCACCCGGCCCGCGCGGGGAGCCGGACCCCACTGGCGTGGTTTTCTACGCCGCCTATTTCCGCGATCCCGATGGCAACAAGTTCAACGCCTTCCTGATGGACAAAGTGTCCTGACATGACCGACAAACGCACCCTGTCCGAAAGCTTCCTGCACCTCGGACTGGGTGCGACTGCGGTGCCGCAGCCCGAGTTTTCGGGCATGGAATGGTACGAAGGCTATGGCGCGCGGCACGGCGCGGACGGGGCCGAAGGGCGGCTGGTGTCGCAATATGAGTTTACCGAAGACTGGACCAGCTGGGAAATGCATCCGCATGGCAGCGAAGTGGTGATCTGCACCGCTGGCCAGATGACTCTGATCCAGGAAATTGACGGCGGCACAGACCAGACGGTCATGCTCGAAGCGGGCGAATATATCGTCAATCCGCCGGGCGTCTGGCACACCGCCAATGTCGAAGGAACGGCCACCGCGATCTTCATCACCGCTGGCGAGGGCACCCAGCATCGCCCACGCTGACCAGCTGTCACGCGGCTGAACACCGCGGCATGAACGGGACAAAGCGTTACAATTCACGCTGGGCGTGGGATAAAGCTGCGACAAAGCGCGCCTATAACCAATCCATGAGTTGCGGCGGGTCGGCCACTTTCCCCCCCTCACCCTGTTGCAGGCACCGTCGCAGCTCTTCGTTTTTACATTCGGAGAACCACCATGAAGAAGTTTGCCCTGACCCTTTCAGCCGCCGCACTGGCGCTGACCGGCGCGCACGCTGCGCTTGCCCGCGATCATGACCGCCCCAACCCTGACGCCAATGGCGATGGCGCAGTAACGCTGGCGGAAATGCAGGCGCATGGCGCGCAGATGTTCGCCAGGATGGATGTCAACAATGACGGCGCGATCAACGCTGCCGACCGTACGGCCAAGATGGGCGAGCGTTTCGCCGGAATGGACGCCGACGGTGATGGCGAAATCTCGCAGGCCGAAATGCAGGCCGCCCATGCCGCACGGATGCAGCAGCGCAGTGAGCGCCGCAGCGATCACATGGCCGATCGCTTCGCCAAGATGGACGCTGATAACAGCGGCGGACTGTCCGCAACCGAACTTGAAACAGCGCACGAAGGCCGCGGCCACCAGATGGGTGACGGCAAGCGCGGCAAGCACCGCATGGGTGGCGGCAAGGGCGAACGCGGCGGCCATCACGGAATGCGCGGCGGCGCTCACACCATGCTGGCGATGGCCGATGCCGATGGAGACAAATCGGTGTCGCGCGCCGAATTCGATGCCGGCATCACCGCACATTTCGGCATGATGGACAGCGATGCCAATGGCTCGCTTTCCGAAGCCGAGCTGAAGGCCGGGCACAATGCCATGCGCAGCCAGCGGCACGAACGCCGCCGCGACCGCGCTGGCAACTGAGCCGCTTGCCTCAAACCGGCACCAGACGGTAGGCGCGGGACAGGACATGACCGAACCCGCGCCCACCACCCTGCTGCTGGTCGATGACGAGCAATCCCTGCGCGAACCCCTGGCGGAGTATCTCACGCGCCAGGGGTTCCGCGTGCAGGAGGCCGCCAGCGCTGCTGCTGCGCGCAGTATGCTGCTGGGCGAAATGCCCGATCTGGTGCTGCTCGACATCATGATGCCGGGCGAGGACGGGTTGTCGCTGACCCGCCATCTGGTCGAGGCGCATGGCCTGCCGGTGATCCTGCTGACCGCCAAGGGCGAGCCGATGGACCGCATTGTCGGGCTGGAAATTGGCGCCGATGATTATGTGGCCAAGCCGTTTGAACCGCGCGAGCTGGTGGCGCGGATCCGTTCGGTGCTGCGCCGGTCGGACCGCACTGCCGTTCCGGCGGATGAGCAGCAGGCCTATCATTTTGAAGGCTGGACACTTGATCCGCTCAAACGCCGCCTGACCGATCCCGACGGCACGCTGATCCCCATCTCTACTGCCGAATTTCGCCTGCTACGGGCGTTTTGCGACCACCCGCGTCAGGTGCTCGACCGCGACCGCTTGCTCGACATGGTGCAGGGCCGCGAGGCGCAATTGTTTGACCGTGCGGTCGACAACCAGGTCAGCCGCCTGCGCCGCAAGGTAGAGGCCGACACGCGCAACCCGCATTTCATCCAGACCGTGCGCGGCGGCGGCTACCGATTCGGCTGCGATGTCACCCGCACTGCCGCGCAGGACGCGCGCTGATGCGGCTGCTGCCGCGCAGTATGCTGGGCCAGGTGATGCTGGCGTTGGCCGCCGCGCTGCTGATCGCGCAGGCAATTTCGGCAGTGCTGCTGTACCGCGCCGCCGAACAGCGCCGCGAATTGGTGATCGTCCACGCCGCCGCTTTCCAATTGCTGAGCGGGCCGCGCCGCAGCGGGCGGCATGAGGCCATGCGCGGCGACCGCCGTCATGGGCCGCACCGCTTTGACCCCGCCCGCGATAGTTCCGAGGCGATCCGCCTGCCGCGCCGCTTCCGCTATGACGAAACCCGGACCAATCCCATTGGACCCGGCGAGCCGCGCGACACCCGCCGCGAACGCGCGCTGACCGCGCTGTTACAGACGCAAGGTATTGCCATCGATGCCCTGGCCATCACCCGCCATCCATTGGCGGACGATCCTCTGGCGCAGCAGATGCGCGAAGAATTGCCGCTGCTCGACCAGACATTGCGCAGCCTGCCGCATGATGTGATGGTCATCGGCCTGAAACAGGAGGGCGCCGAGAACTGGCAGGTCGCCCGGCTTCCGGTCCCGCCGCGCGATGGCCAGATCCTGCGCACGCTGGTGCTGCAAACGCTGATCCTGTTCGCGGTGCTGGTCGGGTTGCTGTATCTGGTGCTGCGGCGGATTACGCGCCCTCTGGCGGCCCTGGCAGAGCGCACCCGGCGCTTCACCGGCACTGGCTCGGAAGAGCCACCGCTGCCCGACACCGGGCCGCAGGACATCCGCCGCCTGATCACCGCACACAATGCCATGCAGTCGCGGATCGGCGCGATGCTGGATGAAAAGGACGTGATGCTGGGGGCGATCGGGCATGATCTCAAAACCCCGCTAACCGCGCTGAGAGTTCGGATCGAAGGCATTGACGATGAAACCGCGCGCACCAAGATGGCCGCGACCATCGAAGAGATCACCCGCACCCTTGACGAAATCCTCGCGCTGTCCCGCATTGGCCGCAATGATGCCGCTGCCGAGCGTACCGACGTGGGCGCGCTGGCGGCCTCTGTGGTCGAGGAATTCGAGGATCTAAACGAGCCGGTCGAGCTGGCGCTGGGCGAGCGCGTGGTGGCTCCGGTGCATCTGACATGGTTGAAGCGCGGTCTGCGCAATCTGGTGTCCAATGCGCTGCGCTATGCGGGCGGCGCGCGCGTTTCAGTGGTGACCGAGGGCGGCGAGGCGATACTGCGCGTCGATGATGACGGGCCGGGGATTCCCGAGAGCCGCATCGCCGAAATGCTCGAACCGTTCACGCGCGGCGAAAACAGCCGCAACCGTGAGACCGGCGGCGCAGGTTTGGGACTGGCGCTGGCCCGCGCCGTGGCGCAGCAGCATGGCGGCACGCTCGTGCTGGCCAACCGCCCCGAAGGCGGCTTGCGCGCCGAAATCCGGATTCCGCTGGCTTAACGCATCAGCCCGCCGACCAGATTGCGCACAAATCTCCCGGCAAATGCCCCGCCGAAACTGGTCGCCACCGTGCCTGCCGCCGCAGTGGCCGCTGTGCGCACCGGATTGGCGCGCGATTTCTTGCCGAGGATGGCCGCCGCCGCCACGCTGGCCGCCGATCCCGCCGCCGCGCCCATCGCCGCCTTGCTGGCTTTCTCCCACAGCGAAGTGGTCTTGCGCGCCCGTTTGCCGACTTTCTCGCGGCCCTTTTCGGCAACCTCTTCTGCCGTCGCAGCAGCATCAGAAGCTTTCTGCACCAGCACTTCCTCCGCGCTTTCGCGGTCGACCGCTTCATCATATTTGCCGTCGAGCGGGCTGAGCGAATTGATGATCGCGCGTTCCTTGGCTGTAACCGTACCCAACCGCGAATGCGGCGGTTTGATCAGCGTGCGCTGGACCACGCCGGGCGCGCCGTCTTCCTGCAGAGTCGACACCAGCGCCTCGCCCACGCGCAATTCGGTGATCGCCTGTTCGACATCGAGGTCGGGATTGATGCGGAAAGTTTCCGCCGCCGCCTTGATCGCCCGCTTGTCGCGCGGGGTAAAGGCGCGCAGCGCGTGCTGGACGCGATTGCCCAGCTGGCCGGCGATTTCTTCCGGGATGTCGATCGGGTTCTGCGTGACGAAATAGACACCCACGCCCTTGGATCGGATCAGCCGCACCACCTGCTCCACCTTGTCGGTCAGCGCCTTGGGCGCATCGTCGAACAGCAAATGTGCCTCGTCAAAGAAGAACACCAGCTTGGGTTTGTCGGAATCGCCGACCTCGGGCAGCGTTTCGAACAGTTCGGCCAGCAGCCACAGCAGGAAAGTCGCATACAGCTTCGGGCTGCGCATCAGCTGGTCGGCGGACAGGATATTGATAATCCCGCGCCCCTGATCGTCCAGCTTAAGAAAATCGTCGATTTCCAGCGCCGGTTCGCCAAAGAACATATCCGCGCCCTGGCTTTCGAAGGACAGCAGCTGGCGCTGGATCGCCCCCACGCTGGCGCGGGTGACATTGCCGTAACGCGCCGACAGATCCTTCGCATTCTCGACCGTATAGGCCAGCATCGATTGCAGATCGCCCAGATCGAGCAGCAGCAGCCCTTCCTCGTCAGCGAATTTGAACACGATGTTCAACACGCCTTCCTGCGTGTCGTTGAGGTCGAGCAGGCGGGCCAGCAGCAGCGGCCCCATCTCGCTTACCGTAGTGCGGATCGGGAAGCCTTTTTTGCCGAACAAATCCCAGAAAACCGCCGCATTATCGGCATAGGCATAATCCGCCATGCCCAACTCCTGCGCGCGCGCTTCCAGCTTGTCGGCATGCTTGAATTGCGCCGAACCGGCCATGGCGATGCCGGACAAATCGCCCTTCACATCGGCCAGAAACACCGGCACGCCATTGGCGGAAAAACTCTCCGCCAGCCCCTGCAATGTCACGGTCTTGCCGGTGCCCGTTGCCCCGGCGATCAGGCCGTGCCGGTTAGCCTGCGCCAGTCGCAATACCTGCCGCTGGCCATCCTCACCCAATCCGAGAAAAATCTCGCTCATCGCCTGTCGCTCCCGTTCAAATTTGGCCTCCCGTGTGGCGCAGCGGTACAGGCGCGGTCAAGCAATGCCTCGACATGGCGGCGCGAGCGGTTAAATGCTGCTGCCGATGGCCGACCGGCATCCCTTCGTCCTCCTCGATGATGCCCGCGATAGCGGCGCGGCTGACGCGTTGCTGTTTGAAAACCCGCACGCAGTGTTCGTGGCGCGGCGGCCCGGAGATGTGGCCGAGGTGCTGGCCGCTGCTGATGCGGCGCGGCAGGCGGGCGGTACGCTGGCGGGCTATATCGCTTACGAGGCCGGGCTGGCGTTGGAGGACAGGTTGCAAGGGCTGGCCGATGCGCGCAGCGGCGGCGCGGGGCCGCTGGTATGGCTGGGGCTGTTTGACAATCACGAGCGCATTGCTGCTGCCGAAATGCCCGGATGGCTGGCCGCGCGTGCGACCGGTCCCGGCAGTGTCGGCCCCCTCGAACCGCAAATATCACTGGGCGGCTACGCCGAGGCGTTCGCGCAATTGCAGGAAGCGATCCGTGCGGGCGATATCTATCAGGCCAATCTCACCTTACCGTTGGCCGGCGGCTTCACCGGCGATCCGCTGGGACTTTATGCTGCGCTGCGTCCGGCTGCGCAGGCAGGTTATGGCGGAGTGGTGTTCGATGGTTCGCACTGGCTGCTCAGCCTGTCGCCAGAGCTGTTTGTCTCGCTCAAGGGGCAAGACGCCAAGGCCAAGCCGATGAAGGGCACCCGCCCGCGCGGCAATGATGCGGCGCAGGATCGGGCGCTGGCTGAAGAGCTGGCAAATTCGGCCAAGGACAAGGCCGAGAATCTGATGATCGTCGACCTGATGCGCAACGATCTGGCACGGGTTGCCGAGGCGGGCAGCGTGCGGGTCGATGCGCCTTTCGCGATCGAAAGCTATCCCACCGTGCACCAGATGGTGAGCGAAGTGCGCGCGCGGCTGAAACCGGATGCGGGCGCGATCGACATGGTGCGGGCCCTGTTCCCCTGCGGATCGATCACCGGCGCGCCCAAGATTCGCGCGATGGAGCTGATTGATGCGGTCGAAGCGGCGCCGCGCGGTCCCTATTGCGGTGCCATCGGGCGAATCGATGCGTCGGGCGATGCGGCGTTCAATGTCGCAATCCGCACCCTGCGGCTGACCGAGATCGAGAATGCGCGCGGCAAGGCGGTGCTGGGTGTGGGCGGGGCCATCGTCGCCGATAGCGAGATGCGCACCGAATGGCGCGAAGCCCTGCTGAAAGGCGCGTTCGCCCGCGCCAGTTCGCCCGATCACAAGGCCGCGCAATTCGATCTGATCGAAACCATGCGCTTTATGCCCGATGGCGGGATTCCGCTGCTCGAGGCGCATCTGCTACGGATGAAACAAAGCGCTGCCGAGCTGGGCTTTGCCTTTGACCGGCACGAGGCGCGCAACCAGCTGCACGCGCTGTGCTTTGTGCTGGAACAGCCATCTCGCGTGCGCTTGCTCGCGGCGCGCAGCGGGGCCATCGCGCTAGAAGCCTCGGACATTCCCGCGCCGTGGCCTGAGCCCGCACGCTGCATCGTGCTGCCGCTGCCAGTCGATCCGGGTGACTGGCGGCTGCGCCACAAAACCACCGACCGCGGCTTTTATGACGAGGGCCAGCGCATCGCGCGCGAACATGATGCGCAGGAGGCGCTGTTCGTGTGCGAGGACGGGCTGCTGACCGAGGGCTGCATTTCCTCTATCTTCGTGCGCGGGGAGGACGGTGTGCTGCTGACCCCGCCGCTGTATCTGGGGCTGCTGCCCGGCGTGCTGCGCCAGTCGCTGATCGACACGGATCAGGCGCGCGAGGCCGAATTGACAATCGCCGATCTCGAGGACGGATTTTTCCTCGGCAATGCGCTGCGCCAGCTGGTGCGCGCGGAATTGAAGGGTTCATGAAGAATATTGCTATCGTCTTCGAAGACGCCGAGGCATTGGTGATCGACAAGCCTGCGGGTCTGTCGATTGACCGCCCGCGCAAGGGCGGCCCCGCGCTCGAAGACCATTTCGAACAGCTGCGGTTGGGGTTCCAGCGCGATCCGGTCCCGGTTCACCGGCTGGATACCGATACCAGCGGCTGCCTGCTGCTGGCGCGCAATCCCAAGGCGCTGTCGCGGTTTGGCCGGGCGTTCGAGGAGCGAGTGGTCGAGAAACGCTATCTTGGCGTTTTGGCGGGAGTACCCGACCAGACCGAGGGTACTATCGAACTGGCGCTGTCGAAAATCAGCAGCGCCGAAAAAGGCTGGCGGATGATTGCCGCCAAGAAGGGCAAACCTTCGGTCACGCATTGGCGGATGTTACAGGACGTGGGCGGCCACGCGCTGCTGGAATTCCTCCCCGAGACCGGACGCACACACCAGATTCGCATCCATGCGCTGGCCGGGCTGGGCACAGCGCTGCTGGGCGATCCGGTCTATGGCAATGGCAAGGGTGCGCCGCGCACCATGCTGCATTCCGCAGCGCTCACCGTGCCGCGCGCGGGCAAGCCGCCAGTGGCCGCCACCGCGCCGCTGCCTGCGGATTTTGCCGCGCTCGGCTTTACCGATGGGTAAGATTGTCGACCGCGCGCTGGAGATTGCCGAGGAGAAGTTTATCGCTGCCTCCGGCCCCGGCGGGCAGAACGTCAACAAGGTCGCCACCGCAGTGCAATTGCGCGTCAATGTGTTCAAGATCGGTATTCCGCCCGAAGCGTTCGAGCGGCTCAAAATTATCGCCGGCAGCCGCTTGACCCAAGCCGGGGAAATCGTGCTGACCGCCCGCGAATTTCGCACGCAGGAGCAGAACCGCGAAGCCGCGCGCGAGCGGCTGACGGCGATTCTCGACGATGCGCTCAACCCGCCGCGTGCCCGTAAAAAAAGCCGCGTCAACCGCGTGGGTAAGGTCAAACGGCTCAAGGCCAAGAAGGTGCGCGGCACGGTAAAAGCCAATCGCGGCAAACCCGAACTGTAATCCGCCCTGTCAAACGCCGCCATTCCGCCGATAGGCCGATGCGCACACCAGCTTGACTTTTACCCGTGAATCACCGAAGGGGCGCGCCGGACGGCGGTGCATCGCGCGCCGCCCTTATTTTTTCACTGTAATTTTACCGGGGCCAACCGCCCCTCAGCGATCTTTAGGAACACGCCATGGCGAAGCCCGCAACCGTCAAGATCAAGCTCGTCTCGACTGCCGACACGGGTTTCTACTACGTGACGAAGAAGAATCCCCGGAACACCACCGAGAAGATGACCTTCCGCAAATACGACCCTGTCGTGCGGAAGCATGTCGACTTCAAGGAAGCGAAGATCAAGTAATCCGCGTTCCGCCTGAACACCGGGAACGACCCGGGTTCACGGACGGTTCAATGCTCCGACACTAATTGCAGGAGCATGATCAACTTGTCTTTTTTCTCGCATAATCCGATTCGCACCGCCGTCGCGCTCGCGCTGGCCGCTGCGGCGGTTCCCGTGTCCTTTGCCGCCGCGCCTGCCCCGGCAGCCGCGGCCGCTGGCGATCTGGACAAGGCCGTTGCCGCCTTGCGCGGTATTTCGACCATGAAGGCCGATTTCACGCAGACCGACCGCTCTGGCCAGACCATGGCGGGCGTGATGACGCTGAAACGGCCCGGCAAGATCCGCTTCGAATATGGCAAGGGCGTGCCCATGCTGGTCGTGTCCAACGGCAAGTCGATGTATCTGATCGATTACGAAGTGAAGCAGGTCCAGCGCTGGCCCATCAGCTCCTCGCCGCTGGGCGCGCTGCTTGATCCCAGCCGCGATGTGAAGAAATACGGCAAATTGCTGCCCACCAGTCACCCCGATGTGGTGAGCATCGAAGTGCGCGACACCAAGCATCCCGAATTCGGCGTCATTACGCTCATCTTTGCGCGTGATGCCTCGGCACCGGGCGGCTTGCGGCTGACGCATTGGGTGGCGCTCGATTCGCAGAACCATCGCACCACCGTGCGGCTGGCCAATCACCGTTACGGGGTCAGCGTGGCGGACAGCGCATTTACCTTCAAGGACCCGCGCCGCACGTCCCGTCGCCCGCGCTGAACGGTTGAACCATGAGGTGTTCGCGCCTTCGGTTTATTTGCGCGGCAACGTTCATTGGACAGCAATCCCATTGGGCATAGTTTGTGACTTCGAAGCGGCGCGGAGCGGGTTTCCCCCCTGTTAATCCCTCCGGCTAACGCCGTTTCGTTCCAAGCGTGACGAACGCTAACAAGGAACCCTCGTGCCAATGCCCCCGGCGCGAGGGTTTTTTGTTGCCTGTTACCGGCCTCGCCGCACTGGACCCGTGCGACGGCGCTCTCTATCTCCGCCCGATGGTCTCAGTCGCTTCATGGAATATCAATTCGGTCCGCTTGCGGATGCCGTCGGTCGCCCGCTTTCTGGAGGAACAGGCGCCTGACGTGCTGTGCCTGCAGGAAATCAAATGTCAGGAACACCAGTTCCCCTATGACGCGTTCCGCGCGCTGGGGTATGAGCATTTCGCCGTGCACGGGCAGAAGGGCTATCACGGAGTTGCCACTGTCGCGAAAGTGCCGCTGCGCGAATTTTCTCGGCATGACTGGCAGGCCAATGGCGAGGCGCGGCATGTCGGGGTGGAACTGACCGATCCCGCGCATCAGGGCATGATTATCGAAAACGTCTATGTGCCCGCCGGGGGTGACGAGCCCGACCGCGAAATCAATGCCAAATTCGGGCAAAAGCTGGACTTCCTCGAACGCATGACCCGCTGGGCCGACGCGGTTGACCGGCCGACGCTGATTCTGGGCGATTTCAACATTGCCCCGCTGGAAAGCGATGTGTGGAATCACAAGCAATTGCTCAAGGTGGTTAGCCATACGCCGCTGGAAGTCGAAACACTCAAGCGGTTTATGGATGCGCATGGCTGGACCGATCTGGGCCGCAAGCATATCCCCGATCCCGAACGCTATTTCAGCTGGTGGAGCTATCGTTCCAGGGACTGGCGCGTCAATGATCGCGGGCGGCGGCTGGACCATATGTGGGCCAGCCCCGAACTGGCCGCGAAAAGCATCGCGCATCATGTGCATGAGGATTGTCGCAGCTGGGAAAAGCCCAGCGATCACGTCCCGCTGGTTACCGAGTTCGCGCTCTGAGCGAGCCGCCATCACCCGCCCGCCGCGCGGCGCAGGCGGTGGACGCGCTGCGGCATGGCTGGCCGGTGCAGATAGCCGGTGCGCCGCTGTTGCAACCGGTCGAAACGGGGTTTGGCGAGCTTTCGGGTGAGGCCATGCTGGTGTCGGCCAGCCGCGCCGCCACGCTCAAGCTGGCCAACCAGCGTGACGCCGCCGTGCCGCGTGCGCCGGTCTTGCTGCGCGGGGCGGAGCCTTTCGATCTGGCGGCGGCGCTGGCTGTGGCCGACCCGGCGCTGGACCTTCAGACCCCGCTGAAGGGGCCATTCAAGGCGCTGGCGCTGGACTGGGACGATCAGGCCCGCGGCGCGCTGGAGCTGGCGCGAATCGCCGGGATCCTGCCCGCCTTTCTGGTCGCGCCGGGGGGTGCGGGCGAGCCGGTGCATCTGGAAGCAGGTGACATCGCCGCCTTTGCCGATCCGGCGCAGCTGGTCATTGCCACGCGAGCGAAATTGCCAATTGCCGAGGCCGAGGATGCGCAGATTGTCGCTTTCCGCAGCCCCAACGACACGCGCGAACATGTGGCGCTGGTAATTGGCCGACCCGACCCAGAACGCGCGCCGCTGGTCCGTCTGCATTCCGAATGTTTGACTGGTGATGTGCTGGGCAGCCTGAAATGCGATTGCGGGCCGCAGCTGGATGCCGCGCTGAGCGCCATGGCCGCAGAGGCCGCAACGGGCGGGGCTGGCGTATTGCTGTATATGCGGCAGGAAGGACGCGGGATCGGCCTGATCAACAAGCTGCGCGCATACCGTTTGCAGGATCAGGGCTTTGACACGGTCGATGCCAACACGCGGCTGGGTCTGCCCGACGAGGCGCGCGATTTCGCCACCGCCGCGCGGATGCTCGACCTGCTGGGACTGCGCGCCGTGCGGCTGATGACCAACAATCCGGCCAAGGTCGCGGCGCTGCAGGCAGCAGGCGTAACTGTGAGCGAGCGCGTGCCGCACGCGCTGCCCGATAATCCGCACAACGCCCGCTATCTGGCCACCAAGCGCGACCGCGCCGGGCATTTGCTGCCTTAGCTGGTCGTCAGGCTAAAGCCGCCGTCCGATCGGCTCGCCCATCCGCACAGTGCTTCCCGGTGACAGGCTGGGCAGCCATTCCACCACGCCGGGTTCGAACAACAGCACCACGGTCGATCCGAGCACGAAGCGGCCCATCTCGTCACCCGCTGCCAGCTGCCGTTCGCCGCCTGCAAATTCGGACCGGACCAGTTTGCGGCCATGCGGCTCGGCCGGGCCGGACCACACGGTTTCAATCCCCGCAACGATCATCGCGCCGACCATTACGCTGGCAAACTGGCCGACTTCTCCGGAAAACAGGCACGCCAACCGCTCGTTACGCGCGAACAGGCCGGTGACATTTTCGGCAGTCACCTGATTGACCGAAAACAGATCGCCCGGGACATAGGTGGCCGAGTTCAGCTCACCGGCGGCGGGCATGTGGACGCGGTGATAATCGCGCGGCGACAGATAGATCGTGGCGAATGCGCCGCCTTCGAATTGCGCAGCGGCCTTCGCATCGCCGCCCAGCAACTCCGCAACGGAAAAGTCATGCCCCTTGGCCTGAAACACGCGTCCTGCACTGATCTGCCCGATCTGGCTGATCGCGCCATCGGCGGGGCTGAGGATCTGCGTTGCCGCATCGCCCAGCGCGCGCGCGCCGGGTTTAAGAGCGCGGGTAAAGAAGTCGTTGAAGCTGGCATAGTCCGATACCGGCAGCGCAGCTTCACCCATGTCGACATCATAGGCGGCGATGAAACGGCGAATCAGCGTATCTTTGACCATAGGCACCGTGCTCGAAGCCAATTTGCCCACGCCGCGCGACAAGGCATGATGCGGCAGCGCGTGCTGAAGCCAAATAAAGGGGGAGCTGGCCATCTGTGGCTTTCCGCTAAGAGGAGGGAGACGCCGCCATGTCGCGGACGGGCGGCTGCGTCAACGCAGCTGGCTGTCCTTGCTGCCCCGGCGGTTGATGGCGGCATGGCTGACCGCGCTATCGCGGCCCGACTGGCACGAGACACAGGTGCGCACACCGGGCAAGGCAGCGCGGCGGCGCTCGGGAATAGCCTCGCCGCATTCGTCACAATATTCGGCGCTGGCACCCTTGGGCATCCGCGCACGGGCAATGCTGACCGCGTCGCTTACCGTATCGTCAATCTGATCCTGCACCGCGCCATCACGCGCCCATCCGCCTGCCATGACTATCTCCTTGCCGCATTAACGACCGAGATCGGCGATGCGTTCCGTGGGAAGAAACAGCGCTTACAAGGACTAACGCCGTTCAAATTCCCGGATACCCAGGCCAAGCCGGTTGTCGCGCAGTTCCAGCCGGTCGCCGGTCCAGTCGGCCACGAAGGCGGGCTTGCGCGTCAGGCCGGGGGCCAGCCGCGCGTCATTGCCCGCGATCAGCAACCCATCGGCGCTGTATCCGGCATCCTCTGCCCCCACCGCGATGAAGGTGGACCAGTTTTCCTTGTCCGGTCCCTGTACAAACCAATTGCCGGTAATCGCACCCGTGCCGCCATCGGGCAGGTCGATCATGTAATTGGTGCCCTGGCCTGCCGAATCGTCAAAGCTGCTGTCAGCGATCACCGTGCGTCCGGCGCGCGATTTGACGTAATGGCCGCCGCGTCCCGCTTCGAACCGGCTGCGGGTGATGGTGACGCGGCCATAATCGCCCGCATAGATCGCATGGGCGCAGCCGCCCGATCCTTCGCAGGTGCCCAGACGGGTAAAAGTGGATTTGTCGATCGCCAGATCGCTGTTTCTGCCGTTGACGGTCAGGATGCCTTGCTCACTATCTCGGAACCAGCTTTGCGAGACGGTCAGCGGGCCGTTCTCCAGCCGGATGCCCGCGCCATTGCGATCCTCGACGCGAATATTGGCGAAGACCAGTCCAGTGACCTGTGCGCCCTCACCATCCAGCACCAGTGCGGCCTTGCCCTGACAGGCCTTGCCATCGAATATCGCGGTACCGTTCTGGCGCGCGCGATAAGCGATGGTGCCTGCCTTCTGCACCGCGCATTGGCGATATGTGCCCGGCGCAATCAGGATCGTCCCGCTGCCGCTGCCAATGGCATCGACGGCCTGCTGCAAGCTTTCGTAACTGCGTCCATTACTCTCGACCGTGAAAGGCCGATCTGCCTCCTGCGCCAACAGTGCCGCCGCCGGAATTGCGCCAACCGCCAGCAGCGCGAGCAGCAGCACGGGCCACAGGCTGGGGCGTGTTGCGGGGCGGGATCCGGGCGAAACCATAGGCTTTTCATACGCCCTAATGGTTAATGAGGGAAAAATATTCGTCCTGGTGTGATCCACCAGCTATTGAGAAGGGGGCCGACCGCGGCGCGGGCGCGGCCCGGAATGGACCGGGATCCCGCGCCGCTCCAGAGCCTCGCGCAGCAGCATTTCGATCTGCGCATTGGCGCTGCGCAGCTCGTCGGCGGCCAGATGCTCGACCGCGGCGTGGACCGCCGGGTCGAGCCGGAGCGCAAAGGCCTTTTTCTGGGACAAGCTGGCCAAGGGTCGCGCTTAATAAAGCGAACCGGCGTTGACCACCGGATGCGCCTCGCGCTCGCCGCACAGTACCACCATCAGATTGGACACCATCGCCGCGCGGCGCTCGTCATCCAGTTCAACGATATTGTCCTGGCTCAGCTTGGTCAGCGCGTCTTCGACCATGCCGACCGCGCCGATCACAAGTTTGGAGCGCGCGGCGATCACCGCATCTGCCTGCTGGCGACGCAGCATGGCGCTGGCGATTTCGGGCGCATAGGCCAGATGGGTCAGGCCCGCTTCGTCAACCACAATCCCAGCGACGTGCAGCCGGTCGTTCAGCTCTTCGAGCAATTCCTGCGCGACCACTTCACCGCCGCCGCGCAGCGTGACTGCCTCGCCTTCGAAATCGTCATAGGGATGGCGCGAACCCACGGTGCGCAATCCGGCCTCGATCTGGATATTCACGAACTCTTTGTAGTCGTCGACATCGAAGCTGGCCTGCGCAGTGTCGGCCACGCGCCAGACCACATTGCACGCAATTTCAATGGGGTTACCGCGAAAATCGTTGATTTTCACCCGCTCGGAATGAATGTTATGAGCCCGCGCACTGAGCTTGGTGCGCATCATCCATGGCCATACCCAGCGTAGCCCCTCAGTCCGCTCGGTCCCGCGATAAGCGCCGAACATTGTAATTACGGCTGCCATATTGGGCTGGATCATAAAGAAGCCGGAAGCGACCACCCCCAGCGCCAGTATTGTGCCAATAATCGTCCCGATGAAGGTCAGCTTGGCGGCTTTGCTCGAGCCGCTGACTGGAACGAATTGCGGAATCACAAACGCTGCGACAACCACAATTGCCAGCAGCACGAGCAGCATGATATAGCCATTCGTGCTGGTCGCCGGACGCTCCCGGCTGATGTTCATTCCTTTAAGTTCCACCGTCATTGCGAATCAACTATGATATAAATCTGATATCATGTTTATATCAAATGAGGGTTGTGTCAATTCTGTTCGATGGTCCTCAGGAACCGCTCGCCATAAGCTTCGAGCTTTTTTGCGCCGACGCCCGCTATCTCGCCCATTGCGGCAAGGTCGGACGGACGGTGCGTCGCCATCTCGCGCAGGGTCGAATCGTGAAACACCACATAGGGCGGCACGCCCGCTTCGGTGGCCAGTTCGCGCCGGGTTTCGCGCAATGCCTCAAACAGCGGATCACCCACCGGATTGGGTGCAGCGTCACGGCCCCGGCGGCTGCGCGTGGCGCGCGGGGGGATGACGATCTCGACCACGCTCTCGCCCGTCAGGATCGCGCGGGCCGATCCGCCCAGCGCCAGCCCGCCATGCTCGGTCGCCACCAGATCACCGCGCGCCTGCAAAGCGCGCGACAGCGGCTGGAGCATCCGCGCCTCCTCGCTGCCGACGATCCCGAATACCGACAATTGGTCATGCCCGCGCTGGCGCACGCGCTCATCCTCCGCGCCGGTCAGCACCTTTTGCAAATGGCCAAGGCCAAAGCTCTGGCCTGTGCGATAGGCGGCGGAGAGCAGCTTGCGCGCCAGCTCTGTCACATCGGTGACGCCGGGCGGGAACAGGCAATTGTCGCAATTGCCGCAGGTGGCAGGCGGGTCTTCACCAAAATGGCGCAGCAGCACGGCGCGGCGGCACCCGGCGGTTTCGACCAGCCCGGCCAGCGCATCCAGCCGCGCCCGTTCCGCCCCGCGGCGCGCCTCGTCCACTTCGGACAGGCGTTGCCGCGCGGTGGCGAAATCGCCCGCGCCCCACAGCATCACTGCGTGCGCAGGATCGCCGTCGCGGCCCGCGCGGCCGGTTTCCTGATAATACCCCTCGACAGATTTCGGCACGCCGACATGCGCGACAAAGCGGACATCCGGCTTATCGATCCCCATGCCAAACGCCACCGTGGCCACGATCACGCGGTCCTCACTCGCCACGAAGGCCGCCTGATTGGCAGCGCGCGTCGCGGGGTCCAGCCCGGCGTGATAGGGCGCGACCTGCCGCCCCGTGGCCGCCGCCAGCTTCTCCGCCAGATCTTCCACCTTGCGCCGTGTGGGAGCATAGACAATCCCCGGCCCCGGCTGTTCTTTCATCAGCGCGGTCAGCTGGCGCACCGCATTGTCGCGCGGGCGCACGGCATAGCGGATATTAGGCCGGTCAAAACCCGCCAGCACCAACCCGTCATCGGGAATGCCCAGCTGCGACATCACATCGGCGCGGGTCTGGCGGTCGGCAGTGGCGGTCAGCGCCAGCCGGGGGACATGGCCAAAAGCATCCATCAGTGGGCGCAGCTGGCGGTAATCGGGGCGGAAATCATGGCCCCATTCGCTGACGCAATGCGCCTCGTCCACGGCGAACAGGCTGAGCGGTGAGGAAGCCAGGAATTCGCGAAACGCTGGCTGGCTGGCGCGTTCGGGCGCGACATAGAGCAGGTCCAGCTCGCCGCTGCGAAACGCATCCTGCGTCTCGCGCCAGTCCGCATCGGCGCTGGTCAGCGTGGCCGCGCGGATGCCATTGGCGCGCGCGGCGCGCAGCTGGTCATGCATCAGCGCGATCAGCGGGCTGACCACCAGACACGTGCCCGGTAGCATGGTGGCGGGCAGTTGGTACGTCAGCGACTTGCCCGCGCCGGTGGGCATCACTGCCAGCGTCGATTGCCCGGCCAGCACCCGCGTGACCACTTGGGCCTGCCGCCCGCGAAAATCGTCAAAACCGAACACCCGGCGCAATTCCTCGCGCGCAGGCGCCAGAGCGGGATCGGAATCGGCAATTTCAGGGGGTGCAAGCTCGGGCATCGCCCGACCTGTCGCGGTATCGCGGGGCGGGCGCAACCGCGCAGCACGCATTTTCCCCTTGGCCGCGCGCCCATTGCCATATTAACACGGTATCCGACCCTCCGGCATTCCGCCGGATCGCAGGAGAATTGCAGATGAAGTTCCGTTTTGCCGCGCTCACCGCCGCCACGCTGGCGCTCGCCGCTTGCGGCAGCACCGATGACGCCTCGACCGAAGCTGAGGCCGATACCGTTGAAATTACTGCTGACGAAGCGCTGGCCGATGTGACCGAAACGCCGGTCGCCGATGCTGACGCCACAGCCGCTGCCGCAACCGCTGGTGAAGGCGACACCGCGCCCGCTGCGCCGTCCGTCTCCGAGCAGCAGAGAATCGAATCGGCTGGCGACAATGCCGCCGCCACTGCCGAAGCGGCAATGGAAGCGCTGGCTGAAGACGAAACCAACTGACAATAGTGACTGACATTGCCGGGTGAGCGTGCGACCATCGCCGCTCACCCGCATTTGTGCAGTCTATAGCCCCGCACCCCGGGCGAGAGGCCAGACGCCATGACTTTCCGCGCAGCAATCGCACTCGCCGGCCTGATCGCCCTGGCCGCTTGTAGCGGTTCCGACGAACCCGCCGACCCCACCGCCATTACCGCCAATGAAGCGCAGGCACTGGACGAGGCTGCTGAAATGATCGAGCAGCGCCGCCTGCCCGAGGGCACCGTTCCTGCCGAAGCAGGCGCGCAGGACGCCGCAGCGGCAGCCGAACCTGCCGAGTGACACAGGCGGGCGGACCTGCCGGTATGGACCAGACGGTCTTCGCCCAGTTTATCGAACAATTGCACCGCTATGTCCGCGACCGGCTAATCCCTGCCGAACCGCAGGTGATCGCGGACGATGCCGTCCCGCCCGAAATCGTCGACGAGATGCGCGAGATGGGGCTGTTCGGCCTCACCACGCCCGAGGAATTTGGCGGCGCGGGGATGAATATCCCGCAATATGTCGAGACCATCCGTGTGCTTTCACACGCCATGCCTGCCTATCGCTCCACCGCTTCGATCAATCTGGGTATGGTGTGTTCGGCGCTGAAAAACGGCGGCACCAACGCGCAGAAAGCCGAATGGCTGCCGCGTATTGCAACAGGTGAGATCGCGTGTTTCGGCCTGACCGAGCCGGGATCGGGCAGCGACAGCGCAGCCATGGCGACCACTGCCAAGGCGGATGGCGATGGCTACATCCTGACCGGATCGAAACGCTATATCACCAACGCCCCGCAAGCGAAGCTGGGCCTGATCATGGCGCGCACCCATGCCGAAACGCTGCCCGGCAATGGCCATGTCAGCGCCTTTCTGGTGCCAATGGACAGCCCCGGCGTCAGCGTCAGCAAGCCCGACCGCAAGATGGGTCAGGCGGGCAGCCATATTGCCGACATCTATCTGGATGAAGTCAAACTGCCCGGCGCTGCATTGCTGGGCGGCGTGGAGGGCCGGGGGTTCGCCACGGCCATGCAAAGCCTCGACAACGGGCGGCTGTCGGTGGCAGCGGCCAGCTGCGGCTATGCGCGGCGGATGCTCGACACAGCCTTACGCTACGCGACCGAGCGCAAGGCTTTTGGCGAGCCAATTGCCGGGTTCCAGCTGATCCAGGCGATGCTGGCCGATAGCGAGGCGGAGCTGTACGCCGCCGAATGTATGCTGAAAGACGCGGCAGAGCGCGCCAATCAGGGCAAGGCCATCCTCGCCTGCGCCAGCGCCAAGCTGTTCGCCTCCGAAATGTGCGGCCGGGTGGCAGATCGCTGTGTGCAGATCCACGGCGGTGCGGGCTATCTGGCGGAATATGAGGCCGAACGGTTTTACCGCGATGCCCGCGTGTACCGGATTTACGAAGGCACCTCGCAGATCATGCAGCTGGTGATCGCCAAGCAGATGCTGCGCGATTTCGCCGCCGGTGCACAGGGCTGAGCGCGGATGTACGATCTGCTCACCGGCCTCAGCGTGCTCGAAGTCTCCAGCTTCGTCGCCTCGCCCACTGCCGGGCTGTATTGCGCGCAGATGGGGGCCGAGGTGATCCGCGTCGATCACAAGGTGGGCGGGCTGGATTACGACCGCTATATGCTGACCCGCGAAGGGCGCTCGCTCAGTTGGGAAAACCTCAATCGCGCGAAAAAATCGGTGGCGCTGGATTTGCGCAGTGACGAGGGGCGCGAGCTGCTGCTGGAACTGGCGCGCGCCACCGGGCAGGTGATCACCAATCTGCCCGAGCAAAGCTTCCTCAGCCATGCCGCGATGAGCGCCGGGCGGCCCGATCAGGTGCCCGAACTGGTGTCAGTGCGGATCATGGGCTGGCACGACGGCAGGCAGGCGATGGATTTCACCGTCAATGCGGCCAGCGGCTACCCATTGATGTGCGGACCTGAGGACTGGCCCGGTGACGCCAATGCCGCCACTCCGCCGCCGGTCAACCAGGTGCTGCCCGCATGGGATTTCATCACCGGGGCCTATAGCGCCTTTGCGCTGCTGGCGGCGCTGCGCCACCGTGACGCCACCGGACAGGGCAGCGAGCTGCGCGTGCCGCTGGGCGATGTGGCCATCGGCACCGTCGCCAATTCGGGCGCGATGGCCGAAATGCTCTATCGCGGCGACGATCGCGAACGGTTGGGCAACGCCATCTGGGGGGCGTTTGGGCGTGACTTCACCAGCCGTGACGGCACGCGCTTCATGGTCGCCGCATTGACGGCAAAGCAATGGGCGGGACTGGTCCGCGCCTTTGCGGTTCAGGAAACGATCGCGGTGCTTGAAGGCGAGCTGGATGTGCGCTTTGCCGATGGCGATGATCCGCGTTTCCAGCACCGCCGCCGCCTGTTCGTGCTGTTTCAGGATGTCGCGGGCGCGCTCGACTGGGCGGAACTGGAACGCCGGATGACCGCCGAAAGCTGCACCTTCGAACGCTATCGCACCATGCATCAGGCGGCACAGGACCCGGTATTGGTGGCGGACAATCCGCTGTTCGGCCCCTCGCCAGCAAACCCCAGCGGCTTTGCCTATCCCGCCCCGCGCAGCTTCGCCAATATCCCCGGCCAGACCCCCGCCGACCCCGCGCCGGCACCCTATCTGGGCGAACACACCGAGCAGGTTCTGGCCGAGCGGCTGGGGCTGTCCTCCGGCACCATCGGCGATCTGGTCGACCGCGGTATCGCGCGGCTTTCTGACAAGGAATAAACCCATGACGTCACTCCGCCCCGCCCTACGCCGTGTTGCCATCTGTTCGCCGCTGCGCACCCCGGTGGGCAAGTTTCTGGGCACGCTGGCCCCGCTGGAAGCAGGGCAGCTGGGCGCGATCATCATCAAGGCGCTGGTGGAGCGCAGCGGCGTCGATCCGGCGCGGGTCGAGGACGTCATTTTCAGCCAGGGTTATGGCAGCGGTGAGGCCCCCGCGATTGGACGCTGGAGCTGGCTGGCGGCAGGGCTGCCCATCGAAGTACCCGGCTATCAGCTTGACCGCCGCTGCGGGTCCGGCCTGCAAGCGGTCGTCAATGCGGCGATGATGGTCCAGACCGGCGCCGCCGATTGCGTGCTGGCGGGCGGCGTGGAAAGCATGTCCAATGTGGAACATTACACCACCACGGCCCGGCACGGCGCGCGGATGGGCGATCTGGCGCTGTGGGACCGGCTAACCCGTGGCCGACTGATGAGCCAGCCTGTCGAGCGCTTTGGGGTAATCAGCAGCATGATCGAAACTGCCGAGAATCTTGCCAAGGATTACGGCATCACCCGCGAAGCCGCCGATGCCTTTGCGGTGCGCAGCCACCAACGCGCGGAGGCGGCATGGGATGCGGGCAAGTTCGACGCGCAATTGGTGCCGGTCGAAATCCCGCAGCGGCGCGGCGATCCGGTGGTGTTCGCGCGTGACGAAGGCTTCCGCACTGACGCCACGGCGGACAGCATGGCCGCACTGCGCGCCATCGAGGGGCGAACCAATCCTGACGCCATTGTCACGGCGGGCAATGCCAGCCAGCAGAATGACGCCGCGGCGGCCTGTCTGGTGGTGGCCGAGGACCGGCTGGACGAACTGGGGCTGGAGCCCATCGCCTGGTTCCATTCCTGGGCTGCAGCGGGCTGCGATCCGGCGCGCATGGGGATCGGCCCGGTGCCTGCGGTGGAGCGGCTGTTCGCGCGCAATGGGCTGGGCTGGGACGATATCGGTCTGGTCGAATTGAACGAAGCCTTTGCGCCGCAAGTGCTGGCGGTGCTGAAAGGCTGGGGCTGGAGCGAGAATGACAGCCGGATGGAGCAGCTCAACGTCAATGGCTCGGGCATTTCGCTGGGCCATCCGATTGGCGCGACGGGCCTGCGCATCCTTGCCGATATGACGCATGAAATGCAGCGGCGCGAAGTGCGCTATGCGCTGGAGACGATGTGCATTGGCGGCGGTCAGGGGATGGCCGCCGTGTTCGAACGGGCCGCCTGATGGCAGGGAAATGGGATGACTGGATCGGGCGTGAGACACGCAGCACTGACCTGCTGAGCGCGGAACTGGCGGCGCGCTGGTGCGCGACTTTCGACCGCACTGTTCCCGAAGCAGAGGAAATGCCGCAAGGCGTGCATTTCTGTCTCTGCACCCCCGACGCAGCTACGTTAGAGCTGGGCGAAGACGGCCATCCGGCGCGCGATGATGGCCCCGGCAGCTTCCTGCCCCCAATCCCGCTGCCGCGCCGGATGTGGGCCGCCAGCACCATAAATTTCCACACCCCGCTGCGCATCGGCGCGCAGGTTGAACGCGTCTCTCGGGTGGCTGCGATTACCGAGAAATCGGGCGGCAGTGGACCTCTGGTTTTCGTCGAAGTGGCGAATGAGATGCGGGCCAATGGCACGCGCGTGGTCAGAGAGCAGCAGACGCTGGTCTATCGCGAGGCCGCCGCTGCCAATGCGGCATTGGTTCCGCCTGCCCCGGGTAATGCCATTTTCGACCCCGCCGAATGGGACGCGCACCGGGTTTTAACGCCCGATCCGCGATTGCTGTTTCGCTATTCCGCGCTCACCTTCAACACGCACCGCATCCATTATGACGCACCCTATGCCGCGCAAACCGAACGCTATCGCGGGCTGGTGGTCCATGGCCCGCTGACCGCCAGTGTGCTGTTGCAACTGGCGGCGCAGCAAGTGGGTGAGAACCGGCTGACCAGTTTCACCTTTCGCGGGGTCAGCCCCGCCATCGCGGGCGAGCCACTGCATTTGGTGCTGCGCGAAAATCAGGGCGCTCTCGACCTCGCGGCCTTTGCTGCGGACGGGCGGCAAGTGACCAAGGCACAGGCCGCACTCGGCTGACAGCCTGTGCCCGCTGCATCGCGCAGGGTCCAATTGTCAGCAGCGGCGCGCGGTGCTAATCATTACCGCATATATGGCTACACTTGCACACAAAGAAACCGATTATACGCGGCTGCCCGACCTTCCGGCGGACGTTTATACTGCACCCCTGCAAAAGCCCGAACATGTCGGCGATGACTGGCTGGAGCCCAAGCAGACCAGCTATACATCAGACGATGATGCGATCTGGAACGATCTGTTTGCGCGCCAGATGGATGTCCTGCCCGGCCGCGCGGCCAGCGCCTTTATGGCGGGGTTGCAAAAGCTCAACCTCAATCGCGGCGGCGTGCCCGAATTTGGCAAATTGTCTGAAGATCTGGACGCGCTGACCGGGTGGACCGTGGTTCCGGTGCCGATGCTGATCCCCGATCACGTGTTCTTCTGGCACCTTGCCAACCGCCGTTTCCCGGCGGGCAATTTCATCCGCACCCGTGAAACTTTCGATTACATCCAGGAACCGGACGTCTTTCACGATGTGTTCGGCCATGTGCCGATGCTGACCGATCCGGTCTATGCCGATTACATGCAGGAATATGGCCGCGCCGGGTGGAAGGCGATGAGCTATAACCGGCTCAAGGCGCTGGGCGCGCTGTATTGGTACACGGTCGAGTTCGGGCTGTTGCAGGAAGCCGATGGGATCAAGGCTTATGGCGCGGGCATTCTGTCCGGCCCGACCGAAGTGGTTTACGCGACCGAGGCGAAGAGCCCCAACCGGATCATGCTGAATGTCGATCGCGTGATGCGTACCGATTACGTGATCAGCGATCTGCAACCGACATATTTTGTGATCGAAAGTTTCGAAGATCTCTATCGCCAGACGGTGGAGCGTGATTTCGACCGGCTCTATCGCAGCCTGCCGCCGGGCTTTACCTTTGCCAATTCTTCGGTGATCGATCTGGACAATGTGGTGCAGCGCGGATCGCTGGAATACACCTTGCGCGGCGGACGCGGGAGCGGCGCCGACCCGGTCTGATCCACACGGCGATTCGCCCCGGATTGCTGGCCCAGTTTCAGGCCCGGATTTCAGGCCCAGATTTCAGGCAAAGAAAAACCGGCCCAGGATAGCTCCCGGACCGGCTCTTCGAAAACAATCAAGCCGAGGCTTACATGCCTTCAGCTTCATCCATGGCTTCGCCCTGCTCTTCCATGGCATCAGCCTTGTCTTCAGCAGCATCGGTCATGGCATCTTCCTGGGCGTCGGTGATCTGACCGGCGTCTTCCATGGCTTCAGCCTGGTCGCTTACGACTTCAGCGTTCTGCTCGCCGGCGTCTTCCATAGCGTTCTCGTTCGGGCCGTCGCATGCTGCGAGGCTGAGGCCGAGAGCGGCAACCGAAGCGACCATGGTGGTCTTGAAAATGCTCTTCATAATAATTCCCCTTGGGTGTTGAGATGTCCCTGATAGCAGTGGAACTGCAAGGACGTCAAAGAAATATGGCGAAAAAGTGTTTTCCTGATCAAGCGCGCCATAGGGCATGCTTTACTGATATGCGCGCTGACGAACGAAATAGAGGATTCCAATGCCTCCAGCCGCGCCCAATGTCGCCCACAGCAACGCAGTTGCGCTCAGGCTACTGAAAAATGTGCCGTTGCTTGCGATAAGGCCAACCAGCAAAGAGCCAAGCGAACCCACGGCGATATTCGCCATGATCTCGCGACCATCCTCGATCTTCAAAATAAACGTTGCCAACCATCCGAGGACGGCGCCAACGACGATGAGAATAATGAGGCCCATGCGGGTGTCCTAACGCTACGTTACAAGCCAACAAAGCCAGCGGCGCGCATTGGTTCCCATTATTGAGACGGGGCGTTAACCCTTTGGCAATGGCCTGTTGGCCGCTGCCTCAGCGCAGCGCCAGCCACACCACTGCCGCGCCGCCGATCACAATGCGGTACCAGGCGAAAGGCGCAAAGCCGTGGCGGCTGACATAGGCCACAAAGGCGCGGATCACGACCAGCGCGACGACAAAGCTGACCGCAAAGCCGATTGCGATTTCGCTCCAGCCGACAGTCGAGGCCCCGGCCGACAAATCATCGCTCTTGGTTGCCAGTTCCAGCGTGGTCGCGCCGATCATGGTGGGCACGGCGAGGAAGAAGGAAAACTCCGCTGCGGTCTTGCGATTGATGCCCATCGCCAGCGCGCCCATGATGGTAGCGCCCGAACGGCTGACGCCCGGCACCATCGCCAGACACTGCGCAAAGCCGACGCCGAGCACTTGCTTGATCGGCAGATCAGCAACGGTCTGGTCACCGCGCGGATTGGCGACTTTCTCGATCCCCAGGATCGCAATGCCGCCAATGATCAATGCCCATGCCACGATGGATGGGCTGCCCAGCATGATGTCGATATAATCCTTCAGCGCCAGCCCCAGCACCGCACTGGGCAGGAACGCCAGCAGGATATTGCGCGCGAACCGCAGGCCCTCGGCCTCCAACTTCAGCACGCCCATGCCAGCGCTCCAGAAGGTGCCCCAATATTGATAGACCACCGCCAGAATCGCGCCCAGCTGGATCACCACGTTGAACATTGCCCATTGCGCAGCGTCATAGCCGAACAGTTCGGTGGCAAGGATCAGATGTCCGGTCGAGGAGACGGGGACGAATTCTGTCAGGCCCTCGACAATGCCGAGGAGGATGGCGGTAAGTGTCTCGTTCATAGCGGCGGCGTCCTTGGAGCAAGTGCCGGGCAAGTCAAGTTTTCAGCCCCGCCGGTGCTGCGCTTCAAGCGCCTTCCAGCCCGAACTGCAGCGCCGCCAACCGCGAATACAGCCCGCTGCCGGCGGTCAATTGGGCGTGCGTGCCCTGTTCGACAATCGCGCCATCTTCCATCACCACGATGCGGTCTGCCGCGCGGACCGTGGCCAGGCGGTGCGCGATAACCAGCGTGGTGCGGTCTTCCATCAGATGGTCGAGCGCATCCTGCACCAGCCGCTCGCTTTCGGCATCCAGCGCGCTGGTGGCTTCATCCAGCAGCAGAATCGGCGCATCACGCAGCAAGGCGCGCGCAATCGCGATCCGCTGCCGCTGCCCGCCCGATAGCTGGGTGCCGCTCTCGCCCAGATAGGTGTCGAGGCCTTGCGGCAGCTTTTCGAGGAATTCGGCAGCATTGGCGGCGCGCGCGGCGTTCCAGATATCCTCGTCCGTGGCAGCCCAATTGCCGTACCGCAGATTGTCGCGCGCATTGGCGCTGAACAGCACGCCTTCCTGCGGGACGAAAGCGATGCGGCGGCGAATTTCTGCCGGGTCGGCGCTGGTCAGCGGCACGCCGTCGAGGCGGATGGTGCCCGCCTGCGGATCATAGAACCGTTCCACCAGCTGGAAGATAGTCGACTTGCCCGCGCCAGACGGGCCGACAATCGCCACCGTCTCGCCCGGTTCGACCTCAAGGCTGAAATCGGTGATCGCGGGGGTTTCCAGCCGTGTGGGGTAACGGAAAGTCACATTGCGCAGTGACAGGCTGCCGCGTGCCGGTTGGGGCAGTGCTTCGGGCCGGGCGGGCGGTGCAATTGTGGGCTGTTCGTCGAGCAATTCATTGAGCCGGCTGGCCGCACCCGCGCCGCGCAGCAGATCGCCATACACCTCGGTCAGCGCGCCAAACGATCCGGCGACCAGACCGGCGGTGAGCACAAAGGCGGCGATAGTGCCGCCCGATATGCTGCCTTCGCTGACCGCGGTTGCGCCGCGCCAGATCAGCAGCGTGATCCCGCCGAACACGAACAGGATCACCACCGCCGTCATCGCCGCGCGGATCACGATGCGCCGCTTGGCGGTTGCGAAAGTCTGCTCCACCGCCTCGCCAAAGCGGGCCTGTTCGCGGCTTTCCTGATTGAAACCCTGCACGATCTTCATCGCACCCAGCACTTCGGTCACCATCGCGCCGATATCGGCAACCCGGTCCTGGCTGGTCCGCGACACAGTGCGCAGCCGCCGCCCGAAAAAGGTGATCGGCACCACGATCAGCGGAATGATCAGCACCAGCCCGATGGTCAGCTGCGGCACCAGCCAGAACAGATAAGCGGTTCCGCCCAGCGCCATCAGCGTGTTGCGCAACGCCACCGACACTGTTGTGCCGACGACATTTTCGATCAGCACCGTGTCGCTGGTCATCCGGCTGGAAATTTCCTTGGGGCTGTTCGCCTCATAGAAACCAGGGGCCAGCCGCAGCAGATTTTCCTGCACCTTTAATCGGATATCGGCGACCACCCGTTCGCCCAGCCAGCTGACGAAATAGAACCGCATCGCGGTGCCAGCTGACAGCACGCCAACGATGATGAACAGATAGCGGAACCAGCGGGCGATTTCGTCGGGCTGCGAACCTTCGGCAAAACCGCGGTCGATAATCAGCTTGAAGCCCGCCGGAATTGCCAGTGTGGCACTCGCGGTGATCAGCAAAGCGAGGGCCGCCAGCGCGACATGGCCGGGATATTTCGCCACCGCGCGCCAGATCATCATCAGCGGCCGCAGCGAACGTTCGTGCGTGTTGCGCTTGTCCTTGCGCTTCAGCCGGGAAATCCCGCGCCGTTTCGTCTGATTCTCACCATTGGGAGCGTCCATCGGCCCCACCTAGGGTCGCACGGGCCGGAAATCCACCACGCGGCGCTGGTAACCACAGTTTTACCCCGATTGTGCATTGCACAACGGCGCCGGGCGCGGCAGGGTGCCGCTCTTACATCCCGGCGTCATAAACCGCAGAACACCGCCGGGAGCAGGGGAACCGCATTGCTTTACCACGCCTATGAATTGCAGCGCAGCTGGCTGTCGAGCGCCAGCGCCTGGGCCTCTATCGGAGCTGAGATGCTCTCCAACCCGATGTTGCCGATGGGCTATATGGGAATGGGTCCGGTCGCATCGAGCGCGCTGGAAGTCTTCGCCCACGCCGCCGCCCCGCGCGGCAAGCCGGAATTCGGGCTGGAAAGCGTCGAAGTTGAAGGCAAGCTGTATCCCGTCACCGAAAGCATTGTGGTGACCAAGCCATTTGGCGATCTGCTGCGGTTTACCCGCGATGATCTTCCCAAAGACTCACCGCGGTTGCTGATCGTGGCGCCGATGAGCGGGCATTTCGCCACCCTGCTGCGCGGCACGGTCGAACGGATGCTGGACCATTACGAGGTCTATGTCACCGACTGGGCCGATGCGCGCAATGTGCCACTGGCCGACGGGCGCTTCGACCTCGACGATTACATCGATTACGTCATCGCCTTCCTCGAACATATCGGCCCCGGCGCGCATGCGATGGCGGTGTGCCAGCCATCGGTGCCGGTGTTTGCCGCCACCGCGCTGATGAACCGCGACGATCACCCTTGCGCCCCCAAGACGCTGACCATGATGGGCGGCCCGATCGACACGCGGTCATCGCCCACTTCGGTCAATGATCTGGCGATGGATCGCCCGATCCAATGGTTCCGCCAGAATGTGGTCGCCACTGTGCCGATGCAATATCGCGGGCATGGCCGGAAGGTCTATCCCGGCTTCCTGCAACTGGCCGGGTTCATGAGCATGAATCTGGGTAACCACATGACCAGCCATTACGAGATGTTCAAACACCTCAATGCAGGCGACGATGCCAGCGCGCAGATGACCAAGGATTTCTACGACGAATACCGCAGCGTCTGCGACATGACCGCCGAATTTTACATCCAGACGGTGGAAGAGGTGTTCCAGAAACATTCGATTCCCAACGGCACCTTCATGCATCGCGGCGTGCCGGTCGATCTGGGCGACATCACCCGCACAGCCTTGCTGGCGGTGGAGGGTGAGCGTGACGATATTTCAGGGTTGGGCCAGACCAAGGCCGCGCTGGAGCTGACACCCAATCTGGCTACCGGAAAGAAGCACTATTACATGGCCGAAGGCGCGGGCCATTACGGCATTTTCAACGGCAGCCGCTGGCGCGACAAGATCGCTCCGGTGGTCGAGGAATTTATTGCCAAGCACGGCTGACACCGCGACGCCGATCATTTCGCGCGCGGTTTGTCTTTGGGCCACACCATGCGCAGTATCCGGCGCGCGACCAGCAGCATTGCGATGACCAGCGCCAGCAGCAGCGCGGCAACACCGGCTGCGGCCCACGGATATTCGTAGACTGCATAGAGCGCGCCTGCGGTCGCCACATCCTCCACGCTGGAGACGGCAATATTGCTGAAGGGTTCGGGGCTGGCATTGACCACGCCCCGCGCGCCCGCCTTGCCCGCATGTGACGCCAGACTGGCCCCGCCGCCCAGCAGGAAGGCGATAACCTGTGTCGCCGGGTCGGACGGGTCGACAATCGCCAACGCCAGCAGCGCCCCGCCAATGGGGCGCACAAAGGTGTGCACCGCGTCCCACGCGCTATCCAGCCACATCACCTTGTCGGCGAAGAACTCTGCCAGCGCTGCCGCAGCAGCAATTCCCATAACCCACGGATTGGCGAGCGCATCGAGGCTGGCAAGATGGTCGGGGAGCGGAATCGCGCCCAACCGCATTGCCAGTCCAGTAGCAAAAATGCTTAAATACAGCCGCCAGCCCGCCAGCAGACTGACGCTTCCGGCGATGCCGATAATTTCGACTATGCCCATATGCAAACATCCTCCGACCGCGAGGCCGGAGGATGCGCCTTTACAATAGTTTGAGCAAGCTAACTGGTCAGAAAATCTCGAACAGCCCCGCTGCGCCCATGCCGCCGCCGACGCACATGGTCACGACGCCGTATTTCGCCTTGCGGCGCTGGCCTTCGCGCAGGATGTGGCCGACGCAGCGTGCGCCGGTCATACCATAGGGATGGCCGACCGAGATCGAGCCGCCATTAACGTTGAGCTTGTCATTATCGATGCCCAGCTTGTCACGGCAATAGATCACCTGCACCGCGAAAGCTTCGTTCAGCTCCCACAGATCGATGTCTTCCACCTTCATGTCGAAGCGTTCGAGCAGTTTGGGGATGGCGAAGATCGGGCCGATGCCCATTTCGTCAGGCTCGGTGCCTGCAACCGCCATACCGATATAGCGGCCCAGCGGCTGGAGCCCGCGCTTTTCGGCTTCCTTGGCTTCCATAACGATGACGGCGGCCGAACCGTCCGACAGCTGGCTGGCGTTGCCTGCGGTGATCGTGGTGCCTGGACCCATCACCGGCTGGAGCGACTGAAGACCCTCCAAAGTCGTCGAGGGGCGGTTGCCTTCATCCTTGGCGATAGTCACGTCAGCGTCGGAAACTTCCTTGGTTTCCTTATCCATCACCTTGTGCGTGGTGCTGACCGAAACGATTTCATCGTCAAACAGGCCCGCTTCCTGAGCGGCGGCAGTGCGCTGCTGGCTTTGCAGGGCGTATTCGTCCTGCGCTTCGCGGCTGATGCCGTAACGCTGGGCGACCGTTTCGGCGGTTTGCAGCATCGGCATATAGACCGCGCCGTGCATCGCCATAAGTTCAGGATCGGGCATCACCCGCATTTCCTTGGTTTGGACGAGGCTGATCGATTCCTGACCGCCTGCCGCGACAATCTGCATGCGGTCGGTGATGACCTGCTTGGCGGCGGTAGAAATCGTCATCAGGCCCGAGGAACACTGACGGTCGATGGTCATCCCCGAAACACCAATCGGGCAACCAGCGCGCAATGCGACCTGGCGGGCCAGGTTGCCGGCCTGCGCACCCTGCTGGAGAGCGGCGCCCCACAGCACATCGTCAATCTCGCCAGCGTCGATCCCGGCGCGTTCGATGGCGGGGGCCAGAGCATAGGAGCCGAGCGTGGCACCCGGCGTGGAGTTGAAAGCGCCCTTATAGGCTTTGCCCATACCGGTACGGGCGGTGGAAACGATGACTGCGTCGCGCATGGTCATTCCTTCAGATAGGTTGAATGAGGGGGTCTGTTTCTGCCGGGGAGGAAAGGCGGATCAGACGAAATACATGGTCATCCATTCGGTGATCAGGGCGGGTTTGTCCTCGCCTTCGATCTCGATGGTAATCTCGCAGGCCTGCTGCCACTGGCCGGGGCGCTTTTCGGTCATTTCGGTCAGCTTCCAGTGGCCGCGAATGCGCTTGCCGCTGCGGACGGGCGAGATGAAGCGGGTTTTGTTGCCGCCGTAATTCACCGCCATCTTGATCCCGTCCATCCGCGGCACATCGCTGTTGGCGGTGAGGTAGGGGATCATCGACAGCGTCAGAAAGCCATGCGCGATGGTCCCGCCGAACGGGGTCATCTTGGCGGCTTCTTCATTGATATGGATGAACTGGTGATCGCCGGTGGCATCGGCGAATTTGTTGATGCGGTCCTGATCCATCTCGGCCCATTCGCTGGTGCCGATGGTTTCGCCAAGCTTGGCTGCGATTTCCTGCGGGGTCATGCGCGTCTCCTGCGTGTGATTGCGGTGGTTCGCGCAGGGCACACCCGCGCGGTTTACGCAAACGTCATGGCGCATCAAAAGGCAGGGCGCAATGGCCGCGCCGGTGCCGCTACGGCATGGCAGGATCACCGCCGACGGGGTCTGCGCGCGGCTGGCGGCGGGTCTGCCGTGCAGCCAGCCGGTCCGCCTCAGCACGCGCTGATTCGCGCATCCGGCAATGGTTCGCCAGCGCAATCTGCGCGCCGATCAGCATCAGGATCACCGGCTGGTACGCGATCCCCTGAAACAAGGCGCCGACCAGATAGACGATCTGCGCAAATTGCAGCGCACTGGCCAGCGGCGCCTGCCACTGTTCGGCCCCGCCCTGTTTGTGCCGCCAGCGCCGCCGGACCTTTTCCATCTGGATCAGCCCGATCGCGTGCAGCGCCAGCCACAGGATCAGGCCGGGATAGCCCTGCTCGCCCAGCATCTCGAACACCGAAGAATGATAGGCGCGCGAATCGTCGGTGACCTTTTTCATCTCGACCGAAGTGGTGTTGCCCTCGGTCTCGGTCACCGGCATCCGGTAGGTAAAGCTGTTGCCGCGATAGGCATCGAAGCCGCCGCCCAGCGGGTTTTCAGCGGCATAATCTATCGTCCAGTCCCACACTGCCATCCGGGTGGAGGCGGATTGATCGCCCGATGGCTGGGTAATGGTCGCCATCCGGTCATACCAGCTCTGCGGCAGGAACGGCAGCGCCACGACGCCCAGCGCCGCCGCCAGCGCAATATAGGTGAACCGCCGCTTGGCATCGCGCAGTAACATCACGCCCAGAACGGCAATGCACAGCAGGCCGGTGCGCGCTTCGGTCCCCACCGGGATCAGCAGGCAGGCAAATGTCAGCAAGGCGGCGAAAGTCTTCACACGCCAGTCAGGCGGGAAGATCGTGCCATGCCGCGCCAGCCACCAGGTGATGGGAATGATCGCCACCGCCACAGTGGCCAGAGTGGAGCTTTCATAGATGTTCGAATTGTCATTCACGAACAGATAGAGGCTGCCGTAACCGCCGCCGCCCAGCGCGGTTTTCATGCCCGCGCTGATGATAATTGCCCCGGCGGTGAGCACCAGGGTCAGCAGCGCCGCCTCGATCCGCAGCCGCGTGGTCAGTGTGAAGGGCAGGAAAATCGCGAACACCAGCGCCTTCCACACCCATTCCCATTTGAACGCGGCATCAATCGGAAAATCGGCGTTCTGCGTGGTCCAGAAACAATACAGCAGCAGCACCGCCAGAATACCCTGCCGCACGGTAAAGCGGGTGCCGGACTTGGTGTCGGCAATCGCCCACCCGGCAAACGCCAGCAGGAAAGCGATAAAGGATATGGGGAAGGCTGACGCCAGTGCCCAGCCGATCTTCTGCGGGGCCAGGACGTCGATATAGAGATAGGCCAGCACCCAGATAAAGGGCCGCCGAATCCCCAGCGCGAACAGCGTCATGACGAACAGGAACAGCGCGAGGTCAAGCATCGCGGCGGTCCGCCGACTTGGCGCGTTTGCGACGATTGCGGCGCAGCGGTTCGGGCGCGTCATCCGCCCCTGTCGCATCGGGCTCGGCCCCGGCCAGCGGGTCTTCGCTATCCAGCGCATCACGCATCACAATGCGCAGCACCGCCAGCAGCAGCAGGCCATGCGTCAGCGCGAGGGCGAAATAGTCGATCAAGCGGCGGTCCCGGTCATTGTCGCGGCTTCCCTAGCCTTTGCACGGTTGACGCGCCGTTAAGCCTGTGGTGGCAACCATAGGACAATGACGCGCGTTCTGCACATCCTCGATCACTCGCTGCCGCTGCATTCTGGCTATACCTTCCGCACGCGGGCCATTTTTAAAAGCCTGCAAGCGTCAGGCGTTGAAGTGCGCGGCATCACCGGCGCGCGTCATGCCGCCGAGGGGCCGGAAGTGGAGACGGTCGAGGGGCTGACCTTCCACCGCGCGCCGGGCAAACCGCCAGCGGGGCCGCCCGGCCTGCGCGAATGGCGCGAGATCGCGGCGCTGGGCACAGGGATCGAACAGCTCTGCGCGCAGTGGCGGCCCGATGTGATCCACGCGCACTCGCCCGCATTGTGCGGTATGGCCGGACTGCGCGCCGCGCGGCGGCTGGGCATTCCGTTTGTCTATGAAATCCGCGCCTTTTGGGAAGACGCCGCAGTGGGCAATGGCACCGGCAGCGCAGGATCGGTCAAATACCGCCTGACCCGCGCTTTGGAAAACCGCGTGGTCGCCGGGGCCGATGCGGTGTTCACCATCTGCGAAGGGCTGCGCAACGATCTGGTGGGGCGCGGCCATGATGCCGCCAAGATTAGCCTGTCGCCCAATGGTGTGGACCTGACGCTTTTCGGCGATCCGCCCCCGCGCGACAGCGCCTTGGCCGCGGAGATTGGCGTAACCGACGGGCCAGTAATCGGCTTTATCGGCAGCTTTTACGATTATGAAGGGCTGGACGATCTGATCGCCGCCGTACCCGCGCTGCGCAAACGCCATCCCGGCGCGCAATTGCTGCTGGTGGGCGGCGGGCCGATGGATGCGGCCTTGCGCGCGCAGGCCGCCGCTTCCCCCGCAGCGCAGGCGATTGTCTTCACCGGGCGCGTGCCGCATGATGTGGTGGAGCGGTATTATTCGCTGATCGACGTGCTGGCCTATCCGCGCAAGCAAAGCCGCCTGACCGATCTGGTCACCCCGCTCAAACCGCTGGAGGCGATGGCGCAGCGGCGGATCGTGGCCGCCAGCAATGTGGGCGGGCATCGCGAGCTGATCCGTGACGGGGAAACCGGGCTGCTGTTCCCGCCCGATGACCCGGCGGGCATCGCCGCAGCACTGGCCGATTTCATCGCCGATCGCGCCAGCTGGCCCGCCATGCAGGACCGCGCACGCCGCCATGTTACAGAGCATCACGATTGGGCACGGAACATAGAGCGTTATCGGGCCGTTTACCAAACATTGCTAAGGCATGGCGAGGACCGGCAGTAACCGCCGCGCCCTGACTGCACAGCATTTCATGGGGCAAGCATGACGACCGCAACCACCAAACCACCGATCAGCAGCCACCCGGCGTTCAAATACCTTGTGGCGCTGTGGTTCGCGCTGTTGCTGGGCGGCGGCTTGTTCGTGATGCCGGCAGAGGTTCACAACGCCATTTCCACCCGGCTGGGACTTGGTTCGGTGCTGCCCGCTGCGGCACCGCCGCTGGGCCTGACCGGACGCGCGGCCATATCGGCGCTCGCTGCGCTGCTGGGCTTTGTGCTGGGGCTGGTCATCGCGCTGCGGATCGCGGCGCTGAATGAGGGCGCAGTTGAAAGCGATTCTGACACGGAGTGGGACGCTGACGAGGCCGATGCGCCAGCATGGTCCAGCGAAGAGGTTGAAACTGCCGACGATGCGACACCCGCAGAGCCGGAAGCCACCACCGCACCGCACCGCATCCTCAATGCGCGCGAAGACATTGGCGAAGAAGGCATCGCTGCCCCGCTGCCGCCCGAACCCTATGACGAATTTACCGAGATCGAGGAGCCAGCAGAACCGGCTTTCGAGGACGGGGATTGTTCCGGCGACGCGCTGCTTGAAGCATGGCGGGAAGAGAACGAGCAAGACGAGGTCGAGCCTGACGAATTGCCTGAGCCCGAACCTGCTGCGGAAGAACCCGACATCGTTCTGGCACCGCCACCACCGCTGGACGAACCAACAGAGGACAGCGCCCCGGACACGCCCCTTGAGGATCAAGCCGAACCCGTCATTGAACAGGCACTGGGCGATCTCAGCCTCGCCGATCTGACCGACCGGCTGGGCCGCGCTCTGGCGCATCACCGCGAGCAGGGCGATTGGCCGGCTGAAGTTACCGCTAAACCTCATGGCGAGCGCGGCGATGAAGTGGTCACTTGCCTTCATCCCGAAATGCCAGCTGATACGCCAGAGGACAGCGGCCAGCCTGACGCGGATTCGCAGGCGATCCTGCGCAGCGCGCTCGACCGGCTCTCGCAAACCGGCAAGCCGCGCTAGGCGGCACGACCCCTCCCGCGCATACGAATCCACACCGGCCACATCTCTGCGCCCAGGCAAAAACTTGCCGCGCGTGAAATTTTGCTACGCCCTTCGCAGTTGCAAAATACTTTTCATGCAGCCATGACGATTTCTCACGCAATTTTATCGGCGTCCTGCGGGACGTTGACGAAACCGGCTCCCGAACACCCCGCCAATATGGCGCGGCCGGACGGGGGCGCGGAGGAGGACGTTTCCACTCATGGCGCACCTGACGCCCTCGCCTGCTGTGCCCGGAGCACAGGGTCTGTACGATCCGCGTAACGAACACGATGCCTGCGGCGTCGGTCTGGTCGCGCATATCAAGGGCGCCAAGAGCCACACGATCGTGTCCAGCGCGCTGGAAATTCTTGCCAATCTGGACCACCGCGGCGCGGTCGGGGCCGATCCGCTGCTGGGCGATGGCGCGGGGATCCTGATCCAGCTGCCCGACCCGCTGCTGCGCCGCTGGGCCGATGCGGCGGGTGTCGATCTGCCGCAGCCCGGCGATTACGCGGTCGCGCAATGCTTTCTGCCGCAGGACGCCACCGCCCGCGAGTTCGTCGAGGACCGGCTGGAGAAATTCATCGCCAAGGAAGGCCAGGTGCTGGTCGGCTGGCGCGATGTTCCCACCACGCAGACCGGACTGGGTAAGGCGGTTGTCGAATCGATGCCGGTGATGCGCCAATGCGTGGTCGCGCGCGGCCCCAATTGCACCGATCAGGCGGCATTCGAACGCAAGCTGGTGGTAATCCGCAAACAGACGCTCAACCCGCTGCCTGCGCTGGAGGAAAAGCACAATATTCCGGGGCTGGCCACCAGCTACATTCCCAGCTTTTCCAGCCGCACCGTGGTGTACAAGGGGCTGCTGCTGGCGACACAGGTGGGCAGTTTCTACGACGATCTGTGCGATCCCGATTGCGTCAGCGCGCTGGGGCTGGTGCACCAGCGGTTCAGCACCAACACCTTCCCCAGCTGGAAGCTGGCGCACCCCTATCGCTTCATGGCGCACAATGGCGAAATCAACACGGTTCGCGGCAATGTGAACTGGATGGAAGCGCGCCGCCGGACAATGGAAAGCGAGTTGCTGGGCGCCGATCTGGACAAGATGTGGCCGCTGATCCCGCATGGCCAGTCGGACACTGCGTGTCTCGACAATGCGCTCGAACTGCTGCTGGCGGGCGGGTACAGCCTGGCGCACGCGATGATGATGCTAATGCCCGAGGCTTGGGCGAAAAATCCGCAGATGGACCCGGCCCGCCGCGCGTTCTATGAATTCCACGCCGCCTTGATGGAGCCGTGGGACGGCCCCGCCGCCGTGGCCTTTACCGATGGCCGCCAGATCGGTGCCTGCCTTGACCGCAATGGCCTGCGCCCCGCGCGCTGGTACACCACCAAGGATGATCTGGTGGTGCTGGCATCGGAAAGCGGCGTGCTGCCCTTCGATGAAAGCGAAATTACGCGCAAATGGCGGTTGCAGCCCGGCAAGATGCTGCTGATCGATCTGGAAGAAGGCCGCATCGTCGAAGATGGCGAGCTGAAGGCCGAACTTGCTGCGGCGCATCCTTACGAGGCGTGGCTGGAAAAAGCGCAATACAAGCTGGAGGATCTGTCCGCGATCGAGCCGGATCTGTCCGCGATCCCGCCCGAGACCAATGGTCTGGTCGAGCGTCAGCAGGCGTTTGGATATACGCAGGAAGACATCACCAAATTCCTCGAACCGATGGGGAAGGCAGGGGACGATCCTATCGGCTCGATGGGCACCGACACGCCGATTGCCGTGCTCAGCCAGCGCCCGCGCTTGCTGTATGATTATTTCAAACAGAATTTCGCGCAAGTCACCAATCCGCCGATCGACCCGATCCGCGAAGAACTGGTGATGAGCCTGCTGTCGATGATCGGCCCGCGCCCCAATCTGCTGGGCCGCGATGGCGGTACGCACAAACGGCTGGAGGTGACGCAGCCGATCCTGACCAATCAGGATCTCGCCAAGATCCGCTCGGTCGAGGCGGCGCTGGATGGCGCCTTTCGCACGCACACCATCGACATCACCTGGGACGCGGCCAGCGGGGCCGAGGGGCTGGCGATGGCGCTGAAGGAAATGTGCTGGGCCGCGACCGAGGCAGTGTTGCTCGACGCCAATATCCTGATCCTGTCGGACCGCGCGCAAGGGCCGGACCGCATCGCCATGCCCGCGCTGCTGGCCACCGCTGCGGTGCATCACCAGCTGGTGCGTCAGGGCCTGCGGATGCAGACCGGGCTGGTGGTCGAAACCGGCGAGGCGCGCGAAGTGCACCATTTCTGTGCGCTGGCGAGTTACGGGGCGGAGGCGATCAATCCCTATCTCGCGCTTGAAACGCTCGAGCATCTGCGCGTCAATCGCTTTGCCGACATCGCGCCGGATCAGGTCGCCGCCAATTTCACCAAGGCGGTGGGCAAGGGCATCCTCAAGGTGATGTCCAAGATGGGCATCAGCACGTACCAATCCTATTGCGGCGCGCAGATCTTCGACGCGGTCGGGCTGGCGAGCGGCTTCGTCGATACCTATTTCACCGGCACCGCGACCACCATCGAGGGCATCGGCCTGGAACAGGTGGCCGAGGAAACCGTCCGCCGCCATGCGCAGGCTTACGGCGGCAACCCGCTCTATGACGGAATGCTGGATGTCGGAGGGATATACCAATACCGCATCCGGGGCGAGGAACACGCGTGGACCCCCACCAGCGTCGCGCAATTGCAGCACGCAGTGCGCGGCAATGACCCGAAGAATTACGCCGAATTCGCTGCGGCGATCAATGAACAGTCCGAGCGGCTGCTGACCATTCGCGGGTTGATGGAGCTGACCCCCGCTGACCAGCCCATCGACATTTCCGAAGTCGAACCGGCAGCGGAGATCGTCAAACGTTTTGCCACCGGCGCGATGAGCTATGGTTCGATCAGCCGCGAAGCGCACACCACGCTGGCCATTGCGATGAACCGTATCGGCGCGCGTTCCAACACCGGCGAAGGGGGCGAGGAGCCTGACCGCTTTGTGCCGATGGACAATGGCGATTCCATGCGCAGCCGGATCAAGCAGGTCGCCAGCGGCCGGTTTGGCGTAACCGCCGAATATCTCGTCAATTCGGACGATATCCAGATCAAGATGGCGCAGGGCGCGAAGCCCGGTGAAGGCGGCCAGCTGCCCGGTCACAAGGTGGACAAAGTTATCGGCAAGGTCCGCCACGCCACCCCCGGCGTGGGCCTGATCAGCCCGCCGCCGCATCATGACATCTATTCGATCGAGGATCTGGCGCAGCTGATTCACGATCTCAAAAACGTCCAGCCAGCGGCTCGCATTTCGGTCAAGCTGGTGTCCGAAGTGGGCGTGGGCACGGTCGCGGCGGGCGTGTCCAAGTGCAAGGCCGATCACGTCACCATTTCCGGCTATGATGGCGGTACGGGGGCCAGCCCGCTGACCAGCCTGACGCACGCCGGCAGCCCGTGGGAAATCGGCCTCGCTGAAACGCAGCAGACGCTGCTGCTCAACGATCTGCGCAGCCGTATTGCCGTGCAGGTCGACGGCGGGCTGCGCACCGGGCGCGATGTCGCCATCGGCGCGCTGCTGGGCGCGGACGAGTTCGGCTTCGCCACCGCCCCGCTGATCGCGGCGGGCTGTATCATGATGCGCAAATGCCATCTCAACACCTGCCCGGTGGGCGTGGCGACGCAGGACCCCGAATTGCGCAAGCGGTTCACCGGCACGCCCGAACACGTGATCAACTACTTCTTCTTCGTGGCCGAGGAATTGCGCGCCATCATGGCCGAAATGGGCTTCCGCACGGTCGCCGAAATGGTTGGCCGGGTGGACCGGCTGGATATGCGCCGCGTCCACCGCCACTGGAAGGCGCAGGGCGTCGATCTGACCCGCATCCTGCATCAGGTGCCGCTGGCGCATGACGCTTCGCTGCGCCATGTGCAGGATCAGGACCACGTATTGGGCGGGGCGCTGGATGTCGAGCTGATCGAGGCCAGCCGAGAAGCCATCGCCACTGGCGCGCCCGTGGTGCTCGACCGCCCGATCCGCAATCTCAATCGCAGCACCGGTGCCATGCTGTCGGGCCGTATCGCCGAGGCCTATGGCCACAGCGGTCTGGCCACGGACACCATCCGCATCAATCTGACCGGCGTTGCCGGGCAAAGCTTTGGCGCATGGCTGGCGCATGGCGTGGCGCTGGAATTAACTGGCGATGCCAATGACTATGTCGGGAAGGGTCTGTCCGGCGGACGCATTGCCGTGCGCCAGCCGGAATCGGTCCAGCGCGATCCGGGCTGCAACATCATTGCGGGCAACACCGTGCTCTATGGCGCGATTGCGGGCGAGGCCTATTTCGGCGGCGTGGCGGGCGAGCGCTTCGCCGTGCGCAATTCGGGGGCGATTGCAGTGGTCGAGGGCACGGGCGATCATGCCTGCGAATATATGACCGGCGGCACGGTGTGCGTGCTGGGCCAAACTGGGCGCAATTTCGCCGCAGGGATGAGCGGCGGCGTGGCCTATGTCTATGACCCCGAGGGAACGTTCGAAACGCGCTGTAACATGGCGCAGGTCGATATTCTGCCGATCAGCGCTCAGGATGACGACGGGGCGGAAAATTCGTGGGGTCGCCCGCAGCAGCGCCCCCGCAATGTCGAGGATTTCGGCATGGGAGATCCGCTTTATCACGATGCGCAGCGGCTGCGCGTGCTGGTCGAACGCCACCGGCTGCACACCGGCTCGGCCCGCGCACAGGCGCTGCTCGACGATTGGGACAATGCGCTGGGGCATTTCCGGAAAATCATGCCGCGCGATTACGCCCGGGCGCTCAAGGCGCTTGAGGCGGAACGCGCGGATGCAGCAATGGAAGCGGCGGAGTAAGCGATATGGGTAAGGAAACCGGCTTCCTCGAATTTGAACGGCGCGAACGCGATACGCTCGCCCCCGAAGCGCGGCTGCGCGATTACAAGGAATTCACGCTCACGCCGCCAGAGGATATTCTGCGCGAGCAGGCCGCGCGCTGCATGGATTGCGGTATCCCGTTTTGCCACACCGGCTGCCCGGTCAACAACATCATCCCCGACTGGAACAATCTGGTATACGAGGACGACTGGCGGCGCGCGCTGACTGTCCTGCACTCCACCAACAATTTTCCCGAGTTTACCGGGCGCATCTGCCCCGCCCCGTGCGAAGCCGCCTGCACGCTCAACATTGGTGACGCGCCGGTGACGATCAAATCGATCGAATGTGCGATTGTCGACAAGGGGTGGCACAATGGCTGGATCAAACCCGAACCGGCAGACAGACGCAGCGGCAAATCGGTCGCCGTAATTGGCAGCGGTCCCGCCGGGATGGCCTGCGCCCAGCAATTGGCGCGTGCCGGTCATGCGGTCACAGTGTTTGAAAAGAGCGACCGGATCGGCGGCCTGCTGCGTTACGGCATTCCCGACTTCAAGATGGAAAAGCACCTGATCAATCGCCGCGCGGTGCAGATGGAGGCCGAGGGCGTCCAGTTCCGCACCAGCAGCGAGGTTGGGGTCGAGGTCAGCTTCAGCGCGCTGAAAGAGAATTTCGATGCCATCGTGCTGGCAGGCGGCGCAGAGGAAGCGCGCCAGCTCGACATTCCCGGTGCCGAACTGCCCGGCGTGCGGCTGGCGATGGAATTCCTGACCCAGCAGAACAAGCGCAATGCGGGCGATGACGAAGTGCGCGCCGCGCCGCGCGGCACACTGTCCGCGACCGGCAAGCATGTCATCGTGATCGGCGGCGGCGATACCGGCAGCGACTGTGTCGGCACCTCCAACCGGCAGGGCGCGGTCAGCGTCACCCAGCTGGAGATCATGCCGCAGCCGCCGGAAAAAGAGGACAAGGGTCTGACCTGGCCCGATTGGCCGATGAAGCTGCGCACCACGTCATCGCATGACGAAGGCGTGACCCGCGATTTTGCCGTGCTGGCCAAGCGCGTGGTGGACGAGAATGGCGATGTCGCGGGGCTGGAATGCGTGCGCATCGAATGGGTGGATGGCCGGATTTCCGAAGTGCCCGGCAGCGCCTTCACCCTGCCAGCCGATCTGATCCTGCTGGCGATGGGCTTCACCGGCCCCAAACGCCGCGGCCTGCTCGACCGTGCCGGGGTATCGCTGGACCAGCGCGGCAATGTCGCCGCCGATACGCAGGCCTATGCCACCAGCGAGGCGGGCATCTTCACCTGCGGCGATATGCGGCGCGGGCAAAGCCTGGTCGTGTGGGCCATCCGCGAAGGCCGCCAGTGCGCGCGCAGCGTGGACGAAGCACTGATGGGCACCAGCGAACTGCCGCGCTGAGGCGGCTTAATCGATGGCAAAGATCAGCTGATCGCTCTCACGCGGCAGGCGGCGGCCTTCCTCGGGTAAGGGGGCGAATTGGTCCTGTGTCAGATGCAAATTCGTCAGGCCTGCAATCTTGAAATGACCCAGTGCCGGGCTTTCGTCCTCGCGCCGCTTCTTCTGCGGATTGAACGCGCTCACATACAGCGCATCATTGCGCACGAAAATCTGATGCGGCGCCAGATCCATCGGCACGGCGTTGTACACCGCCTGCACCATCTGCTTGTTACGGATAGCCTGCGCGAGCGTCTGGCCGAGATCGGCGATCGTGGGAGAATTATGCTGCATTGCACCATAATGGCGATTTGACGCGCAGGATCAAGGGGAAATGCGATTGGGCCACCCCTGTTGACGAGCGCGCGAGCCAATGAATAGCTATGCGGCGCAGGTCACGCAGCTCGCCACACTCGGATCATTGGCCAGCCGCTGCGGCGCGATCGCTTTGCCGCAGGTGGCGCAATAGCCCCATTCGCCATCGTTCAGCCGGACCAGTGCCGCTGCGATCCGCTTGCGTTCGGCCTGGCGGCGGCGTTCGGCGGCCTGCGCCATCGCCTGCTGCTGCATCGCGTCCATGCGCGACAGGCGGCCCACGCTGTCCTGTTCCAGCTTGACCGGTGCACGGCCCTCGGCGCTGATGCGGTCTTCCTGCGCCAGCTCCTCGCGGCGGGCGATCAGGTGCTGGCGGGCTTCGGCTTCGGTCATAATGCTACAATGACCAGTCGATGCCCCCGCGTCCATGCTTGGCGAGAAACGCGTTGGCGCGGCTGAACGGGCGGCTACCGAAAAAACCGCGATAGGCGGATAGCGGGCTGGGGTGCGGGCTTTCGATAAGACAGTGCGATCCGCCGCGCAGCCCGGCGACGCGCTTGGCTTTGCCCTGAGCATGGCTGCCCCACAGGATAAACACCGCCGGTTCCCCCCGCGCCGCCACAGCCGCGACGCAGGCATCGGTGATGGCGTCCCAGCCGCGCCCGGCATGGCTGCCAGCTTTGCCGCCCTCCACCGTCAGCGTGGTGTTGAGCAGCAGCACGCCCTGCTGCGCCCAAGGTGTCAGATCGCCATGCGCGGGGCGCGGAATGCCGAGGTCTGCCTCCAGCTCCTTGTAGATATTGACCAGACTGGGCGGCACTTTGACGCCGTGGGGCACCGAGAAGCTCAGCCCCATCGCCTGACCAGGCCCATGATAGGGGTCCTGCCCGAGGATCACCACTTTCGCCTGGTCCAGCGGGGTCAGTTCGAGCGCGCGCAGGCGGGTGCCGCGCGGGGGATAGACCGGCTTGCCCGCCCCCTCCTCGCCGCGCAGGAATGCGCCCAGCTGGCGGGCTTGTTCGCTGGCCAGCACCGCTGCCAGCGCGGGCTGCCAACTGCCGGGGATCGCCTGATCTGTCATCCCCCCGGCCTAGCCCGCGCTGCGCCCGCTCGCCAGCACCCCTTTTCAGCCATCCCCAATCGGCCTAAGGCCGCGCGCATGGCTGTACATTTTCACGAAGAAGACCTTCCCGCAGGCGTGCTCGCCGATGGCCCGCTGGCCGTCGATACCGAGACCATGGGGCTACAGACGATCCGTGACCGGCTGTGCCTGGTGCAGATCAGCGACGGCAATGGCGATGAACATCTGGTGCGGTTTTCGCCCGGTAGCAGCTATGACGCGCCCAATCTGAAAGCGGTGCTGGCCGATCCTGACCGCGTGAAGCTGTACCATTTCGCCCGCTTCGACCTAGCAGCCATCGAATATTATCTGGGCGTGACGGCCGCGCCGGTGTTCTGCACCAAGATCGCCAGCAAGCTGACGCGGACCTATACCGACCGTCACGGGCTGAAAAATCTGGTCGAGGAATTGCTCGGCACTAGCATTTCCAAGGCTCAGCAGTCGAGCGATTGGGGTGGCCCCGAGCTGAGCGATGCGCAGCGCGATTATGCGGCGTCGGATGTGCGTTTCCTGCACCGGCTCAAGGCCGAGCTGGAAAAACGGCTGGCGCGCGAGGGCCGCACCGAAATGGCGCAGGCCTGCTTCGATTTCCTCCCCGCCCGTGCCCGGCTGGATATTGCCGGCTGGGATGAACACGACATCTTCAGCCACGTGTAAGGCGGCAGGGAGCAGGTAGCATCATCATGGCCACCACCCATCGCAGGATAGAAACGCAGGACGCCAAGGCGCTGCGCTCACGGCGTCAGCATTTTGCTGCGCCGGGGGGCAGCCATGACAGGATCGTCGGCTTTCTGGCGCGCGCCCTGCCGATGGCTGTGGGCGTGCTCGCGGCGGTGATGGTGATCACTCCGCTGGGTCCGCGCGGCGAGATCAGCTTCCTGCTGGATCGCAACAAGGTGGCGATGATCAAGGAACGGCTGCGCGTCGACAATGCGCTGTATCGGGGACAGGATGCCAAGGGCCGCCCGTTCTCGCTGACGGCGGGCGAAGCGGTCCAGCAATCCAGCGCCGAAGGCATCGTGCGGATGGACGATCTGGTCGCCCGGCTGTTGATGACCGATGGCCCGGCGCGGCTGTCCGCCAGCGCGGGGCAATATGACATCAATGACGATATCGTCGCAGTGGCGGGGACGATGCGGCTGGCGACTGCCGATGGCTACCGGATGATGGCCAGCGGTGTCTCGGTCAATCTGAAAGACAAGACGCTGACCGGCGCAGACGGGGTCGAAGGCGAGATTCCCGCCGGGACATTCCGCGCCGACCGGATGTTCGTCGATCTGGATGCGCGCACGATTACCCTTTCCGGCAATGCGCGGCTGCGCATGGTCCCCGGCAAATTGAGGATGCCCTGATGAAGCAGCATTTTTCCACCATGGTCCGTTCGGCGCTGGGCGGCTTTGCCCTGACCGCTGCCGCGCTGGGCGGTATGCATCTGAGCGCGCAGGCGATTGGCGGGCACAATTCCAACGCGCCGGTATCCTTCGCCGCCGACCGGATCGAATTGCAGGACCGTCAGGACCGCGTGGTGCTGTCCGGCAATGTCCAGATAACGCAGGCAGGCCTCAGCCTCAGCGCGGCACGCACGCTGCTCAATTATACCGACGCGGGCAGCCTGAAAATCCAGCGCATCATGGCGACTGGCGGCGTCAGCGTCAGCCGCGGCAATGAACGCGCGCAGGGTGACAGTGCGGTGTATGATTTCAACCGCCGGATTATCACCATGGCGGGCAATGTCCGGCTCAATCGCGGCAGCGACACATTGCGCGGCGGGCGGCTGGTGATCGATTTGGCCAGCGGCGTGTCCAGCGTAGATGGCGCGGCCAGCGGTTCTTCCTCGGTCACCGGGGCCACCAGCAATTCGGGCGGGCGCGTCACGGGGACGTTCTCCGTCCCGCAGAACTGAGGCGCGGCGGGCGGTATGACCCGCAGCGCAGCCATACAGATCGGACCCGCGCTGCTGGCGCTGCTCGGACCGCGTGCGGCGAAGGCGGCAGAGCTGTCGGCAGCGGATTGGGAGCAGCTGGACGCATTGGCCAGCGATCACCGGCTGCAACCCCATCTCCATGCCCGAACCACACGCGGCGAGATTGGCACTGAGGTGCCAGCCGTGATTGCCGCGCGCTGGCGGGATGCGCACCGCAGCAATGCCATCGCCATGCTGGCCCAGCGGCGCGACTTGCTGCTGGCGGGTCAGGTGCTTGGCGCGGCGGGCATCGGTGCAGTGGCGCTGAAAGGTTCTGCACTGGCGTGGCGCGGCTATCCCGCCCCGGCAGAGCGGATGATGCGCGATATCGACATTTTGGTTCCGCAAGCGCAGGCCCCCGCCGGGTATCACGCGCTGCGGTCCGCTGGCTGGGACGCGCCCGAAATGACCGCCGGACAGCTCGAAACACTGGCGCAAGAGGCCAAGCACCTCCCGCCGCTGCGCTCCCCCTCTGGCGAGACGCTGGAGCTGCATGCCCATGCATGGGAGCCGCTGCCCGCACCGGGGCGCTTTATGCCGCCCACCGATGATGACGGCCTGCTGGCGCGTGCGGCGGAGTGCAAACAGCTGGGCATTGCCACGCTCGCTGGCGAGGATTTGCTGGCGCATCTGATCGTCCATGCGGTCTATTCGCACCGCTTCAACAACGGGCCATTGCTGCTGGCCGATGTGGATTATGCCGTCGCTGCCGATCTGCCCGACTGGCCGCGCCTGCGGGAACGCGCAATTCGGGACGGGTGGCAGCGCGGCGCGCAGCTGGTGCTGGCGCTGGTCGATCACTGGCGGCGGCCGGGTGTTTATGCCCACAGCGGGTTTGGTGACTTGCCCGATGCGGCCATCCTTGCAGAGGCGGGCGCTTTGCTGGTTCAGGATGTCGGCGCGCGCAAGGACATTACCGCATTGGCGGCGCTGCAATCGGGCGGTTCCGGCTCGGTCCGCAGCGGTGCTGCTGGTCAGGGTCGCAGCACCGCAGGCCAGCTTGGCCGCCGCGCAGTGTCGCTGGCAAGAAGCATGACGCGCGCGCCGATTCGCGCCTCGGCGGCGCAGACCGCGCGGCTTGACCGCTGGCTGGCGGGTTAGTCAGCGCCGCGCATTGGCATAGCGGGTCATCCCGGCCAGACCCTGCGCCAGCAACAGCTCCGCCGCCTGGCTGTTGGTCAGCAGCGCGCGGTGCAGATCGACCAGCCGCAACGTCAGCCGGTCCAGCTTGGCGGCGGGCCAGCGTTGCAGCTGTTCGATCAGCTCACGCTCTTCCTTCCAGAAAATTCCCAGCCGCGCTTTTTCGCCCTTGTCGAGATCGGCCAGCCGCCGCGTGCCCAGCGCCGCGGTCAGCCGCGCCATCTGCGCCGCGCGCCGTTCCAGCGCCAGCAGCACGCCGACCGGGTTGAGGCCAACCTGCTTCATCCGCGCGATTTCCGCCGCCAACCGGCCCGCGTGACCGCCCAAAACCACATTGACCAGGCTGGCAAAGCCGTCCTCCTCGCTGACCGCACCAATCGCGTCGAGATCGGCAGCTTCGGCGGCCTGCGGTGACTGCGGCGAGGTGTCGAGATAGATCGACAGCTTGGTAATTTCCGACTCCGCCAGCCGGACATCCAGATTGGCGGCGCGGGCGATCCGTTCAGCCAGATCGCCGCCCAGCCGCACACCGGCGGCATCGGCCATCGTCCGCACGCTTTGCGCGACCGAGCGCAAATCGGGCGGATAGAACATCGCCACCAGCGCATCCTTGCGTTTTTCCAGCAGCTTTGCGGTGCGCGATTTGTCCGTGGCAGAGGTCGCCACCACCACCACCGGACAGGCCGAGCCTGCGCCCGCCTCGCCGGTCTGGATCAGCGTTTCCAGCGCGGCATGCGCCTCGTCACCTGCCGCACGCACCCAGATATGGCGGGCATCGCCAAACAGCGAAGTCGTGCGGGCCTCGTCACCCAGCTTTGCCGGATCTGCGCGCAATTCAGCGCCAGACATTTCGACCCGCTCCCCCGGCTCGTCAAACCAGCTGACCAGATCGCGCGCAGCGGCGGTCGCCCCCGCCTCGTCCGCACCGCAAAAGAAGAAAATGCCGCAAGTCTGCACGGCCCCGCGCGCCTTGCTGGCGAAATCGCGGTTGGTCAGCTTCACTGGTTCGGACGCAGCGCCAGAGCCACGCGGGTCACGATCCGGTCCGCCACATCGCGCGCCAGATTTTCCAGCGCGGTTTGTTCGGCAGCGATGGTGGCATATTCGCTCGACACGACATCAATCCCCGCGTCCGATCCGGCAGTGGCATCCAGCAGGATTTCGCCGCTGGCCACATCGACCAGCTGATAGCGCGCACGCAAGGTGCGGCGTTCTCGGGCGATGGTGTCATCGCGCAGCACGCCCAGCCCCTCCAGCTCGTCATCCAGTCGGACATCAAGGCGGTAACGCGGCTGCGCAGTGCCCGCCGCGCCCAGCCGGTCGTTCAGCGCATTGCGCACCAGCCAGCCCGCGCGGCCTTCGATGGCGGGCACATCCACGCCCGCCAGCCCCTGAGCCACCGCGCCGCTGCCGCCGCCCGCATACATGGGTTGCAGCCCGCAGGCAGACAGCGCGAACAGCGCGGAGAGGAGGAAGGCGAAACGCATCAGGTAACGATATTGACCAAACGATCGGGCACTACAATGACCTTGCGCACTTCGGCCCCGTCAAGCGAGCGCTGCAGCTTCTCGGAACCCAGCGCCAGCGCCTCCAGCTGATCCTTGGGCGCACCCTTGGGCGCGGTCAGCGTATCGCGCAGCTTGCCGCGATGCTGGACCGCGATGGTCACTTCGTCCTCGACCAGCAGCGCCGGATCGACCGCAGGCCACGGCGCATCGGCGACCAGCCCGTCCTGTCCCAACGCGTGCCAGGCTTCTTCGGCCAGATGCGGCATCATCGGCGCGGACAATTGCACCAGCGTGGCAATCGCGGCGCTGCGGCTGGCCGAAGCAGGCGATTTTTCAACCGCGCTGGTCAGCTCGTAAATCCGCGCGACGGCCTTGTTGAACGCCAGCGCCTCGATATCTTCCGCCACGGCAACGACCGTGCGGGCAATGTGTCGATCAAGCGCTTCATCTGCCCCCTGAACACCCCCCTGAACATTGGCGCCATGTTGAGCGAATAGTCGCCACAGCCGGTGGACGAACCGGCCGCAGCCTTCGATGCCCGCTTCCGACCACGGCAGATCGCGCTCCGGCGGGCTGTCGGACAGCACGAACCAGCGCACTGCGTCAGCGCCATAGCGCGCGATGATGGTATCGGGATCGACGACGTTTTTCTTCGACTTCGACATCTTGATGACGCGGCCGATTTCAACGGGCTCGCCATCATCTTGCAACACCGCGCCATCACCGGTCCGCTTCACCTCGGCGGGGGTGTAGAACACAGCGCGCCCATCCTGCGCCCGGCTGTAAGTCTCGTGCGTCACCATGCCCTGCGTGAACAGGCTGGCGAACGGCTCCTGCACATCGATCAGGCCGATATGGCTGAGCGCACGGGACCAGAAGCGGGCGTAGAGCAAATGCAGGATCGCATGTTCGATGCCGCCGATATATTGTTCGACGGGCAGCCACTTGGCGATTTCTTCGCGGTCGCAGGGCTGGTCCGCAGGCTGGCTGGCGAAGCGCAGGAAATACCATGAGCTGTTGACGAAAGTGTCGAGCGTGTCGGTTTCCCGCTCCGCCGCGCCGCCGCATTCGGGGCAGCTGGTGTGCTTCCACGTCGGGTGCCGGACCAGCGGGTTGCCCGGTGTCCGGAAATCCACATCATCGGGCAGCGTGATCGGCAGGCTATCCTTGGCCGCCGGGACCACGCCGCATTTCTCGCAATGGATAAACGGGATCGGTGTGCCCCAGTAACGCTGGCGCGAAACGCCCCAGTCGCGCAGCCGCCACACGGTCTTGCCCGCGCCGCGCCCTTCGGCCTCAAGCCGCCGGATAATCTCCCGCGCGGCGTCGTCGACTGCCATTCCGTCGAGGAAACCGGAATTGACCAGCACGCCCTCTCCGGCCTCCGCCTCGCCAGTGAACGCCTTGTCCGCCTCATCCGCGCTGGCCGCGACCACGCGCGGGATCGGCAGGGCGTATTTGGTGGCGAATTCGAAATCGCGCTGGTCGTGCCCGGGCACCGCCATGATCGCGCCGGTGCCGTAATCCATCAGCACGAAATTGGCGATGAAGACGGGCAGATCCGCGCCGCTGAACGGATGGCGCGCGGTGATACCGGTGTCGAAGCCCAGCTTCTCGGCGGTGTCCAGTTCCGCCGCCGTGGTCCCGCCGCGCTTGCATTCGGCAATGAAATCGCGCGCCGCCTGGCTGTCAGCCGCCACGCCCTGCGCCACCGGATGGTCTGCCGCCACCGCGACAAAGCTCGCGCCGAAAATCGTGTCGGGGCGCGTGGTATAGACCGGCAGCTTGTCGCCATTCGACAGGTCGAAGGAAAACTCGAGTCCCGACGATTTGCCGATCCAGTTTTCCTGCATCAGCCGCACTTTATCCGGCCAGTCTTCCAGCTTGCCCAGCCCGTCCAGCAATTCCTCGGCGAAATCGGTGATCTTCAAAAACCACTGCGCCAGTTTGCGCTTCTCGACCTCGGCGCCGCTGCGCCAGCCCTTGCCGTCGATCACCTGTTCATTGGCCAGCACGGTCATGTCGACCGGGTCCCAATTGACCTCGCTTTCCTTGCGATAGACCAGACCCGCTTCGTAAAGATCGATAAACAGCGCCTGTTCGTGGCCGTAATATTCCGGCTCGCACGTCGCCAGCTCGCGGCTCCAGTCGAGCGCGAAGCCCAGCCGTTTGAGCTGGGTTTTCATGTGGTCGATATTGGCGCGGGTCCAGCCGCCGGGATGGACGCCTTGCTCCATCGCCGCATTTTCCGCCGGCATCCCGAACGCATCCCAGCCCATCGGATGCAGCACTTCGTGCCCGGTCATCCGCTTATAGCGCGCCAGCACGTCGCCCATCGTGTAATTGCGGACATGGCCCATATGGATGCGCCCGCTGGGGTAGGGGAACATCTCGAGCACATAGCTCTTGGGCTTGGGCGAATTGCTGTCGGCGCGGAAGGTCTGCGCATCATCCCACGCGGCTTGCCAGCGCGGGTCGGACGTTGCCGGATCGAAACTGTTGTCGGTCATGCCGCCCTGTTAGGCAAAAACCGCGCTATTGGAAGGCAGTTCGCATCACAAAACCGAATTTGCGCTAAACCGCGTCTGGCACGAATCGCTCAGGAAACACCCTTACGGCGCAGCGCGCGCGCCTTGGTCAGGATGATGTCTTCCAGCTTCTGCACCGTGGCAGCCTGAACCGGGGCATCGACCCAATTGCCGCCCTGGTTGACCTGTCGGCTGGCAGCGACCCGCAAACCGTCTGCACGCAGGTCCTGATCGAGGATAGTGACGGTCATCTTGACCCGCTCACCCGGATTGGCCGGATTGGCATACCAGTCGGTGACGATCACGCCGCCATTGCTGTCCGCCTGAAGCAGCGGGGCAAAGCTGACCGTTTCCAGCGCCGCGCGCCAGAGATAGGAATTGACGCCGATGGTGGTCACCTGCGCTGCGGCGAGGTCGGCCTTGGGGCGTTCACGCCCGCCGCCGCACGCTGCGAGACTTGCGGATGCCGCAGCCACCAGAAGGATGGTGGCGGGGCGGCGAAGGGATGCAAAAACGCTCATGTCGGTCCTTAATCTCGCACTCGTTTCACGGCTCTATACTGCCTGCGCGGATGCGGGCAAGGCATTGCGCGGGGATGGCCTGCCGATGGGCCGGTGATGATGGCGGGCCAGCAGCGGGTGCGAAAAGCCACCCGGGCCGCTGAATGCGTGCTGAATCGCCGGGGTTGTGGAGAGTCTGCAACACTTGGGTGTGAACGGTCTCCTGCCCCTGTGGAAAAGCTTCCCATGATGCGGGCGCAGGTTTAGTGTCTGAATCGATAACGAGTCGCTTCCCCCGAAATTCTTTCGCACACGGGGCATTGTCAGGAATCGTTCAGCGGTTTTCTGGTCAAAGGGATAGCGACGAACAGAGGGCAGTTGGAACGCAATGGCACTTTTCGGGGCAAAGCTGGGCAAGATGCGGGTTTTTCCCGCTGTGCTCGCTGGCGCCGGTCTGGCGCTTACGGTTCCCGGCACTGTGCTGGCGGTTGGCGGTGCTGACACGGCGTTGCCCGATGCCAAATCCGCCCAGTTCTATCCCTTCACTCCGGCCAAGGTCGATGCGCAGCTGGCGCTGAAAGTCGCTGCGCTGCTGGGCGATGACAGCCTGCGCTTCACACCGGCCAGCAGCACCTCGCCCAAACGTGACCGCACGGTTACCGTCGCGGTGCGCGTCGATCCCGAAACCGCCCGCGCGATTTCCATCCGCGGCGCTATCGATGCGGCAAGCGGCGATGACAGCCGTCTGGCAGCATTGGTGGTTTCGCCTACCCGCTATAATCTGGGCATCTCGCGCGGTTATCAAAACTTTGCGAAGCCCGCCAAGGAACCTGCCCTGACCGAAGGTCTGCGCAATCCTGCCATGCCTGATCTCGCCAGCTTCCGTCCTGAAAAGGACAGCAATTCCGGCAAGAAGAGCCGTTTCCAGTCGCGCATCGCGCTGGAAAATGAAGAGAACACGGGCCGCTCGGCACGGACATACGAATCGGCTGGCGACCAGAGCCTCGACGTGCGCGGTTCCTACCGCCTCGGCCGCAATCTGGACGTGACCGCCGGGGTCCGGCTGTCGCAGGATCGTGACCGGCTCGCCCCGCTTACCGATGGCGTCGAAGACAGCCAGGCGGTTTACGTGGGCACGCAAATCCGCTTCTGAGCGGACCGCCTTTCCAGCACCTTCGCGAATACCATCGCACCTCCCGCAAGCCATGATTTTTGGCTTTGCGCATGGCGGACCCTCGCCTAGAACCCGGCTAACGCTACGGAAAGCTTGGGAGAGAATGCTATGGGAAGAGTGGCCATCGTAACCGGAGGCACGCGCGGCATCGGCCGCGCAATTGGCGAAATGCTGCGCGATCAGCATGGCTGCACCGTCATCGCCAATTACGCCGGGAATGACGAGGCCGCCCGCGCCTTTAGCGACGAAACCGGCATGCCCACGGTCAAATTTGATGTCGGCGATCATGAGGCTGCAGTGGCCGGCTGTCAGGCGGTCGAGGACGAGCATGGCCCGGTCGATATTCTGGTCAACAATGCCGGCATCACCCGCGACGGCACGCTGCTGAAAATGAGCTATGACGACTGGCACGATGTCATGCGCATCAATCTGGGCGGCTGCTTCAACATGGCCAAGGCGGTGTTCCCCGGCATGAAAGACCGCAAGTGGGGCCGGATCGTCAACATCGGGTCGATCAACGGGCAGGCCGGGCAATATGGCCAGGTCAATTACGCCGCCGCCAAAAGCGGTATCCACGGCTTTACCAAGGCGCTGGCCCAGGAAGGTGCGCGCTTCGGTATCACCGTCAACGCCATCGCGCCCGGCTATATCGACACCGACATGGTCGCCGCCGTGCCCGAGGCGGTGCTGGAAAAGATCGTCGCCAAAATCCCCGTCGGCCGCCTTGGCCAGGCAGAAGAAATCGCCCGCGGCGTCAGCTTCCTGTGCAGCGAAGACGGCGGCTTCGTCACCGGCTCGACCATGAGCATCAACGGCGGCCAGCATATGTATTGATAGGGGGTGGGCCGCAAAAACATCCACATATCCGGCCAAGCCATCTATCGTCACCGGGCTGTGTCTATCCTGGCGAAGTGTGGTAGCGGAGCACTGTGCGCAAACACGTGCGCAGCTGCCGACAAGAGCATGATTTATGACCGATAACAGTACCCCGCCGGATGCGCGCGCTGACGAGCTTGCGGCGCAATTGATATCGGCAAAGCGGTCCGGCGGTGCCACCTCTTCCGAACGGGTCCGGTTTCTGGAAGCGATGACCGAAGCGGTTCCGGTCGGCATCGTCTTCGCCGATACGACCGGGCGCATTGTCCACGGCAATAGCCGGGCAGAGGAAATGGTGCGCCACCCGGTTTACTTCTCAGACGATGTCGATTCCTATGGTGAATGGATTTCCTTTCACCCGGATGGGCGACAGGTGCAAAGCCATGAATATCCCCTCTCACGCGTCATTCGTGACGGGGAAAGCTCCGCCTCGCTCGATGTCCATTACCAGCGCGGTGATGGCACCCGGTTCTGGATGCGGATTATCGGGCGGCCGGTTTGCGACGCTGACGGTGCAATGATCGGGGCGACCGTTGCCTTGATCGATATCGATCACGAACGCCAGCTGCAGAAATCCCAGGACATTCTGATTGCAGAACTGAACCACCGGGTAAAAAATGCCTTCAGCGTGACCATGGCCATCGTCAGGCGTTCGTTGAAGGATTCCATCGTTCCGCAGGAGACTATGGAAGCCATCGCCTCGCGGCTGGGGGCATATTCCAGTGTTCACAGCCGTCTGATCGGGAGTGACTGGGGCTACGCCACTCTCCGGCAGATTGCCGATGACGTGTTGCGGCCGATTGGCGGCGATAATATTTCGCTTGACGGTCCGCCGGTCAGAATGTCCTCGCAAATGGGCATTTCGCTGTCGATGGCACTTTATGAACTCGCGACCAACGCCACGAAATATGGTTCGCTGTCGGTGGATGGCGGCACAGTCGCCATGCATTGGGAGATCGATGCGTCGCAGGATCCTGAAAGCGTCTGCATCCGGTGGCGTGAGGAAGGCGGGCCGCCCGCCACCAAACCGCATAGGAAGGGGTTTGGCACATTTATCACCCAGCGCGCTGTGGCAGCGGAAACAAAGGGCGATGTCTCCGTTTCCTATAACGAAACTGGCCTTGAATGGGCGCTGACCATGCCGCGGCCGCAACATCGCGAGAATATAATATGAGCGACCACCAAAAACGAATCTTCATTGTCGAGGATGAATTGTTCCTCGCCTTCCAATTGTCCGATGATCTGGAACAGCTTGGCTATGAAATCGTCGGGCCCGCATTGCATCTGCAGGACGCGATAAAGCTGGCACGGGACGAGCCGATGGACGCGGCCTTCCTCGATGTAAACCTGGGGCACGGCGACACGTCCAAAGCCGTGGCCGACATCCTGCGGGAACGCGAAGTGCCCTTTGTTTTCGTCACCGCCTATGACCGCCACGAGGTCACCTTTGCCCTGCCCGACGATGCGATCCTGAAAAAACCCATCACCAGCGAAGAGGTGTTGGCCACCTTGCGTCAGCGGCTTCCCGACGCCGAGCTGTGATGGCGGGCTGTTGACTGCCCCCTATCACCCGCCGCGCAAATATTCAGTCCGGATATCCGGGCACCGCACGTCGATCAGTCTGGAACCGTTGTTCTGGCAAATGCTGCGTGATGCCGCGGCGCAGCGCGGGGTGGCGGTGGATACGCTGGTCGCCAGCATCGATGCCGACCGGATCCGCGCGGAGACGCCGCCGGGACTCGCCAGCGCGGTCCGGGTGTGGCTGGTCACACAGCAAAACGGCGGCAGGATCGCTCCCGCCGCCGCTTCATCACAGTAGTCTTGCGCGTCAGTAATTCGCGGGCGGATCGCTGGCCGGGAAGCTCTGGTCGGCTTCCTCGTCAGTCTTTGTCCAGTCCCGCTTCGGCGTATCGCGCATGGCTTCGGGCCCGGCATCGCGCACCTTGGCATCGCCCTGGTTGGGAGCGAAGGCAGCGGGCGATCCACCGAAGTTCTTCTCGTAATACTTGTAACCGAAATAGCCGAGAGCGCCGAGCGCTGCGAGCTTGAACATGGGGGTATTCCTTTCAAAGCGTTTCGCAATAGCAACGATGCCGCTGGCCGAAAGGTTCCTATGGCCTGATCACTCGTCGCCGACGCGTTCGATATCTGCGCCCACCAGCTGCAATTTCTCCTCCAGCCGCTCGTACCCGCGGTCGAGGTGGTAGATGCGGCGCACGGTGGTTTCGCCCTTGGCGGCCAGTGCGGCGATGATCAGGCTCATCGAAGCGCGCAGATCGGTGGCCATCACTTCGGCCCCGTTCAGCGTTTCGGTCCCGCGCACAATTGCGGTACGTCCGGTGGTTTCGATATCCGCACCCATCCGGCTCAGCTCGGGCACATGCATGAAACGGTTTTCGAAAATCGTTTCAGTCAGCACGCTGGTGCCTTCCGCCTTGCACAGCAGGCTCATCAGCTGTGCCTGCATATCGGTGGCCAGCCCCGGATAGGGGGCCGTGGTCAGATTGTGCGCGCGCAGGCGGCCATTGGCGGCGACGCGGATGCCGCCCTTCACCTCTTCGCTTTCGACACCGATATTGCGCAGGGCGTGCAGCGTGGAACCCATGTCCTCCGCCTTGGCCCCTTCGAGCAGGACTTCGCCGCCGGTAATCGCTGCGGCACAGGCATAGGACCCGGCCTCGATCCGGTCAGGCATCACGCGGTAGGTGGCGCCGTGCAGCCGTTTTACGCCGTGGATCGTCAGTTCGGACTGGCCGATCCCCTCGATCTCTGCACCCATCGCCACCAGCAGATTGCACAGATCGACAATCTCCGGCTCACGCGCGGCGTTGATCAGGCGGCTGGTCCCATTCGCCAGCACTGCTGCCATCAGCGCGTTTTCCGTCGCGCCCACCGACACCACGGGAAAGTCAAAATCGCCGCCGGGCAGGCCGCCATCGGGGGCCATCGCCTTGACGTAACCCTGCGCCAGCTCGATCTGCGCGCCAAACGCTTCGAGCACCTTGAGGTGGAGGTCGATCGGCCGGTTGCCGATGGCACAGCCGCCGGGCAGTGACACGGTCGCCTCGCCCATCCGCGCCAGCATCGGGCCCAGTACCAGGATCGACGCGCGCATCTTGCGCACCAGATCATAGGGCGCGACGGTGCTGGTCAGACGCGTCGCCTCCAGCGTCACCACGCGGCCAAAGTCCTCGGGTCGCTGTCCCTGGATCGTATGCGACACGCCAAATTGCGTCATCAGATGCTGGAAACCATCGATATCCGCCAGCCGCGGCAAATTGCGCAGCGTCAGCGGCTCGTCGGTCAGCAGCGCACAGGGGATCAGCGTGAGCGCGGCGTTCTTGGCGCCAGAAATGGGAATGGTACCCGACAGGCGGTTACCGCCACGAATGAGAAGCTTGTCCATATGCCAAGCCTTTACCTCTCCGCGCGCCGCTGGCAAGCGTCACGCCATTGTCGCACTATAACGGCAGGACTGTCGTTCTGTTACAATCCAGTCAGTGGAGCATGGCCTAGCGGCCCCGGATATGACCCAGCACAAACCCATCAAGAAAGCCGTTTTCCCCGTTGCGGGGCTCGGCACCCGTTTCCTTCCGGCCACCAAGGCGATCCCTAAGGAATTGCTGCCCATCGTCGATCGGCCGCTGATCCAATATGCTGTGGATGAAGCGCGCGAGGCAGGGATCGAGCAGATCATCTTCGTCACCGGACGCGGCAAAACCGCGATTGTCGAACATTTCGATGTCGCCTTCGAACTCGAAGCGACCATGAATGAACGCGGCAAGGATATGAGCGTGCTCGACGCCACGCGCGCCACGCCGGGTGACATCATCACCGTGCGCCAGCAGGTGCCGATGGGGCTGGGCCACGCCATCTGGTGCGCCCGCGCCATCATCGGTGACGATCCCTTCGCGATCCTGCTGCCGGACGAGCTGATGGTGGCAGAACGCGGCGGGGGGCCGGGCTGCATGAAACAGATGGTCGAGGCCTATAACGAGGTTGGTGGCAATCTGATCAGCGTGCTCGAAGTGCCTGAGGAGGAAGTGTCCAGCTATGGCGTGATTGCGCCGGGCGCGACCATCAGCGACACTTTGACCGAGGTAACCGGGCTGGTCGAAAAACCGCCCCGCGCCGAAGCGCCGTCGAACAAGATCATCTCGGGCCGCTACATCCTGCAGCCCGAGGTGATGCGGGTGCTGGAAAATCAGGGCAAGGGCGCGGGCGGCGAAATCCAGCTGACCGATGCGATGGCGAAAATGATCGGCAATCAGGCCTTCCACGCGGTGACCTTTGCCGGTCGCCGCTTCGATTGCGGCAGCAAGACCGGCTTTGTCGAGGCCACACTGGCGCTGGCGCTGGAACGCGAAGACATGGGTGCCGAAGTGCGCGCAATGGCGGAGCGGTTGTTGCGGGATTAAACCGGAAAAAGGGGGCGCCGAAGCACCCCCTTTTCCTGATTTGCGCCCTTTTCCCGTATTGCGATGGGGGGGTCAGCCCTTGGCGGCGCCGCCAGTATCGCGGGTGCCGGTATTGGCCTTGCCCGGCTCATTCTTGCCCTTGTGCGCAAGCGCCGTCATCGCGGCTTTGTTCGCCGTGGGCTCGGCAGCACGCGGCGCAGTTTCCGGCTTGGCTTGCTCCGCAGCTGCCGCGCCGTTGACCAGCCCGCCCAGCGAGCTGCCGTCGAGGCCCAGCTCCTTCATCAGCCCGTCCAGCACCGGAGCCTGCGCCCGGTAAGCCAGTGCGGCGCTGACCGCGTCGGTGGCCAGATTGCCGGACCCGCCGCCCGATGAGCCATTGCCATCGGCAGCGCTGCCGCCTTTGCCGCTGCCATTCGTCAGGCCGTCGACCTGCACGATCTTGATTGAATCGATGGCCTCCATCGGCTTGGCGCTTTCGCGGATGACTTCAGGCAGGACCTTGAGCAGCGCCAGCTTGGTCTGCAGGCTGATCTGGTCCATCGACAGAATGTTGGCCGCTTCGTTGACTGCGCGCTGACCGGCTGCCTCCACTTCGAAGCGGACGCGGGCGGCATCGGCGCGCAGCTTTTCAGCCTCGGCCTCACCCTGCGCTTCAAGCCGTGCCGCCTCGGCGCGGTTCGATGCGGCATCCTTGTCGGCTTCGGCTTCGACGCGGACGCGGATGGCGTCGCGCTCTGCCGATTTGGCCGCCTCGATCAGTTCGATCCGCTTGTCACGGTCGGCAATCTCGGTTTCGCGAGCGGTTGCGACCTGTTCTTCCGCAGACACGGCCTTGGCACGCGCCTGGTCAGCTTCGGCCTTGGCCTGGCTTTCTTCGCGGCTTTTGTTTTGCACCGCGATCTGCTGTTCCTGACGCGCAATTTCGAGCGCGCGCTTCTGGTCGATGCGGGCTTCTTCCACCAACCGGTCAGCTTCGATCTGCTGCGCATCGACCTGCTTCTTGGCCTCGATCTTGGCAGCATCGGCTTCGCGGCTCCGCTCGGCCTGTTCGCGGGCAACTTCGGAGGATTGCTTGGCGCGGCGCATCTCGACTTCGCGCTCCTGCTCCAGCCGGGCAAATTCATTGTCGCGGCTAATCTGGAAACTGGCCTGATCGGCTTCGAGGTTCTTGGTTTCCATCTGCACACGCGTGTCCTGCTCGATGTCGTTGCGCAGTTTCTTGCGCGCCTCGATCTGCTCGGTCAGCTTGGTCAGACCCTCCGCGTCGAAGGCGTTGTTGGCGTTGAAGTGTTCGATACTGGTCTGGTCGAGCCCGGTGAGGGAGACCGATTCCAGTTCCAGCCCGTTCATCGCCAAATCGTTGGAGGATGCCTGCTGCACCTTCTGGACGAAGTCGGCGCGCTGTTCGTGCAGCTCGTTCATGGTCATCCCTGCCGCGACAGAGCGCAGCGCGTCGACGAATTTGCCCTCGACCAGATCCTTGAGCGCTTCGGGGTGCATCGTGCGCTGGCCCAGCGTCTGCGCGGCCATTGCGATGGCACCATCATCGGGGCGCACGCGGACATAGAATTCCGCCTTCACATCGATCCGCAAGCGGTCGAGCGTGATCAGTGCCTCGCTGTCGCGGCGCACCACGGGCAACACGACGGTGTTCATATTGACCGGCATGGTTTCGTGGAACACGGGCAGCACCAGCGCGCCGCCGTTCATCACCACGCGTTCCCCGCCGACACCCGTGCGGACGAAGGCTACCTCTTTCGAGGCGCGGCGATACAGCCGGGCAAAAGCGATCAGGATGATCAGGACGACCAGAACGATCACGCCGATGGGCACCGCCATGTTTATAAAATTTTCCATTGCTACTCCTTGTTGAAATTCAGTTTGGCGACAGCTGGCGGTCGGCCAGCGCGGTCGCATAGAATTGTTCGCCGTCACGGCGGACGAGCAGGATTTCGTCGCCCGAATGCAATTCGCTGGCATCTTCGTGCGGCTGCACCATGACATGATGCGGATGGCCGTAAATGTCGTTCACACGCGCCCGCGCGGGTGAGCCGGCACGGGCCACGCCATCGGTAATCACCGCGCGGCGGCCCAGCAGCGTGTCAGTCGACACGGCGCTGGTTTCGTCCTGCGGCAACAAGCGGCCCAGCGGGTGCGCGACCATGCCGGTGATCGGCAGCGTTGCCGCACCCGCCAACACTCCGGCCAGCCAGACATTGAGCGGTCCGCCCGTCAGGCTGATCGCCAGCTCCTGCATCCCGGCACCGATCCCGGCAAACAGGCCGAGATACAGCGCCAGCCATACGGTCAAAGGCACACGCCCCAGCCCGATCAGGCTGAACAACCCGTCAATCGGCCCGCTCGAAATCGTACCGTCGCCATCGATATCACTGTCGAAACCGACATCCGCATCTCCGAACATATCCGCCACGCCGACAAGCTGGACGATGGCCAGAATGACCATCAGGATCAGCGCCGCTGTAAACGGCATATTGTAAGCTTCAAGTATAGTCATAGGCACGCTCCGACTAGGCCGGAACCATTGGTTCTCCAGCGTTTTTCCATGACTAATATTTAGCAGAAACCCTATTCGCGGGGTAGCAAAATCGGAAACAATCGTGCCGATTTCGGGCGCGATATGTCCCGGAATGACTATCCGGCGGCTTGTGCCGCGCGCGCGAATTCATCGCGCAGTTCGCGCTTGTACAGCTTGCCATTGGCCTCCCGCGGAAGCTCGGGCCGGAAGTCGAACAGCCTGGGCATTTTTACCCGGCTCAGCTGCGGCGCCAGATAGTCGCGCAGCTCCTGCTCCAGCGCCTCGCCCGCAGCGGCCATATCGACCGGTTGGACCACCGCCACCACCCGTTCGCCTAGATCGGGGCACGGCGCGCCGATCACGGCGGCATCCATCACGCGGGGGTGTGATACCAGCAGGTTTTCGATTTCCTGAGGGTAGATATTGACCCCGCCGCTGATGATCATGTGGCTCTTACGGTCGGTCAGGAACAGATAGCCTGCCTCGTCCACATGGCCGATATCGCCCAGCGTCATCCAGCCTTCGGGATGCATCGCCTCGGCGGTTTTGCCGGGATCATTGTGATAGCTGGGGATGCGGTCATATTCGAAATAGACCAGCCCATCGGTCCCGGCAGGCACTTCCTCGCCATCAGGCCCGCAGACGTGCAACTTGCCCAGGATTGCCTTGCCGACCGTGCCCGGCCGCTCCAGCCATTCCGGCGCCTTAACCAGGGTCATGCCGATCCCTTCGGACCCGGCGTAATATTCATTGATGATCGGCCCCCACCATTCGATCATCGCCTGCTTGACCGGCACCGGGCACGGCGCAGCAGCATGGAGCGCGCGCTGATGGCTGGAGAGGTCATGGGCGGTGCGGGCGGCGTCATCCAGCTTGAGCATGCGGACAAAGTGCGTCGGCACCCACTGGCTGTCTGTGACGCGGTATCTCTCGATTGCGGCCAGCGCCTGTTCGGGATCGAATTTTTCCATCACCACAATCGTTCCGCCCAGCGCATGCGCGGCAGAGCACCAGGCGACAGGTGCCGCGTGATACAGCGGGGCGGGCGACAGATAGACCATGCTGCCATCGGTGGGCATGCCTGCGCCCATGATCGCCAGTCCGACAATGGGATTGGGCGTCAGGATATTGTCATCTTCGGGCGGTTTGGGCCGGATCCCCTTGGGATAGCCCGTGGTGCCCGAGGAATAGAGCATGATCTGGCCGGGCAGCCGGTCGGCGATGGGCTGCGCTGGCTGGCTGGCCAGGGCCGCTTCGTAGCTGTCCTGATCGCTGCCGCCGATGATCAGCACCGGCAATTCCGGGCAGGCTTCGCGGATATCGCTCAGAACCTCGGCAAAATGGGTGCTGGTGATCAGCACATCGGCCCCGCTATCATTCAGAATATAGATGCATTCCGAAGCCGTAAGCCGCGTCGAGAGCGGCACCGCCATAGTGCCTGCCCGCTGATTGCCCCACGCAATTTGCAGGTTGTGCACGCTGTTTTCCAACAACAGCGCGACATGATTGCCCCGCGTCAGCCCGCGCGCGCGCATGAGCTGCGAAAAGCGGTCGGCATAGGCATCCATCTCGCCATAAGTGACCGTTTCCCCGCTGCCTGCCATGATGATGGCCGGGTGGCCGGGCCGGGACTGAGCGTGGGTGGTGGGATGCATAGTGGTCTCTCCTCGCGCGGCCTCTGGGTGGGCCAACTGCGTTTCTGGGAGAAACCTACCTTACCAAGGCCATCGGGCAAGAAAAAAGGCGGCGGAATGAACCGCCGCCCTTAAGCGCTTTCTTGGAGGATTGCGCGAAACTGCGTTCAGTCGCCGCCCTGGCCGCCGTCACCGGTCGCCAGTGCAAAGGCCTGTTGGGCCTGCGATTCGACCATGTAAGGGACCGGGTTCACGGCCTTGCCGTTGATGCGGACTTCATAATGGAGGTGCGGGCCAGTCGAACGGCCGGTCGAACCGACGTAGCCGATGATGTCGCCCTTTTTCACCCGGCTGCCCGAAGACACGGCGATACGCGACATATGCGCATAACGGGTCTGGAGATTGGCACCGTGTTCGATGGAAACGTAATTGCCATAGCTGCTGAAGGGCGCAGCCTTGCTGACCAGGCCATCGGCCGTGGCATAAATGGGCGTGCCGGTCGGGGCCGACAGATCGACACCCTTATGCGAACGGCGCGTGCCCAGCACAGGGTGGGTACGCATTCCGTAATCGCTGGTCAGGCGGGTATCTTCCAGCGGCATCCGCGAGGGCACCGAAACCGCGGGGCGTGCCGAAACCGGCTTGCCAGTGTCGATCGATTCCCAATTGGCGAAAAGCTGTTTGAAGTTCGCGTCATCGCTATTCTGCGACTGCGCGGTGACCTTGCTCATGTCGATGGCGCCGACTGCGGCAGCGGTGTTGCTCTGTGCCGCGGCGGGCGAAGCCGCCATGCAAAGGCTGGCTGTGAGCGCCATAAAGGCGACCTTGATGCGTGCAGAAAACATGTATTGACCCGTCCATCCCGCGCCTTTTGACGCTTTTACGATCCAGATCGGCATGCACCCCTACTCCGCATGCCAATCTTTTTTTCATTTTCACCGGAACCCCCCGGCATCTCGTATGTTTGGCTTATCGAGGAAAAAGTTTACAACGCAATACCAGCGTATAAGTCCCGCGACAGACCGGCTGCATAACGCGCTGAGTCGTTGAACGGAGCCCTCAGCCCCCCTGCAAAATGAATTTTGACCAAATTTTGCCATGATTCCCGTGGGTTTTCGCCGCGCGCCGCGCAAACATCGCGAAAATGCTTGGTTCCGTGGGCGACATGGCGAATTTCGTCGTCAAGGATTCGTTCAAGAATTTTCGCCCCGTTTTCATCACCTTGCGCGCGCACCCGCTCCAACATCGCCGGAGTGACGTCCAGACCGCGCGCCTCCAGCACCATGGGAACGATTGCCAGCCGGGCTGAAACGTCATGCGCAGTATCCTGCGATGCGCCCCACAGCCCGTCGTGCGCCGGCAACGCTCCATAGAAAGTGCCCAGCGAATCAAGTTTGCAGGACAGCAAGGCGAAGCGCATCGCCTCGTCAGCGGCGACAGACAGGAAGTCGGTAACGAATTGCGGCCCCATCGCTTCTCCAAACCGCCCGGCCATGTCGAGCGCCAGATCAATGGCGACGAATTCGATATGTGCCAGCGCGTGCCACAGCGCGATCCGGCCCCGTTGTGACCCCGCCTTCCCCCGCCGCGGCATTTGTGCGGGCGGCAGCAATTGCAGATTGCCGGGCAAGGCCGGTCTGTCTGGCATCGGGCAATCGAAGGTGAAGGCCAGCCGCCCCAGCCGCCAGTCCCGCGCGACCTGCCGCGCGGCGAAGACTTTCGCCTTTGCCTCTCCGGTCAGCAGAACGGCGCGCACCGCCTCGGCAATTGACGGTTGCGGTGCGGTCATGCCTCCTGCGCTGCGGCCAGCACCGCATCGGCGTGACCCTTCACCTTAACCTTGGGCCAGATGCGCAGGATGCGGCCATCCTCGCCCACCAGATAGGTTGAGCGGATCATGCCCAGATAGGTTTTGCCATAGAGCTTCTTCTCCCCCCACACGCCCAGCGCATCGGACAGACCGCCGCTTTCGGCATCGGTAGCCAGATCCACTGTCAGCGCATGCTTGGCGATGAAATTGCGATGTTTCTGCGGCGAATCCTTGCTGACCCCCAGCAGCGCCGTGTTCGCTTTCGCAAAACCGTCCCGCAATGCGGAGAAGTCCTTCGCCTCTGTCGTGCAGCCCGGCGTGTTGTCGCGCGGATAGAAGAACAGTGCCAGCTTGCGTCCTTTGAAATCGGACACGCGCACTTCCCCGCCATCGGGGGTTTGCAGCGCGATATCGGGCATGGTGTCGCCCACTTGCGGGATTGCGGGATTGCTCATCAATCTGTCTCCAATGGTTCGGCGAAAACCGCATGCCAGGCGGCTGCGACAGCGCGCCGCGCTGCGGTGAATTCTGTAATCAGCCCCCGGTTATCTTTGCAGCCGCACAATTTGGCGAGGATCTGCGCGGCTTTGCCCGGCGGCATGACGAGATCGGGGGCAAGCATCCGGGTTCCCACCAACAGCCGCGTCATCAGCGCATGCGCCTCGCGCAGTTCGGCGGGCAGCAGGCCATCCTGCACCAGCACGGCAATGGCTTTGGCCAGATCGGGCGTCAGCGCACGGCGATCACGCAGCTGGAGGAAATGGACGATGAATTCCAGATCGACCAAACCGCCGCGCAGCAATTTCGCGTCGAGCGGCCCCTTGGCCGGTTTGTGCCGCGCCATCTCCGCGCGCATCGACAACACGTCGGCGCGCAATGCCTGCGGATCACGTTCGCGCAACAATACCCCTTGCACCGCCGCCTCAAGCTCTGCGCGTGCCTGCGGCGAGCCCACCAGCACGCGGGCGCGGGTCAGCGCCATATGCTCCCACGTCCACGCATCCTCGGCCTGATAGCGCGCGAAGCTTTCCACGCTTGCGGCCAGCGGGCCTTGATTGCCTTGCGGGCGCAGGCGCGTGTCGACTTCATACAGCGCGCCCTGCGCAGTCGGTACGCTGAGCGCGGCACTGACCCGCTGTGCCAGACGGTTATAATAGAGCGTCGCGCCAAGTGGGCGCGCGCCATCCGATTCCGCTGTGTGCGAGCCGGTGAAAAGGTAAACGATATCGAGGTCGGAGGCGTGGGTCAGCGCCCCGCCGCCCAGCCGCCCCAGCCCCAGCACAACCAGCTCGCTGCCCGCAATGCTGCCATGCTTGGCGACAAATTCCGCGCGCGCTCCGGCGCTGGCGACTTGCAGCGCCGCCTCTGCCGTGCGCGAAAGGGCCGCGGCGATATCAAGCGGATCATGCGCCGCCTCGATCAGCTGGACACCCAGCGCAAACCGCGTTTCGCCCGTGATGCGGCGGATGCGGTCCAGCAATTGTTCGTAATCATCGCCCCGCTCACGCCGCTGCATCAAGGCTGCGAGATCGGCGGTGCTGCCCGGCAAATCGAAAGCGCTGCGGTCGATCAGCGCGCCCAGCAATTCAGGCCTACGCCCCAGTGCATCGGCCAGTGGCGGGGCCAGCGCCAGGCAATCGGCGAGTAGCTGGAACAGGCCGGGCCGCGCCTCCAACAGGCGGAACAGATTGATCGCGCTGGAGGCGCGCGCCAGCAATGCCTCCCAGCGGTTGACCGCGCGCTCAGGATCGACCGCAACCGCCATCGCCGCCAGCAGTGACGGCCGGATCGCCTCGAAGGCCGCAATCGCGGCGGAACTGCGCAGCGCCTGATAGCGGCCATCGGTCCAATGCGACACGCGGTCCACCAGCGCCGGATCAAGCTGGGCGGCATCCGCCTCGGGCGGGTCGAGATGCGGGCTGTCGGCGGGGACAGAGGTTTCATCCTCGGCCAGCAAAGCACCGAACCGCTGCGCCACGGGGGCGGTCAGCTCCTGCAATGCGCCGGTCAGCGCCGCCGCATCGCGCAGCCCGTGCAAATGCGCCACATTGTCCAGCGCCTCACCTTCTGGCAGCGAATGGGTCTGCTGATCGTCCACCATCTGCAAGCGGTGCTCATACATCCGCAGCGCGTCATAGCTGTCGCCCATGATGCGCGCGTCATCCGCCGCAATCCGTCCGGTCGCCGCCAGCGCATCAAGCGCGGCGCGGGTGCCCCGGCAGCGCAGCGAGGGATCACGTCCGCCGTGAATCAGCTGGTGCGTCTGCGCGAAGAATTCGATCTCGCGGATGCCGCCGCGCCCCAGCTTGAGGTTGAACCCCGGTGCGGGGGCGGTCGGCCCGCTCTGCTGTTCACGGATGCGCGAAGTCAGGCGGCGGATTTCATCAATCGCGCCAAAATCCAGACTGCGCCGCCAGACGAAAGGGCGGATCGTGTCGAGAAAAGTCTCGCCCGCCGCGATATCGCCCGCACAGGCGCGCGCGCGGATAAAGGCAGCGCGTTCCCACGCCAGGGCGGAGCTTTCGTAATGCGAGGTTGCGGCGGCCAGCGAGATTGCCAGCGGGCTGACCTCTGATGCCGGACGCAGTCTGAGATCGACGCGGAACACATATCCCTCGGCGGTGGTGTCAGAGAGAATGCGCACAATGTCGCGGGCATAGCGCTGCGCGGCCTCGCCCGGCTCGTCCCGCTCCCGGCGCGGCAAGGTTTCGGGGTCGAACAGCAGGATCGGATCGATGTCCGAACTGTAATTCAGCTCACCCGCGCCATGCTTGCCCAGCGCCAGCCCGATCATCCCGGCGGGCTGCGCATCGGGCACCCGGCGGGCAATTGCAGCAACAATGGCGGCGTGCAGGGCGCGGTCGGCAAACAGCGACAGCTGGCGCATCACGAGCGCCAGGGGCAACGCCCCGGCCAGATCACCTATGGCCAGCACCAATGCCAACGCCAACCGCTCCCGCCGCAGTGCCACCGCGACGTCATCAATGCCGTCGCCCGAAGTCTTGGCTGCCGTCAGCGCCGCCTCGCCGTCACCCTGTGCCAGTAATTCGGCGAGGTCGGGACGCCGCTCAAGCGCCCGCGCAAGGAAAGGCGCATGTGCGCGTGCGCGTGCCAGCGCTCCGGTCCAGTCCTGAGCCATCACCGCATCCCTGACGGCGCAGAGCCGCACGCGCAAGCTTGCCCTTGTGCGCGATGGCTGCAACAACCCCGCGCGATAGACATTTCCGAGAGGGCACCTGCCATGATCCGCACCACTTTTGCCGCCAGCGCCGCGCTGCTGCTCGCCGCCTGTTCGATGGGACAGGAAGCCGAACCGACCGGCCAGACCGCGCTGGACATTCCCGAAGTCGCCGATGGCGTATTGTCGGAAGAGACCATGAAGCAGGTCACCGAGCGGCTGTCGTCTGACGAGTTCGAAGGGCGGATGCCCGGCTCTCCGGGCGAGGAAAAGACCGTCGCCTATCTGATCGAGCGCTTCGAAGCGGCGGGGCTGGAACCCGGCAACAATGGCAGCTGGGTACAGAAAGTCCCACTGGTCGAGATTACCGGCAAGGATTTCGCCCCGCTGACAATCTCCGGCGGGGGCGAGGATATGGCGCTGGAATACAGCAAGGACTGGGTCGGCGTGACCTACCGCGAAGACGCCGCGACCAGCCTTGAAGACAGCGAGCTGGTGTTTGTCGGATACGGTATCAACGCGCCTGAGAAGGACTGGAACGATTATGCCGGTCTCGACATGGCGGGCAAGACGGCGGTGATCCTCGTCAATGATGCCGATTTCGGCACCGAGACGCTGGAGGGGCCATTTGGCGGCAAGGCGATGACCTTTTATGGCCGCTGGACCTACAAATATGAAGAAGCCGCGCGGCAGGGCGCAGCAGGCGCGATCATCATCCATGACAGCGAACCTGCGTCTTATGGCTGGAACGTGGTCGAATCCTCGTGGTCCGGCCCGCAGGCCTATGCCCAGCGCGGCGAGAATGCGCCGCAGCTGACAATCATGAACGGCTGGGTCCAGATGGATGCCGGCAAGCGCATCCTGGCCGCTGCGGGACAGGATTTCGCCAAGCTGTCTGCCGCTGCGAAGAAGCAGGGGTTCAAGCCAGTGCCGCTGGGCCTGACCGCATCAACCAGCTTTGCCAACGACATCCGCAAGTTCGAATCACAGAATGTGATCGGCGTGATGCCCGGCAGCGAACGCGCCGACGAATATGTCATCCACACCGCGCATTGGGACCATTTGGGCCGCTGCACACCGGCACCCGATGGCGATGACATCTGCAATGGCGCAGTCGACAACGCCACCGGCACCGCTGCGCTGGTCGCTCTGGCCGAAGCGCACGGCAAGGCCGGGCCTGCCAAACGCAGCCTGGTCTTTCTGGCCGTGACGGCAGAGGAATCGGGCCTGCTGGGCGCGGATTATTATGCCGCCAACCCGGTCTTCCCGCTCAACCAGACAGTCGGCGGGATCAATATGGACGCCTTCCTGATGGCCGGTCCGTCCAATGATGTGACAGTGGTGGGTCCGGGCAAATCCAAGCTCGACGATTTCCTTGAAGCAGCGTTGAAAGTGGATGGCCGGGTCTCCACCCCCAATCCCAACCCCGAGGCAGGCTACTATTACCGCTCTGACCATTTCGCCTTCGCCAAGCGCGGCGTGCCGATGCTCTATGTCGATGGCGGAGAAGATCTGGCCGAGGGCGGCACCGAAGCAGGCGCAGCGGTCGCGCTGGATTACCGCGACAACCGCTATCATGGGCCGAAGGATGAATATAACCCCGATTGGGACTGGTCCGGCGTGATGGGCGACGTCAAGCTGTTCTATCGGATCGGGCGGATGCTGGCCGAAAGCACCAGCTGGCCGAACTGGAACGACGGCGACGAATTCCGCGGCATCCGCGACGAAAGCTGCGCTGGCGAAGGTCCGGGCTGCTGATAGCAGGCTGTTGAAACCCCGCTGACAGGAACCGGATGTGACCTTCACCATGCCGCCCGAATGGGCGCCGCAGGACTGGCTGTGGATCGGCTTCCCGCATGATGCCGATGAATGGCCTGCGGTGCTGCCGCGTGCGCAGGAACAGATCGCTGCTTTTGCCAATGCCGTTGCGGAGAGCGGGCAGGATGTGCGCCTGCTGGTGCGCGATGGCGCGAATGAAGCGCGCGCGCGCAATCTGGTTTCTGCGGGGGTTACGCTGGAGCGGCGGCACTATGGCGATGTCTGGCTGCGCGATACCGGGCCGCTGGTGCTGACCCGCCCCGATGGCGGGCGCGCGGCACGGCGCTTTGGCTTTAACGGCTGGGGCGGCAAATATCTGATGGATGGCGACCAGACGGTCGGCGCGCGGCTGGCCGAGGATGCCGGTCTGCCGCTGAAGGTGGGTGACTGGGTGCTGGAAGGCGGTGCCATCGATGGTGACGGGCGCGGGCTGGTGGTCACCACGCAGCAGTGCCTGCTCAACCCCAATCGCAACCCGCAATTGTCACAGGATCAGATCGAGCAGCGACTGTGCCATGATCTCGGCTTCAAGAACGTCCTGTGGCTTGGCGATGGCTTGATCAATGATCACACCGATGGCCATGTCGATAATCTTGCGCGGTTTGTGGCGGCCAATACGCTGGCGCTGCCCTGCGCAACCGGCAGGGATGATCCCAACGCGGCGATCTATGCCGACGCTAAAGCGCGGGCAGAGGGGGCGGGCGTGACAGTGCGCGAAATCCCCTCTCCCGGACGGATCAGCAGCGGCGACCGGATCGAACCCGCCAGCTATGCCAATTTCGCGATCACCAGCCATCTGGTGGTGGTCCCCACCTTTGGCAGCCCGCATGATGCGGACGGCGTCGCGGCGATTGCCGCGTTGTTCCCCGATCGCGCCACCATCGGCCTGCCCGCCGATGCCGTGCTGGCGGGCGGCGGCGGCTTTCACTGTGCCAGCCAGCAGATGCCCTCTGCCCGGGCCGCGCTTTAACGTTTCGTTAGGGAAATGCGCCGAGACTGGCCCGATGGCCAAGGCAATCGCTCAAATCCGCGCTCAGAACCAGCATTCGCTCGACCCCTTCGCGGTCGCCAGGGCGGCAATCGTGCTGGGCTGTGCGCTGGCGCTGGCTGCTGCCGGCCCGGTCTTACCCGCGCTAGGCCTGTAACAGCTTAACAAAAGCGACGGCGGCCGCGGCTGCCAGCATCAGTGCCACAAAGCTGCGCCAGATGCGGTCATTGACCTTGCCAAAGGCCAGCGCGCCCAGCCAATTGCCCACCAGCACCGCCGGAAACAGCAGCAACGACAGCAACAGATGTCGCAGCTGGAGCACGCCCAGCGCCGCTCCCGATCCCAGCCCGACCAGCGCGGCAAAGCTGAAGATCAACAGCATCGAGGCTTTCGCCTGCACCCGCGGGATTGCCCTGCCGACATAATAGGGCACCACCGGCGGCCCCGGCATCCCGGCAAAACCGGTCAGCAGCCCGGTCGCGATGCCGGTGACACCCGTGTGGACATGACCCGGCAAATCGGCCGGTCGCTGCGGTAGCAGGATCGCGGCAAAGGCCGACAGCGCAACCAGAGCGATCAGCACGCGCGCCAGATCGGGCGCTGTGATCGACAGCAGCCACAGGCCCGGCAGCGTGGCAACCAACACCCATCCAGAAATGCGCAGCGCCGATTTTTCCGCATTGCTCCAGATGCTGCGCGCTTCGCTCAGCCCGACCAGCAGCGCCACGCCATTGGTGACCATCACCGCCTCGACCGGGGTCAGCGCCAGCGCCAGCACCGGGACCAGCAGGATCGCCATACCGAAGCCCGCCAGCCCGCGAATGAAGGCGGCAATCAGTGCCGTCGCCAGCGCGCCGCCCACTTGAAGCGCGGAAAATCCGGCGAGCAGTTCCATCGTAATGCGGCTGAATCAGCGCAGATCGGGCGCGGTGGCCGCAGTGCGCAGCATCGTGATAGCTTCGTCCAGCGACATCACCTTCTGGTGCTGTTCGCCCAGCGTGCGCACAGCCACAGTGCCTTCCTCCGCCTCGCGCTTGCCAACTACCAGCAGGTGCGGAACCTTGGCCAGGCTGTGCTCGCGCACCTTGTAATTGATCTTCTCGTTACGCAGATCGCTGGCCACGCGGATGCCCGCCGCTTTCAGCTGGCCGACCACTTGATTGGCATAGTCATCAGCGTCCGAAACAATGGTCGCCACTACAGCCTGCGTCGGGGCGAGCCAGACGGGCAGCTTGCCCGCGAAATGTTCAATCAGAATGCCAATGAAGCGCTCGTATGACCCGAAGATTGCTCGGTGCAGCATGACTGGACGATGTTTATCGCCATCTTCGCCGATGTAATTCGCATCGAGCCGTTCGGGCAGCACGCGGTCGCCTTGGATCGTGCCGACCTGCCAGGTCCGCCCAATCGCATCGGTCAGATGCCATTCCAGCTTGGGGGCATAGAATGCGCCTTCTCCGGGAAGCTCTTCCCAGCCGAATTCCTCGGTGTTCATCCCGGCTTCGGCCACCGCGTCGCGCAGTTCCTGTTCGGCCTTGTCCCAATCCGCATCCGAACCGAAGCGCTGTTCGGGCCGCAGCGCCAGTTTGACGTGATAGGTAAAGCCGAAATCGCGATAGACCTGGTCCGCCAGCGCGCAGAACTTGCGCACTTCATCAACCACCTGATCTTCGGTGCAGAAGATATGCGCGTCGTCCTGCGTGAACTGGCGCACCCGCATCAGCCCGTGCAGCGCGCCATGCGGTTCGTTGCGGTGACAGCAACCCATCTCGCCCAGCCGGATCGGCAGGTCGCGATAGGACGTGATGCCCTGTTTGAAGACCAGCACATGTGCCGGGCAATTCATCGGCTTGATCGCCATCCAGTCGGCATCATCGGCCACTACTGGCGCGGCCTTGCCCTCATCGGCGTTCACGTCCGGCACCATGTCGGGCACAGCGAACATGTTTTCCGCATATTTGCCCCAATGCCCGGACTGCTCCCACTGGCGCACATCCATCAGCTGCGGGGTCTTGATCTCGCGGTAATCGGCGGCATCCATCTTGCGGCGCATATACGCCTCAAGCTCACGCCAGATCTTGTAGCCCTGCGGATGCCAGAACACGCTGCCGTGCGCCTCTTCCTGCAGATGGAACAGATCCATTTCGCGGCCCAGCTTGCGGTGGTCGCGCTTGGCGGCTTCTTCCAGCCGCATCAGATGCGCGTTGAGCTGTTTCTTGTTGAGCCAGCCCGTGCCGTAAATCCGCGTCAGCTGCGCATTGTTCTGGTCGCCGCGCCAATATGCCCCGGCAACCCGCATCAGCTTGAATGCCGCAGGGTCCAGTTTGCCGGTGCTGGGCAAATGCGGGCCGCGGCACATATCCAGCCAGTCCTCGCCCGAATGATAGACCGTCAGTTCTTCGCCCTCGGGCAGTTCGCGCGCCCATTCGGCCTTGAAGCTTTCGCCCTCGGCCGCCCATTTTTCGATCAGCTGTTCGCGGCTCCACACCTCGCGGCGCAGCGGCTTGTCGGCCTTGATGATCGCGCGCATCTGTTCTTCGATCGCGGGCAGATCGTCCATGCTGAACGGCTCGCGGTTATCGGGCGCCTTGACATCGTAGTAGAAGCCGTCCTCGGTCGAGGGACCAAAGGTGATCTGCGTGCCGGGATAAAGCGCCTGCACCGCCTCGGCCAGAACATGCGCGAAATCGTGGCGCGCCAGTTCCAGCGCGTCATCCTCGTCGCGCGCAGTGACCAGTGCCAGCTGCGCATCGCCTTCGAAGGGGCGGTTGAGGTCACGCAATTCCTCGCCTGAGCCGTGGTCGACACGCGCGGCCAGCGCCGCCTTGGCAAGGCCGGGGCCGATCGCAGCGGCGATATCCGCCGGGGTGGAGCCATGCGCCACTTCGCGCACCGATCCATCGGGTAGGCTGATCTTGAGCAGTTCGGTCATGTGTACTCGTCCGTTTGGTGTGCCGCGCCCATGGCACATCACGGCGCGCGCTTGAAGCGGCGTTTGGTCAGGACCCGGTTTCTGCGCCCAGCGCCAGCGTCCGCCTGCCCGTCAGCGTGGTGAGCGTCTTGGTCCCCGCCAGATCGGCACCGCGCGTCCGCACGCTGCTGACAAAGCGGTATTCGCTGCTCGCCCGCTGGGGCGTGAGTTCGACCGCCATATAGCCGCGCTGCGACGTGTCGGCCCAGCGCAATTGCGGATTGCGCTGCACCAATGCGCCCGTCAGGACCGGCGGCGGAAGCATGGGCAGATAGCCTTCGAAACCCGGCGATGACACCGACTGGCCGCCAAATTCGACACCCACCGGCGCGCTGTCATGCGACAGGTCGAAGGCCCATGCATTGTGCGTGTCGCCCGCCAGCGAAATCAGATTGGCATCGGCGGCCAGCGCGGCTGCAAACAGCCGTTCGCGCGCGGCGGGATAGCCATCCCACGCATCCATATTGAGCGGCAGCCCGGTCTCCGCCGCCCGCGCGCCTGCCACCACCCGCTTGCGTATGAAATCGGGCGTATCCTTGGGCAGCAGCGCATCGACACCCGGCGGCGAGGACAGACTGCCCATCAACACCTGCTGCACCAGCACTTGCCAGATTTTGCCGTCACCGCGCGACCGCTTCAGGCCATTTGCCAGCCAGCCCTGCTGCGCCGCGCCCAGCATTTCGCGCGCGGGGTCGCGATAGGTTTCATCACGAAAAGCGATCAGCGCCGCCTGTGCTGCTTCGGAAGTGGTCTTGCCCGCCAGCAGATCATCGAAGGAAAATTGCTCTGAGCGCGCGGTCAGCCGGGTTTCCAGCCGGAACAGCGTCGCCAGATTGCCGATTTCATATTCGGCCCATGGCTCGTCCGATACCGGCATCCATTCACGATAGGCGCGGATCGCGGCGGCCTTGCGCACATCCCACGGGCCTTCGCTGTCCGGTTGGTGGTTCTGCGCGCCGCCCGCCCACGAATCATTCGCGCTTTCGTGATCGTCCGCCACTGCGATCATCGGGAACAGTTGGTGCAGACGGCGCAAATCGGCATCGCGGCGATAAGCGGCAAAGCGCGCGCGGTAATCAGCCAGCGCCACCAGCTCGCGCTCTGGCCAGACCGTGCGGCCCGGAGTCACATCGCCAGCGGAAGGATAAGTGCCCGGCGCATATTCATAGAAATAATCGCCCAGATGCAGCACGCAGTCGACATCATCGGCCTGTGCCGCATGGGCATAGGCATTGAACCAGCCAAAGCCGATGTTGGAACAGGAAAATACCGCCATGCGAAACCGCCCGGTCTCCCCTTCGGACAGTGTCTTGGTGCGGCCAATGTCGGAAACCGCGCCATCGGGTGCGATAAAGCGATAATAATACCAGCGCCCCGGCTCCAGGCCCTCCACAAACAGCTTGGCGCAGAAATCCCGGTCGGGTGAAGCCGGCGTCTGCCCCCCGGCAATTGGCCGCGCGAAATCAAGCGATTCGCTCAACTCGCAAGTCAGCGCGGTTTCCTGCGCCGCGACATAGCGCGTCCACAACAGCACCCGCCGCGCACCGGGCTCCCCACTGGCGACACCATGCGAGAACCCGCGCTGCCCCACCTGCGCAGAAAGCGGCGCGGCCGCCAGCCCGGCACCAAGGATCCCGCCCTTGATCAGGCTGCGCCGATCCAGCGGCAGCAGCGGCGCGGTGGCAGGTGGTTCGGTCGGGATCACAGGCAGTCTCCAAATGTCAGCGACACGTGACTGCGATGGATGACAGGCCAAAGACAAGGGCAAATCGCAAGTGACAAGCCTGCGCTCCTATTTGTCAATGATGCTTGACAACGACGCAGCGTCGTGACAACTACGCTTTACATTATTGCAAAGGAGCTTGACCATGTCACAGATTACCAAGGCCCTCATCTGGGCGACCTCAATCCTCGCAGTCGCATCTGCCGGTCGTTATGGCGTGATGGACGCCGACACCGCGCAAACGCTCACCCTGACACTGCCGGCACTGGCCATCGCATCGCTGGCTTATGGCCGGAAAGCGGGCGGTCGCTGCCCCGGGCTGAGAGCATGAGCGCGCCTGAGAACGCCGCTGGCAGGCAGCGCTCCGCCGGGTTTTGGGGCGGGCTAATGCTGGCTTCGATTGGCGTACTGGCCGCGCTGAAATTCACCGATGCCATCAACCGGTCAACCGTGATGATTCTGGCGATCGTGCCGGTCATCTTGATGCTGGCATTTACCGCGCGGCGCAGCGGGTCAATCGCGGCACCGCCTCGGGCAGCGCAGCGGCGGTCCGCTACACCCGCGGCATCATGATGGCCTCGCTCGCCTACATCCTTGGGCTGGGCATCGCGGTCACGTTGTGGCGCAATTACGAATTGGCCGATGGCATCACTTTTCTGCTGGCGCTGATGCCGATCATCCCGATTCTGGCGATGATCTGGGTGATGGCCCGCTATCTGAAAGAGGAAACCGACGAATATCTGCGCCACCGCGCGGTCACCGCATCGCTGGTCGGATTGGCAGCGGTGCTGGGCGTCGGATCGTTCTGGGGCTTCCTCGAAACATTCGAGCTGGTGCCGCATGTGCCGGGCTGGTGGAGTGTACCGATCTGGGCACTGGGCATGGGCCTTGCGCAGCTGGTCTGGAAAGTGCGCGAAACATGAAAAACCGCCTCAAGGTCCTGCGCGCCGAGCGTGACTGGAGCCAGCAGGAACTGGCCACCCGGCTCGATGTCAGCCGCCAGTCGGTGAACGCCATCGAAACCGGGCGCTATGATCCCTCGCTGCCGCTGGCGTTCCGTATTGCCGATATATTCGCCATGCCGATCGAGGAGATATTCCTCCGCAAATAGGTCCGTGCAAACGGTGCAGAAGCATTGACAAAGTCACTCCGGTCCCGGACCAAGTCTGCACGGGAAACAGGGGCCGGTAATTCATGGATGATCAAGACGGGGCGAGCGCCTTCGGGTTCGAGGGCAGCTGGCGCGAATTTGCGCCGATCGCTTTTACCAATCTGCTGCTGACCATTGTGACGCTGGGCATTTACCGCTTCTGGGCGACCCCGCGCGAACGGCGTTATCTGTGGTCGCGCAGCCGCTTTGTTGATGAAAATCTCGAATGGGCGGGCACGGGCAAGGAACTGTTTATCGGCTTCCTGCTGGTGCTTTTGCTGTTTGCCTTGCCGTTTTTTGTCATCAGCCAGGTGGCTCAGGCGCTGGTGATGCGCGGGCAGGAAGCACTCGGTACGATTCTGACACTCGGGTCATTCCTGCTCATTTTCTACCTCGCCGGTGTCGCCCGGTTTCGCGCGCTGCGTTATCGCCTGTCGCGCACTCGCTGGCGCGGTATTCGCGGCGGCAGTGACAATCAGGGGTTCGGGTTCGGCCTGTCCTATATGTGGAAGACATTGGTCGGTTATGTGGCGCTGGGCCTGATGATTCCGTGGTCGATGACCAGCCTGTGGAACGAACGCTGGGGCAAGATGAGCTTCGGCCCTTATGAATTCCAAGCCAATGCCGAATCGGGCGGCGTGTTTGCCCGCTTCCTGCTGTTTTATCTCTCGCCGCTTATCTTCTTCGTCGGCGCACTGGTGCTCGGTGCAATGGGGATGCTGGCTGGATTTGGAGTTGGCGGCGAAGAAGGCGCCAAAATTGGCGGCTTCGTGAGCTTGCTGGGCATTGCCCTGTTTTTCTATCTCGGCCTGGGCCTGATTGCGGTGGTGTTCTACGCCAAATATTACCGCGAGGTGGTCGGCGCGACACAGTGGCGCGATATCGGTTTCAGTTTCGAGGCATCGACCGGGGACTGGATCAAGCTGCTGCTTGGCGATTTTGCGCTGGTGGTGCTGACACTGGGCATCGGCTGGATTTTCCTGAGCTATCGCCATTGGAAATTCTTCATGGTCCATTTGGAAGCGCGCGGCGAAATCCTGCTCGACGAGCTGACCCAGTCGACCACCCGGACGGCCACGCATGGCGAAGGCCTGCTTGACGCGTTCGACATGGGCGCGATCTAGGCCGGTGGAGCAGGGCTTTCGCACCAGCGCACAGTGGTATGACGGCGTCACCGCGCGCCGGCACGAGGGTGAAGCCGAGTGGGATGGCAGCGGCCAGTTGCTGCTCCATTCCTCCGACGGGCAGAGCACTGCTGTCGCGCTGGAAGATCTGCGCTACTTCGAAAAACGGCGCGATTCGCTGGTCTATGCCCGTGACAGCGTGGCCGACTTTCGGCTGGTACTGCCCGCAGATCTGCCGCCCGCGCTGGACCGCGCCTTGCCCACACGCGGCGAATATGGCGCCTGGATCGACCGGATGGGGCTGGGCAAGGCGATCATCGGCTTCGGCGCAATCAGCGCGGTGGCGGTGGCCCTGTTCATGACCGCGCCCGAATGGCTGGGGCCGCGCGTCCCGGTCAGCTGGGAACGGAAAATGGGCGACGCCATGATCGGCAATTTCGGGGGCCGACTTTGCCACACACCCGCCGCCGATGCCGCGCTGGCCAAGATGCAGGATCGCATTGATCCGGCTGCGGGCGATATCCGGGTCGGCCTGGCCAATATCGACATGGTCAATGCCGTCGCCCTGCCCGGTGGGCAGGTGTTGATGTTCGACGGGATCATCCAGCAAGCCGAAAGCCCTGAAGAGCTGGCGGGCGTATTGGGGCATGAGATCGGCCATGTCCGCGAACGCCATGTGATGACCGCATTGCTGCGGCAGTTCGGGCTGTCGATCTTGCTTGCCGGGGCCAATTCAGGGCTGGGCGATACCGCCTTCGGAATTGCCGCTATGGGATATTCCCGCGATGCCGAGCTGGAGGCCGACGCCTATGCCCGCAAGCAGATGGCGAAGGGCCGCGTTTCGCCTTTGGGCGCAGCGGGCTTTTTCGAGCGGATGGCTAAGGAAAGCGGCGAGGGTGAAAGCCCTGCGCTGATCGGCTGGATCGCCACGCACCCCTCGTCCCGCGACCGCGCAAAGGCTTATCGCACCTCGGCAACTGAGGGTGCCGCCTATCCCCCGGTGCTGACCAAGCAGGAATTCGCCGCGCTCAAATCCGCGTGCAAGGACGATCCCGATGTCGAGGATTTCGACTTCTTCTGATGCCATCGGTCACAGCAGGCTTGCACTGCGGGCCGCCGCGCCCGACAGCGTGACGCCATGATCGAAACGCAATTCCACACCATGCCAGACGGCCGCCGCGTCGCCTTCCGGCTGCATCGCGGGGCTGATCCCGCGCTGGTCTTCCTGCCCGGCTATATGTCCGACATGGCAGGCGGCAAGGCGAGCGCGCTAATGGCATGGGCGCAGCAGACAGGGCGCAGCTGCCTGCTGATGGATTATTCGGGCTGCGGGACAAGCGCGGGCGAATTTGCGGATGGCACGCTGTCGCGCTGGTCCGCCGAGGTGGCGGCGCTGATCAAAGTGCAATTGGACGGCCCCGTGGTGCTGGTGGGATCGTCGATGGGCGGCTGGCTGATGCTGCTGGTGGCACGGGCGTTGAGCACGCAGGTCGCAGGGCTGATCGGCATAGCCGCCGCGCCGGACTTTACTGATTGGGGCTATGGCGAGGGCGACAAAGCACGGCTGGCAGCGGGTGAGATCGTACTTGAGGACAATCCTTACGGCCCCGAACCCACGCCGATCCATCCCGGCTTTTTTGCCGATGGTCAGGCGCAATTGCAGCTTGGCTCCACCATTCCGATCGATGCGCCGGTGCGGCTGATCCACGGCCAGCGTGATGCCGATGTGCCGTGGCGGCTCAGCCTGCAGCTGGCCGAGGCGCTGCGTTCGGACGACATACAGGTGACGCTGGTAAAGGACGGCGACCACCGCCTGTCGCGGCCGCAGGATATTGCCCTGCTGCTGCGGACTGCGGCTCTGTTGACGGAGACATTCGAGTGATTGCTGCTGCCCTTGCCCTGCTGATGATGCAGGCCGGACCCAATCCTGCCGATGGCGCGATTCAGGGTCTGCCCGATGAACTGCGCAACCGCGCCCCGCGCGCACAGCCGCAGACTGCCGCACCTGCGCGCAACAGCCCGCTAACCGATTGCCTGCTGCTGTCGCGGGACGATGCCGATGCGGCGCTCGACCGTGCGCAGGCGTGGCGCGAGAGCGCGAACAGCAATCTGGAACTGGCGCAATCGGCGCATTGTCTGGGGCTGGCACTGGTGGCGCTGGAACGCTTTGGCGAAGCGCAGCAGATCTTTTCGCTGGCCAGTGAAGAGGCTCCGCTCGAAGCGCCTGCCTATCGCGCACGGCTGGCGGCGATGGCGGGCAATGCCGCGCTGGCTGCGGGCGATGCCGATGGCGCTGCCGGGCTGTTTGCCGGTGCGGTGGAACATGCCAAGGCTGCCGATGATTCGGGACTGACAGCCGGGCTTCATATCGACCGCGCACGTGCGCTGGTGGCGCTGGACCGGCTTGACGAAGCCGCTGCAGCGCTGGCGCAGGCCCGCGCCAGTGACCCCGCCAATGCACAGGCGTGGCTGCTATCGGCCACGCTGTCGCGCCGTCAGGAGCGGCTGGGCGAAGCGCAGCAATCAATTGAATACGCCGCCACTCTGGCCCCCACCAACCCGGCCATCGGGCTGGAAGCAGGCGTAATCGCCGCTCTGGCGGGCCGCGAACAGGATGCGCGGCGCAGTTTTGCCTCGGTTATCGATGTCGCCCCGGACAGCGATGAAGCCCGCCGCGCGCAGGTCTATCTGGCGCAGCTCCAGCCATGACCACATATTCCGTGCTCGATCTGGTGCCTGTCCGCCAGGGCGGAACTGTGGCCGAAGCGCTGAGCGCTGCGACCGAGCTGGCACAGTCTGCCGAAGCTGCAGGGTACCGCCGGTTCTGGGTGGCCGAGCATCACGCGATGGAGGGCATTGCGGGCGGCGCCACCGCCGTGGTGCTGGCGCATATCGGCAATGCCACCAGCACGATCCGGATCGGCTCTGGCGGGATCATGCTGCCCAATCACACACCGTTTCAGATCGCCGAGCAGTTTGGCACGCTGGACGCGCTGTTCCCCGGCCGGATCGACCTTGGACTGGGCCGCGCGCCGGGGGCCGGGCCGGAATTGCAGCGCGCCTTGCGCAAAGACCTCCACCGCGCAGCGGAAAGCTTCCCGCAGGACGTGGCCGAGCTGCGCGCTCTTTTCACCGGCGACATCGATTTGCCGATCCGCGCAACGCCCGGTTTCGGCGCAAACCCGCAATTGTGGATGCTGGGCAGCAGCCTGTTCGGTGCCCAGCTCGCCGCGCGGCTGGGCCTGCCCTATGCCTTTGCCAGCCATTTTGCCCCCGACCAGCTGGACAATGCGCTGGGCGTCTATCGCCGCGATTTCCAGCCATCGGAGGCGCTGGCGCGTCCGCATGTGATGGCGGCGATGAATTTGTTCGTGGCTGACACTGCTGAAGAAGCTGAATATCTGGCGACCTCGCAGATGCAGGCTTTTGTCGCGCTCAGGACCGGGCGTCCGGGCAAATTGCCGCCGCCTGTTCGCGGTTACCGCGATACGCTGCCCGCCCCCGCTGCTGCCATGCTGGCGCATATTGGCCAGGCCAGCGCCACTGGCACACCCCAGCAGGCGCGCGACGCAGTCGCCGCATTTGTGGCGCGAACCGGCGCTGACGAGATTGTCTTTGCCGGCCCGACTTTCGATCCCGCGGGGCGCATCCGCTCGCTCGAATTGGCGGCCGATATTATGGGCAGAGCAGCCGCCGCCGCATAGGAATGCACGTGACCGGCGCGTCGGGTCTTGCGACGCTACGGCAACAGGCCTAGGCGCGGCGGGTTAGTTGTGCCTGTCACGACATGGATATTACACCGCCGCGACATGATCGTGCGCCGACAAGCGAGAGGCCCCCGATGGGTTCGAAGACCGCCACCAAGTCCGCATCGGACGCCCTTCCCAAGCCCCTGCTGAAAGCCTTTGCGACGCGCATGGAGCAGTCGCTGCTGCGCGGCGACACGCCCTTCCGCAAGGAGCGGCTTAACGAAGCCGCGCAGTTCCTGCTGGGGGCGGCGATGCAGCGCGAGTTCGGCAAATTGTCGATCGAACTGGAAAGCGTCAGCGACGAATACCGCTACACAAGGATCGCCATCGTCAATGACGATATGCCGTTTCTGGTCGATTCGGTTGCCGCTGCTATCGCTGGGCTGGGACTGTCGATTGACCGGCTGGTCCACCCGGTTATCCCGGTGGTCCGCGATGACGATTGCACGCTGACCAGTGTCCCCTCGGATGATCCCGAGGATGGCTATTACGAATCGCTGATCTATGTCGAAACCGCGCGCGTCGATGCCAAGGCGCGGCGTGAATTGCTGGCGGTTTTGCGCCGCGCGCTGGGCGATGTCCGCGCTGCCGTGAACGACTGGCCCAAGCTGCAAAAAGCGATGGCCGATGATGCCGCGCAAATCGAAGAAACCGAAGGCGCGGCGCTGCTCGACTGGCTGAACGAAGGGATGCTGACCCAGCTGGGCCATCTGACCCGGCACCGCGATGGCAGCCAGACCGATGCGCTGGGGATCTGCCGCAAAAGCGCGAAGGATCTGCTCGCCGATGCCTCGTTCGAGCGTGCCTTTGCCTGGTTTGACAGTCGCCGCGATGCGCGCGTTCCGCTGATTATCAAGGCCAATCTGCTGTCACATGTGCACCGCCGCGTGCCGCTCGACCTGTTCATTGTGCCGGTGCGCGACAAGGACAAGGTCACTGCCCTGTCGGTCCATGCCGGTGTCTGGACCAGCGCCGCGCTGGCGGCCCCGCCGCGCACCGTGCCGGTGCTGCGCCGCCATCTCGACGATCTGCGCGGGCGGCTGAGCTTTGACGATAGCAGCCATGCGGGCAAGGCGCTGGTCCATGCGCTGACCGCGCTGCCGCATGATCTGATGATCGGTTTTCCGGACGAGGATGTCGAGCGGGTATCCACCGCGATGATGAGCCTGGTCGACCGCCCGCGCCCCCGGCTGGCGCTGGTCGAGGCGCCGCTAGCCCGCCATCTGTTCGCCTTCGTGTGGTTGCCGCGCGATATGCTGGCGACGCAGGTCCGGCTGGAAATCCAGGCGCTGCTCGAAGATGGCGCTGCGGCGCGGATGCTCGACTGGAGCCTCGAGGTCGAAGGCGGCAATCTGGCAATGCTGCGCTTTGTGCTGGATATTCGCGAGGCTGGCCGCGTGCCTGACGAGGCCACGCTGGAAGAACAGCTGCAAACCATGCTGCGCGGCTGGGGCGAAGCTGTCGAGGCCGAACTGGCCGGGATGGAAGATACCGCCCGCGCCGCTGCTGTGGCGCTGCGCTTTGCCGATGCCTTTCCCACCGCCTATCGCGCGCGTTTCGGCCCGCAAGAGGCCGCGCGCGACATTGCCCGGCTGCACCGGCTGGGCGCCCATGCCGACAGCGAACAGGCCAGCCAGCGCGACGCGCGGATGTATTTCTGCGAGCGCGAAAAGGCCGGGTGCCTGCGGCTGAAACTGTATCAGGCGGAAGGCAGCCTGCCGCTGTCCTCTGCCGTGCCGACGCTGGAGGATTTCGGCTTCCATGTGCAGTCCGAAATGCCCACCGTGCTTGATGATGGCAAGCTGGGTACAATCCATGATTTCCGGCTCGACCTGCGGCAGGGCAGCGATGTCGAAAGCCTGATCGAACGCGCCGACCAGATCGAAACCGCCATCGCCGCCGTGCTCAATGGCGAGGCGGAGAATGATCCGTTCAACCGGCTGGTGCCCGAAGCCGGGCTGACCGCGCATGAAGCCAATTGGCTGCGCGCGATCTATCGCTACCTGCGGCAGGCCGGGATGGGCTTCACCATCTATACTGTGGTCGATGCGCTGAGCGCTGCGCCCGATGTAACCCGCGCGCTGATCGCGCTGTTCACGGCGCAGCATGACCCTGCCTTCAAGGGTAATCGCGACAAGGCGGTGGAAGATGCGGCCGGCGCCATCAAACGCGGCCTGTCCAAGGTTCAGGCAATCAATGACGACCGCCTGCTCAGGCTATACAATTCTGTTATCGACGCGGTTCTGCGCACCAATGCCTTTTCCCCTGCGGCGACAGAAGCGCTGGCGTTCAAGATCGATTCGCAACTGGTCCCCGGTCTGCCCCGGCCAATCCCCTGGCGCGAAATTTTCGTCTATTCGCGGCGCGTCGAAGGTATCCATCTGCGGTCCGGCCCGATTGCCCGCGGCGGGCTGCGCTGGTCCGACCGGCGCGACGATTTCCGCACCGAAATCCTGGGCCTGATGAAGGCGCAGCGGGTCAAGAATGCCGTGATCGTCCCGACCGGGGCCAAGGGCGGGTTCTATCCCAAGTTGCTGCCCAACCCGACTATCGACCGCGATGGCTGGGCGGCTGAGGGACAGGGCAGTTACGAGGTGTTCATCCGCACGCTGCTGTCGATCACCGACAACATTGTGGACGACAAGGTGGTGCATCCAGATCAGGTGGTGATCACCGATGGCGAAGATCCTTATTTCGTGGTCGCTGCGGACAAGGGCACGGCCAAATTCTCTGATATCGCCAATGCCATCGCCGAAAGCCGCGATTTCTGGCTGGATGATGCTTTCGCTTCGGGTGGGTCGAACGGCTATGACCACAAGGCGATGGGCATTACCGCCAAGGGCGCATGGGTTTCGGTCCAGCGCCATTTCCTGGAAATGGGCGTGGATGTGCAGTCCGAACCGGTAACGGTGGCGGGCTGCGGCGATATGTCGGGCGATGTGTTCGGCAATGGCATGTTGCTGTCCAAGGCGATCAAGCTGGTCGCCGCCTTCGATCACCGCCACATTTTCCTCGACCCCGATCCCGATCCGGCGGCCAGCTGGAAAGAACGCCAGCGGATGTTCAACCTGCCGCGTTCGAGCTGGGAAGATTACGATCCCAAGCTGATTTCACGCGGCGGCGGCGTGTTTGCGCGCGATGCCAAGACGATCAAATTGTCCAAGACCGTGCAAAAGCTGCTCGATATCGAACATGGCGAGGTTGAGCCGGAAATGCTGATCTCTGCCATCCTCAAGGCACCCATCGATCTGATGTGGTTTGGCGGCATCGGCACCTACATCAAGGCCGGGGCGGAAAATAACGTCCAGGTCGGCGATCCGGCCAACGACTCGCTGCGCGTGGATGCCAGTGCCGTGCGCGCAAAGGTGCTGGGCGAAGGTGCCAATCTGGGCATCACGCAGGCGGGCCGTATTGAATTTGCGTTGGCCGGTGGACGCATCAATACTGACTTTATCGACAATTCGGCAGGCGTCGATTGTTCGGATAACGAGGTCAATATCAAGATCGCGCTCGCCGCTGCCAAGCGTGCCGGGCGGCTGTCCGAACCCAAGCGCGTCAAGCTGCTGGAATCGATGACCGGTGAAGTGTCGGCACTGGTGCTCGAAGACAACCGCCTGCAAGCGCTGGCGCTGTCGATTGCCCAGACCGGCGGCGAACGCGCGATGAATTCGCAGCTCCATCTGATCGAAACGCTCGAAGGCGGCGGCAATCTGGATCGCCGCACCGAAGGGCTGGCCGACAATCAGACGCTGAGCCGCCGCGCTGCGGATGGCATCGGGCTAACCCGGCCGGAACTGGCCGTGCTGCTGTCCTCCACCAAGCTGGTGCTTCAGGATGCCATCGAAACCAGCCCGCTGGCCGATGACAAGGCGCTGCACGACCTGTTGATGAACAGCTTCCCCGAACCGATGCGCGGGCCGTATCGCAAGCAGATCGAAACGCACCGGCTGCGGCGCGAGATTATCGCGACCAAACTGGCCAACCGCATGATCAACCGCATGGGTATCGTGCACCCGTTCGAGCTGGCCGAAGAAGAAGGCGTCGAGCTGTCGCAAGTCGCCGCCGCCTTTGTCGCTGTGGAGCATTTGTTCGACCTTGCCCCGTTATGGGAAGAGCTGGAGCAGGCCGACATGGCCGAAAAGGCGCGGCTGGTGCTGTTTGACCGGCTGGCGGCGTCGATCGGCAATCTGGTTTCCGACGTGCTGCGCGCCGGAGCAGGCCAGATCGAGCCGAGCAAGATGTTCGCCGAACTGGGCAAGGGCGTACGTATCCTGACCGAATCGACCGACCAGCTGCTGGCCAAGGAATTGCGCCTGCAATCGGCCAAATTGCAGGAAGGCTTCACCGCTGTCGGCGCGCCGGAGCGGATTGCCGAGCATGTCTCGCGCCTGTTCGATCTGGATGGCTCGGTCGGTTTGGCCAGACTGGCGAAAGAAACCGATATCGAACCCAAATCGCTCACGCTGGGCTTCAGCGCGATTGGCGAGACGCTGGGTATCGACTGGGCGCAAAGCACTGCCGCGCTGATGAACCCTTCGGATGTGTGGGAACGGCTGCTGGTGTCCGGCCTCGCACGCGATTTCCAGCAGATGCGGCTGGACCTGCTGCGCCGTCTGTCGCGCCGTAAGGGCGCCAAGGAAGACATGCCCGAAGCGGTTGCCAAATGGGTCGATGACCACGAAGGCGGCGTGCGCCAGTTCCGTGCCATGATCGACCGTGCCCAGTCGCAAAGCCCGGTTGCCCCGGCAATGCTGGCGCAGATTGCCAGCATGGCCCGCAACCTGCTGGGCCGGTGACAGTGCGCTGTGCCCTGCCGCTTGACCTCGGCCCATTTTGACGCCAGCCCTTCCCGCGATGGAGCAGTATGACATCGTCATCGTGGGTTCGGGGCATGGCGGCGCGCAAGCCGCCATCGCGCTGCGCCAGGCCGGGCATGAGGACAGCATCCTCATGGTCAGCCGTGACCGCAATCCGCCCTATGAACGGCCCCCGCTGTCAAAGGATTATCTGGCGGGCGAGAAACCGTTTGAACGGATCCTGATCCGGCCAGAACAATTCTGGGCTGATCGCAATGTAACCTTGCGGCTGGGCTGCAACGTCGATGTCGTCGACTGGATGAGCCACGAACTCGCGCTCTCTGACGGCGGTAAGGTCGGCTATCGCAAGATGATCTGGGCGGCGGGCGGCGATGCCCGCCGGCTCTCTTGTCCCGGAGCCGATCTTGCAGGAATTCACACCGTCCGCAGCCGCCGCGACGTGGACGCGCTGCGCGCCGAACTGGCGGTCGGAGCGCGCCGCGTAGTAATCGCTGGCGCCGGATATATCGGGCTGGAAGCCGCCGCCGTGTTGCGCAAGCTGGGCTGCGAAGTGACGGTGCTGGAACGGCTCGACCGCGTGCTGGCGCGGGTTGCCGGGCCGGAGCTATCCGCCTTCTACGCCGCCGAACACAGTGCGCAGGGCGTCGATCTGCGGCTGGGTACCGGGGTGGAGCGGATCGAAGGCGAGGACGACCGTGTAAGCGCGGTGGTTTCCGATTCCGGCGAAACCATCGCCTGCGATATTCTGGTGGTGGGCGTGGGCATCGTCCCGTCCGTCGGCCCGCTGATTGCTGCCGGTGCCGCAGGCAGCAACGGGGTCGATGTGGACACGTTCTGCCGCACCTCGCTGGATGATATCTACGCCATCGGCGACTGCGCCGCGCACGCCAATCCCTATGCAAGCAACAAGGTGATCCGCCTCGAATCGGTGCAGAACGCCAATGACATGGCGACCACCACCGCGCGGTCGATCATGGGTGACAAACAGGATTACGATGCCGTGCCGTGGTTCTGGTCGAACCAGTATGATCTGCGTCTGCAAACGGTCGGATTGTCGCTGGATTATGACGCCACCGTGCTGCGCGGCGATCCCGAGGCGCGCAAGTTCAGCGTGATCTATCTGAAGGAAGGCCACGTGCTGGCGCTCGATTGCGTCAACAACACCCGCGATTATGCGCAGGGCCGCAAGCTGGTGGAAGCGCGCGCGGAGATAGAACCGGCGCTGCTCGCCGACACCGAGGTTCCGCTTAAAGAGATGCTCTGAGCTGCCCGGCAGCCCAGTCCGCCGCCTCGGCAACCGCCGGGTCGGGATCAGCGCGCAACCTCTCGACCTGCGGCACCAGATGCCCCTTTCCGCTATTGCCCGCAGCGTAGAGGCAATTGCGCACAAACCGGTCGCGCCCGATCCGCTTGATGGGCGAGCCGGAGAAAAACTGCCGGAAGCCAGCATCATCGAATGCCAGGAAATCCGCCAGCGGCGGCGCGATCAGTTCTACGCGCGGGGCGAGCTTCAAATGGCGGTGCGCAGTGTCGGCAAACTTGTTCCACGGGCACACTGCCAGGCAATCGTCACAGCCATAGATACGGTTGCCCAGCGCCTTGCGGAATTCCACCGGGATCGGCCCCTTGTGCTCGATCGTCAGATAGGAAATGCACCGCCGCGCATCGAGCCGGTAAGGCGCGGGAAACGCATCGGTCGGGCAGGCGTCCTGACAGGCACGGCACGAACCGCAATGGTCGCTGCCCGGCGCATCCATGGCAAAATCCAGCGTTGAGTAAATCGCGCCAAGGAACAGCCAACTGCCATGTGTGCGGCTGACCAGATTGGTGTGCTTGCCCTGCCAGCCGATCCCCGCCGCTTGCCCCAGCGGCTTTTCCATTACAGGGGCGGTATCGACGAACACCTTGAGCTGGCTGTCCGGTTCGCGCGCCACCAGCCAGCGGGCGAGCGTTTTGAGCGCCTTTTTCACCACATCGTGATAATCGCGGCCATGCGCATAGACCGAGATGCGCGCCTTGTCCGGCGCATCCGCCAGCGCCAACGGATCGCCATCGGGGGCATAGCTCATGCCCAGAGCGATCACGCTGCGCGCTTCTGGCCACAGCCCCTGCGGACTGGCGCGCTGAGCCTTGCGCGTCTCCATCCACTCCATCGCACCGTGGCTGCCCTCGCCCAGCCATTGTTCCAGCCGTTCGCCGCGCAGCGCGTCGGGCGCCGCGCTGGTGAAGCCGCAGGCGACAAAGCCCAGCCGGGCAGCTTCCTGCTGCAGATCGGCCTGCAGCGCAGCGATTGAACGGTCCTTAACCAAACTTCCTGTTGCTCCCGTTCACGCATGGCGGGTACGCCGCTGGGCATGCTTACCCAGCCAAGCGCGGCGCCGCGACCCTTAACACACACTCGCCCGCTGGCCATCGAGGCGCGCGGCCTGGTCAAACGCTTTGACAACACGCTGGCGGTGGACGGTGTGGACATCGCCGTGCCCGAAGGCGCGATCTACGGCATCCTTGGCCCCAATGGTGCGGGCAAGACCACAACCCTGCGGATGCTGCTGGGCATTATCGACCCCGATGCCGGGGTGCGCCGGGTGTTCGGGAATGACCGCCCGCACGAGGTCGCGCGGCTGATCGGCTATCTGCCCGAAGAACGCGGGCTGTATCCGGCGATGAAATGCGACGAGGCAATTGCCTTTATGGGCGCATTGCGCGGATTGCCGCTGGAAGAAGGGCGCAAGCGCGGGCGCGAACTGCTGGAAAATCACGGGCTGGGCTATGCGATCGACCGGCAGATCCGGCAGCTGTCGAAGGGCATGGCGCAAACCGTGCAATTGCTTGGCACGCTGGTCCATCACCCCCGGCTGGTGGTGTTTGATGAACCGTTCAGCGGGCTTGACGCGATCAACCAGGGCAAGCTGGAAGTGATGATCCGCGATCTGGCACGCGGCGGGACGACGGTGATTTTCTCCACCCATGTCATCCACCACGCCGAACGGCTGTGCGATGATGTGGCGATCATTGCCGGGGGACGCGTGCCCTATGCCGGTTCGGTCGATCTGGCACGCGACCGGATCCCGGCGCAGGTCCGGCTGGAAACTGCGCGCGGCGAGGGTGTTTGGCGCAGCGCGCTCCCCGAAGACGCGCGGCATGACCACAAGGCCAGTGCCAGCCATTTCTGGCATTTCCCCATTCCCGATACCGGTATCGAGGCGCTGCTCAAGCGGCTCATAGAAGGTGAGGCGGGCATCCTGTCGCTGTCGATCGAACGCGCGGGCCTGCATGATGCCTTTGTCGAGATTGCCGGAGAAGCGGCGGCGCGCGCGCTGGCCGAAGATGCGCAGGAACAGGCGTGATGGACATCCCCCATGACAAGGCCCGGCTGTCGCTGTTTGCTGCTGCCCGCGTGGTCGCCCGGCGCGATTTCCATGCCATTCTGTTCAGCCGCGCGTTCTTCTTCTTCTTGCTCGGCCCGCTGTTTCCGGTGCTGGTCGGGGCGATGGCAGGCGGCATAGGCGGACAGGTCCAGCGTGAGGCAGCGGTCAACACGCTGGCGCTGGCAATGGCCCCTGCGGACAACGCTGCAATGCTGCGCGCGCGCGAACGGCTGGCCCCGCAATTGGGGCAGGGCCTGCCCACGCTGACCCCGGCAGAACAACAGATCGCGCCGGAGGAAATACTCAAGCTGACCGGGGAGAATTACGCTGCCGTCATTTCCGGCACACTCACCGCGCCTGTGCTGACCGGACCCGAAGGCCCGATTGCCTATTGGAGCGGGCCGGTGGCGCTGCTGGCCGCCAATGCCGCCGCTGACACCCCCGCCGCCTATCCTGCGGTTACGCGCAGCCCCACGGCGACCAGCGTGGCCGCGGCCCGGTCCGACCGCATCCGCACCGCGCAGGCCGGACAATTGCTGCTGTTCCTGCTGATGATGCTGCTGGCGGGCATGGTGCTGTCCAATCTGGTCGAGGAAAAGGCCAACAAGGTGATCGAAGTGCTGGCCGCCGCCATCCCGATGGATGCGGTGTTCTTTGGCAAATTGTTCGCCATGCTGGGGGTCAGCTTTGTCGGGATCGCCGTGTGGGGATCCTTTGCCGCACTGATCATAGCGCTGGGCGGCGATGCGCTGCCGTCTCTGCCCACGCCCGCGCTGGGCTGGCCGCTGTTTATCGCGCTGGGCATTGTCTATTTCGCGATGGGTTATCTGCTGCTGGGATCGCTGTTCCTGACCATTGGCGGGATGGCGGCGACAGTACGCGAGGTGCAGACGCTATCGATGCCGATCACCATGATGCAGCTGCTGGTGTTCTTCCTGGCCGCTTATGCGATTACCCAGCCCGGATCGCTGCTCGAACTGGCGGCGGCGACTTTCCCGCTCAGCTCGCCATTTGCGATGCTGGCGCGGGCGGCTCAGTTCGAATCGCTGTGGCCGCACGCCCTGGCAATTGCCTGGCAGGCGCTGTGCGTGCTGCTGTTCGTGCGGTTTGGCGCGGCGCTGTTCCGCCGCAGGGTGATGAAGTCCGGCAAGGCAGGGCGCGCCGGCAAGACCGCCCGCCGCGCAGCCTGACGTCGGAAACCTCCAATCCATCAAGCCTGCTGCCATGTAGGTTCCGCTTTGCAACGCACTATTGACATCATTGTCAGCTAGGGCACGATGCCATCAAGTCAGGGCGCGCAGCAGATCCGTCCGGCAGGAGAGAGATAGCCATGGCCACCACCGCCCCCGAGAAGCCACAATTCCGCACTGCGCCCACCGCGCATCGCGCGTTGCAGGATCATTACGAATCCAATCCTGAATGGCATCCCGACCATCCGCATGAATGGGATGTCAGCCGGTCGGACATCTATTTCGAAGACCGCTGGCAGCCCATCTTCGCTGACATGCGCGCCAAGGGTCCGATGCATTACATCCCCGAGAGCCCGTTCGGCCCCTATTGGGCGGTGGTGCAGCACAAGGCGATCCAGCATATCGAGGCGCTGCCCGAGCTTTTCTCCTCAAGCTGGGAGCATGGAGGGATCACGATCCTCGACCGGCTTGATGACGAAAAGCTGGCCGAAATGGGCCGCGAACGCTTCGAACTGCCGATGTTTATTGCGATGGACCGGCCCAAGCACACTGGCCAGCGCCGCACTGTCGCCCCCGCCTTCACGCCCAGCGCTATGAAGGGCATGGAAGACAGCATTCGCCAGCGCACCGGCGAATTGCTCGACACACTGCCGCGCGGCGAAGTGTTTGACTGGGTCGATACTGTCTCGATCGAACTGACCACCGGAATGCTGGCGCTGCTGTTCGGCTTCCCGTGGGAAGATCGCCGGTTGCTGACCTTCTGGTCCGACTGGGCGGGTGACACCGAACTGGCGCTGGTGCGCGATCTGGACGAGCAGCGGCAGGGCATCTTGCGCGAAATGGCGATGTATTTTCAGATGCTGTGGATGGAGCGGACCAATCAGGATCCCGCGCCCGACCTGATCTCGATGATGATCCATTCCGAAGCCATGAACCAGATGGATCCGCAGGAATTCATGGGCAATCTGGTGCTGCTGATTGTTGGCGGCAACGACACCACCCGCAACACGATGAGCGGGATCATCCACGGCCTCGACAAATTTCCCGAGCAACGCAAATTGTTCGAGGAACGCCCCGATCTGATCCCCAATGCCGTGCAGGAGTGCATCCGGATGCAGACCCCGCTGGCGCATATGCGCCGCACGGCGAGCGAGGATACCGAACTGTTCGGCGAGCAGGTGAAGAAGGGCGACAAGCTGGTGCTGTGGTATCTGTCCGCCAATCGCGACGAGGAAGTGTTCGACAACCCCGACAAATTGCAAATCGACCGCGACAATGCGCGGCGGCATCTGGCGTTCGGCTATGGCATCCACCGCTGCGTGGGAGCCCGGCTGGCCGAACTGCAATTGCGCATCCTGCTGGAAGAAATGCACGAACGCCGTCTGCGCGTGCATGTTGCCGGCGATGTCGAGCGAGTGCGTGCCAATTTCGTTCATGGCTTCCGCAAGCTGGAAGTCGAAGTCACCGAATTCTGATCTGCGACAAGCGCGGTTCAGACGCACCATGATAAGGCGGCTGCATGACTGATACCAAAACACTCCCCGCTACGCGCCGCGGCCTGCTCGGCTGGCTTGGCGCAACCGCCAGTTTTGCCGTGCTGGCCGGATGCGGTTCAGGCCGCGCCGAGGCGAAGAATTACCCGGTCGCACTGAGCGAGGCGGAATGGCGCAAGAAGCTGACCAAGGCGCAATTTTACGTGCTGCGCGAAGAAGGGACCGAACGGCCCTACACCTCGCCGCTCGACAAGGAGAAACGCGCCGGAACCTTCGTCTGCGCGGGCTGTGACAATGCGGTTTATTCCAGCAAGACGAAGTTCGATTCGCGCACCGGCTGGCCCAGCTTCTGGCAGGCGCTGCCCGGCGGGGTCGGGACCAGCAAGGATTACAAGATCGGCTACCCCCGCACTGAAGTGCATTGCGCCGATTGCGGCGGCCATCTGGGACATATCTTCAACGATGGCCCAAAACCGACGGGCAAACGGCACTGTATCAATGGCGCGGCGATGAAATTCCGCGCCGCCTGATTCGGGTTGCGCTTAGGACGCCGTCCGGTCTTCGGCCAAAACCAGCGTTGGGCATTGCACCGTTGCTGCCAGCAATGAAAAATCGCGCAGGGTGAAGGTGTTGTCGAACACCAATCCATAGCTGTGATCACGCCGCCAGCGGACCTTCGCGCGGATTTCGGGCAGTTGCTCGCCTTGGATGCGCACGGTCTGGTCGATTGCAAATTGCGCCTCGCAATCCACGCGCGCGCCCTGTTGTGACAGGTTTTCGGCAATTGCTTCATGCCGCGCGGTCAGCGTGGTGAGGACCAGCGGCATCGCCAGATTCAGCCGCAGCTGGCGCTTGGGGAAGGCCCAGGATTCGTGGATCAGTTGCTCCACCGCGACTGAGCCATCGAAGCGAAAGTTTGCCTCGCGGCCATCTTCGCTCACCTTTTCAAGCTCGAAACATTCGCCGTTCTGCAGTTCGAGCGCGATCTGTTTGCACATCGGCAGATCGTGGAAGGTGCGCAGCTTCACCCCTTCCTGTGACACATCGCGGATTACGCAGACGAACTCGCCCTGCGCCGATACGATCTTCGCAGCGCGAATCAGCGAAGTGTAACGCGGCACTGCGCGTTGTTCTTCCTGCTGATCCTCAGCCGTATTGGTGTGATTGAAACCCGTCGCCAAATCCATGTCGTCCCCTGACCTTTCAAGATCGGCCCGCGCCTTGCGGCGAAACCATCACTTGCACTGGACCAGTGCCCCCTTGAACGCACCTACTGGAGCGATAGGGGTTAACACGCAGGGCGCGGGACAGGGTGAACGGGCTTTAAAGGTTTGGTGCGGGTGGCGGGACTCGAACCCGCACGAGCAAAGCTCAGGGGATTTTAAGTCCCCGGCGTCTACCATTCCGCCACACCCGCGCTGCGCGGGGGACTAGAGATAATGCTGCGGTGCTGCAATCGCCTGCGCGACGCATTGCCATCAATCTTCGTTGAGGCGGCGGCGCATATCCTTGCCAGGCTTGAAATAGGGCACGCGCTTGGCGGGCACATCGACCGCTTCGCCAGTGCGCGGGTTGCGGCCCTTGCGCGCTTCTCGCTCGCGGGTTGAAAACGCCCCGAAGCCGCGCAATTCGACGCGGCCACCTTCGGCCAGACGTTCGGCAATTTCATCGAAAAAGACATCGACGATCTGCTCGATCTCTTCCGCGCGCAAGCCTGGATTGTCCTGCGCCAAGGCGGAAAGGAGTTCGGATCGAATCATGCGGTAATCTCCTGATCACGTGCGATGCGACGCGACCCGTGCTCTGGTTTCTCAGTGCGCCCCAAGCTCGACCAGCGGCGCATGCGCCGGTTCGAAGAAAAGCATTTTGCCAGATGGCGCGCCTTGCTGCAAGTAAACATGTGTAATCAATGTGGGTGGGCGGCGGTCACGGCCCCTCAGGCGTCGTGCAGCAGCTCCTCGGCGCGGATGCCCAGCCGAGCCATGCGGCCGCGAATTTCCGGCCACTCTTCCTGCAAAAACGCAGCGCGTTCGCGCGCGCGCAGAGTATCAGCGGCACCGCGCACCACATACATTCCAACCCCGCGCTGCACCTCGACCAGCCCATCAGCCTGGAATTGCTGATAGGCCTTGGCCACGGTCAGCGGGTTCGCACCCTGCTCCGCCGCCAGAGCGCGCACCGATGGCAGCATCTCGGTTTCGGCATAACGTCCATCGATGATCGCGGCGGCAATCATGTCGCGCAATTTGAGATAAACGGGCTTCGACTGGGTGGACATGGTATTTCCCCGATGCGTAAGTGCATCAGTGCCATAATACAGCGCCGCGCGCAAGGTTCCCGTCTGCGGCAAATTAGGACGGCTGTCCGCAGCGAAACCTGTCGCGCTTGTAACTATTGCTTCACAACTGCGCACAAGGCGTTAGGTTGCCCGCCCATGACGGCCCTGAGGGGGCCGGACCAGATAATGGATATTGGGGAGTTCGCATGAAAGACATGGCACTTTGGGGCACGGAGGACTGGATTGCGGGTATCGCAGCAGTCGTCCTGGCAATTTTTCTCATCGCTGGCGCCTGGGCGGTAACCCGCAAGGAGCCTGAAGTCGCTGGCCATCCCAAGGGCCTGTATATCCTGTTCTTCGCCGAAATGTGGGAGCGGTTCTCCTATTACGGCATGCGCGCGCTGCTGATTTTCTACCTGACGCAGCATTGGCTGTTCAACGACAGCGCTTCCAACATTGTCTACGGTGCCTATGTCAGCTTGGTGTATATTACCCCCGTGCTCGGCGGCTGGATTGCTGACCGCTATCTGGGCCAGCGCAAGGCGGTGCAGTTCGGTGCAGTCTTGCTGACCTTCGGCCACTTCCTGATGGCATTCGAAGGGACCGGCGGACAGAACGATCCGACGATCAACATCTTCTGGCTTGCTCTTGCCTTCATCATCGTGGGCTCGGGCTTCCTCAAGGCGAACATCTCGGTCATCGTCGGCCAGCTTTACCCGCGCACCGACGTCCGCCGCGATGGCGCTTACACCATCTTCTACATGGGCATTAATGTCGGCGCAGCGATCGGTACGATCGTAGCGGGCTATCTCGGCGTGACGCTGGGCTGGTCCTATGGCTTCGGCGCTGCCGGTATCGGCATGCTGCTGGGCCTGATCGTCTTCGTGCTTGGCCGTCCGTTGCTGCTTGGTCAGGGTGAACCGCCCAAGCTGCTCGCCAAGGGCACCGAAATGATCATGTACGCAGTTGGTATTGTCGGCGTCGCCATCATGTGGCTGCTGATCCAGTACCAGTCGGTGGTAGGCGGCCTGATGCTGCTGTCGGGTGTCGCTCTGCTTGGCTATGTCCTGATGGAAGCCTTCAAGCTGGAAAAGCAGCCGCGTGAGCGGATGTTTGCGATCCTGTTCCTGATCGCGCTGCAGCCCCTGTTCTGGGGCCTGTTCGAACAGGCGGGCGGCTCGCTCAACCTGTTCACCGACCGTTATATCGATCTGGGCGGTGTTCCGGCACCGATCTTCCAGTCGATCAACCCGATCTACATCATCCTGCTGGCTCCGATCTTTGCATGGCTGTGGACTTTCCTGGGCCGCAAGGGTCTGGAACCGTCCACTCCGGCCAAGTTCGGCCTGGGCCTGATCCAGCTGGGCTTCGGCTTCCTGGTGCTGGTCTGGAGTGCGGCATCGGTAGGGATCGACGCGAAGGTGCCGGTCATCTTCCTGTTCGGCATCTACTTCTTCCACACCACTGGCGAGCTGTGCCTGTCACCTGTCGGCCTGTCCGCGATGAACCGGCTGGCGCCGCGTCATCTGGCCAGCCTGATCATGGGCGCTTGGTTCTTCGCCACGGCTGGCGGCAACTATGTCGCGGGCATGATCGGCGCTGCGACCGGCGGCGAAGATGGCGCGATGACGCGTGAGGCAACCATGGACATCTATTGGCAGATCGGCCTCGTGGCGATCGGCGTGGGTCTGGTGGTTATCCTCATTTCGCGCTTCGTGAAGCATTGGATGCATCTCGACACGCTGGCCGATGACGATGTCGGTGACGATCTGCTGGGCCAGAGCGAAGGCCCCGGTGAACCACAGGGCGCCGGGATCCATCCCGCCACCCGCCAGCAAGACTGACAATGACAAATAAGGGCGCGGTTCAGGCCGCGCCCTTTTTCTTTGGGGATCCGATGAAACAACTCCGCTTTTCGATCATCGCCGCGCTCGCATTTGTTGCCGCCGCCTGCTCCACTACCAATGGCGAGGGGCCGAAAACCGCCTCCGACACACAGACCGCCAAGGATGCGCCAACCCCGTTCCCCTCCACCTACAACCGCTATCCCGGCCGCCCGACCGCATTAGTCGGCGCGACCGTCTATGACGGCAATGGCGGACGGATCGACAATGGCACGGTACTGCTGCGCGATGGCGAAGTGGTGGCAATTGGCGATGCGGCACTGGCCACTGACGGGTACGACCGGATCGACGGCACGGGCAAATTCGTCACCCCCGGCATTATCGACATTCACAGCCACCTTGGCGATTATCCCAGCCCCAGCGTCGATGCGCATTCGGACGGGAATGAAGCGACCAGCCCGACCACGCCCGAAGTCTGGGCCGAACATTCGGTCTGGCCGCAGGACCCCGGCTTCAGCCGCGCGCTGGCCAATGGCGGGATCACCAGCCTGCAGATCCTGCCCGGCTCGGCCAACCTCATGGGCGGCCGCTCGGCCACGCTCAAGAACGTCCCCGCGCGCACTGTGCAGGGCATGAAATTCCCCGGCGCGCCCTATGGCTTCAAGATGGCGTGCGGCGAAAATCCCAAGCGCGTCTATGGCGGCAAGGGCCGGATGCCATCCACCCGGATGGGCAATTTCGCCGTCAATCGCCAGACCTGGCTCGACGCCAAGACCTATGCCGATGGCGACCGCAAGAAACGCGACCTCGCCAAGGAAACGCTCGCCGGCGTCCTAGATGGCGATATTCTGGTCCACAACCATTGTTACCGCGCGGACGAAATGGCGCTGGTGATGGATATGGCCAAGGAGATGGGATATAAAGTCAGTGCCTTCCATCATGCGGTCGAAAGCTACAAGATCGGCGACCTGCTCAAGGAAAACGACGTGTGCAGCGCGATCTGGGCCGACTGGTACGGCTTCAAGATGGAAAGCTATGACGGCATTCAGGAAAACGGCGCCTTGCTATGGAAGGCCGGGGCCTGCGTCGTTATCCATTCCGATGACGAAAACGGTATCCAGCGGCTGAACCAGGAAGCCGCCAAGGCGCAGGCTGCGGGCAGGCGGATGGGCATCGATATTCCCGATGCCGAAGTGGTCCGCTGGATCACCCTCAACGCCGCCAAAGCGATGGGCATCGATGACATGACCGGTAGTCTGGAGGCCGGAAAAATGGCCGATGTGGTGCTATGGAACGGCGATCCGCTGTCAGTATATTCGCGCCCCGAAAAGGTCTGGATCGACGGCGCGCTGATGTATGATGCCAATGATCCCAAACGCCGCCCGATCAGCGATTTCGAGCTGGGACAGCCCGGTGCAGGAGACGTGAAATGAACGCCCGCGCACTCCTCCTCGCCGCCGCTGCCGTAACAGCATGCGCCAGCCCTGCCGCCGCGCAGGACATGGTCATCACCAACGCCACCGTCGCCACTGGCGATGGCTCCGATCCGGTTCAGGGTGCCACTGTTGTGGTCCGCAGCGGCCGCGTGGTCGCCGCCGGGCAGGGCGTGGCCGTGCCCGCCGGAATGCCGGTAGTCGACGGGACCGGACGCTGGGTCACGCCCGGCATCTTTGCTTCGCTGACAACGCTGGGCCTGTTCGATGTGGGCGGGGTGCAGGAGAGCAATGACAGCGGCGCGCGCAATTCGCCCTTCGGTGCTGCGCTCGACGTGGCTCCCGCCCTCAATCCGGCATCGCAGCACGTCGCAGTGGCGCGCGCTTCGGGGATCACCCGCGGCAGCGTCTATTCGCAACCATCCAGCTCGATCTTTGGTGGCCAGGGCGCAGTGGTCGATATGGGCGCAGACAGCACCATGCTGGTCCGCCCCCGCGCCTTCCAGATGGTGGTGCTGGGCGAATATGGCGCAAGGCTGGCAGGTGGCAGCCGCACCTCCGCACACGCGCTGTTCCGCAATTCACTGCGCGAGGCGCGGCAATATGGCAGCGATGCCCGGATTACCGGCGGCGGCGCGCGCGGTCAGGTTTCGACGGGTGACGACATTCCAGTCGATACGCGGATGATCGACAATGCCGCCAATCGCGGTGACGATGTGCTGCTGACCCGCTTCGATGCGGCGGCGCTGGTGCCAGTCGTGCGCGGCGAGCAGAAACTCTATGTAGTGGTCGAACGCGCCGCCGACATTCGCAATGTGCTGGCACTCAGGCAGGAATTTCCCCGGCTCGACATGGTGTTGGTCGGGGTCAGCGAAGGCTGGCTGGCCGCCCGCGAAATCGCGGCGGCAGGGGTGCCGGTGATTGCCGATCCGCTCGACGATCTGCCCTCCAGCTTCGAACAGCTGGGCGCAACGCAGAGCAATGTTGGACGGATGATTGCCGCCGGGGTCAAGGTGGCACTGGGCGGACTGTCGGGCACCACCGGAGACCAGCCCAAGAATCTCGCGCAATATGCCGGCAATCTGGTGGCGCTGACCCGCGTACCGGGGGCCACCGGGCTAAGCTGGGGGCAAGCCTTTGCCACCATCACATCCATCCCGGCATCGATTGCGGGCTATGGCGGCCGGTTCGGCACGCTGACAGCGGGCGCGGCTGGCGACATGGTAATCTGGGACGGCGACCCGCTCGAAGTGTCGAGCGCGCCGGTCACGGTGTATATCGACGGGGTCGAACAACCGCTCGACAATCATCAGAGCGGCCTGCGCGAACGCTACCGCGACCTGGACGAGAGCCAGATGCCCAAGGCGTATGACTGGTGAACGCGGTGAAGCACACCATGCTTGCCGTTGCCGCAGTGATGCTCGTCGTGCCAGCGCTGGCGCAGGAAGAACCCGCAGCTGTTGACCGGTCGCAGGACATGGCGTGGCACAGCGCGCAGCAATCCTATCTCTCCGGCCTCGCCGCTGCCGATGGTTGGCGCGCGTTGCCCGGCGGGCTGCACTGGCGGCGCACCGCCGGCGACGGATCGGGCGCGCACCCCAGTGTCGAGGACACGGTAACGGTCCATTACGCCGGGACGCTGATCGACGGCACGGGCTTCGACAGCTCCTACGAACGCGGCGAACCTGCCACCTTCCCGCTGGGCCGGTTGGTCAAGGCATGGCAGATGGCGATCCCGCAAATGGGCGTGGGCGACACCATCGAAATCGCCGCCCCCGCAGACCTCGCCTATGGCCCGGTTGGCAGAGGCCCCATCCCGGGCAACGCCACGCTGCTGTTCAAGATCGAGCTGTTGGCGATTGCGGGAAAGTAGTGCGTTCGGCTGGGGCTGGCCGCCAAACCCGCTCCTAAAGCGTGACCTAAGCCCGCGCCTCTTCCACGCCTGCCGAATTGTGCCGTAGCGCGGTGAGCACGGTGTCGACGATCTGCGGCGCATTCAGCCCGGCTTCGTCATATTGCTTCATCGGATCGCCGTGGTCCTGAAACGCGTCGGGCAGGCGCATGGTGCGGATCTTGAGGCCTGCATCCATCAGTCCCCGGTCACTGGCGAGCGTCAGGACATGGGCACCCAGCCCGCCAATCGCGGCTTCCTCTACCGTCACCACAACATCGTGATCGCGCATGGCCTTTTCGATCAGCGCGCTGTCGAGCGGCTTGGCGAAGCGCAGATCGGCAACTGTGGTGGAAAGCCCCTTGGCCTCCAGCTGGTCGGCCGCTTTGAGCGCCTCCTGCAAGCGTGTGCCCAAACTGAGGATCGCGACCTTGGTGCCGTGGCGGACGATGCGGCCCTTGCCGATCTCTAGCTTCTGCGGAACCTCTGGCAAATCCACGCCCACGCCGTTGCCGCGTGGATAGCGGAAGGCGATCGGGCCATCGTCATATTCGGCGGCGGTGTAGGTCATGTGGACCAGCTCCGCCTCATCAGCGGCGGCCATCACCACCATATTGGGCAGCGTTGCCAGATAGGTGACGTCGAAGCTGCCCGCATGGGTCGCGCCGTCGGCACCCACCAGACCGGCGCGGTCGATAGCGAAGCGCACGGGCAGGTTCTGGATGCACACATCGTGCACCACCTGATCAAACGCGCGCTGGAGGAAGGTGGAATAGATCGCGGCGAAGGGGCGCATCCCCTGCGCGGCCAGACCGGCAGCAAAGGTCACGCCGTGCTGTTCGGCAATGCCGACGTCGAAAGTGCGGTCAGGATGCGCCTTGGCAAAGCGGTCCACGCCGGTGCCGCTGGGCATTGCGGCAGTGATCGCGCAAATTCGGTCATCGGATTCGGCCAGCTTGGCCAGCGTTTCGCCAAATACGTTCTGATAGGCGGGTGCACCGGGGGCGGACTTCGCCTTTTCGCCCGTCACCACATCAAATTTCGGCACGCCATGATATTTGTCATCGCTGTCTTCAGCGGGGCCGTAACCCTTGCCCTTTTTGGTAACGACATGGATCAGCACCGGACCCTGTTCGCTGTCGCGGACATTTTCGAGCACAGGGATCAGATGGTCCAGATTGTGGCCGTCGATGGGGCCGACGTAATAAAAGCCCAGCTCTTCAAACAAAGTCCCGCCGGTCACCATGCCGCGCGTAAATTCCTCGGCTTTTTCGAGACCTGAGTGCACCCGGCGCGACAGCTTGCGCGCGAGTTTGGAGGCCAGAGTGCGCAGGCCGAGATATTCGCTGCTCGATACCATACGCGCCAGATAGGCGGACAAGCCGCCCACCGGCGGGGCGATGGACATGTCATTGTCATTGAGGATCACGATCAGGCGATTGCCAGCCTGTTCGGCATTGTTCATCGCCTCATAGGCCATGCCAGCGCTCATCGCGCCGTCGCCGATCACGGCAATCCCGCGCCCCGGCTTGCCCTGCAACTTGTTCGCCACAGCAAAGCCCAGCGCCGCGCTGATCGAGGTGGAGGAATGCGCCGCGCCGAACGGATCGTATTCGCTTTCGCTGCGCTTGGTAAAGCCGCTCAGCCCGTCAGCCTGACGCAGCGTGCGGATGCGGTCGCGGCGTTCGGTCAGGATCTTATGCGGGTAGGCCTGATGGCCAACATCCCACACCAGCCGGTCAGCCGGCGTATCGAACACATAATGGATCGCCACGGTCAGTTCGACCACGCCCAGACCCGAACCCAAATGCCCACCGGTAGAGCCGACGGCATTGATCATTTCGGCGCGCAATTCGTCCGATAGCTGGCGCAATTGCGGCTGTTCAAGCTTGCGGAGTTCGCGGGGATTATCAACCGTATCGAGCAGCGGTGTGTCAGGGCGTGAAGTCATGGCCGAGGGCCATACACTGGCTGTTCTAGCCTGTCGATGAACCGTTCACAGATGCTGTCAGGCCTCTAGGCAGCCACGCTAATCAGGCGGCGCATTCTGTGCACAGGCCGCGCAATTCGACCACGGGGCGCACATCGGCAAAACCGGCGGCATTCCCGGCATCGCGCAGCGCGCCGGTCACCCGCTCGTCATCCAGATGCGTGGCCTTGCCGCAATCATCGCAGATCAGGAAAATGCAATCGTGGCGGCAACCGGGATGCGTGTTGACCAGATAAGCGTTCGCGCTTTCGATCCGGTTGGCCAGATTGGTGCGCACGAACAGATCAAGAATGCGGTAAACGCTGTTGGGGGCAACGCGTTTGCCGCGCGCCGCACCAAGATTGTCGGCAATATCATAGGCAGAGGCGGGCTTGTCATGCCGCGCCAGTTCCTGAAACACCGATTCGCGCAGGCCCGTCCACTGTTCGCCTGCATCGGTGAGCGAGCGGCGCGCGGCGTCAATCAGCGCCTCGCCCGAATGTTCCTTGTGTGTGTGACCTGCCATGCGCGGGAGGTAAGCCTCTGTGCGCGCGCGTTCAAGTTAGTTGCGCTTGAAAGTCGCGCTATAGACACCCGGATACATCGCTTTCAGCGCCGCAATTTTGGGTGCATCCCAGCGCCGGATATATCCGTGGCGCGGGTTCTTGATCATGAAATCCTGATGATAGGTTTCTGCCGGATAGAAGCCCGAAGACCGTTCGATCGCGGTGACAATCGGCTTGTTCCACAATCCGGCCTTGGACAGCTGCGCGATATAGGCCTTGGCCACGGCGGTCTGCTCACCCGAAAGAGGGACAATGGCAGAACGATAATGCGCGCCGACATCGGGGCCCTGACGGTTCTTCAATGTCGGATCGGCGACCACCGAGAAATAGATCCGCAGCAGCTGGTCGTAACGGATGACTTTGGGATCATAGGTGATCTTCACCGCCTCGGCATGATCGGTCATGCCGGAGGACACCAGATCATAGCTGGCCGAACGCTTGGTTCCGCCGTGATAGCCGGACACCGCGCTGGTCACGCCTTTGACATGGCTGAACACGCCCTCGACTCCCCAGAAGCAGCCACCGGCGAAGATCGCAGTCTTGAGCCCGGCGCCTTCCTTGGCGACGCGGCTGGCGGCGGGGGCTGATACCGGCTTCTCGCTGGCGAAAGCGGGCTGCTGACAGCCCATCGCGGTCACCGCGAGCGCCAGAGCGAAAAGCGGTGCGCGCAATTGCATCAGAAAATCGCGGCAATCATCTGCGGAACAGCGGAAAACAGGTTCGCGCCATTTGTCATCGCCAATGCCAACGCGCCGGCGGCAAAGCCGATGCCGAAATTGCGGTAAAGGTCAGCGGTAAACAGTTCCATATCGATTCCTATCTCGGGTTCGACAGATGGTTAGCCGATCAGGCTTTGCAACATCCTTAATGTGCAGGTTGCTTGCGGTTCATCTGTACCGGGTGGTTCGCAGCCCCGGCCCGATTGGTTACAGCGCGAACATTATTTGCGCCTAATGGCGGAAATGGCGCATTGCTGTGAAGACCATCGCCAGCCCTGCTTTGTCCGCCGCCGCGATCACCTCGTCATCGCGAATCGATCCGCCCGGCTGGATAACCGCCGTCGCGCCCGCTTCGGCTGCCGCCAGCAGGCCGTCGGCGAAGGGGAAGAAGGCATCCGATGCCACAGCGCTGCCTACGGTGCGCGCAGCGTCCCAGCCGTATTTCTCGGCAGCTTCGGCGGCCTTCATTGCGGCAATCCGGCTGCTGTCGCGGCGATTCATCTGGCCTGCGCCAATCCCTGCGGTGGCCCCATCCTTGGCATAAACGATGGCGTTGGATTTGACGTGACGCGCCACGGTCCAGGCAAACAGGCAGTCCTGCAATTCCTGATCGGTTGGCGCACGCTGCGTCACGACTTTGAGATCGTCCGGCGAGATCGCACCATTATCGCGGGTCTGCACCAGCAGGCCGCCAGTGATCGGCTTGACCGACAGCCCGCCGCGGCGCGGATCGGGCAGTTCGCCGGTCAGCAGCAGCCGCAGGTTCTTCTTTTTGGCGAACACCGCGCGCGCATCGTCAGTTACGGACGGCGCAATCACCACTTCGGTGAATATCTGGCCGATAGCTTCGGCGGTTTCGGCATCAAGCTCGCAATTGACCGCGACGATCCCGCCAAAGGCTGAAACCGAATCGCAGGCGAGCGCTGCATCCCATGCTGCGATCAGTGTCGGTGCCTGCGCCACGCCGCAGGGGTTGGCGTGCTTGACGATGATGACCGCCGGGTCCTGTCCGGCAAACTCGGCGCACAGTTCCAGCGCGGCATCGGCGTCGTTGTAATTGTTATAGGACAATTCCTTGCCCTGCAGCTGCTGCGCCTGCGCGATGCCGCTGCCATGTGGCCCGACCGGCGTGTACAGCGCCGCCTTCTGGTGCGGATTTTCGCCATAGCGCAGTTCGGTAACTCGGCGGCCATTGACGCTGAGCATATCGGGGAAAGTCTGCTGCTGATCGGCGAAGGCGAACCACTGGCTGATCATCGAATCATAGGCTGCGGTGGCGGCAAACGCCTTGGCCGCCATCTTGCGACGGAACTCCACACTGGTCTTGCCGCTGCTTGCTTCTAGTTCTTCCACGAGAGTGCCATAATCCGATGGGTCAGTGACAATAGTGACGAATTGGTGATTTTTCGCCGCTGAACGAACCATACTTGGCCCGCCGATATCGATATTCTCGATAATCTCGTCCCGCCCGGCACCGCGCATGACAGTGGCTTCGAAAGGATAGAGATTGACCACGACCAGGTCGATCGCGCCAATTGCGTGATCTTCCATAGCCTTGGCGTGATGGGGATTGTCGCGCACCGCCAGCAAGCCGCCATGCACCATCGGGTGCAGCGTCTTGACGCGGCCATCCATCATTTCGGGAAATCCGGTCAGGTCGGACACATCGCGGACGTCCAGCCCGGCATCGCGCAGCGCCTTGGCAGTGCCGCCGGTCGAAACCAGCTCTACCCCGCGCGCTGCCAGCGCCTTGCCCAGATCAACCAGCCCGCTTTTTTCGGACACTGAAAGCAGTGCCCGCGCAATCGTCACATCCGTCACGTGAATTATCCCATTCGTTTGAACAGCCAGGGGAACCGTCCCCCGCCGCGCGATGTCATGCCTTCCACCACCAGCTGCCGGTTGGCGCGCGGGCGACCTTGCCCGTCGACCCACAGGCTTTCCTCGATGGCCAGTTCGGCCTCGCCGCTATCGCCGCCCAGCCGGAATTGCCAGTAGCTTCCGTCAGGCAGAGCCATTCCCGCGCCGCGCCGGTCCTCCGCCAGACCGACATCGATCCGGGGCGCCAGGTGAAAGCGGATGGCAAAACCGATTTTACCGCGCTGTCCGCGCCGCCCCGCCGGTTCCAGCAGATCCTCGCCGCGCAGTTCTATGCCGTCGGCGGCCAGCATCAGGATGCGCCGGTGCACCAGGGCGAAGCGTGCGGCATAACCATTGTGGCTGGCCTCGATCCGCAAGGCGCGGCGCTGTCCGATGGCGACCTGCGCGCGGACCATTTCGACTTCCTCGACGCCTTTGCCAACTTCGCCATTGATCAGCACGGCGGTGGAATTGGCATCGCCCAGCATCAGCGTAGAATGAGCCGCTGTGCCGCGCAGGCCCTGTTCGATGCGCAGCGGAACCTGTCCGCCCGCCAGCTCTGCACCGCCGCAATTGACCACGATCCGCTGCTTGGCGTGCGAAAATTCAAACGCCAGCGTCGACGCGCAGCCCGCACGGGCATGGCGCGCACGCGGCGGCGGGGCGGCGTCCATCACCACCACACCCTTGTTCGCGGCCAGCCGCTGATAGCCCCAATAGCGCGTGTCCTGCGCCGGGCGAGTGCGTACGCCGCTGGCCTCGATCAAACCGGCGACCGTGGGCGCAGACACGGCATTCGCGCCCTGCCAGCTGCCCAATCCGCCATCGCCCATTCGCAGCGTCAGCAGTGGCGGCACCAGCAGCGCCAGCATGGTTTCCAGCGCGTGAGGCGGTTCTCGGCCCAGCGCAGCATAACAGGCGCGCAGATCCACCAGCAGCGCAATCGCTTCCATTTGCGCCAGCGGGCTGCGCGACAGCACCCCGCCATCATCGCTGACCAATTCGCCCAGAGCGCGCAGCAACCCCGCCTCGCCATACAGCCGCCGGGGCCGCCCGTCGGGCAGCAGCAGCCCGGCAGCGACAATTGCGCACCACCCTGCCACCTGCCCCAGCCGGTCACCCGCATTGGCAACATGACGGTCCAGCCAGCGCGCGGTGCGCTCCATCGCGGCCAGCGTTTTTGTGCGCAGCGCCCCGTCCTCACCTGACAGGATCAGCGGCGCATGGACCAGCCACGTCAGCAGCCGCAGTCCGGCGTGCTCGACGCTCCAGGCAGGCCCCTTGGCCGGTTCGGGAATGGCCGCGAGCCATCCGGCCAGCAGCCGCTCGGCCACCGCTGTGCATTGTTCGCGCGGGGCGCAACTTGACAGATCGCGCAGCCAGGTAAAGCTATGCACCGCACGCTGGAATGGCAGGGTCAACCGCGAGGGGAAGGAGAAATCGAGCGCCTGAGTCGGCAATTTGTGCCCGGCCACCAACAGGAACCCGGCTCGCAGCGCCATCCCCTGCGCCCGGTCCCCGCCCAGCGGGCTCTGCACTGTCGCCAGCAAGCGCGGGCGAGCAGGCTTGCGCAGCGGCGCGGCCAGCACCGACGGGGGCACGCCAAGCCGGTATGCCCAGCGCACCAGCCCATCGACCGGCCCGGTGCGCGGCGGCGCGAAATCGGCCAGCGCCAGCGCGCGTGAAGGCTCGGAAACGGCGGCGCTATCTTCGGCAGCAATGCGCGGCACCACCAATGGCTCGTCGCTTGCGCCCAATGGCAGGGCGGCCTGCGCGCCGTTTGAAAGCGGCTTGGCCGGACGCTGCGACAGCCGTGCCGACCCCTCGGTCATGCTGCGCCTTTAAGCGCGGCGATATTGGCGGCGTAGCAGTCCGGGCCGCCCTTGAAAGTGGCCGATCCGGCGACCAGCACATCGGCCCCCGCAGCGACGCAAAGCCGCGCGGTTTCGGCATTGACGCCGCCATCGACTTGCAAATGGATCGGCTTGCCCAGCGCATCAATCCGGCGGCGGATATCCTCGATCTTGCGCAATTGCGAATGGATGAAGCTTTGCCCGCCAAAGCCGGGATTGACGCTCATCACCAGCACCAGATCGGCATCTTCGAGCAGATAGTCGAGCGCATCGACCGGCGTGCCGGGATTGAGCACCACACCGGCTTTCTTGCCCAACGCGCGGATCGCCTGCAACGTGCGGTGGCAATGCGGCCCCGCCTCGGGGTGGACGGTGATGATATCCGCCCCGGCCTGCGCAAACGCTACGAGGTAGGGATCAACCGGCGTGATCATCAGATGCACGTCGAACACCTTGGCGGTATGCGGCCGCAGCGCCTTTACAACGTCGGGGCCGATGGTGATGTTTGGGACGTAATGGCCGTCCATCACATCGATATGGACCCAGTCCGCCCCGGCCACGTCGATTGCGCGCACCTCTTCGCCAAGCCGAGCGAAATCGGCCGAAAGGATGGAAGGGGATATCAGCGGGGCTGCCATGGGCGCGGACCTGTCAGGTGCTTGGCCACGGCGTTACGCGGGTGGACGGGCGGTTCACAAGCGCTGGCGCGGCCTTTTCCACATGGCCTTTCCTCCGTGGCTGCCCGCCGCTAGCACACAGTCATGCCCATTGTTCGCAAATTGCCCGAAGCCTTTGTCGAAACCGAAGTCGATGGCGAGGTCCTGCTGATCGATCTGGACGGCGGCGAACTGTTCTCGCTGACGGGCACCGCACGCGCGATCTGGCTGGCGATCGACGGCAGTCGCGACGTGCCTGCAATCGCGGCCAGCCTGGCCAACGCCTATGACGGGGACGCCGCCGCCATCCGCAGCGAATGCGAATCCTTTGTTGCGCAGCTGGCGGAGGCCCGGTTGGTGGTGGTTAATTGAGCGGCGTTGAGGGGGGGCAGGCGGAAAACTTGGCGCAACGCGGCCAAGCTGCTAAACTCAGCCCTGAAAAGAGGATACCCGATGCCATTTGACGATCAGAGCAACCCACAGCAGGCGCGGCCAGAATGGAGCACGCCGGTGCTGACCAAGCTGGGTACGATCCGCGATATTGCTGGCCCAAAGGGCGGAACGCTGACCAATGGTTTGAACCGGGACCGCATTCCAAGCTGAGAATGCGAGCTGAGCCGCGCGTTTCCCTGTGATTGCCGCCTGGCTCGCCACGTCCGAACACCCTGCGCCTGACTGCGCCCGACTTGCTGCGACGCTGGGCGCAGCTGCCAATCGCTTTCTCGACCACGAAGCCAAGCAACATCTGGCACTTGCCGCATGGCGCGCGCCGGGGGGTGAGCCTGCGCTGGCCACTGGCGCGCGCGGCATGGCAGTGGCTTTCGACGGATGGATCGCCAATCGGGCGGTGTTGCGCGCGAATCTTGGACTCGCCGACGGCATCAACAATGCGCAATTGTATGCCGCAGCCTTGCAGCTTTGGGGCGATCAAACCGATGCGCAGGTCGATGGCTGTTACGCCGCCATCGTCACTGGCGGGCCATTTTCAGACACCCTGAGACTCTCACGCAGCGCCTTTGCCGCGCCGCCGCTGCATTACGCCCAGACGGACGGCCAATTAATGGCATCATCATTGCTGCGGACGCTGGAACTGCTCCCGGGCATCGCTTTACGGACCTTACAAAGCGATATGCTGCTGACAGTGCTGGCCGGGGCGAGCGAGGACGCTGCGCGCGGCTGGTATCCCGGCACCGCGCGTGTCCCAATGGGTACGGCGCTGGCAGTCGATGTCGCGACCGGATCAGTTCGCGAACTGTGGCGCTATCGCTTCGCACCGCAGCAGGATGCGGCAGCGCTGAGCGATGATGCAGTGGTAGAGCGCGCGCAGAGCTTGCTCGATAAGGCCGTGGCGGGGGCAAGCAGGGGAGCGGATGCGCCCTGCGTGTCGCTTTCGGGCGGGCTGGATTCCTCGCTGGTCGCCGCCAGCCTGCTGCGACAGTCGGGCGAACAGCAGCTGCACAGCTACACCTACGCTCCCGAGATCGACAATTCGCTGGTCCTGCCCTCGAATGAATTTGGCGATGAAAGCGCGATTGTCGGAAATTTCGCGCAATTCCATGCGCCCCGCCTCCATGCCCACATCATGCGCAGCGAAGGGGAAGACTTCCGCGCCGGACTTGATGAATTGCTCGCCATTGCGCGCTGTCCGCCGCGCGAGATGGGGATTGTCGCCCCCTTAATTGCCGCCTTGGGCGCAGCCGCAGACCGTGGCTGCGATGTGATGCTGGGCGGTGATGAGGGCAATTCCACGCTCAGCGCGACTGGCGGCTGGGCCTATCGCCATTATTTCCGGCACGGCCAATGGCGGCGACTGTGGCGCGAATTAAACACACGGCGCGGTGACCCGAGGCCTCTGTGGCGGCGCTTCGGGGGGCTGGTGCTGGGCGATTGGCTGCCGGGGCGCGGTCCGCGTGCGCAGGTGCCCGCCAGCCATTTTGCCGCATTGGGGCTTAGCCAACGCGCTGTGGCCGATGCACAGCTGCCCGCCAGCAATGCGCTCGCATTCCTGCGCCGCCGCCACCCGCGTTCGCTGAGCCAGCACGAACTGACTGAAGCCTTGGTCACGCGCGATGATCAGGGGCGCAGCGATGCTCTCAAAGCGCTCGAAGCGCGGCATGGCATTCCCTATCGCGACCCCACGCTGACCCGCGCGCTGGCCGAGTTCTGCCTCGCGCTGCCACCCGAACAATTCCTGCGCGATGGCGAGACCCGTTTTCTGGCGCGGCGGATGGCGCGCGGGATCATGCCCGAGGACCAGCGAACCGCCACCACGCACGGCGCTACCCACGCCGATTGGCACCACCGCCTGTTCCGGGCGCGTGATGCAGTGCAGTCCGAACTGGACCTGATGGCGAGTGACGAAGACATCGCCGGACTACTGGATCTGACAGATTTGAAACAGCGGCTCGAACAACTGGCTCCGCTGCCCGATGGCAGCGAGGACGAACGGCTGTTTGTCACCTGCGGCCTGCCCTCCGCCATCGCTGCGGCCCGGATGATTGCGCGTGCCAAGGGGCGCAATGATATCTGAGGTGGCGGCCCGCACAGGCTTGAACCCAGCGCCCAGCGCGCCATAGGTGGGGCATGGCTGCTTCGTGGCGCACCCTTCTTGCCCTTGCCGGGCCGCGCAGAGCGCTGGCGCTTGCGGCGCTGACACTGTTGGTTGCGGCCACCGAGGGTGCGGGTTTTGTCCTGCTGGTTCCGCTGCTGGAGGGGTTACAGGCAGGCGGCGACACCGCGCTGCCCTTGCGGTTTTCTCTGGGCCAGCTGCTTGCCGGTTTCGTGCTGCTGGTCGGCCTGCGCGCGGGGGCCGAAATGTACCGTGCACTGATCGCGCAGGATCTGACCGTGGCGGTTGTCGACGGCCTGCGCCGCCGCGCGTTTGCAGCTCTGGTCGGCGCGGAATGGAAGCTGCTGGCGCGGATGCGGCACAGCGACACTCGCGCGATGCTGATCACGACGATCGATAGAGTTGGCCACATCGCGGCGTGGTTTGCCGATCTGCTGCGCATCGGCCTCAGCCTGATTGCATTGCTGCTGGCTGCGCTGGCCATTGCGCCATTGGTATCGGTAATCGGCGGACTTGCGGCACTGGTCACACTGGCGCTCTACGCCGGTCTGCGCCGCCATGCCCGCCGTCTGGGCGAGGCGACCACGCGCAGTTATGAGGCGATTTATCGCAGTCTGGAGCAAGTGCTGGGCAGCTTGCGGATTATCAAGAGTTTCGGGCGCGAGCGCGCGGCGCTGGCCGATGCGGATGAGGCCTTCAGGGCGCTGCGCATTACCGAACGGCGCTATATCCTGGTCAGCGGGCTGGCGCGCGCGGCATTGCAAATCGTTGCGGCGGGCGGGCTGGCCGCCGCCCTGTGGCTCGCAGCTAGCCGCTGGGAGGTGCCGCTGGCGATCCTGTTGCCGCTGGCTGCGCTCGCAGTGCGCGCTGTGCCGCTGCTGGGATCGTTGCAAGCGACCGCGCAGGAATGGCACCACGCTCTCCCAGCGCTGGAGGAAGCCCGCGCCCTGATCGACCGCGCCGAAGCCGCTGCCGAGCCGCCGCCAACGCTACCCGCGCCGCAGCTGACCAGCGCGATTGCGCTGCACGGTGTGTCATTGGCCCATGCGCCCGACCGCCCGGCACTGCGCGCCATAAACCTGACCATCGCGGCGCGCAGCACGGTGGTGCTGGAAGGGCCATCGGGCGCGGGCAAGAGCACGCTGGCGGATCTGCTGGGCGGGTTGCTGTCACCTGACAGCGGCACAGTGACTGTGGACGACACGCCGCTCATCGGCGGCGCACGCTCCGCCTGGCGCAGCCGCGTGGCCTATGTCCAGCAAGAGCCTGTGCTGCTGGCCGGAAGTGTGCGCGGCAATTTGCTGTGGGCCATGCCCGATGCTGATGAGCCGGCATTGCAGCGGGCGCTGGAACAGGCGCATGCGGGCTTTGTCCATGATTTGCCGGGCGGTCTTGATTGCGACCTTGGCGAGGCGGCGCGCGCGCTCTCGGGCGGGGAGAAGCAGCGAATCGCACTGGCACGGGCGCTGCTGCGGCAACCCGATCTGCTGATTCTCGACGAAGCGACCAGCGCGCTCGATCCTGCGGCGGAGGCGGAGATCGCCCGCGCCATTGCCGGACTGGCGGGGCAATGCACCGTATTGGTCATCGGCCACCGCGGCGCGGTGGCGCAGATTGATGGCCGCCGGATCATGCTGGAGGGCGGGCGGCTGCGCGAACAGGAAATTGCTGCAGCGCCGCAAATTCAGCCGTAATTCAGCGAGAAAGCCTATATTCACTCCCAAACCAGCCGCTCTGGCGCCGCTATGGCTGCCGGACGGCGAATGGACGGGATGATTATGAAGACCTCTTTCACTGCACTTTCGGGTGTGCTGGCTCTCGCACTGTCGGGGGCGCTGATCGCCGCTCCGGCGCAGGCGCAATATCGCCAGAAAATCGCCAATGATCCGGCCAAATGCGCTGCGGGCCGCGGGCCTGCGGTGCAGGTTACTGTCACCGGCGTTGCGGCGGGCGGCGGTACGCTGCGCGTCCAGAGCTATCGCGCCACGCCGGGCGAATGGCTGGAAAAGGGCAAGTGGCTCAGCCGCATCGAAGTACCTGCCCGGGCCGGGACCATGCGTTTCTGCGTCCCGCTGCCCAGCAGCGGCAGCTATGGCATCGCGGTGCGCCATGACCTCAACGGCAATGGCAAGACCGATCTGTCAAAAGACGGCGGGGCAATGTCGAACAATCCCAGCCTGAACATCTTCAATCTGGGCAAACCCAGCTACAAGAAGACCGCGTTCAGCGTCGGCAACAGTGTCGAGGCGATCTCGATCACCATGCGTTATATGTGATCGCGCGCCGCGCGCCTGCGGGCGCGCCATAGCGCAAACATCGCACCGGGCGCGGCCAGCAAGGGATGCCGCGCGGCAAACGGCGTGACTTTCAGCGCGATGCCCGTGTGCCGCTCCAGCTTCCACGCGGCATAATCCGCCGCCCCGTCAAACGTCGTGGTCGCCTTGGCCAGCCGCAACAGATTGAGCGGTTTGCCCAGCCGCGCGCAGCGCTGCCACCAGCGCAGGATAGCGGCGCGTTCTGTGGGTGACAGCTGCGGCGCCAGAGCATCGGCTGCACGCGCAAAGCTGATCCCGCCAGCCTCCCACGCCAGCGGCAACAGCCCGTCGAAATGCGCGCGATTGACCGCCAGGATCGATTCCTCGCGCCCCGCTTTCTCCACCCGGAATTCCGCTTTGTAAGTTGCCTGAAACAGCGCGCGCCAGAAAGCATCCTCCGGCCCTTGCTCAGGCCCCAGCGCCGCCGCCAGCCGCGCCGCCGTTTGCGCCGCGCTGGCCGCCGCCTGCACCACTGCGCCGCGCGCCGCTTCATCCGCCGCCCAAACCAGCGCGCTGGGCTGGACAAACCGCGCCCAAATCGTGGTGTCGCGCGATTGCCCGGCAGCAGCCTGCGTGAACTGGTCCAGCGACATGGTGGCAATTTTGGCGCGCAGGACGCTGTCCCCGCTGCGCTGCTCACGGTAACTCACACGCGGCCAGATTCGCTCCTGCTGCGGACCCGGCAGCAGCACATAGAAATCGAGCACGCCCTCCAGCGATCCGGTGCGCAGGTTGGAGCCATAGAACAGCACCGCAAGCGCTCCCGCCTCAGCCCCCAATTGCGCGGCCCATGCGCGCACTTCGGCGGCTACCGGCTGCGCCAGCGTATCTGCACTGCGGTGGTGGAGGGCCTGAGTCACGCGGTGACGAAGGTCAGGTCCGGCCCCTGTTCGACGCGGTATTGGCCGGGATCGAAGGCTTCCCCGTCAAGGATAAACGGCTCGGCAAAACGCATTGCGAAGCCTTCGCCATCGGTCTGGTGGAAACCGGCACGCTCCAGCCATGCCGGACGCCAGCCATACAGAATCGCCGGGAAGCTGAGCAGCAGGCGCCGCAGCGGCTTGTCCATCGCCACCAGCTTGATGCCGCTGCTATCCGGCGCGAACAATTTCAGCCCCATCGGCATATGCCGCAGCGTGCTGGCCAGAATGATGCTGCGGCGGCCCGGATCGCCATGTTGTGAGTGCGCCAGCGCGGATCCATCGGACAGCCGCGAGATTGCCATCTCGCTGCCGCGCCGCCACTGGTTACGATTACTGCCCAGCAGCGCCTGTAGCACGCCCCAGGCTGCAGTGGCCCCGACAGCAAGGCTGCCGAAGAAGCCCAGCGCATGGGCATCCTGACCAGCGCGCGTGCCAATGGTGAAAGCGCCCGCGCCAAGGAAAAAGCCCATCACCGCAGGCTCGTCACGCCCCTGCGCAGTGATTGCCAGCGGGCGGCGGCGCACGCGGCGACCGTCCGACCAAGCCGCCACGGCATCGCTCAGCGACCAGTCGGTCGGCACGCCCAGATCAACCGTCAGCGCATTGGTCTTGCCCTTGGGCAGCACCGCCAGCGCAGGCCAGTTGTCACCGAACACGCCCTGACCCATGGTCAGCACATCGCGCACCGTACCGTCGCCGCCATTGATGATGAGGAAGTCCACGCCCTGGCGGTCCAGATCGGCCAGCGCCTCGGCAATCTGTTCGCGCGATTCGGGCTGCGCCACGGTAATGCCCAGCCGCTGCGTGCATTCCAGATCCTGCCCGCGATTGCGGTGGCTGCGCGGATTGTAGATCACGCCAATGCGGGGATTTGGCGCATTGGGCGGCGGAGCACGTTCGCCAGACCCACCGCCGACACGCCGCAGCGGCGCTGCACGCAACGCCTCGATACGGTCGAACTGGTAAGTCGTGCGGTCCATTACCCTATCGCAATACCCGCGGTAACCACGGCTTTCCTAGGAAATTTTTCGTCATCATGTGGAGGCGGACCTTTGCCCTGGCGCACCCGACAGGATTCGAACCTGTGGCCTCTGCCTTCGGAGGCATAAAAATGGCGAAAAAATTTTGCACCGCAACAAAACAAAAATGAACGATAAACAATTATTTTTTATAGGTTAAATTGGCTTCTCTAAGTTGCGAACCGTTCGCATTTGTTGCACTGCGTTCACCCCTCTTGCACTTACATTTCACTTACGGATCGGCTAGCTTTGTGATCACAGGAAAGATCGCAATGCCAGCTTCCATGAACAACGCAGTGGCAGAACGGGCGGCCCCAAGGGCCAACCCTTACGAGCTGCGCGATCCCAAGTTGAACGGCTTACTGCTGCGGGTTCAGCCCTCCGGTGTGAAGACTTGGTATCTCGAATTTGAGCGTGGCAAGCGCATCAGGCTCGGTCGCTTGACCAGCATGGGATACGCTGAAGCCGTCGAGGCGGCAAAGAACGCGCTTGGCCCGTATTGGGCCGGTGTCGATCCGCGCATTGAGCGCCAGAAGCGCAAGCAAGTCTCAACGTTCGGCGAGTTTATCGACGAGCATTATGCCGCTTGGGCACGGGTCCACCAGAAGACCGCAGAGGCCACGATCAAGCGGCTGAAAGTGACCTTCAAGAAGTTTCTCAAGACTCCGATGGCGGCAATTTCACCGCTCGATTTGGAACGCTGGCGCGCCCAGCGAATGAAGGATGGCGTGAAGACCAATACGGTCAATCGGGACATCACGGCCATCAAGGCAGCGCTCAACCGGGCCGTCGAATGGGAACTGATTGCGGTAAATCCGATCGCCAAGGTCAAGAAGGCGCGCGAGAACAAGGAGGTCCGCGTTCGTTACTTGGACGAAGCCGAGGAATACCGCCTGCGTTCGCAGCTAAGGAAACGCGAAGACAGAATGCGGACCGAGCGCGATTCGGCCAATCAATGGAGGCGTGAGCGTGACCGCGAACTGCTCCCAAGCTTGCACGCTGTGCCCTTCGCCGATCACCTGACGCCGATGGTTCTGCTATCGATCAACACGGGTATGCGGCGCGGTGAATTGTTCGATCTCAAATGGTCGCATGTGAATTTCGATCGGCGGATTGTGACCGTGTCAGCCGAGACCGCCAAGTCTCGCAAAACACGGCACATACCGCTCAATGCAGAGGCCTAAGAGACCTTGAAGTCCTGGCGCTCCCAATGCGACCTAGGCAACAGCCGCGTCTTCGAAAGCGAGGACGGCAAGCGCTTCGACAACGTCAACTCATCTTGGAAGAAGCTGCTCGATGACGCAAAGATTGCAGATTTCCGCTGGCACGACATGCGCCACCACTTCGCCTCTCGCCTTGCCATGGGGGCAGTAGACCTCAATACGATCCGCGAACTGCTTGGCCACAGCGACTACGCAATGACGCTCCGCTATGCGCACCTTGCGCCGGAGCATCGGCGGGAGGCGGTCGAAGTGCTTGATAAGCCCCGAACGCACCTCAAGATCGTAGCCACAAATTGAGGTGGAGGCCTTGGACGTATATTCACTGCGCAGAGAATATCGGCTTTTTACCGAATCTTACAACGCTCCCGAACGGGATCACGATGGAAAATTGTTTACCCAACTGCTCAAAATGCACCCTTTCAGGAACAAATGTTGACTTTTTAGGTCTGGAATGCCATTTCGCTCCCGAAAGGGATCAAAAATGAAACCGGCCTCTGATAGTCAGCGCCTCCTGAAAGCTCTCAACGAGCAGGATCAGGCATTTCGGAAGCTCGCTACGAGTCCAGCCATCAATTCGGTAAGCAAGGCCGGTCGCGAGCTCAATGCCAGATTGGCAGAGGTGATGTCGCCTATACAAAAAGTGGCCGAACAGCTGCAAACCCCACAATATCAACGAGCAATCGATATAGCACGACAGCTCTCGGATGCCTCATCCGGCCTTTCCGTTTCGAAACCTCCCACACCACGAATTGCAGCACCGCGCATGCCAGCCTCTGTCGAGCGCGTAAGATCGGTTGCGGAACTGGGCGCGCTTGTGCGGCGCGCGCGCAAGGCGATGAAGATGAAACAGTCGGAATTCGCTGCGCATGCCGGTGTCGGGCGGCGGTTCGTATCCGAACTCGAAGGCGGGAAGCCAAGCCTGGAATTCGACCGCGTGATGGCCTGTGCGCAGGCAGCAGGCATCGATCTTACCGCCAGATTGCGTAGCCGCTGATGCTCATCCTGCAAGTCTGGCTCGAAGCGTCGGCGGAGCCGGTCGGTTACCTTGTCAAAGGCGATGATGGTGATCTGTCTTTCACCTACAATGCCCATTGGCTGGCGGCCCCGAACAGTCATGCTCTTTCGCTCTCTTTGCCACTCAGCGAACAGCCCTTCGGAGATGTACCCGTGCGCGCGTGGTTTGGAAACCTGCTCCACGAAAATGACCAGCTCGAAGCGACCATGGCGCGCTATGGAATCGAGCGCAGCGACATAGCAGGGCTGCTCGAACATCTGGGGGCAGACTGCCCGGGCGCTGTCAGCGTGCTCGGTCTCGACCGTCCACCGGTGAAACGTCCTGGAACGCTGAGCGAAGACTATGATCCGCTCGACGAGGGAACGTTGCGCGACATCGTCGAGCGCCTCGCCACAGGCAAGCCCCTACCAGAAAAGATGCGCGACCCTTCGCCAGTCGCGGGTGTGCGCCGGAAGATATCACTCGCCGCACTGCCCGACGGACGCTTCGCACTTCCCAAAGATGGGACGGGCGCGCCCACGACCCACATTCTGAAGCTCCCGGATCGCCAGAACCTTAAGGAGGCACGGGACGAAGCCTTTCTGACCGACCTGGCAGCCAAGTGCGGCTTCGCGGTCGGGACATGCGTCGCTGATCAAATCGGTGAACACGACATCCTTCTCATCAATCGGTTTGATCGCCTTATCGACGGCGACAAGGTGTACCGCTTGCATGTCGAGGACTTTGCCCAAGCGAGCGGCCTTCCCTCCGATCTCAAGTATGAGCGGCGTGGAGAGGCGGGACGACGGTTCGATGCGGTGACAATCGGAAGAACGCTTGCCGCAACGGACCAGCCCGCTCTCGCTCGCAACACATTCCTAAGAATGACGCTGTTCAACCTGCTTCTCGGCAACAACGACAACCACGCCAAGAACATCGGCCTAATCCTGGTCCCAGGCGGATCGGTGCAACTTGCCCCATTTTACGACCTTACCCCGGTGCTGATGGGGGACGACTACACAGACGAGCTGGCGTTCAATGTGGGGGCAGCCAGTCGTTTCGATGACATAACTGCCGACGACCTGATTGCCTTCTGCGCTGCCATCGGAATTCCAGCATCGGGTGCGAAAGCATTGCTAAGGTCGGCGGCGGACGAACTGATCGACAAGATCGAGGAGTTGTCGGCAAGTTTTCCTCGGGAGATGTCGGCACTCGATCGCTTGTTTGGGCATACGGCAACGCACCTCAATGAGATACTTGGCCTGGATCGCGCGTTAAGAGAGCGAGATGCGCATGTGACGCGTGGCGGTGGTTGGTCCTTAAGCTGAAGGTACGGCTGTAAAGAATGATGCCGCTTAAAAGTCACTCCAAGCAAGCTGCATACGTTCACGGCGCACCTAGTGTCTCCTGCGCGCTGCCGTTATCGGCCATAAGCGAACTTTGCCGTATAGCTACCTATTAGGGCTGCTTCCTCGTCTTCGAATTCGTCAGGCTCCTCAGGTAGTTCCTCGCTTGAAAATACCGTAAGAGTGTACCCATACTTACCAAGTCCCAAAACTTCTTCATCGAGTATAATGCCCGGCGGTCCGTCAAACCAGTCTGCCAGCGTGGTTTCGCCCGCGTGGCGTTTGCCGTTTTCGATGTTGGCCGTGTCCAAATTGAACTGGCGAGTTGCAGAGTCGGGTAACAAGTCACCTTTGCGGGGGAATGCGCGGGGCTTTAGTTGTTTGAAGCCATCTGAAAGAAACCCGTAACAGATCTGGTCCTCACGGCTCATTACAATAGCCATGGGGTAAGGGCTGCATTCTGCTGCCCGGATTGCAGAGGCAGTTAGCGAACACTCGGATAATTCGGAAAGTTCCTCGATTCCCTCTAGGCCTATTTGACCATCTCCAAGTGCCTGCCGGACCAAGTGCCCAGGCAAAAGCAGGCCAGAGGAAAAATGGTCGGCTTCGATTTCGATCGCCCTGTCGCCTTGAGAGAAGCCTGCCTTAGAAGCATGCAACGGCCCGGTCTGCAGTATCTCTTCGGGATGGCCTTCGAGAAAGTAGTGACCCAATTCATGGCCGACAGTGAAGCGTTGAAAGCCGGAGCTACTGATGTTAGTCGCATAGAAAATGGCAACATCTTCGTCATTGAATATGATGCCACCGCTTACACCTATTTGGTCGGCTTTCTTCGCCTGGACCAAGATATCCTCATCTTCAGCGATTCTAAACGGGTCTATTGGGAAACGCAGAAAACCACACTGCTTTGCTTTGCGCTCACCACACTTGCGTGCCCACTCTGCTCGTGTGGGCCTCACGGATCAGACCGCTCTCTTCGTTCGCGCATCATATCGATCATGAGCTGGATTTGATCACGGTCCGCACTGGAAAGATCGTCTTCGCCTCGGAACGCCGTCGTAGCTCCTTCCATACTTGGAGTTCTGCCAAGCAAATAGTCTGAGCTCACGTTGAGCGCCTTCGCCAAAGCTCGAACATTTGCGAAAGAAGGCTTGCGTCGACCTCGTTCGAAATGTCCGATCGCAGCAGCTTGGAGGCCAGCTCTTTTCGCAAGTTCGGCCTGATTCATCTCGCGCTTGTCCCGCGCGGCGGTGAGCCGCTCACCGAAATCATTTTCGTTTGATACCATCATTGCCCTACGGTTAATATTGCTGTATACCTACGGAATAGTAGCCCAAGTGCGTCGCAACTGCGGCGTTTATTTTCGCTCTATCACCCTACGTTTACGTAGGAAAATGTACGACGAATCGCAATTGCTGTCAATAAGGAAGGAGGTGAGTGAAATGGCGGGCAAAAAGGGCAATTCCGAAGTGACAAGCAAGAAGGCGGCTTCCGCGGCATCAAAAGTGCTGCGTAATCCCAGTTCAAGCAAAGCTGCAAAAACAGCGGCAGCTTCGGCGCTGACGCAGCGTCCGAACAAGAAGTGAATATGGGCGGGGCAGCAATGTCCCGCTCACGATATCAAGAACCGACCAAAAGATAGGAATAAATCATGGCAAAGCGTTATGTTCGCCAAACTGGCAAGGACAAAGATGGAGATATCACTCGCCTGTGCAACAGCGTGCATGAGTGGTCTCCCCGTTCGAAGGCCAATGCTATCAGCGATATCGATTCGGGTGCGCACGAATATTGGGTCAACTGGGCTAACAGTCCAGAAACAAGTATCCACGTAGTCAATGGCACCGACGGCAAGTATCTCCGTACCGATTGGGACAATACCAGTAAGAACAATTTGGATGATTTACCCGATTGCTAAGTTGGGAGTCCGACGCAACCAGGATCAATTGACAGTTCCGGTCGCAGATTTGCGAATGTATCGAAGCGACTTATTTTAACTGATTAGCTGGAAGGAATTTTCGATGGCTAGATGCACAGCACCAACAAGAGGACACCGTACCTCAAGCGGCGCAGCGGCATGTCCTGCCTGTAGTGGCGTACGCCGTTACGGTTCTGACTCATCCTATTCACCGTCGACCTACCCGTCTTATTTTTGGGACCTATATACCTAACTAGCCGCTCCGCGCTGCGACGGTTGCATCCTGACTCGACATGGACCATATAGGGAACGGAGAAACCTCATGCCATACGATGCTCGCGCCATTGCGAACGAGTTTCTAAAACTCAAGGAAGGCCCTGCTAACCAGATGTGGTTGCAGAAGCTGGTTTATATCGCACACGGCTGGAATCTCGCAATCAATGGGGAGCCGCTGGTCGAGGATCGCATCGAGGCATGGGATGGCGGCCCCGTACTGCGCATAATCTGGAACCACCTGCGTGATTTAGGCTTTAACGCTAAGGGCGGACTTCTAGGAAAGGCGGAAGGAAAGCCGTTCAAGGCCGAGTTGTCGGGTTCCGAAAAGGCAATAATCCGCCATGTTTGGAAGCGGTATGGCTCCTACACAGGCAATGATCTTTCCCGGATGACCCATCAAGAAGGAACACCGTGGAGTAACGCCTATTTTGGCATGGGTCGGAATGCCGCTCTTAAGAACGACGATATCAAGCAACACTTTACTGAATTAGCCCTTGCAGGACGAACCTGACACTCGGCCTCTTACGCCCGATGATATCGACAACGCGCCAAACGATGTTGTCATGTCAAAGGGTGATACGGCTGTCAGCGAAGAAACCCTTCGTAACGCGCTATCCCAAGTAGGCGCGGAAAAAGATGCATTACAAGCCGAGCTTGAGCTGACGCAGAAGCGCGTTCGCACCATTCAAATTCTGGACGACCTGATTGAGCCAATGGCCAACAAGGCGTTCATTTTTATGTGTGCCTACGCTGGAATTGTCGCGCTTTTGCTCATCATGCACGGGTTCGCAGGGATTGCGTTCTCGCTACCCGACAGCGTGCTTGAATTTTTGGTTGGTAGCACCGCAGTAACGGTCATCGGATTGGTGGGGATGGTATTGACCGGAATTTTCGTAGGTGCTCGAAACAAACGGGATTAGCCTTCAATCGCTTTCTGTTCATACATTGCCGCAAGTTGGCGGGCCTCATCGGCTCCGCCCGACAGCATCTTGGCTTTCTTGAGAATGTAGGGCGGGTATTTCGTGCGCAGGTAAACCGAACGAAACCAATCTTGGAACTCCGGCCAAGCCTGATTTGGGTAGGCGTTTGCCTTTTGCGGATTGCTGGCGCTTTGTGGATATTCTGGCGGATAATAATGCGGATATTCGATCCGTTCGCCATACTTTGCCGCAAGGTTCTGAGCGGTCCAGTGTCGCCCCCAGGTGCCGCCCACGCTACCATCGGGGATGGTGTGCTGGTTCACTGGTAGGCCCGCATTGATGAGGTCCACCACCAGCCCAGTGCTCTCTTTGAACACACTGAAATAACCGGCAGGAACGCTGTCCTTGAGTAGCGACACGCGGGCGTTGAAAAGCTTCCATGGGTCTTCGGGAACGTAGCCAAGCGCGTCGTAGATGAACTTTTGGAGGCCGTAGCGGGCTAGATTGCGGAAATTGGTGATGGCAGTCTCGTTGGTGCGCTGCGCCTCAAATGCGAAGTATTCCACCATCGCCATGCAAACCATGTCGGGGTAAGCATAGTGCGGAGATCCGTCTTTCGTGATCTCGATAAAAAGTCGCGGTTCATCGAAATCGGCTTTTGAAAGGTAGTCGCGGAAGTAGAGCATCCGGCCCCGCCAAACGTCTGTCGTCTGGGCCTCTTGCCATTCCTCAGTGATCTCTTGGATACTGCGTCGCGCTGCTCCCGTCATTTCTGCGAGACCGCGCTGCGTGAGATATGGAATTCCATTCTCAAGCACGCCCATTTCGATGCCGCCAACGACGCGCTCGACCTCAATCCCAAGGTCCAATTTAAGCTGTTTGGGGGTGGCTGGCGATTGGCCGGAAACTGTTTCTAAAGCTTTGTTTTTGTTAATTAAAGGGGTGGCGGGGGATATCATCTTTCGAGCCACTTCGTCAAAGCCAGCGTCGAGGGGTTCGATTGTCTTTTTGTTGTCAGGCATTGATGAGGCCCTTGTAGGTGAGGCGCTTGCCGACCATGCGGGCAATCGTCTTGTCGATGAAAAGCATGGTGCCATCCTGCGCAGTGTTCTGGCGGAATGCAAATTCGTTCACGTAGCGGTGCAAGTGCTTCTGGCTCATGAAGTGGTAGATACCGTAGTGGCCGCGCTTGAGTAGCGCCCAGAAGCTTTCGATGCCATTGGTGTGGATACACATATCGCGGACGTATTCGCCAGCGGAGTGGTTCACGGTGAAGTGGCGGTAGCCTTCCGAGCGGAGGCCCTGATAGCCGCCATGCTCGTCAGTGGTCACGAAAGCGCCCTGTTCGACATTCGCCTTGATATAGCCATTGAGGGTCGGTGCCGACGTATCAGCAATGGGAGTGGCGCGGACCTGCGCGTTCTCGTCGCGGATGCCGAGAACTGCAACCTTGCCGACGGGGCCGCGACCAGCGCGAAGCTTCTTGGAAGCGTGCTTGTTGCGCTCTTTGCCACCGATGTAAGTCTCATCAACCTGCACATCATCGCCCATAGGGCCTTCATCGCGGCCTGAAAGCCAAGTTTCACGGATGCGCTGCGCAAGGAACCATGCGGACTTTTGGGTAATGCCGAGTTCGCGGGCCATCTGGGTAGAGGGGATGCCCTTGCGGGCCGTTGTCATCATGTAGATCGCCATGAGCCACTTGTGGAGGCCAAGGCGGCTCTCAGCCAAGACTGTGCCTGTGCGGACGCTGAAATGCTTCCGGCAATCGCGGCAGCGATAAGGCATTGGCTTCTGGTTTTCGATCACAGCAACGTTCGTGCTGCCACAGTGACCGCAACAGGCTTCGTCGCCCCAGCGGTTGTTTTCGAAATACTTGCGAGCCGCTTCCTCATCAGGAATGCGCGCAAAAAACTGGTAGAGGCTGATGGTTTCGGGTTTGTCTTTTGCGTTGCTCATGAAACCTAACTAGCCACAATGGGCGGCTAGGTCAAGCTAAATCTGGCTAGTTAGGTATATAGGTCCCTTAAGTTGCCCTAATTGCAAATAGAGACCGTAGTCGCAATACTTCCACTAGCGGTAGGAGTTTCGGTCTTGGTTATCTCACAGGTCTCACTAACAGAGACAATATAATAAACTAGCCAAAAACTCGCAAACGCAAGCAGAGTTAAAACTATTGCTTTTACAATTGTTTCAAACTTAAACGCAGAATCAGTCATTTAATTTACGAACACGTAGTTCTAGTTGTGGTTCTGGTAACAGTTTCCCCAGCGGCGTTCGTGGACGTTCGCGTCGTGGTCGTCGTCACGCAATCATCTGTGGATCTGGCCGTAACATACCCCGCAGCGCCCGCAACGACCGCGACGACCACAGGAACTAACAGAGCAGGCAATGGGCCGCCAGCTACAAGGCCTACCTCGTCGAAGCTCAGCTCTTGAATTCCACCAGCTGGCGCAAATTCGGTATTGGTCATATAGCTCATAGCGTTCCCTTCCCAAATAGATGTGATGTCGATTCTTCGACACGGCGACGATAAGATTGCCCACATGGTTGTCAAGCCCAAAGCAGGCGGCTCGTAGGTCGAAAAGCAAGTCGTGCTTGTCGGCATTCATAGAGCCTGCATATGGCCACACATTCACCGATGAGATGTGCGACGCGAGATCTCCAATCGACGATGCCCAGGTCGAATCAAACCGCGTGCGCACCATCACCGATCTGGCGAAGCTCGCCGGCGTCTCGCCCGGCACCGTCTCTCGCGCGCTGGCGGGCAAGAGCCTCGTTAATGCCAAGACGCGTGAGAAGATCGAGGCGATCGCGCGAGAGCACGGCTTCCGCCCCAACCAGATGGCGAGCCGTCTGCGCCGTCAGAAGACCGGCGTTATCGGCGTCATCATCCCGCTGGGGCACGAACAGAAGCAACAGGTCTCGGACACGTTCTTCCTCACCCTGCTGGGCCACTTGGCGGACGAACTGACAGCGCGCGGATACGACCTCATGCTGCGCCGCGTCGTGCCTGCGGCGGACGAGGACTGGCTCGATCCCTTCATCGGATCGGGGATGATCGACGGTGTTATCGTGGTCGGACAGTCGGACCAGTTCGACCGGCTGGAGGAGATCGCCGAGCGCTACCGTCCGATGGTCGTTTGGGGCCAGCACCGCGAGGGCCAGCGCCACTGCGTGGTGGGGACCGACAACCTGCTCGGCGGCAAGCTCGCCATGGAGCGGCTGATCGCCGCAGGCGCCACACGACTTGCATTCGTGGGCGACACAAATGCGCCCGAGTTCGCCGCCCGCTTCGCCGGAGCTCGGCATGTAGCGCAAGCGTTCGGCCTCGACCTCGCCGAGATGCCGGCGCACCTCGCGACCTCGGGCATGACATCGGAGATCGCTGCGCTGATGCGTAAAGCCAAGGGGCGCTTCGATGGGTTGTTCGCCGCCACCGACCTGCTGGCGCTCGCCTGCATAGGCGAGTTGCGCCAGCTCGGCATCGATGTGCCCAAACAGATGAAGCTAGTCGGGTTCGATGACCTCCCGATCGCCCGACAAACCACGCCGGCACTCACCACTGTCCGGCAGGACATCGCGGTCGGTGCTCGCGCCATGATCGACCTCCTGCTGCGCCGCGTGGCCGACGAGGACACCGAAAGTATCGTGATGCCGCCTGCGCTTATCGCGAGAGAGACTGCCTAGAAGCGCACGACGTCAGGCGGCCAGTGCCATGTCGAGCCGTTCTGCGCGATGAGCTAGGGAGAGGCACCAAGGCAAGCTTACAATAGGACCTCGCTGTTCGTCCCAAACGTGTCTGGCTTATTTCACCTTTAAAATGGCGGCTTTCGGGATGCGAGATGGCAGGACCGAATGACCGGGATTGGGGCGCTTAGCGGTCATTCGCTTGGGACCGAGGCCTGACCTAACTCAATCCATTCGCATGCGTCGGTTAAATCAGCCGCAGACCGGTAGCCGAGCAACTTCGCCAGCGGGTCAGAAACAAGCGTCAGGCGCTCGGTCATCCTACCTTCGGCTTTATACAGCTTTGCTAGTTCCCCCTCCCCATGAAGTCCCCTCTCGAATCTCGAGAACGTGCTAATACTCACGCCCGCAGCGCGGGCAGCTTCTGTCAGAGTGATAGACCTTCCAACCCTAATCTGACGCAGCCCCAAACCCAGATGCTCTGTGCCCAACACGATCCGTTCGCGATCATCGGCTGCCCAATTGGGTGCTAGCAGACCAACCGACACTCTCAAGACACCTGCTATACGACGGAGCGTGTCTTCCGTTGGCAGCTGATGGCCTCGCTCAATCCTCGCTAGCGTGTGGGGGGCAATAGCCGCGTCACCCGCTAGGTCATTTCGGCTGATTCCTGAAGCTTCACGGTGCTTCCGGACGCGACAGCCAACAGATTTATCAAGAGATCGACGAGCGAAACGGGGTGGGCCTTTCTTCGGCATGGTCCGAGTTTGCACGCCTAATCCTAATCAATCCTAAAAACCAAGCGCAACGGCATGCCGTGCGAATGGAAAGGAGCGAAGCGTGGAGCAGTCTTTGAGTGAGATCGCCCGGAAGTGGTCGAGAAACAGCGAGAAGGGAAAAGGGCTTCGGCTCGATTCCGTCGCGCTCGACCGGCTCAACGAGATTGGCGTCGGCGAACTCATCCAGGCCGAGGCCGCGAAACAACAGAGGTTAGAATGCGCAAAACGGATAAGCCCCTCTACGAGCGGGGAGACTATAAGCTCGTCTACGATCGGAAGCGCAACGGCACCCTCCGATCCCCCTACCTCCAGATCGTCTGGTATGACGGAGCCGCGGGACGTCAACGCAGCAAGTCGACGGGCACGGCGGATGTTGAAGTAGCTGAACTGCAGCTCGACGCGCTTTACCTAGCAAACGAAAAAGGGCGGGCCGTATGTTATGCTTGTGGCCAACCCATCACGACCGACGACAGTTATCTGCTCACCGAAGCCATCGAAGCATACTTGGCTGCCAAAAACAGCAAACCAAGCATCAGCTCCATACGGCCACGGATCGCTCATGTGCTGGATTATCTCACGCAGAACGACTCCTTGGCAACGCTCTGTAACGAGGTGGACGAAGAATGGATCGAGGACTTCCGCGAATGGAATATCTTGATCCCTGTCGAGGAGGGCAACGGTTCGACACGGGAACGTGCTCCCGGCACTGTCGAAGCGAGTGTCAGGCAGCTGGCGGCGGCGATCAATTACGCAAAGAAGCAAGAGCACATTCGAAAGGGTGCCCAGTTCAAACCGAAGAAGCACACCGAGGTAAGCCATACTCCGACCTACCGTGCGGCGGTGTCCGAGCTCGCTGATATGTTCCGCTATTGCACTGAGCCGCCCAGAAAGGATGGAGAAAGCGACAAGACCTTTGCGAAACGAGTCGCGGACCGTCGTAACCTTTTACGCTTTCTCCAGATCAGCGTAGCCACGTGGGCGCGCCCGGATGCAGCGCATGACGTATCGACAAGCAGTAAGCGTGGTCAGTGGCAGTCGAAGCGCCGGTTGCTCAATCTCAATCCTCGGGGCCGCACTCAGACCCGCAAGTATCGTCCAACGGTTCCGATTGCCCGTCAGGTGGCACCGCTGTTGGACGATACCGACGGCTTCTTCGTAACCGTGGCTTCGGTCCGGAAGGCGTTCGAAGCAATGCAGGACGCGCTCGGCCTCCCGGGTGATCGTGAGGCCGGATTGAAACTGATCCGCCGGTCCATGGCACAGCTGGGCCGCGATCGCCTTGGCCGCACCGCATGGATCGAAGGCAAGTATATGCTGGGCCATCACCGTCCGGACCCATCGGACCTCTACGGCATCGATACGCCAGGCGATTTCCCACTAGCGCTGAAGGTCACCGAAGAGATCATTGACGAGATTATTTCGCTGGCTCCGTTGGCATTCGCCGCCACGAAAATGGAAGGCGGATGACCGGTCCTGTGGTGGGAAGCGGACGTAGATTACGGCTGCGTAGCTCGCGAGCCTTCCGGGCAGCGGGGTGGTTAACCTTTCCGAGACCTTCGGGACGCCGCAGTCGCACTCTCGGTTGAGTGATACTCCTTCGAAAGTTTGAACTTTCCGTCGCCATCGTATTGACGATCGGTGCTAATCGCCGATGCCCGCATCGTGCGCACGCCACGCCACGCAGCGAATGCGTTGAACGCAAGGCCAAATACCACGGATGGCCAGAACCACCAGTTACCGATGATTGGGGTCAGCAACGCTGGCACGAACGGCAAGACTACAAGCAGCTTACGATGACGACTGCCCGGTACATTCCACTGCGCATCAACCCATTTTCGCGTTTTGAGATACAAGCTCACTGATTCATTCCGAACACCACCTCAATTGCGACGAGGATAGCAGCATTGAGCTGCGCTCGAAATGGGTCGAGAGCGGACTTAGTGCGGCGCGCTCGGCGCGCGCGGCTACCTAGGCGACGCGAAAATTCGCGAATGTTCTACCCATTTCACCGGAGATACACCGGACTGCAAAATCGGGCGATAGGGCAAAAATGGCGGAAAAGCTGGCGCACCCGACAGGATTCGAACCTGTGACCTCTGCCTTCGGAGGGCAGCGCTCTATCCAGCTGAGCTACGGGTGCATCATGGCCTCGCGGCGAGCGGGGCGCTTAGCAAAGCGTGCCACTGCTCGCCAGTGCAAATCGCGCAAGGGAATGTGCGGGGGATCGCGCAAACATTTTCGCGCCGGGCGTTAGCGTTTTGGCAAGTCTGGCTGCGTTACTCTGCGCCCATGAGCGCGATGTCCCACGAATTCGACCTGTCGCAAGCGACGATGTTGCCACCCGCCAAGCCGGGGCCGCACCCGATCCCGGATGCCGGCGCGCTGGCCAGTCAATGGGATGCGGTTCACGAAGCGGCGGCGGCGGTTGGCCATCTGGCGCAGCTCAGCCGCGAGGATACAGACTATTCGGTGCAATCCTTGCCGCTGCGGGCGGCGGAGTTGGGCGGCTGGCATTATGAAATGGTTGCACGTGGGATCGACGATCTGGCCGCAGTGATGCAGCCGGGCCTGCGCGCCTTGCTGGCGCTGACAGCGGACGGCCGCGACACCACAGCGGCGGCGCTGACGCTGTGGCGCGAATTTCACATCGCGCGCGCCGCGATCCTGAGCATCGCCGTGCAGGATTGATCCAGCCAGCTTGCGCTTGACCTTGTTCGCGCTCTGTTCCATTTCTGGGGCATGAGCGATTCACAATTAATCTCCGATTGCACCGCCGCGCAGGTGGCGCGCGGTATTGCCCGGCTGTTTGCGCGCAATGATATCTGGTGCCTATCCGAAATGCCGCTGCGCAATGGACGGCGCGCCGATCTGATGGGCGTGGACGCCAAGGGGCGGGTGATCATTGTCGAAATCAAGGTCCAGCGCGGCGATTTGCTGGGCGATGGGAAATGGCCCGATTATCTGGACTATTGTGACCGGTTTTACTGGGGTGTTCCGCCCGGAATGGATCGCAGCCCGCTGGAAGGGGACAGCCACAAGCCTGATTGCTGCGGCATTATTGTTGCCGATGAATATGACGGCGAAATCCTGCGCCCCGCACCGCTCCACCCGCTCAGCGCCGCGCGCCGCAAGGTGGAGGTTGAGCGGCTGGCCCGCGCCGCGCTGCGCCGGATGACCGTGGCCGCCGATCCACACTGCGCGCCCTGGGGGCAGGAGAGTTAACCTGCGCTCTGTCATCGCCCGCGAAGCTGCGGCATAAGCGCCTGCGATGTTGACTGCGATTGCTCTTTCCGCGCTCGCGATGACTGTGATTGTCGCGCTGCGCTATCTGGCGGCGAGCGCGCTGTTCGCGTGGATCACCGCGCGGCGGCTGCCGGGGTTTTATGCCAAGCTTGGCCCGCAGATGCGGCGCGAAATTGGCTGGTCACTGGCCTCGGCTGCGATTTACGGCGTTCCTGCAGGGGTGGTGGCCTGGGGCTGGCAGCACCGCGGCTGGACACAGGTTTACAGCGATTGGGACAGCTATCCGCTGTGGTATCTGCCGCTTGCCCCATTGCTGTACCTGCTGGCGCATGACGCGTGGTTTTACTGGACGCACCGCTGGATGCATCGGCCCCGCCCATTCCGCATTGCCCACGCTGTGCATCACGCCAGCCGCCCGCCCACCGCATGGGCAGCGATGAGCTTTCACCCGATCGAGGCACTGACCGGGGCCGTGGTGATCCCCGCGCTGGTGTTCGTGATCCCGATCCATGTCGCCATGCTGGGTGTGGTATTAGTGATCATGACCGTAATGGGTGTGACCAATCACATGGGGTGGGAAATGTTTCCCCGCAGGCTGGTTCACTCCCGGTTAGGGGGCTGGCTGATAACAGCAAGCCATCATCAGCGTCATCATGAAGAGTACAAATGCAATTACGGACTGTATTTCCGCCATTGGGATCGCCTGTGCGGCACCGACAAGGGCCTGAGCGCCAACGCCTGAGCCGCACTGCGGCGCTGCTGCTGTTGCCGCTGGCTGCCGGGCTGACAGGAGCGAGCGCGCCACAAGAGGGCGCAACTGTCACCGTTACCGCCACCGATCTGCGCAGTGCCAAGGGGCTGGTGCAGGCCTGCATGACATCGGCCGAGAGCCAGTTCCCGCGCTGTGACAACCCCGCCGAGGTGCTGGGCACAACCGTCAGCGCGGCGGGCAAGACGGTCACACTGCGATTCACCGGCGTCAAACCGGGCCGGTACGCCATCGCTTTGCTGCATGATGAAAACGGCAATGGCAAAGCCGATATGGCGCTGGGATTCATGCCAAAGGAAGGGTTTGGCTTCTCCCGCGATGCGCGCGTGCGCATGGGGCCGCCCAAATTCTCCGAGGCCGCAGTCGACATTGGCACTGCTGACCAGCACTTCAGTATCAGGATGCGCTATCTGCTCTGATCTGCCCCGACATCCTTGGTTAACGATTTTAACCGGATGTTTACTACGCTCCCCCACAAGCCTTGTGAATGCGCAACGCAACTTCGGGGGCTTAAACAGCGATGGACAGGCTTGGCGGCTATTTTGGCTCGCACGACGCGGACGACCATCTCGATTACGAGGACGATATCGGCGAGGATGATTCCGCGCTCGATCATCCGCCCTCGCCCGTCGGGCAGGACGAACGGCGCATGCAGGTGCGCGCTTACAATCATTGGGCGGGCCTGCTGGGCGACCGCAATTTTCCCAGTATCGAAGATCTTGAGCCCGAACAGCTGGACGATTTCGGTCCCTATTCGGTGCTGCTCGATTTCACTGTGGGCGTCGAAGATGCCGAGGTCCGCTTTGTCGGGGCCGAGCTGGCGCAGGAATGCGGCGGCGGCAATCAACTGGTGCGCCTATCAGACGTACCCAGCCGTTCGGTGCTCAGCCGAATCACCGATCATTACATGCAAATCCTGGCGAATCAGGCGCCGATCGGATTCGAGGCGGAGTTCGTCAACGATGCCGGGCTGACCGTGCTCTATCGCGGGATCCTGCTGCCCTATTCCTCGGATAACGAGACGATCGACTTCATTTATGGCGTAATCAACTGGAAGGAAATGGCCGACCAGCAGACCGCCGACGAGCTGCTGCTCGAAATCGACCAGTCGCTGGGTGTGAATGACGAGATTGGCGAAGACACCGAACGCCCGCTCGAAACCGCCGAAACGCTGACCGAAACGAGTGAAGCCGTAAGCCAGGAGGCTGAAGCGATGCCCGAAGTTACCGCCGAAGCCGCCGCCGAATTCACTGGACCCGAAGACGCTGACAACACCGTGTTCGACCTTGGCAATGCCCAGATGGTCGACGATACGCCGGAAGGCGCGCTGCCGCTGCCCGCATTCGGACAGGATGATGACGAAACGCCCCCGCTGGCGGCCACGCTGGACGAGGATGACGAAGATTACGACGATGGCTCAGCCGCTGAATGGACGCCCGCACCGCCGCGCGTCGGCACGCGCGGTCTGGACGCGCTGGGCAATCCGATTGGCGCCCATCCCGGTGCCGGTGAAGAGCATGGCGGCGAATACGAATCGCTCGACGATTACGACAGCGGCATGAAAACCGCCGCCGATTACGGCCTGCCCGATTGGGACGAAGAGCCCGAGGGCGAAGATGTGGACGATCTGGTCGACCCGCTCGCCGATGAAGATTCCGAAAGCAGCCTAGTTTCACTGGTCAGCCGGGGAATGCGCACCAAGCGGTCTGTCGATCTATCGCGGATCGAACCGGCGGCGCCTGTGCCCGAACCTTATGAGAACGAGAGCGAAAGCGGCGAACCGCCGTTTATCGATCCCAGCGAATATGCCGGCGGACCCGAGGTCGAAGCTGAAGAGCCGGTCGGATCGGTCGCCGAGGACGCGGTTGAAATCATGCCCGAGCCTGAGCTTGAAGCAGAGCCAGTGTTCGAACCCGAGCCGCCAGTCGAGGCGCAGCCCGAACCCGTCGCCGAAGCCCCTGTCCCCGCTCAGGTGGTGCCAGAACCCCAGCCGCTGGAAGCCATCGCAGCCGCCGACATCGCTCCGCTGCTGGCCGAACCTTCACCCGAAGGCCTGTACGACTGCCTCGCCGCAGCACGCGAGATGGCGCATGCTGCGCTGACGACCGAAGATCGCAGCCGCAAGACGCTCTATGCCGCCGTGGGCCGCGCCTATGACTTCAGCCTTGAAGCCGAGGAAAACCGCGACGAATTCGCTGAACTGATCGCCGACAATGGCCTGACCGTTCAGGACCGCGCGCCGATGACGCCGGTGGTCAAGCTGGTCTTCGGTGCCGATTACGACAAGACCCGGCTGACCGAATATGCCGCCGTGCTGACCCATGCCCACCGCCTGCAAGTTGCGCGCGGCGAGCTGTCGCAATTCCTTCGCAGCGCCGAAGGCGGGCTGAAAGGTGTGGTCCAGGCCGAACGCCGCGCCCGCCGCGAGGAACAGGGCAAGCCGGCTCAGGAGGTCAATTCCGTCCGTGCCGCGCTGGCGAAAAAGCTGCGCAAGCTTGAGCCTTTGTCTTTCGCCGATGTCGAAGATGATGGCGCCGAATTCGCGCTGGTCATGGTTCATCGCACTGCCGATGGTGAGCTGGTGGTGCTGGGCGAAGTGCCCGAGGATGTGCCGCTGATCGAGCGGGCCGCGCGCAAACTGCTCGGCTGACGCGATAATCTGCGCGAAAGGCTTGGCACCTTGCCACATGCTTCGCTAGCGCGGGGCTATGCCACTATTTCCCACCGCGCCCGTCCGTATCCAGCCCTATCTCGGCTATCGCAATCGTGACCGGCTGGTCATCACTGCGCGCGCGCTGCGGTCGCGCGAAAACACCTTTGCCAAAAGCGGTCGCTGGCGGGCCTTTCGCACCATGGTGGCGCAATTTGCCAGCCACGAGGTTGCGGGCCTGCCCGTCACTCTCGAAATCGCGCGGCCCGGCGGGGTCAGCCACCAGCATCAGGGGCTGAGCGACAAGGAAGGCTTCGTCCATTTCGATATCCGCCTTGACCCTGAATGGGATTATGCGGTGGATCCAGCATGGGAAACCGTGCTGTTCCACTGGCACAATGAAGAGGGCGAACATTGCGCCGAAGGGCATGTGCTTGCACCGGGCACAGCCACGCAGCTTGCGGTCATTTCCGACATTGACGATACCATTGTCGAAACCGGCATTACCGGAAATTTCCGCGCGGTGATGCGCAATTGGCGGCGTATCTTGCTGGAAATGCCGGAGGAACGGCTGCTGGTTCCCGGCGCAGACCTGTTTTATCAGGCGCTGGGCGGCGGCGCGGTGCAGAGCCATGATGATGCCCATGCGGGTGACCGCCAGCAGGCGACCTCGCGGCCGTTTTTCTATGTCTCATCCAGCCCATGGAACCTGTTTTCCTATCTCGTCGCTTATATCGGCGGACGCGGCCTGCCGCTGGGTCCGGTGTTGCTGCGCGATTGGGGGCTCAACCGCGCAACCTTCGGCAGTGCCAGCCACGGCGCGCACAAGCGGGCGGCGATCACGGGCCTGCTGGCGCATTACCCCGACCTAAAATTCGCGCTGATTGGTGACGATTCGCAAGGCGATCTGGTGGCGTTTGGCGAAATCGTTGTGGCTGATCCCTCGCGGATTCGCGCGGTGTTTATCCGCAAGCTGGGCGCGGCCAGCAGTGTCGAGGAGGAAGCCGCCAAAGCCGCCATCGAACAGGCCAAGGTCCCGCTGTGGCTGGGCGAGGGTTATTCCGAAGGGCACGATTTTCTGGCCTCGATGGGCCTGCTGGGCGACGATGAAGCAGAAGCCATTGTCGAAGCCGTCGACAAACCCGCCCAAACGCCCGACAAGCCTGCAACATGACAGGGAAGCGAAAGATGAGCCGCATGGTCAAATTGCTAATCGCATTGGTGGTGGTCGCGCTCGCGCTGTTCGGCGTGTGGCGCTGGGCCGTTGCGACCGGGTCCGCTGCGACGCTCGACTGGGTCGATGCGCGGTTCTCTCGCCATCACGATGTCGTGCTGGCGCAATCGGCGCAATATGGCTCTGATCCGGCGCAGCGCGTCGAATTGTGGGTGCCCAAGGGTCAGGATTTTGCCGAACCCGCACCCCCGCCGGGCACTCCGGTACAGCCCTTGCGCTATCCGCTGATGGTGTTCTTTCACGGCGGCGGCTGGCACAGCGGCGCGCCCGAGGATTACCGCTTTATCGCCCGCGCTATGGCGGACATGGGCTATGCCACCGCGCTGGTTGGTTACCGGCTGGTGCCCGATGGCCGCTATCCCGCCATGCTGGAAGACAGCGCCGCCGGTATCAAATGGGTGCGCGACAATGCCGGAAAACATGGCGCGAGAACCGACCGCATTGCGCTGATGGGCCATTCGGCGGGCGCGTATAATGTGTTGATGATGGGCCTCGACCCGCAATGGCTGGCCGCTGCTGGCGTGCCGCAGGATGCAATTTCAGGCGTGGTCAGCCTGTCCGGTCCGGCGGACTTCTATCCCTTCGACAAACCCTCTTCACAGAACGCCTTCGGCCATACCGACACACCCGAAGCGACTCAGCCGATCACCTATGCCCGCGGCGATGCGCCGCCGCTGCTGATGATCCACGGCACGGGCGATACAGTGGTAAGGCCGTACAATTCGCAGAATCTGGAGGCCGCCGTGCGCAACGCCGGAGGCTCGGTGACCCTGCACGAAATCGACGATGCCAGCCACGCCTGGACCGTCATGGCCTTCGCCCGCCCGTTTGACCGCGATCCGGCGGTCAAGGATTGGGTGCAGGCGTTCCTGCGCCAGACCGACCAGGCCCCGGCTTCAGCGCCCGTTCAGCGCGAGGCGGCGCAATAAGCGGTAATGCGTCAGCTCTCCCGCCTCCTCGCCCGCACGCTGGCCGTGCTTGCTGCTGCCATGCTGGCAGCGCAGCCGGTGGCGGCACAATCGGTGCTCCGCGATGCCGAGACCGAGGCGTTTCTGCAGGAAATTGCGGCTCCGCTGGTTCAGGCTGCCGGGCTGGAACCCGGCAATGTCGATGTGGTGCTGCTCAACGATCCATCGATCAACGCTTTCGTGGCGGGCGGCCAGACGGTCTATCTGCACAGCGGACTGATCGAGGCGGCGGACTCTGCCAGCGAAGTGCAGGGCGTGATTGCACATGAAATCGGCCATATCACTGGCGGACACATCAACCGTTACAGTGAAGGCGCGCGGTCCGCGACGACCATTATACTGCTGTCCATGCTGGCCGGGATCGGGGCCGCGCTGGCTGGTGCTGGCGAGGCCGCGCCCGCCATCATGTCGGCCGGACAACGCGCGGCGATGGGCAATTTCCTGTCTTTCACCCGCACGCAGGAATCCTCCGCCGATGCCGCTGGCGCGGAATATCTTGGCAAAGCGGGTATTTCCGGACGCGGCTCGCTGACCTTTTTTGGCAAGCTGCTCAATCAGGAATACCGTTACGGCTACCGTCAGGATGACGAGGCGGGCTTCAACCGCACGCATCCGCTATCGGGCGACCGGATTTCCGCCTTGCGCGAAGTGTATGAAAGCGATCCGGCATGGGATCGCCCCGATGATACCGAATGGCAACGGCGGTTTGAACGCGTGAAGGGCAAGCTGACCGGCTATATCGCCAAACCCGAAGCGACGTTCCGCGATTATCCGCAGAGCGACCGCAGCGTCCCGGCGATGTATGCGCGCGCTTATGCCTATCATCAGGAAGCGCGCATCGACAAAGCGCTGGCCGAGGCTGATGCGCTGCTCGAACTGGATCCTGCAGATCCCTATTTCCTCGAACTCAAGGGTCAGGTCCTGCTGGAATCGGGCCGCGCGGACGAGGCCATTGTGCCGCTGCGCCGCGCCACCGATCTTTCCAATTCAGAGCCGCTGATTGCGGGTCTGCTGGGCCATGCGCTGATCGCGACCGAGGACCGGACGCATTACGAAGAGGCCGAGGGCGTGCTGCGTGCCGCAGTGGGGCGTGACCGGCTGAACCCGTTCGCCTGGTATCAGCTGGGCGTGGTCTATGCCGAACGCGGCGATATCCCGCGCGCGCGCCTCGCCAGCGCCGAACAGCAGGTGATGAGCGGGCAATACGGTTTGGCGCTGCGCAGTGCGCAGGCGGCAGAAGCTGGCCTAGACATGGGCACACCCGACTGGCTGCGCGCGCAGGATATCGGGATGCAGGCCCGCGCGCTGATCGAACAGCAATGCGAGATCGAGCGCCGCCGCAATTGCACTGGCGGACGATAGGCGATAGCGGGCGCGGCCATGAAAAACCATCTGATCACCGCGCTGATCGCGCTTGTCTTTGGCTTTGCGGGCGCCGGATTGTGGGCTGCCAGCGGACTGGGCAACGGGCTGACGCGCAGCTATCTGGTCGGCAATCCCGACATTCTGCCCGCCATGGCCGAAGCGTATCAGCAAAAGCAGGCTGAGGACCGGCTGGCCGATGTCGGCGGCGCTGTAACCACGCCGTTTCCGGGCGCGGTGCTGGGCAATCCCGAAGGCAGCAAGACGCTGGTTGAGTTCACCGATTATGGCTGTACCTATTGCCGGATGAGCATCGCCGATGTCGACCGGCTGGCGCAAGAAGATCCCGATCTGAAGATCGTGGTCCGCGAATGGCCGATTTTCGATGGTAGCGAAGATGCTGCACGGATGGGTCTGGCAGCTGCCAAGCAGGGCAAGTTCGCCGCTTATTATCACGCCGTGTTCGATCTTGGCCCGCCCAGCGCCGCATCGGTCGAGCAGGCCGCCCGCACCGCCGGGATGGACCTTTCCGCCGCCCGCCTGTTCGCCGCATCCGATGCGGTCACTGCGGAAATTGCGAAAAACCGTGAATTTGCCCGCAAGCTGGGCTTTTCCGGCACGCCCAGCTGGATCGCGGGTGGCTCTACTCTGGAAGGTTATGTCGGCTATGACCGCCTGGCCGCCGCCATCGCGGGCGACAGCTGAGCGCTTATTCCTCGGCGATCGCCTTGGCATAGGCTGAGGTGATCGGCTTTGCCATCACGCGCCGCACCATCGGTTCGAAAAACTCCAGCGGTTCGCTGGCGTAATCCGGGTCGAATGCCGCCTGATCATATTTCTCGCAAAATTCGCGGCACGCCTCGAAATGCGGGTGATCGCGGAACTGTTCGCGTGCGTTCTGGTCCATGCCCAGAAAGTGGAAATAGTAATAGCCCTGGAACGCGCCGTGGTTCTGACAAATCCAGTGCAATTCCTCGCTGACAAACGGCTTGAGGATGGCGGCCGCCACTTCGGGATGGTTATAACTGCCCAGCGTGTCACCCATGTCGTGCAGCAGCGCCATCACCACGTAATCCTCGGCCCGCCCATCGCGGTGCGCGCGGGTGGCGGTCTGCAGGGAATGTTCCAGTCGGCACACCGGAAAGCCCCCGAAATCGCCATCAAGCAATTTGAGATGGGTCAGCACACGGTCCGGCAAGCCGCGCGCAAACTCGCGGTAATCGCGGCCGATGACCGCCCAATCTTCGGCGGTGCCCTGCTTCATTTCGCGGAATGCGGCGCGTTCTGCCATCCCGTGCAGCGTGTCTTCACGCACATCCATCAGCTGTCTCCCGCGGCCTGTCCGCATCACGCAAGCCTAGCCGCTGGCGCAGCGGCCTGCAATTGCGCTAAGGCGGGTGCCGCATGGCCGTGTTGCCCTTCAGTCCGACGCCGTTCTTCGCCAACAAGAATCAGGCATTCTGGAACCTCCAGCTGGCCGGTTGGGGCGGAACCGCGCTGCTGCGCGCCATGTCCGCGCTGGCCAATGGGCAGCCCGCCGATTTTCTGGTCATCATCCTGATCGCCACGATCACGGGCTTTTCGCTCAGCCTGATTCTGGCGGTAATCTATAACCGCCTGATCAAGCAGCAACCGCTGGTGACCTGGGGCATTACCGCGCTGTCATTGGTGCTGGCCGTGGGGGTTTACGCCTTTGTCGACAGCTGGGTGCTGGAACTGGCGCGCCCCACCAGCGACAGCGGTTTCGCGCGGCTGTTTGTCGGGATTTACTTCATCGATCTGACCCTGCTTGGGGCATGGTCTGCGCTGTATTACGCGATCAATTTCTTCCTGCAGGTGGAGGAACAGACCGACCGGCTGGAACGTCTGGAGGCGCAGGCCACCAGCGCGCAGCTGGCGATGCTGCGGTATCAGCTCAACCCGCATTTTCTGTTCAATACGCTCAATTCGATCAGCACGCTGGTGCTGCTGAAACGCACTGAGCCGGCCAATGCGATGCTGACCCGGCTGTCCAGTTTCCTGCGGCATACGCTGGTCACCGAGCCCGGCGGTAAGGTCACAGTGGCGCAGGAGGTCGAGACATTGAAGCTCTATCTCGACATCGAACGGATGCGGTTCGAAGATCGGCTGCGCACCGATTTTTCGGTCGAGAGCGAAGCCGCAGCCGCGCGATTGCCGTCGATGCTGCTGCAACCGCTGGTGGAAAATGCCATCAAATACGGCGTCAGCGTGCTGGAAGAAGGCGCGGAGATTACGCTGATGGCGCAAATCGTCGGCCCCCGGCTGCGCGTGACGATCAGCGACAGTGGGCCGGGCGTCCATGTCGGCGGGGTCGAGGGCGGGTTGCCCGCCGTGATGGCCACGCACAAACGGCGCGATTCGACCGGCGTGGGCCTTGCCAATATTCGCGATCGGCTGGCGCAGGCCTATGGTGACGATCACCGCTTTGAAATCCGCTCCCCCGAAAGCGGCGGTTTTACCGTGCTGATCGAGCTGCCGCACGAAACTGCCGACGAACAGGACCCGTTCGCCGCACCCCGCGCGACAGCGTCCGCGAAACCCGCCAGCACCTTGCGTGTTGAAGACCAGCAACCTCTGCAAAAGGCGATCCCATGACCATCCGCACCATCCTCGTCGATGACGAGAAGCTCGCGATCCAGGGCCTTCAGTTGCGGCTTGAACCCTTTGACGATGTCGAGATCATCGAAACCTGCCAGAATGGCCGCGAGGCGATCCGTGCGATCAAGACGCTCAAGCCCGATCTGGTGTTTCTCGATATCCAGATGCCCGGCTTTGACGGCTTTTCTGTGGTGCAGGGCGTGATGGATATCGAACCGCCACTGTTCGTCTTCGTCACCGCATTCCAGGAACACGCGATCCGCGCGTTCGAGGCGAATGCGGTCAATTACCTGATGAAGCCCGTGGATGAGGACAAGCTGGCCGACACACTAGAACGCGTGCGCACCCGCATTGCCGAAAAGAAGAGCACGGAAGAGGCCGAAAAGCTCAAGAATGTGCTGTCCGAAGTGGCGCCGGAAGCGGTCGAGGACATGGAAACCGACGATAGCGAAGCGGCAGGCCGCTATGAAAAGCTGATCAACGTCAAAGATCGCGGACAGATCTTCCGCGTCGAGGTCGGCTCGATCGAACATATCGAAGCGGCTGGCGATTACATGTGCATCTATACCGGCGACAATTCGCTGATCCTGCGCGAAACCATGAAGGATCTGGAGCGCCGACTGGACCCGCGCAAATTCCAGCGCGTGCACCGTTCCACCATCGTCAATCTGGATCAGGTCCGGCAGGTCAAGCCGCACACCAATGGCGAATGCTTCCTGGTGCTGGATTCCGGAGCAGAGGTGAAAGTCAGCCGCTCCTACCGCGACGTAGTGGCACGGTTCGTTCATTGATGGCGTTTCACATCGACGGCTTCGACCTGAACCGCTTTGTCCGCGATACGCTTGCAGAGGACCTTGGCGACGGCCTTCCCGGCGGCGGGCGCGATGTCACCAGCGAGAGCGTCATTCCTGCCGATGCGCGTTTTGCCGGGGTGATGGACACCCGCGATGCCATCCTCGTGGCGGGCCTGCCGATTGCCGCAGCTTTTTTCCGCGCGCTTGAGCCGGATATGGATGTGGAAATTCTGGTCGAGGAAGGCGCCGATGTGCCCGCCGGGACCGATCTGATGCGGCTGTCGGGCAATGCCCGCGCCATGCTGACCGCCGAACGCAGCGCGCTCAACACAGTCCAACACCTGTCGGGTATCGCCACCATGGTGCAGGGCTATGTCCGCGCGATGGACAATCCGGCGTGCACTCTGCTCGACACCCGCAAGACCATTCCCGGTCTGCGCCATCTGGAGAAATACGCGGTCCGCATGGGCGGCGCAGCGAATCACCGCATGGGCCTTTGGGATGCGGCAATGATCAAGGACAACCATGTTCTGGTCGCGGGCAATGTGGGCGAGGCCGTGCGCCGCGCCAAGGATGCGGGCGTCGCCGACATTATCTGCGAAGTCGACCGCATCGACCAGATCGAGCCCGCACTGGCTGCCGGGGCAACCCGTCTGCTGCTCGACAATATGGCCCCGCCCATGCTGCGCGAAGCGGTGGCGCTGGTGGCAGGCCGCGTGCCAACCGAAGCCAGCGGCGGGATCAATCTGGAGACCATCGCTGCCAAGGCTGCAACCGGGGTAAATTACGTCTCGGTCGGCCGCCTGACGCAAAGCGCGCCCGCTGCTGATATCGGTCTCGACTTTACCCCGCTTTAACTTTGCTGCATTCCAAGCGCGGGCGTTTCTGAGAGGGATTGTATGCGACCAGACTCAATCAAGAAATTCGACATGTTATTCCTGGGCGGCATCGCCTTGGGGATCGTGAACTTCATCATCGGTTACGGCGCGCTGTCAGCCGATCTTGAGGCGCAACTCGCAGCTGAAGGGGCCCAGGGCGGGCCTGCTATTCTGATCGGCAGCGTAATTTTCGGAACAGTGATTGCGCTGGCGCTGTGGTTTCTGGTCTCGCGGATGCGAATCGAATTTGTGAAATGGGTGCTGATCGCGCTGGTCGGTTACGGCCTGTTCTCGCTGTTTTCCAATGGGATTAAGGCGATGGATCTGATCGGCCTGCTGGCTTCGCTGCTGCAGGCGGCGGCGCTGATCTTTCTGTTCCGTCCCGATGCCAAGGCGTGGTTTGCCGCAAAGACGCGCTAAGGTTTTGGCCAATGGCAGCGCGGCGATCCGCAGTGGCATAGCATTTGCCGCCGCAATCGCTGCCACGCCACTGGCCGCGCAATCGTACCAATGCCGCCTGCCGGACTCGATCGCCGTGCCGCGCATCGCGCCCGATGCCGCGCCGCGCCGCCTGCCCGTGACCGGATACACGCTGGCGCTGAGCTGGGCGCCGGAATTCTGCCGGACCCGCGAAGACAATCCGGGCCATGCGCGGCAGTGTTCCGGGCGCGATGGGCGGTTCGGGCTGGTGGTTCACGGGCTGTGGCCGGACAGTGGCCGCAGTTGGCCGCAATGGTGCCGCGCCCGCGCGCCGGTCGCTGCCGATATGCGCCGCAACCTCTGCCTCAGCCCCTCGGCCCGCCTGCTGGCCAAGCAATGGGCCAAGCACGGCAGCTGCATGGCAAAGCGGCCTGCCACCTATTTCAAGGTCACGCGCATTCTCTACCAAGGGTTGCAGATCCCCGATTTCGACCGGATTTCCCGCGAAGAGGATTTGACCGCTGGCACAGTACGCACGCGATTCGTCGATGCAAACCGTGGGTGGCGCGCCGATGCCATTGGCGTGCATCTCAATTCGCGTGGTTGGCTGGAGGAGTTGCGGCTCTGCTATGACAAGCGGTTTATGCCGACCACCTGCGACCGCCAGCGGCGCGGTGCGCGTGACAAAGGGGCGGTAAAAATCTGGCGCGGGTTGTGACCTGTGCTGGCTATGACCGGCGCGCGCTGAAAAAACCGCGCAGCAGCGCCGCCGCTTTCGCCTCTCCCATGCCAGCATAAACCTCTGGCCGGTGCAGGCATTGCGGCTGGTCAAACACCCGCGCGCCGTGCTCGACAGCGCCGCCCTTGGGGTCCGCAGCGGCATAATAGAGCTTGCCTATCCGCGCATGGACAATCGCGCCGGCACACATCGCGCAAGGCTCCAGCGTTACCCACAATTCACAATCGGTGAGGCGCTCCTGCCCCAGCGCGCGGGCGGCGCGGCGAATCGCCAGGATTTCAGCATGCGCGGTCGGGTCATGGCCTTCGCGCGGCGCATTATGCGCCTCGGCAATAACGGCGCCAGCGCGGGTCACCACCGCGCCCACGGGCACTTCACCCGCCGCCGCCGCAGCCTCGGCCAGCGCCAGTGCGCGTATCATGGGTTGCGGTAGTGTCCAGCCAGCCATAGGAGGTCGCTAGAGCGGGGCGGCGCAAGGCGCAACGTGCTTGACGATTCGCAAGGCCGCAGCTATGCGCGCCGCTTTCCGGGACAAGTCGAGCCCCGCACCCCGCTTTCAGGGGACTGTGGAACTCGGCCCCGCCAATTGAACGAGAGACGCATCATGTCGCGTATTTGCGAACTCACCGGCAAGGGCCGTCAGGTCGGCCACAATGTGAGCCATGCCAACAATAAGACCAAGAAGGTCTTCCTGCCCAACCTGCAGAACGTTACGCTGATGAGCGAGAAGCTCGAGCGTAGCTACAAGTTCCGCGTGTCGACCCACGGTCTGCGCTCGGTTGAGCACAATGGCGGGCTCGACAATTGGCTGATGAAGACCAAGGACGAAAAGCTTTCGTCGCGTGCGGTCAAGGTCAAGCGCGAGCTCAAGAAGGCTTCCGCCGAAGCCGCCTGAGCGTAAGCGCCCTTCCGGCGCCTTACTCAGCGAGATAGAGATTTGGGGGCGTGCGGCCGGTCCGCGCGCCCCTTTCGCTTGCACATTCGCGGCGTGTTTCAGTCAGCCCAGCGCAGGCGCAGCAACAGCGTTCGCTGGAAATGTTGCATGTCGTTATCATCCGATATCAGCCACACGAAACGCTCGCCCTGCCGGCCGATTTCCACTGCAATACCTTCGTAATTGTCGCTGGGCACGGGAGCATCGAGCCGCGCAATCACGCGGGCCTGCCAGGGCTTGCCCGCAGCAATCCGGGCCGGATCAGCAATCGCGATGGCGCTGCCAAAGCGCGGCGGGAACGGCCAGCGCAGTTTTCGCAGCAGGATAAGCACGCGCCCGTCGGGCAGCGCAGCCATATCCACCGGCGCATAGCCATCGGTCCCCTCAAGGCCGAAGCGCACAGGCGCGGGCGTTGCACGATCGGTCGGGTCGCCAGCGAACAACAGGCCGCGATAGGCGCTGCGAAACAACCCGCCAGTCCCTTCGCTCAGCACGATAAACCGTCCATCGGACAACCGCACCATCGCCTCTGGCCCGGTATTGCCTGACCAATTGCGCATGGCGGGCGGGCGGGCGCGGGCCTCGGCCTCGAAATCTGGCGCAAACCGCTCGATTGTGTTGGAGCCTTCATAGGCCATCCACATGCGCCCGCTGACATCATCCAGCGTCATCGCCTCGATATCGAAATTGGACTTGTCGGCATCGCGGACGCGTTTGAAGCGGTCGAGATAGGCATCGGCTAGCGCCCCGCCCTCCCGCCGCAGGAACAGCAGGCGGCCACCGTCACTGGCGGCCACCAATGTGCGTCCGGGCCGCAGCGCCAGCGCCGAATAACCGCCGAACATCGGGCTATCGCTGGACAGCTGCCATGCGGCGTTGAGCCGGAACGGCCCGATTTTCGCGTGGGGGATATCCAGCCGCACGATGTCGACGGGGGCCTGGCGATCCAGCGGTTGCGGCTCACTACGCCACAGGATGCCCGGCGACAGGCCCGCAGCGATCAGCAGGGCAAGGGTCAGGCGGAATTTGCGCATGGTCCGGCGGGGCGTCGCCTCAGTTCATCGGGCCGGTAAACAGCAGCGGGTCGAGCCGGGCATCGCGCCACTTCAGGCTCCAGTGCAGATGCGGGCCGGTGGCGCGTCCGCTGCTGCCGATATCGCCGATATGCTGACCCTGCTTCACTCGCTCGCCTTCTTGCACATAGAGCCGCGAGGAATGGAGGAAAGCGCTGTTCAGGCCATTGCCGTGATCGATAATCAACAGCTTGCCTTCGAGGCTGAAATCGCTGCTGGTCGCCAGCACCACCACGCCGTCAGCGGGCGCGACATAGGGCGAACCTGCGCGGCCCGTGGTGACGTCCAGACCCGAGTGATAGCTGCCCGGTTCGCCGCGATAGACGCGCTGCGAACCGAAGCGGCCCGAGATCCGGCCCGTGACCGGCCAGACAAAGTCCTGCCGCCAGCCCTGCGTGTCGCTTTCCACCGCGCGCGCGCGAACAATCCGCGCCAGTTCGGGGCGGCGGATGCGCATAAAAGCTTCGCTGGCCCCGCCGGGTGAGCGCGCGACATTTACCCGTTCGATGTTCCAGGCGCGCGGCGCAATCGACAGCGGGCTGTCGATGGTTCGGCCATCGGCCAGCCTTGCTGACAGGGTTGCGGATGGTCCCGCATCCCGGTCGAACGCAGCGAAGAAATGCCCATCATCATCAATCGGCAGCGTCTGGCCGCCCAGTGTGACACTAACCGCACCGCCGGGTGCGGTGCCGCGAATATAACCGCCCTGCGTCAATTCGCCGCTGAACGAAAACACCCCGGGCCGGGTCGGCTGGATGTGCGCCACAGGAGTAGGGGTTGGCGCCGGTGTCGGGCTTGCCCGCACCGGCTGGACCACAGCAGAAGGCGCGGCGGTGGTAGCAGGCTCTTCGGGCTGCCCATCGGGGACGGCACAACCCATGACCAAAGCGAGCGCCAGCAGTGGCGCGACCCGGCTGATGATCATTTCGCCAACCGCTCTGCCGCGAGCTGCGCGCTGGCATAAGGTTCCTGATATTCTGCCGACCAATAGCGCAATTCCTCCAGCGGAACGGGCACCCCGCTCATCGCGCACAGGACATATTTGCCCGCGCGCAGGACGCGAAAGGCATTCGGGCCATAGTGCAGTTTGGCTTCAGAGCCCGCACCGGTAGATTTGTTCATCAGCATGGGGCTGCTTTAGCAGGTGCAGATTAACCGAACAAATCATCTTGCCGGGGCGGCGTTGGTTTCGCCGCAGCAGGCTTGCGGGCTGCCGGTTTGGCAGCAGGGCTGGCCCCATGTGGCACCACCACCAGCTCGCCATCGCGAAATTTCAGCGTCAGCGCATCCTGCTTGGCGGCCCGTTTGCGGTCGGTAATCGTGCTGCCATCAGAACCCATCACGCGGACATAGCCGCGTTCCAGCGGCCGGTCGGGATGCAATTGCTGCGCCAGACGGCCCAGCGCGGCAATTTGTTCGCGGCGATCCGTAATTCGCCGTGTGACCAGCGCAGGGTCCAGCCGCACCGCTCCCAGCCGCTCTGCCGCGCGTTCCAGCCGCGCGCGCAGCAGCGGGGCCGACAGGCGGGCGCGGTCGCCCTGCAATGTCGTGCGCGCGGCGGCGATCCGGTCGAGCAGGCCGCGCCGCAATCGCTCGGCCAGATCGTCCAGCTTCTGCGCGTGCGGTTCGACCAGCGTTTCGGCGCGCGGCAGGCGCTGCACCCGCGCCTCCAGCCGTTCGCGCCCCAATTGCACGGGCCGCGCGGCGCTTTGCCGCTGGCGATGCGCAAAATCCGCCAGTGTCGCGGCCAGCTCGGCGCGCACCGGCACGGCAATTTCCGCCGCAGCAGTGGGCGTGGGCGCGCGGCGATCGGCCGCAAAATCGGCCAGCGTGGTGTCGGTTTCGTGCCCGACCGCGCTGATCGTCGGGATAGTCGATTCGGCGATGGCGCGGACCACAGCTTCCTCGTTAAAGCTCCACAAATCCTCTATCGACCCGCCGCCGCGCGCCACGATCACCAGATCGGGCCGGTCGGCGTGTTCTTGCGGCAAATTCGAAAAGCCCCGTACTGCCGCCGCCACCTGCTCGGCAGCGCCCTTGCCCTGCACCAGCACCGGCCAGACAATCACGCGGCTGGGAAAGCGGTCTGCCAGCCGGTGCAGGATGTCGCGAATCACTGCGCCGGTGGGCGATGTGACCACGCCGATGGTGCGCGGCAGAAATGGCAGCGTGCGCTTGCGGTCGGCATCGAACAGCCCCTCGCCCGCCAGCCGCGCCTTGGTCTTTTCCAGCAGCGCCAGCAGCGCGCCTTCGCCGGCCAGTTCCATCCGGTCGATCACGATCTGGTATTTCGAGCGTCCGGGATAAGTCGTCAGCTTGCCCGCCGCGACCACTTCCAGCCCATCTTCGGCATGGAACGCCAGCCGCCCCGCATTGCCGCGCCACATCACCCCGTCGATGACAGCGTTTTCATCCTTGAGCGCGCAATAGAAATGGCCCGAGGCGGCGCGTTTGACGCCCGACAACTCGCCGCGAATCCGCACAAAACCGAATTTGTCTTCGACCGATCGCTTCAGCAATTGCGAGATTTCGCTCACCGAATGCGGCGCAGCGTTGTCGCCCGCCGCGCTGCGCGCTACGAGACTGTCCTTGCTATCCAAATCGGGGGTTTCGGCGGCCATGAATATCCTTCTGCTCGGCAGCGGTGGACGCGAACATGCGCTGGCGTGGAAGCTGGCGCAATCGCCGCGCTGCGACAAGCTGTGGGCGGCGCCCGGCAATCCGGGCATTGCCGAAGAGGCGACCTGCGTCAAACTGGATGCAGGCAATCACGCTGCGGTCATCGAGTTTTGCCAGCACCAGACAATTGGCCTGGTGGTGATCGGCCCCGAAGTGCCCTTGGTGGAGGGGCTGGGCGATGCACTGCGCGAGGCTGGATTTGCCGTGTTCGGCCCCTCGAAAGCCGCGGCGCAGCTGGAAGGCAGCAAGGGCTTTACCAAGGATCTGTGCGAACGCGCCGGTATTCCCACGGCGAAATATATCCGCACCACCTCGCTTGAACAGGCGTGGGGCGCGCTGAAGCGTTTCGATCCGCCCTTCGTGCTCAAGGCCGATGGGCTGGCGGCGGGCAAAGGCGTGGTGATCGCGCAAACGCGGGAAGAAGCGCAGGAAGCGCTGGCCGAAATGTTCGACGGCAAATTCGGTGCTGCCGGTGCCGAAGTGGTGATCGAGCAATTCCTCGAAGGCGAGGAAGCCAGCCTGTTTGCGCTGACCGATGGCGAGACCATCGTGACGCTGGGAAGCGCGCAGGATCACAAGCGCGTCGGCGATAGCGATACTGGCCCCAATACTGGCGGCATGGGCGCCTATTCCCCCGCCCCGGTGCTGACCCCCCAATTGCAGGCGCAAGCGCTGCGCGAGATCGTGGAGCCGACTGTGCGCACTATGGCGGCAGAGGGAATGCCCTATTCCGGTGTACTGTATGCCGGGCTGATGCTGACACCGACCGGACCGCAGCTGATCGAATACAATGTGCGTTTTGGTGATCCTGAATGTCAGGTGCTGATGATGCGGCTGAAAAGCGATCTGGTCGATCTGATGATGGCCTGCGCCGAAGGCACGCTGGGCCAGACCGCTGCGCCGCGTATGGCGGGCGATGCGGCGCTGACTGTGGTGATGGCAGCCAAGGGTTATCCCGGCACCCCAGCCAAGGGCGGCGCGATTGTGCTGGGTGATGCCGAGGAGGATGACGACGCCAAGGTCTTCCACGCCGGGACACTGATGCAGGACGGCGCGCTGGTCGCGGCGGGTGGCCGCGTGCTCAATGTCACCGCCAGCGGCGCGACAGTCACGCTGGCGCAGGCCGCCGCTTACCGCGCGGTGGACGAGATCGATTTCGACGATGGCTTCTGCCGCCGCGATATCGGCGCCCGCGAAGTCGAGCGCGAACAGGCGCGGCGGAGCAGCTGACGGATCAGGCGGAGAGCTTCTCCGCCACCAGCGCCTGAAGGTCGGCTTCGGGCCGTGCGCCGTAATGGCTGATCACTTCGGCGGCGCAGATGGCACCCATACGCAGGCACCGCTCAAGGCTTTCGCCGCGCGCATGGCCGGTCAGGAAGCCCGCTGCGAACAGATCGCCTGCGCCCGTAGTATCGACAACCTTGGCAACCGGCTCGGCAGCGACTTCGGCGCGGGTGCCGCCCGCCACTGCGACCGCACCGGCGGCGCTGCGCGTGGCGACCAGCACGGGAACCTTGGCGGTCAGCGCCGCGATCCCGTCCTCGAAATCGCTTTCACCTGTCAGCGATGCCAGCTCGTGTTCGTTGACGAACAGAATGTCGATCTTGCCCTCTTCGATCAGCGCGCGAAAATCGTCGCCATGCCGGTCAATCACGAAGCTTTCGGACGCAGTGAAGGCAACCTTGCGGCCCGCACCGCGCGCCACGTCGATGGCGCGGCGCATGGCGCTGCGCGGTTCTTCGGGGTCCCACAGATAGCCTTCCAGATAAAGGATGGCGGCGCTGGCGATGGTGTCATCATCCAGTGCGGCGGGAGGCAGGAACTGGCTGGCCCCCAGGAAGGTGTTCATGGTCCGCTCGCCATCGGGCGTCACAAAGATCAGGCAGCGGGCGGTAGGCGGCTCTGCAGCACGCGCGGGCGTGTCGAAATCGATGCCGACAGCGTGAATGTCGTGGCTGAACACATCGCCCAGCTGGTCCTTGGCGACTTGCCCGATGAAGGCGCATTGTGCGCCCAGCGCGCTCATACCCGCCAGCGTGTTGGCAGCCGATCCACCAGAGATTTCCTTGGCTGGGCCCATCGCTTCATAAAGCCGGGTGGCGCCTTCGGCATCGACCAGCGTCATTCCGCCCTTGGCCAGGCCAAGTTCGGCGATCAGCTCTTCGCTGCAGGGGGCCATCACATCGACAATGGCGTTGCCGATGGCGATTACGTCGTAACGGGGTTCGGTCATGAATGCTCCAGAACTGGCAATTGGTCGGCGCGCGTTAGCGGCTCGACCGCAAGAGGCCAAGCCCGGCGTTGACTTGGGCGGCGGCCTTGCGCATTCGCTGGCCGCTATGATTTCGCTCCCCCGCGCATCCGCACTGGCTGTTGGCCAGTTGAGCGACCCGGCGATCCTGAGGGTCTTGGCCAAGAGTGTTGCAATAACGCTGGCGATTTTCGGGGCGCTGGGGTGGTTGCTGGCCCTGTGGATGAACCAATTGCTGGCGGCGGGCGGCATTGCTGATCCCGACGGGCTTACCCCACTGATAGCTATTGCTGGCACCGTTATAGGCGGGTGGCTGCTGTTCCGCATCGTGGCGCTGTTCGTGCTGCAATTCTTTGCCGAGGATGTGGTGCGGGCGGTGGAGGCGCGGCATTATCCCGGCGCGGCATCGACTGCGCGCGAGCTGTCCTTTACAGTAGGGCTGAGCAATGGCTTGCGCTCGCTCGCCCGCACTTTAATCGCCAATCTTGTTGCCGCACCCTTTGCGATTGCGCTGCTGGTCACCGGGATCGGCACGATTGTGCTGTTCTGGGCGGTCAACGCCTGGCTGTTGGGCCGCGAATTGCAGGATATGGTGTGGCTGCGGCACCGCGCTGAAAATGAGGAAACTGCCCCCATGTCCGGATCGTCACGCCTGTTGATGGGCGGTGTGTTTGCCGCACTGATGTATGTGCCCTTCGTCAATTTCCTCGCCCCGGTGCTGGGCGCTGCCACGGCAACGCATATGGTACACCGCAAACGTGCGGGGATGGTCCATGCGTAAGCTTGCGCTGGCCCTTGTGCCGTTACTGGCCGCCTGCGCCGCCACCCCGCAGCCGCGCACTGCTGCACCGCCGCCTGCGCGCACCACTGCTGCTCCCCCGCCGCAGACCAGCCCGGTGAGGCCGGCCGTGACAACGGGCTTTCGCGCGCCGCGAGTGATGCGGATAGCTGGGCTGGAGGATGTAATTGGAAAGAACGGCACCGCCATCGCCAATATGTTCGGCACGCCGCGGCTTGAGGTGAAGGAAGGCGATGCCCGCAAGCTGCAATTCGCGGGCAATTCCTGTGTGCTCGACGTCTATCTTTATCCGCTGACGCAAGGCGCAGAACCAAGCGCGACCTATGTCGACGCCCGCCGCGCCAGTGACGGTCTTGACGTCGACCGCGCCGCCTGCGTCAAATCGCTGCGGCGTTAATCGAAGGCAAGCGGCGCTTCGGCCCCGCCCTGCATGGGCAACGGGCCTTTGGGCGAGATGGCGGGAACCGGCAGGCCAGCCTCAGGCGGTTTGCGCTTCGGCTTCGGCCCGGCCCGCACAGCTGTGACAATATCTTCCGCTCGCCGCCGCCGTTCTCGTGCGCTCACCCCGCGCTCCAACAGGTGGCGGGCCTTTTCCATAAGCAGGCGCTGAAAGTGATTCATCAGGTCACTATACCATGAAACTCTCGCCGCACCCGCATGCGCCCTTGGCGTTGGGGTTTTCGAAGGTGAAGCCGGCGGTGAAGTCATCCTCTACCCAGTCCATCACGCTGCCGACCAGATAAAGCACGCTTGCGCCGTCAATGTAGAACACCCCGCCGGGAGTCGCGATTTTCTCGTCGAACTTCACCTCTTCGGTAATGTAATCGACCGAATAGGCGAGGCCCGAACAACCGCGGCGCGGGGTCGACAGCTTGACCCCGATCGCATCGTCGGGGGCTTTGGCCATCAAATTGGCGACGCGCTGCTCGGCGCGCTGGGTCAGCGTCACGGCAGCGGGAAGAGTGCGGGTTTTTGTCTCGGTCATAGCATTCCCAGTTCCAGCCGCGCTTCGTCGGTCATTTTTTCTGGCCCCCACGGCGGGTCGAACACCAGATTGACCTGGGCATCGCGAACGCCCGGCACGCTGGCGGCGCGCAGTTCCACCTCGCCCGGCATCGATTCGGCGACCGGGCAATTCGGCGTGGTCAGCGTCATGGTCACAACGACGTCACTTTCGTCCGACACATCGACCCCGTAGATCAGGCCGAGATCATAGATATTGACCGGAATTTCAGGGTCATAGATCTCCATAAGCGCGGCCACGACCGCCTCATACAGATCACCGCCAGGCTCCCCCGCCGTCAATGTTTCAGGCTTGGCCGCCAGGAAACCTTCCAGATAATCACGCTTGCGCACCAGCTTTTCCTGCGGGCTTTCCTCAGGCTCCACAGCGTCCGACACCCGCGCACGCGGCGGCTTGGCCGCCAGCGGATCATTCGGCGGCGGGGCGGCGATATAGTCTTTGCTGTCCATGTCCTCGATCATCCGAAGATCCTCTGGGTTCGTTCGATACCGCGCATCAACGCAGTGATATCGCTTTCATCCGAATAAAGCCCGAAGCTGGCCCGCGCGGTCGCGGGGACGCCCAGATGCTCCATCAGCGGCTGCGCGCAATGGTGGCCTGCGCGGATTGCCACGTTCTCTTCATCCAATATGGTGCCGAGGTCGTGCGGATGCACCCCCTCCATCACAAAGGACACAATGCCCGCGCTATCTTCCGGACCGAGCAGGCGGACTGAATTGAGCCCGCGCAGCTGGTCACGCAGCTGGCTGGCCAGCGCGGCTTCGTGCGCAAACAGCTTATCAGGCCCAAGCGCGGCGACATAATCCACGGCAGCGTGCAGCGCGATTGCCTCGGCAATCATCGGCGTGCCCGCTTCGAAGCGCTGCGGCGGCGGGGCATAGGTAGTGCGGGCAAAGCTGACCCGGTCGATCATCGCACCGCCGCCCTGATAAGGCGGCATTGCGTCCAGCAATTCTTCCCGCGCCCACAACACGCCAATCCCGGTAGGACCGTACAATTTGTGGCCCGAAAAGGCGTAAAAATCGCAATCCAGCGCTGCCATATCCAGCACCATGCGCGGGGCCGCCTGACAGCCGTCGAGTAGCAGTTTGGCCCCCACCCCATGCGCCAGATCGGCGGCGCGGCGAGCATCGAGCACCGATCCCAGCACATTGGAAACATGCGCCAGCGCAACCAGCCTGTGCTGCGGCGTCAGCATGGTTTCCAGCGCGTCCAGATCGATACGTCCGTCTTCGGTCAGCGGGCAAACATCGATATGCGCGCCGGTCCGCTCGGCAATCATCTGCCACGGTACGATATTCGAATGATGCTCCAGCATGGACAGCATGATGCGGTCGCCGGCCTGCAGCACGCTTCCGCCCCAGCTAGCCGCGACCAGATTGATGGCCTCGGTCGCGCCGCGCACGAACACTATTTCGCTGGCGGAGCGCGCACGGATGAACTCCGCGACCCGGCGGCGCGCGGCTTCAAACCCCAGCGTCATTCGCGCCGAACGTGCGTAAACCCCGCGGTGCACTGTGGCATAGTCGCGCCCCAGCGCATGGCTCATCGCATCGATCACTGCCTGCGGCTTGTGTGCGGTGGCTGCCGTGTCGAGATAATGCCACGGCGCGCCGTCCGGCGTCAGCAGGCCGGGAAAATCGCCGCGCACATCGGGCTGGCGGAGCAGGGTGGCCGCTTCGCTCACAAATGCCGGTCCAGCTTGTCCAGTGCCATCCGCATCAGCCGCTCGCGAGTGTCATCATCGTTCAGCGCCACAAAGGCATCACCGATAAATGCCTGCACCAGCAGCCGCCGCGAAGCCTCTGGCGACAGCCCGCGCGCGGCCATATAAAACCGCGCAGTTTCGTCCATCTGGCCAACAGTTGCGCCATGCGCGCATTTCACATCGTCGGCGAAAATCTCCAGCTGCGGCACAGCGTTTACGCTCGCGCCCTTCTCCAGCAGCAATCCCTTGAAACTTTGCGCGGCATCGGTCTTCTGCGCATCGCGCGCGACATCGATATTGCCGAGGAAATTGCCCGTGCCCTGCCCCCAATGGACGCTGCGCACGGTCTGGTTGCTGGTGCCATCGGGCTGGGCATGGACCACGCGGGTGACGAATTCACGCACCGTGTCGCGCCCGCCGACGGTAACGCCGCCCATTTCAAAATGCGCGCCCTTGCCCAGCGTCACTTCCACTTCGATCCGGGCATAGGGAGCGCCCGCGATCACGCCAAAAAGCTCGCACCGCGCGCCGTCGGCCACACTCACGCGCAGACGGCGTACTTCGGCCACTTCACTATCGCCGATGGTCAGGCATTCGTGAAAAGTCTCACCCGCCGCGACAGCAATAGTGCGCCAGTCCGCCAGCGGTGCGGCTGCCAGCGCTTCCACCGCAGCATAGCGCCAGGCTTCGTCCTTGCGGGTCGGCAGGGTGGCCAGCTCGCTCACGCCGCCATCACCGCGTCATAGCCTTCGGCTTCAAGGTGCTTGGCCAGCTCCGCATCGCCGGTTTTCACGATCCGCCCCTGCGACAGAATATGCACGAAATCGGGCTTCACATAATCGAGCAGCCGCTGGTAATGGGTGATCAGAAGCACGCTCTTGTCAGGCTGGCGCATGATCGCATTGATGCCGTCGCCCACCACGCGCAGCGCGTCGATATCCAGCCCGCTATCGGTCTCGTCGAGGATGGCGAGGCGCGGATCGAGGATGCCCATCTGCACCATTTCGGCGCGTTTTTTCTCGCCGCCGGAGAAGCCGACATTGACGTGGCGCTTGAGCATTTCCATGTCGAGCCCCAGCAGCGCGGCCTTTTCGCGCGCCAGTTTGAGGAAATCGCCTGCCGAATGAAGCGCTTCATTTCGCGCCGAACGCTGGGCGTTCAGTGCCTCGCGAAGGAACTGAACATTCGAAACACCGGGAATCTCGACCGGATACTGGAATCCCAGAAAAAGACCCGCCGCGGCGCGTTCATGCGGCTCCATTTCGAGCAGGTCCTGCCCCATGAAAGTCACGCTGCCGCCGGTCACTTCATAGCCCGGACGCCCGCCCAGCACATAGGACAGCGTCGATTTGCCCGCGCCATTCGGCCCCATGATCGCATGGACCTCACCCGCATTGACGCTGAGCGAGAGGCCATTGAGGATTTGCTTGCCAGCGATAGTGGCGTGAAGGTCTTTGATCTCGAGCATCATATATTTCTCAATTCATCGTCGCCCCGGATATGATCCGGGGTCCCGCTGCCGTTTGACGGGCGGAGCGGAAAAATAGCGGGATCCCGGGTCAAGCCCGGGAAGACGGAGGTGGGGGCTGGGGAATGCATCAGTGTTCCTCGCGCCGGTTGGGGCGTGAATAATTCTGGTTCGGATTGGCATCGCGATGGGTGCGTGCGGCCTCCTGCTTGTCGGCCATGCGCACGCGCATTCCGGCTGTGATCCGCGCCAGCACGGCGTCCATGTCTTCAAGGATTTCTTCGGCTGGAATCCGCATCACGCGAATGCCCACCGCCTCAAGGCTCTTGTCGCGGCGGGTGGCCAGCGCCTCTTCCTCGTCCAACTCGTCGATCGAGATTGCCATACCCAGCGAGTGGCAGCCGAAATCGACAATCGCCGAGCCGATCACCATGTGGCGGATGAATTTGTGCCGCCCCAGATCGGCCTTGGCAAACCGCTCTGCCAGCGCCTTGTGCGCCGGGCTCGAATGCCGCCGCATATCGCGCGCGCGTTCGTGCAGCGCATCGAGCCGCTTCTCGGATATCTCCCAACCGCGGCCCTTCTTCTTGATTGCGGGCGCATCATCCTGCTCGGACGGGGTGCGAAGGTGGAGGGTTTTCTTTTCGGTCACGTTGCGTTTACCCTGAAATAAACTGTCCCGCTAAAGTCTCGATCTCCTTGCTCAGCTTTCTTAAAAGACCATTCGTCGGGTCGTTCCATGAATGTCTGCCAGACCATGAGTCCAAAGCATTTGCGCGCGGCGTCGAAACTAGACCGCGCCGCCTTCTCGTAGATCGGCTGAAACGGTGTGCCCGTCCAATCCGATCCAGGCATCCAACTTGATGTGTGAACCTCATCGCAAGAGATCATGCCGTTCAACTCATCTTTGATTTTGAGAAGTTCGCCTTCGGAAAGGCGCGAAAGCCAATCGCAATACTGTGTTGCATGTGGAACCGCTGTTATCTGATCACCATTTAGCAAATCTATCAACATCACCCCACGCTCCCCTCGAGCGAAATCGCCAGCAGCTTCTGCGCCTCTACTGCGAATTCCATCGGCAGCTGCTTCATCACGTCCTTCGCGAAGCCGTTGACGATCAGCGCCACCGCTTCCTCGGTCCCCAGCCCGCGCTGCATTGCGTAGAACAGTTGGTCGTCAGAGATTTTGCTGGTCGTCGCCTCGTGCTCGATCTGCGCGCTGGGGTTTTTCACTTCGATATAAGGCACGGTGTGCGCGCCGCATTCACTGCCGAGCAGCAGGCTGTCACACTGCGTGAAATTGCGCACATTGTCGGCGTTCGCGCCCACGCGGACCAGCCCGCGATAGGTGTTTGAGCTCTTGCCGGCGCTGATGCCCTTGGAGATGATCGTGCTGCGGCTGCCCTTGCCATTGTGAATCATCTTGGTGCCGGTATCGGCCTGCTGGTGATTGTTGGTCACCGCGACCGAGTAGAACTCGCCCACGCTGTCTTCGCCATTGAGCACGCACGACGGGTATTTCCACGTCACCGCGCTGCCGGTTTCGACCTGCGTCCAGCTGATCTTTGACCGTGCGCCCTGGCACAGCCCGCGCTTGGTGACGAAATTGTAGATCCCGCCCACGCCCTCGGCATTGCCGGGATACCAGTTCTGGACGGTCGAATATTTGATCTCCGCATCGTCCATCGCGACCAGTTCGACCACTGCGGCGTGGAGCTGGTTTTCATCGCGCATCGGTGCGGTGCAGCCTTCCAGATAGCTGACATAGCTGCCCTTTTCGGCAATAATCAGCGTGCGTTCGAACTGGCCGGTGTTTTCGGCATTGATGCGGAAATAGGTGGAAAGCTCCATCGGGCAGCGCACGCCTTCGGGAATGTAGACGAAGGTTCCATCCGAAAAGACCGCGCTATTGAGCGTGGCGAAATAATTGTCACGCTGCGGCACGATTTTGCCGAGCCATTTTCTGACCAGTTCAGGATATTCGCGGATCGCCTCCGAAATCGAGCGGAAGATGACGCCCGCGCTCTCCAGCTCCTTGCGGAATGTGGTGGCGACGCTGACGCTGTCGAACACCGCATCGACCGCAACCCTTGCCTTTTCGGGCTCAGCGCCTTCGACCCCGGCGAGCACTTCCTGCTCGGCGATCGGGATGCCCAGCTTGTCATAAACCGCCTTGATCTCGGGATCGAGCTCATCAAGCGAGCCCAGCACCGGCTTCTTGGTCGGTTCCGCGTAATAATAGGCGTCCTGGTAATCGATCTTGGGATAGCCGACCTTGGCCCAGTCAGGCTCGTCCAGCGTCAGCCACAGGCGAAATGCCTTCAATCGCCAGTCAAGCATCCATTCCGGCTCGTTCTTCTTGCCGGAAATGAACCGGACCGTGTCCTCGGTCAGCCCTTTGGGCGCGAAGTCCTGCTGGATATCCGACGACCAGCCGTGTTCATATTCGGCAGCGCGATCCGCTGCGTCACGGGCGTCCTGGTCCTGGATTGCGGCAACTTCGTTCATGCTGGTTCTTCCTGGCGGGCGAGTTGGGTCAAAGGGATATTGGCCAGCGCGCCGCGCACCGCCTCGTTCACCAGCGGCCAATGCGGCCTGACTGCGCAATCATGGCCGACCGAACAGTCGCCGCCATCGCTGCACGCCGACAGCGCGATCGGCCCTTCGACCGCCTCGACAATATCCGCCAGAGTGATCGCCGCTGCGGGCCGCGCCAGCTGCAAGCCGCCGCCGGCACCGCGGGTGGAGCGCAACAATCCGGCAGCCACCAGCTTGCTGACCAGTTTCTGGACCGTGGGCACAGGCAGGGCGGTTTCCGCCGCCAGTTCGGCCGCACTGGTCCGTCCCCCGCCGCAATGGCGGGCCGCAGCGCCCATCGTAACGACGGCGTAATCGGCGAGATTTGACAGGCGCATAATGTAATCGGACCAATCTGTTCCGATTAGGCACCTATGCCGCAGTGCAGCAGTTTTCAACCGTGAACCGCCTGTTGCGAGTCGTTAGCAGCTAGCCGTCATCGCCAAGCTGTTCATCCTGATTGCCGCCAAACAGGTCGACCGAACCATAGCCGTCAGGTCCAAGCATATCGGTTACCGCCGAACCATCATCAGGGATCAGCAGGCGCGGGGTGCGGCCCGTGAAATAGCGGATTTCCTTGATCAGATGCGCCTGATCGTAAAACGCATCGCGAATCTCGGTTTCGACTTCGGGGGCAAGCTGCGGAAATGACAGCAGAGTGGCGGCGCGAATGGCGCGGTAACGGCGGATCAGACGAATCGGTGATTGCCCGAAAAATTGCGCGACCAGCCGCTGAACCTGTCGTTCCGAATAGGGCAGGCTGGCATAGAGATCAGCCAGATCGGGTTTGAACGAGCTGCTCAGCCATTCCAGCGTGTGGTCGATCACTTCAATATGCTTGGGGCGCAAGGCGCTCAGCCCTTCGCGCACAATCTGCACCATTGCGTCCAGCATCTGCGCATCATCCAGCGCACCTGACCGCCAGGCCGGGGCCAGCGCGGCGAACTTTTCAGCCAGCCCCTCGCCCAAGGCCGCGCCGGGCGCGAAGAACCGGTCGTGCCATTTGGTGACATCCAGCCCGGTCAGCGCCGCCCAGCCGCGAAAATTGAGCGAGACGCCAAACGCCCGCGCCGGGCCAGTCACTTCGAACTGGCGCGCCTGTAGCAGCGGCGCGGCGAAGAAGGCGTCACTGGTCCGGCCAATGGCATCGCCATCGAACTTCATCCGCGCGCTGCCTTGGACAAACGCAACCATTTGCCCGGAATAGGCGGGCAGGATTTCCGTCAGGCGCGGCTCTTCAAGCTGCCAGCTGTAAAGCGAATTGAGATATGGCGCGAGGTCGGGCGGGGCCGCCACAAATGTAAACTGATGCGGGCTTTCGCCCTGTTGCGCGCCCGCCATCGACCCAGGTTCCGACTTATCAAGGTGCGACCCCTGGCCGGTTTCATGCAACCAAATGCGGCACTTGGAAAGGGGGCGAGAGGATCACGGTGCCAAAAAAAGGGGGCGGCGCCCGGAGGAACCGCCCCATAAAGTCAGGAACTCTTTGCATGAATGCGCCGAGCCCTTCGGGTCGCAGGGGTGAATTAAGCCGAGTCTGTATCATTTGATTGTATGCAAACGACATCTCGGCATTTCGGACAAAATAGGTCATCGCTGGATCGGTTTGTAGGTGCGGCCAACCGGTCCTGCGCTCGACAGGATCAGGCGGGTTGGGCATAGGCGCGGCGCATGTTGTTCCATCTCGCCCGCCCCGCCTTGTTCGCTCTGGATCCGGAACGCGCGCATGGCCTGACCATCGCCGCGCTCAAGGCCTCACCGCTGCGCAGTCCACCAACTGCAGGCGCGCTGGCAACCGAGGTGGCGGGCATCGCCTTTCCCAATCCGCTGGGCATGGCCGCCGGGTTCGACAAGGATGGCGAAGTGCCCGATGCGCTGCTTGGGCTGGGCTTCGGATTTGCCGAGGTCGGGTCGATTACCCCGCTTCCGCAAGCAGGCAATCCCAAGCCGCGCCTGTTCCGGCTGGTCGAAGACCGCGCGGTGATCAATCGGATGGGGTTCAACAATGGCGGCTCCGAAAGCGCGCGCAAGCGGCTGGCGAGCCGGGCGCAGCGACCGGGAGTGGTCGGGATCAATATCGGTGCCAATAAGGACAGCGCCGACAGGATTGCCGATTACGCCAAGATGACGCAAATCATGGCGCCGCTGGCATCGTATCTGGCGGTCAATATCTCCAGCCCGAATACGCCCGGCCTGCGCGCCCTGCAGGACGAGGGCGCGCTGACTGCCCTGCTTGACGCTGTGCTGGATGCACGCGGCGCTGACGGCCCGCCGATTTTCCTCAAGGTCGCGCCCGATCTGGAGCGTGCCGATATCGACGCGATTGCGCGGATTGCGCTGGACAAGCAGCTGGGCGCGCTGATCGTCTCCAACACCACCATCTCGCGCCCTGATTTGCGCTCGCATCACCGCGGCGAAACGGGAGGCCTCTCCGGCGCACCGCTGACGCAGCTGGCGCTGGGCCGCATCCGTGATTTCCGCAAGGCAACCGGCGGCGCGGTTCCGCTGATCGGTGTAGGCGGCATTGCCAGCGCCGCAGACGCCTGGGCGCGCATCCGCGCCGGGGCCAGCCTGGTCCAACTGTACAGCGCGCTGGTCTATGAAGGACCGGGACTGGCGCGGCGGATTGTCAGTGGGCTGGAAAAAATGATGCGCCGTGACGGCTTTACCTCGATTGCCGAGGCGGTCGGGACGGAGTAGCGTCCCCCGCATGATCCGTGCTTTTACCGTTTCGCTTGCTGCCGCCCTTCTCGCTGGCTGCGCCACTCTCCCCGCCAATGCGCCCGCCGCACCAATCGCTCCGCCAGCCGGTTTTGCCGGCACAGTGACCGCCGCCGATCCACGCGCTGAGGAGGCCGGGATGGCCATGCTGCGCGCTGGTGGCAATGCCACTGACGCCGCGGTTGCCACCATGCTGGCGCTGACAGTGGTCGAACCGCAAAGCTCCGGCATTGGTGGCGGCGGCTTTCTGGTGCGCGGCACCGCCGCTGGCACCGCTGAAAGCTTTGACGGGCGCGAGAAAGCCCCGGCGGCGGCTGGACCTGAGTGGTTCTCTGGCCCTGACGGAAAACTTCCCGCTTACCGCGAATCGGTCCGCAGCGGCTTGAGCGTGGGGGTACCCGGCAATGTCGCAATGGCCGCCCGCGCGCACGCCAAGAATGGCAGGCTGCCCTGGGCCAAATTGTTCGAACCCGCGATTGCGCTGGCCCGTGACGGGTTCCGCATCAATCCGCGCCTGCACGATTATCTGGTGCGGATGCCCGAACATGCCGGTGGTTCGCCGGTGGCCAAGGCGCTGTTTTATGACGCAGCGGGGGCCGCGCATCCCGTGGGCCATGTGGTCACCAATTCGGCGCTGGCGCGGACCTTCACAGATATCGCCGCACGCGGGCCGCAGGCGTTCTATACCGGCGCGCTGGCCGAGGAAATCGCCACCACCACTGCTGCTGCCACGCCGCATGACAAGGCAATGACCCCCGCCGATCTGGCCGATTACGAGGCGCAGGAACGGGCTCCGGTATGCGGCAATTACCGCGCCTATCGCATCTGTGCGATGGGTCCGCCGACTTCGGGCGGTGTCGCCGTGCTGCAAATCCTCGGCATGCTCGAACGCTTCGACCTGTCGGCGCTGGGCGCGGAAAACCCGGTCACCTGGCACCTGTTTCTCGAAGCGCAGCGGCTGGCCTATGCCGACCGGGAATTGTATCTGGCGGATAGCGATTTCGTGTCGGTGCCCGTCGCCGGACTGGTCGATCCGTCCTATCTGGCGCAGCGAAGCGCCCTGATCGATCCCGCGACCACGCTGGCCTTTGCCGCTCCGGGCAAACCGGCTGGTGCACCCATTGCCTTGGCCGACGGCGACGAGCCTGAGGAGCGCGGCACATCGCACCTCGCCGCCGTGGATGCGGCAGGCACGATGGTCAGCTACACCTCCACCATCGAGGGGCCGTTCGGGTCCGGGCTGATGGCTTCGGGATTTTATCTCAACAATGAACTGACCGATTTCAGCCGCTCGCCAGAAGTGGAGGGCCGTATGGTCGCCAACCGGGTGGAGAGCGGCAAGCGTCCGCGCAGCTCGATGTCGCCGGCTGTGGTCTGGGACCCGCAGGGCCGGCCATTCCTCGCCGTCGGTGCCGCTGGCGGCTCCACCATCCCGGTCCAGACCGCGCGCAGCATCATTGCCGCTATCGATTTCGGTGCATCGGCCGGCGAAGCGGTCGGGATGCCCTTCATCATGGCGTTTGGCGATGCGATACTGGTCGAACAGGGCACCTGGCTGGAAACCGCCATTCCCGCTTTCGAGGCATTGGGCCACAGCCAGATTACCGCACGCGCCGCCCCGGTAAAGGGCGGTGCCATCCTACGCTCTGCCAGCGGCTGGCAGGGCGCGCGTGACCCGCGCATCGAAAGTGATCTGATCTTGCCCTGAGACGCCGTTAATGCCGCCCGTGCATGGTCTTGCCGTAGCGGCAGCGGGAGCCTAAGCCGCCCCGCAACGTTGGGACGCAAACAAAACAAGAAACTACGAGGAGCCCGAAGTGCTTTCAGATATCGATGCGGCAAATAACCTCGTCGAGCTGTTCCTCAAGCATGCCGACGAAAAGGCCGACCAGCCCTTTCTCGGCCACAAGCGCGCCGGTGAATGGCAGACGCTGAGCTGGGGTGAAACTGCCGATCAGGTATGTATTCTGGCAGAAAAGCTGCGCGCCATGGGCCTGACCGATGGCGACCGCGTGGCGCTGGTGTCGGAAAACCGGCCCGAATGGTGCATTGCCGATCTGGCGATCATGGCGGCGGGCTGCATTACCGTTCCGGCCTACACCACCAATACGCAGCGCGATCACGTCCATATTCTCGACAATTCGGGCGCCCGCGCGGTGATCGTGTCGAACGAGAAATTGTCCGGACCGCTGATCCCGGCGATCATGCACACCGGAATTGCCGAACATATCATCCCGATCGACGGCATCCGCAAATATCAGGGCGGCAATCTTAGCTGCCACACATGGGCCGACCTGACGCAAGGCGATGCGGCCACGGCCCGTCAGGCTGTGCGGGAGCGGATTGCCACCATCGGGCGCGGCGACACCGCTTGCATCATCTACACCAGCGGCACCGGCGGTGCCCCGCGCGGAGTGATGCAGCATCACGGCGCGATCCTGTGCAATGTCGCGGGCGCGGGCGAAATCCTGATCGATGATTTCGGCCTGTCGAATGACGAGCGCTTCCTGTCCTTTCTCCCGCTTAGCCACGCATACGAGCATACTGGCGGGCAATTCCTGCCGATCTCTGTCGGCGCGCAGATATTCTATTCCGAAGGGCTGGAGAAACTGGCCAGCAATATCGAGGAAGTGAAGCCGACGATCATGGTCGTCGTCCCGCGCCTGTTCGAAGTGCTGCGCACGCGGATCATGAAGCAGATCGAAAAGCAGGGCGGCATGGCGCTCAAACTGATGGACACTGCGCTGGGTGTCGGTGAACGGCGTGCTGCCGGAAAGCCGCAGTTTGGCGATGCTGTACGCGATTTCGTGGTCGCCCGCCTGCTGCGCCCCAAGATTCGCGCCAAATTCGGCGGCCGGGTCAAGGCGATGGTCAGCGGCGGCGCGCCGCTCAATCCCGAAGTCGGCATCTTCTTCGATGCGATGGGTCTGACCATGCTGCAGGGCTATGGCCAGACCGAGGCTGGCCCGGTGATGAGCTGCAACCGCCCCGCCGCCGGGATCGCCATGCATTCCGTCGGCCCGCCCATGCGCGGCGTGGAAATCAAGATTGCCGAGGATGGCGAAATCCTCTGCCGCGGCGAGCTGGTAATGCATGGCTATTGGCAGAACCCCGCCGAAACCGGGCGGGCGCTGCAAGACGGCTGGCTGTACACCGGCGATATCGGCCATGTTGATGATCAGGGCCGGGTGGTCATCACCGACCGTAAGAAAGACATGATCGTCAATGACAAGGGCGACAATATCGCCCCGCAAAAAGTCGAGGGGATGCTGACCCTGCAGCCCGAAATCGGCCAGGCAATGGTGACCGGCGACCAGCGCCCCTATATCGTGGGCCTGATTGTCCCCGATGCCGAATGGGCGCTCGACTGGGCCAAGGCGCAGGGCAAGAAATTCGACCTGCGCGAATTGCAGGACAATCCCGAATTCCGGGCCGAAGTGCGCAAGGCTCTGGACCGGGTGAACAAGGAATTGTCAGTGGTCGAAAAGGTCCGCCAGTTCACCTTTGCCGACGAAGCCTTCACCGTCGAAAACGAAGAGATGACGCCGAGCATGAAAATCCGGCGGCATAAGATCAGGGATCGCTACGGCGAGCGCCTCGACGGGCTTTACCGCAGCTAAATATGCGAGATATAGGGATAATCCTTGCCGGCACGCTACTGCTCGGCAGCTGCACCACGCGCCAGCACATCAGCGATGCGCTACCCTCCGCGCTCGAAGCGGGCTGGGAAGGAGAGCGGGTCTGCACGCTCCAGCACCAGACCGACACGCACCGCTTGCTGCGCTGCACCTTCCCGCCGGGTGTGGGCCACGAACGGCATTATCACCCGCCGCATTACGGATACGCGCTGATCGGAGGCACGATGAAGCTCACCAGCGAAAGCGGCACGCGCACGGCGACGCTGGCGACGGGCTCGGATTATTCGAGCGACGGCGTGGAGTGGCACGAAGTAGTGAATGTGGGCGAGACCACGGTGACCTATCTGATTGTGGAAGAGATTTAGAACAATGATGCGGTACCCGGTCAGCCTCGCCGTTTCACTTTTGATTTCAGGCTGCGGTGGAGATGCCGAGACGACGAACGATTCCAAAGTTTCTTTAGACTTAGAACGGCTTGAGGAAATCTCGCGCATCAATTGCGAGTGTCGAATGGCAGGCTATGAAGATTCTGTCGCAGATGCCGAGTACAAGCGGCTAACGGTAGGCATAACGGGATTGGGTGTAGCAACTTCGAGCGTTCCCGTTTCCTATGAAAGCGTTTGCTTCGAAGGCTTCGGCGACGACGCCTGTATCTCTACGGGCGGATACGTCCCACCTAATTCCGATGACTTCATCTGCACTGAGGAGCAGGGAATTGCCCTTGAAGGGCTTTTCAATGCGGTCGAGGCCGGAGGTGGCTCTATCGATGATGCCGACAAAGCGGTTTCGGAAAAGCTGGAGTCATTTCGGCAGGAAGCTCGCCGCAATGCGGTGACGAAGAACTGTCGATGAACGACTGTGGCTCTTACGCAGCCACTTCCTCGATGAACTCCGGATAGAAGCTGGGTGCGCGGTCGCTCCAGCCTGGCGCGGTTGCGGCGGCTTCGCTGATGGATTGCAGCAGCATCCGACGGCGTTCAGGGCGAATTTGCGGCAGGGCTGCGGCGGCGCAGAAGGCGCTGGGCAGCCACGGACGCGCTTCGGCGCCCAGCAGGCGTTCGTAGAGGAAGCGGAAGGCGGAGAAACTGTCCATGCGTTCCTGCGCAAGGTCGAAAGCGGCCACGCGGGTGAGCTTGCCGACAAACCCTTCGATCCGGTCGAAACCCGAATCCTGCGGCACCGATTGGCGCAGCGCCTTCAATTCCTGATAAGCGACATATTGGCTGCGGATCGCGGCGTTTTCGACCGCGTTGCGGCCCCAGACACGAAACGCATCACAGCGCCCCAGACCGATATCGAGACTGCGGCGGATATAGCGCTGTTCGGCAGCGGTGAAGCTGGCGAATTCGCGCATTTCGGCGATGGTGAGCGATGCGGCATTCGTGACGGCCATGATGGCACTCCCTGTTGCAGGGTGAATGTCACCGAACTTGGTTAACAATTGGTGTTGATGGCCTAAATTGGTCTAGATCAAGCCCGCCAGTGGCGAGCTGGGGTCGGCATATTTGCGCGTGGCCATGCGGCCGCTGAGATAGGCGTGTCGCCCGGCCTCGACTGCCAGTTTCATCGCGCGGGCCATGCGGATGGGGTCTTTCGCCTCGGCAATGGCGGTGTTCATCAGCACACCGTCGCAGCCCAGTTCCATCGCCACAGCTGCATCGCTGGCAGTGCCAACACCGGCATCGACCAGCACGGGCACGCTGGCGCCTTCGACGATCAGGCGGATGGTCACGCGGTTCTGGATGCCCAGCCCGCTGCCGATTGGCGCGCCCAGAGGCATGACCGCCACGGCGCCCGCCTCTTCCAACTGCTTCGCCGCGATGGGGTCATCGGTGCAATAGACCATCGGCAGGAAGCCCTCATTCGCAAGGATTTCAGTGGCCTTGAGCGTCTCGCGCATATCGGGATAGAGTGTGCGCGCCTCGCCCAGCACCTCCAGCTTGACCAGATCCCAACCACCCGCCTCGCGCGCCAGCCGCAAGGTGCGGATCGCGTCGTCGGCGGTGAAGCAGCCTGCGGTATTGGGCAGATAGGTCGTCTTTTTCGGGTCGATGAAGTCGGTCAGCATCGGCGCCTTGGGATCGCTGACATTGACCCTGCGGACCGCCACGGTGACGATTTCCGCGCCCGAAGCCTCCAGCGCGGCGGCGTTCTGCGCAAAATCCTTATATTTGCCGGTCCCGACAATCAGCCGCGAGGTGAAGGTACGGCCCGCCACGGTCCAGCTGTCATCCCCGCTGCCGCCGCCGACGAAATGGACGATTTCCAGCGTATCGCCGTCACTGACCGGATGCTGCGCCAATTCGCTGCGCGGGGCGATCACGCCATTGCGTTCAACCGCGACCTTGGCCGGGTCGAGGTCCAGTTCGCGCACCAGCGCGGCTATTGTGGTGGCAGAAGTGCGGCGCAGTTCGCCGTTAACGGTCAGGGAGATAGGGGCTGTCATGCCCCGCCACTTAATCCTTGCAACGCTCCGCGCAAGACGCGGAGTGCGTATGGCGCATGTTGAGGATGTGGCCGAGCGAGACCAATGCGACGCCGATGATGGTCAGGATCGCCTCTTTCGCACCATGCGGCACCGCCAGTGCGCCGCCCATAAATGTCAGGCCGGTCATCGCCACCACAAAGGGTGCAGCCATGCGGTGACGCAGCGCGCCCCAGCCAATCGCAACCGCCGCAATCAGCGTTGCGATCACCAGGCCGATGCGGTGGATGTCGGGCGAGAGAAACAGCTCCTCGCCCAGACCCAGACCGGACACCAGCACAATCGACAGCAGGCAATGCACCGCACACGCACCCGACAGGAAGATGCCCGCACGGTCGAGCCGCCGACGAATCGGGGAAATGGCACGTTGCAACATGCAACACAGATATGTGACGATGTAACGTGATGCAAGGGGAATGCCCTGTTCCGCTGTAATTTCGCCATCGGCGGAGAGGCGATAGCCGCGCAATTCGTTTTGCCCTTGCGAAAGGCGGCGCGCGTCATCACACAGGCGGCCATGTCTCCCCAAGTCCTGAAAACTGCCGCGCAAGACCCGGCGCAAACACGGCCCCGCGCCATTGCGCTGTGGCTGTTGATCGTGGCGGCCATGGTGGTGCTGATGGTTGCAGTGGGCGGGATTACCCGGCTGACCGAAAGCGGGCTGTCGATCACGCAGTGGAACCCGGTCAGCGGCACCTTGCCCCCCCTGGACGAGGCGCAGTGGCAGCAAGAGTTCGATCTGTACCGCCAGACACCTGAATATCGCAACGAAACCGGACCCGCCGGAATGGATCTTGCCGCGTTCAAATTCATCTTTTTCTGGGAGTGGTTTCACCGCCTGCTGGGCCGCTTGATCGGAATCGCTTTCGCGCTGCCGCTGGCATGGTTCTGGGTGCGCCGGGCGATCCCTGCCGGATATAAGCTGCGGCTGGTCGCATTGCTGGCGCTGGGCGGGCTGCAGGGCGTGTTCGGCTGGTTCATGGTACGCAGCGGGCTGTCGGGAGAGATGACCGATGTCAGCCATTTCTGGCTGTCGATCCATCTGCTGACCGCTTTTTTCACACTCGGCGGGCTGGTCTGGACCGCGCTGGACCTGCGCGCCCTGGATCGCGACCCCGCAGCGGCTCCCGCAAGATGGACTGCAATGGCCAGCTGGGTGGCGGCGATCCTGTTCGTCCAGCTGTTGCTGGGGGCATGGGTCGCGGGGCTGAATGCCGGACTGGCTTCGGATAGCTGGCCGTTGATGCAGGGCCGCCTGATCCCCGAATACGATGGCGCGCGCGGATTTTTCTATGCTGCAACGCACGATCCCTTCCTGATCCATTTCCTGCATCGCTGGTGGGCGTGGGCCGCGGTGGCGGCGCTGATTGTGATGGCGCGCCGGGTGAAACCGCTTGAGAGACGCGCCTCGATTGCCATTCACAGCGCCTTCGGCACGCAGATACTGCTGGGCATTGCCACAGTGATGACCGGCGTCGCGCTGTGGCTGGCGGTGGCGCATCAGGTGGTCGGCGCGTTGCTGGTCGCCTGCTTCGCCTGGGGCGCACACGTGCTGGGGCGGCGCGCATGACGGCACTGATCTATTGCCCCTTCCCCGATGCTGCGACTGCGGAGCGATTGGGCGGTCAATTGCTCGCAGAAAATCTGATCGGCTGCATCAATATCGGCGGCCCGATCCGCTCGCTATTCTGCTGGCAGGGCGAAATGGGCGCGGGCGAAGAAATTCCGGCGCTGATCAAAACGGATGCCAGCCTGCTGGACCGCGCAGTCACCCGGCTTGAGGCCCTGCACCCTTATGACACCCCCGCAATAATGGGCTGGCGCTGCGATTCTGCGGGGAGCGGCACGGCGCAATGACTGGGAGCTTTGGGGGGATGAAAGACATGGGGCGCATTAATCGCCGGTCGGTGCTGGAAGTCATGGGCGTGATGGCCCTCGCCCCGCTGGCAGCGCTGGGTGTCACCGCTGCCCCGGCCAGAGCGACTGGCAAACTGAGCGCCCCGCCGCACGCCATGCGGTTGCAGCGGGTGCTGGAGCGTGAGCTGGTCGGCGGCGCAGCGCTGGTGGTCACACGCGATTGGGAATGCCGTTTTGAAGTCGTGGGCCGCGGGATGCAGATTGCTGGCCGCCAGCTGAGCTGCGAAGTCGAGGCACCTGCAGCACTCGCCCCGCTAGCCGCGCTTGAGCGCCAGCGCGATGTCACGGGGCTGTTTCCCGCACTGCTCGATGCGGATGGCCGGATCGTCAATTCTCCCGCCACGGCGGATAGCGATATGACAAGCGCGGTGGATGCGGCGCTGGCTGCTCTGGGCAAACATGCGAGCGCGGATTCGCGCAGCTTTATCGCGCAATTGCATCAGACGTCGGCGGCGCTGGTCAGCACTGTCCCGCTCGATCTGTTCTTTCCCGCACCCGGCGCCAGCACGGTGACGCGCACCATACCGCTACCCGACGGGACAGCAGGTGAGCTGGAAATTACGCTGGTCACCCATATCGATCCAGCGTCTGGCCTGCTGGATACCTGCGAGAAAATGATCGTCTCGCGCATCGCCGACACTCAGCGCACAGCAAAAGAGCGCTGGACACTGGCCGCTTTCTGACCCGCCAGATGCGCGCAAAACCGTTGCGATATTATGCTGCGGTATTATTTTACCGCAGCCAAGACGGGCGGATTTGCTTGACTAATCGGGGTGTCGGCGCCATTTGGTCCGCGCTTCGCAAATTCGGACAAACCCGGATTCGCCGGACGGGTGCTTGCCTCAGCGGCAAGTGCTGCAAACACTAGAAACGGATATCACAGCCATGAAGGCTCTCACCAAGACCACCCGGTCGATCAAACCGGCCGAGGTCGAAAAGAAGTGGCACATTATCGACGCCGAAGGGCTCGTCGTGGGCCGTCTGGCAGCGATTGTCGCCAATTTGCTGCGCGGCAAGCACAAGCCCAGCTACACCCCGCATGTCGATTGCGGCGATCACGTCATCATCCTCAATGCCGACAAGGTGAAGTTCACCGGCAAGAAGATGACCGGCAAGATCTATTACAAGCACACCGGCCACCCCGGCGGTATCAAGGAAACCACCCCGGCCAAGGTGCTGGAAGGTCGTTTCCCCGAGCGTGTGATTGAAAAAGCCGTGACGCGCATGATCCCGCGTGGCCCGCTGGGCCGTGCGCAGATGAAGGCGCTCCACCTCTACAACGGCACCGAGCATCCGCATGACGGGCAGCAGCCCGAAGTGCTCGATGTCGCCTCGATGAACCGCAAGAACAAGGCTGCCGCGTAATGGCCGACACCACCAACACCAGTGGCGAAACCGTCACCGATCTCGCTGATCTGAAAGACATCGCCGGGGGCGCGCCGGAAGGCGACGCCGCTGAAATCGCTGCCAAGGCCGAAGTTCCCCTGCGCGAGCAGGTGCTCGACAAGCAGGGTCGCGCCTATGCCACTGGCCGCCGCAAGGATGCCAAGGCACGCGTCTGGCTGAAGCCGGGCACGGGCAAGATCACTATCAATGGCCGCGATCAGGAAGTGTATTTTGCACGTCCCACGCTGCGCCTCGTGATCGATCAGCCGTTCGCCATCACCGAACGCCAGGGCCAGTACGACATCGTCGCTACGGTCAAGGGCGGCGGTCTGTCGGGCCAGGCTGGCGCTGTGAAGCACGGCATCAGCCAGGCACTGACGCGCTACGAACCGACGCTGCGCGCAGCCGTCAAGGCCGCTGGCTTCCTGACCCGCGACAGCCGCGTGGTCGAGCGTAAGAAGTATGGCCGTGCCAAGGCACGCAAGAGCTTCCAGTTCTCGAAGCGTTAAGCCGCTTCCAACCGATCCATGTGATCGCCAAAAGAAGGCGGCCCTGGCAACGGGGTCGCCTTTTTTCTTGCCCGCCAGCACTGCACAAAGGATTGCCAATCCGCTGGTTTGCCGCTTGAAGGGCGCGATGCCCTTGCGCCGGATCAAGCACGCTCTCACGCGGATGCTCTCGCCTTACAAGATCGAGGTCTACGATCTGTTGCGCGAAGCGGCGGCGCGGCAATCCGCCGATTATGCAGCGCAGCACCTCGATCAGGCGATGATCTTCCGGCTGCGCGAAGAGCTGTGGGATTATGCCGCGTCACACGCACAGCTTGAGAGCGGGATGATGCTGGAATTTGGCGTGTTCGAGGGGGTGTCGATCAACCATCTCGCCAAGCGCTTCCCCGGCGAGCGGCTGTATGGCTTCGACAGTTTCACCGGGCTGGCCGAAGACTGGACCGGCTATCATTTGCCCAAGGGTGCATTCGATCTGGGAGGGAATTTGCCCAAGGTCAGCAGCAATGTCGCACTGATCAAGGGCTGGTTTGAAGACACAGTGCCGTCATTCCTAGCTGAGCATCCTGACGCGCCCGTGCGGCTGTGCCACCTCGATTGCGATACTTACGCCAGCGCGCGCTATGTCCTGGAGACGATCGCCCCGCGCCTGACCACTGGCAGCGTCATCATTTTCGACGAATATTACGGCTACCCCAACTGGCAGCAAGGCGAGTTTCGCGCTTGGCAGGAGGTCTGCAAGCTTGCTGGCCTGAAGTATCGCTATCTCGCCTTTGCCAATATGCAGGCGGCGGTGATTATCGAATAGAAAGTCGCCGCCGCGGTCAGTGCACCGGCGGGTCTACGCGCGGCACCTGACGGATCGGTGCGACCGGCTCGCCCGGTTCACGCGGCGGCAGGGCATTTTCCGGGACGTCGTCGATCTGCATGGACGGCGTCGCGATATCTTCCAGATTGCGCACACACACGGTCAAATCCTGCCCGTCCCACATCAGCTCGTTATAGCTTGGCGGAGTCGAGCGCGTGCGCTTGGACAAAGTCCCCGCACCAATCATCCGCACCGGGCCATTGGTGGTCGCTTCGACGATATCGAACGCATCATGGACATGCCCCGACAACACTGCGGCAACGGGACGCTTGGCCAGTTCCGCCAGCGCATTGTTGCCGCCATGGGTAAGTGCCGTGCCTGCCGTGCCGACCTCGCGCAGCGGATGGTGCGCGGTCACCAGCGCTTTGACACCAGGAGGCAGGGCGTCGATCGCAGTCAGGCATTTTTCCAGCGCCCGCTTGCTGATCCAGCCCTTCGACCAATTGGCCCGGGGCTGCATCCGCACGGCAGTCTTCAGCGGCACAATCGCCAGGCCCGGCAGGTTAAGTTCGCGCTCAACCACGCTCTCCATGCCCTGAAACCGGCGATAGGGCGCAAAGAACCGCTCGACCGGGTTAAAATAAGGCATGTCGTGATTGCCGATTTCAACCGTCACGGGAATGCCCAGCGACATGATCCAATGCGTTGCGGCGGCAAATTCGCGGTGCCGCGCACGCATGGTCAGATCGCCGGTAATCGCCACCGCGTCCGGGCGGCGCTCGGCAATTTCCTGCACCACCCAATCGAGCGCGCGATTGTCCTCAAGGCCGAAGTGGATGTCCGAGAGGTGAAAAATCCGCGTGTTGTCAGTACCCATGATCGGTCGCTAGCAGATCGACCTCGCATGCTGCCACTGTGAATGTTGCGCGCGGGCCAAGTGTGGCCGGTTCGCCATCAATCAACACCTCGACCGGGCCACCGTCGACGCTCTCAAGCGTGACTTCATCGAACAGCCCCAACCGGATATGCGGCCCTTCACGGAACTGGCGGCGCAGCAGCGCCCAGCTTTGCTGCAGCAATTCGCCTGTAGTCTCCGACGAGAACCCGTCCAGCTGCATCCCGCGGTCGCTGGGGGAAAACTCGATCAGGGGATAGCCTTCAGGCCTGCCCCGAGCTGGCTCTGCGCAGCGCAGCATCGTGCCGGCCGTGGTCTCGTTGATCGCCTGACTGGCGGTTTCCGCAATCGCGGAGAGGTCGAAATCACGCATGGCCTCGCGAACCGAACCCCAGGCTGTGCCCGGCCCCGCCAACAGTCCGGCCAGCGCGTCGCCCTTCTCGCACCGCGCCATCAGCGGGCGCACCGGGCGCACCGCCTGATTGGCATAGCGTTCGATCACTATGGGCGCATCCACGTCACCGTGCAGGCGGATGCTAAGCAAATTCATCGTCCCGCCGGGCAGCACCAGGATCGAGCCGCCCCAGCCATACAGGGCGGTGATCGCCGCATTCAGTGTTCCATCGCCAGTATAGATCGCCAGACAGCCAACGCCCGCCTCATCCAGCTGCTCGGGGGTCGGCAATTCTTCGTCAGGAAAGTCGATCTGGCGTTCCACAACGATGCCGCGCGCGTCGCAGCAATCATAAAGCGCCACCAGCGCATCGGCGGTGTTGCTGCCGCTGCGGGCATTGGTCACGAGCCACATTCTGGATTGGTCTGTCATAGAACGAGAGCGCGGAAAGCCTCAGCTTGTTCCCGCAGCTGGCAACAGGATTATTCAGCGCGCCGGAGCATTGTCCACCCGGCCACGCCATTGCAAGCGCTGTAGAACGCATAAGCCCATCCCGCGCTGCTCCACCCGCCATTGGCCAGCAACATGGCCGAAAGCAGGATGATAAATTCCGCTGTCAGAGAAATCCGCCCGCCATTGGCGCGCAGCGCCGCAGGCACGCTCGCCAGAAAGGGATGCCCGCTTTCCAGCACGGCCTTGTGAACGGCAAAATTCGCCACACCCAGAATGAAGAGCACTGTCAGGATCATCGCCAAGAACCATAGGCTCGCCGCCCGCCGATGCCCAGCAGCACTTGGTCGGTAACGGTCAGCAGGTCGTCAGAACGCTGAAACACCCGTCGAATCCGGGCTGCCGGGAGGAAAATATGGGTGCATTCAAAGTGTGTCGGCACAGTGTTTCCGGGCAACTCGTCCAAACCTTTGCTGCAATCGAAAGGATAGAAAAATGGCGAAGAATCTTGCTATTGCCGCCGCGCTTGGGCTCGCCCTTGCCGCCGCGCCCACGCCCGCATTTGCCCAGAATGCCGCTGGCTACAACCGCGATCTCACAGTCACATACACCGACATCGACCTGACGAAGAAATCGGATCGCAAAGCATTGCAGCGTCGCCTCGACCAAGCTGCGCGTACGGCCTGCAATTATCAGGAACAGCGCACCTGAACGCGGCTGAAGGATGGTGATGGGCGCCGCTGCTACGCCAAGGCGCGGATCGCGGCCCGCGCCCAATATGACGCCGTTGTTGAACAATATGGCATAGGTGGCTGACCCCCCAGTCCGACCACCTGATCCCCGGCCGGAAGCAGTCCCCCGGTCGGGGATCCAACTTTTCCGATTATTCTGAAATATAGCAGCGCTGGATCAGCGTCCGGCCATCGCCTTGACCTTGGACAGATAGGTCCGCCCGATCCGCAGCGCCTCGCCATTGTCGAGTTCAACAGACCACACCCCCAGCCCGTCATGGCGCAGACCCTTGATCCCGTTCTTGCGCAGGATGGTGGAGCGATGGATGCGAATGAACTGTGCGGGATCAAGCCGCTTTTCCAGCCCCGCAATCGTCTGCAACAGCAGATAGGACCGCGCCTCTTCGCCATTGCCGACATGCAGGCGGACATAATCACGCTCGGCATCGATCCGGCCCACTTCGGCGGTTTCGATCCGGATCAGTTCGGAGCGGTGCGGAATCCACAGTTCTTCCAGCCAGCGACTGGCCTCGCGCCCCTCCTCGCCCCGCCGCGCCAGCGCGCGGCGCACGGCCCGGTCGAGCCGCTCGGGTTTGACGGGTTTGAGCACATAATCGACCGCATCCAGATCGAAAGCGTCGACTGCGTAATTGTCATGCGCGGTTACAAACACAACTGCCGGACGGGTTTTCGCCTTCGCCAGTTCGCGCGCCACTGACAGACCGTCGACCTCGGGCATGGTCATGTCGAGCAACAGCAAATCGGGCTGCAGCGCCTCGACCAGTCGCAGCGCCTGCGCGCCGTCGCTGGCAGTGCCGACGACCGAAAGATCGTCCAGCTTGGCGCAAATGACCTGCATCCGTTCGACCGCCAGCGGTTCGTCATCGACGATCAAGGTGCGGAGACGGGTGTCTTCACTATCTGCCATGTTTCACCAATGGTATCCGCAGTTCGGTGGCGTATCCGCCACTTTGGGAAGCGCCCGAGGTCACGCTGGCAGCATCGCCGAAACGAGCTTTCAGCCGATCGCGCACATTGGCCAGGCCGATGCCGAAACCCTTGTGGCCGCTCTGCTGGCCGCCCGGCCCGTCATCGGCAACCGTCAGCACCAGCCGTTCATATTCTGTGCGTGCCGAGATCACGATGGTCACCGGACTGGCACTCGCCGAAACACCATATTTGACCGAGTTTTCAACCAGTGGCTGGAGGATCATGCCCGGCACTTTGAAATGTGCCAGCTCGGAGGGAATGTCGATCTTGATGCGCAGCCGTTCGGGAAATCGCACCGATTCGATTTCGAGATAATGCTCCTGAAGGTCGATCTCTTCGTCCAGCGCCACATCACCCGTTGGATCGTCAGCCAGACTGTGGCGATAGAACCGTGAGATGGTCTGGATCATCTGCTCGGCGCGTTCGGCCTTGCCCGTCATCACCAGCGCGGACAGCGAATTGAGCGTGTTGAACAGGAAATGCGGATTGACCTGATACCGCAAGCTACGCAACTCGGCCGACTTGGCGGCCGACCGGAACCGCTCCTCACGCTGATGCGCGGCGCGCGCCTGCGCCCCGGCAAGCATGGCGAGATACAGCGCCGCCCAGGCGAGCAGCAGGAAATAGCGCCCGAGCGCAATATCGAAAATCGCCCGCCAACGGTCGCTGGCCGTCGGGGCGGGCGCAATCATGATGCTGCGGGGGGATGCCGCGCTGGCTTCATCGACCCCGTGGTCCATTGGCGCGCGCGGCAAATCGACCAGCAGATTGCCCGCTTCATCGCGGCGGATCGACACCCCGCGATCCTCACCGATCTTCTGTTCCACTTTCGCTTCGACCGATGCGAACACCCATTGGTTGACCTGCGCAATCAGCAGGGCCGCTGGCAGCGAGGCAATCAGTACCACGGTGACCTTCAGGCCAAGGCTGCGGTCTTCAACCAGCCGCAGCACCAGCCACAGCAGCGCCGTGACCCCCATCCCGGCCAGGCTGACCACACCGCGGCGCCACAGCAGTTCGCCTTGCAGCTCAAGCCCGACGACAGAACCGCGCAAAGTGGTGAGCAGGAAATAGCACAGCCATAGCCCGGCAATCGATGCCAGCACGGCCGCATGCGTCAGCCGCGGCTCTTCAGATTCGGAGGAGGTCACAAAATTCATGGGCGGTGCCGGTCTGCCGTCTTGTTCACAAAAAGGCCAGCGCCGCTGTCGAACGCGCATTGGCGTTCGTCGAGCGTCGCGCCGCTCGTCGGCTCAGGTTCCCGGCAGCAAATGTTCCTCGGCGATTTTCTTGCGCCATTTTGCGGGAGCCAGCGTGTGGACATTGTTGCCCCGCGCATCGACTGCCACGGTCACGGGCATATCCTCAACGGTGAATTCGTAGATCGCCTCCATGCCCAGATCTTCAAACGCCACCACCTGGGCGCCCTTGATCGCGCGGCTGACCAGATAGGCCGCACCGCCGGTCGCCATCAGATAAGCGACCTTGAAGCGGCTGATGACCTCAACCGCATCGTGCCCGCGCTCCGCCTTGCCGATCATTGCCAGCAGGCCAAGGTCGAGCATCATCTCGGTGAACACGTCCATGCGGGTGGCGGTGGTGGGGCCGGCGGGGCCGACCACTTCGCCCATCACCGGATCGACCGGACCCACGTAATAAATCGCGCGGCCCTTGAAATTGACCGGCAATTCCTCACCGCGCGCCATCATATCCTTGATCCGCTTGTGCGCAGCATCGCGCCCGGTCAGCATCTTGCCCGACAGCAGCAGGCGGTCGCCATCTTCCCAGCTGGCCACTTCCTCCGCCGTCAGATTGTCGAGATCGACCCGCTTGGCAGCAGCATCGGGCTGCCATGTGACTTGCGGATAATCCGCCAGCTTGGGGGGCTCCAGATAGGCAGGCCCCGATCCGTCGAGCGTGAAATGCGCGTGGCGGGTGGCGGCGCAATTGGGGATCATCCCCACCGGCTTGCCCGCCGCATGGCAGGGTGCGTCGAAAATCTTGACGTCGAGCACCGTCGATAGGCCGCCCAGCCCCTGTGCGCCCACGCCCATCGCGTTGACCGCGTCGAAAATGTCGATGCGCAGCTGCTCGATATCGTTTTGCGGCCCGCGCGCCTTCAGCTGGCCCATATCGATCGGGTCCATCAGGCTGAGCTTGGCCAGCTTCATGCAATGTTCGGCAGTTCCGCCAATCCCGATGCCCAGCATCCCCGGCGGACACCAGCCCGCCCCCATCGACGGGATCTGTTCGAGCACCCAGTCGACGATATTGTCGCTGGGGTTCATCATCTTGAACTTGGATTTGTTCTCCGACCCGCCACCCTTGGCTGCGACATCGATCGATACCGTATCGCCATGCACCATTTCCACCGACAGCACGCTGGGCGTGTTGTCGCGTGTATTGCGGCGGGTGAAGGCGGGGTCGGCGAGGATCGAGGCGCGCAGCTTGTTGTCGGGATGGTTGTAGGCGCGGCGCACACCCTCATCGATCACTTCCTGCAAGGCGCGGTCCGAGTCCAGCCGGCAATTCTGCCCCCATTTGACGAAGACATTGACGATGCCGGTGTCCTGGCAAATCGGACGGTGCCCTTCGGCGCACATGCGGCTGTTGGTCAGGATCTGCGCAATCGCATCCTTGGCAGCGGGGCCTTGTTCAGCCTCGTAAGCCTCGCCCAGCGCGCGGATGTAATCCATCGGGTGGTAATAGGAGATGTATTGCAACGCATCCGCCACGCTCTCGATCAGCGCGTCTTCTTCGATCACCACCATGTCGCTCATCGCTGCGTAATCCCTTGTTGCAGATTTGCGCTCTTCCCTAAGCGTGTTTCGGGGCAGTGGTCAAAGCGCTTGGATGCAAGCGGTGTTGTGCTTAAAGCATCATGGCTTGCAGAAGCGTGTTAGAACTGTAATACAGTTGGCGGACATGACGATTACACAGACCCTTCCCGACATGACTGCCGCGCGCCGCGCGATGATCGACAGCCAATTGCGCCCCAGCGGCGTGACCGAGGCTTTCGTGCTCGAACGCATGGGCACTGTCCCGCGTGAGGATTTCGTGCCTGATACGCTGCGAAGCAGTGCCTATGCCGACCGTGCGATGCGGCTCGGCGAAGGCCGCTTCCTTGCCGCGCCGCTGTTCCACGGGGCGATGCTGGCCGAGGCGCATCCCTCGATGACGGACCGCGTGCTGGTGATCGACGGCGGCAGCGGATATTTGCCAGCGCTGGTCACTCCGCTGGCCCAATCGCTCGCCACACTTACGCCCGAACAGGCGGTGGCAGGCAAACATCGCGGCGAATATGATCTGATCCTGGTTGATGGCGCGGTCGAGCATTTGCCCGCTGCAATGGCCAAGCTGGTGGCTGAGGGCGGACGCATTGTTACTGGACTGGTCGAGCGCGGCGTGACGCGGCTTGCCACCGGGCGCAAGGCAGGCGGCGCGCTGGCACTGCTGCCGCTGGCTGAAATGGGCATTCCCCGGCTTGGCCAGTTCGACCGTCCACCGTCCTGGAGTTTCTGATGCGGCGCAAAAGGTTTTCGGCAGCGCTGGCGATCGGGTCGAGCCTTGTGGCGCTGGCATTTGCCGTGCCCGCAGCTGCCGATACGCTGCAGGAAGCGCTGACCGAAGCCTATCTCAACAACCCCACACTGGCCGCTGCGCGTGCGGGACAGCGTGCGACTGACGAAACCGTTGCGGTCGAAAAGGCGTCAGGCCGGCCCAATGTTGCCGCCACCGGCGCTTATACCGAATTTCTGACTGGTGCTTCGGCGAATGGCCCGGATCGGCTGTTTTCGGGCGGGCTGGATCTGGGTGTGCCGCTGTATCAGGGGGGAGCTGTCAAAAACTCGATCCGCGCTGCTGAAAACCGTGTCGCAGCGGGCCGCGCCGATTTGCGCGCTACCGAAAGCGCAATTTTCACGCGCGTCGTGGCTGCATATATGGATGTGCTGCGCGGTCAGGCACTGGTTGGGCTCTCGGCCAATCAGGTCGATGTGCTTGGCGTGAACTTTCAGGCGACTGGCGACCGGTTCGAAATTGGCGACCTTACCCGCACCGATGTGGCGCAGTCGCAATCGCGGCTGGCGCTGGCGCAGGGCGATTTGCGCAGTGCGCAAGCCAATTTGATCGCCGCCCGTGAAACCTATATCCAGCTGGTCGGCGATGCGCCTGACAATCTCCAGCCGCCACCACCGCTGCCCGGTCTGCCGCAGGATGTCGGCACCGCAGTCGATATCGCTCTGGCCAACAATCCCGATCTGATCGCCGCGAAAGAGCGGGCCGAGGCATCGGGCTATGACATCGACGTCGCCGGATCGGCGCGCCTGCCGCGCGTGTCAGTGTTCGCCGGATACGATTACCAGAACACGCTCAGCTCGCTGCGCAGCAATGTGCCGAATGTCGTCCTGCCGCAGAGCAGCGGCGCAGCTCAGGCCGGGGTTTCGCTGCGCGTCCCGCTGTTTCAGGGCGGCCTTCCTGCCGCTCTCGAACGGCAGGCGCAGGCGCGTTCTGCCGCAGCGCTGGAAAACGTCATCGCTGCGGAACGCGATGCAATCGCGCAAGTGCGCTCGGCATGGTCGAGCTGGCAGGCATCGCTGGCCATTATCGAAAGCAGCCAGAGCGCCGTCGCCGCCAGCGAGCTTAGCCTTGAGGGCGTCCGCGCCGAAAACTCGATCGGCAATCGCACCATTCTCGACGTGCTCAACGCCGAACAGGAATTGCTCCGTTCGCGGGTCCAGCTCGTGACCGCGCGCCGCAACGCATACGTCGCCGGTTTTTCGCTGCTCGCGGCGATGGGCCGTGCCGAGGCGCGCGATCTGGGTCTGGTCGACGAGGGACTGCTGTATGATCCGATCACCAATTACGACCGCGTAAATGGCAAATGGTTCGATTGGGACCGCGATCCGGACCCCGAGGCGCAGGCGACGCGCACGGTCGATGTGTCTGCAGCGGATGCCGAAATTCCGCCTGCGGAGACATACGGACCCAAAACTTCTATGTAAGCCTGCGCCGAATCGGCTAGAATGCGATTCGCCAACAGGGGAAGATTTCCATGCACCAGCCAGGTGAACCCTCGGTCGAAGAGATTCTCGACTCGATCAAGAAGGTGATTGCCCGCGACAATCGTGATGACGCGATTGCCGAGCGTCGCCGTCGCACGCTGGGTTCTGACATGGTGGGCGCGGATGATGGCGAACGCGCCGAACCCGCCGATGCGGAAGAGGCTGCCGAAGTTCTCGAGCTGGACGAATCCGAAATGGTGCAGGCTGATGATCGCCCTGGCGATTCCGGTGATAGCGACATGCAGGACGGCGACTCTGCCGACGATCCACTGGTCCGCGCCGATACGCGCACGGCCATGCAGCAAAACTTCGCCGCGCTGGCGATGCTGTCCAAGCCCGGCAAACAGCCGCAAATCGTGCGTTCCGGCGAAACGTCGCTCGAAGGGCTGACACGCGAATTGCTGCGCCCGATGCTGGCCGCATGGCTGGACGAGAACCTGCCCGGCATGGTCGAAGAGCTGGTGAAGGCGGAAATCACGCGGATCGCTGGCAAGCGCAGCTGATTTTGCCCCTTATCATCGGGCGGCGCGAGGGCTAGACCCTCCACCCATGACTGCACGAAAATGGGTTTCGCGCCCGCTCGCCCGCCTTATCGGCCTCTCCCTCGCATCGCTTATGGTGCCCGCACCGCTCGCCGCGCAGGAGCGTCCGGCGATGAGCGCCGAAGATCTGGTCACCATGCCGCGACTGGGCGGTCCCGCGGTGGATGCCGATGGGCGCATCGCGATTTATCCTGTCACCACCACCGATCCCGACAGTTTCAAGCGCAGCACCGCGCTGTATCTGCGCCCGCTCGACACTCAGGGCACTCCGGCAGTCGAGCTGACCGCCCTCAAGGGCGCCAGCGACGCCGCGTTCGGCGGCGATGGTTGGCTCTATTACCTTGCGGATGATGCCACCCCGGCAGCTGGCAAGGACGCCACTAGTCAGGTCTGGCGCGCCCGCGTCGATCCCGACGGCAGCGTCAGCGGCATCAAACAAGTTACCGATTTTGCGCGCGGTGTGAACGGTTACACCGTTGCGCGCGACGGCGGGCATATCGCAGTATGGGCAGAATTGCCGCGCAGCTGCATCCGATTGGACTGCGATGACAGCGCCAAAGCGTATCTGCCCGGCCCCGGCGACGGGCGGCTGTTCGATGGCAGCGGCGGTTTTGTGCGGCACTGGGACGGCTGGGAAACCCCCGGTACGCATAGCCGCGTGTTCGCCTTTGCGCTTCAGGATGGCACCGCGCAGGGACCGGGTGTCGCACTCGACGGCCCAGCCGGTGACGGCGCGCCCACCGGCGATACCCCCACCCAGCCCTTTGGCGGAGGTGAGGACATCGCCTGGGCACCCGATGGCAAGAGTGTGTACTTCACCGCGCGTGAAGCCGGTGCGGATGAGCCATATTCGACCAATCTGGACATCTGGTGGTCCGATCTGACCGGCAGCGCCCCCACCAATCTGACCGCCGCCAATGAAGCGCTTGATGCGCTGCCCACCCCGTCGCCCGATGGCCAGTTCCTGGCCTATGTGGCGATGGCACGGCCAACTTATGAGGCGGACCGTCAAGTGGTCATGCTGCGCGATCTGCGCAGCGGCAAGACCACTGCCCTGACGCAGGATTGGGACCGTTCGGTCGGCTCGCTCGCCTGGACCCCCGACAGCCGCTGGCTGATCGCCACGGCGCAGGACGTGCTCGACACCCCGGCATTCCGCATCGATCCGCGTAGCGGCGCGGTCGAGCGGCTCGACCTGATGGCGGGCAATGAAGCGCATATCGGCAATGTCACTCCGCTGCACAGCGAACGACTGCTGTTCACCCGCGATTCGGTGGGCGGGCCAGCCGAACTGTATCTGTCCGAAGGCTGGCAGCAGGCCGAACCGCTGACTGACATTGCAGTCAGCCGGATGGGCAAGCTTGCTTCGGTCATGACCACGCGCTTCAGCTTCGCAGGCGCCAATGGCGACACTGTGTGGGGCCAGATTCACAAGCCCGAGGCGCACACCGGCAAACTCCCGGCGATCCTGTACGTTCACGGCGGCCCGCAGGGATCGTTCAACGATGGCTGGTCAACCCGCTGGAACCCGCGCGTTCTGGCGAGCCAGGGCTATGCTGTGATCTCGGTCGATTTCCACGGCAGCACAGGATACGGGCAGGCCTTTACCGATGCGATCAACCGCGATTGGGGCGGCAAGCCGCTGGAGGATTTGCAGAAAGGCCTCGCCGCTGCATTGGCGCAGGATTCGTCTATCGACGGTGATCGTGCCTGCGCGATGGGCGCCAGCTATGGCGGCTATATGATGAACTGGATTGCGGGCAAATGGCCCGACCGGTTCCGCTGCCTGATCCAGCATGACGGGTTGTTCGACATGCGCAGCTTCTATTTCACCACCGAGGAATTGTGGTTCCCGCGCTGGGACTTTGGCGGCGGTTATGCCGAGGCAGCAGCCGAGTATGAGAAGTGGAACCCGGTCAATCACATCGACGCGTGGAAAACGCCGATGCTGGTGGTGACTGGCGAGAAGGACTTCCGCGTTCCCTACACTCAGGGGCTGGCATCCTTCACCGTGCTTCAGGAAAAGCGCATTCCCAGCCAGCTGCTGGTGTTTCCGGGCGAGAACCATTGGGTGCTCAGCCCTAAGAACTCGCTGCAATGGCACCAGACAGTGTTTTCATGGCTCGACCGCTGGCTGAAACCCGCCGAATGAGCGGCGATGATGATCTGGCGAAGGCCCGCGCCGCGCTAGGCAAGATAGGCGGCGAGACGGTGACGCGGCAGATTTTCCTGTGCGCGCTGAGCGAGAAGCAGAAGTGCTGTTCGCGCGAGGATGGCAAGGCGGCCTGGACCTATCTCAAGCGGCGGCTCAAGGAATTGCAGTTGATCGGTCCGGGCAAGGTGCAGCGGGCCAAGGCGGATTGCCTACAGATCTGCGCCAACGGCCCGGTCGCGGTCGTCTGGCCGGACAATGTCTGGTACCATTCCTGTGCGCCGGAAGTGCTGGAGGCGATCATCCAGCGGCATTTGATCGGCGGCGTGCCGGTGGAGGAATTTCGCCTGCGCGGGGACCCGCCTGCTTAATCCTCGCGGTCGGAAGGCCGGTCCTCGATCGCATTGTCATGCCCCGTCCCCGATGACAGGAACACCAGCCCCATCAGCGCCGCGGTCAGCAGCATCGAGACGCCCAGCCCCAGCGCGGCGGCGATGTAGAAGTGCACTGACACCACATTGCCCTGCTTCCACAGCAGCGCCATGGCGATGGCGACAACCCCGATGGTCAGCAGCATCATGAAACGCATCAGGCGGCGGAACCGCGCCCAGGCAAAAGCAGCGGTTTCAGGATCATCAAGCGGGGATTTGCGCGTCATGCCCTCTCCTTGGCGTGTCAGCCGCGCGCATTCAACGCAAAGCAGCACGGAGATTCGCTTTTCCGCCGCATTGATGGCATCCTGCCTGGCGGAAAAGCGGTGGAGAACAGGATGAATGTTGGCAATTTGATCGAAGGCTTTGCGGCTGCGGATATTGTTTCCTGCACCGTGGACACCGCCATGCGCGATGCGGTGACGCTGCTGGCTGAAAAACGCATCGGCGCGCTGCCCATCATGGAGGGCGGCCGGGTGGTCGGGATATTTTCCGAGCGTGACGTGATTTACTGTCTGGCGGCCAAGGGCGCGGGGTGCCTCGATGGGCCGGTCGGCAATGTCATGACCTCTCCGCCAATCACTATTGCCCGTGATACCAGTTTGCTACAGGCGCTGTCGCTGATGACCAAGCGGCGGATTCGCCACCTTCCGGTGGTGGATGGCGACACGATGTGCGGCTTCATTTCCATAGGTGATCTGGTCAAAACCCGGCTCGAGCAGATCGAGCATGAAGCGCAGGCGATGCGCGAATATATCCAGACCGCTTGAGGCCGGGCCTCGCGCACCCTACATCGGGTGCATGGCCACCATGCTCACTCTGACCGAATCCGCTGCCGCCCGCGTTGCCGCGATTGCGCAAAAGCAGGCCAAGCCTGCGATCCTGCGCCTGTCAGTGGAAGGCGGCGGATGTTCGGGCTTCCAATACCGCTTTGGCCTGGCGGACGCCCCGGAGGACGGCGATTCGGTCAGCGAGACCGGCGGCGTTAGGCTGGTGGTCGATCCGGTCAGCCTTGATCTGGTGGCTGGCAGCAAGGTCGATTTTGTCGAATCACTGGGCGGCGCTGCGTTCAAGGTAGAGAACCCTCAGGCCGCTGCGGGCTGTGGCTGCGGGTCCAGTTTCGGGATCTGACACGCCTTATATGGGCTGATTTGGGTTAGACCCAGCCGCAGCATTCGGGCACAGTCTGCCTATGCGTATCGCCAGCTTCAACATCAACGGCATCAAGGCGCGCCTGCCGCGCCTGCTCGAATGGCTCGAGGAAACCCGGCCTACCGTCGCCTGCCTGCAGGAAATCAAGACGCAGGACGAAGGCTTTCCCGCCGACGAATTCGAGAAGATCGGATATCACGCCATCTGGCATGGCCAGAAAAGCTTCAACGGCGTCGCGATACTGGCTGACGGGGTGAAACCCGTCGAAACACAGCGGGGCTTGCCCGGCGAGCCGGAAGACGATCACTCACGCTATCTCGAAGCCGAGGTGAACGGGGTGCGTGTGGGCTGTATCTATCTGCCCAATGGCAATCCGCTGCCCGGCCCGAAATTCGATTACAAACTGCGCTGGATGGAACGGCTGCGGGCGCATGCGGCAACCTTGTGGGCGCAGGAAATCCCTACCGCGCTGGTCGGCGATTACAATGTTATCCCCGACGACAAAGACGTCTGGGCGCCGCGTGCCATGGCCAGCGATGCATTGATGCAACCGCAGTCACGCGATGCCTATTCCCGCGTGCTGGCCGATGGCTGGACCGATGCCCTGGGCACGCTCAATCCGCGCGGCGGCGTGTGGACCTATTGGGATTATCAGGCCGGAGCCTGGCAGCGCGATCACGGGTTTCGGATCGACCACCTGCTGCTGTCGCCAGAACTGGCTGACCGGATGACCGGCGCCGGGGTCGACAAGGAACACCGCGGGCGCGAAAAAGCCAGCGACCACGCACCCGTATGGGTCGCAGTCGCTGACTGATCGTTTTTTGTTGAACGCTTACTTGTAGAAAACGTGGGTGTTGATCGTCGCACGGGCCGTTTTGCGGCGGCTCCAGCTCGGCTTCACATATTTCGCATGGAAATACAGCGAATCCTGCGCTGCGCTGTCCCACGCATTTTCATGCGCGATGCGGGCGATCGCTTTGGCCTTGCGCCACGCGGCCGATCCGGTCTTGATGCGGGGCATCCGGCCGTTCTTCACAAAGGAGAACTGCGAACGCTGGTAAACCACGCCGCAATAGCTGGAGGGGAACTGGCGCGCTTCGGCGCGGTTGATGATGACCCTGGCAACGGCCAGCTGTCCGGCCAGCGGCTCGCCGCGCGATTCGAAATAGATCGCGCCGGCCAGGCACTGCATTTCTTCGGACAGCGTTGCAGGCGTCGCGGTGCTCTTGACCAGCTTGGCCAGAGTTTCCGCATGGGGAATGGGGGGAGCACTCTCGGGCTCGGCTGCCTCGGGCAGCTCCTGAACCACAGGGCTTTCCACGAATACCGGAACGACTTCGTCAGTCAGAACGGCTTCGGTGGTGATGGTCGGAGCAGCAATTTCGCTGCTCTGTGCATTGGCGCCGGAACTTTCAAAGCCAGCCAGCGTAATGATCAATGTAGCGGCCAGGGCCGCAGTAAAAGTAGTGGTCTTGCGAATCATAATCCCGAAGCAATTCGGCGGTTGGCGGACTGACACAGGCTGGGACCCGGCGCGCGTTACAATGCGTCATTGGGTTGGGTCCGTTACGGGCCTGCCGGCCACCCCCCGTCTGCGTGCTAGCCGGGCGACCCCTTGTCGACCCGAACCGCCTGCGCACTCGAAGTTGAGCCGCCAAATAGTCTCATTTGAAATCAAGTCAAGTTAACCGGCGCTCTCTGCGATGAAGCGTTCGGGATTCGTGACGTCCAGCTCGATTATCCAGCTATCGGGATCCTGACCCCGGCGGCGCTGCATATATTCGGCAAATTCGTGTGGATTTTCATCGTCTTGCCGCCGAGTGATCGAATAGATGCGGCGCCCGTCCAGCTGCGGCATCCGCTCCCAAAGGCACGTGTCCCTGCCGCATTCCATGGTTAACACCAGGATGACGCCGCCGGTCTTTTCCCCCTTGCGCAGCACCGTCGCAAAGCCGCCCGCAGCCTCTACCGCGCGCAGCATTCCAGAAACTTCAATATGCGCAGGCAGCCGCCCGTCAGGCACTCTGGGTGCCGTTCGAATAGCCGGACAGGCTGGAAAGCGCGATTCGCGACCGCATGAAGGTGCCCGTCCCCCGGCCAATTTCCTCGCCCTCTTCATCGATCAACCGCGATTCGGCGACCAGCACCCGTCGGCGGCCACTGACCCAGCGGCCCTCGGCCACGACAGTCCCTTCGCGTACCGGCTTGGTGAAATGGAGGTTGAATGAAGTCGTCAGCAGAAAGCGATCAGTGACCAGCGTGTTGGCCGCATAAAAGGCGGCGTCATCCAGCATTTTGAAATAGACTGTGCCATGCGCCGCACCGGCGGCGTGATAGCAGGTGGGCGTGACCTGGAAGGTGATCCGCGCGCGGCCATCCTCCAGCACGGCCAGCGCGGAATCGAACAGCGTGTTGACCGGGGCGGAGCTGTAAAGGCTCTCGAGCGCGCGATAATGCCCCTCTGCCCCGCTGGTTGCGGCCCCGGTCATCACAGCATTCCCTTACCGGGGCTCGATCCAGCCGATCGAACCGTCACGGCGGCGATAGACCATATTGTGGCGTTCGCTCTTGGCGTTCTTGAAGAACAGCGCATCGGTGCTCTGCAAATCGAGCAGCATTACCGCATCGGCCACGCTGCATTCGGGGATCGTGGCGCTGGTTTCGGCGATCACCGGCGGGCTTTCGGCGGTAACCTCCTGCTCGGGATCGGCATCGGCAAAGATGGTATAGGCCGCCTCTTCCTCGCGCGCGGAATGCGCGTGGCGCTCGTGCCGGTCTTTCAACCGGCTCTTATAACGGCGCAGCTGCTTTTCGATCTTGCTGACCGCCTTGTCGAACGCCTGATGCACATCATGCGCTTCGCCGTGACCCTTTAGGATCAGGCCCTGCATGACATGCGTGACGATGTCCGAACTATAGGCGCCGGCCGCTGCACGGCCGAACGTGACGTGCGACGAAATCGCGCGATTGAAATATTTCTCGACGATAGCGTTGAGCCGCTCGTCGACGTGCTCCTGCAGAGCACTACCGGTGTCCATCTGATGGCCTGAGACGCGGATATCCATATTTTCTCGTTCTCCTTTAAGCGGCCCTGCCGATCCCGAACCCCGGCCCGTCCGCCGGGGTCTTACCAGTACCTATCCCCAGAGCGGGGAAGTGATCCCGGCAATAAATTTCTTGTGCCGTGCACTTTCCTCCAGCGTGGGCGCATGCGGGCGCGGTGCGCGGCGCTGCCCCACAGGGGCCTGGCGCACGGCGGCGCGTTCCGGCTGCTGCGCGGCGGCCTGCGCCTTGGCAGCAAGTTCCAGCCCGATCTGCCGTCCGCCTTTCAGCTCGACATAGACCTGCGCCAGCAATTCCGCATCGAGCAGAGCGCCATGCTTGACCCGGTGGCTGCGATCGATGCCGTAGCGCGAGCACAGCGCGTCGAGCGACAGTTTGCCCCCCGGATGGCGTTTCTTGGCCAGCGCGACCGTATCGACCATGCGGCTGGTGCACACCGCCTCACGATCGCACTTCGCCAGCTCATTGTTGAGGAAGCCGAAATCGAAACCGGCATTGTGCGCCACCAGCGGTGCATCGCCGATAAAGGCGAGCAATTCTTCGGCCAGTTCGTGAAACAGCGGCTTGTCGGCCAGAAACGCCTCGGACAGCCCGTGCACCGCCTCGGCCCCGGGGGGCATATCGCGCTGCGGATTGAAATAGGCGTGGTAGCTTTCGCCGGTAGGCACCAGATTGACCATCTCGATGCAGCCAATTTCGACCATCCGGTCCCCGGTCCTGGGATCGAGGCCGGTCGTTTCAGTATCAAATACGATTTCGCGCATCCCCATTTCTATCGGCCCGGATGCCGCAGAATACAAGGGGTGACGGCTATCGAAGTGGCGAGGATGGCGGACCGCCTGTGTCGCCGGGAGGGGTGGTCAGGCGCGCGACCAGCGCCGAGACTGCAGCCTCGGTTTCTTCCAGCGAGACGCCCGTATCGATCACATGGTCGGCGCGGGAGCGTTTTGTCGCATCGGGGAGCTGCAATGCGAGGATCTGCGCGAACTTCTCCGGCGTCATCCCGTCGCGCGCCAGAACCCGCTCGCGCTGCACTTCGGCGGGAGCGGACACCACCACCACTGCATCGACCCGCTCGGCGCCGCCTTTTTCGAACAATAGCGGGATATCGAACACCGCCAGCGGAGCCGCCGCATGTTCGATCAGGAAAGCCTCGCGCCGCCGTCCGACTGCGGGGTGAATCAGCACTTCGAGCCGCGCCAGCTCGTCACGGTCGGCAAAGACCACTGCGCCCAATTTGTCGCGCAGCACGCCCTCGGGCGCGGTCGTGCCCGGAAACGCCGCCTCGATCTCTGGCAGCAGCTCGCCGCCTGGTCCCTGCATGGCGCGCACTTCGGCATCGGCATCGAAGACCGGCACACCCTGCGCAGCGAACATGGCAGCGACAGTGGATTTGCCCATACCGATCGAGCCGGTCAGGCCAAGAATGATGGGGCGAGTCATGGGGCGAGCCTTTCCTTGAGCATGGCATCAAATTCGCGCGGTGCCTCGATATCAAAGAAGTGTTGAAAAGCCGCAGCCGCCTGTCCGATGAGCATGGCGAGGCCGCCAATCGTCTCAAATCCGGCCTCCCGCGCATCACGCAGGAATTGTGTGTCCACCGGATCGGTCACGATATCATAGGCGATACTGCCGGGCGGGGCATGGCTCCAGTCAAATGCCAGCGCTGGCTGACCGCGCATTCCCAGCGGGCTGGCGTTGATCACCAGATCGCAGCAGCCGGAACGGTCATCGAAGGTGAAATCAGTGCGAGCGGCAAAATGGTCGAGCGGGGCGGCATGGTGCTCGCCCTGCGGTGCCAGCTCATCCAACAGTGCGCGCGCCTTGGCCGGATCACGCCCGGCAACCACCAGCGTGAACCCCTCTGCCGCCAGCCCAGCCACAACCGCCCTGGCCGCGCCGCCAGTCCCGATAATCCGCGCCATGCGAAAATAATGCTGTCTGGCGAGCCGGGATCGCAGTGGTTCGAGAAAACCCTCAACATCGGTGTTGCGCCCAAACAGTGTGCCATCTGCCAAACGCGTGATGGTATTGACCGCGGCAACCGTCTTCGCCAGTGGTTCGACCCGGTCGAGCAGCGGTAGCACCGCCTGCTTGTGCGGCATGGTGACATTGCAACCGCTCCAGTCGGGATCGCCGCGCCGCGCCGCCAGATAAGCGGCCAGATCACCGGGTGCGACCAGTTTGGCGCGGTATGCTGCGTCGATCCCCAGCTTCTCCAGCCAGAAATTGTGAATCGAGGGGGATTTCGACTGGGCGATGGGATCGCCGATCACTTCGGCGTAGACGCTCACCGGGCCAGCGCGCCATGTTCGCGCAGCGCCGCCAGCACCTGGAGCAGCGGCATCCCCAGCACGGTGAACTGGTCGCCCGCAATGCTGGAGAACAGTTGGACACCGGGGCCTTCGATCCGAAACACGCCGACGCAATGCGACACGGCGGGCCATTCGGCATCAAGATAGGCGGCGATAAACTCCTCGCTCAGATCGCGCACGCGCAGCCGCGCAAAATCATTGCCCACCCACAGCACCCGCTCGCCCTGCGCCAGTGCCGCAGCGCTGTGCAGGGTCATCGTCTGGCCAGAAAATGCACGCAAATGTTCGGCGGCCTCTTCGCGCGAAGCTGGCTTATCGAAACGCTGCCCGCCGACTTCAACCAGCGAATCGCTGCCCAACACAAGGCGCTCAGGGTGCTGCGCCGCGACCGCCGCCGCCTTGGCCGCTGCCAAAGCCTGCGCCACTTCGGTGGGCTCGGCATCGGCCATTTCGGCTTCCAGAGCGCGCTCATCGAAATCGGCAGCAATTGCCGAGAACGCGATCCCTGCCGCGCTCAGCATGGCTTTGCGTGAGGCGCTGTTCGACGCCAGCACAATGCCCGATCCGGCAAGATCACCGCTCATATCGGTTTTACCCCTTCGAAATCACCACCCTTGTGCCGCCCGCGATCACCCAGCAGGCGGATCACCGCAGCAGCAGTTTCCTCAATCGAGCGGCGCGTAACATCAATCACGGCCCAGCCATTGTCGGCGAACATTCGCCGCGCAAAGGCGACCTCGTCCTTCACCCGCTCATTGTCGATATAGGCGGTCTGATGGCCCTCATTGAGGCTGAGCAGCCGGTTGCGGCGGATTTGCACCAGCCGCTCCGGCGCTGTGGTCAGCCCCACCACCAGTGGATGCTTTAGCCGGTACAGCGCAGGCGGCGGCGGGCTTTCTACCACCAGCGGGATATTGGCGACCTTGTACCCGCGATTGGCCAGATAGATGCTGGTCGGCGTCTTGGAGCTGCGCGACACCCCGGCCAGCAGGATATCGGCCTCTTCCCAATCCTCGCTGCCGATGCCGTCATCATGCGCGATAGTGAACTGGATTGCCTCGACCCGTTCGAAATAGGCCTGATCCATCGCGTGCTGGCGACCCGGGCGGCCATGCGCTTCCTGCCCCAGCGCCTTTTCCAGCGCGGCGGTTACCCGGTCGAGGATCGGCACCGCCGGCAGACCCAGCTGCGCACAGCTTTCCTCCAGCCGGGCGCGGGTTTCCGGATTGACCAGAGTGAACAGCACCAACCCCGGATTGGCCTTGAATTCAGGGACAATGCGGTCAAGGTGCTGGCGGCTCCTGACCATCGGCCAGAAGTGCCGGACAACGTCGGCATTCTCGAATTGCGCCAGCGCCGCCTTGGCCAGCATTTCCAGCGTTTCGCCGGTGGAATCGGATAACAGATGCAGGTGGATCGAGGTCACGTGCGGCAGGACTCCGGCCTGTGGACAATGCGCGGCATAAACCACGGGAGAAAGCTGGCGACAAGTTCGGGGGTGGATTCGCTCCCCACTACCGGCCTTCGCCCTGCCCACTTGTGGACAGGCGCGCTGGCTTGTCGACAGGCTGGGGACAGAGGGCATAACTCTGACTCGACTCACGGCCTTTGGCGAGTCGCATGGCGCAGTGAACCTTTGCATCGCGGGAGAAATCGGGCAGGGGCGCGCTATGCCCGATATCCACAGGGCCAACAAACTACATCAATACTTATATATACTAATATTATTGGATTAGACTCTGAGATGCCCGGTCTTCTTCTCGACACTCTGAACGGTAATCGCGGCGTTGGCGTGCCGCTCTGGCTCATGCGTCAGGCAGGGCGCTATTTGCCCGAATATCGTGAGCTGCGAGCGCACAAAGGCGGCTTTCTGGCGCTGGCTTATGACAGCGAGGCAGCGGCAGAAGTTACGGTCCAGCCCATCGACCGGTTTGGTTTTGACGGCGCGATCCTGTTTTCCGATATTCTGATCGTGCCCCATGCGCTGGGCCAGCATCTGGAATTTCTCGCAGGCGAAGGCCCCAAACTGTCCCCGCGCCTGGTCGATGCTGCGTTAGAATCGCTGGCGCCCGATTTGACCCGCTTCGATCCGATTTACGAAACCGTGCGCCGGGTGCGGGCGCGGCTGTCGCCTGAAGTGACAATGCTGGGCTTCGCTGGCAGTCCCTGGACCGTGGCGACGTACATGGTGGCGGGCGAGGGCAGCCGTGACCAGCACGAGGCGCGGGCGATGGCCTATCGCGATCCGCAAGCCTTTCAGGCCATCGTTGACGCGATCGAAACGCTGACGGTGGACTATCTGTCAGGACAGATCACAGCGGGCGCAGAAGCGGTGCAATTGTTTGATAGCTGGGCAGGCAGCCTGGCGCCTGACGAGTTTGAACGCTGGGTCATCGCGCCCAATGCGCGGATTGTGGCCGCGCTCAAGCAGCGCCATCCCGGCACTCCGATCATCGGCTTTCCCAAGGGTGTGGGCGCGAAATTGCCTGCCTATGCCCGCGAAACCGGGGTTGATGCCGTGGGCGTCGATGAAACCATCGATCCAGTCTGGGCCGCGCGCGAATTGCCCGCCGATATGCCGGTGCAGGGCAATCTGGATCCGTTGCTGCTGTTGTCCGGTAGCCAGCGGCTGGAAAGCCGGACGCGAACCATTCTGGAAGCCTTTTCGGATCGTCCGCATGTCTTCAATCTGGGCCATGGGATCGACCGCCGCACGCCGATTGCGCATGTTGAGCTGCTGATTGCCTGTATACGGGGCTGGCAGGGGTGACGCGGGCAGCGACAGCGCCTACATCGCAGCCATGCAGGATGTGCTTTCGATGACCTATTACTGGCTCAAGGCGGGCCACATCATTTTCATGGTGTTCTGGATGGCGGGCCTGTTCATGCTGCCACGCCAGATGCTGTATATGCACAGCGCGCCGCCAGGTTCGGAAGAGGAAGCGCTGTGGGCCACACGCAGCGGCCTGCTGCGCACAATCATCCTCACGCCCAGCATCATCGTGGTATGGGTTCTGGGCCTGTTGCTGGCCATGACCATCGGCGCTTTCGACCAGGGTTGGTTCCACGCCAAACTGCTGCTGGTGATCGTGCTGTCGGGCTATCACGGCTGGCTGGTGGCCAAGGCCCGCAAGATGGCTGGCGGGGCGCGGCCGCTAAATGAAAAACAGCTGCGATTGTGGGGCGAATTCCCGGCCATCATGCTGGCGCTGATCGTGGTGCTGGTGATCGTCAAACCGTTCTGAGGCGCGTCCTGCCGCATTGGCGATTGACGGCTGTGTGCTGCGAACCTATTTGCTGAGCCTCTTTCCCGGCTAGAGGTCCCGCCCAGCGCGCGACCGGGTCTGCTTTCCCCAAGCCCATCGACCCGCCGGCTATCAATGATATATTTCGAGAAAACACATGCATCTCAAAGAATTAAAGGCCAAAACTCCCGCCGATCTGGTTTCGATGGCCGAGGAGCTCGGCGTCGAAGGCGCGTCCACCATGCGCCGTCAGGATCTGATGTTCTGCATCCTGCGCGAGCTGGCCGAAGACGAAGAATACGAAGAAAAGATCATGGGCGTCGGCACGATCGAGGTGCTGCAGGACGGTTTCGGCTTCCTGCGCAGCCCCGAGGCGAATTATCTCGCCGGGCCTGACGATATCTATATTTCGCCCAACCAGGTCCGCAAATGGGGCCTGCGCACTGGCGATACGGTCGAAGGTGAAATCCGCGCCCCGCGCGATGGCGAACGCTATTTTGCGATCACCAGCCTCGCCAGCGTCAATTTCGACGATCCCGATGCCGTGCGCCATCGCACCAATTTTGACAATCTCACGCCGCTCTATCCCGAAGAAAAGCTGTCGCTCGATACCCTCGACCCGACGGTCAAGGACAAGTCGGCGCGTGTCATCGATATCATCAGCCCGCAGGGCAAGGGCCAGCGCGCGTTGATCGTTGCTCCGCCGCGCACTGGCAAGACCGTGCTGCTGCAGAATATCGCCAAAGCAATCACTGACAATCACCCCGAAGTGTTCCTGATCGTCCTGCTGGTCGACGAACGCCCAGAAGAAGTCACTGACATGCAGCGCAGCGTGAAGGGTGAGGTTATCTCCTCAACCTTCGACGAACCCGCCACACGGCACGTCCAGGTCGCCGAGATGGTGATCGAGAAAGCCAAACGGCTGGTCGAACACAAAAAGGATGTCGTGATCCTGCTGGATTCGATCACCCGCCTGGGCCGCGCCTACAACACTGTGGTCCCGTCATCGGGCAAGGTGCTGACCGGCGGTGTCGACGCCAACGCCCTGCAGCGCCCCAAGCGCTTCTTCGGCGCAGCGCGGAACATCGAGGAAGGCGGTTCGCTGTCCATCATCGCCACCGCGCTGATCGACACCGGCAGCCGCATGGACGAGGTTATCTTTGAAGAGTTCAAGGGCACCGGCAACAGCGAAATCGTGCTGGATCGCAAGGTCTCCGACAAACGCATCTTCCCCGCGCTCGACGTGGGCAAAAGCGGCACCCGCAAGGAAGAGTTGCTGGTCGACAAGGATCAGCTGTCCAAAATGTGGGTCCTGCGCCGTATCCTCATGCAGATGGGCACGATCGACGCGATGGAATTCCTGCTCGACAAGATGAAGGATTCCAAGACCAACGAAGACTTCTTTGCGACGATGAACCAGTAGGTCTGCATACATCTGCTGTTAGGGATAAGGCTGTAGCTCCGTCTCAAAGGGGCATATCATGCAGCGAATCATCTATGTCAGTGAGGCTGTCGCCAACTTGCCTTCGGACGAGGTTTTTCGAATTATCGAAACCTCTTCACGCAACAATATGGGCGAAGACATTACTGGTTTCCTGTTGTTCAGGGCTGGCAAGTTTTTGCAATTGGTCGAAGGACCGCGCGGCAATCTTGATAGCTTGCTGGCACGGCTCCATCAGGATCCGCGTCATCATTCAATAAATATACTGTCGCGTGAGCCGGTTTTCGAGCGATTATTCCCGCGCTGGCGGATGAAACGGCTGGCGAACGGACAAGATGCAGTGGCTGCACTTGATCAGGCGATGGCAGCCGAGGTCGGCAATGGCTCGATCCCAGCTGAGGTGCGCGCATTTTTGCTGGATTCTGCGGGAGATTGACTGGGCGCAAGCGTTAGCTCTTGCGCGACCCATCCAGCTGCGTCGCCATCATTTCCCACACCTTGTTCACCGCCTTAAGCGGCCGGACCATCACCTTGAAATCCACGATCATGCCCGCCTCGTCAAGCGGATAAGGTCGATGCCATTGACTGTAATACCATCCATTTCGGTCACAAATTCCAGCATGGCGTTGTCGCCATCGACCAGTTCGCGCACGTAATGAAAGCTGTCATTGCCCAGCGTCTTGCCGGCTGCGGCGAGATATGCTGTGACGATGGCGCGGCCCCGCTGCGGGGTGTGGACGACCGGCGAGTGGAACACCGCATCATCGGCAATGATCGCCGCGAGCGCTGCAGGATCGCTGCCGCCATTGATGACCGCGTGCCAGCGTTTGAGGCCTGTTACTGCTGACATGCGGCCATTCCGAAGCTGTAGGCGCTCGCGATGGCCCAGTCGCGCGCATATTGTGTCCCACCGGGATCGGCGAGGAGCTGTCCCGGTTCGAGGAAATTGTAAATCCGGTCGATACTGTCCGAACGCGCACTGTTGAGCCGTTCGGAGATGTGACAGGGGGCGATTTGCCAGGGATCGTCCAGCCCCATCGCAATCACCATTTCGCGCAATGCGTGCAGTGTATGCCGCTGAAACCGCGTGACTCTTTCGGCCTTGTCCATGACCACAAGCCCGCGTTGCCGGGTGGCATCCTGTGTTGCGATGCCGGTTGGGCAGTGATCGGTATGGCAATTCATCGATTGCACGCAGCCCAGTGAAAACATGAACGCGCGGCCCGCATTGCACCAATCCGCGCCAAGGCCGAAATTCATCGCCATACCCGCGCCCGAATGAACTTTGCCGGCAGCGGCGATCTTGATCTGATCTTTCAGGCCAGCGCCAACCAGTGCATTGCGCACCAAGATCAGCCCTTCACGCAAGGGCGCGCCCACGCGGTTGGAAAACTCAACCGGAGCCGCGCCAGTGCCGCCCTCGGCCCCATCGACAACAATGTAATCGAGGGTGATCCCGGTTTCGCGCATCGCTTTGACAATGGCGAACACCTCATGCGGCTTACCCACGCACAGTTTGATGCCGACAGGCTTGCCGCCGGAAAGCTCACGCAATTGGGCCGCCCATTCAAGTAGACCAACAGGCGTTGAAAAGGTCGAATGTGATGGCGGAGAAATGCAATCGGTGCCGATGGGCACCCCGCGCGCTGCGGCGATCTCCTTGGTGACCTTCGTTCCCGGCAACACCCCGCCGTGACCCGGTTTGGCACCCTGGCTCAGCTTGATTTCGACCATTTTGACCTGATCGAGCTGCGCAGTATCGGCAAATTTTGCGGGATCGAACGCCGCATTGTCATCTCGGCAACCAAAATAGCCGCTGCCGATTTCCCACACCAGATCGCCGCCATGTTCCTTGTGATAGCGTGACAGGCCGCCTTCGCCGGTGTCGTGATAGAAATTGCCCGCCGCCGCACCCTTGTTGAGCGCCATGATGGCATTGGCTGACAGCGATCCAAAGCTCATTGCTGAAATATTGAGCAAAGCCGCCGAATAAGGGCGCGCGCATTGCTGGCTCCCCACATCCACCCGCCATTCCGCAGGAGCTTCCTCATTGGGCACAATCGAATGCGCAAGCCATTCATATTCATCGGAATAAACGTCCAGCTCGGTCCCGAAGGGATGCGAATCGAGCTGCCCTTTGGCGCGGGCATAGACCAGTGATCGCTCGTCATGGTTGAAGGGGCGGCCTTCAAGGTCGCCCTCAACCACATAGGCTCGCAGGAACGGCCGCATATCCTCCATTAGCCAGCGCATACGCGACAGCAGCGGATAATTGCGGCGCAGCGAGTGCTTGCGCTGAAAAAAGTCCAGGACCGCAATGCCGAGCAGGGGGAGGGTGATGACCAGCCCCCAGCGCAGCCACTCAACCCAAGCAAACAGCACGGTCAGCAGCAACAGCACCAGCGGCAGGCCGAACCGCATGAACAGCTCTGATGAACCCCGCACCTCCGCCTTGTTCTGACTCATCCCAAATGCTCGGCAAAGAACGCCATTGTACGCTCATCGGCCAGTTGCGCGGCCTCCCCGCTTCGCCGGTCGCCAAATTCGGTAGCAAACCCGTGATCCATGCCTTCGTAATCGTGGAGCGTGACCTTGGGGTGATTATCCAGCCCGGCGTGCATCGCCTGCTGCGCCGCCTTGTCGACAAAGCCGTCATCGGTGGGGATATGCAGCATAAGCGGATGCGCGATGGCGTGTTTTTCGCCCAACAGGCCGTCGACGCCTACCGCGTAATAGCCGACTGTCGCATGTGCATCAGTCCGTGCGGCGGCCATATAAGCGAGCCGTCCGCCCAGGCAGTAGCCAACAGCGCCCACCTTGCCGCAGCCTTCGCTCTGCGCCCATTTGATCGCGGCTTCGATGTCACGAACGCCCTGATCCTGATTGAACTTGCCCATCAGATCCAGCGCACGCTGGAATTCGGGTTCGATATCGGGATCCAGCTCGATGCCGGGCTCCAGCCTCCAGAACAAATCAGGCGCGATGGCGAGAAAGCCTGCTTCAGCCAATTTGTCGCATTTGCGGCGAATGCCCGCATTCACCCCGAAAATCTCCTGTATCACCACGATGGCGGCGCGCGGGGCATCAGCAGGGCGCGCAACATAGGCTGCAAAATTCTCTTTGCCGGACAGGGTTGTGACGGTGACAGTCTCGCTCATCGTTTGGCAGTCCTCTGGTTGATGCGCGCCGGGTCTAGCGCTTGCACGCGACAAGTGCCAAACCCGCCAGGCGATACTTAGCCCAACGGAGAACCCGCCATGAAGGTCCAAATCGAAATCGACTGCACCCCCGAAGAGGCGCGCAGCTTCATGGGTTTGCCCGATGTGGGCAAGGCCAATGCGATCTATGTCGACATGATGTCAAAGGCGATGAAGGGCGTTTCCAGCCCCGACCAATTGCAGGACTATGCGCGCCAGCTGGCCCCCATGGGGCAGGCGGGCTTCAAGCTTTTCCAGAGCTTCATGGAAGGCGCAGGCGCGGCCAAGGGGCGTTCGTCCAAGGACACCAGCTCCGACGACTGAGAGCTGAAGCAGCGCCGTGACTGATACAATTTTCGCGCTTTCGAGCGGTGCCCTGCCTGCGGGCATCGCGGTTTTGCGGATCAGCGGCCCCAAAGCTGGCGCTCTGCTGGCCGACCTATCGGGAGATTTGCCGCCGCCGCGTATGGCCAGCCTGCGCGTGTTGCGAGACGGTGATGTCATGCTGGACCGGGCTTTGGTGCTGTGGCTGCCGGGGCCTGCGACTGTGACAGGCGAGGATCTTGCCGAACTACATTGCCATGGCGGCCGCGCGGTCGTGGCGGCCGTTGAGACTGCTCTCGCGGCGACAGATGGGGTTCGCAAGGCTGAGGCGGGTGAATTTACCCGCCGCGCTTTCCTAAATGGCCGGATCGATCTGGCTGAAGCCGAGGGGTTGGCTGATCTGCTTACAGCTGAAACCGAATTGCAACGCCGCGGGGCGATGGGGTCGGTTGGCGGCTCCTTGTCTAAGGAAGTGGAAGGCTGGCGGACCACAATCTTGCAACTTTCGGCGCAAGTCGAGGCGGCGATCGACTTCTCGGACGAGGATGATGTCGATACCATACCCGCATCGGTAGCCAGTGAAGGGGCGGTGCTCTCAGCGGAGATATTCGCTGCGCTGAACCGCCCCTTTGCCGAGCGCCTTCGCGATGGTGTTCGGGTGGTCCTCGCCGGACCACCAAACGCCGGAAAATCATCTTTATTCAATGCGATGTTGAATGAGGGCGCGGCGATTGTCTCGGCAGAGGCGGGGACCACGCGCGATGTGATCGAGCGCCCAGTGGCGATACGGGGCGTGCCTTTCGTACTGATTGATACTGCCGGACTGCGTACGGATAGCGCTGGTGAGATCGAGCGGATCGGTATTGATAAAGCACAGGCTGAAATGCAGCGTGCCGACATTATCCTGTGGCTGGGAGCGGAAGGTGAGGGGCCGCTTGATGCTCTCGAAATTGAAACCAAGAGTGATCTTAACAGGCACGTTAAAACCGTGCCCGCTCATATGGTTTCTGCTGTAACCGGCCAAGGCCTCGAAAATTTGCTCGAAGGTCTGGTGATGCGCGCCGGTGCTCTGCTGCCATCAGGTGATGTACCGGCATATAATCAACGCCAACGCGGCGCGCTGATGATGGTGATTGCGGCTTTCAAGGATTTTGCTGAGCTCAACGATCCGCTGCTGGTCGCGGAGGAATTGCGATACGCACGCCGCGCGCTCGACAGGCTGTTGGGGCGCGAATCTACCGAGGAAATGCTCGACGCATTGTTTGGGCGGTTCTGTATCGGCAAATGATGTTCCACGTGAAACAATCGCGGCTTTGACGATGCGCCGCGTTGCCGGTATCGGCGCGTCCATGACACAGTTCGACATCCTTGTTGTGGGCGGCGGCCATGCGGGCGTCGAAGCAGCCTGTGCAGCGGCGCGGCTGGGTGCGCGGACTGGGCTTGTCAGTTTTGATCTCTCCAAAGTTGGCGCCATGAGCTGCAACCCGGCGATTGGTGGCCTTGGGAAGGGCCATCTGGTGCGCGAAGTGGATGCGCTGGACGGGGTGATCGGGCGCGCAGCAGATGCCGCGGCAATCCATTACCGGATCCTCAACCGCTCAAAGGGCAGTGCAGTATGGGGTCCGCGCGTGCAGGCCGATCGCACATTGTTCAAAGCTGAGGTTCAGCGGATCGTTGCAGCTCAGTCAGGGCTGACATTGATAGAAGGTGAAGTTGCGGAATTGATGCTGGAGCAAGCTCGCGTCACCGGACTGAAACTCGCCGACGGCACGGCCTTGGGTGCGCGCGCGGTGATCCTGTGCACCGGGACTTTCCTGGGCGGAGTTATGTTCCGTGGTGACGAGCGACTGACGGGTGGCCGCATCGGCGAAGATTCGGCCCATGTGCTTGCGGCGCAGTTGCGCGAGGCAAGCTTGCCAATGGCGCGCCTGAAAACGGGCACTCCGCCACGGCTTGACGGCCGAAGCATCGATTGGGCCAGACTGGAAGAGCAGCCATCCGACGGCGAGCAGTGGACGATGTCCTCACTGATCAAGCACCGTCCAAACCCGCAAGTATTCTGTGCGCTGACGCGTACCAATCCGCGCAGCCACGATATTATTCGCGAAAACCTTGAGCGTTCACCGCTGTTCTCCGGCGCTATCGATGCTGCCGGGCCGCGCTATTGCCCCTCTATCGAGGACAAGATCCACCGCTTTGCCGACCGCGAAGGCCATCAGGTGTTTCTCGAGCCTGAGGGCATAGCCACTCCGATGGTCTATCCCAATGGGATCAGCACCTCTCTGCCGGTCGATGTCCAACTCGTCATGCTCAGGAGTATGGAGGGCCTTGAGGACGTCACAATGGCGGTGCCGGGCTATGCCGTGGAGTATGACCATATCGACCCGCGCTCACTGCGCTCGACGCTCGAAATGCGCGATATCACCGGGCTCTATTGTGCCGGGCAAATTAATGGCACCACTGGATACGAGGAAGCCGCAGCACAGGGGCTTGTTGCGGGAATGCAGGCCGCGTGCACTGTGCTGAACCGGGCAGCACCCCCGCTTGATCGCGCGAATTCCTATCTTGCTGTGATGGTCGATGATTTGACGATTCAGGGCGTATCCGAGCCTTACCGCATGCTGACCGCGCGTGCCGAATATCGTCTGCGCCTGCGTGCGGCGAATGCTGATACGCGTCTTACGCCTCTTGGCATGGCCGCCGGGTTGGTTGGGCCGGAGCGCAGCGATTGGTTCAACGCGCGCGAGGACAAGCGAGCTGACTGGGCCACCTGGTTTGGGCAGGAGATCGCCAGCGCTGATATGGCAGCGCGCGGCCATACGGTGCGGCAGGATCGCGGAAGATGTTCGGTCGGCAATTGGCTGCAGGGCGGTCACGTCTCCCTCGAAGACCTTTCCGATACCATGCCCGACGGTCTCGATGCGGGGGATGATCTTGGCCGTGAGATGGCGGAGGACTTGGTCTACGCGCCGTATTTACAGCGTCAGGAAGCAGAATTGCGCGATCTGCGCGCCAGTGAGCTGGTGAAGCTACCGGCGGAACTCTCCTATGCCGCAGTCCCCGGTCTATCGAATGAAATGATTGAACGGCTGGAGCGCACCCGTCCAGATACGCTTGCTGCGGCGGGACGCATCCCCGGCATCACCCCTGCTGCGCTGGCCGTGTTGCTGGTCCATGCTCGCCGTCATGAGCGGAACGCAGCATGATACTTACAGATGAAACCGCCGCGCGTGCTTATGTTGCGCAGTCGACAAAGCCTGACGTGATGGTGAAGTTGGAGATGCTGTGCCACGCGCTGCGCGACGAGAACGAGCAACAGAATCTTGTCGCCAAGCGCACGCTGGAAGAGACTTGGCTGCGTCACATCGCCGATTCGGCTCAACTGCTTGAATATGTTCCACGTGAAACAGGTGACTGGCTGGATCTTGGAACGGGAGCCGGTTTTCCGGGGCTGGTGATCGCAATCATGCGGCCAGATACAAATGTGATTCTGATCGAATCCCGGAAGCGCCGGATCGAATGGCTTGCCAGCCAGATCAGTGTGTTGGATCTGTCAAATTGCACCATTCTTGGTCAGCGGCTGGAGCTTGTTGAAACTCGCAACGCTGGGTGCATCTCGGCCCGAGCGTTTGCTCCATTGCCAAAATTGCTCAGACTGGCGGCGCGTTTCTCCACAAGCGACACGCACTGGCTGTTGCCGAAAGGGCGTTCGGCGGCGCAAGAAGTTGCAGAACTGCCCGCCAAGCGGCGCACGATGTTCCACGTGGAACAATCCTTGACGGATGAGGATGCGGGAATCATCGTGGGAAAAGGCAAAGTGGAGACGCACAAGTGATCATCGTCGCGATTGCGAACCAGAAGGGTGGGGTGGGAAAGACCACCACCGCAATCAATATCGCCACCGCAATGGCCGCTACCGGGTGGAAAACGCTGCTGATCGACCTTGATCCGCAGGGCAACGCCTCGACCGGAATGGGTGTCGGCGCGGGCGAGCGCGAGAATTCCAGCTATGATTTGCTGCTGGAGCAGGCGACGCTGGCGCAATGTGTGCAGCCCACTGAAATCCCCGGCCTCGATATTCTGCCCGCGACGCAGGATCTTTCTGGCGCAGAAGTTGAGCTTGTTGCGGTGGAGGACCGCACTTCACGGCTCAAGCGCGGGCTTGACCAGCAAGGCCGCAAGGGAGCGCCATCATACGATATCTGTTTCATTGACTGCCCGCCGTCGCTCGGATTGCTGACTCTCAATGCGCTGTGTGCCGCGGATACGCTGATGGTGCCGCTGCAATGCGAGTTTTTCGCGCTCGAAGGGCTGAGCCAGCTGTTACAGACGGTCGAGCGTGTCCAGCAGCGCTTCAACGCCAATCTTGGCATTGTCGGCATCGCTCTAACGATGTTCGACCGCCGCAATCGCCTGACCGATCAGGTTTCCGACGACGTGCGCGACTGCCTCGGCGCGCTCGTCTTCGACAGCGTTATCCCGCGCAATGTCCGCCTGTCTGAAGCGCCCAGCCATGGCCTGCCGGCGTTGGTGTATGATCACTCTTGCGCGGGCAGCCGCGCCTATATCGCCCTGGCCCGCGAACTGATTGGCCGCCTGCCTGAGAAAAGGATCGCAGCATGAGCAATTCCCCCAGTGATCCAATTCGCCTGTCGGTGCCACGTCCGGCCGATCGCAAGAAGAAGCTTGGCAAAGGCTTGGGCGCGCTGATGGGTGAAACGCAGCGCGAAGAGCCGCTGGTCCGGCAGCCCGCTGGCAAGGACGTCACGAGCGGCGCGGACGCCCCTGAAGGTTCACGCCTGGTTGCCATTCCCATTGGCCAGATCGAACCGCTGCCTGGACAGCCGCGTAGCTATTTCGACGAAGCGGCACTTGCCGAGCTGGCAGCGTCGATTTCCGCGCGCGGGGTTATCCAGCCCATCATTGTGCGCCCCAAGGGCGAGGGGCGCTATCAGCTGGTCGCTGGCGAGCGCCGCTGGCGGGCCGCACAGAAGGCTCGCATCCATGAAATACCCGCGATTGTCCGCGATCTGGACGAACGCGAGGTGGTGGCCCTGGCACTTATTGAGAATCTTCAGCGCGAGGATCTCAACCCGGTCGAAGAAGCACGAGCATACCACCAGCTCTCCGAAGACGAGGGGATGACGCAGGCCGAGATTGCCAAGCTGGTCGACAAATCCCGCAGCCACGTGGCGAATTTCCAGCGGCTGCTCGCGCTTCCCGAAGAAGTGCTCGATTTGCTGGGCAGTGGTGCGCTGACGATGGGTCATGCACGAGCCTTGATTGGCAATGATCGCGCCGCAGAGCTTGCGCGCAGCGCGGCGCGTGATGGTCTGTCCGTGCGCGAAATCGAGAAGCTGGCGCGCGGCGATGCGCCCAAGCGCAAACCGCCGCGCCGGGGTGCGGTTCGCGAAGCAACCAATGATGCCGATATCGCGGCAGTACAGGGGCATCTGGAAGATTTCCTCGGGATGCCGGTGCGGATCAAGACTGACAGCGCGCCAAATAATGGCACTGTCAGCATCCGCTATCGCACACTCGACCAGCTTGATCTGATTTGTCAGCGCCTGACAGGCGGGGATATCTGAGCGCCTCTTTGCTCAAACAACGGTCAATAAATCTTGTTTATCAGCATGTTACATGACTTATGCCAACTTTCGGCAAACAGACCGTCACGACGTCAGCTTGCCGATGAAGAATTGAAGCCATAGGCAGGGGGAGGACGCAGGCAGGATCGGGCGATTGGCAAGCAGCAAGAGTTCATTCTGGCAGAAAGGCTGGCGCAAGAGGCTGCGCTCGTCGCGCGGTCTGGATGTCGCGCTGGGTGATTATGTCACTGCGCTAGTGGTTGCTCTGGCCGCAGCTCTTCTGGCGCAAACTCCGGCGCCGCGTATGCTTGACGGATTGTTCTTTGATAGCGTCACGCGCTTTGACGCGGGGCGCACTCCCAAAGTTGTCATTGTCGATCAAACGCAGGCAGTGCCTTCCGGGGAGAGTGCCGCACTCGAACTGGCGGCAGAAAACTTGCGCATTACCCGGTTATGTTACCGCGTGGCTCCGGAAATTTCACCGAACTCCGTCGATATATCCGCAAGCGCGCCCGGAATATCCGACACGGTAGTGGCAGGACGCGATGTGGAGCGGATTCCGGCGGGCAATGGATGGCGCTTTGCGGGTTCCAGCGAATTTCCAGCGAACATCGCCGCTGCAAACAACCGGATCGCGACACCCGAATATGGTGTTCACCGCCGCCAGCTGTTCGGGCAAAAGGGTGCCAGCGAACCCATTCCGATGCTCGAAACCGCCTGCGCTGGGCGGCAAGCGGCGCTGGGTTCTTATCTCGTCAGGATGCCGCGCGCGCAAAACATCCCGCGCGTTACGGCGGGCCAATTGCTCAGCGGCGAGTTCCAAGAAAGCGAGCTGGCGGGGATGATAGCTCTGGTCGCGCCGCCATCTGACCGGACCGAACCATACTTTCCCACACCGCTCACACCCGGAGCGCGCGGCACCAGCGCTACGCTGTTCAGCGCCTATGCGATTCAGGCGCTAGCTGACGGGCGCGAAGTGTACCGCGCGGGTCCCTGGGCGTCGCTAATGTTGCTGATCGTTGCGGCGCTCTCTGCAGCATTGCTAATGCGGCTCTTGCCCAGCAAGCGGTTTGCGGTGCTCGCTGCTTTCGGTGGCCTTTTGCTGGTGACAGCGGCTGGCTGGGCCGTGTTGCAGTTCGTCCATGCGCTAATGCCGATTTCGGCGATGCTGCTGGCGTTCGCGCTGACCGCAGCTGCGCTCATCTTGCGGCATGAGCGCGCGCAGGATCGCAAATTGGGGCAGACGCTGGAGCGGGCCATCAATCTGTCCTTCACGCGCAGCGTCTTTTACGACCATTCGCGGATACCCGACTATCTGCTTTCACTGGCGCGGCTGTTGAAATTGCCAAAAATGGCCGTTCTCGAGCGTGGGGCAGACACGCTCTGGCACGTTCTGGCTGCGCACAATGCTGAAAATTCCGAACTCGCCCTGACCGCACCGGCTGCCCGCCGTCAGCTTGAAAAGCTGCAGCGAGCGCAAAAACCGCTTTCTGCCCAGATACTTGCGCCCGAATGGGGTGACACCACTCGCGTGGCGCTTGTTTCTTCCGGCGATAGCGAAATTGCGTGGGTTTATGACGTCTTGCCGGGCCGCAAAGGGGCGATCACCGGGCGTGTGGTCACGGCCATTGCCAGCAGCCTGCGACAGATGCGCAATTGGCAACATTCGATGCTGGGCAACGCCGACGGCAAGAGCCGCCAGATCCCCATCGACGCCCGAGTCTCCAGCGCTGCCAATTTGATCACGGTGCAAAGCGAGCAAATCCGCCAGGGTCTGGACGCGCTCGATACTGCGGTGCTGATTTTCCATCCGGCTGGCTTTGCGTTGCAGGCCAACGTGCGCATGGCCGCGCTTTGCGAGCAGATTGAATTGCCGCTGGAGCGGACTTCGATAGCCGAAGCAATCCTTGCCCTGACCGAGCTGACCCCGGAGCAGGCTGACAGTGTTGTCGAGCGGATGCTGGTGCGAGGCGGCGATATGCGCGTGCCGATGCGGGATATTGCCAGCCGTCAATATATGCTGCGGATCGCCGCCACGCCGGGCCGCGATGAGGCCTGGAGGCGGGTTGTTGTGCTGGAAGCCGTGGATGTCAGCGACCTCGACCAGCTGGCCGAGCTGCGGCAGGCGGTGGGCGTCTTTATCGACCGGCAATTGCGCAATGATCTGGAGGCGATTACTTTGGGCGCGACACTGGCCGCCGATCCGCGCCTGAAAGAAGGTGCGCTCAACCGCATTATCGGGCGGATCAAAGACGTGGCAGCGCGGGCAACCGGGCGGCTTGAGGAAGTCGCCGAACTGCTTGGCGAGCTGCCGCCGGGTCTGATCCCCAGCTATCCGATCGAAGCGCGCAACAGTGTCGCGCAGGCATTAGAGCGCGTCAGCGAGCTGGCGGATGAAATGGCGGTGACAATTGACGCGCAATTGCCGGGCATCAGCGGCTTTACCATCGCCGAACCATTTATGCTGTCGGATATGGTCGAAGCGATCCTGCGGCTGGTAATTGCCGACACCGCGCAGGGCGGCACGATCACGTTGCTGCTTGAAGAGGTCGACAATCATACCCGCATCCGCATAGCCGGCGGTTTCGGAATGCCATTCGACCGGCTGGTCGAAGCACTCGATGCGCGGGCGGGTGAGGTGCCTAGCGAGTTCCAGATCGCCGCTGCAGGCTTTGCGGAAGTGCTGGCATGGCAGGGCAGTGTCTCCTACTGGAGCGCAGCAGGAGACGGCTACAAGTTCAACATTCAGCTTAGGCGTATCGGATGACCGGCCATTCCATCCTTATTATCGATGATGACGACCTGCTGTGCGACATGGTCGCATCGCTGCTTGAACTCGAAGGGTATCGGGTCACGCTGGCGCATGAAGGTCATGCCGGTCTGCAGGCGCTTGCCCGCGAGACGTTCGATCTGATCCTGCTGGATCTGGTAATGCCCAAGATGGACGGGATCCAGTTCATGCGGACAGTGCATGCAGATATGCCCGGCCACCCGCCGATTGTGGTGATGTCAGCTTCCGTCTCAGCGAAGATCGTCGAGCAGGGGCGCGGGTACGGCGTGACCGGGATGATCCGCAAGCCGGTTGATCCGCAACTGCTGGCCGAAACTGTCCGCGCGACCATCGCCGCCACGCACGGCTAGGCCGTGGCGCGGGAAAATCCCCCTTGCTGACTCTCGCCATCTTCCCCGAAGGCGGGCTTGCCAGCTCGGTCATCACCACCGTCTGGGTCGGTGTGTTGGTGCTGTGTTTCTTTAATCTGCGATTTGGCTGGGTGCTGTCGGGACTTGTCGTGCCGGGTTATCTGGTGCCGCTGATAATCGTAAAGCCAGTGTCGGCGCTGGTGATCGTGATCGAGGCGATCCTTACGTATCTGATTGTCTATCTCTTCTCCGAAAAGCTTGCGCGGGGGCGCTTTCCGGCGCTGTTCGGCCGCGACCGGTTTATGGGGCTGATCCTTGCCAGTATCGCGGTACGGCTGCTGCTTGATGGCTTTTTGCTGCCGCAGGCGGCGGACTGGATCCAGCTTAATTGGAACCGCGAGGTGGATTGGGAAAGCGATCTGCAAAGCTTTGGCTTGGTGATCGTTTCACTGATGGCCAACCAGTTCTGGAAGCCGGGGCTGGGGCGCGGCATCACCACGATGGTGGTGGTCACCGGCATCTCGTGGTTTCTGGTCCGCTATGGCCTGATGGAGTTTACCAATTTCCGCATCAGCGGCGTGACTTATCTGTATGAGGGTCTGGCCAGCTCGGTTCTGGCCAGCCCCAAGGCCTATATCATCCTGGTGCTGACGGCGCTTTATGCCAGCCATATGAACGTCCGCTATGGCTGGGATTTTTCGGGGATTCTGATCCCGGCACTGATCGCGTTGCAATGGTATGAACCGACCAAGATCCTGACCTCTTTTGCCGAAGCCATCGCGATTTATCTGATTGCCCGGCAATTGCTCAAAACCCCCTGGCTCGCCAATGCGACGATGGAGGGGGCGAACAAGGTCCTGCTGTTCTTCAACATCAGTTTTGCGCTCAAACTGCTGGTCGGCTGGGGATTGTTGTGGGCGGGGTGGAACGTCAAGACCACGGATTTCTATGGCTTTGGCTATCTGCTGTCGACGCTGTTGGCGATGAAGGCGCATGACAAGGACATTTTCCCGCGCCTGATGCGATCAACCTTGCAAGTGTCTTTTGTCGGCGCAGGGGCTGGCAATCTGGTGGGTCTGGCGCTGGCGGTGCTGATTCCGGCGAATGTTGCCGGGGCTGGAACGCAGACGGCTGATGATATGCGCCGCACGCGCGAAGATTCCTTGCTCGTCAACGCCATTGGCGATGCCCACTGGCGTGCGGAAAGCAATTCGGGGGCGACGCTGGGCAGTCAGTCTGCCGAGGCGCTGAGCGATGCGGTGGAGCTACTTGAAGTGGGCCTGCCTGCGGTACAGGCGGGCGCAGCGGCGGCCAGCGGAGGTTGGCGCGTCGAGGCGCTTTCTGCGCAGCGCGCGGCGATCATTCGCGAAGACGGGCAGGGACGCGACCTGATCCTGTTCGATGCCAATGGCACGCGCGATCTGGTGATGCGCGTCGATGATCCTGCCGCCCGGCCCGGCCTGGTGGCGTCGGCGCGGGTGTTGATGGAGCAGCTTGGCGCGCGCTGGCTGGTGGTCTCGGCCCCGGCTGCGTCGGGGAGCACGGGCCAATCGGTGGTCGGCACGATCAGCAGCACGCTGGATGTCCCGCAATTGGTGGTGGGAGCCTCGGCGCAGGCCGGCCCGCCGCGCTTGTCACTGGTGGGAGACAGCGCGGAGGCGATCGATTTGGACGCGCTGCGCAGTCTCTACCCATCGCTGGCAGTCTCCTTTGCTGATAGCCGAAGCCGAGCGGGCGGCGCAACTGTCGGGGCGAGCAGCCTGAGCCTGTCCGGCGATGCCATCGCCGCGCTACTGGCACCCCGCTCAGCCACCCCCGCCGCACTGAATGAATGCCAATTGCCCGAGCAGGGCGCCGCAGCGCCGCAAGCGGATAGTCTTGAGCAATTGCTGTTCCTGCGTAGCGAGATTGTCCTGCCGGTCCTCTCCGCGCTGGAAAGCGGCAAAGAGCCGACTACGGCGTTTCGCGCCGCACCGATGCTGGGCGTGATCCTGGAGCCGTGCACATCGGGCGGTCAGCCGCATATCCTGCTGCGCTCGGATGACGTTTCGGGTGGAGCTTACCTGTTCCGGCGCGGCGGCGATCCGGCGGTGCTGATCGAATCCGCTCTACGCAGCGAACGCAGGGGTACCAGCGGCGCGGCCAGCGATGCCGACATACAACTGGTCGATATGGGGCTGCGCGTGCAACAGGCCAGCAACGCCCAGCTGCTCGCTCTGGCGCCCCGCGAGCTGCGCTATGACGGCTCTCAGGCGACCGCTTTTGGCATTGTCACGCAAGCGGCGATTGGCCGGCAAGGCGATGATCCGGCGCTGGTGGTGCAATTGCGCCCACGGCCCAAATTCGGTGCATCATCTGTGCCCGCAGATCGCGCGATCCTGTTGCCCGACCGCCTGAATACCGTTTCCGAACGCATAGCCGCTTACGAGGCGATGGTTCGCGGGGCTGGTTACGTTCCGCTGGTGGCGACGCGCGATGCCCGGTTTGCTGGCTATGAGGCGTTCCCGCTGGCTTCGCTGCGCTATCTCAACCAGTATTTTGCCAAGCGTTATCTCATCATCTATCCCCCGGTGGAGGGCCGCTGACATGCGACTGACACGGATTGGACGCCTGGTAAGCCTGATAGCGGCGACGGCGATCGGGATTGGCGCTGCCTGGCTGGCGCGGGATGATATCATCCGCCTAATTGGCTGGAGCAAGGCGCAGAGCGAGCTGGAGGTGGAGGCAGCCAAGCGGTCGCTGGTGTACCGACTCAACCGGGAAGCGCCGCTCAATTTCGCATTCTCTCGCCCGGCGGGGGTCATTCGGATTGTCTCGCAGCCGCTGGTGGATGCTGGCAGCTGGGATAGGCTCGATTATTGGACCTATGGGTTCCGGGTGGAGGTCTATGACAGCGGCGGCACTGCTATCGCGTCCCATGACATCCACTCGCGCGCGCTCCATCCCGACCGCATCCTGCCATTCCGCCGCCCGGTCCGTTTTGTGCGCGACAGCGACCTCAAGATTGCGCTTCAGGATGACACTGTGATCGTCAGTACCCCTGCGGCGAGCACAATTGCGATCACGCCGCTCCCCTCCGACCCGGCGGTTCGCGAGATTGACCTGCGTGTTTATGAGCGGTTGCCCTTTATTGGCCGCACTGCCCTGGCCGCCTTCCACCGCCGCAGCCCCGCCGAACAGGCGCAGCTTGCCGGCGCGAGCGCGCTGCCAGCCGAACTGCTGCCCGATGCCGAGCGCGCGGCGCTGATGACCAATCGCTGGAAGGTGCTTGGCCCCACCGGGGTTCCGGGGCAGGATTACACCGTCACGGTCATGTATGAAGGGCGCTTCCAGCCGTCTGACGAAGAGGAGGACGAATGAGCAGGCAGCGCCGTCCGCGGCGCTGCACGCTTGTCATTGTCATCATCGCCATGATCGGGTCCGCCATACTTGCCACCGCCATCTTTCGCTCCCTGCGCGAAGCGACGGAGTTTTATGTGCCCGATCAACGCGAGGCTGCGACTGCCCAGGCGCTGTTTACGCGTGCGCTGGCGGGTGATCAGGGTGCGGTGCTGGGCCGTGATTTGGAGGCGCTGGGTTTCGAACTGCGCCCGATTGCGAACACAGAAGGCGAGCGCGTCATTCGCGAGATTGATGGCGATTGCCGGGGGCGCGGCCTCTATCGCCTGCGCGAACGCGGCGCAGTCCCGCTTGCCCTGATCGCGCCGCATCGCGGTTTTGATCGCGGCACGGGGCAGCTGGCAGAGCAATTGATGGCGGAGTTTCCCTTCGCCGCTGCCGCATGGAATTCGGCACCTCGCAAAATAACGCAGGACTGCCCCGGCGGCGGCGATCCGACGCGGGTCGAGACGCATTACCTAACCGCCTTTTCGCTCGCCTTCGCCGCCACCCATCCGGGCGGACGGGTGGTCCAGCTGCATGGGTTCGACCGCAGTCGCCGCGAAAGTAGCGCCGCGCAACTCGCCGATGCGATTATCAGCGAGGGCAGCGACAATCCCGCCGCGCGCCTGCTTGATGTTGCAGACTGCCTGTCGGTGGCGCTGCACCCCGCGCGCGTACTGGTCTATCCGGGCGAGACGCGCGAACTGGGCGCGACGCAGAACCGGCAGGGGCAGGCCCTGCGCGCGGGGGGCTTTGATGGCTTTGTCCATCTTGAAATGTCCGCCGGGCTGCGCGAGCGGCTTTTAAGTGACGGGGCATTGCGCGCGCGACTTGGCCAATGCCTCGGCACGGGGCTGACATGACCGAGGCTGTGCCGTCCCTGCGCGAAGCGCTGGCGCTGGGTATCGCACCACTGCTGGCGCCGATTTATGACGACATTATCGACGAGCTTTGTGCCGAACAAGCGACAGTACAGGGCGAGGGGTGGAGCGTTCTGGCGCGCATCACGATCCGGTTTGCCAAGAGCCAGGCGGCGCAGATGCAGCAGCTCAATGCCGATGCCGCACTGTTCAACGCCCGCTTTGCCACCGTGTCCGATGAAGCGGAAAAGCGCGGTGCGATCCTCGACTTTGCGGCCAAGATCGGTGCGGATGCGCGGCAATTGCGCCGCGACCGCAAGGCGTTCGACGCATGGTTCGATAGCGATGCCGTAATCGAGCGATATCGCCGCCGCGTGGGGGAGCGCGAGCGGGCCTATGGCTTTGCGATCGAGCGTGCCGGGATGCTGGCGGGACGCGCGATGCAGGAAGGTGAGGTCACGGGTTCCGGGGCATTGCTGGCCCGCGAACTGGCCCCGCTGCTGGCCGCAGCGCGCAGCCACCGGGGCGACCCGCGGATCCGTGAGGCGGCCTATCTGTCCTTCCTCCATGTCGCCAACAGCTCGGGCGAAGAAGCGACCACGCTGTGGACAGACACGGCGCTGCGGGACACGCGCCGGGCAGCCCTGGATTTGGGCGAATCGGTGTGGACACAGTGCCATGCGTTCAGCGCACTGCTGGCCGCCTCACCGCGCGGGCTGGCCCCGGTGCTCGAGCAGCGCATTGCCAGTGCGCGCGGCGGCGAGAGCGCGGCGCGGCAGAGCAGCCAGCTGTTCCTGCGCCGCCATCTGGCGCGGATGATTGCCGGTGCAGTAGGACGCCATGCTTTTCTGCAATCCTCGCTCCAGCTGCTATCGACCGACCCCGATGGCGCTGTGCGGCAAGCGGTGGCGCAGGCCATCCCGATCCTGCCGCCCGAACTGGTCAATCCTTATACCACCCGCTTCCGGCTGGACCGCGACCCGCAGGTGCGCGCGCAGATATTTGCCGATCCGGCGGCAATTGCGGCTGCGGGCGGGATCGAACCCTATCGCGGACACTTGCTGCGCGTGCTGGCGCGCGAGGAGGACGGGTTCGTGCTACGCGTGGCCATCGATGCGAGTCGGCTGCTGTGCGAATGGGCGATAGAAAATAGCGACGAACAGGCCGAAGCGACGGCGCGGGCCTTGCAACAGGCACTGGTCGATTTGCGCCAGCGTATCGCCGATCCCAAGATCCGCCGCTGGGCCAGCGAGGCCTATGAACACATCTGGCTGCTTGGCGATGCCGAGGGACAGGCGATTGCGGCAAAAGTGCGCGCTGCTGCGGGCCGCCTGCGCGAAGGCGAATCGTGCCGGGTCGGAGCGCTGGGCGATGCAGTGGCAGGGGATCCGGAGAAGGTTGGCCGCGTGCTGGCCGTGCTGGCGCAGCGCGATTTCGGGTTCGACCTGGTCGAAGCGCGCCGCCCCTTGTTGCGGCGCGGCGACCGGATAGTTCGGCGGCTGTGGCGCGTCCTGTTCGAACTGCGCGTCAATGCGACCGATAAACGCCAGGCGCATCTTCACACGACGGGCCGCGAATTTATCGGCACTATCGCCGCACCATCGCCGCGCATTGCCGAGCTGGCCCCGACCAAAGTGCCCGGCGAACCGCTGTTCCAGTCTGAGGACGGCAATTGGCGCAACTGGCTGCCACTGGTCGATCATGTGCTGGGCGCGGTTGATCTGGGCAAGCCGGTGCGGCTGTTCACCAGTGAGGGGGTGACGACCATCCATCCGCCCGCAGGAATGCTGCGCCGGGCGCGCCTTTACTGGCGGGTCAGTGCGAATTTCGCCCGCTTTGCCGAGGCGCGCAACACCACCGGCCATGACTTCGTGAAGCTATTGCGCGCCGAAGGCATCGACCTGACCTTCACGCCGCATCAGGCGGTGCATCTGGAGGAGGAAGAGCCCGCGCCGCTGCCTGCCGATGAAAGCGTCACGCGCTTTTTCAGCGTTGGCGCGCCCTTCGCGCTGCTGCCGATCTTCTGGGACAATGCGGTCAGCTATTTCGCGACTGTGTTCGCCAATACGCTGGTCCAGCTGGCCGTATTCGTTCTGCTGGCGTGGCTGTGGTTTTTTGGACGCCATATCGTCATCGGGCGACATGCGCGGCGCGTGCGCGATGCGATTCCGCTGCGGCTGGGCGGTTGGGGCACACGTGGCAAATCGGGGACCGAGCGGCTTAAGGCGGGGTTGATCAACGCGCTTGGCCCGCCGCTGGTCTCCAAAACCACGGGCTGCGAGGCGATGTTCCTCAATGGCGAAGCGTTTGGAGATCTGACCGAGATGTTCCTGTTTCGGCCGTATGACAAGGCGACGATCTGGGAGCAGTACAATCTGATTGCCATCGCCCGGCGGCTCAAGGCGCGGGTGTTCCTGTGGGAATGTATGGGGCTGAACCCGTCCTATGTGCGCGTGCTGCAGCAGGACTGGATGAACGACAATATCGGCACGCTGACCAACACCTATCCCGATCATGAGGATGTGCAGGGCCCGGCGGGGCGGAACATTCCCGAAGTGATGACCGAATTTATCCCCGCCCAGTCGGTCTGTCTCACCACAGAAGAGGAAATGCTGCCGATCCTGCAGGAGGGTGCCGACCGTGTGCACACCAGGATGCGGGCGATTACGTGGAAAGAGGCGGGGCTGGTCCACCAGCAGCTGCTCGACCGCTTTCCTTATGAAGAGCACCCTTACAATATCGCGCTGGTCGCCGCGATGGGCGACGAATTGGGGCTGGAGGACGATTTCAGCTTCAAGGAAATGGCCGACCGGGTGGTTGCCGATCTGGGCGTGCTCAAAACCTACCCTCAAGCGCGGATCGATGACCGCCTGCTGGAATATGTCATGGGCAATTCTGCCAATGAACGCTTTGGCGCGATGGGCAATTGGACGCGGATGGGCTTTGACGAGCACGATCTGTCGCGCGATCCTGAGGTCTTCGTCAGCACTGTGGTCAACAACCGCGCCGACCGTGTGCCGCGCAGCCGGGTGTTCGCACGGATCCTGGTAACCGATATTGCAGCGGACAAGCACTTCCTGATCGGCTCCAACATCGAGGGCTTGATCGGCTTTATCGAGGAAGAGTGGGACATTTACGCCGCTGCGCAATCGCTGGTGGCCGAGGGTGAGGAACCGCTGGCAGTATTTGACAGGCTGGCCAAGATGCAGCGCATCCCGGCGAGCGAAGCCGAGCTGTTCGGCAGGCTGGAGGCGATGGTTTCAGGCGTAGGGGCCGATCTGTCCGGCGAGGAATTGGTGCTGGCAGCATCGGGCGGCGCGCTGGCAGCATTGCTCGAAAGCAAGGCGGTGCCGCATGGTGACGCGATCCTGGAGCATTACGAGCAGATTGCGGAGTATCACAAGGCGTACGCAAAGTTGCGCGGCGCGATTTCTTCATCGGGCGATCCGGCCAGCCATGATGCGGATATGCGCGCGCTGCTGCGGCGGGTGTTCATGGCCAAGCTGGTCCCGGTCCGCGATTTCTACATCAAGGGCGAAATGATCGTCCGCCTGATCGCGGCGCAGACCCCGCCGGGCCTGCTCAACCGCATCATGGGGATGCAGAACATCAAGGGCACCGGGCTGGACTTCGTCTATCGCTGGCAGGCGTGGGAAGCCGTGGCGCGCGCCTGCGAACAGGCACTGGACCCGGACCCGGCAGTGGCGGACAAGGGGTTGGCGATGCTGTCGTCCTTTCAGGAATACGGCGCGCTTAGCGATGAACGCGTCCGTCATACGGTGGCAAAGCTGGTCGCGGCGGACAATCTCCCGCCCAGCTATTCACCGCAGCAGGTCGCGGCGATACCCGCACGGCTGGACGAGCAGCTGTCAGTGTACGCCGAGGCGGACGAGGCGGATGGTTCGGGTGGGGGCGGAAAGCAGGACGGCGCGGCATCCCGGCTGCGCGCTTATCTGCTCGCGATGCTGGAAGGCTTCATCGATGGCGGGGATGCGATCAGCCGCAGGCGCAAGGCCGACAAGATCTATGAAGCGATGATTGCCGAGCAGATCAGCAGCCCGCGCGCGGCGCTGGAGCTGAAGAAGCTGACGTCGCGGCAGAAGGGCGGCTGGCTGGCCAATTCTATCGGGGATCGGCTGGGGCGCCTGCCGCTGCTATCGCTGCTGCGCCGGTAATCAGAACCGGTAGCCGATCGTCAGATCGAGATAGGGCGCGTCGTCGCTATAGCGCGGATCGTTTGATGTGCGGAACTGGTAGGCTGCCCGTAATCTGGCGCGCAGCCCCGAGGAGCCTCCATAATCTAGGCCGATTTCCGGCGCGACGTAGGAATCCTGGCGCAGCTCGCTTGCGGGATCACCCAGCACGCGGCGTTCGTCATAGGTCCAGCTGCGATATTCCAGTTGCGGCCGCAGACGCAGCTTTTTGGCGACCGGCAGGCTGTAACTACCGCGCACTGTCATGCGGTGATAACTGCGGCGCGCAGTGTCACTGTCGATATCATCGAACTGAACATCCAGCCGCGCCCAATGCCACGATCCAATGCGGCGGTTGTATTGCGCATCATAGCGAAACCCTTCGCCCTGATCGTCGACAATGGTGGAGGAGCGATATTCGCGGGCGCGATATTGCGCGCGCAGGCGCAGGCGGTCCTGCTTGGTTTCATATTTGACCTCGACCCGCACTGCATCCTGATCGGTTTCGCGCGCTTCGAGTGTGACGATATCCTCGGCATGGCTGACGGTCACCGCGACTGACAGCGTATCGTTTAATTCCTGCGCCAGCGTGGCGCTGGCCGTGGCACTCTCGCGTGTTTCGCGCGTGTCTTCGGAATAGTCGAAAATCTGCGCACCCAGGTCAAATTGCACGCTGGTGCGGCCATTTTTCCATTCGAACCCGGCGGCGGCGGCGACGCCGACGCCCGAGCTGTCGATATCATCACCTTCAAAGACGGCGCGGCTGGAATCAACTGCCCGTGCGGACAGTTCGGCCCAGACATCGACGCCATCCTTGGCGTGTGCGGGCACTGCGCCCAACATCAGGGTCGCAGCGATAAGAAAGGAAATCCCGTTACGCATTATGCTCTCAGCCTACCGCCTTGATCAGCGCCAGCGCCTTGGCCAGCGCCGCATGGCTCTCACCCGGCTGTGCTGCGGCGACCACGCCTGCAGCCTCGGCTGCGGCGGCGCTTAATGCCTCTTCGCCAAACGAACCGGCAGTCCCGGCCAGCTTGTGCAGATGGTTACGCAGCGCACTTGTCTCCTCGTCGGCGCAATTGCCAGCGGAGACGCATTCTTCCAATTGCGAAAACACCTCGGTCTTGCGCAGCGCGTAGCGGCGGCGCAGAGCGTCGAACGAGTGACGGGCAATCGGTGCACCCGCTTCGGGGCGCGTGGTCACCCATGCATCGAAACAGGCGGATAAATCGGCGATGGAAACGGGTTTGGCCAGATAAGCTTGCATGCCCGAGTCGAACAGGTCGCGAACCTCGTCATTGGCGGTGGCGGCGGTGACAGCAACGATCGGCAGTTCTTCAGGCGAAATGCCATTGGCGCGCAGGCGGCGCGTCGCTTCCGCGCCGGACAGCACAGGCATCATCGCATCCATCAACAGCAGGGCATAAGGCAATCCGGCTTCGCGTGCGCGGTGGACGGTATCGACAGCGTCGAGGCCGTTTTCGACCCAGTCCATCTTCGCGCCCAGCCGGTCCCCCATCATGCGCAGCAATTCGGCAGCGATACAATTGTCCTCGGCCAGAAGAATGCGCAGCTCTTCGCGGCGCGCGGGCACGGCGGGCTGCTGCTTGGTGGCGCCAGACGATGATGCAGGGCGAGAGGCCATGCATCGCCTATCGCAGCACAGGGTTAATACGAAGCTAAGGCTGATCCCTTAGCCAGCATAGACGGGCCTTTGAAAGGGTCTGGTCGCGCCGCGCAACTTTTAGCGGCGGGGTTCCTGCGGGACCATTACAGTCACGGGGACCAGCATATATTGCTGGCTATAGCCCTGCTGCGGCACCAGTGTGCCCGCTGCCGCGCTGTTCATATAGCTGTCCAGATAGGCTTCGCAGTGATCGCGGCCTGCCGAATAGCCCGCCGCAGCGCCGCCCAGCGCGGCGATCGCAGCCGCGCGGTCGCGAGCATTATACCCGCTCAGCCGCTGACGACAGGCACCAAGCCATGCTGCGCGATCAAACGTAACCAGCTGTGATCCGGCAGGGATGGGGCTTGCCGACTGCGCGTAATCCTGCGGCACGGCATATTGCACGGGTGCAGGCGCGGCGCGTCCAGCGGGGTAGATGACACGCGATGCCCCGCCCGGCGGCGCTACTTGCGGAGCCGGGATGCTGCGAGGATCGACATAATAAACCGGCCCGGCATTATAGATCGGACCGCGCGGCACGACTGCCACTGTGGGTGCAGGAACCGCTGCCGCTGGCAGGGTAACCACAGGCTGCATCGTGGTCAGCGGCTGGATCATCGGCGTGGAAACGAACACAGGGGCTGCGCCTGCCTGACGCCCACCCTGACGCATGGGGATCACCCGTGCCGCAGTTATTTCGGCACCCTCCACAGGCAGCGTTGTGGTCACAACATCGTCATCCTGCGCCGCATCTGCGGTTTTCGCATAGACATATTGTCCGGCCTCATAGTCGATCTGGGGCTGCGCCAGTACGGGCGCGGCCAGCGCGATGCTGGCGCAGAGGGGTAGGATGAAACGAACCGACATCGAAATGCTCCTGAGGCGCGACTCCGGCCAAACCGGTGGTTGCAAGTTAACCCCTTGTTAGCATTTACAGTGCCCTGCGGCAAAAGCCGGATCGCCCGGGTGTCCCCCTGCGGGGCAGTTCGCCAGACAAAGCTTTATATGCGTGCGGCGAGCAGTGCGGCCAGCGCTTCCAGCCCGGCGGAATCATCGGCATCGAAGCGCCCATGCGTCGGGCTGTCCAGATCGATCACCGCAATCACCGCGCCATCGCGCACCACCGGGACGACCAGTTCGGCATTGCTTGCCGAATCGCAGGGGATGTGTCCGGGGAATGCGTGAACATCCGCCACCAGCTGGGTTTCGCCCGTTTGCGCGGCGGTACCGCAAACGCCGCTGCCCACAGCAATACGGATACAGGCGGGCCGCCCGACAAATGGCCCCAGTACCAGCTCGCCATCAATCATGCGGTAAAAGCCTGCCCAGTTGAGATCAGCCAGAAATTCACCGAGCAGCGCCGCGACATTGGCCATATTGGCTACCGCATCCAGCTCTCCGGCGGTCAGCGCATCGGCGGCCTGCGCCAGCTGGCGATAGACTTCGGGTTTGGGGACATCGGCTGCGGGGCGGAAATCATACATGCGCAGCGATGTAGGGTTCTGGCGGTGTGCTGCAAGGGGCTCCTAAAGACTCATTGCCGCCGCGCGGCACCTCGCGTAGTCATCCGCTCTTATGAGCACTCTCAAGAAGCTGGGTATCGCCCTTCTCGTCCTCCTGCTGGTCCTTGTGGTCGCAGGCTATTTCTTCACCCGCGGTGATCAGGCCGATGTGGATTTTGCCGAGGTTACGGGTGTCGATCCCAAGCTTGACGAGCCGGCCGCCGAAAGCTTCCCGACTGTCGCCATCGCAGAGCCGATCGGGTGGGACGCTGACGAAGTGCCGGTTGCCGCTGAAGGCCTGGCGGTCACGCGCTTTGCCGACGGTCTCGACCATCCGCGCACGATGCACACGCTGCCCAATGGTGACGTGCTGGTGTCACTCACCGGATCGCCGGGGATCAGCACCGGCGAAAGCAGCTGGCTGCGAAAGCAGGTCGAGGCATTCCTGTTCAGCAAGGCGGGTGCCGGAGGCAAATCGCCGAATCAGCTGGTTTTGCTGCGCGATGCCGATGGCGACGGCGCAGCCGAAGTGCGTAAAGTGCTTGCTGACAATCTCGATTCCCCCTCGGGCATCGCGTGGGGTGATGGCATCTTGTATGTCGCCAACCACGATGAAGTGCTTGCCTATCCCTACACGCCGGGCGAGCTGACATTGACCGGTACGCCAAAGAAAATCGCCGATCTGGCGCACGGCACCGGGCACTGGATGCGCAATCTCAAGCTCAGCCGTGACGGGGCAAAGCTGTATGCCGCCGTGGGATCGCAATCCAACATTGCCGAGAAGGGGCTGGAGATCGAGGTTGGCCGAGCGCTGGTGTGGGAAATCGATATCGCAACCGGCCGCCAACGGATCTTCGCCAGCGGCCTGCGCAATCCCAACGGGCTGGATTTCAACCCGTGGTCGGGCGAATTGTGGACCACCGTGAACGAGCGGGACATGCTGGGTTCGGATCTGGTGCCCGATTATCTGACCAATCTTCCGGTAGGCGCGAATTACGGCTGGCCCTGGGTCTATTGGAAAGACAATTTCGATCGCCGGGTGAAATATGATTATCCCGCCACCATCAATTACGTCCGCAAGCCGGAATACGCGTTGGGACCGCATGTCGCTGCGCTGGGACTGGTATTCAGCCGCGAAGGCGCGACGATGGGTGATCGCTTCGCCAGCGGCGCATTCATCGCCGAACATGGCTCGTGGAACCGCAAACCGCCGTCGGGCTATGAGGTGGTCTATGTGCCCTTCGATGCGCGCGGCAACCCGTCGGGCAAGCCGGTGCCGGTGCTGTCAGGCTTCCTGACCGGCGATGGTACCACGCGCGGCCGCCCGACCTGGGTTGAATGGGCGGGCGACGGCGCGCTGCTGGTCAGTGACGATACCGCCGGGATTATCTGGCGCGTTGCTGCGCCGGGTGCCGAAGGACAGGCGGGAATCACACAGATCGCCGGAAACCGGCTGCCGCCGCAGCGCGAATTGCGCGGGCAGAACGCAACCTTCGGCAAAGATGACTACGCGCGCCCGGCCAACTGATCCGGAGGAACGTCCTCAGCCCGCCAGCGCGGCGGAGTCCAGCTGGTAAAGCCCGGCTGCACCCGCAGTCGCGGCGGCTCTCAGGCCCACCGCTTCGGGCACGATCCGGTCGAGGAAGAACCGCGCGGTAACCGGCTTCGTGGCGGCAAGTGCTGGCGCCGCGCCGTCCGCGACTGCACGCGACTGGCGCAGCAATTGCCAACCCGCCACCGCCACTGCCATCATCGTACAGAACGGCACTGATCCGGCGAGCCGGTCATCGAGGCTGGCCTCGCCGCGCATCCATTCGGCAATCGTGCGGCATTCCTGTGCCAGCACCGCCAGCGCAGGTTCGTCCGCGCCATCGCGCGCGATATCGTCGACCAGCGCGAACAGGACCTGCCCGTCCTCCAGTCCCAGCTTGCGGGTCACCAGATCGGCGGCCTGAATGCCGTTGGTGCCTTCATAGATCGGGGCGATCCGCGCATCGCGCCAATGCTGCGCGGCGCCGGTTTCCTCGATGAAGCCCATGCCGCCATGCACTTGCACACCCAGGCTGGCGATTTCGACACCGACATCGGTGCCCCACGCCTTGAGCAGCGGAACCAGCACTTCAGCGCGGGCCGCGCCCACCGCATCGCCCAGCGTGCCGCGATCAACATGTCCGGCCGTGTAATACAGCAGCGCGCGTGCGCCTTCGGTCAGCGCTTTCATCCGCAGCAGCATCCGGCGCACATCGGGATGTTCGATAATCGCCACGGGCGTGCGGTCGGCCGATCCGGCGCGGGCCGATTGCACCCGTTCCTTGGCATAGCCCATCGCCTGCTGAGTCGCGCGTTCGCCGATCTGCACGCCCTGATTGCCGACATTGATTCGCGCATTGTTCATCATCGTGAACATGGCGGCGAGTCCGCGATTGGGCTGGCCCACCAGCTCGCCGATGCATTCGTCACTGTCGCCATAGGACATCACGCAGGTGGGCGATGAATTGATGCCCAGCTTATGCTCCAGACTGACGCAGCGCAGATCGTTCTTCGGACCCAGCGCGCCATCGGCGGCCACATGGTATTTTGGCACAGTGAACAGCGAAATCCCCCGGCTCCCCTCGGGCGCATCGGGCAGCCGGGCCAGCACCAGATGGATGATATTCTCGGCCAGCTCGTGCTCGCCCCAGGTGATGTAGATCTTCTGGCCCTTGATTCGGTATTTGCCCGCATGCTCGCCATCCTCGATAGGCTGGGCGGTGCTGCGCAGCGCGCCGACATCGCTGCCTGCCTGCGGTTCGGTCAAATTCATTGTGCCCGACCATGCGCCGCTGACCAGCTGGGGCAGATATTTCTGCTGCAATTCCTCGCTGCCATGATGCGCGATGGCTTCGATGGCCCCGACGCTGAGCGTGGGGAGCAGGTTGAACGCCATATTCGCCGTGCCGATGTTTTCCAGCACATTGCAGGCCAGTGTGAAGGGCAGGCCCTGACCGCCGAAATCCACCGGGCTGGCAATCGCGTTCCAGCCCTGCTCGACATAATGGCCATAAGCCTCGGCATAGCCATCGGGCAGGCGAACCACGCCGTTCTCCAGCTTCGCGCCTTCCAGATCGCCCTTGCGGTTGAGCGGGGCAAATTCGCCTGCTGCAAACTGGCCGACGCCCTCGACGATGGCCTCGACCATATCGGGTTCGGCGGCGGCGAAGCGGTCATGCGCTGCCAGTTCCTCGATCCCGGCATTTACGCGGATGGCGAGCAGCTGGTCTTGCGTTGCGGCGGCATAGGTCACTGGGCATTCCTCTTGGCTTTATTCCGCTGCGCATATAGCGCGCGGGCATGGTCGGCAAATACGCTACGGAAACGCTTCAGGCAGATGCGGCAGGAATCGCCCGCGCCGTGCACATCCTGCGCGATGGCGGTCTGGTCGCTGTGCCGACAGAGACGGTTTACGGGCTGGCAGCGCGCGCTGACAGCGATGAGGCCGTGGCGAAAATATATGCAGCGAAGGGACGGCCCAGCTTTAACCCGCTGATCGTCCATGTCGCGACCCCCGACGAGACGCGGCGATACGCACATTTGTCAGGTGAGGCAGAGGCGCTGATCGCCAAGCATTGGCCGGGGCCTCTGACCATAGTGCTGCCACGGCGGGACGACGCCGGGCTGGCCGAAGCCGTGACGGCAGGTTTGCCCTCCATTGCGCTGAGGATGCCTGCGCATCCGGCAATTCGGGCGCTGCTGGAGGCGGCGAGGTTTCCGCTCGCTGCGCCGTCTGCCAATCGTAGTGGCTACATAAGCCCGACAACGCCGGGCCATGTGCTGGCGACACTGGACGGGCGGATCGATGCAGTGATCGACGGCGGGGCCTGCGCTGCCGGGCTCGAATCGACCATCATCGCGGTTCGCAAAAATGGTGAGCTCGCGGTTCTACGGCCCGGTCCCATCGCCCTGGGTCAGGCAGTTAGCAGCGGCGCGATAGAGGCGCCCGGCCAGCTTGCCAGCCATTATGCGCCGGGCAAGCCCATGCGGCTGGATGCGGCAGAAGTTGCGCCAGACGAGTTTCTGATCGGGTTTGGCGCAGTGGCCGGAGATGCGAACTTGTCGGCGCGCGGGGATCTCAATGAGGCGGCGGCGCGGCTCTATGTGTGCCTGCATCTGGCCGCATCGTCAGCCAAGCCGCAGATTGCGGTTGCCCCGGTGCCTGAACAGGGCGTCGGCGCGGCGATCAATGATCGCTTGCGGCGCGCGGCAACGCTGCCTCACGCTTAAGACAATTACTTCCGCTCGGGCGGCGGTTCGACCGGGATGGTGGGGATGATCTGCTGCATTTCGGCATAGGTCCCGCGCGCCTCGTTGCAGGCATTGCGGTCGCCATCCTCGCATTCGTCGAGCTGCTTTTCATAAGCGCGCTCCAGCTTGGCCAGCTGGGCTTCGCGGCGGCGAATTTCGCGCCCGCGCTTCTCATCGGCCTCAGACTGGCTGGTGGTCGCCAGATCGACGCCCTTGCTGACAATCTTGACCGGCGCGGTCGCAATATCGAGCGCGGTCTTGGCAAGGCAGCCCGGGAGCATCAGGCTCGCCGAGACCAGAGTAAACAGAGCTATGCCGCGCATCGAATTTCCTTCCGAGCGCGGCATAGACTGTAAACCGTGAGCCTGCGATGAATTATTCAGGCGCTTCGGGGGCTTCGGGTGTTTCGGGAGCCTCAGGGGCTTTTGGGGCCTTCGGCGCCTTGGGCTTCTTGGCCTTCGTCGTGGTGCCGCTACGGCAATTGAGCGAGCCGGAACCCATCGAGCTGACCGTACAATTCGCGCGGCCGATGACGGTTACGCTGCCCGATCCCATGATGCTGGCATCGACATCGCCATCCGAGGCGAAGCTGGCATCGCCCGAACCGGCAATCGTCACTTCGGCCATGTCGGCCTTCAGATCGGCCATGTCGGCCTCACCCGAACCGGCGATTGTCAGTTCCAGTGCCCGGGCCTTGCCGCTGGCTTCCAGCGAACCCGATCCGGCGATGGTAACCGCAAGATCTTTCGCATCAACCTTGGCAGCGCGCATCGTGCCCGAACCGGCAATGGTAATGTCCGCATCGCCAGACAGCGAAGCAGCTTCGATCGTGCCCGATCCCGCCAGTGTCACCGATTCGGCTGCCGGCATTGTCACGCGCACAGTTGCCTGGGCCCGGTTTTTCCAGTCCCCCTTTTCGCGCATGATGGCCAGCGTTCCGTCATCCAGCGAGAAGCGCATTGCCTCCACGGCATCGTCGTCGCCAGACACGTTGATATCCAGTTCTGCGCCATCGGTTACGATCACGGTGTCGGGTCCGGCCAGCACCAGCTTGGTGGGCGCAGGGCCGGACATATCGAGCTCGGCCAGCGGTACGCCATCCGAATCGCCGATCTGGATGTTCATATTGTCGCAGCCCGCAACCATCACGCCCGCTGCCAGTGCCGCAACTGGCCCGATAGCCTTGAATAATGTCTTCAGCATTCGCCTCACTCCTCGATATCTGCCAGCAATGGCCGTATTGGCGATATAATACAGCGAGGGGGTTAGGGCAAGACATACAAGAAGGGCCGCCCCTTGCGGAGCGGCCCTTTCGTCGAACCCGGAAGGTCGCCTGTCGATCAAGCTTCTTCGGTGTTCTCGTAATATTGCGGCGCGTGCGTGCGCAGGACCTCGAGGATTTTTTCCAGCGCGGTCGGCTCGTCCGTCTTTTCCATCGCCGCGAGCTCACGGGCGAGGCGGCTGCTGGCCGCTTCGAAAATCTGCCGCTCGGAATAGCTTTGTTCGGGCTGGTCTTCTGGACGGAACAGATCTCGCGTCACCTCGGCAATCGAGACCAGATCGCCTGAATTGATCTTGGCTTCGTATTCCTGGGCACGGCGGCTCCACATGGTGCGCTTGACCTTGGGCTTGCCCTTGAGCGTTTCCATGGCCTCGTTCAGCGTCTTGTCGCTGGACAGCTTGCGCATCCCGATCGCTTCGACCTTATTGGTCGGCACGCGCAGGGTCATGCGTTCTTTTTCGAAACGGAGCACATAAAGCTCCAGCTGCATTCCCGCGATTTCCTCGCTTTGCAGCTCGATCACACGGCCCACGCCGTGTTTGGGGTAGACAACGTAATCGCCAACGTCGAAGGCATTCGCCTGGCTCGCCATGCATCAATCCTTTGTTCGGGTGGCCCGCATCCAGTGTCACGAAAGGGGCAGGCCGCTAACCGGTAAAGGCGCGGTCGTACCCCGATTCTGGCGTGTTCTGGAGGTGGCTTGCCCTTTCAATCCATACACCTGACCGGGAGCATACCGGCGCAGTTGTTGCATTATATAGCACACCGGCAACAAAGTTGCGAGTCGGGATTGATTCAGCGCAATTGCAGCGAGCCGGTCTCCCGGAGGATCAGTCGCCTTCGCCGGGTTCCGGGGTGAAGAACTTCTCGAACTTGCCCTCTTCACCCTTATGCTCATCAGCGTCCTCGGGCGGGGCCTTCTGGCTGGTGATATTGGGCCACTCGGCTGAGAACTTGGTGTTCAGCTCCAGCCATTTTTCCAGATTGTCTTCGGTATCGGGCAGGATCGCTTCGGCCGGGCATTCGGGTTCGCACACGCCGCAGTCGATGCATTCGCTGGGATTGATGACCAGCATCGTTTCACCTTCGTAGAAGCAGTCCACCGGACAAACTTCGACGCAATCGGTATATTTGCATTTGATGCAGGCGTCGGTGACGACGTAGGTCATGGGTGCGGCATCCCTCGCGTGATGTGGGCCGGAACAGGTGTGTCTGGCGCTGCTATTGCGGTTTGGCCCTGCGGGTCAAGCTCGCGATAACATGCCTGCGCATCTCGCGGGGCGCCGCGTCGTGTCGGAAGCGCTGTAATCTCGACCAGCCGGACTGCCTGGTCCAGCGGTAAAGTCAGGATATCGCCGGGCTGCACATCGCGGCTGCAGCGGGTCACCCGTTCGCCATTGCGGCGGATGTGTCCGGCATCGACCAGCTTGCAGGCGGCGCTGCGGGTGCGGACAAAGCGCAAATGGCAGAGCAGACGGTCGATCCGCATCCGCAGCGGCTCAGCGCACCAGATCGGCCAATGCGGCAAAGGCGCTGCCTTCGCGCGGACGGGCAGGGACGGCGCGTTCCTGCTTGCGCTGAGAGGGACGCCATTCCCAGCTATCGGGACGTGGCGGGCCAAACGCGCCATCGGCCAGCGACCGGGCGCGTTGGACCCGGAAGCCCGCCGTGCCCAGCAGCCGCACGATATTGTCCGCCTCGAGCCCGATCGACACGGGCAGCGCAGTATCGAGCACGAATTTGCGCCGCCGGTCCTTGCGCTGATTGCCACCCTGCGATTTCGCGCGGGCATCATGAGCGGCGCGCAGGATTTTCTCCGCCAGATCGATGCGGATCGCCTGCGTCCCGGCATGGCGATAGCCGGAGGGGAGCTTGCGCGTGTCGCCAAGCACCGGCAGCATTGCGTCCTGAAGCGGGCGACGATCCACGCCCAATGCGTGGAGCAGTTGGCGCGGGGCAGGCTTGAGCAGGGCGGATGTGAAAATATCCAGCGCCCCGAAAGTCACCCCGATCTTGCGCAGGAAGGGCCGCATTTCCTTGGGCAGATGTTCGATCCCCGCCTGTTCGCGGCTGACATAGCCATGTCCGGCAATCAGGTTCAGCAGCAAGGCGCGCGCCTGCGATCCGGCATCGGGATTGCGCGCGGCATGGTGCAGCTTGGCCAATGCATCGAGCGGTGACAACTTCACGCTCAGCCATTTGGCCAGCGCCGCCAGCAGCGCCTCGCGCGGGCCATCGGGCAATGCAGCAATCTCGCGCGCGGGGTGCAGCAAGGGGTCCCCGCCGCCATCACGCAATTCGATCCGCGCCAGTTCCTGACCGTTCCAGCGCAGCGCGCCGCGGGTCAGTTCGACCTCAGCCAGATCTGTGCCCGCCAGTGCGGCGGCGCGTTCGCCCAAAATCCCCGGCAGTGCCTTTTCGGCAGCGGCCAGCAGCATCCGGCGATCCTCGGCACGCGCGGCAGGGTCCACTGTAAAGCGGAACCCTTCAACCCGGCCCATTGCCTCTTCCTCAACCCGCAACACCCCATCTTCGCCCAGTGCGATGGGCAATATCGATGCGTCCTGTCCCAGCGTTTTCATCAGGATTGCCGTCCTCCGATTGACGAATCTTTCAGTCAGCCGCGCGTGTAGCGCATCCGACAGCTTGGCCTCGACTGCGCGTGCCCGTGACGCCATTTCGTCACGCGCCAGAACCCAGTCGGGGCGCTGGCAAATATATGCCCAGCTGCGAATCGCCGCGATCCGCCCTTGCAGCGTATCGATGTCGCCACTGGTATTGTCGAGTTCGGATATCCTCGCCGCGACATAGTCCGCCCCCAGATAACCGCCATGCAGGTCCTGCCACAAGCGCGCGACAAAGCGTGCGTGGACATCAGGGCCGCGCTGGCGAAAATCGGGCAGCGAGCACGCCTGCCAGAACCGCCGGACGTTGGCGGCCTTGCGAATCTGCGCTGCGAAAGGTTCTTCGGACAATCGCTTGAGCGTGGCCAGATCCACTGCCTCGGGCGCTGATCGCAAAACGGGGTCATTGGGCGGGGCCTCTAGGTCGGCAATCAGCGTATCCAGCGAATCAAAGCGCGGCTCTGCCTCGCGCCAATAGAGATGCGTCAGCGGGGCGAAGCGGTGCTCCTCGATCGCATAGACTTCCTCTTCGGTGAATTCGGGTGTCTCGCCCATCCGCTTGCCGGTGCCGCCCAGCGTGCCGAAAGTCCCGTCACGCTGGTACCGCCCGGCGCGCCCGGCGATCTGCGCCATTTCCGCCGGCTGCAGCCGCCGCTGGCGCACGCCGTCGAATTTGGACAGGCCGGCAAAGGCCACGTGGTTCACATCCAGATTGAGCCCCATGCCGATCGCATCAGTGGCGACAATGTAATCGACCTCGCCCGACTGATAGAGTTCGACCTGACGATTGCGCGTGTCGGGGCTCAGCCCGCCCATTACCACCGCCGCGCCGCCGCGAAACCGGCGCAGCATCTCCGCAACGGTGTAAACCGCCTCCGCACTGAAGGCGACAATCGCGCTGCGCGGGGGCAGGCGCGACAATTTGCGCGGGCCGATATGGGTCAGCGTGGAGAAACGCGGGCGCGTGGTAATCTCGGCCTCGGGCACCAGCTGGCGGACCAGCGGAGCTAATGTCGCCGCGCCCAGCAGCATGGTTTCCTCCCGCCCGCGCGTGTGCAGCAGCCGGTCGGTGAACACGTGCCCCCGTTCCCGGTCGGCACCCAGCTGCGCCTCGTCCAGCGCCACAAACGCGCGGTCGCCGCCATCGCGCGGCATCGCCTCGACTGTGCAACACATATAGCGCGCACCGGGCGGCTCGATCCGTTCTTCGCCCGTGATCAGCGCAACCGCCGCGTCGCCCTTGATCGCGCGCACCCGGTCATAGACCTCGCGTGCCAACAGCCGCAGCGGGAACCCCATCGCGCCGCTGGAATGCGCGCACATCCGTTCGATCGCCAGATGCGTCTTGCCGGTGTTCGTCGGACCCAGGACGGCCTTGATAGAGCTGTCTTCCACATCCCACTGGTGACAGCCGCAGCGCCCGCCTGCAACCACTCGCCGCACGATGTCATCGCTTTGCCGCACGCTGGATTTGTTTGGTCGCAGGTTAAGCGGGTCTTTACTTTGTTTCGGCAGAGAAAGCCGTCACACGGGCCCGCAAGGGTCGGACCGCAGCTGTCACGCAAGGCGCGGTCGAGATGGAGGGTTGTGCGTGTACCAGTTCCGCGAGGTCAATGATCAGATGCATGAAGGTGTAGCCGCCGGTGGCCCGACCGGCCCCGCTGCCGCGCTTGCCTGCGACCAGATCATCGCACCGGAATCTGCCAACCCGTTTTCCTGGACGATCCTGCGCGATCAGCTTTCTGCCAAGGCCGCCGCCGCCGACCTCGCGCCCGATCTGGGCAGCCAGATCGGCAGCCGCCGCTGGTTTCGCGGGCTGGGCACAATGGTCGGGCTGTCCGCGATTGCGCTGGCTTTCTGGCCCGGCTTTGCGCCGCTGGAAGCGGCTCCGCCGATGCATGTCGATGATGCCATTCGCGACGAATACCGCAGCCAGATGATCATGCCGTTGGCTTTGGGCGCCGATAGCGGCCGCCATATGGGCGCGACCGCTGCAATGCAGCCATTGGCCGCCGCGCCCGAACGGCCGCAGCTCGACATGGTCGCCACACTTTCTCAGGGGGACAGCTTCGACCGGATGCTGCGCCGCGCCGGGGTAAGCCCATCGGATACCGCGCGGGTCGCGGATATGGTGGGCGGGACCATTGCACTGGGCGAGCTTACCCCCGGCACGCAATTCGATATCACTCTGGGCCGCCGCGCCGCTGCTGGCGCGCCGCGCCCGCTGGAGGCACTGGCTTTCCGCGCGCGGTTCGATCTCGAGCTGGAAATTGCCCGGATCGATGACGGCGGACCGCTGGCGCTGGTGCGCAAACCGATCCGCGTTGATGATACCCCGCTGCGCATTCGCGGCATGGTGGGGGACAGCCTGTATCGGTCCGCCCGCGCAGCAGGCGCTCCGGCCAGCGCGGTTCAGGCCTATCTCAAGACACTGGGCAAGCAGGTCAATCTCGACCGCGAGCTCAAGCCCACCGACACTTTCGACATGATCGTATCGCACCGCCGCGCTGCCACGGGCGAGCGGCAGGCGGGGCAATTGCTCTATGCCGGGGTCGATCGCGGCGAGAAATCCAAGACCCAGCTGATGCGCTGGGGCAAGGATGGCAAATTCTACGAAGCATCGGGCGTTGGCGAACAGCGCGCGGGCCTGCTGGCACCGGTGCCGGGCCGCACAACCTCGCGCTATGGCATGCGCCGTCATCCGATCCTTGGGTACAAGCGGATGCATTCGGGGCTTGATTACAAGGCCGGTCATGGCCAGCCCATCGTTGCCGTGACTGACGGAGCGGTTGTCTCTGCCGGACGTGCAGGCGGCTGCGGCAATGCGGTCAAACTGCGCCACGGCGGCGGGCTGGAAACGCGTTATTGCCATATGAGCCGCATGGCGGTTAATCGCGGGCAGAGCGTGCGGCGCGGTCAGGTGATCGGCTATGTCGGATCAACCGGTCTGTCGACCGGCGCGCATCTGCATTACGAAATGTATCGCGGCGGACGGGCGATCAATCCGGCATCGGTGCAATATGTCACGCGCGCCCAGCTGTCGGGCGAAGATTTGCGCCGCTTCCGCGGGCTGCTCGCCAAGCTGAAAACTGTCGAAGCCGGTGCTGCGCTCACAGATCTGGAGCCAACCGCCACCGAAGCTGTCGCTGACCAGCCCAAACGCGAAATCGACAAGCTCGCCCCGGCGAAGAAGTAATACCGCCGATTGCGCGCCGCCGCCACTTGCGGCAACAGCTTGAGGTATGACTCAAGCCTCCTTCCCCGCCACTCGCCTGCGCCGCACCCGCGCGCATGGCTGGAGCCGCACCATGCACCGCGAAACGGTGCTGACCCCAGCCGATCTGATCTGGCCGCTGTTTGTCACCAGCGGCACGGGGGTGGAGGAGCCAATTGCCAGCCTGCCGGGCGTCTCGCGCTGGTCGGTGGACGGGATCGCGAAACGGGCCCGCGAAGCGGTAAATCTGGGCATCCCCTGCATCGCGCTGTTCCCCAATACCCCTGCCAATTTGCGCAGCGAGGATGCCAATGAAGCGCTTCATTCGGACAATTTGATGTGCCGAGCAGTCCGAACAGTGCGCGATGCCTGCGGTGATGACATCGGCATCCTGACCGATGTGGCGCTCGATCCCTATACCAGCCACGGCCAGGACGGGTTGCTGGATGCGCGCGGTTACGTGACCAATGACGATACGGTGGCAGTGCTGGTCGACCAGGCGATCAACCAGGCGGAGGCGGGGGCCGATATCATCGCCCCGTCGGACATGATGGACGGCCGCGTGCGCGCGATTCGCATGGCGCTGGAGATGAACGATCATCCCAATGTCCAGATCATGGCCTATGCCGCCAAATATGCCTCGGCCTTTTACGGCCCGTTTCGTGTTGCCGTGGGGTCTGGCGGGCTGCTGAAAGGCGACAAGAAAAGTTATCAGATGGACCCCGCCAATGCCGATGAGGCGCTGCGCGAGATCGCGATGGATATTGCCGAGGGGGCCGACAGCGTGATGGTCAAGCCGGGGCTGGCTTATCTCGACATCATCTACCGCGCCCGGCAACGCTTCGAAGTGCCGGTGTTCGCGTATCAGGTCAGCGGCGAATATGCGTTGATCGAGGCAGGGGTTGCCGCCGGTATTGGCGACCGCGATGCTCTGGTGATGGAAAAGCTGATAGCGTTCAAACGCGCCGGATGCAGCGGAATATTGACCTATTTTGCACCCTTGGCGGCACGGTTGTTGCGTGGCTGAGTTCCGCTACGAGACCGAGCGACTGGTGGTGCGCGATTGGCGGGACGAGGATTGGCCCGCGTTTTTTCGGCACACCAACACCCCGGCCGTCATGCAATGGCTGGGCGGCGTGCTGGATGATGCGGGCGAGGCGAAGCAGCGCGCGCGTGTGGAGGCTTGCAGGCAGCGCAACGGGTTCTGTTTCTGGCTGCTGGAACGCAAGTCAGATGGCGCAATTCTTGGCTTCTGCGGTTTGAAACGGGCCGATGCGCCGGGCTCCCGTGTTGCCGATATGATGGAAGTGGGCTGGCGGCTGCGCGAAGATGCCTGGGGCCAAGGCTATGCTAGGGAAGCCGCATTCGCCGCGCTTGACTGCGCTTTCGACCGGTTCGGTGCGGATCAAGTCGTCGCGCTGACGGTTGCTGGCAATGCGGGCAGCTGGGGCTTGATGAAGCGACTGGGAATGCAGCGGCGAGAAGAACTCGACTATGCCGATGATCGCTATGACCCGCCGTGGCGCGACGCCATCGTTTATTCGCTCGACCGGGCTGCATGGGAGGCTGCAAATGGCTGACATCATCGCGGAAACCCCGCGCCTGATCCTGCGCACGATCGAGGAAGGCGATGCCGAGCGGCAATATCGGCTGCTCAACACACCTGCCGTTATGGCGCGGTTGGGCGGGCCAAAGGAACTGCACGAGATCGAGGCCAAACACGCCCGGTCGATGGCGCTTTATGCGCGTGACGGCTTTGGCTTCCTGATGATCCTGGAAAAGGCAACGGGCGAACTGGTGGGTCATTGCGGGATCAAGCGGGTTGATAATCCCTTGGCAAAAAATATCGACGATCACGAGATCGGCTGGGTGGTGCGCGATGACCGCTGGCGGCGCGGCTATGCCGAAGAAGCGGTGCGCGCGGTGCTCGAATGGGCCTTTACCCGCGTCGGTGCGCCGCATGTTGTCGCTCTCACCAGCGCTTTGAACGTGGGAAGCTGGAAGCTGATGGAAAAGCTCGGCATGGAACGGCGCGCCGATCTGGATTTTGACGATCCAGCCTATCCGCCCGAAGACCGCACCACCATATTATACAGCCTTAAAGCCCAGCAATGGCAGGAGCATATGCAATGACCGCGAACCGTCCTGGCGTCACCATCGTGGCGATCCACGGCCATACGCCGCGCATCCACGACAGTGCCTTTGTCGCGCCGGGCTGCGTGCTGGTGGGCAATGTCGAGATCGGCGCTGACAGTTCGGTCTGGTACAATTGCGTGCTGCGCGCCGATGTCAGCCGTATCGTGATCGGGCAGCGTACGAATATCCAGGACGGCAGCGTCGTGCATTGTGATCCGGAGCGGCCCGGAGACCCCGATGGCTCGCCGTGCCTGATCGGTAATGACGTGCTGGTCGGCCATATGGCCATGATCCACGGCTGCCGGATAGAGGATCGCGGATTCGTTGGCCTCGGCGCGATTGCCATGAACAAGGCAGTGATCGGCAGTGATGCGATGCTGGCGGCAGGGGCCATGCTGACCGAGGGGAAAATCATGGCACCTCGCGAATTATGGGGCGGCCGGCCGGCGCGCAAGATGCGCGATCTGGACGATGCGGCGATCATGGGGATGCGCATGGGCGTGGCGCATTATTCCCAGAACGCCAAAGCGCACGGCTTGGCAGTTGCGGCGATGGACAATGACGCGCCCAAAGGCTGACAGGTGTGGCTGCGCGGCGTCACGATTCCGCTTTTTGCGCGGCGCGACTTTCCTGCTGTGAGTTCGTGTTAACTAGTCGCGGATCAGCGCGCGCAGCGCTTCGATCCTGTCGGCCTCATGCGCGGGCTTGTCCCAGCGGATGCGGTGGATGCGCGGAAAACGCATGGCAAGACCGGATTTGTGCCGCTTGCTTTCGTGTACGCTGTCAAATGCGACTTCGAACACCAGAATTTTCTCGGTCTCGCGCACCGGGCCAAACCGGTTGGTGGTGTTCTGGCGGACGTGTTTGTCGATCTTCTTCAGTTCCTCGTCGGTAAAACCGGAATAGGCCTTGCCCACGGGCAGCAATTCCGCGCCGGCATCGGGATCACCGTTCCAACAGCCGAAAGTGTAATCGGAAAAAAAGCTGGAGCGCTTGCCGCTGCCGCGCTGTGCATACATCAGCACACAGTCGATAAGCAGCGGATCGCGTTTCCATTTGTACCAGTAACCGACCCGGCGGCCTGCAATGTATGGGCTGTCGCGGCGTTTCAGCATCAGCCCTTCGATGGCATCGTCGCGCGCACCTTCGCGAATGGTTGCCAGCTGCGCGAAACTGTCCGCTGCAACGACTTCGCTGAGGTCGAAATGGCTGTCGGGCAGGCGCGGCATCAGCGCTTCCAGCTGCTCGCGCCGCTGCTCCCACGGCAGCGCCCGGCAATCCTTACCATCATGCAGCAGCACATCGTACAACCGCACAAAGGCGGGATATTCGGCGAGCATTTTCTTGCTCACGGTCTTGCGGCCAAGGCGTTGCTGCAAGGCGTTGAAGCTGGCCGCGCCGCCTGCTTCGCCGCCCTGATGCGCGCCGCGCACCAACAATTCGCCGTCGAGCACTGCGGGAAAATCCAGCACCTCCAGCAGCTCGGGGAAAGTCGCCGAAATATCGTCGCCCGACCGCGAATAGACCCGCGTTTCCTCCCCGGCACGCACCAGCTGCACGCGGATACCGTCCCACTTCCACTCGGCCGCATACTGCGCCATGTCGACGACTGTTTCCTCCAGAGGATGCGCGAGCATGAAGGGGCGGAAAGTGGGCAAATTCTCGATATCCGGCGGGGCCTGGCCATCGGCGGCCCAGGCGAACAACTCGGGATAGGGCGCGGTCAGGCCGTGCCAATATTCTTCGACATCCTCCACCGATACGTCGAACGCCTGTGCCAGCGCGGTCTTGGCAAGGCGGCTGGACACCCCGATTCGCATCCCGCCGGTCGCCAGCTTGAGCAGCGCATAGCGGCCCGAGGGATCAAGCCGGTCGAGCAGTTCGGGCAATTCGGTCAGCACCGATTTGCGGGTCATTGCCGTCAGCGCGTCAACCGCCTCGCTGACAGTGGGCGGCGTGCGCTCGGTATCCTCCAGAGGCGGCGGCCACAACAGGCTGGCGGTTTCCGCCGTATCGCCCACGAAATCACGGCTGAGCGTCCACAGCACCGGGTCGAGCCGGTCCTTGAGCAGATTGCGGATGGTGGAGGATTTGACGGCGGGAAAGTCGAGCCCGTCGGCCAGCGCCGCCAGCGCCCACCCACGGTCGGGATCAGGCGTGCCGCGCAGATATTCGGCGATCAGCCGCAGCTTCTCATTGCGGCTGCGCGTGTAGACCAGCGCATCGATCAGAGTGGCGAACTGTTCCACCCGTCAGTCGTCCTCGTCCTCATAACCGACCAATGCCAGCGCGCGGGCGCGGCGCTGGTGGAGCTGGCACCAGCGCAGCAGCGCTTCCTCGCGCCCGTGGGTGATCCAGTTTTCCTGCGCATCCACCTCTTCGATGGTGCGCGTCAATTCGCCCCAGTCGGCATGGTCGGATATGACCAGTGGCAATTCCACATTGCGTTGCCGCGCACGCTGGCGCACGCGCATCCATCCGCTGGCCATTGCGGTAATCGGTTCGGGCAGGCGGCGGCTCCACCGGTCATTCAGGGCGCTGGGCGGGCATACCACCACATGGCCGCGCAAATCATCCTTCGTATGGTCCGCTACCAGCCGCAATTCGCCCAGAGCAACGCCGTGCTCTTCGTACAGGCGGCACATCTTTTCCATTGCGCCATGCAGATAGATCGGCTGGTGATGCCCGGCCGCGCGCAGCTCCGCAATCACCCGCTGCGCCTTGCCCAGCGCATAGGCACCCACCAGTACGCAGCGGTCGGGATGCGCCGCCAACCGGTCCAGCAGCTTGCGCATTTCCTCGGCAATCGGGGGATGCGTGAACAGCGGCAGGCCAAATGTCGCCTCGGTAATGAAGATATCGCAGGGTGTCACTTCGAAGGGCGGGCAGGTCGGGTCGGGGCGGCGCTTGTAATCGCCGGTCACGACCACTTTCTCGCCCGCGTGTTCGAGCAAAATCTGCGCGCTGCCCAGCACATGGCCAGCGGGGATATAGGTCGCATCGACCCCGCCGGGCATGCGGATCGTCTCGCCATAGGCAACCGGTGTCGCGCCCTCGCGTGTGTTATAGCGCAGATCCATGATCGCCAGCGTTTCGGGCGTGGCGACAGTCTGGCCGTGACCGCCGCGCGCATGATCGGCATGGCCATGCGTCACCAGTGCGCGATCGACCGGCTTTGACGGATCGACCCAGCAATCGGCGGGCACGATATGGATGCCGTGCGGTTCGGGCCGTATCCAGGAAAACGGGGCTGCCATGCCCGATTAAAGCCCGGAGCGCGGCGCCGGGTTCCCGGCTTTGTACCAGCGCGCGATCAAATGCTTAGCCGGGCGCGCTGCGGAACCGGTCGATGATCTGCTTGAAGCCGGGCTTCTGCCCCTGCGCCAACAGGCTGGCGCGGAACAGGCGGCCAAGGAACACCACTTCCACTGCGATGAAGACGGCCAGCAATATGGCTGCGCCGACCAGCTCCCAGGTTTCGATCCCGATCCCCAGCCGCGCCAGCACGGCAAAGGGCGTCCAGATCGGCACCCAGGTCAGCACCTGCACCATCAGCCCGTCCTTGCCCGCCACAATGGCCTGCATCAGGAAGGTGATCGGGAGCAGAATGCCCAGCAGGATCGGCATCAGATAGCCCTGCGCCTCGCTCATCGAATCGGCCATCGCGCCAATCGCGACGAACAGGATCGAGATCGCCAGATAGCCCGCGATGAAGAAATAGATCATCGCCAGGATCACACCGGGCGAGGTCAGCGGGGCGAGCGCGGGACGGATCATATCGGCAATCGCGCCATGCGTGGCGAAGGCGGCAATTGCAGCGCACCCGACCCACACGGTAATCATCGACAGCCCGACCGCCAGTGCGCCCAGCAGCTTGCCATACATCAGTTCTTCGGGCCGAATGCAGGCGAGCAAAGATTCGAGCAGCTTGTTAGAGCGTTCCTCGATCGAGCCTTGCAGCATCCAGCTGCCCGACAGCATCAGGCTCATCATCAGGATATAGGCAATGGCGAGCGGGACGATGGAGCGCACCAGCATCGCTTCACGAGCACCGCCGCCGGGTGGCGGAGTGGTGACGGCGATGGCGGGCACGGCGGATTGCAACGCTTGCGCATCGCCAGCAGAGAACCCGCGATCAGTCAGCAGGCGCTGGCGCAAATCGCCGGTCAGCACGTCCTGCAAGGCCGTTACAAAGCTGCTGGGCGGTTGTTCGTTCGACCACAGCCGCACAGTCGGGTCGGCGGGATAATTCTCGCCCACCAGCACCACGATATCGGCAGCCTCGGCAGCGCCCTTGTCCTTGTCGGCATCAAGCAGCGTATCGACCTGCTCCTGCAATTGCTCACCCTCGGCAGCGGCCAGCGCGGCTGGCGCTTCGGCAAAGGCATAGGACGGCGTCGGCTTGTCATAAGCGGGCGTATCCTGCGCCTTTACCCGGTCGATCTTGGCCATTGCCGCGTCGATCCCGCCCGCGCTGCGAAAGGCAGCGATATCGGCATCGGTGTACCAGCGATCATGCTGTGTCCACGGGGCTGCGGGATCGGCATTTTCCAGACTGTGTCGGCGGACATAGCGGGACAGGCTGCGCAAGGCATAACGGTCTTCGTCCAGCGCAAAGCGGTCCTCGATAGCGGTGAGGGCGCTTCCTCCGGCGCGGTCGATCACTATGATCCGGGTGGATTCGTCATCGTTCAGCGCCTTGCCCAGCAATGGGCCGAGCGCGAGTGCGATGGGCACCAGCAGGAGGGTAAGCCAGAAGCTTTTCATCGCTGCGATCTGGCGAAATTCGCGCCGCGCAACGAGCAGAATATTGGTCATCATAGCACGTCCTCCCCGCCCACCAGGCTGACAAACACATCATGTAGATTGGCGCGGTGTTCTTCAAACCGGCGCAGCGGCAGGGCATGGGCGCTGCATCGTTCCAGCACGGCACCGGCCTCGGTATCAGGGGCCAGCACGATGTCCCATTCAAGCCACCCGCCGCCCAGATCATTGGTTGCGGTCGCTTTGGCCACACCGGGAATATCCGCGATGGCGGCGGTGGTTATTGCAGTGATCCGCGCGGGCAAGGTGGCACGCGCCTGATCCAGCGTGCCTTCAAACCGTTTGCGGCCCTTGCGCAGCAACAGCAGGCGGTCACACAGCCGTTCGGCGTGCTGCATCACATGGGTGGAGAAGATCACCGCCGCCCCGCGTTTGGAGGCGCGCAGGATTTCCTCTTCGAGCAGGCCCTGATTGACCGGATCGAGCCCGGAAAACGGCTCATCCAGCATCAGCAATTCGGGTTCGTTGACCAGTGAGGTGGCGAGCTGGACCTTTTGCGCCATGCCCTTGGACATATCGCCGATCTGGCTCTTGGCGCGGTCGGCCAGGTCGAACCGTTCGAGCAATTCCAGACCGCGGTGGCGGGCATCGCCAGCGTCCATCGCCTTCAGGCGGCCGAAATAGACGATGGTGTCGATGGCGCTCATATTGCCGTAAAGCCCGCGCTCTTCGGGCAGGAAGCCGATAGCGGCGGCGTTGCGGCGGTCGGGGGCGCTGCCCAGGATAGAGATCGTGCCCGAAGTGGGGCGGATGATGTCGAGAACCATGCGCAGCGTGGTGGTCTTGCCTGCGCCATTGCCGCCCAGAAATCCGAAAATCTCGCCCGGCTGGACTGCGAAACTCAGATCATCGACGGCGCGCACGCCTTCGAAATGCTTGGACAAATTGTCCACTTCCAGAACCGGCATTCGTGCGACCCCCATCCCTGTCTAGTCGCCGGTGGGCTAGAGGGGATGGGGGGCACTCACAAGCCGTTTCCCGATATTCGTGATAGCGGGACCGACGAACGGCGTTGCTGGATCAGCTTTCGCTGCCATCCTTGCCATCGCCGTTGCCGGTGCCGCCAGCATCAGCATCGGGTTTGCTTACCGATTTAGCTTCCAGTTTGGCCGCAGCAGGCTTCTTCTTTTTCTTGGTAGTTTTCTTGGCATTGGGCGGGGCCGGGGTTAGCTCGAAACTGGGCTTGCCGTCCTTTACGCCAACCTGGACCTCGCCGCCCTTGGCGAGCTTGCCGAACAGCAATTCCTCGGCCAGCGGCTGCTTGATCTTCTCCTGGATCAGGCGGCCCATCGGGCGTGCGCCATAGAGACGGTCATAGCCCTTGTCGGCCAGCCAGCTGCGCGCATCCTTGTCGAACTGGATATCGACATTCTGTTCGGTCAACTGCAATTCCAGCTGCAGGATGAACTTGTCGACCACACGCGCGACGGTGTTCTTGCCCAGATAGTTGAACGGGACAATCGCATCGAGGCGGTTGCGGAATTCCGGCGTGAACATCCGCTTCACGGCTTCCTCGCTGGCGTCTTCCTTGGATACATCGCCAAATCCGATGCCCTGGCTGGCCATATCGGCAGCGCCAGCATTGGTGGTCATGATCAGCACGACATTGCGGAAATCTACCGTCTTGCCGTGGTGATCGGTCAGGCGGCCATTATCCATCACCTGCAACAGGATATTGAACAGATCGGGATGCGCCTTCTCGATCTCGTCGAGCAGCAGCACGCAATGCGGATTCTGGTCGATGGCATCGGTCAGCAGACCGCCCTGATCATAGCCGACATAGCCCGGAGGTGCGCCGATCAGGCGGCTGACGCTGTGGCGTTCCATATATTCGGACATATCGAAGCGTTTCAGCTCGATGCCCATAATGCTGGCGAGCTGGCGGGCGACTTCGGTCTTGCCGACGCCGGTGGGGCCGGAAAACAGGAAGCTGCCAATCGGCTTGTCCGGATCGCGCAAGCCCGCACGGCTCAGCTTCATGGCGGTGGAGAGGCGCTTGACCGCCGCATCCTGGCCAAACACCACATGTTTCAGGTCACGCTCAAGATTTTCCAGTGCGCGCTTGTCATCGCTGGACACATTCTTGGGCGGGATCCGCGCCATGGTGGCGATGACCGCTTCGATTTCCCTGGCGGTGATCTTCTTCTTGCGGCGGCTGGGCGGGACCAGCATCTGCATCGCACCAACTTCGTCGATCACGTCGATGGCCTTGTCGGGCAATTTGCGATCATTGATGTAGCGCGCCGACAGCTCGACCGCAGTTTTCAGCGCATCGGCGGTATAGCTCACCTTGTGATGGTCTTCGAAGGCGCTTTTCAGACCTTTGAGGATCTTGATCGTATCCTCCACCGTGGGTTCGTTCACATCGATTTTCTGGAACCGGCGCAGCAGCGCGCGATCCTTTTCGAAGTGATTGCGGAATTCCTTATAGGTGGTCGACCCGACGCAGCGGATCGCCCCGCTGGACAGTGCGGGCTTGAGCAGATTGGACGCGTCCATCGCCCCGCCGCTGGTGGCCCCGGCGCCAATCACCGTGTGAATTTCATCAATGAACAGCACCGCGTCAGGCATCCCCTCCAGCTCGTTCACGACCTGCTTCAGCCGTTCCTCGAAATCGCCGCGATAGCGTGTGCCCGCCAGCAGCGAACCCATGTCGAGCGAGTAGATCACCGCATCCTTGAGCACTTCGGGCACTTCGCCTTCGACGATCTTGCGCGCCAGCCCTTCCGCAATGGCGGTTTTGCCGACGCCGGGATCACCGACATAAAGCGGGTTGTTCTTGGACCGGCGGCACAGGATCTGGATTGTGCGGTCGACTTCGGGGCCGCGGCCAATCAGCGGATCGACTTTGCCGGCCTCGGCCTTTTTGTTCAGATTGACCGTGAACTGGTCGAGCGCGGTTTCCTTCTTGCCCTTGCCGCCCTCCTTGTCCTCGCCATCGGTCTGCGCATCTTCGCCGCCAGCCTTTTCGGACCGCGTTTCGATCTGCTTGCCGCCCTTGCCGATGCCGTGGCTGATATAGCTGACCGCATCGAGACGGCTCATATCCTGTTGCTGGAGGAAATAGACCGCATAGCTGTCGCGTTCGGAGAACAGCGCGACCAGCACATTGGCGCCGGTAACGGTATCCTTGCCCGATGACTGGACATGCAGGATTGCGCGCTGGATCACCCGCTGGAAGCCCGCGGTGGGCTGCGGATCGGACACTTCATCGGCCTTCAGGCTCTGGTATTCCTGTTCCAGATATTGCGTCACCACAGCGCCCAGTTCGGCATTATCGACCCCGCAGGCCGCCATCACCTGCGCCGCATCTTCATCGTCGATCAGCGCCAGCAGCAGATGTTCGAGCGTGGCGTATTCATGGCGCCGTTCGCCCGCATCGGCCAACGCGGCGTGAAGGGTCTTTTCAAGATTCTGGGCAAAGCTGGGCATTCAAAGGGTCTTTCGTCGAGACTCGCAAATGGCGAGCAAGGGGCAGCTTAGGCGCAGAGCGTTAGCCAAAGCTGTATGCACGACCGATATGGTTTGCGGAGGCGGAAGTTTCAGCCCCCCCACCGGCTATTCCTTCCGGCCGAACAGCGCATCGGCAGCATCGCGGTGCGCGGCGGCCTTGATCCGGTGGCTTTCCACTCGCGCGATTTCTGCCTTGAGCAGCGCAATCCGCAAGTCCAACTCGTCAAGCGAGTAGGGCGCGAGATCCTCGCCCGCCAGTCTGCCAGCAGCGTCGCCTCGGGGGCGTGGACGGTCATCGTCTTCCATGCAGTGCGGATTTCGCCTGTTTGCGCGGTTGCTGTCAACGGGGGTGCGCGGTATTGCACCGCTTCGTGGCCTTGATGCCACGGTGCCAGCAGGGGCTGACGGGGGGCACGATTGGCTGATTTATTGCCGCAAACGATGGTTGCGATGGGGTTTGATTCACCGGGGGGACCCGATGTGTTCAGGGCTGAAACGCTGCCTGTACCCACGCCCGGAGCGGGCGATGTGCTGGTCCGGGTGGCCTGGGCCGGGGTCAATCGGCCCGATGTGATCCAGCGTCAGGGCTTTTATCCCGCACCGCCCGGCGCATCGCCAATCCCCGGACTGGAAATATCCGGTGTTGTGGTGGCGATTGGTGAGGGTGTTGCGCCCGAAATGCTCGATCGGCGCGTCTGCGCGCTGGTGACGGGCGGCGGTTATGCCGAATACTGCCTCGCCAAAGCCGCGCACTGCCTGCAGGTCCCGCGCGAAATGACATTGCAGCAAGCTGCGGCGATTCCCGAAACGCTGTTCACCGTCTGGCACAATGTCTTCGAACGCGGCTGGGCCGCCGATGGCGAGACGCTGCTGGTGCATGGCGGGACCAGCGGGATCGGGACGATGGCGATTATGCTGGGCAAAGCCTTTGGCCTGACGGTCATCGCGACAGCGGGCAGCGACGACAAATGCACTGCGATCCGCGATCTGGGCGCCGATCTGGCGATCAATTACAAAACGCAGGATTTCGTGGCGGAAGTGGGTTCTTTTACCGAAAAGCGCGGCGTTAACGTAGTGCTCGACATGGTGTCGGGCGATTATGTCGCGCGCAATCTGGAGTGCCTTGCCGATGACGGGCGGCACGTCACCATCGCGGTGCTGGGGGGCCTGAAAGCCGAAATCAACATGGCCACGGTGATGCGCAAGCGGCTGATGCTGACCGGCTCCACCCTGCGCGCGCGGCCTGACGAGTTCAAGGCGCTGCTTGCAGACGAGATTTACAACCACGCCTGGCCGCTCTTCGAAGACAAGACGATCAGCCCGGTGATGGACCAGAGCTTCCCGCTGGCAGAGGCCGCCGCAGCGCATGCGCGAATGGAAGGCGGCGCGCATATCGGCAAGATCGTGCTCGAGGTGGCTGGTGGCTAGTGTGGTTTTCGCGCTGCGACGAAAAGTTCATAACGGTCGAGCGCTCCGAGCAGCTGTGTCCCCGCCGCGCCCGTATTGAGGTGCGCCAACGCGTCATCGTCAATTGACGCGGGCCATGCCCAGATAATCGATGAGACACTGCCCAGCGCGCGGGTCAGATAGAGTTCGTCGATGAAATTGGGATGCACCATTCCCCAAAGCTGCCGCCAGGATTCGGGATCGGCCCGCCGCCAGCTGTCGCTGCCATTGGGCACCACGGACAAGAGCACTCCGCCCGGCTTGAGAAGCTTCAGCGCAGCATCAATGATCGCGCTGGGGCTGGGAACATGTTCAAGCACGTGAGAGCTGAAGAATGCATCGAATGTCCCGGCATTCTCATTCACGAAACGCTCAAAATCATTGGTCAGGTTCACGCCCAGATGGTGCACGCCATATTCACGCCTGTCGCGCGCTATTTCATAACTTTTCACATCGTAGCCGTGCTGCGTGAAAACCCAGCTGCCGTAACCCCAGGAACATCCATATTCGAAGAGACGCCCCCCCTTGGGCACCTCCAATTCTCGGAGAAACTCTGAGAATTTTGTGTAATCATTGTTCATCGCGCCGAATTGCTGGGCTTTCATCACTTCAAGTTCGGCCGGCGAAGGCAGATCCATAGCCGTGCCCTGCTCATAGCTTTCGTTGTAAAATCGCTCTGCTTCGTCCGGCCGATCTGTCGGAGTGCGATACAGCAAGGCGCATTCGTTACAGCGCCGTAGCGCCGTAACCACATATTTGCGCGAAACAATACGGCCGCTTCCCGCACAATTGGGGCAGGCCCGGCGTGACGGGCTCGCCATTAGCATCGCGGATCGCAGGAAATAACGAAGTTTCGAGTTCATTCTGGGGGCTATACCAAACAATGCCGCACTGCGAAGCGCGCTGCGGTTCTTCAGGGCGAATAGCGTGCAATAGGTTTGGGGCAGGTGCGGCAGGCGGGAAAAGCTTGCCGAAGTGCGCGCCATCGCCTACATCGCTTCTACGTAAGGCCGCTCCGCAAGGGGCGGCCCTTCTATTTTCGGACCTCTTGAAAGACACCCATATGGCCGACCAGTCCACGCCCCTGATGCCGCATGCGACCGCCACCTGGCTGGTCGATGGAACCGGCCTGTCGTTTGAACAGATTGCCGAGTTTTGCGGGCTCCATATTCTCGAAGTCCAGGCCATGGCCGATGACCTCGCCAGCAGCAAATACACTGGCCGCGACCCTGTTCATGCAGGCGAGTTGACGCTGGAAGAAATTGCGCGCGGGCAGGAAGACCCCGAATACCGCCTCAAGATGCAGCGCGCACCGGTCGCGGTCAGCCGCACCAAGGGCCCGCGTTACACCCCGGTGTCCAAGCGGCAGGACAAGCCCGATGGCATCGCCTGGCTGATCCGCAATCACGCCGAGATTACCGATGCGCAGATTTCCAAGCTGATCGGCACCACCCGCAACACCATCGGCGCGATCCGTGACCGCAGCCATTGGAATATCCAGAACATTCAGGCGAAAGACCCGGTGACGCTGGGCCTGTGTTCGCAGCGCGAGCTTGACGCCGTGGTTGCCAAGGCGGCCAAGAAGGCGGGCATCGAAGCCGAAGCGCCAGCGGCGGATCAGGGCAGCGATCGCGAACGCCTGATCGAAGAGCTGCGTGCAGAGCGTGACGCGACCGAGAAAGCCGTTGCCGAGGCCGCTCAGGAAGCTGAAGCCGCCGCATGGCTCGAAGCCAAGCGCGCCGCCGAAGCTGCTGGCGATCCGCCCGCCTGATATCACGCGAAAAATTATCCAATGCATTGTGCGGCGCAGAAAATCATGGGGCGAATGGCGCGCAATTAATGTGCGGCATTCGCCCTTTTTCTTGCCCGCTTTTCACTTGCTCAGCGGCTTCGGACCCGCCATGTTACTGACATGGTTGTAAATAAGCGCTTCCCGCTGCCGCCCACGCCCTATGCCCACCCGACCGCGTGGAATTCGAGCATCAAGCCCGAACCCCTTCACGCGATTTTCGCGCGGCAGACGCAGGCGCAGCCGCTCGCCGTGCTGGCGGAATTTCTGGGGCGCGAGTTCACCTATCGCCAGCTGTTTGCCGAAGCGCAGCAATTCGCTGCCGGTCTGCTGTCGCGCGGGATCGGCAAGGGCGACCGGGTCGGCCTGTTCCTGCCCAATGTGCCTGCCTATATCTCGGCCTATTACGGGGCGATGATGGCCGGGGCTGTGGTGGTCAATTTCTCGCCGCTCTATTCTGCCGAGGAATTGAGCGATCAGGTCGAGGATTCGGGCACACGGTTGCTGGTTACGCTCGATGCGCCGGCGCTGCTGCCGACTGCAGTGGAAGTGCTGGACCGCTCCTCGCTGGAAATGCTCGCTGTCATTGGCCTCGCCGATATGCTGCCCCGCCTGAAAGGTCTGGCGCTGCGTACGCTGGGCCGCAAACAGCTCGCCAAAATGCCCAAGCGGCCAGACGTGTCGCGCTGGACCGAATGGCTGAGCGATGCCGCGCCAGAGCTGCCTGACGCCGCTGCCAGCGATCTGGCGCTGCTGCAATATACTGGCGGCACCACCGGCACCCCCAAGGGCGCCATGCTGACGCACGCCAATCTTTCGAGCAATGCCATCCAAATCGACATGCTCGACCCGTTTGATCGCAGTGATCCCGATATCGTGATGGGCGCTCTGCCGCTGTTCCATGTCTTCGCCAACACCTGCGTGCTCAACCGCACTGTGGTGCGCGGCGGCAAGATTGTGATGCTGCCGCGCTTTGATGCCGGACAGGTGCTGGCGGCGATCACCCGCAGCCAGCCCAAAGCCTTTCCGGGCGTACCGACGATGTTTCAGGCGCTGGTCGATCATCCCGATTTCGCCGCCACTGACTGGACCTCGCTCAAGGTCTGTATTTCTGGCGGCGCACCGATGCCCGGCCCACTGCGCGAAAAATTCGAAGCCGCGACCGGCGTGCCGCTGGTCGAGGGATATGGCCTGACCGAAAGTTCAGGAGTCGTATCTTCCAACCCCTATGACGGCCTGCGTAAGCCGGGCTCGATTGGTCAGCCGCTGCCGGCAACGCAGATCCTGCTGCTGGATAAAGAGGACGCGACATCGCTCGCCCCCGATGGCGAGCCGGGCGAGCTGGCCGTGCGCGGTCCGCAAGTAATGGGCGGTTACTGGAACCGGGCCGAAGCCGCCGCGTCGGAATTTGCCGAGCATAATGGCGAACGTTGGCTGCGCACCGGCGATGTCGCCACCATCGATGCCGATGGCTACATGGCGATTGTCGACCGCATCAAGGACATGATCGCGGTGGGCGGGTTCAAGGTCTTCCCCAGCCAGGTCGAAGCGGTGCTGCTGCAACATCCGGCAGTGAAAGAGGCGCTCGTGATCGGGCGGCCCGATGATTATCAGGGCGAACGGCCGGCCGCCTATATCACCCTGGCCACCGATGCTGCGGCTTCGGGTGAGGAGCTGAAGGAATGGCTCAACACCCGCATCGGCAAGCATGAACGGGTGGCCGAAGTGGTGATCCGCGATGAACTGCCCAAGACGATGATCGGCAAGCTGGACCGCAAGGCCCTGCGCGCCGAGGTGCTGCCCGCCTGATCGCAGTGAAGGCCGGACACAAAAACGCCGCCCGTGCTGATGCAGGGGCGGCGTTTTTTGTCGTACGTCAGTGCTTGCCAGGCAATCAGCCCGCGACGGTAAGCTCTGGCTTGGCGCTGCCGGTCTGCGGCTTGGCCGCAGCGGCGCGAGCATCGCGGTGGGCGAAGCGGCCTTCGACCTGCGCGCCCTGTTCAATGGTCAGCGCATCATAGAATACGTCGCCTTTGATCTTTGCGGTTTTGAGGATGACCAGTTCGCGCGCGGTGATCGATCCATCGACCGATCCGGCCAGCCGGGCATGCTCTGCTGTGATCGCCCCGGCAATCGTGCTGGTTTCACCCTGCACCAGACTGGCGCAGGCGATGTCGCCTTCGACCGAGCCATCGATATGCAGGTCTGCGGAGGCCTTGATATCGCCCTTTACGGCAATATCGGAACCCAGGACCGAGAAGGTCGAATTGCTTTTGCTGGCCATCATCCGCCCCGAATTACTTGCCGAGGGCGAGCTGTGGGGCTCGTCGGATTTCTTTGAGAACATCGGGAGCCTGCTCCAGGAATGTGCGCGGGTTGACCGCACGATTGTTGATGCGAACCTCGAAATGGAGGTGCGGGCCGGTTGAACGGCCGGTGCTGCCAATAGCACCGATGGTATCGCCTGCGCCAACCTTCTGGCCCAGCTTGGCCGCGAAGCGCGACATATGCGCATAGCGGGTCATCAGGCCATTGCCGTGATCGATCTCGACCACTTTGCCATAACCCGATTTGTTGCCAACAAAGCTGACCCGTCCGCGCGAGGCGGCATAGATCGGGGTGCCGGTAGGACCGCGGAAATCGAGGCCGCTGTGCATTGCGCCGCCGCCGGTGAAGGGGTCACGGCGGAAACCGAAGCCCGAAGAAATAAATTCAAGGCTGGCCGGTTCGACCTGCGGAACCCCGGCAAGGCCCGCTTCAAGGGCCGACATCCGCGCAAGGCTGAGGCCGAGGCGTTCAAAGCGCGGATCAATGGTGCCATCGGAATTGGTCGAGAGTTTTTCGAGCGGGCCACCCATCGCCTGGCGGTCGCTGCCGCGCATAATCGCCTTGGGATCAAGCCCAAGCTTGCGCAGTGCATCGGCAGCGCGCGTGGTGCGCCAATCGGCATAGCGAGTCAGCCCTTCGACAAAGGCGAGCTGGCGCGCTTCGACCTTGGCGAGCACTGCAGCTTCTGGGATCGCGACGCTGACCTTGTCGACGGTGGCAGCGGCTTCGCCCGAAGAATCGCTGACCTTGGTGACGCTTTTGGCGTCTGCGGGCAGCGACGAAACCATGTTTTCGATGAATTCCTGGCGATTCTGCAAATCGCTGGCAACAGCACCGATGTCATCGCGATAGGCGTTGACGCGGTCTTCCGCCGTGGCAACCTTGGCCTCGCGGTCGTTCAGAGAGATCAGATCGGCCGTGGCGCGATATTGCGTCCATCCGGCGACCGCCATCGACACTGCCCACACGAACAATACGGCGGCGGTGATAGCTGCGGCGGTGATCTGAAGCTTTGAAGATAGCGTAATGAAGCGAACCTGGCCCTCGGAGCGCATAAAAAATTCGCGATCCGGAAACCAACCGCGCATACGGTTGGCCCCGCCATTGATGGCATTCATGATTTGCAAAACGACCCGTCCCTATTGTTTTTTGGTCCCGTGCCGATGGAGGTAACAAAAGATGTTCCCGAAATCGAATCGGGGTTCCCGGCTAATCTATGAGTCGCACTGATTGTGCGACGAGTCGTTTCATCGCAGGAAAATATATGATCCCAAACGCGCAGCAAAGTTTAAGTTCATATTAACCATCTCCCCGCGATTCGGAGCTTGAGGCAATTCCAACCCATTGTTTAACAGCAATATTCACACGCGCCCACTGTCAGCGAATCACTCTGTGAACGCTATCAGGCGCGTTGGACTGCTCGGCGGCAGTTTTAATCCGGCGCATGGCGGGCATCGGCGGATCTCGCTGTTTGCCCGTGCGGCGCTTGAACTTGACGAGGTGTGGTGGCTGGTCTCGCCGGGCAATCCGCTAAAACCCAAAGTGGGGATGGCGCCGCTTGCCGCGCGGGTGCTCTCGGCAGCGCGGCAGGCGCGGCGCGCACCGATCCGCGTGACCGCCATCGAACGGCAATTGGGCACGCGCTACACCGTCGATACGTTGCAGGCACTGTTGCGCCGCTATCCCAAGATCGAATTTGTCTGGTTGATGGGGAGTGACAATCTTGCCGATTTTCACAGCTGGCGCGATTGGCGCGGCATCTCACGCGCGATGCCGATTGCGGTAATCGCACGACCCGGGTATGATGGTGCTGCCTTCGCGAGCCCCGCGATGGCCTGGCTGCGGCGCTACCGCGTCCCGCTGGCCAGCTTTGTGAAGCGGAGCGATTGGAGCGCACCGGCACTGGTGACATTGCGTTTTGACCCTGACGAACGTTCGGCAACGGCCATCCGCCGCACCGATCCCGACTGGGCCGCGCGCTATGCCGGTATCTCTCCACGGGACCAACTGACATTCAGGCGTATCGACAGCGCGGGGGAAACCCCGAAGCCATGATGCGCGTTGACCCCATTATGCTCATCACCCCCTTATTCAGGAGTACCGCATCTGCCTATGACGCAGGCGCAAACCCCCTCGGCCAAGGCCGATTCCGCTACTGCCACGGTGACCCGCTTGGCTGATGCAAACCAGGACCCGCTGTTGGCGATGGTGCTGGAGCATCTCGACGACGACCAGGCGCATGACGTTGTGACCATCCCACTCGAAGGCAAAAGCTCGATCGCCGATTTTATGGTGATCGCGTCCGGCCGTTCGACGCGGCAGGTTGCGGCCATGGCGCAGAAACTGGCTGAAAAGATCAAGCACGCAGGGCGCGGCCCGGTGAAGCTCGAAGGGCTTCCCGCCGCCGATTGGGTGCTGGTCGATGCCGGTGATGTGATCGTCCACCTGTTCCGGCCCGAAGTCCGCAGCTTCTACAACCTGGAACGGATGTGGGCCTTTGGCGACGCGCCACCAGTGGCTGGCACGGCTTAAACACGTCTGTAGCGCCGCAATGCCGCTCCCTCGAAGGTGATCGCGCAGCAATCTGCCGTGAGAGCGAACCAATATGCTCCTGCACATCATAGCTCGCGGCAAAATCGCTCGCTCTCCCGAGGCGGAGCTGGTCGCGCGTTATGAGAAGCGGCTCACCTGGCCGGTGAAGATTACCGAGCTTCCCGAAAACGGCGGGCGCATTCCCGATCCGGTCACTCCATACAAAACGGTGTTGCTGGACGAGCGCGGCAAGGATCTGTCGTCGGAGGAATTTGCAGCAATATTGGGCCGCTGGCGCGATGACGGGACGCGCGAGTGCCGCTTTGTGCTGGGCGCGGCTGACGGCCATTCGCGCGCGGAACGCGGGGCGGCGGATTTGCTGATCGCCTATGGCACGGCAACCTGGCCGCATTTGCTGGCGCGCGCCATGCTGGCCGAGCAATTGTACCGCGCGACCACCATCCTTGCCGGACACCCCTACCATCGCAGCGGATAATGCGGCAGGAGTGACATCATGATCCGCCGCGCTCTTGCCATCCTTGTCCTGACGGGCGGCCTTGTCGCTGTTCCCGCACTGATCGGGCCGCTGACAGCACAGGACACGCGATTTTCCACTTCGGCAGAGGCCAGCAAGGCGCTCGACATTGCGCGCCAGCAACAACGTAACGCCCGCGCCCGCAGCGAACGGCTGGAGCAGCGCGCAGCCGGTGCGTTGCAGGCGGCTGACAAGGCATCGGCGCAAGCGGCGGCGCTGGCAGCCCGCGTCCAGCAGGCCGAGGCGGCGGCAACTGCGGCAGAGGCGCAGCTGGCGCTCGTAACGGCGCAGCGCCGGACGCTCGACCGCAAGCTGGCGGCGCGGCGTGAACCGCTGGTCCGGTTGACCGGCGCGCTGCAAAATATGGCGCGGCGGCCAATGACACTCACGATGTTCCAGCCGGGCAGCCTGCAGGATCTGGTTTACACCCGCGCCGTTCTTGGCAGCACTGTCCCGTTGGTGCGCGCCCGCACGGCATCGCTGCGCGGCGATCTGGAGCGTGCCCGGACGCTGCAAGGCGAAGCGCGCACGGCCTATGCCGATGGGCGCGAGGCGGAGGCGACACTGAAAGGACGCCGCCGCGATCTGGCCACTCTGGCGGAGAAAGAACGGCTGGTGGCGCGCCGCGTGTCGGGCGATGCGTCGCGCGAAAACCGCCGCGCACAGGCACTGGCCGAACAGACCCGCGATCTGGATGCGCTGGTCGGGCAGCTTGAGCAGGCGGGCACGCTGCGCACGCGGCTGGCCGCGCTGCCGGGGCCAATCCCCCGCCCCGCCAATCCCGGCGCGGTGACAGCCCCGCCGCCGCCAAGCCCTTCGCCAACGTCAACGCAGCCGCCTGCCGATTACCAGCTGCCGGTTGCCGGACGGCTGGTCGGCGGGTTTGGTGAAGCGGCCAGTGGCAGCGGTGCGCGCCGCCCCGGTATCGCGCTGATCCCGCGCAGCGGCGCACAAGTGGTTGCGCCCGCAGCGGGCCGCGTAGCCTTTGCCGGTCCCTATCGCGGCTATGGCCGGATCGCGATTGTCGAGCATGCGGGCGGCTGGACCAGTCTGGTGACGGGACTGGCCAGTCTCGATGTCGCGGTTGGACAGCGAGTCGCCGCCGGATCACCATTAGGGCTGGCGGCGCGCAGCGATCCTGAAATCACGCTGGAGCTGCGCCGTGACGGCGCGCCTATAAACCCGCTCGACCATGCCGACTGACGCATTTGTCGAATTTTGCTTGATCGGGCCAATCCACGCCTCATCTGGCATTAACCGGCAGTGCGCGATACGATGCACTTGCACGCAGGAGTTCGCCGCAGGATGAAATTCGCCCATTACGCCCGATCCGCCGCGCTGGTGACCGCGCTGGCTCTGATACCCGCCACGACGGCGGGCCTTGCGCAGGTCGATGGCCGCGCCGGTCCCGAATTTGCCAAGGTACTGGCGGTTTATCAGCGGATCAAGGCCAGCTATGTCGAGCCGGTGAAGGACGATGTGCTGATGCGCGGGATGATCGACGGCATGCTCGCCGCGCTCGATCCGCACTCCGGCTATCTCGACGGCAGCGATCTCCAGCGGCTGGAGACGATGATCGATGGCAATTATTCGGGTCTTGGCCTGTCGGTTGCGATGGAAGACGGCGCGGTCAAGGTGATCTCGCCCTTCCGCGGCAGTCCGGCGGACAAGGTTGGCATTAAGGCGGGCGACTTCATCACCCATCTGAACGGCAAACTGATCTATGGCGGCAGCCTGGACGAAGCCGTGTCGCAAATGCGCGGGCCAGAAGGCACTGCGATCCGGCTGACGATTTTCCGCGCCGGTCGCGAAGAGCCGTTCGATGTCACCGTGACACGCGGCGTGATCGAGCTGGAGCCGGTCACCTGGGAGCTTAAGCCGGGCAATATCGGTCACATCATGGTCAATGAATTTTCGCGCGATGTCGGTAGCGATGTGTTCTCCGCGTGGGAGGATATGCGCAAGAACGCCAGCGGGCGGATGAGTGGGCTGGTGCTCGACCTGCGCTCGAACCCGGGCGGCAGCCTTGATGAAGCGGTGGCGCTGGGCGATCTGTTCCTGACCAAGGGGCAAATCGTGTCGCAGCGCGGCCGCGCACGCGGCGAAAGCATCAGCTATGACGCCGAAACCGTGTTCCGCGGCGATATTGCCGCCGGTGTGCCGATTGTAGTGCTGATCGATGCCGGATCGGCCTCGGCCAGCGAAATTGTGGCCGGCGCGCTGCAGGATCATCGCCGCGCAGTGGTCATGGGCGAACGCAGCTTTGGCAAGGGCAGCGTGCAGACATTACTGCCGCTGGGCCGCGATGCGGCGCTAAAGCTGACAACGGCGCGGTATTTCACGCCTTCGGGCCATTCGGTGCAGGAAGGCGGGATCAAGCCCGATATCACGGTCCCGCAGCTGAGCGATCCCGACCTCGCCAAGCGCGCCAAATTCGTGCTGCGCGAATCGGATCTCCGCGGCCATCTGATTAATGAAGCCACGCTGGCCGATGATGCGATGGAAGCGGATAAGCGCGAAGACCCTCGCTTCCAGCTGACTGCCGAGGAATTGAAGGAGCAGGGGATCGAGGATTTCCAGCTGCATTATGCCTTGGAAACGCTGCGCCGCACCGCGCCCAGCGCCGTTGCCCGCGCCAAGTAATCCGGGCCTGCAACTGGCATGATCGACACCGCTAACGAGAGACTGGCGCAGCGTCTGGCGCTGGCCGTGCCTGCGCTTTTGCTGGGCGGGGCCTATGTCGCGCAATATGGCTTTGGCCTGTACCCTTGCGAGATGTGCTGGTGGCAGCGCTGGCCGCATTTCGCGGCGCTGGCGCTGGCGCTGCTGTCGTTCTTAGCCCCGTCACGCCGTCTGCTGGTGACGCTGGCTGGATTTGCCATCATCGTGTCGGGCCTGATCGGCCTGTTCCATGCGGGCGTCGAATATCACTGGTGGGACGGCATCACGTCCTGCTCTGCCATGCTGTCGGACGAAGGCGGCAGCGCGCTGGAGCAGATCATGAACACCCCGCTGGTGCGCTGTGACGAGGCGGCGTGGCGCTTCCTTGGCATCAGCCTGGCGGGTTTCAACTTCCTGATCTCCACGGCGGCAGGGGTTGTTATCCTGCGGCTGCTCGGCAAGAAGCCATCCTGATGACCAAGGCCCCTGACCATATCGCCAGCATGATCCGTGTCGACCAGGCGGGCGAATTTGGCGCGACTCGCATTTACGCCGGGCAATTGGCAGTAATGGGCGACCGCGCCCCGCATTCTGCCGAGATCGAAGGCATGGCAGAGCAGGAAGCGGGCCACCGCGCAAAATTCGATGCTCTGATGGCACGCCGCAGCGTGCGCCCTACCGCGCTGCAACCGTTCTGGTCAGTGGCGGGTTATGCGCTGGGCGCGGCGACTGCGCTGCTGGGGCCGGAAGCGGCGATGGCTTGCACAGCAGCGGTCGAAACCGAGATCGACAAGCATTATTCCGACCAGCTCGACCAATTGCACGCCACCGGCGAAGATCCCGAGCTGGCCGGCATGATCGAGGAATTCCGCGAGGACGAGCGCGAGCATCTGGGGGCCGCGCTGGCCGCTGGGGCAGAGCGGGCGCCTGCGTACCCCCTGCTATCGGGCGTGATCCGGCTGGGCTGCCGCGCCGCGATCAAATTGTCGGAGCGTATCTGACGGGAATTGCCGTCCCGGATGCTGCGCTTCACCAACCATTCACCGCTGCGCCGCCTTAACTGCGCGCCTTGCTGGGAGACGATGATAATGACCCTGTTCCGCACTTTTGCCGCTGCCGCGTTGATCGCGTCTCCGCTGGCCTTCACCGCCCCCGCTATGGCGCAGGACGCCGCCGAGGAAGAAACGGTCAACATGGTCATCGTTTATGGCGATGACCGCTGCCCTGAAAGCACTGCCGACCAGATTGTGGTTTGCGCGCGTCAGGCCGAGAACGAGCGTTACCGCATCCCGCAGGAATTGCGCCTGTCCGACGATCCCGCGAACAATTCATGGGCAGAGCGGGTTGAGCAGCTGGAGATGGTTGGCGCTTCGGGCGCGTTTTCCTGTTCACCTTCGGGCGCGGGCGGGTTTACCGGCTGCACGCAGGAAATGATCAGGAAAGCCTATGCCGACAAGGCCAATGCCAGCAGCATCCGCTTTGGCCAGCTGGTTGACGCCGCCCGCGCCGACCGGCTGGGCGGGATCGACGCCGAAGCCGCCGCCGAGCAGGAGCGGGTCGAAATGATCGAGCGCGACTATATGGAGCGGCTCGAACGCGAACGCGCTGCGCCGACTGCTGATGAAACGACGGAATCTGCCACGCCGGGAAATCTTGTGACTGAAGAAGAGCTTTCTCAGCCACCGGAACTTTGATTGCCCCTATGGCGATTTAACCATTTACGGTTACTAGATCGCGCATGTCAGTGACCCGCAAGATACTTACCGTATTCGGTACCCGTCCCGAAGCCATCAAACTTTTCCCGCTGGTCCATGCGCTGGAAGCGGATGACCGCTTCATCAGCCGCGTATGCGTTTCTGCGCAGCATCGCGGAATGCTTGATCAGGTGCTGGATATCGCAGGCGTGGTGCCCGATCATGATCTTGACCTGATGACACCGGGCCAGACGCTGGATGAACTCACCGCCCGCGCGCTGACCGGCATTGGCAAGGTGCTCGATATAGAGCAGCCCGACTGGGTGGTGGTGCAGGGCGATACAACCACAGTCATGGCTGGCGCGATCGCGGCCTATTACCGCAAGATTCCGGTGTGCCATGTCGAGGCGGGACTGCGCAGCGGCAACATCCATCACCCCTGGCCTGAAGAGGTCAACCGCCGCGTGGTGGGCACGTTTGCGGCACTGCATTGCGCGCCGACAGAAACCGCTGCGGCGGCGCTGCGGCGTGAAAATGTCGCGGCGGACAGCATTCACGTTACTGGCAATACCGTAATCGATGCGCTGCATTGGGTTACCCGGCGGATTGCAGAGCAGCCGGGTCTCGCCACCGGACTTTCCGCGCTTGAGGAGCGCTTTGTCGGCAAGCGGATCATCGGCATGACCAGCCACCGGCGCGAAAATTTCGGGGCCGGGATGCAGGGTATCGCCGATGCGGTAAAGCGGATCGCGGCGCGGCGCGATGTCGCAGTGATCTTCCCCGTCCATCTCAACCCCAATGTCCGCGCGGTGATGAACCAGCAGCTGGCGGGGCTGGACAATGTCGCGTTGATCGAGCCGCTCGACTACCCGCACTTCGCGCGGCTGCTCGATATCAGTACGCTGATGTTGACCGATAGCGGCGGCGTGCAGGAAGAGGCGCCCGCATTGGGCAAGCCGGTGCTGGTGATGCGCGAAACGACCGAGCGGCCCGAGGGCGTGGAGGCTGGCACGGCCAAGCTGGTGGGCACCGATGCCGACATCATCGTGGCCGAGACTAAGCGCCTGCTCGACGACCCCGCAGCCTATGCCGCGATGGCGCGTGCGCACAATCCCTTCGGGGACGGTCATGCTGCCGCTCGGATATGCGATCTGCTGGCGGACCGTTGAAACAGCGTTACTGTTAAATTTACCGACACAGGCTAAACGCTCCTGAGAATGGTTCAGGGATTCATATTTCATGCGCGGTGACACCAAACCCGACGTCTGCGTCATCGGCCTCGGCTATATCGGCCTGCCCACCGCCGCGATTATCGCGCGAGCTGGCTGCCCGGTACTGGGTGTCGATGTGTCCGAAAATGTGGTCGAGACGATCAATCGCGGCGAGATTCATATCGAGGAAGTCGATCTGGACGGGTTGGTGCAGGCGGTGGTCCAGCGCGGCTTGCTCAAGGCTTCGACCCAGATCGCGCCGGCCGATGTCTTTGTGATCGCGGTGCCCACGCCCTTTGCCAAGGATGGTAATCACACGCCCGATATCTCCTATGTCTTGGCAGCGGCAGAGCAGGTCGCTGCCGTGCTGAAAAAGGGCGATGTGGTGATTCTGGAATCCACCTCACCCGTCGCCACGACCGAGGCGATGCGTGACATGATCGCCGCCAAACGCCCCGATCTGGCGATGCCGGGCCTGTGCGAAGGCCAGCCCGATGTCTCGATTGCCTATTGCCCCGAGCGTGTGCTGCCGGGCAAGATCCTCGAAGAGCTGACACACAATGACCGCTCGATCGGCGGTATAACCCCGCGCTGCGCGCGCAAGGCGCTCGCCTTTTACAAACGCTTTGTGAAGGGCGAATGCGTCACCACCGACGCCCGCTCGGCGGAAATGACCAAGCTGGTCGAAAACGCCTTTCGCGACGTGAACATCGCCTTTGCCAATGAATTGTCGATGATCGCCGATGAACAGGGGCTCGACGTCTGGGAAGTGATCCGGCTGGCCAATCGCCATCCGCGCGTCAACATCCTCCAGCCCGGCCCCGGCGTGGGCGGGCATTGTATTGCCGTGGACCCGTGGTTCATCGTCCACGGCGCGCCGCAGCAGGCCAAGATGATCCGCCAGGCGCGCGAAACCAACGATGCCAAGATGCACCACGTGCTGGCCCGCGCAAAGGCATTGGTGGCCGCCAATCCGGGCGCGAAAATCGCCTGTCTCGGCCTCGCGTTCAAAGCCAATATCGACGATTTCCGCGAAAGCCCCGCACGCTATGTCGCCGCCAGCCTGGCCCGCGAATACGGCAGCCGGGTGCGGGTGGTCGAACCCTATGCGGGCGAACTGCCACCCGAATTCGAGGGTTCAGACGCGCAACTGGTCGATATCGACACCGCGCTGGAAAATTGCGGCGTGATCATCGTGCTGGTCGATCATGATGTGTTCAAAGTAATCCCGCCCGAAGAACGCCGCGGCGCAGCGGTTTACGACACGCGCGGCATCTGGCCCGACGTGGCTTGAGCGCCTGCGGGTCTGACACTCAGACCCCGTGGTAGGCGCGGTACCATTGCACAAATTGCGGGATGCCGTGTTCGATGGTGGTGGTGGGCTGATAGCCGATGTCGCGCTGGATCGCGTCGATATCGGCATAGGTTTTCTCGACATCGCCCGCCTGCATCGGCAGCATTTCCAGCTGCGCCTTCTTGCCGCATGCATCCTCGATCAGGCCGATGACCTTCATCAGATGTTCGCTGCGGTGGTTGCCGATATTGTACAGCGCGTGCGGCTTGACGCTGCCCCCTGCCTTTTCGCTGTCGTCATCCGCAGGCGGTTTGTCGAGACAGGCGACCACGCCGCTGACGATGTCGTCGATAAAGGTGAAATCGCGCCACATCTCGCCGTGGTTGAACACTTTGATCGGGCGGCCGGCCAGGATCGCATCGGTGAACAGCCACAGCGCCATATCGGGCCGTCCCCAAGGGCCATAGACTGTAAAGAACCGCAGACCGGTCAGCGGCAGGCGATAGAGATGCGCGTAAGTTTCGCTCATCAGCTCGTCAGCGCGCTTGGTCGCGGCATAGAGCGAGACCGGATGGTCGGCGCGGTCCTCCACTGCGAAGGGTAGCTTGTCATTGCCGCCATAGACCGAAGACGAGCTGGCATAGACCATATGGCCGGTCTGCCGCGCGCGCGCGATTTCCAGCAGATTGAGATGGCCCATCAGATTCGCAGAGACATAAGCGTGCGGGTTCTCAAGCGAATAGCGCACCCCCGCCTGCGCCCCGAGGTGGATGATGGCAGCAAATTCCTCGCCCTCAAGCGCCGATTGCAATGCCGCCCAGTCCGAGAAATCGACCTGTTTGAAAGCGAAGCGGTCGGGCGCTGCGGCGGTCAGTTCGCGCAGCCGGTCTTCTTTCAGCGAGACCTGATAATAGGGGTCGAGGCTGTCGATCCCCAGCACGCTGTCGCCGCGTTCGCACAAGCGCCGCGCGACCGCAGCCCCGATAAATCCCGCCGCCCCGGTGACGAGGACGCGCATCCTATTTGTCGAGCGCGATGTCGGGCGCGTCTTCCTGCTTCATGCCGACGACGTGATAGCCCGCATCGACATGGTGCGTTTCACCCGTGACGCCCGAAGACAGTTCGGACAGGAAATACAGCCCCGAACCGCCGACATCCTCGATCGTGACATTGCGGCGCAGGGGTGCGTTCAGCTCGTTCCATTTCAGGATATAGCGGAAATCGCCGATCCCGCTGGCGGCCAGCGTCTTGATCGGTCCGGCGCTGATCGCATTGACGCGGATGTTTTCCGGGCCAAGATCATTGGCAAGATATTGCACACTGGTTTCCAGCGCGGCCTTGGCAACGCCCATCACATTGTAATGCGGGATCACCTTTTCCGCGCCGTAATAGGTCAGCGTCAGGATGCTGCCGCCATTGGGCATCATTTCGCGCGCACGCTTGGCCACCGCTACCAGGCTGTAGGCCGAAATGTTCATGGTCATCAGGAAATTGTCGAGGCTAGTATCGACATATTGCCCGCGCAATTCTGTCTTGTCGGAAAAGCCGATGGCGTGGACCACGAAATCGATGGTGTCCCAGCGTTTCTTCAAGGCATCGAAGGCGGCATCCAGCACAGTCATTTCCGACACGTCGCATTCGAACACGAAATCGCTGCCCAATTGCGCCGCCAGCGGCTCGACCCGCTTCTTCAGCGCCTCTCCCTGATAGGAAAACGCCATTTCCGCGCCGTGTTCGGCCAGCTTCTTGGCAATTCCCCAGGCCAGCGATTTGTCATTGGCGAGCCCCATGATGAGACCACGCTTGCCTGCCATCAGACCGCTCATTCCGCCGTGCCTTTCTGCTCTTGTGCAAGAGCCTTTGCTGCTTTCCTGCGCTGCCGGTCATCGGCCTGCCCGATGGGGTTCATCGTTTCCTCAGGCGTTTCGGCCAGCGCCGCATTAAGTTCCGCGCCGATAACCACCCCCAGCCCGACAAGCCAGAAAAAGAACAGCGCGACCATGATCCCGGCCAGGCTGCCATAGGTCAGATCATAGGTGAAGAAGCTGCGCAGCGCGACCGGCATGGCGGTGGTGACCATCACCCACCACAGCGTGGTCAGCAGCACGCCGGGCCATTTGGGATAACGACGGCTGCGATAGGCCGAGGGGGTCAGTGTGTAGAAAATCAGATACAGCGATCCGAACAGGCCAAATGCGGGGATGATACGGGTCAGCCGCAGGTCCGAAATGCGGTCCACCAGTTCGGGGATATAGGCCTCGATCACTTCCTGCGCGGTGCCGATTATCACCTGCGCCAGCAGCGACAGCAGCAACAGGAAGACTGCGCCCAGTATCACCCCGGTCGACAGCAGGCGGTATTTCCAGAACGCCTGCGTCGCCTTGGTGCCATAGGCACGGCGCAGGATGTCGCGGATGGTTTCGACCAGGCTGCCAACAGTCCACAGCGCCACCAGCGCGCCTGCCCACAGCAGCCAGCCGCTACGCGCGCCAATCACATCGCGGGCCACCGGCTCGATAACATTGCCCACCTGCGGCGGCAGCGCGAACAGGATCGCATTGACCATCGCGGCACGATCAGCCTCCTCGCCAATGGCGGAAAACACGGCTGCGCCCAGAATGAAGAAGGGAAAAATCGCCAGCATCGCCAGATAGGCAAGATTGCCGGCGTGGATGAAGCCATCGTTATAAGTGCCCACCAGCGTGCGCTTGGCGACATTCCAGATGCGGGTTCCCGGCCCCATCTGTGCGGCCACCCGGTGGCGAAAGCGCGCGGCCTCAAGGCGGCGAGCCTCGGGCGAGAGCGACTGGATTTCGCGGTCTTCCGGGTCCGGAAGTTCTGCAGGCGACAAAAGCTATACCCCGAGCTTGCTGCGCGGATCTGCTTCGTCTTTCCATCCCTCGAGCCGCTTGGCAAGCTCGGTCAGGTCATCGGGCAGCTGGATTTCCAGCGTCACCAGCTGATCGCCGCGGGTGCCGGACTTCTTCGAAAAGCCCTTGCCCTTCAGCCTCAGCACGGTGCCGCCGCTGGTGCCCGGCTTGATCGTCATCATCACTGCGCCGTCAACTGTCGGCACGCGGACCTTGCCGCCATTGACCGCTTCGTCGAGCGTGATCGGCAGGTCGAAGCGCACATCATCGCCCTCGCGGCGGTACAACGTGTGGCGATCGATTTCGATTGTCACGATGCCATCGCCAGCCCCGCCAGAGCCGCGCTCACCCTTGCCCTTCAGGCGCATCTGCGTGCCGTTTTCAGTTCCGGCGGGAAGTTTCAGATCGATGGTCTTGCCATCGGCCAGCGTGATGCGCTGGTCCTTGCGGGTTGCTGCTTCGATGAAGGGCACACGCAGCCGATAGGCGATGTCCGCGCCCTTGGGCGGCGGTGCGGCGCGCTGCTGGCGGCCAAACGGGCTTTGCCCCCGGCCCGGCCCGCCGCGTGCATTGCCGCCGCCGAACAGACCGTCGAAAATATCGCCGAGATCGACGCCTTCGCCGGCAAAGCCCTGCAAATCCTCGGCCCGGAAACCGCCCTGACCACCGCCAAAGCCGCCCCCGCCAAAACCGCTACCGCCGCCGCCCATTCCTGCAAAGGGATTGGCAGGATTGCCCTCGCCATCGATCTCGCCGCGGTCGAATTGTGCGCGCGTGTTCTTGTCCGACAGCAAATCGTAAGCCCTGGTAACGTCGGAAAACCGTTCCGACGCTTTGGGATTGTCTTTGTTCTTGTCGGGATGGAGCTCTTTGGCGAGCTTGCGATAGGCGCTCTTGATCGCCTTTTCGTCGGCATTGCGCGCGACACCAAGAGTGGAATAGGGATCGGCCATGGCGTGTTAGCTAGGTGTAACAGCGCGGCTGTGCAAGCATAGGTGCTTCCGCTTGGGCGCGGCGGGCGTTAGGGCTGCTGGTCATGGAACATGAAAGCGCCATCCCCCAATCCGATCCCTTCGCTCTGTTCGAAGTGTGGTTTGGCGAGGCAAAAGTCAGCGAACCCAACGATCCCAATGCGATGGCGCTGGCGACCGCCACCCCCGACGGTGCGCCATCGGTACGGATGGTGCTGCTGAAAGGGCGTGGCCGTGACGGCTTCACCTTTTTCACCAATGCCGAAAGCCGCAAGGGTCACGAAATCCGCGCCAATATGCGCGCCTCGCTGTTGTTTCACTGGAAGAGTCTGCGCCGCCAGATTCGTATCGAAGGCGCGCTGACAGAGGTCAGCGCCGATCAGGCGGACAATTATTTCCATTCGCGCCCGCTGGTCAGCCAGATCGGATCGGCGGCCTCGGACCAGTCGCGTACCTTGCCTGATCGCCAGATTTATCTCGACCGGGTCAAGGCGATGGAGGAGCATTTCGCCGGGCAGCAGCAGATCCCGCGTCCGCCGCACTGGACCGGCTTCACGCTGTCGCCCGAGCGGATAGAGTTCTGGCTGGACCGCCCCAACCGCCTGCATGACCGGCGGCTGTTCGCCCGCGAAGAGGGGGGCGGCTGGTCCAGCGCCCTGCTCTATCCATGATGACACCAGCAGAGGCTGACCGCGCCCGCCTGACGCGCAGCGCCGCCTTCGCCTCGATCGCCGTGGCGGTGTTGCTGGTCACGCTCAAGAGTTGGGCCTCGTGGAAGACCGGCTCGACCGCGATGCTGGGCAGTCTGGCGGATTCGGCGCTGGATCTGATTGCCAGCCTCGCGACATTGGTGGGGGTCTGGTTCGCCTCGCAGCCTGCCGACCGCGAACACCGCTTCGGTCACGGCAAGGCCGAGGCTTTGGCGGCGATATTCCAGGTGATGCTGATCGGCGTATCGGCCTTTGGCATCGCGATTCGCGCTATCGAGCGGCTGGCAGGCGGCGCGCAGACCACAGCGGTAGCCGAGGGGATTGGCGTTTCGCTGGTAGCGATTGCCGCGACCTTCGCGCTGATCGGCTGGCAGCGTTACGTAATCTCGCGCACCGGCTCCTTGGCGATTCGCACAGACAATGTGCATTACCAATCGGACTTGCTGCTCAATCTGGCGGTTATCGCCGCGCTCGTACTGGACCAGTTTCTGGGCTTTGCGAGCGCGGACCCGCTGTTCGGCTTGGGAATTGCCGCATGGCTGGCGTGGGGCGCATGGCGCGCCGCGGGCGAGGCGGTTGACCAGCTGCTGGACCGCGAATGGCCCGACGACAGACGGCAGGCTTTCGTCGCCGCTGCCGCGCAGCATCCCGAGCTGTCCAATCTCCACGATCTGCGCACGCGCAGCAGCGGGACGCATGATTTCGTGCAGTTCCATGTCGATCTGCCCGGCGAAATGACCATCGATAACGCGCATGACATCATCGACCGGGTCGAAGCGGATTTGTGCCACCGCTTTCCCGGCATCGAACTGCTGATTCACATCGATCCGGCGGGCCATGTCGACGAACCCGGCAATCCGCTGGTCGAAGAGGATGAGTTCGCCCGGCTGGAGGAAAAGCCATGATCGCGCTGCCCTATTGGCATGTTGATGCCTTTTCCGACCGGGCCTTCGCCGGCAATCAGGCGGCGGTGATACCGCTGAAGGAATGGCTGCCCGACGATATTCTCCAGGCCATCGCCGAAGAAAACAATTTTGCCGAAACCGCCTTCGTCGTGAAGGATGACAGCGGGGCCGCCGATTGGGAGCTGCGCTGGTTCACGCCGACCGAGGAAGTCCAATTGTGCGGCCACGCGACGCTGGCCAGTGGGCACGTGCTGTTAGCTCGCGATGGCGGTGACAGCGTGAATTTCCGCACGCGGAAAGCCGGGCTGCTTGAAGTGCGGCGCAGCGATGCTGGTTATGAGCTGGGCTTGCCGCTGATCCAGACTGCGCCGGAGCCATGGGACGAGGCGGCGGCCCTGCTGCGCAAACCCCCGCGTGAGGTGTGGCGCAATCATACCGGATATCACGTGTTCCTCTATGCAGACGAGGCCGAGCTGAGCGCGCTTGCCCCCGATTTGCGCGGGTTGGAGAAGCTGGGGAATGACCAGTTCATCTGTACGGCACCGGGCACTGCAACCGATGTCGTCAGCCGCGTGTTCGTGCCGGGCGGCGGCGTTGACGAGGATAGCGTCACGGGATCAGCCCATGCGGTTCTCACCCATTTCTGGGCGGAGCGCCTTGGGCAAGAGCAATTTACCGCGCATCAGGCATCCAAGCGGGGCGGCACGCTGACCTGCCGCCGCGAGGGTGATCGTGCGTGGCTGGGCGGGGCCTGTGTCACGGTGGTCGAGGGGCAGTTCTACCTGCCTCACTCGGCAGGATAAAGCTCCAGCACATCGGCGAGCTGCCCAAGCATCGCGCGGCGCTGAGGCCGGTCAGAATGGCCCAGCCGCACCACTGTCAGCTTCTGCGCCGGCGAAACCATCACATATTGTCCCATATGGCCGCTGAGCGAGAACATGCTGTGCGGCGCGCGATCAGGGATCAGCGGGCCTTCCTCGCCTTCGGGAAGCGGACGATTGAGCCAGATCTGGAAGCCATATTGCGTCGCGCGCGGGCTGGGCTCCACCATCTTTTCGATCCAGCTGCGCGGGACCAGTTGGGTGCCCTTATGGCTGCCCTTGTGGCGCAGGAATTCGCCGAATTTTGCCCAGTCACGCGCGGTGGCGTGGATCAGGCTGCCACCGATCAGCGTGCCCGCGCGGTCAAATTCCGGCACCACCGATGTCATCCCCAGCGGTTCGAACAGCCGCGCCTGCAGATAATCCGCCACCGCCTTGCGCCGCGCATCGGGACTGGCACTGTCGGTCAGCGCGCGGGCGGCGATGTCCGCCAGTATGACCGTAGTGTTGGAAGAATATTCGAACTTGGCCCCCGGCTCTGCCTCCAACGGCTGAGCGGTGGCATAATCGGCCATGTTGTCGCGCCCGTCGAGAAACAGCATTCGCACTTCGGCGCTTTCATACAGCGGTTCGGTCGCTTCGCTGTGCTCAAGCCCCGAACGCATCTGCAACAGCTGGCGCAGCGTAATCTCGCCGCGCGCATCGCCGGGTCGTTGCCAGCGGGGCACCGGGGCGCTTTCATCCAGCCGCAACCGGCCATCGGCGACCAGCATCCCGATCATCACCGCCGTGACACTCTTGGCCATCGACCAGCTGATGTGCCGCGTATTGGCATCATAGCCGGGCGCGTAGCGCTCCGCCGCGATCTCGCCAGCGTGCATCACCAGCAAAGCGCGGGTTTCACCCAAGTCGGGGAGCGTGAACAAATCGTCCACTTCACGCGCCACTGCCTTGATCGGCGCGCCCGGATTCTTGCTTACGGCTGCCAATGCCTCCTCGCTCAGCGGCGGTTCCTCGGGCGGCGCGGCGCTGCCACATCCGGCAAGGGTTGAAGCGGCAAGGAGAAGGGCGATAAGGGGGGCGCGGCGCGGCGAGATCATCCGTGTCAGTCGCATGAGGAAAACCCGCTTGGCAATGGCGAATAGAAAATCACCCCGATCGCGCCGCTGGTTCTGGCTGATCCTGATCGCTGCGGCGCTGGCCGGCGCGGCCTGGATCGTCTGGGGAGAGGGCGTGCGCAAAACCGGCGCTGCGGCCACTGCTTACGGCGCGCGGGTGGCCTGTTCGTGCCGCTTCGTGGCGGGACGCAGTCTGGACGATTGCGGCAAAGACAAGCTGGAAGGGATGGAGCTGGTCAGCTTTTCCGAAGATGAAGCGGGCAAGAGCGTGACCGCCGCGATTCCGCTGATCGCCTCCGACACTGCCACCTATCGCAAGGGCTATGGCTGTATGCTCAAGGAGTGGGAGGGGTAACGCCCATTCCGCGCGCTTCGCTGCGCAGAAATGCAGCATAGGCATCGCGCAGCCCGTCTTCCAAAGCGATACGCGGTGCCCAGCCCATTGCCGACAGACGCGCAGAATCCATCAATTTGCGCGGCGTGCCATCGGGCTTGCTCGGGTCGGTGTCGATTCGGCCTGTAAAACCCACCACTCTGGCGACCAATGCCGCCAGTTGCCCAATCGGCAGGTCTTTGCCGCTGCCGACATTGATATGCTGCTCGTCAGAATAGTTTTCGAGCAGCAACACGCAGGCATCGGCCAGATCATCGACATGCAGAAATTCGCGCCGCGGTGTTCCGGTGCCCCAGATTGCGATGCTGTCCTCCCCCGCCGCTTTGGCATGATGCGCGCGGCGGATCAGCGCGGGGATGACGTGGCTGCTGTCCGCATCATAATTGTCGCCGGGGCCATAGAGATTGGTCGGCATGGCGGAGATAAAGTCGCAGCCATATTGGCGGCGATAAGCGGCGGCCAGCTTGATCCCCGCGATCTTGGCAATGGCATAAGCTTCATTGGTGGGTTCAAGCGGGCCGGTCAGCAGTGCGTCCTCGGCAATCGGCTGATCGGCGAATTTGGGGTAGATGCATGACGATCCGAGGAACAGCAGCTTACTGGTTTCCTGCTGCCGCGCTGCCTCGATCACATTGGCGGCAATGGCGATATTGTCATAGAGGAATTCGCCGGGGCGGGTCTGGTTTGCCATGATGCCGCCCACGCGCGCTGCGGCCAGAACCACCGCATCGGGGCGGTGCTGGGCAAACCAGCCGCGCACTGCGGCCTGTTCGCGAAGATCAACGCTGCGCTCTGCCGTCAGGATGCGGCAATCCTCCTGCTCCAGCCGCCGCACCAGTGCCTGGCCGACCATCCCGCGATGCCCCGCGACATAGACCGATTTGCCCGCCAGCGCGTATCCCGGCACGCTCAGTATCCGCGCAGCGCGGCAGTGTCGGCCGCCACCATTTCGCGCGCCAGTTCGCGCGCCGATGTCTGCGCTTCCCAGCCCAATTGCGCCTTGGCCTTGGCGGCATCGCCCAGCAGGATATCGACCTCGGTCGGGCGGAAATAGCGGGGATCGATCTCGACCAGACACTTGCCGGTTTCGGTGCAATAGCCCTTCTCGTCTTCGCCCTCGCCGCGAAATTCCAGCGTCATACCGGCATCTTCAAAGGCCCAGCGGGTGAAATCGCGCACGCTCGTGGTGACGCCGGTGGCCAGCACGTAATCATCCGGCATGTCTTGTTGCAGCATCAGCCACATCCCGCGCGCATATTCGCTGGCATGGCCCCAGTCGCGCTGCGCATTGAGATTGCCGAGGTACAGCGTGTCCTCCAGCCCCAGCGCAATCGCCGCTGCGCTACGCGTGATCTTGCGCGTCACAAAGGTTTCGCCGCGCACCGGGCTTTCATGGTTGAACATGATCCCGCACGATGCGTGCAGATTATACGCTTCGCGGTAATTGACCGTGATCCAGTGCGCGTAGAGCTTGGCCACCGCATAGGGGCTGCGCGGATAGAACGGGGTGGTTTCGCGCTGCGGGGTTTCCTGCACCTTGCCATACATCTCGCTGGTCGATGCCTGGAAAAAGCGCGTCTGCCCTTCCAGCTTCAGAATGCGGATCGCCTCCAGCAGGCGCAGCGTGCCCAGCGCATCGGCATTGGCAGTGTATTCGGGGGTTTCGAAGCTGACCAGCACATGGCTTTGTGCAGCGAGGTTGTAGATTTCGTGCGGCTGGACCTCCTGCACCACGCGAATGATATTGGTCGCATCGGTGACATCGCCGAAATGCAGGTGGAAATGCGGGTGGTCGACGTGCGGATCTTCGTAAATATCCTCGATCCGGCCGGTGTTGAACGAGGATGACCGGCGTTTGACCCCGTGAACCTCATAGCCTTCCGCCAGCAACAGGCGGGCGAGATAGGACCCATCCTGTCCGGTAACCCCGGTGATCAGTGCCCGTTTCGCGCTCAAGCTGTGTGCTCCCGTTGTTTTCTGGGTCTTTTCGGCATCTGGCGGCGCTTGGCAAGGCCGCGGCCTTGCGTGACCGTGGCTCAGACCAGTTCGGCGACGCCCGAATCGGTGGAATCGATCCAGCCGCCGCCCACCACGCGCTCGCCGGCGTAAATGACAGCGGCCTGTCCGGGGGCAACACCATATTCAGGCACTTCGAAGCGTAGCGTGCAGGAGGCGCCGTCGCCGATTGCGCCTTCGACGATAACCGGTACCGGCTTGGCCAGACTGCGCACCTTGGCGGTCAGCGGCACATCCGGCTGCGGGCCGATGCGATTGGTTTCGATCAAATGTGCGGCGGTTACTGCCAGCAGGCGGCGCGGCCCGGCCAGCACGCGGGCGTTTTCGGCATCGATCCCCACAACATAAAGCGGTTCAGGCTGCCCGCCGATATCCAGTCCGCGTCGCTGGCCGACGGTGTAATGGATCACACCCTTGTGCTGACCCAGCACTGCGCCACTTGCAGCGTGGACGATCTCTCCGGGCCGCGCGCCTTCGGGGCGCAGCTTGCGGACGATCTTGGCGTAATCGCCATCGGGCACGAAACAGATGTCCTGACTGTCCGGCTTGGCCGCATTGCGCAGCCCCGCCGCTTCGGCCAGCTGGCGCACCTCGGCCTTGGGCAGACCGCCCAGCGGGAAGCGCAGATAATCGAGCTGCGCATCGGTGGTGGCATAAAGGAAATAAGACTGGTCGCGTGCCGGATCGGCGGCGCGGTGCAATTCTAGCCCGGCTGCGCCCATCACGCGTCGCACATAATGTCCGGTGGCCAGACAATCCGCGCCCAGTTCACGGGCCATGCGGAACAGATCTGTAAACTTCGGCCCCATATTGCAGCGGATGCAGGGCACCGGGGTGCGCCCGGCAAGATATTCATCGGCAAAGGCTTCGACCACATCTTCGCGGAAAGCGCTTTCGTGATCGAACACATAATGCGCAATGCCCAGCCGGTCAGCGACATTGCGCGCGTCGCGGATATCGTCACCCGCGCAGCAGGCACCCTTGCGCCCGGTAGCCGCACCATAATCATACAGCTGCAAGGTGATGCCGATTACCTCGGCCCCGGTCTGCGCGGCCAGTGCGGCCACCACCGAACTGTCCACGCCGCCCGACATCGCCACCACGATGCGGCATTCACTCGCGGCGCGGGGCAGGTCGAAAAGCCCGGCGGAGGCCAGCGGTTCGGGGAGCAATGCTTCAGGCATGTCGCGCGCCATACACGCGCGCAGGGGTTGACGCCAGCACTCCTGCGAAACTGCCCGCAGTGATGCTTCATCACCTATTTACCAACTGCGGTTATCCACACTGTTATGTACGAGGGGCAATTCAACGCAGAGCATATCGGCGAACCGCGCGAAAGCGACGTTCTGCGCCGATTCCGCTGGACCGATCTGGTCGCCAAGCTGGCCGCGACTCGCGACCTGCGGGACGAGCTGACACGCACGGGCGAAGGCGATTTTAGCGCCTTTGCCGATGCCAGACGGGAAAGTTCGGATGAAAGTAAACGGCCCATTAACCATGATGCTTTAAGCGCTGGCAAACCCGATGCCGTAATCCTTGGTGAAGCCGCGAACTGCGCGGTTCAAGGCGATCGAGAGACCGAATGATTGAAAACCAGGACATCCGCCCTGCACAGGTAATCGGCCCGCTTGGCGAGCCGATGACCGTTGCTGACCTGCCTGCGCCTTCGACGAAGCGCTGGGTGGTGCGGCGCAAGGCCGAAGTCGTGGCTGCGGTCAATGGCGGCCTGCTGACCATCGACGAGGTGTTGGAGCGGTACAGCCTGACGCTCGAAGAGTTCGCCTCGTGGCAGCGCGCGGTCGACCGGTCGGGAATGCAGGGCCTGCGGGTCACGCGGATCCAGCACTACCGGGACCTTTACGAACGCCAGCTCAAATACTGATTCCCGCTGCGCGCATCTGCGCAGGGAACCAATTTGCCTTCCAACCGCTCCGAGTGTATCTCCGACATAACACGGGGAACCGTTTTCCTGTGCTGTCCGTTTGTTTTGGCAGAGGGTCGACGGGAGCTAACAGGAGGATTTCTTTATGGGTTGGATTATCGCAATTATCGTCGGTGGCATCATTGGCTGGCTTGCCAGCATGGTCATGGCTCGCGACGCCTCAATGGGCATTTTCTGGAACATCGTCGTTGGTGTCGTCGGCTCGTTTATCGGCCGTTTCATCGGTTCGCTGATCGGTGTCGGTTCGACATTGACCAGCTTCGACATTCCGGGCCTGCTGATGTCACTGCTGGGCGCAATCGTCCTGCTGGGCATTGCCAACATGGTACAGCGTGGCCGCGTACGCTAATCGCGTCGCGAATACGGTTTGAATAGAGGGGGCGGAACGGCTTTGGTCGTTCCGCCCTTTTCTTGTTGGCAGCACAATATTTCGCACCTGTTCAATAATTAGTGCAATGACGCCCATCCGCCGTCAACGGCCCTAGGTCGATCCCTGCATTGTGCTGGGGCGCTGCCCGGAGTAGGGAATTCCTCGAAAATCTTGCGCTCGGTGCATTATAGCGATAATACACCCGGCATGACGGGGCGGTTCCCGCCGGTTCGAGGCGATGGTAGCGATGAATTACGAAACGCGTTTGAAGGCCGAGGACGGCGTCGCGGTGAGCGGCGACTTGAGCGGGGCGGGTGATCCGGCACCCGCACGCAAGTCGCGCCGCCGCACAATCATTATCTTCGCATTGATCGGGCTGGCGCTGGCTATCGCCGCGTATTTCCTGATGCGCGGCGACGCGCCCGCACCGCCCGCAGAATCGCAACTGCCCGTTGTCTCCGTGCTCCAGCCCGGACGCGAAACCGTTGCCGGACAGATTTCCGCTACCGGGACGCTGGCCGCGCGCCGCGAATTGCCGGTCGGCGTGGTTGGCGAAGGTGGCCGGGTGCTGTCGGTGCCGGTCGAACAGGGCCAATGGGTCAAGCAGGGTCAGGTGCTCGCCGTGATCGACCGTTCGGTCCAGTCGCAGCAGGCGCAAAGTTCCGCCGCGCAGATCCAGGTCGCGCAGGCCGATGCCAATCTGGCGCAGGCCAATCTCGACCGTGCGCTGCAATTGGTTGAGCGCGGCTTTATCTCCAAGGCCGACGTCGACCGCCTGACTGCAACCCGCGATGCCGCCGCCGCGCGGGTGCGCGTGTCGCAGGCACAATACCGCGAACTCCAGGCGCGCAATGCCCGGCTCAACATCGTCGCTCCGGCGGCGGGTCTGGTGCTGATGCGCAATGTCGAACCCGGCCAGACCGTTGGCGGTGGCTCGGCGCCGCTGTTCTCGATCGCCAAGGGCGGCGAGATGGAGCTGATGGCGAAACTGGGCGAGGGTGACCTTGCAAAAATTTCCGCCGGCGTCGCTGCTGAAGTGACCCCGGTCGGCACGGACCGCGTGTTTGCCGGGCAGGTCTGGCAGGTTGAACCAACCATCGATCCGACCAACCGTCAGGGCACCGCGCGGGTATCGCTCGCCTATGCCCCTGAACTGCGCCCCGGCGGCTTCGCCAGCGTGGTGATCAAGAGCGGGACTGTGGTCGCGCCGGTGCTCCCCGAAAGCGCGATCATGTCCGACGAGAAGGGTGATTACGTCTTTATCGTCAACAAGGATGACAAGGTGGTGCGCCGCACGGTCAAGCAGGGCGCTGTCACCGCGCAGGGGATCATCGTTGCCGAAGGGCTGAACGGCACCGAGCGCGTGATCCTGCGCGCTGGCGGCTTCGTCAATCCGGGCGAAACGGTCAAGCCGGTCAAGCCGCGGAGCTGACACGCCATGCGTAACATCTCCGCCTGGTCAATCCGCAATCCGATTGTCCCGCTTGTGCTGTTTATTGCCCTGACTTTCGCGGGGCTGCTCAGCTTCTCGCGGATGGAAGTGCAAAACGATCCGGATATCGAATTTCCGGTCGTCATCATCAATATCAATCAGCCGGGCGCCGCGCCGAGCGAGATTTACACCCAGATCACTGAAAAGGTGGAATCCGCTGTCACCTCGGTCGAGGGCGTCGATGTCATCGCCAGTACGGCGGGTGAAGGCTACAGCAGCACCCGTATCCAGTTCGAGATTGGTGAAGACATCAATGTCGCGGTGAACGAGGTCAAGGCGGCGGTTGACCAGATCCGCGGCGATTTGCCGGACGGAATCCTCGAACCGCGCGTGTTCAAGGTTGCCACTTCTAACAATGATATCGCCAATTACGCGGTGTCCGCGAATGATATGACGATGGAGCAGCTGAGCTGGTTCGTCGACGATACCGTTTCCAAGCGCCTGCTGGCGGTGCAGGGCGTCGCCTCTGCTGCGCGCCGTGGCGGGGTCGACCGCGAAATTCGCGTAATTCTGGACCCCACGCGGATGCAGTCGCTGGGCGTAACTGCGGCACAGATCAACGGCGTGCTGCGCCAGAACAATGTCGATGCCGGCGGCGGTCAGGCGGAAATCGCCGGATCGCGGCAATCGGTCCGCGTGCTGGGCAATGCCGCCACTGCGTTTGAACTCAGCCAGCGCCAGATCGCACTGGGGGGCGGCCGTTCGATCAAGCTGGCCGATGTCGCCGATGTCAGCGACGGCGCGAGCGAAATACGCAATATCTCCAAGGTCAATGGGCGCCCGGTGGTGACCTTCGGCCTACAGCGCGCCAAAGGCGAATCGGACGTCACCGTCTATGACGAAGCGCAGGTTGTGCTGCGCGAGATCGAGGCGGAAAACCCCGGCATCAAGTTTGTCGAGCTGTTCAATTCGGTCAAATACACCAAGTCGCAATATGACAGTTCGATCGAGGCGATGATCGAAGGCGCGATCCTGGCAGTCGTGGTGGTATTCTTCTTCCTGCGCGACTGGCGCGCGACGTTTATCTCTGCGCTGGCCATCCCGCTGTCAGCAATCCCCACATTCTGGGCGATGGATTTGCTGGGCTTTACGCTCAACCAGATGAGCCTGCTGGCGCTGGGTCTGGTGGCCGGGGTCTTGGTGGATGACGCCATTGTCGAGATCGAGAATATCGTCCGACATATGCGTATGGGCAAATCCGCCTATCAGGCATCAATCGACGCGGCAGACGAAATCGGTCTGGCGGTTGTGGCGACCACATTCTCGATTGTCGCGGTGTTCCTGCCCGTCGGGCTGATGCCCGGTATCGCCGGCCAGTTCTTCATGAACTTTGGCCTGACAGTCGTTTCGGCGGTACTGATGAGCCTGGCCGTGGCGCGGATGATAACGCCCATGGTGGCGGCATATTTCCTCAAATCGCACGGCCATGCCGATCACGCCAGCGGGCCGATGATGGCGAAATATGTCGGGCTGCTCAAATGGTCGCTCAGCACTGATTCCGCCGATTCCTATCGTGAGCGCCGCCTTGCGACTGGCAGGAAGCTGAGTATCGGCGCGCGTATCATGGCGCGGCTGCGCGATCACCGGATCTGGGTGATGGGTGTCGGTCTGGCATCGTTCCTGATCACGCTGGTGATGTTCGCCACGCTGCCGATGCAGTTCTTCCCGAACGTCAATTTCGATTTCAGCCAGGTTCGGATCGCCATGGTGCCCGGCACCACGCTGGCGCAGACCGAGGCGGTGGGTGACGAAGTCGTCGCGATTCTGGAGCAGCAGCAGGAAGTCGACAAGGTCATCCTCAACGCCAGCGAAGGCAGCGGCTCGCTCTATGTGACGCTGGTCGACGATCCCGTGCGGACCACGCAGCAGTTCGAGCGTGAGACCGCCCAGCTGTTCAACCGCATTCCCGATGCGCGGGTAAACTTCCAGGCCATGCAGCAGGGGCCGCCGGGCGGTTCAGGCCGTGACGTGTCGGTGATGCTGGCAGGCAGCGATCCCAAGCTGCTCGACACCACAGCTGCGCAATTGGTCGAACAGATGAAGGATGTGCCCACGCTGCGTTCGCCGCGTGTGGAGGCTGAATTGCAGCGCCCTGAAATGGTGATCACTCCGCGGTCCGATCTAGCATCCTCGCTGGGCGTGACGACCATCGCGCTCAGCCAGGCGATCCGCATCGCCACCATTGGCGAGATCGACCAGAACAGCGCCAAATTCTCGGTCGGCGGGCGGCAAGTACCCATTCGCGTCATGCTGCCCGTGGATTCGCGCAACCGCATGGCGACCATTGCCAATCTGCCAGTGCCAACGGCCAATGGCGGTTCGGTGCCGCTGGGCCGGGTGGCCGATATCCGTTTCAGCTCAGGGCCGACCTCGATCGAAAGCTACGACCGCCAGCGCCGCGTCTATATCGGCGCCGATCTGGCCCCGGGCGCTGAGAAGAGCGTGGCCGATGACGCGATCAAGGCCCTCCCGCTGATGAAAGATCTGCCGCGCGGCGTCAGCAATCGTGCTGCCGGTCAGGACAAGTTCCTGCAGGAATTGCTGCGCGATTTCGGCATCGCTTTGGCGACCGGGATCATGTCGGTCTTTGCCGTGCTGGTGCTGCTCTATCGCCGCCTGATGAGCCCGCTGGTCAATATGGGCTCACTGCTGCTGGCCCCGCTGGGCGGGCTGATCGCTCTGGCGATGCTGGGCCAGCCGATCTCGCTGCCGGTGTTTATCGGCATTTTGATGCTGTTCGGGATTGTCGCCAAGAACTCGATCCTGCTGGTCGATTTTGCGATTGAGGAAATGGCGCAGGGGGTCGAACGGTTCGAGGCGATTGTCGATGCCGGGCGCAAGCGTGCGCAGCCCATCGTCATGACCACCGTGGCAATGACGGCGGGGATGGTCCCCACCGCGCTCTCCATCGGCACCGATGGCGCATGGCGCGCCCCGATGGGCACAGTGGTGATCGGCGGCATCGTCCTGTCGACCGTGTTGACGCTGTTCATCGTGCCTGCCGGGTTCAGCCTGGCATCGGGCATCGAAACCCGGCTGGGGCCGAAACTGCGCCGCAAGTTCCTGACGACCAAGGGCGATGAAGAAGACGTCGCTGCCGCACCGCAACCGGCCGAGTGAGCGAGGGCCTGTCCCCACCTATCGATATGCGGGCGGTCATGATGCCGGTCGACCGCGCGCGCACCATGCGCCGGACTGCCACCGGACTGATCGTGCTGATGGCGGCGTTGTTCCTGTTCACCGGGCGCTATCTCGAAGTGCATCCGGTGTGGGGCTATCTGCACGCCTTTGCCGAGGCGGCGATGGTGGGCGGGCTGGCCGACTGGTTTGCTGTTACTGCGCTGTTCCGCCGTCCGCTGGGGCTGCCAATCCCGCACACTGCGATCATTCCTGAGAACAAGGACCGCATCGCCGATACGATGGCGCTGTTTCTGCGGGAGAATTTCCTGATCCCCAATGTCGTGGCGCGGCGCATGGCGACGATGAATCTGGCAGGCGCGGTGGGCAGCTATCTCGCCGATCCGAAGGCGAGCCGCGACACGCGCATTCGTGCGGGCGCGGGCGAACTGGCGATCGAGGTGCTCGAATCGCTCGATCCCGAGCGGCTGGGCGGGCAGGTCCGCAGCGGGCTTAAGACCCAGCTTGAACGGCTCGAAATTTCGCGCGTCCTCGGCCAGATGGTCGATGCGATGATCGCCGAGGGGCGGCACCGCATATTGATCGACAAGATCATCCGCTGGTCGGGGCTGGTGCTCGAAGACAATGAAGACATGGTGCGCGCCATGATCCACGAACGCGCCAACGGCCTGCTGCGGTTGACCGGGCTGGATGAACGGCTGGCCAATTCGGTGCTCGACGGGCTGTACAAGCTGCTGGCCGAAGTGCTGGTCGATCCCGATCACCAGTTGCGCGACAAGATCGAGGAGGGTCTGCAGGAACTGGCGCGCGGTCTGCGCGAAGACCCCGAGATGCAGGAGCGCGTCGAGCGGATGAAGCGCGAGATGCTGTCCAACCCCGCGATTGGCGATTGGTGGCAGGATGTGTGGGAACGGCTGCGCGCCGGATTGATCGGCATGATTCGCGACGGCCAGATGGAAGGCGGCGGCTATGTCGGCGAAACGCTGGCAGAGCTTGGCGCCGCCCTACGCGACGACACGCGCCTGCAAACACAGGTCAACCGCTTTGCCCGCCGCACCGCCGTGGGGGTCGCCACCCGTTATGGCGATCAGATTGTCCAGCTGGTGTCCGAAACCGTCCGCCGCTGGGATGCCCGCACCCTGACCGACCGGGTTGAAGGCGCCGTGGGCCGCGACCTCCAGTTCATCCGCGTCAACGGCACGCTGGTGGGCGGGCTGGTGGGCGTGGCGATCCATTTTGTGAGCGGCGTGCTCTGATCGGCGCTGCGGCGGTCACCGCATTTTGTAGGCGACATTCATCGTATAATAGGACCGCATCGGTGCGCCCTTCGCGTCGAGCGCGGGTTCGAACTTCGCCCCTTGCATAATCTGACATGTTGGAGATTCCAGCAAGACCAGTTTGGTGGCGTTTTCTTGGCTACAGTCGGTCACCGAACCGGCTTCGTCCACGATCACGCGCGCCCGGATAAACCCCTGTTCGCCCATCATTTCGGCCGCGCGCGGATAGTTTTTGCGAATGCGATCCGAGATCGTTTCGATATTTAGCAAGCGTGGTGGGCGACTGCGCGTTTTGTGCTGTTCTACGTCCAGACCCCATGATCCGACCAGATCGAATGTGCAGACATTCATGGCCGCAAAGGCAGGGGCCAAACTACCTGTCTGAAAGATGATCCGACGTGATTTCTGCGAGACTGCAATGTGGTCGATGGCAGCCGCGGCACTCTCGTCTAGTTGCGACAATCCGTCTTGCTCTTCAGTCTCCTGATTTACGGCTTCACTTTCGGGTGGGGTGCCGGAATATGGGGAAATGCCGGTCAAGATCACGGCCGCGCCGTAGCTATCGACCTGGCCCTTGTAATAACTCTTAACTTCCTTCGCTTCGGCCCCCGCTCCGAACGTAAGGAATAAATCAGACCTTCCGGTGAAAGACCCGAAGCTGCGTCCCGCGGCGGTCAGCGCAAAAGACCCCGATGGGGAATTCTGGTCCATAATCAAGATATGGGGGTTTTCCCCACCACCAAATTCGCGCGCCAGGCGGCATTTTTGATCGGCATAATCCAAATGCCAATTAGAGCTTGGCTCCAACACGACCGGCGGCTTGTCAGCAGCCTGTCCGGCCACGGGCAGGGCGGTCAGCGCGCTGCTCACCAGCGTGCATGCAATGGACTTGATTGTATTGAGCATGAAAAAGCGACCTCCCCTTGATCCAGCAATGATACTGGAGGGGAGGCCGCTTAATGTAAATGCCAGCTGTCAGGGAAGATTTACAGCTTCTCGGTCAGTTCCGGCACGATCTTGTACAGATCGCCGACGAGTCCGAGATCTGCCACCTGGAAAATCGGCGCGTCTTCATCCTTGTTGATCGCGATGATCGTCTTGGAATCCTTCATCCCCGCCAAATGCTGGATCGCGCCCGAAATACCGATTGCGATATAGACTTCCGGCGCGACAATCTTGCCGGTCTGGCCGACCTGATAATCATTGGGAACATAGCCCGCATCGACCGCCGCACGGCTGGCACCGATCCCGGCGCCCAGCTTGTCGGCCAGCGGGGTGATGACCTGCTCGAAAGTCTCGGCATCCTTCAGGGCGCGGCCGCCCGATACGATAATTTTCGCGCTGGTCAGTTCGGGGCGTTCGCTCTCTGCGATTTCCGATCCCACAAAGCTGGACAGACCGGCATCGCCTGCGCCCGAAACGTCTTCGATGCTGGCCGATCCGCTGGTCGCATCAGCCTTTTCGAAAGCCGTGCCGCGCACGGTGATCACCAGCTTGGCGTCGGAGCTTTCGACAGTCGCGATGGCATTGCCCGCATAAATCGGACGGGTGAAGGTCTTGTCTCCTTCAACCGAAAGAATGTCGGAAATCTGCATCACATCCAGCAACGCGGCAACGCGCGGGGCGATGTTCTTGCCGGTGGTGGTGGCGGGGCAGATGAAGGCATCGTGATGCCCCATCAGATCGACCACCAGCGGGGCGATGTTTTCGGCCAGCGCGTGTTCGTATGCGGCATTGTCGGCAAGGTGGACCTTGCCCACGCCAGCGATCTTGGCGGCTTCATCGGCGACCGCGCGGCAGTTTGCGCCTGCGACCAGCAGATGCACTTCGCCAAGCTTGCCGGCGGCAGTTACTGCGGCCAGCGTCGCGTCTTTCATGTGGGCGTTGTCATGTTCGACCCAGACGAGCGTTTTCATGTGCGTGTTCCTTTCAATCCGGGCCGCTTGCGCGCTCCCCGTCATGTGATGGGTGTCAGGCGATGCCGAGGGCCTTGATCTTGGCGACCAGCTCGTCGACGTCGGCAACCTTGATCCCGGCCTGGCGAACAGGGGGCTCGGCAACTTTCAACGTCTTGATCCGCGGTGCGGTGTCGACGCCGTAATCAGCAGGGGTCTTGTTATCGAGCGGCTTCTTCTTCGCCTTCATAATGTTGGGCAGCGAAGCATAACGCGGCTCGTTCAGACGCAGATCGGTGGTGACGATGGCGGGCAGCGCCAGCTTGACCGTTTCCAGACCGCCGTCAATTTCGCGCTTTACCGTAACGCTGTCGCCATCGACCTCTACCGTATTGGCAAAGGTACCTTGCGGGCGGGCCATCAGCGCGGCCAGCATCTGGCCGGTCTGGTTCGAATCGTCGTCGATCGCCTGCTTGCCCAGCAGCACCAGACCCGGCTGTTCTTCATCGGCGATAGCCTTGAGGATCTTGGCGACGGCCAGCGGTTCAACCTCGGTGCCGTCATCGACCTGTACCAGAATGGCGCGATCAGCACCCATCGCCAGCGCGGTACGCAGCGTTTCCTGCGCCTTGGCCGGGCCGATCGAAACCACCAGGATTTCTTCGGCCTTGCCCTGTTCCTTCAGCCGGATGGCTTCCTCGACCGCGATTTCGTCGAAGGGGTTCATGCTCATTTTGACATTGGCCAGGTCGACACCTGTGCCGTCAGCCTTGACGCGCGGTTTGACGTTGTAATCGATCACCCGTTTGACGGGTACGAGGATCTTCATGAAGTTTCCTTCCTCTCGGCGTGAATGTCGCAGACCGGGTAACTTGCGTTTACGTAAACGTCAAGCAATCCAGCCGGCTGCTTGATGATCAAGCGTTTGACGGCCCGCCGCGTTCCGCCCCCGGTCCGCTCGCGGATCAGGCGGGGGTTGCAGTGCGGCGGGACCAGACCGTTCAAGCCGCCTTCTTCACCTCGGCGACAATCTTCTTCGCAGCGTCGCCCAGATCGTCGGCGCTGACGATGGGGAGGCCCGAATTGGCGAGGATGTCCTTGCCCTTCTGCACATTGGTGCCTTCCAGACGGACCACCAGCGGCACGGACAAATTCACATCCTTGGCTGCGGAAACGATCCCGTCGGCGATGATGTCGCATTTCATGATGCCGCCGAAGATGTTGACCAGAATGCCCTCGACTGCCGGATCTTTCAGGATGATCTTGAATGCTGCTGTGACCTTCTCCTTGGTCGCGCCGCCGCCCACATCAAGGAAGTTGGCGGGGAAGGCACCGTTCAGCTTGATGATGTCCATCGTCGCCATCGCCAGACCCGCACCATTGACCATGCAGCCGATATTCCCGTCCAGCTTGATGTAGGCGAGATCATATTCGCTTGCTTCGACTTCGGCCGGGTCTTCCTCGGTCTCGTCGCGCATCGCCTCGACATCCTTGTGGCGATAGAGTGCATTGCCGTCGAAGCTCATCTTGGTGTCGAGCACCAGCAGCTTGCCATCATCGGTTTCGACCAGCGGATTGATCTCGAGCATTTCCATGTCGAGGTCCATGAAGGCGGTATAGAGCTGCTTGGCCAGCTTCTGGCACTGCTTGTTCAGATCGCCCGACAAATTCAGCGCAAAGGCTGCGGCGCGGCCGTGGTGCGGCATGAAGCCCTGTGCCGGGTCGATGGTGATCGTGGTGATCTTCTCTGGCGTGTTGTGCGCCACATCTTCGATATCCATGCCGCCTTCGGTCGATACGACCATAGCCACCTGGCCCGAAGACCGGTCGACCAGCAGCGCCAGATAATATTCGCGCGCGATATCGACACCGTCGGTGACATAGAGGCGATTGACCTGCTTGCCCGCATCGCCGGTCTGGATCGTGACCAGCGTATTGCCCAGCATTTCGCGTGCTGCCGCTTCGACATCGTCCAGCGATTTGGCCAGCCGCACGCCGCCCTTGGCATCGGGGCCAAGCTCGGTGAACTTGCCCTTGCCGCGGCCACCTGCGTGAATCTGCGCCTTGACCACATACAGCGGTCCGGGCAGCTGCCGAGCACCGGCAACTGCTTCTTCAACGGTCAGCGCGGCGTGGCCCGCAGGAATGGCGATGCCGTATTTCGCGAGCAGTTCCTTGCCCTGGTATTCATGGATATTCATGGGTCAGCGATGTCCTTCGCACGTATCTGCGGATCGGGGAGAGGTTTGCTGGGGGCATAAGCATGGATGGGCGCGCTTGAAAAGTGGCCAATCAAGGTGCAGGGCGCGCGCACCCACCCATGATCGACTCCGCCGCCCTCGAATCCATCGTCGCCGAAGCGGGACGTATCGCCTCCGGGCTCTATCCCGGCGCGGGCAATGCCGTGCGCACATGGGAGAAATCCCCCAACAATCCGGTGTGCGAAGCCGATCTGGCGGTCGATGCCTTTCTGCGCCGCGAATTGGGCCGCCTGTTGCCCGCCGCCGGTTGGCTGTCTGAAGAAACCGCCGATGATCCCTCGCGACTCGACAAGGATCTGATCTGGCTGGTCGATCCGATCGACGGCACACGCGATTTTATTCGCGGACGGCCCGGCTGGGCGATCTCGGTGGCGCTGATCAGCGCGGGCCGCCCGCTGATCGGGATGCTGTGCGCCCCCGCACGCGGCGAGATGTGGCACGCGGTGGCGGGCAAGGGGGCGCGGCGCAATGGCAGGAAACTGGTGTCATCGCAGCGCCAGCAATTCCCCGGCTCGCGCGTGCCCGCCGATTCGCTGATGCGCGCCGACCGGGATCTGGTCACGGTCGACAAACCCAATTCGATTGCCCTGCGGGTGGCGATGGTGGGTGCTGACGAGGCCGATCTGGTCGCCACGCTACGCTGGGGATTTGAATGGGACATCGGCGCCGCCGCGCTGATCGCGCGCGAGGCGGGGGCGGCGGTGTCCGACGCCTTCGGGCGCAAGCTCAATTACAACAAACGCGATCCGCGCGCCTTTGGCCTGCTGGTCAGCGCGCCCGATATTCACGGCGCGGCGGTGGAGCGACTGGCCGACCGCGCGGCCATCCTGTCGCAGGATTGAACCCGGCGTGCGCACAAAAAAGGGGCCGACCCTGCGGCCGACCCCCCTGTTTGCGATTTTCCCGAAGGACGCGGCGGGCTTAGTTGCCCTGCTGCTGCGCCTCTTGGACATCCTGCTGGTCGAACGGGATGATCTTGATTTCAACGCGGCGGTTCAATGAACGACCATATTCGGTCGAATTGTCGCCCTTGAAGTACTGCGGGTTTTCACCAAAGCCCTGCCAGCGCAGACGCGATGAAGCCACGCCGCGGCCGATCAGATAGCTCGCCACGGCCTGCGCCCGCTGTTCGGACAGGCGCTGGTTGAAATCATCCGCACCGGTCGAATCGGTGTAACCATACACATCGACCAGGCTGCTGGGATACTGGACCATGCTCGCCGCGACAGTGTCGAGCGTGGCGCGGAAGGTCGAGTTGATTTCGTAGCTGCCGGTGGCAAATGTAACGCCATCGGGCAGATTGACCAGAATGGCTTCGCCGCCATCGACCTCGGTAACATCAACGCCGGACCCTGCGGTCTGCTCTTTCAGTTCCTTGATCTGCTGATCCATCTTGTAGCCGACATAGCCGGCTGCTGCTGCGCCGCCGACGGCCCCGATGATGCGTCCGGTCTTGCCGCCGATAACGCCGCCCAGCAGGCCGCCCACGGCTGCGCCGCCGACACTGCCGAGCACAGTGCGCGAAATTTTCTTCTCGCCCGTGTTGGGATCGGTGACACAGGCTGACACTGTCAAAAGGGATACTGCAGCCAGGCTGGCTGTAAGAATGCGCGATTTTTTCATAGATAATCCTCCGTTCGGGCAGGTGTCCGGTCTTGCTTCCCGACCGATTGAACCCGCAACAAGTGGGACGCGCCCACCTGCGTCTCCTCCCTGAAACCCTCCAAACCCCACAGCGTTCCTGAAACACAATTTTGCGCACGATTATGTGAAGGTGTGGCGCGGGCGCGGATTTATGCTAGCGGTCGGGCGTGACACCCTTTCCCCTGACCGACCTGCTCATCATTGCCGGGCTGATTCTGCTTAACGGCGTCTTCGCGATGTCCGAACTGGCAATCGTCTCGGCGCGCACCTCGCGGCTGCGGGCTGCCGCGCAACAGGGCGCTGGCGGGGCGAAGGTGGCCTTGCTGCTCGCTTCCGACCCCGGCAAATTCCTCTCGACCGTCCAGATCGGCATTACGCTGGTCGGTATTATCGCCGGTGCTTACTCGGGTTCCAGCCTGGGCGGACCGGTGGGGGAGCGGCTGGCGATGCTGGGCGTTCCTGCCGAATGGGCACCGCAGGCCGGGTTCGCACTGGTCATCGCGCTGACCACCTATTTCAGCCTGGTTGTGGGGGAACTGGTGCCCAAGCAGGTCGCGCTGCGCGCGGCGATCCCCATTGCCATCGTGATGGCGCGTCCGATGGCGATTGTCGCCAAGGTGGCCGCGCCGCTGGTCTGGCTGCTCGATACCTCGTCGGCGCTGCTGATTCGCCTGATGGGCGTGCGTCCGGCGGGTCAGGGGTCAGTAACGGCGGAAGAGCTGCACATGCTGTTCGCCGAAGCCACGCGCAGCGGCGTGATCGAGCATGAACAGCACCAGATGCTGCAAGGCGTGGTCCGGCTGGCGCAGCGCCCGGTGCGCGAATTGATGACGCCGCGCACCGAAGTCGACTGGATCGATGTCGGCGCAGACGAGGCAGCGATTCGCGCGGCCATTGATGCCAGCCCACATTCGCTGCTGCCCGTGGCAGCGGGATCCCCCGACCAGATATTGGGCGTGGTCCGCGTGCGTGAATTGCTCGCTGCGCTGGTAGCGGGCGAGACAATCGACGTGGCGGCGCTGATGAAGAGGCCCGAGATCGTGCCCGACCAGCTGGATGCCGTCGATGCGCTGCGCGTGTTGCAGCAGGGCGAGATCGCTATGGCGATGGTGCATGATGAATATGGCCATCTCGACGGGATCGTCACTCCGGTCGATCTGCTCACTGCATTGGTTGGCGATTTCGTCAGCGATCAGGACCCGGGCGATGCCCCGGGCATTGTCGAGCGCTCCGATGGCTCGATGCTGGTGGCCGGGTCGCTGTCAGCTGATGTGCTGGCAGACCGGCTGGCGCTGGATTACGGCGACAATCGCGAATTTGCGACCGCCGCCGGCTTCGTGCTGTCAGTGCTCAAGAAATTGCCCGCGGAGGGCGAGTTCTTTGTGGAGCAGGGCTGGCGTTTCGAAGTCGTCGATCTCGACAATCGGAGGATCGACAAGCTGCTGGTGATGGCCGAAACGCCGGAGCCGGAAGCTACCCCCGAATAAGTATCAGCCCGGGATAACCGCCTGCGCCGATGCGCCGTCACCTTCGGGTGCGGCGATGATGTCGCGCGTCACGCTGCCTTTGGCGACCGTATTGGTTTCGGCGTCACCAATCACGCTGCGGATGCCCGGATCGGCCTGACCGGCGCGGTCAAGCACGCTGGTTTCCACCTGGCTGCGCGCCGCCGGGCCGCCGAACAATGCTTCCAGAGCCTGCTCAGCCGCAGTGCCTTCTGCCGGGCGCGGGGCACCGGGAGCGGGCGGGGCGAGGTTGAAATCTGGCGGAACCACCAGCGGCGCCTGGCGCTGCACGGCGAATTCATCGGGCCGGTCACGGTTGAGGAAGCCGCCGCCGCCGCAGGCCGCAGTCATGCTGGCGAGCGCGCCGACAAGGGCGATTTTGGCGATTCTGGTCATCAAATATTCTCCGCGGCATCAGCCGGCTTGCTGTTCATGAGTTCATCGACCTTGTCGCGCATGAAAAACGCGCGGGCAAGGATAATCACGACACCGATGGTAATCGCGGCGTCGGCAATATTGAAGATCAGGAAGGGGCGAAACTCCCCGAAATGTAGATCGGCAAAATCGACCACATAGCCCAGATCGTAACGATCCTTGATGTTGCCCAGCGCGCCGCCAAGGATCAGCGAGAGCCCGGCGATGTCGCCAAACTCCTTCTCGCGCATCAGCCACACCGTCACCACCAGCGCAATCAGCGCGGTGACCGCCACCAGCGTCCAGCGCATTTCCGGGCTGGTCGCTTCGAACATGCCCAGCGACACGCCGAAATTGCGCGTGAAGGTCAGGTTGAAGATCGGCAACAATTCCAGCGAATCGCCCAGCTGGTCGATGCGCAGCACCTTGGTGACGTAATTCTTCGACCATTGGTCGATGAAATAGATCACCAGCGCGGCGGCCAGCCCGATCAGCCGATTTCGTGTGACAGTCTTCATTTCGCGCCGTCCAGTTCGCCAACGACACTGTCGCACCGCCCGCACAGCGCGCCGTCTTCGGGCACGCTGGGAAGCAGCCGCCAGCAGCGGCCACATTTGCTTGCAGAGGTCCGGCTTACCGTCACTGCGTCGCTATCGCCGCGCGTAACTGACGCGGTGATGAACAGTTCGGCCAGTGCTTCGTCGGTAAAGCCTGAGGGCACGGCGGCAGCGGGGACCGTGACATCGGCCTCCAGACTGGAGCGGATGGTCTTGTCGCGGCGCAATGGCTCGATCGCTTCGGTGACTTGCTCGCGCAGGCTGCGCAGTGCCTCCCAACGCGGCATATCGGCAGCGATGGCGGGCACCACGGGCCATTCCAGCAGATGCACGCTGCCTCCATCGGGATAGCGGGTGGTCCAGATTTCCTCTGCGGTAAACACCAGCACCGGCGCGGCATAGCGGACCAGCGCGTGGAACAGGGTGTCCAGCACGGTGCGATAGGCGCGGCGGGCCGGATCGTCCGGGCCATCGCAATAGAGGCTGTCCTTGCGGATATCGAAGAAGAAGGCCGACAGATCCTCGCTGCAGAAATCGACCAGACGGCGGGTATAGGCGTTGAAATCGTAATCACCTGCTGCCCGGAGCAATTTCGCGTCCAGCTCGGCCAGCAATGCCAGCACATATTGCTCCAGCTCGGGGACAGGCGCCCCGTCGCTGGTATCGCCGACAAAACCGTCCAGCGCGCCCAGCAGATAGCGGAAGGTGTTGCGCAGCTTGCGATAGCTGTCGCCCACCCCTTTGAGGATTTCATCGCCGATGCGGTGGTCTTCGGTGTAATCGACGCTCAGCGCCCACAGCCGGATGATGTCAGCGCCGTATTGCTCCATCACCTTGAGCGGATCAACGGTGTTGCCCAGCGATTTGGACATTTTCATGCCCTTGGGGTCCATCGTGAAACCGTGCGTCAACACGGCATCGTATGGCGCGCGGCCGCGTGTCCCGCAGCTTTCCAGCAGACTGGACTGGAACCAGCCGCGATGCTGGTCGCTGCCTTCCAGATAGAGGTCAGCCGGGCTGGAAAGTTCGGGCCATTCGTCCGATTCCAGGACGAATGCGTGGGTGGAGCCGCTGTCGAACCAGACGTCGAGAATGTCGCTGACCATCTCGTAATCGTCGGGATGGCGATCAGGGCCGAGGAATTCGCCTGCGCGGCTATCTTCCCAGGCATCGACCGTATCGGCGGCAATCGCGGCCTGAATGCGCGCGTTGACCGCCGGATCGACCAGCAATTCCCCGCCTTCCCGGTGGACGAACAGAGCAATCGGCACGCCCCAGGCGCGCTGGCGGCTGATCAGCCAGTCCGGGCGGCTTTCGACCATGGAGCGCAGGCGGTTGCGGCCCTTCTCCGGCACAAAGCGAACCCGCTCGATTTCGGATAGGGCAGTCGAACGCAAGGTTGAGCCCTTTCCCTTGACGGTAGGGGTTGGGGATGGGTGCTCGGCGCCAGCAGCGGAGGGTGAACCCCCCACCCCCGGCCCCTCCCCCGAAGGGAGGGGAGGCAAGTGAGAAAGTTCCTCGTCGATGGCGATGAACCATTGCGGGGTGCAGCGATAGATGACCTTGGCCTTGGAACGCCACGAATGCGGGTAGCTGTGCTGGTAGTCGGCACTGGCCGACAGCAGCGCACCCGCTTCGCGCAGATCGTTGCAGATCGGCCCGTCGGGTGCGTTGAAGGGTTTGTTGATGACGCTGCGGCGGCGTTCCTTGCCGTCGGCATCGACGTCGCCTGCGCCCAGCCACAGCCAGTCGTCGCGATAACGCCCGTCGCCCATGACGGCGAACACGGGATCAATGCCGTTGGCTTTGCACAGATCGAAATCGTCCTCGCCGTGATCGGGCGCCATATGAACGATGCCGGTGCCGCTGTCGGTGGTGACGAAATCGCCCGCCAGCATGGGGCGCGGCTTGGCGTAGAACCCGCCGAGGTGGTGCATTGGGTGGCGGGCGACGGTTCCGGCGAGGTCGGAGCCTTTGCCAGTCCAAACTTCCTGTATCCCTGCCGCAACTTCAGTACAGGTATTTCGCTCCAAAAACGCCTTCTGCAACTCTTTCGCAATCAGCAGTTTAAAATCCATCGAACCGTCACCGGGCTTGGTGCCGATGGCCGGAGCGAAGAAGCTGGCTTGAAGCAGAACATACTCAATATCCGGCCCATAGGCCAAAGCCTGGTTCACCGGGATCGTCCACGGCGTCGTCGTCCAGATCACCGCATGCGCGCCGACCAGCTCGGGCACGTTCGGGCATTCCATGATCTCGAACGCCACATCGATCTGCGGGCTGTCGGTCAGATCGGCATATTCGACTTCGGCATCGGCCAGAGCGGTTTCCTCCACTGGCGACCACATCACCGGCTTCGCGCCGCGATAGAGCTGACCGGTCTCGGCGAATTTGTGCAGTTCGGCGACAATCGCGCCTTCCGCTTCGGGGCGCATGGTCAGATAGGGTTTGTCCCAGCGGCCATTGATGCCCAGCCGTTTCAATTGCTCGCGCTGCACATCGACCCATTTGGCGGCATAAGCGCGGCATTCGGCGCGGAACTCCTTTGCCGGCACGTCCTTCTTGTCGCGCTTCTGCTTGCGGTAAAGTTCCTCCACCTTCCATTCGATCGGCAGGCCGTGGCAATCCCAGCCGGGCACATAGGGTGCATCCTTGCCCAGCAGGCTTTGCGTGCGGACCACTGTGTCTTTCAGCACATGGTTCAGCGCGTGGCCGATATGCATATTGCCATTGGCATAGGGCGGGCCGTCGTGGAGAATGAACTTCTCGCGGCCCTCGCGCGCTTTGCGCAATTGCTGGTAAATCCCCTCATCCTGCCAGCGCGCCAGAATGCCCGGCTCCTTCTGCGGAAGGCCGGCCTTCATGGGGAAATCGGTCTTCGGCAGGAAAACCGTGTCTCTGTAATCGCGCTGCTCAGTCATGGAACCGCCGCCGCTAGAGGAATTGGCGCGTGTAGGAAAGTGTTTCAGCGCGCCAGCAGCTGGCGGGCCTGCTCGCAGTCGCGCGCCATCTGGGCGACCAGCGGGTCCAACCCGTCAAACTTCGCCTCGCCGCGCAGGAAATGGTGGAAGGCCACTTCGATTTCCTGACCGTACAGATCGCCGTCGAAATCGAAGAAATGCGGCTCCAGCAATTCGCGCGGCGGATTGAACATTGGCCGAACACCGATGTTCGCCGCGCCATGAAGCGCTTCATTGACACCTGGTACGCGGCCCGTGACGGCATAGATACCATACGCCGGGCGCAGATAATTTTCGATCGCGAGATTGGCGGTGGGATAACCGATGGTGCGCCCCCGCTTGTCGCCATGCTCCACCACGCCGCGAATCGCGAAGGGGCGGGTCAGCAGCCGCGCCGCCTCCTGCGGATCGCCCGCCACCAGCGCATCGCGGATGCGGCTGGAGGAAACCGCCGCGCCGGAATCCATCACCGGCGGCACCGCGCGCGCCGCGATACCCGCGCCGCGCCCCAGCGTTTCCAGCGCCTCGCGATTGCCCGCCGCGCCTTTGCCGAAGGTGAAATCCTCGCCTGTCACCACGCCGCTGACACCCAGATGCTGCGCCAGCAGGCCCTGCACGAAATCCTCTGCCGTGGTGCCCGCCAGCGCGGCATCGAAATGGAACACCAACATCGCCGTCGCCCCGGCGGCGAGGTACAATTCCTGCCGCTGTTCCAGCGTGGTCAGGCGGAAGGGCGCGATATCGGGCTTGAAATGGCGCACCGGATGCGGATCGAAGGTGGCAATGATGGAGGGGCGACCCTCGGTGCGCGCCCAGTCGATGGCTTCCTGCGCCACCGCCTGATGGCCCAGATGGAACCCGTCAAAATTGCCCAGCGCAATCACTGCCCCGCGCAAGGATTCGGGCAATGGATCGCGGTGGTCGAGGAACCTCATGCGCCGCGCTCCAGCGTGATGAAGGAAAAGGCGGGGCGCTCGCCATCCTCGTCATGATCCTCGCGCTGCACTTCGCACCATTGCAGCCCCGGCGCGGCCATGAACGTGTCGCCGGGATAGTCGCGGTGAATCTGGGTCAGCTCAATCCGGCTGGCGAGCGGTTCGAACAGTGCGAAGATCTCTGCTCCGCCGATTACGGCAATCGCGCCCTCGCCAGCCAGCGCCAGCGCGTCTTCGGGTGAATGCACGACTTCCGCGCCCGCGTCAGACCAGTCCAGATCGCGGGTCAGCACGATATGGCGGCGGCCGGGCAGGGGTGCGGGGAAGCTGGCAAAGGTCTTGCGGCCCATAATCATGGCCAGACCCTTGTTATCCGGCCCCATCGTCAGCGCTTTGAAACGCTTCAGGTCGGCGGGCAGATGCCAGGGCAGCGTGCCATCCTTGCCGATTGTGCCGTTCGCCGCACGGGCATAGACCAGCGTCACAGTCATGCGCGGGTAAGCCGGGTGATGTGCCCCATCTTGCGCCCGGCCAGCGCCTGTTTCTTGCCATAGTCGTGCAGGTGCGTGTCGCTGTCGCCCAGCTGGCTATGCGCGGTCTTGATATCCTTGCCGATGATGTTGGTCATCACTGTTCCGGCGGCCACAGTCTGCGTGTCACCCAGCGGCAGGCCTGCGACCGCGCGGATGTGGTTTTCAAACTGGCTGGTGACTGCGCCTTCGATGCTCCAATGGCCCGAATTGTGCACGCGGGGGGCCATTTCGTTGAACACCGGGCCGTCGGCTGCGGCGAAAAATTCCAGCGTCAGCACGCCAACATAATCCAGCGCATCGGCGACCTGCCGCGCCAGTGCGCGGGCGTCTTCGACCTGGCTTTCAACTTCCGGTCCGGCGGGCAGGGTGGAGGTGACCAGCACGCCGCCCGAATGGATGTTGCGGGCGCTGTCCCAAAACCGGACTTCGCCATCATTGCCGCGCACCAGAATGACCGAAAACTCGGCGTCAAAGCGGACAAGACCTTCATAGATCGTGGGGGTGCCGGGGATTTGCAGCCCCGCCGCCTCGCTGCGCGATTCGATCCGCCACTGGCCCTTGCCGTCATAGCCGTCACGCCGGGTCTTGAGGATGCCGGGCGCGCCGATGCGTTCCACGGCGTCATCCAGATCGGCGCGCGAATCGACTGCGGCATAGGGTGCGGGGCGGCCGCCCAGCGTCTCGACAAAGCGTTTTTCGGCCAGCCGGTCCTGCGCGGTTTCCAGCGCGCGGGGATGCGGGAAAATCCGGTCCTGCGGCATCGCCTGCGCGGCTTCGACCGGGACATTCTCGAATTCCCACGTCACTACGTCGCATTTCTCGGCAAAGGCGGCCAGCGCGGCGCGGTGATCCCATTTGTTGGCGAAGAAATCGCTGCATACGATGTCCGCGACATTATCTCCTTCGGGTGCATAACCGATGGGGCGATAGCCAAGCTGGACCGCCGCCTGCGCGAGCATCCGCCCGAGCTGACCCCCGCCAAGGATGCCGATAGTCGCGCCGCGTTTCAGCATCAGGCGTCCGGGCGGTCCGCCACGGCGGCGCTGCGGGCGCTGCGCCAATCCTGCAGCCGCTGCGACAGATCGCTGTCATTCGTCGCCAAAATCGCTGCAGCAAGCAGGCCCGCATTGGTCGCGCCCGCTTCGCCAATCGCCAGCGTCCCGACTGGAACCCCGGCGGGCATCTGGACAATCGACAGCAGGCTGTCCTGTCCCGACAATGCCTTGGACTGGACCGGCACCCCCAGCACGGGAAGATGCGTCATTGCCGCGATCATGCCGGGCAGATGCGCCGCCCCGCCAGCGCCCGCGATGATGACATGGAAGCCATCGCCCGCCGCTGCCTTGGCGAAATCGACCATCCGGTCAGGGGTGCGGTGCGCCGACACGATGCGGACATCGCTGGCCACGCCCAGTTCGTCCAGCACCTGAGCCGCGCGCTGCATCGTCGGCCAGTCCGACTGGCTGCCCATGACAATCGCAACCTTTGGCGCGGTGGGAGGAGTGGCGGGTTCGGCCATCTCAGCAATCCTTCAGATAACGGCGCTCGCCAGCAACTTGCGTGCCGTCGAAGTCGTAAATGATCGGCTGGCCGGTGGGAATTTCCAGCCCGGTGATGTCGTCGTCGGAGATGTTGGAGAGGTGTTTGACCAGCGCGCGCAGGCTGTTGCCATGTGCGGACACGATCACGGTTTTACCCTTGGCCAGCTGCGGCAGGATCGCGCTTTCCCAATAGGGCAGCACACGTTCGATCGTCAGCTTCAGGCTTTCGGCCATCGGCACTTCGATCCCGGCATAGCGCGGGTCATCCGACAGGTCGAATTCGCTGCCGGGCTCCATTGCGGGCGGCGGGATATCGAAGCTGCGGCGCCAGATATGCACCTGCTCATCGCCATGCTTGTCACGCGTTTGTTGTTTGTCGAGGCCGGTCAGCCCGCCATAATGACGTTCGTTGAGGTGCCAGTCCTTGATCACCGGAAGCCACAGCCGCCCGCATTCTTCCAGCGCCAGATTGAGCGTCTTGATCGCGCGGGTCTGGAGGCTGGTGAAGGCGATGGTGGGCAAGACGCCCTTGGCAGCCAGCAGGACGCCAGCGGCGCGCGCTTCGGCCACGCCTTTGTCAGTCAGGTCGACATCCCACCAGCCGGTGAAGCGATTGGCGAGATTCCATTCGCTCTGGCCGTGGCGGACGAGGATAAGCTTGGACATGAACGCTCCTGAGACCCTTGGGAGCACCCGGCGTTAGCTTTCGCCGCCCGGCTTGGAAAGGGGCTGCGCATCCGATTCGCCGATTTCGCGGCTCTGCGCCTTGCGGCGGCGCAGGTTTTCACGCAATTTTGCAGCCAAGCGCTCGTCGCGGGTCGAATTTCCTGCCGGTTTCTCCATAGCAGCACCCATTGCCAATATCGCCGCGAAGCTCAAGCTTGGCTTGACTTTCGGATGCGCTCTGCCAATAGCGCGCGCCTTCGACCCAGTGCTGCTGTAGCTCAGTGGTAGAGCGCACCCTTGGTAAGGGTGAGGCCGGGAGTTCAATCCTCCCCAGCAGCACCATTTCCACCACCCGATACCAATCGCCCGCCGCGCTGCCCCTCGCGCCGCTACGTGCGAAAGCGCTTGTCGGTTGGGGCTGTGTTACATAGTTAGCACGGCATGGAAGAAACCGAACCACTCACCCCGCTGCACCCCAATCACGTGAAGGCCATGCGGCTGACCGCGATCATTGCGGCGGTGCCGTTCACGATTGCGGCGCTGGCGGCGGAAATTACGCGGCTGTTGCCGTGGGGCGTGTTTCTGGTGCCCGTGGCGCTGGTCGCCGCCATCATCATTATCCGCATCCCGCTGCGGCGCTATCATGCGCGCGGGTACCGGCTGGCGGAGGAACGACTGCAAGTGGTGCGCGGGATGCTGTTCCGGCGCGACACGGTGGTGCCGTTCGGGCGGGTTCAGCATATCGATGTCGATCAGGGACCGATCGAACGGTTCTATGGCCTCGCGACTTTAACTCTGCATACAGCAGGATCGCACAATGCCTCGGTCTCGCTGCCCGGGCTGGCACATGAGGACGCGCTGGCGATGCGCGACGAAATTCGCGCGGCGATCCGGCGCGATACGCAATGACGGACGAAGTGCTTGAAGGGACACCGCAGCGCACCGCGCTGAAGGGTCTGCTGGCGCGCGGGATAGAAGGGGTGCGCAAAGGCATCCTCGGCATCGCCGCCATCGGTTTTGCCATGCGCGACGAAGGATCGGGTTTCATTCTGGCGGCGGGCGGTTTTGCCGTCGCGATCTTCGTCGTGACGCTGGTGTTTTCCTATCTCGCCTGGACACGGCTGACGTATACGATTGGTGACAGCGATATCCGGGTGGAAAGCGGCATTCTGGCGCGTGCGGCCCGTGCGGTGCCGTTTGAACGGATACAGGATGTCAGTTTGGAACAGGGGTTCATCCCGCGCCTGTTCGGACTGGTCGAGGTCAAGTTTGAAACCGGGGCGGGCGGCAAGGACGATCTCAAGCTCGCCTATCTGACCGAGGATGATGGCGAGGCGCTGCGCGATTTGCTGCGCGCCCGCCGCGAAAGCGCGCCTGTTGCGGCCAATGCCAATGCCAATGCCGAGACTGGCGAGCCGGAAGCCGCTGCGGAAGAGGCCGCTCTGTTGTTCACAATGGGGCCGCGCCGGGTGCTGACCTTTGGCCTGTTCGAATTTTCGCTGGCCGCCGTGGCGGCGCTGGCCGGGGCGGTGCAGCAGTTCGATTTCCTGCTGGCGTTCGATTTCTGGGATCTGGATGCCTGGCAGAAAACGCTGGCCGGGCCGGGTGACTGGCTGGCGGGCCTGGGCTTTGCCGCGCGCATCATCGGGATCGGGCTGGTCGTGGGCACGCTGCTGCTGGTGGGGCTGGCGACAGGGTTTGTGCGCACTGCGCTGCGCGAGTGGGGTTTCCGGTTAGAGCGGACCGCACGCGGCCTGCGCCGCCGACGGGGGTTACTCACCCGCACCGATGTGGTGATGCCGGTCCACCGCGTTCAGGCGCTGCGGCTGGGCACAGGCTTTCTGCGCCGCTTGTTCGGCTGGCACTCGCTCAAGATTGTCAGTCTGGCGAGCGATAGCGGCGCGGCCAATCACGAGGCCGCGCCCTTTGCCACGATGGCGGAAATCGCGCCCATCGTCGCCACCACCGGCTTTGCGCTGCCCGATGATGATCTGGAATGGCATGGCGTGTCGCGGAAGTACCGGATTGACCGGGTATTGCTGAGTGCGGCGGCGCTGGTGCCGGTGGCGATTGCCCTGCCATTTGTCGGGGAAGCACGGCTGATCCCGCTGCCACTGGCCGGTCTGGCGCTGATCGCCTTGCATGAATATCTGCGCCTGCGCTGGGATCGTCACGCACTGGGGTCACAGCAATTGTTCACCCGTCACGGCTGGCTGGCACCGAGTCTGGCGATCGGGTCTCGGGTAAAGCTGCAATCGGTTGAAATCGCGCAAGGGCCAATTGCCCTGCGGCGGGGCTATGCCAGCCTGCTGCTCGGGCTGGCCGGAGGGCGGTTGCGCGTGCGGGGTATGGCGCTGGCCGAGGCGCGGAATTGGCGCGAGGCCATCCTCACCACCATCGCATCGCAGGACTTTTCGCAATTGAGCGAGCCTGCGAAAGCGAACACTATTACGCCAGCAGCTCACTCCAGTCCGGATTACGCTTGAACGCGGCGGCGACATAGGAACAGTCGGGCGCGATCTTGAAGCCTTCGCGCTTTGCATCGCCAACCAGCATTTCGACCAGTTGCCCGGCAATACCCTTGCCGCGAAGCTCTTCGGGCACCAGCGTGTGTTCGGCATGGCGGACGTTGTCACGCATGGTCCAGGTCAGCTTGCCCGTGCCTTGGCTATCCGGGACATGAGCAATATATTCCCCGTGAGTGACTCTGTCGCGCCTTTCGATTTCAATTTCAGCGGTTTTCATGATCGATTCTTTCCTTACTGTGCAACCAACGCATGGCAAGCTAAGGGCGTTCCATGCTGTTCCTTTCCGACAATGCCGCCTCCGTTCACCCGCTGGTGTGGGAGGCGATGCGCGCCGCCGATGCGCCCGACACGCCCTATGACGGAGACGCGCTGAGCGCGGCGCTGGACGAGCGGTTTGCCGAGCTGTTCGGGCGCGATTGCGCGGTGCTGTGGGCCGCGACCGGGACTGCGGCAAACTGCCTCGCTTTGTCCTGCATGGTCCAGCCGCACGGCGGCGTGGTGTGCCACCGCGAGGCGCATATCGAAATGGATGAAGGCGGCGCGCCCGGCTTTTACCTGCACGGGGCAAAGCTGCTGCTGGCAGACGGCGCGGGGGCCAAGCTGTCGCCCGAGACGATCCGCGATGTGATCGACCCGATCCGCGACGATGTGCATCAGGTCCAACCGCATGCGATCTCGATCACACAGGCCAGCGAATATGGCCGCGCCTATCGGCCAGACGAAGTGGCCGCGATTGCCGCGCTGGCGAAGGATCGCGGACTGGGCCTGCATATGGACGGCGCACGTTTCGCCAATGCGGCGGCGTTTCTGGGCTTGTCTGCGAGCGAGGCGGCGGGTCCGGTCGATGCGCTGAGCTTCGGATGTATCAAGAATGGCGCGATGAGCGCCGAGGCGATTGTGTTGTTCGACCCCGCGATGGCCGATGTCGCGCGCTATCGGCGCAAGCGGGCGGGGCATCTGCAATCGAAGGGTCGCTACCTCGCCGCGCAATTGCACGCGATGTTGAACGGTGACCTATGGCTGGCCAATGCGCGCCACGCCAATGCCGCTGCGGCGGAAATCGCCGGGGCCTGCGAAGGCCGGTTAATGCATCCGGCCGAGGCTAATGAGCTGTTTGTGCGCTGCACTGCGGATGAGCGTGAGGCGCTGCGTGCGCGCGGTTTCGCATTCTATGACTGGGGAGATGACGCCGCCCGCTTCGTCACCGCATGGAACACGCGTGACAGCGATGCGCGCGCGCTGGCCGAGGCAATTGCCAGCCTATGAGCGACGCCGCGCCGCACGCGCTGCTCCGTCCCCGGATCGCGCTGCCATTCCTGATTGTCGCGCTGATCTGGGGATCGACCTGGTACGTCATCACTGGCCAGATCGCCGATGTGCCGCCCAGCTGGTCGATCGCATACCGATTTATGCTGGCGACCCCCGCGATGTTTGCGGTGGCGCTGGTGATGCGCAAAAGCCTGCGGCTGGACAGCAAGGCGCACGCGCTGGCGCTGTTTATCGGACTGACCCAATTCTGCGGCAATTTCAATTTTGTCTATCGCGCGGAGCTGCATCTGACTTCGGGCATCGTCGCGGTAATGTTCGGGATGCTGATGGTGCCCAATGCGCTGTTTGCGCAGGCGCTGCTGGGGCAAAGGGTGACACGGCGGTTCCTGTTGGGCAGTCTGGTGGCGATTGCCGGGATTGCACTGCTGCTGACGCATGAAGCGCAATTGGCGCGGCTGGACGGCAATATCCCGCTGGGAGTGCTTATGGCAGTGGGCGGGATTCTGTCCGCCTCGATCGCCAATGTTATGCAGGCCAATCCGACCGGGCGCGCGCTGCCGATGGCCAGCCTGCTGGCATGGTCGATGCTGTATGGCACGATCATCGATATCGGTTTCGCGTGGAGCGTGGCGGGGCCGCCGGTGATCCCGTCCAGCACTGCCTATTGGGCGGGCCTGGTGTGGCTGGCGCTGGCCGGATCGGTGGTCACTTTCCCGCTGTATTATTCCATCGTGCGCGAAATCGGGCCAGGGCGGGCGGCGTATAATGGCGTGCTGGTGATCGTGGTAGCGATGCTGATTTCGACCTTTATCGAAGGCTATGAATGGTCGTTACTGGCGGCTGCTGGCGCAGCGCTGGGGCTGGGCGGGATGATCATCGCGCTGCGAGCGCGGCAGGTTTAGCGCAGCGCGGCCAGACCTTCACGGAAAGTGGGATATAGCGGCGTCCAGCCCAGCACGCGCTTGGCCTTGCCATTGGCGACGCGGCGGTTCTCGGCATAAAAGCCGCGCGCCATCGGGCTCAACCCCGCATCGTCGATGCTGCGCAAAGGCGGCGGTTCGGTATCGAGCAAGCGGCAGGCTTCCTCAATCACCATATTCTGGCTGGTCGGCAAATTGTCGGCCAGATTATAGGCCCCCGGCGCGGCATCCCGCCGCAGAGCCGCGACCACCGCGCTGACGATATCATCGACATGGATGCGGCTGAACACTTGGCCGGGCAAGTCGATGCGATTGGCCTTGCCTGCGCGCACCCGGTCCAGCGCGCTGCGACACGGCCCATAGATACCCGGCAGGCGGAACACTCGCGCCCCAAGCGCCAGCCAGCGCGCATCGGCAGCCGCGCGCGCCGTGCGCCGCCCGCCGCCAGTGGGTGCGCTTTCATCAACCCATGCGCCCGCCGCATCGCCATAAACGCCGGTGGAGGACAAATAGCCCAGCCAGTGCCCGCTCAGCGCATCGCCATAGCAATCCAGCACAGGGTCACTGTCGTCAGCGGGCGGAACCGATGACAGCACATGCGTCGCCGCTTGCAAGGCGGCGCGCACTGCGGCTGTATCGGCAAAATCGAGATTGCCCGCGCTGCCCGTCGCCTGCACCTGCCAACCCTGCGCGCGCAACGCGGCGGCAATGCGCGTGGCCGTGTAGCCCAGCCCGAAAATCAGCAGCCGGCTCATTCGGCGTCGAGATAGCCCTGTTCAGGCACCACCACTTGCGGATTCTCAACGTTGTCCTGCTTCCACTGCATCGCCATTCGCACGCGGGTCGCGCCGCTGGGGTGATCGAAGAACAGCGCTTCTTCCAGCGCGCCGGGTTCGATCTTGCGATATTCGGAGAGGCGCATCGCCACCTTGGCAAAGCCATCGGGTTCGCGCGCGGCCTCCAGCCCAAAGGCATCGGCCTGGCTTTCGTTCACTCTGATCAGCGTGTTGGTCACCGGCGTGGCGAAAAAGAAGAACACCGCGATGCAAATCGCCAGCACCGGGAGCGAGGCCGGATCAGCCAGATCGCGGACGCCCCACCGCCCGCCATAACGGCTTATCAGCCAGGGCGCGGCGCGGCTGGTAATGAACAAGCCTAGGGCGAGCAGCAGCATGATGACGCCAAAGTTCACCCAGATATGCCTGAGTTTATAATGGCCCATTTCATGACCCATCACGGCCAGAATTTCCGGCTCGCTGGTCCGTTCCAGCAGATTGTCATTGAGGGATATGCGGATCGTCGGCCCCAACCCGGACACATTGGCGGAAATGCGCTTGTGCTGTTTGGACTGGTCGAAAACATAGATGTGATCGGCCGGAATGTCGTATTTGCCCGCGATGTCGACGATCTTGTCGCGTAGCGGGCCTTGCTCCATCTCGTCATAATCGTTGAACAGCGGAGAAATGAACACCGGCCCCAGCACCATCGCGACCATCAGGAATATTCCCAGCACACCGGTTGCCCATAGCCACCAGTTTTTCGGCGCGCGGCGAATCAAAGCGTAGATTGCCACTATCACCAGGGGCATCATCACCAGCGATATGGCAAACCCGGTGAGCGATTCTGCAAACCACGCACCAAAGCTCTGATCGAGCAGGCCGTACTGTTTTTCGCGAAAGAATCCGGTGTAGATCGACCAGGGCAGCGCCATCACGAAACCCACCACGGTATAAAGCGCCGCAGTAACCCAGGTGACGATCCACAACCGCTTGCTCAACCGTTCACCCAGCCTGCGGAAGGCGTGTGCGATGCGGAAACGCAGGAATATCCAGTCGATCAGCACGGACACCAGCGTGCCCAGCGGGATCAGCCAATAACCGCCTTCGAAATAGGCATCGGACTGCTCCCGCGCGGGGCCCTCCAAAGTATCGAGATAGGCGCGCGTCGCGGTTTCCACATCGAAGGAGCCACTGGCGGCGGCCATCAGTTCGAGCATCATGTTCCCATTCCCATCCTAGCATCATGGCCCGGCATCTTGGCTCTTGTCGGTGTCGTGGTGACGCAATACACGGCTGCCTGTCAATCGCCGCCGCAGCGCTCACCGACGAATGAACCGAAGCGCTCGACGGGCGTTACCAGCAGTGACACAGCCTACCACTCGCAGCAGCAGACAGGAATTGCATGGATATCGCGCGCACCCCCGCCACTCCCGATGGGAACCCCGAAATGGCCGATGCTGCGGTTGAGCCCAAGGCTTCCGCGATTATCCGGCGTGAAGATTACACGCCCTTTCCTTGGCTGGTGCCGCAGGTGCATCTCAGCTTCGAGCTGGGGGTCGAACAGACGCGGGTCACGTCGCGGCTGACGGTGGAACGCAACCCCGCTGCCGATGCCTCCCCGACCATCCGCCTCAACGGTGACGGCCTTAAGCTGTCCGAATTGCAGGTCGATGGCGAGCCTTGCAGCACCCATGCAATGGACGGCGATGATCTGGTGGTTACGCTGCCGGGTGAGCGCCACGAACTGACGATTGTGACGCAGATCGACCCGGCTGCCAATTCGCAGCTGATGGGGCTCTATGCCTCCAACGGAATGCTGTGCACCCAGTGCGAGGCGGAGGGCTTCCGCCGGATCACTTTCTTCCCCGACCGTCCCGACGTGCTGAGCACCTATACCGTGCGGATGAGCGGCCCTGCCGCGCAATTCCCGATCCTGCTGTGCAATGGCAACAAGGCCGATAGCGGCGGCGACGGCGACACGCATTGGGCCGAATGGCACGATCCGTGGCCCAAGCCCGCCTATCTCTTCGCGCTGGTCGCGGGCGATCTGGTGGCGCGCAGCGACAGTTTCACCACCACGGGCGGCCGCACGGTAGAGCTCAACGTCTGGGTCCGCGATGGCGATCTGGACCGCACCGAACATGCGATGGAAAGCCTGAAGCGGTCCATGAAATGGGACGAGGAAGTGTTCGGGCGCGAATATGATCTCGACCTGTTCAACATCGTCGCAGTGTCAGATTTCAACATGGGCGCGATGGAAAACAAGGGCCTCAACGTCTTCAACACCAAATACGTTCTGGCCGATCAGGAAACCGCCACTGACGGCGATTTTGACGGCGTGGAAGGCGTGATCGGGCACGAATATTTTCACAATTGGTCGGGCAACCGCATCACCTGCCGCGACTGGTTCCAGCTGAGCCTGAAGGAAGGCTTCACAGTGCTGCGCGACCAGCTGTTCAGTCAGGATATGGACAGCGCGCCGGTCAAGCGGATCGAGGATGTTCGGATATTGCGCGGGGTCCAGTTCCCCGAGGATTCCGGCCCGCTGGCGCATTCAATCCGGCCCGACAGCTACCGCGAAATCAGCAATTTCTACACGCCCACAATCTATAACAAGGGCGCTGAGGTGATCCGCATGATGCGGACCATGGCGGGCGAGGAAGCTTTTCGCAAAGGCACCGATCTGTATTTCGACCGTCACGACGGCGAAGCCGCCACGTGCGAAGATTTCATCACGGCAATAGAGGATGGTGCAGGCCTGGACCTGCGGCAGTTCCGCCTGTGGTATTCGCAGGCCGGCACGCCCAAGGTTTCGGTGGCGGTAACACATGATGGCGATACTGCGGCGCTGACCTTCAAGCAGGACATACCCGCAACGCCGGGGCAAGCTGACAAGCAGCCCATGCCGATCCCGCTGCGGATTGCGCTGTTCGACCGTGAGAGCGGGAAGCATGATGGGGAACATCTGGTGATGCTGGACACGGCTGAGAAGGAAGTGCGCTTCGCAGGCTTTGCCGCGCCGCCGGTGCTGTCGATCAACCGCGGCTTTTCCGCGCCGGTCACCATTGACCGTGCGGTTTCGCGCGATGATCTGGTGTTTCTTGCTGCCAAGGATGACGATCCGTTTGCCCGGTATGAGGCGATGCAGGATCTGATGGTCGGCCATCTGGTTTCCGCCGTCGCGGGCGAAATGGACAGCGCAGAGCGTGATGCCGCGCGGCAGGATATCGCCTGTGCGTTCGCAGCGGTGCTGGAGGATGACCGGCTCGACGATCTGATGCGCGGCGAATTGCTGATGATGCCCAGCCAGGCCTATCTGTCCGAACAGATGCTGCTGGCGGAGCCGGGCCGCATCCATGAAGAACGCGAGGCGCTGAAGGCGGCGCTGGGCAGCGCGCTGGAAAGCCAGCTGCTGACGCTGCATAAACGCGCCAGTGCGCTGCCATTTGCGCTGGATCAGGCAGCCAAGGGTGCGCGCAAGGTGAAGACCGTGGCGCTGACCTATCTGGCCGCCGCCAAGCCCGACACTGCATCTGATCTGGCTGAGAAGCAGTATTCGGGCGCGGACAATATGACCGACCGGCAAGGCGCGCTGATGGTCTTGGCGGGCCTGCAATCGCCCGCGCGCACCGGCGCTTTGCTAGACTTCTACAACCGTTACCGCGACAATCCACTGGTGGTCGACAAATGGTTCTCGCTGCAGGCATCGTCATTGCATCCGCAGGTGCTCCAGCACGTCAAGGCACTGCGCGATCATCCCGACTTCACGCTGAAGAACCCCAACCGCGTCCGCGCGCTGTATATGGCGTTTGCCGCCAGCCCGCATGCCTTCCATGCGGAAGACGGTGAGGGGTATCGGATGATTGCCGATTTGATTCTGGAACTTGACCCCATCAATGCCCAGACGGCGGCGCGCTTTGTCACGCCACTGGGGCGCTGGCAGCGGATCGAACCGGCCCGCTCGGCGCTGATGCGCGGCGAGCTTGAGCGGATTGCCGAGGCGGGCAATCTGTCGCGCGATACCTTTGAGCAGGTCACCCGCTCGCTTGGCTGATTTCCTGCGCAGTGACTTGCTTGGTCCGGCCCCGCATGGCTTTTCGCTGCGCAGCGGGCTGGTGGCAGGCGATGTGCTGCGCGGGGCCCATCTGGTTCTGGCAAAACAAGTGCATTCGCCTGCGGTAATGATCGTGCATGGCCAATGGGCCGCCCCGCCCGAGGCAGACGCGCTGGTGACCACCAGGCGCGGCCTGCTGCTGGGCATAGTCACCGCCGATTGCGCGCCGGTGCTGCTGGTGGATGCGCAAGCTGGCGTCATCGGTGCAGCCCATGCCGGGTGGCGCGGTGCAGTGGGCGGGGTGATTGACAACACTGTGGGCGCGATGGTCTCGCAAGGCGCGCAGGTGGCGGACATCAGGGCGGTTATCGGTCCCACCATTGCGCAGGAAAATTACGAGGTGGACGAAGATTTCCGCGACGCATTCGAGGATGAAGACACCCCGTTCTTCAGCTTTGGCGCTCCGGGCAAACGCCTGTTCAACCTGCCCGCCTATGTCGCGCATCGGCTGGCGGCGGCGGGCGTCGGCCACGTCGCCGATCTGGGCGAAGACACCTATGCGCAGGACGCGCGCTTTTTCTCTTACCGCCGGGCAACCCATCGCGGCGAGCCGACGGGCGGGCGCCAGTTGAGCGTGATCGGCCTGCCCGCCTGATTGCACCGCACGCGCAGTCCCATGCCAAAAATCGCTGTTGGCAACCTGCGGCATTGCGGCTAGAGGCTCGCCCAAACCGGCGCTCCGGGGGCTTACCGACAGGCATTTTCCCAACCGGCACTTTCGGAGCGTAACGCGGCGCGGATCATCGGTCCGGCTGTCCGGTACGAAACACATCAATCACCCGGCTCCGGCACCGTTTCGGATAATGGGGTGCAGGCACAAGGCAGGCAAGGCAAGCGCTGATGGCAGAGACCGCTGCAACCGCAACAACCGACCAGATCGAGCATGATGGCGAAGGCTATCGTCGCCGTGACTTCATCGATATTGCCGCCGTCAGTGCGGCCGGTATCGGCGGCGCTGCGGTGTTGCTTCCGCTGATCAGCCAGATGTCGCCGTCCAAGGACGTGCTGGCCGAAAGCTCGACCGAGATTGACGTTTCCGCAATCGAGATTGGCCAGGCAATCAAGGCAGTTTTCCGCAAGCAGCCATTGTTTGTCCGCCGCCTGACCGCCGCAGAAGTGGCCGAGGCCAATGGCGTCGCAGTCGACAGCCTGCGTGATCCTGAATCACTGGCAGACCGGACCAAGGAAGGGCATGGTGACATGCTCATTACCATGGGCGTTTGCACCCATCTTGGCTGTGTCCCGCTGGGCGCTGCCGAAGGCGAGGTTCGCGGCGAATTCGGGGGCTATTTCTGCCCTTGCCACGGTTCGCATTACGACACGGCCGGACGCATCCGCAAAGGCCCCGCTCCCACAAACCTCGAAGTGCCCGAATACGAGTTCACTTCGGACACCGTCGTCCGCGTCGGCTAAGTTTTTGCAAGGATAGAGCAAGATCATGAGCTTTCCCTGGGCACGCCAGTATGAACCCAAGACCGGGCTGACGAAGTTTCTCGACGAGAAGCTGCCGCTGCCACGGCTGATGTATGGCGCGATCGGTGCGGGTTATCCCGTGCCGCGCAATCTCAGCTATTTCTGGAATTTCGGCGTTCTTGCCGGCTTTTTCCTGGTGCTGCAGATCATAACCGGAGTGGTTCTGGCCATGCATTACGCTGCCAATGCGCAGGTCGCATTTGCTACCACCGAACACATTATGCGCGATGTAAACTGGGGTTGGGTCATGCGTTATGCGCACGCCAATGGCGCCAGCTTCTTCTTCATCGTCGTCTATCTCCACATCTTCCGCGGCTTCTTCTACTCATCGTACAAGGCCCCGCGCGAAATGATCTGGCTGCTGGGTGTAGTCATCTTCCTGCTGATGATGGCGACCGCTTTCATGGGTTACGTGCTGCCGTGGGGCCAGATGAGCTTCTGGGGCGCCAAGGTTATTACCGGCCTGTTTGGCGCGATTCCCGGGATCGGCGAATCGATCCAGATCTGGCTGCTGGGCGGATTTGCGCCTGACAATGCCGCACTCAATCGCTTCTTCAGCCTCCACTTCCTGCTGCCCTTCGTGATTGCCGGTGTGGTTATCCTGCACATCTGGGCGTTGCACATTCCCGGTTCGTCAAACCCGACCGGGGTCGAGATCAAGAGCGAGAGCGATACGCTGCCCTTTCACCCGTATTACACGGCGAAGGATGGCTTCGGCCTGGGTGTCGTGCTGCTGTTCTTCTTTGCGATGGTGTTCTTTAGCCCGAACATGCTCGGCCATCCGGACAATTATATCGAGGCGAACCCGCTCTCGACGCCGGCGCTGATCGTCCCTGAATGGTATTTCTATCCGTTCTACGCGATCCTGCGCGCTTTCACGGTGGATTTCATCCTCCCGGCAAAGCTGTGGGGCGTGCTGGCCATGTTCGCGGCGATCCTGGTGTGGTTCTTCCTGCCCTGGCTTGACCGTTCGCCGGTGCGCAGCGGCCATTATCGCCCGCTGTTCCGCAAATTCTTCTGGTTCGGCCTGATCCCGTGCATGGCACTGCTGTTCTATCTTGGCGGCGCGCACGCCGAAGAGCCGTATATCATGCTCAGCCAGATCGCGACGGCATACTACTTCCTTCACTTCCTGGTGATCCTGCCGATCATCAGCCAGATCGAGCGGCCCGAACCGCTGCCCTATTCGATCACCGAGGCGGTTCTCGGCTCGGACAAGAAGGCGGTGCTTGGCGAAAACACCACGCCTGCGGTTTGAGCGACACGAGAAAGACTGACCCATGAGCAAACTTCTTAGCGTTCGCCTCGTCGGCATCTTTGTCGGCCTCGGTTTTGCCTTCGTCGCGCTGTGGTCGCTGGTCTTCGGGCTGGCGCCTGCATTCTCGACCTTTGCCGAGCATGGCCAGTTCGTCGAACCGACTGTGGAGCATGAATTCCACGAACACCCCAAGGACTATGCCTACAGTTTTGAAGGCGCGTTGGGGAAATGGGACACTGCCCAGTTGCAACGCGGCTTCAAGGTCTACAACGAGGTTTGCGCTGCCTGCCACAGCCTGAAATTCGTGGCGTTCCGCGATCTGGGCGAGATTGGCTATGACGAAGGTCAGGTCAAAGCCTTCGCCGCCAGCAAGCAGGTGCCCGGAATTGATCCGAACACTGGCGAAGCCAACATGCGGCCGGGCCTGCCGACCGATTACTTCCCGTCGCCCTATCCCAATGCGGTTGCGGCGGCTGCGGCCAATGGCAATGCGATCCCGCCAGATCTTTCGCTGATCACCAAGGCGCGGCATGACGGTACCAATTACGTCGCCTCGCTGCTGTCCGGCTATGGCCCGGCTCCGGCGAAGCTGAAGGAAGAATTCCCGGAATTCAGCACGCCTTCCACGCTGCATTTCAACAAATACTTCCCCAACCTCAATCTGGCGATGGCACCGCCGCTGACCACTGCCGAGCAGGTCAGCTATGACGATGGCACCAAGGCCAGTGTCGAGCAGATGTCGCAGGACGTTGCTGCGTTCCTGACCTGGACTGCCGAACCGACCATGGTGAAGCGCAAGCAGACGGGTTGGCCGGTATTGATTTTCCTGCTGTTCGCGACCGTGCTCGCGTATTTCTCGAAGAAGCAGATCTGGGCCGCTGTGAAGCCTAAAAAGCGCAGCTGATCCGGTTCGCATAATTTAACAGAATGCCCCTCCATCCCGCCGGATGCGAGGGGCGTTTTCGTTTGCAGGAGGACGCCGCATGGCTCCCGACGAGATCAAGGCGCTGGTGCGCACCATTCCCGACTTCCCCGCGCCGGGAATCCAGTTCCGCGATATCACCACGTTGATCGGTAACGGGCCGGGCTTCGCCGCCACGGTCGAATGGCTGACGACCCGCGCGCAGGACGCAGGCGCTCAGGCGATTGCGGGCATGGAGGCGCGCGGCTTCATCTTCGGCGCGGCGGTCGCGGCGCGGCTGGGCGTGGGGTTCATTCCGGTGCGCAAGCCGGGCAAACTGCCCTGCAAGACTATCGGCGTGGATTACGCGCTGGAATATGGCAGCGACCGTCTGGAAATGGACCCCGGCGCAGTCACGCAGGGACAGAGCGTGGTGATCGTCGACGATTTGCTGGCGACCGGCGGCACGGCTTGCGCGGCCACGACATTGCTGCGGCAGGCGGGGGCGGTTGTCGAAACAGCGGTGTTTGTGATCGACTTGCCCGAACTGGGCGGCAATGCTGCGCTCTGCGCCGACTCGATTACCGTCGCAGCACTGATGGCATTTGCGGGCGAATAGCCCTAAAGTCGCAACGACTGGGACATAAGCAGCCTTTCGGGCATTGAACGCAGATAAGTGCGTTTGATAGCCAAGCGCAGGCAGGGTGGGATTGCGGCAACCGCATGGAAGAACAAACTCTCGTAATCGCCATGGTTGGCATGCTTGGTATCGGGGCGCAATGGATTGCGTGGCGGACCGGGTGGCCTGCCATTGTGCTGATGCTGGCTGCGGGCTTTCTGGCCGGCCCGGTGCTGGGCCTGTTCGACCCCGAGCACGCTTTTGGCCCACTGCTTGATCCGATGGTTGCCATTGGCGTTGCGCTGATCCTGTTTGAAGGCGGGCTGAGCCTTGATTTCCGCGAGCTGCGGCATTCGGGCGAGGGCGTCTTGCGTCTGGTCGTGCTTGGCGTGCCGCTGGCGTGGGTGTTTGGTGCGGTTGCCGCCAACCAGATTGGCGGGCTGGAATGGCCCGTGGCGATCCTGTTCGCCGGTATCTTGGTGGTGACGGGGCCGACGGTGGTCATGCCCATGCTGCGCCAATCTTCGGTCAAACCGCGACCCGCTTCCATGCTAAAATGGGAAGCGATCGTGAACGATCCGATCGGCGCGCTGTGCGCGGTCATCGCTTATGAATATTTCCGCAAGGTCGCGGCGTTCCCCGACGCCACGCTGTTTGAAGTGGTTCCGCCGCTTATCCTTGCTGCAATTATTGCCGGTTTGATCGGCTATCTTGCTGCCGCAGCTATCGCCTGGGCCTTCCCACGCGGAGCGGTGCCCGAATATCTCAAAGTCCCGGTGCTGCTGACAACGGTGGTCGCCATCTTCGTGCTCGCCAACCAGATCGAGCATGAGGCCGGTCTGGTCGCCGTCACTGTGATGGGCATCGCGCTGGCGAATATGAACATCTCGTCGCTGCGCAGCATTCATCCGTTCAAGCAGAACATCGCTGTGCTGCTGATTTCCGGCATCTTTATCCTGCTGTCCGCCAGCCTTGATTTTGAAGATCTTGCCTACCTCAACTGGAACTTCGGTCTGTTCCTGCTGGCGTTGCTGTTCCTTGTTCGCCCGGCCACAATTCTGCTCAGTCTGCTGGGCACCAAGGTGCCGTGGAACGAGCGGCTGTTTCTGGCGTGGATCGCCCCGCGCGGTATCGTGCTGGTGGCGATTTCCGGCCTGTTCGCGCTCCGCCTGTCGGATCTTGGGTATGACGGCGATGCGCTGATCGGGCTGTCCTTCGCGGTGGTGGTGGCGACCATCGTGGCGCATGGCTTCACCATCGATCTGGTCGCGCGGCTGCTGAATGTGAAGGGCGGCACCCGGCCGGGCATCATCTTTGTCGGCAGCACACCCTGGACCATCTCGCTGGCCCAAATGCTCACCGATATGAAAACGCCGGTTATGATCGTCGATTCCAGCTGGCAACGATTGGCGCTGGCGCGGCAGAAGGGCCTGCCGACCTATCACGGCGAAATCCTCAACGAGGCAACCGAGCACAATCTGGACCTGACACCCTATCAGGTGCTGGTCGCCGCGACCGAGAACGAGGCGTATAACGCGCTGGTCTGCAATGAATTCGCTTACGAAATCGGGCGTGATAAAGTGTTCCAGCTGGGCGAATCGAGTGATGACAAGGATCGTCACGCGATCCCCGAAAGCATTCGCGGTCGGGCGTTGTTCGATTCCGGCTTTGGCGTGGAAGACGTCAGTGAGCGTCAGTCGCAAGGCTGGGTGTTCCGCAAAACCAAGCTGACCGAAGAATTCCGCTTCGAAGACGCCCAGCAACGGCTGCCTGAGGCTGCCAATATGCTGCTGCTGCTGCGCGACAATGGCGTGATCCGGTTCTTTACCCATGCCGCACGGCCCGAGCCGCGCGCTGGCGATACGATTGTCAGCTTCTCGCCGCCGCAGGAGAAGACAGCGGAGGAAATTGCCGCCAAGCGAGGCAACCGCAAACAGGGAGTGCCAGTGACATGATGCGCCGGTTCACATCAGGACGGAAGATTGGCGGGATCGCTGTAATGCTGCCGCTGGTCCTTGTCCTGGCTGCATGCGACAAGCGCAGCGAAACCCCGCCTGAACCCGCAACAGAGCCCGACAGCGGCGAACCCAAGTCGATTTTCCGCCCCGAGTTTCAGGTGGAAGAGGCCCCTGCTGCGGACACGTTGGCGGCGCTCGACACGCGAATATTCTTCCCTGACGGCGATGCCCTGACAGAGACGGCGCTGGCCGAACTGGCTACCATTATCGACGCCCCTCAGGTTGAACGCAAAACCGGGCAGATTACGCTGCGCGGACACAGCGATGCGGGCGGCAATGACGCAGCCAATATGCGCGCGTCGCAGGCCCGCGCCGAAGCGGTGCGTGACTGGATGGTCGAAAACGGTGTCGCCGAAGACCGGATTGTTGTGATCGCGTTCGGTGAACAGAACCCGATTGCGCCCAATGCCATGCCTGATGGTTCGCCCAATGAGGAAGGCCGCTCGGTCAATCGCCGGGTCGATGTTCATGTGGCGACAGACACACCGCCGCCGGTGCCAGAAAAGAAGGACGCCACGCTGGCTGAGGTGTTGGCCTCACCCGCGGCAGAAGAACCGGAACAGTAACCGGCGGTCTGCGCGTATATCGCGCAAAGCGGCTGTTGACGCGGGCCATACAAGAATGGCATCTGCGCCCCGCGCGACCGGGCAAATATCCGGCGCACTGCCGGTACTGGGCGGGTATAGCATAGTGGTAATGCTCCAGCCTTCCAAGCTGGCTAGAGGGGTTCGATTCCCCTTACCCGCTCCAGCCCTTCGACCGCCATATTGTCGATCAGCCGCGTCCCGCCGATCCGGGCGGCCACGAACAGGCGTGCATTGCCATTGTCGTGTGCCAGTGGGGCCAGGTTGTCGGCATCGCGCAGTTCGGCATAATCGAGCAAATCGAAGCCGCCCGTCATCAGCGTATCGTGCAGATTGCCGAGGGTTTCGGATGCCGGAGCGCCCGCTGCGATAGCCGCCAGCGCGTCTTTCATGGCGCGGGGCAGGGCCGCTGCGGCGGCGCGTTGCTGGGCGGAGAGATAGGCGTTGCGGCTGCTCATCGCGAGCCCGTCATCCTCGCGCACTATAGCGACACCGTGGATCGCCGCCGCGTCAGGCCGCGTCAGGTCGAGATCGCGCGCCATACGGCGGATCACGGCCAATTGCTGCCAGTCCTTCTCGCCAAAAAACGCCATGTCGGGCATCACCTGGTTGAACAGTTTGCACACTACGGTCGCCACTCCGTCGAAATGGCCCGGACGGTCACCGCCGCACAGACCTTCGCTGACACCCGCGACCGAGATATTGGTGGCATAGCCAGGGGGATAGACGACCTCAGGCGGCGGCGCCCACAGCAGCTCGGCGCCCTCGGCCTCCAGCAGCGCGGAATCGCGCGCCATCTGGCGGGGGTAAGCGCCCAGATCCTCATTCGCGCCGAATTGCCGCGGATTGACGAAGATCGACACCGCGACATGATCGGCCACTTCGCGCGCGCGCCGGACCAGCGTCAGATGCCCTTCATGCAGCGCGCCCATTGTCGGCACCAGAGCGATGCTGCCTCTTCTCGCACGCAGCTTTGCCAGCGTGCTTCTCAACGCTTCGAGTTCGGTGATGGTTTGCACAGGCGCGGCCCCTTGGATAAGAGCGGTTTCGACAGTGCCCTAGCGGTTTGTGCCGGGGTGCGACAACATTTCTCGACCAGCCTTTCACCACAGGAACAGCCTTGCCCGAAGCCGCGCCGCACTGGATCACCTTCGCCAATGAAAAGGGCGGAACGGGGAAATCCACCACTGCGGTGCATGTAGCGGTGGCGCTGGCCTACGCCGGGCTGCGCGTGGTCGCCTTCGATCTCGATCACCGCCAGCGCACAATGCATCGCTATCTGGAAAATCGCGCCGAAACGGCACAGCGTCGGGGCATCACTTTGCCGACCGCCGCGTGCCATGTGGTCGAAGGGCTGGACGAGGCGGCTTTCGATGCGCTGGTTCGGCGCGAAGCCGCCGGTGCCGATTTTATTCTGGTCGATACGCCGGGCCGCGACGATCCATTGGCCCGCCACGCCGCGACGCAGGCCGATACGCTGGTCACGCCGATGAACGACAGCTTTGTCGATTTCGACCTGATCGGGCAGGTCGAGGGTGAGACGTTCAAGGTCAAGAAACTGTCATTCTATGCCGAACTGATCTGGGAAGCGCGCATCCGCCGGGGCCGGGCGCAGCTGGAGGAACAGCGACGGCCGATGGATTGGGTGGTCGTGCGCAACCGCACCGGCTACACCGAAGCGCGCAATATGGGACGCATTGAAAAGGCGCTGACCGAAATGTCCAAACGGGTGGGTTTCCGGGTTGCCAAGGGGCTGTCCGAACGCGTGATTTACCGCGAGCTGTTCCCCTCCGGCCTGACCTTGCTGGACAAGGGGCAGCTGGGCGATCTGGGGACCAGCCACCTTGTCGCGCGGCAGGAATTGCGCGGTCTGGTCGCGGGCCTGCGTCTGCCCGGGAGCGGCTTTGAAACACCCGCAGGACAGGCTGCATGATCCGGATCATCGCCATTGTGGTGCTGGTCTCCATCGCCTGCCGGTGGATCTTCGGGAAATGGCCCTGGGACTATCTGCAATCAACGCCCACGCGCGAGCAGGCGCTGTCCAAGGCGCGTAAACTGCTGGGCGTTGCCCCCGGTGCCGATCACCGCGAAATTCGCGATGCGCACCGGCGGATCGCGGTGCTGGTGCATCCCGACAAGGGCGGCAGCAAAGCCCAGATCCAGGAAGCCAATGCCGCACGCGACCTGTTACTGCACGAATTGCCCTATGAAATACCGGAGACCCCGCAATGAGCCATAATTTCGATCCCACCGTCCTGCGCGAATATGACATTCGCGGGATTATCGGCGAGACGCTTGGCCCCGACGATGCGCGGGCGATTGGCCGCACCTTTGGCGCGATGTTGAGCGAGGCGGGCGGCAAGAAAGTCGCCATCGGTTATGATGGCCGCGTCAGCTCGCCAATATTGGAACACGCGCTGGTCGAAGGCCTTACCGCCAGCGGCTGCGATGTGGTGCGGATCGGCATGAGCGCGACCCCGATGCTGTATTATGCCGAGGCTTCAGCCGAGGACGTAGATGGCGGCATTCAGATAACCGGCAGCCACAATCCCGCCAATTACAACGGCTTCAAAATGGTCTTTCAGGGGCGTCCGTTCTTCGGTGCGGACATTCAGGAGCTGGGCCGCCGTGCCGCCGCCGGCGAATGGACCGACGGTACCGGTGAAGTCGAGCAGCGCGAGCTGATGGATGCCTATATAGCCCGGATGCTCACCGCTCTGGATGGCGTTGATGCAAACAAGCTGGGGTCGATGCGGATCGGCTGGGATGCGGGTAATGGCGCAGCCGGACCCGCGCTGGAGAAGCTGGCGGCGGCGCTGCCGGGCGAGCATCACCTGCTCTACACTGAAGTTGACGGCAATTTTCCCAATCATCATCCCGATCCCACTGTCGAGGCGAATCTTGCAGACCTGAAGGCGCTCGTCGCCGAGAAGTCGCTCGATTTCGGTATCGCTTTCGACGGAGACGGCGACCGGATCGGCGCAGTGGACGGCGAAGGCCGGGTCATATGGGGCGATCAGCTGCTGATGATCTATGCGGAAGACCTCTTAAGGGATCGCCCGGGGGCCACCATTATCGCCGATGTAAAGGCCAGCCGCGCGCTTTACGATCACATTGCGAAATGCGGCGGGGAGCCGCTGATGTGGAAGACCGGCCATTCGCTGATTAAGTCCAAAATGAAGGAAACTGGCAGCCCGCTGGCCGGTGAAATGAGCGGACACGTGTTTTTCGCCGACACTTATTATGGATATGATGACGCGCTGTATGCCGGGATTCGCCTGATGACAGCATCGGCGCGGCTGGGCCGCTCGGTCACGCAATTGCGCGGCGCGATCCCGGCGATGGTCAACACGCCCGAAATGCGCTTCCAAGTGGATGAAAGCCGCAAGTTCGCTGCCATCGATGAAGTGCAGGCGCGGCTTGCGGACAGTCCGGCGGACGTCAATTCCACCGATGGCGTGCGCGTCACCAATGATGATGGCTGGTGGTTGCTGCGCGCTTCCAATACGCAGGACGTGCTGGTCGCCCGCGCGGAAAGTGATAGCGAGGCAGGGCTGGAGCGGCTGGTCGCGCAGATCGACGAGCAATTGCAGCTGTCCGGGCTGGAGCGCGGGGAGAGCGTGGGCCATTAGGCTGCGCTGCTGTCCATGAGCAAGCCCCCGTGGTCGTTGCTGGGCATCAAGCCCACGTCCGACAAGGAAGCGATCCACGCCGCCTATCGCAAGCAGCTTGAAAAGCTTGATCTGTCGACGTCGATATCGCGCTTCGCCAAGTTGACAGAAGCGCGCGAGAAGGCGCTGTTTCAAGCTGCCGAAATGCGGCGCGAAACTGCGCGAGGCGGGCCGGTTGAGGCTTATGCGGTGCAGAAGCCGCCGGAAGCACCAGCGCTCATTTCTGAGTCAACGCCGCCGCCGCCGGCATCGTCAGTGGCACCCACACCCACCCAGCCACGCAACCCTCCGGTCACCCTGCGCCGCTCACGGGAGGGTACCGAGCCTACGGCAGTGCCGAATACCTATGTTGATCCATACTATGATCAGCCGCTTCCGTCTCAGTCGGCTGAGCGGCCTTACAGGCGAGATTATATTTCTGCGCCGCTAGAGTTCGACTTCGGCAAGACGAAGGGTGCTGTCACAAAAGTTTGGCTGGCGCTCTTGGTGACCGCATTCTTGTATCAATGTGTCTCGGGCATTTTCGAAGATGATTCCGCGGATCCCGAAATTTCATACAGCTCCTCCCCACTCGTGTTCGACACAGATGTGGGTGAAAGCGGTGACGTACTGGCTCTGGAGCTTTTCGGTGAAGGCATTGACTGGGATTACATCGTCAAGACCGATCCCTATCTCGCATACGCATTGGCCGGGTGGATCACGGGATCTGCCACTGCGGATAATGATGCCACGCGCGCCATCCTGCGAACGACTATAGTTGAAGCACGCACCTCGGCCAGTCGCGCCGATGTAATCGCTATTAGCGAAGTGTATCTGATATGGCTCAAAGCCGCTGCAACAGAAGAAGGGGGCGCTTGCCGGGAAGTGACCTCACATGCATTTTTCGATGGGGTTCCGCACATACGTGGCGCCGAACTTGAGCAAGAACAACGGCTGGCCCGGCACATGCTCGGCTCGCGTCTACTCACGCCAAGGGAGGGTATGGGGCGAGAATCCGTAATTCCAAGCTGGGCGCTCCAGCGCGCCTCGGAATCTTCAGGGCTGCCCGAATCGACCATCACAAAATCGCTCGAAGATTTCGCCCATCCCCAGCGCTGCGAAGCCACAATCGCCCTGCTCGAAGCGCTGCTCGAAAGGCCTGCGGATGCGCCGCTTGAGGTGCTCGACAGACTTTGATTGCATCGCATGGAAACGCAGCGGGTGCGGGGCGTTCTGGAACCGTGACCACGGCGCAAATTCCCCCAGAAATCACGGACTGGTTCGCCGGGCGGGAATGGCGTGTGCGGCGGCATCAGGGTGAAATGCTTGCCGCTGCCGATGCCGGGCATCATGCGATGCTGGTAGCCGATACCGGGGCTGGCAAGACGCTGGCCGGGTTTCTGCCCACGCTAGCCGATTTCACGCCATCGCGCCTTTGCGGGGAGCCTCCGCCTGAAGGCTTGCACACGCTCTATGTCTCGCCCTTGAAGGCGTTGGCGCATGATGTGCAGCGCAATCTGGTGACTCCGGTGGAGGAAATGGGGCTGCCGATCCGCATCGAAACACGCAGCGGCGATACCCCTTCCGACCGCAAGAAACGCCAGCGGATCAAACCACCCCATATCCTGCTGACCACGCCGGAAAGCCTCTCGCTGCTGCTGTCCTATCCCGACAGTTTCGCGCTGTTCGCAACGCTCAAACGCGTGGTGATCGACGAGGTTCATGCCTTCGCCACCGGTAAACGCGGCGATCTGCTGGCGCTGGCATTGTCCCGGCTGCAGGCCATTGCCCCGCAGATGCAGCGTGCGGCGCTGTCGGCCACAGTCGCCAGCCCCGAGGCGTTTCGTGAGTGGTTGGCGCCGTGGGGCGATCTGGACAGCGTTGAACTGGTGATTGGTGAGGAGGGCGCGCCGGCCGATGTGGAGATCCTGCTGCCAGTGGAACAGCGCGTGCCATGGGGCGGCCATGCGGCAACCTGGGCGATCCCGCAGCTGTACGAGCAAATTCGAGCCGCAAGGACTGCGCTGGTGTTTACCAATACACGGTTTCTGGCCGAATATATCTTCCAGTATCTGTGGGATGTGAACGAGGACAAGCTGCCCATTGGCATCCACCATGGATCGCTTAGCAAGGAGGCACGCCGCAAGGTCGAGGGCGCGATGGCACGGGGCGAATTGCGCGCTTTGGTGGCTACCGCCAGCCTGGATCTGGGTGTTGACTGGGGCGATATCGATCTGGTCGTGCAGATGGGCGCGCCCAAGGGGTCGAGCCGCCTACTCCAGCGGATTGGCCGCGCCAATCACCGGCTGGACCAGCGTTCCAAAGCGCTGCTGGTGCCCGGCAACCGCTTCGAATTCCTCGAAGCGACCGCCGCCAAGGACGCGGTCGACGAGGGGCAGCGCGATGGCGAGGATTTCCGCCCCGGCGGGCTCGATGTGCTGGCACAGCACGTCATGGCGTGTGCCTGCGCCGCGCCGTTTCAGGAAGACGAACTGCTGGCCGAAGTGCGCTCCAGTCTCGCCTATGCATGGATCGACGCGGAGATCTGGGCGCGGGTGCTGACCTTTGCCGAAACCGGCGGGTACGCGCTCAAGGCCTATGACAAGTTTCGCCGGATCGTGCGTGACACAGCGGGTGTGTGGCGGCTCGCCCATCCCGATCAGGCGGCGCGGCACCGGCTCAATGCCGGGATCATTATCGATTCCGAAATGCTGGAAGTGCGCATCAATTCGGGGCGAGGACGAGGCGGGCGGTCGCTGGGCAGGGTGGAGGAGCGGTTCGCTGCCACCTTGCGGCCCGGCGACACTTTCGCCTTTGCGGGCATGAGCCTGGAAGTGGTCAAGCTTCAGGATATGGAGGTGTTGGTCAAGGCATCCAAATCCTCTGCCATGATCCCCAGCTATGGCGGCGCGCGGATGCCGCTGACCACGCATCTCGCCGAGAGGGTGCGTGCCATGCTCGTCGACCGGGCCAGCTGGGCACGCTTTCCCGATGATGTGCGTGAATGGCTGGAGGTGCAGGACTGGCGCAGCCAGATGCCCGGTCCGGGCCAGCTGCTGGTGGAAAGCTTCCCGCATGCGGGACGGCATTACAGCGTGTATTATACCTTCGAGGGGTGGAACGCGAACCAGTCGCTGGGGATGTTGATTACTCGCCGGATGGAGGATCGCGGGCTTCAGCCGCTGGGTTTTGTCGCCAATGATTATTCGCTGGCAGTGTGGGGCCTTAAGCCGGTCACCGATCACGCGCCGCTGCTGTCACCCGATATCCTCAAGGAGGAATTCGTCGAGTGGGTGCAAAACTCGCATCTTTTGCGCCGCGCCTTTCGCGAGGTGGCGGTGATTGGCGGGCTGGTCGAGCGGCAGCATCCAGGCAAGCGCAAGACGGGCAAGCAGGTCACCTTCTCGACCGATTTGATTTACGATGTGCTGCGCAAATACGAGCCTGACCATCTACTGCTGGAGGCGGCATGGGCCGATGCGCGGACGCGGCTGACCGATGTCGGGCGATTGGGCGATCTGCTTGATCGATCTGCTGACCAATTGGTGCATGTCGAGCTGGACCGGGTCAGTCCGCTGGCCGTGCCTGTGCTGGTGATGGTTGGCCGCGAGGCGACGCCGCAGGGGGCTGCTGATGACGAGCTGTTGCTGGAGGCAGAGAGTCTGGCGGGCGCAGCGATGCGGGTGGATATGCCCGAGCCGGCTGAGGACGATTAGGTGCGCGCTACCACGGCCCAGCGAAAAGCCGTCCATCGCGCGATGGATCACAGTGCGGCGTTTGCCCAGTTTCCTGGTGCGGATCAGCTGCAGGTCGATCGCCGAGGCGGCGATACAAATCCAGATCGCCGAGACAGAACCCTGCTTCCGCATTGGCGGTCTCTTTGACCAATCCGAGCACGCGCAGGCTGCGGCCATATTGGGCATTACCAGCAGGCCGAAATGTCAGGCCCCGTAATAAGTTGTCCTGTCCACGCCGTTCAAGAATCCGGCGCAGTTCAGCATCCCCGACGGCAATATTATTCCACCACGCGACCCCGTCTGAATCCACCGCAAGCTCATCGATCGGGAGCGGTGAGATTGCAGCGTCAGAGGGGCTTGGATGCGGCAGATCGATTGTCACCTCTTGCATCTGGACACCGTATGTTGCCGCTGACAGCGTGGCGGCGATCAACCAGACCGATGCCAGCGGAACCAGCGAGGGCCGCCATATTGGACTGCCGTGATCATAAGGCTTGCGGCGTCCGTGCCGCGCGCTCCTATTCCTCGCCACCAAAGGTCCGGTAGCGTTCGTTACCGATGAAGCCGAACCGTGACACGCCGCTGGATTTGATCGTAGCGAGCGTGTGAGAGGCGGCATCATAGCTGGCGAGCGGTTCGGGCTCGAACTGCAATTCGGGCTCAACCGCCAGCTTCGTCGTGGCCCGAAGCAGTGTAGGGAGCTGCTGTGCCTCGATCTGTGTGCCGTTCCAGGCGAGCCGGTCTCCGGCGGTCAGGGTCAATTTGTTGAGGTTGGGCTCAAGCGAAGGGATCGGGCAACCGCCACAATCGCCGGGCATATCGATATCGACCGAATTGGTCGCTGCCGGGATGGTAATGATGAACATGATCAGCAGCACCAACAGCACGTCGATCAAGGGGGTGGTGTTCATCTCGCCCATTGGCTTGCCGCTGAATGCCATGCTCATTCTCCCACTATGTTATGTCATAACATTGCAGAGATAGTGCGGTATTGCAAGGGCTAGTCAGTAGGAGCGTAGGTATCGGAAGCGCGCGTAGAAAAAGGGGCGGATCGCTCCGCCCCTTATGATCTTGGTTCCGGTTAAGGCCGGTTAGTTGAAGGTACGATACCGTTCATTGCCGACGAAACCGAACTTGGTCACGCCCGAGGCCTTGATGACCTGCAGCACATTGGCTGCGATCTCGTAACTGGCGAGCGGCTCGGGTTCGAACTGAAGCTCGGGCTCTGGATTGATCGAGCGCGACTCGTCCAGCAGCGTGCGCAACTGGCCCTGATTAATCGGATTGCCGTTCCACAGGATCTCGTCGGTGCCGGTCAGCACCAATTTGTTCTTGTCAGGCTCTACCATGTTTGGCGGAGCCGGTGACGGGGCGGGCAAATCGATATCAACCGAATGCGTCGCCACGGGAATGGTAATGATGAACATGATGAGCAGAACGAGCAGGACGTCGATCAACGGCGTCATGTTCATTTCCATCATCGGCGCGCCATCGTCCTTGCCGCCTGACATTGCCATTGTGGGTTACTCCTGAAATTGCTGGGTCGGGCCGCCGATCAGGCGTCCGGATCGACCTTGTTCGAGATGAAGCCCACGGTCGGATAGCCGGCCGCCTGGACGTTGTAGATCGCACCGGCGACACAGGACCACGGGGCGTTGACGTCGCCGCGGATGTGAACCTGAGGGATTTTCTCCGGATCTTCCATGATCGCTTCGGGGCCGCCGGCGCGCTGCACAATGGCATCGAGACGGCTGAACGCCTGATCATAGAGTTCTTCGGACGACACCGGCGTGGTGTTGTTGAAGTACACGCGGCACTGACCGTTGCGGTTCGCACCTTCAAAACCCGGTTCACCGGCACTGCGGCCAGCGGCATCGGTGGTGCTGATCGTCAGCAGCAGGTTTTCGACCTTGTCCTTCGATTCGACAGACTCAAAGACCGGAATCTTGAGCTTCTCGATCGTCTGGATCGCGACCGGAACCGCAATCAGGAAGATAATAAGGAGCACCAGCATCACGTCCACAAGGGGAGTGGTGTTGATGTCCGACATCGGCGTATCGCCGCCGCCACCCGAGGATATCGCCATGGCTTAAATCCTATTCCCGTTCATCATTCTTTTGAAGCGAAACAGGGCGGGGCAAGAGATTTTGCCCCGCCCATGTAATTAGCGCTTCGGAGTGGTGGTCGTAGTGCCTACCGGCGGCGTGGTCGTCGTGGTTGTGGTGCCAGTGCCCATCGGCTTGGTGGCAGTAGCGGGCGCGGTGCGCGCAGCCTTGCCAGCTTGCTGGGTCGAAGTCGCCGTCATCGTGGCCGGCTTAACAGCACCCTTGGAGTTGATGTTGGCCAGCAGATCGGTCGAGAAGCTCGAGAGCAGTTCCGAGATTCGCTTGTTACGGCTTTGCAGCCAATTGTAGGCAAGCACGGCAGGAACCGCGACGAGCAGACCGATGGCGGTCATGATCAGAGCTTCACCAACCGGACCAGCGACCTTGTCGATCGAAGCCGAACCGGCGAGGCCGATGTTGATCAGGGCGCGGTAGATACCGATAACCGTACCGAGCAGGCCGACGAAGGGAGCGGTTGCACCCACCGTCGCGAGGAACGGCAGGCCGCCCGCAAGCTTGGAGTTGATGGCATCTTCCGAACGCGACAGCGAACCGTGCAACCAGTCATGGGCTTCCAGCTTGTCCGGCATTTTGGCGTGCTGGTCTTCGGCGTGATTGGCATCATCGACGAGCTGGCGCCACGCGCTGTTCTTGTCGAGCTTGGCCGCGCCTTCCTTGATGGTGGGGGCGCGCCAGAAATTGGTGCGGACACCCTTGTACTGGTTGAGGATTTTCTGCTGTTCGATCAACTTGGTGAACAGGATATAGAACGAGCCGACCGACATGATCACCAGCACAGTGAGGATCGACCAGGCGATTACGCCGCCCTGTTCCATGGCTTCGATAAAGCCGAACTGGTTCTGAGGCGCATCCCCAGCTGCTGCAAGAATTTCGATAATCATAGCGAGTGTCCTCTTAAGGTAATTGTTATCGGCCCCGCGGGGCGCCTATCAGATTAATTAAGCTTGTAGACGATCGTCGTGCTGGCACTGCCGGGGATCGGATCACCAGCAGCATTAAGTGCAGGGTTGTAACGAGCGTAGCGCGTCATGCCCTGACAGGCAGCCGAGTCCAGTTCACTGGAACCGCTGGACGATGACACCGAGCAGTTGGACACCCGGCCATCAGGACCAATTGTAATCGACACGCCAACCGAACCTTCCGTTCCGTCACGTTCTGCGCGGCGCGGATAGTTGTCTCGAATCCGCGCCGCCCAGCCTTCCTGGCCCTTTGGCGAGGCGGCCCGAGCCTTCGACGGCGCTGGCGGTGCCGGCGGCGCGGGCGCAGGCGCAGGCGGCGCGGGCTTTGGCGGAACGATCCGCTGGATCGGCGCGGGCGGCGGGATCGTAACCTGCGTGCGGATTGGCGGCGGCGCAGGCGCGATGCGGATCGGCGGCGGCGGCGCAACGGGCGGCGGCGGCGCAGCATCTGGCTCAGGCGGCGGCGGCGGTTCGTCCGGCTCTTCGGGTGGCGGCGGCTCTTCCACATCAATCGTGGTTACGCGCTCGACAAGCTTGCTTGCCGCTTCATAGGCAAGGCCAGTGATCAGCGCATAACCGAGAGCAATATGGATGAGGGCAACAATAATGATCGCGACAATGCGATTGCCGCTCATCTGTTGGTCAGCATAAGCCATTCGGTCGCATCACTCCATCAAGTCGATCCGGGTTGTCCCGGACCAGTTGGGCAACCGTCCTCCGCACCAAGGCATCGGCGGCACCATAAATTTCCATTCCCATCGTGACCCTGTTGGGACGACGGTGCAAGACGCATCGGGTTCCCAAAAGGTACGCCCAATGGCTTTTTCAGGCAATATTGTATCACCTGCCTGATCAAGGTCAGCCGCTTTAGCTACGATAACCAGCCATCGCAAACGCTTTATCGGTTAACCGCCAATTCAGTGCCTTGTCAGCAGGAGCAGTGCAGAGCATCGGGTAACTGGCTCGCCGTACCGACAGTGGGCCACCCTCAAAACCACAGGCATTTGCTATGAAATCGATCTTCACTTTGCTGGCCCCCTTGGTTGCAGTCGCCTTTGCTGCGGGCGCTCCCGCCATGGCGCAGCCGGTCGAAAGCCGCGCGGCGCAGATGAGTTTTGCCGATATGGTGGATTTGGCCGATGGCACGCCGCTGGTGCTGCGCGCGCAGATCAAGGATCAGGCGCTGGTCGAACCGGAACGGTCACCCGGTCTCGCACCCGGTTTCGCCCGGTTGTATATCGAAGCGCGCACCAGCGCCCTGATTACCGGAACGGTGCCGATGGGCGAATCACTGCGCTATCTGGTTGATGTGCCGCTGGACGCGAAGGGCAAAGTGCCCAAGCTCAAGAAACAGGAAGTAATGCTGTTTGCCCGCCCGGTGCCCGGTCGCCCCGGTCAGTTGCAGCTGGTCGATCCCACTGCACAGTTCCTTTATGACCCCGGCTTCGAGGCTCGGCTTCGTCCGGTCCTGTCGGCCTTGTTGGCGCAGGATGCGCCGCCGGTGGTGACGGGTATTCGCGATGCGTTGACGGTCGAGGGCACGCTGGTGGGCGAATCGGAAACCCAGCTGTTCCTGGACACGCGCGGCGACGGTCCGGTTTCGGTGACCATCGTGCGGCGACCGAATCAGGCACCGCGCTGGGGCGTTTCATGGACCGAGATTGTCGATCAGTCCGCCCGCGCGCCGCAGCCCGGTACGCTGGCATGGTACCGCCTCGCCTGCGCCTTGCCCGAACGGCTGCCCAGTGACGCCAGCCTCGCCCGCGATTCGCGCGTGCGGGCAATCACTGCGCGGGATTACGCCTTCATGCTCGAACAGCTTGGCCCCTGCACGCGCAACCGGGGCTAGTCAGCCGCCAAGACAAACTGTTTCCCTCCGCCCGCCCGCCTGCGCTAGGCGGCTGGGCATGGAGCCGTTCTGCCACACTTTTCGCGTGCGCTATGCCGAGGTCGACCCGCAAAGCGTCGTCTTCAATTCGCGCTATCTGGAATATGCCGATATTCTGGTGACCGAGTTTTATCGTGATCGCCGCGCGCACGGTATGCTGGCCGATATCGAGTTTCACGTGCGCCGTGCCGAAGTGGATTATCTGCGTCCGATTCGCGGTGACGAACTGATCGAAGGGCGCTTGTCGGTCGAGCGAATCGGCACCAGCAGCATCGAACAGCGCGTTGCGCTGCACGGGGCCGATGAAGGCGAGCTGCGCGCCGAAATCACTATCATCGCGGTCCATGTTGAATTGCCAATTGGCCAGCCCATGCGCGTACCAGACAGTGTGCGCCGCGCGTTCGGCTTCCCCGTGACGGAGACTGCACATGGCTGAACCGCTGCGGATTGCCCTGGCCGGGCTGGGCACTGTGGGTGCCGGAGTGGTGCGCCTGCTCGAAGCCAACAGCGCGCTGGTCGCGCGCCGGGCGGGACGGCCTATCGAGATCACTGCCGTCAGCGCGCGCGAGCGGGGCAAGGATCGCGGAGTCGACCTGACCCCCTATGCCTGGGTCGATGATATGCAGGCGATGGCGGGCCGCACCGATGTCGATGTGGTGGTCGAGCTGGTCGGCGGCTCTGACGGTCCGGCGCTGACGCTGGCGCGCGCCGCCTTGGATGCGGGCAAGGGGCTGGTCACTGCCAACAAGGCGATGATCGCCCATCACGGGCTGGCGCTCGCCGAACTGGCTGCGCTGCACGGCGCGCCGCTGCGTTTCGAAGCGGCAGTGGCTGGCGGCATTCCGGTGGTGAAGGGCCTGCGCGAAGGCGCATCGGCCAATACGATCGAGCGGATTTACGGCATCCTCAACGGCACCTGCAATTACATCCTGTCCGAGATGGAGCGCACTGGCGGCGATTTCGCCGATATGCTGCGCGGCGCTCAGGATCAGGGCTTTGCCGAGGCGGACCCGGCCTTCGATATCGAAGGCGTGGATGCGGCGCACAAGCTGGCGATCCTCGCCGCCATCGGGTTTGGCGCACGCATAGATTTCGCTGCCGTGGCGACCACTGGTATTGGCGAGGTCAGCGCCGCAGATATCGCTCAGGCCGATGCGCTGGGGTTTGTGATCCGGCTGGTCGGGGTCGCCAGCCTGTCCACGCGGGAAGGCGAAACGCCGCATCTGCTCCAGCGCGTGCGGCCATGCCTGGTGCCGCGCGGCCATCCGCTGGCGCATGTTACCGGCGCAACCAATGCCGTGGTCGCAGAGGGCGATTTCGTCGGGCGGTTGCTGTTTCAGGGTGCGGGCGCAGGCGATGGACCTACCGCCAGTGCGGTGGTGGCCGATCTGATCGATATCGCGCGTGGTGACCGGACCGCGCCATTCTCTGTCCCGGTGGCGGAACTGGAAGCCTTTCCCAAGGCGGATCCGGGACACCGGCTGGGCCGCGATTACATCCGCTTTACCGTGACCGACCGGCCCGGAGTTCTGGCGGAGATCACCGCCGCCATGCGCGATGCGGGGGTTTCCATCGAAAGCCTGATCCAGCGCGGGCGTGCCAGCAATGGCGGCGATGTGCTGGTCGCGATGGTCACACACGAAGGGCCTGAGCGCTGCGTAACCAAGGCGGTGGATTTGCTCAGCGGCTCGCCTAGCCTGACGGCTCCGCCGCTGGTGATGCCGATTCTGAAGGACTGACCGCCGCATCCTCGGAATTTGCGGGGGGCAGGCCCAGTTGGTCAGCGCCCACCTGAACCGCGCCCGGCGTCGCCACATCGCGCCCCAGCGGGGGCAGCCCGCGCGAAATGCGATCGGCGTCGGAGCCGGGCGGCGCATCGGGCAGGGTGGAGAAATCGATCATATATGCAGGCGGCGGCGGACATTTTTGCAGGCCCGGGATGCACATGCCGCTGATGGTTGCAGGACCGCGGAAGATGCCTGCGCCTGCTACATCCGGGGTCTGGGGCGAATCCTCGTACATGGTTTCCTGCGCGTACCGCCTGGCAGCGCGCTCCTTGTCATAGCCATATTCCGTATTGTCGGTCCGGCGGCGGCAGACCACGATTTCGCCAGAGATTGCGGCGGCTTCCTGTTCTTCGGTGCAGCGTTCGTACTCCGGGCCTTGCTCCTCCCGAGCGGTGCTGGCGAGCAGGTCGATGCGTTCGGGAGGTTCGCCCTGCGCGCCATCCTGAGAGAGCTCCTGCGCAGACGCCGGGTGAAGCGGGAAGAACAGCATTGCAATCGCGACCACAGGCCACCGGCGGCTCGACAATAGGAGTCTCCCTGTCTATCGGCTCGGCGCATACGATTGCACCGCGCCCCTCGCATTCGTCGGGGCCAATCACCCGTGAAGGACTGAACCGCATATGAACTCGCCCGCCGACAACCCGCTCGACCGTATCCTTGTGCTCGAGCTGGTCCGCGTGACGGAAGCCGCCGCAGTGGCCGCTTCCAAGCTGATCGGACGCGGTGACGAAAAAGCCGCCGATGCCGCTGCGGTCGAGGCTATGCGGGAGGCGTTTGACGAGCTGTATATGGATGGCACCGTGGTGATCGGTGAAGGCGAACGCGACGAGGCACCGATGCTGTATATCGGCGAAAAGGTCGGCGGCGCGCCGGGCAAGGGGCCCAGGATCGACATTGCACTCGACCCGCTTGAAGGCACCACCATCACCGCCAAGGCCGGCCCCAATGCGCTGGCCGTGCTGGCGGCGGCGGAAGAGGGAGGACTGCTCAATGCGCCCGATGTCTACATGGACAAGCTGGCGGTCGGTCCGGGCTATCCCGATGGCGTGATCGACCTTGCCAAGACACCCACCGAAAATGTCCAGGCGGTTGCCGCTGCCAAGGGCGTTGCGCCTGCCGACATCATTGTCTGCGTGCTCGACCGGCCGCGGCACGGCGATCTGATCGCGGAATTGCGCGGGCTGGGCTGCGGCGTGGTGTTGATCGGTGATGGCGATGTCGCAGGCGTAATCGCGGTGACTGACGAAGACACCACGATTGACATGTATATGGGCCAGGGCGGCGCCCCTGAAGGCGTGCTGGCGGCGGCCGCTTTGCGCTGTGTCGGCGGGCAGTTCAATGGCCGCCTCATCTTCCGCAATGATGATGAGAAAGCGCGCGCGCGCAAATGGGGCATCGACGATCTCGACCGCATTTATACGCGTGACGATCTGGTGAAAGGCGACTGCATCTTTGCCGCCACCGGCGTGACCTCCGGCTCGCTGCTCGACGGCGTCAAATACCGCCGTGACGGACGCATGACGACCGAGAGTGTGGTGATGCGTGCATCGTCGGGCACGGTGCGCTGGATCAAGGGCGAACACAGCGCGAAATAATCCGCAAACCGGATCGCGCATGGACCACATACCGGGGGGTTTTCGAAAATATCCGGTCATCCCCGCGAGCCTGCCAATTCGCCGCTTCCGGTCGCCAGGCCACTGCGCCGAAACAGGCGGAAAAGTGCGGAATTGTCGGCTTTCCGGCGGATTGCCGTCATCCGGCCCCGGTATATCACCGGTTGGAACAAGCCGGTTTCCAGCCGCCAGATCAGCGTGTCATCTGTCACCTTCCGATAATCCTGTCGGGGAGCAGAGAAGCGGCCCGATCCCGGCGGCATCATCACCCTGTCCCATGCGGCTGCGAAACCTTCCGCCCCGGCACGCGCCCGCAGGCGATAAGCGCTCGCGCGCGTCATCCCGGCCTCGCGCGCTGCGGCACTGACCGAGCCGGTCAGATAAAGCTGCGCCAGAAATTCGCACTGCCGCACCGCGCTCCACCCATCGCTGCGCGCCCGAAGTGGGACAGGATGGAACAACGGTGGCCGGCTGCGGACACGGTATGCGGGGGGTTTGGGCATCTGCCAGTTTAAGGCAGATCATGCGCGTGTAGGAAAATGGTTTGTCCGCAACTAGGGTTGAAAGCGGACGTTCGCTAGGATAGCTTGTGCAGTCGTCCAAGACTTCGTTCGGACACGGAAAGGCGTTCTCTTGACCTGCAAGCTTTGCGACCGCTTCTGGGAATCATTCTGGATGAGTTGCGACGCTTGGGAGAGGCAGCACTCGAACGAGAACGAACTCTTTGCCAACGAGTCGGAACAGAGCTGGGAACTCATTCAGCGTGCAGCAAAGCTAGACGACTGTGACCCCGAAGCCGCTTTTCAGTTCTATGTCACAGCTGCGAATAATGGTTCGGTATGGTGCATGGAGGCGGTTGGCTGGCGATACTGGTCCGGGTCCGGTGTCATTGCCGATCTAAGCAAGGCTGAAGATTATTATCGCCGGGCCGTATCCGGGGGAGCTTGGATGGCGCGGATCGGCTACGCTCGGCTGCTTTCATCTATTCAACGCCACGAAGAAGCCGAAACAGTTCTTAAGGACGGTATGGATACTGGTTTCCATCCCTTGCACTTCTGGCTCGCCCGAACCCGTTACGATAGAAGCGAGTCACCCGAAGTGGCGCGCGAAGTCAGACCCATGCTCCGACATGCCGCACGGGAAGGGCATCTAGGCGCGCAACAGATGCTCTCGCGAATGATGCTGACTGGAAAGTTCGGATTGCTTGAAATCCCGCGTGGCATAGGACTGGCAGTGAACGGGGCGTTGAAGTTCGCTTCTGCACGACATTGATTCCACCTAATTGGCCACTTGGCCAACGTCCGCAATTGGGTCGTAAGTGGTCGTTGCCCAAGCAACCCTCTACCCCGCCCTTCTAAGCCCCATCTGTTGCAATCCCGTGACCCTGCGCTAAGCCGCGCTTTGCCGATTCCCGCTGCATCAGGACCAGCCACCGCATGAAAATCATGGCCGCCAACTCGAACTTGCCACTTGCCAGAGCCGTTGCCGGCTATCTCGAGCTGCCGCTTGTCGATGCCCAGGTCCGCCGTTTCGCTGACGAGGAAATTTTCGTCGAAATTCACGAGAATGTGCGCGGCGAAGATGTTTTCGTGGTCCAGTCGACCAGCTATCCGGCGAACGACAACCTCATGGAATTGCTGATCTGCATCGACGCGCTCAGGCGTGCCTCGGCGCGGCGCATTACCGCGGTTGTGCCCTATTTCGGCTATGCCCGGCAGGACCGTAAACCCGGCCCGCGCACGCCGATCTCGGCCAAGCTGGTGGCCAATCTTATTACCGAGGCGGGGGCCGACCGCGTGCTCGCAGTGGATCTTCACGCCGGACAGATTCAGGGCTTCTTCGATATCCCGACCGACAATCTCTATGCCGCGCCGGTGATGGCGGCCGATATCCAGGCGCGGTACGGAGATCAGGATCTGATGGTCGTCAGCCCCGATGTCGGCGGTGTGGTTCGCGCCCGCGCACTGGCCAAGCGACTCGACAATGCGCCGCTGGCAATTGTCGACAAACGCCGCGACCGGCCGGGCGAATCCGAAGTGATGAACATCATCGGCGATGTCGCTGGGCGTCACTGCATCCTGATCGACGATATTATCGATTCGGGCGGCACGCTGTGCAACGCGGCGCAGGCCCTGCTCGATCAGGGCGCGAAAAGTGTCGCGGCATATATCACGCACGGCGTATTGTCGGGTGGCGCAGTGGCGCGGGTTGACGGTTCGGCGCTGAAGGAACTGGTGATCACCGATACCATCCGCGCGACAGATGCGGCGAGCGATTCCAAATCGATCCGCATCCTCACCATTGCTCCGCTGATTGGCGAAGCAGTGCGCCGCATTGCCGATGAAAGCAGCGTCAGCTCATTGTTCGATTAAGCCGCGCCATTGGGCTCCGCCGACGGGTCGCGCCACGGCTGGATCGCGCCCTGGGGCAGCAAATCAAGCGCTTCGATCCGGCGCGCCTGACGGACCTCAAGATTGAGCCGCAACAGCGAATGGGGTGCCTGTTTGAACTGGCGCGGGGTCATGCCGAAGAAATGCCGGAGCTCGCGGATCTGGTGTGACTGGTCGAAATAGCGCAGCCGCAGCTCCGCCTCCTCATCTTCCATCGCCACGCCCATCAGCGCGGCTGCCAGATCCAGCGCCCGTGCGCGGCGCAGCACCTGCTTGGGCGGCAGACCGTAATCGCGCTTGATGATCCGTTCTACGGTGCGCGGGGTAACGCGCTGGTCCTCGGCAAAGGCCAGCAGGGTCATCGTCGGATCGCGCAACGTGGCCATTTCAAAGGCCTGCGTGATGGGATCAGGCGATCTGGCCCCGAATTTGCCGAGAAATTTGCGCAATTCGCGCTCGAGCGCGGCGAGCCATTTGTCCGGCGTGTCGTCCGGGCAAAACCGCCTCGCCAATTCGCCATGCCCCACCAGCTTGCTGTGCTCGACAATCCGGTCGATCATATCCGGCTGTGCAGGCCCGCCCATCGCCGTCGCCGCGCCGGGGCCAAGCTGCACCGTAATGACCTTGATCGTGCCTGACATCGTAATCTGCATCGCGCGGCTGTGCGGGCCGAAATAATATGCCCCGCCGTCAATGCCGGGTTCCAGAGGAACTGTGCCGTCGCGGGTTTCGGCGCGCGATTTGCCGCCGAACATGATGCGCAGGCAGGGCAGATCATTGAGCATGCTGCCTTGCAATTCGGCACCATCAGGCAATGTGGCATCCGTCGCGCTGAACCATGTGAACCAGGGCCGTAAGTCTTCTGCAGGCGCGTGGTTGAACGCCAGCGGATGGCCGTCCCGTGTCTGACCAGTATGCGATACCAGATTGTCCGGCTTGGCGCCGGTATCATTGTGCTGGTGCAATCCCATGCCCCCGAATGCTGCGGCCCTCGGACTGTCGCATTTGTACAGTTTGGCAGCGATTCGACAAGCAGCACAAAAGGCTAGGCCGCTCCAGTCAGGGCTGATAGCGGGCGGCGCATGGCCACTTCCCGCGATCTCGCCCTTGCCAACCGCCTTGCCGATGCCGCTGGCGCAGTGATCAAACCGCTGTTTCGCGGCGATTGGAGCGATGAACGCAAATCCGACGCCTCCCCCGTCACCGAAGCCGACCGCGCCGCCGAGGCCGCGATGCGCACGCTGCTTGAAGGCGAGGCCGCCAGCGACGGGATTATCGGCGAGGAATATGGTACGCTTAATGAAGCTGCCGCGCGGCAATGGGTGCTCGATCCCATCGACGGCACGATCAGTTTCATGTCGGGCCGCCCGATCTTCGGCACACTGATCGCGCTGATGCAGGATGGCTGGCCGGTGCTGGGCGTTATCGACCAGCCGATAACGGCCGAGCGCTGGGTTGGCCGCATCGGTCAGGGCACAACTTTCAACGGCAAGCCGGTGCAGACGCGGCGCTGCCGGTCGCTGGAGGCGGCAACGCTGGCCACCAGCAGCCCGCATTACTTCACCGCGCATCAGGCCGATCATTACATGGCGCTGGCCAAAGCGGTTGGCGGCGGCGCGCAGCAGGGCATGATCGTCTATGGCGGCGATTGCTACAATTACGGTCTGCTCGCTTCGGGCCATCAAGATGTGATCTGCGAGGCGGGCCTGAAAATCCACGACTTCGCGGCACTGGTGCCCGTCGTCGAGGGGGCAGGCGGGCTGATGTGCGACTGGGCGGGCGAACCCCTCCACGCCGAAAGCAGCGGTGAGGTGCTGGCGCTGGGCGAACCGGCCCGGCTGGAGGACGCGCTGGAAGCGATGGGTATGCAGGACCACACGCATTAGCGCTTCGGCAATTGCGATCTGCTATCAGCGGCAAGCAGAGGGAGCGGCATGACAGCAGGCGCGGACAATTCAGCATCGGCTGGCCCAAGCGACGCAATGTCGCGCGCTTTGCGGGCGTTTCCGTTGTTTGTCATGGCGGCTGTCACGGCCATCGAGCTGGCACTGGCAGACCGCAAATACGGCATTTTTACCGGCGGTTTCGGGCAATCGCGCGCGGTTGATAGCGCGGCTGACCTCGCATGGTTTTTCAGCGGCTATTTCGTCGCTCAGGCGCTGATCGGGCTGGCCGGGTGGTGGCTGGCCACCAGGCTGGCGCGGTCTCGGCCCGCGTGGGCGGTGTGCTTCCTGTTCGCTCTGATCAACGGCGCGCTGTTTCTGGCTATTCTGGCAGCGCAGTATCAATTGGCTTCTTTTTTCAGCGATGCGGTCGGTTTTGCCCTGCTCAAGCAATTGGGTGGGGGCAGCCTGGCCGATGCGCTGCTGTTCGGACTGAGCGAGATCGGGATGGCACTGCTGGCGCTGGCTGTGCTGGCGCTGGCGGCCTTTGTGCTGTGGCGCGCCGCGCGCCGCGTTTTTCCCGCCGATATGCCCGCCGCCCGGCCTTCGCGCGGGCGCTGGTTGGTGATTGCCGCAGCGCTGTTCGCCGGGCTGAGCTGGACGGCAAACCGGAGCGGAACCGATGCGCCTTTTGGGCTGGCGCGGATGCTGGGCTGGTCAGCGGCCAATGGCGCACTCAACACGCTCAGCGATGTCGACCGCGATGGCTATGGCCTGTTCGCGGTCCAGCATGATGCGGCACCATTGGATGATACGCGCCACCCGCTGGCGCTGGATATTCCGGGCAATGGCGTGGACGAAGACGGCTATGGCGGCGATCTGGTGCTGGTCCCGCTAAGCTCGCCACAGGGGCCGCAGCGGCTGGCCGGCACGCGGACGAATCTGATCATTGTCGTGCTTGAATCGACGCGGGGCGATGTGCTGGGCAAGCGGATCGGCGGCAAGGTGGTGGCGCCCAATCTCGAAGCTCTGGCGCAAACCGGCGATGTCGCGCGGCCGGTGTACAGCCATGTCGGATTTACGACCGAGAGCCTCAAATCGCTGTTCTCCGGACAGCTTGCCCCGCGCCGCGGCGATGCTTCGCTGTTCACCGATCTGGATGCCAGCGGTTACCGGATCGGCGTGTTTTCGGGCCAGCCCGAGGATTTTGGCGACATCGCCGCGACGGTCGCGATGCGGAGCGCGGCGGATGTGTTCGTCGATGCCGAAGCGCTCAGGGAAAAGCGGGCCTTTGAGTTTGCCGCCAAGGGGTCGCTGCTGGTCGATGAGAGCCACCTGTTGTCCGCCTTTGATGCGGCGCTGGGCGGCATAGCTTGGGAGCAACCGCACTTCCTCTATTTCAATTTCCAGTCGGCGCATTTCCCCTATTTCCATGAAGGTGTCGCGCCTCGGCTGGTGGCGGAGCCGCTCGATCGCGCGGAGATATCCGCTGAACGGGCGCAGGAGGTCGCGGCCACCTATTGGAACGCGGTGGCCCATGCCGATGCTACGCTGGGGACGCTGATCGCGCGCCTCAAGGCGCAGGGAGTGTGGGACAACACGCTGCTACTGGTGACCGGCGATCATGGTGAGGATCTGTTCGAAGGCGGGTTCCTTGGCCACGGCCATATCATCAACACGCGCCAGTTCGCGACCTTGCTGGTGGCGAACCGGCCCGGGGTGCTGCCTGACGGTCCGATTGGCCTGTCCGATATCCGGGCGATTGCGCTGGCTGCGCTGCGCGGCAAAACTCCAGAAGTACCCACTGTGCCGCCGTTCCTGCATATCGGCTCGCTCGATGCCCCGACCGCCATTGGATTGTCCGGCCCAAATGGCGCGCTCACCAGTCTGCGGCTGGATACGGGGCTGGCGTGTTTCGTCGAGGCGAACCGCTGCGCGCCTTATGAGGATTTGACTGGGAAAGACCGCCAGCGCGCCGATGTGGCCATCGCACGCTGGGGTAGCGAGCGCTGGCGCGAACATTCGCGGCGCTGAATTGGCCCGTGGCAAGGCGGCCCGGATCGACTAACAAGCGGCGATGACAGAGAGTTTGCAAGGTAAGGTCGCTTTGGTGACCGGCGCGGCGCGGGGGCTGGGGTTCGCCATTGCCGAGCGTCTGGCGCAGCACGGTGCGCAGGTGTGGCTGGGCGGGCGCGGTGTTGCGGCGCTGGATGAAGCGGCGAAGCGAATCGGCGGTAATACGCAGTCGCTGCCTTTCGACATCACCGATGACGCGGCGACCGCAGCAGCTGTCGCGCGCCTGGAGACAGAGGGCGGGCTCGACATCCTGGTCAACAATGCCGGCAACCGTGACCGCAGGCCGCTGGGCCAGCTTGACCGCAATGATATGCGGGCGATGCTGGAGACCAATCTTGTCGCGCCCTTCGACCTTGCGCGCCGCGCTGCGGTGCTGATGGCGGCGCGAAAGGCCGGGCGTATTATCAACATCACCTCCATCGCGGCGGAAATCGCGCGCGGCGATGCGCTTTACACGGCCAGCAAGGGCGGACTGGCCGCGCTGACCCGCGCGCTGGCGGCGGAGCTTGGGTCCGCGCGAATCACTGTGAACGCAGTCGCACCGGGTTACTTCGCCACCGAAGCGAATCGCGACATGGTGGCCGACCGCGAGATTGCCGCGCATCTGGCGCGGCGCACTTCGCTGGGCCGCTGGGGCGAACCGCACGAAGTGGCGGGCGCGGTCGCCTTTCTCGCCTCCGACGAAGCATCTTATGTCACCGGCAATACGATCGCGGTCGATGGCGGCTATCTCGCCCACTTCTGAAAGCTTGCATTCCTGGCCAGTTTCGCTAGGAGCGCGCGCTTCACCGACACGTGATTTATGTGCCGGCCTGGCGACAAGGGCTGCCAGGGCTGGTTCGACGTGTCTCTGACCAAGGAGATGAAAATGCCCAAGCTGAAGACCAAGAGCGGCGTCAAGAAGCGCTTCAAGATTACCGCTACGGGCAAGATCAAGCACGGCGTCGCTGGTAAGCGCCACCGTCTGATGAGCCACAATGCCAAGTACATCCGCCAGAACCGCGGCACTTCCGTTCTCGCCGAATGCGATTTCAAAGCGGTGAAGAAATGGGCCCCCTACGGCCTCGGTTGAGCCCGTCTGTTTTTCAGGAGTACTAGAGCATGTCCCGTATCAAACGCGGTGTAACCACCCGTACCAAACATAAGCGGCTTCTCGAGCAGGCCAAAGGCTATCGCGGCCGCCGCAAGAATACCATCCGCGTTGCGCGCCAGGCAGTCGAAAAGGCTGGCCAGTACGCATATCGCGACCGCAAGGTTAAGAAGCGCAGCTTCCGCGCCCTGTGGATCCAGCGCATCAATGCTGCGGTCCGGGCCGAAGGCCTGACCTATTCGCAGTTCATGCACGGCACCAAACTGGCCGGCATCGAGCTGGACCGCAAGGTGATGGCCGATCTGGCGATGAACGAAGGCGCTGCCTTCAAGACGATCATCGAACAGGCCAAGAAGGCGCTTCCCGCCTAAGGCCCTGCCATCGCAGACAATTTGAAAAGGGGCGTTCCGGTGAGGAGCGCCCCTTTTTTCATGTCGGTCGGTATTTATTTGCAATGTGTTGGCGCGTTATTACAGCCGGATGTGGGGCGCGATTAAGGGGGCGCACTTGCATCAGGATTGCCGGATTGATATGCGTTTTTTTGCGCTACCAGAGGATCTTGCTCCCTATTTCACGACCTTCATCCGGTTCGACATCGATGTGCCCAAGGGTCGGAAGGTCACCGAGCAGCTGCAACCCGAATGGGGCACGCTGCGCTTTTTCACCGCCCATCTCCCGTCTGGGAAAATCGGTGACAACCCTGCGTTAAGCGGTGCGCGCTTCGTCGTCTCAGGCCCCAGTTCGCGGCCAACCCACTTTTCTGTTGGCCGAACCCGAATGTGGGGCATCGGGCTGCTGCCGCTCGGCTGGACGCGTTTTGTGGGGGTGAAGGCCAGCAATTTCGCCGACACGCTTGCCGATGGCGAGACAACTGCTGAGTTTGCGAAATTCGCGCCGCTGTGCGCCCATTTGTGCCGCGGTCCGGCCGACGACGACCGGCAATTTGCAGCGCTGGTTTCATTCTTTCGCGGGATCGGGCGTGAGCCGCGCAATGCGGCGCGGTTGCTGGCGGTTCACGCCGCACGGGTCGATCCCGGTCAAATGCAAGTGGCCGATCTGGCCGCCACTGCCGGGGTGCCCAAACGCACGCTAGAGCGGCTGTGTCTCAGGCATTTCGGCTTCTCACCGCATGTGTTGCTGCGCCGCCAACGGCTGATGCGTAGCCTGAGTGCCTTTATGCTCGATACGCAAAGCACCTGGTCGGATGCCATCGACAGACAATATCATGACCAGTCCCATTTCGTTCACGAGTTTCATTCTTTCATGGGGGTCAGCCCCAGCGAATATGTCGAGGCTCCGCGCCCGATCATGACAGCAATCATGACCGAGCGGCAGCGGGTTATGGGGTCCGCAGTGCAAACCCTCGATAAGCCGAAATAACGCTTGAAGACCATGCATCTTTACGACACCTGATCAGGTCAATGGCTGTTCTTGGTACGATAAAGCTTCTTGCACATCATCACAGGATCGCGCCTGTATGAGCCGTCCTCAGCCCGATGACTGTGTGACCCTGCGCTTTTTCCTGCCGCCGGAGCAGCTGAAGCCTTTCATCACAACGCTGTATTATATGGAAGTTTCGGGCGAGGCGGCAAATCCGATTGAAGACTGGCTACACCCCGAATGGGCCAATCTGCGCATCTTCAATCGCCGTTCGGTGGAAGCAGCGATCGGCACCCAGCCGGTCGCGATGATGCCGCGCGCGGTTGCGGCGGGGCCGACCAGCTATGCCACCCTGTTCCGTACCAGCAATGTGAAGAGCTGGGGGATCGGCCTGTTGCCGCTTGGCTGGGCACGGTTCGTGGGTGCTTCGGCGAAGGATTATGCGGATCGTCTTTGCAACGCCGAAAGCGATCCGGCGATGGCCCGGTTGGGGCCGCTGGCAAGGCGGCTGCACGCCCCCGGCCGCACCGTTGCCGAAGATCGCGATACAATCGTCGCCTATCTGACCCGCCTGCTTGAAGACCCGCCGCCACGGCGCGAAACAGAACTGGTGCGGTTGCAGGCGGCGCTGGTCGATCCGGCGATCAAGGATGTTGCCGGGCTGGCCGCCGCTGTCGCGACTACGCCGCGCACTCTTGAAAGGTTCTGCGCCTCCGCCTTTGGGTTTACGCCGCAAATGCTGCTGCGCCGTCAGCGGTTCCTGCGCAGTCTTGCACATTTCATGCTCGACCCGTCGCTGAAATGGATTGAGACGCTGGACACACATTACCATGACCAGGCGCATTTCGTCCGCGATTTCAAGCGCTTCATGACAATGACGCCGTCCGAATATGCCGCTCTGCCGCATCCCGTGATGATGGCCGCAGCACAGGTGCGCAAGTCGGTGGCGGGTGAAGCAGTGCAGGGGCTGCATCGGCCCGCCCGCCCGGCGTAACCGCCGATTGGGGCTTGGGCACGGGCGCGCGAAGCGCTAGGGGCGCAGCACGTTTTTCCCCGCAATCACCGAAACATTTTCCTATGACCACCAACGACACATTGCAGAGCGAAGCGCTGGCGCGCATTCTTGCCGCCACAGATGCCCCGGCGCTGGAAGCGCTGCGGATCGAATATCTGGGCAAGCAGGGTTCGATTTCTGCGCTGATGAAGACGCTGGGCAAGATGTCGCCCGAGGAACGTCAGGCGCAGGCTCCCGTTATTCAGGCGCTGCGCACTACGGTTGCAGATGCATTGGCCGCGCGCAAAGAAACATTGGAAATTGAAGAACTTGAGCGGCGACTGGCGAGCGAGACGCTCGACCTCACGCTCCCCGCGCCAGAGGCTCCGCGCGGATCGGTGCATCCGGTCAGCCAGGTGATGGACGAGCTGGCGGAAATCTTTGCCGATCTGGGTTTCTCAGTCGCCACCGGGCCTGAGATCGAGGACGACTGGCACAATTTCACTGCGCTCAACATGGCCGAAACGCACCCCGCACGCGCCATGCATGACACGTTCTATTTTCCGCAAGAGGGTGCGGATGAAGCGCTTGATCAGGCGCCGAACACTGGGGCGAACACTGCTGCAAACAACTCCCGCATGTTGCTGCGCACACACACCAGTCCGGTGCAGATCCGCAGCATGATGAAGCAGGGCGCACCGATCCGCATTATTGCGCCGGGCCGGGTCTATCGCAGTGACAGCGACGCCACGCACACGCCGATGTTCCATCAGGTCGAAGGGCTGGTGATCGACAAGGATATCCACCTCGGCCATTTGAAATGGACGCTGGAAACCTTCCTCAAGGCATTTTTTGAGCGTGACGATATCGTGCTGCGCCTGCGTCCCAGCTACTTCCCGTTCACCGAACCCAGTGTCGAGGTCGATGTCGGCTGGCAGGACGTCAAGGGGCCCAATGGCTCCCGCCGCGTGCTGGGCGGGGATGGCGATGCGCCGGGTCACGGCTGGATGGAATTGCTGGGCAGCGGCATGGTCAATCGCAAGGTCATCACCTTTGCCGGGCTGGACCCTGACGAATGGCAGGGATTTGCCTTTGGCGTGGGCGTCGACCGGCTTGCCATGCTGAAATACGGAATGGACGATCTGCGCGCCTTCTTCGACGGCGACCAGCGCTGGCTGGACCATTACGGCTTTTCGGCATTCGACCAGCCGACCCTTTCCGGCGGTGTGGGAGCAGCGGCATGAAGTTCTCGCTCGAATGGCTCAAGCACTTCCTCGACACCGAAGCGACCGTGCCGGACATCGCTGCCGCGCTGAACGCAATCGGTCACGAGGTTGAGGGGATCGAAGACCCGGCGCAGAAGCTCGATGGCTTCCGCATTGCCAAGGTCCTGACCGCGGCCAAACATCCCGATGCCGACAAGCTGCAGGTTCTTTCGGTCGATACCGGCGCGGGTGACCCGTTGCAGGTGGTGTGCGGCGCGCCCAATGCGCGCGCCGGAATGCTCGGCGTGCTCGGTCTGCCGGGCGCGGTGGTCCCCGCCAATGGCATGGAACTGCGCAAGAGCGCGATCCGCGGTGTCGAATCAAACGGCATGATGTGTTCGGTGCGCGAGCTCGAGCTGGGCGACGAGCATGACGGCATCATCGAATTGCCGGAAAGCGCTCAAGTCGGCCAGAGCTTCGCCGATTACACGCAGGCATCGCCCGTGTTCGACGTGGCGATCACGCCGAACCGGCCCGACTGTATGGGCGTGATGGGCATCGCGCGAGACCTTGCGGCGGCAGGCATTGGCACCTTCAAGCCGGTCGAAATCCCGAAAATTGCGGGAACGGGCCGTTGCCCGGTCGAAATCCGCACCGACGATGCGCAAGGCTGCCCGGCCTTTTATGGCCGCGTCATTCGCGGCGTCACCAATGGATCAAGCCCCGGCTGGATGCAGCGCCGCCTGCTCGCAGCGGGGCAGCGCCCGATCTCGGCGCTGGTCGATGCCACCAATTATCTGATGCTGGCATTTGGCCGCCCGGCCCACGTCTATGACCTCGCCGAGCTGTCCGGTGCGGTCAGGGCGCGCCGTGCGCACGATGGCGAAAAATTCGCGGCGCTGAACGAGAAAACCTACACGCTGGACGACACGATGACCGTGATCGCCGACGATAATGGCGTGCATGACATTGCGGGCATCATGGGCGGCGAACATTCGAGCGTGACGACCGAGACCACCGACGTGCTGCTGGAAATCGCTTATTTCGCTCCTGAGAGCATTGGCGTCACCGGGCGCAGGCTGGGCCTCGCCTCTGACGCGCGTACGCGGTTCGAGCGCGGTGTCGATCCTGATTTCCTCGACGACGGGCTGGCACTGCTGACCGATCTGATCGTGCGGACCTGCGGCGGTGAACCCAGCGAGATTGTCCGCGCGGGATCGCCGCCAAGTGACGGCAAGGTGATCAAATTTGACACGGGCCTGACCGAATGCCTCGGCGGGGTCAGCGTTGCTCAGGAACAGCAGCGCGCGATCCTCGAAGCACTTGATTTCTCGGTCAGCGACGACTGGACGGTTACCTGCCCGCCGCGCCGCCATGACATTGAAGGCCCTGCCGATCTGGTCGAGGAAGTGGTCCGCATCCACGGGCTGGACAAGGTGGCAAGCGTCGCCCTGCCGCGTGCGCGCGGCGTCGCCAGGCCGACCGCAACCCCGCAGCAGCAGCGCGAACGCAGATTGCGCCGCGCCGCTGCGGCGCGCGGGCTGAACGAAGCCATCACCTGGTCCTTCCTCCCCGCTGACGCCGCCGGGCATTTCGCCGACGGCGCCGATCTGTGGGCGCTCGACAACCCGATCAGCGAAGACATGAAGGTCATGCGGCCATCGCTGCTCCCCGGCCTGATCACCGCCGCCAAACGCAATGCCGATCGCGGTGCGGCGGGATCGCGGCTGTTCGAAATCGGCCGCCGCTATTTTCGCGGAGCGCAGGGGGGGAGCGACGAAAAACCGACGCTGGGCGTGATCCTGGCTGGCGAGAAGACCCCGCGCGGCTGGGCCAGTGGCAAGGCCGAACAATTCGGCGCCTTCGATGCCAAAGCGGAGGCACTGGCGCTGCTTGAGTCGGCTGGTGCACCTGCCGCCAATCTGATGGTGATGGGTGAGGCGGGAAGTCAGTTCCATCCCGGCCAGTCGGCCACATTGCGGCTTGGCCCGAAGAATGTGCTGGCCCGGTTCGGCGCGCTGCATCCGGCCACCTTGAAGGCCTTCGATGTCGATGGCCCGGTCATGGCGGTGGAGATATTCCTCGACGCCATTCCCGCCCGCAAGGGCGCGGTCGGCTTTGCCCGCCCCCCCTACGCGCCGCCCGCGCTGCAAGCCATCACCCGCGATTTCGCCTTTCTGGTGCCGTCCGAACTGGCCGCTGGCGATCTGGTGAAAGCCGTGCGCGGCGCGGACAAACAGGCCATCGTCGATGCCCGCGTGTTTGACGTTTTTGCCGGACAGGGCGTGCCTGAGGGCAAGCAATCGATGGCTGTCGAAGTGGTTCTGCAGCCGGGCGATAAAAGCTTCACCGATGACGAGATCAAGACCATTTCCGACAATGTGATCGCCGCCGCCGCCAAACACGGCGCGGAGCTGCGCGGATGAGCCGCACTGCCCTGATCACCGGAGCGACCGCCGGAATTGGCGAGGCCTGCGTGCGCAATATGGTTGCTCATGGCTGGCGCTGTATTGCCACCGGACGCCGCGCGGAACGGCTGACAGCGCTGGTCGCGGAGCTGGGTGCTGACAAGGTCCATGCGGCCTGTTTCGACGTGACCGACGAAGCCGCGCGCGATGCGGCGCTGGCCGATTTGCCCGCCAGCTTTGCCGGGATTGATCTGCTGGTGAACAATGCCGGGCTGGCGCTGGGCACTGCGCCTGCGCAGGGTAGCGATCTGGACCAGTGGAAGACCATGATCGACACCAATGTCACCGCTCTGGTGTCGTTGACGCACAAGCTTCTGCCGGCACTGATCGAACGCAATGGTGCGGTGATCAATCTGTCCTCGGTCGCGGCGAATTACCCCTATCCCGGTGGCAATGTTTACGGCGGGACCAAGGCGTTTGTGCGCCAGTTCACGCTCGGCCTGCGCAGCGATCTGCACGGCACCGGCGTGCGTGTCACCTCGATCGAGCCGGGCATGGTGGAAACGGAATTCACAATGGTGCGCACCGGCGGCAATGCCGAAGCGCATCAGAAGCTGTATGGCGGGGCTGATCCCATGACCGCCGACGATATCGCGGAAACCGTCCGCTGGGTGGCGCAGCTGCCCCCGCACCTCAATATCAACACGCTCGAACTGATGCCGGTGAGCCAGAGCTATGCCGGTTTCCAGATCGCGCGCGAAAGCTGATTGCCCCTTATCCGATGACCTCCAATCGCCGCACCTTCGCGATCATCTCGCATCCCGACGCGGGTAAGACCACGCTGACTGAAAAGCTGTTGCTGCAGGGCGGCGCGATCCATCTTGCTGGCGAGGTTAAGGCGCGCGGGGCCGCGCGGCGGGCGCGTTCGGACTGGATGAAGATCGAACAGCAGCGCGGGATTTCGGTTACCAGCTCGGTCATGACGTTCGAGCGCGAAGGCATTACCTTCAACCTGCTCGACACGCCGGGGCATGAAGACTTTTCCGAAGACACCTATCGCACGCTGACGGCGGTCGATTCGGCAATCATGGTGATCGATGCGGCCAAAGGTATCGAGCCGCAGACGCGCAAATTGTTCGAGGTCTGCCGCCTGCGCAATGTCCCGATTATCACCTTCGTCAACAAGGTCGACCGCGAAGGCCGCCCGATTTTCGAGCTGCTGGACGAGATCGCGGATATGCTGGCGCTGGATGTCAGTCCGCAGATGTTCCCGGTGGGCATGGGCGGACAGTTCGAAGGCATCCTCGATTACGCAACCGGCGCCATCGCGCGCCCGGAAGGCCCCTCAAAGGAATTCCTGGGCACGCGCGACGCCGATGCGGTGCTGCCCGAACAATTCGCCGAAGAGGCCGAGCTGGCGCAGATCGGCTATCCCGAATTCGATCTGGAAGCTTACCGGAATGGCGATTTGACGCCGGTGTATTTCGGATCAGCGCTGAAGAATTTCGGTGTTACCGAGCTGATCGAAGCGATTGCCAAATACGCCCCCCCGCCGCGCCCTCAGCCCGCTGGCGAGGAGGTGATCAGCCCTGACCGTGACGAGGTCACCGGCTTCATCTTCAAGGTGCAGGCCAATATGGACCCCAACCACCGCGACCGGATTGCCTTTATGCGGCAGGTTTCGGGCACCTTCAAACGCGGCATGAAACTGACGCCCAGCGGTCTGGGCAAGCCGATCGCGATCCACTCTCCAATCCTGTTCTTCGCGCAGGACCGCGAGCTGGCAGACACTGCCGAGGCGGGCGATATCATCGGCATTCCCAACCACGGCACGCTGCGGGTGGGCGATACGCTGAGCGAGAAAAACCAGATCCGTTTCACCGGCCTGCCCAATTTCGCGCCGGAAATCCTGCGCCGCGTGGTGCTGGCCGATCCGACCAAGACCAAGCAATTGCGCAAGGCGCTCGACGATCTGAGCGAAGAGGGCGTGATCCAGGTGTTCTATCCCGAGATCGGCGGACAGTGGATCATCGGCGTGGTCGGCCAGTTGCAGCTTGAAGTGCTCGTGTCGCGGCTGGAGGCAGAATATAAGGTTGCCGCGCATCTCGAAGCCTCGCCTTACGCGACCGCCCGCTGGCTCAAGGGCGAGGAAAAGGCGCTCGACGAATTCGAGAAGTTCAACCGCGCCACACTGGCACGCGACCGCGATGGCGATCTGGTGTTTCTGGCCAAGAGCCCGTGGGATGTGACCTACCAGCAGGAAAAGAACCCCGAGCTGGCCTTCTCCGCCACCAAGGAGCGGTAGGCTTGCGGGCGGGCGCGGATTTGCGCATGGGGGCGCCATGATGCGCGCCGGACCGACTTCGCAGACCTTTATCTCGCAGCGGCTGAGGCTGCATTATCTCGATTGGGGCCAATTCGATGCAGAGGGGCGCGAGAAACCGCCGCTGGTTCTGGTCCACGGCGGGCGCGATCATGCGCGCAGCTGGGATTGGGTGGCAGAGCAGCTGCGCGAAGACTGGCATGTGGTGGCGATGGATCACCGCGGGCACGGTGACAGCGACTGGGTTAGCGATGGCAATTATCAGTCGAACGACATGGTCTATGATCTGGCGCAGCTGGTGCATCAGCTGGGCGTGGGGCCGGTCACGATTGTCAGCCATTCGATGGGCGGCAATGTGTCGCTGCGCTATGCCGGGACGTTTCCCGAGACGGTGCGCAAGATCGTGGCGATCGAAGGGCTTGGCCCCAGCCCGTCGCGGCAGGCGGAAGAACGCGCAGTACCCTATCCCCAGCGGCTGAACGAATGGATCGGCAAGAAACGCGCCGCATCGGGCCGCACTCCGCGCAAATATGCCAGCATCGAGGATGCCTTTGCGCGGATGATCGAGGAGAACAGTTACCTCACGCAGGCGCAGGCGCGGCATCTGACCATTCACGGCGTCAACCGCAATGAAGACGGCACCTTCAGCTGGAAATTTGACCCGCATCTCAACGTCTGGCCGGTCGAGGATATTGCGGATGAATTCCTTCATCAGACCTGGGGTGCGATTACGGCGCCGACGCTGCTGCTGTATGGCGCGGACAGCTGGGCATCGAACCCCGAGGGTGACGGGCGGCTGGATCATTTCGCCAACGCCCGCGTGGTGGAATTCGCCAGGGCCGGTCACTGGCTGCATCACGACCAGTTTGACCTGTTTATGAAAACGATTGGGGAATTTCTCTGATGGCCGACTTTTCCGATCAGCTCGATGCCAGGCACGTAGAGATGATCGGGAAGCAGCCGGTGTTTTTCGTGGCCACGGCGGCGGCGGATGCGCGGATCAACCTCAGCCCCAAGGGCTATGACGCTTTCCGCGTGCTTGCACCGGACAGGGTGGCGTATCTCGACCTTGGCGGATCGGGGAATGAAACCCATGCGCATCTGGCTGCCGATGGGCGGATCACGCTGATGTTCTGCAATTTTGACCGCCCGGCGCTGATTCTACGCATTTATGGCAAGGGGCGCGCGGTGTTGCCGCAGGATGCCGAATGGGCCGGCCTTGCAGAGCATTTCACGCTGCTACCGGGCACCAGGCAGATTTTCGATATCGCGGTTGAAAGCGTCCAGACCAGCTGCGGCTGGGGTGTGCCGTTCATGGAATATCGTGACGAGCGCGCGACTCTCAAGAAAGCCCATGCGCAATCCGATCCCGATGAGTGGGTCACAAAGATGGAAACGCGCGTCACCAGCATTGACGGTTTGCCAACCCGGCCCACCGACCGCTTCATTGGCGGCGATTGACACGGGTGCAACTCACATTCGCCAGTTACAATATTCACAAGGCCGTGGGCATGGACCGCCGCCGCGATCCCGAACGGATCATGGCAGTGCTGCACGAAATCGATGCCGATGTGATTGCTCTACAGGAAGCTGACCGGCGGATTGGCGAGCGGGCCAGCGTGCTTCCGCGCTCCGAGATTGATGATTCGCCCTGGCGTGTGGCGCAGCTGGCGAAGCGCCCGCGCAGTATCGGCTGGCATGGCAATGCGATTCTGGTGCGGCGGGAGTTTTTGGTGGGGGACTGCCATGCGGTCGATTTGCCCACGCTGGAGCCGCGCGGTGCCGCCTGCGCCGACATTGTCTGTCATGGCCAGCCGATCCGGGTGCTGGGCACGCATCTTGATCTGTCGGGACTGCGCCGGCGCGAGCAGATCCGCTCGCTGCTGGGGTTTGTCGATGGCTGCGACGGGGATTGCCCGACAATCATTATGGGCGATTTCAACCAATGGGGCCGCACCACCGGCGCGATGCGTGAATTTGCCGATGGCTGGCAATTGATCACACCGGGCAAAAGCTATCCCAGCCGCCAACCTGTGGCGCATCTCGACCGCATTGTCGCCTCGCCGCACTGGCATTGCCACGGCGCGCATGTGCACCACACGCGGCTGTCCGCGACCGCATCGGATCATCTTCCGGTCGTTGCTGAACTGGAAATGCGCACAAAATAAGCACGCGCCCAATTTTTGGGCAATATTCTTGCCTGACAGTGCGCTTGCACCGCTGACACCCCTCCTCTCGCACTTGGCACGGAAATTGCTGCAGGTGCGAAGGTCAGCATTCGGGACTGGCGCAGGAATAGGGGGCGTGCGTGAAATTCATCATCGCAGTCATCAAACCGTTCAAGCTCGACGAAGTGCGCGAAGCGCTCGGCGTCATTGGCGTGGCGGGCATGACCGTGTCCGAAGTCAAAGGCTTCGGCCGACAAAAAGGCCAGACAGAAATTTATCGCGGGGCTGAATATTCGACCAACATGCTGCCCAAGGTGAAGCTGGAAGTGGCGGTGCCTGATGATCTGGCGGCGCAGGCGGTCGAAACGATCCAGCAAGCCGCCAGCACGTCGGCCATCGGCGACGGCAAGATATTCGTGCTCGAACTGGCCGAAGTGACGCGCATCCGCACCGGTGAAACCGGCGACACCGCGCTGTGAGGCGCGCTTCGATGGACAAGAGGGATTCCACAATGTTTCGAACTTTCACACGCGTCGGCACCCGCGCAGGCGCCGCCAGCCTTGCGCTTTTCGCGCCCGCCGTAGCCTTGGCTCAGGATGCCGTCCCGGCTGCTGCCGATGCGGTGGTAGCCACTGTCGACAAGGGCGACACTGCATGGATGATGGTGGCAACCGTCTTGGTCATGGCCATGATCGTGCCCGGACTTGCGCTGTTTTACGGCGGTCTGGTCCGCACCAAGAATATGCTCTCGGTGCTCACCCAGATCATCGCGGTGGCCAGCCTGGCCATGATCATCTGGGTCACTTACGGCTACACGATGGCCTTTGGTGATGGCGGCAATGCTTTCATCTCCGGCTTCGGCAAAGCCTTCCTCAGCGGTGTGACCGCTGACAGCACCGTGGCAACCTTCACCGATGGGGTGGAGATCCCGGAATATGTCTTCATCGCTTTTCAGATGACCTTTGCCGCGATCACCGTGAGCCTGGTGGTCGGCGGACTGGTCGAGCGGCTGAAATTCAGCGCGCTGATGATCTTTGCAGCCGTGTGGCTGACCATCGTCTATTTCCCGGTCGCGCATATGGTGTGGGCGGGCAATGGCCTGTTGTTCAATTGGGAACCTGCCGCGCTGGACTTTGCGGGCGGCACGGTGGTCCACATCAATGCGGGTGTGTCCGCGCTGGTCGGGGCCATGCTGCTGGGGCCGCGTCTTGGTTATAAAAAGGACGTGATGGCCCCGCATTCGCTGGTCATGACGCTAATCGGCACCGGGCTGCTGTGGGTGGGCTGGTTCGGCTTTAATGCAGGCAGCGCGCTGGAGGCCAATGGTTCGGCCGGACTGGCGCTGATCAACACCTTTGTCGCCACCGCATCAGGCGTGCTGTTCTGGATGCTGACCGAGCGGGCACTGGGCCATAAGGGATCGCTGCTGGGGGCCTGTTCGGGTGCCATCGCCGGTCTGGTCGCAGTCACTCCGGCGGCGGGCAATGCGGGTCCGTTCGGCGCGATTGTGCTGGGCGCGGCTGCGGCGGTCATCTGCGCGCTGTTCGTGGTGTCGGTGAAGCCGAGACTGAAGCTGGACGATTCGCTGGATGCCTTTGGCATTCACGGGATCGGCGGTATCGTCGGCTCGATCGGCACGGCCTTCACTTATGCCCAGATTGCCGGTGATGATTACGATCTTGGCGCGCAGTTGCTGACGCAGGTGATCGCGGTCGCGATTGTAATTGTCTGGGCCGCCGCCGGTTCGTTCATCGCCTTCACCATCGCCCGGCTGGCCACTGGCCTGCGGGTTTCCGAAGAAGTTGAGCGCGAAGGTCTCGATCTGGGAGAGCATGGCGAGCGCGCTTACAATTATTGACCCAACCAGTTTGGCGGGGCCGCCAATTTTACTCTCTCCTCGGCGGCCCCGCCTCCCCATGTTCCACCTGCGAACACACCTTTTAAGGGCCGGATTCCATAGCGGGTCCGGCCCCTTTTTTGGCAAAGTGCGGTGTGGCAGGCAGGTGACACACTATATGAAATGACACAGTTCTTTCTGGTTCATGGATTGCCAGCCGCGTGATGAGGATTCACAATCGCGTTCCCTTGGCCGCACGGTCAGGGTGATCGAGGAGGAAACTATGACAAACGCTCCGACACTTTGCCGCTTTACCATCCGCGCCGCCCTGTTGGGTGCCAGCGCGATGGCGGTGACTGCAACCCCTGTCTTGGCACAGGAGGCCGATGCCGAAAGAGTCGACGAAAATGTCATTATCGTGACCGCGACCAAGCGCGATTCGACGATCCAGGACGTGCCTTTCTCGATCAATGCGCAGACTCAGGAAGACATTCAGAAATCGGGTGCCGGAACGCTAGAAGATCTGTCGCGCAATGTGGCGGGCCTGTCGGTACAGAACCTCGGCCCCGGCCAGAGCCAGGTGTCGGTACGCGGTGTGTCGGCGGGCCAGGTTGTGCGTGACCAGCCGGGCGTGAAGGAACAGGTTGGCGTCTATCTCGACGAATCTGTGATCTCGCTGTCGCTATTCACACCCGATCTTGACCTGTTCGATCTCAACCGGGTTGAGACGCTGCGCGGTCCGCAGGGCACGCTGTTCGGTTCAGGCTCTGTCGGCGGCACGATCCGTTACATCACCAATCAGCCGATCATGGGTGTGACCGAGGGTCTGGTCGAGGCCAATGTCAATCTCGTGGATGGCGATGATTTTGGCTATCACCTCAAAGGGGCAGTCAATGTCCCGCTCACCGGAAACGCGGCGATCCGCGCGGTTGGGTATTACACACAATATGGCGGCTTCATCAACGCGATCGGCCCGGCTGGCGGTGAAGATGTCAATGATGGCGAGCGTTATGGCGGCCGTATCGCGGTGCGGTTCGAGGCCAGCCCCGATGTCAGCATCACGCCGCGAATCATTTATCAGAAGGTCCGCAGCAACGGCTTCAATCGGCAGGACATCTACAATCTTTACGCCAACGATTTCACCACTACTCGCCCGCAGGTGAACTTCGACGAGCGCGAGCAATATCTGTTGTTGCGCGAAGGGTTCGAGGACGAAACCTGGATCGCCGATCTGGTGGTTGAGGCGGCGCTCGACAATATCGTCATTACCTCAGTAACATCCTATACCGACCGCGAAATCCTGGTGAGCCGCGATGCCAGCGCACTGACCGGTTCAGTCTCGGTCGATCTAGGCTATCCGAATGCGGGCGTGCTGTTGCCTTCCAATTTGCGCGATACCACCGATGTTCAATCATTGACGCAGGAACTGCGGTTCTCTTCGGACTATGACGGTCCGTTCCAATGGGTTCTCGGCGGATTTTATTCGGCCACCGACCGTTTCTATCGCCAGCGCCTGCCCACGCCGGGCTATGCGGCGGTGACAGATGCGACGTTGGGGGCCGGAACCTCGGCAGCGGTCGCTAATGGCTTTGACAACCTCAATTCGCCATACAACGCCGACTTGCCCTACAACATCAAGCAGATCGCAATTTTTGGCGAGGGCACTTACGCGCTCACCGATGCCTTCGATGTGACCGTGGGCCTGCGCTATTACGACTTCGTCGAAGAGCGCCGGTTTATTTCGGGCGGGTTGTTTGCCAATGGCGATAACCGCCGGGACAAGACGACATCAGACGGGTTCAGCCCGCGCGTTCTGCTCAGTTATGATATCAACGATTCTGTCACCCTCAATGCGCAGGCGTCGAAGGGCTTCCGGCTTGGCGGCGTGAACGATCCGCTTAACATTCGTCTCTGCGATGGCGGTGTTCCAGGTGGCCCCGATGCGGCGCTGTTTGGCTCGTTCCAGTCATATGATGACGAAACGCTGTGGAATTACGAAGTCGGCGCCAAGGCTAGTGGTCGCGGTTTCTACGCCAACGTCGCAGGCTTCTATAACGACATCAGCAATCTGCAGGTCACCTTGGATGCGGGCAGCTGTTCCTCGCGGATCGTCTTTAACGTGCCCGATGCGCATACGATGGGTTTGGAGGCCGAGTTTGGTTTCACTCCTGTTACCGGGCTTGATCTCAGCGTATCGGGAAGCCTGATTGAGGCCGAGTTTGACACCACGCTGCCCGGCGCGCTGACTACCGCCACGGGTATTCGTGAAGGCAATCGCCTGCCGTCGGTACCCAAGTTCCAGGTCTCGGCTTCGGGCAGCTATGAATTCCCCGTCGGCGATAGTGCGGATGCCTATATCTCGGCGACGTATAGCCATATCGGCACGCGCTATACGCAGCCTGCGGATCAGGAAAACAACCCGCGTACTTTCGTGCATGGCCTGCCGTTTGGCGGGGCTCCGGCCACGGCGGCGACTACGGTCGATCTGCTGCTGCCGTCCTATGATCTGGTCAATATGAGCGTGGGCGTAGACTTTGACAGCGGGCTGTCGCTGGTCGGCTATGTTAACAATCTGTTCGACGAGAACGCTCTGCTTAGTTTTGACCGTGAACGCGGCGGACGGGCGCGGCTGGCCTATAGCGTCAACACGCCGCGCACTTACGGGATCACTGTGCGCCAGAGCTTCTGACACGCCCTGGACGGGTCTGGAGGGGGGCGGGGCACGAGCTTCGGCCCCCTTCCTTTATCGCAGGAACACCAGCCCTAAAATCGCGGCAGACAGCAGCCACAACGCAATTACGAACACCGCGCCTGCGGTCGAGGTCGGGCGGTCGGCAAAGCGTGCTGCCTGCTCGCGGTAGGAGGCCATAAGTTCGGCAGGGATCAGTTTGATCACCAGCCAGATACCCAGCGGCACAATGATCAGATCGTCGAGCAAGCCCAGCACGGGAATGAAATCGGGGATCAGGTCGATCGGGCTGAGCGCATAGGCCGCCGTGGCCGCCGCCAGCAGCCGCGCCGCCATTGGCGTGCGCCGGTCGCGCGCAGCGATATACAGCGCGATCGCGTCGCGTTTGAGGGCTAGTGCCCACAGTTTCAGCTTATCCAGCAAGCGCCTCGGTCACAAAGCCCGCACAGCGTTCGCCGATCATGATGCTGGGGGCGTTGGTATTGCCCGAAACCAGCCGCGGCATGATGCTGGCATCAGCTACCCACAAACCGTCCACGCCGCGCACCTTGAGCCGGGGATCGACCACGCTGGCATCGTCGCTGCCCATGCGGCAGGTGCCGACCGGGTGGTAAATCGTGTCCGAAACCTCGCGAATGCGGGCCTCCAGCGCGGCATCGTCATCATAGTCGACAGGCGTCCGGTCGCGCGCGCCAAGATCGGACAGCGGCGGGGTCTGCGCAATCCGGTTCATCAGCCGCGCGCCTTCCTTCAGCAAGTCCATATCGCGCTGGTCGGACAGGAAATTGGGATTGATGGCAGGCGCAGCGGCGGGGTCCGCGCTGGCCAGTTTGACCCAGCCGCGACTTTCAGGCCGCAGCACGCATGCATGGAGCGAGAACCCACGTTCCGCCACCTTGTCGCGGCCGTGGTTCTGGATGATCGCGCGGATGAAGTGATATTGGATATCGGGCGCGGGGGCATTCTTGCCCAGTGTCACAAAGCCGCCGCTTTCGGCATAATTGGTGGTCAGCATCCCGGTGCGGTGACGGCGATGCTCGACAAAGGCTTGCGCAACACGGAGCACGGTTTTCAGCGAGCCGCCAAACAGCGATGGATCATCCAGATCATAGCCGACGATATAATCGCAATGGTCCTGCAGGTCGTCGCCCACGGCAGGCTTATCGATCAGGCATTCGATGCCGTGTTCCTGCAATTGCCCGCGGGGGCCGATGCCCGACAGCATCAGGATTTGCGGCGATCCGAAGGCTCCCGCTGACAGCACCACGCCGCCGCGCGCGCGCAGCGTCTCCACCTTTTTGCCGCGCCGTACCTGCACACCCACCGCGCGCCCGGCCTCGATGATGATCTTTTCCACCAGCGCATCGGTCCGCAGGTGCAAATTCTCGCGCCCTTCATTGGGATGCACGAAAGCGCGCGCGGAAGACCAGCGCTCGCCATTGTTCTGGGTTACCTGATACAGGCCGAAGCCCTCTTGGCGCGGGCCGTTGAAGTCATCGTTCAGCGGCAGCTGGAGCCGTCCTGCCGCCTCGACAAAAGCTTCGCCCACTGCGCTTGGCGACACTTGCTCGCGCACATGCAGCGGCCCGCCGACACCATGAAAGGCATCGGCCCCGCGCTGGTTATCTTCTGCCCGTTTGAACACCGGCAGCACATCGTCCCAAGCCCAGCCCGTGCAGCCCAGCGCAGCCCAATTGTCATAATCCCAGGAATTGCCGCGAATATAGACCATGCCATTGGTTGCGCTCGATCCGCCCAATCCGCGCCCCCGCGGCTGGAAGCCGACACGCCCGCCAAGTCCCTCCATCGGTTCGGTATCGAATTCATAGAGGCTTTTCTTCGGCATCATCGCCAGCAGGCCCGGTGTGCGGGTGAACATATGTTCGTTGCGCCCGCCAGCCTCCAGCAAACACACGCTCTTGCCCGCTTCCGCCAGCCGTCCTGCAGCCGCGCTGCCCGCGCTGCCGCTGCCGACCACGATTACGTCGAACTCATCCATTGCAATTCCTCTCCGCGCGAGAGGTTTAGGCAGACCTGCGGGATGCTGCAATCGCGTTCTTGTTTGCAACTGGATCTGGGGAGGGCGACTCCCCGCCTTGCCGGGCCAGCCATTTGGCGCGGATCTGGTCGCTGGTTTCACGGCTGCCATCGTGGGTCCAGCCCGGCGCGCGCAGCAGATAGGACAGCTTGTGCCGCCACGGCGCGCGCCGCATGTCCTGTGCAATACCGACCCATTCGTGGAACACCGCCCACACCAGATTGAAGCTGCCCAGCTGCTTGACGATGCCATAACGGATCGTCTCGTCATCTCTCTCAGGCTCGAACGTGCCGAACACTCTGTCCCAGACGATGAAAACCCCGGCGTAATTGCGGTCGAGATAGCGCGGGTTGGTCGCGTGGTGCACGCGGTGGTGGCTGGGGGTGTTCATCACCGCTTCGAACCAGCGGGGCATCCGTCCGATAGCCTCGGTATGGATCCAGAACTGATACACCAGATTGAAGCCCGCGCAGATCGCGATCATCACGGGGTGAAACCCCAACAACACCAGCGGCAGCTTGAAGACAAAACCCAATGTCAGGAAACCCGTCCAGCTTTGGCGCAGCGCGGTCGACAGATTGTAATGCTGGCTGGAGTGATGATTGACGTGGCTCGCCCAGAACCAGCGCACGCGGTGGCCAAAGCGGTGCACCCAGTAATAGGCCAGATCGTCGAGCACGAAGCACAGGCCCCACGCCCACCACACCCACGGCACGTCGAACATCCGGAACTGCCACAGCCACAGAAACAGCGCCAGAAACGCGCCGCCCGAAATCAGGCCCGCAACCGTGCTGCCCAGGCCGAAGCCCAGACTGGTCAGCGTGTCCCTGGATTCGTAAGCCGACGGGCGCTTCTTCCACGCCCACGCCATCTCGATCAGCACGAGGGCGACAAAACCGGGCACGGCCAGTTCGGTGGGAGAAAAATCGGGCATGACTGTCAGCCTTCTATCGCCGCAATCGCCTGCATCCAAGCTGAAGCATCTGTCAGCGCCAGCCGGTGGCTGCCAAACCGCCGTTCGCCGCTGTCGACGATCAGCGCCTCACCATCCAGTTGCGCACTGGCGGCGGGGCCGAGCAGCCGCCCGGCGAAATGCGTGCCATGCGGGCGAAGCAGCAGGATCTGGCCGCTGGCATCACGCAGCAAGGCGCCGCGCCCGTCCTTGTCCAACGACACTGCCACCGGATCAAACCCGTCCACGGCTTCATTGGCGGCAATGCGCGCCTCGGCATCGCTGGTCAGCGTGCGTTCGGGGCCAAGCTTCAGCCACCAGACAATGCCGCCCACCACCAGAACGGCGGCCAGCGAGGCAAGGAACTGCAGCAGGGCGGGCGGAACTGTCATCGCGGCTGCGGGGATTGGCACGGCGACACTAATCCGGCAAGCAGGTGCGACCAGGGAGGGAACCCATGATCCGTATTACCAGCATCCGTGCCGCCAATATCGCCGCGCTCCTCGCGCTCGCGCCCACCACTCTTGCCGCCCAGACTGCCGATCCCGCCAGCGATCTTCTGGCCGAAGCTGCGGCGCAGGATGACCGGACCGAGCGGGTGGCCAAACAGATCTGGGACTATGCCGAGCTGGGCTATCTTGAAACGCAGTCGAGCGGGCTGCTGCAGGACGAACTGACCAAGGAAGGCTTTCGCCTGACCCCCGGCGTTGCCAACATCCCGACTGCGTTTGTTGCCGAATGGGGCAGCGGCGGTCCGGTGATCGCGATCCTGGCTGAATTCGATGCCTTGCCGGGGATTTCGCAATCGACCTCTGCCACCCGCAACCAGCTGGCGGACAAACACGCCGGCCATGCCTGCGGGCACAACCTGTTTGGCGCAGGGTCGCTGTCGGCGGCCATTGCCGTGCGGCGCTGGCTGGAGAAGAGCGGCACGCCGGGACGCATCCGGCTGTACGGTACACCTGCGGAAGAAGGCGGCTCGGGCAAGGTCTATATGGCGCGCGCGGGTCTGTTCGACGATGTCGATGTCGCGCTGCACTGGCACGCCGATGACGAAAACAGCGCGGCGGCGCGCACCAGTCTGGCCAATCGGTCTGCCAAGTTCCGGTTTCGCGGGATTTCCGCCCACGCCGCCGGGGCCCCCGAACGCGGCCGCTCGGCACTGGACGGGGTGGAGGCCATGAACATGATGGTCAATATGATGCGCGAGCACACCAGCATGGACTCGCGCATCCATTATGTGATCACAGAAGGCGGTGCTGCGCCCAATGTGGTGCCCGATTTCGCCGAGGTGTTCTATTACGTCCGCCATTCCGAGGCCGACGAAGTGCGTGCCCTGTGGACCCGTCTGGAGGCCACCGCCAAGGGTGCGGCGCTGGGCACCGGGACCGAAGTGGAATGGGAGATTATCCACGGCAACAATCCGCTGCTGGTAAACGAAACGCTGGCGCGGGTGATGGAGGAGAAGCTGCGCCGGGTTGGCGGGGTGGAATATACCGCCGAAGAACGCGCCTGGGCAGCGACGATTTCCGAAAGCTTTGGCGACAATGCCAAGCCGCTGGACAGCGCCGCGCAGATCCAGCCGTATGAGAAGTCGCTTGGCTATGGCTCCACCGATGTCGGCGATGTGTCGTGGGCCACGCCGACAGTCGGGCTGCGCACCGCAACCTGGGTGCCGGGCACCAGCGCGCACAGCTGGCAGGCGGTGGCGGCCAGCGGGTCGTCGATCGGCTTCAAGGGAGCGCAAGCAGCGTCCCGGACGCTGACGCTGATGGCAGCAGAGCTGTTCACCAATCCAGAATTGCGCGCTGCGGCCCGGGCCGAATTTGATGCTGCCCGGGGTGCGGACTATAAATATGTCTCGCTGCTGGGTGACCGCGATCCGCCGCTGGATTTCCGCAAATGAGTTAGCTGCCGGTCTGGGAGGCCAGCATATCCATGGTCGCCCTGACGGAACCGACATCATAACCCGCCTGCTGCGCCGCGGCGGTGATTTCCTGCGGGCTGCGGCCTGCCTTTGCCTCGGCCAGTGCCCACAGGAATGTCGAGCGTGTGCCTGAGCGGCAGAATGCCAGCGTCTTGCCGGCAGTCTCGGCCATCGCCTGTGCCATCTGTTCGACCTGCGGCACGCTGAAGCCGGCCTGCGTGACCGGGATAGCGCAGTAATCCATGCCCAGATCGCGCGCCGCCTGCGCGATGCCCTCACCCGCGGGCTGGTCGGGTGCTTCGCCATCGGGGCGGTTGTTGATGACCAGCGTCACCCCCTGCTGCTGCGCAGTGGCAACATCCTGAGCCGTGATCTGCGGGCTGACCATCATGGTTTCGGAAAGTATCTTGAAGCCTGTCATGCTGCTTTCGCCTTCGCCTTGGCCATGCGCCGGTTGCGCTGGATGATGTTGAGCAATTCGACGCCGACCGAAAAGCCCATCGCTGCGTAGATATAGCCCTTGGGGACATGGAAGCCCAAACCGTCGGCAATCAGCACCAGTCCGATCATCACCAGGAACGCCAGCGCCAGCATCACCAACGTCGGGTTTTTCTCGATAAATTTGGCCAGCGGATCAGCCGCTACCATCATGATGCCGACAGTGATCACCACCGCTGCCACCATGATTGGAATGACATCGGTCATCCCCACAGCGGTCAGGATCGAATCGACCGAAAACACCAGGTCGATCGCCACGATCTGCGCGATGACGGTGCCGAATGTGGCCGTGGCAGCGGCAGCCACGCCGGGGGTTTTGTCAAGCAATTCGCCCGAATCGTCATCGGGCTCCATCGAATGGTGGATTTCCTTGGTGGCCTTCCACAGCAGGAACAGCCCGCCGACCAGCAGGATCAGATCGCGGCCCGAAAACGCGGTTTCAAAGCTTGGCTCGCCATAGGCATTGGGCGCACCCACGATTCCCATATCGAACAGCGGCGTCTGCAGGGTGACCAGCCACCCGATCAGCAGCAGCAAACCGATACGCATCACCAGCGCCAGCGCCAGGCCAATCTTACGGGCGCGCTGTTGCTGGTGTTCGGGCAGTTTGTTCGACAGGATCGCGATGAAAATCAGGTTGTCGATCCCCAGCACCACCTCCAGCGCGATCAGGGTGAGCAGGGCCAGCCAGGTGGCCGGGTCGGAGAGCAGAGCGATAAAATCCATGCGGTGCGAATGCCCATGAAGCGCCGCCGAATCAAGGGTTCGTACGCTGTCCCGCCGTTTGCCAAAATGTCACAATGTGATGCTCGCAGCCGGGCGAATACTAAATTATTCGCAAGCGGGGCAATTTCGCGCTATGACGGCTCGGATCAGGGGTGGGTCGTGGCTTCTGCCAAGCTCCGCTCGCGTGTGGCACGCAATGCAGCCCTCGTGCCGGCGCAATCGTGGTGTAGGGCCGCACGACAAGGTATTCGGCAGGTTATGGGTTACGACAGAGGTCGCCGTCGCGGCAAGGACAAGCGCGATGGCTTTGGCGAGGAAAGCTTCGATCCGTTCGGTGGCCCCTCCAGCGGTGGCTTTGCCCCGCGCGATGATTTTGGCGGCGGCGGCGGTGATCGCTACAGCGGTGGCGGCGGAGGCGGCGATCGCTTCGGCGGCGGCAACCGTGGCGGCGGCGGCGGCGGCAATCGCGGCGGCGGAGGCGGTGGCTTCAGCGGCGGCGGTGCTGGCGGCGGCGGTGGCGGCGCACGTATGCCTGCCCAGGTCGTTGGAACCGGCAAGGGAACTGTAAAGTTCTTCAACGCGCAAAAGGGCTTCGGCTTTATCCAGCAGGAAACCGGCGGCGAAGACGTCTTCGTCCATATCAGCGCGGTCGAACGTGCGGGTCTGGAAAGCGTTGCCGAAGGTCAGGAACTGGAGTTCAATCTGGTTGACCGCGGCGGCAAGGTTTCCGCGCAGGATCTGCAGATCGTCGGTGACGTGATCGCAGCCCCGGCCCGTGAAGAACGCGCTCCGAGTCGCGAATTGACTGGAGACAAGGCGACCGGGACGGTCAAGTTCTTCAACGCGATGAAGGGCTTCGGCTTCCTTACACGCGAAGATGGGCAACCCGATGCGTTTGTCCACATCAGCGCGGTCGAACGGTCGAATCTGACCACGCTCAACGAAGGGGAACGTTACACCTTCGATGTGCAGGTCGATCAGCGCGGCAAATATTCGGCGGTCAACCTCGTTCCCGTACAGGAATGAGGAAGCGCCGCCGCTGAAGGTTTGACCCGCAGCGGCGGGTGCAATAGATCGCTGACGAACACGCAAATGGCGGTTCCTCCAAGGGGCCGCCATTTGTCTTTTTAAATTCTGCTTTGTTGCTGTTGGAGGCCCCATGTCGATTAGCCCGCTGATGCCCGTTTATCCCCGTTGCGGCGTACGCCCGGTGCGCGGTGAGCACTGCCATCTGATTGACGAGGACGGCACGCGCTATCTCGATTTCGCCAGCGGTATCGCGGTCAATCTGCTCGGCCACAGCCATGCGGGCCTGATCGGCGCGATCCAGCGGCAGGCCGAAACACTGATGCACGTGTCAAACCTTTACGGCAGTCCGCAGGGTGAGGAACTGGCTGCGAAGCTGGTCGAAAAGACCTTTGCCGATACGGTGTTTTTCACCAATTCGGGTGCCGAAGCAGTCGAATGCGCGATCAAGGCGGCGCGCGCCTATCACCAGCATGAAGACGGCAATCCCGAGCGGACCGAGCTGATCACCTTCACCAACGCCTTCCACGGCCGCACGATGGCCACGATCAGCGCGTCGAATCAGGAAAAGATGCACAAGGGCTTCAAGCCGCTGCTGGCGGGCTTCCAATATGCCGAGTTCGACAATCTTGAAGCGGCCAAGGCGCTGGTCGGGCCCAAAACTGCGGGCTTCCTGGTCGAACCGATCCAGGGCGAAGGCGGCATCCGACCGGCCTCACAAGCTTTCATCAGCGGCCTGCGCGCGCTGTGCGACGAGCATGATTTGATGCTGGCATTTGACGAAGTGCAGTGCGGCGTGGCGCGCACTGGCAAGCTGTATGCCTATGAACATTACGGTGTCGCCCCCGACATCATGGCCACCGCCAAGGGGATCGGCGGGGGCTTCCCGTTCGGTGCCTGCCTCGCCACGGAAAAGGCGGCGCGCGGAATGGGTTTCGGCACGCATGGCTCGACTTATGGCGGCAACCCGCTGGCAATGGCCGCCGGGATGGCGGTCATGGATGCGGTCGCTAATGACGAATTTCTCGCCGAAGTCACCGCGAAGGGTGAACGGCTGCGCGCGCGGCTTGAACAGTTTATCGGCAATTATCCCGAGCTGTTCGAACTGGTGCGCGGCAAGGGGCTGATGCTGGGCCTGAAGATGAAAGTCGAAAGCCGTCCGTTCTTCGTCCATCTGCGCGACAACCACCAGCTGCTGACCGTGGCTGCGGGCGACAACACGCTGCGTGTACTGCCGCCGCTGGTTGCTGACGATGCGGAATTCGACGAATTTTTCGACAAGCTGTCGGCGGGTGCGGCAAGTTATACGGTGCCTCAGGCCGCGTAATGGCAGAGGGCGATGCGCGCGATCTGGCGCCGGGGGTGAGGAGCTTCCTCGATCTGGGCGATGCGGGCGGCGATGCGATTGCCGCCATGCTGGCCGATGCGCTTGATCGCAAGGCTGCGCGCGCCGGCTGGCCTAAGGGCCGCGCCGATTCCGATACGCCGCTGGCGCACCATGTGCTGGGCATGGTGTTTGAAAAAAGCTCGACCCGTACGCGGGTCAGCTTCGACATTGCGATGCGCCAATTGGGCGGCAGCGCGTTGGTGCTGGACGCCTCGAACACACAGCTCGGTCGCGGCGAAAGCATCGCCGATACCGCGCGCGTGCTCAGCCGGATGGTCGATGCCATCATGATCCGCACCGATGACCACGCCAAGGCTGAAGAGCTGGCGCATTACGCGCATGTTCCGGTGATAAACGGGCTGACCGATCGTTCGCACCCGTGCCAGATCGTGGCGGATTTGCTGACCGTGATCGAACACGGCAAACCGCTTCCGGGTCTTGAGCTGGCGTGGCTGGGTGATGGCAACAACGTCCTGAACTCGATCCTCGAAGCGGCGGGGCTGATGAAGTTCAACGTCCGCGTCGCGACCCCGCAAGGGTTTCCCCCTGACGATGAATTTGTGGCGATGGCGCGCGCTGGCGGGGCCGAGGTGACGCTGACGGACAAGCCCGCAGAGGCTGCACGCGGTGCCGATATCCTTGTCACCGACACCTGGATTTCGATGGGTCAGGATCATGCGGCCGACAAAATCGCCGCGCTCGAACCGTTTCGTGTCGATGCCGCGCTGATGGCGCTTGCGAAGCCGGATGCGCGGTTTCTGCACTGTCTCCCCGCGCATGTCGGTGACGAGGTTACCGAGGAAGTGTTCGAAGGCCCGCAGTCGATCGTGTTCGACGAGGCAGAGAACCGCATCCACGCCCAGAAATCGGTGCTTTTGTGGTGTTTCGGCAAGATCTGATCCGCGCTGCGCACCTCTAACAATTGCGCGGCTGCATCCCATATTGCCGGAATGGACGACACGAATAACGCAGAAACATTTGCCGGGCAGGTGCTTGGCTTCACCATCCCGTCACGGCACGCGCGCGGGCGGGTGATCCGGCTCGACGATACGCTCGACACCATTCTCGCTGCGCATGACTATCCGCCGCCGATCACCCATCTGCTGGCCGAAGCATTGCTGGTGATCTCGCTGGTGGGCAGCCTTCTCAAGGATGATGGCTCGCAGGTCACGATGCAGGCGCAAACCGAAGCGGGCGCGGTCAAATTGCTGGTCTGCGATTATCGCGGCGGCGAATTGCGCGGCTATGTCGATTTCGACGCTGGTCAGCTTGCCGACCTTGGCGCCAACCCTTCGCTGTTCGCGCTGTTCGGCAAGGGTTATCTTGCGCTGACTTTCGATCTGGCGGGCGACAAGGGGCGTTATCAGGGGATTGTCCCGCTGGAAGGCGAAAGCATCGCGCAGGCCTGCGAAACCTATTTCGCGCAATCAGAACAATTGCCGACGCTGATTCGCTGCGCTGTGCGCTCTGGCCCCGATGGTTGCCATGCAGGCGGGCTGCTGGTCCAGCATCTTGCCGAGGGCGAAGAGGGGCGAGAGCGGCTGCACACCAGGCTCGACCATCCCGAATGGGAACATGTGGCGGTCATGGCGGGATCGACCCGGCACGAGGAACTGCTCGACCGCAACCTTTCGCTGGAAGCAATTGTCTGGCGGCTGTTCCATGAGGAACAGGAGGTCCGCGTGCAGCCAGGCACGCGAATCGCGCGCGGATGCCGCTGTAGTGTCGCGCATTACGAAACCGTGCTAAAACGGTTTCCAGAGGCAGACCGCATGGACATGCGCAATGAAGATGGAATTATTCCCGTCGATTGCGCCTTTTGTTCCAAGCAGTTCGCGATCACGCTGTAACCTCATGGCGATTCCATACAACAAAACCTTTTCGGTTTGCGCTAGACCTGCTGCGAATCGGTGAGGCGGACCATGTCACTAACCACGGTTACGGAGGGACATATGCGCGGTAAACGAGCTGCAAAAATGGGCCTTGCTGGCCTGGTCGGCCTGCCCATAGCAATGTCAGCCGCGCCGCTGCTGGCGCAGGCGTCACTGGCGATGCTGGACACGCTCAACCCCGGTGGCTGGGAAGTTCGCTACCGCGATAGCGCAGGGGCCGGGAAGGTCTGCCTGCGCAACGGCCGCGATCTCCTCCAGCTGCGTCATCGCGGCAACAACTGCAACCGGTTCGTTGTCGAAGACGGAGCTGCCGAGGTAACGGTGCAATATACTTGCCGCGGCAACGGCTATGGCCGCACCAGCATCCGCAAGGAAACGCCGTCACTGGTGCAGATCGACAGCCAGGGAATTGCCGATGGCAAACCGTTCCAGTTCTCTGCCGAAGCGCGCCGCACCGGGGCCTGCAGCTGAGCGTTGCGAGCACGCCCGATCCGTCCTAGCGGGTCGGCTTATGACAAACGAAAATTCTGACACCGCACATCCTGCCGCAGTAGTCCTGCTGTCCGGTGGGCTGGACTCCATGGTGAGCGCGGCACTGGCGCGCGAGCAGGGGTTCGCCGTTCATGCGCTGACAATCAATTACGGTCAGCGCCACGTCCGTGAATTGCAATCCGCTCAGGCGATTGCAGACAAGCTGGGAATTACGCGACATATCGTTTTACCGCTGGACCTGCGTGCATTTGGCGGCTCTGCGCTGACGGATGAAATTGCAGTGCCCAAGGGCGGGGTCAGCAATGATATACCGGTCACCTACGTTCCGGCGCGCAATCTGGTGTTCCTGGCATTGACCACCGCCTTTGCCGAAAGCTCCGGTGCCAGCGATATCTACATCGGCGTGAATGCGCTCGATTATTCAGGCTATCCCGATTGCCGCCCGGAATTCATCGCCAGCTTCGCCGAAACTGCGCGGCTTGGCACCAAGCAGGGCGTGGAGGGACAGCCCTTCACGATCCATGCCCCGCTCCAGCATATGAGCAAGGCTGACATCGCGCGCGAGTGTCACCGGCTCGGGCTCGACCCGGCATGGAGCTGGTCCTGCTACGACCCGACCGCGTCGGGGCTGGCCTGCGGGGCCTGCGACTCCTGCCGCTTGCGCCGAAAAGGCTTTGCCGATGCGGGGCTTGCCGATACCACGGCATATGCGGAGGATGCCCCCGCGCTGATGGAGTAGAGATTTGGTCGACCACACCGATGCCGAACCAGCTGTTTCACGCTCGCGCGAAAACGATCCGGTTCCGGCATACAGCTGGTATGCGCTTGGCGTCCTGGTCCTCATCTATGTCCTGAACTTTGTCGATCGCCAGATCCTGTCGATCCTGGCGAATGACATCAAGGCCGACCTTGGCGTCGAGGATGACTTCCTCGGCTTTCTTTATGGCACTGCATTCGCGGTATTTTACGCGCTGTTCGGTATTCCGCTGGGCAGGCTGGCTGACAGCTGGAAGCGTGTCCGCCTGATGGCAATCGGGCTGGCGCTGTGGTCAACCATGACGGCCCTGTCGGGCTTTGCGCGCAATGCAGGAATGCTGACCGTCGCACGGATCGGCGTGGGTGTGGGCGAGGCGACTGCCAGCCCCTCAGCCTATTCGTTGATTTCGGACTGGTTTCCGGCGCGGCTGCGCGCCACCGCACTCGCGATCTATTCCTCCGGGCTTTATATTGGCGGCGGCATTTCGCTGCTGATTGGCGGCTTGATCGTCGAGAATTGGAACGGCGCATATCCTGACGGTCTGTATGGCATCGTCGGCTGGCAGGCGGCTTTCTTATCCGTCGGCATTCCCGGACTGGTGCTGGCACTGTGGGTGCTAACCCTGCGTGAGCCAATCCGCGGCGCTATTGATGGCATCCCGACACCTGAGGATCCTGCACCGTTCAGCGGATTTGTCCGCGAACTTTTTCAGGTCATCCCGCCGTTCACGATATTGGGTGCTGCACAGCGAGGTGCAGGCGCGCTGTTGGTCAATCTGGCGGGTGTGGCTGGGTTTACGGCGCTTGCCATGCTGATGACGCGGCTTGCCCCGGCCAGCGACGCGATCCTGCCCGGTGTGGTGTCAGACCAATGGCTGTTCCTCGCGGTCGGTTATTACGCGGTGTTCAGCTGGGCGATGGGCTTGAAGGAGCGGGATCTGCCCACCTTCCGCCTGACCTGGGGGTCACCGGCATTCTTGTGCGTGATCCTTGGTTACGGGACCGTCGCATTCATGGCCTATGCCAGCTCATATTGGGGCGCGCCTTATGCCGAGCGGGCGCTGGGCGTGTCAAAATCGGATTTGGGCTGGTTCCTCGGGGCACCCAGTGCGGTGGCAGGCTTCATCGGCGTGATCCTTGGAGGCCGCATGGCAGATTATCTGCTGCTCAAGCGACCGGCAGGCCGGGTCTGGGTGATTCTGTTCGGCCTGCTCGCCCCGGTGCCAGCGATCCTTGTGGCCTATACCACCAGCGACACGGTCACCTTCTACATCGCCAGCTTCATCGCGCAGATGGCAAGTGCTTCGGCGCTGGGCGCAGCGGCGGCATCGAGCCAGGCGCTGGTCCTGCCGCGGATGCGCGGGCTGGCCACGGCGACGTTCTTTCTGGCGACAACCCTGATCGGGCTGGGCCTTGGGCCGTTCCTTGCAGGCTATGTATCTGCGCGGAATGGTGATGATCTGTCGACCGGCGTGTTGTCCACGCTGGTCGCGGTGCCGGTCGGCTTTGTCCTGCTGCTGTTCGCGCTGAAGCTGGTGCCTGCTGCGGCCACCAGCGTCGTGTCGCGCGCCAAGGCGGCGGGCGAAATTATCGATTAAAGCTTACGATGCGCGGCTGAGCACGCCGCAGGCGATCCGGCCACCAGCATTGCCGGAGGGATCGGTGCGATAATCATCTGCGCCCGCGTGGATGACCACGGCAGTACCGTCCGCGTCGAGAATCTTGTCGAGCAGGTTTGCGGCATTGCCCGCCAAGTCCACCTCTGTGCTGGCTGTTTGGCTGGCCCCGACCTGTAGATTGGGCAAATCGCCAAGATGCGCGCCATTTGCAGACAATGAACCGTGCGATTTGGTGAAGGGGTTGAGATGACCGCCCGCGCTCTTGAAGTCTGGCGTGACGCAGCTGCCGACGCTGTGAAGATGAAAGCCGTGCGGGCCGGGAGCCACTGCAGTCACGGAGATCGCCAGAGAGAGCTGGTCGCCTTTGGCCAAGAGCTGCGCTGTACCGGCTGGCGTGCCGTCAGCGAAGCTGAGCACTGCCGTGCCGACAGTCTGGCTCTGCAAATCATAGATCGTGGTGCAAGCGGGCACAGCCGCAAGAGCCATCAGCGGGGCCAGAATTCTTATGCCAGTTCTCATCATTCCATTCCCCAGTTTGTGATCTCGTCCTGACAACGAAAAAGGGGCCGGATTGCTCCGGCCCCTCGTTCTTTATCGCGAATGTCGCGAAGCTTACATGCCCGAACCCGGACCGTAGGTGATTTCCACCCGGCGGTTCTGAAGTTCGCGAACACCGTCAGCTGTCGGAACGCGCGGCTGTGATTCGCCGAACGCCTGGCTGTTCATACGCCCATCGGGAATGCCGCGACCGCTGAGGTAGCTGCGTACCGAAGAGTTACGACGCTCTGCGAGACCCATGTTGTAGGCCGTCGAACCCGAACGGTCGGTGTGACCTGCCAGCATGACCGAAGCCATACCGCAGTTGGCGTAAGCCGATACCGCGTTGTCCAGGATCGTCGCTGCTTCCGGAGTGATGTCCGATTTGTCCCAGTTGAAGAAGACAATGTACGGGCCCGAAGCACACGCCATTGGTGGCGGGGGCGGCGGAGGAGGCGGCGGCGGCGGCGGCGGTGGCGGCGGCGGTGCAATCGGAACGACCACAGCAGGAGCGCCGAAGTTGTATGTCAGCGTACCCATGATGGAGTGTGTGCTGATCGTGTCCGAAGCATCACGACCGCCAAGCGTTACCAGATCAACATCTTCAGCGTTGAAGTAACGATAGCGCAGACCAACATCGAGGTTGTCACTGATCGGAGCATTGACGCCTGCGAGCAACTGCCAGGCGAGGCCGCTGTCCGAATCGTCAACCGAGGGAGCCGAACCAAACCGTGCTTCCAAAGAAGTGCGGGCAACACCGATACCGCCACCGACATAGCCCTGAAGGCCATCGTCGGGACCGAAGTCGAACAGGCCGTTGAGCATGAACGAAAGGATGCTGAGATCGCTGTCACGGGTACCGTAGATACCGGCCGGTGCCAGACGGACGCCATTAGCGAGACCGGTCGTACCAACAGTAATCTCGTTGAGATCGGCAGTGCGATAGCTGGCTTCGGCTTCGAGGCGGAATGCGCCGAAATCGTAACCGACAAAACCGCCGCCATCTACGCCTGCGTGGGTGGAGACGCCGAGATTGTCAGCAACACCATCGGGATCGAGATCGAAGTCGATATCCTCGACCAGCATCGGACCGAATTCGCCACCGACATACCATGAGTTGTCGCGAGCGAGAGCGGGCGAAGCTAGGGCCGTAGAGGCCATCGCCATACCTATGACTAGTTTCCGCATTAGTTAATTCCCCTTTTTACGAATTAGTACCACCGAATACAGCATATCTAACTTTTCCGCCAATCGGTGGCAAGCAGGCAATGTACGGGAACTGTTGCAATTATGCCGCTTTTCCCGTGCGATTGTCGATATCCATGAAATTCGGACACCGTCCTGAACACCGCGAACGGACCACCTCGAACCTTGTTCCAACTATGGGGCGGAAAAAACCCCGAACTCAGTCAATAGGTCAATTAGCGTGACAATTGCGCCACGCGCCTCGTTGTCTACCGTACTCCCACCGGAGGGATTTACAGGGCGCGCAATGCGTTGCCACGCGCCATTGTAACGGATCAGTGTTCCACTACTAACCTCGCGTACGGTCATCGCGGTTGTTGGCGAGGCGAAGGTCCATTGGGTGCCATCCCAGCTCGCCAGACAATGTTCCTGCCCCGCCCAGTCGCCAGTTGCGGTTTCGCCGACCAGCCAGCATTCGCCCGCACTGGGAGATGCGGGCGGGGCTGCGCTTTCACCAGCGACCGCCGGGTGAAGCAGCATATCGATCCGCGCGAGGCTCTCGTTGACGAAAAATTCCTTCTGCGCCTGTCCGGCAAGCGTGACTGTGCTGCGGACCGCGCAGGCTATCGGGTTCGCCCGCCGAATACAGCCAGGCAGCAGCACCGTTTTCCCATGTCAGCTTGCGCAGCGACGGTTCAAATTGCGGGGCCAGTGCGCCCGGTGCAGCGGCCAGCACGCCGCTGTCGCCCTCCACCATGACATTGCGCACTTCGGACAGGCTGGCGCCGACCAGCGCAATCCGCGCTTTGCCGTCGCTGCGCGCCACATCGCGCACCCATTCGGCGCCCGCGCGGGTCTTGCCGAAACCGCGCCCGGCGCAGATCAGCCAGGTGCGCCATGCCTCGCGCGGAGGCAATTGTGCATCACGCGCCCAGCCTTCCCAGTAATAGCTGCCCAGCGCGGCCAGTTCATGCGGTGCAAGTTGCCGCGCCAGCTCCTCGCGATCGGCATCCGCCGGGGTGCCTGCCCGCCGCAACCAGCTGCCGCGCGATGGCATACGCCGGTTATGCGTCACCGTGCGTGTCCCGCTGTGGTTTCCCCGCCGCCGCGGATTTGCGCGCCTTGCGGATGGCGGCCTCGCTTTCCCTGGCGCGGGCGCGCATCGCGTCGATCTTGGTGTTGATCGCGGCGATGGTCGTAACCTCCTCTGCCAAGGTGCGCCGGCCTTTTTCGCGTGCCACGGTGTCGCGGTGCGCGGTCAGACAGCGCAGCGCATTGGGAATATCGAACTTGCCCCGGTCGGCGCTGCTGCCTGCGGATTTGGCGGCGGCATCGCCGGTGCTTTCCCCGCGGCGCAGATGCTGGAGCAATTCCATTTCCAGATTGTCATACCCCTCGGCCAGCGCCGCGTACCAACGGCGCGCGAAATCGGGATCGTCGCGCCGCAGCCGATAGACCGTGGCGGTTGCAATATCTGCCGTGTCCGCTGCGGCCGCGACATTGGAGGTGGCCGCCAGCTCTTCCAGAAAGCGGTCGATCTTCGCTGCGCCGCGCTGCGCCGGGGGGCCGGATTTGCGTTTGCGGCGATCGTCGACCGGCTTGATTGCATCCCAGGCCTTGCGGAAATCCGCATTGGCGGTGCGCCGGTGATAGGGGGTCGAACTGGTCACCCCTGCGGCGCGGGCGGCGGCGCGGACACCGCTTCCGGCACGCAGCGCGGCCAGAAAGCGCGCGGCCCATTCCGGCGCGGCCTGTTCCGCGTCCTTGGTCATTGCAGCATCTCCTTGTGAATTGCGGGATCGCCAACGCAAAAGGGCGGCCCGTGGACCTGGTGAGGTCGGGGCCGCCCTTGATGGCGAATCACACTATCGCGATGTTTCATTTGTCTAACCAAACAGCGTCACGATGTCAATAGAAAATAACCATATAGGATAATTGATGGTGGCTTGCCTGTGCTGCCGTGCTGCCCTAAGCGCGGCAAAACCCCGGTGTGGATGAAAGGGGCGAAGGGACGCTCATGCTGCGCAAGCTATACGACTGGACGCTGGAAAAGGCCGCGCATCCGCACGCTGCGTGGTGGCTGGCGGTGTTTGCGTTTGTCGAAGCGAGCTTTTTCCCCGTCCCGCCGCATCCGCTGCTGGGGCTGATGTGTCTGGCCGAGCCCAAGAAGGCGATCCGCTTTGCCGCGATTGCCACGGTGGCATCGGTGGCGGGCGGATTGCTGGGCTATGCGATCGGCTGGGGTCTGTATGACACCGTCGGGCAGGATCTGCTGCGCTGGCTGGGGCTGTCCGAAAGCTTTCCGCAGGCCGCCTGCTATCTGCGCGAATATGGCGTGGAAATCCTGATCGTGAAGGGCGCGACGCCGATCCCGTTCAAGCTGCTGACGATCACCGCGGGATTCATCGGCATGGCGCTGGTGCCGTTCATCCTCGCCAGCCTGCTCAGCCGCGCGATCAGCTTCATGATCGTGGGTGTGCTGTTCCGCGTGTTCGGGGCGCCGATCAAGCGCTTCATCGACAAATATCTCGGGCTGGTCACTATCGGCTTTGTCGCCATCGTGGTCGCCGGTTTTCTGGCGCTGACCTTCCTGGGCGGCGGTGACGGCGAGGCGAGCGAAAAATGCGCCGCCGCCACCCAGATTGAGGCTAGCTGACTCAGCTGTCGAAGCTGGCGTCGAGCGCGATTTCGGCGTTGAGCAATTTGGAAATCGGGCAGTTTGCCTTGGCTTCGTTCGCCAGTTCGTTGAACTCCGCCTTGTCGATGCCCGCGACTTTGCCCGTTAGCGTCAGGTCCGACCGGGTCACTGTGAACCCGTCGCCATCTTTTTCCAGACTGACCTTGGCAGTGGTTTTCAGCGTGCCATCTTCGTGCCCCGCCTTCGCCAGCGCGAAGCTGAGCGCCATGGTGAAGCAGCTGGCATGCGCTGCGGCGATCAGCTCTTCGGGATTGGTGCCGGGCTTGTCTTCGAACCGCGTCTGGAAACCGTAAGGCTGGTTGTCCAGCGCGCCCGATCCAGTGCTGACGTGGCCTTTGCCCTCTTTGCCCAAACCTTTGTACGATGCGCTGCCTTGCTTGACGATTGTCATGGGGAATCTCCTTGTTGCCAATCAGACGAGCGGGGAGGGGCAACAGTTCCGCTTGGCGCAAACCGTGGCCAGCCCGGAACCGGGCGGTGCAGCCCATTGTTTCTGATGGCAGGCTCGGCGATAAGAGCCGTAGCTGCGGCAGGGGAGCGCGAATGACCGAAGACGAAGCGCGCCAGGTCGAACTGGTCCGCGCCATCGAAGTCGAAGACCGGCAGGGCGGATTGCTGACGCGCGAGGACCGCGAGCAGGCTGACGCGTATGCCCGTTCCGCCGGCGCAGCGGGTTCGGGGCGCAAGGCGCAGGACCGCTTCATTGCGCTGCGTGGCAGCTTTGCCGCCACCCGGCTCGCCACCCGCCATCCCGGTATCGCTGCCATGCTGGCACGCAGCCGCTGGCCGCGCTGGCTGTCGCTCGCGCTACCCTTGCTGGCGCTGGTGGCGGGGTTTCTCGCCAATGAATTTGGCACCGGCAAGCGGCTGGACCTGCTGGCCGTGCCGCTGCTGGGCACAATTGCGTGGAATGTGCTGGTCTATCTGTGGCTGCTGGTCACTGCGCTGACGGGAAGCGGCGATCGCGGCGCGGCGCGGCTGTCGCGCACGGCGGCGCGGGCTGCCGGGCTGGGCAGCAATCGCGATTTGGAGCGCGGCACGCCGCTGCACCGGGCCATCGGCGCTTTTCAAGAACGCTGGGCGCAGCTGTCTGCTCCGCTGGCCTCGGCCCGCGCGGCGCGCACGCTGCACCTTGGCGCGGCGCTGTTTGCGCTGGGGCTGATCGGCGGGATTTACCTGCGCGCGCTGGTGATCGAATACCGCGCGGGGTGGGAAAGCACATTTCTTGGACCAGAGGCGGTGAACACCGTGCTGACTGCCGTGCTCGGCCCGGCCAGCATGGCGACCGGCGTGGCGATCCCCGATGTGGCCGGAGTGGCGGCGATGCGCTGGACCGGGCCGCAGACCGGCGGCGTGAATGCCGGGCCGTGGATTTATCTGTACACCGCTACAGTGGTCGCGCTGGTGGTAATCCCGCGCATGGTGCTGGCCGCATGGCAGGGTGCCAAGGCGTTTCGCCTCGCCCGGCATTTCCCGGTGGCGGGTCGCGAGGATTTCTACATCCGACGTCTGCTGCGTGGGGCCGGCGGACCGCCCGCCAATGCGCGCATTACCCCCTATGCCTATCATCCGGGCGAAGAGACCCGGCGGCGGCTGGCCGCAGTTTTGCGCGATGCGCTGGGTGACGGCGCGCAGATCCGCTTTGACGAGGCGGTGGATTATGGGGCAGAGGAGGGCTGGATCACTGCGCATCCGCCCAGTCCCGAAGATGATTATCATGTGCTGCTGTTCACCCTGTCGGCCACGCCCGAGGCGGAGAATCACGGCGCGCTGGCGGATGAGCTGGCGGCACGGATCGCGCAGGACGCGCCCGGCTGTGTGACTGCTGCATTGCTCGACGAAACGCCGTTCCGCGCGCATTTTGCCGGGCAGGCGGGACTGGATGAACGGATGGCGACCCGGCTGGAGGCATGGCGCAGCGTGCTGTCCAGCGCGGGCATCGTCCCGCTGGGGGTCGACCTGTCGCATGAGGCGGACGAGGCGCTGGCCCAGCGGATCGAAAGCGGCCTGCTACCCGATGGAGCTTTGCGCGGATGACCGAGCTTGAAACCCCTGTGCAAGCCGCCACTGGCACCACGGTCAATCTTAGCCTGATCAGCCACACCAATGCGGGCAAGACCACGCTGGCGCGCACATTGCTGGGCCGCGATGTGGGTGAGGTGCGCGATGCCGCCCACGTCACCGATCTCGCAACCGGCTATGTGCTGGTGCAGAGCGGCGAGGATACGCTGATGCTGTGGGATACGCCCGGCTTTGGAGATACCGCACGGCTGCTGGGGCGGCTCAAGCTGTCGCGCAATCCGATTGGCTGGTTCCTCGAACAGGTGTGGGACCGCTGGCGCGAACGGCCATTGTGGTCAAGCCAGCAAGCGGTGAAGAACGCCCGGGAACAGGCCGATGTGATCCTCTATCTGGTCAATGCGGCGGAGGATCCCTATTCCGCCGCTTATGTGGCGCTGGAAATGGAAGTGCTCGCTTGGATCGGCAAGCCGGTGGTGGTGCTGCTCAACCAGATGGGCCCCCCGCGCGAAGATGCCTCGGCAGAGATCGAGCGGTGGAGCGGCGTCGGCGGCGGACTTCGCGAGGGCGGGCTGGTGCAGGCGATCCTGCCGCTCGACGCCTTTGCACGCTGCTGGGTGCAGGAAGGCGCGCTGCTGGATGCGGTGGCGCCGCTGCTGCCCGATGACAAACGCCCCGCGATGGCGGATTTGCGGACACGGTGGGAGCAGCTCAACACCGCGCGCTTTGACGCCGCGATGGAGGTGCTGGGGCGCTATCTTGCCCGCGCGGCGCAGGACAAGGAGCTGGTCGACGAGCCGGACTGGCAGGGCAAGCTGGCCGGAGCGCTGACCGGCAAATCGGGCGGCGACCGCGCGGCGCGCAAGGCGATGGCGGCATTGGCCACGCGGCTGGCCGAAGCGACTGCCGGTTCGACTGACGAGCTGATCCGCCTGCACGGGCTTTCAGGCAAGGCGGCGCGCAAGGTGCTTGAACGGGTCAGCGATGATTACGCGCACCGCGCCAAGACACCCGAAGGCGCAGCGGCGGCCTTGGGCGGGCTGTTTTCTGGCGCGGTTGGCGGGCTGGCGGCCGATCTGGCGGCTGGCGGGCTGACGCTGGGCGGCGGGATGATCGTGGGCGCGATCCTGGGGGCGCTGGGCGCAACCGGTGTGGCCAAGGGCATCAATCTGGCCAAGGGCGAAGACGGTTCAAGCGTCGGGTGGTCCGCCGAATTCTTCGAACGGCTGACGGTAACTGCACTGCTACGTTACCTCGCCGTCGCCCATTTTGGCCGCGGCCGCGGCGAATGGTCCGAAGGTGAGCACCCGGAATTCTGGCAGGCAGTGGTCGAAGAAGCGGTCGCCGCGAAAAAAACCGAACTGGCACGGGTGTACAAGGCAGCGGCAGGCGGCGAGGCGGAGGCCGTATCTGCGCTGACCGCGCTGCTGCGCGAAATGGGCCGGTCGGTGTTGGCGAAACTTTATCCGCAAGCCACCATACCAGCCCAGACCGCCTAGATAATCCCCACCGCTTTGCCAGCGCGTTCGAACATTCCGAGGATGGTATGCACCTCCTCTTCGGAATGTTCGGCGCATAGCGAGCAGCGCAGCAGTGTCATATTGGCAGGCGTTGCCGGTGGGCGGGCCAGATTGACGTAGAGGCCTTCGTTGATCAGCGCCTCCCACATACCCGCGCCGCGCTCCAGATCGGGCATAATCACGGCGACAATCGCGCTTTGCGCGGTGTCGGTGCCCAGCTGGAAGCCCAGATCTTTCAGCCCCTGGTGCAGCGTTTTGGAATTTTCCCACAGATGCGCCCGCTTGTTGCTGCCCTGCATCAGCTTGCGGATCGAGGTGCTGGCGGTTGCCACCACACTGGGGGGCAGGCTGGCGGTGAAGACATAGGGACGGCACACCAGCCGCAGGATTTCGAACTTTGGATGGTTCGACACGCAGAACCCGCCGACTGTGCCGACGCTTTTGGAAAAGGTGCCGATGATGAAATCGACATCATCCATCACTCCAGCCTGTTCGACCACGCCGCGGCCATTGTCGCCGATAAAGCCCATGGAATGCGCTTCGTCGACCAGCACCATCGCACCATATTTCTTCGCCACCGCGACCATTTCGGCCAGCGGTGCGATATCGCCCAGCATCGAATAGACGCCTTCGAGAATGACCAGCTTGCCCGCGCCTTCGGGAATGCGGCGCAGGCGTTTTTCCATCGCTTCGATATCATTGTGCTTGAACGGTACGATCTCGGCATCGCCCAGCTTGCAGCCGTCCCAGATGCTGGCGTGGCTATCGATATCCAGAACGATGTAATCGCCCTTGCCCGCGATGGTGGAGATGATTCCGAGATTGGCCTGATAGCCGGTCGAGAACACCATGGCGTGGTCCATGTCGTAGAATTCGCGCAGCGCGTCCTCGACATCACGGTGGCCCTGATAGGTGCCATTGAGCACGCGGCTGCCAGTGGTGCCGCTGCCGAAATCGGCCAGTGCCTGCTTGCCCGCTTCAACCACATCGGGGTCAAAGGTCATGCCCATGTAATTGTAAGTGCCCAGCAGGATGGTCTCGCGCCCGTTGCAGATGGCGCGGGTGGGCGAGAGGACCTTTTCCATTACCAAGCTAAAGGGATCTTCGACGCCGCTGGCCAGCAGCCCTTCGCGCATGGCGATCACGGGATCGAATTTGCTGAACAGATCGGGGGTGTCGCCGGTACGCACCTGCGGGCGGTCGGGCTGGATTGTGCCTTCGCTCATCAGTTGGCCTGCAGTTTGTGAACGGCGTCGACCAGCTGGCCGTAATTTTCGATTTCGGCCTGCTGGTTCATCGAGATGATGACATCAAATTCGTCCTCGATCTCGGCGACGAAATCCATCACCGTCAGGCTGTCAAACTCCAGATCGGCGGCGAAAGTCGTGGTCTCGGTAATGGCGACGCCCTTCTTGTTGAAGGGTTCGGCCAGCTTGCGGATGGTGGTGTCGACTTCGGCGCGGTCCATGGCGGCGGTTTCCAATCTTTATCTGTGCGCAGGCGTGTCTGGCCTGAGGGATGACGCGGCAAAGCGGTTTGCAGCCGTGCTTGTCAAGCGCCGGTGCGAGTGGCAAGTTCCCTGACGGTCGCAAGCAGCTGTTCCGAATGGGGGAAAAGTGATGAGCGAAGTGAAGGAAAGGCCGGGGGCCGTGAGGCGGCGCGAGGCCACCTATTCGAACCACGCCATCCACCTGATGCGGACCGCGCAAATGAGTACGCTCAAGCTGTCGCAGATGGCGGATCAGAAGGCGTCGATCCTGTTGGGCGCGACCTTCCTGGTGTTCTCGCTGTCGGTCAGCCGGGCACTGACCGGGCAGATGCCGATATCGTTGATGATCCTTGCCGCGTTTTCCTTCGCCAGCTCGCTATGCGCGGTGATGGCCGTGCTACCCAAAGTAGGACGGCCCGATGGCAAGCTGAACAATTCCAATTTGATTTTCTTTGGCCATTACACCTGGATGGACGAGGAGGAATGGACCGACCAGTTGCTCCAGCGGCTGGAAACCGACCGCGCTGTGTTCGAAACCATGGCGCATGACATGTACCAGAACGGCAAGGTGCTGCAGGGCAAGAAATACCGTTTTCTGGCGATGGCCTACAAGATGTTCATGACCGGATTGTTTGTGACACTGGTGGTGTTCGTGGCGGAAATGTTCATCGGCTAGCTAGCCGGTTTATTCGGCCAGTTTCATTCAGGCAACAGCGCGCGCACGGCGGCCATAAACGGCCCGATCGACACCGGCTTTGCCAGATAATCCTCGGCCCCGGCATCGCGGATGCGTTCTTCATCGCCCTTGCCCGCATAAGCCGTCACCGCCAGCACCGGCACTTCGGCCAGCGCTGCATCGGCTTTCAATTGCGCAATCAGTTCCAGCCCGCTGATATTGGGCAGCTGGATATCCATGATCACCAGATGCGGTGTGAATTTCTTGGCCGTGGCCAGCACATTCTGACCGTCAGCGACGGGCACGACCTCGAAACCATTGGCCTTCAGCACGTCACAGAACAGCTTGCGGTTGAGATCGTTGTCCTCGACAACGAGGATTCTCTTTGGCACGGGCGGGGCTCCTTGCGCGATGCAAGGGGACCTTATGGTGTTTGTGGAGCAGTGACAATTCCCGGATCGAAAGCAAATATCGGCAGCGAGACCCGCGCCCCCGAGGTGTTGGCGCTGGAAGCGCTCGGCTGGGCGCTGGCGGATGAGCGGCGGGCCGAGCGGCTGCTGTCGCTGACCGGGCTGACGCCGGAGCGGTTGCGCGGCGGCATTTCCGACACCGCAGTGCAGGCGGCGGTGCTGGAATTCCTCGCCGCGTACGAACCCGATCTGATCCTTGCCGCCGATGCGCTGGACACCACGCCTGAAGCATTGATTGCCGCTCAACAGGAATTGTCGCGATGAACCGCCCGCTGATCATCTCCGATTGCGACGAGGTGCTGCTGTATATGGTCGCCCCGTTCCGCGACTGGCTGGCCGAGATGCAGGGCGTGGAATTTTGCATGGAGGGCAATGATTTTGCCCAGGCGCTGCGCTGGCAGAAGACGGGCGAGGTGCTGGCCCCGGATGACATCTGGCGAATGCTCGGGCTCTTTTTTGACACCGAAATGCATCGCCAGTCGCCAATCCCCGGCGCATTGGAAGGGATCGGCGCACTGAGCGATCATGCCGATATTGTGATCCTGACCAATCTGGTGGACAAGCGTCAGCAGATGCGGACCGCCCAGCTGGCCGATCACGGTCTGGACTCGCGCGTTTTCACCAATCAGGGGCCCAAGGGTCCGGCGCTCAAGGCAATTCTTGAAGAATATCAGCCGTCGCGCGCGATCTTTATCGACGATCTGGCGCAGCATCACCGCTCGGCCCGCGAAACCCTGCCCGATATCACCACGCTGCATCTGTGCGGCGAACCGCTGCTGGCCCCGCATATCGATTGCGCGCACACATCGGGCCATGCCGATGCGCGGATCGATGATTGGGCAGCGGCGCTACCTTGGCTCAAGGCGCAACTCGAAAAGGAAATTGCATGACCATCGCCGCCCGTCTGGAAGAACTCGGCATCACCTTGCCCGAAGCCGCTGCGCCGGTGGCCAGCTATCAGCCCTTGGTGGTGAGCGGCAGGGTCGCCTACCTGTCGGGCCAGCTGCCCTTTGTTGCGGGCAAGCTGGTGACCGGCAAGCTGGGCGCGGACGTGTCGCTGGAGGATGGCCAGCAGGCAGCGCGCGCTTGCGGGCTGATGATCCTGGCACAGCTCAAGGCCGCCGGATTGCTGGAACGGGTGGAGCGGATTGTGAAGCTGGGCGGCTTTGTCGCCTCGACCCCCGATTTCACCGACCAGCCCAAGGTAGTGAACGGCGCGTCCGATCTGATGGCCGAAGTGTTCGGCGATGCTGGCCGTCATGCCCGCAGCGCGGTCGGCGTTCCGGTCCTGCCGCTGGATGCCGCGGTAGAAGTCGACGCGATCGTTGCCCTCCGCGATTGACCGCCTGTTCGTCCCGGCGCCCGATCCCGCGCGGGTTGGCTGGCTGCGGGACTGGACCTATGCCCACCGCGGGCTGCATCGCCCCGGTATCCCGGAAAATTCGCTGGCCGCGTATTCCGGCGCGATAGCGGCGGGGCTGGGGATCGAATGCGATATCCAGCGCAGCCGCGATGGCCACGCCATGCTGATCCACGATTGGGAGCTGGACCGGCTGACCGGGGTCAGCGGACAGCTGGCTGATTACACGTCTGACCAGCTGGCGCAGATCGCTTTCCTTGAGGCGGGCCACGGCATCGCCCGGCTCGAAGATCTGCTTGATTTGGCCGCTGGCAAAGTGCCCATCCTGATCGAGATAAAATCGCGTGTGGGATATGATGTCGAACACAGTTGCCGCGCGGTTCGCGATGCGCTGGCGAGCTATGCCGGGCTGAATGCGGTAATGAGCTTCGATCCGCGCGTGGCGCGCTGGTTCTGTCGGTATTCGCCGCAAACCGTGCGCGGGCTGGTGATGCGCGAAGACGATGTCGGTTTCACGCCGCATGCATGGCAGCGGCGGCTGGCGCTGTGGGCGGCGAGGCCCGAATTTATTGCCTATCACATCGCGGCAGTGCCCAATCCGATGGTGACCGGACTGCGTGCGCATGGTCTGCCGGTGTTGACCTGGACGGTGTCCTCGCAGGAAATGCTGGCCCGAGCGCAAAAGTTTGCCGATGCCCCCATCGCCGAAGATGCCGGCATAGCGTGAGCCAGAGTAGCCTCATCGCTCAGGTCTCCGGCTCGGTCGGCGCTTTTGACCGCGACCAGTGGAATGCACTGGCGGGCCGCGACAATCCATTCGTCAGTCACGAATTCCTTGCCGCGCTGGAAACATCGGGCAGCGTCGGCGCGGGCACCGGCTGGCAACCGGCCCCGATTGTGGTCAGCGAAGATGGCGGGCCATTGCTCGCCGCGATGCCGGCCTATGTAAAGGGTCACAGCCAGGGCGAATATGTCTTCGATCACGCGTGGGCGGATGCCTATGAGCGGGCCGGCGGCAGCTATTACCCGAAGCTGCAAATCGCGGTGCCATTCACGCCTGCAACCGGGCCGCGCATCCTGTCATCCGAACCTGCCTTTGCCGCGCCGCTGCTATCGGCGGCGGAGCAATTGTGCGCGCAGAACGGGTTTTCCTCCGCCCATGCGACATTTATCGAGCCCGCCCAGCAGGCGTTATTCTCCAGCGCGGGCTGGCTGCTGCGGTCCGACATCCAGTTCCACTGGCGCAATCGCGGCTATGCAACATTCGACGATTTCCTCGCCACACTGGCATCTCGCAAACGCAAGGATTTGCGCAAGGAACGGGCCGCCGCGCAGGCGCAGGTCGATATTGTCAGGCTGGCGGGGGACGATATCCGGGCCGAGCATTGGGACGCCTTCTGGCATTTCTATCAGGACACTGGCGCGCGCAAATGGGGCCAGCCCTATCTGCGGCGCGAAGCCTTTGACCTGCTGGGCGAAAGCATGGGCGACCAGTTGCTGCTGGTGCTCGCCTATCAGGACAATGTGCCGATTGCCGGGGCGCTCAATTTTATCGGGGGGAGTGCGCTGTATGGGCGCTATTGGGGCTGCACCCGCGATGTGCGCTTCCTGCATTTCGAGCTGTGTTATTATCAGGCCATCGATGCGGCGATCGAACGCGGCTTGGCGCGTGTCGAGGCCGGGGCGCAGGGCGGGCACAAGCTGGCGCGCGGGTATGAACCTGTCGAAACCGTCTCGGCACATTGGATTGCCGATCCCGGTTTCCGTGCCGCAGTGGCGGAATTTCTCGACCGTGAGCGTGAAGGTGTCGCTGCCGACCGCAATTATCTGCGGTCACGGACACCCTTCAAAAAACCGTGATCAGGCGGTTTTGCGCTGGCCTTCGGCAAGCCAGTGGCGCGCGCGGCGCTGGGCTTCTGCAATCTCGCGTGCGGTCATTTCGTCAGAGACATCGGCGCGGCAGAAAGCGGCATCCTCATGCCCCTGAGCCGCAGCGATATTGAACCATTTGTGGGCTTCGACCATGTCGATGGTGACGCCGTTGCCGCCAGCGGAAAATGCCACGCCCAGATCGAACAGCGCATCCACGCTGCCGGTTTCATACGCTCCAAGGCATTCCGCCAGCAGTGCAGCAGCAGCGCCGCCCTGAACGATCTTGCCCGCTCCGCCTTCGATTCCAGTCAGTCGCATTGTCCGTACCCCCTCTATCGCCCGGCTTTCCCTTACCCGGCTTCACTAGTGGTCGCGGTTTATGGTCAAGAAATGGTTAACGCCGCGCCGGAGAATTGATTTCACAAGCGGCAATGCGTGACCCGATTGCCGCAAGGGAAGCTGTGATGCCGGATGATCGGGGATTGCGGCTTGTGCCCACCAATGCCCTTGCTTATAGGCCGCGCCGAGCAGTTTCAGGCAGGCACCGGAAAAATCCGGGCTGATCGGGTGGCCTGTTATTTGCTGTCGCTTTGAAGAGGATGACTAGCCCAAATGCCCACGGCGTCCACGGAACTGGAAAAGCTGGCTCAGGCCAAGGCGGCGGTTGAGCCGGATTACGTCCCGAGCGCCGACGAAGAGTATATGAGCGCGCAGCAGCTCGATTATTTTCGGATGCTGCTGCTCGAATGGAAGCGCACCATCCACAACGCCTCCGACCACACGCTGCAATTGTTGCAGGACGGCCCGATCCGCGAACCCGATCTGAACGACCGGGCGTCGAGTGAGACCGATTGGGGGATCGAACTGCGCACCCGCGACCGCCAGCGCAAGCTGATTTCCAAGATTGATTCGGCACTGCGCCGGATTGACGAAGGGGAATATGGCTATTGCGAAGTGACCGGAGAACAGATCGGCCTGATGCGGCTGATCGCCCGTCCCGTCGCCACCATGACGGTCGAAGCGCAGGAAGCGCATGAACGGCGCGAAAAGATTTCGCGCGACGATTGATTTATCACGCTCTTTTCCGGGCCACCCGGGAAAATCAGCGCGCGCGATTACCTTTTCTTCAACCCTTTCGCCTAACTCCGCAGAACCAAATTCATCGGGCGCCATTCATTTTGCGTCCGAATTGCGAAGGTGAAGCCAATGGACATGTCGTCTGTCGACACCAGAAATGTAGCGCGTGACAGCCTTTTCCTGTTCGCGGAACTGATGTTTGACGGCCAGGTCGAGATCGTGCGGGTCAAGGTCCGCAATCTTTCGGCTGGCGGAATGATGGCCGAAGCTGGACTGGCAGTAACGCGCGGTGACAAGGTCAAGGTGACGCTGCGCAATGTCGGCGATGTGCTGGGCCATGTCGCGTGGGTGCAGGGCAACCGTTTCGGCGTCGCCTTTGAAAACCAGATCGACCCGATTCTGGCGCGCGCTCCGGCAAGCACCAGCGATGTTGAAGCGCCCCGCTATGCCCGGGCCAGCCTGACCCCCAACAAATTTGGTAGCGAACCCGGCCGCATCCGCAGCCTGTAATACTGCACCTGGCATATAAATGCGCGGCTGACGCGCACAGCGCGCCCTGCTAGGCGTTTTGTGCCATGCGAACCGCCCTTGCCTGCCTGCTGATCCTTGCCACCACCGCTTGCGGCGGGCGCGCCGATGATGGTGTGGTGGATGTTGCTTTTATCACTGGCGCCGACGCGCTGTTCGCCCAAGGCGTGCGGCTGGAAAGCGCCGGACAGCATTTGCGCGCTGGACAGTCGCAGGGTTTGGTCCGGCTGGATGCAGCGGGACAGGTCGTGCCTGCGCTCGCCGAACGCTGGATCGTTACCGATGACGGCGCGAGCTATATCTTCCGTATCCGCGAGTTCGACCTGCCCGGCGGCACCCGCCTGACCGCGCAGACCGTGCGTGACGAATTGCAGCGCAACGTCACCAGTCTGGGCGGGACCAGCATGGGGCTCGATCTGGCGAAAATTGCCGACATTCGCGCAATGACTGGCCGGGTGATCGAAATCCGCCTGAAAAGCCCCATGCCCGGCCTGCTGCAATTGCTGGCGCAGCCAGAGCTTGGCGTGGTGCTGGGCAAATCGCCAACCGGGATAATGCGGCTGGTCCGTGACGGCGATGTTGCCGTGCTCAATGCGCTGGCACCAGAGGAACGCGGCCTGCCGATACAACCCGAATGGGACGCCGATCTGCATCAGGTCCGCGTCTATGCCGCAGATGCGGCGGCCGCGACTGCGGGGTTTGCCGGGGGCAAATATGACATGGTGCTGGGCGGGCAAATTGCCACCATGCCGCTCGCCGACACAGGTGCCTTGTCGCGGGGCACCGTGCGGCTCGATTCGGCAATTGGTCTGTTCGGTCTCGATATCATCCAGCGGGAGGGGTTTCTGGCGCAGCGGGAAAACCGTGAAGCGCTGGCGATGGCGATCGACCGGGATAAATTGCTGACGCCGTTCAATATCGGTGGCTGGATCCCGACCACCAGAATTGTCGCGCCCGGAATGCCGGGCGATAGCGAGACCGTAGCGGAACGCTGGGAAGATATGTCGCTCGACCAGCGCCGCGCCCGGGCCGCATCGCGGGTGCGGCAATGGGCGGCAGGCAATGGCGGCGCGCCGACACTGCGCATCAGCCTGCCCGCGGGTCCGGGGTCCGACCTGCTGTTCCAGTCGCTGGAACGCGATTTTGCCGCCATCGGGATCACCGCATCGCAGGTGGCACCAGGGGCCAAAGCCGATCTGTTGCTGCGCGACCGGGTGGCGCGGTATGGCGCGGCGCGCTGGTTCCTCAACCAGTTCAACTGCCGCGTGGCCAGCACGGTTTGCGTTGTCGAGGCTGACGCGCTGGTGGCCCGCACGCTGACCACGCAGGACATGGCCGAGGAGGCCGCTCTGCTCGATGAGGCCGAGGTGCTGCTGACCGCTGCCAATTTCTACATCCCGCTGGGCGCGCCGATCCGCTGGTCGCTGGTGCGCGCCGGGACAGTGGGCTTCACCGAAAACCCGTGGAGCTTCCATCCCTTGTTCCCGCTTTCCCGCGCACCCATGTAGAGAAGGTTCGCACTGGAGAGCTGATGACCGATCCCGACTTTACCCGCCCGCTTGGTATCGAGCTGCCGACTGGCAATGATCCGATCTCGATCCGCCGCCGGGTCGAAGCGCTGGAGAAAGTGCTGGAACGCAGTTTCCACATTCCCGGTACGAATTATCCGGTCGGCCTGGATTCGATCGTCGGGTTGGTCCCGGTGGTGGGCGATCTGTTCACTGCGGCCATGGGCGCCTATATGGTGTGGGAGGCGCGCAACCTTGGCCTGCCCAAGTGGAAGCTGTGGCGGATGGCGGGCAATATCGCTTTCGATACCGCCGTGGGCGCTGTGCCGCTGGTGGGCGATGCCTTTGATCTGGCGTTCCGTTCGAACACCCGCAATCTCAGGATCATCAGGCGCCATCTCGACAAACATCATCCCCAGACGCGGATTATCGAAGGGTAGTTTCAACGCCGGTCCGCACGCGCTAGGGCTGCGGACATGGCAGATGACGTAACCTATTCATCCTATCTCGACCTCGACAGCATCCTGAGTGCGCAGCACCCCGGATCGGACGCGCATGACGAGATGCTGTTTATCATCGTTCACCAGGCCAGCGAGCTGTGGCTGAAGCTGTGCCTGCATGAACTGACCGCCGCGCGCGATTGCATCGCGGCAGACACGTTGCGCCCGGCGTTCAAGATGCTGGCGCGGGTGGCGCGCACGCAGGGGCAATTGATCCAGAGCTGGGACGTGCTGAGTACGATGACCCCGCATGATTACTCCACCATCCGCCCGCATCTGGGCGGGTCGAGCGGGTTCCAGTCGGCGCAATACCGGATGATGGAATTCCTGCTGGGCGGACGCAATCCCGATATGGTGACGATGCATGAGGCCACTCCGCAAGTGGCCACTGGCTTGCGCGAAGAACTGACCCGGCGCAGCATCTATGGTGAAACAATTGCACTTCTGGCCCAGCGCGGGTTCGCGATCCCGGAGGGTGTGCTGAACCGGGATCTTGGCGCGGCGTGGAAGCATTCCGCAGCGGTCGAGGCTGCATGGGCGCAAATTTACCGCGACCCGCAGACGCATTGGGACCTGTACGAACTGGCTGAAAAGCTGGTCGATCTGGAATACCATTTCCAGCGCTGGCGCTTTGGCCATCTCAAGACGGTGGAGCGGATCATCGGCTTCAAACGCGGCACCGGCGGGACACCCGGCGTGCCCTATCTGGCGGGCGTGCTGAAACAGGCTTTCTTTCCCGAACTGCTCAGCGTCAGGACCGCGCTGTGAGCATGACCGAACGCGCGCGGCATCTGGATGCGGCGGACCCGCTGGGCCATTTTCGCGAGCGGTTCGCGGTGCCCGAGGGGGTGATTTACCTCGACGGCAACTCGCTCGGCTGCCTGCCCAAGGCCACGCCCGCCCGGCTGGAACAGGTCGTGCGCGAAGAATGGGGCAAGGATCTGATCCGTAGCTGGAACAGCGCCAGCTGGATCGATCTGCCGCAGCGTGTGGGCGCCAAGATCGCGCCGCTGGTGGGCGCGCAACCGCATGAAGTGATCGCCTGCGACAGCGTGTCGGTCAATCTGTTCAAGCTGATCTCCGCCGCGCTGGCGATGCGTCCGGGGCGCACAGTGGTGCTGAGCGAGCCGGGCAATTTCCCGACCGATCTGTATATGATCGAAGGGCTGGAGCAGCAGGGTCTGGCCAAGCGGCGTCTGGCCCCGCGCGATGAGCTGGCGGGGGCGCTGGACGATGACGTTGCGCTGCTGCTGCTGACCCATGCGCATTACAAAACCGGCGAATTGTTCGACATGATCGCGCTGACCCGCGCAGCGCATGACGCGGGCGCGCTGGTGCTGTGGGATTTGTCGCATTCGGGCGGCGCGCTGCCGGTCGATCTGGCCGCGTGCGAGGCCGATTTGGCGGTCGGTTGCGGGTACAAATATCTCAATGGCGGACCCGGTGCGCCCGCCTATGCTTTCGTGGCCGAGCGGCATCAGGCGGCGCTGCGGCAACCGCTGAGCGGGTGGATGGGGCACGCCAAGCCCTTTGCCTTCAGCGACGATTACAGCCCCGCTCCTGGTGTGGACCGGATGCTGTGCGGTACGCCGCCGATCCTCGGGCTGGCGGCGCTGGAGGTCGGAGTGGATCTGATCGCCGAAATCGGCATCGCGCCGCTGCATGCAAAATCACAGCATCTGTCCGAATTTTTCCGCCAGTGCCTCGCCGAAAGCGGTGTGGAGCTGGAGCTGGTCAGCCCCGCCGATCCCGCCCGGCGCGGCAGCCAGCTATCCTTCCGCCACCCGCAAGCTTTCGCGATTTGCCAGGCGCTGATTGCGCGCGGCGTCATCGGCGACTTCCGCGATCCCGATATCCTGCGCTTCGGCTTCGCACCTGCCTATCTTCGTTTTGCGGACATGGCAGAAGCGGTGCGGAATCTGGCCGAGGTTATGCAGACGGGGGAATGGCAGCGGGCAGAATTTGGCGAGCGGGGTGCGGTGACGTGATCGCGTATTCGATCCCGGCCAAAACCTCTTTGCGCAAACCGCTTTCCTACAGGGCCGGCTTGGTGCCAGTCTCATCTGCATGGCGATATCTGCATCCTCCCACCCCGTTTTCCGAAGGTCACGGTTGCCGGGTGTAAAATCGCGGCAAAGCACTGAAAGAATTAAGCAATCTTTCCACCGAAAGTTTTTTAAAACCCCCACTTCGGTGGTCCACCGGTTGCGCTCAGGCCTCCAGCTCGATGTCCCAATAAAGCCAGTCACGCCATGTCTCGTGCAGGTAGTTCGGCGGGAATTGCTTGCCGTGCTGTTGCAACTGCCAATGCGTCGGGCGGATCGGTTCGGCGTAAAGATGCATCCCCGCCTGCCGGGGAGTGCGCCCGCCTTTTTTCATGTTGCAGGGCGCACACGCGGTGGCGATGTTTTCCCAGGTGGTCTTGCCGCCCAGCCGCCGCGGGATCACGTGATCGAAGGTCAGATGCTGCATATTGCCGCAGAACTGGCAGGAAAACCGGTCGCGCAGGAACAGGTTGAAGCGGGTGAAGGCGGGAAATTCGGATGGCCGGACATATTGCCGCAGCGCGATCACGCTGGGGATTTTCATATCCAGATTGGGCGAGTGAACCTCGCGGTCATAGGTTTCGATTACATCCACCCGGTCGAGAAAAATCGCCTTGATCGCGGTCTGCCACGGCCACAGGCTGAGCGGATAATAGGACAGCGGCGTGTAATCCGCATTGAGCACCAGAGACGGGCACGATTGCAGGCTGCGCGCCGGATCGCCATCGGTGCTGCGGAACCGGCTGGCCCCGTCGATCAGATCGGCCTTATACACTCGCCCACAACACGGATCGCGTTCCTCCCGATGGATGCAATCCTGCACTTACAGCTTTGGGCGTCAACCCTGTTACACCGCCGGGAAAGAGGATTATCCCCGAGTCGCCTATGATCGTCACCCGCTTCGCCCCCAGTCCGAACGGCTCGCTGCATCTTGGCCACGCCTGTTCCGCGATCACCGCGCATGATCTGGCGCGGGCAGCGGACGGGCGGTTTCTGCTGCGGATCGAGGATATCGACGGGGCACGCTCCCGGGCCGAACTGGCGCAGGAATTTCGCGATGATCTGCGCTGGTTGGGCCTGACCTGGGACGAGGTGCCGCAGCAAAGTTCCCGGCTGGCGCGCTATGGCGAGGCGGCGGAGTTTTTGCGCGGGGAAGGGTTGCTGTACCCCTGTTCGTGCACCCGCGCGCAAATTGCGGAAGAAGCGCAGAGCATTGGGCCGGAAGGGCCGGTCTATGGCGGCCGCTGCCGCGTACATGGTCCGCAAGCGGGGCAGCCACTGGCCTGGCGGCTCGATGTCGCCAAAGCCCTGGAGCGGACCGGGGCGCTGGCATGGCACGACGCGCTGGCCGGAGAACAGCAGGCCCGGCCCGATCTGCTGGGCGATGTGGTGCTGGTGCGCAAGGAAGAACCGGCCAGCTATCACCTCGCCGCCACGCTTGATGACGCTGCCGACGGTGTGACTGTGGTGACGCGCGGCACGGATCTGTTCACCGCGACGCATATCCACCGGGTGCTGCAGGCGCTGCTCGGTCTGCCCGTGCCGCGCTGGCATCATCATGCGCTGCTGGTGGATGACGACGGCAAAAAGCTGGCCAAGCGGCGCGGTTCGCCATCGCTGGCCGACCGCAGGCGGGTGGGCGAGGATGGGGCGTTGCTTGCCGCGCAACTGCGGTTGCACAGATTTCCGGCTGGTATTTCGCTGTCCAGCGCTTAAGTCTGGGGCATGCAAACTTTCCTGATCATTCTTCTCGTCGCGGCCATGGTTATGGTAGTCTTCTCGCTCGTACGCGGAGTGGTCGCGTTCCTGAAAAGCACCAAGATCGATTTGGAAACGGGCGAGCAACAGGACGCCACCGACATGCAGTTGCTGCAGAACAAGATGATGTTCAACCGCATCAAATATCAGGCGCTGGCAGTGCTGGTGGTTGCGGTAATTCTGGCCATGGCCAGCTGATGGTCAAGCTCAACAGGATTTACACCCGCACTGGCGATGATGGCACCACCGGGTTGGTCGACGGCTCGCGGCTGGCCAAGCACGCCCCGCGGATGGAAGCCATCGGCGCGGTCGATGAAGCCAACAGCGCGCTGGGCCTTGCGGCGGTGGCGCTGGTCGGCAGCGCGCACGCCGATACGCTGTACCGGATCCAGAACGATATGTTCGACCTCGGCGCCGATCTGGCGACACCGGCTGAGGAGGGCGAAGATTTCGCCCCGTCCGAAATGGTGCTGCGCATTTTGGCCGCTCAGGTGACATGGCTGGAGGAAGCAATCGACGCGGCCAATGAACGGCTCGAACCGCTGACCAGCTTTGTGCTGCCCGGCGGGACCGAGGCGGCGGCGCGTCTGCATGTTGCGCGGGCCAGTGCGCGGCGGGCCGAACGGTCCATCACCGCGCTGGCCGGGTGCGCGCCGATCAATCCGCAGGCGACCGCCTATATCAACCGCCTGTCCGATTATCTGTTTGTACTGGCGCGCGTTGCCAATGCTGATGGCGCGCAGGACGTGCCGTGGATTCCCGGCCAGAACCGTTGAACGCCCGCTAGCCAGCGCCGCAGCGCTTCGCTAGGGCGGCGTTTTGCTGCACTTGCGAAGGTATTTTCCATGAGTTCGACAATCGCCATTATCGGTGCGGGCCAGATGGGCTCGGGCATCGCGCAGACCATTGCGCAGCACGGTATGACCGTGTTGCTCGCCGATATCGATCTGGCGGTGGCCGAAGCTTCGGTTGCCGGGATCGACAAGGCGCTGGGCAAGCTGGTCGGCCGCGGCAAAATCGCGGTCGCCGATGCCGAGGCGGCGCTGTCGCGTATCACCCCGGTGGGCGATTATGCCCGCATGGGCGAAGCCGATTTCATCATCGAAGCCGCGACCGAGCGTGAGGAAATCAAGCGCGCGATCTTCGAAGCGGCGGGCAAGGAATTGCGCGATGATGCGATCATGGCGTCCAACACCAGTTCCATCCCGATCACCCGGATGGCCAATTTCTCGCCCGATCCGGGGCGGTTCATCGGCCTGCATTTCTTCAACCCCGTGCCGGTCATGGGCCTGATCGAAGTGATCCCCGGCCTCGCCACCAGCGAAGCCACCACTGCCAGCACGGTCGCCTTTGCCGAAGGGCTGGGCAAGGAAGTGGTGCTGAGCCAGGACGAGCCGGGCTTTGTGGTCAACCGCATCCTGCTGCCGATGATCAACGAGGCGGTGTTCGTGCTGGGCCAGTCGACCGCCGGGATCGAGGATATCGACAAGGGGTGCCGCCTGGGTCTCAACCATCCGATGGGACCGTTGCAGCTGGCCGATTTTGTCGGACTTGATACCTGCCTCGACATCATGGGCGTGCTTTACAAGACCACCCGCGATACCAAATACCGGCCTGCGCCGCTGCTGGTGAAATATGTCGAAGCCGGATGGCTGGGCCGCAAGGTTGGTCGCGGATTTTACGATTATTCGGGCGAGGCGCCAGTTCCGACGCGGTAACCGGGAACACGACTCCGGCGCGGGCCGTTCATCGGGAAAGGAGAATTTTCCCATGACCACCCCCAAGGACATTGCCCCCGAAACGCACAATTCCGAACAGGACGATGCGCAGTCTCAGGCGCAGACGGTTTCCGCCGATGCGCAGGCCAAACAGAACGCCAGCCCGACCGAAAGCATCAAGGTCGGCGACAGTGGCGTGATGGGCGATTCGACGCAGGATCTGGTCGATCATATGCGCGATATGGAATCGTCAGGCCGCATCGACATGGGGGCGTTCAAGGGTGAGCCCAATATGGACGATAACGCGGGCAAGTTCGGCAAGGGTCACGATGCCGAATTCGAAGGCGACGACAGCTAACTCAGCCTTTCAGATCACCGTCGTTGAGCACCCATAGTCCCGCGATAAGGACTATGGTGCTCGCGGCGATCAGCCACCCAATCCAGCGGATCTTGGGCGTGCCGAGCGCGACCACCTTATGCGATGATAGCTTGGCAAACGCCTTGCGGGTGCGCCGCTCGGCGCCGATGGCCAGTGCGCCGCCCAGAGCGATGAACATGGTGGCAATGGCCTTGGCGAGCCACGGCGGTTCGAATGCACCAAACAACACGCGAAATGCCAGACCGATGCCGATCGCGGCAAAGGCGGTGCGCATCCACCCGGCAAAGGTCCGCTCGACAGCAAGGATCGTGCGATCCTCGGCCCAATCGGTGCGATTTTCAGCCCATTTGGTGCTTTTGTCAGTGTCGCCCGTATCAGGATCATCCTGCGCCATATCCGCCTGCTATCGCAAATTGGCCAAATCTTCCACGAATTTCGGGATTTAAGGTTCTTGGCCGAGCGGGGCAGTATCGACAAGCGGAGCCGTGTCGTTAATCAGATGGCTGTCGTCGACCGGCGCTGTGGTGGCACCTTGCGGAGCAGGAGGGGTGGGGTCTTTTGGTGCGGGATCGACCGACCCAATTGCTGATTCCGCGTACCATGCGGACAGATCCTGTTGCCGTGCTGCGGGCGCTGTTTTGATCTTTGCGTGGACGGCTGGGGGCATCGCTGCAGTCGGCGCTGTGGTGCTGGTCAGACCGGCCTGAAAATCGTCTTCGGCATTACGCATTTCGCCACCGCGACCCAGCGCCGAAAAAACAATAGCTGCCACGGCCATCAGCACAATGGCACCGAGTGCAACATATACGATAGAACGCGGACCTGACATGGCCACACGTTACCGCGAACTGGTTAATTTCTGGTTTCCGCCGCCTGCGCCTTGAGCCGGTACAGCGTTTCCAGCGCCTCTCGCGGGGTCAGCGCATCCAGATCGAGTGTCTCGACCGCTTCGCGCAGCGGATCAGGTGCCGTCTCCGCCTCTTCCTGCGCGGTGGCGGCAAACAGCGGCAAATCGCCCAGACCCGCCGCCAGCCCGCCGGTTTGCGCGCGGCCTTTTTCCAACTTGTCGAGCACAGCCTTGGCGCGCTTGATAACCGGCTTCGGCACCCCTGCCAGCCGTGCGACGGCCAGCCCGTAACTTCTATCCGCGCCGCCGCGCGCCAATTCGTGCAGCAGCACCAGTTCGCCCTTCCACTCACGCGCGCGGACATGATGCAGGCTCAGCGCGTCACAGGTTTCGGCCAGCCGTGACAGCTCGTGATAATGCGTGGCGAACAGGCAGCGACACTGCAATTGCTCATGCACCGCCTCCACCACGGCCCAGGCCAGCGCCATTCCGTCATAGGTCGATGTCCCGCGCCCGACCTCGTCCAGAATGACGAAACTGCGCGGTGTCGCCTGGCTGAGGATGGCGGCGGTTTCCACCATCTCGACCATGAAGGTAGAGCGTCCGCGCGCCAGATTGTCGGCGGCACCCACACGGCTGAACAATCGGTCGGCCAGACCGATCCGCGCGCTGGTGGCGGGAACATAGCTGCCCGCCTGCGCCATCAGCAGGATCAGCGCATTCTGGCGCAGAAAGGTCGATTTGCCGCCCATATTGGGCCCGCCGATCAGCCACAGCCGGTCATCCGGCCCCAGCGTGCAATCATTGGCAACAAAGCGTTCGGCAGACCGGGCCAGCGCCGCCTCGACCACCGGATGGCGGCCGCCGGTGACATCAAGGCAAGGCTCGTCCAGAACTTCGGGGCGACACCAGTCGCTCTCGGCAGCCCGTTCAGCCAGAGCGGCGGCAACATCGATCCGAGCCAGCGCCGCGGCAGTGGCGGCAATCGCCTCGCGCCGCGCGGTCACTTCGCCCACCAGATCCTCGAAATGTGCCTCTTCGGCGGCCAGCGCATGGGCACCAGCCTCGGCAATGCGCGAGGCTTCCTCGTGCAAGCCCACGCTGTTGAAACGGACCGCGCCCGCCATCGTCTGGCGGTGGGTAAAGCCGCTGTCCGCCGCCATCAGCTTGTCGCCATGCTTGGCGGGCACTTCGATGAAATAGCCCAGCACCTTGTTGTGCTTGATCTTCAGCGCCGGCGTATCGGTTTCGCCGCGATATTTCGCCTCCAGCGCAGCGATGGCGCGGCGGGCATTGCCGCTGGTTTCGCGTAAGGCGTCCAGTGCATGATCATATTCGGGCGCGATATAGCCGCCCTGCTGCCGCTCAGTCGGGGGCGCCGCAACCAAGGCGCGGGCCAGATGATCGACCAGTGCCGCATGACCGCCCAGCGCGCCGCTCATCCGCTGGAGCAGATCGGGTAGATCGGCGCTGGCCGCCAGCATATCGCGCACCCGCCGCGCCTCGGCCAGACCATCGCGGACCTGTCCCAGATCGCGTGGACTACCGCGTCCGGCTACCAGTCGCCCCAGCGCCCTGCCGATATCTGGCGCCTGCCGCAGCAGCGCGCGCAGATCGGCGCGCAGCAGCGGATCGCCGTGGACATGATGCACTGCCGCCAAGCGCGCTTCGATGGCGCGGCGGTCGGCCAGCGGGGCGGACAGATCCTCGGCCAATTGCCGCGCGCCTGCGCCGGTCACACAGCGGTCGAGCGCGGCGATCAGGCTGCCATCGCGTCCGCCGCCCTGCGCCTGCAAAATTTCTAGGCTGGCGCGCGTTGCCGCATCCATCGCCAGATGTGCGCCGGTGCCGCGCGCAACCGGGGGCAGCAGGAACGGCAATTTGCCGCGTCCCGCATGATCAAGATAGGCCACCAGTCCCGCCGCCGCCGCCAGCATGGGGCGAGAAAAATCGCCCAGCCCGTCAAGCGTGGCTATACCGTGGATGTCCTTGAGCCGCGTCTCGCCATCCTCGCTGCGGAAGCTGGCACGGGGCCGTTCGATTGTCTCGTCCGGTGTATCTGGCCAGTCCTTTGGCCAGTCATCTGGCACCACCAGCTCGCTTGCCCCCAACCGCGCCAGCACCGCATCCAGCGCATCGGCAGCGCAGTCTTCCAGCTCCATCCGTCCGGTCGAAATGTCACAAGAGGCGATCCCGACCCGGTCGCGCAGCGGGGCGACTGCCACCAGCAGATTCGCGCGGCGCGGTTCGAGCAGCGCCTCTTCGGTCAGCGTGCCTGCGGTGACGAAGCGCACGATGTCGCGCGCCACCAATGCTTTCGACCCGCCGCGCTGTTTCGCCTGTTCGGGGGTCTCGATCTGCTCCGCAATCGCGACCCGGCAGCCCGCCTTGATCAGCCGCGCCAGATAGCCTTCTGCCGCATGCACCGGCACGCCGCACATTGCCACCGGCTCGCCATCATGTTCGCCACGGCTGGTCAGCGCGATATCGAGCACGCCCGCAGCGATCCGCGCATCTTCAAAGAACAGCTCGAAAAAATCGCCCATCCGGTAAAACAGCAGCGCACCCTCGGCCTGAGCCTTGAGCGCGAAATACTGTTCCATCATCGGGGTGGGTTTACCGGCCATCACCCTGCCGTAGCGGCGCGGTGTCCGATTCGGGAAGCGCCGGCTGTCGCCTTTCCCCCTATGACTTGGCGCGAACTGGCGTTAGGGCCATGGCAATTGGGGGAGGACACCAGATGCCTAAAGATAAGACGACAGCCTTCACCGCGCGCGAAGCGCTGTTTTACCACGAGACCATCCGTCCCGGTAAGATCGAGATTATCGCCTCCAAGCCGATGGCGACGCAGCGCGATCTCAGCCTGGCCTATTCCCCCGGCGTCGCAGTTCCGGTCGAAGCCATTGCGGCAGACCCTGCCAATGCCGCGCGCTATACCGCTCGCGCCAATCTGGTGGCGGTAATCTCGAACGGCACAGCCATCCTCGGGCTCGGCAATCTGGGTGCATTGGCGTCCAAGCCGGTGATGGAAGGCAAGGCGGTGCTGTTCAAACGGTTCGCCGATGTCGATTCGATCGATATCGAGCTGGACACCGAAGACCCCGAGAAGTTCATCGAAGCGGTTGCGCTGATGGAGCCGACCTTTGGCGGCATCAATCTGGAAGACATCGCTGCACCGGAATGCTTCATCATCGAAGCCGCCCTGCGCGAGCGGATGAATATCCCGATCATGCATGATGACCAGCACGGCACCGCGATCATTACTGCGGCCGGCCTGCTCAATGCCTGCCATTTGACGGGGCGCGATTTCGCCGATGTGAAGGTGGTGGTGAACGGCGCGGGCGCAGCGGCAATTGCCTGTACTGCGCTGATGAAGGCGATGGGCGTGCGGCACGAAAACGTGATCATGTGCGACCGTACCGGTCCGATCACTCCGGGACGCGATAATGTCGATCAGTGGAAGAGCGCTCATGCGGTCGACACTGCGGCTACCTCGCTTGAAGAAGCGCTTGATGGCGCGGACATTTTCCTCGGCCTGTCGGCAGCGGGCGCGTTGAAGCCCGAATGGGTGCGCAAGATGGCGCCGCAGCCGATCATCTTTGCAATGGCCAATCCCGTACCCGAAATCATGCCCGATGATGCCAAGGCGGTCCGCCCCGATGCGATTATCGCCACCGGACGCTCTGACTTCCCCAACCAGGTCAACAATGTGCTGGGCTTCCCCTTCATCTTCCGCGGCGCGCTCGATGTGCAGGCAACCGCGATCAACGAAGAAATGAAGATCGCCGCAGCGCAGGCCATCGCCCGGCTGGCGCGGGAACGCGTGCCCGAGGAAGTCGCCGCCGCTTACGGCGTGAACCACCAGTTCGGCACGGATTACATCATCCCTGCACCGTTCGATCCGCGGCTGATGGAGGTGGTTTCCTCCGCCGTTGCCAAGGCGGCGATGGATTCGGGTGTCGCCAAAGCGCCGATTGCCGATTTCGACGAATATCGCCACTCCCTGAAGGCGCGGCTCAACCCGACCACGGCGGCGCTCACCAATATTTATGAGTTGGCCAAGAGCAATCCCAAGCGCATGGTTTTCGCCGAGGCGGAAGAAGAGGTCATGCTGCGCGCGGCGATCCAGTTCCGCGATTTCGGCTATGGCGAACCGATTCTGGTGGGCCGTACCGAGAAGGTGCGCGAAAAGCTTGTCGAGCTGGCGGTGGAGGATCCCGACAGCTTCATCATCGAGAATTCCAAGGTGTCGGAGAAAGTCCCCGCGATGGTGGATTATCTCTACAAGCGCCTGCAACGGCGCGGTTATACCGAGCGCGATGTGGGCCGCATGGTCAATCAGGAACGCAACGTCTTTGCCGCGTTGCTGGTGGCGCTGGGGCATGGCGACGGGATGATTTCGGGCCTGACGCGCACCTTTGCGCAAACCGCGCGCGAAGTGGGCCGGGTGCTGGACGAAAAACCGGGCGCAATCCCCTTTGGCATTCACATGATGATCGGCAAGAACCACACCACCTTCCTGGCCGACACCACGATCAACGAACGCCCCACCGCCGAACAGCTGGCGCATATCGCGCGCGAATCGGCGGCAGTGGCGCGGCGCATGGGCCATGAACCGCGCGTCGCCTTCCTGTCCTATTCGACCTTCGGCAATCCGTCGGGCCAGTGGCTGGGCAATATCCGCGATGCGGTGGCGATTCTCGACGCCGAGGACACCGGCTTTGAGTATGAGGGCGAGATGGCTCCCGATGCCGCGCTCAACCCCAAGGTGATGGCGCTGTACCCGTTCAGCCGCCTGTCCGGCCCTGCCAATGTGCTGATCATGCCCGGTCTGCAATCGGCCAATCTGTCAGCCAAGCTGCTGCGCGAACTGGCGGGCGATGCCACTATCGGCCCGATGATGATCGGCATGGAAAAACCCGTCCAGATCGCCCCGATGACCGCGATTGCCCCCGATGTGCTGACGCTGGCCGTGCTCGCCAGCGCGGGAGTGGTGGGTTAAGCTGGCCTAGAAAGCGAGTTCCTTGCCGGTGTAGTCGAGATAACGATAGCCCGCGCCGCCGGACTGCTCGATCACGTCGGCCATGCCCTTGCAGCTTTCTTGGACTGTGATCTTGGCATTGGGTCCGCCCATATCGGTTTGCACCCAGCCAGGATGCAGCGAAAGTACCGCGATGTCTCGGGCTGCGGCGTCCTGCTCGGCAATGCCCTTGGCGAGCATGTTCTGCGCGGCCTTGCTGGTGCGATAGAGGTCGTACCCGCCAGAGCTATCGTCAATCGAGCCCATAAGCGAAGACATGAAGCCCAGCGATCCGCCATGTTTGAGCTTGGGCAGCAGAGCCTTGGCCGCATGGGCCGGGCCGAACGCATTGGTCATCATCACTGTCGCAACTTCGTCAGCAGTCGCCTTTTCAGCGGACTGATGCTGCGCCCCGGTGATCCCGGCGTTCAGTACAATCGCGTCCAGCGACCCGTCTGCCAGGTCAAGACCTGTAAAGCTGGCGGGATCGGACATATCGACAGTTATGACCGTGACATCTTTGCCTTCGCTCAGCGCATGCAGATCAGCGCTGCGGCTCCGCTCGCTGGCAATAACCCGCCAGCCGCGGCCTCCAAATTCACGCGTCAGGCCAAGGCCAATCCCGCGCGATGCACCGATGATAAGTATTGTCTTGTCTGCCATGCCGATGCTCCTGATAGGTTTCATACCCTAAGCGCAGGGGGCGGCTGGGCGTTCCGGGCTACCGCCGCCGGAAACGGAAATACCACATTTTAGCGCGTAAAATCAATATCGTATTGTTTTCTCTATCATATTCTCGAAATTTTCATGCCAGGATTTTAGTCTAGCAATCACCAGGCAATCACCGTTCTAAATTTGACTTTTCAACCTGCGTTTTCTCGAGATTGAAGTGATTGGCGCTCCGTGTATGCTTCGTCGCACGCACACATTGTTACCGCGCCGCAATCTGGACAACGAAATTTGCGGATCATCTCGTTCCGATTAAGGCAGACGCGCTCTAGGTAATGGCATTGCGACACAGTTCGCTTCAGCCATCTTCTCTAGCGAGCCGGAAGCAGGTTGCGAAGCGGCCCTGATCAGCAGGGCTCAACCCTGCCTCCTTGAACAGCGGCTGCCAGCGCGCTGCAACAATCTTGCGCAATTCTTCGGCCATGGCCGAAGCCTCATCGGGTCCGAGATCGAACACTGCCGCGCCAGCCAGCGCGTTTTCGAGCGTTGCATTGCGGCCTTCCGGGCCAACTCCCAGTACGAGGCGTCGCTCCAGCCCAACCTGCGGCTTGGGCACGACATCGTAGAGCGGAGACAGGCGCCAGCCAATTCCGTCGAACAGAAAGCCGTGATTGCGCAGGTGATCGTCATCATTGGTGACGAGTATGTTGAATACCATTCGGCGGAACAGCTCATGAAGGTCCTCACGCACCTGCGTTCCGTATTGGCGTATAGCGCCTGCGAGATCAGCATAGCTGTAGCTGCTAACCTCGCTTTCATGGGCGCCTAACATCGTCTGGACTTGTAACGGTTTTGTGCCGGTCACTTGAGAGTTTAACACTCTATCAAGGAGGCCGACGAGATGATGAAGCATACAGAAGAGTTCAAGCGGGAAGCGGTGCGGATTGCGCTGGCCAGCGGGCTGTCGCGTCGGCGTGTTGCGTCAGATTTAGGGGTGGGATTGTCGACGCTGGGCAAGTGGGTCGCGCAATATCGGCCCACTGATCTGGTAGCCGCGCCGCAGGCGGATCTGGCCCGTGAGAATGAACGTCTGCGCCTGGAGAACCGGATCCTCAAGGAGGAGAGGGAGATTTT
>NZ_VCAO01000002.1 GCF_005884405.1 Qipengyuania marisflavi | reverse complement strand
TCCTACGATTATCAAAAGATGCTGCAGGCTTACGGCCTGCGGCCATCGATGAGCGGCAAGGGTAATTGCTATGATAACGCCTCTGTCGAGACATTCTTCAAAAGCCTGAAGGCGGAACTAATCTGGCGGCAGAGCTGGCCAACACGGCGACAAGCCGAGGCCGCCATCTTCCAGTACATCAACGGGTTCTACAATACCCGCCGCCGCCATTCATATCTGGGCGGCATCAGCCCGCTCGCATTCGAAGCCAAAGTGGCATAATGAGATCAGTGACCGGCACAAAACCGTTACAAGTCCATTGCGCGGTCTCGATTTCAAGGAGCGAGCCGAGCGCCTCGTGCATCGGCACCGAACGCTCGCCTTCGCAGGCAAGACTGGCAACGAGTGCACGCGAGACGACATGACCAAGCCAGGCCGAGCGCGCCTCGTCGGTAAGCGCCCGGAACCTGGCAAACCGCTCGACATCGCTCTCGCCAGCACGCCAGCTTTCATCGAGCGACCCCGCGAATTCGGCCAAAGCAGCACTCGCCGGCGCATCCTTGGCCTCAAACCCGGTGACCGGGCCGGACGCTACCGATCCGACAAGCGTCGACGCTTTCTTCGCGTGCCAGTCGTGCCCATCGGCATCGGCGAGCGTGAAGACCATGAAGTCGAGTGCCAGTGCCGGATCGTTTGCGAGATGGATCGCGAGGATGTCGCGGCGCTGCATCGCGAGCTCGTCGAGCAGGCGCTGGGACAGCGAGCTCCCTTTAGGCTTCGCCGCTCCGCTCTCCTCGACGGCCTCGACCACACATTCGTCAGCGATGACTTCGGTCTCGGTGTAGTATTGCTGGACCAATGTCGGCTCGCCATTTCGCGAGAGGACTAGGAAGGCGCCAGCTTCGGATTTCAGCTCGTCGGCGAGTACCGGCGGCCGATCATTGATCGCGCGCATGGCGCGGTCGATTACCACGAGTTCCTGTTCGGCCTTGGCGACCTCATCCTCGTCGCTGTCCTCGTCTTCGAGCACGGCGGCGACGCGGTCGTAGTCGGCCTCAAGTTCGCCGAGCTTTTGCGCTTCTTGTTCGGTCATCGGTGCAGGCTCGCATGGTAAGCGGCCCAGACCTTCGATGAGGTCATGGCTGACGTAGTTGCCAAGCGTCGGCCGAACCCAGGCAAGTCCATATTCAAGTGCGGTCTTTTCTGCGGCTTCGTCCATGGCCTTGTGCGCGAGGTCCTCGAGCAGCGCGATATCGATCCAGCTTTCACTGGCATCGTCGTCGAACAGTTCGCGTTCAATCCGGCCACCCGCGGCGAGGTAGGCATCGCGTCCGACGAGCACGGCACGCGGATCGGAACCGCGGACCGTGGCATCGAGCACCATGCGGCGGATGGTGTCAGGCGTGATCTGGTACCAGGCGTCCTGCAGCTCGGCATAGACATGTGCCTGACGCTCCACGTCGGAGATCGCGCCATAGGCCTTGGCCATGTCGAGCGTGATCGTGCCCTCGGCGAGTGCTTCGAAGACGCAGGGTGCGAGACTTGCCAAACGCAGGCGCCCTTCGACGAACCGGACGGTGAGGCCGAAGCGGCGCGCCACGTCTTCCGTGGTAGCCCCTGCCTCGATGATGGAGGCGAAGGCCTGTGCCTCGTCGGCCGGGTTCATTGCGAGACGCTGGAAGTTCTCGGCAAGGCTGGCTTCTCGCACTTCGCTTTCGTCGCCTTCGATGACGAGGCAGGTGACCTCATGGCTTTCGGGTAAAGTGCCCTCTTCGGCCAGCGCCTGCAGCGCGGCGAGACGGCGACCTCCGGCCTCGACCTCGAACTTGCCGCGCTTTCCTTTGCGCACGACGAGATTCTGCAGCAGTCCGCGCACAGCGATGTCTGCCCGTAGCTGGAGGTCGGCCAGCACGTCGCTAGACTTGCGAACGTTTCGCGGGCTCGGGACGAGCTTCTTCAAGGGAATTGACTGGATCATGGGTGTTCTCCTGATGGAATGAAGGCGCAGGTGAGGATCACGAGGCCCACAAGCCCAAAGGGCTCCCTCCACTCTCATTCTGAGTTGGGGTCGGCCCGAGCGGTCAGGCGGCAAGCGTGGGAAGAACGGACGAGGCTGCGGAGACTGGCACGAACAGCCGCGTGCGGTAACGGATGATCTCGGTGAAGCAGCCCTTGCCCTTGTACCAGTCGAGGCGATCCGGCGAGAAACCGGTCAGTTCAAGGCGCTGCTCGCCGCCGACCAGTGATCGCTTGACGGTCAAGGCATCGTGGCTTGCGAGGCCCAGCGGCTTGCCGCTGGCGATGACGAGCTCGCCGATCTGCTCAGCCGATGGTCCGGCAACTCCGGAAAGGCCAAAGGTCTCGGCGATTGCGGCGAGATCGACATCGAGCACTTCGCGGCCGATGATCGACTGACCGTCCTCGGCAACGAGCCGGGTGACGCGGACATGATCGCCTGGCAGGCGCTTCCAGACCGGAAGCAACAGTCCGGTGGCGAGATGCACGCGCTCGGTCACCGGTGACTTGGCCGCTTGCTCTTCCTCGGCACGCCAGGCCCTCGTGAATGCGGTGACGCCAATATCTTCCCAGTGGCTTTCAGCGAGTGCCTCGATTGTCCAGTTCGCGGAGTTGAGCGGGCGCAAAAGGCGTCGGCGTTCGATCACTGCCCCGTCGTCGGCGATGAGGCGGCGGGTCGGAACCGACAGCGCGACCTTGCCCGAGCGCGCATTGCGCATCGGGATCGCGTGCGTACTGCCAATCTCGTGCATCCGCACCAGGCGCTTCAATCGCAGAGTCCGAAGGTGCTTCGTCACTTCGAGCGAGACGAGACGGGTCTCGGCACCGGTCACGGGGTCTGTGCGCAGGAGTTCATCGGCGAGGACCGTGAAGCGATCGACCCTCACGGTTTCCAGTCCCTGATCAAGCGTTCCGGCTTCACGCGCAGCTTCGATCCGCGCTTCGACGAGACCAAGGTATTCGTCGAATATGGCGTTCTGGAGCGCGATCGGCAGCGCGAGAATGCGGTTGAGCCAGCGTTGGATCGTGGGGAGATTATCGGTCAATCCGCCATCGGGGCTTTCAAGTCGGAGGCCGGTCCGCTCGACGAAATTGCCGAAGCTCGTGGCCTCGAGCTTGCCGTCATAGAGCAGCTGGAACCAGCGGCTGAGCGCTTCGCGCGCGTAGTCGCTTTCGAGATTGTCTGCCGGGTCGAACAGGTTCTGTCCGCCGGTCTGGCGCTGGCCACGAGTAAGCGCGCCCAATGCATCGAGCCTTCGCGCAATGGTCGAGATGAACCGGCGTTCGCCCTTTACGTCTGTGGTAACCGGGCGGAACAGCGGCGCGGATGCCTGGTTAGTGCGGTTGGTACGGCCAAGACCTTGGATGGCGTTGTCGGCGCGCCAGCCCGGCTCGAGCAGGAAATGGACCCGGCGCTGCTGGTTCCTGGCGCCCAAGTCGGCATGGTAAGATCGACCCGTGCCGCCGGCGTCCGAGAATACCAGGATGCGCTTGGTGCCTTCCATAAAGCTTTGCGCTTCGGCGACATTGGCGCTGGGGCTACGCCGTTCGAGGCATTGCTGACCATCGCGTCCGATCACCAGCCTGCGGGTCCGGCCCGTAACCTCGGCGACGGCCTCGGTTCCGAAGTGCTCGATGATCGCATCGAGCGCGGTAGCGATGGGCGGCAGTGCGCAGAGCTGTTCGATCAGCGCATCGCGCGCGGCCATGGCGCGCGGGCAGAAAACGGGATTGCCCTCCTCGTCGCTCATTGCCTCGGAACGAAGATTGCCATCCTCGTCGGCGAAGACCTGCATCAAACGCACCGGAAAGCTCTTGCTAAGGTAGTCGATGACATATTCACGCGGGGACAGATCGATATCGAGCGCTTCGCGTTCCTCGTCGGATAGGTCGGCGAGACGCCGGTCGAGCATGGCCTCGGCGGTCGAGACCAGCTGCACGACTACCGAATGGTCTTCGCCCAGCGCCGCTTCCATCGCGGGGATCAAGCTCGGCAATTTCATCGAGAGCAGAAGCTGGGCAAAGAAGCGCTGCTTGGTGCCTTCGAAGATCGACAGCGCCGCAGCCTTGGCATTGCGATTGAGCGTGTCGCCGCTGTCCTCGTCGACCACGCGGGTTGCTTCGAGCGCTGCTTCGAGATTGCGGTGAATGATCGCCCAGGCATCGGCGTAGGCGTCATAGATTTTGACCTGCGCTTCGGTCAGGCTGTGTTCGAGGATCTCGTACTCAACCCCGGCGAAGGACAACGCACGAGCAAGATAGAGGCCCTGAGCCTTGAGGTCGCGGGCGACGAGCTCCATCGCCGCGACGCCGCCAGCGCGGATCTCTGTCATGAACGCCTCATGGGTCGGGAAAGCAGTCTCGGGTCCCCATAAGCCAAGCCGTGAGGTGTAACCGAGGTTGGCGATATCCGAAGCGCCGGTGGCAGACGCGTAGAGCACGCGGGCGCGTGGGAGATGGTTTTGCAACCTGAGGCCCGCCATGCCCTGTTCGGAGCCCTTGACCTTGCCGCGGGTTGAAGAGCCCCCAAGCGCATTGGCCATCGCGTGGGCTTCGTCAAAGGCGATCACGCCGTCGAAATCCTCGCCCGCCCAGGCAAGGATCTGGTCGAGCCGCGTATCCTCAGCGCGTCCCGAGCGCAGCGTTGGATAGGTGACGAAGAGAATGCCTTCGGACATCGTCACGGGGTGGCCGAGTTTCCAGCGCGAGAGCGGCTGGAGATCGAGCGGCAGCCCGCCAAGCGCTTCCCAGTCGCGGCGCGCATCTTCGAGCAGCGCCTCGTTCTTCGTGATCCAGATATGGCGACGCTCGCTGGCGAGCCAGCGGTCCATGATGACCGCTGCGATTTGCCGTCCCTTGCCCGCTCCGGTCCCGTCACCGAGGAAAAAGCCTTGGCGGTATTCATGACCGTCTTCGGACAGTTCCAGCGCAGTGCCCTCCTGGCTGACCTTGAACTGGCCCGGTAGGTCGCGCGCGAATGCCTGGGCAGCGTAGACCAGTGTCTCGCACTGAGCCTCGGATAAAAGGCCATCGGCCTGCCAGTTGGTGGGAAGACGAGGCCGCACTTCCGGCTGCGGAGCCGCGACCGAACCCATAGCGACCGATTCCACGAGCGGGGTGGGATGGGCCGGAGCGCCTTCGAACGCGATGCGACTGGGCCGGTAAGGCAGGTAGATGCCTGTCTGTTCAGGTACCGGCGCGGAGTCGGCCAAGACCGAATAGGCAAGAGTGGTCGCATTCGCCTTGGCTGCTGCTGTCGCTGCGAAAGGCGCCACCGGACGGACCGGAGTGCGTTGGGTCGAAGTCTTGCCAACTCGGCGAATTGGCTTGCTGAACGGCAAGCGATGGAGGCTGGCGGGTGTTTGCGCGCGGCGCGGAAGTGCGGTGATAAGCTCGTGGAGCTCGACCAGGTCGCAGGTGTCTCCGGTGATCGCGGGCGAAGACGCAGTCTGCGTCTTGTCGATCACGACCAGGCGAACGGCGATCCCCGTCCCTGTCCGGCGAAACATCTGCTCCAAGCGGACATTAATCAGGAGCGACGCTTCGTCCTGTGCTTTGGCGAATGTGGAAGCGTCAAAGCCATCGGGCATGATGGCGACTATCCTCGCCCCATTCGCAGCCGCTCGGATCGCACCGCGCAGGTGACGCATAGCGGTCTCGCGGTCCTCGCCGCGTTCATGGCTATGAGCGAATGGCGGGTTCATTAGCACGACCGATGGAACCGGGCTGCGAAGCAGGTCGGCGATCAGTTCCCCGTCATGCGCAGTGATCGTGGCCGCGGGGAAGATATGGCCCAGCCCGTTTCGTCTTGCCAGATCGATCTCGTTGAGGACCAACGAGGCGTCCTGGAGGCTGCCCCAGAGAGCGAGGGCGCCATTCCCGGCGGAGGGTTCGAGTAGCGTGTCGTGCGCAGAGATGGCTGCGGCCTTTGCCATCAGCCAGGCCAGCATCGGCGGGGTCGAGAACTGCTGGAGCTCGACCTGTCCTTCGCTGCGAACGTGCCGGGGCGGCAAGGCTGCTTCGAGCCAGTCGAACCGCGCTTCGGTTTCGTGCACGCTGGTCGCCAGGTCTATGCGCGAAGATTCGCGAAGCCAGAGCAGCGCCCCGATCTCGACCGCGTTATTGTAGTCGTCGATGCTCCAGGCGCTTCCCCAGTCAAGGGCGCCGGTCTCTTCGGCGAACAGCCCGGAAATGTCGGCACGGGTAAGATGACGACCCGAGGTGAGAAGCGCGGCAATCCGGGCACCGATGGCGAAGGCCAGGGGCACTGCCGGTATCTGCTCGCCGGCGGGAAACAAGTCTGACTGAAACATGGCAATTCGTCCTCCTGATGAGGGCATCGGGACAGGCCCTCTGCCGGATCAGGAATTCGAGAAGCTCTCTCTCCTCTACCGCGCCGCTTTGCGGCGCAGCCATGCTGTAAGTTCATCGTTCCAGTCGGTGTCGCGTGAGGATGGTTTGCGAACGTGGATCGTCCGCCCATCGCGGGCATAAGCGGCCAAGCCACGCGACGCGGCCAGCTCGCCGCCAGCATCGTGATCGACGAAGAGGTGAAGCTCGGTCACGCTCTCAGGCACGCTGACGAGACCAAAGCGCTCATTGCCCAGGGTCGCCCAGACGGGAATGCCGGTGAGAGCATAGGCCGACATCGCGCTCTCGATGCCCTCAGCGAGGCCGAGCTTGCCGGAGGCCGGAGCGAAAAGGCGGACAGCAGCTTCACCGAGCGCGCCGAGCGCGCGTTTCGGCTTTTCGAAAGCGGCCTTGCCTGAAGCCTCGGTAGACAGGAACGTGCGGTGGATGGCGATCGGGCCCTCGTCGAGGCTGACTGCCGCGATCATGGCGGGCAGAAAGCGGGCCCGTACTTTCGGGCCAAGCGGCGTTCGTGGATGAAAGCGGAGCGCCGGAGATGCGGCGAGGATGCCGCGGCTCTCAAGGTAGGCCTTCGCCGGACTGGCACCCAATGGTTCCGCTTCGCGCCAGATCCTCAACGCTGCTGCCGAGGGTTTGCCCACTCTGGTCGACTTGAATTGATTCTCGGCTGAAGAACCCGAGAAAAACCTGGCCACCTCGAATCCTTCGCGCGCCAGTGCGGAAAGCACGCTCTGCTGATCGCAGCCCGCAAAGCAATGGAAGAGAATAGCCTTTCGGCCGAGCGTCACGCCGAGCGAAGGTGTGCGGTCATCATGCGCAGGGCAGCAGGCCATGCCCCTTGTGCCTGACCATTTGCCCCCTCGGTTTTCGCAGATCCTTCGGGCGGTGTCCTCGAGCGAATGACGTGACAGGGTTGAATTCGAAACGGGCATACCAGCTCCATCGCCTCACAATTGCCCCCTCCAAACGAACCCCTCTTCTCTCGGATAAACTTGCAAAAAACGTTTTCCTACACCCATGCGTTCTATTTATGTTCTCTTGCGGATGGAGGCAAGGTGAAAGGTAATTCAATGCGAATGTCGCTGGTGGCTTGCGGTTGCGGTGCGCTCGCGATTGCGATTTCGGGATCCGCGCACGCGCAGGAGTTTCAGGTCTTCGACCATGACCTCGGCACAGTTCAGGTTACAACCGACAAAGGGCGCGCTTTCAACCCGACTGCAATCCACTTGGGCAAGCCAGATGGCGGCGCGGCCTATATCGATAGAAGCTTCGAGGAAGCCTTGTATGAGCCACTCATCCGGCAAGCTGAAGCGCGATACCAATTGCCGCCTCGACTGCTTCAGGCCCTGATTTGGCAGGAATCGCGGTTCAACCCGATGGCGATCAGTCCAGCTGGCGCAGCCGGGCTCGCTCAACTCATGCCGGGAACGGCAAGGGAACTTGGTGTCCGCAATCGCCACGATCCGGCTGAGAACATCGATGGCGGCGCGCGGTATCTGAAGCAGATGCTAGAGCGCTTCGGTGCGATCCATCTCGCGCTGGCCGCATACAATGCTGGACCCGGCGCTGTGTCGCGAGCCGGCGGGATACCGAAAAATCGGGAAACACCTGGATATGTGAAGAGCGTTATCGACCGATGGATGGCATACAGTTCGATATGACTACGAATCGGAAAAGGATCAGCGGACGGCTCGAGCACCTTCCTCGGGGAGCTGTAATTGTAACCGATGCCGGAGATCATTGGGTTCTCGAAGACTACGAACCCTCAAACGAAGACTTTGGATTTGAGGTTACCGCAGAGGGTATCGTTGTCGGGTTCGACCGCCTTCGCGTCGAATGGCTGGGGCAGGTGCCCGCCTAGGAGCAGGTCACGCGGCTCTCAAAACTGCAATGTTTTGCGCTTTGCCGCCGATGGAATCGAGGAAGTCTGCCCAATCCTGCAGCATTGCACGACGGGGAGCGAGATATTCGGCAGCATTGTATGCCCCGCGAACCTCGTTCTCTTCGCTGTGTGCCAATTGCAGTTCGACCCAGTCTTCATGATATCGGCGGATCCACATCGGTGGATCGCCGACCTCGACCAGCTGCTCATTCGCCCAGGTGCTCGCCAGACCCCTGAAGCCGTGAACAGTTTGTCGCCCGTGGTAACCGAGCCGATAGAGACCATAGATCATCGTATTCTCGGAAAGCGGCATCTTGGGCTTCTGGCCTGGAAAGACGTATTCGCCTTCGGACTTGCTGATCATATCTTGAGCAAGAGAAGCGGCTTGTCGCGACAATGGCACGATATGCTCGCGGCCCATTTTCATCCGATCAGCGCCAATGCGCCAAACTGGTGAATCTCCGACTAGATCTTCAAACTCGTGCTTCTTGGCGAACCGGAGTTCCTTTGTCCGGACCCATGTAAGAAGAGCAAAGGTCAATGCCGCCCGCGTAATTTCGGATCGTCTCTCACCCTCTTCCTGGTATCGCTCCATCTTCATGATGAGTTCGGGTAGCTGTGCCAGAGGCAGCTTCGCCATATGCTTCACCCGAGGACGTGGTTTCAAAGCCCCCCGAAGATGCGCCGTTGGATCGGAATCGCAAAGTCCGCTGGCAATCGCGAACTGGAATACCTGACCAATACATTGCTTGGCCCGTCGACTGATGTCGAGCGCGCCGCGCTCCTCGATCTTCCGAATGACCTTCAGGACTTCTGGTGGGGTTATCTCATGTATCATGAGCTCGCCCAGGACAGGAAGCACGTCCTGCTCCATCCGCGACCACACGCGCTTCGCATGGGCGGGATTGAGACTACTTGCTCTGTTCTCATGCCACATGGTGGCAATCGCCCTGAAGGTCTTAGCCTCTTCGAAGTCCCGACCCGGTTTGTGAACCATCGGGTCCCTGCCTTCGGCCAGCACACCCTTGGCAGCTCTCTTGAGTTCTCTTGCGGCCGCTATTCCGACTTCGGGGTAGGCACCGAAAGAAAGCAGCTTCTCTTTCCCGTGGTACCGGTATTTCAGCCGCCGAGCCGTTCTTTTGCACGAGGAGGAATAATCCCTCCCCATCCGCAAGCTTGTATGGACGCTCAGCCGCCTTCGCTTTTTTGATCTGAATCTCACTCAAGGACATTGGGGGTATCGCTCCTTTTCGCTACCCCCGGAAAATACCCCCAAAATACCCCCAAACCAAATCCGGCTTCAAGCGAATGCATGCGCACGCAAGCGGACGCGAATCACTCACATCATTCTGTTTTAATTGAGTTTTTCGGATGTATGCGGAAGCAAGCGAACCCATGCGGATTCGAGATTGGTAGCGGAGGTGGTAGCGGAGGAGGGACTCGAACCCCCGACACGCGGATTATGATTCCGCTGCTCTAACCGGCTGAGCTACTCCGCCCCAAAGGGCAAACCCGCCGCCTTGGCGGGTGCAGGCGGCGCATTTAGGCTGCACTCCGCAGCCGGTCAACACTCATTTCCCACGGAAAGGCCAGCGCGCCACAAATTCCCACGGCCCGCCGCGATAGCGGTGCAGTGCCAGACCCGGAAATTTGAACCGCTCGGGCAGGATTATCGGTGCCAGAGAGGCTTGCAGCGCTTTGGCCTGCGCGGGCGTAACCTTGTTCTGCACCGTGACATGGAGCCGCGGATTGTGGCTGTCCTGCGCGGTGAGCATGCCGTGAAAATGCTCCGCCACATCGCCGCGCACCATCAGCAGATCATGGCTGGCGAGGCGGATAGCGGTGCCGCTGCCCATCGGCATAATCCCTTCGATCCGGCCCCCAACAGGAGCCATCGCAGCTGTCAGCCGTCCCAGCAGCCGGCGCAGCTCACCCTCACACATCGGCGGCAGCGCGTGGAACAGAGTGACATGGGCTTCAAGATGATTGCGCTCGGGCGGAAAATGTTCGCTTCGCAATGCAGTAAAGCGGCGGTGCAGCCCCGGTGGCAGCTCTGCCGTCAGGATCAGCGGCGCGCCCGCTTCGCTCACATCTCGCCGCGCTTGCGCCGGATTGCGAACCATTTGGCGACGTTGCTGTTATGCTCATCCAACGTCTGGGCAAAGGCATGCCCGCCCGTTCCATCGGCCACCATATAGCGCGCTTCGGTTTTGGCGGGATGCAGCACGGCATCAATCGATTCGCGGCCTGGGTTGGTGATCGGACCCTTGGGCAGGCCAACCATCGTATAGGTGTTGTAATCATTGATCGCGGCGATTTCGGATTGCTTGATCCGGCGACCAAGAGGTTTGCCCTTGGTAATCGGATAAATTATCGTCGGATCGGCTTGGATCAACATCCCGTCGCGCACACGATTGGAATACAACCCCGCAACCATTTTGCGTTCGCGCGCGACGCCGGTTTCCTTCTCCACAATGGAGGCGAGGATTACCGCATCCTTGATGTTGTCGACTGCGATGCCCTTCCCCCGCTTGGGCCAGGCCTCGGCGAGGAAGTTCTGCATGGCCGCCTGCATCCGCGCCAGCACAGCCGCGCGGCTTTCTCCGCGTTCGAAATCATAGCTGTCAGGCAGAACGGACCCTTCCTGCGGCACCGGAATTTCCCCGGTCAGCAGATCTTCGGCCATCATCCGTTCCCACACCATGATCGAAGGCATCCCTTCGGGCACAGTGACGAAGCGGCGGATAACTTCTCCACTTTGGAAGGTGTCGAGAATTCGCGATGGGCTGGCCCCTGCGGGGAGCATGAACTCGCCCGCCTTGATTGGTGCACCGCCGCCCAATATCTTGGCGCGCAGCAGGAATCCGTCGGCTGAGCCAATCAACTGCTCTTCCTCCAGCTTGCGCGCGACCGAGGTCAGCGTGGCGCCAGATGGCACGATAAAGCTGGTGTCTTCCTCGACATCGCTGGGCACGTACCAGCCGCCTGCAAACCACAGCGCAGCCAGCGCGATGACCAGACCAGCGGCCGCGGCGAGCAGACCGGTCGGCAATCTCACGTCAGTCGACCTTCTTCATCACCAGCGAGGCATTGGTCCCGCCGAAGCCGAAGCTGTTGTTGAGCACTGCCCGCACTTCGCGCTTTTTAGCAGTGTGCGGCACCAGGTCGACGCCTTCACAGCCCTCGTCCGGATTGTCGAGATTGAGCGTCGGAGGCACGATCTGGTCGCGCAGCGCCAGAATGCAGAAGATGCTCTCCACCGCGCCAGCCCCGCCCAGCAGATGGCCGATGGCAGATTTGGTGCTCGACATCGATGCGCCGCTCAGATCGTCGCCAAACACGCGCTTGGCAGCAGCGAGTTCGATCGTGTCGGCCATGGTCGAGGTGCCGTGGGCATTGATGTAATCAATGTCCGACGGCTCGATCCCCGCCTTGCGAAGTGCCATGCGCATCGACAGTTCCGCGCCCTTACCTTCGGGATGCGGTGCTGTGACGTGATAGGCATCGCCAGAGAGGCCATAACCGACCACCTCGGCATAGATCTTCGCGCCGCGCGCCTTGGCGTGCTCGTATTCCTCCAACACCACCACGCCCGCGCCCTCGCCCATAACAAAGCCGTCGCGGTCCTTGTCATAGGGGCGGCTGGCTTCGGTCGGGCGGTCATTCATGCTCATATTGAGCGCGCGCGCCTGTGCAAAACCGGCGACGCCCAGCGGGTTCACAGTACCTTCGGCACCGCCCGCCAGCATGATGTCGGCATCGTCATCCTTGATCATGCGGGCCGCATCACCAATCGAATGCGCGCCGGTTGAACACGCCGTCACCACCGCGTGGTTCGGCCCCATCAGGCCATATTTGATCGACACCTGACCGCTGATCAGATTTATCAGCCGTCCGTGGACAAAATGCGGGCTGACCCGGCCGGGGCCGCGTTCGTGAAGGTTGATCGATTCCAGTTCGATCCCCGGTAATCCGCCGATGCCCGAGCCAATCGATACTCCGGTACGCAGCTTGAGCGCCTCGTCCATATCTTCCAGACCGGCATCTTCAATCGCCTGACCCGCTGCATCGATTCCGTAGATGATGAAGGGGTCGACCTGCCGCTGGACCTTGTGGTCAACGCGCTTGTCGGGATCGAAGCCGAACTCATGATCCTTGGGCTTAACCTCGCAGGCGATCTGGCATTTCTGGTCCGAAGCATCGAACCGCGTGATAGGGCCTGCGCCGCTTTTGCTGGCAATCAGGTTTGCCCAGACGGTTTCCACATCGCAGCCAAGGGGAGTGACGAGGCCAAGTCCGGTAACAACCACACGACGCATGAAATTCTCCGCAAAAAAGACAACAGGCCCGGCCCGCTAACGGGTCGGGCCTGTCTGGTCCCGCCTATCGGCGGAATGAAAGTCCAAGGCTGATGATCAGCCCTTGTGCTCTTCGATATATTTCGTCGCATCACCAACGGTGGTGATCTTTTCCGCCGCATCATCGGGGATTTCGACGCCAAATTCTTCTTCGAATGCCATCACCAGCTCGACAATATCGAGGCTGTCAGCACCCAGATCATCAATGAAGCTGGCTTCCTGGGTAACCTTGTCGGCTTCGACGCCAAGATGCTCGACAACAATCTTCTGCACGCGGTCGGCGGTATCGCTCATAATCTTCCCTCTACGCTGGGGGTTAGTAAATTGGCTTTCGCCCTAATGAACGGCGGAGGCCAACGCAAGGGCCAGACAGCCCCACTTGTAAATTGACGGATGGATAATCAGGTGTAGTATTCAAGCATAACAGTGGGAGATGGAATTTGAAACGCTTTACAATGTTCGCCTCGGCAATCGCTCTGGCAAGTGCGCCGGTGGCCCTTCACGCGCAGGAGCCCGTCGCCGCCGAAGCCGGGACGCTCGACACCGGCACCGGGGCCACGATGGTCGCCCCTCCGGGATGGAGCACGGACCGACGCGATGGCATGCTGGTATTCACCGCGCCAGAAGGTGACGCCACTGTCGCCGTGATCGGGATCGATCAGGCAGCGGACGGCAGCGACGCGATTACAATGGGCTGGCAAAAATTCGACCCGGACTTCGTGCGCGAGATTGAACTGGCGCAAGAACCGCCTGCACGCGACGGTTGGGACCAGATCACTGTTGCCGGCTACGAAACCTCGCCCGCCGAGAAATTGGTGCTGCAAGGTATTGCGCTGCGCAAAGGTGACGACTGGACCGTGATGCTGGTGCGCGGCGCCTTGGCGACCATTGCCAAGCGCGGGGCACAGCTTGGGCAGGCCTTCGGTTCACTCAGTCCGGCCAATTTCGAGAAGGAAAGCTTCGCCGGCAAAACCGCGCATGAATTGACGCCAGAACGCATCGCCGAGCTGCGCGAATTCGTGTCGCAATCGATGGCCCAGCTGAAAATACCGGGCGTCGGCCTCGCCCTGGTCGATAATGACCGCATTGTTTACGAAGGCGGCCTTGGCGTGAAATCGTTGGGCAGTGACGATCCTGTGGATGCCAACACCAGCTTCATGGTCGCATCAAACACCAAGGGCATGGCAACGCTGCTGCTGTCCTCGCTCGCCGATGAAGGAAAGCTGCGCTGGGATCAGCCCGTAGTTGAACTGTACCCGGCGTTCCGGCTGGGCAGTGATGAAACCACTGCGAAGGTGCTGGTCGAACATCTGGTCTGTGCCTGTACCGGCCTGCCGCGCAAGGATATGGAGATGGTTGTCGCCACTTCCGGCGATACGCCTGCATCCAACACCTTCGACCTGCTTTCCGGTACCGAGCCCACCAGCGGCTTTGGCGAAGTGTTCCAGTACAACAATCTGATGGCAAGCGCCGCTGGCTATATTGGCGGGCATTTGATCCATCCCGATATGGAATTGGGCGCCGCGTTCGATCAGGCGATGGATGAACGCATCTTCGTGCCGCTCGGCATGGAGGCGACCACCTTCGATTATTCTGAAGCGATGGCGGACAATTGGGCCATGCCCCACGCCCGCGGCTTTGGGGAAGAAGTTCAACCGATCGAAATGGTGTGGAATTCGGTGGTGCGCCCCTATCGTCCGGCTGGCGGCGCATGGTCGACCGCGCATGACATGGCGCTTTATGCGCTCAACGAATTGCGGGAAGGCAAGGCGGCAGATGGCACACAGCTGTTTTCCGCTGAAAACCTGCTCAAGCGCCGCGAACACAATGTCGCGATTGGCGAGGACGCCTGGTACGGCATGGGTCTGATGGAAAGCCGCTCGACCGGGGTCCCGGTGTTTTTCCACGGCGGCAGCCTGCTGGGCTACAAGAGCAACTTCTGGTTCATTCCCGAAGCTGGTGTGGGCGCTGTGCTGCTCACCAATTCCGACGAGGGACAGGCTCTGCTTGGCCCTTTCCAGCGCAAGCTGATGGAGGTGCTCTATGACGGCAAACCGGAGGCAGAGGAAAACGTAGAGGCTATCGTCTCTCTGGGTGCTCAGGGCCGTGCCAAGGGCCGCGAGGGGGTGGTTGAAGCAGGCGACCCAGCCGTGCTGACCGCATTGGCGCCGCATTACAGCAACCCCGATCTCGGGCCGGTTCATGTCATGCAAATTGATGGTGAAACGTGGCTGCACATGACTTCGGGGCGGTCAAAGGTCGGCACGCGGGCGAATGACGATGGCACAAGCTCGGTCTTTTTCACCAGCCCCGGTCTGGCAGGATTCATCCTGCTGATCGGCGAACAGGACGGAAAGCGCACTCTGACGCTCGACGATTCACAGCATGAATATGTGTTTGTTGAAAGCGATGGCTGAAACGACGCCTGTTTGCGACGATTAGAGAGGTCCGGGCCATAAAAGCCCGGACCTTCTCGCTGAATGCTGCGTTAGTCTGGTGTAATCCAATTTCAAAGGGAAGCATCCACATGACCAGCACCATCCTCAAAACTCTCACCGACACGACCCACGATTCGGTCGACGGCTATCGTAAGGCTGCTGAGAAGGCGAACAGCCCACAGCTCAAGCAGGCGCTGAACGAGCGTTTGCAGAAGCGTGAAGCCACGCTCGGCACGCTGAATGCAGAATTGCAACGCCGCGGTGAAGAGCTCGTAACCAAGGGCACCGCTGCGGGCGGCCTGCATCGCATCTGGACCGAGATTACCGACATGTTCGAAAACGGCGACGAAGCCGCTGCCGAACGCGTCGAAGAAGGCGAAGATTACATCAAGGGCAAGTTCGATGCCGCCCTGAAGAATGACGATCTCGACCCGCAGGATCGCGCCGTGATCCAGCAGTGTTATGCCGAGATTTGCGAAGGCGAAAAGTTCGGCAACATGATCGAAAAGCAGTACGACTAAGCTTACCGCCTAGTCCAAAAACAAGGGCGCGGAGTTTCGGCTCCGCGCCCTTTTTCATGTCATTCGCCGATGTTGTCGGTTCGCACCTGCTCTGCCGGATCAGCCTTGGGCTGTTCGGTCAGGCGGATGTGTACATCGCGCAGCTGCGCCGGGCTGACTGCCGAGGGCGCGCCCATCATCAGATCCTGCGCCCGCTGGTTCAGCGGGAAGGCGATAACCTCGCGAATGTTCGGCTCGTCGGCCAGCAGCATCACGATCCGGTCGATACCCGGCGCCGAACCGCCATGCGGCGGAGCGCCCAGCTTGAACGCTTCGATCATACCGCTGAAGTTCGCATCGACCTCTTCCTTGGAATAGCCTGCGACTTCGAATGCCTTGTACATTATGTCAGGGCGGTGATTCCGGATCGCACCGCTGGACAGTTCATAGCCATTGCATACAATGTCATACTGCCAAGCCAGAATATCGAGCGGGTCCTTGGTCTCCAGCGCCTCCATCTCGCCCTGCGGCATCGAGAACGGATTGTGGCTGAAATCGACCTTTTTGAGGTCTTCGTCATATTCGAACATCGGGAAATCGACGATCCAGCAGAACTTGAATGCGCCCTCCTCGATCAGGCCCAGCGTCTCGCCGACACGGGTGCGTGCAGCACCGGCCAGCCGGGCCGCATCCTTTTCCTTGCCCGCCGCAAAGAACAGGCCGTCATTTTCGCCCAGCCCCAGTTCGGCATAGAGCTTCTCCATGCCTTCGGTGCCGTGGTTTTTGGCGATCGGGCCGCCGAACTCGCCGCTTTTGCGGGTCACATAGCCAAGCCCTGCAAAGCCTTCCTTGCGCGCCCAGTCATTCATTTCATCAAAAAACTTGCGGCTCTTCTCATTGGTCCCCGGTGCCGGAATTGCGCGTACGGTTCCGCCGCCGCCCACGATCTTTTCGAACAAGCCAAAGCCCGACTTCTCGAAATGCGCGCCGACATCCGAAATCAGGACCGGGTTGCGCAGATCGGGCTTGTCGGTGCCATATTTCAGGATCGCTTCGGCATAGGGGATGCGCGGGAACTCGCCCGCCGGGGTGACGCTTTTGTCGCCCGCAAATTCTTCGAACACACCGGCCAGCACGGGTTCGATGGTGTTGAACACATCTTCCTGCGTGACGAAGCTCATTTCAAAATCGAGCTGATAGAATTCGGGGCTGCGGTCGGCGCGAAGGTCCTCGTCGCGGAAACAGGGCGCAATCTGGAAATAGCGGTCGAACCCGGCCACCATCAACAGTTGCTTGAACATCTGCGGCGCCTGCGGCAGCGCGTAGAAGCGGCCCGGATGCAGGCGGCTGGGCACCAGATAATCGCGCGCGCCCTCGGGGCTGGAAGCGCCCAGGATCGGGGTTTGGAACTCGGTAAAGCCCTGATCGATCATTCGCCCGCGCAGGCTGGTGATCACGCGGTTACGCAACATGATGTTGGCGTGGACGCGTTCACGGCGCAGATCGATGAAGCGATATTTGAGGCGCGTTTCCTCAGGATAATCTTCTGCCGAATTAACGATCAGCGGCAGGTCTTCCGCGCGGCTCTGGACTGTAACCGAACGGGCAAAAACCTCGATCTCGCCGGTCGGCAGGTTCGGGTTTACTGCCACCGCGTCGCGGGCCTTCACGCCGCCATCAATGGTCACCACCGATTCCAGCTTCAGCTTTTCCAGCACGGGCAATGCCGGGCTGTCTTCATCGGCCACAATCTGCGTAATGCCGTAATGATCGCGCAGATCGACGAACAATACGCCACCGTGGTCGCGCTTCTTGTGGACCCAGCCCGACAGACGGACGGTTTCGCCGACAGCGTCCTGCGTCAACTGTGCGCAATTGTGGGTACGATAGGCGTGCATCTAATTTCTTTCCAATTTTGGAGCTATGGCGCTAGGGGCGCGGCGCGCGGACTCCCTTGCGGATTGTGCGCGCTAACAGGGCAAGCCCGCCATTTTGTCAAGGTGGCGGGACGGGCCGAGGGCGGTACTCCGCCCGTGACAAAGAAAAGAACCTATGAAAATTCATGACCTGATTACCACCACCGAAGCGCTCACTGAATTGTGCGAGCGTCTGGCGAAAAGCGATTTCGTCACTGTCGATACCGAATTCATGCGCGAAAACACCTATTGGCCTGAACTGTGCCTGGTGCAGATCGCCAATGAGGAAGAAGCCGCGGCAATCGATCCGCTGGCGAACGGGATCGATCTGACCCCGCTGTGGGATTTGATGTGCGACAATGAAGACGTGCTCAAGGTCTTCCACGCGGGCGGTCAGGACGTCGAAATCGTCTATAACTTCACCGGCAAAACGCCGCATCCAATCTTCGACACACAGATCGCGATGATGGCGATCAGTCAGTCCGAACAGATCGGTTATGCCAATCTGGTTGAAAGCTGGCTGGGCTTCACCGTGGACAAGGGTGCGCGCTTTACCGATTGGGGCCGCCGTCCGCTGACCGAACGGCAGATTGAATATGCCATTGGCGATGTCACCCATCTGTCAGTGATCTTTCCCAAGATCCTGAACAAGCTGATCAAGACCGATCGCGGCGGCTGGCTGAATGCGGAGATGGAAAAGCTCGCGGACCCGTCCAACTACGCGAATGATGCAGGCACTGCATGGCACCGCATCCGCTCGCCCGGTCGCAATGCGACTGTCCTCGGACGACTCAAGGGCCTTGCCGCGTGGCGCGAGTCAGAGGCGCAGCACAAGAACATCCCCCGCGGCCGCATTATGCGCGATGAAACTCTGGCCGATATTGCCAGCCATCCGCCCAAGCAGCAGGCCGATCTGATCAAGGTACGCGGCCTGTCAAATGCCTGGAAAGACAATGACATCGGCAAGCGTCTTATGAAAGTGCTTGAAAAGGCCGAGCCGCTGCCCGCAGACGAAATGCCCGAAAAGCAGAAGCGCGGCGCACCGCTGGGCAAGGAAGGCGCTTTGGTTGCCGATCTGCTCAAGCTGCTGCTCAAGATTCGCAGCCGTGAAATCGATGTTGCCTCACGTCTGCTGACCCGTTCTGACGAGATGGAAGCATTGGCAGCAGGCATGCGCAAGCTGCCAATTCTCGAAGGCTGGCGCTATGAGGTTTTTGGCCGCGACGCGCTCGATCTGGTCGAAGGCAAGCTGGCGTTTGCGGTCAAGAATGGCCGCCTGCACATGACGCTGGTCGAAGATATGACCGCTGACATGGCGGAGGGGCAGGACGCTCAGTGAGCACCTACCTCCCGACGCTCAAGCAATTGCAATATCTCGTCGCCTTGCACGAGCACGGACATTTCGGGCGCGCGGCAGAGGCCAGCTTCGTATCGCAATCGACTTTGTCCTCCGGCATCCGCGAGCTTGAATCGCTGCTGGGTGTGACACTGGTCGAACGCAGTCGCCGGGTCGTGCGCTTCACTGCTCTGGGCAATCAGGTGGTGGCCAAGGCGCACCGTATCCTCCGTGAGGCAGAGGAGCTGTCCGACCTGGTTCAGGCATCGGGCAAGCCGCTGGCCGGGCAATTGCGCATGAGCGTGATCCCCACCATCGCGCCATTTATGCTGCCCCGCTTCCTGCCGCGCCTGCGCCGCGAGCGGCCCGATCTGGAGCTGTTCCTGCGCGAAGAGACCAGTCAGGATGCGGTCGAATCGCTTCAGCATGGCCGCGTCGATTGCGTGCTGCTGGCCCTGCCCTTCGCCACTGGCGAGGTTGAGCAGGCGCATATCGCGCAGGACGAGCTGTATGTCGCCTTCCCCAAAAACGATCCGCGCGATCCGCCCGCCATGGTCCCGCCCAGCATGATCGACGAAGGGCGGCTGCTGCTGCTCGAAGATGGCCATTGCCTGAAAGACCACGCACTCGCCGCGTGCGACCGCCCCGAACTGCGCGCCAGCGCAACCATGATCGGGACCTCGCTGCACACGCTGGTGCAGATGGTCGACAATGGGCTGGGCCTGACGATGCTGCCGAAAATGGCAGTTGATGCGGGTATTCTTAATGGCACAGAGGTCGTCGCCCGCCCTCTCAAAAGCAAACACGCATTCCGCGAAATCGCACTGATATGGCGCAAAAATTCGCCGCGCCGCGACGATTTCGAACTGCTCGCCGAGGAACTGAGAGCGGGTTAGCGTAATGGCCGGTTTCGAGACACTTTCTTGAACAGGCTGTTCCCGACCGCTGCGTAGTATATGCGCTGGCGATGATCGCGGACATAGATATCACGCTGTTCGAAGCGGCCAATCAGATTGCCGGGCGCAGTTTCACGCTTGATGCGCTGATGGCGCTGGCGATGGAGAATCCGCTGGTCAAAGGCGGACCGATTGCGGCGTGTTTCCTGTTCGCATGGTGGTACCGCGCCGATGCCGAGACTTTGGCAAAGCGGCGGGCGACATTGCTGCTGACGCTGGCGGCGCTGTTCCTGATCGCGCCGGTGATGAAACTGGTATCGTCGCAAGGCGGGCTGTCACCGCGTCCCTTGGTGCAATCCGAACGGACTATCGTGCTTGAAAGCGGTGCGCTTCGCCCATTGTCGCAAGTGGCATACACAGCGCCGGAAACTGGCCTGGCGGCCGGGCTGACACGTGGTGCGAAGGGCGGAACGGTCGCGCCGAATGATCTTGCCTCCTTTCCCAGCGATCATGCCGCGCTGTTCGCTGCATTTGCCGCAGGGATATTTCTGGCGATGCGTACTGCGGGGCTGGTGGCGCTTGGCTGGGGGGTGTTTGGCATCATGCTGCCGCGCGTGGCGACTGGGATGCACTGGCCGTCCGATATGGCGGCTGGGGCGCTGGCCGGGCTGGCAGTGCTGGCTGCGGTTTTGCTGGCCGGTCGCACGGTTCTGGTGGGGCCTGTAGCGGCTGTGCAGGTTTGGGCGGAGAAATGTCCGGGATGGACACAGGCGCTGCTGTTCCTGCTGCTGGCCGAAGTGGCCAGCGCGATGGGCACGCTGCAGCGGCTTGCTGAATTGGCTAGCGGGATATTGGGGCGATGAGACGGCTTGTCCCGATCCTGATGGCGGCCATGCTGGCGGCGTGCGGCGGGCGCGGTGATGAGGCAGCCATCGTGCTGTATGATAACAGCTTTTCAGTCGCGATTATCGCCGACAATTCCGATGGCATCACCTCACCCGATGGCCTGCTCTGGGCGGACGGCGTGCTCTACATCGCCGATGAGGGCGGGTCCGCGATCCGCAAGCTGGAGGGGGCGGTGCTCACCACGCTGGCAGACAAGAGCTCTGGCATCATCTCTCCAGAAGATCTGCGGCTGTCAGCCGATGGCACGCTCTATTTCACTGACGATTCGGCAGGCGGCCTGTGGCGCGTTACACCGCGCGGTGCCGAGCGTGTTGCGGGGTCGGAGGGAATGAGCGAAAGCGAGGGCATCGCGGTCGATCCAGCGGGCGGCGTCGACGTAGGTGACGGCGCCTCTGGCCGGGTTTTCCATGTCAGTGAAAACGGGGTGAGCGAAGAGCTAATCGCCGCGCGCATGAGCAAGCCTGAAAGCATGGTGCGTGCGCCCGATGGCTCGCTGTTCGTGGCCGATAACCGCACCGATCATCTGTACCGCTTCACCGCTGGAGAGGCGCGGCGCGAAATCATGTTGCCCAGCGACCTTTCGCCTGAATCCATCGCCCTGCATGGCAGCACCTTGTGGATCACCGACAGTTCGAATGGCCGACTCTACCGAATGGAACAGGATGGTGAGCCTGAGACAGTGGCGCTGTTCCTCGCCGATTTTGCCAATATCAATGGTATTGCCGCCGCTCCGAATGGGCGTATTTTCATATCGATCCAATCGGATTTGTCAGCGGGCGAAGGCTATATCGTGGCGCTTTCACCAACTGCGGCGAGCAAACGTTAAATGACCCCGAACCCAGCCGCGCCAGTGCTGATCTTTGGCTGCGACACCAATGCGTTTCTGGGCACGGTGCGCTCGCTCGGGAGAGCCGGAGTGCGGATCCACGCCGCTGGTTGCGATGCCGCGATACCTGCAGGACAATCGCGCTATCTGGAGGCGCATCACGAGATACCTTCATATGTGGGTGACGGCTCGGTATGGGCGGCGCGGATTGCGGAGTTGCTTCGCCAGCATGATTACGCCCTGTTGATACCGACCAGCGACAGCGCCTTGGCCCAGCTCGACGCCCACCGCGCGCAACTGGGTGAGCAGCGGCTCGCGATCCCTTCGCATCACGCGCTCGCCCTGCTGGCCAACAAAGACGCCACCCGTCGAGCTGCGCAGGAATGCGGGGTGCCGGTTACAGGCGGGCGTCCGGTCATCGCCGGGGACGACGCCGCAACGCTGGCAGGCGAGCTGGGCCTCCCGTTGATCATAAAAACGGTGCGATCCTATGCGCCCGGAGACAGCACACAAAAGGCGACCGTGGGACTGTTTGAAGACGCGGCCAAGTTACAGCAGCGGCTGGATCAGGGCGGCGATCTGCTGGCGGAAAGCTATGTGCCGGGTTTTTGCCGTGGCGTGTCGGTTGTGGCGAAGGATGGCGCAGCGCTGCAGGCGTTCCAGCACCGCCGCTTGCGGCAGGAACACCGCACCGGACCCAGCAGCTGGCGGATCTCGGAACGCCTCGACCCGCAATTGCTGGACAGCGTGGGCAAATTGATCGCGAAGACGGATTATACCGGCGTGGCAATGTTCGAATTTCGCTGCACACACGATGGTCGCGAGACCTATCTGCTTGAGGTGAACCCGCGTTTCTGGGGTTCGCTGCACCTGGCCCTTGATGCGGGCGCGGATTATCCTGCAACGCTACACGCCATGCTTTGCGGAGGCCCCACCCCTGCAAAGCGCACCGACTATCCCGCTGGGTTGGAGAAATTTTCTGTGTGGGGAGAATTCGATGCCCTGTCCGGAACCTGGCATTCCGCTCGTGGTATCTCCGAACGTGCAGAAGCATTTTCGCGGCTGACAGGGTATGTCGCAAAGCTTGCACGCAAGCGCGGCTTTGACAGCTGGGCTGAAGACGACCCGGCACCATTCTATACCGAACGCCGCCAAGTGCTAAGGCGGTTGTTTGATCACGGGACAGGCCGCAGCGCGGGGCGCACATAATGCCGGACGAGCCGACCAACGCCCCGCGCGGCAAGCGTGAACTCTATCGCGGCGCCGCGCTGGCAGTGGCGTTGACGTGGAGCCTGCGCGCAATTGGGCTCGTCTCGGTTTTCATCCTGGCGCGGCTGCTTGATCCCGCAGATTTCGGTGTGGTCGGGCTGGCCATGACTGCGGTGGCGATGGTCGAGATATTCTCGTTTCTGGGCCTCCGGCAGGCTTTGCTGCGGATGGACGATCCGGAACGCAGCTATCTCGACACTGCATGGACGATCCAGTTGATCGTCTTTGCACTGCTGGCGCTGGTGTTGTTCGCTATCGCCGGGCCTGCTGCGCAGTTCTATGGCGAACCACGGGTCGAGCCGGTGATCTACGCCCTGTCGGCGCGTTATGTGATGCTGGGGCTGACCAATATCGGGATTGTCGAATTTGACCGGCAACTGGATTTCGGGCGCGATCTGAAAATGCGGGCCACCGCCCGAATCGTGTCGTTCATCGTCACGGTGGCGCTGGCTGTAACGATGCGGTCCTATTGGGCGCTGGTTATCGGGATGATTGTACAATCGCTGTGCCTGATGGTCGCGTCTTACATCATGCAGCCGTTCCGCCCGCGCTGGTCGCTGGCGCGGCGGGCAGAACTGCTGGGTGTGTCGCTTTGGATATTTCTGGGAGTGGCGGCGCAGGTCATCTATTCTCAGGTCGAGCGGATTGTGGTGGGCCGAACCGCCGATACCGCCAGTGTCGGTGCCTTTGCCGTCAGCAAAGACCTCTCCAGCATCCTTACGCAGGAAATCGCAACGGCGCTCAACCGCGTCACCTTTGTGCAGACCACCCGCAGCGGCGCTTTTCATGAGCAAGGTGCGCGGCTGGCCACGGCGCTGGGCGGATATGCCATGATGGCCGCGCCTATGGGCCTTGGCCTCGCCGCTGTGTCGACCAGTTTCATAGCCGTATTCTTGGGCAGCAAATGGGGGGCAGCGGCATCGCTTGTGGCCCCCATCGCCATCGGCAGCGCGCTGATCGCAGTTTACAAGCTGATCGCTTCGTCCTTGCAGGCAGGCGGGCTGGAGCGTGCCTCTGCGCTGCTCAGCGTCGGCGGTGTGGCAATTCTTGGTGCTGCCGTGGCGGTGGTTGCGCAGCGCGGCGGGTCGCCGCTCGACATCGCCTATGCCGGTTTAGCCAGCTCGATTGTCCTACTGGTAATCGCCGTGGCTGCTCTGTCGCACTTCGCGCGCCATTCACTCAGGCACCTCGCCATCGCGATTATCCGGCCATTTGCTGCGGCGTCAGCGATGTATGGGCTCGTCATCGCTCTCCCGCGTCTGGCGGCATCGCCCCTGGCTGAACTCAGCGCCAAGGGCGCAATCGGAGCGGCAGCGTATTTCGCGGTACTGCTGGTGTTGTGGCTGGTCTCGGGCCGCCCTGCCTCGGCAGAGGGTGAGCTGTTCAGAGTCGCCCGCAGAGCCGTGGCTCGCGGCCGCTGAACTCAATCCATGTGCTTTAGGCCAACGCGCAGGTAATCCCAGCCCGTCAGCAAAGTCAGCACTGCGGCGGCCCACAGAGTCACCAGGCCAACCGTATGCGGCACATTTGCCTCCAGATTGCCAAGCATAACGGTCCAGCGCGGCAGGCCCTGTCCCAGAATCAGTGAACCCAGCGACACCAGTTGAAAGGTGGTCTTCCATTTCGCCAGCTGCGACACGGGTACCGAAACCTGCAAGCCACCCAAAAATTCGCGCAGACCCGAGACTGCGATCTCGCGCATCAGGATGATCAGGCCCGCGATAACGTGTGCATCACCCACATAGGGACCGCGCAACACATTCTGCGCCGCCAGCACCAGAATCACCGCCGCAACCATGATCTTGTCAGCAATCGGATCGAGAAAAATGCCCAGCCGCGATACCGCGCCGCTCGACCGCGCCAGATAGCCGTCGAAATAATCGGTGATGGCCATCAGGCAGTACAAGACGAACGCCATCAGATAGCCCGCTTCCCACCCCGGCCACCATAGCAGGAAGGCGAGCAGCGGGATCGCGACAATGCGCGAAAGCGTCAGGATATTGGGCAGCGTCAACATCCCAGCCCCCCTAGCGCGTCCTTGCGCTTGGCAAAAGCCACTGCTTGCCCCTTGTCCGCCACGGCGATGCCTCTACACGTGAGGCAGCGAGAGGTTAACTCCCGGGGGGGTCATGACAACTACAACACATCTCCTGAAGACCCGGCGTTTTGCGCCGCTCTTCGTCACCCAGCTGTTCAATGCGTTCAATGACAATCTGTACAAGAACGCAATGGTGCTGTTCGTTGTCTACAGCGTCTATAATTCCGAACAGGCAGAGGCGAGCTTTAGCGCGCTGGCCTCGGGATTGTTTATCCTGCCGTTCTTCCTGTTGTCCGCACTGGCCGGGCAATTGGCCGATATGCGCGACAAGGCGCGGATCATCCGCATCGTCAAATTCTGCGAAATTCTGATCATGATAGTCGGCGCTGCCGGGCTGGTGATGGCGTGGAAAGGCATCGCGGTGGATCAATTTGCGATTCCGCTGCTGCTGGCCGCGCTGTTCGCAATGGGCGTCCATTCCACATTCTTCGGCCCGATAAAATACGCCATCCTGCCGCAGCACCTGCATAAGGATGAAGTGTTGGCAGGCACAGGCTGGGTCGAAGCCGGCACCTATATCGCCATTCTCGCTGGCACGATTCTGGCCGGGTGGATCCCGGTGGAAGCAGCGGCCGTGGGGATCATCATCACAGCAGTGCTAGGCTGGCTGGTCAGCCTGCAAATCCCGCCCGCCCCGGCGCAGGGCATGGTCGAACCGCTCGACTGGCATATCCTGCGCGCGTCACGGAACCTGATCCGCGAGACCATGCACAATCGCGAGGTCTATTACGCAATTCTGGCGATCAGCTTCTTCTGGACCATCGGTGCGGTGCTGTTCATCCAGTTCCCGCCGCTGGCAAAGAACGTTCTGATGGCCAGCAAGGAAGTCGCCAGCCTGTTCCTGGTCGTATTCTCAGTCGGCGTCGCGATTGGATCGGTCTCGGTGAACGCTTTGCTCAAAGGCACGGTGTCGGCGCGCTATGCCCCCATGTCGGTGATCGTCATGGGTGTGTTTGTGGTCGCATTTTACGTGGTGTGCCGCATCTGGCAGACCGACCAGCCGACGCAATTGCTGAGTATGGCAGAGTTTATCGCTTGGCCGATGGCCAGCCTGATCCTGCTGTCCTTGCTGGGCATCGCGGTATCGGGCGGGATGTTCGTGGTGCCGCTCTATGCGTTTCTCACCACACGGGCCGCGCCTGACAAGGCATCGCGCACCATCGCGGCGAACAATATCGTCAATTCTGGGGCAATGGTCGGCGGCTCGCTGCTGGCTATCGGTCTGAGCGCGGCAGGCGTGGGAATTACCGAGCAATTGTTGATGAGCGCGGCGATGTGCCTGATCTCGTCGTGGCTGGCCAAGCGACTGCTGTTGGCAGAACGCGACGCCGTGCAGCAGCCTGCGGTTTAGATAATAAACGCCAGCGCCGCTGCGACCGTGGCGAAATAGGTCGTCGCCACACCGCGCACATCGGCTGCGGTCAGCCGCCAGCTGGTATCAAACCCCTGCGGCAGATCAGCAAACGATTCGCGGCGATGGGGAAGGCTCACCCGGAAGGGGTGGCGGGCGTGTTCTCTGGTGAGGACTAAGGACCGTCTCATGGCTTCCTGTTAACCCGATCTTAAGTATTGCGTAGCCGCAAAATGGCATTTGTTGCAAATCGGGACAGGCTGACGGCATGCTGGGGATAATTCATCGGCCTCACGCAGCCGATTGCACCTGTGCCGCGCGCACGCTAACCGCGCAGACCATGAAAACGACCCAGACCCCTGCCGCCGCCCGCCTCCTCGTCGACTGCCTGATCGAACAAGGCTGCGACCGTGTCTTCACCGTGCCGGGGGAAAGCTTCCTCCAGGTCCTCGATGCACTGGGCCAGCAGGATACAGTCGAAGTCGTGACCTGCCGTCAGGAAGGCGGCGTTGCCTTTATGGCCTGCGCCGATGGCGCGATGACAGAACGGCCCGGCGTGGCCTTCGTAACGCGCGGACCGGGCGCAACAAATGCCAGCATCGGGGTCCATGTCGCGATGCAGGATTCGCAGCCGATGATCCTGTTCGTGGGCGATGTCGATTCGGGAATGCGCGACCGTGAAGGGTTTCAAGAGGTCGATTTCGCCGCCTTCTTCGGACCGATCTGCAAATGGGCCGCGCGGATCGACGATGCTGACCGCATCCCCGAATATATCGCCCGCGCCTATGCCACGGCGATTTCGGGCCGCCCCGGCCCGGTCGTGCTGGCGCTGCCCGAAGATATGTTGAGCCGCGCCACCGAGGCGCAGCCACGCGCGCGGATGGAGCGGCCCGCACAGGCCCCCTGCCCCGACGCGATGCAGGCCATGATGGCGATGCTGGGTGATGCTGCCAGCCCGGTCGCCATTATCGGCGGTGCCGGATGGAGCGCCAAGGCCCGCGAACATTTCCAGCTGTTTGCCGAGCGGCTGGGCATTCCCGTCGCCACCGCCTTCCGCCGACAGGATGCCATTGCGCCGACATCGCAGGTCTATGCCGGGAATTTGGGCTATGGCACGAACCCCAAGCTGGTCGAGCGGGTCAAAAATGCCGATCTGATACTGGCAGTGGGTGCGCGGCTGGGGGAAGCCACTACCGATGGCTATACCGTCCCGCCGCTGTCGGATGCGGATCGCAAGCTGGTTCACATCCATCCCGACCCCGAAGAGCTCAACCGCGTCTATGCCGCCGATCTGGCCATCTGTGCCGATATGGGCGAATTCGCCGAAAGCGCAGCCCTGTGGGATGACGACACGGTCCTCAGCTTCGATGCCGGGGCTCAGGCCCATGCGGAATGGGAAAGCTGGGCTACTGCGCATCCCGCCGACCACACGCTCGACATGGGACAAGCGGTCACCTTCATGCGTGACACTCTGCCCGCCGATACGATCATCTGTAACGGAGCGGGCAATTTCGCTGGCTGGTGGCACCGCTACTGGCGCTATGCGGGTTTTCCGTCACAGCTGGCACCGACCTGCGGCGCGATGGGTTACGGCGTTCCTGCGGCAGTCGCAGCCGCGCTGCGTTTCCCAGACCGCACAGTGGTGGCAGTGGCCGGAGACGGCGATTTCCTGATGAATGGTCAGGAACTGGCGACTGCGGTGCAACATGATGCGAATTTGATCGTGATCGTGGTGGACAATTCGGCCTATGGCACGATCAGAATGCATCAGGAGCGTGAATTTCCCGGCCGGGTCAGCGGTACACGCCTCGCCAATCCCGATTTCGCCGCACTGGCCGATGCATATGGTGGATGGTCGGCACGCGCCGAGACCACCGCGCAGTTCAAAAAGGCTCTGGTGGATGCCAAGGGTCACAGCGGACTGCGGCTGATCCATTGCCTGATCAATATCGAACAGCTTGCGGCAAGTGGCATCAGTGTGAGCGCCCTGCGCAAACGCTGATACGAAAAAGGCCGCCCCGAAGGACGGCCTTTTTGTTCCTCATGCACAACGATTAGATGTCGTTGCCCATCTTGCCTTCAACTTCACCCTTGAGCTGCTGGGCTTCGCCCTTGCGCTCTTGAGCCTTGCCCTTGGCGTCGAGAGATTTGTTGTTGGTTGCTTCGCCCACGGCCTGCTTGACATTACCGGCAGCTTCGTTGGCGTTGCCCTTAACCTTTTCGGTGAATTCACCCATGATTTCGTTCCTTATACACCTTGCGAATATCGCGTGGTTACAGGATCATAACGCCGACCTGGCCATAGATGTTCCGGCCTTAGCGCCAGTACGACTTTTTTTAGCGGCCAACAGCAAAATCCGTCAGATTCCTGCCATAGAGAGGATAGTCGACCACTCATCCGGCTGCACCTCAGCAACAGATAAACGCGACAATTTCACCAATTCTGTTTCCGCCAGAAGCGGTTCGGCTTTCACGGCTTTTAAAGTCACCGGATTCGGGAGCTTGGTCTTCGGCTTCACCTTGACCGCTGCCCATTTGCCCTCCGGGTCGGTGGGGTCCAGCAACCCGGCTTCGCTCACCTCGGCAATTCCGACAATCTCCTTGCCGATGTTGGAGTGGTAAAAAAAAACCTGATCGCCCACTTCCATCGCGGCGAGGTTGTTCTTGGCGCGGTGGTTGCGCACGCCATCCCAAATCCCCTCGCCCTCAGCCACAAGATCATCCCAGCTGTAAGCGTTGGGTTCGGATTTCATCAGCCAGTAACGGGCCATGTGGAAGACACTCCTGCAATGGGTCGAAATTGTGAAGCTGTTCGATAGCCGCGCTGCCCGGTGTGTGCCACCCCGCGACTTGCGGGTTTTTACGGAGCAAATTTGCTGTGGTTCTTTAACCGTTTCTTACCCCCATCTTGATACGTGATGCCAAGTGCAACACCATCAGGGGGCGTAATTGTCCGCGAGGCTTAATCCATTTCGGCGGAAAAATGACGATGCGTCGGCCGCTCTGCGCGAGCCGCATGGCCACGATTTCGTGACCCTGGGTATCGCCCTGGCAGCGATCATCCTGTTTATCGGTACAGCCGGTCTGGTCCTGCCCGGAATAGTGCGCGCATGGTCCGGCAGTGGTCCGATTCCCGACATGGCTCTGACCAATGCACTGCTCCTCAATATCGCGCTGATCCTTTTTGGCTGGCAGCGTTACAAATTGCTCAACAAGGAATTGAAAGAGCGCCGCGTTTCCGAAGTGGAGGCGCGCCGTCTGGCGGACATCGACCATCTGACCGGCTGCGCCAACCGCCGCAGCTTCACCAAAGCTCTCGGCACGATTCTCGCCAATGTTGACGGCAAGGAACGCGCCTTCGCCGCGCTCGTCATCGACCTCGATAACTTCAAGCAGATCAATGATCTCAACGGACATCTTGCCGGTGATGCGGTTTTGCGCACCACAGCGGCCCGGATGCAGCGCCTCTTGCCGGAAGGCGGATTGCTGGCACGGCTTGGCGGCGACGAATTCGCCTGCGTGGTGCCCTATCATTCGCAAGTCCCAGACCGCATCGACCAGTTCGCGACCCGCATCATTGATATGGCCGCTGCACCTGTCGAATTTGAAGGCACGCCAATCCAGATCACGCTATCCATCGGGATTGCTGCCGACCATCATCTTGACGGCCCGGTACGTGATGCTGCCTCGGCGCAAAAGTTGATGCACAAGGCGGATATCGCCATGTATCACGCCAAGAAACAGGGCAAAAACCGCTTCTACTGGTTCGAAGCGCCGATGGAGAACGAACTGCGCTTCCGCAATGAGCTGGAAGCCGGGATCCGCCGCGGCATTTCGCGCGGTGAATTCGTGCCGTTTTACGAGCAGCAGATCGACCTGGAAAGCGGCACGCTGACCGGTTTCGAAATGCTGGCCCGCTGGCAATCGCCAGAACTGGGCACGGTTGGCCCCGATATCTTCATCCCCATTGCCGAGGAAATTGGCGTTATCAGCGAGATGTCCGAACGGCTGATGGCGCAGGCCTTTGAAGATGCCAAAAACTGGGATCAGGATCTGACCCTGTCAGTCAACATCTCGCCAGTGCAGATGCGTGATCCGTGGTTCGCGCAGAAAATCCTGAAGTTGATGGTGCAGCACAATTTCCCGCCCAACCGGCTGGATATCGAGATTACCGAAAGCTGCCTGCACGAAAATCTGGGCATGGTGCGGTCGATGATCACGTCACTGCGCAATCAGGGAGTGCACATCAGTCTGGATGATTTCGGTACGGGTTATTCCAGCCTGTCACAGCTGCGCAGCCTGCCGTTTGACCGGCTTAAGATCGACCGCAGCTTCATCCACGAAATGCGTGAGGAAGATCACGGTACCAAGCTGGTCGATGCAATCATTTCGATGAGCGACGGGCTGAAACTGCCGATTACTGCCGAAGGTATCGAAAACGCCGAAGTGCTCGAAGCGCTCAAGAAAATGGGATCGATGAAGGGTCAGGGCTATCATTATGGCCGTCCTGAGCCCGCCGATATGGTGCTGGAACGGCTGAAGACCGCAGGGATGCTGGCGGACAGCTCCAATGGTGATGGCAAGGTGCTGGAATTCGCTCCGCCGTCCAAAACCAGCGCCAAAGGCGGCAATTCCAAAGTCAGCTGATCGCGCCGCGCACTGGACGCTGCGCGCCGGAATGCATAGATGACGCGCGCAATGCGCGCCGCTTTCACCAAGATGCATGGATTAGGCAATGATTTCGTCGTGCTCGATGCACGCGCGGCAGACCTGCCTGTCATCACCACCGGTTTCGCGCGCGCGATTACCGATCGCCGGACGGGAATTGGCTGCGACCAGCTGATCGTGCTCGAACCCAGTGACACTGCCGACTTGCGGATGCGGATCTTCAATCCCGATGGCGGCGAGGTTGGCGCCTGCGGCAATGCGACGCGCGCGGTGGCGCTGCTGCATGGCTCTGCTGTGCAGATCGAGACGGGCGGCGGAATTCTCAACGCCCGGCCCGGTGACGGCGGCGCGACCGTAGATATGGGACAGCCGCGCTTTGACTGGGACGCGATCCCGCTGGCCTATCCTATGGATACGCTCGCCATGCCGGTGGGCTGGGAGGCGCTGGACAATCCAACCGCAGTCAATGTCGGCAACCCGCATGCGGTGTTTTTCATCCCGGATTGCGACGCGGTAGATCTGGCGCAAATCGGCCCGGTGATTGAACAGGACCCGCTGTTTCCCGAACGCGTGAACGTAAACGTCGCCACTGTGACGGACCGTGATCATATCCGCTTGCGGGTCTGGGAACGCGGTGCGGGCATCACGCGTGCCTGCGGCACCGGGGCCTGCGCCACCGCCGTCGCCGCAATGCGCCGTAATCTGACCGACCGCGAAGTGACCGTCACTCTGCCGGGCGGCGACTTACAGATCGTCTGGGGCGAAGACAATCGCATCCGCATGACCGGCCCGGCGACCGAAGCCTATCGCGGCAGTTTCGAATGGGATGATTTCGCATGAGCGCAGCGCAGGTCATCTCGCTGGGTTGCCGCCTCAATATTGCCGAGAGCGAGCGGATCACTGCGCTGCTGGCGGGCGAGCAGGACATTGTTGTCATCAACAGCTGCGCTGTCACATCCGAAGCGGTGCGGACCACCCGTCAGACCATCCGCCGCGCGCGTGCCGATCATCCCGGCGCGCGGCTGCTGGTCACCGGCTGCGCCGCCGAGGTTGAGCGCGAGCAGATTGCCGCGATGCCTGAAGTCGACGGCCTGGTCGCCAACACGGCCAAGCTCGACCCGCGCGCCTGGAATGTGCCCGCTGACGCCCCACCATCGCTACCCCGCCGCACGCGCGCCTTTGTCGCCGTGCAGAACGGCTGTGACCACGCCTGCACCTTCTGCGTGATCCCGCAGGGACGAGGGCCAAGCCGGTCGCTCTCCATCGCTGCGGTGCTGCGCGAGGTCGCACAGCATCTGGCGCAGGGCGCGCAGGAGGTGGTGCTGACCGGCGTCGATGTAACCTCATGGGGCCACGATCTGCCCGACCGTCCGCCGCTGGGCACTATGGTGCAGGCGATACTCGACGAATTTCCGCAACTGGCCAGGCTGCGGATGTCGTCACTCGACGGGGTTGAAATCGACCCTGTGCTGTTCGACCTGTTCGCCAGCGAGCCGCGCCTGATGCCGCATTTGCATCTGTCCCTGCAACATGGCCATGATCTGATTCTCAAGCGGATGAAGCGGCGCCACAGCCGCGAGGATGCGCGCCAGCTGGTTGCCAAGCTGAAGACCCTCCGCCCTGACCTCGCCATTGGTGCAGACCTGATTGCCGGCTTCCCGACCGAGAGCGCTGAGCACCACGCGGCCAATCTTTCAATCATCGCCGAACTGGGCATCGTCCACGGCCACGTCTTCCCCTATTCACCGCGCCCCAACACGCCAGCCGCGCGGATGCCGCAGGTCGAGCGCAAGATTATCCGCGCCCGCGCCGCCGAACTGCGCGCCGCCATCGCTGCGACACGTGCCGAGTGGCTGGCGTCGCTCGTCGATAAACCACTGTCCGTGCTCGCCGAGCGGGACGGCACCGGCTATGCGCCGCACTTCGCACGAATTGCCATGCCGCAGGACACAGTGCCCGGCACCATCGTCACAATCACTCCGACACGCATTGAGGAAGGCCTGCTGCAATGAGCCAGGATAGCTGGAGCAACAGGCTGTTCGGAGGGTTTCGCAAGACTTCCGAAAAGCTGACCGAGAACCTGACCGCCGTTGTCGGCACCGCCAAGCTCGACGATGCAACGCTTGATGATGTCGAAGATGCGCTGATCCTGTCCGACCTGGGCCCATCCGCCGCCGCGCGCATTCGTGCCAAGCTGGCGGAGCAACGCTTTGGCCTCGAAATTACGCCGCAGGAGCTCAAGGAAGCTGTCGCCGAAGAAATTGCATCGATCCTGCGCCCCGTGGCCAAACCGCTTGAGATCACCGCTTTCCCCCGTCCACAGGTCATACTTGTGATCGGGGTCAATGGCAGCGGCAAGACCACCACCATCGCCAAAATGGCGCATCTGTTTCGGGAAGACGATTATTCGGTCATGCTGGCGGCGGGCGATACGTTTCGTGCCGCAGCTATCGGCCAATTGGCCACCTGGGCCGAACGCATCGACGTGCCGCTGGTGCGCGGTGCAGAGGGCGGCGACCCCGCCTCCATTGTGTTTGACGCGGTCAGGGCGGCCACGGACCAGGGTATCGACGCGCTGGTCGTCGATACGGCCGGACGGCTCCAGAACAAGCGCGAGTTGATGGACGAGCTGGCCAAGATCCGCCGCGTGCTGGGCCGGATCAATCCCGAGGCACCGCATGATGTGGTGCTGGTCCTTGATGCCACCAATGGCCAGAACGCACTGGCGCAGATCGATGTGTTCAAGGAAGTCGCGGGCGTCACCGGCCTGGTCATGACCAAGCTGGACGGCACCGCGCGCGGCGGCGTTCTGGTTGCGGCGGCTGAGCAATATGGCCTGCCCATCCACGCGATTGGCGTGGGCGAGAAGATCGATGATTTGCGCCCCTTCGACCCCGAACTGGTCGCGCGCGTGATTGCAGGAGTGGCTTGATGACGCAGAGCGAACCTACACCCGAACCGACACCAAGGGCCAAGCCGAAAAGCGGCTGGCTGAACATTCTGGTCGATTACGGCCCGCTGCTGGTCTTCCTTGGCACCTACAAGTTCTACGCGCCCGAAGAACCCGGCCCGCTGGGCGAGATCGCTGCCATCATCGCCGGAACGGTTGCGTTTATGGTCGCAGCCGTGGCGGCGCTGGTGTTTTCGAAATGGAAGTTCGGGCGCATCTCGCCAATGCTGATGCTTTCGACCGCACTGATCATTGGCTTTGGCGCGCTGACCATCTGGCTGCGCGACGAACGCTTTATCCAGATCAAGCCAACCGCGATTTATATCCTGTTCGGTGTTCTGCTGATCGGCGGCTGGCTGCGCGGCAAGGCGCTGCTCCAGATTTTGCTGGAAGCCGCTTTCGAAGGCGTCGATCATGCGGGTTGGCTGAAGCTGTCGCGCAATTGGGGCGTGTTCTTCTTTGCGCTCGCCGCTTTAAACGAAGTCATGCGCGCTCAGTTGTCGTTCGAAACGTGGCTGTGGGCCAAGCTGTGGGTGTTCATGCCGCTCAGCTTCCTGTTCACCTTCACGCAGATCCCCATGCTGCTGCGGCACGGGCTGGCGTTCGATGATGAAGATGAAGTGCTGAAAAACCAGCCACCAACCGGCGAATAAGCCTCAGATTTCGACCTGGCTGCCCAGCTCGACCACGCGGTTGGTGGGCAGGCGGAAGAAATCCATCGCCGTCGCCGCATTGCGCAGCATCCATGCAAAGATCTTCTCGCGCCAGATCGGCATCCCCGGCTTGTCGCTGGGCAACAGGGTCTGACGGCTGAGGAAGAAGCTGGTCTGCATCATGTCGAAACTGCCGCCGCAACGCTCCATCTGCTTCAGGCCCAGCGGTACGTCGGTTTCCTGCATAAAGCCATAATGCAGCACGGCGCGGTAGAACCCGTCACCAAGATCGTGGATCTCACACCGCTCGTTCTCATCCACATAGGGCACCTCGGCGATCAGCACGGTCAGGATAACAACCCGTTCGTGCAACACCTTGTTGTGCTTGATATTGTGCAGCAGTGCGGAGGGCACACCGGCAGTCTGGCTGGCCATGAAGATCGCCGTACCGGGCACCCGCGTGGTGCTGTTTTTGGCCGATTTGGCAAAGATTTCGATGGGCAGCGCCACTTCGCTCATCCGGTCGCGCATCAGCTTGCGCCCGCGCGCCCAGGTTGTCAGCAGCGTGAATGCCACCAGGCCTACCACCAGCGGGAACCAGCCGCCCTGCGGAACCTTGGTCAAATTCGCCGCAAAGTAAGCGCCATCGACGATCAGAAACAGCACCACCACCGGGGCTGCCAACCACAGTTTCCATTTCCATACGCCGACCAGCAAGACGCCCATCAACAACGTGTCGATCGTCACCGCGCCGGTTACGGCAATGCCGTAGGCGCTGGCGAGATTGGTGGAGCTCTGGAAAGTCAGCACCAGCACGATCACCGCCACCATCAGCGCCCAATTGATGACGGGAATGTAAATCTGCCCGGCTTCGGTTTCGCTGGTGTGGCGGATCGACAGGCGCGGCATGAAGCCCAGCTGCATCGCCTGATGCGTGATCGAGAATGCGCCCGAGATAACCGCCTGGCTGGCGATGAATGTTGCCAGCGTGCACAAGATTACCAGCGGCAGTCGCCATTCCTCTGATGCCAGCAGGAAAAACGGGTTGCGTACCACTTCGGATGCCAGTTCCGGTGGCAATCCGGCGATCATCGCCCCCTGCCCGAAATAGTTGAGCAGCAGGCAAGGCATCACAAAGCCGAACCACGACAGCCGCATCGGTCCGCGCCCGAAGTGGCCCATGTCGGAATACAGCGCCTCTGACCCCGTCACCGCCAGCACCACTGCGCCCAGCGCCAGAAAGGCGATAAAACCGTCGGTGACGAAAAACTGCATCGCGTAATAGGGGTTCAGCGCCCACAGGATGTCGGGGTTCTGGATGATCTGGTTCAGACCCATCCCGGCAATAACGATGAAATAGACAATCATCACCGGGGCGAACAATGCGCCCACCTTGGCCGTGCCGCGTTTTTGCAGCAGGAACAGCAGGATCAGCAGCACCAGCGCAATCGGGATAATCAACGGGTCGAGTCTATGATCGACCACTGCCAGCCCTTCGACCGCCGACAGCACCGATATGGCCGGCGTAATCATGCTGTCGCCATAGAACAGCGACGTCGCAAACACGCCGAGCAACACCACCAGCCAGCCGTAATTCGACTTGCCGATATGGCGCGACAGCAGCGCGACCAGTGCCAGACTGCCGCCCTGCCCCTTGTTATCGGCGCGCATCAGGATGGTGACGTACTGGATCGACACGACCAGCAGCATCGACCAGAAAATCAGGCTGACCACACCCAGCACATGCATCCGGTCGATCGCGATCGAAAAATTATTCGCGCCGGAAAATGTTTCGCGGAACGCATAAAGCGGGCTGGTGCCGATGTCGCCGAACACCACGCCAATCGAACCGATGGCGAGCGCGGCTTTCGAGCCACTCCCATGGCCGTGAGTTTCCGGCACTGCGCCCTCGGGCACGGGTCCGGTGGATGACACGGTGGTCTCGTTCATTGCGTGGTAGCGTCCAGCCGCATGGTACAAAGCCTTGTCTCGCGAGCGAACAGGCTCAGGGCAAGGCGGGGGCGATTAGCAGCATGGCTTGGCACCCGCAATAGAGCACGCATTGACTCAGCGTGCAGGGCTGTCGGCGCTGCCCGGTGACATCTGGACGATCAGCGCATCGAGCCGCTCCAGCCGCTCGGCCAGACCGGGACGCCATGCAGCATCCTGCGGGGCCTGCTCCAGCGCCTCTGCCCACAGGCCGCGTGCCTGAACCGCCTGTCCGGCGCGCAGCAGCGCCAGTCCGTAAAAATACGTCGGCGCCGGATTGCCCGGCGCAGTGTCCTCAGCACGCGAATAAGCAAACAGCGCGCTGGCGGTCAGTTGGCCGTCTGCATGTTCGACCAGTGCATTGCCCAGCGCCAGCCATGCCTCGGCATCATTGGGATTCTCGCGCACCGCATTGCGCAGGAAATTGGCCGCGTTTTCAAAGTCTCCGCGCCGCGCAAACGCGTCTGCCGTGGTGACGAAGCGCGACGGCGGCTGCGGGCTGGCGAAGAATTCGCGCCGCGCCTCGACCAGCAATTCGCCTTCCACCGGGGCCTCGCCCTTGGCCGCCGCAGGCGATGACGGCTGACCGGGCGAACCTTGCAGCGCATACCCCGCAAGGCCAAACAGCAGCGCTGCGCCGAACAACATCCAACCACCGCGCGGCAGTCGCAATACGGTCGCGGCGAGCAGGAATGCCAGCGCTGCCAGCGCCAGAATCGCGATCCAGTTCATGTGCTATTCCTCAGGCGGCGCAGCAATATGACCCCGGCCAGCAAGACCAGTATCATCGGCACTGCAAACAATGGCCAGGTCGAGGCGCTGATTTCCGGTTTGTAGCTGACATAATCGCCATACCGCTCCATCAACCAGCCGCGAATCGCATCGGGGCTTTCCCCCGCGGCAATGCGCAGCCGAACCTGATGCCGCATATCGCCCGCCATGGGCGCATCGCTATCGGCTATCGACTGGCTCTGGCACTTCAGGCAGCGCAAAGTTTCCATCAGATCCTGCGCCTTGGCCTCAAGCGCGGGATCGTCGAGCTGCCGGTAGGCATAGGGTGCTGGCGGCATAGTGTCCTGCGCTGAAACAGACATTGAAAAGCACGAAACAAGCGCTGCAATCATCAGGATCAAGCGCTTCATTGACGTGCCTCTCGCAGTTTTCCGAGCAACATCGGCACATCGCCAGCCCGGATATCGCCGATATGCTGATAGCGGATCATACCCTTGCCATCGATGACAAAGGTCTCCGGCACCCCCGATGATCCCAGCTCAAGCTGCAGCGCCGACAGGTCATCCGAGCCGATTGCGCTGTAAGGATTGCCATTTTGCGCCAGAAAACGCGCCACATCTGCGGGCCGGTCGCGGATGGCTACACCCACGATTTCTGCGCCTTCGCGTTGCAATCGCTCAAGCTGCGGTGCCTCGGCGATGCAGGGCAGGCACCAACTGGCAAAAACATTAAGCAGGCGCGGCGTGCCATCGGTAAATTGTGCGCTGGCAAGACCCGGCTGGTTTGGCATTGCAGGTGCAAGGTCGAAGTATGGCAACTGTCGGCCGACCATCCGGCTTTCGACGAATTCATCCTTCGGCTGGTTCAGTTGATAGGCGGACAGGGCAAGAAAGCCCGCAAACAGCGCTAAAGGAATCCACAACCGCCAGTTCATGGCGTTTCTGCCTTGCGCTCGGCAATACGGCGCGTGACGCTGCGGCGTTTGAGATCGCTCAGCACTCGCCCGATCAGTGCCAGCACCCCGCCCAATGCGACCAGCATCCCTCCGTACCAGATAAATGTGACAAATGGTTTCCACCACAACCGGACCTGCCAGCGGCCACCAGCAGCTTGATCGCCCATCACGGCATACAGCTGCCCATTCCAGCGGGTGATCAGCGCGCTCTCGGTGGTTTCCTGCGGCGGCGTCCAGAAACTGCGTGCCTGCGGGGCTATCGTGGTCGGATCCCCATCGCGGTAACGTGCCGACATGCGCCCTTCGATGGCGGTCCAGTTCGGCCCGGCGACAGGTTCGACCGCTTCGAGAGTGACGGTCCACGGCCCCACCTGCGCCGCCTCGCCCGGCATCACGGCAGCCAATCGCTCTTTGGAAAAGGCTCTTTCGCTCGCCATGCCGAACAGCGCGACCGCAATGCCGAAATGCGCAATGACCATGCCCCATGTGGCAATTGGCAAGAGACGCAGATTGCGGCCTTTTAGCGGCAACAAGCTGCCAACCGCCAGTGCCGCCGCCAGTGCAAGACTCAGCAGCGGCAGGATCGCCACATCGCCAATGATGCTGACCAGCACCAGCGCAGCCAGAATGATAGCGGCAACCAGCGCCGCCTCGCGCCCGATCCGCTCGAAACTGTCGCGCCGCCAGCGCAGCAGCGGACCTACGGCCATCACGATCAGCATCGGTACGACAAAAATCGCGCCAACCGGATTGAAATAGGGCGGCCCGACAGAAACCCGCGTGTCGAAAGCTTCGGTCAGCAGCGGATACAGCGTGCCCATCAGCACAATCGCCAGAATTGCGCTGAGCATGACATTGTTGAACACCAGCGCGCCTTCACGGCTGGTCACAGAGAATCGCTCCCCCTCGCTGATGGTCCCGGCGCGCAGCGCGAACAGCAGCAAAGCGCCGCCAATATACAGCGCCAGCAATGCCAGAATAAACGTGCCGCGTTCGGGATCGACTGCAAAGGCATGCACGCTCGTCAGAATGCCCGATCGCACCAGAAACGTGCCCATCATGCTCATAGAAAAGGCCACGACGCCCAGCATGATTGTCCACGCCCGCAGCGCATCGCGCGCCGCCAGCACTCCGGCGCTATGCAGCAGCGCAGTCGCGGCGAGCCAAGGCATCAGCGAGGCATTTTCGACAGGGTCCCAGAACCACCAGCCGCCCCAGCCCAGCTCGTAATACGCCCAGTATGACCCGGCGGTGATGCCCAGTGTCAGGAACACCCACGCGCCCAGCACCCACGGGCGCATCGCACGCGCAAATTCGGGTGTGACCTGCCGGGTGATCAGCGCGCCGACGGCAAAACTGAACGCAATCGATAGCCCGACATAACCAAAATAGAGCGTGGGCGGATGGAAGGCGAGGCCGATATCCTGCAGCAGCGGGTTCAGCCCCATCCCCTCTGCCGCGGGCAATGCCAGCCGCTCGAACGGGTTGGAACTGAGCAGCAGAAAGGCGTAAAAGCCCAGCCCGACAAAGCCCTGCGCCGCCAGTGTGGCGTGCATGGTCCGTTCGGGCAGGCGGCGCTCTACCAGCGCGATCAGGCCGCCCGCCAGCGCCATGACCGTCACCCACAACAGCATGGAGCCTTCATGGTTGCCCCACGCGCCAGCCAGCTTGAAAACCATCGGCTTCATCGAATGCGAATTGGCCGCGACCAGCTTCACCGACAGGTCAGTGACGGCGAAAACCCACAGCAGCATTACGAACGATACGGAGGCCAACGCCCCCTGCACCACTGCTGCCGGCCTGATCAGAGCGGCAATTTCACTGCCTGCACCGCCGCGCACCGCCAGCGCCCCGGCGACCAGTTGCAAGGCCGCAAGCGCCGCCGCCAGCCACAGCGCAGCAAGACCGATTTCAGCAATCATTTGAGGCCCACGGTGGTATCTTCGGCCATTGTACGGGCCTGATCTTCGCTCATGCCTTCAAGTTCGCGCGGCATATAATTCTCGTCATGCTTGGCCAGCAGATTGTCCGCCACAAAGGTGCCCTCCGGCCCCAACCGCCCCTCGGCCACCACGCCCGACCCTTCGACGAATAGATCAGGGGCGATGCCCGCGAAGCGCACAGGTACGCGCGACCGGTCGCGTCCTGTGACAACGAAATTGATCGTGACACCGTCCGGCTGCGTTTTCAGCGAGCCGGTTTCCACCATTCCGCCCAGCCGGATCGCTTGCCCAACAGCAGGGGGATTGTCGCGGATCTGCTCTGGCAGATAGAAATAGCTCGCCTGATTGCGCAGCGCATAGGCCGCCAGCAGCCCCGCGCCGACCAGCGCGACCAGAGCCAACAGGATCAGAACCAGCCGCTGATGTTTGGCTTTCATCGCGCTCATTTGCGGCGTGCCTCCTGACGGCGGTGCTCAGCTGCGGTCATAGCCCGCCAGCTCCACACAATCATTGCCAACGTGCCTGTGATACCAACAGCATAGGCCGCGATAACGAAGTCCCATTGATCCAAAGCTTCGCGCATTACGCGGCCTCCATAGCCCGGCGGCGCAGACGCGCCTCGGCCTGAATATCGGCAAGCAGCGCACGCATTCGCGCCAGCACCACGCCGCCAAAAATAAGCGAGAACCCCAGCACAGCGGCCATCAAGGGGATCAGGAATGCCGCATCGATGGCGCTTTTGCCCATGGTTATGCTGGGCGGCTGGTGCAGCGAATTCCACCACACCACGCTGCGGTTGATAATCGGAATATTGATCGCGCCCAGCAACCCGAAAATCGCCGGAATGCGCGGGCTGACGCCCTCACGCTCGGCCGCCTGCGCCAGAGCGATATAGGCAAGATACAAGAATGCGAGGACCAGCATCGAGGTCAGCCGCCCGTCCCACACCCACCATGTGCCCCACGTCGGGCGGCCCCAGATCGATCCGGTGGCCAGACAGATGATCGTAAACACTAGTCCGGGCAGCGCCGCCGCGCGCGCCGCAATGGCCGCCAGCGGGTGACGCCAGACGAGGAACACGAGGCTGGAAATCGCGATGGCGCTCCATCCTCCCATACCCAGCCATGCGGTTGGCACGTGAAGGAACAGGATCCGCACCGTTTCGCCCATCAGCCGGTCGGGAGGGACCATAAACAGGCCCCATGCAAGGGCGCCTGTGGTCAGCACCAGACCCCCGCCCAAAAAAAGCGGAGTCAGCCAGCTTGCCAGCGCAAGAAAGCGTTTGGGATTTGCAAAGCCATGCATCGAATTACCGTCCGCGCAAACCCTTGGCAGCGGTTGGCGCTGGGCACAATGGGGGATGGCCGCACGATACCCGATGTGGGAGCATCGACGTGCTTATCAGCGCCCGATCAGCTTCTGCGCCATCCGGTCAGCGACCTGGTCAGACGATTCGCCCGATGCATCGCTATCGTGCCAGATCTGCTCAAGCCGTCCGGGAATCAGCGCGATCCGCTTGCGCACCTCGTTGATGTCGCAAGGCGCCTTTTCACTGCGGCACAGATATTCCAGCGTCACCGAAATAATCCCGCCTGCATTGATGACGTAATCGGGCGCGTAGAGAATGCCGCGCTTTGCCAGCATCGGGCCGTGTTCGGGGCGCTGCAACTGATTGTTCGCCCCGCCGGCAACAATCTGACAATCCAGCCGGCCAATGCCGTCATCGTCCAGAATCGCGCCCAGCGCATTGGGGCTGAAGACATCGCAGGATACCGACATGATCGCCTCGGAAGCGGCCGTCTGCGCGCCCAGTTCAGCAGCAAGCGCTGCGGCGCGCTCCGCATCGATGTCTGCCAGTGTCAGCTGTGCGCCTTCCTTGGCCAGCAGGCGGGCAACGCCGCCGCCGACACTGCCGGTGCCCTGAATGGCGACATGGACGTCCTTGACGCTGTCCTTGCCCAGCTTGTGCTTCACAGCGGCCTTGATGCCCAGAAAGATGCCAAGCGCGGTAAACGGACCCGGATCGCCGCCAGCGGCGTCCTCGCCTTCTACCGGCAGGCCGGAAACATATTGGGTGCGCTTTGCCACCGTGGACATATCGGCTTCGGAAATGCCGACGTCTTCGGCAGTGACATATTTCCCGCCCAAGGCATCGACAGCATCGGCAAACGCCGCGAGCATTTCGGGAGTCTTCGAATTGTCCTTACCGGCCAAGATCACGGCCTTGCCGCCGCCCATGGGCAGGCCGGCCATCGCATTCTTGTAGCTCATTCCGCGGCTGAGGCGCAGCGCGTCGCGCATTGCGTCCGCAGGATCGCCATAATGCCAGAAGCGCGTGCCACCGGCACCGGGGCCAAGATGCGTGGAATGCAGCGCGATAATAGCGGTCAGCCCGCTCTTGGCGTCGCGAACCACCTCGACCAGTTCATGATCGTCGTAGTCCGATTCGGTCCAGAATGCCGACATCTGCGCAAAACCCCTGCAATATCTGCCAGTGCATCGGGGGAGAAATGGGGCGATCGAGGGGTCTCGAACCCCCGACCTCCGGTACCACAAACCGGCGCTCTAACCAACTGAGCTACGATCGCCACACACGCCCCCGAACCAGCCGGGAAGGCGCCTGATAAGCCCGCACAGGAAGGCGTCAACCCGCCCGGCGCAACGGCGCGTGCCTGTTGCACAAGTCGTTCTATATGGGAAGGGAAAAAGCGTGAGCAGCCCCTGCCGCGCAACTATATTTCGCGGCTTGTCCTGCTATCCCCAGCCGCTATCGTGATAGCGATGACGCGCGCAGGCGAATCCTCTGCAGAACATCTGCTGGCACAGCCTGCCGTCCAACGTGTCCCCAGCGGCCAAATCCAACTGTTTCAGCGGCGCGGATTTGCGGACCCTTCCCTATGCGATGCGCTGATTGCTTTGATTGATCAGGACCGTCGTCCATCGACGCTGGCCGACGCCGGGGACGACCATTATTTCCGCACCAGCGAGACCTGCGATCTTAATACAGAAGAGGATGCGGTGCAGCAGATTGAGGCAATGCTCGCCGCGCTTTCGGGAATTGCGCCTGAACATGGCGAGCCGTTGCAGGGCCAGCGATACGATGTCGGGCAGGAATTCAAACCACATTGCGACTATTTCAATCCTGATGGACAGGACTGGACCAAATATTGCTCAATCGCCGGACAGCGCAGCTGGACCTTCATGGTCTATCTGAACGATGTTGTGGCGGGCGGCGCGACGCGGTTCAAATGCATCGGCAAGACTTTTCAGCCTGAGACGGGAAAGCTGCTGTGCTGGAACAATCGCCGCGCTGATGGAAGCGAAAATCCCAACACTCTGCACCACGGGATGAAGGTTCGTCAAGGCGTGAAATACGTGATCACGAAATGGTACCGCGAGAAACCGTGGGGCTGGTGACGCAAAAAGGGCGGCCCCGTCGGACCGCCCTCCTAAAGACGATCTTGCGATCGCCTAACTGCTGGCGAAGCCGGGCATCGCCGGACTTCGCAAATGGCTTACTTCTTGAGGCTGAGCCCGCCGAAGCGCTTGTTGAAGGCTGCAACGCGGCCGCCTTCCTGAAGCTGCTGCTTGCCGCCGGTCCATGCCGGGTGGCTCGTCGGGTCGATCTCGAGCGAAAGCGTATCGCCTTCCTTGCCCCAAGTCGAACGGGTCTGAAATTCTGTGCCATCAGTCATCTTGACCGTGATCATGTGGTAATCGGGGTGTCCTTCGGCCTTCATGGCTCAAGTCTCCAAGCTCACGGAACGGTTCCGACCGGTCCAGCTGTTGGTGGGAAAGGCGCGCGCATAGCGGCGCGGCGCGGCAATATCAACCCTATTCGGGCGCGTCGGCGATCATCGCGGTAAACTGCACTTCGCAGGTCACCTTGCCATCAATGCTGGCCTCGCCCGCAAACTTGCACACACGTGCGCGTTTCTGGACGAATTCGACCTTCAGATCGAGCAATACACCGGGTGTCACCGGGCTGCGGAACTTGGCATTTTCGATGGCCATGAAATAAACCAGCTTGCCAGAACCGGCCAAGCCCAGCGATTCCACTGCGAGAACACCGGCAGCCTGCGCCAGCGCCTCGATCTGGAGGACACCGGGCATAATAGGCGCACCGGGGAAATGCCCCTGAAAAAACTGCTCATTGAAACTGACAGCTTTTACCGCGTGAATCCGCTCATCGATGACCAGTTCGGCCACGCGGTCGACCAGGAGCAGGGGGTAGCGATGAGGGAGGCGCTTGAGCACCTCAACGACGTCGAATCCGCTATCACTCATATCCTCTGCCCCTGCCGATCTCTGGCTTAACGGCCGTCGGTCTGCGGCTGCGGCTGGGCAGCAGCTGCTGCCTGCTGCTGAGCCACCTGAACCAGCACCTGCTGCACCGTCTGCTGCAGCTGGTACGATTCGCGGCGCGGCTGCCAGCCGGCGGGCGGAACAATCTGGACAGTAGGAACACGCTTATCCAGCGCCGCAACGATATCGGCAGTAACGTTGACGCTATCAGGTGCCCACTGAATGGCATCGGGTGCCAACATGATTTGGATCTTTTTCTGGGAGATCACCTGCTGACGCGCATTGTTGTAGTCATTGATCAGCTGTTCTACCGCGTATGTCTGTGCCAGAACGATAGGCTGGCTGATCTGACCAATCTGCTGTTCCTTCTGCTGGACCTGCTGAACCACACCCGGATTGGCAGCGACTTCCTGCTCGCTGAGCTGGTTGTCCTTGTTTGTGTCCAGACTGACCTGCAGCGCCTGAATTTCCTGGCGAACAGTGCGGGCCTGCTGGATCTGCGCGGCATATTGCTGATCGATCTGCTGATACGCAGCGATGCGTGCGGCGGAGCGGACGATCACGGCTTCCGGGCTGCTGGTGGCGATGCCCGCGACCTGTGCAGCGGCGGGAGTAGCGACAAACGCAGCGCTGGCGATACCCGCAAGCGCGAGCGATTTGGCAAGAATTTTCATCAGAATTGGGTTCCTACGTTAAACGAGAAGAGCTTGGTATCGTCACCGACAGCGCTTTTAATGGCATAGGCTAGATCGATCCTGAACGGACCGAATGGCGAATTCCAGTTGACCCCAATACCCGCCGAAATACGCGGGCTGATCGTATCACCAACAAAGACCTCCTTGAAGAAGGTATTGGGGATCACGCTGCGCGCATTGGGCGTGCCATCCGGTGCGGTCGGGGAAGTGACCAGCGTTGTAATGGGATCACCGTCTTCATCGACACCCGCTTGGATGAACAGCAATTGCCCATTTGCGTCGGTTGCCTGCGCACCATTGGGGAAATCCTGCAGGATCGGGCGCTGTACGCCAAATAGCGAGCCAACATCGAGAAAGATCGACGGGCGCAGACCGAGATTGCGCGCGCCGCTACCCAGCGGAATTTCAAGTTCGGCGCGGCCCAGGTAATACGCCTTGCCGCCAATCGCGTCATCTGAGCGCTGATCGCCAGACAATGCGGCATCGATCGACTCAGGCACATTCGGCGTCGCCGGATCATTGTCATCGTCGATATAGTCGAGACGGATCACGCGCGGACCAACACCGCGGATGTCGAAACCACGTATCTGCGGTTCACCGAGGAAGAAGCGGTCAGTGAGTCGAATATCGTCTGAACCCGGAATGTTATTATTTTCCAGCCCCTTGATCCAGCCACCTTCCGCAGTGACCGAGAAAATGAAGTCACCCAAAACAGGCCAGTATTTGCCCATGCGGCTGCGCATCTTGAGATATTTGACAGAACCGCCAAGTCCGGCGAATTCGAATGTATTGGTGATGGTCTCACCACGCGTAGGGCGCAAGCGACTGTCGAGCGTGTCGTAATTGAGCGACAGACCGAGGATAGAGCTCGACCGCTTGCCGATTGCTTCACAGAGGAAACGGCCTGCGCGGAGCGGGTCACAAGTAGCGATCCCATCGCCGTCGCGATCTGAGAAATAGCTCGCCTCGTCGAGAGAAATATCATCGTAATTGAATGTGTAGCTACCAATCGCCGCCAGATATTCGGTCAACGGCACACCTAACCGCATTGACGCACCCGTGGTCGATTGCTGGAAAGTGGTATTCCGCTCATTGTTACGGAAGTTAAAGCTGTTGAAATCCTTGCGGTAAATGTCGGCGCCCGCCGAAATATTCCGGTCAAACACATAAGGTTCCGAAAAGCTGACCTGCGCCGATTTCGAAAACCGCGAGTAATTTACGCTCAGCCCGACCGTCTGGCCGCGGCCGCGGAAGTTGCGTTGGCGGATGCTGCCGGCAAGAATGAAGCTTTCCAGCGACGAGAAGCCCGCCGACAGCTGCAATTCGCCGGTCGCCTGTTCCTGGACATTGGCTTCGAGAATGATCCGGTCGGGCGCGCTGCCCTGGACCTGATTGATCTCGAGGTTTTCCTGGAAGAAGCCGAGCGAATTGATGCGCGCCGCAGTCCGGCGAACCGCTAGCGAATTGAATGCATCGCCTTCCGAAAGGCGGAATTCGCGGCGCAGCACCTTGTCCTGCGTCAGAGTGTTGCCGTTAACGTCGATCCGCTCGACATAAACGCGCGGTGCTTCGCGAAGCACGAAGTTCACGCTCATCGTCTTGTCTTCGGCATTGCGCCGGAATTCGGGCTGCACTTCAGCAAAGGCGTAGCCAAAGGTGCCAGCCAGTTCGCTCATCTGCTCAACCGTGTCTTCGACCAGCTTGGCATCATACCAATCGCCGGTTTTCATCGGCAGCCGGCTGGTCATCGATTCGCTGTTGAAATCGCGCAGCTGGCTTTCGACCGTCAGGTCTGAGAATTTGTAGCGCTCACCCTCTTCAACCACATAGGTGATAATGAAGTCGCGCTTGTCCGGGGTGAGTTCCGCAACCGCCGAAACTACGCGAAAATCGGCGTAACCTTGCGTCAGGTAGAACTGCCGCAGCTTTTGTTGGTCGAACGCCAGACGGTCAGGATCGTAGCTGGTGTTCGAGCTAAGGAAGCTGGTCAGCCGCGCCTGCTTGGTCAGCATTTCGCTGCGCACTTCACCATCGGAAAACTGTTCGTTGCCGATGATGTTGATCTGGCGGACCTTGGACTTGGGTCCTTCCTGAATTTCGAACACCACATCAACGCGGTTCTGACTCAGTTGCACCATCTTCGGCTCGACAGTGGCGGCGAACCGGCCCTGACGCTTGTACAGCTCGATAATCCGGGCCACATCCGCGCGAACCTTTGAACGGGTGAAAATCTGGCGCGGTGAAAGCTTTATCTCGGGAACGATCTTGTCGTTCTTCAGGCGCTTGTTGCCTTCCAGAATGATGCGGTTGATCACCGGGTTTTCAACCACGGTAATGACGACATTGCCGGCATTGTTGACCACATTGGCGCTGGAGAACAATTCGGTGGCGTAAAGGTCCTTCAGGACCTGATCGCCAACAGCCTGAGTATATGTCTGGCCCGGACGCAGCCGAATGTATGACAGGATAGTCTGAGGCTCGAGCCGCTGAGCACCAGCCACCGCGATGGTGGTCACGATGTCCTGCTGCACAACTGGCGCAGCGACCGCTTGGTCAGTGGTTTCTTCCTGAGCCCAGGCAGCGTGTGGAACGCCGCCAAGCATGGTTCCGGCCAATAGGCCGATGGCCAGCCGCGCTGCAGGTGTCCGGCGCAAACGGACATTTTCCGTGGCGGCAGTAGCTAAAATATACATCGACAAGGAGATCCCGTCCTCGTTAAAATTCATGGATACCGGCTGTTGTCGGGTCCGTGGCGGAGCCGCGTCGCGTGGTGCGGCATGGCCCGAAGGTCCCCTGCCTCATGCGTCGCGGTCAATCAAGCATTGGTGGAGTGAATTGCCGCCCCTGCTGTCTCCCTTTCCCCGGCTATTTCCCGAATATCGGGAGCTTTGCCAGGTCGTTGATCGTGACGAATATCATCAGCATCAGCACAAGCGCCACGCCGGCGCGATACGCCACTTCCTGACCCCTTGGACCAACTGGCTTACGGCGAATGGCTTCCGCCGCGTAGAATGCCAGATGCCCACCGTCGAGCGCGGGGATTGGCAGGAGGTTGATGAACGCCAAGTTAAGCGAGATAAGCGCAGCGAAGTTGACGAAATCCCGCCAGCCGAGACTCAACTGCTCGCCCGCGACCTTGCCAATCGTCACCGGTCCGCCAAGTTCCTTGACCGAGCGTTCGCCGGTAAAAATCTGCACGATTCCGGTGCCCATCATCTTGGCAATGCTGATGGTTTCATCAACCGCCAGACCGACCGCATTAACGGGACCAACCGCTTTAAAATCGAACCCGGCGGCGGCGGGCATCACCCCGATCAGTCCGATTTTTGACTTGTTTCCGAACTGGTCGGTGTCCTCGATCGCCGCCACGGGGACAGCAAACTGACGCATATTTCCTTCGCGTTCGACCGTCATGGCCAGCGTGCGGCCCGGATACAGCATCACGGCGCGGCGCAGGTCAAAGAACGATTCCATTTTCCGGCCTTCAACGCTGACAATGCGGTCACCCGCCTGCAGACCGGCTTCACGCGCGGTGGATTGTTCGGAGAATGCAGAGATTGTCAGCTGTTCGACCGGATCGGCAGGAACCGGTCTGCCCAACGCCAGGAAAAAGGCAGCGAAAATCGCCAATGTGACAATGATATTCGTCGCCGGACCGGCGAATACGATCAGCGCGCGTTTCCACAGCGCAGCGTGGTGGAAGCTGCCATCCCGCTCCGCCGGCGATGCCTGAGTGTTTGCCTCCGCATCGGGAATACTCGCCGGGTTCATATCGCCCTTGAACTGGACATAACCGCCCAAGGGCAGGGCGGACAATTTCCAGCGTGTCCCGCGCTTGTCGGTCCAGCCGTACAATTCCTTGCCGAAGCCGACGGAAAACGCTTCTGCCTGCACGCCGAACCAGCGCCCGACCAGATAATGTCCCAGCTCGTGCAATGTCACCAATGGCCCCAGCAACAGCGGGAAGCCCAGTATATACATCCAGAAAGGGATCGATCCGTCCAAGTCAGGCAAGCTCCAGAATTTCCGCCGCATGGCTACGCGTTTCGGCGTCGAGATTAATCACATCATCCAGACAACCCGGCGCAGCGGGCGGGTTTCCGCGGGTCAGCATATCCTCCACCGTTACCGCAATCTTCGTGAATGCGATCTTACCGTCAAGAAATGCGGCCACCGCGATCTCGTTCGCGGCATTGAGCACTGCGGGCACACCGCCGCCAGCCTGCGCCGCCTCGCGCGCCAGTCTGGTCGCAGGAAAGCGGTCCTCGTCAGGCGGGAAAAAGCTCAGTTCGCCAATGGCGGCAAGATCCAGCCGCTCGCACGGCGTGTCCATACGCTGAGGCCATGCCAAGCATGACGCAATCGGCACGCGCATATCCGATGGGCCAAGCTGAGCCAGCGTTGAGCCGTCGCGGTACTCCACCATTGAATGGATCACGCTTTGCGGGTGAACCACGATGCGGATGCGGTCGAGCCCGACCGGGAACAGGTGATGCGCCTCGATCAGTTCGAGACCCTTGTTAAACATGGTCGCGGAATCGACGCTGATCTTGTCGCCCATGTCCCAATTAGGATGTGCAATCGCTTCTGCAGGCGTTGCTGCGGCCAATTGCCCGGGCGTCCACAACCGCAGCGGTCCGCCGCTGGCGGTCAGCGTTATCGTACTGACGTCGGTGATGTCGTTGCCCTGCAAGCACTGGAAGATGGCATTGTGCTCGCTATCCACGGGCAGCAATGTCGCGCCATGCTTCGCCACAGCGGCGGTCATCACCTCGCCAGCAGAGACCAGCGCTTCCTTGTTGGCGAGCGCCACGATGCAGCCCTGTTCAATTGCCGCCATGGTCGGCGCCAATCCGGCACAGCCGACAATCGCAGCCACAACCACATTGGTGGGATGCGAAGCCGCCTCGCACAATGCGCGCTTGCCCGCAGCGACTTCGATCCCGCTGCCCGACAGAGCTTCGGTCAGATCGCCCAGCAGGCTCTCGTCAGCAACCACCGCGATCTGCGCGTTGAATTCGCGCGCCAGTGCGGCAAGTTCGGCAACGCTGGAATTGGCAGTCAGCGCGACCACCTCCCAATCATCGCGATTGCGGCGCAGCAAATCGAGCGTGGAGGAGCCAACCGATCCGGTCGCCCCGAGAATGGAAATCGTGCGGGTCATACAGCGGCGCCGAGCATCCCGCCTGCCAGCAGCACAACCGGGATCAGTCCATCGGTGCGGTCGAACACGCCGCCATGCCCCGGAATTATGCGCGAGCTGTCCTTGACCCCCGCCTTGCGCTTGAGCCAGCTTTCAAAGAAATCGCCGGCCTGCGCCGCCACTGCCACCGCTGTGCCGATGGCCAGGATTTGCAGCATTTCCATACCGTCGAAGGGCATCGTCGTATCGCCGCTGGTCGCGCGGGCAATGGTGTAAATCCACGCTGCGACCCAGGCGGTCGCGCCAATGATGCCGCCCAGCAGCCCTGCCCACGTCTTTGACTGGCTGATGCGCGGGGCAATCTTTGGCCCGCCCAATGTGCGGCCGAAAAAATAGGCGAAGGTATCGACACAGATCACTGCACCCACCACGCCGATCACAATGGCCACAGGAAAGCGCGACAGGAATATCCCGGCGAGCCCCACATAGATCGTGCCAGCCAAAATCGCTCCCAGCCGATAGGGGATGTTGGTCGTCGCCTTGACCACCAGCAGCACCAACTCAACCAGTGTCGCCAGCACCACGACCAGGATAAACAGATCCAGCCACTGCCCACCCATCCACAGGGCACCGCCCGCCAAAGCCAACATCGCGATGGCCGAGGCCAGCCGTACTGGCAAATCGGCGTTCTTTTTCGGCTGCGGTGCCGTCTGCTGTTCAACGTCCGCCAAAGCGTCTCTCCCGGTCGGCATATTCGTCCAGCGCATCCTGCAAATGGGCCGGGGTGAAATCTGGCCATAGCACGTCAGTGAAAATCATCTCAGCGTATGCGGCCTGCCAAAGCAGAAAGTTCGACAGGCGAACCTCGCCGCTGGTGCGGATCAGCAGATCGAGCGGCGGCAGATCGGCGGTGTAGAGATTGGCTGCAATCGCTGCTTCGGTCACCGCGCCCTGCTCCGCAGCCAGCCGCGCCGCCTGAGTGATTTCACTCAGCGCACCGTAATTAAGCGCTACCGCCAGCGTGCGGGTGCCCTGTGCAGTGCGTGCCAGCGCATCATCGAGAGAGGCGACGATGTCGGGCGCCAGCGAGCGCCAGTCACCAATGATCTGGAGTCGGACTTCATTGGCGATAAATTCGGGCAGGTCGGATTTGATGAACTTGCGCATCAAATTCATCAGATCATCGACCTCAGCTTCGGGCCGTTTCCAGTTTTCGCTGCTGAAAGCGTAAAGTGTCAGGCATTCCACGCCGGTATCGCTCAGCGAGCGCACCAGCTTGCGCACCGCCTCGACCCCGCGCTGGTGACCCACCGCACGCGGCAGATGCCGCCGCTTTGCCCAGCGGCCATTGCCGTCCATGATGATGGCGACGTGCCGCGCACGCTGCCTCTCGCCGCTCATCCTCTCACTCCGGTACCTGCCCTTACTGGGTCAGGATCTCTTTCACCTTTGCCGCCACCGCTTCATCGGTATCGGCGACATATTTGTCGGTCAGTTTCTGGACCTCATCCTCGGACCGCTTGCGATCGTCTTCGGAGATTTCCTTCTTCTTCTCGTCTTCCTTGAGCGTTTCCATACCGTCGCGGCGCACGTTGCGGATGGCGATCTTGGCCTTTTCGCCATATTCGCCCGCCAGCTTGGCAAGGTCCTTGCGGCGCTCCTCGGTCAGATCCGGCAGCGGCAACCTCAGGGTCTGCCCATCAATCATCGGGTTGAGGCCCAGATTGGCCCGCGCGATACCCTTTTCGACCGGCGTGATATTGGCCTTGTCCCAGACCTGTACGCTCAGCATCCTCGGTTCCGGCGCGGAGACGGTTGCCACCTGGTTCAGCGGCATCATCGATCCGTAAACCTCGACCATTACGGGGTCGAGCAGGCTGGTGTTGGCGCGCCCGGTGCGCAGGCCCGACAGGTCACCCTTCAGGGCTTCAATCGCGCCCTTCATGCGGCGCTCGATGTCAGCTTTGTCGTATTTTGCCATGGCTTCCTCGGTCTGGTTTGTGGTGATTAACTGGTAACGATGGTCTGCGTGCCCTCGCCCACCAGCACGCGGGCAAGATTGCCCTGCTCGCGAATGGAAAAGACCACGATGGGAATACCGTTATCGCGGCACAGCGCGACGGCGGAGGCATCCATGACCTTGAGATTGTCTGCGAGCACCCGGTCGTAACTCACGCTATCATAACGCTTTGCGTCCGGATCTTTCTTCGGATCGGCGCTGTACACGCCATCAACGCTGGTGCCCTTGAGCAAAGCGTCGCAGCGCATTTCGGCGGCGCGCAATGCGGCCCCGGAATCGGTGGTGAAATACGGCGCGCCCACTCCGGCGGCGAAAATCACGATGCGGCCCTTTTCAAGATGGCGTTCGGCGCGGCGGCGGATCACCGGCTCGCACACCTTGTCCATCTCGATGGCTGACTGCACGCGGGTGGGAACACCGATCTGTTCCAGCGCGCTCTGCATCGCCAGCGCGTTCATGACGGTGGCCAGCATACCCATATAATCGGCTTGCGCACGGTCCATGCCCTGCGCCGCACCGGCCATCCCGCGAAAGATATTGCCGCCGCCGATCACCAGGCAAATCTCCAGCCCGGTTTCCTTGGCTGCCTTCACCTCTTTCGCCATCTCCAGAACGAAAGCCGGGTCGATCCCGAACTGCTGGCCGCCCATCAGCACTTCGCCCGAAAGCTTCAGGAGAACGCGCTTGTAGGTGGGATGGCTCATCAGCAGCTCGCAAGATTGTGGGTTTGCGCGGCCTTAGTGCGCCAGTGCCGTGCTGCCAAGGGTGCGGATCGCCTCATCCGCCGCGCAGAGTGGCGTGCCAGCTGGTATGCTTGATCCCGCGCGGCAATGGCATCAGCCGATCACGGGAATAGCGCGACCCGAATGCGATCTCGCCAAGGCTCATATCATGCCGCGCCGCCAGCTGCCGCAAAGTGCGCGGATCGAACCAGCAGGTGTGCTCTGGATTGTTGTCAACCTCCGCGCGCAGCACCGCCTTGGCGATATTGCGCCAGTACCAGGGGTTGGGTGTGGAGACGAGCAGCGCCCCGCCGGGCCTGAGATGCCGTTTTACACTTGTAAAGAACCCCGCGAAGTCCTCCAGATGCTCCATCAGATCGCCCGCCACAATCACATCGAAGCTGCGGCTCAGGTCGAAATTCTGCGCATCGCCGTGGACGATCTCCAGCCCGCGGGCCGACAGCGCGGCGACACCGTCACGGCTCAGATCGAGGCCGAGGATAGATGCCGCCTTCTCGCGCAAGGCACGATGAAGCCAATAGCGGCTGCGGTAATTTTCCGGGTCATGCTGCACACATCCCAGATCGAGCACGTCCTTCCCCATCACGCGTGCCGCCATATAGGCCAGCTTGTGGTCATCCCACGCGATATCATCGCCGAAATTGGCCGGGTCGGCGGGAATACGGCTGCCGTGAATGGTGGCCGGGTCGGTGACGAAATCGCTGGGCATCGGGATAAGTCCTAGCAGCGCGAACAGGCCCGCGCCATCGCGCTTGTGGTCGGCGCTGTTTATGGTCAAGCCATCGCCATGACCAAGCCCAAAAGATGGCAAATCCTGCTGCTCACCGCGATAGGCCTCGCTCTGCTGACCAGCGCCAGGGCGTGGGAAGACACGATGGCCGATCCTGTGGTCCGTCGCACTACCGTTTCATTGCCGGACCTGCCCAGCGATACGCCGCCGCTCACGCTGGTGCTGATCAGCGATATCCATGTGGCGGGGCCGGATATGCCGCCCTCACGGCTTGCCCGGATTGTCGATCAGGTGAACGCGCTGCAACCCGATATTGTGGCTATTGCGGATGATTTTATCAGCGAGAAACGATCCGCCACCCATATGTATGCTGCCAGCCAAGCCATCGCGCCGCTGGCCAAGCTGACGCCTCGGCTGGCAACAATCGCCGTTCCCGGGAATCACGATCACTGGTTCGACATGCCGGGCATCACTCGGGAGCTTGAGAAGGCTGGCATCACGCTGCTGGTCAATTCGGCAACCCAAGCCGGACCACTCGCGATCGGCGGGCTGGACGATGGTTATACGGGCAAGGATAATGTGCCTGCGACCATGTCCGCACTGGCGCGGCTGAGCGGGGCGCAAATTATGCTCGGCCACAGTCCGGATGCCTTTCCTCAGCTCCCGCCTTCGGTGCGCCTGATGCTGGCTGGGCATACCCATTGCGGCCAGATCGCTTACCCGTGGGGCGGCGCGCCCGCCTATCTTTCCGAATTTGGCGACCGCTACGCTTGCGGCAGGATCGACGAGGGCGGCAAGACCCTGATCGTCGGGGCTGGTCTGGGCACCAGCCTGCTGCCGATCCGCCTGTTTACCAAGCCGACAATCTGGGTTGTGGAGCTGGTCGCCCCCGCTACCTAGCCGATACAAAAACGGCCGCCGAACCGAAGTCCGGCGGCCGCGAATGCCGTGCGTTACAGTGTCGCTTAGCCGCCAACGGCAGCAGCAACCTCCGCCGCGAAGTCGGTTTCTTCTTTTTCGATGCCTTCGCCGAGCTGGAAACGGACATAGTCCTTCAGCACGATGGCCGCGCCGGCTTCCTTGCCAGCCTTGGCAACCACGTCCGCGATGGGGGTCTTGTTGTCCATCACGAAGACCTGGCTGAGCAGCGCGTTTTCCTTGGCGAACTTCTTCACCGCGCCTTCAACCATCTTGTCCTGCACTTCGGCGGGCTTGCCGCTTTCGGCAGCCTTTTCCGCAGCGATCTTGCGCTCACGGTCGATCACTTCGGCATCAAGGCCGTCCGCGTCGAGCGCCTGCGGGAACGCGGCAGCAATGTGCATTGCCAACTGCTTGCCAAGCGGTTCGAGAACGTCCGCCCCGGCTTCGCTTTCCAGCGCAACCAGCACGCCGATCTTGCCGAGGTTGGCGGCTGCAGCATTGTGCACATAAGGCACGATCACACCGCAGTTCACCGACACTGTCTTCATGCGGCGGACCTGCTGATTTTCACCAATGGTCGCAACATTGTCGGTCAGCTTGTCTGCGACAGTGCCGCCGCCGGGATAGGAAGCAGCCTTCAGCGTTTCGACATCGTCACCCGACACGCCTAGGGCGGCCTCGGTGGTTTTGCGCACGAAATCTTGGAACTGGTCGTTCTTGGCGACGAAATCGGTTTCGGAGTTCACCTCGACCGCAACGCCCTTGGTGCCTTCGACGGCAACGCCGACGAGACCCTCGGCCGCGGTACGGCTCGACTTCTTCTGCGCAGTGGCAAGGCCCTTGGCCCGCAAGGCGTCAACCGCAGCTTCGATATCGCCGTCAGCGGCTTCGAGCGCCTTCTTGGCGTCCATCATGCCCGCGCCGGTTTTCTCGCGCAGGGTTTTCACGTCAGCAGCAGTGAATGCAGCCATGATCTGGTTCCTTTGTATAATGGTATGCAGCGCCGGGCCTGCTCAAAAGCGGCCCGGCGCTGGAATTATCAGGTCAGGCGCGCGGTGCGCCCGATCTGCGAATGGCTCAGGCTTCGACAGCTTCCGTTGGCGGTTCAGCCATCGCGCCAACGTCCTGGCCGCTATCGCCAACGGCTTCGCCCTTGCCCGAGCGGGCAGCGGCGCCAAAGGCATCGCAGTACAGGCGGATCGCACGGGCAGCGTCATCATTGCCCGGAACCGGGAATGCGATGCCATGCGGATCGACATTGGTATCGAGCACGCCGATCACTGGAATACCAAGCACGTTGGCTTCCTTGATCGCGAGATCTTCCATGTTGGCGTCGATCACGATCATGACGTCAGGAATGCCGCCCATGTCGCGAATGCCGCCAAGCGACAGTTCCAGCTTGTCACGCTCACGCGTCAGCTGAAGCAGTTCCTTCTTGGTCAGGCCCGAGCTTTCGCCCGACAGCTGTTCCTCAAGCGCCTTGAGACGCTTGATCGAACCCGAAATGGTCTTCCAGTTGGTGAGCATGCCGCCCAGCCAGCGATGGTTGACGAAGTGCTGCCCGCTCTTGCGTGCGGCTTCGGCGATGGGTTCTTGCGCCTGACGCTTGGTGCCGACGAACAGCACTTTGCCGCCCGAACGCGCGGTCTGCGCGACGAAGTCGAGCGCGCGCGCCATCAGGGGCACGGTCTGCGACAGGTCGATAATGTGGATGCCGCTGCGAGCGCCGAAGATATACGGCTTCATGCGGGGGTTCCAGCGGTGGGTCTGGTGGCCGAAGTGTGCGCCGGCCTCGATCAACTGCTGCATCGTGACGGTAGGAGCCGCCATAAGTAAATTCCTTTCCGGTTATGCCTCTGGAAAGCTGGAACCCGAGGTGCGGAGTATCCCGCGCCGGGCACCGGTATGAGCGCCTTCCATGTGGATTTGCCCGCTGGTGGATACGAACCGGAATGGCCGAATCCCTTGCAGACCGCGCGCCCCTAGCCGGACAGGACCAAGAAATCCAGCCTCAATTCATCGCAGAAAAATACAGATCGGTCGCAGAAAGCGCTTGACGCCCGAGAACAAATAGGGAACATTAGCGTCATCGCCGGAACAAACTGGCGAGCAGTAGGTAGTTTCCACGATTTATCCCCAGCCTGTCAACAGACTCATCGCCAGGCGGGAACAGAAAAAGGTCCATACCGATGACCGCATTGCTGATTACCGCCCTCCTCACCGTGACCGGCATGGCCGCGCTGAGTGTGCTTGCCGATAACGGACTGCGCTGGTGGTCCGCTTTCGGCCAGCTGCGGGCTGAGCTTGCGGCGGGTCAGCCGCGTGGTGGCGAACGCAAGATGCGCCCTGCGACACCCCATTGCAGTGCCAGGATGGCTGGCCGTTCGCTGCGTGCTGGTCTGGCTACTCGCCGCTCGGCACGCCGCGCTGCTGCCTGACGCGGGAATACTTCAGCAGGGCATAGGGCATCAGCACCAGATAGCCGATTGAGATCGCGCTGAGCGTCCACCACGGTTCCAGCAGCAATGCCGCAAACAGCATTCCGCCAACCGCCAGCAATTCCAACCGGACGTTGCGGCGCGGTCTAACCGAGGTCCAGCTCATTGTCGCGATGTTCGAGATCATCAGCACCGCGATCACCGCGATCCATACCCCGACCAACAGCGGCGAACGGAACAGGTCAAGGCCGGTGGCCATCCACAGATAGAATGGCAGGAACGCCAGACCCGCACCCAGCGGTGCCGGAACGCCGGTCAGGAAGCCCAATGATTTGTGCGGCTGTTCGGCCACGTCGATCTGGGCGTTGAAGCGCGCCAGCCGCAATGCGCAGCAAATTGCAAAGGCCAGCGCCGCGAACCAGCCCAGCCGCGGATCGGCGCTCAGCGACCACAGATAGATGATCAGCGCGGGTGCTGTGCCAAAGCTCAGCGAATCGGCCAGACTGTCCAACTCCGCCCCAAACCGCGATTGCGCTTTTAGAGCACGGGCGATCCGACCATCGATACCATCCAGCAACCCGGATAGGATCACAGCAACCACCGCAGCGGCCCAATTGTCGGATATGGCAAAGCGAATACCCGTCAGTCCCGAACACAGCGCAGCGGCAGTGATCGCATTGGGCAGCATCGCACGCAGGCTCAGCCCGCGGGTGCGCCCCATTACCGGCGCTTCATCCTCGGCGGCCTTGGGCCCGAGCCGGGCCCGTTCTTCAGGTTCCTTTGGCGGTAACGGCGGGAGAATACTCATTGCGCGACACCCTCAATCAATTTTTGCGTGCCGATTTCGGCCAACACGGTTTCGCCCGCGATGACCGATTGGCCGAGCAGCACCTTGGAACCCGTTCCGGCAGGCAGGTAGACATCGACGCGGCTGCCAAACCGGATCAAACCGACCCGCTGCCCTGCCCCAACCGTATCGCCGGGCTTCACAAACGGCACAATCCGCCGCGCGATCAGCCCGGCAATCTGCGTGAAACCAACTTGCGTACCGTCCATCCGTTCAATCAGGATATGCTGCCGCTCGTTCTCTTCGCTGGCCTTGTCGAGCCCGGCATCCATGAACGAGCCGGGAATATAGACGATCCGCTGGATCGTCCCGGCGATGGGCGAGCGATTGATGTGCACATCGAACACCGACATGAAAATTGATACGCGTGTGACCTTGCCTACAGGCATCCCGGCATTGCCGGTCCCATCGTCGATCATCAGCTCCTGCGGAGGGTCCACTTCCGCGATCAGCGAGATCAGGCCATCGGCGGGTGAAACAATCGCGTGCTCGTCTTGCGGCACGACCCGCTCGGGGTCGCGGAAGAATGCGAAGACGCCTGCGGAGAGCAGCAATAGCGGCCAGCCAATGATCTCCCAGTCGAGCAGCAACAGGAAGAACAGGCTGATACCAACAGCCAACACCCCGAATTTGCGCCCTTCCGGGTGAATTGCAGGCCACGACCAACTAGCGTCGCCGCGGCCCTTATTATCGAGAAGATCACCTGCCATCGGCCGGACTTACGCGCAGCCGCCAGCCGCCACAAGGTCCACCCGCGCATTCCCCCGCAGGCTTCGCGGTTTGGGCCTCGATGGGCACGCAACGATCAGCCTTCCTGCTTCATGTAAGCGGTGATTTGCACTGAGCTGCCTGCAGCCGCCTGATGGCTTGGTTAAGAGAATCCGATTCTAAGATTCCTCTAGGGCAACTTATGCTAGTCCTAGATACAGACGGATATTAAATCGCCTCAAAGCTACCTTCCGCATGCTCCTGCAGAACAACTATGGTAAAAAACCCACACGCCCTCTCACAACGCCGGCAAATCATTTTATTGAATTGACACCCGGTAACACTACAATATGGGAGTACCGGGTCGCATTGCCAATATAAGTGCGCCATTTCTACATCTGCGGGGTGCTGCGTGTCGAATATAATTATTATTTCATTTGACGATCTTTTTTCGATTTATGCTTGGCCAGAGTTTGCCGGGCTGCTCAAAACTCCGAATATTGATGCGTTTGCTGGCCAATCTACAAATTTTACGCATGCCTTTGCACCTGTTGCCCTCTGCAACCCCTCGCGGTCGGCTATCCTTTCGGGTCATAATCCCTGGGACAGCGGGATCATCGACAACTCGCTGAGCGTTTTCGATCAGGTCCCTCAAGCCGACATTCTTTTGGCGCGTTTGGCTGCGCAAGGTTATGATATCACTTTGGGCGGAAAGGTATTTCACACTCTTTACGAACCTGAGATGGACCGTTTTGTTGACCGTTACCTGTCGGCCGATGGCTTCAGAACAGGAATGCTTGGATCGTCTGAGACGATCCGGTCGATCAGCTATGGACCGTCTGGTGACGCTGTACTTGGTGACACTGTACTTACGGCAAACGTCGTCAGCTTTCTGCAGGAAGAGCATGATGGGCCGTTCGTACTTGCAGCGGGTATTTTCAGGCCACACGGTCCTTGGATCGTACCGCAAGAGTTTTTTGATCTTTATGATCGCAGCCAGATTGAGGTGCCCTATTTCGGCGACGATACCGAAGCTATGGCCGATTTCCATTATGCGCTTACCGGCTCAGCTTTTCATGACGTCGTGCTTGACAATGATGCGTGGGTAGACCTGATCCATGCATATCTGGCTTCTGTTTCTTATGCAGACTTCCTCTTTGGTGAAATGATCGCAACCTTGGGCGCGTCAAGCTATGCGTCCAATACTAACGTGGTCGTCTTTTCAGATCACGGATACCACCTTGGTGACCGTGGAGAATGGCACAAATTTACGTTGTGGGAGGAATCAGGGCGCGCACCGCTTATGATCCGTACAGCTGGGCAAACAGAAGGCTTTGTCGTTGATACGGTAGTTAGCCTGAGCGACATTTATCCCACGGTTCTGGATCTGGCCGATGTAACAGGTGGATTTCGCGGAGATGGCAATTCTTTAACGCCATTGCTGCCCGGTGGCGATCCCAGCTTGTATGAAGGAAATGGCGCCTTCACGTGGATGTACGGCGCATACAGTTATCGAACCGACCACTTCAGGTATATTCGTAACGCTGACGGCAGTGAAGAATTTTACGACATTAGCTCAGATCCTCATCAGATCCGAAATTTGGTCGACGACCCGGACTATCAGGAAATTCTGCAGCAACACCGTGACACACCTCCTCAGATTGATGGTATCGATGTCCATCTTGGCACTCTGGGTGACGATTCATTTATAGGCGGGCTTGGCGCTGACCTATTCATACTCGGCAATGGCAATGACACCGCTCGTGGCCGAGCTGGTGATGATATTTACTATATTTCTGGTGAAGTGAATATCTTGGAACCTGAAAACGGCGGAACAGATACCATTGTAAGCAGTGTTCGCGTCAATACCATGCCGATAAATGTCGAAAATTTCCGCCTGCAAAGTGGAACAAATCACTACATCATATACGCCAATGATCTTGATAATATTATCACTGCTGCAGCAAGTAACGGAGAGATTTTTGCAAGAGGCGGTGACGACACTATTTATGGGGAAACAGGGCGCGATATAATTCATGCAGGACGTGGCAATGACTTTGTTGATGCGGGCCATGACGACGACGTCGTTTATGGCGGACTGGGAAATGACTGGCTGACTGCCGGTTTCGGAGATGACGAAGTGTGGGGAGAGGAGGGCGACGATCGCATCTTTGGCGGGAATGGCGACGACTATTTGAGCGGAGGCACTGGCAGCGACCGCATTCAGGGTAATTTGGGCCATGACCTACTTTTTGGGAACCAGGGCGATGACCGTTTGTGGGGCTTTTCCGGGAACGATACTATTGAGGGCGGCGCCGGAAACGATATTATATTCGGCTCAGACGGAAACGACGTACTCATCGGGGGTGAAGGTGACGACGTCATGTGGGGAGACTTTAACAACGATACTTATAGAGGCGGAGATGGTGACGATACTATCGTCTTCGGTTCCGGAACGAACACCGCAAGCGGTGGCCCGGGACGTGATTATTTTTATATAACCAACACTCGATCAAATAATATAATAGAAGACTTTGAGCATGGTAAAGATCTTATTGATATCCGTGATTTACGGATCATAGACTTCGACGAATTATCTTCTGCAATCCAGCAACAGGGCAATGATGTGGTGCTGAATTTTGGAGAAACGCAACTTTTGCTTGAAAACGTTTCGTTGGCCAATTTGAGCCAAAGCGACTTCATTTATTACAATCTACCCAACAAAATTGTAGACATCCATTGGGTGCCGCAAGACGATGCAGCAATGCCTTTCGTTATTGGTTAAATTGTCTCGCCAATTCTGCACGGTGCCTCAGCTCGCAAGCTAAGGTGGCGGTGCCTCAGGCCTTGCGCATCTTGCACCCAAATCCATGCAAGTTAAGCGCAGCCAACGCTTGAAAGCCAATGGTGGACAGGGCTGGATTCGAACCAGCGTACGCTTGCGCGGGCAGATTTACAGTCTGCTGCCTTTAACCACTCGGCCACCTGTCCACACAGGGCTATTTCTCGTGAGAAATGATGGCAGCCGCGCTGGGCTGCCGAGCCGAGAGGCGCCCCTTTGGCGAAGCTGCGCTTGCCTGTCAATGGGCCTGCTGGCACAGGGCGCGGGCCAATTGATGGCCAGTTGATGGAACGGAACAAGATGATGGCCAAGCCAGATCGCAAGAAGGCGCTACGCGGGCGCGCAGGACGGATGAAGGGCGGGCGCGGGAGCGGGCGTGCAGGAACTGGTCAGGTACGCCTGTGGGGCCGCCATGCGGTCGAGGCGGCGCTGAACAACTCCGAACGTGTCCACCGCAAATTGTGGGCGACGAAGGAGGGCATTGAATCGCTTGATGGCGAACTGCCAGCCGATTTCCCGCTGGAATATGCCGAAGCTGCTGATCTGGCGCGGCTGGTTTCGCGTGATGCGCCGCATCAGGGTCTGGTGCTGGAATGTGCGCCGCTTGAGGACATTCACCTTGATGAAGTGCTGGTGGGCGAGGCGGACCGTCCCATCGTGGTGCTCGATCAGGTGACCGATCCGCACAATGTCGGCGCGATCCTGCGCTCGGCTGCGGCGTTTGGCGCGGCGGCAATCGTCACCCAGGACCGCCATGCACCGCCAGAAGGCGGCGTGGTCGGCAAATCGGCGTCCGGCGCGCTGGAAACTGTGCCGTGGGTGCGCGTGGTCAATCTGGCCCGCGCGCTCGAACAGATTGCCGAGGCTGGCTACTGGCGCATTGGCATGACCGGCGCCTGCGACCTGACGCTGGCCGACGCGCTGCCAATTGGCCCGGTGGCGCTGGTGTTCGGGGCTGAGGGCGAAGGCATGCGGCACAATATCGAAGGCCACTGCGATGCGCTGGCCAAACTGCCGATCAGCGATGCGATCGAGAGCCTGAATGTCTCAAACGCCGCTGCGGTTGCGCTTTATGCCGCCGCGACGCGCAACACCTCGGGATAGTCTGCTCCAGACAAAGCAACGCCGCGCTTACCGAATGGCAGGCGCGGCGTTCATGCTCAGTCGGAAGTGGCGGAATTAGTTGACCGCGTCCTTCAGGCCCTTGCCAGCCTTGAACTTGGGCTGGTTCGATGCCTTGATCGTCATTGGCTCGCCGGTGCGCGGGTTACGTCCGGTCGAAGCCTTGCGCTTGGCGACCGAAAATGTCCCGAACCCGACCAGGCGCACGTCGTCACCCTTGGACAGCGATTTGGTGATTGTATCAAACACGCCTTCTACGGCGCCGGATGCATCACTTTTCGACAGTCCACTGGCTTCGGCAACTGCACTGATCAGATCGTTCTTGTTCATATTTTGAACCCCCCTCGTCTTTGAATTTCCATGGCAGAATGAATCGCTCTGCGGAATGGAGCGAATTGAGAGCCTTTTGGCGCTCCTGTCAAAGCCAAAATCGGCAGTAAATCGCGCTTTTTTGTTGGTTGGACGCATAAATCATCGTGAATCGTGGATTCATCACGTGCCAGCAGGGTGCCAGCAGGGTGCCAGCAGGGTGCCAGCAGGGTGCCAGCAGGGTGCCAGTGCACTGTCGAAAACTCACTACAAACCAATCCCTAATGTCAGGCAATCGGACGATTTTCGCTGATTCAGTGCGCGGTCGGCGGCGGCGCGGCGTGCAGTCCGCCATGCAAGGGCTGGCTCGCCAGATCGTCCGCCTCGGTCCATTCGATCGCTTCCGGGACCGCAGTGAGCGCGTGCTCCAGAACCTCGTCGACGTGCGCCACGGGTACGATTTCCAGCCCGTCTTTCACCTTGGCGGGAATTTCGACCAGATCTTTCACATTGTCGATCGGGATGAGCACCTTGGCGATCCCGCCGCGTAGTGCCGCCAGCAGCTTTTCCTTGAGCCCGCCAATCGCCAGCACGCGTCCGCGCAACGTGACTTCGCCAGTCATCGCGACATCCGGGCGAACCGGAATGCCGGTAAGGGTGGAGACGATGGACGTTACCATGCCCACGCCCGCGCTGGGACCATCCTTGGGCACTGCGCCTTCTGGCAGATGGATATGGATATTCTTGCGCTGGAAAATACCGGGATTGATGCCGTATGCCGGGGCGCGCGCTTTGACGAAGCTGAAGGCGGCGGCGACGCTTTCATTCATCACCTGACCCAGCTTGCCGGTCGTCTTGACCTCACCCTTGCCGGGCGTGGTCACGCTTTCGATGGTCAGCAGTTCGCCGCCAACTTCGGTCCAGGCAAGCCCGGTAACTGCGCCAACCTGCGCCTCTTCCTCGCCCTCCCCGTGCTTGAACTTGCGAACACCTGCGAATTCATTGAGGTTTTCCGGCGTGATCCGCACGCTCTCAACCTCTTTTTCGAGGATCTTGCGCAGGCTCTTGCGGGCCAGCCGCGCGATTTCGCGTTCCAGTGTCCGCACCCCGGCTTCGCGTGTGTAAAAACGGATAAGGTCGCGCAGGCCTTCTTCGGTTAGCTCAAACTCGCCCGGCTTCAGGCCGTGGTCCTTGATCTGTTTTGCCAGCAAATGCCGCTGGGCAATCTCGACCTTCTCGTCCTCGGTGTAGCCTTCCAGCCGGATAATCTCCATCCGGTCGAGCAATGGCTGCGGCAGGTTCAGGCTGTTCGCTGTGCAAACGAACATCACATCCGACAGATCGATATCCAGTTCCAGATAGTGGTCCTGAAACTTCGAATTCTGTTCGGGATCGAGCACTTCGAGCAGCGCCGAGGCGGGGTCGCCGCGGAAATCCTGACCCAGCTTGTCAATCTCGTCGAGCAGGAACAGCGGATTGCTCTTGCCCGCTTTCTTCAGATTGGTGACGATCTTGCCGGGGAGCGAGCCGATATAGGTCCGGCGGTGACCGCGGATTTCCGCCTCATCACGCACGCCGCCCAGTGACTGGCGCACGAATTCGCGCCCCGTCGCTCTGGCAATTGACTTGCCCAGGCTGGTCTTGCCGACACCCGGAGGGCCGACGAGGCACAGGATCGGCCCCTTCAGCTTGTTGGTACGCGCCTGAACCGCGAGATATTCGATGATCCGGTCCTTGACCTTCTCCAGCGCATAATGGTCGGCATCAAGAATGCCCTGCGCCTTAGAGATATCTTTCTTGACCTTGCTCTTCTTTCCCCAGGGCAAGCCCAGCAGCACGTCGAGATAATTACGGATCACTGTCGCTTCGGCGCTCATCGGCTGCATGCCGCGCAGCTTCTTCAGCTCGCTATCCGCCTTGGCGCGCGCTTCTTTTGACAGCTTGGTCTTGCCGATCTTTTCGGTCAGTTCGGCGATTTCGTTCGCGTCGTCATCGCTGCCGCCGCCCAGCTCGTTCTGGATCGCCTTCATCTGTTCGTTGAGGTAATATTCGCGCTGGGTCTTTTCCATCTGCCGCTTCACCCGGCCACGGATCTTGCGCTCAACCTGCAGGACGGACAGTTCGCCCTCCATATAGGACATCACCATTTCAAGCCGCTTGAGCGGATCGTTTTCGACCAGCACCGCCTGCTTGTCGCTGACCTTGGCGTTGATGGCGGCGGCGATGGTATCGCTCAGCTCGCCAGCATCGTCGATCTCGCGCAGCTGGTCTGCGGCATCATCGCCCAGCTTCTTGTTAAGTTTGGCATATTCGCCAAAATGTTCGAGCGCCTGCCGCATGCTGGCGGTCACTTCGCTGCCCGAAGCGGTTATCCCGTCGGGGTAGGCGACCGAGGCGGTGACAAAATCACCCTTGGGAGCCATGCCCGTCAGGCGCGCCCGCGCCTTGCCTTCGACCAGCACGCGAACGGTGTTGTCAGGCAATTTGAGCAATTGCAGCACCTGCGCCACCACGCCGATGTCATACAGATCGTCCGCGCCGGGATCGTCGCAGCCCGGATCGAGCTGGGCCAGCAGGAAAATGTCCTTGCTGTCCTCCATCGCCGCTTCCAGCGCCGCCACCGATTTGTCACGGCCGACAAACAGCGGGACGACCATGCCGGGAAATACGACAATATCGCGCAGGGGCAGGAGGGGGTAGGTCTGGGTCATATTGGTTCCATTTGCGGCACAGGGCCGGGCAAGTCTTGCGAATATGGGTAGGCGCCGCCCGCTTCGCAACGCGCGCCGGACAATCTAATGTGGATCATTGCAGCCGCAAGTCGCTGCGAATGCGATCAGACCGCGTGCCCGTCGTGCCGGCGCGGGTCGAAGGTATAAAAGCAGCTGAAGGTGTAGCGCGCGCCCGCTGTAATCTTCTCCACGCCGTGGAGGTAATCCGCAGTCGAGGGGAAATAGGCCAACAGGCCGGGCTTGAGTTCGGGACGGAGGCCAAGCTTGGGGAAATGGATCGCCCCGCCTTCATATTCGTCATTCAGATAGATGATCGAGGCAAAGGCCCGCCACGGCGTTTGATTGGGACGCCCATCGGGCTCCTCGCAATCGGCATGGGCCGCCTGATCATCGCCCGGACGCCATCGCACCAATTGCAGCGTATCGGCGTAGATCGGGTCGGTGATCCCGTAATCCGCCTTGATGTGGCTGGCGGTGCGGGTGCGGATCCTTTCCATCAGCGTCAGCATCTTGGGCGGCATTGAACGCGGATTGATCATCCGCCCGCGCCAGACATCGGTCTTGGGCAGATACAGCTCCCACGGTGCATTGGGGGCGCTGGCGAATTTGAGCAATTGCTTGCGCTCTGCCTCGGTGATGAAATCGGGCACCAGTCCAATCGGCTTGCCCACCAATGACCGCGCGTGGCGGTACATCATAGGCTGGCCGGATTGCCTCGAATTACCAAGCCCAGGAAGTGCTGAAGGATTTTTGAGCATGACGCTAACTCCCCAAGCGGCGCAGTGGATCACGCCGCCGTGCCGCAGGATTTATCATAACCATCTGGCCTCGCAACCGAAACTGGCGTTGCGTGCGATTACAGGCCCGGTATCGTCATCCCCGGCGGCAGGCCGATGCCCTGCTGGATCTTGGTCATTTCTTCGCCGGAAACCTGATCCGCCTTGCTGCGCGCATCGTTCAGCGCCGCGGTCACAAGATCTTCAAGCATTTGCTTTTCTTCGGGCTTCATCAGGCTGTCGTCGATCGACACGCCCATGATCCGACCCCGCGCGCTGGCGCGAACCTTGACCAATCCGCCGCCCGAGCTGCCTTCAACTTCGAGCGTGTCGAGCTTGGCCTGTGCTTCGGTCATCTGCGTCTGGATCGTCTCGGCAGCTTTCTGTGCGGCGGCGATCATTTCTTCCATTGATTGCATCGTGTCTGTCCTTCAGGCTTTGCGGCTCCACGGCACTTCGCGCCGCAGGGGGGAGTCGGTTTCGGTGATTAATTCGGCATCGGGAAAGGCGGCAAGGCCGGCCTTTACCAAGGGGTGATCGCGGATTTTCTGTTCGGCGGCGGCGCGGTCTGTCTCGGCCTGCTCCACCAGCGTGGGCTGCCCCTCTTCATCGCGCGCTTCTTCCAGCTGCCAACGGTCGCCCGTCACCGCCATCAACGCGTCGTGCAGGGTCGGGGCAATGTCATCGGCGAATTGCGCCGCGCGGGTAAAACGCAGCTTCCCCGGTTCAATCGTGATCGGGCGGATTTGAAGGCGCATCAGGCTGGCCGCGAGATGGTTGCCGCCGTCTTCCACCTGCTCGACCAGTTCACGCCATGACAGCGCCGCGCTGGGCGCAGGTGCGGCCTCAGCCGGAGCAGCTGCCGCCGCTGGCGCTGGCGCGGGACCGCGCTGAGCCAATTCCTCGATCTTGCGCGCCAGCCCGCCCGGATCGGGCAAATCGGCGGCGTGCAGCACGCGCAGCAGCGCCATGCGAGTCGACACCAGCGGATCTGGAGCCTGACGCACTTCCTCGTGCCCCTTCAGCAGCAATTGCCACAGCCGGTGCAGCTGTCCCGGCGTCATCTGCTGCGCCCATTCGCCCAATTGCGCGCGTTCTTCGGCGGTCGGCGCCTCGCCCTCCCCGCCTGCGATTTGTGCAACGGTGATCCGGTGGGTCAAATCCATCATGGCGCGCAGCAGTGCCAAGGGTTCGACGCCCAAGGCATATTGTTCGTCCACCGCCGCCAGCAAAGCACGCGCATCGGCTTCCAGAATGTGCGAGAGCAGTCGCCGCTGCGCCGATTTGTCGGCCAGCCCCAGCATGTCACGCACGCGTGCAGCGGTCACTTTGCCTTCGGTTTCCATGTCGGCATGGGCAATCGCCTGGTCGAGGATCGACAGGCCATCACGCACCGACCCTTCGGCAGCGCTGGCGATGATGTGCAGCGCCTCATCTTCTGCAGAGACGCCTTCCTTGGTGCAAATCTCAGCGAAGTGCGATTGCAGCAGATCGACCGGGATGCGCCGCAGGTCGAAACGCTGCGTACGGCTGAGCACCGTCACCGGCAATTTGTCGACTTCGGTAGTGGCAAACAGGAATTTTACATGGGCGGGCGGTTCTTCCAGCGTCTTGAGCAGCGCGTTGAAGGCGTTGCGGCTGAGCATGTGGACTTCGTCGATGATGTAGATCTTGTAACGCGCGCTGACCGCCGCATAGCGCACCGCTTCGATAATCTCTCGAACGTCGTCCACGCCGGTGTGGCTGGCGGCGTCCATCTCGATGACGTCGATATGCCGCCCCTCGGCAATCGCAACGCAGGGTTCGCATTCGCCGCAGGGGCTGATGGTTGGTCCGCCCTGCCCGTCGGGGCCGATGCAATTGAGCGCTTTGGCGATCAGCCGTGCGGTGGAGGTCTTGCCCACCCCGCGCACGCCGGTCATCAGAAACGCATGGGCCAGCCGCTCGCGCGCGATGGCATTGGCCAGCGTGCGGACCATCGCATCCTGTCCGATCAATTCGGCAAAGGTCTGAGGACGGTATTTGCGCGCCAGCACGCGGTACGGCTGGGTCGGTGCTGAAGCAGGTGGCGGCGCAGCAGCGGGCGCCGGGGGCGGGGCTGGTTCAGCTACAGCAGGTTCTGCTGGCGGCGGCGCTTCGGGCGCATTGCCGAACAGCGCGTTCTGCCCTGCCTGCTCCAGTTCGGCAGCCGTCGGCGCGGGCTGTTGCGCTGCGCTTTCCCATGGAAGGCCATCAGTGTCTTGCGGTGAATCACCCATGCCCGGTTAGGTAGGACCTGCTTGGCCAAATGTCATGCGGGCGATTGGGGAAAATTAGGAGCCGGCCGACCCGCCGCAACCCGTTGTGGCTGCTTCCTTCCGGACCTGACCAGGTTAGCGGACGCAAACGTCCGACCGACTCCCGCGGCGCATATGGCGGGAGTCGCGCGGCATTTCAACACTTGCGTGGCCCCACGATAGCGAGAGCGCCGTGCTTAGCGGAAATTGTCGGCGTAGGCCTGTAGTTTCAGCGTGTGCGGCGGCGTGGCGTGGACCCGCGCGGCGATGCCATACTTTGCTGCATAGGCCTTGGCCGCATCCTTGTCAGGAAAGGTAAGAATGACCTGCGCCTGCGTGTCGGCGCTGCCGCTCCAGCCCATCAGGGGGTCGGCCTGCCGCGCCTCGGACTGCTCGAATTCGAGCACCCATTCATCGGTGCGCGCCTTGCCCGATTGCATTGCATTTTGCGGTCGCTGGTAAATTCTTGCTGCCATGGGCGCGGTCCTTAAGTCAGCTTTGGCTTCGTGAAAAGGCGTTCTTCGTTTTCAAACTGGGCTGCTCGCTCCACGGTTCCTCGGGCCAGCGATGTTTGGGATAGCGGCCTTTCATATCCTTGCGCACATCATTCCAGCTGCCGCGCCAGAAACCTGGCAAGTCGCGAGTCGCCTGCAAGGGGCGTCCGGCGGGGCTGGTCAGCTTGAGAAGCAGCGGCGTGTCGCCGACCATTGGATGGCGCTCCAATCCGAACAGCGCCTGCACGCGCACTTCGACGCTGGGGGCATCATCGCCCTCATAGACGATCATGTGCGTGGTGCCCGCCGGTGAGGTGAACTCACGCGGGGCCCGCCGGTCGAGCCGCTGGCGGGCATCCCAGTCGAGCAGGCCCAGCAGCGCCTCGGTCAATTTTCCGCGCGGCAAATCCAGATCGCGCCGTCCGGACAGCAGCGGGGCGAGCCATTGGTCGGTATTGCCCGCCAGCGTATCATGCCCCAGAGCCGCTATCCCGGCGTAATGCGCCCGCGCGGTGAGGCTGGCCGGGAGAATTGTCGCCAGCTTATCCATCGCTTTTTCCACAAGGATATCCACAATCGCTTGCGGATCAGGCGACGGATCAGGACCACTCGCCAGCGTGATCGCGCCCAGCCGCCGCTCCAGCCGGGCCTCTACCCTCGATCCGGTCCAGCGCAGAACCTGATTGCGGTGGATCCTATCACCCAGCCAGCGTTCCAGGTCATCCTCCGCCAAAGCAGCAGCGGCGGTGATGCGCGCGCCCTTGGCCTGACCCTGTGCATCGCCGATCACGAGAAAATCCGCGCGCGCCAGCGGGGATGTCGGATCAAGCATAAACCCACGCCCGCCCGCCGTCAGCCATTGCTCGCCGCTGCCATCGCGGCGCTTGGCGATAAATTCGGGGCGTCCTGCTCCCAACAGGACAGCAGGCGGAACGGAATTGGCCGATTTTCCTGATCCGCCCACCAGCCGATTCGCCTTGTCGGCCCAGCGCGCTGCCAGCTTGCGGCTGGCCTCGGCGCGGGGGCTGCGGTCGGTGTTCCAGCGCGCCAGCCGCGCTTCCAGATCCTCACCGCGCCCGCCCAGCCCGCGTTCCTGCAACAACAGCGCCAGCCGTGCAGCCTGCTCCCCGGCACCATGCTCCGCCCCGAACAGCACACTGGCCGCACCTTGCGGATCAAGCGGCAGTTCGGCCAGCTGGCGGCCGCGCGCGGTAATCCGGCCCTCGCCATCAAGCGCCTCCAATGCCTGCAATGTCGTGCGCGCAGCGGCGATTGAGGCGGCGGGCGGCGGGTCCAGCCATCCCAGCGCGCCGGGATCGCCGCTGCCCCATTGCGCCAGCGCCAGCACCAGCGGCGCAAGATCGGCAGTGAGCATTTCGGGCGGATCGAAGGCGGGCCGCCCGGCGTGTCCGGCTTGCTCCCACAGGCGGTAGGCGACACCCGGCCCCTGCCGCGCGGCGCGGCCTGCGCGCTGTGCAGCGGCAGCCTGACTGGCGCGGTGCGTTACAAGATGCGTGGTGCCAGCGGCGCGGTCGAATTCGGCGCGGCGCGACAATCCGCTGTCCACCACCACCGAAACCCCGTCCAGCGTCAGCGAAGTCTCGGTAATGGCGGTCGCCAGTACAATCCGCCGCCGTCCCTGCGAATCGCGCCGGATCGCCGCACGCTGCGCCGCCGGATCAACCTGACCATGCAGCGGCAGCACCAAAGCCTCGGCCAGCCGCGCTTCCAAACGCTCGCGCGTGCGTTCAATCTCGCGAACGCCGGGCAGGAAGGCGAGGATATCGCCATCCTCTGCGCGCCACGCAGTGACAATGGCTGCCGTCATGGCGTCTTCCACCGGCACGCCCGGTGACGATCCCTGCCATGCGATCCGCAAGGGAAAGGCCCGACCCTCGCTCTCGATCGCCTGCGCCGCACCGCCCAGCAGATCAGCAAACCGCGCGCCATCAATGGTTGCCGACATGACCAGCACGCGCAAATCCTCGCGCAGCACTGCGCGGCTTTCCAAGGCCAGCGCAAGCCCAAGGTCGCTGTCGAGATGCCGCTCATGCGCTTCGTCGAACAGCACGGCAGACACGCCGGAAAGTTCGGGATCGCCAAGAATGGTGTTGACGAAAATTGCTTCTGTCATCACCAAAATTCGGGTTTTGGCAGAGCGTTTGCTGTCCAGCCGCGTCAGATAACCGACTGTCTCACCGGGCTTTTCCCCCAGCATCTGCGCCATTCGCTCCGCCGCGGCGCGCGCGGTGACGCGGCGCGGGCTGGTCAGGATGACAAGCCCGCTACACCATTCCTGATCCAGCAGGGCAGGCGCGACCGCCGTGGTTTTGCCCGCCCCCGGAGGCGCCACCAGCACCGCGCCGCTGCGTTCGCGCAAGGCGTCCAGCAATTCGGGCAGGACGGTGTGGATGGGAAGGTCTGGCACGCCGGGGCGATACCCAAGTCTTCAGGCAGGCGGAAGCGTTAGGTGCCTGATACCGCGCGAGCGGCGCGCGAATACGCCGTCAGTATCCGCGTGCCACTGCAAAGCGGGCGGCTTGCTCCATCGCCTGACGCGCCTTGCCATCGGGAAAGCATGCCAGCGCATTGATGGCGCGCGCGGCGAAATGGCGCGCCCGTTCGCGGGTTTCCTCCACCGCGCCATGTTTGGCGATCAGCGTGACCGCGTGCGCCAGATCTTCGTCGCTGGAACGGTGACCCATGATCGCTGCGCGCCAGAAAATGCGCTCTTCCTCGTCACCGCGCGCATAGGCGAGGATCACCGGCAGCGTCATCTTGCCCTCGCGAAAATCGTCCCCGCGATCCTTGCCCATCTGGGCCGCATCGGCATCGTAATCCAAAGCGTCATCGACCAGCTGGAAGGCGACACCCAGATTGCGGCCATATTCGTCCAGTGCGCGCTCCTCATCCTCGCTGCATTCCGCCACCACTGCCGAAATCCGGCTTGCCGCTGCAAACAGCGCGGCGGTTTTGGCGCGGATAATCTGGAGATAGCGTTCTTCGCTGGTTTCGATCTTGCGTTGTGCTGTCAGCTGGTCAACCTCGCCCTCGGCAATGATGGCCGATGCGCCCGAGAGGATTTTGAGAACCTTGAGGCTGCCATCTTCGACCATCAGTTCAAACGCGCGGCTGAACAGGAAATCGCCCACCAGCACTGTTGCCGGATTGCCGAAGATGATGTTCGCCGCCGCCTTGCCGCGCCGTAGATCGCTGCCATCCACCACATCGTCATGCAACAGCGTTGCGGTGTGGATGAACTCAACCGCCGCAGCCAGCTTGTAATGGCGCGTACCATTGTATCCCACCAGCTGCGCGCCCGCGAGCGTCAGCATCGGGCGCAGGCGTTTGCCGCCGCCAGAGATCAAATGCCCGGCCAAGGCGGGGATCAGCGGGATCTCACTTTGCATCCGGTCAAGGATGACCTGATTGACCTGGTTCATGCCCGACGCGGTGATCGCGAGCATGGGCTCGATCGAGGCTTCGGGCTGTTTGCGCGGCAAGGGTACGATTTGAGCGGCCATTTCGCCTTGGCCATGCGCTGCACATCCTTTCTTGGCAAGCGTGGAATCGCTGCTAGCCTGCAAGGAATGACCAATCAGCCGCCCCTTGACCCCGTGCTCGCCGCTTTCCGCAAGAGCATCGACAATATCGATGCCGCGCTGGTGCATATTCTGGCTGAACGCTTTCGGATTACTCAATCGGTGGGCGAATATAAAGCCAAAGCAACCCTGCCCCCCGCCGATCCGGCGCGTGAAAGCGAACAAATTGCCCGCCTCCGCCATCTGGCTGAGGAGAGCCAGCTGGACCCCGAATTCAGCGAGAAATTCCTGCGCTTCATCATCGACGAAGTGATCCGCCACCACGAACAGGCGCGTGACGGCTAGCCTGAACGCGGCAGGCTGAGCTTGACCAGCAGGCCGCCCAGATCCTCGCTTTCGCCCAATTCGACATCGCCGCCATAGATTTGCGCGACATCGCGAACGATGGCGAGGCCCAGCCCGGTGCCGGGTTTGCCGGTGTCCAGCCGCGCGCCGCGGTCGAAGATGCGGGTGCGCTCGCTTTCGGGAATCCCCTCCCCGTCATCCTCCACCCAGATTTCGCACAATGCCGCCTCGGGTTCGACATCGACTGTGGTGAACACGCTGCCGCCGCCGTATTTGGCCGCATTCTCGATCAGATTGCCGAGGATTTCGTCGAGGTCCTGCCGCTCGATCGCCACTGTCGCGCCGCGATTGCCCGCAATATCCAGCCGGGTGTTGGGATACAGCCGCTCCACCGCGCGGCGCACGGCTTCGGCGCTTTCGCACACCGGCGTGCGGGCATGGCCCACTGCACGGCGGCCCAGCGCGCGGGCGCGGGCGAGATGGTGATCGACATGGCGCTGCATCGTCTTGGCTTCGCGAATCACCGTATCGGCCAGATCCGGCGCGTGCGCGGTGGCGGCGTTGGTGACCACCGTCAGCGGCGTCTTGAGCGCGTGCGCCAGATTGCCCGCATGGGTGCGCGCTTCCTCTGCCTGCGTTTCGGTATGCGCCAGCAGGGCGTTGATCTCTTCCACCAGCGGCTCAACCTCCAGCGGCAGCGGATCGGTAATGCTATTCGTGCCCGCGCTGCGCATCGACTGGATCGCCGCCCGCACGCGCCTAAGCGGTGACAGGCCGTAATAGCTTTGCGCCATCGCCATGGCGAACAGGCCCAAGCCCAGCGCAGCAAAACTCCACGCCAAAATCGATCGGATGCGGCTGATCTGTTCGTCCAGTTCCTCCAGCGAGGACGCAACGGTAAAAGTCCAGCGGGTTTCGCTGTCGGGCAATGTTACCGTGCGTTCAACTACGCGTAGCGGTTCGCCGGGGAATTGTCCGCTGTCATAAAAATGGGGTTCGTCATCAATATGCCGATCACGGTCTTCGAGACTGCGATCCCACAGGCTACGGCTGGGGAAATTTTCAAACCCCTCGCCGCTGATCTGCCAATAGGCTCCGCTGTTGGGTTCCAGGAACCGCTGGTCACCAAGCGGACGGTTGAAGGATATTTCGCCCCAATTGTCGATCTCGGCGGTGGCGATCAGCGCGGTCAGCACATATTCCAGCTGGTCGTCGGAATTGTCTCTGACAAGATTGGTCAACGTGCGGTCCAGCGCGAAGCCGCCGCCCAGCAGCAGGACCGAAATCCATACTGCGGCTATGGCCATCATCCGCGCCGCCAGACTGCGGCGCGGCTTGCGGCCCAATGGAGCTGTTACCGTACTGTCGGCAGGCGCGTGGTCGCTATCGCCGGCTGGGGCGATTGCCGCTGCGCCAGTCCCGGCCTCAGGCGCGGGGCTGGTCAGCGGGATCGTCGAGGCTGTAGCCAAGTCCACGGATCGTCGTGATCACTTCGGCACCCAGCTTCTTGCGAATGCGAGTGACGAAGACTTCGATTGTGTTGGAATCGCGGTCAAAATCCTGATCGTAAATGTGTTCGATCAATTCGGTGCGGCTGACCACCTTGCCCTTATGGTGCATCAGATAGCTGAGCAGTTTGTATTCCTGAGCGGTCAGCTTAACCGGCTCTCCGCCCAGTGTGACCCGCCCCGAGCGTGTGTCGAGGCGAACACCGCCCGCCGTCAGTTCGGATGAGGTATTGCCCGACGCACGGCGGATCAGAGCGCGCAGGCGGGCGATCAGTTCTTCGGTCTGGAATGGCTTGGCCAGATAATCATCGGCCCCGGCATCGAGCCCGGCCACCTTGTCCGACCAGCTATCACGCGCGGTCAGCACCAGCACAGGGAACGCCCGCCCTTCTTTGCGCCACATGCCCAGCACGGTCAGCCCGTCAATCTCGGGCAGCCCCAGATCCAGCACGACCGCGTCATAATCTTCGGTACTGCCAAGATAATGGCCATCTTCGCCATCAGTGGACAGATCAACGGCGTAGCCGTTCTGCTCCAGTGTCGATTTGAGCTGTTTGCCGAGCGTAGGCTCGTCCTCGACGATCAGGATCCTCATGCGCGTATTCCCTCTGGCTTGCGGGGCGTGACCGGCGGTCCGTCCCTTGTGTTCATGTCGTTCAGGAACATGAACGCGTCAAGCCGAAGGGGGTTTCGTTAACGGCTGCGGCGCAGCACGCGTCCGGTGCGCGCATCGACATCCACGAACAATACGCGGCCGTCGCGAATGAATTTGAGGCGGTAGGCCATCGCGGTTGGATCATAGGCAAACCCCAGATATTCCGCGCCGCGCATGGTGGGCAGCACCCGCGCCTCGATATCGCGCGAGCGCAGGATATTGCCAGCGCTGGCTTCCTTACGCGCTTCGCCCTGATCGCTGCGGCGCTGCGCTTCGGCAGGTGTCACGGCGAGCGTGGAGACGGCAAAGCCAAGGGTGAGCAGGGAAAGAATGGGGCGTTTCATCATGCCGTTATTGCTAAAACCAGAGCATTGAACAATGTCTGAATACCGCGAGTAGCGAGTGTTCAGGCTGTCTAAGCTCAGCGGACCAGTTCATATTTGGCAATCAACGTTACCTGGGTTGCTACCAGACCCGGCCTGGTGGGCGTGGACGCCTTAATCGCCGGCGCTGCAGCATCCATTACACTTTCGTTATACATCACCTGCTGTGAACCAAGCGATTCCTCTAGCGCCAGCAAGCGCACATCGCGATAACCGGCCATCCTCGCATAATCCTTCGCCTGAGCTACGGCGACGCTGAAAGCCTTGGTGCGGGCCTGTGCGCGGGCGGGTTCAGGATCGACTATGCCCCAGTTAGGCCCATTCAAATTGGTCGCCCCGGCAGCCACCAGCGCATCGAGCACCGGACCAACGCGTTCAAGGTCGCGCAATTCGACTGACACAGTATTCGTCGCTTCATATCCGGTGAATTGCGGCGGAAGATTATCGCGGTAATTGTATTGCGGGTTCAGCGTGATGCCGCTGGTCTGGATGCGCTCATTGGGTATCCCCAGCGCCGCCATCTGCTTCAGCACGCGGTCCATCTCCGCCGCGTTTTGCTGCATTGCCGCCACCGCGGTGGCCGCGCGCGATGATACGCCGGCGCTCACCATGGCTTTGTCGGGGTCACCCAGCACCTGCTGCGAAACCTGCAATTCCACCACCGGGCCGGAAACCGCGATGCCGATTTCCGCGGCATGGGCGGTGTGTGCGCTCAGCGCCAACGGTGCGGCGCCCAGCAGAAGCGGAAGGAATTTGCGCATAATCATCATTATCCTCGCAGAATAAAGGGCATTGCTGCCACCGATCCGGTTACGCACGGCTGAACCGCCTTGTTCCCGGCTTGGGGAGCGACTACTTCGCGCGGCCTATGGCGCAACCTCCGATCCTGAGCTGGGAAGGCCTCGGCCTGCAACAAGGCGGCCGCTGGCTGTTCGAGAACCTCGATCTGCACGTAGGCCCGCGTGACCGGCTGGCGCTGATCGGGCGTAATGGCGTGGGCAAGACCACGCTGTTCAGACTGATTGCCGGCTATCTGGATTCCGACCGGGGGCTGCGAAAGGTCAAGCCTGGCACGCGAATTGTCTTGCTGGAACAGGACCCCGATCTGTCAGGCCACAAGACGTTGATGGATTGGGCGCTGTCGGGCGACCGCCCTCCCGCAGAACACGAAATCGAAGCCATCGCCGGTCAGCTGGGCATCGACATGGCAACCCCGACCAAGGGCGCCAGCGGCGGTGAACGGCGCCGCGCGGCGATTGCCCGTGCGCTGGCGCAGGAACCCGATCTGCTGTTGATGGACGAACCCACCAACCATCTCGACATCGCAGCGATTGACTGGCTGGAAAGCTGGCTGGACCGCTACAAGGGCGCGTTTCTGGTCATCAGCCATGACCGCACCTTCCTGAAACGGCTGACCAACGCCACGCTGTGGCTCGACCGCGGCGCGATGCGGCGCAAGGATGTCGGCTTTGGCGGGTATGAGGCGTGGGAAGAACAGGTCTATGCCGAAGAAGCGCGCGCCGTGCACAAGATGGACGCCAAGCTCAAGCTGGAGGCGCACTGGCTCGAACGCGGCGTAACCGCCCGGCGCAAGCGCAACCAGGGACGGCTGGAAAAATTGTGGCAAATGCGCGCCGCGCGGGCATCGATGATTTCGGCGGGCGGCACGGCCAAGCTGAAGCTGGCCACCGCAGAGGATTTCAAGTCGAAATCGGTTATCGTCGCGGACAATATCACCAAGATTTATGGCGACCGCACGATCATCCGCCCCTTCTCGCTACGCATCCAGCGCGGCGACAGGATCGGAATCGTCGGCTCGAACGGCGCAGGCAAGACCACCTTGCTGCGGATGCTGACGGGCGAGCTGGAACCTGACAGCGGCAGCATCGAGATCGCCAAAACACTGACCGGGGTGATGATCGACCAGCAGCGCCGCCTGATGAGCCCGGACAAGACCGTACGCGATATCGTGGCCGAAGGCGGCGACTGGATCGATGTGCGCGGAGTACGCAAGCACGTTCAGGGCTATCTCAAGGAATTCCTGTTCGATCCCAAGATCGTCGACACCAAGGTGGGAATTCTGTCCGGCGGCGAGAAATCGCGGCTGTTGCTGGCGCGCGAATTTGCCAAGGCCAGCAATCTGCTGGTGCTGGACGAGCCGACCAATGACCTTGACCTCGAAACGCTCGACCTGTTGCAGGAAGTGATCGCGGATTACGAAGGCACGGTGCTGATCGTCAGCCATGATCGCGATTTTCTCGACCGCACTGTTACGCTGACATTGGGGCTGGACGGATCGGGCAAGGTCGATGTGGTTGCGGGCGGTTATGAAGATTGGCAGGCCAAGCGTGAGCAACCGTTTGCCGCCAAGCCCAAGGCCGGGAAAACCGAGAGTGCTGCGCCCGCCCCGTCCCCCAACCGCACTGCGCCGAAACCGGGCAAGCTGTCATACAAGGACCAGCGCGATTACGAACTGCTCCCCGCGCGGATAGAAGAGCTGGAAACGGCGATCCAGCGAGGCGAGGAAATCCTGTCCAACCCCGCGCTCTACACTGAAGATCCTCAGAAATTCGCCAATATCTCCAAGGGTATCGAGAACGCGCGGAGCGAAAAAGACGTGGCGGAAGAACGCTGGCTGGAGCTGGCGGAGCTGGTCGAGGGGTGAGCGAACGCCTGGCCCGCGAAATTGCTTCTTGCCGCCTGTGCGCGGACCATCTGCCGCACGGCGTCCGTCCGGTCGTCAGCTTTTCTCCGACCGCACGGCTGCTCATCATCGGTCAGGCGCCGGGATCCAAAGTGCACGAAAGCGGCATTCCGTGGGACGATGCCAGCGGCGACCGACTGCGCGACTGGACCGGACTTAGCAGGGACGTGATGTATGATCCCGCCCAGGTAGCACTGGTGCCGATGGGCTTTTGCTATCCCGGCAAGGCCAGCGGCGGCGACAAGCCTCCGCGGCCCGAATGCGCGCCGCAATGGCATGGCCGCGTGTTGGAAAAACTGCCGCGCGACCGGCTGACCCTGCTGGTTGGCAGCTATGCGCAGGCACATTATCTGCCCGCCACCCGCCGCCTGTCGTTGACCGATCGTGTCCGGCAATTCCGCGAATTCCTTCCGGCCACCTTGCCCCTTCCCCATCCGGCGTGGCGCAGCGCTATCTGGATGCGCCAGAACCCGTGGTTTGCCGCTGAAGTGCTGCCCGAACTGCGGACGCTGGTGCGTCAGGCGATCCGGTAGAACCCCGCCACCCGGTCGAGCGCCAGCTTAAGCACCAATTTGCCGCTGCGCGCGGGCCATTGCAGGGTTTTCTCGGCATCGGGCAGTCCCTCACAGGCGCACACTACACGCCACAATATATCGCTCAGGCCCCTGCCTGCTGCCTCCATCGCCCCATCGAACCGGCGCTTTGCCGCGATCTGGCGTTCGCTGTGAGTCAGCCCGTCACCGCCGCTGCCCCTGATCCGCACCGAGTCCCAGCGCATGGTGATAGACGCGCTGAGATGCGCACGCTCGTAATCGGAGCGCAACCGCTCGCCTGCATCGAATTGCCGGTTGTCCAGATGCCCGCGCGAATGCAGCCAGGTCAGCGGCGATTCGGCCAGATTTACAGTGACACTGCGCCGCTTGGCGCGTGCCTGTCCTGCGCTTCGCGGGCCTTCTTCTGTCAATTCGCGTTCTACCAATTTCCTGCGCATCGAAATCCTTTCGCTGTGAAGGTTGCTCTTGCAAAATTCGGGTTAGTGTAGGAAAGGGAAAAAACCAATTTGGTTATCGGAGCGCTGGTTTGATCAATCGCATTCGCGACATTCGCAAGGACAAGGGTTGGACCCTGGCCGACCTCGCCGCCGCCTGTTCGCCGCCCACTACGGCGCAGACGATTGGCCGCCTCGAAACCGGAATGCGAACCCTGTCGCTCAAATGGATGGAGCGGATTGCCGCAGCGCTGGAGATCGAGCCCGAACTGCTCGTCCGTTCAGAAAGCGCCGCGTATCCGCAAGTCGTGGCGACACTGGCGGCATCTGGGCCCGAAGCGCTCGCCAACACCCGCGACGCACTGCTGGCAACCGACTTTGGCGGCGACGGCGTGTTGATGGTGATGACGGTCGATTACCCACACGGCGAATACCGATCTGGCGATCAGCTGTGGCTCCGGCAATTGGCGCCCGAGGATGCAGGGCGAGCGATCAACCGCGATGTACTGGTGCCCAGGAAAGCGGGACGATTTGCGTTTGGCCGCTTGATTGACCGCAAGGCGAATCTGGTGGGCATTCTCCCGCCCGGACATGGCGAAAAGCAGCAGGTTGTCGACAATCCGCCGTGGATTGCTGTCGCTGAGATGCTGGTGCGGCGGCTGTGACACCCGACAAAACGCGGCGTGTCCTCACGCTGTCGACCCTGTGGCCCAATGCGGCCAATCCGCGTTTCGGCACCTTCGTTGCGCAATCTGTCGAGGCATTGCAGGCGGGCAGTCATTGGCAGCCCACTGTGATCAATCCCATCGGCCTGCCGCCGCTGACTGTGGGGCCTTACAAGGCGCTGTCCGCTGCGGCTGTGGACGGCAAAGAACGCGGGATCGAGATTTACCGGCCGACCTTCCGCCTGCTCCCGAAGTTCGGCGGGCGGTTCAATCCCGGTCAGATCGTGCGTGCCGCCCTACCCCTGGCGCGCCGCCTTCATGCGCAGCAGCCCTTCGATCTGGTCGATGCGCAATTCTTCTATCCCGATGGCCCCGCCGCAATGCGAATCGCGCAGGAGTTGGGCCTGCCCTTCTCTGCCAAGGCGCGCGGTGCCGACATCCATTATTGGGGCGCACGAAGCTATGGCCGCAAGGCGCTGCTCGAAACCGCTGATAAGGCGGCGGGCGTGCTGGCAGTGTGCGAAGCGCTGGCGGACGATATGACAGCGCTGGGGATGGAGCGCGGCAAAATTACCGTACATTACACCGGCCTGGACCGCGATCGGTTCCGCCCGCTTGGCCACACCATGCTGCGCCAGCGGATTGCAGGCGAGCTGGGCGTGCCGATTGGCGAGAATGACGAGCTGGTGGTGACTGTCGGCGCGCTGATCGCACGTAAGGGGCAGGAACTGGTCATCCGAGCGCTGGCCGGGTTACCGGCGGCGCAATTGCTGTTGGTCGGACAGGGCGAAGACGATGCGAGCCTGCGCAAGCTGTCTAAGGACAGCGGCGTCGCGGACCGTGTGCATTTCCTCGGCTCGGTCGATCACGATCTGCTGCCGCCGATCCTGTCCGCTGCCGATGTGATGGTGCTGCCATCAACGAGCGAAGGCCTCGCCAATGCGTGGATCGAAGCGCTTGCCTGCGGCACCCCGATTGTCATCACCGACGCTGGCGGTGCGCGCGAAGTGGTCACAGGGCCGGAAGCCGGCGTAATCGTGGCGCGAACTGTCCGCGCCCTGCGCGAAGGTATCCGCCTGGTGATCGACCGCAAATATTCGCCGCAAGTGGTGGCGGCGAGCGTCGACGGGTTCAGCTGGGAGGCAAACGGCGCAGCACTGGCGGATTACTACGACAGACTGTTGGCAACTTAAGCTTCGCCGCGAGCGATCTTTTCCTGACGGTCCACCGCGGTTTCGTCCGGGACGAAACTGTCACCCGTCATGCCCAGCCAGATCAGCAGCGGTGCGGCCATATAGATCGAGCTGTACGTACCAACAAAAATGCCCAGCGTGATCGCAGCGACCAGACCGAACAGGCTGGCCGGGCCGACCAGCAGCAATGGCACCAGCGCCACCAGCAGCGTCAATGATGTCATCACCGTCCGGGCCAGCGTCTCATTGACCGACAGGTCAAGCAATTCTGGCAGCGGCATCTTGCGGAATTTCTTCAGATTCTCACGGATGCGGTCGTAAACCACGATGGTATCGTTCAGCGAATAACCAATGATCGCCAGAATTGCCGCGATGATCTGCAGGCTGAATTCCATTTGGAACAGCGCGAACATTCCCAGCGTCAACGACACGTCATGGAACAATGCGAACAGGCCGCCGACCCCGAACTGCCACTCGAACCGTAACCAGATGTACATCGCCACCGCCAGCATCGCGGCAATCAGCGCCAGCACGGCATCCTTGCGAAACTCACCCGAAACCTTGCCCGAAACATTGTCGTTACCGTCCAGTCGGAAGTCGGGATATTTGTCCTTCAGCGAGCCAACGATCTGATTCGCCGCGACCTGCGCAGCTTCCTTGTCAGCTGCAACTTCGTCAGGCAGACGGACACGGATCGAAACCTGATTGTCCTTGCCAAAACGCTGCACCACCGGATCGCCATAACCCAGCGCGCCGACATCGCTGCGCAACTGGGCAATCGGCGCCTCCTGGGTTTGCGTGAAGGTCGCACGCACTTCCAGACCGCCAGCGAAATCAACCCCGTAATTCAGTCCCTTGGTCAGCACCAATGCCCAGCTTGCCGCGATCAGCAACAGGCTGACCGCAAAAAACGGAATGCGCCATTTCAGGAACTTGATATTGGTGTCGTCGGGGACGAGCTTGAGAAGTTTCATATGCCGTGTCCCTTAAAGCTGGATGTCGCTGGGCCGCGCTTTGCGCAGCCACCCGGCAACCCACATGCGGGTCAGCGTAACAGCGGTGAAAACCGAGGTGAACAGGCCGATAACCAGCACGACCGCAAAGCCGCGGATCGGGCCAGAGCCGAACAGGAACAACAGCACACCGGCAATAAGGTTGGTGATGTTGGCATCGTAAATCGCCCGGCTGGCTTCCTTGTAACCGTTCTCGATCGCCGCAACCACGCGCCGCCCACGTTTGCGCTCTTCACGAATGCGTTCGTTGATCAGCACATTGGCATCCACTGCCGCACCAATCGTCAGCACGAAACCGGCGATACCGGGCAGGGTCAGCGTGGTGTTGAGGATCGCCATAATGCCCAGCAGCATCAGCACATTGATCACCAAGGCGACCGTCGCATAGATCCCGAAGCGTCCATATGTGAAGATCATCAGCACGACGACCAGCAGCGAGCCGACGGCCATAGCCATCATTCCCTTGCGGATCGAATCGGCGCCAAGATCCGGACCAACCGTGCGTTCTTCGATCACTGCCAGATCAACCGGCAAAGCGCCTGAACGCAGCGAAATGGCCAGCTGGTTGGCAGACTCGACAGAAAAGCCGCCAGAAATCTGGGCCGTACCGCCACGGATCGGTTCGTTGATATTGGGTGCGGACAGTACGTTGCCATCAAGGATAATGGCGAAAGGCTTATTGACGTTTTCAGTCGTCAGCTTGGCAAACCGCCGCCCGCCTTCGCTGTCGAAGGTGATATTGACCACCGGCTCGTTCGATTGCGGATCGAAGCTTTGCTGCGCATTGGTCAGATTGTCGCCGCGAATACCGCCGAGCCGTTTGACGGCAATCGAAGTGCCCGCCGATGCCGAGCCGTCGGAATAGGGCGCAATTTCGCTACCCGGAGGCGCAAGACCCTGCGCCACATCAGATGGCAAAGCGGTCTGGTCGACCAGCTTGAACTCGAGCTTGGCTGTCTGCCCCAGCAGCGCCTTGAGCTGTTCGGGGTCTTGCAAGCCAGGAACCTGCACCACGATGCGCGTGTCGCCTTGACGAATAATCGTCGGCTCACGCGTGCCGAGTGCGTCGATGCGTTTGCGCACAACCTCGGTCGCGCTGTCCATCGCATCAGTTACTGCCTGATCAAGCCCCTGCTCGGTCGGTGACAGGACAAAACGACTGGAATCAACAACCTGCAAATCCCATTCGCGCACCAGACCGTTGCCGTTAATGGACGGCAGCAGCAATTCGCGCGCCCGGTCAACATCACCCGGATTATCGAGCATAAAGCTCAGCCGCCCGCCGCGCGTCGATACCTCGCCGATGCGCAGACGCGGCTCAGCCCGGCGCATGGTGGAACGCACCGTTTCTTCCATGTTTTCGATACGCTGCGTCGCAACCTGGCTGGAATTTGCTTCGAGCAGGATGTGGCTACCGCCCGCAAGATCAAGACCCAGATTGACCATCGGGTCCGGCAAGGCCTGTGGCCACGATGCATTGGCAATCGAGAACAGCGACGGCAGGGCCGCAAAAACCGCCAGGCCCGTGATCATCCACAGCCAGGCTTTTTTCCACTTCGGGAGATCGAGCATGTGTTGGTGCTGCCTGTCGTCAGTCGTTGGCAGGCTTGGCGCCGGCTGGCGGGATCACATCGCCAATCGTCGATTTGACCGCCTTGACCACAGTGCCCTTGGCCAGTTCGATTTCGGCGTAATGCTCATCGACCTTGATAACCTTGCCGACCAGTCCGCCTGCGGTCACCACCTGATCCCCACGCTTCAGCCCGGCCACCTTGGCGGCGTGCGCTTTCTGCTGGCGCATTTGCGGGCGGATGATGAGGAACCAGAAAATCAGGATCATGCCGACAATGGGGAGCCAGCCGATCCATGCGGGCTGAGCTGCGGCACCAGTTGCGGCGGCAAGGAAATCGAGCATCGGGAAAAAGCCTGTCGAAGGGGTCAAACAATCGGTCGCAGGTGGGACGTCACGCGGCGCAATTCAAGCGCGGCACATCGCCCATCCCGCAAGATGGCGGCGCGCCTAGCAGCAATGCTGGCGCAGGGCAACGAATAGGGTGACGAAACGGCAAGCGAGAATTGGCGCGGCCGAGATCGTGCAGACACCCGCTTGCCATCCCCAAACACCGCGCCTATAGGGCCGCCCTCCACTGGTTTCGGGACGTAGCGCAGCCTGGTAGCGCATCACACTGGGGGTGTGGGGGTCGGAGGTTCGAATCCTCTCGTCCCGACCAGTGGCATACTGTTTTCTTGGTTAGCGCTTCATGGCTTTCCGATGAGGAAGCGCTCTGCTTGTAAAGCGAGATAAGCCTCACAACCGCCGCTGAGAGTCTCCAAGGCGATCTCAACATGGCGAAGGCTTCCCACGAAGTCAGCAGTCGCTGCGCAGGCGGTCAATCCAATACCCACGTCAAGTCTTGTTAGAGAACCTTATCGGAAGAATGCATCTTCTTTACTAATTTGATATTAGTAAATGTCTGATTTCGCACTTTCGGGTTCCAAACCAGTCGGTTGAAGGCATCTTTCTGACCGAACTGCGAACGGGTTCTTGAAACGCTCTTCAATGCAACTATCAATTTACCCGTTCCTCCCCCTGATACCGCACTGAATACACTTGTGTTGGTGTCGCTGATGAGATCAGGGCGGTTTATTGCCATCAGACCAATCAATGAATACACCTCAAGCAGTGGCGGCGCTAAATCATACGACGTCGCGATTCTAATGATTTGTTCTATAATTTCACTTTCTTCCATATCCTCAAAAGGACAACCGAGCCTTTCAATATTCAAAGATTGCTCCAGCGCAGGAAATTTTGTTCCCTGTATTGACGCTCGTTTTATATACACTTTTGCATCATCACAACGCCCGTTGCTAAGCAATGCTTTCGCAACCAGAAAATTCAGATATTGGTTATCAGGAAATTCGGTCACTAGAGCGCCAAGCTTTTCCCACTGCGATGAATCCATCGAAACGACACTACCGTCAGCTACTTCAGCTTGCATTTGCCCAAACAACTGACGAGCCACAAAATAGGGATAATATGAGCTGTTAGCGTGATTATCTATACATCCCTGAAGAGGGTCGGATATCGCCTGGTCGTTCGAACTTCCGACTTCCAGCATTACAAAGCATTCCAAATCTGACCGAGGTGCCCCGGAAATTTGATCGGCCAAGTGGCGTGAAAGTATACCGGGAGGGGATAGGATCTGGTTCAGCTCCATCTCCAAATTCTCGACAAGCCCCGGTCCGTTGTCCGACGACTCGCGCTCACCATGATAAATTGGGTTCCCGTCGGGATCGTAGAGGGTGAAATTAGCCACCGTCTGATTCTGTGATTCTCTAGCAATCGTGACTTCCAACGCAAATGGCCTCGTCACTTCGTCGTCATCCCGGATATGACGTGCCACCAAAGACTTGGCGAGGTGATCTCGCGCATCCGCTCTCAGGCGAGAAGCAATGATTTTGAAGTCTTCGTCTTGCGAAGAGAATCCCACAGGGTTGATGGAAATACTGAGCCCCGGACGCATGAGCGGTCCTTCTGCTTCCACTACACTCGGCTTCAGAATATCGCTTAAAGTCAAAATTCCCCAGATGCCAAGCGCAGCTACGAGAACACTGAGCAAGACATATTGACGGATGTTTTTCTGCTTGTTCACCCGAACTTCCGCAGGAATATCTCCGATAATAGCGGACTGCGGGGGGGCCTCGACTGCGGCTGACCTGGCTCTATCGCTGACGCGGCGCGCCAAATTGGGATAGGCAACTTCAAAGCTACCGGCTCTCAGCCGGTAAGATCCAGGCCTTAGATAGATGCAGGCGTTGCGCAAAGGCTGATGCCTCGCATAATACCCTCTAAGCGAGGTACGCAACCGGGAGACGTGTACTCTTACGTAGCTGTCGGTAGCGTCATCGAAATCTGCGTTTCGACCGAGCCCTTCTGTCGCTATCTCGTATTGTGTCAGATGAGCGCCAGTCCCCTCTACCGCTTTCAGGGCAAGATAACGCAAGAGTTTTGACTGCATTCTAGCCCGCTCAAAGATCGGACTCGCCAGTATCGCTGAAATTTCAGCCTCTATTGATTCTGCTAAATTCATAAATCTGCGTTGCACCGCCCGAATTTTTACTGGCTGCAAAAGGTTAATTTTTAGTAGGACTTTATGTAACGTTTCGCACGTAATTTTGTTGAACTATTGAAAATGTTGCATTTTTCCAGTTTGTAACGTTACATTAGCCGCTATCAACTCGATAAAAAGTTCCGTGTCGCCGACATTGTAATCCTCAAGTCGCCCACCTTCGATGTGGGTTTTGAAAAAGGGTTAGACAGATGATCGAGCGTAGGGAACACGATAGATTACGGCATATTTTCTTGCCTGCCTGCTTTGAATATGAAGACGTTTTTCACGTCGGCGTTATTCGCGATATGTCGAGCAAGGGCATCGGCGTTCAGTCCGACTTCTTGCCACGCATCGGCGAAACCGTTCACATCCAGTGGGGCAATTGTGAGCCGCTCGCTGGCAGAGTTCAGTGGACGCTAGGCAATCGTTTCGGAATCAATGTCGAAACCGACCCGCTGGAATATTCACGCACCCATCCATACCGGTCAGTTCGTGTGCCAGTCGGCCTCCCAGGCGAGATACACATCGCCGGCAGCAGCCACTTGGGTGAAATACTCAACATGTCCACCAAGGGGATCGCTGTCAGCCATAGCGGCTCTTTGCGGAAGGGGCAGCTTGCATCCGTTTCCTTTGGAAACGAAAATTTCGAGAACTGCACTGTGCGGTGGTCCCGGGATGGCATGGTGGGCCTCTCTCTAGACCAGACGGTGCGCCTCCAGACCCTTTCCGAAATTATTGATGGTGCGCAATCTTACATGCGCGCTGCGGCTTAGGAGGGCGAAATGGCAAAGCACTCACAGTACCCAACGCAAAGCGATCTCTGCTCGATGTGTGGCCGGGACCTCGTAGCAATGCACAAATTCTGCATGTGCGAGGCATCTCGCCTCAGCAAGGCTCGTGGAGCCGCGCGAGAGCAATTCGAAGCTCTGAAGGCATTGATCCGCAACATTGAAAATGAAGTCTCACGCTGGCCGAATTTGGGTGCACAAATTGCGAGGATTGCGGCATGATTTTCATACGCCCTCTCACCAGCGCTTTTCGAAGTGCGCTAGTTCTTCTTTCCGCTGCAACCTTGCTGTTTACTGGTGGCGCGCTTCCCTCAACTGCTACCGCTGCCGCATTGGATCTACCGTCCGTTGCGCGTTCGATAGGTAGAATAGAATGCCGTGCCGATGGGAAGCGATTTATAAGCACAGCAACTCTGGTGAGAAATCGGCAGACCGTCCTGTCCGTATCCCACTTCAATATCCATGAAGCAGAAAATAAAGTAATCCCTGTTCAACAGTGCACGTTCCAACTTCTAAGTTCAGAGGGAAAAGTGGAATTTCGAAGTGCCTTTAAAGTCTTTGCCCGAGGCGGTGTTGGAATGAATCTCGAATTGAGCCGTGCAACCGATTGGGCCATATTGACGCTGACCGATGAATCCCCGATCGATCGGCAGCCCGTCGACGTAGCGGTAAACGAAGATCTTTCCGACGCAGGTCGCATAGATATTGCCGGATATGCTTCGAACCACAACAGGCTGAAGACTCAGGTCAGCGACACCAACTGTCTCGCTCGGCCAACACGGAGCGGCTCGATTATTCTACGACATAAATGTGATACTGCGCCCGGAATGAGTGGGGCACCATTGTTCGCCACCATAGACGGTCGCATTCAAGTCGTAGCCATTCACTCCGCACGCGAAAAAGATGCCGGTCTGGCAGTCGCAATAGCGGGTTTCGCCGCGGCTAAGCTGCGCTCCGCGACCACAAGTACTGATCGCATCGTCCTCGCTTCGCGATGACATCTGTCTAATTCGTGAAGATTGAGCGCTTAACCCGGACTATCGTTGTTCAGTGCCAAGGCACTTGCCACCGGGGCAGTCGTCAGAAGGGCGGGCAAGATTGAGAACGCGGCTAATGGTGCAATCTCCGGCTTTACCAAACCACCTTCGACACAGTCGTTTTCGTTGATCCAATCGATCCAGTCGAGCCAAGTGTAAGTAGCGGAATCGCGTACATCACGAAATGTTTTTCCCACAAATTTCCAGTCAGCAGGATCGTTACCCTCATCGAGCCAAGCGCGGTATTCCGGCAAGATCAATTCGCATGACCAAGCATCCTTAGGATCCAAGGCACCCGGAGAGTCCGAATCGATCACCGGCTCGTCAGGTTTGTTACCAGCATCTGGCGCTCCGGATTGCAAAGTAACATCGGCTGCACGGACCCCTTGCTCAGTTGTTCCTGGGAGCGAAATTGCAACAGCAGCCAAAATGGGGATGAACATGAACTTCATTTTATAAAGGGCTCTTTCGATGAGATGACAGCTTAAGGCTTTCGCCAAGATTAATCAACGAGAGCGTTGATGCCCTGTTTTCCTGTCGAATTGGTGAAGGACACCCACCCATATCGACATGTGCCGTAAATTTACATATCTCCAAGAATGTGAGGTCTTCGCGAATTGCAAGGCATTAACACTTTCCTACATGAACCAATCTGGTTAGCCGATAGTCTATTGGAGAACCAGATCATGCCCCTACTCGATTCCCTCATCGGCCCCATCGCCTCGATCATCGACAAGATTATTCCCGACAAGGAAGCGCGTGCTCGCGCCAAGTTGGCGCTGCTGGAACTGGAAGGCAGTCACGAGCTGAAGACGATCGAAGCCAGGCTGTCCGCTATAGTTGCCGAGGCCCAGTCGCCCGATGTGTGGACCAGCCGCGCGCGCCCCTCGTTCCTCTATGTCATGTATGTGCTGATCCTGTGGTCCGTGCCGATGGGCATTCTTGCCGCTTTTGACGCCAATGCGGCGCAGGCCATTGGCAAGGGCATGACCGCCTATCTCAGCGGGTTGCCCGATGCGCTGTATGCCCTCTTCGGCACGGGCTATCTTGGTTACACAGCCGCGCGCCAGTGGGGCAAAGTAAAGGGGGTGGATGCGTGATTGGCGCCCCGGGTTGTGGCTGATTTGGAAACGAAACGTCGAGGACCGTTTTTTTCTTCAGGACTGTGGTCCATGCGGTCCATGTGCTTGGACTTGCTGGCGCGCTTTCCAACTTTGCCCGTCAAATCCAACTATGTTCCTGCGCCAGCAGTTGGTTTAGGAAACATTGCATGACCGACACCGTTTTTGTCCTCAATGGCCCCAACCTCAACCTGCTCGGCCTGCGCGAGCCTGAGATTTACGGCTCTGACACGCTCGACGATATTGCGGAGATGCTGGAGGATCGGGCCCGCGCGCTGGGTCTGGCCATCGATATGCGGCAATCGAACCATGAGGGGCATCTGGTCGACTGGCTGCACGATGCGCAGGCAGCTGGCGCGAAAGCCGTATTGCTCAATGCCGGGGCCTATACCCACACCTCGATTGCACTGCTGGACGCGATCCGCGCAATCCGCACACCGGTGATCGAAGTGCATCTGTCGGACCCCGCCACCCGCGAGGCCTTTCGCCACCTGTCCTATGTGGCGATGGCAGCCGCTGACACGGTGCAGGGCCTGGGCGCGCGCAGCTATGTCGTAGCGTTAGAGCGCGCCGCCGCACTGTAACGCAACCGTCACGAGCCCTTGCCTCTTGGCATCCGCGCGCGCATAGGCGGCTGCGAACAGCAACAAGGGTTACCATGGCTGACTCCAAGGGTAGCGCCGGCAAAACCGGCATGAATGTAAATATGGATCTCGTGCGCGAGCTGGCGGAACTGCTTGCCGAGACCGGTCTCACCGAAATCGAAGTCGAGGACGATGATCGCAAGATCCGCGTCGCGCGCGGTGGCTCCAGCACCACGATGATGATGGCACCACAGGGCCAGGCAATGTCGGCGGCGGCCCCGCCCGCCACCCCTGCTCCGGCACCAGTCGCCAGCGAGATTGCCGCTGCGCCTGACAACGCTGCAGCGCTCAAATCGCCGATGGTGGGCACCGTCTATCTGGCGCCCGAACCCGGTGCAGCGGACTTCATGCAAGTGGGTGACACGGTGAAGGAAGGCCAGACGATCCTGATTATCGAAGCGATGAAGGTCATGAACCCCATCGCCGCTGACAAATCGGGCAAGATCGAGGCTATTCTGGTCGAAAACGCCCAGCCGGTGGAATTCGACCAGCCGCTCGTCGTGATTGGCTGAAGCGGGGCGTTTCGATGGCAATTCACCGCATCCTTATCGCCAACCGCGGCGAAATCGCGCTGCGCATTCACCGCGCCGCACATGAAATGGGCATTGAGACGGTCGCGGTGCACTCCACCGCCGATGCCGATGCCATGCACGTCCGGCTGGCCGACCATGCGGTCTGCATCGGTCCGCCCAATGCCTCCGACAGCTATCTGAACGTCGCCGCGATCATCTCGGCTGCCGAGATTTCGCAGGCTGATGCGATCCACCCCGGCTATGGCTTCCTGTCCGAAAACGCCAAGTTTGCCGAGATTGTCGAGGCTCATGACATCGCCTGGATCGGCCCCAAGCCCGAACACATCCGCACGATGGGTGACAAGGTCGAGGCCAAGCGTACCGCCGGCAAGCTGGGTCTGCCCCTGGTCCCCGGATCAGACGGCGCAGTGTCGGACATCGCCGATGCGCAGGAGATTGCCCACCGCATCGGCTATCCTGTGATCATCAAGGCTGCATCGGGCGGCGGCGGACGCGGGATGAAGGTCTGCGAATCCGAAGACCAGCTGGAAACGCTGATGCAGCAGGCGGGCAGCGAGGCGAAGGCCGCGTTTGGCGACGCCACTGTCTATATCGAGAAATACCTCGGCAATCCGCGGCACATCGAATTCCAGGTGCTGGGCGATGGACGCGGCCAGGCCGTGCATCTGGGCGAGCGTGATTGTTCGCTGCAACGCCGCCATCAGAAAGTGCTCGAAGAAGCCCCCTCCCCCGTGCTGGGCGAGGAAGACCGCAACCGGATGGGCATGATCTGCGCAGATGCGATGGCTCAGATGGAGTATCGCGGTGCCGGGACGATCGAATTCCTGTGGGAAAATGGCGAGTTCTATTTCATCGAAATGAACACACGTTTGCAGGTCGAACATCCTGTGACCGAAATGATCACGGGCATCGACCTGGTGCGCGAGCAAATCCGCATTGCCGATGGCAAGGATTTGTCCTGCAAACAGGAAGACATCGCGTTCCACGGCCACGCCATCGAATGCCGGATCAATGCCGAAGACGCGTTCACCTTTGCCCCCAGCCCCGGCCAGGTGACGTATTACCACGCCGCCGGCGGGATGCATGTGCGCGTCGATAGCGGGCTATATGCGGGCTATAAGATCCCGCCCTATTACGACAGCATGATCGCCAAGCTGATCGTTTATGGCCGCACCCGCGAACGTTGCATCATGCGCCTGCGCCGCGCGCTGGAGGAGATGGTGATCGAGGGTGTGAAGACGAGTATTCCGTTACATCAGGAACTGCTCAAGCAGGACGACGTGCTGAGCGGTGATTACTCGATCAAATGGCTTGAGGACTGGCTGCGTGAGCGTGAGGGCTAGCGGCGGCCTGACCCAATAGCGGACATTTTGCGGTTGCGCCGACATTGCTAATGCAATCGAATGCCAGTCACCGTATCGCGAAGCGTGTGCCACCACGGTAAACGCCATAGCTTCTCAGCCTCCGCAGAAGACGACAGCGCGGAAGCCCTTCAAGCTCCTTTCGATGATATCGAGCTACAAATTCGCACCTTTCAGGGTGGACAACAGCCAAGCCTGAAGCGGCAACCTACCAGAAGCGCAAGGTAAGCTAACTGCCCAAACCCACCGCCTTCACCCCAGCGGCACACCCGGTTCATGTTTGCTGGTGCGGATTGTCAGCGAAGTCTTCACGCTGGCCACATTGGGCGCGGGCGTCAGCTTGCTGGTCAGGAATTCCTGGAAGCTCTGCAAATCCTTGCTGACGATCTTCAGGATAAAATCGATTTCGCCATTGAGCATGTGAACTTCGCGCACTTCGGGCAGATTGTGCATATGCGTTTCAAATTCGCGCAGCGCGTCTTCGGCCTGACTTTTCAGGCTGACCATCGCAAACACAGTGATTGAAAAGCCCATTTTGGACGGGTCGATCTCTGCGTGATAGCCGCGAATCACGCCCTCTTCCTCCAGCGCGCGGACGCGGCGCAGGCATGGCGGGGCGGTCAGGCCGACCCGATGGGCCAGTTCGACATTGGTAACGCGTCCTTCGGACTGCAATTCCGCCAGCAGGCGACGATCGATCTCGTCGAGATTGGACATTGTGACTTCTTTCCCAAACCGTGACTGGTGCAGCCGAATCGGCCACGCACGCGAAATGTTGTAAACGCCGCGGCACCGGATTGGCTAAGATTATTATTCTTGCCAGCAATTGTCCCGCTTTGCAACGCGAACGCAACTTCTCGTTCACGCTATATTTTTCACAAGTATGAACCATCGCGTGCGATGGTAATATCGGCCCAAACTGACGCCGCTGGAGAACACATGCATTTCGACGACCGCCTTGCCACTGTGCTGCGCCACCGCGCTGCGGGCGAGCGTGCGGCGCGGACGCAGTTCCGGCAGTTGATCGACCTGTTGGGCGAACGTCCGCAGGCCGGTGACCGGTCTCTGAAGGCGGCGGCCTATCTGCGCCTGATTGCATTGGGCGAGATGATTCCTGTGGAATCGCGTGCCGCATTGGTGGCGGAAAGCGGCTGGCGGTTCCGCAACCCTGATCTGGTGAAGTGGTTTGGCAGCGCGGCCCCTGCGGTCGCTGCAGGCGCGCTGTACCGTGCGCATTTGACCGGAACGGAATGGCAGGATCTGATCCCCAAGCTGCCTATCCGGGCGCGGGGGTTCCTTCGTCATCGCCGCGATTTGCCGGACGAGGCTGTGCAGATGCTCGACCGGCTGGGCGTGCAGGACCGCGCCTTGCCAATGCCCGATATCCTCGAACTTGGCGAAGACGCCGTGCTCGATTCTCCCGAAGCAGAGAAACCGGCACCCCTTGCTGAGGCGACCGAGCCTGAACCCTTTGCTCTGTCACCTGCAAATGATGCGGACGAACCTTTAGCCGAGCCAGCCTCCGAAAACCCCAGCGGCATTCGCGCACTGGTTGAGCGGATCGATGCGTTCCAACGTCATCGCGGCGAGCGCACTCCGGCAGGCGATGCCCCGTCACTGCCGCTTGCGGAATTGCACCAGCCTGCCGAGCGCAAAGAGCTGGCCAGCTTCGCCTTTGGCACCGATTCGCAGGGCAAAATCGATTGGGCAGAGCCTGAGATCGCGCCGATGGTAACCGGCCTGGATTTGGCCGCCGTCCACACTGCCCCTGACACCGCGGAAGATGTTGCAGCCGCCTTCCTCAATCGCCAGCCACTGCGCGATTTGCCGATACAGCTGCGCGGTGCCGCGCGCATAACCGGCGATTGGGTGGTCGACGCGGCCCCGCGCTTTACCCGCATAGAGGGACGTTTCCAGGGCTATGTCGGCCGCTTCCGCCGCGCGGTATCAGGCAGTGAGGATACCGTGCAAGCGGCGGCGGACCGACTGCGCCAGCTGCTCCACGAATTGCGAACGCCAGTTAATGCGATGCAAGGCTACGCCGAGGTCATCCAGCAGCAGCTGTTCGGTCCGACTCCGCACGAATACCGCGCGCTCGCGGCAGCAATTGCCGGTGACAGCGCACGCATTCTGGCGGGTTTTGACGAGCTGGACCGGCTTGCACGGCTCGAAAGCGGCGATCTCGATCTCGATCCGGGTGAGGCGGATTTCGCCGCGATTGCCCGTACACAGGTTGAGCAGCTGCAAAGCGTGCTCAGCCCGCGTGTGGCACGCTTCGATGCCAGCTTTGGCGAAGACCGCGCGCCGCTGGCGCTTGCGCAGGCAGAGGCCGAAGTGCTGGCCTGGCGCTTGCTGGCAACTCTTGCCGGAGCCATCGGCGCCGGCGAGGCGGTGAAACTGGCCTTCGAAGTCGAGAACGGCCAGCTCGCCTTGCGCGCGCAACTGCCCGCATCGCTTAAGGCGGCAGCTGACATTTTCTCCACCGAAACCCGCGTCGGCGGCGGGACCTTGAGCGCCGGGATTTTCGGTGCCGGATTCTCGTTGCGGCTGGCGCGGGCAGAAACCCGGGCGGCGGGGGGCGATCTGGCGCGGGTGGACGATTGGCTGGTGCTCAGTCTGCCGCTATTGACCCCCGCCGACAGCCTGCCTAGCCCCATGGGCCAGCCCGACCGCGCGGCGGGCTAGCCGGCTCTGCTGGCATCGCCGGGCACCGCATCAGGAGCACCGCACCATCGCCAACCGCAGCTTGCTTAATCCGCCGACCTCAGATCAGCGTGCGCGCTTCGCCCACGGGTTCGGGCAACGCGTATTGCTGACCATTGATACCGAAGAGGAATTCGACTGGAATGCGCCCTTCCAGCGCGAAGGCTTCGGGCTGGAACATCTGTCCGCGCTGCCGCGCTTCCAAAGCTTTTGCGAAGAGCGCGGCGTGGTCCCGGTTTATCTGATCGACTGGCCCATCGCGACATCCACTGAAGCACAGGACATTCTGGGCGATGCCGTTCGCGCAGGCCGCGCAGAGGTTGGCATCCAGCTGCATCCCTGGGTCAATCCGCCGCATGACGAGGAAGTATCGACTGCCAACAGCTTTGCCGGGAGCCTGCCTGAGCCGCTGGAGCGGGAGAAACTGACCCGGTTGCGCGATGCGATTGCCGAGAATTTTGGCGTGACGCCGCAAATCTACCGCGCGGGCCGCTATGGCCTTGGCCCCAACACCGCGGGTCTGCTGAAAGAGCTGGGCGTGGCGATCGACAGCTCGGTTCGGGCGAATTACGATTACAGCGCGGGTCACGGGCCGGACTACAGCCGCCACCCGCTAAACCCCTACTGGACCGATGCGGATCAGACGCTGCTCGAACTGCCGCTGACCACAGTGTATTGGGGAATGCTGCGGCAATTGGGCAAGACGCTGTTCCCGCTGTCGGCGAAAGTGCCCAAGGTCGGCGGCGTCCTATCGCGTGCCGGGTTGCTCGAGCGGATTTCCCTCACCCCCGAAGGCGTGACCAAGGCGGAGGCATTACGCGGTATCGACATTGCCATCGATGATGAATTGCCCGTGTTGATCCTGAGTTTCCACAGCCCTTCGCTGGCGCCCGGATACACGCCCTATGTCAGCGATGCCGCTGATGTAGAGGCGCTGTATGACTGGCTGGGATCGGTGCTGGCCTATCTGGGGAAGCGCGGTGTGCGCCCCACAAGTGTGCGCGAAATCACGCAATCGGTCATAGTCTGACAAATCGGTGGTTTCGCCGCTTGCCCTTCGGACAACTGCCCGCTAGGCGCGGCGCTTCGCTTTCGGTGTTTCCGACGGGCCTGTAGCTCAGCGGTTAGAGCTGGCCGCTCATAACGGCTAGGTCGCGGGTTCGAATCCTGCCGGGCCCACCGGACGCCGCCGATGAGTGAACGATGATGAGTGTCGGGGAGTAGCGCAGCCCGGTAGCGCGCCTGCTTTGGGAGCAGGATGTCGCAGGTTCGAATCCTGTCTCCCCGACCATCATCACCACCAAGGACCGGCCGCCGCAGCGATCGCCCGGCTGGCCCAGCGGAAGGCACGCCAATTGCCAGCTGAGACGCAGCCCCCCGCTCCTCCCAAACCGCAAACTCCCCGCGTCAACGCCGCGATCTGGGCGATTGCCCTGCCCGCAATGGTCACCAATGTCGCCACCGCGCTGATCGGTATTGGCGATATGTGGATCGTCGGGCAGTTGGGCGACGCCCCGACCCAGGGCGCGGTCGATGTCGGTGCGCGGCTGTTCGCTGTGCTGTTCACGGTGATGAACTTTCTCAAGACCGGCACCACCGGACTGGTGGCACAGGCCGGTACGCGTTCCGGCGTACAGGAACAGGCGGCAGTATTACTGCGCGGACTGGTGGTGGGATGTGCCATCGCGGCAGTCCTGCTGCTCGCCCGCCCATTGCTGCTACCGCTGATGCTGGAGGCGCTGGGGGCCAGCGGCGCAGTCTATGACGCGGCTTATAGCTATGCAGGAATCCGTTACTGGAGCGCGCCTGCGGTTATGGCGAATTTCGCCTGTATCGGTTTTCTCGTGGGCCAGCGCCGGATGCGTGCGGTGTTGATTATCGAGGTCGCATACAATCTGCTCAATGTCGCTCTGGGTCTGTTCCTCGTATTGGTGCTCGATCAGGGTATCGCGGGGATCGGCTGGTCCAGCGTGGTGGCCGAATATGCCAAATTGCTGGTGGTGGCTGGCCTGTTGCTGGGCGGTCCGGCCCGCGCCGCACTGGCCGCACGCTGGCGGCAGGGCGGCGTGATACGGCTGGCGCAGCTGCGCCCCTTTCTGTCGGTTAATCGCGACCTGTTCCTGCGCACGGTGGTGCTGATGCTGGCGCTGGCCGCGCTGACCCGGCTGAGTGCCGAACGCGGCCCGGTGGTGCTTGCTGCCAATGGCATCTTGTACCAGCTGTTCGTGTTTACCGCGCTGCTGCTAGACGGGTTCGAGAATGCGGCGCAAGTGCTGCATGGCGAACGCACCGGCGCGCGGGATCGGACAGGGTTTCGCCAGATGACAGGTGCCATCCTGATACGCGGGCTCGCAGCTGCTACCGTATTGGCAGCAATATTTTCGCTTGCCGCTTGGCCAATCATCGCCAGCTTCGCGGCCACGCCGGAGGTTGCGCAAACTGCCTATGGAATGCACTGGTGGCTGGTCGCCATCCCCTTTGCCGGAGTGGCCAGCTTTGTCTTTGACGGGATCTATGTGGGTGCCAGCTGGACCCGCGCATTGCTGGCCACGATGGCAGGGGCGGCGCTGGGCTATGCCGTGCTGCTGTGGGTCAGTTGGCCGCTTGGCAACCACGGACTGTGGCTTTCCTTCACCGCATTCCTGGCACTGCGTGCCTTGTTACAGGCAGCATTCATGCCCCGCCTCGTAGTCAGAAGCTTCACGCCGTAGAACCAATCTGCGGCACCCGCGTTAAACAGGGGCACAGCAGACGAGACATGGCATCATGACCCCCACATCCATCGCGCTAAACCGGTTTGGCCTCGGCTACCGCCAGGGCGACGAATTGCCGCGCGATCCCAAGGCATGGCTGCGCGGCCAGATCGCTGCCTATAATCCTTGGTCAGGAGAGCTGGCGCAAGAGGATTACGCTGCTGAACAATTGACTTCGCTGGTCAGCAACGTCGACGAGTTTCGCTCTCGGCGCCGCAACATCGGCAAGACCGGCGCGGCCGATGCCGGCAAGCAGCAAGTAGAGATGTCGCGCGAAGGTCGTCGCGAAGTGAAGACAATTTACACCGCCGACGTGGCAGTTCGCACCCGCGTTGCGGTCGAATCCGATACTCCATTTATGGAACGCCTTGTCCACTTCTGGTCGAACCATTTTGCCGTTTCGACGGGCAAGAAGCGGATCACCAATCTGGTGGGAATTTACGAATTCGGGGCAATACGCCCTAACATAACAGGAAATTTCCGCGATTTGCTGCGCGCTGCCAGCCTGCATCCCGCCATGCTGTTTTACCTCGACCAATTCAGCTCAACCGGGCCGGCCAGCGCGGCAATGACCCGGAGCGGTGCACAGCAGGGTGGGCGTGGCCTTAATGAAAATCTTGGCCGCGAAATACTCGAATTGCACACATTGGGCGTAAATGGCGGCTATTCGCAGGCCGACGTGCTGGAGCTTGCCAAGGCACTGACCGGCTGGACCGTGCAGGGGATTCAGCAAGCTGCCAGGGCTGCTCCGCAGCACAATGGTAGCGCCTTTTTCTCCGCGATTCATGAACCCGGTACTCGGACCATTGCCGGCCGTTCGTATCGTGAGGACGGTGCCGGACAAGCACTTGCGATCCTTGATGATCTGGCGCTGCACCCCTCCACTGCGCGTCATCTTGCCACCAAGCTGGCACGGCATTTCGCAGGCGATGTCCCGCCGCCCGCAATGGTTGCCCGGCTTGAACAAGCTTACAACGATAGCGGCGGAGACCTGCCGACTGTTTACCGCGCGATCATCGATTCGCCAGAGGCCTGGGCGCCAGAGCCGGTCAAGGTTCGGCAACCTTTTGAATGGGTCGTTGGTATGCTGCGTGCAGCGGGCGACCAAGTGGTGAAAGACTGGTGGCTGGCGAGAATTCTTTCTGAATTGGGACAGGAAACCTGGGCGCCAACATCACCTGCCGGTTGGGACGACCGGGCGGACAGCTGGATGGGGCCGGATGCCCTGTTCCGCCGAGTTGAAGCGGCTGAAGCCATTGCCGAAAAGACACGCCTGTCAGATGTTCGCGAGCTGGCCGATGCCATGTTCCCCGGCGCACTATCTTCCACCACGCAGGCATCCATCGATGCCGCTGAAAGCAATCAGATGGCGTTGGCCCTGTTGATGGTGTCACCCGAAATGTTGCGGAGATGATCATGATGTCAAGACGCACGATTTTGGGTGCCGGCGCCGGGCTTGCCGCATTGTCCATGTCCGGCGCGCGGATCACGGCTGCCACGGCAGCGACTGATAAACGCCTTATGGTGATCATCCTGCGCGGTGCCGCCGATGGCCTGTCTATTGCCGCGCCGACTGGCGATCCCGGCTTTGCCCGTGCGCGGGCGGCGTGGTCAGACAGTTATGCCTCCGCACCCTCGCTTGGCGGCATGTTCAGCCTGCACCCCGCGCTCAAACGCGTGGGAGAATTCTACGCACAAGGTGATGCGCTGGTCGCGCACGCGATTGCGACAAATTACCGCGAGCGTTCACACTTTGATGCGCAGAACCTGCTCGAATCGGGTGGTCTGAAAGCTTACGAGCGCCGCGACGGTTTCCTCAACCGCGCGCTTGGGCTGATGCCGGCGCAGGACTTCCCGGCGCTGGCTATCGCCCCCACACTGCCGCTGGCGATGCGCGGCGATAATCCGGTGACCAGCTATGCCCCGACCAAGCTGCCCGATGCGAGTGGTGAACTGGTCGACCGGGTACGCGGCCTGTATTCGCACGATCCCCAGTTGGAGCAGATGTGGGATTCCGCAATCAAAACCCGTGGTTTGGCAGGCGACAGTGCGGGTGAAAATCTGCGCGGTGCCGTGGAGTTGGGCAATTTGGCCGCCAGGCTGATGGACAATTCCGAGGGCGCGCGGCTGGTAATGGTCGACCTGCCCGGCTGGGACAGCCATGCGGGTCAGGAACTGCAACTGAAGAAAACGCTGGCCAATCTGGATGCGACCTTGGGCGCATTCCATGATGCGATAGGGCCGATGTGGGCCAACACAGTGGTCGCCGTAGTTACCGAATTCGGCCGGACTGTCGCGATCAACGGGACCAAGGGGACCGATCACGGAACCGCCAGCGCTGGCTTGCTGCTGGGCGGCGCAGTCAATGGTGGCCGCGTGGTCAGTGACTGGCCGGGCCTCGCCCCGTCGCAGCTTTACGAAGGCCGCGATTTGATGCCCACAGGCTCGGTCGAAGCATTCCTGACCGGCGCGCTCAGCGGCCATTTCGGGCTAGATCCAGTGCGAACTTTTGACACGATGTTCCCGGGCCGCAATCAGCGGGCGATGGAAGGGCTGATAGCCTAAGCGTTGGCCCTACGGTCAGCGCCGCCGAGAACGACAGCAATTGCGCTCTTGTCGGCCTCGACGCTTTCGACCCGATTTCGCCCGGCATTCTTGGCGCGGTACAGCGCCGCGTCGCAGCGTGCAAACAGCTTGCCATAGCCCTCGCCCTCGCGACGGGCGGAGGTGCCGAAGCTGGCGGTCAGGCGTTGTTCGGAAGGCATCCCATCGACAGCGGTGCTGGCGAATTTTGCGCGTATACGTTCCGCCATCGCGCTCAGGCTGTCGCCGTCGCAATTCCACGCCAGAATGCAGAATTCTTCGCCGCCAACACGGCCGGCAATATCGGTTTCGCGAATCATGTCGGCGATCACCGTGCCAAATCCGGCAATCGCCCGGTCACCGCGCTGGTGGCCGTAAACGTCGTTCACGCTCTTAAAATTGTCGATGTCGGCAATGATCAGCCCGACCGGCACGTCCTCGCGGCTAGCCTTGTCGAGCGCGGCAATAACTTCCTGCTCGAATGCGCGGCGCATTCGCAGTCCGGTCAGATGATCCAGTTCGGACGCATCGCGCATGGTCCGCATCTGGTCCCATGCGCAGGCCCCGATCAGTGTCACAGCGGTCATCAAAGATTGGATCGTCACTGCGACATTAAGCACCGAATAGTAGATCGATTCGCGGTATTCCCCGGCATTCACCAGCCCTTCGGACAGCATCGTCAGTGGCGGACGCACAAAGAATTGCACTGCCGACAGGACGAACAGGGCGATCACAAGCTTGTCGATAGCCTCGCGGCGCGGGCTGGTGATCAGGGCCAGCGTGCCGATCAGGAACATCACCCCATAGCCGCTGTTGACGATAAACAACCGCGGATCAGTGTCTTGCGAACTGAGAACTGCCGCGCCCAGTGTTACCGCAGAAATTGCGTAAACGCCCAATAGCCAAGGGATTGGCACAGTGTGGCCAACGCGCCTCGTGGCACCCCACACCACTGCCATTACGCCGATGGAATAGAAGAACTGTGTAAGGTGGAAAACATAGGGCGCGGAGGTGTCAGGGACGATATGCGTCGCGATAAACCCGGTTCCAAGCGAGAAATAGGCGAGCGCAAACGCCAAGACATAAGTGTCCATTCGCCCGCGGCGCCACATCACGACGAAGACAACGACAAACACTGCCGCCATCAATGGCGTGATCATTCCAAGGATTAATTCTCGCATTAACTCCGACCCAACCCCTGTGCCGGACCTACCAGAACTAGATTGACGGCAAGTAAACAACAGGCATTGAAAGAAACAGTTCAGTCAACGACAATCGCGTCCGGGTGATTTGCCAGAACCGCCACAGTCGCTGCCCAAACCGCTACATTCTGGCGCAACTGTACGGGATCGACCTTGTCTAGAGTGTCGTCGGGTGTGTGGTGCAGATCGAAATAGCGGGTGCCGTCCTGCTGCAGATCGACCAGCGCCCCCTGCTGTTCGCGCATGACATTCAAATCGGCACCGCCACTGGCCGGGGTTGTCGAAGGAGCAACGCCAAACCGCGCGACTGCGGCAGCAAGCTGGCCATAAAGATCAGGCGTGGTCTTGGTGAAATTGCTGTCAATGCGCCAGATGCGGTCGGCCCCGAAATCGCTTTCCAGACCAACCATAAACGGTTCGTCCTGATGCGCGGCGGCATAGGCTTTGCTGCCCCACAGCCCGGTTTCTTCGGCTCCGGCGAACAGCAGGCGAATGGTGCGCAGCGGCTGGCCATTCTTGGTCGCCCACTTGGCCGCTGCGGCGATGATCGCGCAGCCTGCGGCATCGTCAAACGCGCCGGTGCCCAGATCCCAGCTGTCGAGATGGCAGGCCAGCAACAGTGGTGGCAAGGAAGGATTGCGACCGACTATCTCTCCGACGACATTGCCGCTTTGCGTTTCGCCCAGCCAGCGCGGCGTCAGCGTCAGATGCATGGTGATCGGCTTGCCCCCGGCACGCGCGAACATCCGTTCCAGATTGTCGGCATCTGGATTGGACAGCGCGCCAGCGGGCGTTGCCGCCACACCGTCAGGAAAGGCTGTGCCCCCCGTGTGCGGCGTGCGGTGGTCTTCGGTACCGATCGAGCGGATGACTGTGGCGAGTGCTCCCTTGCTCGCGGCAAGCCCCGGGCCCGTCCAGCGCGCCGGCCCGGCGAAACCATAACCCGAGCCATCCTGAGTGCGGCGCATATAGTGGCTGATAAAGGCAATCTTGCCTTGCAAGCTGCCCGCCGGGGCGGCCTGGAGATCGGCATAGCTGGGGAAATAGACAACTTCTGCTGTCACACCGTCGGCACCTGTCGAGGCCGTGTTGCCCAGCGCGGTAATGATCATTGGCTGGGCGAAGGGGGCCACAATCGCCGCCTCTTCTTCGCCGCGCACCCAGGTCTGCATCATGAATGCTTCATCCGCGACATTGGCAAAGCCATTGGCGCGCAGCCACTTCATCGCCCAGACGCGCCCGCGCGTTTCCGCCTCTGTCCCGGCCTGACGGTGACCGACTTCTGTCGTAATCCCTTCCAGAAAATCCCATGCAATGGTGTCACCCGACAGCGCCTGATCCGCGGATTGTTCCGCTGGCGTGGCTGACAGAGCAGGGGTGGAGGCAAGGAGGCTGAGGGCGGCAAGAGCGACTGGAGTTTTGATCATGCGGGGGGTGCTAGATGCAGCGTTCGGCGCTGTCCAGTGTGCAGCCGTCAGCCCGCCTCGCAGGCATCCCAAAACCGCTGGATATCACGCGCCGCATCCGGGTTTTCCGGATCGAACAGCAGCTCCGTTGCATCAGCAAACCGTTCGGCATCAGCCAGCCATGCGCGCTGGGTGACGCCCTGCGACATAGCCTGCCATTGACCCTCATCCGCAGCCATCACGGTCATAGCGCGGGCGATGCTTTCGGGCGATTGCGGTTCGACAACATGGCCAGTTACCCCGCCGCGCACCAGCGCATCGCGCGCGCCGACTGCGGGCGAAACGATGGCGGGGATGCCCAATGCGACCGCCTCATTCACCACCAGCCCCCACTGCTCCTCGGTACTGACCAGACACAGCGCCAGTGCCTGCACCAGATGCTGCGCCACGATGCGCGATACCTGAAGCCCGGCAAAATCGACAGTCCCGGCGATGCCAAGCTGTCCGGCAAGCGCCTCCAGCTCTGCGCGCTGCTCGCCATCGCCGACTAGCACCAGCCGCCGCGCCTTGCCGCCCGCCTGCTCTGCATAGCGCGCATAACCCGCCAGCAATGTCGGCAGGTTTTTTTTGCCCACCAGCCGCCCGACAAAGACGAACGGCCGCTCAGCCCACGCAATCTTGATATCGCCTGCCAGCGCGCGCACCCGTTCGACGCTCAGAGTGTCATAACCGGGCACCAGCGGCTTGTCCGCAAAGCCCAGAAACTCCAGATAGGCCCGCTGGCGCAGTCCGGCCACCATCGCTCCAGAGAACCCCGCCAGCAGCCGCGCCTTGACCTGCTCGCGCAGCAGATTGCGCGGTTTGTCGTCAAACTTGCTGTCGGTCATCGCCACGATCCGCCGCCCGCGCGCACGCCTGCGCCACGCCAGTGCGACGATGTCCGGTTCGGAATAGGGTATTCCGGTCAGCACCAGTTCCGCCCCGCGCAGCGTTTCGGCATAGGCCTGCAACCGCTCGAAACGCCCGACCTGTTCATAAACGCGACCCGGAAACAGCACGAGGTGTTTGGCGTGTATGAAGGCGCGCGCCGGTTCCCATGCATATTCGTCGCTGGCATCCGCCGCCTCCACCGCCAGCACCCGCGCCCGGCCCGCCAATCGCCGCGCCGCCGCTTCGATGCGGTCAATGTGATAGGGGGCGAAGTGCGTGAACAGGATGGCGACCTGCGGCAGGTCGGTGTTCTGGCTGGCAGGCGGTGCAGACATCCTCCCCGCGCTAGGGCAAAGCCTGCATCAAGCCAATCCCGCGCTTGCCCCAAGACGCTGCGGGCACTATCTGGCGCGCATATATCGCGGGGGCGCCCCTCGCCTCCCCTCCAGCGTTTCGAAGGACAAGCCCGATGGCCGCGCAATATGCCTATGTCATGAAGAACATGACCAAGACTTTCCCCGGTGCCCCCAAGCCGGTGCTCAAGGATATCAGCCTGCAATTTTATCAGGGTGCCAAGATCGGGATCGTTGGCCCAAATGGCGCAGGCAAATCCACGCTGATGAAGATTATGGCGGGGATCGACAGCGATTTCACCGGCGAGGCATGGCCGGGCGAGAACATCACGGTCGGCTATCTGCCGCAGGAGCCAGAGTTGGACGCCACCAAGACCGTGCTGGAAAACGTCAAGGATGGCGCGCGCGAAGTGGCTGACATGGTTGACCGCTTCAATGCGATCAGCGCCGAAATGGGCGACCCGCAGGATGGCACCGATTTCGACGCGCTGATGGAAGAAATGGGGACGCTGCAGGAAAAGATCGACGCGGTTGATGGCTGGACGCTCGACAACCAGCTTGAAATCGCGATGGAAGCTTTGCGGTGCCCGCCGGGTGACTGGACCGTGGAGAGCCTGTCCGGCGGCGAGAAACGCCGCGTCGCGCTGACCCGTCTGCTGATCCAGAAACCGTCAATCCTGTTGCTCGACGAACCGACCAACCACCTCGACGCCGAATCGGTCGAATGGCTGGAAAACCATCTCAAGGAATATGCCGGCGCGGTGCTGATGATCACCCATGACCGCTATTTCCTTGATCATGTGGTCGGCTGGATCCTCGAACTCGATCGCGGGACCTATTACCCGTATGAAGGCAATTATTCGACCTATCTGGAGAAGAAAGCCAAGCGCCTCGAACAGGAATCGCGTGAAGAAAGCGGTCGCTCAAAGGCTCTGAAAGAAGAGCTGGAGTGGATTCGCCAGACCCCCGCCGCGCGCCAGACCAAGTCCAAGGCGCGTATCCGCAAGTTTGAGCAGTTGCAGGACGCGCAGGGCGACCGCAAGCCAGGCAAAGCGCAGATCGTTATTCAGGTGCCCGAACGGCTGGGCGGCAAGGTCATCGAGATCAAGAACGTCTCCAAGGCCTATGGCGACAAACTGCTGTTTGAAGACCTGTCCTTCATCCTCCCGCCCGGCGGCATCGTCGGTGTGATCGGCCCCAACGGCGCGGGCAAATCCACGCTGTTCCGCATCCTGACGGGCAAGGAAACACCCGACAGCGGTGATGTCGATATCGGCCAGACAGTTCACTTGGGCTTCGTCGACCAGAGCCGCGACCACCTCGACCCCAAGAAAAACGTGTGGGAGGAAATCTCCGAAGGGCACGATTACATGAAGGTCAACGGTCACGATATGTCGACCCGCGCCTATGTCGGGGCGTTCAATTTCAAGGGCAGCGACCAGCAGAAGAACGTCGGCAAGCTGTCCGGCGGTGAACGCAACCGCGTCCACATGGCCAAGATGCTCAAAGCAGGCGGCAACGTGCTGCTGCTTGATGAACCGACCAACGATCTTGACGTGGAAACACTGGGCGCTCTGGAAGAAGCCATTGAAAACTTCGCCGGTTGCGCCGTCGTCATCAGCCATGACCGTTTCTTCCTTGACCGTCTGGCCACGCATATCCTGGCGTTTGAAGGCGACAGCCATGTCGAATGGTTTGAAGGCAATTTCGAATCATACGAAGAAGACAAACGCCGCCGCCTTGGCGATGCGGCGGATCGCCCGACCCGGCTGGCGTATAAGAAGCTCACGCGCTAGACCGGCTCACAAGATGACAGCCAAGAGCCCGGCCGGTCCTCCGTGCCGGGCTCGTTGTTTATCTAAAGCCTTTGAAACATGAACGGGACCCTGACGGACCGGTTCAGTTTCGGGACAGGGCGATAGTGTAGAACGGTGACATCGACATAGAGCCGCGGGTGGTGGAGCGGCGACACGAAGGAAGGACTCGCTCCATGTCTATTACCAAATTCTTGAAGGGCAGCGCGCTGGGGGCCTTGGCCGCCGCGATGGCGCTGACCGCACTTCCTGCTTCTGCCGAAGCCAAGCCGCGTGATCGTGATGATCGCCAGCAGGCTCGTGAGGAGAAACGCGACAATCGCGCCGCTAGCCAACAGGCCCGTCAGCAGGCTCCGGCCCCTACGCAGCAGCCTCAGGCCACGCGCCAGCAGCAACGCCAGACCGCAACGCGTGCTCAGCAGCAGCAGGCAGCAAATCAGGCCCGTCAGGGTGTTCGTGAAGACTACGCGCAGCGCCGCGGAGCCAGCACCAATGCCTCGGAAAGAGGGCAAGAACGCAGCGGGCGCGAATGGAACCGCAGCGACCGCCGTGCCGAGGCACCGCGCCAGCAGGATACCGAGCGCAACCGGACTTATACTGCTGAACGCAACACCACCTATCGTGACCAGCGCCGCGACCGCAGCAACACTTCGGAACGCCGCGACCAGACGACCACCAGTCACCGCGATGCACGCCATGACCGTGATCGTTCGACCAGTCACCGCACGGAAAGCCGCGATGGCCACAATTACAATCACCGCGAAATCCGCCGTGACGCTTATCGCGATGGCCGCCGAGACGCCAACCGCCAGGCCCGGTATTACGATGGCAAGCGCTGGCGAGAATACAGCCGCTGGAACAACAATTACTGGCGCACGAACAACCGTTATAACTGGTATAATTATCGCCAGTCGAATCGCAACATTTTCCACCTTGGCAGCTATTACTCGCCCTATAGGAATTATCGCTACAGCCGGATCAACATCGGCTTCCGCCTAGGCAGCGTGTTCTTCGGCAGTCGTTACCAGATCAACGATCCGTGGCGCTATCGCCTGCCAGAAGCTTACGGCCCCTATCGCTGGGTCCGGTATTACGACGACGTAATGCTGGTCGATATCTACAGCGGCGAAGTGGTCGATGTGATCTACGACTTCTTCTGGTAATATCCGGAATTGGATTTGCGACCCGGGCCTGAGAGTGGATCCGGGAAGCCACCGAACCCCCGCCGAGCGATCGGCGGGGGTTTTTCTTTGCTCGTCAGCCGGGCACCTTGCCAAACGGCAACATGCGGAAGATGCCGCCGTTCTTGTCGAAGAAAGTGTGTTTCAGCGCGCCCAGAATGTGCAGGCCGATCAGGTAAATAAAGATCTCTCCGCCGGTGGCATGGAGGTCGAAGATCGTCTTGCCCAGTTCCTCATTGGACCCAACTGGCAGTGCCGGAATGGTGAACATGCCGAAGAACTCAACCGCGCGGCCCGCCAGCGAATTTGCCAGCCAACCGCCCAGTGGCAAACCGATCAGCAGCACATAAAACAGGATATGGACAAAGCGCGCCAGCTTCGCTTCCCATGCTTTCAACGTTGACGGCAGCGGTGGAACCGGATGCGTCCAGCGCCACATCAGTCGACCCAGCGTCAGCACCAGAATGGCAATCCCCAGCGCCTTGTGATCGGCGAATATCTCCGCCTTGGCAGGCATTTCGGCATGTTCGGCAGCCTCGGCGATCCGCCAGTTCACGATCACCAAAATCGCGATCAGCCAGTGGAAAATCATCGCGCCAGTGGAATAGCGGCGGGCGGCGGCGGTATTGGTGGTCATAGATCGGCTCCCGTGGAAATATGCGCGCGAACTTAGCTGTTCGCTGGAAAGGGGCAAGCGAGTGTCTTGCGACTTGCGCGCCAGTTGCTAACACTTGCCGCGATGTCGAAGACCGCTAACGTTCCCGATCAGGATGCCCTCAAGCGCGCTGGCGCGGCGGTGAGGAAGCGACTCGAAGCCGATCCCAGCATTTACAAAGTCCCGACCGACAAGGCCGAAATCTTTGCCGTGGGCGATTTCCTGACCCCACTGGAGTGCGAACGGTTTGTGAAACTGATCGACGTGGTGGCCAAGCCCAGCGAGCTGCATCTGACCGCCTATGTCGAGAAATTCCGCACTTCCTACTCCGGCAATTTCGACGCGCGTGATCCGTTTGTGCAATCCATTTCCCGGCGCATCGACGATCTGCTGGGCGTCAATTCTAATTGCGGCGAGACCATTCAGGGCCAGCGCTATCTGCCCGGCCAGGAGTTCAAGCCGCATAACGACTGGTTCTATACCGACCAGGAATACTGGCAGGGTGAGAACAAGCGCGGCGGGCAGCGCAGCTGGACTGCGATGGCTTTCCTCAACACGGTTGAAGAGGGAGGCCACACCCATTTCGTCGAAGTCGGCGCACTGATCGAACCCAAGCCCGGCGTGCTGCTGATCTGGAACAATGCCAATCCCGACGGCACACCGAATCTCGATACGCTGCACGCCGGAACGCCGGTGGTTGCGGGCGCGAAATACGTCCTCACCAAATGGTATCGCACGCGCAAATGGGTGTAGGAAAGCCTGGCTAGCCTGCGAAGGGAAAGCGCAGCGTTGCGTTCAGGCCTTCGGGCTCGAAGTCCATATCGATATCGCCGCCCAGCCCCTGCAAAACCCCGCGCACGATGCGTGATCCCGTCCCAGAACCGCTGGTCTGGGGGTCTTTGTCCGGTGACGGTCCGCCGCGTTCGATCCAGCAAATCCGCATATCATCGCCATCGACCTCCCAGTCGATGCACACCGATCCGCCAGGATCGCTGAGCGAGCCATATTTGATGGCATTCGTCGCCAGCTCATGCAGCGCAAGGCCCACTGGCGTCACCATATTGCGATGCAGTTCGGCGCGCTCTCCGGTCAGCTTGATCCGCCCCTCTGCTGAGGTTCGGTAGGGCTCCATGACGGAATCGATCAATGCCCGCAGACTGGCTGCCTCAGCTGCCCGCCCGCCAGGCGCAATGGATGCCTTGTGAGCCCGTGCCAGCGCGGTAATCCTGTCGGTGATCTTGTCGATGACCGTCGCCACATCACTCTCGTTTCGCGAGGACAGGGAGATGATCGAGGTGATGATGCCGAACAGATTGTGCGTGCGGTGCTGCAGCTCTTCCGCAACGCGTTCCTGCTCCATCGCGCGTTCCCGCGCGTCGAAGATTGCGGTGATATCCCACTGAGATCCGTAGAAATACGCCAGTTCGCCATCATCGTCGAAGATGGGGCCGACATGCAGCGCGTTCCAGAAGCGCGTGCCATCTTTCTTGTAATTGAGGATGTCAATAACCGTGACTTCCTGCGCTTTGATCGCAGCGCGCACCCGCTCGATGGCTTCCGGCGTAGTGTCTTCACCCTGCAGGAAGCGGCAATTCTGCCCAACCGCGTCTTCGCGCGAATAGCCTGTCACATCGGTGAAAGCCTCGTTGACATAGACGATCGGCATATCGTCCTGAAACGGGTCACACAGGCACAGCGCCATCCGGGTCTGTTCAGTCGCCTGAGTGAACAGCTTGGCACTGTCGATGCGCAGATTCTCAGGCTCGACATTGGCTTCATTGTGGACATCACGCTGGTCGATTTCCATGTCGACCTGTTTGCCGACGGATTGCCGGTCGGGAATATCGTCCTTTGACATCGCAATCGTCTTCCAGTCGCTATATCTTCAAGTTGTACGCGCCAAAGCTTCGGCAATCAGACGCCGCGAATTGTCGATGCCGTAAAGAGCGATAAAGCTGCCCATTCTTGGCCCTTGCGGCGATCCCAGCAGCGTCTCGTATAGCGCGCGGAACCAATCGCGCAAATTCTCGAAGCCGAACTCTCCTTGCTTACCAATCTCATAGATCATGGTTTGCAGGTATTCGGCGGTCGTATCGGCGCCTGTTTCGGCCAGCTTCTGGTCAAGCGATGCCAACGCCGCCGCCTCGCCCGAAGTGGGTGCACGCTTGACCAGCGTGGGCGCCACGAAGTCGCGGTTGTAAGCCAGCGCGGTGCCGACCAGCTTATCGAGTTCAGCGTGCTCGGCAGGGTCGGGATTGGCGATGTAATTGCCCAGATAGGACCACACCTGCGACCGGTCAGCGCCCGCGCCCAGCACGCCCACCAGATTGAGCAGCAAGCCGTAAGTCACCGGCAGGCTGTCACCCGCGCCCGGAGCCTCTGCCGCGTCAAACCCGCCATTGGCACGCAGCAGATGCCACGCCGGATTGCCCAGCTGCTTGTCCAGCGGTTGCTTCGCCAGCCGTTCACGGAACTGCCAGTAATCGTCCACCGCGCGCGGGATCACCCCGCCGTGCAACTGCTTGGCGCTTTTGGGATTGGGAAAGATATAGAAGCCAAGGCTCTCTTCGCTGCCATATTCAAGCCATTGCTCTATCGTCAGCCCGTTGCCCTTGGACTTCGAGATCTTCTCGCCATTCTCGTCGAGGAACAGCTCGTAAATCAGCCCGTCCGGCTTGCGCCCGCCCAGCACCTGGGCAATCTTGCCCGACTGCACACCAGTATCGGTCAGATCCTTGCCATACATCTCGTAATCGACGCCCAGCGCCACCCAGCGCATGGCGAAATCGACCTTCCATTGCAGCTTGGCCATGCCGCCCAGCGCGGATTGCTCGACCACGCTGCCATCCTCGTCAGCGAAACGGATCGTGCCCGCAGCGGCATCGACCACTTCAACCGGCACCTGCAACACCGTGCCAGTCGTGGGCGAGATCGGCATGATCGGTGAATATGTCGCCGCCCGTTCCGCCCGCAATGTAGGCAGCATGATGTCCAGAATTTCCTGATTGTGCGCGAGCACATTCTTCAGCGCATCGTCAAATGCGCCGGAATTGTAACGCTCGCTGCCCGCGATAAACTCGTATTCGAACCCGAATCGGTCAAGGAAGGCGCGCAGCTTGGCGTTGTTGTGCGCGGCAAAGCTGGCGTGACCCTGATCGAACGGATCGGGAATACGGCTCAATGGCTTGCCCAGATGGGCGCGCAGCATGTCCTGATTGGGCAGATTGTCGGGCACCTTGCGGAAACCGTCCATATCATCGGAGAACGCGATCAACCGCGTCTTGCCGTCCTCGGGCTTCGCGCCAATCAGCGCCTCGAACGCGCGCCGGACCAGCGTGGTGCGCAGCACTTCCTGAAAGGTGCCGATATGGGGCAGGCCGCTGGGGCCATATCCGGTTTCGAAGATCACGGGCGATCCATCGGGCTTGCTGCCCTGCGGATAGCGTTTGAGCAGCCGCTGCGCCTCCTGAAAAGGCCAGGCCTTGGACACGCGGGCGGCTTCGATCAGGGTTTGTTCGGTCATGATCGCAGCCCTTTGCAGCGCAAAGGGTTGGAGGCAAGTGCTGCACCGACCTTGGACCACCTAAGTGGGGGTTTTGAGAAATATCTGCGCGGGCAATTTGTTTTTGCAAACAATATCTTGCCTGCCAATTGCCAGCCAATTGTGTAACTTTTCGCATCGCGCGGCCTGTAGGCGCTGGTGTCGTAGAGACAGGGGGATCGATCAGTTCTCACCACCCGACCCTAACGGCCGCTCAAAGTGTAGGACATTGTTTTGTTGGCCCATTGGGAGGCGCGAATGCGACGTCGCCGTTTCCCGTCCGTCAGCGATGTGACCGGAAGATTTGCTCAGTGACATTCGACAGGGTGATTAACATGCAAAAGAGCGGTAAGCTGGCGTGTGGGGAATGTGGGACATCTAGAAGATCATCTCTAAAAGAGGACATCCCGCTAACGACCCAATTTCGTACATTCGTTTCTGCGACTGTTAAGGGGCAGCGATGACACCTCCCGAATCTCACACCATCCCCTTCCGTGAAGCGGTCTATGTCTGGGCGCGTATCGCAGCTCTTTCGTTCGGCGGACCAGCGGGTCAGATCGCTGTGATGCACCGTATTCTTGTCGAGGAGAAAAGGTGGATCGGCGAAGAGCGCTTCCTGCATGCGCTCAACTACTGCATGTTGCTGCCCGGTCCCGAGGCGCAGCAGCTTGCCACCTACATCGGGTGGCTCTTGCACAAGACGAAGGGCGGGATAGTGGCCGGGACCCTCTTCGTGCTGCCGGGCTTTGTCGCAATCATGGTGCTGTCGTGGCTTTATGCCCTCTATGGCAATCTTGGCGCAATTGAAGCCCTGTTTCTTGGTCTCAAGGCTGCCGTCCTAGCTATCGTATTCGCGGCCGTGCGCCGGATCGGCAGCAAGGCGCTCAGGAATCCGGCCATGTGGGTGATCGCTGCTGGCGCTTTCATCGCGATTTTCTCCCTTGCCGTGCCTTTTCCGATCATCATCGCGGTCGCCGCTATCGTGGGCTATCTAGGGGGCAAAAGCGGCCTCAAGGCTTTCGAGGCGACTGGCGGCCACGGAAGCCTCGGGGGCACGACTGTAGCCGACCGGGACACGGCACTGGGAGACCACATTCCCGATCACGCTCGACCGTCGCTCGGATGGAGTTTGCGGATCTCGGCGGTGTTCCTCGTGCTGTGGCTCGCGCCTGTTGCCGCACTGCTCATACTGGTGCCGGACAGCGTCTTCACCGAGATCGCCACCTTCTTTTCTAAGATGGCGGTAGTAACATTCGGCGGAGCATACGCGGTTCTCGCCTATGTCGCGCAAGAGGCAGTGGAAAACTACGGGTGGCTGCGGCCCGGAGAGATGCTGGACGGGCTTGGAATGGCAGAAACCACCCCAGGCCCGCTCATCATGGTCACACAGTTCGTCGGCTTCATGGGTGCGGCTCGCAACGCGGGTGATCTGAACCCGCTTCTCGCGGGAACGCTGGCAGCTTTCCTCACAACCTGGGTGACGTTCGTCCCCTGTTTTCTCTGGATCTTCCTCGGAGCCCCCTTCGCGGAGCGAATGAGGGGGAACGTGGCCCTTTCCTCCGCGCTGACGGCGGTTACGGCTGCCGTGGTCGGAGTGGTGCTCAACTTGGCGGTGTGGTTTGCGCTCCACACCATCTTCGCACAGGTTTTCGAATTTCGCGCCGGGCCTTTCCGCTTCGATGTTCCCATCCTCAGCAGTGTCAGCTTACCCGCGCTTCTTCTAACCCTCGCGGCGATGGTAGCGATGTACCGGTTCAAAGCTGGCGCGCTGATGGTAATCGCGGGTTGCGGTGGCGCCGGTATGCTGCACGGTCTTGTTCCGCTGTGGATAGCATGACGCCGGTAGCGCTGACGCTTCGTCAGCTACCCACCCCACATCTGGTCATTAAGCAAATTTATCCGGGCATCAAAAACCGGACGCTTCACTTCTCACAATCGTAGAAGCCTGCTGAGACCAACCTGTAGGAGCTATCCCAAATTCCCCTCCTATGCGCGCCATATCCACCTTAAGTTTGCCAGTAATGTCCGCATTGCGCGGTTGCTGGGGATATTGGCCACGGGCAATTGGCAACGTTCCGTATCCGTTCTAACGACGCGCAATGTCTGCCAATCCTCTCTCCCTCCCTGCGCTTCATGCCAGCCATGCGGGGACCTGGCTGCGCGATGCGCAGGGCGGCACACGGGGGTGTTCCAAGGGTGAGGCGGTGATGGCGGCGGCGGATACGCCGCTGCTGATGCTCAACGCGCCGCTGGTGGCCAACCGGCTGGGCTATCCCGATCTGTCGGGGCTGGATCTACTGGAGCTGTACGCCTTTATCCACCCTGCGCGGTTCTGTGTGCCCACGCCCAAGGGGCTGGCGCATGCGCTGGGGCTGGAGGAACCGTCGGACGATGCGGGTGTGCCCTTGTTGCTGCAACAGGCAGCGGGCGCGTTGATCGCGATGTGCGGCAGCGCAGATTGGGCCGAGCGCGAGGGGGCATGGTCGGCGCTGCAATCGCTGGCGCGGCTGCGCTGGCCGTGGGCGGGCGTGCTGTCCGCGCATATCCGCCAGCCGGAACGCGCTGAGAAATGGCTGTTTACGCGCCTGCCCGAATGGGATGAAACGCCCGAGCGCGCGCAGCCGGCGCAGGTGGTGATCGAGGAACCCGAGATCGAAGCGCAGCTTCAATGGCTGACCGGCGACGGGGCCGAACGGCGCGAAGGGCAGCGGATGTTTGCAAAGAGCGCGGGCAGCGTGTTCGCCCCGCGCGACCGCCAGAAACGCCCGCATATCCTGCTGGCGCAGGCCGGGACCGGGATCGGCAAGACGCTGGGCTATCTCGCCCCCGCTTCCTTGTGGTCGGGCCTTTCGGGAGGCACGGTGTGGGTCAGCACTTTCACCAAGAATTTGCAGCGGCAATTGCGCCGCGAATCCGCACGCGCCTGGCCCACTGTGCGCCCCGATGGTTCGCCGCCGGTGGTGGTGCGCAAGGGGCGCGAGAATTACCTCTGCCTGCTCAATCTGGAAGATGCCCTGCAAGGCGGGTTTGCCGGACGGCCCGCGATTCTGGCGCAGCTGGTGGCGCGCTGGGCCGCTTTTTCGCAGGATGGCGATATGATTGGCGGCGATCTGCCCGGCTGGCTGGGCACGCTGTTCCGCAAGCGCGGCATCGCGGCGCTGACCGACCAGCGCGGCGAGTGCGTTTATGCCGGGTGCCCGCATTACCGCAAATGCTTCATCGAACGCAGCGCCCGCGCCGCAGCGCAGGCCGATCTGGTGATCGCCAACCATGCGCTGGTGATGGTCAATGCCGCACGCGGGCGCGACCCGGCCAGCCGCCCGACGCGGATCGTGTTTGATGAGGGACACCACGTTTTCGATGCCGCAGATTCTACCTTCTCCGCCGCGCTGACCGGGGCCGAGGCAATCGAGCTGCGCCGCTGGATCGTCGGCCCCGAACGCACCAATCGTGGCCGCCGCCGGGGCCTGGCTGCGCGGCTGGCGGATGTCGCCAGCTATGACGAGGCGGGCGGCGAAGCGGTTGCCGCTGCGGTGGAGGCGGCGCAGGAATTGCCCTCTGACGGCTGGCTGGCGCGGCTGGCCGAGGGGATGCCTGCCGGGCCGGTGGAGGCGCTACTCGCGCAGGTGCGCGCCGCGACCTATGCGCGCGATGAAAGCGGCAGGCAGGAAGCTGGCTACGGCATCGAGACCGAAACCGCGCAATTGCCCGGCGAACTGGTCGAGGCGGCGGGCATTGCGGCCCAGGCGCTGGCGGCGATCCGCGCGCCGCTGATGAAGCTGTCCGCCCGGCTGGAGGCAGTGCTGGAAGACGCGCCCGACTGGCTGGACGGACAGGGCCGCGCACGGATCGAAGGCGCGCGCCATTCGCTGGCCTGGCGGATCGACCTGCTGGCCGCGTGGGAGGCGCTGCTGGGGCGGCTGGGCGGACCGGCGGACCCGGAATTCGTTGACTGGCTGGCTGTGGACCGCAATGACGCGCGCGAATTTGATATCGGCGTGCACCGCCACTGGCTCGACCCGATGAAGCCGTTTGCCAAGACCGTGCTGGAACCCGCGCATGGCGTGATGCTGACCAGCGCCACTCTGACCGACCGCGACGACAGCGGCACCGACTGGCAAGGCGCGATGGAACGCGCAGGCACGGCGCATCTGGAACTGGTGCCTGCGACCGTGCAGGCCGACAGCCCGTTTGACTATCCGCGCCGCGCCGAAGTGCTGATCGTGACCGATATCGCGCGCGGCGATATTCCGGCACTGAGCGGAGCCTTTGCGCGGCTGATCGAGGCGTCGGACGGCGGCGTACTGGGCCTGTTCACCGCGATCCGCCGGATGCGTGCAGTGCATGGCCGGATTGCCGACCGGCTCGCCCGCACGGGCCTGCCGCTCTATGCCCAGCATGTCGATCCGATCGACACCGGGACGCTGACCGACATTTTCCGCGATGATCCGCGCGCCAGCCTGCTGGGCACCGATGCATTGCGTGACGGGGTGGATGTGCCCGGACGATCGCTGCGCTGCGTGGTGATGGAAAGCGTGCCCTGGCCCCGCCCCACCATCCTGCACCGCGCCCGCCGCGCCGCCGCTGCTGCCAATCTGGAAAAGGGTGGCGCGCAGAAATATGACGACCGCATCATCCGCGCCCGTCTGGCACAGGCGTTCGGGCGGCTGATCCGCACGCGCGATGATGCGGGCCACTTTATCGTCCTGTCCTCCGCCTTCCCCAGCCGCCTGCTCTCCGCCTTTCCCGAAGGCACGCCGGTGGCACGGCTGACACTTGACGAGGCGCTGGAACGGGTCGCGGCTGGGATTGGGCAGGAACAGGATGCCAGCGCGGCGGACGTGACCGGGTCAAGCGAACCGAAAGCCCGCCAAGCCAATTAGCGCCAAGTCGGTGATTGCGAAAAACCGCAACACGATGCATCAGGAGCGGTGGAAGGTAGCGACAATGAGCGCAAGCGAACCGGCAATAATGGAAGTGATCGCCGATCACATCATGCGCGTGATGTATTTCGACCTGTTCCGTTATGCGGTGACAGCGGCGGCGATGTTCGCGGTCATCTTCATATTCAAAGGCTGGGCCGATCTCCGCCGGATCCAGCAGCGCCGCGCCTCCAAGGGCGATTACGCGCGCGAGATTACCTCATCGGTGCGCACCGTGTTCTTCTTCGGTATCACCACGCTGGCGACACTGTTCCTGCGCGAGGCAGGCATTATCCGCTTCCATTTCGACAGCTTCTCGCCCGCAGTCCTGGCTGTGCAGGCGGCCGCGATGATCGTGGTGCACGACGCCTATTTCTACTGGATGCATCGCGGGCTGCACACGCGCGCGCTGTATCAGGCGACCCATCTGCATCACCACAAATCACGCACGCCCACACCGTTTACTGCCTACAGCTTCTCGGTCTGGGAAGCGATTACCGAAGCCGCTTTCGTACCGCTGTTCCTGCTCGTCACCAGCCTGCTGGGCATTCCCTACATCGGCATGGCAATCCTGATCTTCATCTGGTTCCAGATCATCCGCAATGTGATGGGCCATGCCGGGGTCGAGATCATGCCCGCAGGCTGGGTCGACAACAAATGGGTCGGCTGGATCAACACCACCACCCACCACGATTTGCATCACAGCACGTTCAATTACAATTTCGGGCTGTATTTCACCTGGTGGGACCGCTGGATGGGGACCGAGCATCCGCAGTACAAGGAACGCTTCCGCGCAGTTGCGCAGCCGCTGCGGCGTGCGCGCGATAAAGTCACCGGAGGCGGATTTGCCTGATCACGCTGCGGCTCGGCGCCGATGAAGCTGCTCGGCCTCCTGCGCCATGCGAAATCCGACTGGGGCACCAGCGACAAACGCGATTTCGATCGCGGATTGAATGATCGCGGCTGCCGCGGCGCGCGGCTGATTGGCGAGCATATTCGCGAGCACGGGGTGAAGTGGGACGCGCTGTACGCCAGCCCGGCCCAGCGCGTGCGGATCACGCTGGAACAGGCGCTGCCCGATCTCGCGCCGCATTGGGAAGAACGGCTGTATCTGGCCGGGACGGACACCATCATGGATGTGATCCGAGAGCAGGCTGGTGACGCCGACGCAGTGCTGATCGCCGGCCACAATCCGGGACTGGGCGACATGGTGCTGGAACTGGTGTCCCCCGAACATGAAGACGCGCTGTTTGACGAGGCGAAAGTGAAATTTCCCACCGCCGCCTTCGCCGTGTTCGAGCTGGCCATTGACGATTGGTCACAGCTTGATTCCGAATGCGGCAAGCTGGTCCATTTCGCCCGCCCGCGCGATATCGATCCCGACCTGGGACCCGAATTTTAACGCAAAACGCTCGGCCCGCTGCCGCCCGATGCGGCCGCGTCGTCACGGTTGTACAGCGCACAGCTTTTCAGGCTGAGGCACCCGCAGCCGATACACCCATCCAGATTGTCGCGCAGCTTTTCCAGACTGGCGATCTGCGCATCCAGTCTGACGCGGATTTGCCCGCTGATCGCCTCCCAGTCGCTGGCATTGGGCGTGCGCCCCTGCGGCAGCCCCGCCAGCGCCTGTTCGACTTGGGTCAGTGACAGCCCCAGTCGCTGGGCAATGAGGATAAAGCTGAGACGGCGAATATCGCTGCGGAAAAAGCGCCGCTGATTGCCCGATGTCCGCCAGCTTTCGACCAGCCCCTTGTCCTCGTAAAACCGGATTGCCGACACCGTCAGCCCGGTGCGCCGGGCAAGTTCGCCGATTGGCAGGGGATCGTTCGCTTTCATCGATCACACTGATAGCATTTTCAAAGCTTGACCTCAACCAAGCTTGAGGTTGCATGAGTGTGGGCATCGACCAACCGCGGACCCGCCGGAGCGACATCCCGGCAACCGCACAGCTGAGGAAATGCCCATGGCCACCGGACAAATCGAGCACGTCAATATCACCGTATCCGACGCTGATCGCAGCGCCGCGCTGTTTCGCGATCTGCTGGGCTGGCACGAACGCTGGAGCGGGCCATCGCAATTTGGCGGGCGCACCATCCATGTCGGCAGCGATGACAGCTATCTGGCGATTTACACCAATGACACGGCGAAAGGCGGCTACGCAAAAGGCGCACCGCTCAACCATGTCGGCCTGTCCGTCGCCGACCTGGACGCCGCCAGGCAGGTGGTTAGTGCTGCGGGCCTCAAACCCTTCAGCGAAGGCCAATACGATCCCGGCCCGCGCAGCTTCTATTTCTTCGACTGGGACGGCATCGAATTCGAGGTGGTCAGCTATGAATGAGCCGATTTTCCGCGAACCGCCATTCCGCTTCAACTGGCCTGATCGTGCCCACCGGCAGGGGGATGCGCCGCGTCGGGATCGACCTGATCGGGTGCGGGCCATTGCTCCTCACGCAGCACCTCGCCCGTTTCCAGCAGGGTCTTGAGGTTCGACAGCACACCGGGCCACCCTTCGCGGACGCCCTTATCCATCTTCGATCCGGGCTCCAGATCGCTGTGCGTTACAGTCAGCTTGGTATCCGGGCCGAGTGCAATCAGCTCATACGTCACCAGCGAGCGTTTTTCGGGCCGGTCGTAATCTGCCGGTGACGCCCAGCTCCATACCATGCGCCGGGGCGGGTCCATCGCAACGACTCGCCCCCGTATATCGACCTTGCCGTCACCATCGCTACGCACATGCTCCCACGGGACGCCCGCCTGCCAACTGGAATCGTTGGTATGCCCCCAATACCGTCTGGTCAGTTCTCCATCGGTCAACGCGTTCCATACGGTGTCGATATCGGCGCGTATGAAGATGGCATAGACGAAATCCGGCGCAGACTGCTGCCCTGTGTCGCTACGTGTTGTCTCGGCTTCAGGCACGGCGTTTCTCCTTGTCCTGATCACGGTTTTCGATGTCTTCGGCAAAGCCCGCCAGCGCCTCGATCCGCACGTCTTCGAACTTGCCGACCCAGCGGTGGACGATCTTGGCCAGCGGTACGGGATTGAGGTAATGATGCTTTGACCGCCCGCGCCATCGCACGGCAACAAGCTCCGCAGCTTCGAGCACGGCGAGATGCTTCGCCACCGCTTGCCGGGACATCGGCAAATCCTCGCACAATTGCGTCAACGTCAGGCCGCCTGCCCCGAACATCCGGTCGAGCAATTCGCGGCGGGTGGGGTCGGCGAGCGCGTAGAAGATATCGGTCATGCCATTGCTATATGCAACCAGATGGTTGCATATCAATACAGCTTCAGGCGTTGCCCACCACGAAGCACGCCGCCGCGACCAGCGCGCCGGTCCAGCGATTGGCGCGGAAGCGGGCGAGCGGATTGTCGGGATCGGCGGGGTCCAGTGTCACCACCTGCCACGCCAGATGCGCCGCCGCCGGGGCCAGCGCCAGCAGCGCAATCCAGTCCGCGCGATAAAGCCAGAATGCCAGCGCCCACAGGGCAACCGCGCCCAGATAAAACAGCGCCACGCCGCGCTTTACGCCCTCGCCCAGCCGCAGCGCGCTGGAGCGGATACCGACCAGCGCATCGTCCTCGCGGTCCTGCAGCGCGTAGATCGTGTCATAGCCTATCACCCACAGCGCCGCGCCCGCATACATCGCCGCCAGCGCATCCCAATTGTCGCTGCGCAATTGCGTCCAGCCAACCAGCAACCCCCAGGTGAACACCAGCCCCAGCCACGCCTGCGGCCACCATGTGATCCGTTTCATAAACGGATAAGCCGCCACCAGTGCCACACTCGCCAGCGCGACGATCTGCGCCAGTGGCCGCAATTGTAACAGCACCACCAGCCCGATCAGGCACAGCAGTCCCAGCCAGCCCCACGCCAGTGTCTTGGGCACCCGCCCACTGGCCACCGGACGCGCAGCCGTGCGCGCGACTTTACGGTCAAGATCGGCATCGACGATGTCGTTATATACGCACCCGGCCCCGCGCATCGCGATACTGCCCAGCAGCAGCCAGCCGAGCAGCGCGACCTGCCATCCCGCACCCGCCAGCCATACGCCCCATACGCAAGGCCAGAACAGCAGCCACCAGCCAATCGGCCGGTCAAACCGCGCCAGCTGCGCCAGATCGCGCGGCAGCTGGGGCAAGCGCGCGACGATGCCGCGATGTTCGCTGTCGGGGACGATGGTGTCTGTCATGGCTTGCTTCCTATCCGCCGTATCGCCAAGTGGGAAGCCATGCCCGCCACCCCCGCCTGGCCCCCGAAAAGCGCACCGCGCCTGTTTGTCGAGACGCCGCTGGCGCTCGGCGCGCCTGTCCGGGTGGAGGGCAATCCGGCGCATTACCTGACCAAGGTGATGCGCGTGGGGATTGGCGCGGTGGTTATCCTGTGTGACGATGTGACCGGCGAATGGGCGGCTGAGGTTACAGAAGTCGCCAAGCGTCATGTCACGCTGGAGCCGACTACGCTGCTGCGCGGGCGTGAGGCGGTGCCCGATTTCTGGCTGTGCCCGGCCCTGCTCAAGAAAGACCGTTTCGACCTCGTGCTGGAAAAGGCGACCGAGCTGGGAGTTAGCGCGGTGCATCCGGTGATCACCCGCCGCTGCGTCGCCGACAAGCTCAATGCAGACCGCGCGCGCGCCATTGTTACCGAGGCTGCTGAGCAATGCGCCCGCACTGCACTGCCCGGTCTTGCCGCGCCGGTGAAGCTGGCGGCGCTGCTGGCGGAATGGCCCGCAGAACGCACGCTGTTCTTTGCTGACGAACTGGGCGGAGAGCCCGCTGCCGCCGCCTTTGCACAGGCCAGTGGCCCCGCGGCGCTGTTGATCGGGCCTGAAGGCGGCTTCGACGATGCCGAGCGTGCCGCGATCCGCGCGCATCCTGCGGCGCGCGCCATTACCCTTGGGCCGCGTATCCTGCGCGGCGAAACTGCGGCGCTGGCCGCGACTGCGCTGTGGATGGGTACGGCGGGCGACTGGCAGGACGCCCAAGAATAATTGTCTGGCGCGCTATGTATGCGTTGCCTATCGCGGGCGGCATGAGCACACGCGAAGCATCGGGGGCCGAAGAGCCCGTCATCGAAAGCCGCGACCAGCTGGTCGCCCCGATGCAACAGGGTGAGAAGCCCGTATCCGCCTGGCGGATCGGGACCGAGCATGAAAAGCTGGTCTATTGCCGCAACAGTTTCAAGGCGCCGTCCTATGACGAAAAAGGCGGCATCCGCGACATTCTGATGGCGCTGAGAGAGTTCGGGTGGGAGCCGGTTAAAGAAGGCGGCAAGGTCATCGCCATGCGCGGCGATGACGGCACTGTCAGTCTGGAACCCGCAGGACAGCTGGAACTGTCGGGCGCGCCGCTGGAGAATTTGCACGAAACCTGCGCGGAAACCGGGCGGCATCTGGCGCAGGTGAAACAGGTTGGCGAGAAGCTGGGCGTCGGCTTCCTTGGCCTTGGCATGTGGCCCGACAAGACACGCGCAGAACTGCCGGTGATGCCCAAGGGCCGCTATGAAATCATGATGCGGCATATGCCGCGCGTGGGCACGCTGGGTCTCGACATGATGCTGCGCACCTGCACCATCCAGGTCAATCTCGACTATTCCTCCGAAGCCGACATGGCGCAGAAATTCCGCACCGGGCTGGCGCTGCAACCGCTCGCCACTGCGCTGTTTGCAAATTCGCCCTTTACCGAAGGCAAGCCGAACGGCTTCCTGTCATACCGCAGCCATATCTGGTCGGACACCGATCCGCACCGCACCGGAATGCTGCCCTTCGTGTTCGAAGACGGCTTCGGCTACGAGGCCTATGTCGATTACATGCTCGACGTGCCGATGTATTTCGTCTTCCGCGACGGCAAATATATCGATGCGGCGGGGATGAGCTTCCGCGATTTTCTGGAAGGCAAGCTGCCCGCCCTGCTCGGCGAAAAACCGCGTGAGAGCGATTGGTGGGACCATTTGTCGACCGCCTTCCCCGAAGTGCGGCTGAAAAGCTTCCTCGAAATGCGCGGGGCCGATGGCGGGCCGTGGAACCGCATCTGCGCGCTCCCCGCCTTCTGGGTCGGGCTGCTGTATGATCAGGGCGCGCTGGATGCGGCCTGGGATCTGGTCAAGAACTGGACGATGGAAGAACGCGAGGCTCTGCGCGATGCGGTGCCGAAACTGGGACTGGATGCCCCCATCCCCGGCGGCGGTACGCTGCGCAATATCGCGGGCGAGGTGATGGCCATCGCGCGGCAGGGGCTGGCCGCGCGCGGGCGGTTGAACAGCGCGGGCGACAATGAAACCGGCTTTCTCGAACCGCTCGAAGAAATCGTCAAAAGCGGCAAGGTGCCCGCGCAGGTCCTGCTTGACCGGTTTGGCGGCGATTGGGACGGCGATATCAAACGCGTCTATGACCTGAGTTTCTGACAGGAGAGCAGCAATGATTGTGATTGCCGGAACCGTGCGTATTGCGCCGGGCAGCCTCGACAGATTCCGTGACGAGATGACCGCTATGATCGAAGCATCCCGCGCCGAAAACGGCTGCATCCGCTACGCTTATGCCATCGACACGCTGGATGCAGGCATCATGCATGTGGCGGAGGCGTGGCGGGATATGGCGGCGCTGAAAGCCCACTTTACCGCGCCGCACATGGCCGACTGGCAGAAAGTTACCACGCAGATCGGCGTGACCGAGCGCAATCTGGTGCTGTACAAAACCGATGAGGGCAAAGCGCTGTAAGCGCTATTCCGCAGGCTGGCTGATCATTTCACCTGTTGGCCGCAGACGGAGCGCCAGCCGGGTCAGCGGCGCAGTGATCAGGCCGTGCTGCCCCATCCAGTCGTAATATTCGCGGTATTTGGGATCCTCGGCCAGCAGATGCGCTTCCTCGGTCCGCGCGCGCCAGTAATAGATGCCGTTGACCACCAGCAGGAAGACCGCGTTGCGGATTGCGTCCACAGGATTGCCATTGGTCACCAGGAACGGGAGACCGCCAAACCACCAGAACAGGTTCTTCGAAACATAGGCCGGATGGCGCGTGAAGCGGTACGGCCCGTTGGTAACGACGCCGCGATAGGTGAGGTTGGAAAACCGCAGCCCGAACGCAAAGGTTGCCCAGGCGTACACAGCAGTCAGGAACACCAGCAGGCCAGCCCAGGCCCAGAGCAACGGTTGGCTGCCCTCCAGCCAATCATGCCACGGCGCAATGGCATGTTCGTAACTGAGCACCATGCCATTGCCGATCACGCCCCACACCAGCGGCGGATAGCAAATCAGCGCCGCCACCCAGCCCGCAACGAAAGGATTGCCGCTGCGAATATGCGCGTCGAGCGGGCGGAATGTTACGATATAGCCGACCGTGCCGACCATCACATCGATCAGGAACAGCAAATTGATCATCGTCACTGCGAACGACACCGGATTGCTGCCGAATTCTGTCAGGTCAGCGCGGACGACATTGGCGAAATTACCTGGCACGATCGACAGCATGAAAGCGCCGAAGAACGCCTTGATCATCCATGCGCGCCAGTGCTTTTTGACTTCGCGCATTTCCCAGCCTTCGCGGCGGAGGAGCATGGCCCCGAAATGCCAGGCATGATCGCGCGGCTCGATCATCTTGCGGTCGAGCCACATGGTATACGGCACACACAAAACCGCCATCGCTACAGCTGAAATGGCGAGCAACTTTACCGCGAAGATGTAATTGCCATCCCAATACCACCGGCACAGGCAGAAATAGACGGCCAGCATTGCCCAGGTGATCCACAGCCCCAATATTTTGGGCCAGGTGACACCGCGCAATTGCTGCCTGCTGCGTTTAAGCGACCAGTCGATTCCGGTTGTGGCGTTCAGATGCACCTTGTCGACAAACACCGACCACAGCACCATTGGCAGTGCGACCACCAAAACCCCGGCAATCGCCGCATGGGGGCCATCCATCGGCAGGCGCGGACCCGCAATGCCCAGTGTCTCGGCCACCACTGCCCAATAGCGGGCGATGGCCACCCACAGTATCAGCGCCGCCAGACCGACAAAGCCGACAGCGGATGAAATATCGCTCTTCGGCAGAGCAGCCGGGAAGCCATCCGGTTTGGTCATGGCTCCAGCCTATATCGCAAAGATGGTTAACCGGTGATCAAAATCTCCGCTTTAGCGGAAGGCGCTGATCCGGCCGGCGTCATCGAGGATATACAGCGTGTTGTTCGCCACCACCGGCGGCAGGCTGATCGCCTCGTCCAGCTCGGTAAACAGGCTGGCCGAACCCTCACCCACACTGATGCGGTAAACCTGGCCCAGCGAATTGACCGTCCACAGATTGTCGCCTGCCAGCACCGGACCCTGCCAATAGATAGGGTCCTTCTTGTCTTCTTCCTTGCGGTATTGCGGCAGCTGGGTCAGCCAGCGCACCTTGCCGGTCGTGCGCGCAATGGCGAGCAGACGGGCATCGTCGGTCAGCGTGAAGAGCCATTCGCCCGCCACCGCCGGAGTAGAAATACCCGCCAGATTGAGTTCCCAGATGCGTTGTCCGGTGACCAGCTCATAGGCCGCCATCCGGCCGCCCTGACCCAGCGCGTAAACGCGGCCCTGATCAATGATCGGATCGGCATCGATATCGGTCAGCGAGCCAACCGCGGTCGAGATCGACGTCTTCGCCAGCGCATCGGCCCACAGCGTGCGGCCATTTTCATAGCGATAGGCAATCAGTTCGCCTGAGCTGTAACCGGCAATCACCGTGCCCTGTGCCGCCGCCGGAGCGGCCACGCCAAACACGCCGGCCTGCGTCGAGGAACCCGATTCCTGCCACTGCGTGCTGCCATCGGCACCGCTCAGCGCGAAGATCTGGTTGTCTTGTGTCATCACGAAGACTGAACCAAACGATATCGTTGGCGAGCCGCGCAGCGGGCCCGAGGGGCGCACTTTCCACTTGAGCGCTCCGGTCGCTGCATCCAGCGCCATCACATCGCCGCCGCCATTGGTGGCATAGGCGGTGTCGCCCGAAACCGACACGCCGCCGCCAAAGGCCGAGGGGCGCAGATCGCTGCTCAGATCCGCGGCATAGCTCCACCGGCGCGCGCCAGTGTTCGCATCGAAAGCTTCAAGCTGGCCGTCGGCGCCCATTGCATACATCATGCCGCCGCTGATAACGGGCGCAGCTGCCAGCCGCCGCCGGTCAGTGCCGCCTGCAATCTGTGCAGTGAAAATTCGGGTCGGATTGCCCGCCAATGCGAGGTGCCCATAGGATTTGCCTGCATTGCCGCCTGCCTGCGTCCAGCCGGTGTTCGCCTGTGCGGGGGGCAGCACCACTGTAACGGTCGCCAGCGAGGGATCGACAATTGCGCCGGTCCCAATGCGCGACAGGATCGGTTCGCGATCACCAATCGTGGGGGTGTCTTTCTTGTCGGCCTTGCCGAACAGGCCGCCGGCGCACGCGCTCAGGCTGGTCGCCAGCGCCAATAACAGCGCACCGCGCATCAGGGGTTTCGCATCCACTCGCATCATCGGTTTCCGTCCGTTGTCCGCCCGCTTGAGGGCCGTCATTCTGTGGGAGCGGCGGCGCCTTCGCCATCCGCCAGTTCGCGTACGACACCTTGTTGTTCCAGCAGCTGGTCGACATCCTCGATGGCGTCGACACCCAGCACTCCGGCCATCTGCCGCGCGCGTGAGCGCAGGCTTTCGGGCGCGTTGTCGTCCTTGGCAACCTGCGCAAAGATCGCGCCTGCCTCGGCCTTCTTGTTCAGATCGAGATAGGCATGGCCAAGCAATTCGCCCGCGCTGCCGAAATAGGCTTTGCCCGGAATCGCCAGCGGCTTCAGCGCGGCGACAACCTTGGCCTTGTCCATGCTGTCATAATTGATCGTGATTTCGCGCAGCCGCGCCAGATCGCGCAGTTCGGCGGGTGTGTCCGTATCGGCGGCAACGGTGCCGAACAGCTTGGCCGCTTCTTCGCGGCGGCCCTGTTCCAGCGCAATGCCTGCGCGCATCATCCGCGCGGCGGCACGGGCTGCGCCCTTGCCGGAATCGGCAAGCGGCCCCAGCTTTTCATAGCCATCGTTGAGATTGCCCGCCTGCACACTGTCGAGCCCGGCCACCAGCGCTTCGGAATCACGTTCCAGCGCGGCTTCCTGCTGGTTCTGCCAATACAGATAGGCGCCAAATGCAGCCAGGATCAGCAGCACCAGGCCAATGATCGGCTTGCCCCAGCGGCTGACGAAAGCTTCGAAATCGCCCTGACGGACAGCTTCATCGACTTCGCGCAGCAGCACATCGGCTTCTGCAGCATCGCGCTTGGCGCGCTTTTCTTCGCGGGATAGTTCGGTGGTGGGTGTGCGGGCCACTGCGGGCGGGCTCCAGATATTGGGTCGATCAGATGCGCGGGTCTTTAGGCAAGGCGTCTGCCAAGGGCAATGCTTTGCTGGGATTGGCCCCCTGCCTGTCCCCGCTCGCGTGAACGCGCGATGAAACAGGTCACAGCTCGCGGCCCATCGCGCTGGCGTACAGACGGCGGTAGGTGGCAATCATCTTGTCCTGATCGAACTGCGCCCGCGCCTTGGCACGGTTGGCCTGCCCCACGCTTTCGCGCAGCTGTTTGTCGACGGCGAGTTGAGTCAGCGCCAGCTCCAGCTCGCCCTCGTCACCGCGCGGCGTGATGAATTCGCGGTTGGGATCGGACACCATATCGGCCAGATCGCCCACATCAGGGGCCACCACCGGCAGGCCCGCCGCCATCGCTTCGACCACCGAGAGCGGAAATTGCTCCGAATCGCTCGACAGCGCGAAAATATCGAACAGCCCGACCACGCGCGACGGGTCGGCAACTGCGCCGGGCAAATGGACGCGGTGGTTGATTTCCAGCCGGTCAATCTCGGCCTCGATCGCGCCGCGCGCCGGGCCTTCACCCAAAATCACCAGATGCCAGTTTTCCGCCAGACCAGCGCACACGCGCACCAGCCGGGGCAGGTTCTTGACCGTGCGCAGGCCCGCCAGCGTGCCCACCCACATCTCGCCGGGTCGCTTGATCACCCGCAATGCGCCGGGCTTGGGGCGCATGGCGAAAGCCTTGGTGTCAATGCCATTGGGGATGCGCTTCACCCGCCCGATGGGCTGCTGCCATTCGGTCAGCGCGATGCCCTCCAGCACTTCGGACGGCACCACCAGACCAGCGGATTTGCCCAGCGCGATCCGGCGATACCAGGTGCGCGTGGTCTTGCGCTTCTCCAGCTCGCTTTCGTCAAATCCGTCCTCGTGGTGGATTAGCGGCGGCAGCGTGTGCAGATCCTTGAACAGCGTGTGCGCCATCACCGCATCCATCGCGCCCCAATTGTATGTGCACACCAGATCATAGGGCTTCATCGCGCGCGCAATGTGCTGCAACCGCCCCGGCAGCGGCGCGCCCTTAAGCGCGGGAAAGTCCGGCTGGACAGACACGCGAATGCCCCTGGCAATCCGCTCCGCCGCGCCCAGCTGGTCAGGCTCTGCCGAAATGATCGTATGCCGCAGCTTCGCGCCAAAGGCATTGATCAGCTGCACCGTGCGCAATTCCTTCCCGCCCGGCGCGAAGGTTGAGTGCAGATGCAGGACGTGCGGCGGCAGCAAATTCATGCTGTGCGGGTCAGCAGTGTGTCGATTGCGGTCAGAACCTCCGGCTCGTCCAGCGTAGGCGCGTGGCCCACTTGCGGCACGGTCACCGCGATGGCGTCCGGCGCGCGGCGCTGCATTTCAGCGAAGGTGTCAGCGGAAAACAGCGCGGAAATCTCTCCGCGGACCAGCACCAGCGGCTGTTCGGCCAAGGCCGCAAAGGCAGGCCACAGATCGGGAGGGACCGCCGCATCATCAAGCTTGGCGAAGGGTTCGGCGATACGCATATCGTAATCGAAGGCGATCCGCCCATTGCTGCACAGGGTCAGCCCGCGCTTGGCCATCTTGATCCAGTCCTCGATCGTGAAGCCGGGGTGCGATGCGCCGTGCAATTCCTGTAATTCGCGCGCGGCGTGCATCCAGCTGGGGAAGCTGCGCCCCTGCCCCAGATAGCCCTTGATCGCATCGATCCCGGCGGTTTCCAGCACCGGCCCGATATCGTTCAGCAGCGCGCCCGCAATCCGGCCCGGCAGCAGCTGCGCCATCACCATTGTCATCAATCCGCCCATCGACGTGCCGATTGAAACGAACCGGTCGATCCCCTCCTGCGCCAACAGCGCAATCACATCGCCGACATAGGCTGGCACCGCATACGTATCGCTGTCGCTGGCATATTCGCTTTTCCCGCGCCCGCGCATATCGGGGACCAGCACGCGGCGGCCCTGATTGGCGATATAGTCAGCCAGCACCTCAAAATCGCGGCCATTGCGGGTCAGCCCGTGCAGGCAGACCACCGGCGGCAATTCCCCGCTGCCCGGATAATCGCGAAAATGGAGGGTGAGACCGTCGGCGCTTTGCCAGCTGCGGTCAGTATAGGCAGTGTCCATAAATCCTCCGCTAGCCGGTTATGCAACGGATTTCGAGCCTTCGCTTGCGGATGCGGTGACAAGCCCGCACTGTCCTCCAATGCAGATTGCCCCCACGCCCGTCCGCTATCGCCCCGACAACCCGATCACCGCGCTGGCCGAATGGCTGGGCGATCCGGTCGCGGCGGGTGATTTCCCCGAGACCAAGCTGCGCTTTCGCAATTACCGTGCAGCGGCCAGTGTCGGGCTGGAGACATTGGACGACGCGCAATGGACCGCGCATTTCGGGCGGTTTGTGCCGCTACCCGATAATCTCCCCCAGCCGCTTGCGCTGCGGTATCACGGCCACCAGTTCCGCGTGTACAATCCCGAGATCGGCGACGGACGCGGCTTCCTGTTTGGGCAAATGCGTGATGGCGGAGGCCGCCTGATGGATCTGGGCACCAAGGGATCGGGGCAGACCCCGTGGAGCCGTGAGGGCGACGGGCGGCTGACGCTGAAAGGCGCGGTGCGCGAAATTCTGGCGACTGAAATGCTGGAGGCGCTGGGCGTTTATACCTCGCGGACATTCTGTGTGGTGGAAACCGGGGAGCAGCTGTGGCGCGGGGATGAACCCTCCCCCACCCGCTCTGCCGTAATGACGCGGCTGAGCCACGGACATATCCGCATTGGCACTTTCCAGCGTCTGCTGGCGCTTGAGCAGACAGACAATATGGCCGCGCTGGTGGAGTATTGCCTGGCGCAATTCCCCGGCCCTCCGCCACCCGCCGATGCGCCGGGGCGTGATGAACCTGCGGTGCAGCTGATGCATCAGGTGGTCGAACGAATGGCCGATCTGGCCGCCAGCTGGATGGTTGCCGGCTTCGTCCACGGCGTGCTCAACACCGACAATATGAATATCAGCGGCGAAAGCTTCGATTATGGTCCGTGGCGCTGGCTGCCGCGCTGGGACCAGAGCTTTACCGCCGCCTATTTCGACCATTCGGGCCTCTATGCCTTTGGCCGCCAGCCCGAAGCGCTGCACTGGAATTGCGGACAATTGGCCGTGGCTCTGCGCGCACTGGCAGATGCGCCGCCACTGCTCGCCGCGATGGAGCGATTCGGACCGCTTTACATGGCTGCAATCGGGCGGCGCTGGTGCTGGCGTCTGGGTCTGGAAAGTCGCGGCCTGGAGGCGGATACGGCGCTGGTCGGGGCGTGCGAGGCAGTGCTGCGGGACAGCGACGAGACGCCCGATGCATTCTTCTTCCGGCATCGCGGCGGGCGGGCAGCCGATGGCGCGTTGGGCCATGCGTTTGCAGACTATGACGCTGTCGATTCGGCGCATGAATATTGGCGCAGTGATACGCCGCAGACGATGCTGCTGGAGGAAGTCGAAGCGATCTGGGAAGCCATCGCCGAGCGCGACGACTGGAGCGTGCTGGAGACGAAGATCGCCAATATCCGCCGGATGGGCGAGGCGCATGGCGCCCCGCCAACACCGGCTGGACACGTCTGATTTAGCGCGTCGGGGCCTCAGTCGCCATTTGCAGCGGCTGGAGATCGACGCCGAACAGCTTCCACCGGCCCTGTTCCCACTGGAAATACAGGTCGAAGCCGATTGCAATCGGGCGCAATTGGAACAACCCCTGCACGCGGAATATATCCTCGCGTATCATGGTTGGCGCAGTGGTGAATGTGGGCGGGACCAGCAAGGCGTTGCCCAGATCCACGTTCAGACTGCGCAGTCCGGAAAAGACTTGAGCCAGCTGGGCTGCATTGTTGTTGATCTGGAAGCCCTGCGCGGAAATATCGCGCAAGACCGAATAATTGCCCGACCGATTGGCGTGATCGACAGCGGCCACGGTGGACCAGATCATCTTCGACAATTCGATCTGGCTGGGCGTGGGCCGCAGCGAAGGCGGTGCCTGTACGGTGGGCTGCGGCGGTGCCTGTTGGGCAATGGCCGGTGAGGCGATTGCGGCAAGCAGTGCCGGGGCGATAAAAAATGCCGGGGCACGAAGCCCCGGCATCTTTTTAGGTTGTGCGATCCTGTTCATGGGATCTGCGTGTAGCGGTTTACCAGGCTACCTGGAAGCCACCACGTGCACCGACTTCACCGCTGTCGAAACCGATACCGACACCGGCCGAGAACGCTGCGTTCTCACCGACACGGGCCGACATGGCAATCGTACCGGCACCCTGATTGGCGAAGTAACCAACGCCGCCCGAAAGGCCGAAGTTGGTACCAGCCGGCAGCATCGGCGATTCCATCGCCAGTGCCATCGCGACGCCTTCATTGGCCCGGTCGATAGCGATCCGGTTCACCGCAGTTTCACCAAACAGCTGGCTGATCTGCGAGGACTGGTTCGCCGTCAGCGACTGCAGCGAAGTGATCGCAGCAGTGTTACCGGCAATGTTGGTGGTGTTGGTGTTAATCAGAGCGCGGTTCGCTGCGATGTTACCCGTGTTGGTTGCCACATTGGCATTGGTCGCAGCCAGATTGGCGCTGGTTGCCAGCGTCGCAACATTGACGCCCTGACCCAACGTGCCGCCGGTATCGACCGTGGCGAAGAAGATATCGCCGGTCTGCGCAGCGGTGCTGGCAGCGAGATCACCGATGGTGACCGAGCTACCCGTGCCGCCCAGGACAACCTGGTCATCGCGAGTGGTAGTTGCACCGAAGCCAACCGCAGTTGCACGGGCGTTGCCAGCTGCTGCTGTCGCACCCAGAGCTACCGCACCGTCGCCAGTGGCGGTTGCGCCATCGCCGATTGCAATCGCCTGGAAGCCCGAAGCTGCCGCAGCTTCACCAATTGCCACCGAACGCACGCCGGTTGCCTGAGCCAGATGGCCCAGCGCCGTTGCGCGTTCGTTAGCGGCAGACTGCCAACCAAACGATGTGGCACCCGGTCCGGTAGCTACCGATTCGCCGCCAACAGCAGTGGTCGAATTGCCCATTGCCATCGCCGTGTCACCGATCGCCAGCGCATCGATGCCATTGGCAATCGATTCGTTACCGATAGCGGTCGAGAATTCGGTCTGCGCATCGGCGTTCTCACCGACTGCCAGCGAACGTTCGCCCTGAGCTGTGGCAAGGTGGCCAAGCGCCGTTGCGCGTTCGCCGGTTGCCATGGCCTGCCAACCGAATGCCGATGCTGCAAGCATCGTGGCGACGCTTTGCGAACCGACTGCGGTCGAACGGTTGCCCGTCGTAACCGCACTGTTGCCGATCGCTACCGAATCGAATGCGCGGGCTTCAGCATTGGTGCCGATAGCCGTTGAGGCCACACCGCGAGCAATCGCATTTGGACCAACGGCAACCGAACGTACGCCAAGTGCTGACGAGAACGCACCGACTGCGGTGCCGAAGCGGCCACGCGCTTCCGACTGGCCACCGATTGATGTGGTGAACGGACCGTTGGCTTCTGCAGCGGAACCAAGGGCAGTGGACATCCGGCCAGCGGCAACCGAACGTTCGCCAATTGCGGTCGAAAGACCACCGCTAGCTGTTGAGCGATCGCCGACTGCCGTTGCCGAATTGGCCGTGGCAAAAGCCGATACGCCCAGCGCAGTGGTGCGCGTTTCGGTGGCATTGGCAAATGTGCCGCCTGCGAAGGAGAAATCGCCCGAGGCTTCAGACTGATTGCCGATCGCGGTGGAATACTCACCCGATGCTTCGGAATCTTCGCCTACCGCAGTCGAGCGGGTGCCCGATGCTGCAGACAGATGGCCGAGCGCAGTTGCCCGTTCACCAGTCGCAGCAGACTGCCAACCGAAGGCCGATGTTCCGGGCTGCGTTGCCTGGCTTTCCGAACCGACCGAAGTCGAGTTGGTGCCGCTGGAGACAGCCGATTCGCCGATAGCTACGGCATCATCGCCGGTCGCCTGGGCATTGAAGCCATAAGCCGACGAGGTGACGCCCGATGCGAGCGAAATGGTGCCCGATGCGAGTGAGCCAAATGCTGCAGCGGTGGCGCCATTGCCCATTGCCGAGCTGAAATCGCCCAGTGCCGATGCGCTCTGACCATACGCGGTAGAACGCAGGCCAGCAGCCAGTGAACCACCACCAGCAGCCAAGGCGCCGTCAGCGAGAGCCTGAGAGCCGACACCGAAGGCCGCTGAATTGAAACCGGTTGCAGTCGAGAACGGGCCTACCGCGGTGGACTGAACACCCGACGCGGTCGAAACAGCGCCGATTGCGGTTGCGGTGAAGGCGCTAGCTTCGGAGAAAACGCCAACTGCCGTGGCGCCAACAGCGCTCGACAATGCGCTCTGACCGATGGCGATATCCTGGCCGCCTACAGCCGACGAATTCACGCCAAACGCTGAACCGAAGTTCCCAGCCTGCGATCCTGCGCCCACAGCCGAACCGGCAGTGCCAAATGCGCTGGTTGCGACACCGACAGCGGTGCTGCCGTCGCCGGTTGCCGAGCTATCGGGACCAACTGCGGTGGAATCCACACCAGTCGCCGTTGCGTTGGGACCGCAAGCGAGCGCGTTTTCACCCGGATCGGTCGTCGCACCTTCGGTGCCATCAACACCCACGGTGACCATACCATCGCCATCGCTGTCGAGCAGGCAGGCCTGCGCTGCGGCGGGGGTTGCGCTCATCGCGAAGGCCATTGCCATCGCCGATGCGCCGATTGAATAACCGGCAAGTTTGCTGAAATTCTTTTTCATCGATCCTGTATCCTCTTTTGAGGCAAGTGCCCCGTTCGACCGGCACAATTGCGCCGGAACAAAATTTTGCGACTCGAATACCAGGAGGGTTCACCATGAATGCCGAGCAATCTTGGAAGTTGAACCAAAAAGCGGCCTATTGGCCTTCCTCTCCCGAAACACGAATTGACCCATCGTGCATTACCGACCACAAGCCAGCGGCCTGCGGATCGGCAGCTTGATAACAGACAAGTTCTCCGGTCGAAAGCGCAAATTGTGAAATCGCGTTAATTACTTAGAATCCCGAAACGCAACGATAATCCGAGGTGAATGCAAGCCGTGGCTGACAACGAACTGGTCTCTATCGAACCGGCAACTGGCAAGGAATTCTGGCGTGCCCCCGTGGGCGATGCCGATCAGGCGATCGAGCGCGCACGTCAGGCGATGCGCGAGTGGGCCAGCCAGCCGCTGGGCCAGCGTATGGAATTGCTGCGGCGCTTCGCCAATGAAGTGCGCAAGCAGGCGGAACCCTTCGCCGAACTGATCGCCCGCGAAACCGGCAAACCCCTGTGGGAAGCCCGCACCGAGGTCGAGGCTGTCGTCGGCAAGGTCGAGATTTCGATCACCGCCTATGCCGAACGCACCGGGCGCAAGAAACTGAGCAGCGCGCTGCAAGGCACCGCCGCATTGCGGCACAAACCGCATGGCGTGATGGCCGTGCTTGGGCCTTATAACTTTCCGGCGCATCTGCCCAATGGCCACATCGTCCCCGCGCTGATCGCGGGCAATGTCGTGATCTTCAAGCCAAGCGAGAAGACACCGGCCACCGGTGAATTCCTGGTCAAATGTTTCCACGCAGCGGGCGTGCCCGAGGGTGTGATCCAATGCCTGCAAGGCGGAATCGCTCAGGGTCAGGCGCTGGTCGAAAGCTGGATGGTCGATGGTGTGCTGTTCACCGGCTCCGCCCGCGCGGGCATTGCCATCAACCGCAAACTGGCTACCGATCCGGGCAAGATCGTGGCGCTGGAAATGGGCGGCAACAATCCCATCGTCGTGATCGACACGCCCAAGATCGAGGATGCAGCGGTCACTATAATCCAGTCAGCCTTCACCTCCGCTGGTCAGCGCTGCACCGCCGCGCGCCGGTTGATCGTCACCGATGCGATGTATGACCAGATTGTGCCGGCGGTGAAACTGCTGGCAGAACGGCTGATCGTGGGCGAACCCTTTGCCGATCCGCAGCCCTTCATGGGTCCGGTGATCGACAACGCCACAGCCGATCTGTTGTCGGAAAGTTTTGTCGAATTGATGAAGCGCGGCGGCCGCCCGCTGATGCATATGAAGCGCCCGGACGAGAACCTGCCGTTCCTATCTCCCGCGATACTGGACGCCACCGATATTCACGAGCGCCCCGATATCGAACTGTTCGGCCCGCTGTTGCAGGTCATCCGCGTTGCCGATTTCAACGAGGCAATCACTGAAGCCAACGCCACGCGTTACGGCTTGTCAGCATCGCTGATCGGCGGCGGACCGCAGGATTTCGAAATGTTCTGGAATGAGATTCGCGCCGGAATCGTCAATTGGAACCGCCCGACCAATGGCGCGTCATCGGCTGCTCCATTTGGCGGGGTCGGGCTGTCGGGCAACCATCGTCCAGCGGCTTTCTACGCCGCCGATTATTGCGCCTATCCGGTGGCCAGCACGGAAATGGAACAGCCACGCGCCAGCATCGGGGTCGGGCTGGCGGACAACTGATCCGTTCCGTCAGTCGGTGGTGACCAGGTCAACCTCGGTCACGCCGCCTGACAATGTCCGGCTGTAAACGACATAGGCGGAATCGCCTTTGACGCCGCTCAGAACATTGTCGCCGCCTTTCTTGACATGCTCGACGCTGTAACCCGCTGTCTTGGCGCGGGTGTTGTAGAACGCCATCACATCATCCAGCGCCACAGGCGTGCGGAATGTAACAATCCGCAGCGCGCAATCGCCCTTATCAGTGCCCGCTGCCTCCTGCGTATTGCCGCGCGGATAGACCGGGAATGCACCCGGCAGCTTGGCCGCCCATGCCGAGGTATAGGTGACATCGTCGGCGCAATTGGCCCCGCCCGGCGTTACGGCGGTCTGCGCCGCACGGATCATTGCCGGGCTGTCCGGGGCATCGGCCGCGAGCGTCCTGGGCGCCGGCGCGGGACGCAGCGAATCGACGCCGCCCACCAGCTCTACCGCCCGGCTGCGCGCCGCCTCGATCGCTCGGGGTGAACTGTCGATCTTGGGGATCGCGCCATTGCCGCCGCCCGACAGCGCTGCGCCCGCTTCGTTGCTGCCCGCCATATCCGGATCGGTCATCAGATCGGCATTGAGCGCTTGCTCGCTGGCGGGGTCCATCGCCTCGTCAGTGCCGGTGTCATCGGCCTTGTCTCCGCAGGCGGCGAGCAGGACAATCGGGGCAATACAGGCAGCAAAGCGCAGTTTCATCGGTGTTCTCCGGGAGTTCATGTGGACGCCAAGTGCCCAAACCTCCCCCGCATTACCACCCCGGGCGCATTGCTGCATCATTTCGGGACATTGGCGGCGATGATTGCAATGGGGCCACGAAATAGGGCGCCGCCCGCCCGCGGGTGCGGGACAGACGGCGCCCTTCACGGCTCGGTGGAAGCCGCGCTGCGACCAGGGGTGGGCCCGGCCGTAGACAATAAACTGACCATCGCGGGACTGGCGTCGCTGCGTGTCCTGCGCTGTCATTCATCTTTAGCGCAGCGAACATGAACCAACTGCAACATCTCGGTCAGAAAAGCATTTTTATGAAGACAGCGTGCAAGACCCGGGAATTTGCGGCTTGCGGGCAAGTGGCGGCGGGCCTAGCGCCAGCGCCAGATGAACGAGAACCCCGCCGAACACCGCCGCCAGGGCCTCTTCGCGGCGCTGGGCGCTTATGTAACCTGGGGGTTCCTTCCGCTTTATCTGATTCTGGTCAGCAGCGTTCCGCCCTTTGAATTTGTCGGCTGGCGGATCATCTGGACCCTGCCGTTATGCTTGCTGATTGTGGCGGCGCGGCGTCAGGGGCCGGAGCTGTTGACGGCCTTGCGCACACCCAAGGTAATGGGCTGGCTGACACTGTCTGCCACGCTGATTGCGATAAACTGGGTGGTTTACATCTGGGCGATCCAGAACGAGCATGTCTATGCCGCCAGCCTTGGCTATTATATCAACCCGCTGATCAATGTTCTGCTGGGCACCATGCTGCTGGGGGAACGCCTGTCGCGCCCGCAATGGGCGGCGGTTGCCTTGGCCGCTGTGGGCGTATCGCTACTGTTGGGCGGCGCGCTGACCACACTGTGGATCAGTCTGACGCTGGCGCTGAGCTTTGGCACCTATGGCCTTGTTCGCAAACAGGTTCCAGTCGGGGCCTTGCCAGGGCTGACCATCGAATCGATCCTCCTGCTGCTGCCCGCCGCCGGGGTGGTCGCGTGGTATGGCACAACAGCCGCCGGATCATCCTTTGGTCACGAGCTGCAGCTCAGCCTGCTGATCATATTGGGCGGCGTGTTTACCGCTTTCCCGCTGCTGTTCTTCGCCATTGCCGCCCGGCGGCTGCCCTATTCAACGCTGGGCTTTATCCAGTTCCTGGCACCCAGCATCGTCTTCGTGCTGGGGCTGATGGTGTTTGGCGAGGAGCTGGCCCCGGTTCAGCTAGCGTGCTTCGCCTGTATCTGGCTGGCCGCGGGCATCTTCGTGTGGGATCTGGTCAGTCGGTCACGGAAACCAGCCGCCAGTTGAGCGTTTCGCCCGCGTGGAAGGGCACGATGCGCGCATCGCCGCCATCGACCTCGTCCGGCACAATGTGCGTGGTCTTTTCCAAGGTGACTGAGCCCTCATTCAGCGGCAGGCCGTAAATGCGCGGGCCGTTCTCGCTGGCGAAGCCTTCGAATTGGGCAATCGCGCTTTCTTCCTCGAACACCGCCAGATAGCTTTCCAGCGCGAAGGGCGCGTTGAATATCCCGGCGCATCCGCAATCCGATTCCTTGGCGGCGCGGTGGTGCGGGGCGCTGTCGGTGCCCAGGAAATACTTGGCCGAACCAGAGGTCGCCGCGCGGCGTAGCGCCAGCCGATGCTCTTCCCGCTTGGCGACGGGCAGGCAGTACATATGCGGCCGCATCCCGCCCACCAGCATGGCGTTGCGGTTGATGTGCAGATGCTGCGGCGTGATGGTCGCGGCGACATTCGCGCTCGCACCATCGACGAATTGCACAGCCTGAGACGTGGTGATGTGCTCGAAGATCACTTTCAATTCGGGCAGCTTGCTGACGAGCGGGGCCAGCACGCGGTCGATAAACACCGCCTCGCGGTCGAAGATATCGATATCGGCACTGGTGACCTCGCCGTGGACGCACAGCGGCATCCCGATTGCCGCCATCCGCTCCAGCACCGCCATGATATTGGCGACATCGGTGACACCATGCGCCGAATTGGTGGTCGCGCCAGCAGGATAGAGCTTGGCAGCGGTGAAAATTCCCGCCGCATGGCCCTGCGCCAGATCATCCGCATCGGTCTGATCGGTGAGATAGGCGGTCATCAGCGGAGTGAACTGAGCACCTTCGGGCACCGCATCAAGGATCCGCTCGCGATAGGCGGCGGCCTGCGCGCTGGTGGTTACGGGCGGCGAAAGATTGGGCATGACAATCGCCCGCGCAAATTGAGTGGCGGTGTGCGGCACCACGGCGCGCATGGTGGCGCCATCGCGGAAATGCAGGTGCCAGTCGTCGGGGCGGCGGATGGTGAGCGATTCGGGCGCAGCGGTCATGGGCGTTGCCTATGCCGCGCGGCCCCCTATCTGTCACCCATGACCGCTACCCGCCTGACCAATCGCGCCGTGATCCGCCTGACCCCTTTGGAGGCTGGCGAGGACGTTGCCGCTTTCCTTCAAGGGCTGGTGACCAATGATGCCGCTGGTGCGCTGCCTTGCTATGCCGGGTTGCTGACCCCGCAGGGCAAGACGCTGTTCGATTTCCTGATCTGGCCCGGTGAGAATGGTGATCTGCTGGTGGATTGCGAGGCCGAGGCGGCGGAAGATCTGGTCCGGCGGCTGTCGCTATACCGGCTCCGGCGCAAGGTCGGCATCGCTATCGATCCATCGCTCGCCGTGCATTGGCGGGCAGGGTCGGACGCTGACGGCATAGCCGACCCGCGCCTGAGCGCATTGGGGCAACGCTGGCTGGTCCCCGTAAGCGATAAAGGGGCAAGCGATGGCGAGGATAGCGCCGATGCCCGGTGGCTGCAGCATCGGCTGGCGCTGGGCGTGGCAGAGGGCCGCGCCGAGCTTGGCGATATCCTGTGGCTGGAAACCAACGCTGCCGAACTGAACGGCGTCAGCTTCACCAAGGGTTGTTATGTCGGACAGGAAAACACCGCGCGGATGAACTGGCGGCAGAAGATCAACCGGCGGCTGATGGTGGTCCCCCTCGCCGCGTCGGAGGAGAAACGGCGCAAGGCGGACTTTCCCGCTCTGGGCCTGGCCATCGACCATTTGCGTTCAGAGAACATTGATCCCGCACAGGCACCAGAATGGCTGCGCGCCAGCCTCAGCCCGGCTGATTGACGCCCGACAGCGAGTTTTTAAGCATCAGTTCGGCCCGGTCCCGCGCGGCGGTTTCGGGCAGGCCCAGCGACCGCGCCAGCACCTTGCCGATCAGCGCATCACCCATAGCCATCAGCACCAGCGCCAGCGTTTCCTCATGCAGCGCGCGGACATCGCCATCATGATCGGCTTCCTCTGGCGCGATCTCGTCGACCAGACTGTGGATCGTCTCGACAATCGGGGTCAGCGCGTCTTCATTGCCGGTCAGGATCATCCAGCTGGCCAGCGCCCCGGCACCTTCCTTGTCAAAGGCATCGAACGCCAGATCGACCACTTCGCGCGGGTGCCCCAGCCCCGCCCGGCTGGCTCGTACGGCATCGGCAATGGTCGCACAGACGGTGCGCGCCAGATGACCGGCAAGTTCTTTCTGCAAGCCCGCTGCCGAACCAAAATGATGTAGCAAATTGGCGTGGGTGCGCCCGATCCTTGCAGAGACCGCTTTCAGCGTAACCGATTGTGGCCCGGTTTCGATCAGCAGGATACGCGCCGCCTCAAGAGCTGCGAGGCGCGATTCTTCGGGTGAGAGACGTTTGCGGGTAGCCATTCGATGTTTGCGTTAACCCATGCGCCCGCTTTTGCGAAGCCGTTAACCTACCGTTATTGACAGCTGTGTCAGTAGCCACTACTTACATCAATGTCAGTAACTCTCCGGAGCCGTCCATGAACGCCCCTATTCGTATCGACACAGCCAGCGCATCGCGTAATCCCACGCCCGCTGATTTGACGATCACCGTGCGCGACGAGCGCTTTAATCGCGGCACCACGCCGCGCCGCTGGTGGGCGGGCGATGCATTCGGCACCGCCTGGCACAATGCGCTGTCGGCGACCTTCCCCCGCGGCGAGGCGTTCTTTATCGAAGCGGTCAAGGCGCACCGCGATGGCGCCGATCCGCAGCTCGCCGCCGAAATCCGGGCATTCGTGAAGCAGGAAATCAACCACACCCGCGAGCACATCGCGTTCAACCGGCTGGCTGAAGATGCCGGTTACGACATCAAGGCGATCGACAAGCGGGTCGAGGAATTGCTGGCGCTGACCAAGGGCCGCCCGCCGATTGCCAATCTGGCGGTCACGATGGCACTGGAACATTACACCGCCATGATGGCGCATGAATTCCTCGCCAATCCAAAGCATTTTGAAAATTCCGATGCCGAGGTGCGCGAAATGTGGCGCTGGCATGCGGTTGAGGAGATCGAGCACAAGGGCGTCGCTTACGACACCTGGAACCACGCCACGCGTGACTGGTCGGGCTGGAAAAGCTGGAAAACGCGCAGTCTGGTCATGGTGCTGGTCACCGGACGGTTCTTCAAGAACCGCTGGGTTGATTCGATGAACTTGCTCGCTCAGGACGGCATCACCGGCTGGAAAGCTCGCTGGGGGCTGTTCAAATATCTCACCATCACGCCAGGCGTGGTGCGCCGGATCTTCCCGGCATGGCTGGCCTATTTCAAACCGGGCTTCCACCCGTGGGACCATGATGACCGCGAACTGATCGGCAAATATTCCGGCGACTTCGAAGCGGCTCTGATGCCCGCCGAATAAAGCGCTGAACACCAACGTAAAAGGCCCCGCAGCGATGCGGGGCCTTTTGTATGTGCAGGACTGGCGAGATCAGGCGGCCTGCGGGCTGCACATCGCGTCTGCCTCCAAATCGAGCGTGTATTCGATGGAAGGCACCTCACCGCCGCGCCCGGCGCTGTAACGCCGCGCGGTTTGCCCCGTGCTGACAAAGCCGACCTTGCGCAGCACGCGGCCAGAGCGGGGATTGTCGGCATAGTGGCCCGCCACAAGGCGGCGATGTCCCAGCGAGCGGGCGACACGGATCACTCCGCGTGCTGCCTCGCAGGCATAACCCTTGCCCCATGCGGAACGAGCGAGCCAATATCCGATCTCGGCCTCGCCATCGCATTCGCCCATCCCGGCGGAACCGATCACGCGGCCACTGGCCGACTCCACGACCAGAAAGTGCGGCAGTCGATAATCCTGGGGCCGCGACACGAAGGTCTTCGCCTCGTCCGGGCCATAGGGCCACGGCGCGCGGGCAAGGTTGCGCACAATTGCCTCGTCGGCAATCGCCGCCAGCACGGCCTCCCAATCCTCGGGCCAAGCGGGCCGCAGCAGCAGCCTCTTGGTCACATGGAACATCGGACTTCTCCCCTTTGACCACACCCCGAACTCCTAGGCCGGGCGCGTGACAATTGCATGATAGCGCACCATCAGGCGCGACGTTTTGCAGAGGGAGAAACGACAAAAGGGAGACGGGCCCCCTGAAAACCAGGAAAGCCCCATCTCCCTCTACGTCTGCCGGTCCATAGGTCCGGCTGGGACTGTCCTGGAGGACAATCCCGTCATCGGATTATCCGATTATTCGGCGGCTTCCGCCATCATGTCGACCGATACGAATTTGCGGCCGAGCTTACCCTTGTGGAAGCGCACGACGCCTTCGGTCAGCGCGAACAGCGTGTGGTCCTTGCCCATGCCGACATTGCTGCCTGGATAGAACTTGGTACCGCGCTGGCGCACGATAATGTTGCCCGGAACAACGCCCTGGCTGCCGAACTTTTTCACGCCGAGGCGACGACCTGCCGAATCGCGACCGTTACGCGATGAACCGCCTGCTTTTTTATGTGCCATCGTCCGTGATCCTTACTTCTTGGCTTCGGGCTTTTTGGCAGCGGCCTTCTTAGGCGCAGCCTTTTTGGCCGGAGCGGCCTTTTCAGCAGCTTCCTTCTTGGGAGCAGCCTTCTTGGCGGGAGCTTTCTTGGCCGGTGCCTCCTTCTCGGCAGCAGCAGCCTTGGGCGCAGCTTCCTTCTTCGGAGCAGCTTCCGTTTTTGGAGCGGCTTCCTTCTTCGGCGCGGCCTTCTTCTCAGCCTTCGAATCGCCCACTGCGGTAATGCGCAGCAGCGTCAGCATCTGACGGTGGCCATTCTTGCGGCGATAATTGTGACGGCGACGCTTCTTGAAAACGATCACCTTCTCGCTTTTCGCCTGCGCGATGATTTCCGCCGAAACGATTACCTTGGCGGCGTCGGCCAGATTGTCACCTTCGCCAGCGAGCAGAACGTCGCCCAGCGTAATGGTGTCACCGGCTTCACCAGCCAGCTTCTCAACCGCGATTTTGTCTCCGGCGGCAACCCGGTATTGCTTGCCGCCCGTGCGCACAACTGCGAACATGGTGCTTGTCTCTCAATCAAAATGCTGTGCCGCGTTCTTGCGAAACAACGGCGCGTCCGCCCGCCCGCCTTACAGCGAGGCCCGGAAAGATGGGTGCCGTTAGGGGATGGGCTGGTCCAAGTCAACGCAAGATCGCATGGAAATTTGCCAGCGCCGCTTGCCAACGGGCAGTGATGGAGGCGTGCCCCGGGCCATCGCTGGACACTGGCGCATCACCGCAGCCGTGCTATGCCGCGCGCACCATGATGCGCCGCTGCTATCCCATCGCCCTGTGTGTTGCCCCCCTGCTGGGCGGCTGCGCGACCTCCGCCTCCGATCGTTATCCGTCGCTGGCCACCCGCGATATCGAGCGAGCGCAGGGTCAGTTCGAACCTGTCGCCAGCACGCGTCTGGACGTGCCGCCGGTTGAAACCGGGCTGGTGGGCGACCTTGGCACGCGACTCGCCGCTCTGGTGGCACAGGCGCGCGAGGCGCACGCAGACTTCACCGCCGCTCAGGGCAGCGCAGCACGGCTCGCCGCCGCCGCCCGCGGCAGCTCCGCTGGCAGCGACAGTTGGGCCGCTGCACAAGTCGCGCTGGCCGATCTGGATTCGGCACGCAGCCAATCCGCCATTGCGCTGGGTGATCTCGACATTCTGTTCGTCGCCGCCTCGGTAGAGGCACAGGACCGCGCCGCCATCGATTCCGCCCGCGCGCAGGTGATCGATTTGGTGAAACAGGAAGACGCGGTGCTGGAACAATTGCGCGCGCAGGTGCGCTAAACCCAGCGCGCAAGATCCTCGTGGTCCTGGCCGCGCGGTTCGATCCAGTGCCAGCCATCGGCGCGCTGTTCGCGTTTCCAGAACCATGCGGCAGATTTGAGGTGGTCCATCGCGTATTCGGCGGCGGCAAAGGCATCCCGGCGATGACGCGCGGCGGCGGCCACCAGCACAATCGGCTCGCCCGGTGTCATGACGCCAGTGCGATGCCAGACTAGCAGCCCGAGCAGAGCAAACCGCGCGATGGCGCGGTCTGCCACTTGCTGCATTCCCGGCAGTGTGAGCGGTTCGTAATGGGTTATCTCCAGCGCGCGCACGGTCTCGTCCGGGCGGACCTTGCCGACAAAGCTGGCGATGGCCCCGGCCTCGCAGTGCGCAGCGTCAAACGCCGCCAGTGCTTCGCTGACCGCCATCGGCTCGCACAACAGCTGGATATCTGCAGGAAGCCTATCCACCGCTCACCGGCGGCAGCAGCGCCACTTCCTCGCCATCCCTGGCGTCCAGCGCGGTCTTGTCGGCCAGCACTACGCCGCCGCAGGCGATATGCACGCGGTTGCTGTTCAATTGCATGGCAAGTTCGGGGCTGACAGCGGCGAGCAGCCCTTCCCAATGCAGCGGCGCGGGCACTTCGGATTCGGCCATTCCCGCCAGATCGCGCAAGGGGCCAAGCAACACCAGCCGCACTGCCATCTCAGCCGCCCGTCACCGACATATGGCGCGGCTGCGCAGGATGCTCGCCCGGACCGCGAATCGCGAAATTATGGCGTTTGGGCTTGATCGCCAGCGCCCGGTCGAGCGCAGCATCGACGTCGCGCTGCGTCCCATCGCGCAGAGCCGCGCGCAGATCGACCCGCTCGCCGCCGCCAAGGCAGGGATAAAGCTGGCCGGTCGCTGTCACGCGCATCCGATTGCAGCTGGCGCAGAAATTGTTGCTGAGCGGGGTGATCATCCCCAGCCTTCCACCCGTTTGCGTCACGTCGAAATAGCGCGCCGGGCCGCCCGTGCTGGCGGGCGATGGTGCCAGCGTCCAGCGGCGCTCAAGATCAGCGTGCACCGCATCGAGCGGCAGGAAATGGTCGATCCGGTCGCCATCCACTTCGCCCAGCGGCATCACCTCGATCAGCGTCACCGCGTGGCCCTGACCATGCGCCCATTCGATCAGCGACGGAATTGCGTGCTCGTTCACGCCTTTCAGCGCCACAGTGTTCAGCTTGACCGCCAGCCCGGCGGCCTTGGCCGCGGCGATCCCGGCCAGCACCTGATCCAGCGCATCACGCCTTGTCAGCGCGGCGAAGCGTGCGCGATCTAGCGTGTCGAGCGAGACATTCACGCGCCGCACTCCCGCCTCTGCCAATGCGCCGGCATAGCGGCCCAGCTGCATCCCGTTGGTGGTGAGCGTGAGTTCTTCCAGACCGTGACCCAGCTTGCGGCCCAGCGTCCGAACCAGATCGATCATATCGCGCCGCACCAGCGGCTCTCCGCCGGTCAGCCGCACCTTGGTCACACCGCGCGCGATGAACGCCAGCGCCAGCCGGTAAAGCTCTTCAAGGCTCAGCACTTCGCTTTTCGGCAGGAAGCGCATCCGCTCGGGCATGCAATAACTGCACCGCAGATCGCAGCGGTCGGTGACCGACAGGCGCAGATAGGTCACCCGGCGTTGGAAGCTATCAACCAGCATGCCGTCAGCGTGGCGAATTCTCGCCAGTTGCGCCAGCCCCTTCGAGATACTGGCCAGTCACGCCGTGTGCATCGGTCAGATATCGCTCAAATACCGCAAGCTGTGTGCTTTGGCCGGTCACCGCATTGATGCGCCGGGGGGTATGGCTACGGGCGAGCATTGCAATTGCGGCGCGGCGCCATTCGCGGTGCGTGTAATCGGCAGCGGGCAGCACCAGCATCACGTCTTGGCCGCTGGTCAGCACAGCCTCTATGCGCGGTAGCCAATGCTGATGGAACACGCCGGTCGCTCTGAGCGGATCAGACGGTAGTTCGTCCACGATGAAGCGCTTCATTAACGCCGCTCACGGTGCAGCGTGATCCCGATTTTCTCACCCGCTTCGGCAATCGCCAGCTTGACGATCTTGACCGTCACCGCCTCGACCCTTCTGTCCTGCACGAACAGGGTTTCGCAAATATGGTCGGCAACCGCCTCGATCAGCTTGAAATGCACGCCTTCGGGCAGCGCATCGGAAGCGGCGAATTTCAAATCCATGTAGTTTTTCGACGCATCCAGCGCGGTGTCGGGGCCATAGTGGTTCAGCACCGTCAGGCGCACACTGATGGTGATCCGCAAGGGCTGCGGCTTGCCGGTCTCCTCGGAATAAATCCCGGTGAGAACGTCGTGTTCGAAATCAGCGACTTCGAGATGGAGCGAATCGGACATGGCGCTCTCTACTCCGGATTTGACCAGCGTGCGAAGATCGCAGTTGGCAGCAACCGTCCCGCCTCGCCGCTGTCCTGCACAGCCAGATCACCATGCTCGATGGTGCCGGGCATTTCGGCAAACACCTCGTCCAGCAGGCCAGCCAGCGCCAGACTGCTCATCCGCACCGCATAAACGGTGAGGAACAGAAAGCGGCTGTCGGCATCCAGCAGATTGCGGCAATCGGCGACCAGACCCGGCAGGCTGTCCTCCAGCCGCCACACCTCGCCATCGGGACCGCGCCCGAATTTCGGCGGGTCCAGTATGATCCCGTCATAGCGCCGCTCGCGCCGCACTTCGCGCGCGGCGAACTTTGCAGCATCATCGACCAGCCAGCGCACCGGGCGATTCTCCAGCCCGGCCAGCGCCGCATTGGCGCGGGCCTGAGCGACCGATTTCTTGCTCGCATCGACATGAGTGACGCGGCCGTATCGGCTGAGAGCCTGCGTCCCTACGCCGGTATAGCCGAACAGATTCATCGTCTCGGCATCGCTGCGCCCCGCCAGTTGCGCGCCCATCCAGTCCCAGACCGGAGCCATATCAGGGAAGAAGCCAAGATGCCGGAACGGGGTGCATTGCGCAGTGAAGCGCGCATCTTCGCCCCACCCCAGCTCCCAGCCATCCTCGGCCACCGGCGCGGAGAAATGCCAGCGACCGCCGCCATCCTCATCCGAGCCGGGCACAAACTCGCCATGTGCCTCCCAATCGTCACTGCGCGGGGTCCACATGGCCTGTGGTTCGGGGCGGATGAATCGATAGGGGCCGTATTCTTCGAACTTGCGGCCATGCCCGCTGTCGAGCAGGCGGTAGCTATCCCACCCCTCGCCCACCATCAGCACGGGTTCGCGGCGCAGCCCGGCCATCAGCTGGCGTGCCCGAGAATATATGCGCGCACGGCGTCATAGCCGCCGTCCAATGCCGTAAACCGTTCTTCCCGCGCAAACAGATCACCGATTCGGGCGGGCAGCGCAGGGCGAGCGCCGGTGGCGCGTTCCACTGCGTCGGGAAACTTAGCCGGATGGGCGGTGGCCAGCGTCACAACCGGCACATCGGGCGGCACATCGCTGGCCAGCGCCGCGTGCAGTCCGATGGCGGTGTGCGGATCCAGTATCTGGCAGCAGTTTTCCTGCGCCCAGCGCATGGCGTGCGCCATATCGGCGTCATCGGCGCGCGCACTGGTGAACAGCGCCGCCATGCCGTCACGCTGCGCATTGGTCAGCTGCATGACCTTGTCCGCCTCAAACCCGCGCATTTGCTGGGCCATCGCCGCGCCATCGCGTCCGCCAGCGGCAAACAGCAACCGTTCAAAGTTCGAGCTGACCTGAATATCCATACTGGGTGCCGCAGTCGCCGTGACCGCGCCCGCTGAATAATCACCGTCGCTCAGCGCGCGGTGGAGGATATCGTTGACGTTGGTGGCAACGATCAAACGTTCGATTGGCAGCCCCATCTGCGACGCGACATAGCCGGCAAAGACATCGCCGAAATTGCCCGTCGGCACGCTGAAGGCGGTCTTGCGCTGTGGCGCGCCCAGTGGCAGCGCGGCGGCGAAGTAATAGACCACCTGCGCCATCAGCCGCGCCCAATTGATCGAATTGACCGCGCCAATACGATGCTTCGCAGTGACAGTATCGTCTGCAAAAATGCGCTTCACCATCGCCTGCGCATCATCAAAGCTTCCGTCGATGGCGATATTGTGGACGTTGGGGGCCAGCACGGTGGTCATCTGCCGCCGCTGGACGTCGCTGACCCGGCCCGCAGGGTGGAGCATGAAAATCTCCGCCCGCTCGCGCCCCGCCACCGCATCAATCGCGGCGCTGCCGGTATCGCCGCTGGTCGCCCCGACGATGGTAAGCCGCGCATTGTCTCGTTCCAGAAATTCCTCAAACAACAGGCCGAGCAGTTGCAGCGCGACGTCCTTGAACGCCAGCGTCGGGCCGTGAAACAGTTCGAGCAGCCATTGCCGTTCGTCCAGCTGGACCAGCGGTGTCACCGCCTTGTGCGAGAACCGGCCATAAGCCTCCTCGCACAGCGCGCGCAGCCGCTCCGGCGTCAGGCAATCGCCAACGAAGGGCTGCATCACCCGCGCCGCCAACTCCGCATAGGGCAGCCCGCGCATTGCGGCGATTTCATCCGTGGTGAAGCTCGGCCAGTGTTCGGGTACATAAAGCCCGCCATCCGACGCCAGGCCAGCCAGCGTTACACCGGCAAAATCAAGCGTCGGAGCGCTACCGCGAGTGGAGACATATTGCATCGCGCGGTGGGTTAGCGGCGCGGTGCGGCGCGGGCAAGCAAGCGGGTCTTTAGAACGCTCAAGCGTTCTTCCTCCGCCGCCGCAGCGCGAGGATATAGATCGCCAGTGCGGTCAGGGCGAAGAAGAACCACTGACCGGCATAGGCGAGGTGATTGTTGGGGATGTCTTTCGGATCGGGCGGCGCGAGCGGCTGAAGACCGGCCATCGGCGGTGAGGCGATCAGGCGCGCTTCCTTGCCTGCCGGCCCGATAAAGCCGGCGACCTCGCCGCCATCCCACTTCGCCGGTTCGGGCGCGAGCGACCAACCAAGCGCGATTTCTGCTTCGCCGCCGCCCTGCATTGCGCAGCGAACCATCTGCGCGAGGCCGGTCTTGCCGCCTTCGCTGCGGCCGGGAGTAGTGCGCCGCGCCACGACCCGATCACAGGTCACCACCGAATGACGGTAAAGCGCCTGCTGAATATCGGCAGGATCGCGTGGGAAGGTCACGTTGGACGACATCCTGATCGCGCTGTCATAATGTGCCAGCAGCGCCGCTTTTTCATCCGCGCGGCGCAATTGCCACACGCCCAGCGCGATCATCGTCGCGGCTGCGGCGACCACGACGATGGTCGAGAAAATCGGCACCCTCATGGCTTGCGCCTGCCCGCTTCGCCCGCATTGTTGCGATATTCGCTTTGCAGCAGGAACCCCTTGGTGATCCGCAGACCGCCCATCACCAGCCCCAGCGTCAGCGGCCCCCACAGCAGCACATGAACCCACCAGTCAGGCTCTGCCGCCAATTGCAGCCAGATCGCCAGCCCGACTGTAATTGTGCCAACCGCCAGCGTCACCAGCGCCGCAGGTCCGTCACCGACATTGAAGCGGTTGTAATCCAGCCCGCAGGCGGGGCAGCGATCAGCAAAGCGCAGGATGCCCGCAAACAGCGTCTTTGCGCCGCATCGGGGGCACAAACCAAGCAGGGCAGCCTCGACTTTCGCGGGCTGCCCTGTCTCGGTATCCGAATTGTCGCTTGCATCCATCAGTGGATCGGAGCGCCCCAGCCGCCCCAGACATAGACCGTCACGAACAGGAACAGCCACACCACGTCAACAAAATGCCAATACCACGCCGCCGCTTCGAAACCGAAGTGCTGGCGGGGGGTGAAGTGGCCCTTGTAGGTGCGCACCAGACAGACGATCAGGAAGATCGTGCCAACCAGCACGTGGAAGCCGTGGAAGCCAGTCGCCATGTAGAAGGCCGAGCTGTAGGTGTTGCCGCCGAAGGCGAACGGGGCGTGCGCATATTCGTATGCCTGAATGGCAGTGAACAGCGCGCCCAGCAGAATAGTAAGCCACAGGCCCTTCTTCAGCCCGTCACGGTCACCGTGGATCAGGCAGTGATGCGCCCAAGTTACCGTGGTGCCCGAACACAGCAGGATCAGCGTGTTAAGCAGTGGCAGCGAAAACGGATCCATCACCGCCTCAATCGCCTTGGGCGGGAATTGCCCGCCAATCACCTCGGACAATTCCGAAGGGAACAGCGAGAAATCAAACCAGCTCCAGAACCAGCCGACGAAGAACATCACCTCAGAAGCGATGAACAGGATCATCCCGTAACGCATGTGCAACTGCACAATCGGCGTGTGGTCGCCGCGTTCGGCTTCCTTCACGATATTGGAGAACCAGCTGAAGAATGTGGCGATCAGCCCGGCGACGCCAAGGCCCAGCACCAGATGTGCGCTGCTCATGTCATTCATGAACAACACCATGCCGCTGGTGAAGGTCAGTGCCGAAATCGAGCCGATCAGCGGCCAGATATCGGGTTCGAGGATGTGATATTCGTGATTGACGTTGCCAGCCATTTGTCTCGCGTCCTGTGTCTCGCTTTGCGCGCTGCCCTTAATGCGCCCTGTCCCTGCGGTCCAGAGCCAAGCGGCCTTAATCTTTGGCGCGGTGGAAAGTGTATGACAAGGTGATCTGCTCGACCCCCTGCATATTGGGATCGTCCATCGCCTTGGGATCGACGTAATACAGCACCGGCATACGCACTTCCTGACCGGGCTGCAGCGTCTGTTCGGTAAAACAGAAACACTGGATCTTGTTGAAATAGATCCCCGCCTGCGCCGGTTCGACGTTGAAGGTGGCGGTGCCGGTCACCGGCTGGTCGGAATTGTTCTTCGCCAGATAAATCGCCATATCGCGTTGGCCGATGGTCACCGTGTCGGTCACCTGTTCGGGGCCAAAGCTCCACGGCATATCGCGCGCGACACTGCCGTCGAACCGCACAGAAATCGTCTGCCCGCCCGCGCTCTGCGCCAGTCGTTCGGCAATTGCAGCATCGCTCTCGGTCGCGCGCTGCGTGGTGCCACCAAACCCGGTGACCTGGCAGAACATGCGGTAAAGCGGGACCGCTGCGTAGCCCAGACCCAGCATCGCCAGCGCCGCCAGCATGGCGAACATCGCCGTTCTTTTCTTGCGAAAATCGAGTGAGGAGGAGGCAGCCGCGCTGGTCATCGCAATTATCCCATCCGTACAATCGTGATTGCGTAAAACAGCATGACGAAGAACAGCAAGATACCGCCCAGCACCAGATTCTTGCTGCGGCGGCGGCGATCGAACTCGGTCTTTTCGTCGGGGGTCATGCGATTACTCCGTAAGCGGCGAGCAGCCGGTCGGCCACCAGCACACCGAACAATGCGAACAGATACAGAATGCTGAACGCGAACAGCCGCTTTTCCGGCTTCATCCCGTCGCCATCCACAGGATTGCGAAACGCGACCGGGAGGCTGAAGCCTAGAAAGGCCAGCGACAGGATCACGGCAGCGATCCCGTAAACCGCGCCGGTACCGCCGATAAACCAAGGTGCGGCAGCAATTGGCACCAGCACTATCGCATAGGCCAGAATCTGGCGGCGCGTCGATCTGTGGCCCTTGACTACCGGCATCATCGGAATGCCGACCTTGGCGTAATCAGACTGGACGAACAGCGCCAGCGCCCAGAAATGCGGCGGCGTCCAGAAGAAGATGATGGCAAACAGCAGCACCGGCATGGCGGTGATATCGCCGGTCACAGCAACCCAGCCGATCATCGGCGGAAACGCCCCTGCCCCGCCGCCGATCACGATATTCTGCGGTGTGCGCGGCTTCAGCCAGATGGTGTAGATCACCGCGTAATAGAAAATCGAGAACGCCAGAATTCCGGCGGCCAGCCAGCCAATCGCCAGCCCCATCACGATGACCGATGCAACCGACAAAGCAATCCCGAAATCGCGCGCGTCGGTGCGCGCCATGCGGCCACCGGGCAGCGGGCGACCCGCAGTGCGCTTCATGCCCGCGTCGAGATCGGCCTCCCACCACTGGTTCAGCGCTGCAGCGCCGCCTGCGCCCAATGCGATGCACAGCACGGCGGTGAAGCCCAGCACGGGGTTGATATGGCCGGGAGCCGCCAGCAGGCCGCACAGGCCGGTGAAAATCACCAGGCTCATCACGCGCGGCTTGGTCAGCGCGAAGAAGTCGCGCCAGTCGGCGGGGAGCGGGATAGAAGCGGTCTGTTGCATGGAATCGCTGTCCCTATAGGCGCGTCACGCGATTGGCGAAAGGGCGCTTAGAGACGCAGCAGCCAGTCGATCAGCAGGCGATTGACCTCAACCGGTTTTTCCTGCTGCGTCCAGTGCCCGCAACCCTCCAGCAAATGGCCTTCGACCAGGGGCGCAAAGCTGCGGGTCAGCCCGACAGGATCGGCGGTCGCGCCGAACAGGAAGCTGGCAACATCGCGCTTCCCGCCGATGAACAGCGCAGGTTGCTCGATACGCGCCTCGGCGAATTGTTGCAGCCAGGCAAAATCCCGCTGGTGATTGCGATAGCGGTTCAGCGGTCCGCGAAAGCCGGAGGCGCGAAACTCGCTTTCGTAATAATCGAGATCGGCCGTGGTCAGCCACGGCACGGGCAGCGGATCGGGCAATTTGTCGAGGAACCGCGCGCCGTGGGGTTTATTCCAATAATCGCCCGGAGGCACATCGCCACTGATCGAATACATCATGCGGTGGACGAAATTGCGCGGATCGGCCTCTGCCTCCGCCTCGGCAATGCCGGGTTGCTGGAAATATTCCTGATAGAAATAGCGGCCTTTGGACGTGAAATGCTCGTGATAAACCTCGGTGAAGGGGCGGCGCGGGACACCGGCAAAAGGTATCGATAGCGCCGCGACCGCGCGGAAGCTGGCGGGCCGGGCCAGCGCGGAATTCCACACTATCGGCGCGCCCCAATCATGGCCGACCAGTACCGCCGATCTGCCCGGCTGCAACGCCTCGCTCAGCGCGACCAGATCGCCGACCATATGCTCCATTGCATAGGCTTCGATGGCCTCTGGCTTGTCAGATCCGCCATAGCCGCGAACGTCGATGGCGCAGGCGGTAAACCCGGCCTCCGCCACAGCACCAAGCTGGTGACGCCAACTGTACCAGCTTTCCGGAAAACCGTGGACGAAGATCACCAGCGGGCCGCTGCCTTCTATGGCGCAGCGCAGGCTGACATCGCCGGTGTCGATCAGGCGCATGGTGGGCATTGGGCAGCTCCTCGCTCAAAAGCAAACGGCCGGCCCTTGCGGACCGGCCGTCAGATAATCATGCCATGGCGCAGGCGTCAGGCGTCGACTTTCGCCGGAGTCGTATCGCGCGGCATGTGATTGTGCGCGTCATGATATTCTTCAATCACCGGCAACTCGCTGAACTGATGGAACGGCGGCGGGCTGGACAATGTCCATTCCAGCGTCGTCGCGCCCTCACCCCAGTAATTGGCAGGCGCTTTTTTACCAGCGGTGAAAGCGTACACCAGGTTCACGAAGAAGAAGATCATCGAAGCAGCCATGATCACATAGCCGAACGAGCTGACTTCATTCCAGAAGGTGTAGGCGTCAGCATAGTCGGGATAGCGACGCGGCATGCCCTGCAGACCAAGGAAGTGCTGCGGGAAGAACACCACGTTTACGCCGATGAAGAAGCCCCAGAAGTGGAGATGTGCGAGCAATTCGGAATGCATCCGCCCACTCATCTTCGGGAACCAGTAGTAGAAGCCTGCGAACAAGCTGAACACTGCACCCATCGACAGGACATAGTGGAAATGCGCGACCACGAAATAGGTGTCGTGCACCACATCATCAACGCCGCCATTGGCCAGATACACGCCGGTAACGCCGCCCACGGTGAACAGGAAGATCATGCCCAGTGCCCACACCATCGGGCTTTTGTACTCGATCGAGCCGCCCCACATCGTGGCAATCCAGCTAAAGATCTTCACGCCGGTAGGCACTGCGATAATCATCGTCGCAGCGGTGAAATACATCTTCGTATTCACGTCCAGACCCACGGTATACATGTGGTGCGCCCAGACGATGAAACCGACCACGCCAATCGCGACCATGGCATAGGCCATGCCGAGATAGCCAAACACGGGCTTGCGGCTGAAGGTCGAGACGATCTGGCTGATCATGCCGAAGCCGGGCAGGATCATGATGTACACTTCGGGATGGCCGAAGAACCAGAACAGATGCTGGTACAGCACCGGATCACCGCCGCCCGAGGCATCGAAGAAGGTCGTGCCAAAGTTACGATCGGTGATCAGCATGGTGATGGCCGCAGCCAGCACCGGCAGCGCCAGCAACAGCAGGAAGGCGGTCACCAGCACCGACCACACGAACAGCGGCATCTTGTGCAACGTCATGCCGGGGGCACGCATGTTGAAGATGGTGGTGATGAAGTTGGTTGCACCTAGAATCGAGCCTGCGCCCGCAAGGTGGAGCGAGAAGATCGCGAAATCGACCGCCGGACCTGCCGACCCGCTGGTCGATAGCGGGGCATAGACGGTCCAGCCGGTGCCTGCGCCCATGCCGGTACCGCCGGGCACGAACATCGAGAACATCAGCGACAGGAAGCCTGCAATAGTCAGCCAGAACGACACATTGTTCATGCGCGGGAACGCCATGTCGGGCGCGCCAATCATCAGCGGGACGAACCAGTTGCCGAAGCCGCCGATCATCGCCGGCATGACCATGAAGAAGACCATGATCAGGCCATGCGCCGTAATCAGCACGTTCCAGGCGTGGAGGCTCTGGTCGAAACCGGCCTCGCCGCCCATGAACTGCACAAAGCTGCCCAGTACCTGAATGCCCGGTTCGGCCAGCTCGGCACGCATGACGCCCGAAATGGCGCCACCGACGATCCCCGCGAAAATCGCGAAGATCAGGTAAAGCGTGCCGATGTCCTTGTGGTTGGTGGACATGAACCAGCGCGCAAAGAAGCCGGGTTTGTGATCGGCGTCATGATGCGCGTGGTCGGCATCGTGGGCCTGGAAAGCGTCGGCGGTAGTAGCCATCGTACTGGTCTCTCGAGCTCTAAATCAAACTATCAGGTGGTCGTGTCGTCAGTGACCGGCGGCGCACCTGCACCCGGAGCACCAGGGATGGCGCTTTCAGGCTGCTGCAACGGGGCGGCCTTGGGATCAGCCTCCACGCCTTCTTCTTCGGCACCGGCGACCTTGCCGCCCTGTGCCAGCACCCAGGCATTGTACTGGGCCATCGGCAAGGCTTCGACCGCGATCGGCATATAGCCGTGGCGCGCGCCACACAGTTCCGAACACTGGCCGTAATAGACGCCGGGTTCATCAATCTGCAGCAGCTTTTCATTCAACCGGCCGGGAACCGCGTCGAGCTTGAACCACAGCGAAGGGACCGCGAAAGAATGGATCACATCCGCGCCGGTAACCTGCAACCGGATTGGCACGCCGACCGGCACAACCATGCGGTTGTCGACAGCCAGCTGATGCGGCTCACCGTTGGCCTCAGCCTCTTCCTTGGTCAGCATATTGGAAACGACTTCGAAATCGCCATTGTCGGGATAAGCATAACCCCAATACCACTGGTAACCGATCGCCTTAATGGTGATCGCATCCTTGGGCGGGGTCTCATACTGCTTGGCCAGCAGCGTGATCGACGGGATCGCAATGCCCAGCAGGATCAGCGCGGGAACAACGGTCCAGACGACTTCGATAAAGGTGTTGTGCGAGGTCTTGTTCGGGACCGGATTGGCGCTCTTGCGAAAACGCACCATCACATACAGCATCAGTGCCAGCACAAATACGCTGATCGCCACCATGATCCAGAACAGCCAGAAATGCAGGCCGCGCGCAAAATGGCCGATTTGCGTAAACTGGTCCTGCACATCATAGCCGCCAGCGACCGGCATCCCCTTGCCTTCAGTCGGCTTCATCGGGACATAGGCACCGGCCCCCGGCGCAGCTTCGGCGGTCGAACCGTCGGCGGCCAGCGCCGGATCGAGCGTCGGGTCAGCAGCAGCAGTGCTGTCCGCGCTTGCCGACACGCTTTGTGCGGCGGGATCGTCCTGCGCGGCGGCCAGTGACGGGGTCAGCGCAAGCGCGACAGCCATCGCTATACTGGCGGCAATCCGGTGCAGGGCGCTGATGGAGCCAAGAAATTTCATCGTCGGGATGCTTTCCGTAAGTTCTTGTCGGCTCGGCGGTGTGTCCGCCGCGAAACCCGGCCATGCGCATGGGCAGCCCCCGATTGCAGGGCCCGGTTTGGCGTGCCCTATAGGCAGGCTTTGCGCTTGCCTCAAGCGCGTAGCCCACAAAAAATTCGCCTTACCCTACGTCATCTGCCCAGCCATCCTGTGTGCCAGCGATGATACCCCCTTGCGCAATCGGTCGTGAGGCGCTTTGGACGCTGGCTATGACAGAAGAAGATATCCTCCAGGAATTCCGCGCCAGTGAAGCCTTGCTGCAGGGGCATTTTGTCCTGTCGAGCGGACGACACAGTGGCCATTATTTGCAATGCGCCCGCGTGCTGATGAATGGCGAGCGGGCCGACCGGCTGGCCCGCGCGCTGGCTCAGAAAATCCCGCGCGAGCTGCGCAGCCAGATCGATCTGGTGGTCAGCCCGGCGATGGGCGGATTGATCATCGGCCACGAAATGGGCCGCGCACTGGGCAAGGATGCCGTTTTTCTGGAACGGCCCGAGGGGACTTTCGAACTGCGCCGGGGCTTCCGGCTCGAACCCGGCGCCAAGGTGCTGATGGTAGAGGATGTGGTGACCACCGGCCTTTCCAGCCGCGAGGCGATCGCTGCGGTCGCGCGTGAGGGCGGCGAAGTGCTGGCCGAAGTGGCGCTGGTCGACCGTTCGAACGGGTCCGCCGATCTGGGCGTGCCATTTTTCCCGCTGATCGACATTACCTTCCCGACCTATGCAACCGAAGAGGTGCCCGAGGAATTGGCAGTCATAGCCATCACCAAGCCCGGAAGCCGGAAGGCTTGATCAGCCCCGCACCTTCCCGCCCGCTGCGGCTTGGCGTGAACATCGATCACGTCGCCACGATCCGCAATGCGCGCGGCGGCGACCATCCCGATCCGGTGCGCGCGGCACAAATCGTGGCGGCCGTGGGCGGCGACGGTATTACCGCGCATCTGCGCGAGGATCGGCGGCATATCCGCGATGCCGATCTGCAGCGCATTCAGGAAGCCACCGATCTGCCGCTCAATCTGGAGATGGCAGCGACCGAGGAAATGCTGGCCATCGCGTTGAAGCACAGACCGCACGCCGCCTGCATCGTCCCGGAAAAGCGTGAGGAGCGCACCACCGAGGGCGGGCTGGACGCCGCTGGCCTGCACAACACTTTGACGCCCATTGTGTGGAAACTGAAAGACAACGACATCCGCGTCAGCCTGTTTATCGAGGCGGACGAGCGCCAGCTGGACGCTGCCCTGCGGCTGGGTGTGCCGGTGGTCGAATTTCACACAGGCGAATATGCCCACGCCCATCTTGATGGCGACCGCGAACGGATGTCTGCGGAGCTGAAGCGCATTGCCGATATGTCTGCGCTGGCGGTGAAAAACGGGATCGAACCGCACGCGGGGCATGGCCTGACATATGAAAACGTCCAGCCAATTGCGGCCATCCCGCAATTGGCCGAGCTCAATATCGGACACTACCTTGTCGGCGAGGCGATCTTCACCGGGCTGGAACACGCCGTGCGCCATATGCGCGAGCTGATGGATGAGGCGCGGTAATTGACGCAAGAATATGCCTTGGAAATCTGGCGGTCTGTTAAAACGACCTTTGTCCTGATGCTGATAGTTGTGCCGATCATCGTTCTTGCCATCTTGCTCAACCCCGAGTGGGGGCGAGGCGATTGGGGCAGTCTGGTCCCGAAAGCAGCAGGAATGGTGATTTTCGGCGGCCTTCTCGCGGAAATTTTCAGGCGCATGATCAATTTCTTTGCTGGCAAACCAATCTGTCACTGGCGGAGCGCGCGATGATCATCGGCCTTGGCTCCGACCTGTGCAATATAGAGCGGATCCAGAATTCTCTCGACCGCTATGGGGAGCGTTTCGAAAACCGCGTCTTCACCGAGACAGAGCGCGCCAAGGCGCGGCGGCGGCCGTTCACCATCGCCGGCACCTATGCCAAGCGGTTCGCGGCGAAAGAGGCGTTCTCCAAGGCGGTTGGCACAGGTTTCCGGCGCGGCGTCTTCATGAAGGATATCGGCGTGGTCAACGCCCCGTCGGGTGCGCCGACACTGGCGCTGGCAGGCGGCGCAGCAACGCGGCTTGCGGAAATGATTCCCGCGGGGCATGAGGCCCGCATTCATCTCACCCTCACCGACGATCATCCATGGGCACAGGCTTTCGTAATCATCGAAGCGGTGCCCACATGATCACCGGCAACCCGGCAGCACAACCCATTACCAAAGACGCCAAAACCGAAGACGAGAAAGTCGACTGGCTGGCCGAGCTGCGCGGGCTGGCGCTGATGCTGCTCGCCGTGGTCGGGTTTCACAGCTTTATCGCCAAGCCGTTTTATATCCCGTCCGAATCGATGATGCCCAATCTGCTGGTTGGTGACCGGCTGGTGGTGAGCAAATATCCTTATGGCTGGAACTGGTCGTCGATCAGTTTCCACGTCGCCCCGCGCGGTGATTGGCGCATCTGGGGTTCTGCTCCCGAATATGGCGACATCGTTATCCCGGTGCATCCGGTGAAGGACGAGGATTACATTAAACGCGTGGTCGGCCTTCCGGGTGATCGCATCGCAGTGCGCAATGGCCAGATTATCTTGAATGGCCAGCCCGTGCCGCAAACCGTTGAACCGGCAATCGAAATTCCACTCGATGCCAATTCACGCTGCAACGGGTTTGGGCTGTATGACTTCCGCGTCACCCGCCCCGACGGCACGCGCGCCTGCCAGCTGCCGGTTTACCGCGAGACCATGCCCAATGGTGCCACCTATCTGGTGATTGATCACGAAAATCAGCGGCTCGACAATTTTGGCGAGATCAGAATTCCCGATGATAGCGTGTTCGTGATGGGCGACAACCGTGACCATTCTTCCGACAGCCGCGCTTACGATGATAGCGGGCTGGCTGGACCGATCCCGCTCACCAACATCGGTGGGCGCGCTGAATTCATCACTTTTTCGCTTGATGGCACGACAAGCCTCAATCCTTTGAGCTGGTTTACCTCCTTGCGTAGCGGTCGCGCGTGGAGCACTTTGCGACCGCCGCTTGTGGAGAGGACTCCCGCCGAATGACCGAGAAAACCGCGCCTGCCGATTCGTCAGAGAACGGCACTGAAAAGGAACCGGGCGCCAGCCCTACCCACATCGCCAGCCCCAAGCTTCGTTACGAAGCATCAAAGGCGCTGGTCTGGGGGATGGTAATCGGCTTCATCGTGTTGGCTGTGCATCTGTCGCAATCGCTGCTGGTGATTTTCGGGGCATTGGTGTTCGCCGCTATGATCGATGGCGGCGCACGTCTGCTGGGCCGGATATTGCCAATCGGGCGCGGCTGGCGCGTGGGCATCACCTTGTTGTTCGGCGTGGCATTCATGCTTTGGCTGGGCTTTTTCGCAGGCTCGCAGATTTCGCAGCAGGCCGCTGAGTTCCCGGCCATCATCGGTGAACAATTGGGCAGACTGCTCTCGTTCCTGCGAAGCAAGGGCTTTGCCATCAGCCAGGAAGATGTTCAGAGCATCGCCAGCAATATGATGAGCGGCGTCGGTACGATTACCAAAGCGATTGGCGGATTGTTCGGCGGATTGACCACGATGTTCCTGATCCTGATCATCGGCATCTATTTCGCCATCGACCCGCGCGTTTACGAGCGCGGGCTGGCATGGATGATTCCCTCCCATCGTCGCGGCGCGTTTTACGATACGCTCAGCTATCAGGCTTACACCATGCGCCGTCTGCTCGCCGGACGACTGGTGGGCATGGTCGCAGAAGGGATTTTCACCTGGGCGCTGCTGGCATTCTACGGCGTGCCAATGGCGGCGCTGCTGGGTCTGCTGACGGGCCTGCTGGCTTTTATCCCCAATATCGGCGCGATTATCTCGGGCGTCCTGATGGTGCTGGTCGGCTTCTCCGGCGGTGTCGACATGGGGATCTATACGATCTTCGTCTATTTCCTCGTGCAGAATTTCGACGGCTATATCCTCGTCCCTCTGATCGCCAAGAAAACAGTCGATCTGGCACCCGCGCTGGTGCTGTCGGCGCAGCTTATCTTCGGGGTGCTGTTCGGCATTCTGGGAATGGCGCTGGCCGATCCGATGCTGGCGATGATCAAGGTGGCGCTGGAACGGCGTTCGGCGCGTATCGAAGCGGCGGGCAAACCGGGTGAGCCCAAAGGTGCAGAGGCCGCTGCCTAATGGTCCGCAAATTCCTCTATCTGGTCGCAGTTGTGATCGTGCTTTTCATCGCCGGTGCCGTTGCACTGTCGATCTGGTCGCGTGAGGCGACGCAGATCGCGTTTGTCCCGCGCGGCGAATTTGTTGAACAGGCCCCGCTCCAGACCAATGCCTATCAAGACCCGGCAATGTGGTATTCGCGCCCCGGCATCGGCGTGGACGATCCGGCGCGCTATCAGCCCGGCATTGCAGAGATCGCGCTAGATCCGGCCGAGCAAGCTCCCTCGCCCGACACTCCGGCAGCCGAGCAAAGCCTCGACAGCCCAGCGCCTTTCGACACGCAAGGCGCGCTGCCCGGTGAACCGGCGGATGCGCAGGCGACCCCCGGCTTTGCAGTCTTCTTCGTGCATCCCACCAGCTATATCCGCGAGGCTGTGAGTGCAGACTGGAATGCTGCGCTGGAAGATCCCACGGCGGAAAACCGCGCACGGCTGTTCATCAAAGGCATGGCCAGCCCCTTCAACCGCGCGGACGAGATCTGGGCACCGAAATACCGCCAGGCCGTCGCCGGGGCGTTTCTGACAGACAAGCCCGAAGCTGATCTTGCGATCGACATGGCCTATCGCGATGTTGCGCTGGCGTTCGATTTCTTTGTCGCCAGCGTTGATCAGGACAAGCCCATTGTGCTGGCCGGACATAGCCAGGGCGCAGCACATGTACTGCGCCTGCTGCGTGACAAGGTGGCCGGAACACCGCTGGAAGCCCGCATGGCAGCTGTTTATGCACCGGGCTGGCCAATTTCGGTCGCCCACGATTTGCCCGCGCTGCCTATCCCTGCCTGCGCCGCACCGACCCAATCGGGATGTCTGCTCGGCTGGTCGAGCTTTGCCGATGACGGTGATCCAGATTTCATCATGGACCGCTACAAGGCCACTCCCGGCTTCGATGGCCAGCCACGCGGCGATGGGCCGATCCTGTGCGTCAATCCGCTGACCGGGATGACGGGCGGCGCTGCGGCCGTGACTGCCAATCTTGGGACGCTGGTTCCTGACGAGACGCTGACCAGCGGCGAATTGGTGGCAAATGCGGTTGGCGCGCGCTGCGATCCGCGCGGCCTGCTGTTGATTGGCGATCCGCCCGCGCTGGGACAGGGTGTGCTGCCGGGAAGCAATTATCACGTCTATGACATCCCGCTGTTCTGGAAGAATCTGCAGGAAGATGTCGTGCGCCGGGTCGGGGCATGGACAGCCAGCCGCTCGTAACCGACAGCGCCAGCACGTTTGCCGATGCGCTGCCCGATGGCGGCGTATTGCTTGCTCTCGATCTGGGTACCAAGACCATCGGGGTGGCGACCTGCGATGCAGGATGGCGCTTTGCTACCGCTGGCAAAACGCTGTCACGCGGCAAGTTTACGCAGGACGCAGGCAAGCTGGCGCAGCTGGTTGCCGAGCGTAGGGTGCGCGGCATCGTGCTTGGCCTGCCACGCAATATGGACGGCAGCGAAGGCCCGCGTGCGCAGGCCAGCCGCGCCTATGCGCTCAATCTTGCTGGCAAGCTGCCGCTGCCAGTGCTGCTGTGGGATGAACGCTGGTCCACAGCCAGCGCGGAAGGCGCGCTGATCGCGCAGGATATGAGCCGGGCCAAGCGCGCCGAACGCATTGACAGCCATGCCGCTGCAGTGATCCTGCAAGCCGCAATCGACGCCTTGGCTGGCGGGGCTTTCTAAGCCGTCAGAGCCGCGCGGCGTGCCTTTGCCTCCTGCGCCACCATCATACTTCCCGACAGCTCCGCAGCGCGCCAGATCGCGTCGCGGGCATCCGCGTCTGGTGCGAGCAGAGATCGTGCCTCAAAGCTGGCCAAGCGCAGCCGGTCACTTGGATGATGGGAGCCGAAATGCTCCGCCAGATCGCGCGCCTCATGTCCGCCCAGCCCGACAGCGCACCGCAGGAACGCCTCGGTAGACGTCGGATTGAGAATACCCGTGACGGTCTTCGCGTCCAGATCGAAGCCATATTGATCGAACCAGCCCTGCGCCGGGTCGATGTGCATGATGTTGAGTGAGACTGACAGGCTTTCGGGCGGGAGCTGCGAATGAATGTCGGTGTGTGCGCGGTAAAGCATAAGCTTGCCCTCCCCCAGCGCGCTGCGCTCGACGAAGCGCAAATCGGCTTGCTCGCCGCGATAGCCCGCCACGCTCTCTTAATCATATTCGTAATAATCGCTTTGATAACCGGGACCGAAATAGCCGGCAGTCAGGAAACTGAAATTGTGATCGTGCGGGACGCCATAGACAAAGCTCTTGGCGCCGCTGGCGTGGAAGCAGCTTTCCTGCTCGCTCGGCCAGATATTGGCGCGCAGAAAACAGCCATTGCGCAGCGGCGACAGAACGATGGCTTGCGGTCCATAACCGCTTTCCACCGCCATATCGCGGTGCCGGTCGCGCAGCTGCGCCACCATCAAATCGCCCAGAAAGCCGCGATCTGCGGCCAGACGGGCCAGCAGCTGTGCGGCGTGGTCCAGGCTGTCCTCATCAGCCGGGTTGAAAGCGCGGCTCGCCAAGGCTTCCTGCGCCTGTGCCAGCGTGATCGCATCAGTGGCGCGGTTCTCGATTATGCGCGGCATTGCGCAGCTTCCTTTCCGGCGAGTTGGGGATGACGCGCAAGCAGTTGATCGCGCAGCGCACTGGCGTGATCGCACAGCGCATCCGCTTGGTTCTCGGCCATCGCACACAGCGCAGCAAACCCCGTCGCTGTGTCGAGCGCGAGGCATTCGCGCATAGCTTGCCAGCGCAGATGGTCGCTGCCGCTGCGCATCATTTCAGCAAAGATCGGGGCTGCATCTTCGCGCCCCATCCTGCCGAGCAATGCCATCATCAGCTCATGCTGGCTCTCGCGCCGGTCGCCGCTTGAGCGGTGGAGCAGCTTGCCCGTATTCAGGCAGAATTGCCGCGACGGAGCCGGTGTTTCCGGCGTGCGGGACAACCGCAGCATTACCATCCGCCCGTGAACCTTCACCACCTGCTTGGCATGGACAAAGCCGGGGAAGTGCAGCGCCTCACGCGCGACTACGCGGCGCGGATCGCTGTCGAGGACGGCGGTGTCACCGCGGTCCTGCACAATTTCGAACAGCCGCAAATCGGCTGCGCCTGCCACGACCACTTCCCGGCGCTCGACATCGGAAAAACAGATCGATGTCGGTGCTTCGGCATTAGAAGCGGCAGTGTCCTCATAGATAATCAGGGACAGCGTGGCGCGGCCACAGATGGTAAGTTGCAGTATGCTCAAGCCGTCCGACACCTGATGCCGCAGTGGGACTTGGCCAAGCGGATAGTCACGCAGCGCTGTGGTCAGACCATGGACCAGCGGGTCCAGCCATCCGGCCTCACGCCCCTGTCCCGCAAACAGGTCCCCCAACGCAGGACAATGCGCCAGTTTTTCACCCTGACCATAGGCGCGCAACTCAGCCATCACTCCTGCCACCGGCTCACTCGCCAGCCAGCGGTCGCGCGCCCGCTCTAGCGCCTCCTGCGCGTGGCGCTGCAAGGCGGTATCACCTCGCAGCGCCAGCATTTCCGGATCAATACGCATCGCTCCGGCGCCAGTGTCAGAAGAACGTCGGCGGAGGGGGCAGGACCTCATAAATATAGACCATCAGGACGACGATTCGGTCGTCCACCGTGGGTGTGGTGGCCGTCATGCTGCCGAACAGCCCGGTCACCGCATCAATGCCCGGCAGGCTCGCCAGATCAATCTTGGGTAGGTTCATAAATATTGCTCCCTCATGCGGCGGATCTGCAGAATTGCGATCCGCCGGGCGGGCTAGCTGCCGTGCACAGCGCACGGTTTGAAATTAAAACATTGTAATGCGCGCAAAGCGGGCGCTATCGGCGCGGACCATGGACGCCCCCGCATCACCTCCTGCCGCAAAGTTCGATCCGGCGGCGGCGACGCCGTTTTTCACCAGCCGTGGGCATGCCGGGTGGCTGGGCCTGCAATATTCCGATCACGGCGATGACTGGGTGGAGCTGGAACTTCCGTGGCGCGAGGATCTGCTGGGAGAATCGGCCCAGCAAGTTCTCGCATCGGGTCCGATCCTGAGCCTGATGGACATGGCGAGCGGGCTGGCGATCTGGAAGGCGATGGACGATTTCCGCGCCATCGCCACGCTGGATTTACGCGTGGATTATGTCCGCCCGGCGCGGGTGAAAGCCTCGGTTTTCGGGCGCGCGCAATGTTACCGACTGACCCGCAGCGCAGCCTTTGTGCGCGGGCTGGCTCATGATGGCGATGGCGATGATCCGGTCGCGCATATCCAAGCGGTCTTTATGAAAATCGCAGTCGATCCCAGAAAGCCGCATGGTGACTGAACACTCCGACATCGAAGCACTGACACCCTATGCCCGTTCGCTCGGCATCGCGCTGGAGCGGTGGGAGGACGGCACACCCGTGTTCTCCATCGGTTTCTCTGACATTATCGAAGGGCGCCCCGCCCATATGCATGGCGGCGCGACCGGCGGTTTGCTGGAGACGGCAGGCTACGCTGTGCTGCGCGCCGAGCTTGACCGGATCGGGCGCGTGGCCTCGCTCAAGCCGATCAATATCACTGTGCAATATCTCGCCGCCGGACGCGAGCTGACCAGCTACGCGCGCGGGCGGATTACCAAGCTTGGCCGCCGCAGCGCGAACATCACGGTGGAGGCGTGGCAGGATGATCCCGCACGGCCCATCGCCACGGCGGTAATGAATGTGATGATGGTGACCGAAAATCAGTAACCGATAGGGTCGGCAAACTCGGCCTCTTCCATAGCGCGGTCGAATTGCCGCTCCCGCTGGGCTTCCTCGCGGCGGATCTGTTCGGCCACGCGTCTGCGGGTGCGCTCGATCTCTTCGGAGGTGACCCGCACGCCTTCGCGGCCCATCACGATCTCTACCGGAATGCCCTCGATCTCGGTCGACAGGATCGTTTCGCCATCGCGGATACGCAGGCGTGAATTGCCATTGCCCAGCGGAATGTCGTCGAGATCGGGCACATCAAGCGGCTCGACCGGGCCGCCCGGATCGCTCTTTTCGCGCGGTGCGGGCTGCGATGGTGCGGCCTTTACATTCATCGCCCGGTTCATGAAATCGCGCCACATCTTGGCGGGCAGACCGCCGCCGGAAATCCCGTCGAGCGGTGAGTTGTCGTCATTGCCGATCCACACCCCTACCACCAGATCGCCTGCGTAGCCGACAAACAGAGCATCGCGATTGTCCTGCGTGGTGCCGGTCTTGCCGAAGTTTGGCCCCTTGAGCATCGCAGCGCGCCCGGTGCCATCATTGATGGCCTTGCGTAGCATCTGCTCCATCCCGCGAAGCGTCGATGACGAGAAGCTGGAAGGGCCATCCCACAGCCTTTCCCACCACGACTTTTCGGGCACGGCAAACGCTCGCGGCGCAACCGGATAGGCATTGGCGGCCAGCGCGGCATAAGCGCTGGTCAGTTCAATCAGTGTCATAGTGCTGCTGCCCAGTGCCAGACTGGGATCACCCTTTGCCAGTGACGATGCCACGCCAAGATCGCGTGCGGTTTCGATGACCCGCGCACTGCCCACCTCGCCAAACAAGCGCACAGCTGCGACATTGCTCGACTGGGCGAAGGCTTCTTCCAGCGTCAGGCTCTCGGAATATCTGTCGCGCGAATTTTTGGGGCGATAGCTGCCTTCGGTAAACGCGGTGTTGGCGATGCGGTCTTCCGGGTCCCACCCTTCACGCAAGGCGGCCAGATAGACGAACAGCTTGAAGGTCGATCCCGGCTGCCGCCGCGCCTGGCTGGCGCGGTTGAAGGTCGATTTGGCATAGTCGCGCCCGCCGATCATCGCCACCACTTCGCCATTGCTCCGCATCGCGACCAGCGCCACTTGCGCGCTGCCCAGCCCCGCATTCGCAGTGACCTTGCGCGCGATCCCCTGCAACCGGCTGTCCAGCGTGGTTGTCAGCGTCTGCCGCTCATACCCGCCCTGCGCCAGCGCGCGCGCCTGCGGCAGTGCCCAGTCGGCAAAATAGGTGCCGGTCGGCAAATCATTGCGAGTGCGTACATCAAGCGCGGGCGGGCGTATTTTCCGCGCCTCCGCTTCGGTCAGATAGCCAGCCGCGACCATCGATTGCACCACCAGCCGCATCCGTTTCTCAGCGCGGTCGTAATGCTTGGTGGGGGCATAGCTGGATGGCGCCTGCAGCAACCCGGCCAGCATCGCGACCTGATCGACCCGCAGCTTTTCCGGCTGGCGATAGAAATAGTGCAGGCTGGCGGCGCGCAGCCCGTACACATTGTCGCCGAAATAGGCGTTGGACAGATAGCGTTCGAGAATTTCATCCTTCGTCAGCCAGCTCTCCAGCCAGAAGGCGATCAGCGCCTCACGCGCCTTGCGGCTGAGCGTCTGGTCGGCGGTCAGGAAGGTGAACTTGGCCAGTTGCTGCGTAATGGTCGAACCGCCCTGCATCCGCCCGCCAGTAACCCGCGCCCAGGCCGCCCGGCCCAGCCCGCGCGGATCGATACCCCAATGGTCGTAAAACCGCCGATCCTCAATCGCCAGAAACGCCTGCACAACATGCGGCGGCAGTTTGGAGACATCGACCGGCTCGTCAGTAATCGCCCCATTGCGCGCAATCGGCGTACCATCGGCGGCGAGCAGAGTGACCTGCGGTGCGGCAATCGGTTCAAGCGATTTGTTCAGCGGTGCAGTGATCGCCAGCCATGCGACAATCGCGATGAACAACGCAAGGACGCCCGCCACGATCCGCCCGGCCCACCACCGCTTCCGGCGGCCACGGTAATGTGCGGGCTGCCACCAATGCGAAGGACGCCGTTCCTCGACCGCCAACGTCCGGTCGACGCTCTCCAGACGGTCGTCCCAATCATCCCAATCGGGCGCACCAGCTACGCGATCATCAAGCGCGTAATATCCGCGATGCGGCACAGGCTCGGCATCGGGGCCCGCTTTGCGGCGAAAGAGGTCAAACACGCCCATGGCCTACTGTGTTAAACGAACAACACAGCGATGCATAGAGCCTATCCCTTGCCCACAACGCTCTCGGGCAATTCGGTGCCGAAGACGCGCTGGTAATATTCGGCCACCAGCATCCGCTCTGCCTCGTCACACTTGTTGAGGAACGAGAGACGGAACGCGAAGCCAACATCCTTGAAAATGGCGAGATTCTCCGCCCAAGTGATCACTGTCCGCGGACTCATCACGGTGGAGATATCGCCGTTTATGAAGCCTTGGCGCGTCAGATCGGCAACCTTGACCATATCGGCCAATACCTTGGGATCGGCATCAGGGGTTTTCGATGCGACGATCTGTTCCTCAACTTCGCCGGGCAGGTAATTCAGGGCAACCACGATGTTCCAGCGGTCCATCTGCCCCTGATTGATCGCCTGCGTGCCATGATACAGCCCGCTGGTATCGCCCAGCCCAACCGTGTTGGCAGTGGCAAACAGGCGGAAATGAGCATCGGGACGGATGACGCGGTTCTGGTCGAGCAGAGTCAGCTTGCCCTGCTGTTCCAGCACGCGCTGGATCACGAACATCACGTCGGGGCGTCCGGCGTCATATTCGTCGAACACCAGTGCCACGGGATGCTGCAACGCCCACGGCAGCAATCCTTCACGGAATTCAGTGACCTGCAGACCGTCGCGCAGCACGATGGCGTCACGTCCGACCAGATCGATGCGGCTGATGTGCGCATCCAGATTGATACGGATGCAGGGCCAGTTCAGCCGCGCCGCAACCTGTTCGATATGCGTGGATTTACCCGTGCCGTGATAACCCTGCACCATGACGCGGCGATCATGCGCAAAACCGGCCAGTATCGCCAGCGTGGTGTCCGGATCGAACACGTAGCTTTCATCCAGATCGGGCACGCGCTGGTCCGCCCTGGAAAATGCGGGCACCTGCCAGTCGATATCGATCCCGAAAATATCGCGAACGTCAACGGTTGTGTCGGGGGCTGCCAGCACGGTTCCGGCGGCATTATCGATAGGTTTGTCGGTCATCTCGTTCATTGCACAGGTCGGTTAGGGATTTATGCGAAGCGCGCCAACCCTATATTGGACGTTATGGCGCGAATCGATCCGGTAGAAATTCTCCGTGGCAAGATAGTCGGCGGCGTTCGCGCGGCCTTCAACGAAGGCAATCACGACGCGCAGCCGCGCCCACCCTCGGATGACGCATTGTTTGCCAAGGACAGCCCGATCCGGCTGGTCCATGCCGACGTCGTGGCGATGATGGTGGGCGGAATGCGCGGGCTGTTCCTGCAAATGCTGCATCCCCATGCGTTGCAGGGCGTGCTCGATTTTTCGAACTTTCGCGAAGATATGCACGGGAGGCTGAGCCGGACCGCCCATTTCATAACCGACACCACATTTGCACATCGCGATGTGGCGATGGCGGCGATTGAGCGGGTCAACCGCATCCATAAATCTGTGGGCGGAACCCTGCCCGACGGATCGCGCTATTCTGCAACGGATCCGCGCACGCTGGCCTGGGTCCATGTGGCCGAATCGACCAGCTTTCTTTCGGCCTATCTGCGCCATGTCCGCCCCGATATGCCGGGCGGCGACCAGGACGAATATTACGCGCAGTTTGCGCAGATTGCGCGCGCACTGGGTGCCGACCCGGTGCCCGTAAACCGGCGCGAGGCGGAGGCTATCTTCCACGACCTGCGCGATGATCTGCGCACCAGCCCCGAAGCGCGCGAGGTGGCGCAATTTGTTGTGTCGGCCAAGCCAGAGGGCGCGCCGCCTGCGGTTCAGGCCGTGCTGGCGACAGAGGCAGTGGCGTTGCTCCCGCCGTTTGCCCGGTCAATGCTGGGACTGGAACGGCCCGGCCTGTCAGGCATTCCGGCACGCGCGGTGACATGGGGCATGGGCAAGACGCTGCGCTGGGCATTCCGGCAGAATTAACCGATCTTTTCGGGCAGCTCGAAAATATCGGTGAAACGCAGTGCCAGCACTCGGTCGCCCTCGATGACCAGCCCGGCGTCCTGCTCCAATGCGGCTGGCGGCACATTGCCATAGATCAGCGCCGCCAGCACCGGAGCCGCAGGAACGCGCAGGACAGCCTCCATCCCGGTAATCTGGTCGCGCCGATTGGTCAGTACGCCATCCTTTAGTTCGGCCACGAAAGTCTCTCCGCCAATCTCGAACCCGATCCGCGCAGTGATCCCCGCCGCCTTGGCCCGATCGAACATCGTCCGCAGCGAAATCATCAGCGATACTGGCGAGAGCGGCAATGTCGGATCATGCCGATGTGACAACGCGGCCCAGCGTCCCAATTCCTGAATTGCGGGCTCTGCCTGCAACCCCCACTCGGTCAGCTCATATATCTGCACCGCGCCGGGTGACGGCAGTCTGCGCCGGTTGAGCACGCCCGCCTGCTCCATGCTCGCCAGCCGCTCGGTCAGGATTTTTGCGCTGATCCCCGGCAGGCTGGTTCGCAGATCGGAAAACCGCCGCCCACCCAACAGCAATTCGCGGATGATCAGCATCGACCACCGCTCGCCCACCAGCTCCATCGCGAACGCCGTGCCGCAAGCGTCGTCATACCACTTGCCATGCGCGCGCTCGGTGGCCTTAGTTACTTTAGGTGACTTCATAGTTGCTTTTTGTAACGCAATCGCTCAATCTTGGCAAATGGCGAGTCGCAAAAGAGTGCTCGCGCAGATGGCTTGGAGAGACGGTATGTATGTAAACGGATTCATCGCTGCTGTGCCTGAAGGCAATAAGGACGCCTATCGCGACACTGCCGAAAAGTTCTGGGAATTGGTCAAGGAATATGGCGCGCTGAGCCAGGTCGAATGCTGGGAGGCTAATGTTCCCGATGGCCACACCACCGATTTTCGCCGCGCCGTGAAGGCTGATAACGGCGAGAAAATCGTCTTCAGCTGGGTCACCTGGCCCGACCGCGCCACCGCCGATGCGGGCGAGCAGAAAATGATGAGCGACCCGCGCATGGAAGATTTTGGCGAAATGCCATTCGATGGCAAGCGCATGATCTTTGGCGGTTTCGAACCAATTGTCGAAAAGCACGCATGAACGCCGCCGCGTGTGCAACCCTTGCTGCAACTGACACCCTCGTATGTCCGGCAGCAATCGCCGCATAGAGGAGACCTGAAACATGGCTGACTATACCTTTTTCACCAATCCGATGAGCCGCGGCCAGATTGCGCGCTGGGCATTGCACGAGGCGGGCGCGGATTATGATACCGAGCTGGTCGACTGGCAGGAGAAGCCCGGAGCACTGCTGGATGCCAATCCGATGGGCAAGGTGCCCACGCTGGTCCACCATCACGGCAGCCATGTGCACGTCATCACTGAAGCCGCCGCGATCTGCGCCTATCTGGCCGAGGTTAGCGCGCCTGATTTACTGCCAACTGTCGAGGAGCGCGCGTCATATCTGCGCTGGATGTTCTTCGCCGCCGGGCCGGTTGAACAGGCGGTCACTGCCAAGGCGATGGGCTGGGATGTGCCCGACGGCAAGGAATCGATGGCCGGTTTCGGGACCTATGACCGCACCGTCGAAACGCTGGCATCGGTCTTGTCGGGCCGCGATTTCATCTGCGGCGACCGTTTCACCATGGCCGATGTCTATGTTGGCAGCCAGGTGGATTGGGGGCTGATGTTCCAGTCCCTCCCCGCAGACGACGCATTCAAGACCTATGCCGAGCGGCTACGCGTGCGGCCCAAATATCGCGAGGCCAAGGCGATTGACCAGAAACTGATCGACGAGGCGCAGGCCAATGGCTGATAAAATTGCACCCTGCCTGTGGTTCGACGGCAATGCCGAAGAAGCGATGCGCTTCTACGCCGGTATTTTTCCGGATTCCTCGATCGACAAAGTGAACCCCTCACCATCGGATTGGCCCGGCGGCAAAGCTGGCGGCACCATTACTGTCGAAGCAACGATTTTGGGCGCACCATATCTCGCGCTCAATGGCGGACCCGATCAGCCGTTTACCGATGCGGTATCGTTTCAAATTTATACCGACGATCAAGCCGAGACGGATCGTTACTGGAATGCGCTGCTGGAGGGCGGCGGGGAGCCGATGGCATGCAGCTGGCTGTCCGACCGCTACGGCGTCCGCTGGCAGATTGTCCCGCGCGCTTTAATGGACGGGTTGCGGCACGAAGACGCGGAAGTCCGTTCACGCGTTTTTGCCGCGATGTCGCAGATGATCAAGATCGACCATGACGCGATCGAGGCAGCAATCGAGGGCGCTTCCTGATGCACGAACTGTCCGTAAGCCGCTTTATCGCTGCGCCTACCGCAAAAGTCTGGGACGTGATGGCCAACCGTCAGACCGAATGGTGGTGCCCCGCCCCGTGGCGCGTGGAAATCGCAGTGCAGGAACGTCGGGCTGGCGGTCGCAGCGTGATGACGATGCACGGCCCCGATGGCGAGATGATGCCCAATGAGGGGATTTTTCTGGCTTGGGACGAGGGGCGCCGCTTTGTCACCACCGATGCCGTAACCGGCGATTTCGAACCGAGTGGCCCGTTCATGATTGGCATATGGGAAATCGCACCCGAGGGTGACGGGACCCGGTACACCGCCAGCGCGCGTCACTGGACTGAAGAAGCATGCGAGCAGCACAAGGCAATGGGCTTCGAACAGGGTTGGACCGCCTGTGCCGAGCAATTGGCGGCGCTGTGCGAAGCGGGGTAATCAGGCGAAGACGCGGCTTTTCCTGAGCAATTGATACGCCTCGACCACGCGGGTCAGGCGCGTTTCGTGCTGGCGATCGCCGCCATTGCGGTCGGGGTGATAGCGGCGGACCAGCTCTGAATACCGCTTGCGCAGCCCGTGCCGGTCGATTTCCAAGCCCAGCCCCATCACGTCGAGCGCGGCGGCCTCCTCGCGGCTGAACCGGCCATCCATCGCCATCTCAGCCTCGCGCCGGGCGCGGCTCTTGATGCCATTGGCGCGGGCAGAAATCGCCTCCAGCGGGTCGGCATAGTCCGCCCAGCGGGGCATTCCGTCCACGCCCGCCATCGGGTTGAAGCTGGGGCTTTCTGTGCGCCACCCCGCGCTGGGCGCCTGCGCGGCATAGATTTCTTCGGCGCTCATTCCATCGAACCAGTCATAGCCGGCGTTGAATTCGCGCACATGGTCAAGGCAGAACCAGCGCCAGTCACCCGGCCCGTCGAAACTGCTGCCGCGTGATCCGGGCGCGCGGAATTCGCCCAATTCGCGGCACGTCGGGTGCTCGCAGACGCGCCCCGCCTTTTCGTATCTGCCGTGAAACCTTGCGCCGCGCATTCGCGTTAGGATGGGGAGCCAAAGCGCGTTAGTGAACCCCCTGAAGGAGATTTGTTATGACCAGCCCCGTTCAACAGGAAATGGAGCAGCTGTTGCAAGACGCCTTCACCCCCACCCGGCTCGAGGTAATAAACGACAGCGCCAAGCATCACGGGCATTCGGGTGACGACGGCAGCGGCGCATCGCATTTCACCGTGGTGATCGAAGCGCCTGCTTTTGCCGACAAGTCCCGCCTCGAACGCCAACGCATGGTCAACCGCGCGCTAGGTGATATTCCCGGCGAGCGGGTCCACGCGCTGGCAATCCAGGCTTCGGCCCCGACGCCGTGAACATCTTCGAGCAGACGCTGACGCCAGTCACCCACAACTTCGGCCAGTTTCAGGTGCGGCGGGTGCTCCCCGCCCGTTCACGTAGCATGGTGGGGCCGTTTATCTTTGTCGATCAGTTCGGTCCGGCGCAGCTTGATTTGGGCAGCGGGATGGATGTCCGCCCGCATCCGCATATCAATTTGGCGACAGTCACATGGCTGTTCGAAGGCGCTATCGAGCACCGTGACAGTCTGGGCAGCTTTGCCACCATCCAGCCCGGTCAGGTCAATCTGATGACCGCAGGGCGCGGGATCGTCCATTCGGAACGCTCGCCCGCCGACGAGCGTGCTGCGGGACCGAAGCTTTACGGCATGCAAACGTGGCTTGCCCTGCCCGATGGCCGCGAGGAGATTGATCCGGCGTTCGAGGCGGTGACAAATCTGCCAGTGATCGAGGACGGTGTTGCGCGCGCCATCGTTATCATGGGCGAGCTGTGGGGCGAGAAAGCGGCGACGACCACGCATTCGGGCACGATCTATGCCGAAATCGCTCTGGCTCCCGGAGGCTTGATTCCCATCGAGATCGAAGCAGACGAGCGGGCACTGATGCTGGTGGGCGGCGAGGCACAGGTCGATGGCCATCCTCTGAAACTGTACGAGCTGTCAGTGCTGGCCCCTGATCGCGAGATGACGCTCTCTTCCGCACCGGGCGCGCGGGTCATGTTTATGGGCGGCGAGGCCTTTGCGACCAAGCGACACGCATGGTGGAATTTCGTCAGCTCCAGCCGCGAGCGTATCCAGCAGGCGAAGGAAGACTGGCGCGAGGGTCGCTTTCCGGATGTGCCGGGCGACACTGAAGAACGCATCCCGCTGCCGGATGGCGCACCCAACACCGCTACCTATCCCTGATGGAGACCCCGATGAGCTTTGCCGACAAGACCGCCTGGATCACCGGCGCAAGCAGCGGCATCGGTGCCGCACTGGCGCGCGAATGGGCGAGCCGCGGGGCGAACATTGTGCTGTCAGGGCGCGATGAGGCACGGCTGGCAGAGGTCGCTGACAGCTTGCCCACCGAAACGCTGGTGCTGCCCTTCGACGTGCGCGACGAAGCGGCAATGCATAATGCCACGGTGCAGGCCACCGCTTGGCGGAGCGGTATCGATATCTTTGTGGCCAATGCCGGGATTTCGCAGCGCAGCCCGGCTGTCGACACGGCAATGGCCGTCTATCGCCAGATCATCGAGATCGACCTGACCGCGCAGATCGCCGCCGCACAGGCGCTGCTGCCGCATATGACTGCGCGCGGCAGCGGGCGGCTGCTGTTCATCTCGTCCATCGCGGGCAAGGTCGGCGTGCCGATGCGCACAGCCTATTGCGCGGCCAAGCACGGCCTGATCGGCTATGCCGATGCCTTGCGCGCCGAGCTTTCGCAGAGTGGGATTGCGGTCCATGTCGTCTGCCCCGGATCGGTTGCGACCGATGTCAGCCGCAATGCGCTGAATGCCGACGGATCGGTGCGCGGACGCAGCGACAAGATTATCGACAACGGCATCCCCCCCGCAGAGGCCGCACGCATCATCGTGGACGCAGTAGCGGCGGAAGAGCGCGAGATCATCGTGGCGCGCGGCGTAGAAGAGGCCATGGGCGAAGCGCGCCGGACGCCCGAGGCTTTGCTTGACCAGATCGCCGGTATGGTCGCGGCAGGCTATATGGAAAAAATGCAGGCGGACAGCTGAGCACAGTGGAACAGACGCGCATCACACTGGCCAATGGTATCGCGCTGGATGTGGCCGATTGCGGTCCTCGTGATGCGCCTGCGCTGATCTTCCTGCATGGTTTTCCCGAAAATCACCGCACATGGCGTCATCAGATCGCGCATTTTTCGGACCGTTTCCGCTGCATCGCTCCCGACCAGCGCGGTTATCGCGGATCGTCCAAGCCGCCGCTGGTCGAGGATTACACGCCTGACAAACTGATTGGTGACATCTTCCTGCTGGCCGATGCGTTGGGGATCGCAGATTTCACCATCATCGGCCACGATTGGGGCGGCGCCATCGCCTGGGGCGTCGCGTTGGGAGGGCAGATGACCGGGCGTGTCAGCCGTGTAGTCATTGCCGATGCCCCGCACCCGGCGCTGTTTCAGAAACTGCTCTACACCAATCCGGTCCAGCGTATGGCGAGCCAGTATATGCGCGCGTTTCGCGATCCGGCCCATGATGCCAATCTACGCGAGGAGGGTCTGGAACCGTTCCTGCGCCGCGAGATCAATTGGGGTGCAGCCGACCGGATGGAGCCTGACGAACGCGCCCTGCTGATGCAGGACTGGCAAGATGGCGAGGCCGCGATAGCGATGCTGAACTGGTATCGCGCCAGCACTCTGGACATACCCCTGCCCAATGCGACTTACCATGCGCCTGAGCATTGGACGCCGCCAACATTGCCGCAATTGACCATTCCAGCACTGGTGCTGTGGGGACAGGATGATCTTGCCCTTCCGCCGGTCAATCTGGCCGGTCTGGATGCCATCATCGACGAACTGTCAGTTGTTGAAGTGCCCGAATGCGGCCACTTTATACCGTGGGAAGCGCCCGAATCCGTGAATGCAGCGATGGACGAATTCTTGCAGCGAACGGTTTAGCCCGACCACTTTATCCACGCGCCATGCGGGTGCGCGGTGGCAACGCGGCGGCGCATTTCACCGCCCGGCCAATAGCTGATCGTCAGTTCGTGCCGATGTGTATCGCGGTTCGCCTCCAGCGAAACCCATGCCAGCGGCGCATCATCAGTGGCCTGCGCGCCCGCCCGCTCGATCAGATCGGTCATCCGATCACGCTCTTTAGGCGGGAGATATTGCCAGACGACCGAATGCATCACCACGCGGGTCACCCCGCGTGTGGCGGGCCGCTTGAGCACATCTGCAAGAAAGGCGCTGGCGGTAAGCTTGGCAATCGCCGGTGGGTAGCGTTTAGCCACCGCAATTGCTGCATCCATCCGTGCAAAGCGTTCGGTAAATTCGGGCCAGATGTACGCCTTCAGCCGCGTCGCCTGCGCGGGATCGGAGATGTCTATCGGCGCAATATCGCACCCTTCTGCAGAGCGAATGGTGATCTTGCGATCCGGCGGTTGCGGGCCTCGCCATCCTGGCGTCAGATGGACCCCTGACTTCGCACTTCCCAGTGTGATCCCGTCCAGATCATAGCGATAATGCTGCATCAGCAGGTTGAGACCCGCACTGGCCCCCACTTCGTACAGCGCGAAATCGGCGGGCAGTCCTTGGCCCGCCAACCACAACAGCGACACTGCGAAATTCGCAGAGCGTCCTGCCTCATTGGTTTGCGGCGGCCCGTCCAGCCACTGCAGCAGGAATGCCTCATGCAGTTCGATAGCATCCGCCACCAGATCAACCGCGTTAGCCGGGGCATCACCGCGATAAATCGCGCCAAGCGCCGGAGCCTTGCCTGAAAGATGCAGCGCATGGACACCGCCAGCCAGCCGCAGCGGTACTGCATCCGACAGTGCCGGACCTGTCCATTGGCGCACGCGGTCCATCACCTTGCCGCCACGCTGCGTATCGATCAGCGCGCCAATCGCGTCGCAAATCAATGCGGTAATCCCGGCATCATTGTCGCGGCAATAGGCAACCTGGTTCTCAAAAGCGCGGCGCACAGCGTCCAGACCGGTGGCATCGAGATCGGCCACTACATATTTTGCCCCGCTGATCGCCATTGCCCTTTGTCCCCCTGCTGCCTATCTGCGCCAACCATGCCTGCCAGCCTGACCTTCGCCATTCCCAAGGGCCGCATCCTCGACGAGGCGCTGCCGGTGATGGCGCGTGCCGGAATCGATCCTGAGGCCGCGTTTCACGACAAGGCCAACCGCTCGCTCACATTTACCACAACGCGCGAAGACATGCGGTTGATCCGCGTGCGCGCATTCGATGTGGCCACATTTGTTGCGCATGGTGCAGCGCAGCTGGGCATCGTCGGGTCCGACGTCATCGCAGAATTTGACTACGCCGATCTTTATGCCCCTGTCGATCTCGACATTGGCCACTGCCATCTGGCCGTTGCCGAACCGCGGGACGGGACCAGTGCATCGGGCCGCGCCAGCCATCTGCGCGTCGCGACCAAATATCCCAACATCACGCGCCGCCATTTCGAGGCGCGCGGGGTCCAGGCCGAATGTGTGAAGCTGAACGGCGCGATGGAGATTGCCCCGGCGCTGGGTCTGGCAGGGCGGATTGTCGATCTGGTGTCCAGCGGACAGACATTGCGCGACAATGGGCTGGTAGAAACGCAGCACATCATGGACATTTCTGCGCGGCTGATCGTCAACCGCGTCGCGCTGAAAACCGACCGCCGGATTGCCGCGCTGGTCGAGGCTTTTCGCACCGAGCGCCAGCAGGCGGCCGCCGCGTGATGCAGATGCTGCGCACCACGGATGCGGATTTTGAAGCGAAGTTCACCCGGATCGTTCGCGACCGCCGGGAAAGCGACGCCAATGTCGGGCGCGATGTTACCGGGATCCTCAACGAAGTGCGCGAACGCGGTGACGCGGCGCTGGTGGAATACACCATGCGGTTTGACGAGCACCGCCTGACCGATGATGCCGATTGGCGCGTCCCTGCCGCTGACTGCAAGACCGCCTATGACGCGCTGGATAGCGATCTGCGCAAGGCGCTGCATCTCGCCGCTGACCGGATCCGTGCCTATCACGAGGCGCAGTTGCCGCAGGACCGCGACTATACCGATGCAGCTGGAATGCGGCTGGGCGCACGCTGGAACGCGGTTGATGCGGCGGGGCTGTATGTGCCCGGAGGCCGCGCGGCCTATCCTTCATCGCTGCTGATGAACGCGATTCCTGCAAAGGTCGCCGGGGTGGAGCGGCTGGTGGTCGCTACGCCTACACCGCGGGGGCAAACCAATGATCTGGTGCTGGCCGCCGCGCATATCGCGCAGGTGGATGAAATCTGGCGTGTCGGCGGGGCGCAGGCGATTGCTGCGCTGGCTTATGGCACCAAGCGGATCGGCAAGGTCGATGTCGTGACCGGACCCGGCAATGCCTGGGTCGCCGAGGCCAAGCGCCAGCTTTACGGCGTGGTCGGTATCGACATGGTTGCCGGACCGAGCGAAATTCTGGTGATCGCCGACAAGGATAACGATCCCGAATGGATCGCCGCCGATCTGCTTAGCCAGGCAGAACATGACCCGACCAGTCAGGCGATCCTGATCACCGATGATCTGACACTGGCGCGGATGGTTGCCGATACCATTGATCTGCAATTGATGACCCTGCCAACGGCCAAGACCGCGCGGGCCAGCTGGGACAATCACGGCGTGATCGTGCTGGTGGAAAGTCTTGATCAGGCGCCCGCCCTGTCAGACCGGCTGGCTGCTGAGCATGTCGAACTGGCAATTGCCGATCCGCAGGCAATGTTCGACCAGCTGCGCCATGCGGGCAGCGTATTCTTTGGCCGCCATACGCCAGAGGCCGTCGGGGATTACATCGCCGGCCCCAATCACGTCCTTCCTACCGGCCGCCGCGCACGATTTGCCAGCGGTCTTTCAGTGCTCGATTTCATGAAGCGCACCAGTTTTATAGACGCGTCCCAAGCGGCGCTTGCCGCCGTCGGACCCGCCGCCATTCGCCTTGCCGAGGCCGAGGGCCTGCCGGCCCATGCCCATTCGATTTCCGTGAGACTCAAGTGACCGATAAAAATAACAATCCGCGCTCGCAAGCCCGCTCCGCTGCCCGTCTGGCTGCGGTCCAGGCGCTATATCAGATGGATATGGAGGGCACCGCGCTGGCGCGGTTGCTCAACGAATTCCACCAGCACCGGCTGGGTGCGGAGATCGAGGACGTGTGGTTCGCCGATGCCGATGTCGATTTCTTCGATGACATCGTGGCCGGGGTCGATGCCCGCCGCGACGAGATTGACGAGAAGCTGGCCGCGCGGCTGGCTACCGGATGGACGCTGGCCCGGCTCGACAAGACCATGCTGCAGGTGCTGCGCGCCGGGACTTATGAACTCATCGCCCGCGCCGACGTGCCCAAAGGCGCCGCAATCAGCGAATATGTCGATGTCGCCAAGGCGTTCTTCGACGACCGCGAGGCCAAGTTTGCCAACGGCGTGCTCGACGCGGTAGCCAAGGATGCCGGGCGATAGGCGAAAGCGATTTCATCGCCGCGCTGAAAGCGTTGGCGAGCGATCCCGCTGCGCGCGGGCTGGACGATGATGCGGCGGTGCTGGAGCTGGGCAGCGAAACGCTGGTCCTGACGCATGATGTGCTGGTCGAGGGTGTCCACGTCCGCACTGACGAAGATGCGGCGGATGTCGCGTGGAAACTGGTCGCCGTAAATTTGTCGGATCTCGCTGCCAAGGGCGCACAGCCCATTGGCGTGTTGCTGGGCCATATGCTTGGCGAAGGCGATGCGCGGTTTATTAAAGGCCTGCGTGAGGTGCTGGAGGCGCATGACGTTCCGCTGCTCGGCGGCGATACCGTGCGCGGCAGTGGTCCGCGCAGCTGGGGCTGCACCGCCATAGGACGCGCCACGCACACGCCGGTGCCTGATCGCCGCAATGCGCGGGCAGGCGATGGGGTGTTCGTCACCGGCACGCTGGGCCGCGCAATGCTGGGCTTTGAAGCGGCCGACCGGGATAGCGATCACGCCCTGGCCTATCGCCGCCCCAGTCCGCTGATTGCCGAAGGGATCGCCCTGGCCCCCCATGTATCGGCCATGATGGACGTTTCTGACGGGCTGCTGCTCGATTGCTTTCGCATGGCGCAGGCGAGCGATATTTCGATCGATCTGGATAGCAGCCGGTTTCCCGTTGCCGACTCTGACATGCGTGACGAATGCGTGCGGTGGGGCGACGATTACGAGCTTCTGTTCACCCTGCCCCCGGAAACCCCCCTTCCCGTCCCGGCCACCCTAATTGGGAAAGTCGGTGGCGACGATCTGGCACCGCTTTGGGTCGATGGAGAGATGATTTTCCCCAAAGACGGGATCGGCTACCAGCACTGACACCCCCCCCGGCAGCCACAAACGCGGGCATTGGCGCGTTTTCGGGCCTTGTCAGCCCACGTCCGCGCTTTATACCGTCGCGCCATAAGCATCCGGTGCGTCCCGCGCTGGATAGCCGACAAACAATAAGCGGGAGGGGGATAAATTTCGTGAACCTAGTTTTGATATCCATTGTGCTGGGACTGGTAGCCATCGTCTATGGCTTTGTAACCAGCCGCCAGGTGCTCAGTAGCGGCACCGGCAACGACAAGATGCGAGAGATCGCAGGCGCCATTCAAGAGGGCGCACAGGCCTATCTGAAACGGCAATATGCCACCATCGGCATGGTCGGCGTGGTTGTCGCTGCCATCGTGTTCTTTTTCCTCGGACCTATTTCAGCAATCGGCTTTGTGATCGGCTCGATCCTGTCTGGTGTGGCGGGCTTTATCGGGATGAATATCTCGGTCCGCTCGAACGTCCGCACAGCTGCCGCCGCGCAAAGCGGTTTGCAACAGGGTCTGACGCTGGCGTTCCGCGCCGGGGCGATCACCGGCATGCTGGTGGCAGGCCTCGCCCTGCTGGCGATTGCCGTGTTCTTCTATTACCTCGTTGAAGTGGCCGGATACGCCGCGAATGACCGGACCGTGATCGACGCGCTGATTGCGCTGGCATTTGGCGCTTCGCTGATTTCGATCTTCGCGCGTCTGGGCGGCGGTATCTTTACCAAGGCCGCAGACGTGGGTGCCGATCTGGTCGGCAAGGTCGAGGCGGGTATTCCCGAAGATGACCCGCGCAACCCGGCCGTGATTGCCGACAATGTCGGTGACAATGTTGGCGACTGTGCCGGCATGGCCGCCGATCTGTTCGAAACCTACGTTGTAACTGTTGGTGCCACCATGGTGCTGACTGCATTGCTGCTCACCGGACTTGGCGATCTGCTGATTCCGATGATGGCGCTGCCGCTGCTGATTGGCGGCGTCTGCATCGTGACCAGCATCATTGGCACCTATTTCGTCAAGCTGGGCGGCGGTACCAATGTCATGGGCGCAATGTACAAGGGCTTCCTTGTCACCGCGATCCTGTCGGTTCCGGCAATCTTTGGCGCAATCTGGTTTGCCCTGAGCGGCGACATGACCACCGAAATGGGCGGAGCAAATCTGGCCAATGTCGACGCGGGTGCGTCACTTGCTGAAGAGGGGACCTCTTCGATCGCTGGCTTCACCGGCATGGATCTGTTCTGGTCATCGCTGGTCGGTCTGGTCCTGACGGGCCTGATCATCTGGATCACAGAGTATTACACGGGCACCAATTTCCGCCCAGTACGCTCGATCGCCAAGGCCAGTGAAACAGGCCACGGCACCAATGTGATCCAGGGTCTGGCGATCAGCCTTGAGTCGACCGCACTGCCGACTTTGGCCATCGTTGCCGGGATCATCATCTCGTTCCAGCTGGCTGGTTTGATGGGCATTGCCTATGCCGCCACCGCAATGCTGGCGCTGGCGGGTATGGTCGTAGCGCTCGATGCCTATGGCCCGGTGACGGACAATGCTGGCGGTATCGCCGAAATGGCGGGTCTGGATGATAGCGTTCGGGAAAAGACCGATGCGCTGGATGCTGTGGGCAACACCACCAAGGCGGTGACCAAGGGTTATGCAATCGGATCGGCCGGCCTTGCCGCGCTGGTGCTGTTTGCGGCCTATACCACCGATCTGGCGGAGTTCTTCCCAGGGCTGGATGTCGATTTCAGTCTTGAGAACCCCTACGTCATTGTCGGTCTGCTGCTTGGCGCATTGCTCCCGTACCTGTTCGGTTCGATGGGCATGACTGCGGTGGGCCGCGCGGCTGGCGATGTGGTGAAGGACGTTCGCGAACAGTTCGCGGGCGATTCCGGCATCATGGCTGGCACCAGCCGTCCCGATTATGCACGCACGGTCGATCTGGTGACCAAGGCAGCGATCAAGGAAATGATCATTCCGTCGCTGCTGCCGGTGCTCGCACCCATCGTGGTGTATTTCGCAATCACTGCGATTGCGGGTCAGGCAAATGGCTTTGCGGCACTGGGCGCTCTGCTCCTCGGCGTGATCGTCGGCGGGTTGTTCGTGGCGCTTTCCATGACCGCTGGCGGCGGTGCGTGGGACAATGCGAAGAAGTACATCGAAGACGGCAATCATGGCGGCAAGGGTTCCGAAGCCCACAAGGCTGCCGTTACCGGCGATACCGTTGGCGATCCTTACAAGGATACTGCGGGTCCCGCAGTGAATCCGATGATCAAGATCACCAACATCGTCGCACTGCTGCTGCTGGCAGCACTCGCGGCAGGCTGATCCTTCGATCAATTGTAACGCAGGGGCGGCGGCATCGAAGGGTGCCGCCGCCCTTCGTTAGTCGGGGCTTGTGACTCAGGCTTTCCAGCACGTTAAGCAATAATAAGCGGATTTCACGTAGGTCTCCCAGCTATCGAACCTCACATCGGCGCAACGGGTGGATCACGCAACGTGGCACAGATCGAAGAGCTGCTGGCCCGCAATTGGGCTGCCCCGCGCACTGGCGCGGCGCCTCTGCCGCTGTCCGACGGATTTCACGCATTGCCGTGGACCGAGATCGACCGTGCGGCGCTGATCCCGGCATGGGACGCGTTGGCCAGAACCGCCGCTGAGCCCAATCCCTTTTATGAACCGGGTTTCCTGATCCCCTCGCTTGAGCAATTCGATCCGGCGGGCAAAGTGCACCTCGCCATGCTGGTCGATGGCGGCAGGCTGACCGGTCTGATGCCCAGCTGGCGCGATCGCGATTACCACGGTCACCCGCTCCCCAATATAGCCGCCTGGCAGCACCCCAACGCCTTTTGCGGCGTGCCATTGGTCGCGCCTGGTCACGAAGGCCGGTTCTGGCGTGCCTATCTCGAGTGCGTTGACAGCAAGGCGGGCAAATCTCTGTTACTGCACCTCCCGCAAATGCCAGGCGACAGCAGCGTCACTGCCGCGCTGTTGCAGCTCTGCGAGGATAGCGGACGCAGCTGTCGGACAGTTCACCGTGAACAGCGCGCCCTGCTGCGAAGTGGCTTGGCCCCGGAAGAACATTTGACGTCAGCCATGAGCACGAAAAAGCGCAAGGAATTGCGCCGCCAGAGCAACCGGCTTGCGGACGAAGGCGAAGTGCGTTTCGAGCGCCGCCGTGACGAGTCTGGACTGACTGAGTGGTCAGCAGATTTCCTCGCCTTGGAACAGCGCGGATGGAAAGGTGCCAACGGCTCTGCACTGGCATGCGATCCGCGAACAGAGACGCTCTTTGTCACCACTCTCGCCAATGCCGCCGCAGCCGGGCGGCTTGAACGGCTGACGCTATGGTGCGCGGACCGACCGGTTGCGATGCTGGCCACCTTCCTCGCCGCGCCGGGTGCCTTTGCATTTAAGACCACATTCGACGAAGATTTCGCGCGATTTTCACCCGGGATGCTGCTGCAGGTGGAAAACCTCGCGCTGCTGGACGACCCGCGCATTGCCTGGTGCGATAGCTGCGCTGCCGCCGATCACCCGATGATTGAGCGTATCTGGCGTGACCGGCGCGAGATGGTAGGACTGTCGATTGCCATCGGCGGCAAACTTCGGCGCAGGCTTGGCGCCAGTCTTGCCGCAATTGAAGCGCACCGTGTGGAAAAGCGCGCGTGACGGCCCACGATCCCGCATTTTCGCGCCAGACCGCTGCCGCTGTCTTCCCCAAGGAAGCGCGCCGGGTGTTCGCAGACCGCTATCCCGAAATCCCGCATCTGCTACGCCACCGGCTCGACCGTGACGACCGGCTTACGCTTCCTGCTCTGGCGGAGCTGGCCGAACAGCTGCCCGCCACTGCCATCGAATACAATCGCGGCCAGCAGCCCATAGGCGTCGACGGCAAACCCGCACCAACCGGTCTGAGCATTGGCGAGACCATACGGCATATCGCCAGCAGCGACAGCTGGGCCGTGCTCAAGAATATCGAGCAGGTGCCCGCCTATCGCGTCTTGCTGATGAAGTTGCTCGAAGAATTGCGCCCTGTGATCGAGGCACGGACTGGCGAGATGCTGACCCCGCAAGGGTTCGTTTTCATCTCCAGTCCGATGGCGGTCACGCCGTATCACTTCGACCCCGAGCACAACATCCTGCTCCAGCTGTCTGGCAGCAAGACGATGACGCAATTCCCTGCGGGCGATCCACGCTTTGCGCCCGACAGCGTGCATGAAAGCTATCATCTGGGCGGTCCGCGCGAACTGGCATGGTCGGACAGGATGGCGCCGCGCGGCACCGAATTCAGGCTTGGCCGCCGTGATGCGCTGTATGTGCCCGTGATGGCCCCGCACTTTGTCCGCAACGGCCCCGTCAGTTCAATCTCGCTATCGATCACCTGGCGGTCCGACTGGAGCTATGCCGAAGCTGGGGCGCGCTGCTTCAACGGACTGGTGCGCCGCATCGGCGTGACCCCGCGCCCACCCGGTCGCTGGCCCGCCAGCAATAGCGCCAAATCGCTCGCTTTCCGGGCTTGGCGGCGCGTATTCGGGTCGCCGGGGCAAACGTGATAATCGGCAGCATGGAAGAATTCGCCGACTCGCGTGAGGGCGCGATAATCGACACGCTTGCTGCTCAGCTCGATCCGAAGCTGGCATTCCTGCGCGCCCGGTGGTTCTCCTCTGGCACTGACGCGATAAAGGTCGCGATTGCGCACGATCAGCTGGGCGTGCCGCTTGCGGCATTCCCGCTGGCCGATATGCGCAAAGGACCGTTCGCCCTGCGCCAGATTGGCGGCGGCTATTGGCCCCTTCGCAGCCTCCCTATCGCCTCCGATTGCCATATCAGCTCGCTGGCTGCGGCGATGGCTTGCCCCGACATGAAGCGCGTTCTTGGCAAGGTGTGGCGGCTTGGCCCGGTGGCTGCCGATGATCCGGCATTGGCGACCCTCATCCCTGCTGCCCGGCAGGCTGGGTGGCAAGCCCTCCACCGCTCGCTCGGAATGCTGTTCACGCTTAATCTGGCAGACCTCAACGCCTCGGGCGACTGGCCTTCCACCAAGACCAAGCGCAAGAACCGCTGGCGCAAGCGGCGGCTTGAGGAAGAAGGCGGCGCATTGCGAACCGAGTTCTTCACCGGCGCCGACTGGACCGCCGCTCACCGTGATGCGATGGCAGCGGTCGAGGCGTCAAGCTGGTTGGGCAAACGGCTCGATGGCGGCGACACCAAGTTTCGCGACCCGGTCCAGCGCCAGTTCTGGGAAGATTTGTGCGACGATCCGCAGCTCGCCAAGATGCTGTTCGGCAGCGTGCTGTGGCTGGGCGACACCCCCGCCGCCTTCACCTTCGGCGTCGCGGCGGGCGACACTCGGTACTATATCGCCAACAATTATGACGACCGCTTCACCAGCTTCGGCCCCGGCCGTGTGCTGCTTTACGATGACTTCGAACGCGCCGCACAGACCGGCACAGCGCAGGTCAATTGGGGCCTTGGTGATGCCGGATACAAAAGCGAGATGGGGGCGCAGACGGGGGCTGAACTGCACGACATTCTGTTCGTGCGCGGACGAGTGCTGGCCAGATTGCTCCGGCCCCTTTGGGATCGCGGCTGATGGCGCGCGTCGCATGGCCTGTACTCGCAGCGGCGGTGGCGCTGGTCGCCTTCCTGCTTGGCGTGATGGCGTATGAGCAGCTGGCGTTGGGCTGGCATTTCGCGCGTGAAGACGTGCCGGGGGACAGCGCCTATTTCTGGCTTCGCGGTGCAGTAAATGCAACGTTGAGTTTCGCGCTGGTCTGGAGCCTGAGCCGCACGGCTGCCAATAAACTACCACCATTGAGCCAGACCGTCATCACGCTCAGCTGGGCGGTCATGGCCGCCGCCGCCGCCGCACTGGCATTGCTGGCCGCCGATCCCGCGCTGTACCAATTGGTCGGCGCAGAGGATGGCGCGATCGAATGGCTCACCGCGCTGCTGCTGCTGCTGGCCAGCGTGGGGATGGCGCTCAAACTGCGCCAATCGCTGCGCACCGGCAAAGGCCCCTGGCGCAGGCTGCACATCATCGGCGCGGTGGGGTTTGCCGCGCTGTTTTTCCTGATGGCGGGCGAGGAAGTCAGCTGGTTCCAGCGCGTGGTCGGGTTCGACACGCCCGATGTGGTGGCGCAACGCAATTGGCAGGGGGAGTTCAACTTCCACAATTTCCAGACCGATCTCACCGAGCTGGCGCTGTACACCGGAACGGGTATATTCCTGATGCTGCTGCCGCTGGTGCGCGCGGCCTTGGGACATTGGCGGATCGTCGCACCGATCCGCAACCTGCTGCCCGATCACAGCGTGGCGGCACTGTCCGCACCGATGCTGATCTTCACTTACAGCCATTGGAACCTGCTCCCCGTTCGCTCCGCATTCTTCATCGGTCTGGCGGTCTGCCTGGCCTTTGCGCTGCTGGCGCGCCGCGATGGCAAGCCGGGTGAGGCGCGGTTGTGGACCGCGCTCACAATCTTTGTGGCGCTGGGCCAAATTCTCCACCTCGCGCTCGGCCACACGATGGTGGCGATGTATGACAGCTCTGAATATCGCGAGCTGTTCCTGGCGCTGGGCCTTGCCGCATATGGCTGGCAGCAATGGCGCAGCGCCCGCGCTTGACGCGCCCCGCCCGCGCCCGCACAGGCGGATCCGTGAGCGATCCAGAACCCACCCCGCAAGACCTCGTCTCCGGCCTCGTCCGGCTGCTGACCGTTTCACGTGACAGCGAAGACGCCTTCACCGGCCGCCAGCAACCCGGCGGCATTGGCCGCGTGTTTGGCGGGCAGGTGGTCGCACAGGCGCTACAGGCCGCGCAGGCCACCGCGCCCGAGGGGATGGCGGCGCATTCGCTGCACGCTTATTTCCTGCGCGCCGGGCGCGAGGGTGTCGATATCAACCACGCCATCTCGCGCGATTTCGAAGGCCGCAGCTTTGCCAATCGCCGCGTGGTGGTGAGCCAGGCTGGCGATAGCGGGACCAGCAAGCCCATCCTTAATCTGACCGCCAGCTTCCAACGCCCTGAAGAGGGGCTGTCGCATGATGATTACACCATCCCCGATGTCCCACCGCCCGAGGATCTGCCTTCGGATATGGAGCAGCGCCGCAACTTCATCGCCAAGATCGGCGAGCCCAGCGAACAGCAGAAGGCGTTGATGCTGCGCCCGCGCCCGATCGAGATCCGCACCAGTGGTTCGCAGCACTGGATGAACAATGCCAAGCGCCCCCCGCACGCGCACAATTGGTTCCGCGCAGTGGCCACCCTGCCCGACGATCCGGCGATGCACCGCGCCGTGATCGCCTATGCCAGCGACTTCACCCTGTTGGGCACCGCCGCGCTGCCGCATGGGCTGAGCTGGGCGCGCGGCGAGCTGAAAGGCGCCAGCCTTGATCACGCCATCTGGTTCCACCGCCCCGCCCGCGCTGACGAATGGCTGCTGTACGTCACCGACAGCCCGTGGTCGGGCGGCGGCAGGGGCTTCAACCGCGGCCGCATCTTCAACCGCAGCGGCCAGCTGGTCGCCAGCGTGGCGCAGGAAGGCATGATTCGCGCCGCGCGGAAGGCCGATTGACGTCGCTCGGTTCGTCGCTGCTGAGGAACACATGGACCGGGTGTTACACAGTCCAAGGACAAAAAACTTCGTTCAGCGCAAGCCCGCCCTGCGTGAATGAAACGGGCAGGAACACGGCGCGGATAAAGAGGCATTCCCGCACCCTATCGCGGTGTGTGGCTGTAGGAAAACGTGCCGCTTGCCCCGCGCCACGCGCACGTTAGAACGGCACGGCACAGGGGGCGCGAATGATGGATATTGCCAATTATCTTGAACAGATCAGCGGCATATACGCCAGCGGTCAGGCAACCGAACACAGTTATCGCGCGGCGCTGGAGGGACTGTTCCAATCGATCGATCCCGACATTCAGGTCATCAACGAACCCAAACGGTCAGAGGGCGGAATGCCCGATTTCCTGTTCCAGCGCGACGGCATCGCCTTCGGCTGGGCCGAGGCAAAGGATTTGCCCAAGGATGTCATCAAGTTGAAAGGCTACAGCGTCGAACAGCGCAGGCGCTATGAAAACGCGTACCCCAACCTGCTTTATACCAATGGCGTCGATTTCGAATTCATCCGCAACAAGGATGTGGTTCACCATACTTCCATCGCGGATTTCATGGGTGGCCTTGGCGGGTTGCAGCCGCTGCCCGGCAAATTCGACGAGCTTGAGCGTCAGCTAAAATCCTTTGCCCAGCAAAAACCCATCAGCATCACCAGCGCACAAAAGCTGGCGGAAATGATGGCGGGCAAGGCGGCGATCATCAAGGATGAAGTCGGCATTGCACTGGCCGAAGACCCGGCGTTTCAGAAGGGGCTGGGCCGCCAGTTCACCACCTTCAAAGAGAATTTGCTGCCCAATCTGGAGCCGGGCGAATTCGCCGATATTTATGCCGAGACGATTACCTACGGCATGTTCGCCGCGCGGCTGCACGACGACAGCCTCGAGACTTTCAGCCGGCAGGAGGCACTGGAAAAGCTGCCGAAGTCAAACCCGTTCCTGCGCGGGCTGTTCCAATATATTGCGGGTTACGACATTCCCGACCGGCTGCGTTACGTAGTGGACGATCTTGCCGAAGTGCTGCGCGCCAGCGATCCGCATTCGCTGTTTGCGGAATTCGGCAAGTTCACCGCCCGCAACGATCCCTTCATCCACTTCTACGAAACCTTTCTTGCCGCATACAATCCTAAAAAGCGCAAAAGCCGGGGGGTCTGGTACACGCCGGAACCGGTGGTCGATTTCATCGTCCGCGCCGTGGACGATGTGCTGAAAAGCGAGTTTGGGATTGCCGACGGGCTGGCGGACACCGGCAAGGTGACGGTGGACTGGGACACAGGCGAGACCAAGGACGGCAAAGCGGTGACGATCAAGAAGGACGTGCACCGCGTGCAAATCCTCGATCCGGCAACCGGCACCGGCACTTTCCTGGCCAAGACGGTACAAACCATTGCCGACCGGGTGAAGGCCCGCGCACCGGGCAAATGGTCCAGCTATGTCGAGGAGGACTTGCTGCCGCGCCTGCACGGGTTCGAGCTGCTGATGGCCAGCTATGCCATGTGCCATATGAAGCTGGACATGCAGCTGACCGAGAGCGGCTATGTGCCGAGCAAGAACCCGCCGCGCCTGTCCGTCTGGCTGACCAATGCGCTGGAACCCGCCGAGCGCGAGGTCAAGGATTTGTTCTTCCAGCAACTCGCCGACGAAGCGCGCGGTGCGAGCGAGGTGAAGCGCCAGACGCCGATCATGTGCGTGATCGGGAACCCGCCCTATTCGGGACATTCGTCGAACTTTGGCGATTGGATTGAAGGCTTAATGAGTGAATACAAGGTTAGCCCTGAATTGAAGCGACCTGCGCAAGCGAAATGGCTTTCAGATGATTACGTAAAATTCGTCCGAATGTCAGAACATATGATTGCCAAGAACGGGCATGGTATAATGGGACTTATTACCAACCACGCCTATCTAGATAATCCGACCTTTCTCGACATGAGGAGACATCTTAGAGAAACGTTCGACAGTATCCATATTATTGACTTACATGGTAATTCTAAGCGAAAAGAAGTCTCTCCCGACGAAACGCCCGATAAGAATGTCTTCGATATTCAGCAGGGTGTTGCCATCATTCTAGCAGTTAAGAAGTTACACAATTCAAGCGCTAAAGTGGACGATGCAACGGTGAGCCATGCAGAGCTTTGGGGAAAGCGGGAGGCAAAGTATGCGGCGCTGCGGGAAGCGAGCCTCAATTCAATGTTATTCGCAGATGCGACTCCCAAATCGCCCCCTTGGCGGTTCAAACCGACAAACGAGGATTTGTTGGTCGCATATCAAGTTGGATTTTCTACAGCTGAACTCTTTTCACCAAACGGTAGACCTGCCCCCGGAATTGTAACTACCCAAGATCAATTTGCTATCTCGTGGAGTGCTACTGAAGCTATCGAAAAAGTAAGTCTCTTGCTGGCATCAGCAAATGAAACGGACGCGCGAAAGCATTTCCGCCTTTGCTCTACCACGCAGTGGAATTTCGAAAGCGCTAAGAGGGAATTGTCGGTTCAGGCAGCCAGACAACAGTTGGCCCCGATTTCGTATCGTCCGTTCGATGATCGATGGACGATATATGACCCCCACGTGGCGGTTCACCGACGTGAAAGAGTCATGAATCACTTTCACCGACACATCAATCTTGGGTTAGCCACTGCGCGCAGCAACAAGAACCCAACTGCGGATCACTTTTTTGTCACTGAAAAAATCTCAGAAACGAAATTTGCCGAAAGCAGCACTCAGTCGGTCAATTTCCCCCTTTACCTCTACCCAGACGAAAACGCCCAACAAACCGATGCGCTTGCCCCAACCGAGCGCACCGTAAACCTCGACCCCATGCTCTACGCCGAAATCTGCAAAGCCGCCGGGATCGATCCCGCCGACCAAGCTGGGCCGGAGGAAGATTTCCGCGCCGCGACCGGCGAAGCGCGCCCGTCAGAGGTCAAAGTGTTCGACTATATCTACGGCGTGCTGCACAGCCCCGATTACCGCGAGACCTTCGCCGAATTCCTCAAGATCGACTTCCCGCGCATTCCCTATCCGGCCAGCCCGGAGGTGTTCGCGCATATCAGCGAGAAGGGTGAGGCCCTACGCCGTCTCCACCTGATGGAACCCGCCGCCATTGGCGACACGCCTTTTCCCTATCACGGCCACGGCGATGATGTGGTCGCCAGCGGCCATCCCAGGCTGGAAGGCGGAAACGTGTATATCAATAGGGAACAGTATTTCGCCGGGGTGCCCAAACTGGCGTGGGAGTTCCACATCGGCGGATATCAGCCCGCGCAGAAATGGCTCAAGGACCGGCGCGGACGCAGCCTTGGCTATGACGATATCGGGCATTATCAGAAAATCGTGAAAATCCTGATCGAAACCGACCGGATCATGCGCGAGATCAAGCTTCCGCTCGACACCTGAACCCCTCCATTTCGCACCTGCAAAAAAACTGCAAGCCAAACGCTGCACAATCGTGTAGGCGCCGCCGCACACGCCGGGCGCGCGTCGGGCTTTGATGCCCGCAAACGCGCGACACACCGGCCCCGGAAACGGCCTTGAACGTTCCATCTCCCCATCCGCACCGAATTTCCGGTGCCCAGACCCTGTGAGCATCATGAGTTTTGAAACCCTGCCGCCGATTCTCGGCGAAGCCCTTGCCGAACGCGGATATACCGCCCCCACCCCGGTCCAGGCCGCCGTGCTTGAGCCTGAGGCCGTGGGCCGCGATCTGGTCGTTTCGGCACAGACCGGTTCGGGCAAGACCGTGGCGTTCGGGCTGGCGCTGGCCGATGCGCTGCTGGCCGAAACCGCCAATGTGCCGCTGGTTGAGAAGCCGCTGGCGCTGGTGATTGCACCAACCCGCGAACTGGCCCTGCAGGTCAGCCGCGAACTGGCGTGGCTCTATGCCAAGGCCGGACTGCGGATCGCTACCTGTGTCGGCGGGATGGACGCCTCGAAAGAACGCCGCGCATTGCGCTCTGGCCCCGCGATTGTCGTGGGCACGCCGGGCCGGTTGCGCGACCATCTGGAACGCGGCGCGCTCGACCTGTCGGGCCTGATCGGCGCGGTGCTGGATGAAGCGGACGAAATGCTCGACATGGGGTTCCGTGACGATCTGGAGGAAATCCTCGACGCCACGCCCGACACCCGCCGCACCCTGCTGTTTTCGGCCACCATGCCCAAGTCCATCGTGGCGCTGGCGCAGCGTTACCAGACCGACGCGGTGCGCCTGTCGCTGGTGGGTCAGGACCGCGGCCACGGAGATATCAGCTATCAGGCGATCACTGTATCGCCTTCCGAAATCGAGAACGCAGTGGTCAATATCCTGCGTTACCATGAGGCGGAGACGGCGATCCTGTTCTGCGCCACGCGCGACAATGTGCGCCATCTGCACGCCACCCTGCAGGAACGCGGGTTCGCCGCTGTCGCGCTGTCGGGCGAGCATTCGCAGTCCGAGCGCAATCAGGCACTGCAGGCCATGCGCGACCGCCGCGTGCGCGTTTGTGTGGCCACGGATGTCGCCTCACGCGGGATCGATCTGCCCACGCTGAGCCTGGTGGTTCATGTCGAGATCCCCCGCGATGCCGAGATTTTGCAGCATCGTTCGGGCCGTACCGGCCGTGCTGGCAAAAAGGGCACCGCCGCGATTATCGTGCCGTACAACCGCCGCCGCCGCGTCGAAGGAATGCTGCGCGGAGCGAAGATCGAAGCGGAGTGGATGGATGCCCCCACTCCTGACGACATTCGCGAAAAGGACCGTGAGCGGTTGCTGACCGCACTGATGACCCCGACCGAATATGAGGACGAGGATCGCGCGCTGGCAAAGCAGCTGATGGAACAGCGCACACCCGAAGACATCGCCGCCGCGCTGGTGCACGCGCACCGCGCCGCGATGCCGCAGCCCGAGGAATTGCTCGCCAACACGCCCGAAGCGCGTGACGCCGCCAAGCAGCAGCGCCACCGCGAAGGGTTCGAGGACATCGTGTGGTTCCGCATCGCCATCGGCCGAAATCAGAACGCCGAAGCCCGCTGGATCCTGCCGCTGCTGTGTCGCCGTGGCCATATCACGCGCAATGAAATCGGCGCCATCAAGATCGGCCAGACCGAAACCCATTTCCAGGTTCCTCGCGCCGCAGCTGCCAAATTCCAGGAAGCTCTGGGACGGACTTCCGAGGGTGATGATGACCAGGATTCCATCGTGATCGAACCGGCGCCCGATGGCCCGCGCGAAGCCGCGCGCACCAATCGCCGCGACGGACCCCGCTCCAACGGCCCTCGGTCGAACAGTTCCCGGCCCGATCGCGGCCCGCCGCGCTCTCGCCATGGCGGCCCCGACCGCAAGCCCGGCGGTTATGCTGGAGGCAAGCCGACCGGCGGCAAGCCCGGCGGTTATGTCGGTGGAAAGCCAAGCGGCGGCAAGCCCGGCGGCTATGCTGGCGGCAAACCCGCTGGCAAGCCGGGTGGTTCATTCGGTGCCAAGCCTGCCGATCCCTTCGATAACAAGCCGCGCGGCAAGTTTGGCGCGAAGCCGGGCGGAAAATTCGGCGGCAAGCCAGGCGGCAAGCCCTTCCCCGGCAAAGGCAAACCCAAGCCGGGCGGCGGTTTCAAGGGCAAGCCGGGCAAGCCCTCCAACTGATCAGAGCAAGCGCCAGAAATGATTTGGCGCTGACCGTCCACTCTCATAGACCTGACCTTAGCAAACAGGGGACAGGGCTATGAAGCTGCGGATTTTTTGTACGGTTGCAATGTGCACATTGGCTGCGCCGACGGCTCAGGCGCATGATCCTGCCCCGCCGCTGACCGCATCAGCTCCGGCTGTGACGGTCCCCGATTACGCGGGCGAAGCACAGCGGATTGCCGACGGTCTCCATGCCACTGGTATGGTTGCTGCGGTGATGGTCGATGGCAACGTAGTCTATACCGGAGCATTGGGTGTCGAGGAGGAGGGGTCTGGCCGTCCGGTAACGGTGGACACGCTGTTCCCCATTGCCTCCATTTCCAAGGCGTTCACCACCACCGCGCTGGCCATATTGGTCGATCGCGGCGAGCTGGATTGGGACGATCCGATCCGCAAATACATTCCCGAATTCGCCATGTATGACCCGTGGGTCAGCGAACATTTCACCATCCGAGACGCGCTGACACACCGCTCTGGTCTGCCCCTGGGTGCAGGCGATTTGCTGATCTGGCCCGATGGCGATGCCAAAGCCGACGATATTCTGCGCGCGCTGCCGCATCTGAAACCCAGCACCGGTTTCCGCGACGGCTATGCCTATGACAATCTGCTATATATCGTGGCCGGTGAAGTGATCGAGCGGGTTTCCGGCAAAAGCTGGGCGAGCTTCATTACCGACGAGATTTTCGCCCCTGTCGGCATGACACAATGCGCGGCCGACCGCAGCCGGATTGCCCCCGGGCGGGCGGTGGTTTCCGGGCATGAACGTCCGGCTGGCGCGGTCACAGGCAAGCCCATTGATCCGCGCACGGCCTTCAGCACCACATGGAACGCGGCGGGCGGCATTTTCTGCACTGCCGGCGACATGATGGTCTGGGCCAAATTATGGTTTGATCGCGGCGTGACCGCAGACGGAATGCGGCTGATCAGCGAAGATCAGGCCCGCGAGTTGTGGAAAGGCGTCACGCCGGTCGGCAGCGGCAGAATTGCCGAAAGCGGCGGATCCACCAATCTGGCGATGTACGCGCTGGGCTGGTTTGTGCGCGATTTCGAAGGCACGCCGATGATCACACATTCGGGCGGCGCACCGGGGGTAACCAGCAATTTCATCCTGCTGCCGCAAAAGAATATCGCCATTTTCGCATCATCGAATGACTACATGAGCACGCCCGCTGCGTGGACGCGGCAGATTGCCGATGTGCTGGCTGATGGCGAACAGGACAGTGATGTGATCGGTGGTGCCATCGCTGCCAGCTTGGAACAGAACAAAGCTGCCAAGGCACTGGTTGCCAATGCCGCCGCTCCGCCCAAGGGTGCCGCCAAGCCTACGCTGCCGCTATCAGCCTATGCCGGGGTTTATCGTGATCCCTGGTACGGCACTGTGACCATCAGCGAAACGCGCGGCAAACTGCATATCGATATGAGCCGGTCGGAAGTTCTCGACGGCCCGCTCACCCCCTTTGACGGCGATACCTTCGCTGCGATTTGGGCGGATAAAACATTGAAAGCCGATGCCTTTGTTACCTTTACCGTCGCAGATGGCACGGTCACGGGGATGACCATGAAAGCAATTTCGGACATCACCGATTTCTCTTTCGACTTCCACGATCTCGAACTGGTCCGCGAATAGGCTCAGCGCGGGGCTTCTTACCCGCCCGCGTGATAGAAATCATAGATCAGCTGCGCCACGCCCTCGCTGATGCCGGGGGCGCGTTGCAGGTCTTGCAGGCTGGCAGCGCGGACTTTTCCGGCGGTGCCGAAATGCAGCAGCAAGGCGCGTTTGCGTGACGGCCCGATGCCGGGAATCTCGTCCAGCGGACTGGCCGTAATCGCGCGGCTGCGCTTGGCGCGGTGCGCGCCAATGGCGAAGCGGTGAACCTCGTCGCGCAGTCGCTGGAGGTGGAACAGCACCGGCGAATTGGTCGGCAAGGTTTTTTCGCGGCCATCGGGAAAATGAAACACCTCGCGCCCTTCACGTCCATGATGCGGACCCTTGGCGATGGCGATCAGCGGGACATCCTCGATCCCCATTTCCTCCAGCGTATCGCGCACCGATGACATCTGGCCCTTGCCGCCATCGATCAGTACCAGATCGGGCCACACCCCCGCCTGCTGGCGATCGGGATCGTCCTTCATGGCGCGCGCGAAGCGGCGGCCCATGACCTCGCGCATCATTGCGAAATCGTCATTGCCCTGCGCGGTCTTGATATTGAACTTGCGGTACTGGCCTTTCTCGAAGCCTTCCGGCCCCGCCACCACCATCGCGCCGACCGCCTTGGTGCCTTGGATATGGCTGTTGTCATAGACTTCGATCCGCTGCGGCGGTTCGGGCAGCTCGAGGAATTCGGCCAGCTCGCGCAAGGTCCGCGCCTTGGTGCCGCTTTCCGCCAGCCTCCGCTCCAGCGCCTCGACCGCATTGCGCTGCGCCTGCTCCATCAGCTGACGGCGGGAACCGCGCTGCGGGATAGAGATTTCGACGCGGTGCCCGGCCTTCTCGGCCAGCGCCTCGGCGATCAGTTCCTGTTCGGGCAGCGCGCGATCGACCAGAATGGTGCGCGGCGGCGGCACTTCCTCGTAAAATTGCAGCAGGACGTCGGCCAGCACCTCATCCTCGGCAATGTCCTGCGTGTGGCGCGGGAAAAAGGCCCGGTGCCCCCAGTTCTGTCCGCCCCGGATGAAGAACGCCTGCACCCCGACCTGCCCGCCCTTGGCGGATAGCGCAAAGATATCCGCATCCCCCACACCGCTGGCGTTGATGGCCTGACTGCCCTGAATGAAAGTCGCCGCACGCAGCCGGTCGCGCAGCATGGCGGCGGTTTCAAACTCCAGATTGGCCGCAGCTGCTGCCATCTGCTTTTCGATCTTGGCCTGCACTGCGCCCGATTTGCCTGCCAGAAAGTCCTTCGCCTCCTGCACCAACTCGCCATAGCCATCAGCATCGATCCGGCCCACGCAGGGCGCGGAGCAACGCTTGATCTGGTATAGCAGGCATGGCCGGTCACGGCGACTGAAAAAACTGTCGGTGCAACTGCGCAGCAGGAACAGTTTTTGCAGCGCATTGATCGTGGTGTTGACCGATCCGGCGCTGGCGAACGGGCCGTAATAATTGCCTTTCGCCCGCCGCGCGCCGCGATGTTTGGAAATGCGCGGGAAATCGTGATCGACGCGCAGCAGGATGAATGGAAAGCTCTTGTCGTCGCGCAGCAGCACGTTGAACGGCGGGCGGAACCGCTTGATCAGCTGCGCTTCCAGCAGCAGTGCTTCGGCTTCCGAATTGGTAGTGACGATCTCCATCCGCCGCGTGCTGCCAATCATGCGGATCAGGCGGTTGGAAAGCCCCTTGGGCTGCGTGTAATTGGCCACCCGCGCCTTCAGGCTGCGCGCTTTGCCGACATACAGCACATCACCGCGTGTATCGAGCATGCGGTATACACCGGGATGCGGCTTGAGCGTCTGCACCACCTCGCGAATGGCGGTGATGCCCGCTTCAAGATCTTGCTGGCCGCTGGCAACCGTATAGGTCGCGCGGTCTTCATTGAAGCGCTCTTGCCCACGGGGGTCAGGCGGGGATCCGGCAGGGGTTCGGGCCATTCGGAGGGAGATAGGCGCGGCGTCCGCCAATCTCAATCGCCTGTCGTTGCGCTTGCACCGCTGCGCGAATGCGGGCAGCGTCGCGGGTGACGCAAGGGGATATCATGAGCACGAATATCGCGCCGCCGCGCACGGTGGGTTTCTGGGGCACTGCGCTGTTCCCGGTCAATGGCATGATCGGCGCAGGCATCTTTGCGCTGCCCGCAGTGCTGGTGGCCGCAGTGGGCGATTTTGCGCCGTGGATGATGCTGCTGGGCGGATTGCTGTTCCTGCCGCTGATCCTGACCTTCGCCTGGCTGGCGGGGCGGTTCGATCACAGCGGAGGACCGATCCTGTATGGCGAGGCTGCGTTTGGCCGCTTCATTGGCTTTCAGGCCGGTTGGGCACGCTATACCAGCGCCATCGTCACAGTGGCGGCAAACACCCATGTGATGGTCACTTATCTGGCTGCATTGTTCCCGGTGCTGGACGGGCCATTGATCCGCCCGATTACCGTCACCGCGATCATCGCCGTGCTGACCGCGATCAATCTATTCGGCATGAAGAAATCGGTCGGGACTTTGGGGCTGATGACTGCCGTAAAGCTGGCCCCTCTAGGCCTGCTGGTGGTGGCCGCACTGTTCGCTGGGACCGGGGACATTGGCTTTGCCCTGCCCGTGTTTAGCGAGGCCGAGACGATCATACTGCTGACCTATTACGCCTTTATCGGGTTTGAGGGCGTCACCCTGCCCGCTGGCGAAATGAAGCAGCCCAAGCGCGATGTACCGCTGGCGCTGGTCACTATGCTGGCGGCGGTCACGCTGCTGTATATGGCCGTGATCTGGGCCTATCTCGCTATTGCACCCGGCGCGGTCAACGACAGCAATGCGCTGGCTGGCGCGGCGCAGGAGATCATGGGTAAACTGGGTGCGATCGCCATCGTCACCGCGGCAGCTTTCAGCATCGGCGCGAACAATTTTGCCGGCGGTATCAGCCTGCCGCGCATGACCTATGGCATGGCCGAGCGCGGGATGCTGCCGCGCTGGTTTGGCTATGTCAGCCCGCGCTGGCTCACGCCCTCCAATTCGATCCTGTTTTATGGCGTGGCGGGGATACTGTTTGGCCTGTGGGAAGGGTTTGAGGTGCTGGCGGTGGCGGGCACGCTGACCCGGCTGGTCACATACCTGATCAGCTGCGCCGCGCTGCCCGTGCTGGAGAAGCGCGACGGCGCGATCAATGTGCCCCATGCGCTGGTGGCAGGGTTTGCCTTTGTCAGCTCGCTGTGGGTTGCGACCCACGCCGATGCCAAGGCCTTTGCAGTGCTGGGCGGGCTGATCGTGCTGGGCACAGGGTTCTATTTCATTGCCGCAAGACAGGCCCCCGAAACCCCGATTGCCGAGGCCTGAGTGCCTGACACCTATGACGCCATAGTGCTGGGCGCGGGTGCGGCCGGGCTGATGTGTGCGGCGCGCGCGGGGCAACGCGGGCGGCGCGTGCTGGTGCTGGAACGGGCAGAGGCACCGGGCAAGAAAATCCTGATTTCAGGCGGCGGGCGCTGCAATTTCACCAATATCGGCGCGGGCCCGGCCAATTATCTGTCGGCCAATCCGCATTTCGCCAAATCCGCACTGGCCCGTTATACCGCGCGCGATTTTCTCGATCTGGTCGAGAGTTACGGGATTGCATGGCATGAAAAGACGCTCGGCCAGCTGTTCTGTGACGGATCGGCCAAGCAGATTGTCGCCATGCTGATGGAGGAATGCGCCAAGGGTGACGTGACAGTCGCCTGCGGGGAGGAAATCGCGGCGGTCACGGAGGATGGCGGCTATGCCGTCACCACGCAGACAGGCACCTATCGCGGCAAATCGCTCGTTATCGCGACCGGCGGACCGTCGATCCCCAAGATGGGCGCGACCGGGTTTGCCTATGATCTGGCCCGTCAGTTCGGGATGAAGGTGGTCGAGCCGCGTCCCGCGCTGGTCCCGCTGACCTTGGGCGGTGATGAGGTGCTGTTCCGCGAGATTTCGGGGGTATCGGCCCCAATTATCGCCAGCGCCAACAAGACCAGCTTTGCCGAAGCCGCTTTGTTTACGCATCGCGGGCTGTCGGGTCCGGCGATCCTGCAAGTCTCGTCCTTTTGGAAAGCAGGCGATCCGGTGACAATCAACTTCCTTCCCGGACGCGGAGAAGGCTGGCTGCTCGCCCGCAAGTGCGACACACCCCGCGCCACCCTGCGGGCTGTGCTGCGCGAGGCGTTGTCGGCGCGTCTGGCGGACATCTTGGCCGACAAATTGGGCATTGCTGCTGATCTGGGCAACGCCTCGGACAAGGCACTGCGCGATGCCGAAAAGCGGCTGGCACAGTGGGATTTCCGCCCCAATGGCACCGAAGGCTTTGCCAAGGCCGAGGTTACCGTCGGCGGCATCTCTACAGCAGAATTGTCGTCGAAGACCTTGGAAAGCAAACGCACTCCCGGCCTTTACGCAATTGGCGAAGCGGTTGATGTTACCGGCTGGCTGGGCGGCTATAATTTCCAATGGGCATGGGCATCAGCAGTGGCCGCAGGGGATGCAATGTAAGGCGCATTTGACGCAGTGCACAATTCTGTTACGCCGTGACCCGTGTGATCCGCAATAAACGGATTGTGGCAGGGAAAACCGGATGCGACAATTGCAGGGAATGGATGCGAGCTTCGTTGCGCTGGAAACGCGCAATTCCCCGATGCACATCGGCTCTATCCTGATTTACAATCCCGCAACCGCACCCGGCGGCTTTGTCCGGTTCAAGGACATTCTGGCGTTTTTCGAAAGCCGGATGCAGCTGAGCAAGACCATCCGTCAGCGGCTGGTCCGCGTGCCCTTCGACCTCGATTATCCCTATTGGATCGAGGATCCCGATTTCGATCTGGAATATCACGTCCGCCATATCGCGCTGCCCAAGCCGGGTGACTGGCGGCAATTGTGCATTCAGGCCGCGCGAATCTTTGCCCGCCCGCTGGACCTGACCCGCCCGCCGTGGGAATTTACCGTGATCGAAGGGCTCGACGGCGTCGAAGGCGCAGCGCCGGGTTCCTATGCAATGGTCACCAAGGTCCATCATTCCGCCATCGACGGGATGAGCGGGGTCGATCTGCTCGAAGCGATGCACACGCTCAACCCCGACGATCCGGCACCTGACAAGCCCGACCCGTGGCAGCCGGGGAAACTGCCCAATGCCACCGAACTGCTCGGCAAAAGCTATTTCAACGCGCTGACCAACCCCTTCAAACAGCTGGAAGTGGCCGCCAAGGCCGCGCCGGGCCTGGCCAAGGCCATCAAGGGGCTGGCCGCCAAGGATTTCAGCGTCAGCCGCGAAATGCTGGCCCCGCGCAGCCGCTTCAACCGCCCGATATCCTCCACCCGCGTGATCGAGGGGCGCAGTGTACCACTGGCCGATATCAAAGCGATCCGCGCGCTGTCACCGGGCTGCAAGGTCAACGATGTGTTTCTGGCGATTGTCGGCGGGGCGATGCGCAAATATCTGCTGTCAAAGGACGATTTGCCCGAGAAGACGCTAACCGCAATGGCACCGATCTCGGTTCGCTCCGCATCGGAAAAAGGCAACATGGGCAATCAGGTCGCGGCAATGGTCGCGCCGCTGGGCACACATCTGAACGATCCGGCCGAGCGGCTGACCTTCGTCCATGAAAAAACCATGAATTCCAAAGCCATGACTGAGGCTGTTGGCGCGCGGAACATGACCGAGATCAGCAAGGTTTCGCCCGCACTCTATATGTCGCTGGGCGCACAGCTGTACACGCGGCTGGGGCTTGCCAATCGGGTCGGCCCGCCCTTCACCACCGTGGTCACCAACGTACCCGGACCGCCGGTGCCGATTTATTCATCGGGTGCGCGGCTGGAAAGCCAGATGGGGCTGGTCTGCCTTACCGATGGCATGGGTCTGGGCCATGTCGTGCAAAGCTATGTCGATGAAGCGACCATCGCCTTCACCGCCTGCCGCGATTTGCTGCCCGATCCGGAATTCTACGCGCAGTGCATCGAAGACAGCTTCCACGAATTGCGCGACACTGCGCGGGACAAGGCCGGTGAGCCTGACAAGCAACCCGCTGCGAAAAAGCCCAAGGCCAAGTCAGCAACCATAAAGAAGTCTTCTGCTAAGAAAACCACCAGCAAGCCACGAACCGCCAAGCCGACTGCGCCGGCCATGGGGGCGACAAGCAAGACTGCGCGCAAACCGCGCAAGCCGAGCGCACCGAAAAAGGGTTCGACCAAGACATGACCGCTACCACCACCACAGCACCCGGCCGGGCGCAGGCCCGCCCGCCCCACGCCCTCCTCGCCCTGTCCGAACCGGGCCGCGCGATGGGCGAACTGGCCAGTTTCTATGCGCTGCGCCCGATGATGCGGCTGTTGCCTAAGGGTGATGGCCACGGCGTACTGGTCCTGCCCGGCTTCATGGCGTCGGACGGTTCAACCCGCCCGCTGCGCTCGTTGCTGGAAAGCCTTGGCTATGATGCGGTGGGCTGGAAACTTGGCCGCAATATCCGCGTCGATAACGCGCGGATTTCCGAAATGATGGACTGTGTCGACGCGCTGTATGACCGCAGCGGCGGCGCAATCAGCATCGTTGGGTGGAGCCTGGGCGGCGTGTTCGCGCGCGAACTGGCCAAGCTGGCCCCCAAGAAGGTGCGTCAGGTCATCAGTCTGGGCAGCCCGATCAGCGATGATCGCAACCACACCAATGCCCGCCGCCTGTTCGAAATGCTCAACGGGCGCGAGCCTGAGCCTATGCGGCAGGGCAATTTCCGCGAGCTGGCCAAAGCGCCGCCGGTCCCCACCACCTCGATCCTGACGCGCACCGATGGCGTGGTCCATTGGCGCGGATCAGTGCAGGCGGGCGATCACGACCAGTGCGAGAACATCGAAGTTATCGCCAGCCATTGCGGTCTGGGCGTCAATCCCGCGGCGGTCTATGCCATCGCTGACCGCCTCTCGCAGACCGAAGGCGCATGGCAGCCCTTTGCCCCGCGCGGTCTGGCCTGCCTGGCCTTCCCGCGTCGCAACTTGCACTGATCTATAACCGGGCGGCTCAGAACGCTTTGCGGATATCGATACCCAGATAACGCCCGACCGGATCGATTCGGAACGGTTCATAGGAATCCGGGGTGACGCCATTGCTGTCGACCACACTGCGGCGTGCGTCGAATACATTGTCTGCCAAGAGGGACACGCGTAGGCCCTTCAGCCAGCCGTCCTCCTGCTTCAGCACTTGGCCAAGATCGGCAAACACGCGCACGTCGAATGTGACCAAATCGCCGAAGAACAGATCGTTGCTACCGTTCAGGCCAGCGCCGCGCAATTCCGCTTCGCCGGTATAGCGGCCCGACAGGCGCAATCCGTAGCCCTGCCAGAAAATTCCGCCCTCCAGCCGGGCGCTGTGCTGCGGAATGGTCCCGCCGCTCAGGACTTCGCCTGCCAATTGGTCGAACAATGGCCCGCCAGCCGCCAGCAGCACCTCGTTTTCCAGCGTGATATTGTGGTTCAGGCTGAGGAAATAGCGCGCACGGCTATCGCCGCCGCGTCCGAACATCGCCGCCGGATTGAACCCGCCACCACCACGGCGACCGCCGCCAGCCTGACTGCTCCCGCCCTGTGGTGCATCATCAGCAGCACAGAACCGCGCGCGGACCTGTTTCAGCCGTTCGGGATCGATCTCGCCATTCTCTCCGCGCAGCCGTTCGAGCATTTGCGGGGGCAAGCCGTCGAGCTGGGGCGGATCGGCACAGATCGCGGTGCGCATTGCAGCGAAGCGCTCGCTATCCCCGCCGGGGCCTCCTTCGCCGCCCGGACCAGCTTCACCGCCATCGGCTGCGCAGAACCGGGCGCGGGCAGCGGCGATTTTCTCGGGATCGGGATTGCCGTCAGCGTCCATCAGGCGCGCGCGAAACATTTCGGGGATCGCGGACAGATCGGGCATTTCACCCTCTGGCACGGCGCAGAAAGTCTTACGCATTTCGGCAAAGCGTGCAGGATCGAATCCGCTGCCGCTTCTCCCCGGAGGTGCGCCTTCAGGCCTGCCGCCAGCCGGCGCTACACTTGCTGGGGGAACGCCGCCGGGCCGTCCGCCGCGCTCGCCCCGTTCAGGAGCTTTGCCGATGGAGCCGCGCATATTGAGGCCAAAGCTGAGCACTCGGCTGCGGGTTTCGTACAAGGTCACTGGACGCAGGTCGATTTGTGTCAGTTGCCCGCCTGCACCGCGTGTCACGCGGTCGGGAAAGGCCTCCTCGAACGCCGCGCTGAAACCGGGCGAACTGGTCACGTCACGTGAACGGTTGATACCGTAATCCGCCTGCAACCGCGCGCCATCCAAAAACGGCAGACGCCAGTTCGCGCTGAATTTCCAGTCGGCCTGTGTTTCCGCGAGCAGGTCAGGATTGCCGCCACTGATAATCGTGGCGAACCCGTTCTGGCCGGTGGTGAAATCAAACACCTGCGTGTTGAGCAAATCGATGCGCGGGCTGCCCAGAGTGGTCAGGCTGGGGGCAACCTCGCGCCAGATCCGCGTCGCGCTGAGCGACAGGCTGTCGAACGGCGACCAGTTCACCCCGGCGCTCCAGTCCTTAAGCGTGCCGAAGTCGGACAAATTCTCGAAACCGCCGGCAAATGTCAGGCTGACATCGCCAAATCCTGCCCAGGTATCATCGCGCTTCAGCACGGGCACTGTGACATTGGCACCGCCCGCCAGCCGCCGCCGCTTGACACTGATAGGCAGGGGCGAGCGGGTGTCTTCGCTCTTGAGCTGCTTGTAATCGAATCCGGCATCGAAGGTGGCCGACACATCGCCCGCTGGCAGGGTGATCGGATAGCCGGTGGTGGTGGCCTTGCTGACGAAAGTTGTGGTTTGGCTGGTCGCACTATCGACGCCGGGATCGCCAAATCCGGGCAGCGCGGCATCGATTGCAAAGGTGCCCAGCGCCGCTGCCGTCACCAGCGCGGTGGTGTCCGAACGGCGGTCAATCTCGGTCATACTATCGGCGCGAACTGCGTCAGCGGTGAAGGTCGTGTTCCAGCCGCTGAAGTTCTTGTTCAGCGATCCGCCCATCGACAATGTATCAGTCTGCAAACGCCGTTCCAGCGGGTTGTCTGCGTCAATGATCCGGAAAGCGCTGGTGCCATCGGGCGCAAACAGCGTCACTGCATCCAGCCCTGACAGGCTGCGGCTCTTGTTCCGCTCTGCCGCCAGATTCAGACTGAGCGAAGTTCCGCTGTCAATAAACGCGCGGGCGTAGTTCGCTGTCGCTTCGACCCCGAAGCTGTCAGCAATCAGGCTGCGAAACTCCGCGACGCCCGGCTGACCATCAACCTCCAGTCCGCGCTCGGCCTCGGTCAGCAGGCTGGTGTCGTTGACTTCGACATTGAAATTAAGCCGTCCGCCATTGGCGATCTTGAGAAAAGTCGCCTCCTGCTCGGTTCGCGAATAGCCGCCGCGATCGGGCTGTTCGTATTCCACCTCGGTAGTGAGGCTGGAGAAATCGGGCTTGAGCACGATGTTGACCACGCGCTGATCGGGCGAGAAACCAAACCGCTGCGCCACTTCCTCGGCAAAAACCTCGACCTTGGCGATGGATTCCGGCGGGTAATTGGAAAACTCGCGGAAGCTGGACACGCGAATACCGTTGATCAGGAACACCGGCCGACCTCCGCCGCGCCCGCCGCGTGACCCGCTGCCCGTGGCTGGGGCAATTGCTTCGAGCACATCGGCGATGGAGCCCGCGCCAAAACCGGCAATATCCTCGGCATCGTATTCAGCGATAGGTGGTACGTCGATGATCAGCTGACCGCGAATGCGCGTGCCCTGGACCACAATCGTCCCGGCATCTGGCACTTCCGGCCTCGCTTGCGCTTCGGTCGCATCTTCAGACTGCGCCTTCACAGCTGCGGGCCACACGATTGCGGCAGCAGAAAACATCAAAACCGTAGAAAATCGCAAGATCGCGGTTCCTTAAATCGTCTGAAATAACCCTCCCCCTTCAAAGCAGTGCGGATTTCCGGCACATGATGCAAGCGCTTGACTGTAACGCATTGTCACTGGTCATCCCCGATGCGCTGTTGGCAGAAAACGGCACTATGGGCGCCAAGGCTTCCCTTTTGTCCCACCCCCCGCTAAAGGGCGCGGCCACCGATCCCGGTAATTTACGGAAACTTGAACTGCATGGCCAAAGAAGAACTCCTCGAAATGCGCGGACGCGTGGTTGAGCTGCTGCCCAACGCCATGTTCCGGGTAGAGCTCGAGAACGGCCACGAAGTGCTTGGCCACACCGCCGGTAAAATGCGCAAGAACCGCATCCGCGTGCTGGTTGGTGACGAGGTGCTGTGCGAACTGACACCTTACGATCTGACCAAGGCGCGGATCACCTACCGCTTCATGCCCGGACGCGGCGGCCCCGGCCCGCAATAAACGCGCGTGGGCTCCCCCACACTCATTCTCGCATCGGCAAGCCCCCGGCGGCGCGAATTGCTCGCGCGGCTGGGCATGGTGCCCAATGCCATCGTGCCTGCCGATATCGACGAGGCCCCGCTCAAGGCTGAACTGCCCCGCGCCTATGCAATCCGCATGGCGCGCGAGAAAGCTGTTGCAGCCGCTTCGGATGACGGCTTCGTTCTGGCGGGTGACACGGTGGTGGCCGCTGGCCGCCGCATCCTGCCCAAGGCCGAGGACGAAGTCACCGCGCGCACCTGTCTGGAACTGTTGTCGGGCCGCCGCCACCGCGTGCTGTCCGCACTGGCACTGCGCGCGCCCGACGGGACGATCCGCGAGAAGCTGAGCGAGACAATGGTGATGTTCAAGCGGCTGAGCGCAGAGGAAATCGACGCCTATATCGTCAGTGGCGAATGGGATGGCAAAGCTGGCGGCTATGCCATCCAGGGAATCGCGGAAGGGCTGATTGCCCGCATTCAGGGCAGTCATTCGGGCGTGATGGGCCTGCCGCTTTACGAAGCCCGCCTGCTGCTCAAGGCGGCGGGGTTCGAGCTTGCCTGAACCGTCCGGCCCCCAGTGGCTGGTCGAGGAGGGGATCGGCGAAGACCGCGCGATCCTGCTCGATGGCGGTGAAATTGCCGTGGCACGGCTACACTGGCCCGGCGGGCTTACCGCAGGACAAATCTCCGATGCCAAGCTGATTAGCCGCCGCAAGGGTGCTTTACGGGGCATTGCCGAATTTGCCGGAGGCGAGCGGGCGAATATAGACCGGCTTCCCCCCTCTGCTTCCGAAGGCGCATCGCTGCGCATAGAAATCACCCGCGCCCGCATCTGGGAGGCTGGTCGCCAAAAATTGGCGCAGGGCCGTCCCAGCGACGCCGAATTGCGCGGCCCGCTCAGTCTGGCCGACCAATTGCGCGCGGACGGTGCAACGGTGCGGATTGTGCGCCGTTTCCCGGATGAAGCCGATTGGGCAGAGCTTTGGCGCGAAGCGGACAGTAAGCGTGCCGAATTTCCCGGTGGTGCGCTGTTGCTCTACCCCACCCCCGCGATGCTGCTGATCGACGTGGATGGCGAAGACAGTCCAGAGCGGCTGGCGCTGGCCGCAGTCCCGCCGCTGGCCAAGGCGCTGCAGCGGTTCGACATTGGCGGCAATGTCGGGATCGATTTTCCCACGCTGACCACTCGGGAAAGCCGCAAGGCGGTGGATCGGGCGTTGGCCGACTCGCTGGACAATTGGCCGCATGAACGCACTGCGATCAACGGCTTCGGCTTTGTGCAATTGGTCGCACGGCTACAGCGGCCATCGCTGCTGGCGCATATCGTCCACAATCGGGCGGGTGCCTATGCCCGCGCGCTGCTGCGCGAAGCGGAACGGCTGGACCACCCCGGCGTGATCCAGCTCAATTGCGGGCCCGAAATTGCCAGTGCCATCCAAGAGGACTGGCTGATCCAGCTGAAACGCCGGACCGGGTGGCCGGTGCTGGTGAAGATCGACCACGAGCGGCTTGAATATGAGGCGTGTTTTGCCCAGATCGTGCCACATGACTAGCCAAGCCAAGCCCTGCCCGATCTGCCGCAAACCACGCAGTCAAGAATTTGCGCCGTTCTGTTCGGCCCGCTGCCGCGACCGCGATCTGGCGCGCTGGTTCGGCGAAGGTTACGCTGTGCCCGGTCGCACCGCACTGCCCGAAGAAATCGCCGCGGCCGTGGTCCGCGGCGAAGAGGACTGATTCCCCCTTGCCAAGCGCGCGAGGCTTCGCCATAGGCGCGCACTCCAACCGCTGGCCGCCCACGCAAGGACGGCTGCGACAGGAATGCCCGGGTAGCTCAGTGGTAGAGCAGACGACTGAAAATCGTCGTGTCGGTGGTTCGACTCCGCCCCTGGGCACCATTCCTTTTTCCTGACAATCCGCCTCAGCGCTTTTTGCGGCCTTTGCCGCCGCGTTTCTTGCCGCGCTTTTTCGGTGGCTTGCGAGTGGTGGCTGCTGCTGCCGCAGTTGCGCCTGCTGCTGCGGTAGAGACAGCGGCTGTGGACGTGGAAGTGGAAGTGGACGCGCCATTGGCATTGAATGGCAGGTCCATCGGCTCCAGATCGGCGCCGGACATGAAGGCGTTCCAAATCTGTGCGGGCACATGGCCGCCGCTATTGCCGGGGATGGGATCATTGTCGTCACGGCCCACCCACACGGCGGTCACCAGATTACCGGCAAAGCCCACAAACAGCGAATCGCGGCCATCTTGCGATGTCCCGGTCTTGCCAAAGGTCGGCTGCGCCAGCACGGCGCGCTTGCCCGTTCCGGCATTGGCCGCCTGCCACAAGAGATCGAGCATCGGGATCCATTCGCCATGCCGGTCCAGCTCCTCGCTTGGCGGGTCGGCGTCATCTTCGATCCCGTACAATGTGACCGGATACCGCCCGCCCGCAAAGGCGGCATAGGCGGTAACCAGTTCGGCCAGCGTCATGTTTGACGTGCCCAGCGGCAGGCTGTCCATCTCGGTCAGCTCCGAATGCACACCCAGATCGCGCGCAGCCTTGCGCACTTCGTCATAGCCTGCGGTCTGCGCCGCGCGCACTGCCACGGTGTTGCTGGAAATCGCAAAGGCCTCGCGGATGGTGATTGCTCCGCGATAGCCCGAATAGGCATTCTTCGGCTGCCACCCGTCAATGTTCAGGGGGCCGTCCAGCATGGTGTCGTCGGGCGTTGCGCCATCACGAAAAGCGGCGAGATAATCGAACAGTTTGAACGTCGAACCCGGCTGACGTTCGGCAAACAGCGCGCGGTTGAACGCCTCGGCCTGCCATTCCTTACCGCCTACCATCGCCACCACGCGGCCATCGGGACGGATTGCGATCAGGGCGACCTCGGCGCTGCCCAGCGATGCCGCAGCAACTGCCTGTTCGGCCTGAGCCTGTAATGCCGCGTCGAGCGTGGTCTTGACCTGCCCGGTCGCATTATCGTCCATGCCCTGCGCCAGCCAATCGGTAAACCATGACCCGCCTGGTACATCATCACCGCCAGCGCGCGGGTGCGTGACGCGGGGGTCAGGCTCGCCCTCGGCCTGCTTGGCAGTGATGAACTCTGCATCCGCCATCGCCGACAGCACGATACGCATCCGCTCCAGCGAAGCCTCACGGTCCACGGTCGGTGCCAGATTGGACGGCGCCTTTAGCATTCCGGCCAGCAAGGCGGATTGGCCAAGCGTCAGATCCGCGGGTGCACGGTCGAAATAATGGCGCGCGGCGGCAGCCAGGCCGTTTTGGCCGTCGCCATAATATGCCGCTTCGAGATAGCCGGAGAGGATGTCATCCTTGCCCATCCACACTTCGACCCAATCGGCCAGCACCACCTCTTTCAGCTTACGTGCAAAGGTGCGGTCCTGAGTCAGATAGGCGTTTTTGACATATTGCTGGGTAATGGTGGAGCCGCCCTCCACCACGCCGCCCGCCTGCGCATTGGCGAGCATAGCGCGCGCCAGACCGCGCAGGTCCAACCCGCCGTGGTCGAAGAACCGGCGATCCTCGATAGCGATAAAGGCGTTGCGGACGTGCGGCGGCAGTGATCCGGCCTCGATCGGTTCAGGGACAGCATTGCCGCGCCGCGCAATCACGGTGTCATCGGCGGCGAGGAATTCCAGCGCGTCGGCCTGCCCCGTCTCGCCCATCCGCCACGGCGGCGCGGCGGCGGTTTCCCAAGCCAGCAACACGATCAGGAAAGCGAACAGCAGCGTATAGCGCAGCGGACGGTCGCGCAGCCACGGCCATGCGGTATTGTACAGCCAGTCCGTAACGCTGTTGATGGTCATACAGTAAAATCCTCCCGCGCCTTCGAACGCGCGAACGCCTCTATGGTTCTTGTCCAGGCCACAAAGGTGCCAGCGCAGCGCAGGCTTCGTCCAGCGCAGCGAAGTCGCGCGGGCGCGTCAACCGCCAGACCGGGCAGTTCACAGCGATGCGAGCGGCCAACGCACCCTGCTGTGCCCACTCGCCCAGTGCCTCAAGCATTTCGGGACGGTACATCGTCCCGCGCAGCGCGGCCTGCACCGCTGCGCCCCCTTGCAAACGCTCCAGCGACACTGCTTCGCCAGTGGTAAGCACCACAACGGCGGCGAGCGGCATTGGCGGATCGCCAGCCGCGTGCGCAGCGACGCTGCAATGAAACTTGTCCTCGCGGTAATAATCGCGCTCAATCACGCGGTCCTGCCAGCCAAGCCGGTCAATCGCCTCACGCCACAGTTTCAGCCGGGCGCTGGAGGGGTGGATGACGGCCGCGCCCTTCCCCGGAGCGATGCGGCTGAGGTCATCTGCGACCAGCGTGCCGCCGCGTGACAGCAGCGCACCTGCCATCGTGCTCTTGCCCTCGCCCGCATCACCGCACAGCAGCACCGCGTGGCCCTCGCGCGCCACCGCGCTGCCATGCCACATCGCATGCCCACGCTGATAACCCAGCGCGCCCCACGCGCTGCCCAGCGTGAACAGCCGCAACTCACGCATATCGGCAGCAGGATCGAGGAACAGCGTAATCCGATTGCCCTCCGCGATTTCCCAGCCGCCAATATCGTCGATCTGGAAGCGCATCACGCCATCATCAAAGGTCAGGCCATCGTACGCCAGATTGCAAGCCATCGGCCCCTCGCCCAGCGCAATCGTCACATCCGCCGCGCCAGTATCCTGCGCCGCAAACGCCTCCCATTCGGGCAAGGGCAGCGCTGAGGCGACGATGAGCCCCGAATGCCGGTATCGGTATTCCGCCGCGCGGTCCTGATCGCTTGCCTGCATGGTGCGCCTGCCTGCCCAAGCACGCCTGCACACGCAAGCTTCACCTTAGCGCCAAGTGCCGCTATCGACCCCGGCCATGCATGAAACTTCTGCCAACGCGCTCAACGCCTTCGACATCGCAGCCATTCTGGTGGTGGCCGCCGCGCTGCTCGGCTGGTTTAATCATCATTTCATCAAGCTGCCGCATGTTATCGGGCTGACCGTGATGGGCGCGCTGGCGGCGATGGGGCTGATGATCGCCAATGCGTTCTTCCCAGCCGTGACGCTGGATGATCAGGTTGCAGGCCTGTTGTCGCAGATGAATTTCACCGACACCTTGTTGCAGGGGATGCTCAGTTTCCTGCTGTTTGCGGGGGCGCTGCATGTCGATCTTGACCGGCTCAAGAACGCCTGGCTGCCAGTGCTACTGCTCTCGACGATTGGCGTGATGGTGTCGACCATTCTGGTGGGCATGGCTACATGGGGCGTCGGCCTTGCGCTGGGGCTGCCGATTACGCCGATCTGGTATTTCGTGTTTGGCGCGCTGATTTCGCCCACTGATCCGGTGTCGGTGCTGGGCGTCCTGCGCGAGGAAAACGTGCCGCTATCACTGCAAAGCGCGGTGGCGGGGGAGAGCCTGTTCAATGACGGCGTAGGCATCGTGATTTTCACCATCCTGCTGGGCGCGGCAGTGACCGGCGCAGATTTCTCGCTGTCCGAAGGCGCGCGGTTGTTCGCTATCGAGGCCGGTGGCGGTGTGCTGGTCGGTCTGGTGTTCGGCTGGATCGGTTACCGTGCGCTGGCCAGCATGGACGAATATACGCTGGAAGTGCTGATCACGCTGGCCATCGTCATGGGCGGCTATGCGCTGTGTTCCAGCCTGCACATCTCCGGCCCGCTGGCGATGGCGGTTGCTGGCCTGCTGATTGGCAATCACGGGGTCACCTACGCGATGAGCGATGTGACGCGCGATTACGTGGTAAAGTTCTGGGAGCTGGTCGACGAATTGCTCAATTCGGTGCTGTTCCTGCTGATCGGGCTTGAGATGATCGCGCTGGTGCCCGGCGTCGACGACCTGATCCTCGGCCTCGCCGCCATCCCGCTGACGCTGGCAGCGCGCGCCGTGGCCGTCACAGTCAGCACCAAAGCCATCCCTGCAACCCGACTGGCCGAAAAAGGGGCGGGCCGTGTGCTGTGGTGGGGCGGTTTGCGCGGCGGCATCTCGATCGCTCTGGCGCTCTCGCTACCACCGGGCGAAACGCGCGACCTGATCCTGGCCGCAACCTTTGCCGCCGTGCTGTTCTCGGTACTGGTCCAGCGCGCCACGCTGGGGCGGCTGATCGACAAGCTGAAGGCTGACCACGCCCCCGCGGTCGAGGAAACGCCCTCCAGTTCGGTTCACTGATCGATTCGTATTTCCAGCGCGCCTTTAAGCTGCGCAATTGCGTCCCTGCTGCCCTTGCGGTATGGCGCGGCCATCGCCCCGGAGCTTGCGGAAGCCATTCGATTCCGCCGCCGGGGCGCTTGGCTTTTTGCACGAAGGAATAACCGCCCATGGCACGTCGCCGCCAGATCTACGAAGGCAAGGCCAAGATCCTGTATGAAGGCCCCGAACCGGGCACCATCATCCAGTATTTCAAGGATGACGCGACCGCCTTCAATGCCGAGAAAAAGGGCACGATCAACGGCAAGGGCGTGATCAACAATCGCATCAGCGAATATGTGTTCACGCGCCTCAGCCACATCGGCATCCCGACGCATTTCATTCGCCGCCTCAATATGCGCGAACAGCTGGTGCGCCAGGTCGAAATTATTCCGCTTGAAGTGGTCGTGCGCAACGTCGCCGCTGGCTCGATTTCCAAACGCCTGGGGATCGAAGAGGGCGAACCGCTGCCGCACACGCTGATCGAATATTACTACAAGGACGATGCGCTGGGTGACCCGCTGGTGTCCGAAGAACACATCGCCTGCTTCAACTGGTGCAGCCATGAAGAGCTGCAGGACATGTCCAGCATGGCGATCCGCATCAACGATTTCCTGTCCGGCATGTTCGCCGCGATCGATATCCGGCTGGTAGACTTCAAGCTGGAGTTCGGCCGCATCTGGGACGGCGATTACGCGCGCGTAATTCTGGCCGACGAGATCAGCCCCGACGGCTGCCGCCTGTGGGACATTAATTCGGGCGAGAAGCTCGACAAGGACCGCTTCCGCCGCGATCTGGGCGGTGTCGAAGAAGCCTATCGCGAAGTCGCCCGCCGCCTCGGCCTGTTGCAGAACGAGGATTCAGGACCCGGCGAAGTGCTCGATCTCAACGCCCATCGCGGGCGGCTGCGCAACACTGCCAAACCAGTTAAAAAGTAAGCATTTAAACCACATAACGCAGCGTCAGGCCGCTGGGCCCGATGGCGTAAGCGCAGTCCGGGAAGTGGTCGCCGTCGACCTGTACGGGCGTCACACAGCGGTTGAAACTGGCGCGGCGAATACTACGGATTTCGGCCAGGCGCAGCTTGGCGATGGGCAGGTGCAGCATCGCCGCCAGTGCCAGTGCGAGCGTGCCCAGTCGGGTCGAGCGGTGCAGCGTAATAAGCTCCACCGCATCGGCTGTCAGGGCCGCTTTGGGGCTGAGGCGGAATGGCCCGGCGAACAGTGCGCCGTGCGAGGCTATGACCGCCTCTGCCTCGCATTCGAACACCTCTCCCGTCGCGAGCTCACCGCGAACAGTCATCGGATTGCGCGGCCAATCCCGCATCTGTCGCAGCAGTGCCACGACATAGGCATAGCGGCCGATCCGCATCTTGAGCGCGCTGGACACTCGCGACACCGCATGGCTGTCGGGGCCGATGCTGAGGCATGACACCACTGGCAATTCGCCCAGCGTATAAAGCGGAGCGTGGACCCAGCTGTCCTGCCCGCGATCCCACGCTGCCCGCAACGCGGACGCGAATTTGCGCGGTTCTGCTGCATAGCCAAGCTCGCGTGCGACCAGATTGATCGTGCCGGTGGGCGCGACGCACAGCGGGACTTGCCCGGCAGCAGTTCCCAGCGCCGCGACTGTATCGCGCAATGCGCCATCGCCGCCGTGGATGCACACCAGTTCGCACCCTGCGCTGACCTGAATTGGTTCAAGCGAAGTTTCGCGCTGGGTAACCGCAAAGCCCTCTGCCGCCAGAGCCTCGACCAACGCAGCGAGGCGCGGTGCGCGAAAGCCGCCCGAGTACGGGTTATAGAACAGGTCGATGCGGATCACACCGCAGGCTTAGCCAAGCGCTTGCTGCAAAGCCAACACCCTGTACCCTCAGCGGCAAAATTGCGGGGCAAATCGCGCCGCGCCTTGCCTGTCGGCGCCCTTCACGGCATAGGCGCGCCCACAGTTTCGCGCCGTCCGATCCGAAAGGCCTGCCCATGAAAGTCCGCGTGTTCGTAAACCTCAAGCCCGGTGTGCTCGACCCGCAGGGCCGTGCTGTCCACCATGCGCTGGAAGGATTGGGCTTTGCCGGTGTCGAAGATGTCCGCATTGGTCGGATGATCGAACTTGACGCCGCCGACGACACCACTGACGAAGCGCTCGACACGATGTGCCGCCAGCTGCTCGCCAATACGGTGATCGAAAACTACCGGATCGAGAAAGAGCCCGCATGAGCTTTCGCACCGCAGTCATCACCTTTCCGGGTTCCAACTGCGACCGCGACATGGCGGTGGCGCTGAAGACTGTATCGGGACAAGCCCCGCTGCGTGTCTGGCACGGCGATGCCGAACTGCCCGAAAGCCTCGATTTCATCGTGCTGCCCGGCGGGTTTTCCTATGGCGACTATCTGCGCTCTGGCGCGATGGCAGCACGCAGCCCGATCATGCGCGCGGTGATCGCCGCAGCCGGGCGCGGCGTGCCCGTGCTGGGCGTGTGCAACGGCTTTCAGGTGCTGACCGAAGCGGGGCTGCTGCCCGGCGCGCTGATGCGCAATGCGGGGCAGACTTTCATCTGCCGCACCGTGGCACTGACGGTCGAGAACACGCAATCGCTTTTCACGGCGGGCTATGACGCGGGCCAGACGATCAACATCCCAGTGGCGCATCACGATGGCAATTACTTTGCCGATGACGATACGCTCGACCGGATTGAGGGCGATGGCCGCGTGGCGTTCCGCTATGCCGATAATTGCAACGGATCACGGCGCGATATCGCCGGGCTGCTGAATGCAGCGGGCAATGTGCTGGGCATGATGCCGCATCCTGAACGGGCGGTTGAACCTGCGCATGGCGGAACCGATGGCCGCGCCTTGTTCGAAAGCGCTATCAAGGCGTTGGCAACCGCCTGATCAGGCGATTTTGCGCTGCTCGTCAGCCGCTTTTCGCGTGAAAATCTTGATCACATCGGCTGGTGGCATTGGTCGGCCGAAGTGGAAGCCCTGGATTTTGTCGCAGCCGAGTTTGCGGATCATTTCGGCTTCTTCTTCATTTTCGACGCCTTCGGCGGTGGTGGTCATTTCAAGGCTTTCAGCCATCGCCACCACGGCGCGGATGATAGCCAGGCTCTCACGGCTGTTCTGCGCGGCGCCCTGCACAAAGCTGCGGTCGACCTTGATGGTCGAGAAGCTGAGTTTGCGCAGATAGCCAAGCGAGGAATAGCCTGTTCCGAAATCGTCGAGAGCGATTGAGCAACCCAGCGCCATGCACTGTTCCAGCGCCTTGCGGGCAATGTCCGCGTCGCGCACAAAAATGCTTTCGGTAACCTCGATTTCCAGCCGCTTGGGGTCCAGGCCACTGTGTGACAGAGCCCGCACGACCACAGTAACGAAGTCTGGCTCAAGCAGCTGCTCGGGCGAGACGTTGATGTTGACCTTCACGTCTTCGGGCCAATTGGCAGCCGCCTCACGGCAGGCCTCCTGCATGATCCAGGTACCAATTGGGACGATCAGGCGAGTGTCTTCGGCCAGCGGGATAAATTTGCCCGGGCTGATGAAACCATGCTCGCGGCTGTTCCAGCGCACCAGAGCTTCGAAACTGACGATGGTTTCGCTGTAAGCGTCCACAACCGGCTGATAATGGAGCAGCAATTCCTGCTTCTCCAGCGCACCGCGCAGCGAGAATTCCAGCTGGCGCTTTTCCTCGGCCATCGCATGGAGCGAGGGTTCGTATTCGAAATATTCGCCGCCGCCGGCATCTTTCGCACGGTACAGCGCCAGATCGGCGTTACGCAGCAATTCTTCGACGGTCCGGCCATCGCGCGGGCCAATCGATGAGCCAATACTGGCACCAACATAGAGCACCTGATTTTCAATCAGATAGGGTTCGGACAGGCGGGCAATGACCTTGCGGGCCAGCGCTTCGATCCGCTTGCGATCCGACGCATCGCGGATGACAATGGCGAACTCGTCACCCCCAAGCCGGCCGCACAGTTCGCCTTCGGTCATGACGGCCTTAATGCGCCCCGCCACTTCGGCCAGCATCTGGTCGCCGACCAGATGGCCCAGCGAATCGTTGATCGCCTTGAAGCGGTCAAGGTCGACCATCAGGAAGGCGCAGCGTGTGCGCCACTGTTCTGCATAGTGCAGCGCCTCGGCCACCGATTCATTAAGCATCAGGCGGTTTGGGAGCTGGGTCAGCGTATCATAGCGCGCCAGATAAGCGATCTTCTCTGAGCTTTCGCGTTGTTCGGTCACATCGGAGCCGACCCCGCGGAAGCCCTGGTAAACCCCGTCTTCATCCATAATCGGCGTGCCCGAAAGCTCCCACCAGCGATGTTCGCCAGCGATGGTGACGCGAACCATCAGATTGGAGAAGTTCTCCTTGCGTTTGATTTTGTCAGCAAGCTCGTGGAGGCTTTGCGGAAACTGGCCGGTTTTCCAGCCATCACCCGAAATCAATTGCAGGAAGGACTGTCCTTCGATCTCGCTGGTGGCACGGCCCAGTGCGAAGGCGAAACGCGGCGATACCCCGGACAGGCGGCGGCGCGTGTCGATCTGCCATAGCCAATCGGCCTTGCCTTCCTCAAACTCGCGCAGCAGCATGGAGACGACCTCGGTCTTCTCCTGCATCTGCGTGTCCGACATACGGGCACCTAAGGCGATACGCGAACCTTCGACCACACCAAATGCGGCGAATATCGTCGTTGCGAGAATGACCGCCGCTAGCGTCAGCTGGAGCGTCACCAGGCTGGCCAGAAACACACAGCTGCCCAGGGCCAGCGTAAAGGTAATAGAGCTGAGCGGTGCGCTGTAACGGCTGGCGCTGGTCAGCAGGATCAGCAGCGCTGCAATGCTCCACAGCATCAGCAGCTGGCTTTGTCCGCCCATCACAGCAAACAGGAAGATGCCAAAGCCCCAGGCGAACCCCTTGAACGCCGCGCCGATCGCATGGCGTTTCATTTCATCAAAGGTGAACGTCCGAACATCGGCATCGCCGAGCTTCATTTCGTCACGCGCGGTGAGCGTTACGGCAACAGCCAGAGCTATGCCCCAGACCGCCAGCGATCCCGGATAGGCAAATCCCCAAAGGGTAACACAGGCCAGAACGAACGAAATCGCATGAACCACGGCGCGCAGCTTGGTGCGGTCTTTCAGCAGGGCATATTGCGACCCGTGGAAACGCGACCAGTCAGCGCTTCCAGGCGCTTCCAGTCCGATCACCTGTCGCGCCGAAATCGGCGCCGCAATTGTTGCGATATCTGGTTTTGGATTGCTCACGACACCCGCGATAGGTGCGAAAGGTTATATCCCGGTAAAGACGCTGTGGACCGTGTTCGCCGCGTTTGAACATCACTTTAACATTTGATGGCAGAACAAGAGCTTATTCGACAGTTACTGACTTTGCCAGATTGCGCGGCTGGTCGACATCGGTGCCCTTCACGCACGCCGTATGATATGCCAGCAATTGCACAGGAATCGCATAGACCAGGGGCGCGATCAGCGGGTGAACCCGCGGCATCTCGATGGTGGCGATGCAACCCTCACCCGCCAGCGCCAGCCCCTCGGCATCGGAAATCAGGACGATTTTGCCGCCACGGGCGCGGACTTCCTCCATGTTGGAGACTGTTTTTTCGAACAGCGGGCCAGAGGGTGCCAATACGATCACCGGCACCAGATCGTCGATCAGCGCAATGGGTCCATGCTTCATTTCACCACTGGCATAACCTTCGGCATGAATGTAGCTGATTTCCTTGAGTTTTAGCGCGCCTTCCAGCGCCAGGGGATAGTCCGGGCCGCGGCCTAGATAGAGGACATCGCGCGCCGGAGCGATAAGATGCGCCATCGCTGCAATATCATCATCGTGATCAAGCGCGGCGTTCATGCAGGCCGGTGCTTCGAGCAAGTGCTCGACAACATCATGTTCTTCTTCGCGGCTCATCAATCCCTTGCGCACCGCCATATGTGCGGCCAGTGCGGCCAGGACGGCCAGCTGGCACGTGAATGCCTTGGTGCTGGCCACCCCGATTTCCGGACCCGCGTGGGTCGGCAAAAGCAGATCAGCTTCGCGCGCCATGCTGCTGGTGGGCACGTTGACCACGGCCCCGATGATCTGGCCATTTTCCTTGCAATGCCGCAGCGCCGCCAGCGTATCGGCAGTTTCGCCGCTTTGTGAGATGAACAGCGCCAGCCCGCCCGGCTTCAACACTGGATCACGGTAGCGAAACTCGCTTGCCACATCGATATCGACAGGGACGCGAGCGAATTGTTCGAGCCAGTATTTGGCAACCATACCGGCGTAAAATGACGTCCCGCAGGCGACAATCGTGACCCGGTCGACCGAACCGATATCAAAATCGAATTGCGGCAATGCCACCGAATTGTCCGACCGGCGCAGATAGGAGGACAGCGTCTGCGCGACCACGGTGGGCTGCTCGAAAATCTCTTTCTGCATGAAGTGGCGATAATTGCCCTTTTCCACGGCAGCCGCCGAAGCGCCGGAGATCGTGACCTTGCGGGTGACCGCCTCGCCATCCTCATCATAAATGGTAGCGCCATCGCGCGTTATGACCGCCCAGTCGCCCTCTTCCAGATAGGCAATCCGCTGTGTCAGCGGGGCCAATGCCAGCGCATCCGAACCGAGATAGGTTTCCGCGCCCTCGCCATCATCACCATATCCGATGACCAGCGGCGACCCACGCCGCGCGCCAATCAGCAATCCCGGATAATCGCGGAAGGCAATGGCCAGGGCAAAGGCACCGCGCAGACGAGGTAGAACTTCGCGCACCGCATCTTGCGGGCTGGCGCCGTCCTCAACCTGTTTGGAGACCAGATGCGCCACCACCTCACTGTCGGTATCGCTGTCCAGCGTGCGACCTTGCGCGATCAGCTCGGCGCGCAATTCCTTGTAATTCTCGATGATGCCATTGTGGACCAGCGCCACCTGCTCGGTAGCGTGGGGATGCGCATTGCGCGCCGTCGGGGCACCGTGGGTGGCCCAGCGCGTGTGCGCGATGCCGATGGTGCCGGGCGCGGGATCATCGGCCAGCACAGCGGCCAGATTGGCCAGCTTGCCTTCAGCCCGGCGGCGGACCAGCACGCCGCCGTGAACCGTGCAAATGCCTGAACTGTCATAACCGCGGTATTCCATCCGCCGCAGTCCTTCGACCAGCAGTTCAGCAACCGGCCGGTCGCCAACGATCCCGATAATGCCGCACATATACGCTGCCCTTCTTGCTGCCTGCCGTATTATTACGGCTTAGCCGCTATTCGTGCCCAATCAATTGCTGGACTGGATCTGGCGCGGAGTGGTCCACCATAGAAACAACCCGGCCCTGATGATAATGGCCGCAACAACCAGTGTCAGCCTGTCGGGGACATCGCCAAACAGCCACCAGCACCGGGATATAGGTAGTGCGTGCGATCACTGCAGCCCCTGACCGAAACATTGCTCACAGACCCCTGCCCATTAGGGAAAAATCAAGGTTTCCTTTTTATTCACCAAACTTCGAGAGACGGACTTTGCCTTGAATGGGCACGGTTCAAACACAGCGAATCACGGATTATTCCGCGGGGGTTTACGGGCATGAGCGCATTTGGACGGAAGAACGGGCCGGCAGGGATGAGCCCGGGCGCGCGTCCGCAATTCGGCGTCGCCAAACCTATGCGTGGCGGTTCGCCCACCCCGTCCAAGAAACAGGATGATGGTGCAAGCGGCGGCGAGCAATTCCCGCCCTTGCCCGATAATGACACGCCCGCGCCCGGCGCAGGCGGCTCTGGTCAGCAAAATGGCGATGCGATGGCGCGTCTGGCCGAACGGTCGAACGCCATCCACGATGGCAATTCCGAAGTCGGCGGGTTTGAAGCCAGCGTTCACAAGATCAAGGAACAGGTGCTGCCGCGCCTGCTCGAACGGGTCGATCCCGAAGCTGCGGCGACGCTGTCCAAGGACGAGCTGTCCGAAGAATTCCGCCCGATTATCATGGAAGTGCTGGCCGAACTTAAGGTCACGCTGAACCGCCGCGAACAGTTCGCTCTGGAAAAAGTGCTGGTCGACGAGCTGCTGGGCTTTGGCCCGCTCGAAGAATTGCTCAACGATCCCGACATCTCGGATATTATGGTCAACGGTCCTGACCAGACCTATATCGAGAAGAAGGGCAAGCTGGTCATGGCCCCGATCCGTTTCCGCGATGAACAGCATCTGTTCCAGATCGCACAGCGGATTGTGAACCAGGTCGGCCGCCGCGTCGATCAAACCACGCCGTTGGCCGATGCCCGTCTCAAGGACGGCAGCCGTGTCAACGTCATCGTGCCGCCGCTCAGCCTCAAGGGCACGGCGATCTCGATTCGTAAGTTTTCCGAGAAGCCGATCACCATCGATATGCTCAAGGACTTTGGTTCGATGAGCGAGAAGATGGCGACCGCGTTGAAGATTGCCGGTGCCTGCCGCATGAACGTCGTCATTTCCGGCGGTACGGGTTCGGGCAAGACAACCATGCTCAACGCCCTGTCAAAAATGATTGACCCGGGCGAACGCGTGCTGACGATCGAGGATGCGGCCGAGCTGCGTCTGCAACAGCCGCACTGGTTGCCGCTGGAAACCCGTCCGCCAAACCTTGAAGGCCAGGGCGCGATTACGATTGGCGATCTGGTGAAGAACGCCCTGCGTATGCGGCCAGACCGCATCATCCTGGGCGAAATTCGCGGCGCAGAGTGCTTCGATCTGCTTGCCGCCATGAACACCGGCCATGATGGTTCGATGTGTACGCTTCACGCCAACAGCCCGCGCGAATGCCTTGGCCGTATGGAAAACATGATCCTGATGGGCGACATCAAGATCCCCAAGGAAGCCATCAGCCGCCAGATCGCCGAATCAGTCGATCTGATTGTGCAGGTCAAACGTCTCCGCGACGGTTCACGCCGCACCACCAACATCACCGAGGTGATCGGAATGGAAGGCGACGTCATCGTCACGCAGGAGCTGTTCAAGTTCGAATATCTCGACGAGACCGATGACGGCAAAATTCTGGGCGAATTCCGCCCGTCCGGCCTGCGCCCCTATACGCTTGAGAAGGCCCGTCAGTTCGGCTTCGATCAGGCCTATCTGGAAGCCTGCCTCTAAGTTTGCGTCAGCCCTGCAGCAATACAGGGACTGCAACTGCCAGCATCCCTCCGCCGATCACGGCGAATCCGACGAACAGCCCCGTCCACGGCACCCAGCCGACACGGTGGATCTGCGCGCGCTTCATCCGCCGCCGTTCCATCAGCGAGGCGATCCCGGCAAGCAGCACAAACAGTGCGCCCCACAGGGCCAAGCGCTCTGCATCGCTGGCAAACAGCAGGAAATCGGGTTGGAAGCTGTTCATCGTGCGCGGATATGGGGGGCCGGTTCCGCCGCGACAATGGATGCGATGGGAACCCATTTCAGGTTTTCCCGTTTTATACCCAATACGCTCAAAAAACGAGCTCTTCGGGAAAGCAACAACATGGTACGCAAGATTCTTATCGCCGTCGGAATTACCGCAATGTCACTTTCGGCAGCGGCTTGTAACACCGTCCGCGGCGCTGCCGCCGATGTCGAATCCGTAGCAAACGAAGTCGACGACGCTATCTGATTAGAGGCAAAGCAATTGCCGAGACGTCCGCCCTCACCGGCGGACGTGTTGTTTGGCCGCCAAATTTGTACGGGCGGGTTTGGCTGAGATTTATTGCCAGCGACCTTGCGCGCGGGCACGCCGTTCCCTGATCGCCAACCAAACCAACAGGCCGATTGGCCCTGCGAAGAAGGTCGCCAGCAGGATCGGGGCCTGCCCAATTCGCGAAAAACCCTTGGCATCGGCGTCACGTGCAATCCAGATGCCCACGAACAGGTCAAAGGCGAGGTAATGCGTCCAGCCGAGAACCACCGCTCCTTGTGAGCGGAACAGGTCCATCAGTCCGGCGACCGAATAATTGGCCAGATCGGGTGCAGCAAGACCGGCATCGCGCAATGGATCAAACCATCCTCCCATTAGCCCGGCAAACATTACCGCATAGGCAATGCAGAGCAGGCCGACGCCCAGATACAGGATTGCCGCCATCAGCGCGGGCCACCGCGGCAGCAGGATCAGCGCCGCCCAACCCAGCAGCGCCAGAGCGTTGGTCGCGCTGAAAAGACCCTCCCACATCGCCGCTAGACCTCGTCCGCTGCCAATTGCGGCAGGCTGCGTGCCGCGCGCAGTATCGCGTCATGGTCATGCACAAACCGCCCCCGCACCGGGCGCATGGCCAGCGCCAGTGCCGCATCTGCCACCGTTTCGGCTCGCACACCGCGATATTTACGGAATTGCCCGTGCAACAGCAGATTGAGGATGGGTGCAGCAGCGATGCCTAGCCGCTCTGCCGGCCGCCGGTCGTTGGCGCGGTTACCGCGCAGCAGGCCGGGGCGCAGGATGTCGAGCCGGTTGAACCGGAGCTTGGCCAGATCACGCTCAACCTCGCCTTTGACCCGCAGATAAAACGTCTTGGATGCCACATCTGCACCCACAGAACTGACGTGGACGAAGGTTTCCACGCCATATTCCTTGGCCGCCTCCGCTGTGGCCAGAACCAGATCCTGATCGACAGCGCGAAACGCTGCTTCATCCTGTCCGGCCTTGTTCCATGTGGTGCCCAGCGCGCAGATCATGGCGCGGGGGCGGACTGCTTCAATCACTTCGCCCCACTTGTCAGGCTCGGCCACGAACAGCTCCATGCGAATGCCGCTGGGCAGCTTGGCCTCACGCCGCGCAATGCCAGTCAGCCGCAAATCCTCACGCCCGACACAGGCGCGCATAACAGTGCTGCCAATCAGGCCGGTGGCACCAATTAACCCAATGCGAACCGGATCAGACATTGCTCAATCCCTCTGGTGCGCGGCCGTAGATATGGTGGCACTGGTCGATGGCGAACCGGTCAGTCATCCCGGCGATGAAATCGGCGATATGGCGGCTGCGCTGCGGTTCATTATCGGGAAGTCCGGCCAGCCAGCTGTCGGGCATGGTCTGAGGATCCTGATGGTAAGCAACGAACAGCCGCCCGATGACGTCCCGCGCCCGTTCCGCCGTCGCCAGCTGCGTCTGGTGATAATACAGCCGCTGATACATGAAAGCTTTCAACCCGCGTTCCTCATCGCGCATCGCGGGGGAGAAGCTGCCGATCTGGCGGCCCGCAGCGCGCACGTCATCGCTGCTCGTCATGCCCTTCACCTGCGCGCGCGTATGGTGGAGCACATCATTGACCATCAACCCGATCTGGCTGCGGACCAGTTCACGCAGCTGGCGATCCCGCGGCGCAGTGGGGAAGCGCTGTTCGACCCCTCGCCATTGATCGGCAAGGAAATCAACCGACAGCAGATCGTCCAGATCAAGAAAGCCCGCGCGAAGGCCGTCATCGATATCGTGATTGTCATAGGCAATATCGTCCGCCACCGCCGCAATCTGCGCCTCCAGCGAGGGCCATTGACCCAGCTCGAGCGGAAAATCGGCGTCAATTTCGGCAAGGGCCCAATTTGGCGCGCCGACCGGCCCATTGTGCTTGGCCAGCCCCTCCAGCGTTTCCCATGTCAGGTTCAGCCCCTCATGGTCACAATAGGGACTTTCCAGCGACACCAGCGTGCGCAGGCCTTGTGCATTGTGGTCAAATCCTCCGGCCTGGATCATCGCCTCTTCCAGTGCTTTCTCCCCTGCATGGCCAAACGGCGGGTGGCCAATATCATGAGCCAGACACAGCGCTTCGGTCAGATCCTCGTCCAGGCCCAGTTCGCGCGCGATCACGCGCCCGATTTGCGCGACTTCGATGCTGTGAGTCAGCCGGGTGCGATAGTGATCACCATCAGGCGCGATGAACACCTGCGTTTTGGAGCGCAGGCGGCGGAAGGCGATGGAATGCACGATCCGGTCGCGGTCGCGCTGGAATTCGCTGCGCGGTCCGCGCGTCCCGGCGCGCTCTTCAGCAAAAGCACGGCCGCGCGAGGCGGCGGGGTCGGCGGCGTAGGGGGCTTTGTCCATGAGTGCGCGAGGCTTAGGTCAGCACGCCAGCCCAGACAACGTGAACAGATCACGAACCCGCGGTGAAAGCGGATGAAAAGACGGGGCCGCGCGCCTTGTGACACGCGGCCCCGTCATTGCGTCAGTGGATCAACCGATCAGTTGATACCGATAGTGTCGGCATTGCCGTCCGGATCGCCCTTGACCGTTCCGCCGCTGCGCGGGGTGCCGAGCAACAGCAGGCCGGCCATGTGCGGGGCAGCCATCGAGGTGCCCGAAAGCGTGGCATAGCCGCCATCCTTATAGGTCGAGAAGATCGAGGAGCCGGGCTCCGCGAAATCGACCGGCGGGTTGCCGTAGTTCGAGAAACTCGACCAGTTGTCACCCTGTGCGAAGGACGAGATAGTGTAGATGTTCGGGTGGTTGGCGGACGCGGGCGATTTGGTGTTTGCGTCAGTGGATTCGTTACCCGCAGCCAGAGCAAACTTGAGTCCCTTCTGCGCTGCAGCGATCACCGCATCGTTCAGCGCCTGGCTGAAACCGCCGCCCAGGCTCATATTGGCGACATCGCCAGCCGTGAATGTGGCTGCCGCATAGTCGACACCGGCAATCACGCCGCTGTTCGAACCCGAACCGCGCCGGTCGAGAACCTTGACCGCGACGATTTCAACGCCCGGAGCAACCCCGACAACACCGATATTGTTGCCCTTGATCGCACCAATGGTGCCCGCGACATGGCTGCCGTGGCCATTGTTGTCGTCAGCAGTGCTTTCCCGCGTGAACACGCGCGACAGCGAGGTGTTCACATTCAGATCGGGGTGGGTGAAATCCACACCGGAATCGATCACCCAGGCGCGGCGGGTTGAGCCGGTCTGGCCGCCGCCTACGCGGGTGATACCCCAGGGTGTGGTTTCAGCTGGCTGGGTGCCGCCGCCGCCACTGCCGGGCTTGCCCTTCTTCGCCTTCACATCGACGGTCGACATGATCTGGTCCTGCTCGCAGAAAGCGATGCGCGGGTTGTTGGCCTGCATCTTGGCCACGCCCTGAGCAGAAGCATTTACGGCAAAACCGCGGATCGTGTTCTGATAGGTGTGCTTGACCTGCGCCGCAGCGGCACGGGCCGAACGGTTGGCTTCAGCCTTGACCTGCCCCTTGGCGACAAGGCCCGGATTGAACACGCAGATATACGAATTATCGATTTTCTGCGCCGCAGCAGGCGCAGCAGTTCCGGCTGCCGCAAGCGCAACGATGCTCGCGGTCGCCAGGCGACCCCAGGTAATTTTCATATTAGCAATCCCTTCCCAAAGATTTGAGAAGGACAGACTGACGCGCAATTTGGGAAACGCAATCGCGTAATGGTTAATTTCAACACAAAATTGCGATTGTGTTACGCGGTAGTCACATTGTTGCGGGGTCAGCCGCTTCCCAAAATCCAGTCCGCCGCCGCGCGGCAGTGAATTTCGGTTGAATCGAACACCGGCAGCACATTGGCATTGGTGTCGACTACCATTTCCAATTCGGTGCACGCCAGAACGATCGCTTTCGCCCCATGCTTGTCTTTGTGCGTAATGATCGTCTTGAGCGCGCGTTCGGCATCACGCGTGACACGGCCCAGCATCAATTCCTTGTAAATGATGCCATCCACCATCTCGACCTCTTCTGGCAGAGGCGGCAGCAAATTGACGCCATGCGCCACCAGACGCTGGCGATAGAAGCTTTCGGTCATAACGAAACGCGTACCCAGCAAGGCTGCATTTTCGCATTCTGCATCCTGCATCGCCTTTCCCACGCTATCGGCAATGTGCAGCACCGGGATCGATACGGCTTCGGCAACCTGATCATAGACCTTGTGCATGGCGTTGGCGGCTATCACCAATCCTTCTGCCCCGGCGCCCTCAAGACGCTTCGCGGATTCCACCAGAACACCGGCGATATGGTCCCAGTTTTCGCTCTGTTTGCTGTTGTAGATCTGCGCGTAATCGAGACTTTCGATCAGCAATGGCGCGCTCGACATGGCCGGCCCGCTCTTCTGGATCATCTTGTTGATCCGTTCGTAATATGCGCGGGTCGAGATCCAGCTCATCCCCCCGATCAGCCCCAGCTTGCGCAAATTCAAACCCCTTTATGTCGCAGATATCCAACCCCGGAACGGGGCTGCCCTCATATCTTGGCTAACGGTCGGATTATCGCGCAGTTCCAGCGCCGGAGGATTGTGACGCAGATAACACGTCGCCCAGCCAGCTTTGCAGGTCAGCGCTGCTGCGCTCCGGCGCTTCTTCCATCGGGACGTGACCGATGTCGGGATAATGAACCAGCGTGGCGTTGGGCAGATGCTGCATGAACCAGCCAGCCGCCTCGTATGGGATCAGCGAATCTTCCTCCCCCCACATCACCAGAGTTGGCACCTGCACCTGTGCCACCGCCGCTCCATCGAAAGCGGAGCGCGGTGTGGCAAAGCGCCGCAGTGTGGCAGTGCGGTTGCCCGGATAGCGCGCCATTTCCCAATAGCGATCTACCGCCTGCGGCGTAACAATCGCCTGATTGTAAACGCTCTGCGAATAGCTTTTCTCGACCAGAGAGCGCGGAGTAATCTCGGCCATCACCTTGTTCAGCCCGGGAATTGCCGCAAGCTTGAAAAACAGATTGCCGCCGCCCTCTCGCTTGATCGGCGCGCCAGAGGCATCGACCAGCACCAGCGCATCCAGCCGCTCGGGATGTGCCATAGCATATGCCAGCGCAATGCCGCCGCCCATCGAATTGCCCGCCAGAGTGAAGCGCGTCAGCCCAAGCGTATCGGCAACTTCATTGACGCCCGCCACAAAGCTGGTCTGCGCATAATCGCCGTTCCGCGCCGGGCCGGTGAGGCCGTGACCGATCTGGTCGAACCGGATGACGCGATAAGTCTCGCGCAGAGCCTCGGCCCAGGGCTGCCAGGTGTGCAGATCGGCATTGGAACCGTGCAGCAGCATAATCACAGGCGCATCGCGCGGCCCCTCGTCACGCATATGGACGGTAAGACCGCTGGGTAGCTCGACGAATTGTGACGGCGCTCCACCATATTTTGCGCGCATTTCATCAGGTTCAGTATCGGGGACACGGAAGATCAGGAACAGCGCGGCAAGCACAACCACCACGCCGCCAAGAAAGCGCCAGAGCCATTTCATTGCGCAGACATTTCTTCGATCCAGCGACGCACTGCGGCCACCCCGTCATCATCGACCGTTGCCTTGCCCAATTCGGGCATGGCAACGCCAGGATCTTCGCTCAGCATCCGGTGGACCAGAATGGATTCTTCAGGCTTGCCGGGGACGATGTCAAACAGATGCGTGCCCGCCCCGCGTCCGGCGGCAACGGGGCGCTTTCCGATGCCCAGTGCATGGGGATCGTTTTGCTCCCAGCGTAAATCCAGCCCGCTGTTCGACGCGGTCGCGCCGGGGCGATGACAATGCGCGCAATTGACGTCGAGATAGGCGCGCGCAGCGGCCTGCGCCGATGCACTGGCTCGGTCTTCCCACATGGGCAGCGTGTCTGCGCCGTCAGGCAGCGTATCGAGATGGCCCGCCGACACCATGTCCGCCAGCCAGTCCTTGGACAGATTGCGCGCCTTGGGACCAATCGGAACCACTGCCCCATCCAGCCCGTGGCATTCCTTGCACTGGTTCTTGTTCGGCACCCGGTACGAGATTTGCTCGCCCCCTGGTGTTTTCAGCGCCACCCGCGCACCGGCAACCGCCAGCTTGGCCTCGGTCTGCTCTTCATTCCACAGATAGGGCAGCGCCACCCACCCGCTATCTCGGTGCAGTAGCACACGGGTTTCGATCAGGCGGCGCGTATCACCCTCGCCAAAGGCGAAGGTTTTTATCAGCGCACTGCCGACTGGAAGGTTCAGCAGCCCTTCGCCGTGGGCCTGTGCCTGTGCCTGTGCCCCGGCGGGCACATAGACGAAGCGCAATTTCTCCGCCCCGTCGGAAAACAGCGGGGTGTTGAGCCGGTATGCCGTGACGCCTTTCCCCGGCACCTGCGCGCACGCATCGGCGAAGAAACCATATGCGGACAGAACGCGCGGCATCGCGTCATCGCGGATTGCCGCCTCGTCGACGCTGCCAGCAGGGGTGGCGCTGACCGCAACTGCCCCAGCCAGCGCCAGCGCGGCGGCTGCAAAGACGCCAAAGTGCTTCATCCCGCCAACCGGGCCTCAAGCGCGGCAGGCGCGCCGATGCCTTCGCGGTAGAAGATATCCTCTGGCGGCGGAGCTTGCAGCGGGCCTGGCGTGGCGCCCGTCAGCCCCTTGCCCTGTTCGGGCAGGTTGAGGTTCCAGCCGGTAATCCCTGGCGCGATCCGCACGGTGCCCGGCGCGCCCAGCCCGTCCCACATCACCGGGGGCAGTTCGCCGCCAAACGCCGCCAGCAGCATCTCTGCGCCTTCCATCTGCGGGTCATAGCCGCCGCCTTCGATCAAGTTCGCACCGACCACCACATTGCGCGGCAACGGGTTGTAACGCGGGTCGTCGAACCCTTGGGTATAGGCCACGATCATGATCGGCGCAGTCGGGTTGCGTGACAGGATGTTGTCCTGGATCAGCACGCGGTCATTGGCCATCACCAGAATACCCGTTCCCCGGCGCACCCCGGCGACGATATTGCCGGGTGGTGCGAAATTGGGGGTTTCATTGGCTACAACCAGATTGTTTTCGACGATCACATTGCCGCCGCCCATCACGGGCAGATTGGGCAGGTCGAACACCAGAATACCGCCCGTATTGCGCGTCGCCACATTGTGCGTGACGAGCGCATTGCGGCTGTTTTCAATCTCGATCCCGGCAACATTTGCCTCGGCGATGGAATTGCGCACAGTGATGTGATTGGACTGGCCGACATAGATGCCCGCATCCGATGCGCCCGACACCTTGCAGCCATCAATCAGCACGCCGTCGCTTTCGACCGGATAGATACCATATGCGCCATTGGTGGCCTTTGGTCCGCCGGTCCACGTCACGCGGATTCGCTGATAGATGATATTGTCCGCGCCCTTGGACTTTACGCCGTCACCTTTGGGATTTTCGAGCGCGAAGTCGCGCATGGTGACATTGTCGCTGGTGACCAGCAGCCCCTCGCCTGATCCCTGCTGGCCGGTGAAGTCCAGCACAGTTTCGTCCATCCCCTCGCCGCGAATGGTCACGCCGTCGACATCCAGGCTCAGCCCATCACTGATCGCATAGCGGCCTGCGGCCAGCACGATCTCGTCACCCGGTTGCGCCAGGATCAGCGCTTCCTGCAAACGCTCCTGAGCGCCCTCACCTGCGGCTATGCTGTGGGTTTCGGCCCATGCGGGTGCGGCGCTGGCAAGCAGGGCGGCGGCAATCGTCAGTCGGATCATCATGAGTCTCTCCCTTGCAACCCATTGTGGCGCAAGGCGAGCGGAATGCAAGCGGCCCTATCGCGAAGGTGATGCCATCCCAAACGCACACATCGCCGCAGAAGAGGCTGCAACCTCAATAACTTCGGGGTCGTCGATCCGGCGCACACGTTCCAGCAGGCCGGAAAGATTGGTCGGGACCACGCTTTCGCCCTCCTCCGGCTCCAGCCGTTCCAGCTTGCGCAACTGAACGACCGTCAGCCGCTCGGTCAGCCGCGTCGCCATACAGGCGGCCATCGGCTGCGGCAGACCATTGGCGACCAGCGCGGTTTCAATCCGCGACTGCGCCACCCGGTCCAGCCCGCCGCCAAATACGAACCACGCACCTACCGCCAATGCGGCCGCCACCAGCCCGATAATGACAGCGCGTTTCACTGCGCCACCTCAATCCATCGCCTTGACGATTTCTTCGACCATCTTCTTGGCGTCGGACAGCAGCATCATGGTCTGGTCCATGTAGAACACGTCATTATCGACCCCGGCATAGCCGACGCCGCCCATGCTGCGCTTGATGAAGAACACCTGCTTGGCCTTGTCCACATCGAACACCGGCATGCCGTAGATGGGCGATGATTTGTCGGTTTTGGCCGCCGGGTTCACCACGTCGTTCGCGCCGATGATGAAAGCTACGTCCGCCTGCGCAAACTCGCTGTTGATGTCTTCCAGCTCGAACACCTTGTCGTAATCGACCGATGCTTCGGCCAGCAGCACATTCATGTGCCCCGGCATACGTCCGGCGACGGGGTGGATGGCGAACTTCACGTCCACGCCCTTTTCCTCGAGCACGTCGGTCATTTCGCGCAAGGCGTGCTGCGCCTGCGCCACCGCCATGCCGTAGCCGGGGATGATGATGACCTTTTCCGCCTGTTCGAGCATGAACGCCGCATCCGCTGCGCTGCCGGTCTTGTAGGGGCGCTGTTCGCGCGCCTCGCCGCCGCCAGCGCTGGCATCCGCGCCAAAGCCGCCCGCGATGACGGAAATGAAGCTGCGGTTCATCGCGCGGCACATGATGTAGCTGAGGATTGCACCCGACGACCCAACCAGCGCGCCGGTGATGATCATCGCCGTATTGCCCAGCGTGAAGCCCATCGCCGCTGCCGCCCAGCCCGAATAGCTGTTCAGCATCGAGACAACGACCGGCATATCCGCCCCGCCGATGGGGATGATCAGCAGGAAGCCAATGACGAAGGCCAGTACCGTCATCGCGATGATGAGCGGCATGGTTTCAGAAGGTCCGGCCATGGCAAACAGCGCGGTGAGTACAATAATCGCCGCCAGCGTGCCGAGGTTGATGACATGGCGCGCGGGCAGCAGGATCGGCGAACCGCTCATCCGCCCGGACAGCTTGAGGAAAGCTATTACCGAACCGGAGAAGGTGATCGCCCCGATAGCGATGCCGAGTCCCATTTCGATCTTGGAAACCGCCCCGATGCCAGTTTCGGTCAGCAGGCCGAAAGCGCCCGGATTCAGATAGGCCGCCCAGCCCACCAATACCGCAGCGAGGCCAACGAGCGAGTGGAACGCTGCGACTAGCTCAGGCATCGCGGTCATGGCGATGCGGCGGGCGATAACGAGACCGATCACGCCGCCCACTGCAATGGCTATCAGGATTTCGATTAGGTTCGCGATGTCGTGCGTCACCAGCGTGGTCACGACCGCTACAGCCATGCCGATCATGCCGAAGCGGTTGCCCGTCCGGCTCGTCGCGGGCGAGGACAGGCCGCGCAGCGCGAGGATGAAGAATACGCCCGACACGAGATAGGCGAGCGCGACCCAAGGGTTCACCGGACCGTGCGACGTTGCCACCTCTGCCGTCTGCATTGCCATCTGGTCATAAGTCATCGGATTTGTCGGGCTGCAATCATCGCGAATGCATTCAGCAACCGGTGCGGAAGCGAGGAGAAAGATCATCACCTCTTCTCCTTCTTCTTGTACATCGCCAGCATTCTCGCGGTCACTGCAAACCCGCCGAATATATTCACGCTTGCGAGCACGATGCCGAGCAGCCCCAGCCACTTCGCCCCCGGCACATCCGCCGCCGCCGCCGCGATCAGCGCGCCGACGATGATCACGCTGGAAATGGCATTGGTCACCGCCATCAGCGGCGTGTGCAGCGCGGGCGTTACCGACCAGACCACGTAATAGCCGACGAAACACGCCAGCACGAAGATCGACAGAATAGCTATGAAATCCAAATCAGCCCCCAAAACCGCTCTGGACAACCTATCGCAAAGCTTGGTGGCCGTGTCGAGCGGGTTGGTCTGCGGATCAGTCATCCAATAGTCTTTGCCACAGGAAACGCCGGTCCCCTTGCGGAAACCGGCGTCCTGTCTTGCAACCAGCAAAAGGGGTTACATGCTGGGGAGCAAGACCCCGTTCACAACATGGATTACGCCGTTCGACTGCATGACGTCGGCCTGTGTCACATAGGCGCTGCTATTGTTCATTCCCATGATCATGACGCTGCCGCCCTGCATATGGAAAGTGAGGTTTTCGCCTGCGACAGTTTTATACATCGCGGTGCCGCCGCCAGCCTTGATCTTGGCCATGATGTCAGCGGCGGTAATCCGGCCCGGCACCACATGATACGTAAGCACCTTGGCCAGGTCCGACTTCATCGACGGCATCATCAGGCTGTTGAGCGTGGCGCTGGGGACTCGCGAAAACGCTTCGTCAGTCGGCGCGAATACCGTGAAAGGTCCGGCGGAATTGAGTGTGTCAACCAGCCCGGCAGCCGTCACAGCCTTGACCAGCGTGGTATGGATTGGCGAATTCACCGCATTTGCGACAATTGTCTTGTTGGAATACATCGCTGCGCCGTCAACATAGGCGACATCGTCCATATTCATGTCGTCCATCGCCATATCGCCGGACATCATGCAGCCGCCCAGTGCAAGCGCGCCAGCAAGTGGCAGCATACTCGCGTAAATTCTCTTAATCATAGTGATCTCCTGTTCCCGCCCATATGTTTATAACGAGGCAAGTGATCAAAAAGGTGCAAATTTATTTCAGCCTATCGTTCACAACCGCGCCGCCCTGCGTCAGCCGCACGGCATCGCCGATTTCCTCGTCCAGCACTGGTTTGCCCGCCTCCTTGTCCCAGAATGCAGACAGGAAATTATAGAGGTTGCGTGAATATAGCGCGCTGGCGTCGGCGGCCAGATGGGTGGCGGTGTTGGAATAGCCGATGATTTTCACGCCGTGGCGTTCCATCAGCCTGCAATTTCTTCCGCTAGAAAATCTTCGAGCGTCGCCAAGGCCTCTGAAAAGTCTTCACGCCCTGTTTCGAGTCCGTCGCAAACCAATTCTATCTGGGCCAGCTCTTCATTCGCGTCATGCGCGGCACGCTCGTAAGCCCCCAAGAGACCTAGACTTTCAGCGCTCTTCTTGATGCGTGCGATCCGTTCATCGAAAGGCGGTATGGGCGCGTGTTCAGGTGATCCTGCACAATGAGAAGCCCAAACCATGCTTTCGACGGATTCCCCGAACGTGCGTTTGTCCTGCGGCGATGCGATTGTGCACGCAGCAACGAATAAGGTGCCGCCCAGAAATACGTCTTGGAATCGGAATTGACGTATCAACCCGACAGCCTCTCGTTCACGACCTTCCCGCCCTGCGTCAGACGGACGGCGTCGCCGATTTCATCGTCCAGCACCGGCTTGCCCGCCTCCTCGTCCCAGAAGGCCGACAGAAAATTGTAAAGATTGCGAGCGAACAGCGCCGAGGCGTCTGCCGCGAGGTGTCCTGCAGTATTCGAATAGCCGACGATTTTCACGCCGTGCTTCTCGACGGTCTGGTCGGGCTGCGAGCCTTCCACATTGCCGCCCTGTGCCACGGCAAGGTCGAAAATTACGCTGCCGGGTTTCATGCTGGCGATCTGCGCGTCGGAGATCAGCCGCGGCGCGGCGCGGCCGGGGATCAGCGCGGTGGTAATGACGATATCCTGCCTGGCGATATGTTCTGACACCAGCTTGGCCTGTGCGGCCTTGTATTCGTCGCTCATTTCGGTGGCATAGCCGCCCGAACCTTCGCCTTCGATGCCTGCGACTTCCTCCACAAAAATCGGTTTGGCGCCCAGCGATTGGATCTGCTCTTTGGTTGCCGACCGCACATCGGTGGCGGAAACCTGTGCGCCCAGCCGCTTGGCCGTGGCAATCGCCTGAAGCCCGGCCACGCCCACGCCCATCACGAACACCCGCGCCGCTTGAATGGTGCCAGCGGCGGTCATCATCATCGGAAAGGCGCGGCCATAGGTGTCAGCCGCCGCGATCACTGCCTTGTAACCCGACAGGTTTGACTGGCTTGACAGCACATCCATGCTTTGCGCGCGGGTAATGCGCGGCATAAACTCCATGCTCAGCGCCTCATATCCGGCGGCGGCATAGGCATCGACCCGCTCGCGCTGCATGAAGGGATCGAAACTGGCGGCGACCCATGCGCCGGGCTTCGCGCCCGCCAGCGCGGCAACTGTGGGGGCCTGGATACCCAGCACAATGTCCGCATCCCTGACCGCCGCCGCTGCCGGGCAAAGCTCGGCCCCGGCATCGCGAAAGGCGGCATCAGGGATCGAAGCGGTGGTGCCCGCGCCTTCCTCGACTGCGACGCTGGCACCCAGGGCGATGAATTTCTTCACCGTTTCAGGCGTGGCGGCAACCCGGCTTTCGCCCGGCGCCTGTTCCTTCAACACCGCAATCCGCATCGGCGCGGCAGTCAATTCGAAATCAGAAAGACGACGACAGCGGTAATGACGGCCAGCAGCGGGATCGACCATTTGAGCTTGCCGATGAAGCCGTCATAAGTCTTGGCGTGGGCTTTGTGATCGTTGGCCGATTCCATGCGTAAATCCTCGGAATTGTGATGGGACAATTGCGGGTGGGTCTATCGCGCAGCGGGGCCTTGCTCAAGCCCGCTGTGCGCAGCCATCCCCGAAACAGGCTTAATCGGGTTTTTACATCTTCTGGGTAGGGATTTGGGTGTGCCCTGCCCATTTCCGGGTCCGGGACACTCGGGAACCACCCCGCGGGAGCAGCCATGGCGACTATCGACACGCCCCTGCTGATGCTGATTGATGACGAACCGGCACAAAGCCGGCTGGTGTCCGCGCTGGCGGCGCGTGAAGGCTGGCGCTCGCTGGTGGTGACCGATTGCGAAGAGGCTCTGGCGGCGCTGGCCAGCGAAGACGGGGCCGAGGTCGCGGCCATCCTGATCGACCAATGGGTGCCCGGCGACGATGCCTGCGATTTTATCCGTAGTCTGCGCGCAGCGCGCCCGGCACTGCCCATCCTGATGGTGACCGCCAGCGCCTCGCCGCTCCAGGCCGTCGAGGCAATGCGCGCAGGGGCCACAGACTATCTGATCAAACCCATTGCGCCCGAACGGCTGCTGTCCGCGCTGCGCAGTGCCACGCGCAGCACCCGGCCGCGAGACGAGTTGCAACCCTTGTCCGAAAAGTTTCAGACCGTGCTCGATTTCGATGCGATGGTCGGCACTGCCCCGCCATTCCGCACCGCTCTGGCCAAGGCCGCAACGGCGGCGCGCGGGCATGGCCATGTGCTGGTCGAAGGCGAAAGCGGCACTGGCAAGGAAATGCTGCTGCGCGCGATGCACGCCTCCAGCATGCGTGCCAAAACGGCGATGCGGCTGGTCAATTGTGCCGGAATGCCTGCCGGGTCGCTCGATTCGCTTCTGTTCGGTCACGAGAAGGGTGCCTTTGCCGGTGCGTTCGAAAGCCAGGTCGGGCTGCTCCAGCATTGCGATGGCGGCACGCTGGTGCTTGACGACATCGACCGGCTCGACATTGCGCAGCAGGACCGGCTGGCCGAGGTGCTGCAAAGCGGTATCGTCCGTCCGACCGGCGCTGCACATGGCTTCAAGATCGACATCCGCGTACTCGCCTCCACTGATCACCCGCTCGACGAACTGACCGAGGCTGGCGAATTCTCCGCCGCCCTGCTGGAAGCGCTTTCGGCCACCCGCATCCATATGCCGTCGCTGCGCGAGCGGATCGGCGATGTGCCCGGCCTGACACGCTATTTCCTCGCCAAGATCGCCGAGCAGCCGGGCCTCCAGCATCACTCCATCGCCGACAGCGCGCTGACCCTGCTCGAAGCCTATGAATGGCCGGGCAATGTCCGCCAATTGCAGGCGGTGCTGTTCCGCGCCGCGGTGTTCTGCGACGGCGAGGCGCTGACCGCCGACAGCTTCCCGCAATTGTCGCAATTGCTGGGCGACAGCCCTGATCGCGGCGAGAGCCGGGCGCGCGGGCTTGGCGTGTTGCTATACGCACCCGACGGCAATCTGCGCCCGCTTGACGAGATCGAGGCTGACGTGATCCGCCTCGCCATCGGCCACTATCGCGGCCGCATGACCGAAGTCGCCCGCCGCCTGGGCATCGGCCGCTCGACGCTGTATCGCAAACTCAGCGAACTGGGCATCGACAACGCGGCGTAGTCTGCCCGCAAATCTGTAGGAAAGCGTTTTCTAACCCGGCAAATCCGCAAAGTCGGTCAGCGCCGCATCGCGCAGGCCGCGCCATATGTTGCGCGCCTGTGCTGTCTCCGCAACGTCATGCACGCGCAGCATCTGAACGCCAGCGTTCATGCCCGCCAGCGCCAGCATCAGGCTGCCCCCCAGCCGCTTCTCCACCGGCGCTTCATTGCTCAGCGCCCCGATCATCCGTTTGCGACTGGCGCCCAGCAACAGCGGATGGCCCAGCGCATGGAACAGCGGCAGCGCATTGATCAGCGCCAGATTGTCCGCCAGCGACTTGCCAAAGCCGATACCGGGATCGAGCAGGATCTGCGCGCGCCCGATGCCCGCCGCAATCGCCGCATCGCGCCGCGCCTTCAGAGCATCGAACACGGCGAACACGACGTTGTCATAATCACCGCCGTCATGCAGATCCTCGCCCGCCGCACCCGGAGCGTGCATCAGCACCACCGGACAACCGCGAGCCGCCACCACCTCGGCACTGCGCGGATCATAGGCCAGTCCCGAGACATCGTTGACCATATGCGCCCCGGCATCCAGCGCCGCCTCCATCACCGCGGCCTTGCGCGTGTCGATACTGATCGCCGCCCCCATCGCCGCGCAGGCTTCCACTGCAGGCAGCACGCGGGTGATCTCGTCCCCCTCCCACAGTTGCTCCGCACCGGGCCGCGTGCTTTCGCCGCCAATGTCGATCAGCGCCGCCCCGGCTTCCAGCATCGCGGCGGCATGGTCGCGCGCCACCTCCGGATTGTCGAGGAACTCGCCGCCATCGCTGAAGCTGTCAGGCGTCACGTTGAGGATGCCCATCACCTGCGGCTGGTCGAGCCGGATGGTGCGCGCGCCCAGCTGGAGCGGCGGATGCGCCAGCGTCAAATTCGCCCACTGCTCCTCCGCTTCCGCGCCCACCGCATCGGGCAATTGCCCCAGCACCTCGGCAATACTGTCCGGCGCGGCCAGCCAGCGTTCGGTTACCGCCCCGCCATCGCGCAGGATCACCGCAAAGCGGCTGGCATAGCCCATCCCGCCCCCCAGCCGGATGGCATTGCCATGTTCGGATTGCGGACCGGGGACGAAGGCGATGGGGCGGATGGCGACGGCATGGGTCATTCAGGTTTCTCGCACAGAAGCTGAAACATGGACCGGGTGTTACACGGTCCAAGGGAATAAAAATGCCGGCAGCGCGGATAGAGTGCGTGCGACCATGGAGACTTAAGGAGGCGCTGTGTCATATAGAACCTGATAGCGGCTCATTGGTATGTAGGACAGCCACAACGCCACTCGATACGTCCCCATGGATCAAGTCCGGAGTGATGAAATTTTCACGGGAGGTCTGCCTGATTTGGCTTTCGTCCGCTATCGACCCATAGCGGACATTCGAAGTTTCGATTGATCACTCGTCCTTCGAATGTTCCGCTGCTCGATGAGTTTCGTCGGAAGTTGACTTACCTTGGCTGGCCTGCCGTTGATTTCCCAACCACGAACTGCCGCGCCTGATGCCCAACACAGTGGGGTTTCCTTGATAGTCCTTTCCGCGCACTAAAAAGAAAACGAAGAGCGCGCCGAAGGTAACATAGCCGATGATCCGGAATTCGCCCCCGAATATTATCATCAGCAGTGTCAAGCCGGGCGCAACCCAGTAGAGGAAAAAGAGAATGAAGCGGTTCCATGCGCTGGCCATCCGCAACACCTACAATCTGCTGAGACATTAACAAGTGTTTCAAATGTCCGCTTTCCACCCCAGAAGCAGACCTACCGCCTCAATCCTCCACCGCCAGCAAATACACCTGCCGTGCGGCATCGATCGGCTTCACATCGCCGTCAACTTCGTAGTGCCAGAAGGTCCAGCCGTTGCAGCTGGGGGCGCCTTGCAGGTCCTTGCCTAGTCCGTGGATCGATCCCGCTTGTTTGCCGCACATCAGTGATCCGTCGGCGCGTACGGTCGCCAGCCAGCGGCGTTGTTTGTCGAACAGCTGCGTACCCGGTGTGATATAGCCGTTTTCGACCAGCGCGCCGAAAGCCACCTTGGGGGCGCTGCGGCCGGCCTGCATGGTGGTAAGCGCGCTTTCGTCGAGGGGGAGTTCCTTCTCGATCCGTTTCAGCGCCGCGCCGCGATAAATGCTATCGCGCTCGCAGCCGATCCATTGGCGGCCCAGCCGTTTGGCCACCGCGCCAGTGGTGCCGGTGCCGAAGAACGGGTCGAGCACCACGTCGCCGCGCTCGGTCGTGGACAGCAGCACGCGGTACAGCAGCGCCTCGGGCTTTTGCGTCGGGTGAACCTTGGTCCCGCCTTCTTTCAGCCGTTCCTGACCGCCGCAAATCGGCAGCACCCAGTCGCTGCGCATTTGCAATTCGTCATTGAGCGTTTTCATCGCGCGGTAATTGAAGTGGTATTTGGCCTTTTCGCCCTGGCTCGCCCAGATCAGCGTTTCATGCGCATTGGTGAAGCGGGTGCCGCGAAAGTTTGGCATCGGATTGGCCTTGCGCCACACTACATCGTTCAGGATCCAAAATCCCAGATCCTGCAGGATCGCACCGACGCGGAAGATGTTGTGATAGCTGCCGATCACCCACAGCGCGCCGTCCGGCTTCAGCACACGTTTTGCCTCTGCCAGCCAGGCCTTTGTAAAGGCATCATAAGTCTGAAAGCTGTCGAAGCGGTCCCAATCATCGGTCACGGCATCGACATGGCTGCCATCGGGCCGGTTGAGATCGCCGCCCAGTTGCAGATTGTAGGGCGGGTCGGCGAACACCAGATCAACGCTGGCGGTGGGCAGGCGCTTCATCGCCGCAATGCAATCGCCGTCCAGGATCTGCCCGACTGGCAATTCCCTTGGCAATTCAACTGCGGTTTCAACTGCTTGTGCGCGCTTCTTAGTGGTCTCGATGACCCCCATCCCCATTCCCCTGTCCTGACTTATCCACAGGATGAGTCCAAGCGGCAAAAGGGTCAAGCTTCTATTGCAAAGCGGCGGTTCGGCCGGGCGGGTTTCGTGGAGAGAACGAAAGGAGTCCCCCACAAGATGTTGAGTCCACACAGATTCGCCGGACTCAACATGATGCGGTGTGACCGAACGGACTCGCTTGCCGTGAAATTACGGGGCAGTCGGCCTCAGGCGGGGCTGAGCTGTGGATCGATCCCCGTCAGATCCACGGAAGTGTCCCACAGCCGTGCCGCCAGCTGCGGATCGCGTGCGGCGCTGCTGGCGCTGGCCAGACCGGACTTCGCCCCGCTCATTTCACGCAGCCCATAGGGTCCGTAATATTCGCCGCCCTGGGCATCAGGATCGGTGGCGGCCTGCAGTGCGGGCAGTGCGCCCTGTTCGCTGGTGTTGAGCAGCAGACCGGTAACAGCGCCAAAGACTGCGCCGAACGGGCCGAGATGGCGGGTCAGTTCCGATTTCGCGATGCCGGGATGGCAGGCGATCGATGACACAGGCGAACCGGCTGCGCGCAGGCGGCGGTCCAGCTCGAGCGCGAACAGCAAATTGGCAAGCTTGCTCTGACCGTAAAAGCCGGTGCGGGTATAGCGTTTGCCCGCGTCGAGATTGCTGAAATCGATCTTCGCACCGCGATGCGCGATGCTGGATTGCGTGACGACCCGCCCGCCCCCGTCCTCTGCCAGCTTTTCCAGCAATAGTGCGGAGAGGGCAAAATGGCCCAGATGGTTGACCGCAAACTGCATCTCGCAGCCGGCAGTGGCGTGACCCAGAGGCGGAACCATTATCCCGGCATTGTTGATCAGCATATCGATGCGCGGTTCCCTGGCGGCAATTTCTGCCGCCTCGCGAACCGATGAGATGTTTCCCAAATCGAGCGGAATATAGCCGACATCGGCGCGTTCATGCCCGCGTTGCAGATCGTCCTGCGCCGCACGGGCCTTGTCACCGTCTCGGCAAGCCAGCAGCACCCGCGCGCCCTTGCGAGAGAGGCCGCGGGCAATCTCCAGCCCGATGCCGGTGTTGGCACCGGTGACAATCGCGGTCTTGCCGCTCAATTCAGGAATATCGGCAAAGGCAAAGCTCACGCGAACATCTCCATTTGTGAAACAGGCGCGAAGCTGCGGCGGTGCAGCGGGGTTGGCCCATGCCTGTGCAATGCTTCGATGTGCGCCTGTGTTCCATAGCCCATATTGCGCTCCCACCCGTAATGCGGATGCTGGCGCGCGGCTTCGCGCATGATGCGGTCGCGGTGTTCCTTGGCGAGTATCGAGGCGGCTGAGATGCAAGGCTCCAGCGCATCGCCGCCCACGATGGCGCGAGCTGGCCAGCACCACCCTGCGGTGCGTCCGGCGGGGGTCATATTGCCATCGATCAGCACTGCTTCGGGATCGCCTCCCAGCGCATCGACCAAGTGCTCGACAGCCAGCGTCATCGCCAGCATGGTCGCGCCGAAGATGTTGAGGCGGTCGATATCGGCCACCTCCACCACCCCCAGCCCCCAGGCGCAGCGGCGCAAGATCTGCGGCTCCAGCGCGGCACGTTTCTTCGCCGAAAGCTTTTTGGAATCGTCGAGCCCGCCGGGGCATGGCTTGCACAAAACCACCGCAGCCGCCACCACAGGGCCAGCCAGCGGGCCGCGCCCTGCCTCATCGACCCCGATGACCAGCGGTGCGGCACCCAAGCCGTTTTCGGGAGTTGCACTTAACATGATCACACGCCTCAAGCTCAGCCTCGCCCTATCGACCCTCGCCCTGATGGCCGCAAGCTGCGCGCCCGCCGCCAGCGGGGATAGCGCCGTGACCAGCTCCACGCCGAACCCAGACAAGACCTTTGTGATCGAGGAAATGGGCACGTTCGAGGAGCCTTGGGCCGCGGCCTTCGCACCGGGCACCGGGGTGATCTTTGTCACTGAAATGGGCGGCACGATCAAGGGGCGCGAACCCAATGGGCGGGCGATCTTTGTAACCGGCGTGCCGAACGTTGATTACGGCGGCCAGGGCGGATTGGGCGACATTGCCTTCCTGCCCAGCGAGGCAGCGGACACCCTCACCGCACGCACGATTTTCCTCAGCTGGGCCGAGGCGGGCAGCGGCAACACGCGCGGCGCAGTGGTCGGCAAGGGGACATTGGTGTGTGAAGAGCACCAGACCTGCGACATTCGCGGCCTGACAGTAATCTGGCGGCAGGCACCAAAGGTCACCGGGCGCGGCCATTATTCGCATCGCATTGCGATCAGCCCGGACGAACAGCACCTGTTTGTTTCCAGCGGGGACCGGCAGAAAATGCAGCCGGCACAGGATCTGGGCAACAATCTCGGCTCGATCGTGCGGCTGACGCTGGACGGGCAGCCCGCCCCCGGAAACCCGATGGGGGTTGGCAATGAGGCGGTTGTGAATGACCCGGTGACGCGCGAAATCTGGAGCTATGGCCATCGCAATGTGCTGGGACTGGCGTTCGATGCGCAGGGCCGGCTGTGGGATCTGGAGCATGGGCCGAAGGGCGGCGATGAACTCAATCTGGTGCGGGCGGGTGCGAATTACGGCTGGCCCGTGGTGTCTGACGGTGTGCATTACGATGGCAAGGCGATCCCCGGCCACGCCTCCCGCCCCGATCTGGCCGCACCGGCAATCGGCTGGACGCCGGTGATCGCGCCGGGCAATCTGATGATCTATCGCGGCGATATGTTTGCCGGGTGGAAGGGCCATGCGCTGATCTCGGGCCTGAAGACAGAGGCGTTGATCCGGGTCGCGCTGGACGGCGAGACCGCGCGCGAGGCGGCGCGGTATCCGATGGGCAAGCGGATCCGTTCGGTGATCGAAGGGCCAGACGGCGCTTTGTGGGTGCTGGAGGATGGCGAGAACGGGCGCTTGCTGCGATTGACGCCCGGCTGAGCCTTTACGCCGGCCAAGGCGAAATTGATCGACACTGCGCGCGCACCCACCTAATCGGCGCGCCGCATGGCCACCCTTGTCCCCCTGTCTGCCGTTGACGCCCCATTGATCGAAACGCTGCTTGATGCCGCCTTTGGAACCGGGCGATTGGCGCGCACAGCCTACCGGATTCGCGAAGGTATTGCGCCGCTAGAGCCGCTCAGCTTCGCGGTGCTGGACGATGAGGAGTATCTGGCCGGATCGATTCAGGTCTGGCCCGTGGCGCTGACCGATCCCGATGGCCGCCCGCATCCGATGATGATGGTCGGCCCGGTCGCGGTGATGCCGGGTCGGCAGGGCGAAGGCTTTGGCAAGGCGCTGATGGCCGCTGCGCTAGGGGCGATTGACGCTTCGGCAGGGGACACGGCTCCGCTGCCCCAGATGATGATCGGCGATCCCGACTATTACGGCCGCTGGGACTTCACAGCCGCGCACACCGCCGGTTGGCATTGTCCCGGCCCGTTCGACCCCGCACGCCTGCTGGTCCGCTGCGCCCAGCCCGCCATCCTGCCGCGCGCGGGAATGGTGGGCGGCTGGACCGAAGAAACCACGCAGGCCTTGGCGAAATAGCCAAGCTCTGGCATCGCCTTGCATAACGATGCCTTACGATCCCCCTCCCGAACTTGCCGGACTGTCACTGGCGCAGATTGCCGATCAGGTGGCGCAGCGCAAATTGCCGCCGGTCGAGCAATGGAGCCCGCAGGAATCCGCCGACAGCCAGATGCGCATCGCCGCCGATGGCACCTGGTATCATGAAGGCTCGCCAATATCCCGCACGGCAATGGTCCGCGCATTTTCCGGTCTGCTGACCCGCGACGATACCGGCCAGCACTGGCTGGTCACACCCTTCCAGAAACTGTCGATTGCGGTCGAAGATGCCGCCTTTATCGCGGTCGACTGCCAACTGGCCGAGGGTGATCTGGCGTTCCGGCTGGCCACTGACGAGCTGGTGATTGCCGGGCCGGACAATCCGATCCGCGCGGCAGGCGATGCTGATGCACCGGCGATTTACGTGATGGTGCGCCGGGGATGTGAGGCGCGGCTCAACCGATCGACCTATGAACAATTGGCACAAATCGCGCTGGCGCAGGGTGATAACTGGACCGTGCGCAGCGGCGGCGCGGCTTTTTCGCTGCTGCCTGCATGAGCGCGCTGTTCGAGCGGTTGTCGGAAATGTTCGCAGCGGGTCATGACAGGACTGTCGACGGCTTGCTGTCCGACGCCAATTTTGCCGATGCGGCGCGCACTGCGCAGGCCGCCGTGCTGATCGCCGTGACCGACCGCGAGGAACCCGGCGTGCTGCTGACCCAGCGCCCGCGCACCATGCGTGATCACCCGGGACAAGTCGCCTTCCCCGGCGGCAAGCTGGATCACGGCGAGGATGCGATTGCCGCAGCGCTGCGCGAAGCGGAGGAGGAGCTGGGCATCGCCGCCGATCAGGTGCGCATTATCGGCACGACCGACAGGTATCAGACCGGCACCGGCTTCGACATCACTCCGGTGCTGGCGACCGTTCCCGCAGATTTGCCGATCCAGCCCGACGCGCGCGAGGTGGAAAGCTGGTTTGAATGTCCGCTGTCGCTGCTGATGGATGATGCGCGCTGGACCCGCAATTCGGTGTTCTGGAAGGGTGCGCAGCGCGATTTTCTGGAAATGGACTGGCACGGTTACCGCATCTGGGGCGTTACCGCTGCGATCTGCTGGAACTTGTCACGCCGGTTGCATTGGGACGAAGATGCCAATGGCTGAGCATCTGCCCGATATCGCATGGACCCGGCGCGGGGATCTGGCGCAGCTGGTGCAGGCATTGGGCGCTGACGAGATTCGCTGGGTCGGCGGCTGTGTGCGCGACACTTTGCTGGGCTATCCCGCACACGACATCGACGCGGCGACACGGCACCACCCGGCGGCCGTGATCGACCGCTGCAAGGATGCGGGCATCCGCACCATTCCCACTGGAATCGACCACGGCACGGTCACTGCGATCCTGCCCGATGGTAATGTCGAGATCACCACGCTGCGTCATGACGTCGCCACCGATGGCCGCCGCGCCACCATCGCTTTTTCGCAGGATTGGCGCGAGGATGCCGCGCGGCGCGATTTCACGATCAACGCACTTTATGCGCACCCGGAAACCGGCGAAATTTCCGACTATTTCGGCGGGCTGGACGATCTGGCGGCGCACCGTGTGCGGTTTATCGGCGATGCCCGCACCCGCATTCGCGAGGACCACTTGCGCATCCTGCGGTTCTTCCGCTTCCAGACACGCTTTGGCGGCGAATGGGACGACACCGCCAGCGCGGCCTGTGCCGAGCTTGCCCCGGCGCTGAAGGGCCTGAGCCGGGAGCGGGTGGGATGGGAATTGCAGAATTTGCTGGCGCTGCCCGACCCGGCACCCACCATCGCCAAAATGCGCGCGTTGACCGTGCTGCAAGTCGTGCTGCCCGAATGCGGACGGCGTGAGGTCGAGGCGTTGGGCAAGCTGATCGCCGCCGAGCGCGAAGCCGATATCGCGCCCGATGCGATGCGCCGGCTGGCCGCGCTGCTGCCCGCCATCCCGCCGGTGGCCGAAAGCGTTTCCGCCCGCCTGCGGCTGTCGCGCAGCCAGCGCGAGCGGCTGACCTGTGTTGCCGCGCGCGATATGCGTGACGGCGAGCATCCCCGCGCGCTCGCCTATGGCAAGGGTGCCGAGTGCGCGACCGACCGGCTGCTGCTGACCGGCGCGGACCCGGCACCGCTGAAAGATTGGGACATTCCGCAATTGCCGCTCAAAGGCGGCGAGATTGTCGCGCGCGGAGTTGGCAAAGGGCCTGAGGTCGCGCGCGTCTTGCAAGCGGTCGAGAAACGCTGGGTCGCCGAACATTTTCCAGGCCGTGAACGGACGCTGGAATTGCTCGCCGCTATCTTGGCTGAAACGTAACGCTGGTCTAAAACTGGCGCGATCAGAAATGGTTGTCGCGCGGGAAGCCTTGCGGCGGCATCCGCCCGGCCCCGCCGCGCGCGACTTTCCATTGCCACATATCGCTTTCCGTGCGGGTCCGGTCGCCCTTGCCGCCCATCGTCCAGCTCAGCCCTTCGGCCAGCGCGAAGGTGGTGGCATCGGCCAGCCCGCCATCGCGGTAGCGCTGCAGCGCCACGCCCTGCCCGCGCGCCAGATCGGGCAGTTCCTCAAGATTGAACACCACCAGCTTGCGGTTGTCGCCCATCACCGCGACATGATCGTGTCCCTCAGGAATCGGGCGGACCACGGCCAGTTTCGCCTCGCCTTTCAGATTGACGACCTGCCGCCCCTTGCGGGTTTCCGCCAGGATCGTTTCGGTCGCGGCGGCAAAGCCCTTGCCGGTGCTGGCCACCAGCAACAGCCGCTGCCCCGGCCTGTGTACCACCAGCGCGGCAATCTGCGCCTCGGTGTCGATGTCCAGCGTGTTGCGCAACGGTTCACCAAAGCCGCGCGCGCCGGGCAATTTGTCCGCGCCCAGTGTATAGAAACGGCCATTGTCCGCCGCCAGCAACAGCTTGTCGGTGGTCTGCGCGTGCAACACAAAGGCCGGCCCGTCGCCTTCCTTGAACTTCCAGTCCTGATCCAGCGGCAGATGCCCTTTCGCACCGCGAATCCAGCCGCGCTGTGACAGGATGACCGTCACCGGCTCTTTCTCGATCATCGCATCCATGCTGAATTCCACCGCAGGCGCGGCCTCGGCAATAGTGGTGCGGCGGCGGCCCAGCGCGGTATCCTCGCCATATTCCTTGCGCAGCGCGGTCAGATCGCGCTTGAGCCGGGTGCGTTGCCGCGCCGGGCTGTCGAGCAGCTTGTTCAGCTCTTCCTGTTCCTTGAGCAGCGTGGCGTGCTCCTTGCGCAGTTCCATTTCCTCAAGCTTGCGCAGGGACCGCAGCCGCATATTCAGGATGGCTTCTGCCTGACGGTCGGTCAGCGCGAACTCGGCCATCATCACCGGCTTGGGCTCGTCCTCGGTACGGATAATCTCGATGATCCGGTCAAGGTTGAGGAAGGCGATGATATAGCCTTCGACCAGCTCAAGCCGCCGCGCGATCTGCTCCAGCCGGTGGCGGCTGCGGCGTTGCAATATGTCGATCTGGCTGGCGGTCCAGTGGCCCAGCAATTCCTTGAGGCCCATAACCATCGGCGTGCGTGTGGCGTCGAGCACGTTGAGGTTAAGGCCGAAACGGGTTTCCAGATCGGTCAGCTTATAGAGCGATTCCTTGAGCAGTTCGGGGTCGACATTGCGGCTGCGCGGGACCAGCACGATGCGGATCGATTCGTCGCTTTCATCGCGCACGTCCTCCAGAATCGGCAGCTTGCGATCGGCGATCAGCTGCGCGATCTGTTCGATCAGCTTGCCCTTCTGGACCTGATACGGAATTTCGCTGATCACCAGCTGCCACTGGCCTGCGCCCAGCCGCTCTATCCCGGCGTCGCGATCATCATCGCTCTCCACCTCGGCGGCGTGGAAGCGCCCGCGCAGGCGGAAACTGCCGCGCCCGGTTTCGTACGCCGCGGCGATGGCTTCGGGGCTGTCCACCACCAGGCCGCCTGTGGCGAAATCGGGTCCGTGGAACAGCTCCATCAACCGTGCGTGTTCGACATGCGGATTGTCGATCAGCTCCAAAGTGGCATCGACGATTTCAGCGACATTGTGGCTGGGGATATTGGTCGCCATGCCCACCGCGATCCCGCTCGCACCATTGGCCAGCAGATTGGGGAACAGGCCGGGGAAAATCTCCGGCTCTTCCTCTTCGCCATTATAGGTCGGGATAAAATCGACCGTACCCGCATCCAGCCCTTCCATCAGCCGCAGGGCGGTGCGGGTCATGCGCGCTTCGGTGTAACGATAGGCGGCGGCATTATCCCCGTCGATATTGCCGAAGTTCCCCTGACCTTCGACCAGCGGGTAACGCAGCGCAAAATCCTGCGCCAGCCGGACCATCGCATCATAGACCGAGGCATCACCATGCGGGTGATATTTGCCGATCACATCGCCCACCACGCGGGCCGATTTCTTGAAGGCGCTGGTGGGGTCAAGCTTCAGCTGGCGCATCGCCCACAGCAGGCGGCGATGGACCGGCTTCAACCCGTCGCGCAGATCGGGCAGCGAACGCGCAGTAATGGTCGACAGCGCATAGACCAGATAGCGTTCACTGAGCGCCGAATCGAAAGGCGCATCGACGATTGCATCGAAGGGATCGGCGCCGTCTGCATCAAGTTCTTTGATAGCCATGCCGTCCGCCCTACCACTGCCACGGCTCGGCTAACAACGCGGAACGTTCCGCTTTCCCCACACGTAGGTCTGGTGAACGCAATTCACGGAGATCTACCTATGAGCCACCACACCAAACGCATCATGATCCTTGCCACCAACGGCTTCGAACAGTCGGAGCTGATGAAGCCCAAGGCCAATCTGGAAGACGCCGGTTACCGGACCACTGTGGTGAGCCTGGAAAGCGGTGAAATCAAAGGCTGGGACGACAAGGATTGGGGCGAGGCCGTCACTGTCGACAAGACCGTCGATGATTTTGGCGACATCGCAGATTATGACGGCCTGCTCCTGCCAGGCGGCCAGATGAACCCCGACATCTTGCGCATGAGCGATAAGGCGATCGATATCGTCAAGAAATTCGGTGCTGCAGACAAGCCGATTGCGGCAATCTGCCATGCGCCCTGGCTGCTGATCGATGCCGGATTGGTGAACGGCAAGACCGTAACCAGCTGGCCATCATTGCGCATCGATTTGACCAATGCGGGCGCAAATGTGGTCGATTGCGAAGTCGCTATTGATGGCAATCTGATCACCAGCCGCAATCCTGACGATATTCCGGCCTTCAGCAAGGCAATGATCGAGATGCTTGGCGAAAAGGCCAAGGCACACGAGATGGAAACCACCTAACTTACTCACAAAACACAGAATTTTGGCCCTGCCGCAGCGATGCGGTGGGGTCTTTTAGTATGCGTCCGGGGCTGCCTGATCACCAAACCCATTGCCTGTGGCTAACATTTCATTTACGATATGTTGTAACATCAAGCCTAAATGTGTTTTCTTTGTGTCGCAATTATGGCAACAATGTGGCACGGCGGGAGTTGGGTTATTTGGGAAGAGGAGACAGTGATGCGAATTTTAATGTCGGGCGTGCTGGCAACCACGGCGCTTTGCGCTGCGTGCAGCGAGGCGGGCGATGACACGAAGCAAGCCGAATATGTCACAACTGCGGATGTCGCGATGGCCCCGCCAGCGGATTACGCCTTTTCCGAACCCAGCAGCGAATCGTCCGCAATGCGGGAACTGCCGCCACCGCCGCCGGCGCGCGTCCCTGCTTCCACAATGGGCACAGAATCCTCCACGGCTGGCCCGGGTATCCCCGCCATCCCGGTCGGCATGCCGAAAGTGGCCTATCGCTATTCCTACGGCTTTCGCTTGCCCGCAGATGGCATCAAGCCCTTGCAGGAACGCCATGCCGATATGTGCGAGAACAAAGGCCCCGATCTGTGCCGGATCATCTCGATGGAGCAGGTCGACGAGGAAGGCGATTATTCCTCCGGCAGCCTGACACTGGCTGTCGCTGCGGGTGAAGCGCGCCGTTTTGGCAAGGATCTGAGCGCAGCAACTGGCAAAGCGGATGGCGAATTGATTGCCTCATCCATCGAGGGTGAGGATTTGTCCAAGCGGATTGTCGATACCGAGGCACGGCTGCGCGCGCGCAGCATCTTGCGCGATCGTCTGATGGAGGTCCTGCGCAGCCGCAAGGGCACTGTCGCAGAACTGGTGGAGGCCGAGCGCGGCGTGGCGCAGGTCAATGAGGAGATCGATCAGGCACGCAGCTGGCTGACCGAGATGCGCAGCCGCGTTGCCTTCAGCCAGATGGAAATCGCCTATTCCGCCGGGACACCCAGTTCAGGCGGCTTCACCGATCCGATCCGCGACGCCTGGGGCGCCATTGGCAAGATTCTTGGCAACCTGGTCGCCTTCCTGATCCTGGTGGTCACGGTGCTGCTGCCGCTGGGCCTGCTGGTCTGGCTGGCCGTCCGCCTGTGGCGGCGCATGGGGCTGTCGAGCGGGATCGGTGAAGGCTGGACCCCCGCAGACAAGGCCGAGGCGGAACAGGGCGCCTAAGACACCCGCATATCGTGGCTTTCGGCGGGGATGCTGACGGTGAGGCCGTCCAGCTCCTCGCCGAGCACGATCTGGCAGGACAGACGGCTGGTCGGCTGCACTCCAGCGGCCAGATCCAGCATGTCTTCTTCTTCCTCGCTGGCGTCGGGCAGCTTGGCGAACCATTCCTTGCCCACGATGACATGGCAGGTGGAACAGGCCATCTGCCCTTCGCACGTCCCCTCCAGCGGCAGGCCCGCAACCTGTGCGACGCGCAGCAGATTGTCGCCCGCATCGGCATCGGCAATCACGTCATCGCCTGCAGGTCTGGCGAAGCAGACTTTCACAATCCCTGCGCCGCCGCCGCTGTATTGATGATCCCCGCTGCCTGATCCAGTTCCTCGATCGTGGAATAGCGCCCGAAGCCCAGCCGGATCGAGCTTTTCGCCTGCGCATCGGTGAGCCCGATACCGCGCAGCACATGGCTGGTCTTTCCCGATCCGCTGGCGCAGGCCGATCCGGCGCTGAACATCACTTCGCGGCAATCGCTCATCAGGCGGGAAGTATCCAGACCATCTCGGCGCATATTCAGATTGCCATGCATCCGCGCGGTTTCGCTGCCGTTGACGGTCCAGTCGGAAAACAGGTCACGCGCGCGTGTCCAGAGCTGTTCGAGGTGTTCAACGTCCCGATCAAGCGCTTCATTGGCAAGTTTTGCCGCCGCGCCCATTCCGGCGATCAGCGCCGGGCTGAGCGTGCCCGAGCGGATGCCAAACTCCTGCCCGCCGCCGGTTTGCACCTGCGCCAGGTCAAGCCCGTCGCGAACCCACAGCGCCCCGATGCCTTTCGGCCCGTGAAACTTGTGCGCACTGATGGCAATCATATCCGCGCCGGTGACTTCGATCTTGCCGAAAGACTGGACCGCATCGCACAGGAACAGCGCATTCGCACCCTTGGCCCTGCGGTGCCATTCCAGCGTTGGCTGGACCGTCCCGATCTCGTTATTGACCTGCATCACGCAGACCAGCCGGGTGTCCTCCGGCAGATCCTGAGTGGCAGTGCACAACCCGTCTTTATCGACATCCAAAATGTGGCATTTGCCAAGCGCGCGCGCCGTGTCGGTCACTGCCGAATGTTCGATTGCAGAGATGGCCACTGTGCCGCCGGTGCCGCTGCCCCGCATGGCCAGATTGATGGCCTCGGTCGCGCCGCTGGTGAAGATCACCCGGCCGCCGGGCGGGAACAGCGCCGCGACGCGGTCACGCGCCAGTTCGATGGCCGCCTTGGCCTGCCGCGCCATTTTGTGGGAACTGTGCGGATTGGCGAAGCCGGTGCCGCCGGGTCCGTCCAGCCAGCGCATCATCGCATCGCGGGCTTCGGGAGCCAGCGGGGTGCTCGCCTGATAGTCAAGGTAGATCATGCTGCCACCCGTGCCATGTTCAGCCACACTTCGCAAAACCGCGTCACCTCTGAACGGGAGGTATTCCAGCCGGTGCTGACCCGGATCGTGCGATCAGCCACATCGGGCTCGACCTGCATAGCCGCCAGCACATGGCTACGCTTCATGGTGCCTGACGAGCATGCGCTGCCCTGAGATACCGCGATCCCCGCCATATCGAACCGCATCAATTGCGCGCTACCGCTCATCGCCGGCATGGCGATGGCGTTGATCAGCGGCGTGGGATTGGAAAGCCGGTCGGCCAGCCAAGTCCCGCCCAACTGGCGGCATTCGTGTGCCAATGCATCCAGCGGCGCCAGCACTTCGGGCGCGAGATAGGGATGCCCGCACACCTCCAGCGCAGCGGCCATGCCCAGCACGCCGGGCAAATTCTCGGTCCCCCGGCGATAGCCGCGCTCATGCCCGCCGCTGGGTTTGAGCATGGCGTAATCCCTGACCAGCAAGGCCCCCACCCCGACCGGACCACCAAATTTGTGGGCGGACACAATCGCCATATCGCATGGCGGCACGGCAAACTTGCCCGCCCCTTGCGCGCAATCGACCAGAAGCAGCCCGCCCGCCGCTTGCACTATTTTGGCGATGGCAGCGATATCCTGCCGGCTGCCGGTTTCGGAATTGATCTGCTGGACCGCAACCAGCGGACGTTCGCGCTGCACTGCCTCGGCCAAAATCTCCATGTCCAGCGCGCCATCACTGCGCACTGGCAGGCGCTCGGCTTCTGGTGCAGCCTGAAGGATGGCGTCATGTTCAACCGCGCTGACCAGCCGCGCACCGGCCTTGGCGTGTCCAAGCGCAAGCGCCGCCGCCTCGCTGGCACCACTGGTGAAGATCGCCTCTCCCTCCCAACCCAGAGAAGCCTTCAAGCGCGCGCGCGCATCTTCCAACATTTCGCGCGCCTTGCGCCCTTCGGCGTGCGGGCTTGAGGGGTTGGCCCACAGCGCAAACCCTTCTTCCATCGCCGCCTTTGCCTCGGGGCGCAGCGGGGTGGTGGCAGCGTGATCGAGGTAAATGCGTTCCGGAATGGGGCGGCCCTGGTGTGAGTGTGCTCGAAACAATTGCGATTCTGCGCGCGGGCACTATATAGCCCGCGACCTTGCTTACGCCACCCGGTCGCGGCGTGACCCCACATTTCCGGCAGGATTTCCCAGATGCCCTCAGTCATATTCCCCGGTCCAGAAGGCCGTCTCGAAGGCCGTTTCGCACCGGCACCGCGTCCGCGCGCACCTGTGGCGATGATCCTTCACCCGCATCCGCAAGGCGGCGGCACCATGAACGAACGGATGACGCAGAGTCTGTACAAAACCTTCGTGGATCGCGGTTTCGCAGTGCTGCGGTTCAATTTCCGCGGAGTAGGACGCAGTCAGGGCAGCTTTGACAACGGGATCGGCGAATTGTCCGATGCCGCTGCCGCGCTCGACTGGGTGCAGCAGATCCATCCCGAAGCGCAGACAACATGGGTGGCCGGCGTCAGCTTCGGTTCGCTGATCGGCATGCAATTGCTGATGCGCCGCCCCGAAATTCGCGGCTTCATCTCGATCGGTGCACCGGCGAATATGTACGATTTCTCGTTCCTCGCGCCCTGCCCTGCCTCGGGCATCTTCATCCAGGGGGCCGCCGATACGGTGGTGCAGCCCAATGCGGTGCAGAAGCTGGTCGACAAGCTGCGCACGCAAAAGCACATCACGATCCACCACGAGGAAATCCCCCGCGCCAACCACTTCTTCGAAAACGAACAGAAGGAATTGATGGGCGCGGTCGACAATTACCTCGACTTCCGGCTTGATCCGTCCTGCCCGATCAAGTGATGCGTTGGCGTAGCGCCAACCTACCCTCCTGACCGATACAACAGACGCCGCCAGCCTTGGCGGCGTTTGCATTTCAAATAGCAACGCGAAAGCGCTTGCTTTCAAAGTGTAATGTTGTAACATTGCAATTGAGGAGGCGGCCTGAATAGGTCGCCCAAGGGAAGAGGAGAACACAATGGCCTATGTCGACCAGTCGCGCAGACCATCCCCCACCAGCATGGCCGCAGTGGTTGCCGTTCACGTTGCGATAGCAGCGGCACTTGTTGCCGGACTGACCGTGAGCGGGATAATTGCGGTAGAAGATGAGGGTCTTGAAGTGACCGACTACACTCTCCCACCACCGCCCGAGCCCCCCGAAACGGAGCCAGAAGTTACGCCGAAAAGCACTCCGGACACGATGGAGCCGAAAATCTTCGTCCCCACGCCCAAGCTTGATCTCGAGCGGCCTGAGCCGAGGGTTGCCACCAGTGATGTGATCTTTCCGCCGCTCCCGCCAATCCCGCAACCTGGGCGAGGCACCGAGATGGTCCCAAAGCCGACACCCAGCGTCAAAGCCTTCGATGTGGTCGCCGCCAAGCCCAAAAACGATCCCGGAGGCTGGCTCAGCGATGCTGACTATCGCCCCAGCTGGGCGCGGCAGGAACTGACTGGGCTGGCCCGCTTCCGTCTGGAAATTGCCGCCAATGGCCGGGTCAGCGATTGCCGGATCACCGGATCAACCGGACATAATGCGCTCGACAAGGCGACCTGTGCGCTGGTCACCAAACGCGCCCGCTTCGAACCAGCGCGCGGTGCCGATGGTGCGGCGGCCGCCGGATCGTACAACGGCGCGGTGCAGTGGCAATTGCCCGAATAAGCGCCTGACTTACTGAGAGCCCCGTTCGAGCTTTTCGAGCGGGGCTTCGCCGTCCTTGTCGGGAATGGTCCAGATCCCGACATTGACCAGTGCCACCAGCGCCATGATCGCCATCAGCACCGCCTGCTGCACATTGCCCGTCCTGCGCCACATCACATAAGCCCCGGCGAGCAGGGCAAAGGCAGCAAGGACGGCGAGCGAGAGCGCGAAATTGAGCATCGGCCCCACATAGGCGATGCGGCGTGCGCTAGCATAGCCCCTGAAATTTGCTGCACCGATGCCAGTTACGGAACGTCACCGCCGCCCCGGCGTTGATTGCGCGAGAGGCGACCGCTTCCGGTTACGCCGCACTATGGGAGCATTGCCATGAGTATTTTCGGAAAAATCAAAGACGCCATCTTCGGAAAAAAGGCCGACGCCCCGACCACCGGCACACCCGGTGAAAACAACGCCTGGGCCAATGCCCCTGTCGTCGACAAGCAGGCCGTGCCGGTCGTCGATGTCGAGAACAATCTCGATTCCATGCCCGGTGCAGACAATCTGAATTGGCGCACCTCGATCGTCGATCTGATGAAGCTGCTCAACATCGATTCCGATTACGAAGCGCGCAAGGCACTGGCGAACGAGCTGGGCCGTGACAATTATTCCGGTTCGGCCGAAGACAATGTCTGGCTGCACCAGCGTGTAATGCGCGAATTGGCGTCGAATGGCGGCAAGGTGCCTGCTCAGTTTCTCGACTGATTAACCTGAACCAATTATCAAAGCGTTATTTGACAGTGATGCGCGCGGGCCGCAAACCCGCGCGCATGACTCATTCCAGCTTCGACATCACCCGGCGCCAGGTCATCGCAGGCATTGGCGCCACCTCTGCACTCACCATCAGTGGCTGCGCTTCGGTACCGCGACCCGAAGGCATTGCAGCGGCACAGAAGATCGGTGCCGACCGCTTGCTGGAGGTGGTCGCTTACAACCTCCTCGAACACGAGCCTGAACGCGCCACCTCGCTGGGCGTCGATACTGGCCGCTACGCCGCGCTGCGCAGCCAGTTGGAGGATCAGTCACAGAGCGGGCAGGACGCCTATGCCGCCACGCTGCGGCAGGATCTTGGCAGAGTGCGCGCCTTCCCCAAGGATGGGCTTGATGCCGATACGCTGACCAGCCTCGAAGTGGTCGAGAGCGCCTATAGCGTCGCGTTGGATGGCTTCGCGCTTCCCTATGGCGATGTCGCGGTCGGCAGCTGGCGCAACGCGCCCTATGTCGTGATCCAGAACGTCGGCACTTTTCTCGACATGCCGCGCTTCCTCGATTCGACGCAGCCGATGGCCAATGGCGATGATGCCGATGCCTATATTGACCGTCTGGAGGCCCTGCCCACCGCGCTGGATGGCGAGCTTGAGCGGATGCAGGCGGCCCGCGCGATGGGCATGGTGCCGCCCGATTTCCTGCTCGACAAGGCAATCGCGGCGATGGAGCAAACCATTGCCAGCGCCGGTTCGGCAGAGCTGTTTGTCCCCGCCATGCGCGAAAATCTGGCCAAGGCGGGAATGCCCGAAGCCTATGCCAATGGCGCGAAAACGCTGGTCACCGGCCCGGTCACTGCCGCCCTCACCCGCCAGCTTGATGAACTGAAAGTCCAGCGCGGCGTCGCCGATTCCGATCCGGGGATGTGGAGCCAGCCGCGCGGCGATGAATGGTACGCTTGGGCATTGCGCGCCAGCACCACCACCACACTCAGCCCGGACGAGGTGCACGAACGCGGCCTTGAAGAACTGGCCGCGTTACACGCACAAATGGATCCGATCTTGCGCGAGATCGGCTATACCAGTGGCTCTGTGGGAGAACGGATGCAGGCGCTGAGCGCCGATCCGCGCTACAAATTTGCCGAGGGCGATCCGGGCCGCAAGGAGATCATGGATTTCCTGCATGAGCGGGTGGACTGGATCAAGGCGCAGATGCCGCGAGCGTTCAACACGCTGGTCGATCCCAACATGGAAATCCGCCGCCTGCCGCTGGCCGAAGAACCCGGCGGGCCGGGCGCCTATGGCGGCGCGGGCAGCAAAGACGGGAAGATCCCCGGCCGGATGTGGATCAACTTGGGCAGCACCGACCTGCACCGCAAATATGATCTGGCCGATCTTGCCTATCACGAGACCATTCCCGGCCATGTCTGGGAGGGCGAATACTCCAACCGGCTGCCGCTGATCCGCTCGATCCTGGCCTTCAACGCCTTTTCCGAAGGCTGGGCGCTATATGGCGAGCAGCTGGCCGACGAGCTGGGCGCTTATGACGAATTCAAGGTCGGGCGGCTGGGCTATCTGCAAAGCTTGGCCTTCCGTGCCTGCCGCATGGTGGTCGACACCGGCCTGCACCACAAACGCTGGACCCGCGAACAGGGCCGCGCCTTCTTTGTGGAGCGCAATGGCTCCAAGCCTGAAGAGGTGGCCAGCGAAGTCGACCGCTATTGCAGCTGGCCGGGTCAGGCCTGCGGCTACAAGGTCGGACATTCCGAAATCGTCCGCCAGCGCGCCCGCGCGCAATCGGATTTGGGCGATGCCTATGACTTCAAGGCGTTCAACGATGCGGTCATTCTGGGCGGCAATGCCCCGCTGGACGTAATGGCGCGCAATGTTGACCGCTATATCGCGCGCAGCGAAGGGTAGAGCGAATTTTCTTCATCGCTGATCCGGTGCTGGATGCGGTTGCGCGGGGCTTTGTCCTGAGCGTGGCTGCGCTGCTGTTTGTCGTTTTCCTCATTCGCGTAAACGGGCTGCGATCCCTGTCGAAAATGACGAATTTCGACTTCGTGATGACCATCGCAATGGGGTCACTGGTGGCCGGTGCAGCGCAGGCCAGCGAATGGACCGGCGTGTGGCAAGCCCTGGCCGCGATGACCGGGCTGTTCGTGTTCCAGAACCTTGCCGCGCGCCTGCGCCGGGCATCGGATACGGCTGAAAAGCTGATGCAGAACGAACCGGTCCTGCTGATGAAAGATGGCAAGATCTGTCACAAGGCACTGGCGAAAACCCGCGTGGCAGAATCCGATCTTTACGCCAAGTTGCGCGAAGCCAACGCGCTTGACCTCAGCAAGGTCAGCGCCGTGGTGCTGGAGACCACCGGCGATGTGTCAGTGCTGCACGGCGATACCCAGCCGGACAAACGGCTGACCCAAAGCGTACGCGACAAGACCACCTGACGCGCTGCAATCAGGTTCCGATACGCACGTTATAGCTCACGGTGTACTCGCCCGCATCATAGAGCAGGGTCTTGGTGAAGCTGCCTTTTACAGTGCCGGTTTCGATGATGCCGATAACATCATGATCGCCAATCGGATCATCCTCCATAACGGTCAGGCTGATCGGGGCGACGGATGAAAACGGTTGGTCGACCACCCAGCTTTCACCATTGCCAATATCGAATTTCGATCCCTCACCCTCGGGCAGCCGTTCGCCATTGTTGACGCGCAAATAGATCTCGTCCTCGCCGAATTTCTCGGTCCGCTTGATGCAGGTGATCACGATATTGTCGACCATATAGCGCAGTGGCGCACCGGGCACCCCTTCGCGCAGGCTGCGGGGGACCAGATAAATCGGTGTGCCGGTGACGCTGGCGCTGACGAACGGGCGCTGGTCTCCGCCGGTCGCGCCCAGCACGTCATCGCGTACTGACCCGCCCAGCAATTGCAGCGGCAGATCGGCCTGGGGCAGACGGCTCGCCAGCGACTTGGCGAAGGGCGAATTTCCGCCTGCCCCATCAGCCGCAGTCTGGCCCGGTGCAGCCGCATAAATCACGATGACATCATCCGCCTAAACGCCCGCGAGCCCGCGGCTGACCGCGCGAGTCCCGCTTTTCCATTTTTGCCCGAAGGGACTGTTGCGGCACGCATCGAGGATCACCATGCGGACCTGCGCGCCCGCCATGCTTTCGACCACCATATCGAGCTCGATCACTTCGAATTTCAGATCGCGGTCGGACAGCAATTTGGCGTCCACCGGGATCAACCAGTTCTCGCCCCGCCCCTCTATGCCGTGACCCGCGTAATAGACCATCGCCACATCGGCCCCGTCGGAAGTGGTGGCAAACTGGCGCAAGGCGATCTCGAAGGCGTCGGACCCCAAATTCTCAACCACGATTACTTCATCGAAATTGGCCTCACGCGCCGCCTCCGCGATCAACGCGACATCGTTCTTGGGATTCCTCAATGGGCTGGCGAATTCATAATCGGAATTGCCGATAATCAGGGCAACTTTGCGCGCCTCTGCCATTCCGGGTGAGAGCAAACCAAATACGGCAATCACCGCAATCATCACTCGAAGCAGGATAATCATCCCCACAAAGACCCAGTGTGAGGCCTATCACAAGCATGGTTCTTGCGCCAATTGCTGCGCTCGCAGTAGGTGGTGCCGTGGGATGCAGGATGATGACGGCGGCGCAGCAACCGAATAGGCCGCGCGCCGCCTGTCAGTATTACCGCCCGCGCATCATGCCGGTGACGACCTGACCAAGGATGCCGCCAAGCGCACCGCCCATCGCGCCGCCCTTGCCCTTCATCATGTGACCGACCACCGCCATCGCGAGCATCGGGAGCATTTGTTTGAGCAATGTTGCAGGGATGCCGGTCGAACCGGACACTTCCTCAGCCACGCCGCGGCTCACATCTTTGCTGCCGAAAATCTGGCCGAGGATGTCATTGCCGGGCTGCTTCGGCGTCGGGCTGCCGCCCAATACCTGTTCGAGCAAGCCGCCGCCCATTCCGCCGCCGCCTGCACCGCCGCCCAGCACACCGCCGAGCAAATCGCCCAGTCCGCCGCCCGCCGCAGTGCGTGATCCGCCTGCGCCGACATGGCTGCGCCCCAGCCCTGCCACAATCGCGGGGAGCAAGGCCCCGGCTGCGGACTGTGCCGTCTGCGGGTCAATATTGAGTTCACGCGCCATGCTGTCGAAAACGCCGTCTTGCTGAAGGGTCTGGGCCAGGTTCATCGTCAATTCTCCGATTGGCAGCCGCGGAAAATCGCGGCCGTCTCAGACTACCAACGAAAGGCCCCCGGTCCGGTTTCCCGGCCGGGGGCTCTCCTCTCCAACTTCAAGACCGGCTGGTGTCAGGCAGCGACCGATGCCGTGGGTGCGGCATCGCGCACACCCTGATCGACGTGCTCGGCAAAGGGCGCGAAATTGTCGATGAACAGATTCACCAGCTTTTGCGCCGTGCGGTCATATTCGTCCGCATCACTCCACGTAGTGCGCGGATCTAGAATCGCGCTGTCGACGCCCTGAACCGCCACGGGGACTTCAAAGCCAAAATTGGGGTCCTTGCGGAATTCCGCATCGTTCAGGCTGCCGTCGAGCGCAGCGTTGAGCAGCGCGCGGGTTGCCTTGATCGGCATCCGCTGGCCCACGCCATATTTGCCGCCGGTCCAGCCAGTGTTGACCAGCCAGCATGACACTTGGCCCTTGGCGATCCGCTCTTTCAGCAAATTGCCGTAAACGCTGGGATGGCGCGGCATGAAGGGCGCACCGAAACAGGTGCTGAAAGTGGCCTGCGGTTCGGTCACGCCGATTTCCGTACCCGCAACCTTGGCGGTGTAGCCGGACAGGAAGTGATACATCGCCTGATCGGGCGTCAGCCGCGCAATCGGAGGCAGCACGCCAAACGCATCGGCGGTCAGCATGATCACATTGGAAGGGACCGGCCCCATATTCTCGTCAGAAGTGTTCGGGATCGAGCTGAGCGGATAGGCCCCGCGCGTGTTCTCAGCCAGGCTGTTATCGTCCAGATCAATGACGCCGTCTTCGTCCATCACCACGTTTTCCAGCACCGTGCCGGACATCTTGGTGGTGGCGAAAATTTCGGGCTCTGCCTCGGGCGAGAGCCGGATCATCTTGGCGTAACAGCCGCCTTCAAAATTGAACACCGCCGTGTCGGACCAGCCATGTTCGTCATCTCCGATCAACGTGCGGCTGGCATCGGCGGACAGCGTGGTCTTGCCCGTTCCCGACAGGCCGAAGAACACGGCGGTTTCACCAGCGGGGCTGATGTTCGCACTACAATGCATCGGCATCACACCCTGCGGCGGAAGCAGGTAATTGAGGATGCCGAACACGCTTTTTTTCATTTCGCCTGCATATTTGGTGCCGCCGATCAGGATCAGTTTCTTCGACAGATTGACTGCGATCACAGTCTCTCCGCGCGTGCCATGCCGGGCTGGATCAGCCTGAAAGCTGGGCAGGTCGACGATGGTGTATTCAGGCGTGAAGTCGGCCAGCTCTTCCTCGGTCGGGCGGACCAGCAGCGTGCGGATGAACTGATTGTGCCATGCCAGTTCGTTGATAACGCGGACATTAACCCGGTATTCCGGCTGCGATCCGCCAAACAGATCGGCGACATACAGCTTCGACTTCTCGGCCAGCGCCGCCATGAAGTCTTCTTCCAGCGCCGCGAAATGGTCAGGCGTCATCGACGCGTTGTTATCCCACCACACCGAGTTTTCGGTTTCGGCATCGCGGACGATGAATTTGTCCTTCGCGCTGCGTCCGGTGTGCTTGCCGGTTTCGACGACCAGCGGGCCACCCTTGGCAAGCTTGCCCTCGTCATTGGCCAGCGCTGCGTCGGTCAATTCACGCGACGACAGATTGGAATGGATGGTGGCATCGGTATCGATGCCCTGGTCGGTCAGCGAATGGGAAAGGGGAACGGTCACGGAAAATCTCCAGCGCGCGAAGGCATTTTTGATGGAATCGCGTCGGCGCATACGAATGCACCGGACTTCACTGCTGCGCATAGTCGTGCCTGCAAGCCGCGTCAAACCGCCGCCAGGGCCATTATCCACCTGCAGGACAGTCAGCGCGTTGTTTTGGCCCGGCAAACGCGATAGGCAGTATCCATGGAAAGCGAACACCCGCAGGCGGAGACTCTCGACGCCGACCGTATGGTCATCGCGCTGGTCGATGATGACCGCAACATCCTGACCACCGTTTCCATAGCTTTGCAGGCGGAAGGCTATTCCACGCGCGTCTATTCCGATGGAGAGACGGCGCTGGCCGCCTTGTTGCAAAACCCGCCTGACCTGGCCATTTTCGATATCAAGATGCCCAAGATGGACGGGATGGAATTGCTGCGCCGTCTGCGCGAGCATTCACCGCTGCCGGTAATCTTCCTGACCAGCAAGGATCACGAGGAAGACGAACAGGCCGGTTTTGAAATGGGCGCGGACGATTACATCGCCAAACCGTTCAGCCTGCGCCTGTTGCTCGCCCGTATCCGCGCCATCCTGCGCCGCAGCGATGCCCTGCGTCCCTTCCCCGCCGACGAAATCGTGGATGATCCGGTGGGCGAGGTGATCGAACGCGGACGGCTGCGGATGGACCCGTCGCGGCATCAGGTGACATGGGCCGATATTCCGGTGTCGCTGACCGTTACCGAATTCCTGTTGCTGGAGGCGCTGGCTGCCCGGCCCGGCGTGATCAAGAGCCGCAACCAGTTGATGGATGCGGCCTATCCCGACGATGTCTTTGTCGATGACCGCACTGTCGACAGCCACGTCAAACGGATGCGGCGCAAGTTCCGCAGTGTGGACCCTCAATTCGGCGCCATCGAAACGCTTTATGGCGCCGGTTACAGCTTTACCGACGGCTGACGGGCCGATGTCCGAACGCGGCAGCGTCCTCAGAGGTGACCCTCGCCTCGACAAGCTGCGCTGGTCGCGGCGGCTCTCGCTCACCAGCCGCATATTGTTCGTCAATGTGCTGCCGCTGGTGCTGCTGGGTGGCGGGGTCATCTATCTCGACAGTTATCGCAAGCAACTGCTCGATGAACGTTTCAAGCTGGCGCTGGTCGAGGCGCAGATCACGGCGGAGGCGCTGGCCGGGGCGACGCCGCAACGGCAGGATGCGCTGCTGATCCAGATCGGTAAGGAACAGCGGCTGCGGCTGAGGATTTACGCCGCCGATGGCGTTAAGACGGCAGACAGTTTCGCGCTGGCCCCGCCCAGCTACACACTCGCTGGATCGGATGCTGCCGCCAGCGATTCGTTTTCGCTGACACTCGACCGCTGGTTCGATCGCATCGTTGGGGCGCCGCTGCTGCCCGACTACCGCGAACCGCAACCCGACAATATTGACCAATGGCCCGAGCTTGGGCGGGCGAGAGAGGAAAGCCTGACGCAGATCGTGCTGCGCGATGCGCCCGATGGTACGCATGTCATCAACGCCGCTGCTCCCGTGGGGCTGGATGGCGAGACCCTGCTACTGACCCGCAACCCGGTCGATATCACCCAAAGCGTGCGCGATGCGCGGACCACGGTGGCTGTGGTGGCGCTGCTCGCGCTGCTCGTCTCCACGCTGCTCTCGCTGTTTCTGGCGCGCACTATTGTGCAGCCACTGCGCCAGCTGGTGCAGGCGGCAGTGCGCGTGCGCCAGGGGCGTGACCGTCAGGTGGAGGTGCCCCGCCTGCCCGACCGGCGAGATGAGATCGGGATGCTGGCGCGCGCATTCTCGGACATGACCGGCGCGCTGAGGCACCGCATTGACGCGGTCGAAAGCTTCGCTGCCGATGTCGCGCACGAGATCAAGAACCCGCTCGCCAGCCTGCGCAGCGCAACCGAATCGCTGGCCAAGGTCGAAGACCCCGAACTGCGCGCCCAATTGCTCGCCATCGCCACCCATGACGTCCGCCGGATCGACCGGCTGGTTTCCGAGATTTCCGAAGCCAGCCGCATCGATGCCGAACTGTCGCGAACCGAATTCGAACCGGTCGATATTGCCGCACTGGTGCGCAATATCGTGACCAGCCGTGACGAGCGGGGCGAGAACGAGGGCCGCCAGATTGTTGTCTCAGCACAAGGACAGCCGGAGCGGGTTCTGGGGGTCGCTTTGCGGCTGGAGCGTGTGATCGAAAACCTGCTCGACAATGCGGTATCCTTCTCGCCGCCTGACGGGACCATTGATGTCACTCTGGCCACTGGCGAGAGCTCGCTGACGCTGACCGTCTGCGACGAGGGTCCGGGCATCCCCGAAGACAAGCGCGAGAAAGTGTTTAGCCGCTTCCACTCCGACCGTCCGACGGGTGAGGATTTCGGCAATCACTCAGGTCTTGGTCTCGCCATCGCGCGTACCATTGCCGAGGCGCATGACGGCCGCCTGTTCGCCACCACCCGCAGCGATGGCGCGGCGGGCGCGTGTCTTCAGCTGGACCTGCCCGTCATGCCCAAGGCTCCGCTGTGAACGCAGCCGTGCTGGCCAATGTCACCGGCGTCGCCATCTCAGGCCGCGCTTTGCTAATTGAAGGAGCGCCGGGCAGCGGGAAATCGGCGCTGGCTCTGGCGCTGATTGATCGCGGCGCGGTTTTGATCGGTGACGATGCGGTGAGCACAGCGCTGCGCGGCGGCGCAGTCTGGGCCACCCCCCCGCCCAACACCGCCGGACTGATCGAAATTCGCAATGTTGGGATCGCCAGAATGCCAACCACCGAAGCGCCAATTGCGCTGGTCCTGACGCTCGATCCGGCAGCGCCGCGTTTCCCGCTGGAATTGGCGGCGCGGGAGATCTGCGGCGTTGCAATTCCTGCACTGCCGTTCGCCCCCGGCGATGCGGCGCAGGCGCTGCGCGCCGAACACGCGCTGCAAATTCATGGCCTCCCCCTCCCCGTGGCGGTGAAAAGCGCGCAGGAAGGCGCCGTATGACCAGCGATGCGCCTTCCGAGAACCCGTCTGCCCGCCAGCGTATCCTGCTCGTCACCGGCCTGTCCGGCGCGGGCAAGACCACTACGCTGCAGGTGCTGGAGGATCTGGGGTGGGAGACCATCGACAATTTCCCGGTGCGCCTGCTGGGCGGGATGGTCGGCGGCAAGGCGGTGCAACCCGCCCCGCTCGCCATCGGCTTCGATTCGCGCACCCGCGGCTTTGTCCCGGACGAGATCATCACTCTGTGCAGCCAGCTGGCCGCGCAGAGCGATGTCGAGCTGGAGACGCTGTTTCTCGACTGCGCCAGCGGCGAGATCGAGCGGCGCTATAACGAAACCCGCAGGCCGCATCCGATGGCGCGGGAACGCCCCGTTCTGGAGGGCATCAAGGCCGAACGCGAATTGCTCGACCCGCTGCGCAGCTGGGCCGACAATGTTATCGACAGCAGCGATTTCGCCAGCAACCAGCTGCAACAGGTTGTGCGCGAACAATTCGCCGATACCGCCGCGCGCGAGATGACCGTCACCGTCTCCAGCTTCGGCTTTTCGCGCGGGATGCCGCCGCTGGCCGATCTGCTGTTCGATATGCGGTTTCTCGACAATCCGCACTGGATTGCGGAGCTGCGCGAGCAGACCGGGCTGGATGATGCGGTGGGCGCACACATCCGGCGCGACCCCGCTTTTGCCCCGTCATTCGACCGCATCGCCGATCTGATCCGCACGCTAATTCCGCATTACGCCGCGCAGGGGCGCAGCTATCTGAACATCGCCTTTGGCTGCACCGGCGGCAGGCACCGCTCGGTCTACTCGGCCGAGCGTGCAGCGCAGGTCTTGCGCGAGGCTGGTTTTTCGCCCACTGTTATTCACCGCAATCTGGGAACCCGCCCCGCCGACCCGCTCGAACGCCGCTGATTCCCGGAGCGCAACAATGGTCGAAAGCCAGGCAAACAATCCTTCGATGGCCGCAATCGGAACCCCTTCATGATAGGCATGATCCTTGTCACCCACGGCAAGCTGGCCGAACACTTCATCGATGCGATGGAACATGTGGTCGGCAAGCAGGATGGAATCGCCACCATCTGCATCGGTCCCAATGACGATATGGAGCAGCGGCGACAGGAAATTGCCGATGCCATCGCTGCGGTCGATACCGGTGACGGCGCGATCATCCTGACCGATCTGTTCGGCGGCACCCCGTCCAATCTGGCGATTTCGCTGCTCGACACCGGGCGGATCGAAGTGATCGCCGGGATCAATTTGCCGATGCTGATCCGGCTGGCGGGCACGCGCAAGACGATGAGCGTCGTCGATGCCGTGCACGCCGCGCAGACCGCCGGGCGCAATTATATCACCGTCGCTTCGGAATTTCTCGGGCAGGATCTGGATTCGGCACGGAAGAAAGCGTCTTGAGCGAACATCGCCGCACGCTCACCGTGGTCAACCAACGCGGGCTGCACGCCCGTGCCAGCGCCAAATTCGTCAATGCCGTATCCGAATTGCCAGAGGGCACCGAGGTCCGCGTGGCCAAAGGTGCGAATGAGGCGGGCGGCGGTTCGATCCTCGGGCTGATGATGCTGGGCGCGGCGAAGGGCGACACAATCGACATCATCGTAACCGGCGCCAATGGCGACAGCGTGCTCGCGGATTTGTCCGCCATGGTCGAGGACGGGTTCGGCGAACCATGACCGCGCAGCCGGAGCGATAGAGATGCGCCGCCAGATTACCGGTTTCTCCAACCCCACAGTCAAGGCGCTGCGCCAGCTGCGCGACAAGAAGCACCGCAAGCGCGAGGGCAAATTCCTCGCCGAAGGGCTGCGGCTGCTGACCGATGCCCGCGAGTGCGGCCACATCCCAGAGGTGCTGGTGCTGGCCACCACCCGCGATCCGCATCCGCTGCTGGCCGAGCTGGAAGCCGAGGTTGCCGCTGCGGGCGGCGAGATTATCGAGACCGCGCCCGACATCCTCTCCAAGATCACCGGCAAGGACAACCCGCAGGCGGTGGCAGGCGTGTTCGCTGAATTCGACACATCGCTGGCCAGTCTGGACCGCAGCGCCGCCGATATCTGGCTGGTCGGGCAGGCGGTGCGCGATCCCGGCAATCTGGGCACCATGCTGCGCACGGGTGACGCCATCGGTGCGGGCGGGCTGATCCTGATCGACGATTGCGCCGATCCCTTCAGCGTGGAGGCAGTGCGCGCCAGCATGGGCGCAGTGTTCACCCAGACCATCGCCCAGGCCAGCTGGGACGAATTCCACCCCTGGCTGCGCAGCGGCGCAGGCCAGCTGGTCGCCGCCAGCCTGCGCGACGCCCAACCCTATCGCAGCGCCCCCTACACCGCGCCGTGCTTCGTCATGGTCGGCAACGAATCGCGCGGCCTGCCCGAGGATTACGAACTGGCCTGCGACCTGCGGGTCACCATGCCCATGAAAGGCCGCGCCGACAGCCTGAACGCCGCCGTCGCTGCGGCGGTGCTGGGCTATGAAGTGCTGGCGGGCCTTTAGGGCGCGGTGGACCACCGACCGGGGGGTTCTAAAAAACTTTCTTCTCACTGGTCCCAGCCTTCTGGCCCCGCCAGTCGAGCGATCACCGCGCCGCGCCGCAATAGCCGGAAAAGCGCGAAATTGTCGGCTTTTCGGCGCATATTCGTCATCTTCCCCTGATAGATGACCGGCTGGACCAGCCCGGTTTCAAGACGCCGCAGCAGCGCTTCGTTCGTGACCTTCCGAAAATCGGGTCTGGGGGCCCTGATCCGTCCCGATCCGGGCGGCGTCAGCACCCGGTCCCATGCCGCCGCAAACCCTTCCGCTCCGCATCGGGAGCGCAGGCGGTACGCGCTTTCGCGTGACATTTGCACGCTGCGCGCCGCCGCCGTGACCGAGCCGGTGAAATAGAGCTGCGCAAGAAATCCGCATTGCCGAAGTTCGCTCCACCCGTCCGCGCGCCCGCGCAGCGGGACGGGATGAAAAAACGTCGGCCGACAGCGGCAGCGGTGAGCGGGAGATTTGGGCACCGGCCAGCATGGAGCAGAATTGCCGCGTGTAGGAAAGTGTGCTGGGTGGGCAGGCAATGCGAGCAATCTCCTGCACACCCATATACGAACGAGTCAAATCGAAATTGCCAGACACACGCACCCACTAAATGGCGCGGTTTCGGCGGTTATCACCTTTTCCCTCTGCCATCAGGCAGAGGCTTCGTCTTCCGAACCAGCTGTATCGAAATTCATGAGTTGTCTTGGCTGCGTATTAAGCGGCAGGACTTCGGTGATATCCTGCGCCGAGGTGTCGATACTGAGCGTCTCGAAGCGTTCCCCAGTACGGCGCAGATTGGTGTCGAAGCTGCCCACCAACTTGTCAAAATGCTGATTGGTAGAAGCCAGATTCTTGCGCATCAAAGCAAGATGCCCCGCCACCACGCCAAGTCGGTCGTAAAGTTCCTTACCGAGCTGCGCGATCTCTCGCGCGTCGGCTTGTTCACCTGCCTGTCGCCAGACCGTGCTGACGGTGAGTGCGATCGACATGAAGTTCAGCGGACTGGACAGAACGATCCGCCGTTGCAGCGCAAATTCCAGCAGGCCATTGTCTTGCGTGATGGCCGCATAAAGGACGTGTTCACCGGGTACGAACATCACTACGAAATCCGCCGATCCGGCAACATGATCCTGATATCGTTTCGAAGAAAGATCTTCGATATGCGTGCGCAATTCGCGGGCATGGGCCTTGAGCAGCGTCTGGCGCTCGTCCTCGCTGTCCGCTTCATTGGCCCGGGCATAGGTGTTAAATACGTTCTTCACGTCCACAACCAGCCGCCGTCCACCGGGGATGTTGATCACTGCGTCGGGGCGCAGGATATTGCCCGTTTCGCCCCGCACGCTCGCTTGAAAATCGAAGTCGGCCTTGTCGTATAGGCCGCAGCTCTCAAGCAGGTTTTCCAGTTGTAATTCGCCCCAGTCGCCCCGCGCCTTGGTGGCGCCGCGCAGCGTGGTGGTGAGGCGGTGTGCGCCTTCCATCACTCGCTCCTGACCGGCTCGCACTTCACCGATCACGCCTTTGAGCTGTTCGAAATCGGTCACGCGATTCTTTTCGAGTTCCTCCACCCGCTTGCGATAACGTTCCAGCGTTTCGCCCACCGGGCCGACCTTCTTTTCCAATTGATCGAGGCTTTCCTTGCCCAGCGCGCTCAGATGGGTGCCCGCCCCTTCCAGAAAGCGGGTGCGTGCGCCTTCAAGCATCCTTTCCCCGATCTCGCCGAACTTGGCCTGCAGCTTTTCCTCTGCATCGACCAGCCGTTTCAACTCACGTTCGAACTGCAGTTCGCGGTCTGCGATGCGCGCGTTCTGCGCCTTTTCCCGTTCCGTCATTTCACTGCGCAATTGTGCCAACTTTACACTGGCCTCGCCATGTTCGGCCCGCAAGAGCTCGAGCCTCTGCTCAAGATCATCGGCCCGACCGGCGCGCACAGTCGCGTTTTCGAGGTCAACGATAGCTTTGCGAAACTTTTCGTCCAGTCCGCGCGCCTCGGCATCGCGTTCGTCGTGTCGCGCCTTCCAGTCGGCAACGGGGCGCGAGCCGAAGAACCAGCCGAGCGCAGCCCCGATGGCGAGGCCGAGGACAATGGCGATGAGGGCAAATACAGTGGGATCCATCGCGCCATGTTAGGCGGAACGGATGCGGAACGCCAGAGTCTGGAAAACATCTTTCCCACATCCGTTTTCTCGGTACTGAGCAGGTTTGTTTTGCGGACTAGCGCCTAATTGACAGCGATACCGGCCTGCGCCGGAATGACGGTTCTGGTCAGGCGTATTCGCGCATTTTCTTGAGCTTCTTCAGCGCCATATTGCGTTTCAACCGGCTGAGGTGGTCGATGAACAGCACCCCTTCGAGATGGTCCATCTCGTGCTGGATGCAGGTCGCCATCAACCCGTCCATCTGTTCTTCGTGCACTGTGCCCGACAAATCCTGCCAGCGGACGCGGCAGGTGGCGGGGCGGTCGACATCGGCGTATATCTCGGGGACCGACAGGCAGCCTTCCTGATAGGTCGCCAGTTCCTCTGCCGGGTCGAGGATTTCCGGATTGATGAAGATGCGCGGTTCGCGCTTGACCGGCTGATGCGTGTGTGCGTGCCCGTCATGGCTGCACGCCTCGGGCTCGGCATCTTCATCTTCAGGCTGGAGGTCCATGACCAGAACGCGGCTCGGCACGCCGACCTGGATCGCGGCCAGCCCGATGCCGGGCGCGGCGTACATGGTTTCGAACATATCCTCGACCAGCGTCTTGAGCTCGTCATCGAAGACGGTGACGGGCTGCGACACGGTTTTGAGCCGGGGATCCGGCACTTCGAGAATTTCACGTATAGCCATGCGCGGTGATTTAGTGTGCGTTTTGCCGATTCACAAGCCGCCGCGAATGTTTCGCAGCGCGGTCAGGACATTGGACGGCGCGCGCGCAGGGCCTGTGCCAGTGTGCCTTCGTCCAGATAGTCCAGCTCTCCGCCCACCGGCAGGCCATGCGCCAGCTGCGTAATCCGTAGCGGCAACGCCTCCATCCGCTCCGCCAGATAATGCGCGGTGGTCTGGCCCTCCAGCGTAGCGTTCATTGCCAGAACGATCTCGTCAAAACCGCCCGCCTCCACTCGCGCCAGCAGGTCAGCGATATTGAGGTCTTCGGGCCGCACCCCGTCGAGCGCGGACAGCCGGCCGCCCAGCACGTGATAGCGCCCGCCGAACAGCCGCGATTTGTCGAGCGCCCACAGATCGGCGACATCTTCCACCACACACAGGCTGCGCTGATCGCGGCGCGGATCGGCGCAAATCGCGCAGGGATCGCGGGTGTCGACATTGCCGCAGGTCTGGCATTCCACCAGCGCCTCGCCCACACTGGACAGCGCCTCCAGCAGTTCGGGCAGCGCGGTTTCGCGCCGCTTGACCAGCCACAACACAGCGCGGCGGGCCGAGCGCGGACCAAGGCCGGGCAGGCGTGCGAGCGTGGAGGCGAGCGTTTCGATCTCTTGCGATGCCATGGGCCGACAGATAGGGGCGACGGCGCGAACACGAAAGGGCACAGCCACCGCCATGCGCATAATCTTCATGGGAACGCCCGATTTCGCGGTCCCCACCCTCGCCGCCCTGCACGATGCGGCGCACGAAATTCTGGCCGTTTACACCCAGCCGCCGCGCCCGGCGGGCCGGGGCAAGAAATTGCAGCCCAGCGCCGTGCAGCGCGAGGCCGAGATTCGCCATCTGGAGGTGCGCATCCCGGTCAGCCTGAAATCGGCAGAGGAACAGGCGCGCTTCGCTGCGCTTGAAGCGGATGTGGCGGTGGTGGCGGCCTATGGACTGATCCTGCCGCGCCCGGTGCTGGAGGCCCCCAGACATGGCTGTCTCAACGTCCATGCCTCGATCCTGCCGCGCTGGCGCGGGGCGGCACCGATCCACCGCGCGGTGATGGCGGGCGATCCGACAACCGGCGTGACAATCATGCAGATGGAAGCGGGATTGGACACCGGACCCATGCTGGCCACCGCCCGCACCCCCATCGAAGACAAGACTACAGGCGTTCTGACCACGGAACTGGCGGAGCTGGGCGCGCAGCTGATGGTTGGCACGCTGACCGATCTGGGGTTGCTGCACGCCGTGGCGCAGGACGATGCCGAGGCCACCTATGCCGCCAAGATCGACAAGGCGGAGGCGCGGATCGACTGGTCGCAAAGTGCCCAGCAAATCGAGCGACAGGTGCGGGCGATGGCCCCCTTCCCCGGTGCGTGGTTCGAACTGGATGGCGAGCGGGTCAAGCTGCTCAGCGCCGAACTTGCCGAAGGCGGCGGCGATGCCGGGACCGTGTTGGACGACGCGCTGACAATTGCCTGCGGTGATGGCGCGCTGCGCCCGCTGATGCTCCAGCGCGCGGGCAGACCGGCGATGGAGCGCGCGGCATTTCTGCGCGGCAAGGCGGTCAAGCCGGGAACGCAGGTGCGGTGACCCGGTTCGCGCTCACTCTGGAATTCGACGGCACGCCGTTTTTCGGGCTGCAACGCCAGAAGCACGGCCCCAGTGTCCAGCAATCGGTCGAAGCCGCCGCGCGCCGCGTGACGGGCGAAGATGCCACGCTGCACAGCGCGGGGCGCACCGATGCAGGCGTCCACGCGCTGGCGATGCGCAGCCATATGGATATCGCGAAGGACATCACCCCGTTCCGTCTGATGGAGGCGCTCAATGCACTGCTCCGCCCTGACCCTGTCGCCATCATCGCGTGTCAGAATGTGCCCGATGACTGGCACGCGCGGTTTTCCTGCACCGGGCGGCGTTATGTTTATCGCATCGCCAACCGGCGGCCCCCGATGACGCTGGACCGCAACCGGGTGTGGCAAGTCACGCCGGAGCTGGATCACACCGCGATGCACCGCGCCGCTCAGTCACTGGTCGGGCGGCATGACTTCACCACCTACCGTTCCGCGCATTGCCAGTCCGCCGATCCGGTCAAGACGCTGGACCGGCTGGATGTCGAACGCGAAGGCGATGAAATCCGCATCCATGCCGCCGCGCGCAGTTTCCTGCATCATCAGGTGCGCAGCATGGTGGGCTGCCTTGCGCTGGTCGGCATGGGCCGCTGGCGCGAGGAGCAGATTGCCGAGGCGCTGGCCGCACGCGACCGTCAGGCGCTGGGCCTGAACGCTCCGCCGCAGGGCCTTTATTTTGTCGAGGCACTTTACCCTACGTCACCCTAGCCAGCCTGTGAATGCAGGCGTAGCGAGGGGGCAACATCACTCGAGAGGAGCAGTTTCATGAGCACCACCGGACAACAGATTTTCACCACGCTGGCCGCCGACGGCACGCTGACTGTGGAACTGGCCGACGCGACTTTTCCCGCGCCCACCGGCAATCAGGTGCTGGTCAAAATGGAAGCCGCGCCGATCAATCCCAGCGATCTGGCGCTGTTGTTCGGCCCCGCCGATCTGGAAAACGCCGATTTCTCGCCCGGCAAGGTCGTGGCGAAAATGCCTGAGCCCTTCAACACCGGCTCCAAGGGCCGCCACGGCCAGCGGATGCCGGTTGGCAATGAAGGCGCGGGCACCGTTATCGCCACAGGTGATAGCGACATGGCCAAGGCGCTGATGGGCCAGCGCGTCGCCTGCGTACCGGGCAATGCGTTTTCGCAATATTGCCTCGCCGATGCGCCCATGTGCTTGCCGCTGGGCGATCTTTCATCCGAAGATGGCGCGTCGGGTTTCGTCAATCCGATGACCGCGCTGGGGTTTGTCGAAAACGCGAAGATGGATGGGCAGAAGGCCATCGTCCATTCGGCAGCCGCATCCAATCTGGGCCAAATGCTCAACCGCATTTGTCAGGAAGACGGCATCGCGCTGGTCAATATTGTGCGCAGCGAAGCGCAGGTCGATCTCCTCAAGGGCCAGGGCGCCGAATATGTCGTCAATTCAGCCGAAGACGACTTCATGGCGCAGCTGCGCACCGCTATCGACACCACCGACGCCTATTACGGATTTGATCCGATTGGCGGCGGGCAGATGGTCGATTACTGTTTCAAGGCGATGGAGCAGGTCGCGGTTGGCAAGATGACCGAATTCAGTCGCTATGGTTCGAACCAGGCGAAGAAGATGCACATCTATGGCCGTCTCGACCTCGGCCCGACCATCCTGACGCCCAGCTATGGCTTTGGCTTCACGCTGACCGGCTGGCTGCTGTTCCCCTTCCTGCAAGGCGCCGGGATGGAAACGATGGGCCGGATGCGCCAGCGCGTGCTGGCGGGCCTGACCACGACCTTTGCGAGCAAGTACAAGCGCAAGGTAGGGCTGGCCGAAATGCTGACCAAGGAAGCCGCGCTGGAATATCGCGCGATGAAAACCGGCGAGAAATATCTGGTTACGCCGCACGCCTGACCGGCGGACTGATCAACGCCCGTCGAAAGCTGTCTGGATCGCCGATGGATCATCAATTCCATCGGCGATCAGCAGCTGCAGAAGGATACGCGCCTTTTGCGGGTTGAGCGCCCGCGCCGCGACAAAGCCATTGGCATCGTCCTCAGGCTCGCGGTCGACCAGACCTTCACCCGTCCGGCTGGCGCGCACCACCGGCAGGCCAGCTGTGCGCAGCCGCACCAGTTCGGCGCGGACGCTTTCAGGCATATTGCCCTCCCCCACACCCGCCAGCACGATCCCGCGCGCAGTGTCCCCGATCTGCCGCAGCAATTCACCGGCCCGCAACCCGGCATGGACATAGACAATGGGCACTTCGGGCAGCGTGTCATGCCAGCCGCAGCGCGCCGCCTCGCCAACCCGCCACGGCGCGCCGAACCATTCGAGCGATGATGGCGTAACCATTGCGATCGAACCCCGCGGAAAGCCGCGAAACGCATCGGTCCCGCGCGTGCGTACCTTGCGCACGTCGCGCGCGGCAAACACGCGGTCACCCATCACCACCAGCACACCGCGCCCGGAGGCCTCGCCATCGCTGGCCACGCGCACCGCATTGGCGAAATTGCGCAAGCCATCGTAACCCACCGCATCGGCAGGCCGCATCGCCCCGACCACCACGACCGGCTTTGCGCAGGGGAGCGTCTGATCGAGCAGGAAAGCGGTTTCCTCCAGCGTATCGGTTCCATGGGTCACGATCACGCCCTGGCAGCTGTCATCGGCAATCGCCGCCAGCGTGGCCGCGTGCAGCGCGTTCCATTCTGCCGGGCCGATATCCGCCGAATCGATATTGGCAATCTGCTGGCCGGCAAACTTCGCATCCAGCCCCAGTCCGCCGACCTGTTCCAGATACGAATCGATATCGATCGCACCCGCCTGATAATCATTGCGCAGCGCCGACCCGGCAATCCCCGCAATTGTGCCACCTGTGGCCAAAACGATCAGCTTTGCAGTCATAATTTGCGCGCCTAGCCGGGGCCGAGTGTTATCGGCAATTGATTTTGCAGAATAGCACGGTAGAAGCGCGCCACCCCACGCAGTTCATGGGGGCGCTTAGCTCAGTTGGTAGAGCATCTCGTTTACACCGAGAGGGTCGGCGGTTCGAGCCCGTCAGCGCCCACCATCCCTGATGTTGGAGGATTTCAGAATTTCCCCAGCTGACAGTCTCGACATTGCGATTGCCGGATGCGGTCCGGCAGGGCTGGCGGCGGCTTTACTGCTGCATCGCGGCGGGCACCGGGTCACGCTGTTCGAACGCTTCGATGAACCGCGCCCGCTTGGCTCCGGCCTGATGCTCCAGCCCACCGGCATGGCGGTGCTGGCGAAGCTGGGTCTGGCCGAGGCGGTGGCAATGCGCGGCGCGCGAATCGATGCGCTAAAGGGGCTGGAGGAGCATGGCCGCACAGCGCTGGATGCCCCTTATTCCCGGCTTGGCCTGCCCGGCGCATTCGGCATCGGAATCCACCGCGCCAGCCTGTTCGATGTGTTGTATCAGGCAGCGCTGGGCGCAGGGATCGAGATCCAGACCGCGCATGAGATTACCGGCAGCGCGCTGGCCGCTGGTGGCCGTCAGCTGATCTTTGCCGATGGCGCGCGCTCGCGGCCCATGGATTTGCTGGTGGATGCGACCGGGTGGAACACGCCTCTGGGTGATGGCGGCGCTGATAGTGCAGGCGCTAGCGTGCTGCCCTTCGGCGCGCTGTGGGCCAGCCTGCCGGTGGCGCCGGATGATTCGCATGCGCGCAATCTGCTGGAACAAAGATACCGCCGGGCATCGCAAATGGTCGGAGTGCTGCCCATCGGCACGCGGGGGCCGGGTCAGCCGCAAGAAGTGGCGTTTTTCTGGTCGCTCAAGGGCGCAGACCATGCCCGCTGGCTGGCGACACCGCTGGACGACTGGAAAGCCGAAGTGCGCGCGCTATGGCCTCAAATCGCTTTCCTGCTGGACCGTATCCACACCCGCGATCAGTTGACCTTTGCCCGCTACGCCCACCGCACCGCGCGCCGGTCGCATGGCGACAAATTCATCCGCATTGGCGATGCGTGGCATTCGGCAAGCCCGCAGCTGGGCCAGGGTGCAAATATGGCACTGCTGGATGCCTGGGCGCTGGCGCAGAGGCTGTCGGAAGGGCGGTCGGTCACCGAAGCATTGCGCTATGTCTGCGCTACGCGGCGCGGACATGTGGCGCTGTATCAGGCAGTCACGGCGGCTTTCACACCGCTGTTCCAGTCCGACAGCACGCTGCTACCAGCCCTGCGCGACCGTGTGCTGGCCCCGCTCTCAGGGTTCGCCCCGGTGGCACGGATACAGGCGCAATTGATGAGCGGCCTGTTCGGCTGGCCGCTGGCAATGCTGGGGCTTGACGCGCCGGATTATGCCGCGCTTGCAGCAGCACAGCAGGAGGTTACCTGACGCGGGCTTATTTGTCTGGTTCTGCGGGCACTGGGCGGCGATTGTCGCAGGGAACTGCTCCGCCATCCAGCGAGCGCCGGGTCATCCGCCGCGCCATGTCTTCATCGGCTGTGGCAATCGCATCGCAGCGATCCTCGGCCTCGACGATATCCGCCAGATCCTCGATCGCCTCTTCGCTTTGTTCGATAGCGTCGGCCGCAATCTTGTCGCCGCGGCGGCGCATATCGGCCTCGATCATTTCGAGCATCCGCTGGACCAGCCGCAATTCCTCGCCCAGCCGCTGGTCGAGGACATCGCCGGATTTCTCGACCTCAGGACGCCGCATCGCCTCGCGCAGCGCGCTCAGATGCGTGGTTGCGAGCGATTCGATTTCTGCCGAGTCAAGCGGGGTGCCGCCCGAAATGGCTTTGCCAGTGACATAGTTCATGCGGCGCTAGTGCCGTCTTTCGGTTAAATATCGGTTTCTGAAACAACCGCTTCTTCGATGGCGGCGCGCGCTTCCTCGCTCGCCCAGTCATAGTCGCCCGAAACCCGCCAGACCTCGCGGCCCTGCGCATCGTAGAGCACCGTGGTCGGCAAATCGCTGCTGCCCAATGCGAACAGCAGTTCGGTGTCGGGGTCCAGCCAGGGTTCCAGCCTGGCAAAGTCCCGCTGCGCGAAAAATGCCGCAACCTTGTCTGCGCCGCCCATATCCTGGCTCACCGTCAGCACCCGCAACCGGTCACCATATTCGCCCGCCAGATCATCCAGCAGCGGCATTTCCTTCACGCATGGCGCGCACCATGTGGCCCACAGATTGAGCAGCACCGGCCCGCCCTGCAAGGCGCCCGTGTTCAGCTGCGCCCCTGTTGGATCGGTCAGCGCCACTGCAGGCATCAGTTCACCCGCCATGCCGGTGTCGATAGTACCGCCTGCGGTTGTGGCCGGTGAAGCGGTGGTTTCTTGCGCGGCGTCCGGTGCGCCCCTATCGCAGCCGCCAACAGCAGCGGCGAGGGTCAGGACGAGCGTGAGCGAGAAGCGGACAAACATGGGCAGTTCCAACGCAATGTGGGGCGGCAGGTTCGCCGAAGGGCCTAGCGCGATCATGCGCGAAATCAACGCTTCGATTCCCTTCGACAAGGCGCTGTGGCGGGAAGATATCGCCGGCAGCCGCGCGCATGTTGCCATGTTGGCCGCGCAGGATATCGTCAGCGCCGCCGATGCTGAAACCATCGATGCCGGTCTGGCCGCCATTGCCGAGGAATATGCGCGTGACGGCGTGCCCGAGGACTGGAGCCTCGAAGACATCCACATGACGGTGGAGGCGCGGCTGACCGAATTGATCGGGCCGGTTGCGGGCCGCCTCCACACCGCGCGCAGCCGCAATGACCAGGTCGCCACCGATTTCCGCCTGTGGGTGCGCCATGCGTGCGAGGAAAGCGATGCCGCACTCGCCCGCCTACAGGCGGCGCTGGTCACGCGGGCTGGCGAGCATTCGGCCAGCATCATGCCTGGCTTCACCCATCTGCAAATCGCACAGCCGGTGACGCTGGGCCACCATCTGCTGGCCTATTATGAGATGTTTGAACGCGACCGAAGCCGCTTTGCCGATGCCCGCGCGCGGATGGACCAGTGCCCGCTAGGCTCCGCCGCATTGGCGGGGACGGGCTTTGTGCTGGACCGTGATGCGACCGCTGCCGCACTGGGCTTTGCGCAGCCGACCCGCAACAGCCTAGACGCCGTATCCGACCGCGATTTCGCGCTCGATTATCTGATGGCCGCCAGCCAGTGCGCGTTGCATCTGTCGCGGTTGGCCGAGGAGATGATCCTGTGGGCCAGCCAGCCCTTTGGCTTCATCAAATTGCCTGACAGCCTTTCCACCGGCAGTTCGATCATGCCGCAAAAACGCAATCCCGACGCCGCCGAGTTGGTGCGCGGGCATGCAGGGCGGATTGTCGGCTGTGTCACAGCGCTGATGGTGACGATGAAGGGCCTGCCGCTGGCCTATTCCAAGGATATGCAGGACGACAAACCGCCGGTTTTCGAGGCGGCGGGCCTGCTGGAACTGAGCCTGGCGGCGATGACCGGCATGGTCGCGGACAGTGCTTTCAACACGGCCCGGATGCGCCAATTGGCCGAACAGGGTCACGCCACCGCGACCGATCTGGCCGACTGGCTGGTGCGCGCCGCCGACATTCCTTTTCGCGAGGCGCATCATATTACCGGCGCGGCGGTGAAGCGGGCCGATGAGCGGGGAGTGGCGCTGGACCAGTTGGCACTGGCGGATTTGCAGGCCATTGATGCGCGGATCGACGAGCGGGTGTTTGGCGCGCTGTCGGTGGAGGCTTCGGTCGCCGCGCGCACATCCTATGGCGGGACCGCGCCGGAACGGGTATGCGAGCAGGTGAAGGCCGCGCGGGAGCGGCTGGGACTGGAGTGACCATGCGCAAAGCCGTTTCCCTGATCGCACTGCTGGCGCTGGCCGCCTGCGGGCAGAAAGCCGATCTGACACCGGCCGCCGGGGCCAGCCTGCCGCCCGCACCCTATGGCTCCACCGTACAGCCCAGCGCGGACGAATTGCTTGCGCTTGACCCGCAGGCCGCACCGCAACGCTCGGTGGAATTGCGCACCCGGTCCGAGGAACGCGAAGACGATCCGTTCGACCTGCCGCCGGAATAGGCTTCGCGGCAGGTTGCAGCCTGCCAAGCAAGGCTTGCTCGACAGCGCACTGCGGGGTCTGCAAAGGCGCTGATCATGGACCATTTCACTTATCGCGGCGGCATATTGCACGCCGAGGATGTGCCGCTGCCAGCGATTGCCGAGGCGGTCGGAACGCCGGTTTACGTCTATTCGCGCGCCACGCTGGAACGCCACGCACGAGTGTTCCGCGAGGCATTGTCCGCGCTGGACAACCCGCAGATCGCCTTTGCGGTGAAGGCCAATCCCAATCTGGCCGTGCTCAAAGTGCTCCAGAAACAAGGCTTCGGCGCCGATGTCGTTTCAGGCGGCGAGCTGACGCGCGCGCTGGCGGCGGGCATGGCGCCGGGCAAGATCGTGTTTTCGGGTGTCGGCAAAACGCATGCCGAATTGCTGCAGGCGCTGGAGGCGGGGATTGGCCAGTTCAACCTCGAAAGCGAGGAAGAGGGTTACGAGCTGTCCCTGCTGGCGCAGCGTCACGGCCACCGCGCCGCCTGCGCGCTACGCGTCAATCCCGATGTCGATGCGCGCACGCATGACAAGATTTCGACCGGCAAACGCGAGAACAAGTTTGGCGTACCGCTGGATAGGGCGGCGGATATCTACGCCGCGCTGGCGGATGAAGCAGGCCTCGAAATGCGCGGAATTGCGGTGCATATCGGCAGCCAGCTGGCCAGCCTTGAACCGCTGGAGGATGCCTTCGGACGTGTCGGCGCGCTGATCGGCCAGTTGCGCAAGCGGGGTTGCGCGGTGACCCATGCCGATCTCGGCGGCGGCCTTGGCGTGCCCTACAAAGCGGGCGAAGTGCTGCCCACTCCGGCGGAATATGGCGCGATGGTGGCGCGGGTGACGCGGGACTGGAACGTCGCGCTGACATTCGAACCGGGCCGTGTGATCGCGGGCAATGCAGGTGTGCTGCTGACCCGTGTCATCCGCTCCAAACGCAGCGCGGGCGGGCCGCCCTTCGTGATTGTCGATGCCGCGATGAACGATCTGGCGCGCCCGGCGCTGTATGGTGCGTGGCATGATTTCGACGCGGTGGAACCCAGCGGGGAGCTGGCCCCGGCGCATATTGTCGGGCCGATCTGCGAGACCGGCGATACCTTTGCGATGGACCGAATGTGCGACACGCTGGCCCCCGGCGATCTGGCGGTGTTCCGCACCGCCGGAGCATACGGCGCAACTATGGCCAGCTCCTACAATTCGCGCGGCTTTGTGGCCGAAGTGCTGGTGGATGGCGACCAGTTTGCCGTGGTAGCGGACCGGATCCCCGCTGACGCGATCATGGGGGCCGAACGCGTGCCCGAGTGGCTGGCATGACCGGCGGCGCGATGCATTCCCTGCCGCTGTTCCACCGCATCGCCGGAACCCGCGTCGTGGTGGTGGGCGACGGCGATATGGCAGTGGCCAAGCGGCGGCTGATCCGGCGGGCTGGCGGCGCTGTGTGCAGCGAGGCCGAAGCGCATCATGCGCGGCTGGCCTTTGTGGCGCTGGAGGATACAGGCGCGGCAGAAGCAGCGGCGCTGCGGTTGAAACGGCGCGGGCTGCTGGTCAATGTCGCGGACCGGCCCGAGCTGTGCGATTTTACCACGCCGAGCATTCTCGACCGCAATCCGGTGCTGGTAGCGGTCAGCACGGGCGGAGCATCAGCAGGACTGGCGAAACATATCCGGCTGCGGCTGGAGGCGATCCTGCCGCAATCGCTGGGCCGACTGGCGGCGGCATTGCACGAAACGCGCGCAGCATTGCGGGCGCGCTTTCCGGGCGGTGACGAGCGGCGGCGGGCGCTGGATACCGCGCTGGCGCAGGGCGGCACGCTTGATCCGTTCGATCCGGCGAGCGGCGAGCGGGTAACGGACTGGCTTTCAGGCGCAGCCGTGGATGACACCGCACAGACAGTGGAATTCACGCTCACCAGCGATGATCCCGAAGACCTGACCCTGCGGCAGGCGCGCGCCTTGGGCATGGCCGACCGGGTGCTGCACGATCCCGGCGTGGCCGAGGCGATCCTGATCCGTGCGCGGGCCGATGCCGTGCGGCAATTGCTGAGCGCGCAGCCGGAACCGCAGACCGGCCTCACCGTGGTGCTGCGGCGCGCGGATCACACCGCCGCAAGTTCGGCAGTGCCCACTTCTGCAAAGTAATTCGCCAGCGCGGCGGCACTGGTGTCCGCTAGCGCGATAAAGGCACGGCGGCGGTCTTCCGGGTCCTGCACACGCAGCAGCAACCCCGCCTCCACCATCTGCCCGATCCACCGCAGCGCTGTGGTCGCGGGCACGCCGGCGGCAATACACAGAGAGGTCACGCTGACGCGCAGCCCTTCCCCGCGTGCGGCGGCAAGGTCGAGCAGCATATCCCACGCAGGATCGGCGAAAAGATCGCCATCGAAGAACCGCGCGCGGGCCTGACGCGCCTTGAGAATGCGCCGCAGCAAAGCGGGTTCAGGCAGCCTTGCCCGCACCTTGGCCTCGACCAGATATTCCTCGCCCTGACCGCGCCATGCCGGTGCAGGGGATTCGAGCCGGAACGCCCCGCCCGATGCACTCTTGCCCGGCGATGTCCGTTCCAGCCGCATTGCAATCTGCCCGACTTGCTCAGTCAGGCGCAGCAACATCAGCCGATCTTCCTCATCGAGTTCGCGCAGCCGCAGATTGGGCACATGCGCCAGCGCCCGGCCAATCGCGATCACCCGTTCGGCCCGGCCCGGATCGACCAGAATTTGCGGGCCGGACAGTGCAAAGCAGCCAAACACCGCATCCAGCGCCGCCATGCTGGTGGCCACCACCATCTGCGCGCCCGCCTTGCCCGCACGGATATCCAGCCGCGACAATTGCGCCATATCCTGCGCATCGACCTGTGCGCAGTCGATCAGCAGCAAGTCCCCCAGTGAGGCAATTCCCGCCTGCGCATAGTCCTCCAGAGTGCAGCATTCGATCACCCGGAACCCGGCCGCCTCTGCATCATCATGCAATTGGGCGCGAATAAGCTCGCGGTCGGCGATGATCGTCACCGCCAATTGGCAACCGGCCGAATCCTGCGCCGCCTGATAAGCAAAATCCGCCTGCATCGATTCGCACTCCTTGCCCGAAAGTTTCGAACAGGATGAGAACAAACACGGATCATGTCAAGATTTTGGAGATATTCGCTCCCAAGATTGAACCTTTGACGTCCGGCCTGCGACTATAGGGCCATGATGCAAGCGGGGACACAGCAGGTCACACTGCCCGGCGCGGGCCAGCTGTATGACGAACTGCTCGTCACCATGCTCCAGGCCGGTGACCGCGCCGCTGCCGAGCGGCTGGCGCGGCGCTGGCAGCCACGGTTGCTGCGCACCGCGCGCAGGCTGTTGGGTGAGGACGAATCTGCGGTGAGCGCGGTGCAGGACAGCTGGCTGGCGATCCTGCGCGGCATCGGCAGTCTGCGCGATCCGGCACGGTTTGCGCCCTGGGCCTTTGCGATCCTGCGCCGCCGCTGCGCCGATACCATTCGCCGCGCACAAACCCGGCGCGGGACCGAGGCACCGCTGGAGACCGAACACGCTGCGTTGCCAGAGCCGGATGCAGCGATTGATCTGCGCAATGCCTTTGCTGCGCTGCCCGCTGACCAGCGGCTGGCCGCCCAATTGTTCTTCGTCGAGGGGCTGACTCTCGCCGAGATTGCCGAGGTGCAGGAGGTGCCGCTGGGCACAGCCAAGACGCGCCTGTTCCATGCCCGCCGCAAATTGAAAGCGGCGCTGAAAGGAGACGAATAATGACCGATTTCGACACACGGATCAGCGAGGGTCTGGGCGCCGATGATCAGGCGTTCCTGGCGAGCCTGGAAAGCGACCGGGGATTATACCGGCAGATCGGCGACAGCCTGACCGGGCCGCTGGGCGGCTGGGCGAAGATGGCCTTTGTGCTGTCCTTCGTGATCGGGCTGGGGCTGGTTTATTCGGCCTGGCAGGTGTTCACCGTGGCAGACACCGCAGCGATCATCCGCTGGGCGGCGGTCACGCTGGCGCTGCTGATCATGCAGGGTTTCCTGAAGCAATGGATGTTCAGCCGCATGAACATGCTGAGCATTCTGCGCGAAGTGAAGCGGCTGCAATTGCAGCTGGCCATGCGTCCCGGTGGGGAGGCCTAGGCGCGGATGTAGATCGGCGTGCCGTCGGGGACCAATCCCCACAGCTCGGTAATCTCGGCATTGGTCAGCGCGATGCAGCCATCGGTCCAGTCGCCGGGAATGCGCCCGGTGGGCAGGCCGTTGGGCTGGCCATGGATGAAGATCAGCCCGCCCGGTGACCGGCCCCGCGCCTTGGCAAAGGCGCGGTCCTGCGCATTGGGATAGGAGATGTGCAGACTGAGATAATAGCTGCTCTGCTCGTTCCCGTAATCGATGGTATAGCGGCCTTCGGGCGTGCGCTCATCGCCTTCAAATTGCTTGTGCCCCTGAGGCGCGTCACCGAATTGCAGGCCGCGATAGGTGCGGATGATGATGTCGCCGGAATAGACCCACAGCGTCCGCTCCGACTTGTCGATCACTACCAGATCGGCCACCTGCTCTGCCTGCGCACGCGCTGCCGGAACAGGCTGGGCGCAGGCGGCGAGCAACAGCAGCAGGGCGGACAGAGCGCGCATCATGGCAGGCACTCTAGCCGCTCCTGCCCTATCAATCCATGAACGGATCGCGCACCAGAATGGTGTCGTCGCGTTCGGGGCTGGTCGAGATCAGCGCTACGGGGGTTTCGATCAATTCCTGCACGCGCTGGATATATTTGATCGCCTGAGCGGGCAGATCGGCCCAGCTGCGCGCGCCGGCGGTCGTTTCCTGCCAGCCGTCCATTTCTTCATAGATCGGCTCAACCGCCGCCTGATCAGCGGAGTGGCTGGGGAAATAATCCATGATCTTGCCGTGCAGGCGGTAACCGGTGCAGATTTTCACTGTCGCAAACCCGTCGAGCACATCCAGCTTGGTCAGCGCGATGCCGGTCACGCCGCTGATCGCGCAGCTTTGCCGGACCAGCACCGCATCGAACCAGCCGCACCGCCGCTGGCGTCCGGTGACGGTGCCGAATTCATGCCCGCGCTCGCCCAGCCGCTGACCGTTTTCATCGTCCAGTTCGGTGGGGAACGGACCGCTGCCGACGCGGGTGGTGTACGCCTTGACGATACCCAGCACAAAGCCGGTGGAATTGGGGCCAAGCCCGCTGCCCGATGCAGCAGTGCCGCTGACCGTGTTGGAGCTGGTGACGAAGGGATAGGTGCCGTGATCGACATCGAGCAGCACGCCCTGCGCGCCCTCGAACAGAATCTTGGCGCCCGCCTTGCGGACCTTCTTCAGGCGTTTCCACACCGGCTGCGCATATTGCAGCACGAAGGGCGCAATTTCGCGCAGATCGCGCAGCAAGCGCTCGCGGTCCACCGGCGGTTCTTCAAACCCGGCACGCAGCGCATCGTGATGCGCGCACAACCGGTCGAGCTGCGGTTCCAGATGGTCCAGATGCGCCAGATCGCACACGCGGATCGCGCGGCGGCCAACCTTATCTTCATACGCCGGGCCGATGCCGCGTCCGGTGGTGCCGATCTTGCCGCTGCCCGCTGCGGTTTCGCGCAGGCCGTCCAGATCGCGGTGGATCGGCAGGATTAGCGGGCAATTGTCAGCCACTGCCAGATTGTCAGGGTTGATGGTGACGCCCTGCCCTTCCAGCTTGGCGATTTCCGCCTTCAGCGCCCACGGGTCCAGCACCACGCCATTGCCGATAATCGACAGTGTGCCGGTAACGATGCCGCTGGGCAATAATGACAGCTTGTAGGTGGTATCGCCCACCACCAGCGTGTGACCGGCATTGTGCCCGCCCTGAAAACGCACGACGGCATCGGCGCGGCTGGCCAGCCAGTCGACGATCTTGCCTTTGCCTTCATCGCCCCATTGGGCGCCGATTACGGTGACATTTGCCAAGCTAGCTATCCTTCGAAAAAAAGCCCGCCGCGCCCTAGGGCAAGCCGGTGAGCGGGGCAACATCGCGCGGTGCTTATTCGCCGCCTCCATGCCAGCTTGCGCGGCTGTAGGAAATGGCTGCGGAAAGATTGCGCGCCGCCGCCGTTGGGCTGGTGAACACAGGAGATTTCATGACCGATACCCCCACACTCGCCCTGAACGATGGCCGCCAGCTGCCCCAGCTGGGCTTTGGCACCTGGCAGATTGACGAAGACAAAGCGGCAGACGCCGTGCGCACGGCGGTGGAGGTCGGCTATCCGATGGTCGACACTGCGGCGATTTACCAGAACGAGCGCGGCGTGGGCGAAGGCCTGCGCGATGCGGGCGGCATCTTCCTGCAAACCAAGATCTGGAATGAAAGCCAGGGGTTCGACCGGACGAAAAAGGCGGCGGACAAATGTCTTGAGCGGCTGGGCCGCGAATCGGTGGATATGCTGCTGATCCACTGGCCCTGTCCGGAAAAGGACTTGTTCACCGACAGCTGGCGCGCGCTGATTGGGCTGCGGGAAGAGGGCAAGGCCAAATCCATCGGGGTCTCCAACTTCCGCGAAGAGGATCTGCGGCGGGTTATCGACGAAACCGGCGTGGTCCCTGCACTCAACCAGATCGAACTGCATCCCGGATTTCAGCAACGCGCATTGCGCGCGGTGCATGAAGAGCTGGGGATTGTGACGCAAAGCTGGTCCCCGCTGGGCCAGGGCGGCGGCATGGACAATGCTGCGGTGAAGACGATTGCCGAGGCGACCGGCCAGCCCGCCTCTGCAGTGATCCTGCGCTGGCATATGCAGCACGGCCTGTGCGCCATTCCCAAGGCATCCAGCCGCGATCACATGGCAGCAAATTTCCAGGCGCTGGATTTTGATCTGACCGGCGATCAGATGGCCGCGATCGACGCGCTGGACAGCGCCGATGGACGGATGGGGCCGGACCCTGCCGACTTTAACTGAGCTATGCGCAGGTGCAGCGCGGGCTATAGGATGCTATCGGCCCGCTGCCCTGCCCACTCAAACCGCAAGACATCATTGACCCAGACCGCCCCCATACTGATCGCTGCGCTATATCACTTCACCCGGTTCGCCGACCCTGCCGCGCTGAAACCCGCATTGCAGGCCGCTTGCGATGATGCGGGCGTGCGCGGCACTTTGTTGCTGGCGTCCGAGGGCATCAATGGCACGCTGGCCGGGTCCGATGCCGCGATTGGTGCGGTGCTGGATTCAATCCGCGCGCTGCCCGGTTGCGCGGCGCTGGAGGTGAAGTTTTCGCGCGCTGGCGAAATGCCGTTCCACCGCATGAAAGTGCGTCTGAAGCGCGAAATCGTGACGATGGGCCAGCCCGATCTCGATCCCGCCAAGGGCGTGGGCCATTATGTCGCGCCAGAGGATTGGAACGCGCTGATCGACGATCCCGATACCGTCGTGATCGACACACGCAATGCCTATGAAGTCGGCATCGGCAGCTTCGCCGGGGCGATAGATCCCGAAACCGACAGTTTCAGCGAATTTCCCAACTGGTTCCGCGCCCGCCGCGCGGCTTTCGAAGCAGGCGGCAAAACCCCGCGCATCGCGATGTTCTGTACCGGCGGCATCCGCTGCGAAAAATCCACCGCTTTCCTCAAGAGCGAAGGGCTGGAGGACGTCTATCATCTTAAAGGCGGGATCCTGTCCTATCTGGAGAAAGTGCCCGCAGCGGACAGCCGCTGGCAGGGTGAATGCTTTGTGTTCGACGAAAGGGTGAGCGTGGGCCACGGGCTGGCGGTGGGCGATCACACATTGTGCCGCGCCTGCCGGATGCCGTTGAACGCGGCGGACCGCGCCTCCGATCTGTTTGAAGACGGCGTCAGCTGCCCGCATTGCCATGCCCAGCGCACCGACGAACAACGTGCCCGCTATGCCGAACGCCAGCGCCAGACCGCGTTGGCCCAGCAGCGGGGAGAGGAGCATATTGGTGCCAAGCAGGGTCAGCGCGGCGATGGCTGACATGGTGCTCTACAGCTTCCGCCGCTGCCCCTATGCGATGCGCACGCGGATGGCGCTGGCGATTAGCGGATGCAAATACCAACACCGTGAAGTGGTGCTGCGCGACAAGCCCGCCGAAATGCTGGCTGCATCCCCCAAGGGAACCGTGCCGGTGCTGGTCCGCCCCGATGGCAGCGTGATCGCAGAAAGTTTCGATATCATGCGCTGGGCTTTGGCCCGCAGCGACCCCGAGGGGTGGCTGGAGGGTGATGACACGGCGCTGATCACGGCGAATGACGGGGCGTTCAAACACCATCTCGACAGGTACAAATATGCGGGCCGTTATGACGATGCCGGTGCGTCAGAGGAGCACCGCGCGGCCGGGCTGGCGATACTTGGTGAGCTAGACGCGCGGCTGACGAAATCCGCCTATCTGTGCGGAGAGCGACGGATGCTGGCGGATGCGGCGATCATGCCGTTTGTGCGCCAGTTTGCGCATACCGACCGGGACTGGTTCGCCGCGCAGCCGCTATCCGGCGTGCAGCGCTGGCTGGCGGAAATGACAGCATCCGCGCTATTCACCGGGATCATGGTCAAACACCCCCAGTGGCGCAGCGCCGTCTAAAGCGCGATGGTTTCCGATCCGCTGAGCCGGTGTGTGCAGCCCAGCGCCACCGCATCGTCACCCTCGCCAATGGCCGCCACCGTGCGCCAGCCGATCGCGCGCAGCCGCGATGCCGCTGCATGATCGTGGTCCAATGGCAGGAATAGCGTCTGGCGAAGCGCTTCTGACGCCGTGCCCAGGGCCTCTAGCAGCGGGTCCATATAGAGCGAAAACCCGGTCGCGGCCTCGTCACTGCCGCGGATCGCATAGCTGCCGCCGCGGCCCGCAACGCCGCGCGCGCCGCCGGCATAGAGCGTGAAACCGAACCAGCTCTGATATTCAAAGCCGTGCCGCTCGCTGGGGTCCAGCGTGACGCGGGCACTGTCACCGACAGCAGCAGCAATTGCGCGCAGCCCGCTGATCCGGCTCGCCAGCGCGCCGCCTGCATCAATGGCGGAGAGCTTTTCGATCGCGTCGTCAAACGGCCCGGTGGCATAGAGCAGCGGCAGATAGGCCTGCCCCCCCACTTCGGCCAGTTCGCCAGCGTCCTTCATATCCAGTTCGCGGCGCACCGCATCGCGCTGCCCAGCGTCCAGCGGCAACGCCTGCTGCGCCAGCGTATCGACCAGATCGGGGAGCGTGAAATCAACCGAGACATCAGCGATCCCGGCGGCCTTCAACGTGTCGATGGCCAGCATCACCATTTCGATTGCGGCGGCCACGCTGTCGCTGCCGATCAGCTCTGCCCCCATCTGTAAGCGCTGGCGCGCGGGGTCCAGCTGGTCGGCGCGCAGCACGGCAATTTCGCCTGCATAACACAGCCGTAATGGGCGCGGGGCGGCAGACAGGCTGGTCGCGGCAATCCGCCCGATTTGCGGGGTCATATCGCTGCGCAAGGCCAGCGTGCGCAGGCTTTCGGGATCGGTAAAGCGCGCCATGCGCCGCGTGTGCACGCCCTCCATCCGTCCAGCGAGCGAGTGCTCGAACTCGATCAGCGGGGGGCGCACCCGGTCGAAACCATGCGCATCCATCGCATCCAGCACCGCGCGCATGGTTCGCGTGATCGCGGCGGCGCGCTGCGGCAGCGCGTCTTCGAGGCCGATGGGGAGTAGATCATCTTGGTTGGGCATCGTCACATCTCTTCATCGCACCGGCCGCCGGGACCGCTTTCGGGCACGCGCCTGTGCCGTCAGCGGTCCCGGGTCAAGCCCGCGCTGCCCCAATCGTCAAAAGGCGAGCGGCGTCACGACCTTCACGCCTTCCAGCGCGCTGGCCTTGGCGACCACATCTGCCGGGATCGGCATATCGACACTGAGCAGCAGCACCGCCTCCCCGCCCGCATCGCGGCGGCCAAGGTGGAAGGTGCCGATATTGATGCCGTTTTCACCCAGCAACGTACCAATCCGGCCAATAAAACCCGGCGCGTCCTCGTTGACGATATAGAGCATATTGCCCTCCAACTCGGCCTCGATCCCGACACCGAAAATCTCGACCAGCCGGGGTGCCTCGCTGCCGAACAGCGTGCCTGCAACCGAACGGTCACCTTGCTCGGTGCCCACTGTAACGCGCAGCAGCGTATGATAGACGCCTTCACGGTCATGGCGGATTTCGCGGACGTCCAGCCCCCGCTCCTTGGCCAGATAGGGCGCGTTGACCATGTTCACCGTGTCCGAATATTGGCGCATCAGACCCGCCAGCACCGCGCCGGTAATCGGCTTGCCATTGAGGTCTGCCGCCGACCCTTCGCGTTCGATGCTGATCTGCGTCAGATTGCCATGCGCCAGCTGCCCGACCAGGCTGCCCAGGCTTTCCGCCAGCTTCATGTAAGGGCGCAGCTTAGGCGCTTCTTCGGCGCTGAGGCTGGGCATATTGAGCGCATTGCTAACACCCCCATTGACCAGATAATCGGCCATCTGTTCGGCCACCTGCAAGGCAACATTGACCTGCGCTTCGGTGGTGGAGGCGCCCAGATGCGGGGTGCAGATGAAATTGGGCTTGCCGAACAACGGGCTTTCCTTGGCGGGCTCGCTTTCGAACACGTCCAAGGCCGCACCGGCGATGTGGCCGCTTTCAAGCAGCTCGGCCAGCGCCGCCTCGTCGATCAACCCGCCGCGCGCGCAATTGACGATCCGTACGCCCGGCTTGGCTTTTGCCAGATTTTCAGCCGACAGGATATTGCGGGTTTCGTCGGTCAGCGGAGTGTGCAGCGTGATGAAATCCGCGCGCGCCAGCAACTCGTCCAGCGTGACCTTTTCAACCCCGATCTCCACCGCGCGGTCCGGCGTCAGGAACGGGTCGAAAGCCACCACTTTCATCTTCAGCCCCAGCGCCCGTGCCGCCACGATCGAACCGATATTGCCCGCACCGATCAGGCCCAGCGTCTTACCGGTGACTTCCACGCCCATAAAGGCGTTCTTGGGCCACTCGCCCTGCTGTGTGCGGGTGTTGGCTTCCGGGATCTGACGGGCCAGCGCGAACATCATCGCAATGGCGTGTTCGGCGGTGGTGATCGAATTGCCGAAGGGGGTGTTCATCACCACCACGCCCTTGCCGCTGGCATAGGAGATATCGACATTGTCGACCCCGATACCCGCGCGGCCAACGACCTTGAGATTGGTGGCCGCATCCAGGATCGCAGCCGTCACCTTGGTGGAGGACCGGATGGCAAGCCCGTCGTAATCGCCGATCCGGGCGATCAGCTGTTCGGGGGTCTCGCCAGTGATGACATCGACATCGCAGCCGCGCTCTTCAAAGATGCGCGCAGCATTGGGGTCCATCTTGTCGGAGATGAGAACTTTTGGTTTGGTCATGATAATACCTTCGTCATCCCGGACCTGATCCGGGATCGCTATAGGAAATTTGGTTGGAGCGTGCGGCGAGCGATCCCGGCTTGCGCCGGGATGACACGCTATTTCTGCAGCTCTGTGTAAGCCCATTCGATCCACGGCAGCAGGCGTCTCAGATCCTCCTGCTCGACCGTGCCGCCGCACCAGATGCGCAGCGAAGGCGGCGCATCGCGATAGCCATTGAAGTCGTAACCGACATCAAGCTGTTCCAGCTGCTTGGCGATCTGCTTGGGCACATAGGCCTGATCTTCGGGCGAGAGGCTGTCGTAATAGTCGCCCTGAAACACGAAGCAGACGCCGGTATTGGTGCGCTGCGCAGGGTCGGGCACCATATTGCGCAGCCACGGCGTGGCCTCGATCCAGTCGGTGACGATCCTGGCATTGGCATCGGCGCGTTCGAACATCGCCTGGCGGCCGCCAATGCTTTTGGCCCATTCCAGCGCCGCGATATAATCTTCGGTGGCCAGCATGGACGGCGTGTTGATGGTCGCGCCTTCAAAGATCGCGCGGTTCAGCTTGTCGCCCTTCTTGATGCGGAACAGCTTTGGCAGCGGCCACTGGGGATCATAGCTTTCGATCCGCTCGACCGCTTTGGGGCTGAGGATCAGCATCCCGTGCTGCGCTTCGGACCCCATGACCTTCTGCCAGCTGAAAGTGGTGGCATCCAGCTTGGCCCAGTCCATCTCCATTGCGAAAACGGCGCTGGTGGCGTCATTGATCGTAATGCCCGCGCGGCCCGGTTCCAGCCAGTCGGTGTTCGGAATTTTCGCACCGCTGGTGGTGCCGTTCCACGTAAAGACAACGTCATTGTCCTGCGGGATCGATGCCAGATTGGGGATCTTGCCATAATCGGCATCCAGCGTGGTCAGGTCGGCCAGCTTGAGCTGCTTGACCGCATCCTGAATCCACACATTGCCAAAGCTTTCCCACGCCGCAACCGTCGCGGGGCGCGCACCGAGCATGGTCCACATCGCGCATTCCAGCGCGCCAGTGTCCGAACCGGGCATGATACCGACCAGATAATCATCGGGCACGCCGAGCAGCTCTTTGGTCAGATCGATGGCATATTTCAGCCGCGCCTTGCCAACGGCAGAGCGATGCGAACGGCCCAATGCTTCGGTTTTGAGATTGTTCGCCGACCAGCCTTTGAATTTGGCGGTGGGGCCGGACGAAAAGAAAGGACGCTCAGGCTTGAGCGCAGGGGTATTGGTCATGTATTCTCTCCTTACAGAGAGCTCGCGCGGCGTTGGGACCGCGTGGCCCGTCGGCCGCAGTAATGTTGCGCCGCAACATGTCAATGCGAAATAGGTATGCAGCGCCGGGCCGGTTTGGCGACACGGTGAACTCCCTCTCGCCAAATGCGTCCAGCTTGCCTATGGGCGCGCTGATGAACGTGTCGGATCTTCGCATCGCGCTGGTCAGCGGGAATTACAATTACACCCGTGACGGGGCCAATCAGGCGCTCAACTGCCTGATGGGTTATGTCATGGGTAAGGGCGCGCAGGTTCGGGTCTATTCCCCCACCGTGCCAACCCCCGCCTTTGAACCCACGGGCGAGCTGGTCTCGCTGCCATCCTTCCCACTGCCGGGTCGCAGCGAATTCCAGTTTCCACTGGGCCTGCCGGGCCGCGTGCGAGACGATCTGGAAGCGTTCAAGCCCAATGTGCTGCATGTTGCATCGCCTGATGTGTCCGCCCACCGCGCGGTCAGCTGGGCGCGTGACAATGATGTGGCGGCGCTGGCTTCGGTGCACACGCGGTTTGAGACCTATCCGCGCTATTACAAGATGGGTTTTCTGGAACCCGCTGTCGAAGCTATCCTGCGGCGGCTGTATCGCCGGTGCGATGCGCTGGTGGCCCCCTCGCCAAGCATGATCGAAACGCTGCGCGAACAGGAGATGCATCACGACATCTCGCTGTGGTCGCGCGGTGTCGATCGCAATGTCTTCGGCCCCGACAAACGAGACGCGGCATGGCGCGCCGAGCTGGGACTGGCGCCGGACGAGGTCGCTATCGGATTTCTGGGCCGACTGGTGATGGAAAAGGGCCTCGACGTGTTTGCCGACACCGTCGTCGAATTGCGCCGCCGCCAGGTGCCGCACCGCGTGGTGGTAATCGGTGAAGGCCCGGCGCGCGCATGGTTTGAAAAGGCGCTGCCCGGCGGGATTTTCGTCGGCTTCCAGTCCGGCCCCGATCTGGGCCGCGCGCTGGCCAGCACCGATCTGTTCTTCAACCCTTCGATCACCGAGACATTCGGCAATGTGACGTTGGAAGCTATGGCCAGCGGCCTGCCCGTGGTCGCCGCCGGGGCGACCGGCAGCACCAGTCTGGTACTGGACGGCGAAACCGGCGCGCTGGTGCCCACGGGCAGTGCAGAGGCCTATGCCGACGTGCTGGAACGCTATTGCCGCGATCCGCAGCTGAGGCAGGCGCACGGCGCGGCTGGCGAGATGCGCAGCCGCGAGTTCAGCTGGGACGCAATCAACCAGGCAGTGGTCGACGTCTATCTGCGGCTGGCAAAAGCCCGCGCCAATGGCGACGCGCGCAGCTGACGCTTAACGCAGCACACCCTTGTTGCGCATGCTGACTGCATAAATCAGCAGGAATGTGGCAATTGACCAGATGACGATTGTGAAAATCGTATTGCTACCGCCAGATGCCCATTCGGGCATTCCGCGCGCCAGCTGGCCAAAGGTCGATCCGGCAAGCCCAAACAGCGAAATCGCAAAGGACCATACGGCATAGCGTGAGCGCAGCAGCAGCAGGATCGATCCGATCAGCGCGCCCCAAACGCCCAGAGCCCAACACGCGTCGATCCATGCAGGCAGGTCCTGAAAATATGCGAGCGCGGTGGCGCCATCGACGCCCATCATCTCTTCAGAGCTTTTGAAATAGTCCAGATTGCCAGTCTGTGTCTGGATATAGTCATAGGGTCCGATCGCATTCCATGCCGTTGCCAGCGCACCGATCAGCCACAGGTGCCAGGGGGTTTTCGTCGTCGTCTCAGTATCCATAACTGTTCCTCCCGCTTGCGGCCCGCACCCAGACTATCGCCTGCGGCGCGGAGCGCAAGTTTGGCCGGGTCAGAGCCGCTCGATCTTCTTCGCCAGATCATCCACCAGATCGACGATCTCAGCGATTTTAGCGTCGTTCAGATCACCGGAGCGCGCGCGGTTTTTGAGAACGGCGGCAAGATTGCCTGCCGCCCGGAACATCTCGGGTGTGGCAAAGGCGCCGCGCTTTTCGGCATGGCCGGTCAGGCGTTCGAGCAGCGACTCAACCTCGCTCGACCGCTCTTCCAGCTCGGCGCGCCCGCTGTCGGTCGCTTCATAGTCCTTGCGCGCTTCGTCACCGCCCGTCGCCTGACGGATCGCGCCTTCGTCTTCCAGCAGTGACAATGTGGGGTAAACCGTGCCGGGACTGGGCGCATAATGGCCGCCGGTCATCTCTTCGATAGCTTTGATCAGCTCGTAACCGTGGCGCGGTTCCTCGGCGATCAGATGGAGTAGCAGCAGTCGCAATTCGCCAGAGCCGAACATCCGCCCGCGCCGCCGTCCACCGCCGCGTCCGCCCTTTCCAAAGGGGCCACCGGGGCCAAACGGGCCATCGGGACCGAACGGACCCTTGGGGCCAAATGGGCCATCGGGTCCAAACCCACCGCTCCAGTCACCCCAATCACTGCCCCAGTTTTTGCCTGAGCCGTGACGACCGGAATTGGCTGCCATCATGGCAATCAGCGGCCACGCGCTGCGGCGGCTGCGTTTGTTGCAATGTCTGTTCATGAGAATATCCTGACCTATCTAAGATGGCTCTAAGATATATCTTTAAGGATTGAATGCAAGTGCCCCGGTGCAAATTTCGCTGTGCCCGCCTATCTAGCCGCAATGCCCGACCTTTTTGACGATGATCCGCTTCCCGACAGCAAGCCTGCCCCGCTGCGCGAAGATGCGCCGCTGGCCGACCGGCTGCGGCCCGCGATACTCGCCGAGGTGATCGGACAGGAACATCTGACCGGCCCCGAAGGCGCAATCGGGCGCATGGTGGCGGCAGGGCGGCTGTCCTCGATGATCCTGTGGGGGCCACCCGGTACCGGCAAGACCACCATCGCGCGGTTGCTGGCCGACAGCGTTGGAATGCGCTTTGAAAGCGTCAGCGCGGTGTTTTCCGGCGTCGCCGATCTCAAGAAAGCCTTCGCCGCCGCCGATCGGGCCGCCGAGGCGGGACAGCGCACGCTATTGTTCGTGGACGAGATTCACCGCTTCAACCGCGCGCAGCAGGATGGCTTCTTGCCGTTTGTGGAACGCGGCACGGTGACGCTGGTGGGTGCCACCACCGAAAACCCCAGCTTCGCGCTCAACGCCGCCCTGCTCAGCCGTGCACAGGTGCTGATCCTCCAGCGGCTGGATCACAAGGCGCTCGACCAATTGCTTGACCGCGCGGAAGGTCTGGAAGGCCCTCTGCCGCTCACCCCGCCCGCGCGTGAGGCGCTGGTGGCGAGCGCCGATGGCGACGGGCGGTTCCTGCTCAATCAGGCGGAAACGCTCTACAATGCCATGCTGGGCGAGCCGCTCGATCCCGCAGCCTTGGGTGCCTTCCTCCAACGCCGCGTGGCGGTGTATGACAAGGATCGCGAGGGGCATTACAATCTGATTTCGGCGCTGCACAAGGCGGTGCGCGGCTCCGACCCGCAGGCAGCGCTGTATTATCTGGCGCGGATGCTGGTGGCGGGCGAAGAGCCGCGCTTCCTTGCTCGCCGACTGGTCCGCATGGCGGTGGAGGATATCGGCATGGCCGATCCGCAGGCGCTGACCCAATGCATGGCGGCCAGGGATGCCTACGAATTTCTGGGCAGTCCCGAGGGCGAGCTGGCGCTGGTGCAGGCATGCATCTACCTCGCCACCGCGCCGAAATCGAATGCGGTCTACAAGGCGCAGAAATCGGCTTTTAAAAGTGCGCGCGAAACCGGCAGCCTCACGCCCCCGCAAAACATCCTCAACGCGCCCACCAAGCTGATGAAGGACATCGGTTACGGTGCAGGCTACAGCTATGATCACGACGCTTACGAGGGCTTTTCGGGCGACAATTACTGGCCCGAAGAAATGGACCCGCAAACCTATTACCAGCCCGTGGAACGCGGGTTCGAGCGCGACATTGCCAAGCGGCTGGACTATTGGGACAAATTGCGGCGCGACCGCGAATGAGCCGCTTTTCGCATTTCCTCGCCATCGACTGGTCGGGTGCGAAAGGTGGGCGGCAGAAGGGCGTTGCGCTGGCGATTGCTGATGCTGATGGCGGGCCACCAGTGCTTGCCGCGCATCGCTGGAGCAGAGAAGATGCGCTTGCCGTGCTGCGCGATGGCTTGCCCGCCGATACGCTAGTCGGCCTGGATCTCGGGATTGCTCTGCCCCACGCGGATTGCGGCGACTATTTCCCCGGCTGGCCCGGCTCGCCCCGCGATGCGCAGGGCCTGTGGGCGCTGATCGAGGCGGTTTGTGCCGGGGAGGCCAATCTGGGTGCTAGCAGCTTCGTCACACATCCCGAATTGCGCGCCTATTTCCGCGACGGTGCAAATACCGGCGCGCAGTTCGGCTGCGACGGCGCAGAGCATGGCCGCGGGCGGTTGCGCGTTACCGAGCACGCGCAGGCGGCGATGGGGTGCAAACCGTATTCCAATTTCAACCTCGTCGGTGCGGCGCAGGTGGGCAAATCCAGCCTGACGGGCATGCGAATGCTGCACGCGCTGCGCGGGCACCTGCCGGTGTGGCCGGTCGATCTGCTACCGGACAAAGGTTCGGTGGTGGTGGAGATTTACACCAGCCTGGCTGCGCGCGAAGCGGGGCGCAGCGCGGCGAAATCCAAGATGCGCAGCTTTGAGGACTTGAACCATGCCCTTGCCGCGCTGGGATCGCCGCCCGTCACCGGCAGCGGCGCGATTGACGATCATTCCTCCGATGCGCTGCTGACCGCTGCATGGCTGCGCGCGGTCGCGGATGATCCGCGCCGCTGGAACCCGGCGGGCCTGACCCCGCAGATCGCCCGGACCGAAGGCTGGACCTTCGGCGCGCTTTAGATCTCGGGCAATTTGCCGCTGAACACCGACCAGCCGGTGCGCAGCGCAATATCCGACAATGCTTTGGCTCCCAGCAGGCTGGTCCCTGCGCGGTTCAGCCCCGGCGACCATACCGCAATCGAGGCGCGGCCCGGCACGCTGGCCAATATGCCCCCGCCCACCCCGGACTTGCCGGGGAAGCCGACTTCGAAAGCGAATTGACCCGAATTGTCGTAATGTCCGCACAGCAGCATCAGCGCATTGATGCGCCGCGCCCGGCTGGGCGAACACATTGTCACGCCGGACACTGGATCGGTGCCGTCAAACGGCAGAAACAGCGCGCTTTCGGCCAGTTGGCGGCAGCTCATCGCCAGCGAGCACTGGCGGAAATAGACCGACAGCACATCTTCGACCGGGTTCAACAGCCGCCCGAAATCGGCGAGGAAATAGGCCAGCGAACGGTTGCGCGAACCGGTCTGGCTTTCCGAACGCGCGACCTCCGTATCGATAGTGACCCCTTCGTCACGCGCCATCAGCCGCAGCCGGGCGAGCAGATCGTCGATGGCGACTTCGGGGCTGCGGTCACCAATAAAGCGGTCAGTCGTCACAATCGCACCGGCGTTGATAAACGGATTGCGCGGCACGCCCTTTTCGCGTTCCAGTTGCAGGATCGAATTGAACGGATTGCCCGACGGCTCGCGCCCGACCACATCCCACAGCGCCGGTCCCTCACGCTCCAACGCCAGTGCCAGCGCAAACACCTTGGACACCGACTGGATCGAAAACGGCACATCGGCGTCACCCGCGCAGTAAACCGGCCCGTCGCGGGTCGCCATCGCAATGCCGAATTGCCGCGGATCGACCAGCTCCAGCGCCGGGATATAGCGTGCAGGTGTACCGCTGCCGCGCTGGTCCGCCAGCGCCTCCCACGTTTCGTCGACAATGCGCTGCAAATCCATGATCCGCCGATAGTCCGCCGCCGTCCGGCGCGCAATGCAGGCGCGATATGAAGATTGTCGCTATCAAGAGACTGGACGAGCGCCCCCGTTTCGCAATAAAGGGCGCCGCTGCCAATCGGCACGCCGGCTTAGCTCAGTTGGTAGAGCACCTGATTTGTAATCAGGGGGCCAGGGGTTCGAATCCTCTAGCCGGCACCATTTCCGCCAAGGCGGAAATGGGTTTTTGTCTGCCCTATCGCTGCGCTGCTTGAGGGCGTTCTTGTCTGCCCTACCGCTGCGCTGCTTGAGCGCGGGGCTCAACCCCGTCCGCGATAACCGCTGACGCCCTGGTCGGGCAGCCACAGCCCCTCGGGCGGAGCGGCGCTTTGCCAGAATACGTCGATCGGAATGCCGCCGCGCGGATACCAATAGCCGCCGATCCGCAGCCAGCGGGGCTGCATTTCGTCGAACAGGCGCTGGCCGATGCCCACGGTCACATCTTCGTGAAATCCGCAGTGATTGCGGAAGGATCCCAGGAACAGCTTGAGGCTTTTGGATTCGACGATGGTTTCGCCCGGTGCGTAATCGATCACCAGATGCGCGAAATCGGGTTGACCGGTCACCGGGCACAGCGATGTGAACTCCGGCGCGGCGAAGCGGACCATATACAGCTGGCCGGCGCGCGGATTGGGCACATAATCCAGCTCGGCCGCTTCGGGAGAGGCGGGCAGCGCGGTATTGGCGCCAAGGAATTTGGGTGCAGGTGTGTCGCTCATGCCGCGCATTTGCCGTGAAGCGTGCGCGGGTGCAAGCCGGGGGTTGGACTGGCGGCCTTCAGTACCTATTCAGCGCGCATTCGCATGGATGCCCATGCAACGGCAGATTTCTCCTGAATATGATGTTTCGACCAAGCTTCCTGACCCTCGCTCTCGCATTAGTGGCAGCTGCGCCCGCCGCGGCGCAATCCGCGCGCTCGCCGCAGGATTTCCAGCTGCCGCCCGCTCCAACGCCGACGCCCGAATCGCGTGTTCAAGGTCCTGTGGACGAGGAAAGCGGCGTGATTCCCGTAAGGCCCCGTGTAATCGCGACCTCCAAGCCAACCCCTGCTCCCGCTCCGCGCCCGTCGCCTGCTACCGGCGCGGTGGTTGCCACCCCAACGCCAACACCAGCGCAACCTACGCGCACCGTACCCTCGCCGCGCCCGCGCCCCTCAGCTTCGCCATCGCAGCGCGATCAGGTCACGCCGGTCGAGCGGACCCCCGTGACGCCAGCCGAACCGCTTCCGCTGCCCTCCGACACGGGCGCGCCGATGCCGCCGCCGATCCCCACGGACGCTACCACTCCCACCGATCCCGCATTTACCCTGCCCATCGATGATACGGAGAGCGAAGACAGCAACTGGCCCCTGCTCGCCGCGCTGGCAGCCCTTGCGGCATTGCTGGCTGCCGGTTTCGCATTCTGGCGGCGACGTCAGGCCAGTCGGCCGCCGCCGGAGATCGAGAAGCCGGTGGTCGCCGGAGCCACTGCGCGCCCTGCCGCGCCTGCTGACCAGACAGTCATCCTGCGCGCCGAGGCGGTAAAACTGACCCGCAGCGTGGCCTTCGCAACGCTGAAATACCGGCTGACGTTGATCAATCGCACACATGCGGCGCTGAAGGATGTGACCGTGGGCGCGGATATCGTGTCCGCCCATGCGCAATCCCCTGTTGATCAGCAGGTCGCCAATAGCGGCACTGCCATCGAAACGCGCCACACCATCGCGCGCGTCTCGCCCAGCCAGAGCATGACCATTGAAGGTCAGGTGCAGATGCCACTGGCGCAAGCGCAGATTATCCATCAGGGGCGCCTGCCGCTGCTGGTGCCGCTGCTGCGCGTGCGCGTGGACGGGGCGGGCGATGGCGCACTGGTGAAGACCTTTGTGATCGGTCAGGGCGTACCGGGCGGCGGGCGGCTGCAACCGTTCCGGCTGGATGATGCGCCGCGCAGTTATGATGCGGTGGCGCAGCGCGAGCTGGCGTGAGTCGACTTGAGGCCCCGCGCTCGCTAGGCCTCGGTCATGGATAATCTCGTTTCAACCGAATGGCTCGCTGGCCAGTTAGGCACTCCCGATCTGGTGGTGCTGGATGCCAGCATGCACTTGCCCGACAGTGGCCGCGATGCGCGCGCCGAATTTGGCCAGCAGCATATACCCGGCGCACGGTTCCTCGATCTGGACAGCTTTGTCGACAGCACCTCGCCAGTGCCCAAGGCGTTGCCATCGGCAGAACAATTCGCAGTCCGCATGGGCGCGCTGGGCGTTCCGCCCGGCAGCCGCGTGGTGCTGTATGATGACAGCATGATCCGCAGTTCAGCCCGCGGCTGGTTCGTTTGCGAATTATACGGCATCGCACAGGTCGCGATTCTCGACGGCGGCTTGGCCAAATGGCTGGCTGAGGGCCGCCCGACCGAAAGCGGCATGGCCGAATTTCCGGCGAGTGACTTTCCCGTGCCCGGCACTGCGCGTGAAGTACGCAGCAAGGCCGATATGCTCGCCAATTGCGCGGCCTGTGACGAGCAGGTGGTCGATGCACGTGACGCGGGCCGCTTTGCCGGAGCAGAGGGTAGCGGTTCGGATGGCCATATCCCCGGCGCCTGCAATCTGCCGTTCGGGCGGCTGTTTGCAGAAGACGGCACATGGAAAGACCCCGAAGCCATTCGCGCCGAATTCACCGCCGCCGGGATCGCACTGGACTCCCCCGTCATCACCAGCTGCAACAGCGGGATGACCGCATCGGTGCTGCTGTTCGGCCTTGCCCGCGCGGGCAAAGGTGACGCGGCGCTGTATGATGGCAGCTGGCTGGAATGGGGCGCAGACCCCGCCACTCCAAAACAGAGCGGTCCCGCCGACTGATATGGCCAAGGAAGGCGACACGCAGCGCACCGCAGCGACCACGCTGGTGACCGGCGGCCGCTCGGGCGATTTTGCCCGTCATGTGGTCAATCCGCCCGTGTGGCGCGGCAGCACGCATCTGTATGACAGCTGCGAGGATCTTCGCAGCCGCAAGGGTTCAAATAAGGATGGCGAGTTCTTCTATGGCCGCCGCGGCGCGCCGACGCAGTGGGCACTGTCCGAAGCGCTGACCGCGCTGGAACCCGGCGCGGCGGGCACAGTGCTGTATCCCAGCGGGCTGGCGGCGATTGTCGGCGCGCTGCTGGCAGTGTTGAAGCCAGGCGACGTGCTGCTGGTGTCGGACAATGCCTATGACCCCACGCGCAATACAGCGGCGGGCCTGCTGAAACGCTATGGTGTCGAGCACCGTTTCTTCGACCCGCTCGATATGGATGCCTTTGCCGACGCATTTTGTGATCGGGCCCGCGCGGTGTTCCTCGAAAATCCCGGCAGCCTGACGATGGAAGTCTGCGACATTCCCGCGCTTGCCCGGATTGCGCGTGAGCATGACGCGGTCAGCCTGGTTGACAACACTTGGGCCACCGCGCTGGGCTTTCCTGCGCTTGAACATGGCTGCGATATCGCGATTACCGCGCTGACCAAGCATGTGGGCGGGCATTCGGACGTGATGATGGGTTCTGCCGCAGCAGGGGACCGCTGGTATCGCAAGTTGCGCCTGACCGCGCAGGAGCTGGGCCATGTGGTCAGCCCCGATGATGCCGCACTGGCGCTTCGCGGACTGCGCACAATGGGCGTCCGGCTGGAACGGCAAAGCGCAAGCGCGCTGGCGCTGGCACAATGGCTGGCAGCGCGCGACGAGGTAGCGCATGTGCTTTGCCCCGCCCTGCCCGGCACCCCCGGCCACGAATTGTGGCAACGCGATTTTTCCGGCAGCTGCGGACTGTTCAGCTTTGTGCTGGCTGGCCGCGATGATGCGGCGCGGTGCCGCTTCGTCGACGCGCTTAGCCTGTTTGGCATAGGCTATAGCTGGGGCGGGTTTGAAAGCCTGGCCCTGCCCTTTGATGTCAATCCAGTGCGCAGCGTGATGGCATGGCCCCGCGCGGGCTGGGGGCTTGAGGACCGGCACGCGGTTCGCCTATCGGTCGGACTGGAAGACGCCGGTGACCTGATCGCCGATCTTGAACGCGGGTTTGCCGCCATGAACGAAGGATAGACGTGCAGGCATCGCCCACCCCCTCGCCGGAGACAACGCCCGAGCCACCCGCAATCGAACAGGCGTGGAGCCTGTCCGAAGATGCGCCCGAGCAGGGCGTCGCCGCAGCCGAGGGCCTGCGTGACGCGGTCGCCAAGCAGAGCGATACGCTCGGCTCGCTGGTGGATTCGCTAAACAGTCTGGCGATCAGTTTCGGCGATGTGCGAATATCCTTGTGGGATGTGCTGATCGTCGTCGGCGTGATCGTCGGCGTACTCGCGCTGGCGTGGTTCCTTGCCAAGCTGGGCCGCCGTATGGTCCGCCGGGTGACCAAGCTGGACCCGTCGCAGCAATTGCTGGCGGAAAAGCTGGTTTCGATCCTGGTGTGGGCCGCCGCGCTGTTTATCGGGATCGATCTGCTGGGTATCGACCTGACCGCGCTGGCGGTATTCTCCGGCGCGTTCGGTCTGGCTATCGGTTTCGGCCTTCAGAAAACCTTCGGTAATCTGATCGCCGGGATCATCCTGCTGATGGACAAATCGATCAAACCGGGCGACGTGATCGCAGTGACCGACACTGCTGGTCAGCAAAGCTTCGGACAAATCCGCAAGATCGGTATCCGGGCCGTGTCGATCACCACGCGTGATCAGCGTGAATATCTGATTCCCAACGAAAATCTGATGATCAATCAGGTGGAAAACTGGTCCTATTCCTCACGCAATGTGCGCATTCAGGTGCCGGTGGGTGTGTCCTATAATTGCGATCTGGACCTGGCCGAACGCCTGATGTTGCAGGCAGCCAAATCCTCCAGCCGCGTGCTAAAAGCGCCGCCGCCAACGATCTGGCTGGACGGTTATGGTGACAGTTCGGTCGATTTCATTATCCAGTGCTGGATCAAGGACCCGGAAGAAGGCGTCGGCAATGTCCGTTCCGCTGTGCTCAAGAAGCTATGGACGCTGTTTGCCGAAGAAGGCGTCGAAATCCCCTTCCCGCAGCGTGACATCCATTTGCGCAACAGCGACCAGCTCGACAAATTGATCGAGTTGATGGCGCGGCGCGAGGAAACGCGCGGCCCTGATGGCAATGCCTGACTTGCCGCAGACGCAGGCGCGCGTGTTTCACTGGAAATGCTTTGCCTTTGGCTGGGTGCCCGCATGGGCGCTGGCGATTTTTCTGGCGAGCGCGGCGATTGCCGCTGCGGGCCTGTCACCGCTGGCCAACGGCCAATCCTTCGGTGCCGGGATGTTCGCGGTGGCGGACGAGGTTTCGCCAATGGCCAAGCTCGGCTTCGGGCTGATCTTCGGCGGCTTGGCGCTGGCCGCACGCAAGCTGCTGCGGCTGGAGCGTGCGATGTTGCGGCTTGCCGATATTCTGGCGGCCATCACTGCGCAGCTGTTGGCACTGGCGCTGATCCCCGCCGACTGGTCGCGCGGCTACGGCATCGGCCTGACCGGCGAACGCTTCGCCACCGAAACATTGCCGATCTATCTGGCCGCTGCGCTGGTTGCGGGCTCGCTGGTCACACTGGCGGAGGGATCATGCCTCAGCAATCGCCGCGCGCTGGGCAAAGTTACAGACTGAGCCCCAAGGATAGCTTGCAGGTGCGGTAGCGGCGATTTCAAAAGCTGATCTGTCCAGCCGCACATTCATTCTGATTGGCGCGAAACAGCGGCATCCCGCATTTTCGCAGCCATGGAAAAACATGGCACCATCTATCTCGTCGGCGCCGGGCCGGGTGATCCCGACCTGCTGACCCTGCGCGCCGCGCGGCTGATCGAACGCGCGCAGATCATCGTTCACGACGGGCTGATCGAACCCGCAGTGCTGGCGATGGCCTGCAAGGAAGCGGTGCTGATCAATGTCGCCAAGCGCCGAGCGCATCACACCCTGCCTCAGGAAGATATCAACGCGCTGCTGGTGCGCCATGCGCGCGCGGGCCGCGATGTCGTGCGGCTGAAAGGCGGCGATCCGCTGGTCTTCGGGCGCGGCGGTGAGGAAGCCGAGGCCGCTCGCGCCGCCGGAATTACGGTCGAGATCGTCCCCGGCATCAGCGCCGCCAATGGCGCCGCCGCAGCCGCGCAAATCGCGCTCACCCACCGCGATGCCGCCAGCATCGTCAGCTTCGTGGCGGGCCAGTGCAAGGGGCTGGCGCAGCAGGATTGGGCCGGCCTCGCCGGAACCGGCCGCACGCTGGTGATCTACATGGGAGTCAAGACCGCACCGCAAATTGCCGAGAAGCTGATGGCGGACGGCCTTGCCCCGGCCATGCCTGTGGCGATCATCGAGAATGGCGCGCGGCCAAATATGCGTGTGCTGCGCGGGTTGCTGGCTGAATTGCCTGAACTGGTCGAGCGCGAGCGCGTGGTCAGCCCTGCGCTGATCGTAATCGGCGAAGTGACCGCGCGCGCAGATGTGGCGCTGGTGGCATTGGCGCAGGAGGCAGCACTGTGAAAATCCTGACCGGCAATGATCTGAAAACCGGCGCAGTCACGTGGTGGACCGGCAGCGACTGGTCGCTCCATGTCGAAGACGCGGTGGATGTGACTGGCAGCGAAGAGGAAATCGCCCGGCGCGAAGAAGCCGCGCGGCGCGTCAACGTGCCCTATGCCATCGCAGCCGACCTGCACGAAGGCAGCCCCCGCCCCGCACATATCAAGGACCGTGTGCGCGCGCTCGGCCCCACGGTGCGCCCCGACCTGACGCTGAAGCCGGCCGATCCCGATATCGGCAATTGGGTGATCTGATGTACAAATATGACACTTACGACCAGCAAATGGTCGATACCCGTGTCGCGGAATTCCGCGATCAGGCACGCCGCCGCCTCGACGGTTCGCTCAGCGAGGATCAGTTCAAGCCGCTGCGGCTGATGAACGGCCTCTATCTCCAGCTGCACGCCTATATGCTGCGCGTCGCCATCCCTTACGGCACGCTCGACAGCCGCCAGATGCATGCGCTGGCCGATATTGCCGACAAATATGACCGCGGATACGGCCACTTCACCACCCGCCAGAACATCCAGTACAACTGGATCAAGCTGGAGGACGCCGCCGATATCCTCGCCGATCTGGCGAAGGTTGAGATGCACGCCATCCAGACCAGCGGCAATTGCATCCGCAATATCAGTTCCGACCATTTCGCCGGGGCCGCCGCGGACGAGGTCGCCGACCCGCGCCCCTATGCCGAGCTGCTGCGCCAATGGTCCAGCTTCCACCCCGAATTCAGCTATCTGCCGCGCAAGTTCAAGATCGCCGTCATCGCCAGCAAGAAAGACCGCGCGGCCATGCGGCTGCACGATATCGGCATCCGCATTGTGAAGCGTGACGGGGCTTTGGGCGCGGCATTCTATGTCGGCGGCGGTATGGGCCGCACCCCGATGATTGCCCCCTGCATCCGCGAATTTGTCCCGCTGGATCAGCTGGTGACCTATGCCGAGGCGTGCCTGCGCGTTTACAACCGGCACGGTCGCCGCGACAACAAGTACAAGGCGCGGATCAAGATCCTGGTCCACGAGCTGGGCGCAGAGGAATACACGCGGCAGGTCGAGGAGGAGTTTGCGCTTCTGCTGGAACAGGGTGTGGAGCCGCCGCTGGCCGAGCTTGAGCGGATCAAGACCTATTTCGAAGAACCCTTGTTCGCAGACGCCGCTGCCGATGCTCTCGACCGCAGCGATCCGGATTTCGCCTTGTGGGCGGATCGCAATACGGTGCCGCACAAGACCGCCGGCTATGTGTCGGCAGTCGTCAGCCTGAAGCCGCCCGGCGGCATTCCCGGCGATGCCACAGCCGAACAGATGCGGCTGATGGGCGATCTGGCGAAGGATTACTCCTGCGACGAATTGCGCGTCATGCACACGCAGAACATCGTGCTGCCGCATGTCCGCACGGCTGATCTGCACACGCTGTGGACCGCGCTGGATGCAGCGGGTCTGGGCAGTCCAAATCTCGATACGGTGGAAGACATCATCGCTTGCCCCGGCCTCGACTATTGCAGCCTCGCCAACGCCCGTTCCATCCCTGTCGCGCAGAAGATCGCGACCCGCTTTGCCGACAGCGGCAAGACTGCGCAACTGGGCGAGCTGAAGCTGAAAATCTCCGGCTGCATCAACGCCTGCGGGCACCATCATGCTGGCCACATCGGCATCCTTGGCGTCGACAAGAAGGGGGTGGAAAATTACCAGCTCTCGCTTGGCGGCAGCGAGGCGGAGGACGTCAGCCTGGCCAAGATCACCGGCCCCGGTTTTGACGAGGATGGCGTGGTGGATGCTGTCGACACCGTCACGCAGGTTTACGAACGCGAACGCCGTGATGGCGAGCGCTTCATCGACACCTACCGCCGCATTGGCATGACCCCGTTCAAAGAGGCGCTCTATGGTTGATATCCTGCGATACCGCGATGACGAAGCTGTCGGCCATGCCGCCGTCACGGTGGATTCCTTCCTCGACCAGAGCAACGCAGCTGCGGTGCGGGTGGAGCCGGGCGATGATGCCCGCGCCTTGCTGCCGCATCTGGAACGGATTGCATTGGTGGAGGTGAATTTCCCTGCATTCGGCGACGGTCGTGGTTATTCCTCGGCACGGATCCTGCGCGAAGCCGGCTATGATGGCGAGCTGCGCGCGGTGGGTGATGTGCTGGTGGACCAGCTGGCCTATATGCGCCGCTGCGGCTACGATTCCTTTGAACCCGATGCCCCTCTCGATGCCGGCGATGTCGAGGCGGCGCTGGCCCGCTGGCCCGATGTATATCAGGTCGCTGCCGACCAGCGCGCGCCAATCTGGGCGCTGCGGCATGGAGACGGGCACGCTGCGTGACCGCCTTGCGCGCCATCGACCGGCTCGACACCGCGCCGCGCTTTACCGAACAGGATGCAATCGGCCTCAACCGCCGGTTTCGCGGCGCCGACACGCAAGAGATGCTGCGTGCAGTCATTGGCGACCGGCTGGCGGGCGATGTGGCGGTGGTTTCCAGCTTTGGTGCAGAAAGCGCCGTGCTGCTGCACCTGATTGCCTCGGTCGATCAGTCAGTGCCGGTTCTGTTTCTGGAAACCGGCAAGCATTTCCCCGAAACACTGGCCTATCGTGACGCGCTGGTCGGGCGACTGGCGCTGACGGACTTCCGCGATCTGTACCCAGCCCTGCCCGACCTGGAGGCGCGTGACGCCACCGGGATGCGCTGGTCTTACGATCCCGATGGGTGCTGCGAGATGCGCAAGGTGCGCCCGCTCGAACTGGCGATGGCGGGATTCGACGCCAGCTTTACAGGCCGCAAGGCATTCCAATCGAGCACGCGCGCCAATCTGCCGCGCTTTGAAATCGACACTGCGGATGCGCAGGGGCGGCTCAAGATCAACCCGCTGATCGACTGGGACGGCGCGCAGATTGCCGATTATTTCGCAGCGCATGATCTGCCGCGCCACCCACTGGTGGAGCGCGGCTTCCCCTCTATCGGCTGCTCCCCCTGCACCCACGCCGTCGCGCCCGGCGAAGACCCCCGATCGGGCCGGTGGAAGGGGTGGGACAAAACCGAATGCGGCATCCACAAACCCGGCGAGGAGCCGTTCCTCTAGTCCCGATAGCAAGCGGGGCCCCGGGTGCAGCAGCGCCCGGAACCCCGTAGGCATTTATATTGGCCCGAAGGCCGGGATCAATTTACGAGGCAACCCGCTTGACGGTCGAAACCTCACCGTCATCGGGATCGGTGGAGGTCCAGACGCCATCATCGCCAACCGCTTCGGCGAAACAGGTCATTTCGGTTTCGTCCGCATCCTGCGCGCAGAATTCGTTGGGTGAACGCTGTTCCCATACGCCGGTCTTGGATTCGCCTGCTGCATTTGTGCTGGTGAAGGTTCCGTCGGCCGCCAGCACTTCAGTGCTGACTTCGCCCTTGGCATTGGTAATCTCGAACGTGCCGGTTGAAGGCCCGCCATCGGCGGCGGTCATGGCTGGCGCTTCTTCTACGACCATTTCCGCCGGTGCTGCCGAAGATTCTTCTTCAGTCGCGGCACCGCCGCACGCTGAAAGGCTGGCCAGCGCGGCCACGAGAACAATATATTTCATCGAAATTTCCCCAATTTCGGACGCCCGACTATCGTGTCGAAGGCCAGACAAAAGCTCCCCTGAGGCATGGGTTACAGTGCTAGCGTCCTATTGCCTATCAAGATCTTACAGCCACCCCTGAGCGCGATACCATTCGCCGGTGGCTTTCAGCCCTTCCTCGCCGCCAATGCGCGGCTCCCAGATCTCGAGCGGGACCGCGCGGTCGAAACGGGCGACCCAATCGGGATGGGTCATATAGCCCACCCGGTCGGCGGTAAGCCTGGCAGCGTCGCCGCGCAGCATCCGGTCCAGTTTCGCCCCCAGCGTCAGCAGCGGCGCGGGCAGATGCGGCGCAACCACGCTGTTGCCCACAGCATCGCCGATCAACCGCGCCAGTTGGCCATGCTCATAACCCGCCGTATTGCCGTCCGAAGGCTCGAACAACTTACCCGATACCAAGCGTCCGGCAGGGATCAGCGCCAGCAGCAATTCTGCCAGATCATCGACATGGATAATCGAGCTGTACCCCTTGGGCGGCACTGGAACCACGCGATATTTTGCGGCGCGGAACAGTTCGAACATGTCGCTGTCACGCGGGCCATAGACCGCTGGCGGACGCACGATCGTCCAGTCGAGGCGGCTGCTCTCCACCAGCGTTTCCGCGCGGGCCTTCGACGCGCCATATTGCGACAACTCCGGCTCGCGCGCGGAGAGCGAGGACACCAGCACAAAACGCTCCACCCCGGCCCGGTCACAGGCATCAAGCAGGTTCTGCGTGCCGGTGACATTGGCAATCTCGAACTCGGCAGTGTCGGGCGTGTTGGTCAGCCCGGCGACATGGATCACTGTGTCCAGCCCGCGGACCAGATCGCCCAGCGATGCCGGGTCGGACAGGCTTCCGCTCACCCAGTCCACCGCTTTGCGCGCCTGGTCAGGTGGCCGCCGGGTCAATGCGCGGATCGCCGTGCCATGCCGCTCCGCCGCGTCGAGCACCGCCTGCCCGACAAAGCCCGTGCCGCCAGTCAGCGCGACTGTCACAGCTGCACCAGATGATCGCGGTGGATTACGCAGCCGCGCGGAACATAGCCGAGCACGGGGGCCTGCTGCTCGACCTTGAGCCCTAGAATCGCGCGGCATTCCCCGGCGGAATATTCGACCAGCCCCTGCGCCAGCCGCTCCCCTTTCGGCCCGAACACCGCCACCAGATCGCCGCGCGCGAAATCGCCCTGCACTTCGGTCATTCCGGCGGCCAGCAGGCTGGCATGGGTTTGCAGCGCGGCCATACAGCCCGCATCCACGGTCAACACGCCCGCTGGCGCCAATCGCCCGCCCAGCCATGATTTGCGCGCATCATCATGGCGCTGGGGCAGGAACAGCGTGCCGATACCGCCATCCAGCGCCCGCGCAATGGGCGCGGTGAGGGTGCCATTGACGATGGCGAGAGCGATACCCGCCCGCTCCGCAATTTCAGCCGCCTTGAGCTTGGAGGTCATACCGCCCGAACCCAGACCGGACCCCGACTTCGTACTGGCCATTGCGAATATCTCGGGGGTGATCCCGTCGACCTGCGGCAAGAGTGTGGCACCATCACTGCGCGGATCGCGGTCATACAGGCCGTCAACATCGGACAGCAGCAACACTGCATCGGCCCCCGCCGCCTGCGCCACCCGCGCGGCCAGCCGGTCATTGTCGCCAAAGCGGATTTCCTCGGTCGCCACGCTGTCGTTTTCATTGACCACCGGCACCGCGCCTGCCGCCATCAGCCGTTCCAGCGTCGCGGCGGCGTTGAGGTAACGACGGCGACCTTCCAGATCGCCCAATGTCACCAGCATTTGCGCCGCGACAATGTCATGCGCAGCCAGCGCTTCGGACCACAGCCGTGCCAGTTCGATCTGACCGACTGAGGCGGCGGCCTGCGCGTCTTCCAGACTGCCGCGCCCGCCTTTCGCCATGCCCATGCGCGCCGCGCCCAGTGCGATTGCGCCAGAGCTGACCACGATCACCTGTTGCCCACTCGCGCGCAGCCCGGCCAGTTCCGCAGCGAGCGCCGCCAGCCATTCGCCGCGCGGCTGACCGCGCTGGACCAGCAGTGACGAGCCGATCTTGACGACCAGCCGCCTGGCACTGCGCAAATCGGACAGGACGGTGAAATTCATGCGCTCAGAGCGGCGACCAGTCGCCTTCCTCTTCTTCGATGCTTTCGACCTGCCCCTGCTTGGTTTCGGTCGCGGTACGATCAGGCAGATAACCCAGCACTGCGTCGAGCAATTGGCTGACCCCGGCACCAGTTATGCCCGAGATCGGGAACACCTTGTCCGCGCCCGCCGCCAGCAGTTCGTCCGAAAAGGCTTCCACCAGCTCGTCATCGGCCAGATCGAGCTTGTTCAGCGCCACCAGCCGGGTCTTGCCATCAAGTCCCGCGCCGTAAGCTTCCAGCTCTTCTTCGACCACGCGCATAGCCTCAACCGGGTCGGTTCCGGCGATGTCGATCAGGTGGATCAGCACGCGGCAGCGTTCGATATGGCCCAGGAACCGGTCCCCGATCCCCGCGCCATCGGCAGCGCCTTCGATCAGGCCGGGAATATCCGCGATCACGAATTCGCGCGCCTTGTGCCGCACCACGCCCAGCTTTGGCACCAGTGTGGTGAAGGCGTATGCGCCAACCTTGGCCTTGGCGTTGGACACCTGATTGATGAATGTCGATTTGCCGGCATTGGGCAGGCCCAGCAGACCCACATCGGCCAGCAGTTTCAGCCGCAGCCAGACCCACAGCTCCTGCCCCACTTCGCCCGGCTGATGCTGGCGCGGGGCGCGGTTGGTGCTGGATTTGTAACTGGCATTGCCCCGGCCGCCCATGCCGCCTTCAAGGAAGACCACGCGCTGGCCAACCTCGGTAAAATCGGCGAGCACTTCCTCGCGGTCTTCGGACATGACCTGCGTGCCCACCGGCACTTTGACGACCAGTTCCTTGGCCCCCGCGCCGGTGCGGTCGCGGCCCATGCCGTGGCTGCCGCGCTTGGCCTTGAAATGCTGCGCATAGCGGAAGTCGATCAGCGTGTTCAGGCCCTGCACGGCTTCAAACACGATATCGCCGCCCTTGCCGCCATTGCCGCCGTCGGGGCCGCCGAATTCAACGTATTTTTCACGCCGGAAGCTGACAGCCCCGGGGCCGCCCGCGCCGGACTTCAGATAGATCTTTGCTTGGTCGAGGAAATGCATGGATGGCGCCCTAATCGCTTTTCATCGCCAAGGCGAGCGCAACAAAGGGGCCGGAGGGTTTAGCCCTGCGGCTGTCCTCCGGTTACGCCGTCATTATCCTGCACCACTTCGCCAGACTGGAAGATCGGACCTTCGCTGGGCAGTGTGATGACCGGAGCGGTGACCGGGGCATCTTCACCCTGTACGACTTCGCCAGAACTGAAAACCGGACCCGCGCCCGGCAAGATAATCATCGGAGCTGGTGCAGGAATAGCGCTGGCGGGCGGCAGATCGATCGGGGCCTGCGATTCCCCGGCGATCACCACCGGCTGTGTCGCGGGCATCGTTCCCACCACCGTTTCGCCCGGTTCGATACGCACCGACGGGTCGAGCGGATTGGTGTAGCCCGTCGCGGTGGTCCGCACGGTGGGCGGGCCATATTGCGCGTCCCAGCTCGACAGATTGATGCGGTATTGTTCGTAAGCACGGAAGAAGTCTTCAAACACGGCCTCGATCCGCGGCATGGTCCGTGCGGCGAACACATCCAGATCGCCCGGGTCGGCCAGCAGCGCCTCGTTGCTGACCACCAGCGCGATATCGCAGAACTGGTTGATCGCGGGTGGCAGCGCAAAATAATTGTAGACCTGCGTCATGTAGGAATCCTGCACATCGCGATAGGTCGGGCCGTATTTCTGACGGAACTCGCTCTGCAAGGCGCGGTTTGTCGCCGATAGCTGGCGCACATTGCGGTCCAGAAAACTGGTGTAGTTCGGCAGGATCGCGGCGTGCTGCGGACCAAGGCAGTTGAGCGCGGCCACGTTCAAGGCTGAGCGCAGGTTCCACGTCGTCTGCGCAGGTGTGAGATTGGCATTCACTGTCTGGCGCACACCATCCACGCCCACCATCGGAATGGTCATCGCGGTAGCCGCGCCGCCGGGGGGAAGCGGCCGGTAGGGAATAACCACAACCGGAGGAGGTGGGGGAGGCGGCGGCGGCGGCGGCGGAGGTGTGGTACAAGCGCCCAGCGCGGCAATGCCGCTGGCAACAGTAACGATGCGGATGATGTTCGATGTAACGCGGCTCATGGCGCGCGACCCTCCTGAAATTTCCCGATGCATCATCCCCCGTGACAGATTGACCGGGGATGAAGCAGCCACTTCTAACGTGCGCTTTGGGCAAAAGAAATGCCCGGAGTGCGCTTGGCACCCCGGGCACGATGAAACGAGTCGTGTATGCGTTTAGTCGCGGCTGCCCATGAAGCGCAGCAGGAACAGGAACATATTGATGAAGTCGAGATACAGTGTCAGCGCACCCATGATGATCGCCTTGCCAGCGAACTCGGTGCCTTTGACGAACTGATATTCCGCCTTGAGGCGCTGCGTATCGTAGGCGGTGAGGCCTGCGAAGATCAGCACACCGATGAAGCTGATCGCCATCGTCATCACAGTAGACTGCAGGAAGATGTTGATCACCATGGCGATCAACAACCCGATCACACCCATCACCAGAAATGTGCCGAAGCCCTGAAGGTTCTTCTTGGTGGTGTAACCGAACAGGCTAAGCCCTGCGAATGCACCGGCGGTGGCGAAGAACGTAACCGCGATGGATGCGCCGGTATAAACCAGGAAAATCGTCGACAGCGACAGGCCCATCAGGACCGCAAAGCCCCAGAACATCAGCTGGAGCGTGCCCTGGCTGAACTTTTTGGCGCCAAAGCTCATCGCAAAAACGATGGCGAGCGGCGACAATGCCACCAACCACATCAGCGGACCTGATGCGAAAGTCATCGCCAGACCCGACCGCGCCGTCAACAGCGCGACCAGCCCGGTCAGCAACACGCCCGAGCTCATGTAATTGTAAATCTTGAGCATATGCGAGCGCAGGCCCGCGTCGAAAGTTTCTGCGCGGGCAACGGGGTCCCCGGCGCGCGGCACGGAGCCGAAGCCCTGCCTCTGCTTGGTGTCGTCCCAATCGGCCATGTCTGCGTCACTCCATTTGCGCGGGGCACCGGGGCACCCGCTTCTTTCGCCAATATCGGCAGTATGCGCGCGTATTTCAAGCAAAACCGACGCAATAAAGGTTTGCGGGCGTCAACCTTGTTTGCGGGCCTCTTCACCCATGGCCACGCCGCGATCGCGGGCGGCACGCAGGCAGCGTTCCACCAAAGTGGCCAGCGCGGCGTCCTTATCCAGCACATCGAGCCCCTTTTGCGTCATCCCGCCAGGGCTGGCGACACGGCGTGCCAATTCACCCGGCGCATCGGGCGATGCCGCCGCCAGCGCCGCAGCGCCTTCAACCATCTGCACCGCCAGCCGCTGCGCCTGAGCGCTTTCCAACCCAAGCGAAGCCGCCCCAGACGCCAGCGCATCGATAAAGCGATAGACGAAGCCCGGCCCCGATCCGGCCAGCGCCGTGACCAGCTCGAACTGCTGCTCGCCCGCCAGCCATTCTGCGCTGCCCAGCATTTCGGCCAAACCTGTGACCTGATCGCGGCGGTGATCGTCAAGACCTTCGGCCACCAGCGCATTGGGCGATTTGCCCAGCGCCACCGCCAGATTGGGCATGAACCGCACCACGCCGCCCGCCTTCGGAAAACTGCGCCGCAGCGTCGCCAGATCGACCCCGGCCAGCACCGACAGGATCGCCGTACCCTGACCCGCCACCGCCTGCATCGCCGGAGCAATGTCGGCGAGCATGTAGGGCTTGAACCCCAGCACGACGAAATCGAACTGCGTCTCGGGCAATTCAGTGACCAGCCGGACACCCGGCGCGGCCTGCTTGGGGCGCGGGTTGTAGGCGGTGATGGTATCGGCAGGCACACCCGCGTGCAGCCAGCCATCGACCATCGCGGCAGCCATCGTGCCGTAACCGTAAATCAGAATATTCGATGTCATTTGCACCCTCCATTTGGGGTGTAGTGGGTGATGTCAGGCCTCGCCCGCTGCGTCCACCATTGCCGCATCCAGCGCATCGGCAGGCGTCCGGTCGCCCCACAGCACAAACTGGAACGCGGGATAGAAGCGGTCGCACTCATCAACTGCGATTTCGACCAGAGATTGCGCCTGACCCAGGCTCAGCATCCCGTCATCAGACAGCATGGTGCCATTACGATACAGCAGGACGCTGCCGCTCGACCAGATTTCGAAATGGCCCAGCCAGCATTGTTCATTGACCCGCGCCACCAGCTCGTTGGCGGGACCGCGCTTTTCGGCGGCGATACGGATATCGGGCAGGCAGAGGATTTGCAGCACTCTGTCCTCGGCGCGCCAGATGCCCTTGATCTGATACTTGGTCCAACTCCCCTGAATTTCGCCGCTGATCTCGTCCGCCCCGCGCTCGCACGGCCAGCCCCGCGCATCGAACAGCGCAGCCAGCATTTCGAGCGGCGCGGCGTCATGCACCGCCTCGAAGCGTTCTTCAGCCGCTCTCATCGAAAAGGTCCCGTCCAAGCCATGCATGCTGCTTGCAGTGTCTTGGTCCGGCTTGGCAATGCGCGCAGCGATGGCGGCTGGGGAGAACTGATCTGGCCTGTGTAAACCCTGTGCACAAGCTGCGCGCCAAGGCGCAAGTCTTTACAAAGGCTCTATTTCTTCGCCAGCCTTGCTGGTGAAGGTAAAGGAATCGAGGTTCAACGCGTTGAGTTCCTTTACCATCTCGCGCGCGGCGGTGGCGGTGGGGAAAGGTCCGGCGAGCAGTCGGGAAGAGACACCCCACGGGGTAACGAACGGCCCGTTTTTGTCGAGCCTGCCAGCAGCCCGGCGGGCAATGCGCCGCCAGTCATATTTCAGAGCGGCGCGGTCTTTACCGGTCGCCACCTGTACCCAGTGGCGCGATGGATGCTGCGCTTTTGGCGGCGGGGGTGGAGGCGGCGGTGGCTTGGCCTCCTCGACCTCTCGCGGGATTGCGATGGCGGTGATGTCGACCGCTCCGGGTGCTGGCTCAGCGCGCGCGGTGTCGGCCAGGTCGAAGCTGGCGAAGGCATCCGCGACATCTGCCGGTTGAGGGGCGGGAAGCGGCGGCGCAGGGTCGGACACTGTAGCCACCACGACAGGTGTCGGCGATGCGGCTTCGGCAGGCGTCGGGACATTGATGATCACGACAGGCGGTTTTGTGGGCGCAGGGCCAGGGGCGACTGTTGACGCGATTGAGGGCGCGGGGATGGGTGTGGGCCCAGCGACCTGAACTGGCGTCGGTGATGGCGCAGGTGACGGTGACGGAGGCGGAGGCGGCGCAGGCTTGGGCGTCACCACAGGCTTTGCCGCAGCCTGCCGCCTGGTCGACCGGCCAGCTTGCGGATCAACGCGCGGACGGCCGGGATAGGCGGTACCACCCGAATCCCGCGCGCTACGGCTGCCGGTACGGTCGGGTCTGCGGCGGCGTTCCCGGCTGCGCGGATCCGTTTTCGGCGTGTTATTTGCCTGCGCGCCAAGCGGCGTTCCGCTGGGCACCAGTCCCGCATCCGCCGAGCGTCCACCAGACCGTGTATATTGCGCAATCGCGGCGTCGTCCGTGCCGATATTGGCGGCGCGCGGGAACAGCCCCAGATTGGCCGCAGCGGCCTGCTGTGCCTGCGTCAGACGCGGCATATAGCTGAGATAGGGCGCCATCTGCTGTGCGAGCGCAGGGGTCATGCGCGACCCTGCGATCGACAGGGCCTCCTTCTCCTCGCCCAGGATCGCCAGACCGAATGCGCGCGTGCGGAAGGCGGAGAGATTGCCCTGCTTGAGCAGCGGCAGCAACGACTCCTCAAAACCCTGCCGGTTACCGGCAATCGCCTGACTGATAGCCAGCCGGCGGATCAGTTCATCATCGCTGCCCTGCCGCAACGCCGTGCGATACATCGCCTGTGCGCTGGCGCTGTCACCAACCAGATCGAAGGCAAGGCCCCGGTCAGCGGCCATACGCGCTACCGGGATGCCGCCTCGTTCTGCTTCGGCAAACAGCCGCAGCGCCTCAATCGGGCGGCGGGCACGCACAAAGGCGCGGGCCATGCCCAGTTTTACACGCGGATCGCCCGGAGACAGATCTTGCGCGCGCCCGAAAAAGCCCGTCGCCGCATCAATATCGCCAAGCTCCAGAGCCGCTTCACCGGCATCGACCAGCGCCCCCACGTTGCGCGGATCGCGGGCTAACCGGCCTAGCGCCGTCTCCAGCGCATCAGAACCGGCGGGCGGCAGCGGCTGGACGACTTCGCCCGATTGCGCCCATCCGGTGGACGGACCCGCGCATAATGCCGCCAGCGCTGCCGCGCCGGTCAATCGCCTGACAATGCTCATTGCGTGTCCGTATCCGCGCGCGGTTGAACATCCGCTGACGCGAAAGTCCGGTTATTGATTGTTCTGGCGTCCGAGGAAGCGCGGGATATTGAGCGCGCCGCCGCTGCCCTCGTCCTCGTCGTCCTCTTCATCCTCTTCCGAAGCTGTGGGAGAGGACCCGCGAGACAGCTTGGCCATGCGTTCAAACAGCGTACTGCCGGCACCGTCATCATCACCGCCCCCGCCTGCACCGCCGCCGCCGCCAAAGCCTCCGGCGTCGCCGCCCGGCACCAGCGGACGCTTGCGACCGGGCTTGGCGACCAGCGGGCTTTCGCCTTCGGCCATATGGTCACTCCCAAGCTGGAATTCGTCCTGGTCGCCGCCCTCGCTGGCCGGGTCGGACAGGTCGAGTGGGGTGCTGTCGTCTGTGCCTTCTGCGCTCCAGCCGGGCTCTTCAGCAGCGCCGCCGAAGCCAGCGTCGGCAGCAGGCTCGGGCATATCTTCGCTGCCTTCAAAGCGCTCGGTGTGCGAATCCCTCAATCCAGCGAGCGGGTCGACGATACCGTCAACGTCGTCATAGTCCTCGTCTTCTTCGTCATCCGAACCACCCGAAGCGGGCGACAAGCCGCCAGCCGAATAGACCGGCTCTTCCTCTTCGGCTTCCGGCTCTTCGTCATCGTCCGAAGTCGCAGAATCGTCGGCACCGCTGTAGGATTCCGTCAGGTCGTAAGCTGGCTCAGGAGCCGCCTCATAGGCGGGCTTTTCCACCGGCTCCGGCTCGGGCTCAGCCGACAGACCCTCGCTCAATTCGAATGGCTCCGGCTCGGCCATGCTTTCGCTGGGCAGGTCGAGGATCGGACGTTTGGGCGCACGCGCTTCGGACATGGAGAATGAACGCGGGGCCGATTCTGTCGACCGCCCGCTTTCATCAATACCGGTCGCAACCACCGAAACGCGGATTTTGCCGTCGAGATCGGGATTGAATGCCGAACCCCAGATAATGTTGGCGTCTTCATCGACCAGTTCGCGAATGTGGTTCGCCGCCTCATCGACTTCGAGCAGCTTCATGTCTTCGCCGCCGATAATCGAGATGATGACGCCCTTGGCGCCCGCCATGCTGACCCCGTCGAGCAGCGGATTGGCAATCGCGCGTTCGGCAGCGTCGAGCGCACGGTTGTCACCCTCGCCCTCGCCCGTGCCCATCATCGCCTTGCCCATTTCGCTCATCACGGAACGTACATCGGCAAAGTCGAGATTGATCAGGCCCGGCATCACCATCAGATCGGTGATTGAGCGCACACCCTGCTGGAGCACTTCGTCCGCAAGGATAAAGGCTTCCTTGAAGGTGGTTTCCGCCTTGGCGACCAGGAACAAATTCTGGTTGGGAATGACAATCAGCGTATCGACGTGCTTTTGCAGCTCGTCGATTCCGGCCTCAGCCGCGCGCATCCGGCGGGTGCCTTCGAACAGGAACGGCTTGGTCACGACACCTACGGTCAGAACGCCCTTCTTGCGGGCAGCTTCCGCGATGACAGGTGCCGCGCCAGTGCCCGTTCCGCCGCCCATGCCGGCAGCGATGAAGCACATATTCACGCCTTCCAGCGCCTCGTCGATCTCGTCGACGGTTTCTTCAGCCGCAGCCTTGCCCACTTCGGGACGTGCGCCTGCACCCAGGCCGCCGGTAATGTCGGGGCCAAGCTGGATCCGCTTTTCAGAGGTGGCAATCGCCAGCGCCTGCGCGTCAGTGTTCGCGACGATGAAGTCGACGCCTTCGATTTCGGCCTGCATCATGTTGGCAATGGCGTTGCCGCCCGCGCCGCCGACGCCGATGACCATGATCTTGGGACGAAGTTCGTCAGTCGATGCGGGTCCGATATTGATGCTCATTGGGTGTCCCCCGGGGTAGAAATAATCGCCAGTATTACGGTGTAACACATTTGGCACAAAGCGAATCGATGGTGCAAAGGGAATGTTGCCTTATCCACAATGCCTAAACGCGGCGTTGACGATTGCGGCACCGGCTAAAAATACTCTTTCACCGCCTGAACCACGCGATTGACCAATCCGACACCCGAATAGCGACGGGTTGGCTGATGGCGTGGACCGACCGAGCGGATGTCCACCGGATCTTCCGCAGCATAGAGGCAGAGCCCCGCCAGCGTAGCAAATCCGGGCGTTGCATGGGCTTCTGGCAGACCGGTCAACACAGGCGGTTTGCCGATGCGTACTGGCCGCCCCAGCGCGCCCTGCATGAATTCGGCAATGCCGTGCAATTCTGCGCCGCCGCCGGTCAATACGACTTGCCCGCCTGCCGCGCCAGAAAAGCCCAGCGCCTTGAGACCCTTGGCAATTTCAGCGGTCAGCACGCCCAGCCGGTCGGTGACGACCGATACCAGCTCGGCACGGGCAATGCGGTTCTGCTCGTCCGCGCCGCGGGCCAGCGGGCCGCTGGCCTCGTCACCCGGCGCGTTGACGGCGATCATTTCGCGGTGATCGGTGGGCGTGGCAATGGCCGAACCGGCGACGCATTTGAGCCGCTCGGCCTGGCTGCGGCGGATACCCAGATTCGACGCGATAGCATCGGTGATATCGTTCGATCCGACCGCTACCGATTTCAGGCCCAGCAGCATCCCGCCCGCATGGACTGAGACATTGGTGACCTGCGCACCGATTTCGATCAGCGCCACACCCAGCTCGCGCTCTTCGGCAGACAGGCACGCATAAGCGGCGGCCAGCGGGCTGGCGACCACGCCTTCGACATCAAGATGCGCGTTCTGCACTGCCTCGATCAGATTGCGGATGGGTGGACCCTCGGCCAGCGTTACATGGATATCGACCCCCAGCGCCTCGGCATGGAGGCCCTTGGGATTTGCGACGCCATGCGCCCCGTCCAGCGTGTAATGCGCCGGCTGCGCGTGCAGCACCATCTTGCCGTCGGGCTGGATATGATCGCGCGCGGCATAGAGCAGGTGCTCGATATCATCTTCCTCGATGCGGCGGCCGCCAATGGCGATCTCTACCGAGGAAATCTTGCTGGACAGCCCTGCCCCCGCGCAGCCGATCCACACGCTTGAGATGCTGGTGTTGGCATTGGCCTCCGCCTTTTCCACCGCCGTGCGGATCGCGTGGGTCGCGGCGCGCATATCGGTGACATAGCCGCGCTTGATCCCCTCGCTGGCGCGGTGGCTTGATCCCAGCACCACCATCTCGCCGCCATCGGCCAGCCCCATGATCATCGCCGACACGCGGAACGAGCCGATATTGACCGCCCCGAACACACGGCTGATGCGGGGAAGCGGCGCGGCCATTATTCGGCCTGTCCATTGGCGGCGAGCTGCTTGGGGCACGGACCGTCCTTGCAGCGCAGATAGGCGCGATCGGGCACGCGCATATCGATGGCCACAGGCTTGCCGCCGATCAGCCGGTGCATCCCGTCAAGCTTGGCAAATTTCACCAGCGCCGCAGATCCTGCATCACCTTCGGGCAGCGCGAGCATCTGGCCGGTTTCGAAGATCAGATTCCAGCGGCGATTGCCCACCCATTCGGCAGAGGCGATGCGCGGTTTCAGCGCGGGCGCGGCATCGAGCAATTTGCCCAGCTCATCGACCTGTTTCTGCGCGCCCGGCCCTTCGATCAGCAGCTTGCCCTTGGCAGCCTTGGCGGAGATCGGTTCCAGTTCATTACCCTGACGATCGACCAGCATCAGCCGCCCCGGCTTGCGCAGCACGGCGTGCGGGACACGCTCGACAATATCGATTTTCAGCGTGTCGGGCAGCTGGCGCGATACGCGCGCATCGGCGACCCATGGCAATTCGAGCAGCCTCTCGCGCACATACTTCAGATCGACCAGCGGCATCGGGCGATCCTGTTCCGACAGGACGCGCTCATACACCAACTGCTCGTTCATGCGCTCGACCCCGGACACGCGCACCCGGCTGACCTCGAAACCCGCACGCGAGGCGGATTGCGCCAGCTGCACCCGCGCCATTTCGGGCACCCCGGCGAAACTTGCCACGGTCCACGCCAGCGCCAAAGCGATGCCGACGATCAGCAACAGGAAGAACTTGTTCCACTGCTCTTCGGTGAACGGCAGCGCGGCCATTGCCTGATCCAGCAAAGAATGCGTGTGGCGACGCGCCGCGCGCGCCTTCTGACTGCGGCTGCGCGCTGCGGCAGATCGCCGAACGCCTTGGGGTTTGCGGCTGACCTTAGCCATCCTTAGCCTCGAAATGCCGCATGGCCGCCGCGATGATCGCTTCGACGGTATCGGCATATTCCATGCCCGCAAAGCGCCCCTGTTCGGGCACCAGGCTGAGCGGGGTCATGCCCGGCTGGGTGTTGGTTTCCAGCACGAACAAGCCGTCTTCGCCCTGCTCATCATCCCAGCGGAAATCGGTGCGACTACAGCCCCGGCAGCCCAGCACCTTATGCGCCTTCAGCGCGATTTCGAGGCACAATTGCTCGATATGCCCGGGGATTTCTGCGGGGCAGATATGGTCGGTCATGCCATCGGTATATTTGGCGTCGAAATCGTAAAAGCCGCTCTTGGGCTTCAGCTCGGTCACCGCCAGCGCGCGCGGCCCATCGGCAAAATCCACCACGGCGGTGGTCATCTCGCGGCCCTTGATGAAGGGTTCGGCCAGCAGCTCGGAAAATTCCTGCCACGGCCCCGCCGTATCGCGTGCAATGGGATTGCCGTAATTGCCCTCGTCAGTGACAATCGCCACGCCGACCGAGCTGCCTTCATTGACGGGTTTAAGCACATAGGGACGCGGCAGCGGGTCGTGCTGATACAGTTCCTCGCTATGCACGATCCGCCCGCCGGGCATCGGGATACCATGCGGCACCAGCGCCTGCTTGGTCAGCTGCTTGTCGATCGCGATTACCGAGGTGGCGAGGCCGGAATGCGTATAGGGCACGCCCATCAGGTCGAGCATGCCCTGCACCGTCCCGTCTTCCCCCGGCACCCCGTGCAGCGCGTTGAACACGACATCGGGCGCAGCCTCGGCAATGCGTGCAGCCACCTGCCGGTCCATATCGATCCGCGTGACCCGGTGCCCGCGCTGCTCCAGCGCCTCGGCAACACCCTCGCCAGACATCAGCGAAACGGGCCGTTCATTGGCCCAGCCGCCCATCAGGACCGCGACATGGAGTTTGGGGAGTGCGTTCATGGCCTGCCGACCCTCTGGATTTCCCAATCGAGCGCGACGCCCGATTTCTGATAGACACGGCGGCGGACTTCTTCGCCCAGCCCTTCGATATCGGCGCTGGTGGCATCGCCGGTGTTGATCAGGAAGTTGGTGTGCTTCTCGCTCACCTGAGCGCCGCCCAGTGTCAGCCCGCGGCACCCGGCATCATCGACCAATTGCCACGCCTTGCGGTCGGGCAGGTTCTTGAAGGTCGATCCGCCGGTCTTGGTGCGCAGCGGCTGCGCCTCCTCGCGCGCAGCGGCGATGCGGTCCATTTTCGCGCCGATTGCCTCGGGGTCGCCGGGCACGCCCTTGAAGCGCGCGGCGATGACCACGGCGTTGGCGGGCAGCTCGGAATGGCGATAGGAATAGCCCAGCTCGCGCGCGGTCAGGCAGTGGCCCCGGCCATTGGGCATGATGACATCGCAATCGGTCAGCACATCGGCCACCTCGCGGCCATAGGCACCGCCGTTCATCCGCACGAAGCCGCCGACCGTGCCGGGGATACCGCGCATGAATTCCATTCCCGCAATGCCCGCATCGCGCGCGGCACTGGCCACCAGAATACCGTGTGCGCCCGCCCCGCAGGCCAGCACATTGTCATCGCGGATTTCGATTTCGGCAAACGGCTTGCCCAGCTTGATCACCACGCCGGGCACCCCGCCATCGCGCACGATCAAATTGGAACCCAGCCCCAGAGCCATCACGGGCAGATCGTTATTCAGCCGTTCGAGGAACAGCTGGAGATCGTCCATATCGGCCGGTTCGAACAGCCAGTCAGCCTTCCCGCCCGCCTTGAACCACACCAGTTTCGCCAGCGGCGCCTGCGGCGTCAGCGTCCCGCGCAGCCCCTTGGTCGAAACCGGAGTGCGCGATTTACCCGCGGTTTCGGCAAACGGCGCTTCGCCATTATCGCGGCGGGGAATTTCGCCCAGCTGCTTCATGCCGCGTCCAACTGCGCTGTAATCGCATCGGGAAGAGCGGCGGCCCATTTGGTGATGTCGCCCGCGCCAAGACAGACGACAACATCGCCCTCGGCCAGTTCCCCGGCCAAGGTTGTTGCCAGATCGGCCTGATCGGCAATCGTGGCGGCGGAACGGTGGCCGCGCGATTTCAGCCCCGCCACCAGCGACGCGGCGTCGGCACCCTCAATCGGGTCCTCGCCTGCGGTATAGACCGGGGTGACATAGACCTGATCCGCTTCGTTGAAGCAGGTCTGGAAATCATCCATCAGATCGCGCAGCCGGGTGTAGCGATGCGGCTGCACCACAGCGATCACGCGGTTTCTGGCGCTTTCGCGCGCGGCGGACAGCACGGCGCGGATTTCCACCGGGTGGTGCGCGTAATCATCGATGATCGCTGCACCGGCAACTTCGCCCACTCTGGTAAAGCGCCGCCGCACGCCGCTGAAACTGGCAAAGCCGTTGCAGATAACCTCGTCCGAACAGCCCATCTCGATCGCCACGGCAATCGCGGCGAGCGCGTTCTGGACATTGTGGCGGCCGGGCATGGGCAGATGCACGCCTTCGATCCTGCGGTCTTCCTCGCCCCGCTGGCGTACCACCACGTCGAAAGCATTGCCGCCATCCCTGGGCCGCACATTCACACCGCAGATATCCGCCTGGAGCGAGAAGCCATAGGTGACCACGCGGCGATCGCGGACCTGGCCGATCACCGCCTGCACTTCAGGATGATCGACGCACAGGATTGCAGCCCCGTAGAAGGGGACATTGTGGATGAACTCGACAAAGGCGCGCTTTACCCCGTCAAAATCGCCGTAATGGTCGAGATGTTCGGGATCGATATTGGTGACCACCGCAATGGTCCCGTCGAGCCGCAGGAAGCTGCCGTCGCTTTCATCGGCTTCGACCACCATCCACTCACTGTCGCCCAGCCGCGCGTTGGAGCCATATTGTTCGATGATCCCGCCATTGATCACGGTCGGGTCGATATTCCCGGCATCGAGCAGCGCGGCGATCATGCTGGTGGTGGTGGTCTTGCCATGCGTACCGGCCACCGCGACGGTCGATTTCAGATGCATCAGCTCGGCCAGCATTTCCGCGCGTCGAACCACAGGAATACGGTTTTCCAGTGCGCAGGCGACTTCGGGATTGGTGCGGCGCACCGCCGTTGAAGTGACGACCACCGCCACCCCGTCCACATTCCCTGCAGCATGGCCGATCATCACCGGGATGCCGCGCCCGCGCAGCCGTTCCACGCTCGGCCCCTCGGCAATGTCCGAACCCTGCACGGCGTAGCCCAGATTGTGCATGACTTCGGCAATGCCCGACATGCCGATCCCGCCAATGCCGACGAAATGGATGGTTCCGATATCGGTGCCGACACCCTTCACTTGCTCGCCTCCCGCGCTGCGCCTTGTCCGGCAGGAGCGCCCTGCGACGCGCCGCGTTCATTATTGCCGCCGACGCGGATGACATCCATCAGATCTGCGCCGCCAAAACTTTCGACCAGATCGGCAAGGTCCTGCACCGCCTTGGGCCGCCCGCAATTCCACGCCGCATGGGCCGCATTTGCGAGACCTTGGGGATCATCGGCAAGCGCCATGATCTGCTTGGCCAATTCCTTGCCGGTAAAGCGTTCCTGCCGGATCATCCGCGCGCCGCCTGCCTTGACCATTTCGCGCGTATTGGCAGCCTGATGGTCGTCGGTGGCGATGGGCAGCGGGATCAGGATCGCCGGGCGGCCAACCGCAGTCAGCTCGGCAATGGTTGATGCACCCGCACGGCCAATGAAAAGATGCGCGTCAGCCAGCCGCGCGGCCATATCCTCGAAATAGGTCGCCAGCTCGGCGGGGATCTGGTGATTGCGATAGCGCGCGCGTACCGCGTCCAGATCTTCGGGACGGCACTGCTGCGTCACCTGCAACCGCTGGCGCAAGGCGGGGGGCAGCATGGCAAGGCCGTCAGGCACCACTTCGGACAATATCCGCGCGCCCTGACTGCCGCCGGTCACCAGCACGCGCAGCACGCCGTCTTCGCCAAATGCCGGGAAGGGTTCGTCCCGCAGCGTCAACACGCCAGCACGCACCGGATTGCCCACCAGATGGACCTTTTCCTGATGGCGCGGTTTCAGCCGCTCGATATCGGGATAGGCGGTGGCGATGGCCTGCACGCGGCCCGACAACAGCCGGTTGACCCGGCCCAGCACCGCGTTCTGTTCATGGATGACACAGGGAATATCCGCCGACGTCGCGCCCAGCAGTGCAGGCAGCGAGGGGTAGCCGCCAAAGCCGACCACCGCGCTGGGCTGGAAGCTTTCGAACAGCCGCATCGCCATGCGGCGCCCTTCCAGCACGGCGGACAGCCCCTTGAACCAATGCAGCGGGTTCTTGCGAAACCGGCCCGCAGGCAGGACATGTGCGGGCAGGAAATCGGGCTTCCCCGGAATCTCCGCCCCGCGTTCATCGGTGATCAGCGCGACATGATGCCCGCGCCGCTCCAGCTCGGTCGCCAGCGCAAAGGCCGGCAGCAGATGGCCTCCGGTGCCGCCTGCGGCCAATACATAATGGCGGTTCGCGGTGGTCACGGCGTAACCTCGCGTATGATGCTGCCCGGTTTATCGTTCATCGCCCGCGGTTGCCCTAAACCCAGCCTGTCGCCAAGTCCCGAAGTGCTGGTTTTCAAAAACGGGTTGCGCCGGGTCACTGCGACCAGCAGCCCGACGGTCAGGCAAACCGCGATGGTGGATGACCCGCCATAGCTGACCAGCGGCAGCGTCATGCCCTTGGACGGGAACAGCTGCAGATTGACCAGCATATTGATAAATGCCTGCCCGCCCAGCAGCGCGGTCAGCCCGGCCCCGGCGAGCAGCGCGAACAGATCATCCTCCTCCACCAGCCGCATCAGCACGCGGGTGATGATCGCCAGATACAGCAGCACCACAAAACCGCAGGCGATCAGGCCGAATTCCTCGCCAATCACGCTGAAGATGTAATCGGTATGCGCTTCGGGCAGGCTCATCTTGCGGATACCCAGCCCGTATCCCGCTCCGGTCCAGCCGCCCGCCAGCAAGGTGCGGCTGGCCAGATCGACCTGGTCATAGGCCGTGCCGCCGCCCAGAAACGCATCGATACGGTGGCGCGCATTGTCGTACAGGAAATAGGCAGCGGTCAGCCCCACCATCGCCCCGCCCGCCAGCGCGCCGATCCGCTTCATCGGCACCCCGGCCAGCAGGATCATCACGAACCACACGCCCGCAATCAAAATGGTCTCGCCCAGATTGGGCTGAATCATCAACAGAATAGCCACCACCGCCGTCAACGCCGAAGTGATGGCCACAACCGGCATATGCGCATCGCGCATCCGCCACGAAATGATCCATGCCAGCGTAATGGCAAAGGCGGGCTTGAGAAATTCGGAGGGCTGGAAACGCATCCCCAAATTGATCCAGCGCCGGGCGCCGTTGACCTCCGCGCCGATGATGGGAACCAGAAACATCAGCCCCAGCATTGCCGCAGCGACCAGCACGCCAAATCGCCTGGCATTTTCCCGTGTCATCATCGACGCCGCCGCCATCGCTATCAGACCGAAAAATTGCCAGGCAATATGGCGGTAGAAAAAATACAGCGGGTCGAGCGTGGTTGCCGATGTCGACAGACGACCCGCGCTGGCAGGGGAAGCCGCCGCAACTGCGACGGTGCCGAAGGTCATCAGGAGCAGGATCAGGAACAGCAGCACCCGGTCAATCTCGCGCCACCAGATTTTCAGTTCGGACAGCCGCGACAGCCGCTGGCGCGGCATATGCATCGGCTGGCGCTTGCCGGGGACATAGGGCTGCACGGTGCTCATGCGAGCGCCTCCACAAGGCTGCGGAAATGGTCACCGCGCGCTTCGAAATCGCGATATTGGTCGAAACTGGCGCAGGCAGGGGAGAGCAGGATTGTGTCGCCGCGTTCGGCAGCGTTCGAAGCGTCGAACACCGCCTGTTCGAGCGTTATCGAGCGCTTGATTGACACCCTGTTTTCCAGGAGCCGCGCAAAATCCTCGCCCGCCGCGCCGATGGTATAGGCGGCTTTGACATGGCCGAGTTGCGCTTCACATTCGCCGAGCCCCTGCTCCTTGGCCAGACCGCCGACGATCCAGTGGACATTGTCGAACGCCGCCAGCGCGGGGGCGGAGGCAGCGGTGTTGGTGCCCTTGCTATCGTTGATGTAGGCAACGCCGGAGATTTCCGCGACCCGCTCCATGCGGTGCGGGAGGCCGGGATAGGTGCGGAGGGCAGCCTCCATCTGCGGTTCCGAAATCCCGAGATACGTGCCGGTGTAAAATGCGGCACTGGCATTGGCGTGATTATGTGGTCCTCGGAGGCTTGAAGCTAGCGTCAGGCCATCCAAACTAATTCGAACCATACCGATTACGTCCGCTAGAATCGGCCACTCCCCGTCCTCGAAGTCATCCATCATCCAGAGGATAACATCGCTCGCGTCTCGAGGGTCGTCATAGAGAAGTGCCTTGCTTCCGGGACTCTGCATCTCGAATAGCCGAGCCTTAGCTGCAGCGTACTTCTCGAAATCCCCGTCATACCGGTCCAGATGATCCGGCGTGATGTTCAGCAGCACCGCCACGTCGCAATCGAGCGAATAGGTCAGGTCGATCTGGTAACTGGACAGCTCCAGCACATAGACCCCGCCCTCGGGCAATGGCTCCTGCTCGAGGATCGGCAGGCCGATATTGCCGCCCATGGTGGTCGGTACGCCTGCGGTCTTGAGGATATGGTGGACCAGCGCGGTGGTGGTCGATTTGCCGTTGGTGCCGGTGATGCCGACGACCTTGTGCGGCGGCAGGTCCGCCCTCGCCTTCGCGAACAGTTCGATATCGCCGATCACCGGCACGCCGAAGCTGTAGGCATGGGGCTTGATCGGGTGGGTGTTGAGCGGGACGCCGGGGCTGACCACCACGCCAGCAAACCCGGTCAGATCGGTTTTAACCGGATCGGCGAGTTCCACGCGGCCCGCGAAAGCCTGCCGCGCTTCCTCGCGATTGTCCCACGCCAGCACCTCGGCTCCGCTTGCCAGCAGCGCCTCGACCGCCGCCCGCCCCGACCGCGCGAGGCCCAGCACCGCATAGCGTTTTCCCGAAAAGGCGGGCGAGGTGATCATCTCAGCTTCAGCGTGGCGAGCCCCATCAGCGCGAGCACGATGGCGACGATCCAGAACCGGATCACGACCTTGCTTTCAGACCAGCCCAATTGTTCGAAATGGTGGTGGATCGGCGCCATGCGGAACACGCGCCGACCGGTTCGCTTGAACCAGAACACCTGAATGATGACGCTCAGAGCCTCGAACACGAACAGCCCGCCAACGATGGCAAGCACGACCTCGTGATGGCTCGCCACGGCAATCGCGCCCAGCGCGCCGCCCAGGGCCAGGCTGCCGGTGTCACCCATGAAGACCGCAGCAGGCGGCGCGTTGAACCATAGGAAGGCCAGTCCCGCGCCCATGATAGCGGCGCAGAATATCGCCAACTCACCCGCACCCTCAACATAGGGGATGCCCAGATATTCGGAGTAATCGACGCGTCCGACCAGATAGGCGATCACGGCAAAGGTGCCTGCCGCAATGATCACCGGCATGGTCGCCAACCCGTCCAGCCCGTCGGTCAGATTGACCGCATTGCCCGCGCCCACCATCACCACGGCGGCAAAGACATAATAGAACCACCCCATCTCGATTCCGAAGTCATTGACGAAGGGGACGTAGAGGAAAGTGTTGATCTGGCTGACAATTATATAACTGGCGATGCCTGCGACGACAAATTCCATCAGCAGACGGACGCGCGCCGATACGCCCTTGTGGCTGGCCTTCGTCACCTTGTCATAATCGTCAAGGAAGCCGATCAGGCCAAAGCCCCCGGTGACCGCCAGACAGGCCCAGACGAAGGGGTTCTTCAAATCCATCCACAGCATCAGCGACAGGAACAGGCTGACCAGGATCATCAGCCCGCCCATTGTCGGCGTGCCAACCTTGGCCAGATGGGTTTGCGGGCCATCTTCGCGGATTGGCTGACCCTTGCCCTGTCGCACCCGCAGCATATCGATAAAGCGCGGCCCGATGACCAGCCCGATCAACAGCGCGGTAAGCAGCGTGGCCCCGGCCCGCGCGGTCTGATACCGCACAAGGTTCGAGAGGCCTTCGAAATCCAACCATTCGGCAAGCAGGTAAAGCATTGAGCCTCTCGGCGCCCTCAGCGGGCGCGGGTGAAGTGATCCACGAGCCTGCCGAGCCCGACTGAATTGGAGCCTTTCACCAGCACGGCATCGCCAGCGACGATCCCGAAGTCATTCAGCAGTTCGATTGCCTCGTCGGCTGTATTGCAATGGGCGTAGCGTATCGTGTTGCCAAGCGACTGAGCAGTCTGTTTCCCCAATTCGCGTGCCAGCGCGCGCATCTCTTCGCCCACCATCACCACCAGATCGACATCGGCGGCCAGTAAAGGCTCGGCAAGTGCGGCGTGAAATTTCGGAGCGAAATCACCCAATTCCTTCATTGCGCCCAACACCGCGATGCGGCGGGCCGACGGGGTCTGGCCCAGCTGCGCCAGTGTGGCGCGCATACTGGCCGGATTGGCGTTATAGCTTTCATCGATCAGCAGCGCCTTGCCGCCCGGCGCATCAATTCCGTGACGCGCGCCGCGACCTTTCAGGCCGCCCATTTCGGCAAGCGCCAGTCCGGCAGCGGCCATATCGCCGCCCGCCGCACGCACAGCTGCCATGACAGCAAGCGCATTTATCACCCAGTGATCGCCCGGCTCGGCCACAGTGAAACACAGCCGCCCGCCATCAAACTCGCAGGTCACCAGAGATCCGCCATTGGCGCTGGGGATAGAATCCAGCAGCCGCATATCCGCGCCGCGCGCCCGGCCAAAGCTGACCACACGTACCCCGGCGGACTGTGCTGCCTTACTCAGTCGTTCAAAATGCGGGCTGTCGGCGGGAATAATTGCGACCCCGCCCGGTTCGACCCCCGCAACGATTTCAGCCTTGGCATCGGCAATCGCCTCTTCGCTGCCAAGGTTTTCGATATGTGCAGGCGCGATGGTGGTAATCACCGCGACATGCGGGCGAACCTGCGTGGTCAGCCGCGCGATTTCGCCCGCATGGTTCATACCCATTTCGAAAATCCCGAAACGGCTGCGCGCGGGCATCCGCGCCAGGCTGAGCGGAACGCCGACATGGTTGTTATAGCTGCGGGTGGAACGATGCGCCGCGCCGCGGCTGGCGCGTTCCAGCCCCGCGAAAATCGCTTCTTTCACGCCGGTTTTTCCAACCGATCCGGTCACCCCTATTATGGTCGCCTTGGTCCGCAAACGCGCGGCCCGCGCCAATGCTTCCAGCGCAATACCGGTGTCCTTGACCAGAATATGCGGATTATCGACAGGGCGATCGACCAGTGCAGCAGAGGCGCCATTGGCAAAAGCTTTGTCCACAAAGCGGTGGCCGTCCATCGCCTCGCCCCTCAGCGCCACGAACAGATCGCCATTGACGACGTCGCGGCTGTCCATTTCGACGCCCGCCACCTGGAAATCACAGCTGGCGGTGCCGCCCACTGCCTCGGCAATGCTGGCGGCATCCCACAGCGTCAGCGGCAGCCGGTCACGCGGATCGGCGGGCCATTCCAGATAGGCGGGATGGCGCAGGATTGCGGCGCTCATGCCGCGCCTCTGGCAATGGCAGCAGCGCATTCGCGCGCGACCTCGACGTCGTCGAAGGGCAGCACTTGCATGTTTTCTCCCGATCCGATGATCTGACCCACTTCATGTCCCTTGCCCGCGACCAGCACGATGTCATCGCGCCCAGCCTCGGCGATAGCGGTGCGGATGGCTGCGCGGCGGTCGCCCACTTCGCTTGCTCCTGCTGCGCCTTCAAGCACCTGGCGCCGGATTTCCTCAGGATCTTCGCCGCGCGGATTGTCATCGGTGACGATGACCAGATCGCTCGCCCCGGCAGCCGCTGCGCCCATTGGCGCACGCTTGCCATGATCGCGGTCGCCGCCGGCTCCGAAGACTGTGATCAGCCGTCCGGAAACATGCGGACGCAGGGCCGCAATGGCGGCCTCCAGTGCGTCGGGCGTGTGGGCGTAATCGATATAGACCGGCGCACCGCTTGGCGCGATAACCGCCCGTTCCAGCCGTCCGCGCACGGGCTGGAGCCGCGCGACTGCGTCCCACACCAGACTGGCATCGGTGCCCGTGGCCAGCGCCAGCCCAGCAGCGGTCAGCGCATTGGCGACCTGATAGGCGCCGATCAGCGGCAGTGTTATCTGGCGCTGCTGTCCGGCGTGTTCGACGGTCAGCGTCTGCCCGAGCTGCGTGGGTTTGCGGCTGGTCAGGCGGATATCCTCGCCCTGCTCGCCAACGGTCAGCAAGGTCAGGCCGCGTTGGCGCGCATGATCGGCGGCGCGGCGGTTCCAGTCGCTATCGGTTTCGCCCAACCAAACGACAGCGGTCGCACCATCAGAGACCACTTCACCAAACAGCCGCATCTTGGCGGTGAAATAATCCTCCATATCGGTATGATAATCGAGGTGGTCGCGGCTGAAATTGGTGAAAGCAGCGGCCTGCACCGGAACGCCTTCATTGCGATATTGCGACAGGCCGTGGCTCGACGCTTCATAGGCAACATGGGTCACGCCTTCGCGTGCCAGCCCGCTCATGTTCGACAGGAAAGTGACGATGTCGGGCGTGGTCAGCCCGGTGGAAACACTCTCGTCCGGCGTAGTGACGCCCAGCGTGCCGATGCTGGCCGCACGTTCGCCTGCCATGCGCCAGATCTGGCGGGTCATTTCGGCGGTGGAGGTTTTGCCATTGGTGCCAGTCACCGCGACGATATGTTCGGGCACCGGTGTGAAGAACCCGGCGGCCAGCTGCGCGAATGTCTGGCGCGGCTGTGCCACAGCAATATGTGCTGCGCCCTCGACAACAGCCTCGGCGCGGGCGACCACCGCGATAGCTCCGGCGGCGATGGCGGGGGCGATGTAATCCTCGCCATTGACCTGCGTGCCCTGAAACGCGCCGAACACGGTGCCCGGCGCAACCTTGCGGTGATCGATGGCAAAGCCGGTGACGGCCTGGTCCTCGCCAGACGGACAGGCCAATCCAGCAGCCGCGCACAGTTTGCCCAGCTTCATTCGTGCTTCCCCGGAACCAGCGGCTTGAGGTCCGAAATATCGACATCGCGCGTGTCATCGGGCTGCACACCCAGTAGCGGGCCGATGCGCGGAACCAGCCGCCCGACGATGGGCGCGGCATTCCACGCCGCCGTGCGCTGGAAGCTGGAGGCCACTGTGCCGCGCGGCTCGTCCAGCATGGCAATCACGACATAGCGCGGGCGGTCCATCGGGAACGCTGCGGCAAAGGTCGAAACCAGCGCCTTCTTGCGATAGCCGGTAGCGGAGGGCTTTTCTGCCGAGCCGGTCTTGCCGCCCACGCGGTAGCCCGGTGCATTGGCATTGCGGCCCGTACCATAGACCGCGATCATCCGCAGCAGCTGGCGCATCCGGCTGGAGGTCGATGCCTTGAACACGCGGCGCCCCTTGGGCACGTCGCCCGGTGCCAATTTGTGCAGCGTTGCCGGACGCCAGATGCCGCCATTCACCATCGCGCCATAGGCCGAGGCCAGATGCAGCGGCGTGACAGCAATACCGTGGCCATAGCTGACCGTCATATTGCGCAGACGCGGCCAATTGTCGCCCGGCCAGATCGGGAAGCCCTTGGCCGGCAGTTCGATATAGGGCCGTTCATTCATGCCCAGATCGATCAAAGTCTGACGCATTTTTGCCGGACCGAGGGAATCGGCGATCCGGGCCGTGACCGTGTTCGATGAGTGGATCAGGGTTTCGGCAACATTCAACGTATTGCCCAACGGGTGGCTGTCTTTGATTGTGAAGCGTCCCACCTTGATGGGGGCGGCATCCCAGCGCTTGCCAAAATCGCGGACCACGCCCGCGTCGATGGCGGCGGCGACAGTGATCGGCTTGAAGGTGGAGCCCAACTCGTAAACCTGATTGGTCACGCGATTGAACATCAGGCTCTGGCCCTTGGCGTCGATCTTGTTGGGATCAAATTCGGGCAGGCTGGCCAGCGCCAGCACTTCGCCTGTGTCGACATCCAGCACGATGCCCGCGCCGCCCTGCGCGTCAGTCAGCTTCATGCCGCGCGCCAGTTCGTCTTCCAGCGCGCCCTGTACGCGCATGTCGATGGACAATGCTACCGGCGTGCCGCGCTGCGCGGGGTCGCTCAGCCGCTCATTGAGCACCTGCTCCATGCCCACCCGGCCTTTGCCGTCGGCGGCGACATAGCCAAGCACATGCGCTGCCATCGATCCTTGGGGATAGTGGCGGTCAGCCTCCATCGGCATTTCCAGCGCCAGTTCGCCAATCTCCTGCACCCTGTTGGCTTCTTCGGGCAGGACGCGGCGGCGGATATAGCCCTGCTTGCCAGAGACCAGCTGCGCGGCAGTGCGCTTCTCATCCAGATCGGGGAAAATCGATTTGAGTTTGGCAGCAACAGAAGCCGCCGCGCCAACCAGCGGCGAACCGCCTTCGCCCAAAGCTTCGGGATTGAACCACAGCGCGTATGCGGGGAAGGCACGGGCGAGCGGCACACCGTGGCGATCAGTGATTTCACCGCGCGCAGGCAGCAGCGCCTCGGCCAGCGACGTGGCGCGGGTGCCGTGGTCGGACATGCCCAGATAGCCGATCCGCAGCAGCGCCATCAACGCAATAAAGGCAAAGGCCAGCGCCAGCCACAGCACCCGCCAACGGGCCAGCGCGATGGCGGTCTGGCGCAGAGTCACCAGTTTGACTCGGCCAACCACCGCTGCCTGACTGACCGCACCGGGCGCGGCGCGTCCGGCCGGTGCGAACATCGGACCGAAACCGGTCATGGCGTTCATTGCTGCACCTCGGCAGAACCGGCCATCGACCCGGCGGGACGGGCCAGCCGCTGCGCGATGGAATTGGCGACCAGCTCGCGGCGCGGCGCAGGCGGCGGCGCTTCGCTGTCAGGCGCATCGTCTTCGCCCGCCAGCCAATCAGCAATCATGCTGCTGTCTTCAGCGTCTTCCACCGGGCGGTTCAGCGCCACGCGAACCTGCTGCGGCGCGCCGCTACCGCGCGGCGTGCCCAGCGATGCCAGCTGGCGTTCGTTTTCGAGATATTGATCGGCGCGCGGCGCGCCATAGCCAAACTCGACCGCATTCCATGCAGCCAACTGCTTCTGGTTGGAGCGGGTCTGGAATTCGGTTTCCAGCATGATGCGTGACTGTTCAGCAGCAATGATATGGCGTTCGGTCAGCCGCACTTCGCTTTTGACCGCATTCACTTTGAACGTCAGCGCCAGCAGCGCGGCAAAGCACAGGCCCAGCACCAGCGCCCAGCCGATCTGGCGAAGCCGTGACCCAGCCGCAATCATGCCGCGTCTCGTGCGGGTGTGGCAGTGCGCACGGCGTGGCGCAGCACGGATGAGCGGGCACGCGGGTTGCGTGCCAGTTCGGCCTCGCCCGGCTTGATCGCCTTGCTAACATGGGTGAAGACCGGATCGCGCATTGCCACCAGTGGGAGATGGCGTGACGCGCTCGGGGTTGAGGATGCGTCGCGCAGGTAACGCTTCACGATCCGGTCCTCGAGGCTGTGGAAGCTGACCACCGCAAGGCGGCCACCCTCCTTCAGCAAGTGCTCGGCACCCGACAGCCCCTGGGACAGTTCGTCGAGTTCGCCGTTCACATGAATACGAATGGCCTGGAAACTGCGCGTCGCAGGATCCTTGGGCGCGCCGGTCCGGTAGCCCAGCGCCTTGCGGATCACGCGCGCCAGTTCGCCGGTGGTTGAAAGCGGGCGCGCCGCGACAATCGCGCGGGCGACGCGGCGCGACTGACGTTCCTCGCCGAAATTGTACAGCACATCGGCAATCGCGCTTTCTTCCGCGCTGTTGACGAAATCCGCTGCGCTTTCGCCGTCCTGGCTCATCCGCATGTCCAGCGGACCGTCGAGCGAAAAGGCAAAGCCGCGCTCGGCCTGATCAAGCTGCATTGAGGAAACGCCGATATCCATCACCACCCCGTCGACCCGCGCCACACCGAATGCTGTCATGACATCAAGCATTTCGGAAAAGCGGCGCGGGTGAAGGATAAGGCGCGGCGGGTTTTCCCCCGTCTCGCGCCAGTCGCGACCCGAGGCCAGGGCATCGGGGTCTCTATCAAAGGCATGAACTGTGGCGCCGCGATCCAGCAGCGCGCGGGTATATCCGCCCGCACCAAAAGTGGCGTCGATAATGACATCGCCAGCCTGCGGGTCGAGCGCGGCGACGACTTCGTCAAGCAGGACTGGAACGTGGGGCTGAGTCACTTCTTGGTCCCCTTGCTGTCAGCAAGGAAGCTGGCGCATGCTGCCTTGGCGCTGGCCCAGTCATCACCCATGCTTTCCAGCTCCGCCGGGTTCCACAGGGTGAAAAAGCGCCCGCCGCCCTGAAAATACAGCCCGTCTTCGATCCGGCCCAGATCGCGCAAGTGATCGGGCATGACGAAGCGGCCGCTGTCATCGAAAGGCAGTTCGACAAAGCCGAACAGCTGGCTGGCGCGGGTATCGCGGTCAAAATCGCGTGACGCCCGATAGGCGAGCTCTTCTTCGCGATCTAGCTGCGTTTCGAGTTCCAGTTTGCGGCTGAGGCCAAACCCGGTGAGGCAGTTCCATGTCGGGTGCTTGGCAATGCACAGGACGCGGCCTTCGCTGCTTTCCTTCAGAGCTTTGCGGAACAGCGGCGGGAGGACGAACCGACCCTTATCGCCTGCGGGCGAATAAGCCTGTCCACTGTATCCTCCGAAAAGCACCGACCTCTACCCCGATCCAAAATCCCCGACTCCAACCGGACAGACCTTCTCCGCGTCCTCCCGCACGCAAGTGTGGGTGGCTCACCTCGCGAAAGCGAAGCGCGCAAAGACAGTGGCTGTCCGATGTGATGGGGGTTTACCGCGCGAGCGGCGGGGATGGAAGGGAAAATTGCGGGAATTTACGGGAAAACCCTATAAATCATTGCAAAATCACAGAAAATTAGTTGCCTGCCTCCTCGAAAAACTTACCACTTCATTAATGATCCATCTGAGAAACCGCTGTAATTCCGGCAGAACACGCGCTGCTCCCGCATAATCCCCGGCTCAATTCACCAGCGACTCGGCAAGCAGCGAGTCGAGCGCGCCGCGCCGCTGCGGGGGCGGTGCTCCCGGCCCTTCCCAGTCCAGCAACGCGGCATCGGCCAGCAGTGTCACCTGCCCTTCCCCGATCCGGCAGCGCGCCAGAATACCATCTTCCGACACAGTGCAATCGGCAGGCGCGTCAGTGCTTTTCAGCACGAACTGGCCCGCCAGATCGACCGGGATTGCATAACCGTCAGAATTGGCATTCCGCTCGCCGCCTTGCTGATCCTCGTTAAACCGCAACTCCAACCCCCAACGCGCCAGAATCGGTGACAGCACCGCAACATCCTGCGGCCGCCGCTTGTCACCCAGCGCATATTCGCTGTGCCGTGTCAGCATCGGGTCCGCCATGATCAATGCCCGACCTCCGCTCCGTACCCATTCGTCCAGCGCCAGATTTTCCGCCGGGGCTAGCACGCGCGGCTGGGCGAGGAAGATCAGCGCCAGCGGTTTCAGCGTATCAGGTGATAACGTGTCGAGCGGTTGCAGGCGGTAGCGTTCTTCGAGCGCGCTGCGCACCCAGTCCGGCTCGCCAGCGGGATCGAGCAGCGCCGTGATATCCTCCCCCTCACCCCAATAGATCGGCAGCGTGGTGAACAGACCCAGCTCTGGCCCTGCGGAATTGTCGGCTTGCGGTTGCGCGTCATTGCACCCGGTCAGGGCGGAGGACGCCAGCGCTGCCAGCAGCAGCGCGTGCTTACTGCGCACCCGGCGCGTCCTGTCCGGTTTCGGGCATTACCGCTGGCTGCTGAGCCGGGGTATCAACCGGACTGTCAGGCAGATCGGGCACCACGCCCGCCTCCACCAGCGGATCGTTTTGCGAAGCGCCTTCGTTTGGTTCGGTCGTTGCGGCGGCTTGCGGCACGGCCGTGGCGTCGGTTTGCGCAGCGCGGTCCTGGATGATGCTGGCCAGTCCGATCAGCAGGATCATCATCGTGACCCCGGTAATCCCGATCTGCAACCGCTGGACAATGCGCGCACGGCGGGCATCGCCGATCTGCGGCAGCTCGCCCACAGGGGGCTTACGGCTCATATCGAAGAAGCGCATGACCATCAGACTAGGCCCCAGTTCGCATTTGCGTCAATCGCCGGTCTGCAACCATGGGAAGACCGGCAGCCCTTTCGCCTCCAGCCATGCCGCATCGTACAGCGTCGACAGATACCGGAAGCCGGTATCGCACAGGATCGTCGCGACGCGCGGATTGCTGCGCCCTTCGGCCACCAATTGCCGCCCCAGCGCAATCGCGCCTGCGACATTTATGCCCGATGACAGGCCAAGGCACAGGCCCTCTTCGCGCAGCAACCGCGCGACCCAGTCCAGCCCTTCCTCGTCGGAAATGCGGAATTGCGTATCGATCGGTGCGCCTTCCAGATTGCCGGTGATGCGTCCCTGCCCGATCCCTTCGGCCACGGAAGAACCCTCGCCCTTCAGCTCGCCATTGGCGTAATAGTTGAACAGCGCGGCGCCATGCGGATCGGTCAGCGCGATCACGCATTTCTCGTCAAATTCCTTCAACCCCATGCCAACGCCCGCAATCGTCCCGCCCGTGCCAGCCGCGCAGGTGAAACCATCGATGCGATGCTCCATCTGTTCCCACAGCTCGCGCGCGGTGCCTTCGATATGCGCCTTGCGGTTGGCGGTATTGTCGAACTGGTTGGACCAGATCGCCCCTTCGGTTTCCTCTGCAAGGCGGCGGCTGGTGTGGACGAAGTGATTGCAATCGGCGAATTTGGTGGGCGGAACCGTCACCAGCTCGGCCCCCAGCGCACGCAGCGTGGTCATTTTCTCCTGGCTCTGGTTGTCGGGCATCACGATGATTGTCCGATAGCCCAGCGCATTGGCGACCAGCGCAATGCCGATCCCGGTATTGCCAGCGGTGCCTTCGACGACTGTGCCGCCCGGCTGCAATTCGCCCCGCGCCTCGGCATCGCGGATGATCCACAGCGCGGCGCGGTCCTTGACCGACGCACCGGGATTGGCAAATTCGCATTTTCCAAAGATGTCGCAGCCCGCCTCGCGGCTCGGCCCTTCGAGGCGAACCAGCGGCGTGTTGCCGATGAGGTCGAGCGTATGCTCGCGCAGAACAGGTGCTGTCATGTCAGTTGGAGTAATCCCAGCCGGGCCGCGCCGCAAACAACATCAATCTTCAGGCGCGATAGTAACCATGAGGCCATCGAGATCAGGCGTGAAGGACAATTGGCAGCTGAGCCGCGAAGTTGGTGCGCGGTGATCGCTGCTTTCCAGCAGATCGTCCTCGTCCTCGCTCATATGCGGCAGGCGGTCGGCAAAGGCGGGGTCGACATGGACATGGCAGGTCGCGCAGGAGCAGCAGCCGCCGCACAGCGCCAGCAATTCGTCAAAGCCATTGTCGCGGATGGCCTCCATCACGGTCAGGCCGTCCTCGGTTTCGATCTCGGAGGTCGCGCCGTCGCGGGTGGTAACAATCAGCTTTGGCATCGCGTGCAGGTCCTTGTTGCGTCGGCCCCGTTCGCGGCCCTATTGCGGGCGCTGCTATTCAATCGTGAACGGGAAGGCAAGCCGCAGTCATGGGCCTGACAAATGCGCAGCTGCGCGAAGATCTGGACGCGGTGGCGGCTGGCGACCCGGTGGTGGCGGGCGCGCTGGCGCGCTGCGGCTATCCCGAAGAACGTATCCGCGATGTGGGATACCAGACATTGCTGCGCACGATTGTGGGCCAGCAGGTCAGCGTAGCCTCTGCCGCATCGGTGTGGCGCAAATTGCAGGCCGAGCTGGGCGACGATGTGCCCGCCGATGCCTTGCTCGCCCGCGACTTCGACGCTTTGCGTGCTTGCGGATTGTCGCGGCAGAAACAGGGTTATGTCCGCAGCCTGTGCCAGCTGGTGACCGATGGCGAATTGTGTTTCGACAGCCTGCCTGCCGATGACGAGGAAGCGATTGCCGAGCTGACTCAGATCAAGGGCATCGGGCGCTGGTCGGCAGAGATTTACCTGTTGTTTGCCGAAGGCCGCCGCGACATCTGGCCCGCGGGCGATCTGGCGGTACAGGCGGCGGTGGGCAAAATGCTGGATCTGGCTGAACGCCCCAGCGAAAAAGAAACCCGTGCGCTGGCAGAGGGCTGGCGGCCCCACCGCGGCGCGATGGCAGTGTTTACCTGGCATGCCTATGCCGACCCGGCATTATGACACGAGAGGATTTGCTGTGAGCATTCGCAAGGCCATTTTCATCACCGGCGGCGGTTCGGGCATCGGCCGCGCCATCGCGCTGCATTTCGCCGCGCAGGGCTGGTTCGTCGGGCTGGCCGATGTTGACGAGCACGGGATGCGCGTAACCGAGGACAAGATTTCCAACGGTTTCGTCTACACGCATAAATTCGATGTGCGCGACCGCGCAGCGTGGGACAAGGCGCTGGACGGGTTCAGCACCGCCACCGGCGGGCGGATCGATGTGGTCGCGAACAATGCGGGTGTCCCGCTTGGCGGCGCGCTGTTGGACAATAGCGAGGACGAGATTGTCCGCTGTCTGGACGTCAATCTGAAGGGCGTGATTTTCGGTGCACAGGCCGCCTATCCGCATCTGCTGAAAACCGCGCCGGGCAGCTGCCTGCTCAACACGGCAAGTCTGGCGGGCATTTATGGAACCCCCGGAGCCAGCGTCTATTCCGCCACCAAATTCGGAGTGCGCGCCATTACCGAAAGCCTTGATGCCGAATGGGCGGAGGACGGCATCAATGTACGCTCGCTGATGCCCGGCTTTATCGACACGCCGCTGCTGGACCACACCAGCAATGCCAAGAGCAATGCGGCAATCCGCACGCAGGTCGAACAATCGGAGCTGGAGATTTCGCCGGTCGAGGATGTCGCCAAGGCAGCATGGGCCGCGGTGCATGGCCAGCGGCTCCACACGCTGGTCGGTAAGAGCGCGCGGCGGCTTGAGTTTTGGGCACGTTTTATGCCTGGCCGCGTGCGCAAACAGGTCCGCACCACTTTGCGGCCGATGGGAGAGTAAGATGTTGAATAATGCGATGATTGCTGTCGGCGCATTGATGCTGGCGGCCCCGGCCCTTGGCCAGAGCTCGCTGGGTGAGCCGGTCACAATCGGCACCACTTATACGATCCCCTCGGCAGTGCTGGGCGGCGAGCGGCGGATTACTGTCCGCCTCCCCCTTGGCTATGTCGAGCAGCCTGAAATGCGCTTCCCAGTGGTCTATGTGATCGACGGCGGACCGGAGCAGGATTTCCCGCATATTGCAGGCATCGTGCAGAGCCGCGACATGAATTACAGCTTTGGCCGGTTCATTCTGGTTGGGGTGGAGACGGTCAACCGCCGCGCCGAAATCTCGCCCCCGGTGCGCGCCGATGCGCTGGCAGACTACACCGAATCGCTGGGCGCAACACCGGGCGGAGCTGCAGAATTTCGGCGGTTTCTGGCACAGGATGTGAAGCCCTGGGTGGAGCAGGCCTACCGCACCAGCGGGCAGGACGCGGTGATGGGCGAATCTCTGGCGGGGCTGTTCATCATCGAAACGCTGTTCGAGCAGCCCGATCTGTTCGACGACTGGATCGCCGTGTCGCCATCATTGTGGTGGGACAATATGAAGCTGGCCATCGCGGCCCCTGCGCGTTTGCGGCAGGCGGCGGGCGGCAAGGAACGGCTATATCTGACACTCGCCAACGAGGGATATCGGCACGAGGAAGGGGTCGAGCGGATGGTCGATGCGCTGCGGTCTGACGCCCCTGACGACTGGCAATGGGCTTATGTCCCGCTGGGTCGCAGCGAAACGCATGGCACGATTTACCACACCGCCGCGCTGGATGCGTTTCGTCTGCTTTATGGCACCACGACGCGCGAATATCGCCCCGCGTCAGAAATGCTGGGCCGCGAAGCAGCGCCGCGCACTGCCGCCGAACAGGCCATGCTGGACACGGAATGCACTGCGCAGAACACCACCGCGCTGACGCCGGAAAGTGCGGCCATGGGCCGTGACCGGCTGTTCTACCGCTGCCTGAACCTCGATCTGGGGCCAGTCGCGCGGGAGGGCAATCTAGGGGAGTAGCTTGTCGATGGCCTTGGCCATATGCGCGTCGCGCAGGCTCAGCCCGCCCGCGTCATGCGTGGTCAGCGTGATTTCCACCCGATTGTAAACATTGAACCATTCGGGATGGTGGTCACGCTTTTCCGCCATGATCGCAATGCGCGTCATGAAGGCGAACGCCTCGGAAAAATCGGCAAATTCGAACTTGCGCTCGATCGCGTCGCCATCGCGGGCCAGTGACCATTCGGGCAACACGCTCAGCCAGCTGGCGCGTTCGTCCTCGTCCAGTTTTTCCACTGTCATCGCCCGAATACTCCTTCGCTTGTCGGCTGCCCGGCTTTTGCCTATCGCTGCCAGCCATGCAAGCGCAACTCGCCGCGAAGGACATCGCCTGCCGCCGCGGCGACCGCCTGCTGTTCAGCGGGCTGTCGCTGCAATGCGCGGCTGGCGATGCCGTCCACATCGCGGGCGCAAACGGCGTGGGCAAGTCCAGCCTGATCCGTATTCTCGCCGGATTGCTGCGCCCCTATCTGGGCGAAGTATCCCACGATGGCGCGATGGGTCTGGTCGATGAGCGGCTGGCAATGGACGAAAATCACACCCTGCGTGACGCTCTGGCATTCTGGGAGAGACTTGATGGCTGCGGCGATCCGGGCCGCGCGCTGGAGGTGTTGCAACTGGACCCGTTGATGGATGTGCCGGTGCGATTCCTGTCGACCGGCCAACGCAAGCGCGCCGCAATGGCGCGGCTGCTCAACGCCGCACAGCCGATCTGGCTGCTCGACGAACCGCTCAACGGGCTGGACGATCAGGCGCGCAAAAGTGTCGAGGCGCTGGTGGCGCTGCATTGCGGCGGCGGCGGGATCGCCGTGGTCGCCTCGCACCAGCCGATGGCGCTGCCCCGCGCACGCATGATTGCGCTGGCGGATTACGCGAAATGAGCGCGGCACTGACCCTGCTGCGCCGCGATCTGGGACTGCTGCTACCCGGCGGGCGAGGCGGCGGGGTGCTGCCGCTGTTGTTCTTTATCGCAGTGGCGATGCTGTTTCCCTTCGCAGTCGGGCCCGATGCCCAATTGCTGGCACGGACCGGCGGCGGCGTGATCTGGGTCGCCGCCCTGCTGGCAGCGATCCTGCCGCTGGAAAAGCTGGTCGCCAGCGATCTTGAGGGGGGCGTGTTCGACCAATTGCATCTGCGCGGCGTATCGGAGGAATTGGCGATGGCCATCCGGCTGATTGCGCACTGGCTGGCCTTCGCGCCGCTGCTGCTGCTGGCCACCCTGCCCGCCGCCGCTTTGCTGGGCCTGTCAGCTGAGACTGTGCGGACTGTCCTGCTGGGCCTGCTGGCAGGCACTCCGGGCCTTGCCGCAGTGGGCCTCGCCGTCGCAGCCCTGACCGCCAGCCTGCGCGGCGGAGCAGCTCTGGCAGGCCTGATGATGATCCCGCTGGCGGTACCGATCCTGATTTTCGGAGCCGGCGCTTTGTCACGACCCGACAGTTCAGGATTGCTGCTGACTGCGGCGATCAGTTTGGGACTTTGTGCGCTGGCACCATTTGCGGCAGGCGCGGCGATCCGGGCGGCGCGGGAGGATTAAGCGAACTCTTTGCTAACCAGCCATTTGCTGTCGTTTCCGCTGAACCTTAGAGACAATCGCCCCCTGCACACGAAACGAGCAAACCGGCTGCCATGACGACCGGGTAAAGCACGACAGGAGCAGCAATGAGCAGCCACCATGCCCGATGCCGACGGATCGCAACAGCAGTTAGCGCACCCCATGCGACGACAGCGATCCAAAACAACCACGCAAAACTACCGAGAGCCATTTCGAGCCAGCCGTAGCGGAACTGGGTTTGCCACAAGACCAGTGCTCCAGCGATGATGATTAGCACCGACAGCAACCAGCGGCGGCGCATGGTTAGAGGCAATTCCTTAGGCAGGACCGTTGCATGACGAATGTCCGTTTGCCACCCCAATGCCGACCAAAGCTCAGTAAGGCGGCTGATGCTTTCCCGTCCGGCTCTCGGTGAAAATCTCCACGCCGTTTTCGGTGATGCCGATCGAGTGTTCGAACTGCGCGCTGAGTGATTTGTCGCGGGTTACGGCAGTCCAGCCGTCATTGAGCAATTTGGCGTGCGGGCGGCCCAGATTGATCATCGGTTCGATGGTGAAGAACATGCCCGGTTTCAGCTCTGGTCCGGTGCCCGGGCGGGCGGCATGGATGACTTCGGGCGCGTCGTGGAACAGGCGGCCCACGCCGTGGCCACAGAATTCCTGCACCACGCCATAACGGAACTGCCGCGCGTGGCCTTCGATCACCGCGCCGATATCGCCCAGCCGCGCGCCGGGCTGTGCTGCGGCTTCGATCCCCAGCATCAGGCATTCATACGTCACATCGACCAGTCGCCGCGCTTTCAGCGGGACATCGCCGACCAGAAACATCCGGCTCGTATCACCATGCCAGCCGTCCAGCAGCGGGGTAACGTCGATATTGACGATGTCGCCATCCTTCAGCGCCTTGTCGCTAGGAATACCGTGACAGATCACATGGTTGATCGAGATACAGCTGCTGTGCGCATAACCGCGATAGCCCATCGTTGCGGGCACCGCCCCGGCATCCAGCGTCATCTGACGCACGGTATCGTCAAGGCTGGCCGTGGTCACGCCGGGTTGCACCATTGGCACCAACGCATCGAGGATGTCGGCAGCCAGTCGGCCTGCCTTGCGCATCCCGTCAAAGCCTTCCGGCCCGTGCAGCTTGATGGTGCCGTCACGGTAAACGGTCTGGTCGCTGTCGATCATCTGATATTCGGTCATGGCCGCAATGTAGCGCCCCCGATGGCAAATTGCGAGATGTCAGCGGTGAATGGTGAAGGCTGAGGCAAATTCGGGCTTCACGGCATCGACCATGCGGGCATCGACGTCGAGATCGATCTCGTACAGCCCCTCGGCATAAGCGCCCGCGACATAGGGATTGGCGATGATCCCCACCCGGTCGAACACCTTGCCGTTCGATGATCCCAACAGCAGCACCAGATCGTCTATCGGAGGGCAGGTGCCAAAGGTTTCGTCATTGGGATCGACCGGCTCGCCCCTACGCTTGGCACGCTCGGCGTCCAGTTTCTCGCAGAACTTCGCCGACACGCTCTGCCAGAATGCGGTGGGTGAGCGAAACAGGTCAATCGCCTCGCGGATGGTCTTGGCCTGTTTGTCATAAACCAGCCCGACCGTTCCATAATTGCCATGCGCCCCGCCGGTATAGCTGGAGGCATCTCCCGACAGGCTCAGCCAGCCGGGAATATCCGCCACGACTTTCCATTCCAGATTGGAACTATGCGCGCGAAATTCGAACCCCTCGGCCTCGGCCTCCGCCTTCCATTGGGCCGTGTCTTTCACCAACTGCGCGCGTTCGGCCTCCAGCTGCCGGTCAAGCTCTGCCTTCAATTCAGGATAGGCGCCAACCTCGGCCGGATAGGAATATTCGAAGAAATAGGCGTCGGTTTCCTCCGACACATTGCGCGCCTTGCCCTTGGCAGAGCTGGCACTGGCTTCGGCAGAGGCGGTTGCTGCGGCCTGATCCACCCCTACCGCGTCACCATATTCGCCCGCATCCGAACATCCTGCGCTCGACACGAGCAATGGAATCAGGAACAGGCGCGGATGCATGGGATTTCCTTATGCAGAGATAAAACTGACAGAGAGCGTTCCCATTATGGCCGAGAGCAACCCGCTAATCCAGCCCGATCGCGGACAGGATGCGATCCCGATCCACCTGGTGGATAAGGATGGCTTTGAAGGCTGGGCGAAAAAGCTCTCTACCGGACAGCGGGCAGCGCTGACCGCACAAAAATTCAATGGCAGCGGCTATCAGGTCGGCATCGTGCCCGATGGCGATGACTGGTTTGCAGTGGGCGGCGTCGCCAATCCTGACGATCTGTCGAGCTGGTGCATGGCGAAACTGGCCGAGGCCCTGCCAGAAGGCACGTATCGCCGCGCTGATGGCGATGCGGGTCCGGCGCTGCATGGCTGGCAGACTGCGCAATATGTCTTCGACCGCTACAAACAGGCCGAAAACCCCACCGGCCCGCGTGTTCTGCTGACCAAGGAAGCAAGCAAGATCGACGGTGCCATTGCCGAGGCGCAGGCTGTGTGCGTGATCCGCGATCTGGTGAACACCCCCGCCGAGGATATGGGCCCTGCCGCGCTTGAGGAAACCATCGACGCGCTGGCCAAGCAGCATGGCGGCGCGGTTAAGACCACGCGCGGTGATACGCTGGAGCAGGAATATCCAATGATCCACGCGGTTGGCCGGGCCGCCGCCCGCCCCCATGCGCCGCGCCTGATCCATCTGACCTGGGGCAAGGAAACCGACCCGGTGCTGGCGATTGTCGGCAAGGGAGTGTGCTTTGATTCCGGCGGGCTGGACGTGAAAAGTTCTTCCGGCATGTTGCTGATGAAGAAAGACATGGGCGGCGCAGCGCACGCCATCGCCCTGGCCGGGCTGGTCATGGGCGCGGGTCTGCGCGTGAGGCTGCACCTGCTGGTGCCTGCGGTTGAAAACGCGATTGCGGGCAATGCCTTTCGGCCCGGTGACGTCCTGACGTCGCGCAAGGGGCTGACGGTGGAGATTGGCAATACCGATGCCGAAGGGCGGCTGGTGCTGGCCGATGCGCTGGACCGGGCGAGTGAGGAAGATCCCGACCTGATCCTGGATTTCGCCACGCTGACGGGCGCAGCGCGGGTGGCGCTGGGGCCGGAATTTCCTGCGCTGATGACGCGCCGTGATGACACGGCACAGGCGCTGATCGATGCGGGCCGCGAATGCGATGACGAACCGTGGCGACTGCCGCTGCCAGATGTCTATCGCGAATGGCTTAACTCCGACATTGCTGACACCAACAATGCGCACGCCAATTCCTTTGCCGGTGCCAGCGTGGCGGGCTTGTTCCTCGACAAATTCGTTGGTGAGGAGATCGACTGGGCACATTTCGACACGTTTTCCTGGCGGCCTACAGCCAAGCCGGGGCGGCCCAAGGGCGGCGATGCCTATGGCCTGCGCGCCGCCTGGCACATGCTGCGCAAACGCTATGGCTGATCATAATCAGCGGCGGCGGCTTGCGAGTTTGCGGCGGGAGGGGTAAGCGCCCGCATCCTGCAACAGACGAGCATTGCGACCAGAGTGACCGGGCCTGCCCTGTATTCCTTACCAGAAGGCATTGTTGGCCTGAAAGGTCCGATCCAGCGACCGGCCCCGGGCACCCTGCCCCTGCGCGGTGATCTGGCGCATATCGCTCTGGCGGACCAATTCCTCGCGGCGCATTACGTGATCCCGATAGCGCATGCGCTGGGCGATGCAGCGGTGACGCTCAAACTCCAGCCGCGCGATGATGCCGATGACGGCGTCACCTTCGCAGCGGGCGAGATGGTTGAACTGCTCGATGAAGCTGGCGACTGGCTGTGGATCACGCGCGGTCCCGAGGGGCCCAGCGGATATGTCCGGCGCGCTGCGCTCGCCCCCTCCCGCAGTGCATAATATCTTCATCGACGGCGCGGCGGGAACGACCGGGCTGGAAATTGCCGAGCGACTGGCGGGTCGCAGCGAATTTGCGCTGATCACGCTGGATGATACAATGCGCAAGGATGCCAAGGCGCGGCGGGATGCGCTGAACGCCGCAGATATTGCGATCCTGTGCCTGCCCGATGATGCTGCGCGTGAAGCGGTGGATCTGCTCGATCCCGCCAGCAAGACGCGCATTATCGACGCCTCCAGTGCCCACCGCACGACGACGGGATGGTGCTATGGATTCCCCGAACTGGTCGGGCCGGAACGGGTTGCCAATGCGCTTCGTGTGAGCAATCCGGGTTGTTATCCCACCGGGTTTCTGGCGCTGGTTGCACCGCTGGTGCGGGCCGGGCTGCTGCCTGCCGACTGGCCCTATACCGTGAATGCAGTCAGTGGTTATTCGGGCGGCGGCAAGGCGTCAATCAAGCGCTTCAATAGCGCCCGAGCACCGGCGTTTCGCGCCTATGCGTATGATCTGGCGCACAAGCACCTTGATGAAATGAAGATCCACGCCGGGCTGGATCACCCGGTAATCTTCGCCCCCGCGGTCGTCCCCGCGTATCGCGGAATGCTTGCCGAGGTACCGCTGCACCTTGGCGCGATGGCGGGAGAGGTAACGGTGGAGGGACTGCGCGCGGCATTGCGCGAATTTTACGATGGTTCTGCCGTTGTGACCGTCCATGATGGCAGTCCCTGCGAGGAATTACTGCTGGAAATTCACGCCGCGCCTTCGGATGCTCTGGAGCTGTTCGTGTTCGGCAACAAGGGCGGCTGGCACGCGCGGCTGGTCGCACGGCTCGACAATCTGGGCAAAGGTGCCAGCGGCGCAGCGGTCCAGAATTTGAACCTGATGTGCGGCTTGCCCGAAACCAGCGGTTTGCAACTTGGCGTTGCCCAATAATTAGGCACGTGCTGTCCGAAGCATAAGCACAGTACCAGCCGTAACTGGACCGTATTGCGCGCGGACAGGCTGCCGCTTGGCAAAAATTACGCCAACCGGGTTTGGCACAGCTGGAATCTTCGGTAAGGCCCCTCAACAACGCTTGGCACGATTCTTGGATAGTATTGCGCGAGGATCAAATCCAGTTCCAGACGGGGGCAAGCAAACCGTGAAAAAAGTCGAAGCGATCATCAAGCCGTTCAAGCTGGACGAGGTGAAAGAGGCGCTGCACGAAATTGGCGTTTCCGGTATCACTGTCACTGAAGCCAAGGGCTTTGGCCGCCAGAAGGGCCACACCGAACTGTATCGCGGCGCCGAATATGTCGTCGACTTCCTGCCCAAGGTGAAGCTGGAGGTTATTGTGACCGACGCCATCGCCGACCGGGTGGTCGAAGCGATCGCTGCCGCTGCACAAACCGGACGGATTGGCGATGGCAAGATCTTCGTCTCGAACATCGAAGCGGCGCTGCGCATCCGCACTGGCGAGCGTGACGAAGACGCAATCTGAATTATCCCGCCTGCATCACGCGGGCTACAAGTGATTATCCAAATGGAGACTGTTAAAATGGCAAGTGCGAAGGACGTCCTCAAACAGATCAAGGACGATGGCATCGAATGGGTCGATTTGCGCTTCACCGATCCCAAGGGCAAATGGCATCACCTGACTATGGTCGCCAAGATCCTGGGTGAAGACGAGCTGGAAGACGGCCTGATGTTCGATGGTTCCTCCATCGCCGGCTGGAAAGTCATCAACGAAAGCGACATGATCCTGAAGCCCGATCTGGAGCGGATTTTCATCGATCCCTTCAGTGCGGAGCCGATGATGATCGTGTTCTGCGACATTGTGGAACCGTCATCAGGCGAATGGTATGCACGTGACCCGCGCTCCACCGCCAAGCGCGCCGAAGCCTATTTGAAATCCACCGGCATTGGTGACACGATCTATGTCGGTCCCGAGGCCGAATTCTTCATGTTCGACGATGTCCGCTTCGAAGACGGCTATGCCGCTTCGGGATATGCCATCGATGACATCGAATTGCCCACCAACAGCGGCAAGGAATATGAAAGCGGCAATCTGGGTCATCGCCCGCGCGCCAAGGGTGGCTATTTCCCCGTCGCCCCGGTCGACAGCGCCGTGGATATTCGCGGCGAAATGGTCTCGACCATGATCGAAATGGGCCTCAATTGCGACAAACACCACCACGAGGTCGCCGCTGCCCAGCACGAGCTTGGTGTCACGTTCGGCACGCTGGTCGAAACCGCCGACAACATGCAGATCTACAAATATGTCGTGCATCAGGTCGCCCATATCTATGGCAAAAGCGCGACCTTCATGCCCAAACCGATCAAGGACGATAACGGCAGCGGGATGCACACCCACATGTCGATCTGGGAGAATGGCAATCCGACTTTTGCGGGCAATCAGTATGCCGGGCTGTCGGAAAACTGCCTGTTCTTCATTGGCGGCGTGATCAAGCACGCCAAGGCGCTGAACGCTTTCACCAACCCTACGACCAACAGCTACAAGCGGCTGGTTCCGGGTTTCGAAGCGCCTGTGCTGCTGGCCTATTCCGCCCGCAACCGTTCGGCATCGTGCCGGATCCCCTATGGCGCCGGTGACAAGGCCAAGCGCGTGGAATTCCGTTTCCCCGATGCGATGGCCAACCCCTATCTCGCCTATTCGGCGCTGCTGATGGCGGGTCTCGACGGGATCCAGAACAAGATCCACCCGGGCGAGGCGATGGACAAGAACCTTTACGATCTGCCGCCTGCCGAATTGGCGGATGTGCCGACAGTATGCGGTTCGCTGCGCGAAGCGCTGGAATCGCTGGGCGAGGATTATGAATTCCTGCTCAAGGGCGATGTGTTCACAAAGGACCAGATCGACGCTTATGTCGAGCTGAAATGGGAAGAGGTCATGCGCCTCGAAGTCACGCCATGCGCGGTGGAATTCGACATGTATTACAGCGCCTGACACGGGCCTGAAATCACGACACAAGGGGCGTCCGGGAGACCGGGCGCCCTTTTTGTGTGCCTGCCACGCAGAAACCATTTTCCTACACGCCCCACTGGTGTCTATTTGCTGCGCCTCGATTCTTCACCGGGGTGAGCCATGCAGCGCAAAATGATTTTCGATACCGTCCGCCGCTTGCTGGGCCGCGGGTTCCGGCGCAGCGAGATTGCGGCGCTGGACCGGGCGATTGATTGTGCCGGGGGCGACAGCAGCGCCAAAGGGCTGACGGTCAGCGAGGCCGGGGTCGCCATCATCAAACGCTTCGAAGGCTGCGCGCGATTGCGCCGGGATGGAATGGTGGAGGCCTATCCCGATCCGGGTACGGGCGGCCATCCCTGGACAATCGGCTGGGGCGCCACAGGCAGCGACATCGGGCCAGGCACTGTGTGGACACAGGCGCAATGTGATGCGCGGTTGCAACAGGATATCATGCGCCATGCACGGGAAGTCGAAATCGCTGTGGCGGGGTTTCCGACCAGCCAGGCGCAGTTCGATGCACTGGTCAGTTTTCACTACAATACCGGCGCGATTGGCCGTGCCACACTGACCAGATTGCACAAAAACCATGAGTTTTCCGCTGCTGCAGGCCAGTTTGGTCGTTGGAACAGGGCCGGGGGACGGGTGCTTGAAGGCCTTGCCCGCCGCCGCCGCGAAGAGGCTGCGCTCTACCTTTCGGGGAGCTGAACACCGCAGAAAACGGGGATTTTCCAAGTTTTCCCGGTGGAACTATATCTCGTTTCGCGGCGTTACCCCTCCAAAGGAGTTAACTTATGAAGCATTTTCTTATTGGAGCGGCAGTGATTGCATTGGCCGCTACCGGAGCACAGGCCGGACCGGACAAGGGGAACGGCAAGGACCATAAGGGCAAGGCGCAGGTTTCCGCCAAGGCCAAAGTGGGCAACAAATCCAACGTGAAAGCCAAGGCAAAGGTTGAACGCCGCGACACAGTGCGGGTTTCACGGGCCGATGATCGCAAGGATTATCGCCGTTCTGACAGCAAGGATAACAAGCAGGACAACAAGGCTCCCAAGCGCGCCAAATCGGATGATCGTAAAAATAATGATCGCTCGTACGACACGCGCCGCAGCGATGACCGCAGCGATGTGCGCCGCACGGATTACCGGCAGGACCGGCGCGAAACGCGCCGGGATGATGATCGCCGCGCGCCGCGTTATGTCGACCGCGTAGCTTACGAGAGCCAGCGTGATTTCATGCGCCGCGACCGCAGCCGTGTCTATATCAACGGCTGCCCACCGGGATTGGCCAAGAAGGGCAATGGTTGCACCCCTCCGGGCCTGGCGAAGCGTGCTCGCACGAACATGCAGATGTTCCGCTATGATTATCGCCCGCGCCTGTTCGGTCTGACCAATTACAGCAGCGGCCGCTACACTTACAACAATGGCTATCTGCTACGGATGAATGACCGTGGTTCGGTGGCGGGCTATATCCCGCTGCTCGGCGGCGCATTGGCCGTGGGCAACCAGTGGCCCAATTCGTACCAGAGCTATGAGGTGCCGAATTATTACGTCGATTATTACAATCTCGGCGGAACCAACAATTACCGTTACGCCGACGACGTGATCTATCGTGTCGACCCGCAGGATTCCGCCATCGTTTCGATTGCGGCCCTGCTGACGGGTGATGACATCAATATCGGCCAGCCGATGCCGCGCGGATATGACGTGTACAACGTGCCCTATTCGTATCGTGACCGGTATTACGACACGCCCGAGGCGAACTATCGCTACTCCGACGGCTATGTCTATCGCATCGATCCCACCACGCAACTGGTCGCTGCCGCGATCGACCTGCTGGTTTAAGGGAGCGCATAAATATGATGGACAAGTTGAAAACCGCTGCGGCGGCTGTGGCTCTGGCCGCGACGCTTCCGCTGATCTCTGGCTGTAGCAAGGTTGTGGACCAGAACCCCAGCACTGCGACCAAGGAGGACGGAACTGTCACTCTGGCCACAGCCTTGGGCTCGCAGGACGATATGCAGACCCTGCAGTCCGCGCTGACAGCGTCGGAGCTGAGTTCGCTGTTTGATGGTCCGGCCAGCTACACCTTGCTGGCCCCCAATGACGGCGCATTTTCCGCGCTGGGGGAGCAGGGTAGCGCGTTGATGGAAGACGAGCAGCGCCCGCTGCTGGTGGCGATCTTGCGTGATCACATCCTGCCCGGCCACGTTACGCCGGAAACGATTGCCACCGCAGTCGATCAAAAGGGCGGCCCGGTCACGATGACCACCTTGGGAGACGGCACGATAACCTTCTCGAAGGTAGGCGACAGGCTGACCGTATCGAACAGCGGCGGTGCCAGTGCCGGCGTGGTGGGCACCTCCATCGCGGCGAACAATGGCGTCGTGCTGCCGCTTGATGCAGTGTTGATGCCGAAAGAAGAGGGCTAACCGCCCCGTTTAATAATCGCGGCTGATTTCCGCGACCACGCTCTCGCGGCCGAGAGTCGAGATCGATGCCAGCAGCGAAATCCAGCTGGTTACGCGAAACTCGACCTCGGTCGCGCTGTATCCTTTGCCGTCGGTGATGATCTCGACATAGAAGCGGCGGCCAAAGTTCTTGCCCAGAGCCACACCCGTACCCCGCCCCAAAGCCGGGTCCGCACTGACGATGCGCAAACGGTCCAGCCCGATTGCCGAACGCAAGCGGTTGATGGGGTCCATCCCGCCGCCGCCGCGCAGCGAGGCAAGCGCCGCACCCAATTGCAGCGCGTCCGTTGCCGATAGCGAAGTGATCGAACCGCCGAACAGCAGCCGTGCGAGCAATTCTTCCTCAGGCAGAGACGGGTTGGACGAGAATGTAATCTCCGGCTGTGTCGCACTGCCGCGCACCGCGACTTCTACCGAAACGCCCTGCGCTTCGCTCTCGGCAAGGATGTCCAGCCGTGGATCGACCGGGACACTGGCATCAAAGGCGATTTCGCCGCGCGTCAGTTCAAACCGCGTTCCGGCAAAGGTGTAATCGCCGCGCACGACTTCAGCGCTGCCGCCGATGCGCGGATTTTCTGTGGTGCCGCGCAGGATGATGTCGGCGCCCCATTCGCTTTCCAGCCCCATCCCGTCCACTTCGATGCGGCTGTCGCCCTTGGCGTCGATCAGATAGCGCCAGGGCCTTGCAGCGGCGAGGCTGGGCGCGCGGTCGGCAGGCGCATTGATTTCGCGCGTAGCGATTTTGGGCAGCCGCAGGTCATCGGCAGCAGTGCCCAGTTTCCAGCTGGCCTTGTCGATCCGCACGCGGCCCGCAATCGTCCCGCCCAGCCCATTGGAAACAATCCGCAGCGGTCCGGTGATGGTGGCGTTGATGCCATTGGCGTTGAGCAGATTGGCGTTCTTGGCCGCTGCCCGCAGATCCAGTTTCGGCCCGCGCACTTCGAGGAAGCGGCCCTGTACCCGTTCGCCCAGACCCTGCAGATCCACAGTCCCGCTGCCAGACACGCTGCCGCCATTGCCGGTCTTGCCCGAGAAGCGGGTGAGTTGGAGGCGCGAACCGTTGAACCGTCCGCGCACAGCGGCGTCGGTAATGTCTGTCCCCGACAGCGCACTGCGCACCCGCAACGCGTCGGAAGCAACTGTGCCGCGTACGCGCGGATCGGCCAGCGAGCCGGTGGCATCGGCGGCCACCGTAACCGGGCCGGTAAGGTCGAAGGCATTGATCGCCGCCAAGCGCCACAGCGTTTCCGCTGCGCCGTCATAGCGCAATTGGGCGAACAGGCGTCCGGCACGCAGCCGTTCAGACAGGACACCGCTTGATGGCAATCCGGAAATCTGCGCCTGCACTCGCCCACGCTTGATGTCTTGATTGCGCAGTAGCGCGCGGGCATCCAGGCTGTCAGCATCCAGCCGCGCCACCAGCGACAGATCGACCGGGCGCGAGGTCAGCACCAGGCCCGAGCGGGTCAGCCCGTCCAGTTTCACCCGTGCAGTGCCAACCGGCAATCCACCCTTGGCCGCGCGATAATCAATTACGCCGGAAATCGTCCCGCCCAACCCCAGGTCGGACATGACGATATCGGCCAGCGACAAGGGCATCCGCGCCAGCTTCAGTTCCAGCGCGGTTTCCCCGCCGCCGACCCTGCCCTGAGCCACCACACCGCCGCTGCCATAGGACAGCTGCGTGCGCGCCAATTGCCAGCCGCCTTCGGGCAGGCTGGTCAGCACTGCGCGGCGCGGCATCACGATGCGCTTGCCAGCAAATTCGCCCCGCGCTGCCAGTGCGACCCGCTGCGGCTGGACCAGCGCGTTGAGGTCCAGGTCAAACCGGCTGCCCCGGCGTCCCGACAGCGATGCGTCGATCCGGCCGGTACCGTCATCGATCTTGCCGCGCGCTGCCAGCCTGCCGATAAACAGCGAGCCATAGCCAATGCCCTGCGCGGTACCCTCGCCGCTGAAACTGGTGTGCCCTTTGCGGATCAGGCCCTGCGCATCGACATTGGCGCGCGCGATGGTGAGCTGGGTATCGCCGCCAAAGCGCGCGTTGCGAGCCTGCAGATTGACATCGAGCCCCTGCCCGCCGCTGCGCGGGACCAGCGCCACCGTGCCGTCAACGCCGCCGCCAGCAAAGGCCAGCTTGCCCTGTGCGCCGCCATCGACCAGCGTCAGCGCGCCGGTGACATTGGTGTCGGATACGGTCAGCGTATTGACCTGGATGCGCGTGGGCCCGCCCGCCGGAGCGAACAGGCCCAGCTGGCCCTGAAACGGCCCGAGCAGAGAGCCGCCCGAGGTGTCGATGGCAAAGCCGTCCTGGGTCGGCGCGATGGCAACGCGGACATTGTCGAGCCCGTTTACCGGGCTGGCGAACACCAGCACTGCCTTGGGGCCGCTATCGGCCAACTGCGCTTCGACAGTGAACGGTCCATAATCGGTATGGCGGCCATTGCCCGCCAGGCTGGTGGTGCCCTGCCGCACCGAGCCATTGAGCGCGAGCGTCAGCTTGGCGGCATCGACGCGGACGTTGTTGAACATCAGCGGCGCATTGCCGCCCATCGCGAAGCCGCCGCGCACACGGATTGCCGGACCCGCCAGATTGGCCAGCGTGGCATTGCTGACCTGCGCGACCCGCGCATCCAGCTGCGCCTTGAGCCGCCACGGCGCGCCATTGGCCAGCATCAGATTGATCACCGCCGTGCCGCCAGCCGTGCCGACATTGTCCAGCACCAGACGGTCTGCCCGGATCGGTCCGGCGATTTCATAACTGCCGCCGCCCAGATCGCCGCGCAGCGCCAGATTGGCGACAGTGCCCGGAAAGGTCAGCCGCAGATCGTCGCCCAGCAGCTTGGTGCCCGACAGCACTAGCGTGCCCTTACCGGTGCCGTTGACCAGCCGCGGATCGACCATCGCATTGCCGCTTTTCACCCGCTCCACGGCGAGGTTGAGCGGCAACGTCCAGCGCGTGCCGTCATAGCGCGCCGTGCCCTGCTGCGTCAGGCCCGCCACTTCGGTTTCTCCCGCCAGCAGGCGCCCCACCGACAGATTGTGGACAATGGTCAGATCCTTCATTGGACCATCCACAGTCGCTTTCAGCCGGGCATCTTCCAGCTGCATAGTCGGCCCGAACAAGGCCGGGTCTGTCAGCAGCGCATCGAGTGTGAGCGCGCTCACGCTATTCTCGGCAAGGCTCACGCCGCCCTCGGCGCGCGCCGTCACGCCGCGCCCGATCAGTTTGAAACCGCCATCGAACACGCGGTTATCGAAGGTGAAATCAGCGCCCAGCGCCACATCATTGCCCAGTGCACTGGCGGGCAATCCAGTGAGAAAATCGCTGGGGTCGATTTTTCCCAGCACGCCGAACTTGCCTGCGCGATTGGTGATTTTCAACGCAGCGACACGCTCGTCAGCGCTGCGAACCAGCAATCCGCCAGCCCATGACCGCCATGTCCCGTCACCGCGAATTTTTGCCGAATAGGGCCGGGTCACGCCGATCATTGCCGCAAGCGGGCCATCCGCCGCCGCGCCCAGATCGAGCGCGAGGTCGAAGGTGTCACCGTCAGGCTCGGCATCAAGCAGCAGCGCCACCCGGTCCTTCTCGCCAAGCTTGCCCCTGGCGTCGAGTTTGACGCGGCTATCCTCGACCAGCACCGACCCCGCCAGATCGACGCGCTGCGCATCGGGGCCGGCGATACCGGGTGCCAGCATCAGATTGTCGATAGCGAATTTGTCGATGGCAATGTCGAAGCCGGGAAGCAGCGGACTGTCTTCCTCGCTCGGCAGAAACTCTGGAAGCCGCGACAGCGTGGCGCGGCGTGCAGAGAAGCTGTCGATATCGAGCCGATTGTTCAGCCAGCCGCGCGGGTTCCAGTCCACTTCGGCGCGCGGGATGGTCAGGAACACGCCCTTGGGATCAGACAATTGCACATCGTGCAGCACTGCCGCGCCATAGAGATTGCCCTCGATCCGTCCGATCTTGATGTTGAGGCCGTTGGGAAAGGTCCGTTCGGCAATCCTGCTGGCCAGAAAACGCTCGCCCAGCGGTGTGTTGAGCAGCACCACGCCGGCCACCAGCGCCAGCACCAGCGCCGCCACAATGCCGATGCCCCATTTGGCCGCACGGCCCATCCGCGAACGCTTGCGTGCGGGTGGCGGCATTGGCGCTTCGGGCGGCGCGGAAGTCGCTTCGTTCGCCATCAGAAAGCCTGCCCCAGCGAGACATAGACCGCGACCGGCGCGTCATCCTCCTCCGGATTAAGCGGGACGCCGACATCCACACGGATCGGCCCGAAGCCGGTGGTGTAGCGCAGCCCCACCCCAACGCCGAGCTTGATGGCGCCAAAATCAGGCACGGTCGCAGTCGACACACTGCCCGCATCGAGGAACGGTACAATCGACACCGCACCATCGAAAAAGCCAGTGCCGATGCGCGCCTCAATCGAAGCTTCGACCAGCGAGCGTCCGCCAATGGGCTCGCCCAGATCGTTCTTGGGTCCAATCGCCTGATAGCCATAGCCGCGCACCGATCCGCCGCCGCCCCCATACAGCCGCCGCGAGGGTGCGATGCCGACAAGATCGGCCCCCTGAATGCTGGCAAAGCGCACGCGCCCCGCCACCACGATGCTGTCGCCCACCGACTGATAATAGGACGCATCAGCCTGATTTCGCAGATAATAGAATTGCTGCCCCTCGGTCCGCGAGGTTTCGGGGCCTAGGAAGCCGCCGAGGCGGAAACCTTGCGTCGGGTCCAGCAGCGAATCGGTCGAATCGATGGTGGCGCGTCCGAACAGCGAGCCGATGAAATAGCGTTGCCGGGGCCGCTCGATACCGTCGACGATACGGTTGCGTTCATCGCTTGCCAGAATTTCTGCACCCACGCCCCAGCTCAGCGGTTTTTGAAACAACAGGTTGGATGTGCGTTCATAGGTCCCGCGAATGGCCACCGTCTGCGCATCATAGGCATCGCTGTCGATGGTGGAGGCATAGGCATCCAGCGTCAGGATCTTGTCCCGCCCGCCAAAATTGTTCTTGCGGAAGGTGACCCCCGCCAGCTGTTCGCGCGTGCCGATAATGCCGCGAACCCGCAGCGATCCCTCGGGCGGGAACAGATTGCGGTGCTCCCAGCTGGCTTGCAGCCGGATGCCTTCTTCGGTGCCGAAGCCGATCGCGCCTGCGATGGTGCGCAGCTTGGCCTGCTGCAATGCGACATCCATCGCCACCACGCCCGGCTGGTCACCCTGCGGCGGCGTGACTTCGCGTGGCGTGACGCTGACGCTGGACACCAGTCCGGTGGCGGTAATCGCGCGGCGCAAATCGAGCGACAGGCTGCGCTGATAAACGTCACCCGGCTCGAAGCGGGCGATTTCTGCGAGATGCTTGCTGGACAGAAATTCCGGATCGTCACTGATGACTTCGCCGAAGATATATTTGCCGCCCGGCGTGACCAGCATGGTCAGATCGCCTTCCAGCCGGTCATGGTCGATCAGCAGTTCAGGCGCATCGATGGCGGCAAAGGGATAGCCGGTTTCACCAAGCGCGCGGTCCAGATCGAACTGCTCCTGCACGATGACATCGCTTTGCAGGAAATCGCCGCTGTTGATGTCGAAACTGTCGCGCAGCGCGGGGTAATCGGGCGCGGTGTCCAGCTGTCCCAGCGTGACAGTGCCATAAGTATAGCGCGGACCGGGAATGATATCGAAACGCACTTCGGGGCGCGTATCGGCGGTGTTTTCGCCTACTTCGCGGGTGCCGATGGAGCGGACGATCTCGCCGTCATAATAGCCATAGACGTGCAACAGATTGTTCAGCAGCGCCTCGTCCTGCCGCGCGCGTGCCGCCAGCTGGGCGACATTGTCTTCGTCGCTGTCCAGCTGCTCGATAGTAGAGAGCGCCTTGAACCGGTTGAAGAAATCGCCGCGTTCGCTGAACGGCGGTGCCTTTTGCGGGAAACCGAGCACCAGCTCATCGGAAATGCGTTCCAGCTCGGCATCGGCGAAGGCGATTTGCGGGCGGCCCTCGTCAACCTCGGCAAACTGGATGTCTTCATCGGGTGCCAGCACGTCGATATCGCCGATCTCGAGGGATTCGGGCCAAGCAAGATCGGTGCCGGGCAAATCGGCGATAGGCGTTTCAACCGCTACTTCGGACAAGCCATCGGCAGGAACATCGGGATCGGCAACAGTGCCCTGCTGCGCCCAAGCCTCTGGGTCGGAAACAGCGCTGTCGGGGATCAGATCTTCAAGCCGCTGCGGCGCATCCATATCCTGCGCGGCAAGCGGGGCCGCAACCAGCGCCAGCACAGCGGCGCAGGCGTGCAGTACGCCGCGAAAGCTGTCAGTCGGCGAGTTTGTAGCCTGCCGGATGGCCATCCTTGGCAGGCAGCGCATCGGCTGTTCGCGGTTTGCCAGGGCTGGCGATGGCCGCGATCCGTTGGCGCTGTTCGTCATCGGGCATCCGTTCCCAGCCGCCACGGGTAAGCCGTTCAATGGGACGATAGCGGATCTTGTATTGCATCCGATCTGCCCCATCGACCCAATAGCCGAGATAGACATAGGGCAAGCCCCGTTCCGCCGCGCGGCGGATGTGATCCAGAATGATAAAGTTGCCAAGCCCGACGCGATCCTTGTTTTCCGGGTCATAGAAGCTGTAGATCATCGACAGCCCGTCACCCTGATAGTCGGTCAGGCAAACACCGACCAGGCGACCCGGTGCGGACCCTATGCCACGTTCCCGATATTCAATCACATAGCTGGATACGGGAGTATGTTCCACCATATCTGCAAAGTCGCTTTCCTCCATCCGCGCCATGCCGCCTCCGGGATGGCGCGAAGCGAGGTAGCGCTGGAGCAATTCGAACTGTTCGGCGGTCGCCCAGGGGCGGCATTCGGTCGCCACCAGATCGGCATTGGCCTTGAGCACGCGCTTCTGCGTTGACGAGGGTTTGAATTCTCCGGCCACCACCCGCACCGATACGCAGGCCTGACAATCCAGGCAGCTGGGGCGATAGGCCACGGTCTGGCTGCGGCGGAACCCGATGCGGCCCAGCGCTTCGTTCAGTTCATCGGAACTGTCACCGCGCAGCTCGGTAAACACCTTTCGCTCGCTCTTGCCCGGCAGGTACGGACACGGCGCGGGGCTGGTCACGAAGAAGCGTGGGAAGCGGATCGGGGCCGTCACGGGGTGGAGCAACCTTTCATCAGGGGGGCGAAGCACATCCTCACCTGGACCCTGTATGCCGCACAGATGAAAGTGTTAAAAGTCCCTTAACCATGAAATCTGGCCTTGTGGGCCGAAATTGCCCGATCTGGCCTATTCCACCTCGGCCAATTCGACCTGATAGCCCTTGGCCCGCAACGCCTCCACCAGCGTATCGATCAGCTCCGCATCGCGGGCTTCGCACTCGATTTCTGTGATCAGACCCTTGGCGGGCAGCGTGGTGAAAATGCGCTGGTGATAAATCTCGATGATGTTGAGGTTGTGCGCGTTGAACTCGTGCATCACCTTGTACAGCGCGCCGGGACGATCCTGCAGCGTGATCCGCAGCCGGGCCAGCCGCCCGCCGCGCGCCAGATCGCGGAGCAGCACATTGGCCAGCAACCGCGTGTCGATATTGCCGCCGCACAGCACCAGGCCGACCTTCTTGCCCGCAAATTTCTCCGGATTGGACAGCACGGCGGCCAGCCCGGCGGCGCCCGCACCCTCGACCACGGTTTTCTCGATCTGCAGCAACAGTGCCACCGCGTGTTCCAGCGCAGCTTCGTCAACCAGCAGCACCTCGTCGACCAGATCGGCGATCACTTCGCGGGTAAAATTGCCCGGAGCCTTGACCGCGATGCCTTCGGCCAGCGTATCGCCGCCGCACGTCATGTCCTCGCCGCGCAGATGTGCATACATTGACGGGAACAGCGCGGCCTGCACACCGATCATCGTTATTTCAGGGTTCAGCGCCTTGGCGACTGTCGCCATCCCGCTCATCAACCCGCCGCCGCCAATCGGCACCACCAGGCAATCGAAGTCGTCTTCCTGCGCCAGCATTTCCAGCGCGACCGTGCCCTGCCCTGCGGCGACCTTGGGATCATCAAACGGGTGGACGAAGGTCAGCGCGCGTTGCTGTTCCAGCTCGCGCGCATGGGCATAGGCTTCGTCGAAAGTCTCTCCGAACAGCTCGACCATGCCGCCCACGCTTTCGGTCTGCATAACCTTCACGCTGGGGGTGGTCTTGGGCATTACGATAGTGACTGGCACGCCCAGCCGGCGGCCATGATAGCTCAGCCCCTGCGAATGATTGCCCGCCGATGCGGCAATCACCCCCCGCGCGCGCTGTTCATCGGTCAGCTGGAGCAAAGCGTTGAGCGCGCCGCGTTCCTTATAAGCGGCTGTGAACTGCAAGTTTTCAAACTTGAGCCAGATGTCGGCCCCGGTGATTTCCGACAGCGTGATCGAGCGCATCATCGGCGTCTTGACCACTGCGCCCTCAATCCGCGCAGCGGCGGCGCGGACGTCGTCGATGGTGAGAAGGTCGGTCGCTTTGGCCGAACTGTGGACTGTGGATGCTGCGGTCATGGCGAAAGCCCCTACGGCGCAGGCGCGCCTCGCGCAATTGCGGAAAGGGTTTGCGCAGGCCAAGCTATAGCTTATCGCTTCACGCAGCCACCAAGCGCCATCGGGATTGCCATGACACTGAAATTACTCGCCTCCACCGCCGCGCTCGCCTGCGCGCTGCTTGCTTCGCCGCTTCACGCCGATGTGCTGATCGACAATGTCGAAGGCTTGACCATCGACAAGGACGGCAAAGTAAAACGCTTTGCCGCCATCGTGATCGATGACGAAGGGCGCGTGTCGCAATTGCTGGCGGCCAAGGACAAGCGCCCGCGGACCGATTACCGCGAAGATGGCGCGGGGCGCGTGATGATCCCCGGCCTGATCGACGCACACGCCCATGTCATGGGACTGGGCATCGGCGCGCTGACGCTGGATCTGTCAGACACCAATTCGCTGCAGGAAGCGCTTGCCGCCATTGCCAGATTTGCCGCCGAGAACCCCGCCCGTCCGTGGATTCTGGGGCGCGGATGGAATCAGGAGAAGTGGGGTCTGGGCCGTTTCCCCACCGCTGCCGAACTGGATTCCGCAGTGTCAGACCGCCCGGTCTATCTGGAGCGGGTCGATGGCCATGCCGGCTGGGCCAATGGCAAGGCGCTGGAGGCCGCCGGTATCGTCGCTGGCACGAAAAGCCCCGATGGTGGCCGGATCGAGCGGGCCAGTGGTTCGCAAATGCCATCGGGCGTGTTCGTCGATAATGCGACCACTTTGATGACTGCCGCAATTCCTGCACCCCGCCCTGCCGAGCGTGATCTGGCGCTGGATGCGGCGCAGAAAATCCTCCACAAATTTGGCATCACCGGGGTGGCCGATATGGGCACCACGATCGAGGATTGGCAGGCTTTCCGCCGCGCGGGCGACACCGGGCGGCTGCATGTGCGGATCATGTCCTATGCCGCCAGCGCCGATGCGATGGAACTGATCGCAGGCGCGCGCCCGACACCGTGGCTGTATGATGACAAGCTGCGCATGAACGGCATCAAGATTTACCTCGACGGCGCGCTGGGCAGCCGAGGGGCATGGCTCAAGGCACCATATAGCGATGACCCCGGCAACACCGGCCTGCCGCTGACCGACAGCGCACGGCTGCGCAATGTCATGGTGCGCGCCGCCAATGGCGAGTTTCAGACCGCCGTCCACGCCATCGGCGATGCCGCCAATGCCGAGGCGATCAGCGCCATTGCCGAACTGTCCGAAAGCTTCACCGGCGACCGCCGCTGGCGCATCGAACACGTCCAGATCGTCGACCCAGCCGACCTCCCCACTCTGGGCAAGCACAGCATCATTTCCTCGATGCAGCCGGTCCACCAGACCAGCGACCGGACCATGGCCGAAGCGCGGCTGGGGCCTAACCGGCTGGACGGCGCTTATGCGTGGAATACGATCCTGCGTTATGGCGGGAAGCTGGCGTTCGGCTCGGATGCGCCGGTGGAATCGCCCGATCCCTTCGCCGGGCTTGCCGCTGCGATCAGCCGGACCGGACCCGATGGCCAGCCATTTGGCGGCTGGCGTCCACAAGAGCGGGTGAACCGCGAACAGGCACTGGCCGGATTTACCTCGGACGCTGCCTTTGCAGGCTTTGCCGATGGCCGATTCGGCAGACTACTGCCGGGCGAGCGCGCCGATTTCGTGCTGATCGACCGCGATCCACTGCTGGCAACGCCTGAAGAATTGCGCGCGACAAAGGTGTACGAAACCTGGGTCGGCGGCCGCAAGGTTTACGACGCGGACTGAGACTCGTCGGCTGGCGTGTCATCGGTCGCGGTATCTTCAGTAGCGGGCGCGTCCTTCGCGGCGCGCCGCTCGGTCAGCCGCATCAGCAGCAGCGAGCCTTCGAACAGCAGCAGCAGCGGGATCGCCAGCAGCAGCTGAGAGCCCGGATCGGGCGGCGTGATGATGGCTGCAACCGCGACTATCAGCACAATGACATAGCGCCGCGCCCCCGCCAGCTGCGCCCGGCTGACAATCCCCGCGCGGTGCAGCAGCAACAGCAGTACCGGCAGCAGGAAGCTCATCCCGAACGCCAGAATGAACTGCATCACCAGCCCGAGATATTCATTGGCGGACGGCAGTGCCTGAATTTCCAGCCCGCCGGCCTGCCCCTCGAAGCCCAGAAACCACTCAAAGGCCGTGGGCATCACGACATAATAAGCCAGCGCTGCGCCCATCGCGAACAGGATGGGTGTGGCCAGCAGGAACGGCAGAAATGCCCTCTTCTCGCGCGCATAGAGACCAGGCGCGATGAAGGCCCACAGCTGGTTGGCAATGATCGGAAAGCTGAGACAGAACCCGGCGAACAGCGCGACCTTCATCTCGACGAAGAATACTTCATACAGCTTGGTGAAGATCAACTGCCCCTCGCCCGCAGGAAAGGCATTTTTAAGCGGCTGGATCAGGAAACCCAGGATCGGATCGGCAAAATACAGGCACACACCAAAGGCAATCGCCAGCGCCAGCACGCTGCGCACCAGCCGCGTGCGCAGTTCGATCAGATGATCGATCAGCGGGGCCTGTGTTTCGTCAATATCGCGGAGGTTGAGGGGCATGTCAGTCGCCCTTCGCGGGCGGGGGAGATGGCGGATCAAGCGGCAGCGGTGGCTCCTCGCCATGCTCTGGCGCCTTTACCGGCGCAGCACGCGCAATCGTCGCTTCGGCAGCGGCATCCGCATCGGGTACGCGGCCAGCGGCGGCCAGCGGTTCCATTTCAGCAGGCAGCAAATTCTCCGGGTCGCTCTCGGCAGCGCCGCCCTCTGGCTGCGAACCATCGGGATATTGCGCCATGATCTGGCGGTTGCGTTCGGCCCAGGACTTTTCCATGTCCTCCATCTCCGCATCGCGGATCATGGCGTCCACTCCGGCGCGGACATGGTTGGACATCCTGCGCATCTTGCCGATCCAGCGGCCTGCACTGCGCAGCGCGCGCGGCATATCCTTGGGGCCAATGACCAGGATCGCCACAATGACGATCACCAGCAATTCGCTGGCGCCGATGTCGAACATGGGCGGAGCCCTCTCTTAACGGATCAGTTCAGATCCTGACGCGGCGCAGGCTGCGGATCCTTGGCCGCCTGATCAGCCGGCTTCGGCTCGTGCGTGGGGCCTTCGATGCGCGGCGCGGGCTTGCCGTCTTCTTCGTTCATACCCTGCTTGAAGCTTTTGATGCCCTTGCCGAAATCACCCATCATTTCAGAGATTTTGCCACGCCCGAACAGGACGAGGACGACGATGGCGATGATGGCGAGCTGCCAGACACTAAGTCCCATGGGAAATTCTCTTTCGCTAGATTGCCATCAATATAGGCGTTGGTGGGCACAAGTGCCAGTCAGTAAGCGGTGTCGTTGTCCGAAGCGTCCTGCGGGGCCTGTTGATCGCCTTCGCCCCCGCCCTCGGATTCGGCCCCGGAAACAAGGCTTTCGTATGCATCCTCGACCGGATCGAGCAGTCCGGTGGCACGCAATTCGGCGATGCCGGGCAAGTCGCGACGACTGGACAAGCCGAAGTGGTCGAGGAAATCGGGGGTGGTGGCATAGATCACTGGGCGTCCGGGCACTTCGCGGCGACCGGCAATTTTCACCCAGCCCGCCTCCATCAGCACATCCAGTGTCCCGCCACTGGTCTGCACCCCGCGGATCGATTCCACTTCGGCGCGGCTGACGGGTTCGTGATAGGCGATGATGGCGAGCACTTCGGTGGCCGCGCGGCTCAGGCGGCGGACTTGTTCCTTTTCGCGCCGCAACAGATGCGCCAGATCGGGTGCGGTTTCGAAATGCCACCGCTTGCCGCGCTCCACCAGATGGACACCGCGTTTGCCGTAATGCTCGGCCAGTTCGCGCAGGCCCGTCCTGACATCACCAGCCGCAGCATCGCCCAGAAAACTGGCGAGCGCATCGGCAGTCATCGGCTCGTCTGCGGCGAACAGCGCCGCTTCGATAGCGCGCGCCAGCTCGTTCATTTCTGCGCGATCCGGCGCAGGCGCATGGGTCCGAAGACATCCTCCTGCGCGATTTCAGCCCGCCCCATCCGCGCCAGTTCCAGCGCGGCGACAAAGCTGGAAGCCAGGGCCGAGCGCCGCAGACGGGGTTCGGCATGCGGCGGCAGAAAATCGCGCAATTCCATCCAGTCCAGCGTGACGCCCAGCATATGGCTGACACGTTCCAGCGCGCTGTCGAGCGTCATAACCGGACGTTCGCGCACCATATGGACGGCGGGCGCCGTGCGCGCCTTGACCCTGCCATAGGCCTCCAGCAGCGCAAACTGGTCACAGCGCCACAGCGTCTTGCGGGCAATCTCCAGACCTTCAGGATTGCCGCGCAGGAACACATCACGCCCGATCCGGTCGCCGCCCATCAACCGCCCGGCCGCCTCGCGCATCGCGCCCAGCCGTTGCAGCCGCAATTGCAGTTTTAGCGCCAGCTCCTCGGCACTGGGATCTTCCTGCTCGTCACGCGGCAGCAGCATGGTCGATTTGAGATAGGCCAGCCACGCCGCCATCACGAGGTAGTCGGCGGCCAGTTCCAGCCGCAGCGCCCCAGCCTGATCGATATAGTCGAGATATTGGTCGACCAGCGCCAGGATCGAGATTTGCCGTAAATCGACCTTTTGCCGCCGCGCCAGATCCAGCAGCAGGTCGAGCGGCCCCTCCCACCCGTCTAGCTCAAGATACAGCGCCTCATTATCGCGCGTGTCATCGGCCGCGATACCGTCCCAATCGTCGGCTTCGGCAGCGGCCCCGGCTGCCGTCTGATCGGCAAACAGCAGGCCGTCCGCAGTCACGCGGTCGCTTCTTCCGTGATGGCCAACAGCGCATCACGCTTGGCCAGCAGCTCGCCAGTTTCGAAGCTGGTGGGCGGCGCGCCAAGCGCCGCCATCGCGCGGTCGTACCGGGCAATGCTATCGCCGCGCATAGCGGGGCACCGCTGCGCAATACCGATCATATCGTCCATCTTTGCCCAGCAATTGAGCACCACATCGCAGCCAGCGGCGAGGGCGCGTTCCGATCGTTCGGGGATCGAGCCGCTCAGCGCCTCCATGTCGATATCGTCGGTCAGTAACAGCCCGCCGAACCCGATCTCGCCGCGAATGATGTCATGGATAATCGCGGGAGAATGCGTCACGGGGTTTTCGGCATCCCAAGCGGTAAACAGCAAATGCCCGGTCATTCCCAGCGGTGTGCCAGCCAGCGTCTTGAACGGCGCGATATCGCGCGCCAGCTCAGCGGCGCTGGCCGTGACCGTCGGCATTTCCTTATGCGTGTCGGCGGTGGAGCGGCCGTGGCCGGGCATATGTTTGATACAGCCCAGTACGCCCGCGCGGGAAAATCCGTTGAGGATCGCGCGGCCCAGCGCCGCCACCTGCATCGGCTCGTGCCCCAGGGCCCGGTCCCCGATGACATCATGCGCACCGGGTTGCGGGATATCGAGCGGGGGGTGAAAATCGACTGTCACGCCAACCTCCGCCAGTTCGCGTGCCAGCGCCTCGGCATTGATACGCGCTGCCTCGATCGCGCTGGCGGGGGCAATCTGGTACAGGGCGTCGAACGCCGCCCCTGCGGGAAAGGCAGACCATTCGGGCGGCTTCATCCGTGCGACACGGCCACCCTCCTGATCGATCGAGATAAAATTACGGTCACGCCCGTGCAGGCTGCACAGATCATCGGTCAGCGCACGCATCTGGTCGCGCGACACGCAATTGCGGCCGAAAAGAATATAGCCCGCCGGATCGGCATCTTTGAAAAAGGCGCGTTCGTCCTTTGTCAGCTGGTCACCGGAAATGCCGAAAATCGCGGGTATCATGCGCAGGGGAATCGCAGTTTCCCGCCCCATGCGCAAGTTTCGCGCAACGCCTGAATGTGCAAAAGCTGGCGCTTACTTCACGAAACAGGCGATCCCATCGGCCTTGAGCGCTGCACAGAGGCGGCGCGACGCGGCACGGTCACCCGGCAGCGCCTGCAGGCGGAACACCCGGCCAATATCGGCCTGGCCTTCGACCACGCGGTGGCTGACACCGCTTAACGCTTCGGTCTGGCGGATCAGCGATGCCCAGCCCGCTTCGGCATCTTCGCGTCGGGGAAACGCGCCCACTTGCACACTGGGACCAGTCGGCTGCGCAGCGCGCGGTTCTTCGTCAACGGTGCTGGGGATAGTGGGCGCGGCGGCTTCTTTGGGCGGCGTTACTGCGGGGGCGGAGGCCAGCTGCCCCTCACGGGTCTGCCCTTCGCCCACTGCGAAACTGGTGTCGCCGGTTCCGGGGAAAGTCTTGCCGCCTTCGTCTTCAGGCCGCGTCTTGTATGGTCCGTCGGGCGCCGCGATCACGCTGCCGTCAGCCTCAGGCTCGGCGCCCGCGCCAAAACGGCTGGCGAACCAGATGCCGCCGACCACTGCGGCCAGCAACACCAGCGCCAATGCGCCCATCAACAACAGCCGCGCCGTATCGAAACCGGTTGCAGCCTCTTCATCGTCATCCGATTCGAGCCAGGGCAGCCGTTCGTCACTGTCGCTCAGCGCCAGTTCCCCGTTCTCGTCCCAGTCCTCGTCCGTGTCATACGGGTCGGTATCGTATGGTGTGGTGCTCATGCTCACATCTCCTCCACAGCCTCGACCCCAAGGATCGCCAGACCGTTGCGGATCACCTGCGCCACCTGCGCCGCGACAAACAGCCGCGCGGCAGTCAATTCAGGATCGGCTTCCAGAATGATCCGCTTTGCCGGATCATCATTACCCATATTCCAGAAACTGTGAAAGGCAGCCGCCAGATCGCCGAGGAAAAACGCGATGCGGTGCGGCTCCCGCGCCTTGGCGGCGGCTTCGACCATGCGCGGGAATTGCGCCGCTTCGCGCACCAGCCCCAGCTCGGCATCGCCCAGCCGGTCAAGATGATCGGCGCTTGGCTCCACGCCTGCCTTGCGCAGGGTCGAACGGATCCGCGCATGGGCGTATTGCAGGTAGAAGACCGGGTTGTCTTTGCTGGCTTCGACGACTTTGGCAAAGTCGAATTCCATCTGCGCTTCGGGCTTGCGGGTAAGCATGGTGAAACGGACAACGTCCTTGCCCACTTCACTCACCACATCGGCCAGCGTCACGAAACTGCCACTGCGTTTGGACATTTTCACCGGCTCGCCGCCGCGCATCAGCTGGACCATCTGGATCAGCTTCACATCGAACGGGATCGGCTTGCCCTGCCCTTCGGACAAGGCCGCAACAGCTGCCTTGATCCGCTTGACCGTGCCCGCATGATCAGCGCCCCAGATGTCGATCAGCGCATCGGCAGCCTCGGCTTTTTGCATGTGATAGGCCAGATCGGCGCCGAAATAGGTCCAGCTGCCGTTCGATTTGCGAATCGGGCGGTCCTGATCGTCCCCGAATTTGGTCGAGCGGAACAGCGGCAGTTCGACCGCCTCCCAATCTTCCGGCGGAGCCTTGCCCTTGGGCGCTTCCAGCACGCCGTCATAAACCAGATCGCGTTCGCGCAGCCATGCTTCGGCGGCTTCCGGCTTGCCCGCAGCCTGTAGCTCAGCCTCCGACGCGAACAGATCGTGCTTGATGCCCAGCAGCTCAAGGTCATGACGAATAAGCTTCATCATGGCCGCGACCGATGCCTTCCGAAAGTCACTAAGCCATTCGCTTTCAGGCAAATCTACAAACTTATCACCGTGAAGGTCAGCAATGGCCTGACCAATGTCAGTGAGATAATCGCCCGGATACAGCCCCTCGGGGATGGCACCGATATCTTCGCCCAATGCCTCGCGGTAACGCAGGTGCGCCGAGCGCGCGAGCACGTCGACCTGACCTCCGGCATCATTGATGTAATATTCGCGTGTCACCGGATGGCCGGCAAATTCCAGCAGGCCCGCCAATGCATCGCCCACCACCGCGCCGCGGCAATGGCCCATATGCATCGGCCCGGTCGGATTGGCGGAGACATATTCGATATTGACCCGCGTGCCTGCGCCCAGCGCCGAACGGCCATAATCCGCGCCCAGATCGGCAATCGCCGCCAGTTCGCGCCGCCAGACATCGTCCGACAGGCGCAGATTGATAAAGCCCGGCCCGGCAATCTCTGCCGAGACGACATCGGGATCATTGGCGATATGCGCGACGATCTTGTCCGCCAGAGCGCGGGGATTGGTGCCTGCCTGCTTGGCCAGCACCATTGCGGCATTGGTCGCCAGATCACCGTGCGAAGGATCGCGGGGCGGTTCGACAGCCACATTGCCGCGCGCGGTTTCTGGCGGCAGCGCGCCCTCCATCTCCAGCGCGTTCAAAACTGCGTCGATCTTGGCCACGAAGGCGGCGTGTAGTGTCTGCATATCAGCCATTGCGCGCGCCTAGCCGAATGGGCCAGAATCGCAAGTGGGGCCGCGCTGGAATCGCTTCCGCGCGTCACACATTTTCAACGGAAAACCGGATTAGCGGGTGGCGTTATACTTCAGCTGCGCTTCGGTCAGCTGGAAACCGACCAGCAATTCGAACGTGGCGCGCTGCACAGCTGCTTTCACCGCGGGATCAGCCAGCGGGTCAAGCGCCGCATCGGGATCCCCCGGCTTGCGCTTGCGCGTGATCTGTTCGCGGACATCGGCGGGCAGCGTGGCATCCGCGCGATTGACATAGGCCCCGGCGGTGCCGCGTGCCGTGGCGCGTTCCTGGCCATCGGCAAAGGCCAGCGTGACCGAACCGACTCGCTTGCTGACAACCGCACTACCGCCGCGCAGGACGGTGCTGAAATAGGGCAGCGTCACAGTGCGCGCGCCGCGCACATCGGTGCGACGGGCGCGGACGTCGAAAGTCGCCTCCGAATACACCCGGTCATCAGCAGTTTCGTTGCAGGTAAAGCGCAGATTGGTCATCGCCGCGGTTACGTCGAGATCGGCCATCGTAGTCGACCCTGCCTGACGGAAAGTGGTGATATCGCCGGTAAAATCGGGAATACCCACGGCCGGGCAGGCGGTGCGGATCGCTGTGATACCGACCCCCTGGTCAACGATCAGATCGCCTTCCTTGGCGCAACCGGCGAGCGCGATGCCGATGGCAAGCGCGGGAAGGAGGCGGAGTGGGCTGGTCATGCGGCGTCTATCCTTGCGAGGCATTCGAATTCGGTGCGCGGGTGCGCGCTGGCACGCCCTAGCTTGCGCTTAATGAAAGCGCTAGAGGGCGGGATATGAATGCCCCCTTTCCATCCACCGGCACATCGTCCGGCATCCGCAGCAGCAGCGATCATCGTCTGCCGCTAAAGCTCCTGATTGCCGCGCCACGCGGGTTCTGTGCCGGGGTCGACCGCGCCATTGAAATCGTTGAGCGCGCGCTCGAAAAATATGGCGCACCGGTTTATGTCCGGCATGAAATCGTCCACAATCGCTATGTGGTCGACGCGCTGAAAGCCAAGGGTGCGATCTTTGTCGAGGAACTGGATGAAGTTCCCGACGACGCCCCCGTAGTGTTCAGCGCGCATGGCGTGCCCAAATCGGTCCCCGCAGAAGCCGATCGCCGCAAGCTGCTGTATGTCGATGCCACCTGTCCGCTGGTCAGCAAGGTCCACCGTCAGGCCGAACGCCAGATCGAAAAGGGTCAGCACATCCTGTTCATCGGGCACGAGGGTCATCCCGAGGTAATCGGGACAATGGGCCAGGTGCCACCGGGACAGATTACCCTGGTTGAAACGCTTGCCGATGTCGCCGCGCTGCCGTTTACGCAGGACGATGCGCTGTCTTTCCTGACGCAGACCACGCTGTCGGTCGATGATACCGAGGATTTGATCACCGCGCTCAAGGCCCGCTATCCGCAGATCGTCGGACCGAAGGCAGAGGACATCTGTTATGCCACTTCCAACCGTCAGGCAGCGGTCAAGCGGATCGCGCCGGCTAGCGATCTGGTGCTGGTGATCGGCGCGCCCAATTCCTCAAATTCAGTGCGTCTGGTCGAAGTTGCCGAGCGACTTGGCACCGATGCCAGATTGATCCAGCGGGCCAGCGATATCGATCCGTCATGGCTTGAAGGCGTGGGCACGATGGGGCTGACTGCGGGCGCTTCGGCCCCTGAAAAGCTGGTGCGCGAAGTGGTTGACCGGTTGTCCGAATGGCGGCTGGTCCAAGAAGAGACGCTGGTTTCCGCAGAAGAGAACATGATTTTCAAGCTGCCCCGCCAGCTTACCGAATAAGTGGCGGTCTATACCCATCTCGGCGCGGAGCAGCTGGCCGAGCTGGTCGCAGCCTATGATGTGGGCGAGTTGGTCAGCGCCAAGGGCATTGCCGAAGGCATTTCGAACAGCAATTGGCTGATCGAGACCAGCGGCGCGGATGGCACTGGCGCGCGGTTTATCCTGACCATGTACGAACGGCGGATCGACACGGGCGATTTGCCGTTCTTTCTTGGCTTGCTCGACCATCTCTCAGCCAAGGGTTGCCCGGTCCCAAGCACCATTCACGACTGCGCGGGCAGCGCCTTTCGCGTGTTGGACGGCAAAACGGTTGCCCTGATCGAGTTCCTGCCCGGTGTCTCCCCCACCCGGCCGACCGCGCAGCAGGCACAGGCGGTGGGCGCTGCCTTGGCTCAGGTGCATCTGGCGGCGGCGGATTTCCCGCTCACGCGCGCGAACACCCTGGACGCTGAGGCGAATGCACGCATTCTTGAGGATTGCGGCGAGGACCGGCTGGCGCAGATCGATCCCGCGTTACCCGCCGCGCTGCAACGCGCCCGCGATCTGGCCGCGCACTTGCCTAGCGATCTGCCCGCCTCGATCATTCATTCCGATCTGTTTCCCGACAACGTGCTGATGCGCGGCAGCACGGTGTCGGGCATGATCGATTTCTATTTCGCCTGCAGCGACGCAATGGCTTACGATCTGGCGGTGACCCATGCGGCATGGAGCTTCGACAAGAGCGGTTCTTGTTATGATGCGGCAATTGGGCGGGCGCTGATCGACGGTTACCAGAGTGTCCGCCCGCTTGATGCCGCGGAACGCAATGCCTTGCCAATATTGGCACAGGGGGCCTGCCTGCGCTTTGTCGCCAGCCGCGCCGAGGATTGGCTGGATACGCCCGGCGATGCCCATGTCACCCGCAAGGACCCGATGGATTTTGTCCGGCGGTGGGACTTCTATGACGAAAATGGCCAGCAGGTCTTCGCGTAGGCCGCCGGGCACGCTAAGCGCATCGCGATGAAAAAAGTAGAATTGTTCACCGACGGATCCTGCAAGGGCAATCCAGGTCCGGGCGGCTGGGGCGCTTTGCTGCGTCTGGGCAGCAATGAAAAAGAACTGTCCGGGGGCGAGCCTGACACCACCAACAACCGCATGGAAATGACCGCTGCGATTCGCGGCCTGTCCGCATTGGTCGAACCGTGCGAGGTCGCGCTTTACACCGACAGCAAATATCTCATCGACGGGATCACCAAGTGGGTCCACGGCTGGAAAAAGCGCGGCTGGGTTAATGCCAGCAAGAAGCCGGTCCGCAACGAAGACCTATGGCATGAGCTGATCGAACTGACCGCCACGCACCGGGTCGACTGGCACTGGGTCAAAGGCCATTCCGGCCATGTCGAGAACGAGCGGGTCGACCGCCTCGCCAGCGATGCTGCGGACGAGGCGGCGCGCAGCTAAATCAGCTGTTGTCGACGACCTCGGCAGAGGGGCCGTTGCTCTTCATCGATTCCACAGCTTCTTTCGCGCTGGCCTTGCTGGAATAGCCTTCTGACGAGAACATCACTTCAGAATTGTATTTGAAGCGGGCACGGAATTCCCCGGCCTTGTCTTTGTAGATTTCGAACTGATGCGCCATCGTGGTGCTCCCTTTAATGTTGAACTGCCAGCATCCTAGCAGCCGCAAGGCACTTGGCTACCCGAAGCGTGCGGGTGAATAGATCGCGCCTTCAATCGCCTGCGTCATGGCGTCGCATTCGTGCCCCAGCAGATCCTGCGCCGCCAGCCGTGCAGCGGCGGGCGCGGTCTGGATGCCAAATCCGCCCTGCCCTGCGAACCAGAAGAAACCTGCGATCTGCGGGTCGGCGCCATAGACGGGCAGCCGGTCTGGCGCGAAGCTGCGCAGGCCGGCCCATTTGTGCTCGACCGCTTCGACCCGCCAATCGACCACATTTTGCAGCCGGTCGATGGCCGTGGCCACCGCCAGCTCTTCCGGCGCAGCGTCACACGGGTCGCTGGGTTCCTCGTCATGCGGGCTAAGCCACAGCCGTCCGGATTCCGGCTTGAAATAGAACTGCCACCCGATGTCGAGCACCAGCGGCAAATCGGCAGGCGGCGCGGGATCGACCCGCAATTGCAGCACCGTCCGCCGCAGCGGGCGGATGCCCAGCGGGCGTGCCCCGGCAATCTGCGCCATACTGTCTGCCCATGCCCCGGCGGCGTTGACGATGGTCCGGGCGCGATATTCCTGACCGCTGTGCGTCCGCATGGTCCACACATCGCCTGCGCGCTGCGCCAGTGCCACACGGGCGCGGGTTTCCAGCTCAACTCCGCACTGGCGTCCCAGTGAAAGATAATGGCGATGCAATCCGGCGACATCGATATCCGCGCAGGCCGGTTCCCACACCGCGCCAGTCCATTCTGACCGCAAACCGGGAATCTTTTGCGCCAATTGCGCGCGCCCAAGACGCTGGATCGTGGCGCCGGTTGGTGCGAAGCGGTCCACAAAGGCATCAAGTGCAGACGCATCCTCGTCACGCCCGACATATAAGGCACCGCGCGGCGTAAGATAGCCGCCCTCGCGCAGGAACACGCCAGACGCCAGCGTAAGCGGCACGATCTCCGGTCCGCCATAGCATTCCTCCCAGAATGCGGCGGAGCGGCCAGTGGCATGATAACCCGGCGTGTCTTCCGCTTCGAGCAGCAGCACGCGCGCATCGTCCGCCAGTTCGGCAGCAAGACTGGCGCCCGCCATTCCGGCGCCGATGACAGCGAAATCGTAAACGTTCACTGGGCCGGGCGCGGCGCCGTGCGGTCGAGGAATTCGGTGATTGCCGCCTGCGCACGGCCGCGCACTTCATCGGTCTCGCGCAGCAATTCGTGCTCTGCCTCTGCGCCAAAAGCGACCAGCTCGCCTTTGGGCAGGCGTTCAGCAGCACGCACTGCAGCAGGGTGGCTGACCAGCTTGTCAACCGCCGTGGACAGTACCAGCACGGGCACCTGCACCGCTTCCATTGCACCAGGCGCATCGAGCACGCGGGTCGAGGCATAGCCGCGCTCCACCCAGCCCCAGCTGCCCGGCCCCATCACCAGTTCGGGGCGCTTTTCCCGCCACCACAATTCATCTGCATAACGCTGCGCATCATGCGTCAGCAGCTTGCTGCGTCCAGCGGGCATTTCGCCCGGCTTTTCGCTCCATTTCCATGCCGGGCGCATCGGATCGCCGATTTTGCGCATCACCTTGGCCACGCCGTGCAGCAAGCCAAACGGCAGCTTCGGCCCGACAAAGCCGACCATCGGCGCCGAAAGAAACGCCGCATCGGGAGTGGCGCGCCCTTCGACCAGCGCCCGCAGCACCAGATGTCCGCCCATCGAATGGCCCGCCAGCACATGGGGACCGGGGGTTTCGGCCTGCCACTGCGTCCAGAACGCAGCGAGATCGTCGATCCAGATCGAAAAATCTTCGATATGCCCGGTGACGGCATCCTTGGTCAGCCGTCCCGATCCGGCCTGCCCGCGCCAGTCGGCAGCGGTGACCCGCCAGCCCGCGCGGTGCCATTCTTCCAGCGTCTCGATATATTTTTCGTAATTGTCGCCGCGTCCCGGAAAGAACAGGATCGAACCGCGCGCAGGCTCGCTTCCCGGCCAATCGATGCGCCGCACCTGATGGCCGTCAGTGGTGCTCCAAACCGATTCGCTGGCGTGCGCCGGAATTGCGCGCCGATCGATCCTTCCGGTGCTCGTGTTTGTGCCCGTGTCCGAAGCATTGCCCGGCTGTGTCTGATGCGCGCTGATGACCCATTCCTCATGGTTACTATTTGGTAAGCACTGTCCTGTAGCAAGGCCCTCAAGAACTTTCGGGGGCCTTATGCCAGACCAGATTTTTACCTACGGATTGCTCGGCGCATTGGCAATCGCACTGCTGATCGCCGCCTTCACGGATTTCCGGCATCGCAAGATTGCCAATTGGCTGAACGGTGCGATTGCGCTGGGTGCACCGCTGTTCTGGTGGGCCAGCGGCCTGTCGCTATATCCCGGCGTGACTATGCAGCTTGGCGTGGCGCTCGCCACCTTTGCCGTTTGCTGCGTGCTGTTCGCTGTTCGCCAGATGGGCGGCGGCGATGTCAAATTGCTGACCGCATTGGCGCTGTGGGTTCCGCCTGCGGCATTTTTCAAACTCATTCTCTTGATGGCGTTGATCGGCGGCGTGCTGACCATCGTGTTCGGTGGCTGGCACATCATGCGCCGCCGCAAGGACCGCATCGCCATTCCCTATGGCCTGGCAATCGCGACCAGCGGTTTGTGGGTCCTTGGAACCGAACCTTTTGCACTTGCCGGCGTCACCGGCACCGTGGGCTGACAACCCGATCTTAACCAATCGGGCGCTAAGCCCGGAAACCATAGATGCCCGCACACAGATTCTCGCGGGCCAACGAGGGGGCTAGTTTAGCCATGGACAGGAAGAAGCTGGTTCTGCTGGTAGGTGCACTGATCGTTGCGATCGGTACCGCACTGGTTGCGCGTAGTATGTTTGCCGGTGCCGGTGCACCGTCTGCCGAAGCTGCGGCAGTCGAGCCGCAGGGACCCAAGGTTTTGGTGGCGCAACGCGCGCTGCCCGTCGGAACGCTGATCACGGCAGATGCCATCAGCTATCAGATGTGGCCTTCGCAATTGGTGCAGGACGCCTATTTCCTCGATGGTGAGGCGGATATCTCCAAGCTGCTCGGCACCGTGGTCCGCCACGCTGTGACAGCGGGTGAACCCATCACACAAGGATCGCTGGTAAGCCCCGGCGACCGCGGCTTCCTCGCAGCGGCGCTCAGCCCAGGCATGCGGGCCATCACGGTCCCGGTTTCGGCGCAAAGCGGCGTTGCCGGCTTTATCTTCCCGGGTGACCGCGTCGATATGGTCCTGACCCAGACGGTCCAGGGCAATGACGGCACCAATCTCAAGGCATCGGAAACCATCCTGCGCAATCTGCGCGTGCTGGCAACCGACCAGTCGACCACGCAGCAAAAGGGCGAAGACGGCAATACGATCGTCAGCGCGTTCAGCACGGTTACGCTGGAAGTGACGCCGACCATCGCTGAAAAGGTATCGGTCGCCCAGACTATCGGCACGCTCAGCCTCTCGCTGCGCTCGATTGCCGACAGCCAGAGCGAACTGGAACGCGCCGTTGCCTCGGGTGACTTTGCGATCCCCGACAATCTCTCACCTGCCGAAGAGGAAAAGCTGCTGCGCGATGCAATGGCTCGTCCCGACGACGCCCGAAGCACCTACAGCACGGGCGCCGATGTTTCACGGTTCCAGCGCGGTTCGATGCCTGCACAGGGCACGCCCCGTGCAGCGACTGCGGCACCCACCCAGGCGGCACCGGGCGTGGCTGTGACTGTCAGCGGAGTCCCTGTCCGGCAGGGACCCACCGTCCGCGTTACCCGCGGCAAGGAAACCGTCGAAGTGCCGGTTTCCAAGAAGGGCGGCAAGTAAGTGACCAAAGCATCATCAGGAAGCCATTCAGGGGGCAATTCCATGACATATCGTCTTCCCACCAAACTGCTGCTTGCCAGCCTGGCGCTTGCGCCGCTGGCCAGCCTGCCAGTAGCTCCGGCAACGGCCCAGTCGGTCGTCCGCCCGAGCCAGGACATCGTGCTGTCAATCGGGCGCGGTGAACTGATCAACGTGCCGGGCGCAATGGCCGACGTGTTCATCGCGAACGAAGCCATCGCCGATGTGCAGGTCAAGTCGCAGCGCCAGCTGTATCTGTTCGGCAAGGCTGGCGGTGAAACAACAGTCTATGCCAGTAACGCCGCAGGCGACATCGTCTGGTCCGCCAACATTCGCGTCGGATCGAACATCGGCAGCATCGACCAGATGCTGGCGCTGGCGATGCCGCAGGCCAAGGTTGCCGTGTCCACCATGGGCACCAACACCGTCTTGCTGACCGGTACTGTTGCCGCGCCGGAAGACGCTGCCGAAGCACAGATGCTGGTCGAAGCGTTCGTGGGTGAAGGCACCAATGTCATCAGCCGCCTGCGGATGTCGACCCCGCTGCAGGTCAATCTGCAGGTTCGCATTGCCGAGGTCAGCCGCAGCGTGGTGAAAGCCATCGGCATGAATCTCGCCTCGATCGATTCCACGGGCGGTTTCCAGTTCGGCGTTGGTCAGGGTGCAGGTCCGACGACCTTCAACCCGGGCCGCTCGCTCGGATTGAATGCTGGTGCGACGGTAGACCGCATCATCAATCCGGTCACCGGCGCCATCAGAGAGGTTCCTGCAACCAATATCAAGGGTGCGGGCATCGGTTCGACGCTGGGCTTTGCCGGCCAGCTGCTGGGTCTCGACCTCTCCGGAGCGCTCGACCTTGCTGAAACTCAGGGACTTGTGACGACATTGTCGCAGCCCAATCTGACAGCATTGTCTGGCGAGACTGCAGAATTCCTTGCTGGCGGCGAATTCCCGATCCCGCTCAGCCAGGGTCTGGGCACGACCACCATCGAATATAAGAAATACGGTGTCAGCCTGGCCTATACGCCGACAGTGCTTTCAAACGGCCGTATTTCGATCCGCGTGCGTCCCGAAGTGTCCGAACTTTCCAGCCAGGGCGCGATTACGCTCAACGGTTTTCAGGTTCCTGCTCTGACCACGCGCCGGGCAGAAACCACGGTCGAGCTGGGTTCAGGCCAGAGCTTCATGATCGCCGGTCTGATGTCGAACAATTCGCAGAACACCATCGAAAAGGCTCCCGGCCTTGGCGATATTCCGATCCTCGGCAATCTGTTCCGCTCCACCACCTATCGTCGCGGCGAAACCGAACTGGTTATCGTTGTCACGCCGTATCTGGTGAAGCCGGTCAATGCCAACGAGATCAGGCTGCCGACCGATGGCTATATGAAGCCCACCGAATTCCAGCGCCTGCTTGGTTACAAGACCGGCGACGGGGTGGTTGGCCAGGGCCGTCCGGTTGCGACAACCGGCAATGGTGCGGCGGCGGCTCCGCAAATTTCCAGCAACGGCCAGCCGGCCGGTAACAGTCAGCAGCAGGCTGCGGCGCAGAGCGAGGCGCGTCGCGCCGAAAAGACCGCTGCTGCCAAGCCCGGCTTCAGCTTCGAATAAGGGGATGAGAACCATGCGTATCACAACCAATCGCAAGCTTGCCGGCACCCTCGCCGTTTCGCTCAGCCTGGTCCTCGGCGCCTGCAGCAGCGGGAGTATGCCCGAGATCAACCGGACGCTTTACAGTGCCCACCAGCCAGTGGTCGAACGGAGCAATTTCTCCATCGATCTGGCCACCGGATACGAAGGCCTGCAGGTTTCCGAACAGCAGCGGCTGTCCGACTGGTTCGAAGCTATGGACCTGCGCCACGGCGACCGTATCTCGCTGGACAATCCGGGCAACAGCCCGGCGGTCAGCGCCAATGTCGCCGCGATTGCGGGCCGCTATGGTCTGCTGGTCAGCGACGGGGTTCCAGTCACGGTTGGTTATGTCCAGCCCGGTCAGGCGCGCGTGGTCATCACCCGTTCGACCGCATCTGTTCCCGGCTGTCCCGACTGGTCATTCAACCGCGATGCCGACGACATGAACCGCACCAGCCCCAATTACGGCTGTGCGACCAACAGCAATCTGGCCGCGATGGTCGCCAATCCCGAGGACCTGATTCAGGGCCAGCAGGGCACTGGTGAAACCATCGTCACCACGTCAACAAAGGCCATCAGGGCCTATCGCAGCCAAGAACCCACCGGCACCGGCGGTTTGGCTGAAGTCAGCAGCACCGAAGGAGGCAACTAAGCGATGAACGCTCCCCTAAAACTCGGCACGCCGGGGAATCGTGATCCCTTCGCGGCCTTTATCTGCGACGAAAACGCGCTCGACGTTCTGCGTCCGGTGGTGATCGAACTCGGCTGGCAGCCGGAAAAATGCAACAAGGGCGGCCTGCGCAACGCGGTCCAGTCCCTGTCGGTTGCCGCCAGCCCGAACATCCTGATGGTCGATCTTTCGGAAAGCGGCGATCCGCTGAACGACATCAACGGCCTGGCAGAGGTGTGCGAGCCCGGTACGGTCGTGATTGCGATTGGCCAGGTCAACGATGTCCGCCTGTACCGCGACCTGCTGGCCAGCGGCATTCAGGATTACCTGCTCAAGCCGCTATCCGCCAATGCCCTGCGCGATTCGCTCAATCAGGCGCAGGCGATCTTCTCTGCTCCCAAGGCGCATGAGAACCAGGAGGGGCGCAAGCACGTCTCGACAGCCATTATCGGCACCCGCGGCGGCGTTGGCGCATCGACACTGGCGACTTCGCTGGCGTGGATGTTCAGCGACACGCACAAGATGCCGACCGCGCTGCTCGATCTCGACGTGCATTTCGGCACCGGCGCACTGACGCTCGATATCGAACCGGGCCGCGGCCTGACCGATGCAATCGACAATCCCAGCCGGATCGACGGACTGTTCATCGAACGCGCCATGATCCGCGCAAACGACAATCTGGCGATCCTGTCAGCAGAGGCGCCCATCAATGCTCCGCTGATGACCGATGGCGCGGCCTTCATGCAATTGCAGGAAGAATTCCGCCACGCTTTCGAAATGACCGTGGTCGATCTGCCGCGTCATATGGTGATCAATTTCCCGCATCTGCTCAACGACACCAACATTATTGTGTTGGCGACCGAGATGACGCTCGCTTCGGCGCGTGACACCATTCGCCTGCTGTCCTGGCTCAAGACCAACGTCGCCCATGCGACTCCGGTGATTGTTGCCAACAAGGTGCAGGCAGGCGCAGCCGAGATCAGCAAGGCCGATTTTGAAGCTTCGATCGAACGCAAGATCGATTTCACGATCCCTTACGATCAGAAAGCAGCGGCCAATGCGGCCAAGCTGGGCAAGACTTTTGCAGAAGCCAATGGTTCGGCCAAGGCCACTTCGACCATCAAGGATCTGGCGGTCCGCATCATTGGCGCCGGTGACGAAGGCGAGGAAGGCGATGCCGCTGTGGAGGGCAAGAAATCCCTGCTCGGCAGTTTCGACCTGAAGGGCCTGCTGGCGAAGAAAAAGACCCAGCCCGCCCCTGCGGCAGCCGATTGAACATGGACGGCGGCGGGCCACAATCGCGGCCCACCCGCCGCCACCTATTGAACAGAATGGACGGAGATAAGGCATGAGCATTTTCCAGCTAGCGCTGGTAGTGATCGGGGTACTGGCCCTGATGGCCATCGCCTACGCCCTGCTTGCCGGCCCAAATGCCGCCAAAGCCGGCCAGCGCCGCTTGATGGCGCTGCGCTATCGCCATTCGGAAAGCACCGACACCAAGGTTGAATCGCAGTTCAAGAAAGCAATCGCCTCGCGCAAGCCCAAGATGCAGATCATCGCCGGGTCCGGTTCGCGAATCCAAGCGCTGGCGATCCGGCTCGACCGGACCGGCAAGGGGTGGAGCCTGAGCCAATATGCCTACACTTCGCTCGGCATCGGGCTGGTGGTCGCGCTCGTTTTGTATCTGCGCAGTGGTTCGCTCATGCTCTCGCTTGGCGTGGGCGCGCTGGCCGGTTTGGGCATCCCGCATTTCCTGGTGGGCCGCGCGATCAAGAAACGGACCAACAATTTCAACACGAAATTTCCCGACGCGATAGAACTGCTGGTCCGCGGCCTGCGTTCGGGCTTGCCTGTAACCGAGACGCTGGGTGTGGTTGCGCAGGAAGTTCCGGGGCCCGTGGGTCAGGAATTCAAGGGCATCACCGAACGCATCAGAATTGGCCGTTCCATGGACGAATCGCTCCAGGAAGCGGCTGATCGTCTGGGTATCGCCGAATTCAATTTCTTCTGCATCACTTTGGCGATCCAGCGCGAAACGGGCGGCAATCTGGCCGAAACGCTGTCCAATCTGTCCGATGTGCTCCGCAAACGCTCGCAAATGAAGCTCAAGATCAAGGCGATGAGCTCGGAGTCCAAAGCGTCGGCCTATATCGTCGGCTCGCTGCCCTTCATCGTGTTCACCATGATCTGGTGGATCAATCCCAAATATGTCGGCGGGTTCTTCGTCGATGACCGGCTGATCGCGACCGGGCTTGGCGGACTGGTGTGGATGTCGCTTGGCGCCTTCATCATGGCCAAGATGGTCAATTTCGAAATCTGATCGAGGAAAGACGGTAAGCCATGTTCGATACGCCTTCAGGCCCGACTCTTCTTGGTTTCGATGTTATGCTCATCGGCTCGATCCTTGCCGGGATCGCCGCCATGGCCGTATTCGTCGCTATCTATTCTGCGGTGACCATCAAGGACCCGATGGCCAAGCGCGTCAAGGCGCTGGGCGAACGGCGCGAGGAGCTCAAGCTCGGCCTCGTCACTGCGACCGCCAAGAAGCGTCAGTCGCTGGTCCGCAAGACCGATACGACCGAAAAGATCAAGGACACGCTGGGCAGCATGAAAGTGCTGCAGCAGAGCCAAGTCGAAACGGTCCAGCAAAAGCTGGCTCACGCCGGTTACCGCAACAAGGAACTTGCGGTATTCGTGATTGGTCTGCGGCTGGTGCTGCCGGTCTTGCTGGGCCTCACAGCTTTCATCCTGCTCTATGTGCTGGAAATCAAACCTGATTGGCAGATGAAGCGCGTCTTCGCGCTCGGTGCGGCGCTGTTCGCAGGCTATAAGGGTCCAGAAATCTTCCTCAAGAACAAGGCGAAGAAGCGTTCGGACCTGATCCGCAAGGGTTTGCCCGACGCGCTCGATCTGCTGGTGATCTGCGCCGAAGCGGGCCTGACCGTCGATGCTGCGTTTAACCGCGTAGCCAAGGAATTGGGCCGGGCGTACCCTGAACTGGGCGACGAATTCGCGCTCACTGCCATCGAACTGTCGTTCCTCAATGAACGCCGCAAAGCGTTCAACAACCTCGCCTACCGCGTCGATCTTGATGCGGTGAAGGGCGTGGTGACGACGATGGTCCAGACTGAAAAATACGGTACGCCGCTGGCCTCTGCCCTTCGGGTGCTGTCCGCTGAGTTCCGGAACGAACGCATGATGCGCGCCGAGGAAAAGGCTGCGCGCCTGCCGGCCATCATGACCGTGCCGTTGATCATGTTCATCCTGCCGGTGCTGTTTATCGTTATTCTTGGCCCGGCGGCCTGCTCGATCTCCGATGCCTTCAGCGGCGGGATCGGCAACACCGGCTAAACACAAGTCGCAGTTCGGTACGCGCGCAAAGCCTGGTCGGCGTTATCTGTCGGCCAGGCTTTCCGCGTCAAAGTCACCCGCATTGTCCCGGACCCGCACCAGCATTTCGCGCAGGCTGGCCTGTTCGTCGGCGGACAGTACGGAAAACAGCTCGGTTTCGATATCCAGCGCCAGCGGCATGATTCCGGCGTGCACCGCCCGCCCCTCCGCCGTCAGTTCCAGCAGATGCGAGCGGCCATCGCGCGCATTGGGGCGGCGTTCTGCCAGTCCGCGGTCCTCCAGCGCCTTGCACGCGCGGTTGACCGGCACCTTGTCCATCAGCGTCTGCTGGCTCAACTCGCGCTGGGTGGTGGCACCGCTGTCACCCAGCACCGCCATGATCCGCCATTCCGCCGTCTTCAGCGCAAAGCGCCGCCGGTACTGCTCGGCAATCCGCGCCGACACCGCGTTCGAGGCGATCGACAGCTGATACGGGAGGAAGTTGGCGAGGCGCTGGGCGGGCTGGCGTTTGGACATGATGCTATTCTTAGAAACCGTGCCGCGCTTGGCAAGTCCGTATCACCTGTAACTACCGGTAATCCGGTTCATCCCACCACGGGTAGAAGTCGGGCATATCCGCGCCCACTGTGTCGGGATAGTCGGGCGGGCGCTTCTCCAGAAAGCTGGCGATCCCTTCCCTGGCGTCCTGGCTGCGGCTGAGCCGGTAGATCGCGCGGCTGTCGATCCGGTGTGCCATCATCGGGTGCTCCGTGGCTGACAGGCGCCACAACATCGCCCGGGTCATCGCCACCGATACCGCAGATGTGTTGTCGGCAATCTCGCGCGCTAGGCCGCGGGCTGCGTCCATCAAGGTGTTCGGGGAGTGTACTGAACGTACAAGCCCCCGATCAAGCGCTTCATTGGCATCGAAAATACGCCCGGTCATGCACCATTCCAGCGCAGTCTGCATGCCCACCAGCCGCGGAAGGAACCAGCTGGAGGCAGCTTCCGGCGTGATCCCGCGCCGCGCGAACACGAAGCCAAAGCGCGCGTTGTCGCTGCATAGCCGCATATCAAAGGGCAGCTGCATGGTCGCCCCCACGCCCACGGCCACCCCGTTGCACGCACCGATCAGCGGCTTTTGCGAGTTGAACAGTCGCAGCACCAGCCGCCCGCCACCATCGCGCACACGGCTGTCCGACAGGTCATCAACCGGGTTGGGATCGGAGAACACATGCCCCCCGCTCCCATCTTGATTCTTGGGCGGCGTCAAATCCGCCCCGGCGCAGAAGGCCCGCTCCCCCGCACCCGTTACGATCACCGCGCGCACCCTGTCATCGGCATCGGTGGTGTCGATGGCGTCGATAATCTCGGCCATCATCACGCGGGTGAAGGCGTTCATCTTCTCGGGCCGATGCAGCGTCACGGTGGCGATGCCATCGGCGATGTCGAGCTTGATCTGCGTGTAGGACATGGTTTGGATTCCCCCTGGTCAGTCCATCTGGATGGAACACATGGGACACGGTCCTGGCAATGAAAACAGGTCAGTCCGGGCGATGGCACCATCATCACAACAAGAACCGTGTTTCGGGATAAGGAAAAGGCGGTGCGGAATGGCAAGGCGTTAGATCGTAGCCGTCCGTGCAGGAATGGGGAACTTCGATCCGGGTCTCACCAAGCCTGCGAAATTGCTCCAAATGCGAAGACCAGGCGCATGACGAAAACATCCAATGCCAAAGGATTGCACGCGCTTATCCTGAACCCAAGTGCTCAAGCTGGAGGCGCAGATGCAGATCATAGTTGAGGACGAGAATTTCGCCTTTCGCCGCTATCTGTGGATGATGCCGGCGTTCATTCCGAGCTGGATACTTGGCGGAATGTTTCTGCGCTATTTTGCTATCTACGCCACTGATGTCCTGCTGCTCGCGCCCGCCATGCTTGGCACCGTGATGCTGATTTCCAGAGTTTTCGACGGCGTGACGGACCCGATTTTCGGCTGGCTATCCGACCGGCGAAAAGCTCCGCGCCGGGTCCCGTTCTACCTTGTCGGCACATTGGGTACTTTGTCGATGCTGGGGATTTGGATCGTGCCCGAGCATCTGACCGGCTTGGCGCTGGCTGCATGGCTTACCATGATCTTACTTATCTGGGAAACCGGCCAAACGCTTCGTACGGTGGCATTTGGGGCACTGGGGTTTGAAGTGGCGACGACTGCCCGGCGGCGCACTATGACCATGGTGCTCTCGGGGATTGCGGCCCTGATAGGCAGTGTCATTGGCATATTCGTTATGCAATATCTGCTTAATCATCCAGACCCGCGCAGCGCCGTTGTGCCAATCGTATTGATTGTCGTCCCTCTATCTTTCGCAGCCACGTTCCTGATGGGGTTAAGGCTCAAAGAACTGCCCAAGCCGCACCGTTCCGAAGAACGCCCGCCCATCCACATGATGCGCGAGGTGCTGGCCAACAAATATCATCGCCAATATATCGGCATCCAGATGGCAGAGACCTTCGCATATGTCAGCATTGGCTTCGCGGTGCCCTATGTGATGCAATACACCTTGGGCCGTCCGGACATGACGATGTATATCTACCTCACCAATCTGATTATCGCTGTTGTGTCTGGCGGAGGATGGTGGCTGGTGGTCGGGCGGCTCGGCACAAGGCGCACATGGCTGGCGGGACAATATGTTTGGCTGGTGACTCTGGCGATGTGGCCGCTGGTGCTGGTGTTCGGGCTGCCTGCGTTTTTCGTGCTGGCCTTCCTGGGGGGTATCGGATCAGCGGCGGGCAGTTGCGTCGGATACGCAATGCTGGGGGATATCGCGGATTACGATGCCAAGGTGTCGGGACGTCAGCGTCAGGGCGTTTATGCGACCATTTATGGCTTTGTCGGGAAAATCGCGGCCGCGCTGACAGCATTCCTGCTTGGCTGGATGCTGCAACTTGCCGGTTATATGCCCAATCAGGAGCAAGGGCCGAATTTCACGATTGCGATGACGATGACTATTGCTGTCCTGCCCGGAATTTGCATGCTGGCCAGTGTCAGGCTGCTGCACCGTTATCGCCTTTACGAGGATGAAGGCATTGATGACGGGCGTGTCGCAGCAGCTCAGCCGGAAATGACGCCCGCCCGCGCCTAGGCCGCGCTCTTGCAAGGATAATGCACTGCTTTAAATTGCGGGGCATGACGGCGCACGCCCATCTTCCTGATTTTGCACTCGCGCGCTGCGTTTACTTCTATGCGGTCGTTGATGACCCAATCCCCGAATTCCGTTTCCTTGCCGCCAATGCTCTGTGCTTCAACTTGGATGATATTACGCTTTTGGCTGATGGGACGCAGATCAGCGGACCTGTGTGGGGTTGCTCCCGGTTGAAGCAGGCTCCGCTGGTTTCCAAGCCGGCGGGTCGCATCCTGTACGTGCTGTGCGATCAAGGCGTCTGGTCGCGCCTGCTCGGGATTGATCCGGCTTCGATCAGCCATTCGATAACGCCCCTCAACCCCAATCGTAATCCTGCTTTGGCGCAACTTCACCACCGGCTTGTCGCGCGCAAGAGCAACACTGGGTTCCTGTTGGAGGAGATAAACCGGTTTTTCCTTGATGCGCTTAATGGGGCCGAACCGGAAGGCATTGCCGAGCAAGCGCGGATCATGATTGCCAATGATTACACTGTGAAAATCCCGGATCTGGCAAATGAGCTCGGCGTATCCCAGCGTACCCTGCAACGCGCATTTGGACGCCGATACGGGATGTCACCGCTCAAATATACCAAGCTGGTCCGGACTTTCCGGTCAATGGTGGGACATGACTATCCCACATTGCGCTGGGCAAATGTTCCTGCTGAAATTGACTATGTCGACCAGTCACACTGGATTCGCGACGTCCGCAGGCTTTATGGTCTGGCTCCGGGTCAGCTTGGGGCTAACGAGGAATATCACTGGCTGTATTATCCGCGCGGAAGTCTTGAAGAGAAAACCGCGTCCGAGGATATGGACGGACTGACGGATTGGCGCGAATTTGCCGCAGCATCGCGTCTGGTCGACGATCCGGACGACTGAGGCGACGCATCAATCTCAAATGGCAATAATGAAATGCGCCGCCGCCCGTCCATTTGTGCGGGCGGCGGCGTCTGTGGTGTATATTAGCGCGGTGCCATGCGGATCGCGCCGTCGAGGCGCACGTCTTCGCCGTTGAAATAGCCGGTTTCGATCATGCACATGGCGACCTTGGCATATTCCTCGGGATTGCCGAGCCGCTTGGGGAATGGCACCGATTGCGCCAGTGCTTCCTTCACCTGCGGCGGGGCGGCATTCATCAGCGGGGTGTTGAAAATGCCCGGCAGAATGGTGTTCACACGGATGCCTTCGCGCATCAGATCGCGCGCGATCGGCAGGGTCATGCCGACAACACCGCCCTTGGATGCGGAATAGGCCGCCTGGCCCATCTGGCCATCTTCGGCAGCGACACTGGCGGTGTTGACCATCGCGCCGCGATCGCCGTCTTCGCTCATCGGGTCGAGCGTCATCATCCCGGCAGCCGATTTGGCGATGCAGCGGAAGGTGCCGATCAGATTGACCTGAATGACAAAGTCGAATGCGCTGATCGGAAAGTGCTTGATCTCGCCCGTCTGCTTGTCACGGCTGGCAGTCTTGATCGCGTTGCCGATCCCGGCGCAGCATACCAGAATGCGTTCCTGGCCATGCGCCTCGCGCGCTTTGGCGAAACCGGCATCGACATCCTCGTCGCTGGTGACATTCACCTTGCAGAACACGCCGCCCAGTTCCTCGGCAAGAGCGGTGCCCTTTTCCTCATTCATGTCGAAAATGGCGACCTTGGCCCCCTTGGCGGCCAGCGCGCGGGCGGTTGCGGCACCCAGGCCGGATGCGCCGCCGGTGACGACTGCGGGGGTATTGGCGGAAACTTCCATGGTAAAATCCTCTTGGAATTGAAGGAATTAAAGCGCCTCGACGAGGGTGACATTGGCGACGCCGCCGCCTTCGCACATCGTCTGGAGGCCGTATTTCTTGCCGCGGGCGCGCAGCGCGTGGACCAGCGTGGCCATCAGCTTGGTGCCTGATGCACCAAGAGGGTGGCCCAACGCAATCGCGCCGCCATTGACGTTGAGCCGCTCAGGATCAGCGCCGGTGTGTTTGAGCCATGCCAGCGGCACAGGAGCAAACGCTTCGTTTACCTCGAACAGATCGATGTCGCCAATGCTCAGGCCCGCGCGCTGCAATGCGCGGTCGGTGGCGAACAGCGGTTCCTCCAGCATGATCACCGGATCGCCCGCCGTCACGGTCAGATTGTGGATACGCGCCAGCGGGGTGAGGCCATGCTGCTTGAGCGCCCGTTCGGACACCACCAGCACCGCGCTGGATCCGTCGCAGATCTGGCTGCTGCTGGCGGCTGTGATCTTGCCATCGGGGCTGAGCAATTTGACCGAGGCGATGCTTTCCAGCGTGGCATCGAAGCGTATCCCCTCGTCCACCGTGTGCATCTCGTTGCCCTCAGGCGTCTCGATCTCGACCGGAACTATCTCGGCTTCGAACGCTCCGGCCTTGGTCGCCGCAATCGCTTTCTCATGGCTGGCCAGTGCAAACCGGTCCATATCGTCTTTTGACAGGCCATGTTTGGCGGCGATCATCTCCGCACCCATGAACTGCGACCATTGGATGCCGGGATATTTCTCTTCGAGCCCGGGCGATTTGTAATGCCCCAGCCCCTCTTTCATATGCAGCATGGCGGTGGAACCCATCGGCACGCGGCTCATGCTCTCGACGCCGCTGGCGATAATGACGTCCTGCGTGCCCGACATCACCGCTTGTGCGGCAAACTGGATCGCCTGCTGCGACGACCCGCACTGGCGGTCAATCGTCACTGCCGGTGTCGATTGCGGGAGCAGCTTGCTGGCCAGCACGGCATTGCGCCCGACCTGCATGGCCTGTTCGCCGCCTTGGCTGACGCAACCCATCACGACATCCTCGACCGCCGCCGGATCGACACCCGACCGCGCGATGATCGCATCCAGCGATACCGCCGCCAGATCGACCGGATGCACCCCGGCCAGACGGCCCCCACGGCGCCCCCCGGCAGTCCTTACAGCTTCGACGATATATGCTTCGGGCACCGCGCTCTCCTATGCGTTGCGAATTGCCACTGGCATTAGGTGCGCGATTGTGGAGAATCAAGCACGCTTGGTTGCATTTACGCTGGATTGCTGCGGCCCTCGGAGGGAATCGGTGTCCTCCGACAGGGGTGTGCTTTGCGGGCAACACCGCATGCGCCAATCGGTTCCCTTTGTAACAAAAGCTTTGCATTGCCCCCCTCTCACAAGGCAAATGCGAGCCTCCACCGGAAGGTAAACCATGATCGCACGGCGTGACTGGCTATGCCCAACCAGGGGTTTTTATACCGGGACCCCTTCCGGGACCGGTTTTAAAAAGAGGATCTACAGAGTGAAAATTCACAGCTATCTCAAAGCCAGCGCGGCTCCTGCCGTACTTGGCCTGGCACTGCTTTCGCAGCCTGCCTTCGCCCAGGTTGGCCCCGCCGACGATTCAACCGTCGACGATCCGACCGTCACTGAAACCAACGCGATTATCGTTACCGGCTCGCGTATCGGCCGTCCCGAAGTCGAAAGCGCCAGCCCCGTCACCGTCGTCGGTGCACAGGAAGTGGCTGACACCGGCACCGTCCGCGTGGAAGATCTGCTCAACTCGCTGCCGCAGGTTGTCGGCGGCCAGAACGCCTTTATCGCCAACGGCGCCAGCGGCACCGCAACGGTCGATCTTCGCGGTCTCGGCACCTCGCGCACCCTAGTGCTGGTCAATGGTCGCCGTTTGCAGCCGGGCGATCCCGCGCTGCCCGCAGCCGATCTTAACCAGATCCCTGCTGGTCTGATCGAACGTGTTGAAGTTCTCACCGGCGGCGCTTCTGCAACCTACGGTGCCGACGCTGTTGCCGGCGTTGTCAACTTCGTCATGGACACCGATTTCGAAGGCGTTCGCCTCGATGCAACCTACGGCTTCTATCAGCACGACAACGACACCAACCAGGTCGTTCGCGGCGATGGCCAGACCATCCTCGACCGTAATGATGCGCGCGGCTTCACTCCGCCGAGCGGCAATACGGTTGGCGGTCAGCAGTATAATGTTGAACTGTCGGTCGGCGCTGCCTTCGACGATGGCCGCGGCCACGTAACCGGCTATGTCGGCTATCGCGAAGTCGAGGCGCTGTTCCTTGGCGACCGTGACTATTCGTTCTGCGCCCTCACCGGTGGTGGCAACAACGACAACGCATCGTGCGGTGGCTCCTCGACGGCGCCATACGCGACCGTCACCGATCCGTTCTTCAACCTGTTCGGCACGCTTGTAGCTGACGGATCGGACGACTTCAGCCGTCCGTTCGCAGCCTATAACTACAACCCGATCAACTACTTCCAGCGTCCCGACACCCGATATACGGCTGGTTTCTTCGGCGATTATGAAATCTCGCCGGCGATCACTGCCTATGCCGAATTCATGTTCATGGACGATCGGTCGCAGGCTCAGATCGCACAGTCCGGCACATTCTTTGCCGAACAGTACAATCTGGATTGCAACAGCCCGCTGTTCACCGCTGGTCAGGGCGCATTCCTGTGTAATGCAATCGACGGCGTTGAAGAAAATGGCGACTTTATCGACACCGACGGTGACGGCGTAGCCGATACCGATCCTACCGGTGCCGGCATCGTTCCGATCTATATCGGCAAGCGTAACGTCGAAGGTGGTCCGCGTTTCGACGATCTTCGTCACACCGCTTATCGCATGGTTGGCGGCCTGCGTGGTCCGATCACCGACAACATCCGTTACGACGCGTCGGTCCAGTACGGCACCACGATCTTCAGCCAGGTCTACAACAACGACTTCTCGGTCTCGCGTCTGCGCAATGCGCTTCAGGCGACCACCGACGCCAATGGCAACGTTGTCTGTCAGTCGGTTGTCGATGGTACCGATCCATCCTGTTCGGTTTACAATCCGTTCCAGGGCCCTGGTATCGTAACCAGCGGTGATCCGCGTGATGGCATCACTCAGGCCGCAATCGATTACGTCAACATTCCGCTCCTTTCGAAGGGCGAAGTGGAAGAAGTGATCGTCAATGCCTATATCGCCGGCGATCTGATGAGCATCGGCAATGCCAGCCCAATCGGTTTTGCAATCGGTGCCGAGTATCGTGAAGAGTTGCTTTCGACCCGCAACGATCTCGCTTTCCAGACGCAGGACGGTGCCGGCCAGGGTAGCCCGCAGCTCGATGTTGAAGGCCGCTTCGATGTGAAGGAAGTCTTCGGCGAACTTCGCATCCCGCTGATCGAGGACGGTTTTGTCGATCTGCTGGCGTTCGAACTCGGATATCGCTATTCGGACTACAGCACTGGCGCGCAGACTGACACCTACAAGGCGCTCGTTGAATTTGCTCCGGTTGAATGGGTCAAGTTCCGCGGGGGTTACAACCGCGCGGTCCGTGCTCCTAACATCCTTGAACTGTTCTCGCCCAGCCGTGTGGCGCTGTTCAGCGGCAGCGATCCCTGCGCAGGCGCAAACCCCGACTTCACGGTTGCTCAGTGTCAGAACCTGGGTGTACCCGCCAACCGGTACGGCTCAATCGCCGCTAGCCCGGCTGGTCAGTACAACCAGTTCATCGGTGGCAACGTGAACGTAAACCCGGAAAAGGCTGACACCTATACCGCCGGTGTTGTGCTTGATCCTCGCGATATCCTTCCCGGTTTCAGTCTCGCGGTTGACTACTATAACATCTCGGTAGACTCGGCGATTTCGACCCTGGGCGCGCAGAGCGTCCTCAACCTGTGTGGCCAGACCGGCGATCCGTTGTTCTGCAATGCAGTTACGCGCGCTCCCGGTAGCCTTGCCTTGTGGGTCAACGGTGGTTTCGTGACCAACGTGACGCAGAATGTCGGTGGCGTCTCGACCGAAGGTGTCGATATCTCAGCGGCGTATAACCGCTCGATCGGACCGGGCCGGGTAACTATCGGTTTCACTGGTACGTATCTCGACAATTTCGAGTTCGATACGGGTGCTGCGGTCAACGGTAATGATGGCGTGTACGATTGTGCCGGTTATCATGGTAACACCTGCGGCTCGCCGCAGCCTGACTGGCGCCATCAGCTTCGCATCGGATATCAGTTCGACGGCGGAATTGGCCTCTCGGGACGCTGGCGGTACTTTGGCCCAGTCGATTGGGATCAGACGAGCACTGACGACGATCTCGGCACAGGTTCGCAGGTCACCACTGCCAATATCGGCTCGCAGAGCTATTTCGATCTGACGCTTTCGTATCAGCTCGATCCGGTTACGCTGCGTTTCGGTGTCAACAACATCCTCGACAAGGAACCGCCGATCATCGCCTCCAACTTCGGTGGCAGCAACGGCAACACCTATGTCGAAACCTACGATCCGGTTGGCCGTCGCATCTTCGCAAGCGCGACCCTCGAATTCTAAGCAGTTCGAAATCGGTACAAACAGGAAAGGCGGGCTTCGGCCCGCCTTTCTTTTTGTCCAGAATCCTCAGCCCAATACCGTAATTGCTCGCTCAGAAATTCTTGAGTGCAGGGAGGCGCGGCCAAGACTGCGCACTCATCCGATATGTCAGAAATTCAGCCTAGCGCGACGTCGAATGCGACGGTGAGCCGCTCTCCGGCTGCGAATGGCCGCGTGCCATGCCAGCTCCACGAAGGGAACAGCGCCAGCAGCCCCTCACGCGGCTCGATCAGCTTGAGCGGTTCCCAATCCAGACCAAACTCCGCAGGCGGTTCGCCTACGCTGAGCCAGCCCGCATGCGCCGCTGCGCCGTCACTTCCCGCGCCCGCTCCCAGGCCGTCAGGCAAGGCGATGTAACAGGCAGAGCTCAGATCGCCCGCCTGATGGAAATGCTGGACGTGGAAGCCCCCTCCCGCCAGTCGCACCGACCACGCGCCCGCAAAGCGGTGATGATCGCGCGGCAATGACAACAACGGATGCTTGCGGTCCGCCTTGGGAAGCTCCGCCAGATAGTGGGCAATCGCTGCCTCGATAACATCGCGCAACTGCCGGATCTCGGGGCTGCTGTTCGCAAACAGCATGCCATCGGTTTGCGTACCGCCGCGCAGAGATTGCTCAAGCGGGTGGTGTTTGGTCCGGTGCAGGCTCCGCAAACGTGCCGCCAATGCCTCCAGATCGTCAATCTCGCCAGCCAGATCCATCGCGCGAACAAACCCGCCCCCGCGCTCAAGCCATTCCCAGCGCGGATCGTCGATACCCCGCCACCCAAGCGCGACGTAGGGCAGGACATCACGGCCAAACCCCCGCTTCCACAAGGCCTCACTACGTTCGCAAAGCTCGTCAAACCGGTGCATCCGCCCCAACCAGCGGCACAGGGTCAAAGCCGCCGCAGGATCGTGCCGATCGCGGATTTTCGCAATCTCAGCCTCGCGCCCGGCAAAATCATCTGCCTCACACGCAATCTGGGCAGCGATCAGGTCGATTTGCAGGTTTGGCCCCATGGCCTCGCTGGCACGGGCGATAATGGCATCTGCCGCCTGAGAGTCCGCAAACCGTTCAGCCAGCCTCGCGTGCTCCACCCACACTTCCGCCGGCAACGCTCCACCAGCTTCAGCGCGCACGAAACTGGCCAGCGGATCTGGACCCGTCTGCGCCTCCCAGCGCAATTGCGCCAAGGTGCGGTGCGCTTCCACCCAATGCGGATTGGCCGCGGTGACGGCATCAAGCAGGCGCTCGCCTTCGTCCGAATGCCCCTCTGCGTGGAGCGCAGCCGCGTGCTTCAGAACAAGATCGGGATTACGCGGATCACTGTCACGCGCCTTGGCGAACAGGCCCGCGCTGGGGGCGCCCGCATCGAACTGCGCATAGGCCTTGCAAGCCAGCGCCTTGGCATCGCCGGGCGCCATGTGCAGCACGTGATCGGCTGCCGCGCTGGAACGTTCGGGAGCCAGTGCCTCGCGCTCGAGGATCGCCAGATTGCGCCAGGCCCGCAAATGCTGCGGATTGGCCGCCGCCAGCGCACGCAGCTCGTCCAGTCCCGCAGCCTCGCCCAGCGCCCGAGCGCGTACCACCGCGCGATCAATCGCAGCATCAATCAGCGCCGGCGCCAGTTGCAACGCCCGGTCATAGGCGCGCACCGCGTCACGCGGCGATCCGGCATCGTCGAGCGATTGGCCCAGCTCCGCCCATAGTGGCGCTTCCTTCGGAGCGGCTTTGGTGGCCTTGCGCAGGTAAGCTGCAGCCGCAGCGTGGTCGCCCGCAGCCCGCTCTGCTCTGGCGCTGAGATAGAGTATGGCCTTTTCGCGCGGGAGCTGGCGTCTCAATCCGGCGAGCAGCGTTTTGGCTTCACCAGGCCTACCCTGCTGGAGAGCAAGCTGCGCCTGTGCCAGAGCGTGCTGCGCGCCGCGCGCATCCATCACCGGACGCGTTGCACGCCGCGAAAGCCGTTCCGGCCTTCCATTGTCAGCTTGTAACCACCCAGACCGCTTTTCTTGATCAAAACAACCTGCCCGCGCTCAAAGCCGTTACGCAGCGCGCCCAGCGACGTCGCGCGCCATACCTGCCCATTGTCGAGTTCGATCTGGAGGATGTCATAGCGCTGATCGTAATCCATATTGGTGATCGTGGCGGTGATTTCCGTGGCGCGGTCCTCTTGCGCAGCATCAGCATCGCCAAAATTATTGCGGCGGCTTTCCTCACGCTGCTGCATCAGCGCCTGATCGACACCGTAAACCGCATCCATCGCGCGGTCGTAGCATTCAAGCCGATCGGACTTCTTCTCAATCGCGCGGCACGGCAGCAACGGGCTGTCCGCAGGCTGGGTCTGGGCGTGCGCTATCTGGGCAGTTAGAGCGGCCAACGGGGCCAGAGCGAGCGTTGCAATGGCGTACATAGGTGACATCGGCGAATTTCCTCTCGGATGGATCAAATGTGCCGGGATGATCTATCAGATTGAAAACGCCAGACCAAGACTTCGCCGCAGCGCACGGGCTTGGTCACTGCCTGCCGCTTCGGAAGCTGGCACAAAAAAGGGGCGGGAGAAAACCCCCGCCCCTCTTGTTGTTCGCTTATCGCTTAGCTGACAATCAGAACTTTTTCTCGACCGAGAGGAAGAATTCGCGGCCGTCATAGTCATAGCCGTTACCGATCGCAGTGTTGGCGATGGCAAGGACTTCGCTGCTGTCAACCAGCGGCGGAGCGGTGTTAAAGATGTTATCAACACCAGCAATGATCGTGAACGTATCAGCGCGATAACGGATCGATGCGGTGTGCAGGAACTGCTCCTTGGCGAAACCAACGTCCCGGCAATAACGACCGTCACCCGGAACCACGCCATTCGCCGAACCGCCACCAAGGCAAGTATCGCTGAAGAAGCCGGTGGGATTGCCATCGGGACCATTGCCAAAGGCATCGCTGAATGCGTCAATACCATCTTCGTTCTGTTCGACCGCACCGATGTAGCGCGTCGTCCATGTGAAGCGGAACTTATCCACGTCAGCAGTGAAAGCAGCGCGGCCAGTCCATTTCGGGAAGCCAAACTCACCGGTGACATCCGAACGGATCGGTTGGCCATCATCACCCACAAACAGCGAACTGCGTTCGATCAAATGGTTGGCACGAAGGTTCAGACCGAAATCAACCAGAGTGTTGCCAAAGGTGACTTCTTTGCCAAAGTTGGCGCTGAAATCGATGCCGCGAACGCTCTCTGCATCCTGGTTCAGGAAGATCGGCGTCACATCGGTGATCAGCTGGCGGCTGCCCGCGGTCGCACCGTAGGTGAGGACATCACAAAACGTACTACGCTGACCATCGCTGCGGGTGAAGCAATCGTTGATGGCGAACTGTGAACTCAGTTCGACAATGGCATTCTTCACCTTGATATCGAAATAGCTTGCGCCCAGCGCCACATCAAATCCGTCACCAAGTGTTTCTTCGAAAGCGAAGCCGGCCGTCAGCGAACGTGACGTTTCCGGATCGATGTCCAAGCTACCCTGAGTTTCCACTTCAATGCTGGTGCTCTGGATAGTGGTTACACCGTTGGTCCCGACCGTTGTCGGATCGCGCCCTTCGCGACGACAAGCAGCAAGCACTTGCGGATCACGCTCATCCTGAGTGGGATCATACCCACCAGCCAGCGGGAAATAAGCGTTGGCAGGAACAGCACACGGATCGAACAGTGTCAGGAAGCCCGACTGACCCAGCAGGAAGTTTTCGCGAAGGTTTGGAGCACGGAACGACGTACCATAACTGAACTTCAGCAACAGCGGGTCAACCGGGCGCCAGCCCGCCTTGAGCGAGTAGGTGTAGTTTGTGCCATAGATTTCGTCATCGGTAAGCCGACCGGAGACATTGAGGCTCAATTCGCGCACCCAAGGCTTATCAGCCGTCAGCGGAAGATCGAGCTCCGCAAATATTTCCTTGGTCACCTTGCTGCCAACGGCGCCGCGGTCACGGAAGAAGCCGAAGAACAGGCCATTAGAAGCGACATCATTCGGCTGCGAATCGATCCTGTCCTTGCGGATTTCAACACCCAGCACAGCGCCAGCGGGGCCGCCCTGGAGATCAAAAAGATCACCGGTGATGAAGGCGTTACCGATCATCTGCTCATAAGTGGTATCGAAGCTGCGAACACCGAAGACATAATCGCGTTCAGCCTGCGAAGCGAAATCACCAATTGCCCCAGTCAGAAGGCTGGGAGCGAACAGATTTACCGGCACACAACCCTGAAGCAGATCTGATGCTGCTAGGTCGGGATTGGCGAGACCGGCGCCATTACAGGCACCAATAAAGAGCGGATCACCAAAGGCACCGAAGACATCATAGTCTGAATCGTAATCATCTGCGATACCGTCACCAGGATTGTCGGGGATGCCGTCGCCGTTGGCGTCGGTGTCGTTGTCTACAATTCCGTCACCGTTGAAATCGCCAGTGGGATCGATACCCAGCGCAAACGCCAGCTTGTCCTCACGGATACCGCGCCGGACAGAAGTACCTTCAGAGCGCGAATACACGCCCGAAACTTCAAACGTCCAGCTTGGATCGATGAAAGGCAAATCGCCGCGTACGCCAATCACGCCGCGGTACTGTTCCTGAACAACATCGGTGTTATTACGATCACCGCGAACCGAAACGATTGGCAGAACCGGCAGATTGATTCCCGAGAACGAGCTGCCATTAAAACCCCCGGTCGGGCTATAGATTGGGAAATTGTTGATCGCATTGTCAGCTAGACGGCAGTCAACACCATTAGGGTTGGTTGCAAAGTTACAAGGGTTGAAAGCGTTAAGATCAGGTACCGACGGGAAAATCTGCGGCGTACCTGCATTGTCAGCAAAAATTTCCGCGCGGCTGTAATTGGCCTCGAAAAACGGCGTCAGATTGACTTCACTAGGGAAGGTGTATTCGCCATAAGCCATGATGTTGTAGAGCTTCTGCTGGCTCTGGAACACTTGGTCGAGATTGGATCCATTGGTGTTGACGTTCTGGAAATCGACGTCGCGGATACCGTCTCCGTTGAAATCGATCTGCTGACCAAAGGCATTCTGCGAGTCGCTATAGCCAGGTACAAAGCCCGGGAATGCGAGACCATTGTCCCCCTGATAATAGATCGAACCTGAGAAAGTGTAGGGATTGAAGAGACGACCTGAAATGCCGCCGATTTTGCATTCGTTCTCTGAAACGCCAACTGCGCCACCCGATGCATTTAGAACCACCGCATTATCGCGCACCCCGAGAGTGTAGATGTTGCCATCCTGATCGACTTCATAGTTCTTGTCGCAACCGCGGAAGAAATCGCGATCATTAAAGCGAACAGTGTCACGGAAATCATATTCCGCACCGATGCCGATAAAGCCACGGTCAAAGTTCTTACCGAAAGCCGCGCTGACCGTATAGTCATCGCCGCCGCCCTGCGGGTTGATTTCGCCACGAGCATAAAGTTCAAGGCCGTCGAAATCCTTGCGGAGAATGACGTTACCGACACCTGCGACAGCGTCCGAACCGTAAACCGACGACGCGCCATCAAGCAGCAGGTCATAGCGGTCGATCAGTGAACCTGGCAGCAGGTTGATCGAAGGATTGACTGGTGCGCCTTCGGTACCCGACGGCGCGAGACGCCGGCCATTTACCAACAGCAGAGTTCGGTCGGCACCAAGGCCGCGCAGGTTCAGCGTCTGCGAACCCGGACCGTTGTTGAGCACGAAGCCCTGGAAGGTGGCGTCGATCTGCTGACCCGAAGCCGATTCCGAACGTTGCAGAATCTGCGACGGATCAAACAAGCCCTGTTCATTTGAAGCTTCTGTGGTGATCACCTGAAGCGGCGAGATGCTGCTATAGGTATCGCGCTTAATGCGCGAACCAGTAACAACGATCGAGCCCGGCGTAACCGAGCCGTCCGCGCCCGTACCCGTCACGTCGACAGGTGCGTTGTCGCACTCTACCGGGATTACAGTGCCGTCGGGCGCGTTGACATAGTCATCGCAATCGATGGTCTGGGTTTCGTTGGACGTTACGCCAGAAGGCTGCGAAGTCTGCGCCCATGCAGGCGCACCGGCTACCAGTGCGAGTGCGGAAACCGAGACCGCAAGACCCTTAATTGTATTTTCGTGAAACGTTTTCATATCAACTCCAGTCGCGACAACCGGAACTGAATTTCCCAATCAAAGCCAGCGTCCGATCACGGCAACTTGCCGCAGCGTCCATGCATGGCGCCCTTGAATCAGGAGACCCCCAGTCCCTAGAACTTCTTTCCTGCAAGAGACGGGCCGCCTTGTCAAAGCGCAGAATAGCTTTTTGGGCGCCTTGTGGCGAAAATCACACAGCATAGGTTGTAGCCGGAAAACCGCAGGGGACCGCCAATTCTGGTAGCAGAATTTATGTGGCACCGAAATTTGCCAAGCCATTTCCTCAGTGTGTTGCCAATGCGTTACACCACCGTCATGACCAGCGCACCATCGCCCTCGTCTATCTTGACCGATGCCCCATCGGGTACCTCGCCCCTCAGCAATTTGTCCGCCAGCGGATCTTGCAGATAGCGTTGCACCGCGCGCTTGAGCGGGCGGGCGCCGTAGACGGGATCGTACCCGACCCGGCCCAGCCAGCGTTCTGCCGCCTCGGTAAGATCGATGGCGATCTTGCGGTCCTTGAGCAGTTTCTGCACCCGCGCGACCTGCAGTTTGACGATGGGTGCCATGTGTTCCTGGCTCAGGCGGTGGAACAGGATGATCTCGTCCAGCCGGTTAAGGAATTCGGGGCGGAAATGTCCGCGCACCACATCCATCACCTGGGGCTCGACATCCTTGACCCCCTGACCATCCTCCATGTTCGCCAGAAACTGGCTGCCGAGGTTGCTGGTCAGGATGATCAGCGTGTTGGTAAAGTCCACCACGCGGCCCTGCCCGTCGGTCAGGCGGCCATCGTCGAGCACTTGCAGCAGCACGTTGAAGACGTCCGAATGCGCCTTTTCGACCTCGTCGAACAGCACCACCTGATAGGGCCGCCGCCGTACCGCTTCGGTCAGCACGCCGCCCTCTTCATACCCGACATAGCCCGGAGGCGCGCCAATCAGGCGGGCGACCGCGTGCTTCTCCATGAACTCGCTCATGTCGATGCGCACCATTGCGCTGTCGTCATCGAACAGGAAACCGGCCAGCGCTTTCGTCAGCTCGGTTTTGCCGACGCCGGTCGGGCCGAGGAACAGGAAGCTGCCGAGCGGGCGATTGGGGTCTTGCAGCCCCGCCCGGCCCCGGCGGACGGCTTTGGCCACCGCCTCGATCGCCTGGCTCTGGCCGATCACCCGCTTGCCAATGAGGTTCTCCATATCGAGCAGCTTTTCGCGCTCGCCCGCCAGCATGCGATCAACCGGAATGCCGGTCCAACGGCTGACAACGCCCGCAATGTCGTCATCGGTGACCTCTTCGCGCAGCAGTGCATTCTCGGTATGACCTTCGGCCTCGGCCAGCTGCTTTTCCAGCTGCGGGATGCGCCCGTAGGACAGCTCCCCCGCCTTGGCGAGATCGCCTTCACGCTGCGCCTGCTCCAGTTCCAGCCGCGCACCATCGAGCTGTTCTTTCAGCTTGGCCTCGGCATGGATCTTGTCCCGCTCGTTCTGCCAGCGGGTGGTCAGCTCGGATGATTGCTGCTCCAGCTCGGCCAGCTCCTTGCGCAGCGCGGTCAGCCGGTCCTGCGAGGCGCGGTCGGTTTCCTTTTGCAGCGCCTGCTCTTCGATCTTGAGCTGGATGATGCGCCGGTCGAGGTTTTCGATTTCCTCTGGCTTGCTCTCCACTTCCATGCGGATGCGGCTGGCGGCCTCGTCCATCAGATCGATCGCCTTGTCGGGCAGAAAGCGGTTCTGGATATAACGGTTGGACAGCTGCGCAGCCGCGACAATCGCACCGTCCGTGATCCGCACGCCGTGGTGCAGCTCGTACTTCTCCTTCAGCCCGCGCAGGATGCTGATTGTATCCTCCACCGAGGGTTCAGCGATATGCACTGGCTGAAAGCGTCGCTGCAAAGCGGGGTCTTTCTCGACATATTTCTGGTATTCATCCAGCGTGGTCGCGCCGATACAGTGCAGCTCGCCGCGGCTGAGTGCGGGTTTGAGCAGATTGCCGGCATCCATGCTGCCCTCCGACGCGCCCGCGCCGATCAGCGTGTGCATTTCATCGATGAACAGGATGATCTGGCCATCGGCGCCCTTTACCTCGTCAAGTACCGCCTTCAGCCGTTCTTCGAACTCGCCGCGATATTTCGCCCCGGCGATCAGCGAGCCAAGGTCGAGGCTCATCAGCGTGCGGCCTTTCAGGCTGTCGGGCACGTCGCCATTGGCAATGCGCAGCGCCAGACCTTCGGCAATCGCGGTCTTGCCGGTGCCGGGTTCGCCGATCAGCGCCGGATTGTTCTTGGTCCGCCGCGCCAGAATCTGGATCGTACGGCGGATTTCCTCGTCACGGCCGATTACCGGGTCCAGCTTGCCGTCGCGCGCCGCCTGCGTCAGGTCGCGGGCATAGCGTTTCATCGCGTCATAGGCATTTTCCGCACTCGCCGAATCGGCAGTACGCCCGCCGCGTAATTCGCCGATCGCGGTCTCCAGCGCCTTGGGGTCGAGCTTGGCTGCCTTGAGCGCCTGTCCGGCAGAGGTGGTGCTGGCCAGCGATAGCGCGACCAGCAGCCGTTCTACCGTCACAAAACTGTCGCCCGATTTCTCGGCAATCTGCTCCGCCTGATCGAGGATGCGCACGGCGTCATTGTTCAGCCCTGGCGTCTGCTGCGCCCCGCCCCCGGTAACTGCGGGCACCTTGCCCAGCACTGCGTCGATTTCATCGACTGCCCGGCGCGCATCGCCGCCTGCACGCTGGATCAGGCCAGCGGCCATCCCCTCGTTATCTTCAAGCAAGGCCTTGAGGATATGCGCGGGGGAAATCCGCTGGTGATTCATGCGTATCGCGACGGTCTGCGCGCTTTGCAGGAAACCCTTGGCGCGATCGGTGAATTTTTCGAGATTCATGCAGTGTCCCTCAATCGATTGCCGTGCAGCCTTTCACGGTGGAAAGGTGTGTTACCCGAATATAGGGGTCGGTGGCGGAGTTGGAAGGGGTGCGCCGCAACTCACGCCAAACGCGCGCCATCGGGCACCGCAGTTTCCGGTTCGACCAGCACGATCCGCCCCTGCGCATCAGGGAAGCCCAGCACCAGTATTTCAGACAGCATCGGCCCGATCTGGCGGGGGGCGAAATTGGCGACGGCCATCACCCGGCGGCCCACCAGCGTTTCGGGTGTATAGAGATTGGTGATCTGGGCCGAGCTTTTGCGCACGCCGATCTCGCTGCCAAGATCGACCCACAGCTTGATGGCGGGTTTGCGCGCTTCGGGAAAAGGCTCCGCCCGCACAATCGTCCCGGCGCGAATGTCCAGCGCTGCGAACTGGGCGAAGCTTGCGATTTCCATGTCCGATGTATGCGAGCCGCCCGGTGTCACTGCAAGGGCGTGGTAAGGCCACACTTCAAGACTGCGCAACCTGCTCCATGCCGGGCACCATCACCGTGCGCCCGCCGCCAAACTCCTCGCGAACGACAATCACGCCCTTTTTTTCGAAATGTTCGAGCAGGCGGCGAATGCGGCCCGGCGAGCTGGTGCCATAGGCGCGCGCAATCGCGTCTTCATCGACAGTGGTTTCACCCGCATGGGCACTGCGCGCGATGACCAGAAAGGGGGCAAGCAGATCGTCCTCCACCCCGTGCGCCAGCTCCATGATCCGCGCGCGCACTGCGCTGTCCAGATCGTCCAGCCCGGCCCCGGCCACGGCAAAGCGGCGGCGGAAGGCGGGCATATCAGGCAGCGGGCCAATTAGTCGCTGCTGCCGGCAACGCAGCAGGAAGGTCTGGAACTGCGCGGAGGCAGACTGGAACGCGCTGCCCTCCTCCGCAGCCAGCGCGGCGATGATCGCCTCAACCTGCGCGGCAATTTCTGACGGCGGCGGAGTGGCGGCGGCCAGTGGCGGAGCCTGACGCTCCTCGGCCCGCGCGATGCTGTCAGCGAGTTGTTCGGGACGCGGCGCGGGCGGCGGGGGCGGCGGGGGTGCAGCCTTGGCGGCCTCCACCGACAGCTCGTTCATCAGCAGCGCTTCCATATCGCCCGCCGCCGCTTCGGGCATCGGCATCAGCCCTTCTGAGCGGGCTGCGTGGCCGGATTGAACCGGTCCGATCTTGACCGCCACAGGCAGGCGGCTGATCGCCGGACCCAGCGCCAGAAAATGCCCGCGCTCCAGCTCGCGGATGCGTTCGGCCTGGCGGCGTTCCATACCCAATAAATCGGCGGCACGGATCATGTCGATGTCCAGAAAGGTGCGCCCCATCAGGAAATTGGACGCTTCTGCCGCGACATTCTTGGCCAGCTTGGCCAGCCGCTGCGTCGCGACGATCCCGGCCAGTCCGCGTTTGCGGCCCCGGCACATCAGATTGGTCATCGCCGACAGCGTCAAGCGGCGCGTGTCTTCGGCCATTTCACCCGCGACCGCAGGGGCAAACATCTGCGCCTCGTCCACCACCACCAGCGCCGGATACCAATGTTGCCGCGGTGCATCGAACAGCGCGCCCAGGAATTGCGCGGCACAGCGGATTTGCTGTTCGACCTCCAGCCCTTCCAACGCCAGCACAACCGATGCGCGGTGTTCGCGGATGCGCCGCGCCAGCGCCTCGATCTCGTGCGGGGAATAGGCCGCGCCGTCGATCACCACATGGCCGAACGGTTCGGCCAGCGTCACAAAGTCGCCTTCGGGATCGATCACCACCTGCTGCACCATTGCGGCGCTTTCTTCGAGCAGGCGGCGCAGCAAGTGCGATTTGCCGCTGCCCGAATTGCCCTGGACCAGCAGGCGCGTTGCCAGCAGCTCCTCGATATCGAACTCGACCGGCTTGCCGGTGGCATCATGGCCGATGGTGATCTGTGCTGTCACACCGGCGGGGGTAGCGGGGCGAATCCATTTGGCGGAAGGGTGCGCGGCAACTTATCCCTGTTCCAGTTTCACCCCCTTTCCGGCGCGGCCAATTCCCGCTAGGCCAGTTGCAGGAGAGGACTTACTGCATGCGGAAATGGTTGGGGCGCATCGGCTTTGCGCTTATCGTGATCGTGCTGATCGCCTTTGTGGCATTGGCAAGTTGGGAGCCATTCTGGGCGCAGCGCGACGACGTCAGGCTGTCCAGCCGCGCCTATTCGGCGGACATTGTGCGCGACGAGTTTGGCGTCCCCCACATCTATGGCAAAACCGATGCCGATGTCGCTTACGGCGTGGCGCAGGCCCATGCCGAGGATGATTTTTCAACCTTGCAGGACGTGTCAGCGATGACGCGCGGCCGCTTTGGCGCAATTGCCGGGGAAGACGGCGCAGCGATTGATTACGTCTATCACCTGCTCGACGCGCGCGGCACGGCAGAGCGGCATTATATGCAGCTGCCAGCGGATACCCGCGCGCTGTTCGATGCCTATGCCACCGGGTTGAACGATTATGCCGAGGCGCATCCTGAAGAACTTAAGCTGAGCAATCTGTTCCCGGTTGACGGGATGGATGTCGCGGCCGGCTTTGCGCTGCGCCAGCCGTTTTTCTTCGGCCTTAACGGCGTGATCGAACCGCTGGTCAAGGGCGAGCCACTGCTTCCCGAATTCGGCCCCGCCATCCCCAAGGATGCGGGCGAGGACCAGCCGCAGATCGAACCCACCCGCGTTATCCGCGATGGTGCGCCAATGCAGATTTCGGCGCGCCCCAAACCGCTGCCGTGGGGCGAGGATGGCGCGCTGTCCGGATCAAACGCCTTTGCCATTGCGCCGGAGAAATCGGGCGACGGGGTCACTCGGCTGGTTTCCAACGCACACCAACCGTGGCGCGGCGGGGTGGCGTGGTACGAGCTGGTCGTCGAAAGCGAAGAGGGCTGGCATTTCGCGGGCGCAAACTTCCCAGGCAGCCCCTTCCCCTTCTTGGGTCATAACGAAAATCTGGGCTGGACCAACACGGTCAACCGCCCCGACATGGTCGATGTTTATCAGCTGGTGATGGACGACAGCGGCAAGAAATACCGCATGGGCGAACGCTGGCTGGATCTGGAAGAAAAGACCGTCACCCTACCCGTCCGGTTTGGCCCCATTGTCCTGCCGGTGCGCCGCACGGTGTATCGCAGTGTCCACGGCCCGGTGATTAAGAATGCCAATGGCGTGTTCGCCTTCCGCTATGGCGGGATCGACAATCTCGGCCAGCTGGATGCCTATTACCGGCTGAACAAGGCCAAGACGCTGGACGAATGGCAGGGCATTCTGGCGCGGATGGATATTCCGTCGACCAATTTCATTTACGGCGATGCCAAGGGCAATATCGCCTATGTCTATAACGCCGCCATGCCCGACCGGCTGCCCGGATATGACTGGCGCGGTATCCTGCCGGGCGACGATCCGCGGCTGATCTGGACCGGCCCGGTCGCCTATGCGGACATTCCCAAATATGTGAACCCGGCCAGCGGCTGGCTCTACAATGCCAACAACACGCCGTTCAATGCGGCGGGACCGGGCAGCGATTTGTCGCCTGACAGCGTGCCGGCTGAAATGGGGGTGGAGCTAAAGACCACCAACCGGTCACGCCGCGCATGGAAGCTGATGAGCGAGGCGGACGTTATCGACCGCGAAACGCTGGAGCGGATCAAATATGACCAGGGCTATGAACACGCAGGCTATGTCGCGGATATGTACGCGGGCATTGCCAAGCTGGATCTGTCGGATCGCCCCGATCTGGCCCGCGCGCGCACGCTGCTGAATAGCTGGGATTACACCGCCGACAATCGCGGGCGCGCTGACAGCATCGCCTTGCTGCTGATCCGCGAATTCATGTCGTCCGAATACCAGAACAAGGTCGCTCCCGATCCGCTTGAACGGCTGGAATCGGCCACCGAGCATCTGATGAAGCATTTTGGCCGGATCGACCCGCCGATGAGCGAGCTGTTGCGGCTGCGTCAGGGCGAGGTTGATCTGCCGCTGGATGGCGGGTCGGACACGCTGCGCGCTTCGACGCTGTGGGATGTGCATGAGGACGGGCGGCTGGCCGTGCGTCACGGCGACAGCTTCGTGCAATTTGTGGAATGGGAGCCGGGCCAGCGGGTCCGGTCGGAATCAATCCAGCCCTTTGGCGCGGCGACCACGCGGCCCGATTCTGTGCATTACACCGATCAGGCTACGCTGTTCGTCCAGCACCGCTTGAAACCGGTGCGCTTCTGGCGGCAGGATGTGCTGGCCAATGCGGCCAGCCGCAAGACGGTTGCACACCGCCGCTGACCCTTTAAACTACCACTCGTTCACGAAATTTCCCGGAAGGACTGCCATCATGAAACTTCGCCTGGCCACCACCAGCGCCATTGCCCTCGCCTTTGCGAGCGCGGCCCCCGCCTATGCCGACCACCATGCCGAAATGGGCAAGGTCGCCAGCCTGCAGGAACTGGTCGACGAAGTTGATATTCCTTACGACAAATTCACGCTCGACAATGGCCTCACCGTCATCGTCCATGAAGACCGCAAGGCGCCGCTGGTCGGCGTTTCGGTCTGGTATGACGTCGGTTCCAAGCACGAACCTGCGGGCAAGACCGGCTTTGCGCATCTGTTCGAACATCTGATGTTCAACGGCACCGAAAACGCGCCAGAGGACTGGTTTGAATATATCCAGCAAATGGGCGGCACCGACGTCAACGGCACCACCAATGGCGACCGGACCAATTATTTCCAGACCGTGCCCACCGGCGCGCTGGACCGCGTGCTGATGCTGGAAAGCGACCGCATGGGCCATCTGCTCAACGCGGTGACGCAGGAAAAGCTCGATAACCAGCGCGGCGTTGTGCAGAATGAAAAACGCCAGGGCGACAACCAGCCCTATGGCCTGCTGCGGTACGAAATCTTCGAAAACCTGTTCCCCAAGGGGCACCGCTATCACCACTCGACCATCGGCTCGATGGGCGATCTGGACGCGGCGTCGATGGATGACGTGCAAAGCTGGTTCAAGGATCATTACGGCCCCAACAATGCCGTGCTGGTGCTGGCCGGTGATATCGACACCGCAACCGCCCGCGCCAAGGTGCAGGAATGGTTCGGCGATATTCCCGCCGGGCCGGAAGTAAACCATCCCGCCATGCCGGTCCCGACACTGGCAGCGCCGGTAACCAAGGAAATCACCGATCAGGTCGCCACCACGCGCCTGTACCGGATGTGGACCGTACCCGGCTCGAACTCGCCAGACGCCATTCCGGTCGGTCTGGGCGCGGCTGTGCTCGGCGGGCTGTCCAGCTCGCGTCTTGACAATGCGCTTGTCCGCAAGGATCCGGTTGCAGTCTCGGTGGCCGCGTTCAACTGGACGCTGGAAGATGCCGGTGTCTTTATCGTTCAGGCAGATGTGAAGCCGGGTGTTTCGGTGGACGAAGTGGCCGCCAAGCTCGACGCCCAGATCGCCGATTTCCTGGCCAAAGGCCCCACCGCTGACGAGCTGGAGCGTGCCAAGGTCAGCACCATGGCGGGCGTGATCCGCGGGCTGGAATCGGTTGGCGGCTTTGGCGGCAAAGCGCCGCAGCTGGCCTCCGGCGAATTGTTCATGGGTGATCCCGGCTTTGTCGAAAAGCAGCTGGAACAGATGGCAGCTGCCACGCCTGAACAGGTTACCGCGCTGACCCGCCAGTGGGTGTCGCGTCCGGTTTTCAACCTGATCATCACCCCCGGTGAACGCACCGAAGGCGGCGAAGATCGCGGCGGTGCCGTGCGCGAACCAACGCGGATCGAAGACGTGGCGCAGGCCAATTACTGCCCCGGAGAGGTCTGCGATCTCGACGCCATGGTCACGCTCTCCCACGCCGACCGCAGCACGCTGCCGCCGATGGGCGACCTGACCGGGCTGGACTTCCCCGATATCGAACGCGCTACACTGTCGAACGGGATGGAAGTGTACTTCGCCCGCCGCGACGCCGTGCCGACCGTTTCGGTCATGGTGGAATTCGATGCCGGCCGTGCCGCTGAAACCCGCGCCACACTGGGCACGCAGCGCTTGCTTGTCGGGGTAATGGATGAAGGCACCAAGGATCTCGACTCCACCGCTCTTGCCATCGCGCAGGAACGGCTGGGCGCGAATGTCTCAGGCAGTTTCGACGCCGATTGGACGACCTTTACGCTGTCGGCCCTATCACCCAATCTGGCCCCCTCGCTTGAACTTCTGGCCGATTTCATCCGGCATCCGGGTCTGCGCGATAGCGATATCGAACGGGTGCGCAGCAAGCTGCTCAACAGCCTGAATGCCGAGCTGAAGGACCCCAATTCGATCGCCGCCCGTGCGCTGCAAAAGGCGCTGTTTGGCGATTACCCTTATGGCCTGCCCAGCTCCGGCCTTGGCACTGCCGCCACGCTGGAGGGGCTGAGCCGCGGCGATCTGGAGAAATTCCACGCCACCTGGCTGCGCCCCGACAATGCGCGCATCTATGTGGTGGGCGATACCACGCTGGCAGAATCGGTGCGCCTGCTCGAAGCCAGCTTCGCCGACTGGAAAGCCCCTGCCACGGCCAAACCGGCACGTGGTTATGATCTGGCTCTGCCGCAGAACACGCAGCGGATAATCCTGCTCGACCGGCCCAATTCGCCGCAGTCGATCATCTCCGCAGGCCGCGTGCTCGACTTCAAGGGCACGGACGATCTGGTGCTGGTCAACGCCTCGAACGAGGCATTGGGCGGCGGCTTCCTCGCCCGGATCAACATGAATCTGCGCGAAGACAAGGGCTGGTCCTATGGTGCCGGCACTGGCATCGCTACCGGGCTGGACCGCGTGTCCTATCGCATCAACGCGCCGGTACAGGCTGACCGCACGGGCGATTCCATCGCCGAAATCCGCCGCGAGATCGGCGATTTCGTTACCACCCGCGGCGTGCAGCCCAACGAGCTGGAGCGGATCATCAACGGCAATATGCGCGAGCTGCCGGGTCAGTTCGAAACCGCTAATGATGTGCTGGGCGGCTTGATCAATATCGTGCGCTATGGCCGTCCCGATACCTATTACGAAACGTTGGCTGATCGGTACAAGAACCTGACCGCTGCCGAACTCGACACAATTGGCCGGGCCAATTTCCTTGAACCCAGCCTGGTTTATGTGGTGGTCGGCGATGCAGCGGTGGTTCGCCCGCAGCTGGACACGCTTGGCCTCAAAGTCGAAGTGATGGAGATCGAATAAGGGACCTTATTGACATCACTGTCAGTTATCCCAATGTCCACGAAATCAATTACAGGAGAATATGTATGTCCGCAGCTGGAACCTATGACACCGTCGTCAAGAGCCCGATGGGCGAACAGAAAGGCACCTTCACCGTCGTACCCGGCGATGATGGCTGCTTCACCGGCTCGATGGCCGGCGCGATGGGCTCGATGGACGTCAAAGATGGCAAAATGGACGGCGACAAGCTGACCTGGAAGATGGACATGACGGTCCCCATGCCGATGACGCTCGATTGTGAAGCCACTGTTGAAGGCAATCAGATGACCGGAACGGTCAATGCCGGTGCATTTGGCGCAATGCCGATCACAGGCCAGCGTCAGGACTAATCCTGCGCAGCAATGCAAAAGGGGCGTCGGACTAATCTCCGGCGCCCCTTTTTAGTGACATCAGTTGTTATGCGTCAGCGTTTGAGCCGCGCGCTATCCATCAACACCCGAACACCGCCGATATTGCGGTCGAAATAATACAGCGACGGAGCATCGAAGCTGATCAGATACAGGCGGCTGTCGATGATCGCCGCGCGGACCTCGCCCTTGCGCTCGACATTGTCGCTGCCGGTGTAGCTGAAGGCGAAATGCACGCCGTCATAGCCCGCCAGCCGCGCCGGTTTGACCTCTGTAATCGCAAACAAAGATCCGCCCAGTACGATGTTGGCCGTGTCCTGATACCACTCCACGATATCGGTGGGCAGCATTGCGGGGTCGAATTTGGGCAGCGGCGCGCGCTTGCGATGGGTTTCGCGGAACAGCGGTTTGCCATCCTTGATCCCCATGAAAAAATCGAGATCGTTGAGCTCACGTCCGTCGCGCGTCCACACTTCGGACCGGCTGACGGGGCGGATGGTGGAGCGGTTCCAGTCTTCGGTCGGGGTGACATACATCCGGCCCGCAACCTTGCGCTCCTCGCCCTTCTCGACCAGACGCCAGCCCGCCTGTGCGGGCGTTGTCAGCCCGGCTGCCAGAGCCAGTGCGATGAACAGTTTTCCCAGACGCTTCACGATAGTGTCTCCCCGGCCATCGTTCGCAGCAAGGCGGCATCGGCTGCCTGCGGCCGCAGCGTCAGATAGCTGCGCAGCGCCTCCTGCCCCTCGGGCTTGTTGCCCAGTCTCATCAGCGCCAGCCCCAGCCCGCGCCAGCTTTCAGGCGGTGTATCGCCGGTGGCAATTGCCTGGCGGAAGAAGTCTGCCGCCTGCGCGAAATCGCCTTCCTTGGCGCGCGCGCGGTACAACTCGCCGCGGGCATAGAGCAGATCGCCCGTCCAGCCCGCCGGATCACCACCCGCCAGCGTGGCAAGCAGATATTCGGTCCCGCCAAAATCCTGCAAGGCGATCTGGTCGTCAATCAGCTGCGGCCACCAGTCTCCCAGAGCCGCGCGATATTCAGCGGCGCGAGTCTCCGCGGCGCTGGCATCGGGCACGGCGGCCTCTGCCAGCTGCGCCAGCGTGCCCATCCGGTCAGTGGTGCGCGGATGCGTGGCGAACAGGCCGCCGCGCTTTTTGTTGCTGCGGTGGCGGCGCTCCTTGGCGGTGGCGTCCATTTCAGCGCCCAGCTGCGACCAGACCGCGCTGGCTGCGCGCGGATCGTAACCGGCCTGCGCCAGTTCCTTGATCGATCCGGCATCCGCCTCACGCTCCATATCGCGGCTGAAGGAGAACACACTGCCGATCACAGCAAATTGCGTCGCCATCGCCGCAGCATAGGGCAGCCGGACCGGCGCGACCGACAGCCATGCCATCAGATCGCTCTTCTTGCGCATATTACGGAACAGGCGGAGCGAATGCTGTTTCTCAAAATGGGTGAACTCGTGCCCCAGCACCGCCGCCAACTGCGCTTCATCGCGCATCCTCAGCAGCAGGCCGGAATAGACCAGCATCACGCCATTGGGTGCCATGCTGGCGTTAAACTGCGGGGTGCGCATCAGATAGATCCGCGCCGCTGGGCAGCGATCCTCGCCCACCGTGCGGCACAGCACACCGCGCACATAATCGTTAAGCGCGGGGTCTTCGATCAGGAATTTGGACTGTTTCAGCCGCCGCTCGGCCTCGTCCATTTCGTACCACAGGCCCTTTTCCAGATCGTCCTGCGGTTCATAGCCATGCGCACTGGGCAGCGGCGCGGGGTCAGCCACCTGCTCCACCGCAGCCACGTCCTGCGCGGCGAGCGGGCTGGCGAACAAAGCGCTGGCGGCCAGGGTGATTGCAAATTGCTTCATTGCCCGTCTCCCGCAGCGGTTGGACTGGCAACGACCGGCTCGTCATCAACCGGCCCGTCTGGCGGCAGCGGCGGATCAAAGGTCACGGTCCCCTCTGGCACCACAACACCCTCTGCGCGCACCGGAAATTCCTCCATCAGCTGCGCCACGCGTTTCTGCGCGCCCTCGGCTGTACGGATGTCCCCGCCCATCGACGTGTCGACATTCAGCCAGACCAGATCGCCGGTATCCAGATCGACCAGACCGGCATAACCGATATGCACGCCAGAGGGGACAAAGCCCCCGCCCAGCACCAGCGCCAGACCCTGGATGATCTTGCGCCCGGTCGAACCATAGCTGTCGTAAGTGTAGAAAAAGAGGCCATAATCGCCGCCCAGCGCCTTAAGCCGCGCCGCATCTTCGCCCAGCGTCCAGTCAAACGCATCGCGCTTGGTCGGCAGGCGGTTGCTGCGCACCATCTTGTGATTGAGCACCGAATTGGCGACCGTGCCGAACAGCGCGGTGTAATCCGCCACCAGTTCGCCCATTTCGCCGTCTTCCTGCGTCACCATCACCAGCTGGCTGCCCCGCGCCAGATGCTCCTGCTCCAGCGCCGCCATGATGTGCGCCTTGGCAGTCTGGGTCCATTCGGCATTGGGTTCGTTCATCCCGCCGGTGGTCTGTTCACCCACGTGGACATCGGGCCGGAACACCAGAATCTGCACTGCGCCGGGTTTGAGCTGATAGCCCTCCTTGACCTCGGTACGCTCCAACCCGCCGAACTGCGCATGCGCGGAACCGGCGGGGACGAACAGTAACAATGCGGCGACAATCGCCGTGAGTAATGCCTTCATGGGATGCGACCCTCCACGATCAATGCGGCGGATATATGCCGGCATCGTGCTGAACCGGCGATGAAAATCCATTTGGCCGGTGAACGTGTTGTTGGCGCGCAACAGTGGCGCAAATTAGCAATTGGTATGGGGCCAGATTGGCTAGGAATCATAGACTCGCATAATGCCTTGTCATAGCTGCCGCCAAACAACGGGTGGGTAAAATTATGGGCGGCATTTCTGACGTAACCCGCGCCGCAGCATTGGCGTTGACGGCAATCTTCTTGAATACAGGCGCCGTTGCCCAGGTTGGCGCGGTAAATACCGTGGCTGCTGGTGAAGCCATGGCTGCTGCCGATGAGGCCGCGGTTGCTGCACCGGCAGTTGAACCAGCAATCGTGGCGCAATCCGCCACCTTGCCAGGCTTCACCCCGCTCAAGGTCATGCTCAATGAAGAGCTTTCCAGCCAGACCCACAAGGTCGGTGACCGCTTCAGCGTCACGGTGCTGGAAGATGTGATCGACAACGACACAGTGGTCGTCCCGGCGGGCAGCATCGGCTGGGGCGAGGTCACTTTCGCAACGGCCAAGGGCGGCTTTGGCAAGCCCGGCATCCTGGGCATTTCCTTGCGCACGCTGGAACTGGCCACGGGCGGTGTGCGGCTGGATGGCCGTTACCGCGAAGAAGGCAAGAACAACAATGGCGCAGTGTTCGCCAGCTGGATTGCCGTCGGGGTCTTCTCCGGTTTCATCAAGGGCAAGGCCGGGTTCATCGAACAGGGCCGCGAACTGCGTGCCCGCACAGGTGAGAAAATTGCCTTCATCATTGGCGAGAATGCAGCACCAGTTTTGGCTGCGCAGCCGGAACAACCCATTGCCGAAACAACCGAAATTCTGGCGGACAGCGACAGCGCGGCCGCCCCAGCCAATTCCGAAATTAACGATCTGGACGGAGAACTTTAATGCGTAAATTCACAATGACTGCGGGCGTCACGCTCGCTCTGGGTGTTGCCACTATTGCTGCGGCGCAGGACGCCCAGCCGGAAGCCGTAGCTGTACCGCAGACCGCAACTTGCGAACTGCACGTCTTCCCCACCACTGAAGGTCAGGCGCAGACCACTTCGCTGCTCTCGGGCTTCGGCGTAGTTGGCGCGATTGCCGATGCGGCGGCCAATAAGGACCGCAACATTTCCGAGGCAGAATACCTCAAGGAAGCCCTCGGCCCCCGGCTGCAGGTTGCTGCGCTGGCGGAAATCGATCTGGTTGCCGAGCTGAAAATGCCTGAAGGCACGCAGATCATCTATGAAACCCCGATCGCCGATCGCAAGATCACGACCAAGGTGAAGACCCGCCTAACCGAATCGACTGCTCCTTGCTATGCGGAATTGATCGTCACGCAGAACCTCTACCAGAAGAAGGCGATTTACGGTCGTTCGCTGAACAACCGCTTCATCTTCAAGGATTTCCGTACGGGCAAAACCGAAACCGACATGGTCAAGGGTCGCGGCGGTAATGGCCTGAGCCAGTTCCCGCCCAAGACCACTGACGAGACCGAGGCTGCCGAATCCGATCTGCGCGGTGCCTTCACCAAGAACTTCCTCGAATATTCCAACAAGATCTGATCCCGCTGGCGGGGTGCTGCCGATGGCGGTGCCCCGCTGCGTATTTCTACCCTCCATAAAAACTCGGAGATACCGGTGAACCGTACCCTGGCCATCCTTCTCGCACTGGCCGCACCCGTTGCGGCGAATGCCGGTGATGGCGCGCCTGCCATGCCGGAAACCGAACGCGCGATTGCCAGCCTGCGCCCGGTCGCAGTGACGATCGCGCAAGAGCGGATCGGCACCTCGGTCGATGTCGGCCGGGTGGTCACCGATGGAGCTGGCGGCGGCCTGATCGGGGCGCTGGTGATTGCCGGCATGGACAACAAGCGTTCGGTGATGACGGCCAATGCAGCCGACCGCGCCGATGCGGCGGTTGCGCCGCTGGCTGACGTTCTGATGGATTTCGATGTCGCAGGTCTGGCGCTGGAAACCACGCGCAAGGCCATCGCTGCGCCCGAATGGTTCGCGGCCAGCGAAATCGAACTGGTGCCTGGCGCGGCGTTTAATTCGGTTGCAGATTTTGTCGCTGCCAATCCGGCGCAGCAGGTCGGTCTGGTCAGCTATCGCTATCAGATGTCGCCCGATTTCACGCAATTGCAAATTATCGCCGATCTGTCGGTGGCACACGGGGACAATCTCAAGCGGCTTTACGGCCAGCAGATCGTCAGCAGTGTGCGGCTGGCGAAGCGGTCTTACGAGCCAAGCGAGAATGTGACACGCTGGAGCGCCGAGAATGGCCGCGTGGCCAAGGCTGCGCTCACCGCCGCCTTTGCCCGGCTGGAGACGCTGATCCCTGCCGTTATGGCGCTGACACCCGCACAATTCGACGCCGCGACCGACAAGAAGCGCGAGAGCGCCTTTACCGGCGGTTTCCACGGGCCAGTGCTGATGCGCGATGCGGCAGGGCCAGTGATCTGGTCCAAGGGTGACGGCTTTATCGCAGTGCAGGCCGCGACCGACTAAGCCGCGACGCCGACTGCCCGGCGCGGGTCAGCCCAGCTTGTCTTTCAGCAGCTGGTTGACCACCGCCGGATTGCCCTTGCCCTGCATCGCTTTCATCGTCTGGCCGACGAAGAAGCCGAACAGCTTGTCCTTGCCGCTTTTATACTGCTCCACCTTGTCGGTGTTGCTGGCCAGAACCTCGTCGATCACCGCTTCGATCGCGCCGGTGTCGCTCTGCTGCTTGAGGCCTTCGGTCTCGGCAATTTCGCCCGGTTCGCGGCCGGTTTTCAGGACGATCTCGTAGATCTCCTTGGCCTGCCCGCCGCTGATTTCGCCCGCCGCCTGCATCTTCAGGATCGCTGCCTGCGCAGCGGCAGTGGCGTGGGCGGGATTGGCCTCGTCACCCAGCGCGTTCATCACGCCCGGCGCGACCGAAAGCGACCAGTTGGCGACCTGGGTTGCCACCGCTTCCTCGCCCTTGCCCAGCAGGCCCGCCGTGGCCGCCAGCAGCGTTTCAAAGCGCGCAAAAGTCTCGACCTCGGCAGTCAGTTCGCGCGCATTATACGGCGTCAGGCCCAGCGCATCGGTATAGCGCGCGCGCTTGGCATCGGGCAGCTCGGGCAAGCTGGCCCGGCAAGCGTCGAGGAAGTCCTGCTCCAGCTCCAGCGGAAGCAGGTCCGGATCGGGGAAATAGCGATAGTCATGCGCGTCTTCCTTGGAGCGCATCGAGCGGGTTTCGTTGCGGTCAGGATCGTAAAGCCGCGTTTCCTGCACCACTGTGCCGCCGTCTTCGATCAGCGCGACCTGACGGCGCGCCTCGCCTTCGATCACGGCCATCACGAAGCGGACCGAATTTACGTTCTTGGTCTCGGTGCGGGTGCCCAACTCAGTATCGCCCACCTTGCGGACGCTGACATTGACGTCGGCGCGCATCGATCCCTGCTCCATATTACCGTCGCATGATCCGACATAGCGCAGGATGCTACGCAGCTTGCGGACATAGGCCCCGGCCTCGGCGGGCGAGGTCATATCGGGCTTCGACACGATTTCCATCAGCGCCACACCGCAGCGGTTGAGATCGACATAGGACATGGTCGGATGCTGGTCGTGCATCAGTTTACCAGCGTCCTGCTCGACATGGATCCGCTCGATCCCGATGACCTTATCCTCGGGGATACCCGCCTTGTCATCGGCGTCGATGGTCAGCGATCCCTCGCCTACGATGGGATGGTACAGCTGGCTGATCTGATAACCCTGCGGCAGATCGGCGTAGAAGTAGTTCTTGCGGTCGAACCGGCTGTATTTGTTGATTTGCGCTTCGATGGCCATGCCGGTGCGCACCGCCTGACGGATGCATTCGCGGTTGGGTACCGGCAGCATCCCCGGCATCGCGGCATCGACGAGGCTGACCTGCGTGTTCGGCTCGGCGCCGAAAGTGGTGTCGGCGCCGCTGAACAGCTTGGAATTCGAAGTGACCTGCGCATGGACCTCAAGGCCGATCACGACCTCCCATTCGCCCGTTGCGCCCTGGATACGGTAGTTGCTCATTGCCTCAACCCTTCGTCATTCCGGCGAAGGCCGGAATCCAGCTTTGCCACGTCGCGAAACCGCACTGGACCCCGGCCTTTGCCGGGGTGACGGCAGATTTTGAAGCTGTATCGGCGCTTTCCTTGGTCACCAATTGTTCCTTCTTGCTTCTCTTTCACGCTGCTTCTTCTCAAGGTAGTCCTGTCGCATACGACTGGTTTCTGGATCGTATGTTTGGAACCACCAAACAACGGCAGCAAAGATCAACCCGATGCCACAAAACGCAAAAATGACCGTGTCTTCATCAAAAATGGTCATCAGCCAAACCATCAGAGCAAGGATGGCCAAGCCGGCAAAGGTGAAAACGTAAGTTGTCCATTTGGCCTGAGCGACACTTAGTACGAGAAAAATTGGTCCCACAATTACAAAAACAACTGCAAGAAACCCGATAATCGTCACCACCATTTCTCCGGCTTAGCCGTAAACCCGGCGCGTTCTTCAATCGCCAACCCAGCATTCAGCACACCTTGCTCGTCAAAGGCTTTGCCGACCAATTGCAGGCCCAGCGGCAGACCTTCGCTGGTCACGCCGCAGGGCACTGACATCGCGGGTAGTCCGGCTAGGCTGGCGGGCACTGCGAATACATCGTTCAGATACATTGTCAGCGGATCGTCACTCAGCGAACCCAGCGGGAAGCTGGCGGTGGGCGTGGTCGGTGCGAGGATCGCATCGCACTGCGCCCATGCCTGCGCGAAATCCTGCGCCACCAGCGCGCGGATTTTCTGTGCCTGCGTGTAATAGGCGTCGTAGAAGCCCGCGCTGAGCACATAGGTCCCGATCAGCACGCGGCGCTTTACCTCGTCGCCGAAACCCGCGGCGCGGGTGGCGGCGTACATATCCTGCAGGCCGGAACCCTCTGGCAGATCGCGCAGGCCGTAGCGCACGCCGTCATAGCGCGCCAGATTGCTGGAGGCTTCGGCAGGTGCGATAATGTAATAGGCGGGCAGCGCATATTTGGTGTGCGGCAGGCTGATATCGACAATCTCGGCCCCGGCATCGCGCAACCACGCCTTGCCCTGTTCCCAGCTGTCGAGGATTGCCTGATCGGTGCCCTCCATGCGGTATTCGCGCGGGATGCCGATGCGCTTGCCCTTGAGGTCCGCGTCGAGAGCTGCTTCCCAATCCGGCACGTCCATTTTCAGGCTGGTCGCATCCTTGGGATCGAAGCCCGCCATCGCGCCGAGCATGATCGCGCAATCTTCCACGCTGTGTGCCATCGGTCCGGCCTGATCGAGGCTGGAGGCGAAAGCCACCACTCCCCAACGGCTGCACCGGCCATAGGTCGGCTTGATCCCGCAAATGCCCGCAAAGGCGGCAGGCTGGCGGATCGAACCGCCGGTGTCGGTGCCGGTTGCCGCCGGGGCAATGCGCGCAGAGACAGAGGCCGCGCTCCCGCCTGACGAACCGCCGGGCGACATCGCGGCATTGGTGCCATCCTTGCGCCAGGGCGAGGAGACATTGCCGAAATAGCTGGTCTCGTTGGACGAGCCCATTGCGAACTGGTCGAGATTGAGCTTGCCCAGCATCCCCGCGCCTGCGGCCCAGAGGTTGCTCGACACAGTGCTTTCATACTGCGGGATGAAGCCTTCGAGAATGTGGCTGGCGGCGGTGGTCTGCACGCCCTTGGTGCAGAACAGATCCTTCATGCCAATCGGCACGCCGCCCATCACGCCAAGCGCTTCGCCCTGCGCGCGCCGCTCATCCACTGCATCGGCAGCGGCCAATGCATGGTCGGGAGTGGTGACGATAAAGGCGTTGAGCGCGGCGGCACCGGCAACAGCGGCATTAAACGCCTCGGCCACTTCGCGCGCAGTGAAATCGCCGCCGGACACGCCGTCACGGATGGCTTTGACGCCAAGCTGGGTCAGATCGGACATCATTCAATCACCTTGGGCACGCCGAAAAATCCATGCTCGGCAGCGGGCGCATTGGCCAGCACATCCTCGCGCCGTCCGCCTGCGGTCAGTGGGTCGGCATCGACCACATCGTCGCGCAGTCGCAGCGTGTTGGCGATGACCGCAGTCATCGGCTCGACACCGCTGGTGTCGACCTCGCCCAATTGCTCGACCCAGCCGAGGATATTGTTGAGTTCAGGGACCATGCGCTCCAACGCGGCATCGTCCATGCGAATCCGCGCGAGCGAGGCGATTTTCGCCACATCTGCTTTATTGACCGACATGGCACGCGCGTTAGCTGGGCTGGCGCACCGCTTCAAGCACGCTTTCGCCGCATCGCACCATCATTCGAAGGGGTCACCCAGCGGTTTGCCGTCGACATAGATCTGGCGACCGTTCCATTCGCGGATTTCGACCTTGGAATCGGTGGTGAGCGGCTGGTCTGCGCGGACAGGCCGATCAATCTCTCGCGTTTGGGTGATGTTGTCTGCGCTGTCGATTTTTGCGGCCGGATCGATGGTCTGGAAAGACACACCGCGTTCCTGCACGAACACAATGCGCCGACCGCCCTCTTCCGCCGCGCCAATATCCAGAGCGAAACAAGCGTCGTTGCAGAGATATCCATTCGCGCGGACATAGGATCGCACTGCGTCTTGCAACGTGGCGTCGTCAAACTGGATGCGGAGATTCTCGATCCGGTCGGCGCGGGTATCTGCGGCTTCGGCGCGGTATCTCCTGTATTCGCTCTTGGTCGAATCGGTCGCCAGTTCCGCGATTTTCGCATTGTCACTGTTGGTCAGCTTCGCCAGCGCCGCGCGGCCTGCATCGCCGAAGTCCCAGCGTAGGGCGTCGAAATCGAAATCCTCCACCGAAACTGCGCCTGATTGCAGCCGCGCCAGCTGGTCGCGCGTGGAGATCGCGCCGAAATCGAGGATCGGCATCGCCAGCAGGAATGCAATCACGCAGGTTCCGACTGCCAGATGCAGATTTGCCCGCCGCACCAGATCGCGCCAGCCTTCACGCCGTCCGCGCAGCGCGGCGACGAAATAGCCCGCCCCATAGGCCACAGCGACCGCAATCGCGATCAACGCCCACAGCCGCTCGGGGCTCAGCCCGTGTTGCGAAATGCGTGTGCCCATCGACACCGCGGCGAGCAGCGCCAGCGGCAGGATGCCCAGCGCCAGCACAAATGCGGCGATACGCAGCACGCGCGAATTGCTGGCCTCGGCATCGCTGTCACGCACCACGGCATTGACCAGCACGAACGCGCCCACCGCGCAGGACAGCAGTAGCGGCGTGGCGCGCTGCGTTGCGGCCCACAACACATCCAGTCCGCTGAACACCACCGCCAACAGGAACAGCGCCAGCGCCGCTGCCAGCGGCACTGCCATTAATGAAAACACCAGAAAGACCACCGATTGCAGCGTGCCGATAATTTTCAGCTGGTTGCGCAGCACACCCAGAGCCGCGCCAAAGGCCGCACCGCTGAACATCCAGCCAAACCAGCCCTCGCGCACCAGATCGCGCAGCAGTTCGATCTTGATTGCGGAAAACAGTTCGGCCAGCAGAAACAGCAGCAGCCACGACAGGCCGGTAAAGGCCATCGCGCCCGCCGCGCTGATCGCGTCGGTCCAGACGTGGAAATGGGTTTGACGGTATGATGTGTTCCAGCGCAGCCGGTGGAACCCGGCCTGAAACAGCGGCAGCGCCAGCCCGATCGCCAACACGCCGGCGGCGAACCAGAATTGTTCGTCCGCATAATGGTCCTGCGCGCGGGCCACGCGCCAGGCGATGCCCGCCATGACCAGTCCGACCAGCGCCGCGAGCACCGCCGGCGCTTGCCAGTCATTGCGGTCAATGGTGAAGGCCGCGGCGAGCGGGCCAAAGAACACCAGCGCGGTCAGCGCCGCGCGCCATGCCTCCAGATCCTGCGCGTAATCGCGTGTGTGGCTGGCGAAATGCACCAGCAATCCGGCGACACCCAGCAGCGCGGCCAGCGGCCATGGCCGCAGCGGCCAATCGACAATCGTGGGAAAATCGGGGGTCGCGGCGGCGGCTGACGTCATGCGAACTCCCCGTTCCGTTACTGGCGGCGATTATTCCGCTGGCGGTGATGGCGGGCCAAGCGGGCCGTCGGCGCCCTGTCCCGGTCCCTGGCCCGGTCCCGCGCCTTGACCCTGCTGGGCCTGCATCATCTGCTGCAACGCGGCGGCGCGGCGCTGGAAATCTTCGCGGCCCATAAATTCGTTCAGCTCGATCTCGAACAGCAGGTCCGAATTTGGCGGAATGGGCGAACCTTCCGGCGGTTCAGCACCGTAAGCCTGATCAGCGGGGATGGTCAGCGTGTATTTGCCGCCCTTCTCCATCTGTTGCAGCCCTTCAAGGAAGCCCGGAATAATCGCGCCTTCTTCCATCAGCAGCGGATTGCCATCGGGAAACAGGCCCGGCGGGATCGGCAGCGGCTGCGAGCGGTCAAATTCAGCGCCATCGGCCAATTTGCCGACATAGGATACGAACACCACGTCGCCCATCTGCGGCGAACCACCAGTGCCCGCACGGATTGTTTCAACTTCGACCCCGCGCGGCCCGCCTTGCCACGCCGCAAAGGCGAGACCCGCACCGATCAGGACTGCGATCAGTACACCCAGCCACAGCTTGGTCAGAGAGCCTTTGGCAACAGGTTGCAGGGGAACACGGGTAATCTCGGTCATCTGGGGAATCCTGAAGGCTGGCGCCGCAATGCAAGAGGGCGCGGAAACAAGTCCGCGCCCTCTTGGCTTAGCTTGGCTTGGCCCGCAAGCGCTTTGCTTGCGAGGCGGGTTCGCTATTTACGACCCGTCGCGCTCCAGGCGCTTACGCTCCAGCTTGCGGGCGCGGCGCACGGCAGCTGCCTTCTCGCGGGCGCGCTTCTCGCTCGGCTTCTCGAAGTGGCGACGCAGCTTCATTTCGCGATACACACCCTCACGCTGCAGCTTCTTCTTGAGCGCGCGCAGGGCCTGGTCGACGTTGTTATCGCGAACGATGATCTGCATAAATTCCAACACCTCACAAAACGGGCGAAAGCCCGCGCCAGCGGGTCTGCCTTGAATAAATAATGGGTTCGTCTGATAAACGAAAAACGCGCCGAATCCGTTCCGGACCGGCTCGCACAGGGCGCACCTACGGATTCGGGGCGCGAATTGCAAGCACTTCTGCCGCGTTCGTTGGCCGCTTCCCTCGCCCCGCCCAAATCGCTAGAGGTGCCGCGATGCAATCGCTGTCTCCCCTTGTCGCCTCGCTCCATGTCGCCATTGGCGGCGCGGCTGGCGCCGTCCTGCGTTATCAGTCGGGCCGCGCGCTGACCGCATGGCTTGGCCCGCAGGCGGTGACGATGTTTCCCTGGGCCACGCTGGCCGTTAATGCGCTGGGCAGCCTGTTGATGGGCATTCTGGCCGGTTATCTGTTCCGCCACGGCACTGCCGAGAGTGAGCAATTGCGCCTGTTACTGGGGGTCGGCCTGCTGGGCGGCTTCACCACTTTTTCCGCATTCAGCCTGGAGATGGTCATGATGATCGAGCGCGGCCAATACACTTTCGCCGCGCTTTATGCGGTGCTGTCCTTTGCACTGGGCATCAGCGCGCTGCTGTTCGGGCTGACCGTGATGCGGGTGACGGCATGACCGCTTCCGACAATGTACGCCAGTTTATCGTCGGCGAAGATGATGACGGCGTGCGGCTGGACCGCTGGTTCAAACGCCATCTGCCGCAGGTCGGCTTCGGCACCGTGTCGCGCTGGGCACGCACCGGGCAGATCCGCGTCGATGGCAAACGCAGCAAACCTGAGGACCGGCTGGTCACCGGCCAGCAAATCCGCGTCCCGCCCGGCGGCGAGACTGCGCAGCGCAAACCCAAGGAAAAACGCCCGCTCACGCCTGATCAGATCGAGCAGGCCAAGGGCATGGTGATCGCCGAAACCGATGCCGCGCTGGTGCTGGACAAGCCTCCCGGCCTCGCCACGCAGGGCGGTACCGGCACCTTCAGCCATGTTGATGGCCTGCTGGACGCCTTTGCGCCCGGCGATGACGATATTCGCCCGCGGCTGGTCCACCGGCTGGACAAGGACACCAGCGGCGTGTTGCTGATTGCCAAGACGCCGGGCAGCGCGGCGTTTTTCTCCAAACGCTTTGCCGGACGCAGCGCCAAGAAGGTTTACTGGGCGCTGGTGGTCGGCGTGCCCGACATCCGCGAAGGCACGATCGACGCTTCGCTGGCCAAACAGCCGGGCACCGGCGGCGAGAAAATGCATGTCGACGAGGAAGAGGGCCAGCCTGCCAAGACCAAATACCGTGTCGTCGACAGCGCGGGCAACAAGGCCGCATGGCTTGAACTGGAACCGCTGACCGGGCGCACCCACCAATTGCGCGTGCATTGCGCGGCGATGGGGCATCCGATTGTGGGTGACGGAAAATATGGCGGCAAGGAAGCGTTCCTGACCGGTTCGCTCAGCCGCAAGATGCATCTCCACGCGCGGCGGCTGATCATTGGCGCACCGGGCGGCGGCAAGATCGATGCCACGGCCGAACTGCCCGAACATTTCGCCGCTAGCATGGCGCAGCTGGGCTTCGATCAGGGGTTGAGCGATGCCCAGCCGCTCAACGATTCTCCGCCCGAACGCACGCGTGAGGAAAAGAAGCAGGCCGCCCGCCAGCACGCCAAGCAATATCGCAAGGCGCGCAAGGGCGAACGTCGCGGACGGCGCGATGCCAGTGATGGTGCCAAAACCAAACCGCCATCCAATTCCAGGGCCAAGCCCAAGCCGAAGGACAAGCGCTGATGAGCCGTCTGGTCGTGTTCGACTGCGACGGCACGCTGGTCGATGGGCAGGCGGCGATTTGCGAGACGATGGAAGAGGCGTTCGCCGCTGCGGGCCTGCCCCAGCCAGATCGCAACACCGTGCGCCGGATGGTCGGGCTGAGCCTTCCGCAGGCGCTGCGGATGCTGGCGCCCGATGCCAGCGCCGACCAGCACGCCCGCGCGCTGGATGCTTACAAGAGCGGCTATTCAGGCCGCCGCACCTCTGGTCGGCTGGAAGAACCGCTGTTCGATGGCATTGCCGCGCTGATCGAGCGGCTGGATGATGCCGGCTGGCTGCTGGGCGTGGCCACCGGCAAAAGCGATCGCGGGCTGGAGGCGTGTCTGACCACTCACGGCATCCGCGACAAATTCGTAACCCTGCAAACCGCTGACCGGCATCCCAGCAAACCGCACCCCGCCATGCTGGAGGCTGCACTGGCCGAGGCCGGAGTGGCGGTGAGCGACGCAGTGATGATCGGTGACACCAGTTTCGACACCGAAATGGCGCGCAGCGCGGGTGTGCGGGCAATCGGCGTGGCATGGGGCTATCACAAACCGGGCGAATTGCTCGCCACCGGAGCCTGCGCAGTGGCACAGGCGCCCGGCGACTTATGGGAATTGATCAATGGCTGAGCCTGATCTGGCGATGAAACGGTTCTGGTTGCTTCAGGCATTGCGCCTTAGCGGGGCGGCCATGGTGGTGATCGGCGCGATGATTATCGCCGGGCGGCTGGACCAGCCGCGCGCGCTTGGCACGATGCTGTTAGTGTTGGGCGCGACAGGCTTTTTCGTGATCCCGATCATGCTGGCCAAAAGTTGGAAAAACCCGCGTCAATGAAGCGCTTCTATCGCGATGTAACAGTGGCTGAAACAGCGGGCGCGTATGAAGTCCGGCTGGACGGCAAGCCGCTCAAGACTCAGCGCGGTGCGGCGCAGAGTGTGCCGACAGCCGGCCTGGCCGAACTGCTGGCCGCCGAATGGGAGCAGCAGGGGGAGCAGCTCGACCCTGCCGCCTTTACTTTCCGCGATATGGCCGATTACGCCTTGGATGTGGTCGCGCCCGATCCGGCGGCGGTGGCCGACAAGCTGCTCGCCTTCGCCGAGACCGATACGCTGTGTTACCGCGCCGATCCGGACGAGCCATTCTATCGCCGTCAGCACGCAGTGTGGGAGCCGATTGTCACCGCCTGCGAAGCACGCGAAAACATTGCATTGGTGCGTGTCAGCGGGGTGGTTCACCGCCCGCAGGCTGAGGCCACTTTGGCGGCTTTGCGCGCACGGCTGGCGGCGCTCGACCCGTTCACTCTGGCTGCTTTCGACCAGCTGACCGCGCTCAGCGCCTCACTGGTGGTTGGTCTGGCCGCGCTGGAACCGTATGCCGATGGCAAGGCGCTGTGGGACGCTGCCAATCTGGAAGAAATCTGGCAGGCCGAACAATGGGGCAAAGATGCCGAGGCCGCTGAACGTACTGCGCGGCGTGAGGCGGATTTTCTGGCAGCGATGCAATTTGCCGCCGCAGTGCGCAGCTAACTCAGCCGACCCAGTCGGCGATCTGGCCAGCAACTTCGTTCGCGGCCTGATTCAGTGCCGGTCCAACCGATGCCACATCGGCAGAAACGCCCGAGACGCGCGCTTCAAACCGGCGCGTGTTCACGGCCGAACCTTCGCCATTGCGAACCGCATCGAATACCAGCACTACCGACGATGTCGGCACGTCATAGCCGAACTGGCGCAAGGTGCCTTGCAGCCGGTCGGTTGCCAATACGCCGGGATCATCGCCATCGATGACAACGCGGCCAGAACGGCTGCGGATAGTTTCGGCAATCAGGCGGCGGAACAGACGGGCGGGCTTTTCCACCCATACCGCGTCCTTGAGATAGGCCAGTTCGGTGTCGGACATCTGCACCGGCACTCGCGTGACATCGACAGAGGACGGCGCGTCAAATTCCACCATCGCCAGCGCATTGCTCTGACTACCGGCGGTGTTTCCCGCCGGGGCCATTGCGGTCGGGGTCAGCGTCAGCAGGCTCTCGGGCACTTTACCGCCCAGACTCAGGCAGCCGCCAAGCAGCAGCGCCGGGGCCAGTGCGGCCATTTTGAACAGGGTGGTCATGGCTCGGGCTTCCCTCACATCACGGCTCGTAATCGGGCAGCGGCTGGCTGCTCAGCAATGCGCCCGCGCCGCCTTCGTCGATCTTCTCGGTCACCTGCCGCAGCGCCTTGCTGGTGGCGCGCAGGTCTTTCAGCGTGGCTTCGGCAGCGGGCAGCGTGCTTTCGGTCAGCTGCTTGGTCGCAGGCGCAGCTTCGGCCAAAGTCTGCTCCAGCTGCCGCGCCGCGCCATTGGCGGCTTTCAGCGTACCGCGCAATTCGTTCGCCAGCTGCGCGCCCTCTTGATTGAGCAGCTTGTCAGTCGAGTTCGTAACCTGCGTGAACCCGTCCAAAGCGCCGCTCGCCTCTCGCAGGGTAACCTGCAATTCGGCCAGCGTGCGTTCCATTTGCGGGGCCGCCTTGGCAAAGCCCGCGCTCGCTTCATTGGCATTGCCCAGAATGCCTTGAATTTCGTCCTGATTCTTGTCCGACAACAACATCGTCAACCGCTCGGTCAGCGTCGCCAGCCGTTCCAGCAGCAGCGGGGCGTTGGCGAGGATTTCGTTAAAGCCGCCCGCTGCCGGCGGAATGATCGGTGCGCCTTCGGTGCAGGCGGTGGTTTCACAGGTGATTTCGCGGGCACCGCTGCGCGCGCCGTCGAGCATGATCGCCGAAACGCCGGTAAAGCTGCCCTGAATGGTGGCGGTGGTGCCGACCAGGATCGGCACATCTTCCTTCACCTTGATCCGCACGCGGACGAATTCGGGGTCCTTGTCCCACAGCACAATCTGGTCGACCTGTCCGACGGGAACACCCGCGAAGGACACCTGACTACCATTGGCAAGCCCGGCCACCGACGTTTTGAAGAAGATGTCATATTCCTTTTGCTCACCCGTCCCCAGCCGCGCCAGCCAGACGATGAACAGCGCAAGGGCGCCCAGGATCAACAATGTGACCGCGCCTACCCAAACGTGATTTGCCCGCGTTTCCATGCTGTTTGCCCTATGCCTTGCCCGGTGCGGGCTTGTCCAACGCTTTGACCGCCTGCGCAGCCACGGGCTCGTCCATATGCTTGCGCAATTCATCGAGCGCCTGCGCGGTCAGCGCCGCGCGGCCGCGTGGACCGTTGAAATATTCCTGTATCCAGGGATGGTCGAGTTCCATCAGCTTCGGGACCGTATCCACCGCGATCACCCTCTTGTCTGCCAGCACCGCGACCCGGTCGCAAATCTCGTGCAGCGTATCCAGATCGTGGGTGATCAGAAACACGGTCAGGCCCAGGGTTTTCTGCAATTCCTTGGTCAGCTGGTCAAATGCCGCCGCGCCAATGGGGTCGAGACCCGCCGTCGGCTCGTCCAGAAACAACAGTTCAGGATCTAGCGCCAGCGCCCGCGCCAGACCTGCGCGTTTCTTCATCCCGCCCGACAGTTCGGACGGATATTTGTTCACCGCCGCTTCGGGCAGGCCCGACAGCTTGACCTTGTAGCGCGCAATTTCGTGCAGCAGGCTCTCCGACAATTCAGGATAGAACTGCTTGAGCGGCACCTGCACGTTCTCGCCCACGGTCAGCGTGGAGAACAGCGCGCCGCCCTGGAACAGGATGCCCCAGCGGTTGCGCACGCCAATGTCCGCATCGGGGTCGGAATCGGTCATTGACCGACCGAACACGTCGATATTGCCCGCAGCCGTATGTTGCAGCCCGATGATCGCGCGCATCAGCACTGATTTGCCGGTGCCCGATCCGCCGACCACACCCAGAATCTCGCCGCGCTTGACCTTCAGGTCCAGCCCGTCGTGGATCACCTGTTCGCCAAATGCCGTTTGCAGCCCTTCGACGACGATGGGATATTCACCGCGATAGCGCTGGTGGCGGCCCAGCGGCTGGCCCTGATCATCCTCGGCCATCAGCCCCACCCGATATTGGTGAAAAACACCGCGAAGAACGCATCGATCACGATCACTGCAAAGATCGCCGACACCACTGCCATCGTGGTGCGCAGCCCGACCTGTTCGGAATCGCCCTGCACCTGCATCCCGTGATAACAGCCAGCCAGGCCCACGATCAGGCCGAACACCGGCGCCTTGATCATCCCGACCCACAAATCGTAAACCGGCACCACTTCCTGAATGCGCACCAGAAAGGTCCAGAACGGAATGCCCAGCATCGCATCACCGACCACTGCGCCGCCGATGATCGACATGATCGAGGCGTAAAACCCCAGCACGATCATCATGAAAGTGCAGGCCAGCACGCGCGGGATCACCAAGGCAACCATGGGCGAAATGCCGATAGTGCGCATCGCGTCGACTTCTTCAGTCAGCTTCATCGTCCCGATCTGCGCGGCAAAGGCGCTGCCCGAACGGCCCGCGACCATGATCGCAGTCATCAGCACGCCCAGTTCGCGCAGGGTGATCCGGCCAACCAGATTGACCGTCAGAGTCTCCGCCCCGAATTGTTGCAGCTGCACCGCGCCCTGCTGGGCAATGACGATGCCGATCAGGAAGCTCATCAGGCCGATAATCGGCAGCGCCGACACGCCGACAAGCTCCAACTGATGGACCAGCGCCAGCCAGCGGAATTTGCGCGGGTGGCGGATTACAGAGCCAAACGCGATCAGCAGCGCGCCGAGAAAGCCGATAACGCCCCGCACACCCCGGCCCGCATTGAACACTTTCTCGCCCATCGCCTCGGGCACGCGGGTGGCAAAGGGCAGACGCGGGGCGGCGATTTCCTCTTCGTCAAAGTCTTCACCCAGCGCATTCATCAGTCGCTGCGCGCGTTCGCTGGCGCCGGTGATTTCAGCCGAATGCTGGCGCGACAGGCGGTTGGCGATCCATGCGCCAACCGTGTCGATTTCGGTCACTTGCGACACATCGATGGTGGCGATGGGGCCGTCCAGATCCTGCAAATCGTCTTCGACTGCGCCCACGGTCGACACCAGATAGGGGCCGGACAGGGTCAGCACCCCGCCCCCGTCGCCCCCCTGATCGAGCTCGTATTGCGCCAGTTCGTTCATCTACCCTGCGTATGCGGTGAAATTGGCCGGTAAACAAGCCGCTAGGCACAAGCGCGTTGCATCGCACAATACAGGCTGGCAAAGGCCGTGGCCCTATGGCCCAGGAACTTGACACCACCTTCGACCCCGCTGAAATCGAAGCGCGCTGGTACGCGCATTGGGAGCAGGAAGGGCTGTTTCGCCCGGCCCGGCCCGGCGCCGCGCCCTATACCATCGTCAACCCGCCGCCCAATGTGACGGGTAGTCTGCATATCGGCCACGCGCTCGACAATACGCTGCAGGATATCATGATCCGGTATGAACGGCTGCGCGGCAAGGATGCGCTATGGGTGGTTGGCACCGATCACGCAGGCATCGCCACGCAGATGGTGGTCGAACGCCAGTTGGAGGCACAGCAGGACAAGCGCACCAATTACAGCCGCGAGGATTTCATCGCCAAGGTCTGGCAGTGGAAAGAGGAAAGCGGCGGCACGATCACCCGCCAGCTGCGCCGCCTTGGCTGTTCGATGGACTGGAGCCGCGAACAATTCACGATGGACCCGCATTTCACCGATGCGGTGACCAAGGTTTTCGTCGATCTGCACAAGGACGGCCTAATCTACCGCGACAAGCGGCTGGTGAACTGGGACGTCAAGCTGAAGACCGCGATTTCCGATCTCGAGGTCGAAACCGTGGAGACCAAGGGCGGCTTCTGGCACTTCAAATATCCGCTGGCTGATGGTGTCATGACGGCAGAGGGCAAGGATCACCTCGTGGTCGCCACCACGCGGCCCGAAACCATGCTGGCCGATATGGCGGTGGCGGTGCACCCCGATGATGCGCGCTATGCCAGCGTGGTGGGCAAGGATATCCTCCAGCCGATCACCGGACGCCGCTTCAAGGTGATCACCGATGAACACGCCGATCCCGAACTGGGCAGCGGCGTGGTGAAGATCACTCCGGGCCACGATTTCAACGATTTCGAAGTGGGCAAACGCGCCGGGTTCAAACCGGGCGAGATGCTCAATATGCTCGATGGCAATGGCGATGTCTGCCAGACGGCGGACGGACTGGTGCCCGAAGAATTTCTCGGCCTGCACCGTTTCCGCCGCGACAAGGTCGATGGCGCGCGCGAATTGGTGGCGGCGCGGATGAACGCGCTTGGCTTCCTGATCCCGCACGTGACCAAAGACAAGAATGGCGAGGAAACGCAGGCCGATTTCGAGCCGCGCACCATCCAGACCCCCTTCGGCGACCGCGGCGGCGTGGTCATCGAACCGTGGCTGACCGACCAATGGTATGTCGATGCCGAAACACTGGCACAGGCCCCGATCAAGGCCGTGCGCGATGGCGATATCGAGATTGTTCCCAAAAGCTGGGAGAAGACATTCTTCAACTGGATGGAGAACATCCAGCCGTGGTGTGTCAGCCGCCAGCTGTGGTGGGGGCACCGGATACCGGCATGGTATGGACCGAAAAAAGACGCGTCCGGATTATATCTTGCGGCCTCCGAAGACGCTGCTGCATTTTCCCCAAAGGGCCAAATTCGCGCGATTTTAGACAAGCAACCTTTTGTCGCTGAGTCAGAAGACGACGCGCTTCAACAAGCCCGTGAATACTATGGAGACGGAATTGAAGTATTTATTGGTGATGGTGTTTTCAACCAGCACCGCGTGAGCATATCCCGCGACAATGACGTCCTCGACACATGGTTCTCCTCCGCGCTGTGGCCGTTTGCCACGCTCGGCTGGCCCGACAAAACCGACCTGCTCGACAAACACTACCCCAATGACCTGCTGATCTCCGGCTTCGATATCCTGTTTTTCTGGGATGCGCGGATGGCGATGATGGGACGGCATCTGACCGGCGAAAACCCGTGGAAGAAGCTGTATCTGCACGGTCTGGTGCGCGCGGCGGACGGGCAGAAAATGTCCAAATCCAAGGGCAATGTGGTCGATCCGCTGGGCCTGATCGACAAATATGGCGCCGATGCGCTGCGATTCTTCATGGCGGCGATGGAAAGCCAGGGCCGCGACATCAAGATGGATGACCGCCGGGTCGAAGGCTATCGCAATTTCGCCACCAAGCTGTGGAACGCTACCCGCTTCTGCCAGTCGAACGGCATCGGCGCGAGCGAGACACTGGCCGCGCCTGCCGCCAGCCACGCGGTCAATCGCTGGATCATCGGCGAAGTGGTGGAAACACAGGCCGCGCTGGACAAGGCGCTGGCCGATCTGCGCTTCGATGCTGCCGCCAACACCATCTACCACTTCGTGTGGGACCGGTTCTGTGACTGGTATATCGAACTGATCAAGCCGGGCGTGGGGGCAAATTTCGACGCCGAGACCAAGGCTGTTGCCGGGTGGGTGCTCGACCAGATTCTGGTCATGCTACACCCCTTCATGCCCTTCATCACCGAAGAGCTGTGGAATGCACAGGGCGACCGCGCGGATTACCCGCTGATCACCGCCAAATGGCCCGAGCCGGATGCCAAGGTTGACGCGCAGGCCAAGGCGGAAATCGACTGGCTGATCGGGCTGACCAGCGCGATGCGCGGGGCCAAGAACGAGCTTGGCATTTCTCCGGGTGTCAAACTGGCCGCATGGTGCCCAGCCCCCAGCGCGCTGGGCAAGTCAGTGATCGAGGCCAATGCGCCTGCGATCGAGCGGCTGGCGCGTCTCACCCCCATCCACTTCGCCGAAGCGCCCGCAGGCGCGGCGATGCAGATCGCAGCGGGGGACGATGCCTTCATCATTCCGCTGGAAGGCGTGGTCGATGTCGATGCCGAAAAGGCGCGGCTGAGCAAGGCGCTGGAGGCGTCGCGCAAAGAAGCCAAATCGCTCGACGGGCGGCTGTCGAATGCCAATTTCGTCGACCGGGCGAAGCCCGAAGCGGTCGAGAAAGCCCGCGCCGATCTGGCGCATCACAGCGCCGAAGTGGAGCGGATCGCAGCGGCCCTGACACGGCTGGGCTAAAGCCTCCCCCATGCGGGGAGGATTTTCCTACACGCCAAGCTTCAGGTATGGGCCGGATATGACTGCGAAATCGACCCGAAGCCCTGCGCGCCCCACCCCCGTGACTGTCACCTTGGGATTTCCGGTAATTTTGCACGTGGTTTCCAAGGTTTGCGTCATGTTGGGTATAGGTGACACGGTGTCACCTTTGTTACCTTCATTTGCAGGTGCACCATGCCGCTGATGCTTGCCACGCAGGCCCCCGGCGAAGCGGAGATTTTCGCGTCGGTACAGGGCGAAGGGCCGAGCGCGGGCCGCCCTTGTACTTTCCTGCGTCTGAGCCGCTGCAATCTTGCCTGCGTCTGGTGCGACACCGCTTACACCTGGCATTTTGATGGCGACGACCGGCCCCACCGCGATGGCGCGACTTTTGCCCGCAAGGCCAATCAGCTGTCTTTGGACGAGGCAGTGGTAGCCGGCCGCATCCGCGCCTTGGGCCAGGACCGGCTGGTGATCACCGGGGGCGAACCGCTGCTGCAGGCTGGCGCTTTGGCAAAGCTGCTTGAGCTGTTGCCTGATATCACGGTGGAGGTTGAAACCAACGGCACCACCGCCGCTCCGCCGCAGCTGGATGTCCGCATCGACCAGTTCAACGTCAGCCCCAAGCTGGCGCATTCGGGCAATCCGGCAGAGCTGGCGCTGCTGCCCGAGCGGCTGGACTTTTACGCCACCGACCCGCGCGCATGGTTCAAATTCGTGATCGCCTCACCCGCCGATGTGGACGAGGTGCTGGCGCTGGCCGAACGCTATCGCTTCCGCCCCGGCCATGTCTTCCTGATGCCCGAAGGCACCGAGAGCGAGACTTTGCGGACCCGCGAACAATGGCTCGCGCCGCTGTGTGTCGAGCACGGTTTTCGCCTGTCGGACCGCCTGCATATCCATCTGTTCGGAGATACCCGCGGAACGTGATCAGCCCTGCGAACGCCAGCGCTGGACGGTGCGCTGGACGATATCTTCCTCGCCGCCGGTCTTGTTCCACAGTTCGACAAAGCTGGGATCTTCGGATGCGGGACGCTTCGATTCTTCCAGATTGTCGAAGCTGACACGGATCGGAATGGCGACACCCTCGCCGCAGATGATGCACTCGCGGTTGCGCAAGGCGGGGATGGCATCAAGGAAGCCGCGTGCGCCTTCGGGCATGGCGGCTTTCACAAACGCCTGATCGCGGTCGTTGTTGAGGCGCATCGAAATGATCGTGCCACATTGCGACAAGACGCCTTCGGCAAGGTCGGACGGGCGCTGGGTAATCAGGCCAAGGCTGATGCCGTATTTGCGGCCTTCCTTGGCGATACGGCCCAGAATATTGCCAACGCTCGACCCGTCCGCATTGGCTTCGCTGGGCACGTAACGGTGCGCTTCTTCGCACACCAGCAGGATCGGCGTGGTGCGTTCCTCGCGGCCCCAGATGGCGAAATCGAAGACCAGCCGGCTAAGCACGGCAACCACGGTGGCGGTAATATCGGAGGGCACGCCCGACACATCTATGATCGAGATCGGCTTGCCATTCGACGGCATCCGGAAAATCTTGGAGATAAAGCTGGTCATCGTATCGGCGACCAGCATGCCGGAGAACATGAACTGGTAACGCGGATCGCCTTTCAGCTCCTCCAGCTTGTTCTTGATGCGCATGAACGGCGCAGACGACGTCGCCTTGTCCAGCTTGCCCATCTGGTTCTGGATTTCGTTCGACAGATCGGACAGCAGGTAAGGGATCGGCGAATCGACGGTAATCTTGCCCATCGTCTCGGCCAGTCGGCTTTTGCTGCGCGCGGCCAGCAGACACTTGGCCAGAATGTCGGCATCGACCTGGCGTTCATTGCCGTTGGAGGTCAGCAGGACCTCGCAATGCTCTTCGAAATTGAGCAGCCAATACGGCATCTGCAAGTTCGAAACATCAAGGATGACGCCGGTATTGCGAAACGCTGCCGAATATTCGCCATGCGGATCGATCATCACGATGTGACCCTCGGGCGCAGCTTCGCAAATGCGGTGCAGGATCAGCGCGGCGCTGGTCGATTTACCCGTGCCGGTCGAACCCAGCAGCGCGAAATGCTTGCCCAGCATCGCATCGATATAAATCCCGGCGCGGATGTCCTTGGTGGGATAGACCCGGCCAATCGTCACCGCACTGCGGCCATCGCTGGCATAGACCTGTTTCAGATCGAGTGTGCTGGCGGGATAAACCATCGCGCCAGGCACTGGATAGCGGGTAACACCGCGGCGGAAACCGTGGAGCTTGCCGGTCAGCTTCTCCTCAACGCCTTCGCCGAGGAAATCGATATTGGCGACAATGCTGCCAGCTTTGCGGTCCTGTTTCTGATTGCGCACGCTGGCGAGCAGCCAGCTGTTGCCGACGCGGATCTTGATCTGGCTGCCGACCTGACCTGCCATCGCAATGGAGGGGTCTTCGTCGGTCATGCATTCGTTGAGCCGTTGCAGATCAATCGCGATTTGCGACCCTGCACCAGAAATTTCGAGCACCACCCCAAGGGGTTGGCCAGCATTGTCGCTGAGCGCGACAGGAGCTTCATCGGCTTCAGCTTCAGGCTCTGGCGAGGGCGTAGCCACCGGCGGCGGTGCAGGCGCTTCGGCAGCGGGCTGCGGCGCGGGTTCAGCCACTGGCTGCGGTGCCTGTTCAGCGACCTGCTCCGGCTGCTCCGACGGGGCAGGAGCGGGCTGGTGGACATAGCCCGATGTCGAGGGCTGCCCGGCGCTATGCGCCTGTTCGGAACGCTTGATCCGGTCGCGCAGACTGTTGCCGCGCGGCTGCGGTGGTTCGGCGCCAGCCTCCTTGGCCGGGTCGAAAGTTCGGAAGTTCTGATTGCCCATATCGGTCATGATGTCGCCTGGATCCCCGTTCGCACATGCGTGCTGATCTCAGCGTTTCCTGCCCGAAAGCGGTTAAGATGTGGTCAATGATAGTTTGCACCGATCGCTCAGATCATCGCAAAGAAGCGTCCTGCGGCCCAGCCCATCCCCACCGACAACATTACTGCGATCAGCCCGTAGGCCAGTGCATAATTCTGCGAACTGTCAGTAATAAACCGGTCAAAACCGACCTTGCGCACCTCAACCTCGGCCAGTGCGGAGGCGATGACGCGGCCCCGGCTGACGGCAAAAGTTTCGGCGGTATAAGTGCCCGTCGTCACGCTGGACGGCAGACTGATCCGCGCCTGATACAGCACATTTTCGCGGATTTGCACGCCCTGCGGGTCTTCCTTGTAAAGGTCCTGCCGCTCGCGCAGATCGACCAGACCGGCGGCAAAGCGCTGCTGTTCCTCGGTGTCGATCACACCGCTTGGGCTGAGCTGGATATAGCTGGTCCCGAATTCATAGATCGCAGCGGTCTTTTCATCGACAATCTCGCCAATCGGCCGCGATGCCGCCACGGCGAAGAATGCCGGAGCCGAGCGAAAGTCGGTGCTGTCGGCATTCATCCATACACCTGCGAACCGTTCTTTTTCGCGCAGGCGAATTGGCTGCGACGGCCCCTTCAACACCACGATAATGTCGTAATCCTGACCTGCCCGCTGCCCGCGCGGATCGAGGATCGCGCCGAACAGCAGCAGCTCGGTCCCGGTAAAGCCCTGGCGAACCTGAACCTCGTGCTGCGAAACATCGGGCACCAGAATGGGATCGCGCTGGCCCATCAGCAAGACCGCAAACAGGATCAGCCAGAGATGTTTCATAGCGGCGATATCGTGTAAATTTCCTCGGGCTGATAAAACAGACCAAGGAACATCCGAAAGGCGATCACCAGAACAATCGCCGCCAGCACCAGCCGCAAGGCATCCGGCTTGACCTTCACGGCCAATTGCGAGCCGATTTGCGCGCCCGTCACCGATCCCAGCAGCAGCAGAACGACCAGCACGATATCGACCGATTTGGTGGTCAGCGAGTGCATCATGGTGGTCGAAATTGTCACGAACAATATGTTGAACAGGCTGGTGCCGACCACAACATTTGCGCTCATACCCAGAATATACAGCATGGCGGGGACGAGGATAAAGCCGCCGCCGACGCCCATCAGCATCGTCAAAGTTCCCACCGCAATCCCGACGATAAACGGTGCGAGCGGCGAGATATACAGGCCAGACCCGTAAAACCGCCAGCGCATCGGCAGCGAAGCCACCAGCGGGTGATGCCGCCGCCGCGCCGCCTGTTTGGCGGCGCCAGTGCCGCGCAGCACCTGAATCGATTCGCGCGCCATTAACAGACCGATGGTGCCCAGCAGGACGACATAGAGCCCGCTGATAACCACATCGATCTGACCGATGGAGCGGAAGAAGCGAAACAGCAGCGCACCGATGCCCGCGCCAAATACGCCGCCCGCCACCAGTACCGCACCCATGCGGTAATCCACCCCGCCGCGATTGCCATGCGCGATCACGCCGGTTACGCTGGCACCTGTGACCTGGGTGGAGGCCGATGCTGCCGCCACAGTGGGCGGAACTCCGTAGAAAATCAGCAGCGGTGTGGTCAGAAACCCGCCGCCCACACCGAACAGGCCGGACAGGATTCCCGTCAGCCCGCCCAGCGCGACGATCCACAGTCCGTTGACGGACAGGTTCGCGATGGGGAGATAGACGTCCATTCCAGCCGCCCTATCCCAGCATGGCCTCCGCGCAAAGCGTGCGCTTTCAGAAGCCGGTCGAAAGCGTCAGCGCAACACCCGATGCGGGCCGTGCTTCACCCGCAATCCGCAGCCGGTAATCGACAGACAGCCGCGCAGGCATCGGCCCCAGTGCAACATCGACCGATATGGTCGGTCCAACGTCCAGTCGGGCGGCTCCGCGCTGCGCCCCGCCCCAGACACCGCCGCCTGCGCGTACCGCAGCCAGATCGAACCGCGCGACCGCGTGATCGGCAATCAGCTGACCATCGGCAAACGCAGTGGTATCGCGGCCGCCGACATAGCCCGCCTGAGCATAACCCCGCGCCTCCAGCCCCTTTAGCACCGGCGTCCGGTCGAAGCCTGAAGTAACCATCGCTGCGGGCCGCAATTCCACTCCGCCAATGTTCTGGCGTACGCGGACTTCCGCGTGGAAGGTGGCCGGAATGGCCGCGACCGGACGGGCTCTCAGGCCAATCGCTGCTTCGGTATCGGCGATGTTCGAAAGCCCGCGCCCAAGCCGCATATAGGCCTGGGCAGAGCTGCCGCCCGGAGCCAGCCGGAAGGCCAGCACTGCGCCCGCCTGACTGCCGCCATAACCCGCAGGCTGCGCGCCTTCGCCATCAATACGCGCGCCGCCCGGCCGCCATAGCAGCCATGCATCTGCTTGCCAGCGAGAGTGTTGCAGTGCTGTAAAAATGGGGTTGGCTGGCTGCGCCGTGGTTGGTTGAGAATTGCCGGTAAGCGCCGCGGCACCGCGATCAATCACGGCGGCAACGCTTGTGGGCATTGGCAGGGCAGCCATGCCCGCCATCCAGATCAGACTGTGCCCCGCCGCGCTGCGATTGGCGGCAAACAATTCCTCTTCGGCTGGGGTAATGGCTGCCTCGCGTGCCGGAGTGATCGCACGTTCGGGCGCGGCGAGCAGTGGCGGTAGCGTCTGAGCGTTGTGATTCGGCGCATCTGCTGGGCGCCTCGCGGCGATGGGCTCGCGAATTTTCGCCAATGCAGGCTCGCTCGCTGCAATCAGTGACAGTGGCTGATTCAGCGCAGCGGGCCACGGCGTCTCCCAGATCGCCAGCCGCAACCCGGCCCAGCCCAGCAGCAGCATGGCAAAGAAGAAAACGGGCTGGCCCCGCCTCGCCGATCTGATTGTCATGCAAGCAACTCCGCATCGCGCGACAAGGCGGGGTGGTCACGGTGTTCGGTTTTGTCCCACACCACTGGTGCGCCGCGCAATGTGGACAGATAGGCGCTCAGCGCGCGGCGCCCCGCCATGATCGCTATGATGTTTGAGATGAACATGCGGGGGATTGCCCGCAAACCTTCGGCAACCCCATATTCGCGCCCGGTAAACACCGCGCGCATGATAAATCGCCACGCCAGGGCGACAATGTTGAACGCCAACAGCCCCTCGACCAGCGGCGACAGCGGGGGTGGTTCGATCAATCCGGCATTGCTTGCCAGCAGGCCGATAAAAGTCGTGGCGACCAGCATATAGGCAATCGCCAGCAAGATAGCGGCGAGCGGCCCGCGCCGGTCGCGCAATTGCATCCACTGGCTGATCGCGCCGCCGCTCCAGCCCAGCCGGTCCCAGCTTTGCAGCGCGATCCCGTGCATCCAGCGTGTCTTCTGGCGCACCGCCACCGATAGCTGCGCAGGGAAATAAGCGCGGGTGGCGATCAGACGGCCATCTGCTGCGCGCGCCCTGAGGAAGTGGCTGGAGCCGCCCAGCGCCGCGATGCGGAAGCCCAGCTCGTAATCCTCGGTCAGCGATTCGCGGGCGAACGGGCCATCGCCGCGCGCCTTGCGATCGAGCGTGCCCAGCATGGTGCGCGCAATCGCACTGCCTACCCCCGCACCCGGCAGCGCGGCACCCAACGCGCCGCGAACCACCATTGTCTTGCCATGCGCCTCGGCAAATTCGTCGGAATAATGCGAAGCGATCCAGCGCGATCCGCCTTGCGGCAAGGCCAGCACGGGCAACTGGATGAAGTCGGCGTGCCACAGCGCCTGATCCATCGCGGCGAGACCCGCCGGGTCCACCATGTCTTCGGCATCATGCAGCACCACCATGCGCGCCAGCTCTCCGCTACGCGCCTCATCCTCGCACAGCGCGGCATAGAGCCGGTTCAGACAATCCGCCTTGCTGGTGGGGCCTTGTGCTGCGTGGATCACCACCCGCACCCGCACATCGCCGCGTGCAGCCACCATCGCAGAGGCGATGGTGTGCGGATCATTGCGGTAGCAGCCGACATAGATCGTCATCTCCGCGTGCTGCCAAACCGTCAGTGCATGCGAGATCGTGGGACCGATGACCGCAGATTCCTGCCAGGCAGGAATAAATACCGCCGCCCTGCCCGCCAGCCTTGCACTGCCCCAGTCGCTATCCTCGAGTTTCGGCGTGCGCGCCTTGCCGGTCAGGCGCAGCCAGAAATAGCTGCAATCGACAACCAGTTCGTCCAGCGCGCCAAGCGCAAAGAAGCAGGCCGCGAACAGCAACAGCTCGTATTGGGCCACGAGCAACCACTCTGCGGCACTGAATTGTACTGCTGGCAACACGACCCTCCCCCCAATTGCCTTGGTAACGCGCGGATTGGCCCCTTGCAACGCAGCACATTATGCGAAAGAGAGCGTCCGCATAATGACCCAGCGCCCATCAGCTTTCCAGATCGTCTTCGCCCCCGTCCGCGCGCTGTTCGTCAGCGACGCTTCGGCAGGCATCCTCCTGATCCTTGTGGCTGCTGCGGCCATGCTGGTGGCAAACTCTCCGCTGGCAGGAACTTACGAACATCTGTTCCACGGGGCGATGTTCGACAAGAGCGTGTTCAAGCTCAACAATCTGCATCTGTGGATCAACGACGGGCTGATGGCGATCTTCTTCTTCGTCGTCGGTCTGGAAGTGAAACGCGAGTGGATCGAGGGACAGCTATCCACCGTGCAACAACGCCGTCTGCCGATCCTGGCGGCAGTCGCCGGGATGGCGGTTCCTGCGGCTTTCTATATCTTCGTGGTAGGCGGTGACCCAGCATTGACGCGAGGCTGGGCGATCCCGGCTGCCACCGACATCGCTTTCGCGATGGGCGTGCTGGGCCTGCTGGGCAACCGCGTGCCGGCATCTTTGCGGCTGTTCCTGCTGACCGTGGCGATCGTTGACGACATCGGCGCGGTGCTGGTGATTGCGGTGTTCTATACCAGCGGGATCAAGCTGGCATGGCTGGTTGGTGCATTGATCGTCACTGGCATCATGTTCGCGCTCAACCGGATGAAGGTCACCAGCGTCTGGCCGTTCCTGTTGCTGGCGGCGGTCCTGTGGTTCTTTGTGCTCAACACCGGCGTGCACGCCACCATCGCTGGAGTTGTGGCCGCGCTGACCATTCCCATGGTCGGACAGAATGACGATACCATGCTGGAAAATCTGGAGCATGGTCTGGCCCCGTGGAGCGCCTATCTGATTGTCCCTATCTTCGGCTTTGCCAATGCCGGTGTCCCGCTGGCGGGTATGGGGCTTGCCGGGATTCTTGCGCCGCTGCCGCTGGCGATTGCGACGGGTCTGTTCCTTGGCAAACAGGTCGGGATTTTCGCCGCGATCTGGATTGCCGACAAACTGCGCTTCGCACCGCGGCCCGATGAGGCCAATTGGGTCGAAATCTGGGGCATTTCCATCCTGTGCGGGATTGGTTTTACCATGTCGCTGTTCATCGGCGAGCTGGCCTTCCCGGGGCAGCGCCTGCTGATCGATGAGGCTAAGATTGGTACATTGCTGGGCTCGATGATTTCGGCGCTGGTGGGTTACACCATCCTGCGCCTGTCGACACCGCATCCCGACGATCCGCGCGCGCCGGGGACCTGACCCGCGGCGCGCTTGCTGCGCTGATTACCAGCTGCTGCTATTCGCCATGCTGACCCACGGTTCAGCAGGCGGAAGATTACCGTCCTGAAGCAATTCGACCGAGACCCCGTCAGGCGTCTTGACGAATGCCATGTGTCCATCACGCGGCGGGCGGTGGATAATATGTCCGGCGTCCTGCAAACGCTGGCAAGTTTCGTAAATATCATCGACCCGGTACGCCAGATGGCCAAAATTGCGTCCGCCGGAATATTCTTCAGGGGCGCTGCCATCCTCGGGCGGCCAATTGTGCGTTAGCTCGACCTCGGCCACGCCCTCCTGTCCCGGCGCAGCCAGAAAGATCAGCGTAAAGCGTCCCTGCTCCACATCGACGCGGCGAACCTCTTCCAGCCCGATCAATTTGAAGAACGCCACGGTAGCATCGGGATCGGTGACGCGGATCATACTGTGCAGAAATTTGGTCAAGGCAACTCCATTCATCGACATTAAAGCACGGTTCAGCGGCAGCGTGCCAGATGTAACGCCATCGGGTCGCCCCCAGTAAGGAGCCGTGATCATGTCCGCCACAACTCGCCAAACCGCAACCGGTGCCCCGTCTCTGCCCCACGACCACAGTTTGCGGCGCTGGCTGGGCAGCGCCGCGATCCTGTCATTGGGCCTGATGGTCGGAGGGTTTGTCATGGGTGACGGGCTCGTCCGCATGAAAGCGGCAGAGCGCAGCGTTACTGTGCGCGGGCTGGCCGAACGCGACGTGATCGCCGATCTGGCGGTCTGGACAATCTCCTATGCCTCCACCCGCACCGACCTGCAAAGTGCGCAGGCGGATACCGACCGCGACAGCGCGGCGATCAAACGGTTCTTTGCAGAACTGGGTTTCCCCGCAGAACAGCTTACCCCCGCCGGCATCAATGTGTCGAACTACACCGATGATGGCGTGACCTATTACACCGTGCGCCAGCGCATGGTGCTGCGCACCACCGATATCGAGCGGGCACAGCAGGCGGTGCGCCGCCAGGCAGAGCTGGTGCGTAGCGGCGTGGTTCTGGAAGACGGGTCAGGCATCAATTATACCTTCACCGCTCTCGACACCGTCAAACCCGAGATGGTGGCGCAGGCCACCCGCGATGCGCGCAAGGCCGCCGAACAATTCGCCAAGGACAGCGGTGCCGATGTCGGCAGCATCCGCAAGGCGACGCAGGGTTATTTCTCGATCGACGCCCGCGATGGTGAGGCGGGTGGATGGGGTGTGGGCGACACGCCCTTTAAGAAGGTGCGCGTGGTGACCACCGTCGATTTCGCGCTCGACTGAAAGGCCGGGGGCGCAGCACTGCTACGCCCCCGAACATGGTTCAGAAGCTGGCTGACAGTGTGGCAACGACCGTATCTTCGGTGAAGCCGTCAATGGCTGGCCCCTCGACGCCGACGTAGGCGACACTGAGTTCGAACATGCCGAGCGTAGCGGCAGCGCCGAGAGACCAATCCAAGCCCGTATCATCTCCCGTGCCCGCCAATAACGGCGGAGCCAGCGTCCCGTCAGTAAAGCCGAGATGCGCATTGAGCGTGAGCGGGGTCGTGGGAATTCCGACGCCAAGGTCGGTGTAAAGATACAGATTATCGCTGCCGCCCAGCGAATCCTGCTTCCAGGCATAAGCAGCGCCAACAGTCGCCTCGGCCGGGCCAAAGGTGAAGCCGAGCGAAGCGTATGGTTCGAAATAATCGGTATCCAGCCCAAGGTCTTCGGTCGGATAAAGATAATACAACAGGCCCGTATCGACCGTCAGCCCGGGTGCGACTTCGCCGCTCCACCCGCCATACAGGTCAAGTTCCAGATCGCCATAAGCGCCGGTGCCGCCATCATCGATGCTGGACGCCCAGGTACCGGCATAAAATCCGCTGTCATGCGAGACATCGAAACCGCCCTGAATCGCAGGATCGCCGCCCGACAGCGAAACCCCGCGAAAGCGGTAATCGCTGGTAATCGCAGCATTGGCGGACAAGGTTATCGGTCCCGCAGAGGCGCCATCGCCATCGACTTCATCGGCGGGGTTGGCGGTTTGCGCGAGCGCTGGCACGGAAAGAAACAGACCCGACGCAGCGAGTGTTGCGGCGGTAAAGCCGCGAAAGGACGTGAGCATTACAGACTCCTGATTGAGTGTCGCTTCGTCCCGCCTGCAAATCGGCGCGGCCCACATTATCTGATGGGTTCCTGCTGCTGATCTGGGAATATTCGTGCTCCATTTCGCACCGACACGCAAGATCGCCACGACGTTTGTTCGCAATTGCAGCATTAGCGTGTCTTTTTCGCAACTGCACAATATTCACTTATGGCTCATCGGTTGCCCGCTAGGGCGCAGTCACCTATCTGCAATTGTGCAACTCAGGCCCTTATCCAGCAGTCCCCACATGATCCGCCCGCTTCGAAATTTCTTCCGGCCCGAACGGCCCCAGCGCCGCATCGCGCGCGTCCCCGATGGTACGCGCCATTATATCGTGGGCGATATCCATGGCCGGCTCGATGTGTTCAACGCATTGCTCGTTGCCATCGACGAAGATGACGCGGCAAGCGGCGCTGCGGAAACGACACTGGTGCTACTGGGCGATCTGGTCGATCGCGGCCCCGAAAGCGCAGGAGTGATCGCGCGCACTATGGCGCTTGGCAAGCAGCGCACGCTGCGCTGCATCGCTGGCAATCACGAGGAAATGTTCCTCGAAAGCTTCGACGATACGGAAATGCTGCGCCACTTCGTCAAACACGGCGGCCGCGAAACCATTCTCAGCTACGGTTTGGACCGCGCGACCTATAACAAGCTGACAATCGCCGAATTGCAACAGGAACTGATCCGCGTCGTCCCGCAGGACCACCGCGACTTCCTGAGCGGGTTTGAAGATGTCATCATCATCGGCGATTATGTGCTGGTCCATGCCGGTATCGATCCGCGCCGCCCGCTGGAGGAACAGCGCACTGGCGATCTGAGATGGATCCGCGAGCGGTTTCTGAAGCACACCGAACCCTTCAGCCATGTCGTGGTTCACGGGCACACGATCTTCGAAGAAGTCGAGAACCGCGAACACCGGATCGGCATCGACACGGGCGCTTTTCGCACCGGACGCTTGACCGCGCTTGTGCTTGAGGGCGATAGGCGGCGCACCATACAAGCGGTCGAAACCGACGGGACGATCGGCATCGAAAAGGCGGAGGCGGAATGAAAATCGCAATGGTTGGGTCAGGCTATGTCGGCCTGGTATCGGGTGCGTGTTTCGCTGATTTCGGACACGATGTGGTGTGTATCGACAAGGATCAGTCGAAGATCGACCGGCTGCATGACGGCGTCATGCCGATTTACGAGCCCGGTCTGGCCGAGCTGGTCGGCGCCAATGTGCGCGCCGGGCGGCTGACCTTCACCACCACTCTGGCGGCGGGCATCAAGGACGCCGACGCGATCTTTATCGCAGTGGGCACCCCCAGCCGCCGCGGCGACGGGCACGCCGATCTGTCCTATGTCTATGCCGTAGCCAAGGAAATTGGCGAGCATCTAGCGAATGACGCAGTGATCGTCACCAAATCCACAGTCCCCGTCGGCACCGGCGACGCGGTCGAGCGCATCCTGCAGGACAGCGGCAACAGCCACCGCTTTGCTGTGGTCTCGAACCCCGAATTCCTGCGCGAAGGGGCCGCTATCGGCGACTTCAAGCGCCCAGACCGTATCGTAATCGGTGCTGAAGACGAATTTGGCCGCGACATCATGCGCGAAGTGTACCGCCCGCTATTCCTCAACGAGGCCCCGATCCTGTTCACCGGACGGCGCACCAGCGAGCTGATCAAATACGCCGCCAATGCCTTCCTCGCCACCAAGATCACTTTCATCAACGAAATGGCCGATCTGTGCGAAAAGGTCGGGGCGGATGTTCAGGATGTCAGCCGGGGAATCGGCATGGACAACCGCATCGGCGCAAAATTCCTCCATGCCGGACCCGGTTATGGCGGCAGCTGCTTTCCCAAGGATACGCTGGCGCTGCTCAAAACCGCCGAAGATTATGACAGTCCCACGCGGATCGTGGAGGCGGTGGTGAAGACCAATGAAAGCCGCAAGCGCGCGATGGGCCGCAAGGTGCTCGACGCGATTGGCGGCGCGGAAACTGCGCGCGGCAAGAAGGTCGCATTGCTGGGTCTGACGTTCAAACCCAATACCGACGATATGCGCGATTCGCCTGCCATTGCCATTGCACAAACGCTGGTCGATGCGGGGGTGAACGTGGCGGCTTATGATCCTGAAGGCATGGCACTGGCGCAGCCGCTGATGCCCGAGGTTGCGATGCAGGATGATCCCTACGCCGCGATTGCAGATGCCGATGCCATTGCCATCGTCACCGAATGGGATGCCTTCCGCGCGCTGGATTTGCGGCGGGTCAAGGACATTGCCAAGGCGCCAGTACTGGTCGATCTGCGCAACATCTACCGGCCCGAGGATGTCCGCGCGCTGGGCTTCGACTATATCAGCGTCGGCCGCAGCTGATCCGGCGGTGTCAGGGGCCAGGCATAGCGCCCGGCCCCTGTGCCCCATTGTTTACTTGGCGCCGAGTTCCTTCACCAGTGCGGGCGCCGGATAGATATTCTCGAGCGCTTCCTGCACTGCGTCGGTCGACACCACGACTGTGCGGTTTAGTTTGCCGTCATAACCGTAATTGCCGCCCAGCGAGTGGATGTTGCCGTCAAAGGCTGCGCCGATCACGGTGCCATCCTTGTCGATCACGGGTGAGCCGGAATTGCCGCCGATGATGTCGTTGGTGGTCACGAAATCATAGGCTGCGGCCATATCGATCTTGTCCTGATTCGCCGCAAAACCCGGCGCGACATCGAACGGTGCATTGCCGGTCGCGCGTTCGAATGTGCCGCCCATCGTGGTGGCGATCGGCACCATATTGCCGCGTTCTTCCCAGCCCTTCACCTGACCATAGCTGATCCGCAAAGTGAACGTCGCATCGGGATACAGGCTGTCGCCATAGGCAGCGAAGCGCGCATCGGCCAGCTTGCCCCCGGCAATCGCCAGCGGGCCGGAATAAGCCTCGTCGCTCATCTTATCGAGCGCGCGCTGGCGGTCCGAAAGCCTGAGCGCATATTGGATCATCGGATCGTCCGAAGCTTCAATCGCGGCCAGTCCGCCATCCCACAGCGCCTTGCGCACTGCCGGATCGGCCAGTTGGGTGCCGTTCACCAGACGCTCTGACAGTTGCTCGGGGCTTTCCTTGCCCAGCAGCAGCTTGCTGTCCGCATCATCCACGCCCAGATATTCGCGGGCCTTGGACAGGCTCCAGCCCATCATCAGCTCGTCGAGCCAGGGATAGACTGGCGCATCATCCAGCAGGCGCTTTTCGGTCAGCGGCAAGGCACTGTCGGTATAGCCCCGCAGCCGTTCGCCATTGGGCTTGACCCGCTCCTGTGCGGCAAACACCAGCGTCGACGCGTATCCGTATAGGCTGCCCGAAGGCTGGGTGAATCGCAGCGGCAGGTACAGCGAACGGTATTCGCTGACCGCGGCATCGACATCCGCCCACGGATCGCCAAGGTCGCTATTGCCGGCACTTTTAGCGCGCAGAGCAAGTTCGGCATCGGCAAGCTTCTTGGTGAAAGCCGGATCATTCAACGCTTTGACGCGGCCGATATAGACCTTGAGGCTGTTCTCGATCCCGCCCAGCGTGTCGAGCCCTTCGCGCTCACGTTCCGCGTTCTGGTCCATCGCGGTGATCAACCGGCCGCGCAGCTCGGACAGCACGGTCAGCGTGATCGGCAACCGGACTTCACGTTCGAACGCCAGCTGGCTTTGCGTGTAAAGACGGCTGGTCGAACCGGGGTTGCCCACCACAAATGTCGCCTCGCCAGCCTTGGGAGCACGCGGGTTCCATTTCAGATGCTTGGGCGTCTTGACCGGTTGGCCGTTTTCATAAGCGCGCAGGAAGCTGGCATCCATCGAGTAACGCGGAAAATTGAAATTGTCGGGATCACCGCCAAAGGTCGCCGCGCGGTCTTCCGGCGACCAGGCAAGCCGCACATCGGAATATTTGCGATAGCTGTACAGCTTGTACTGCCCGCCGCCGAACAGCGTCACCACCTGACAGCGCGTTGTCGCCGTGTCGGGGCAGCCCGCCGATTCGATCTCGGCGATCTTGGCATTGCGCGCCTTGGTCAGCGCCTCGCCGGTCAGGCCGGTGAAGGTCGCTTTGATATCATTGGTGACATCGGTGATCCGGGTCATAACCTCGGCCTGCTGGCCGGGGCATTTCAGCTCCTCGTCACGGCGGTTCGCGACGTGTCCCTTGTCGAGATAATCCATCGCCGCCGTCGAATTGTCGAACAGGCAGGACGCCACACAGTGATGATTGGTCAGGATCAAGCCCTCGGGCGAAACGAAACTGGCCGAACAGCCGCCGGTCAACCGCACCGCACCGGACTTCACGCGGTCCAGCCATGCCTGATCAGGTGCCCAGCCGTAATCGGCCCGCATCTTGTCGGCGGGGAAGCTGTCGAAGGTCCACATCCCCTCGTCCGCGCTGGCAGGGGCGGCCATTACTAGCCCCCCGGCCAGAAGTGCGGCGGATGCAAATTTGGTGGTGCGTGTCATGGCTTTTCTCTCCTCAAACCCTATGCGCGGCCTTGTTTCGGTTTGCCGCTGCAAAGTCCAGAGCTTTGCGGAGAAAATGCCAGGGGGCCTGTAAGCCGGGTTCTGTACCGCTGACGGTATCCCAGGTGGGACCGTATCGGCGGTGGCAGCCATTCGTCTAGGCCACGGATTGCTCCGTGGCTCGAGCAGCCAACCCGGGCGGTCGATGCAAAACACATCTGCCAGCAAGCTGGCGCGCCGCCCCTATTCGGCTTTGCTCCGGGTGGGGTTTGCCGTGCGGGCCGCGTTACCGAAGCCCCGGTGCGCCGTTACCGCACCCTTTCACCCTTGCCTGTGTCCCCGAAAGGACCATCGGCGGTTTGCTCTCTGTGGCACTGTCCCTGGGGTCACCCCCGGCGGGCGTTACCCGCCACCCTTGTATTGTGGAGCCCGGACTTTCCTCGAACAGGTTACCCCGCTCGCGGCTGCCCGGCCCCCTGGCGTTGTGGCAGATAGTGCGTGCCGCGCTTGCCGCCAAGCGAAAGCGCCAGAGTGTTACACAGACAGGGGGTGACTGGAAAATTATTGGCTGACTAAAATCCAAATGAAAAACAACGGTTTGCGGCGAATTTCGGTGCATCATCTGTAACCTTCCAGTTTCGCCAAAATTCAAACAAAGTCGGCTCACCGCAGAAAAACGGAGACACGACGCGAATGCCCGATGCCCGCACCGACAAGCGCGCTGCGCGATCCAACGATAGGAAAGAGCCAATCGCAACCTATTGAACCGCGCAAATGTAGGAAAGTTCGCTGTCAGCTAACGACCCAAGAGCGGTCCTTAGCGGTCATGAGCGCTTTTAAGTTCGAACAACTGTTCGACCGAAGTTTCAAGTGCATGAGCGAATTTCAAGGCCACAATGACGGATGGAGCGAAAACCCCGTTCTCTACAGTATTAACTGTTTTTCTGCTTACTCCCATCAACTCCGCTAATTGCGCTTGCGTCAAACTTGAGGCTTCTCGGAAGTCTCGGATTTGATTGTTAAGTTCCTCAACCATTGGTGCTGATTTCTGCAATACCAAATGCGAGGAAAGCGCAGCCAAAACCAATACTCGCGATTATGTGAGCGGCTTCCTGCGCCGGAAGCGGCTCGAAGGGGGCTACGCCGACCACTAGTAAACACGTAGCTATTGTGGCGACGAAGCCGATTTCCACTGCCTTGCCGCGATTTCTTTGTGTGGGTTCGTCATTCGCCAATTCGCGTGCTCTTGCCGATAAAAACCAGCCTCCGCCCGTGAGAAGAAGGATGAGCATGGCTACGGCAAAAATGATCCAAAGCACGGATTGCATGATTGAGTTTGGCCCCCAATCCCATGCGAAAACACGCCTTGCTGGAGAGCCAATATGAGAAAACCCACGAAAGGGGCCATTAGGGCTCGCGAATTGGTGAACTTGTCAGCGGCTTGAAAATCATCGGACATTTGCCTACTCCTGTAACTTACAGGTTACATGTAACCCATAGGTGACTAGTGTCAAGGACTGATGGCCGCTTCCCACCCCATGCCGACCAATCCCTACCGCGCATTACCCCGATCACGGTCCAGCAGCAATTGGAACAGGATCGCGCGGATTTCGCCGTCGATTTCGCCATTGATCTTGTGCGGGCGCCAGCGGCGCTGGAACGCCTCGACCGCCTTGTGACCGTCGGTGATGTCATAGCCGTAGCGTTCGAGCGCTAGGTAAAACGCCCCGTCATTGTCGAACGGATCGCCAAGATCGATCTTGGGGCGCGGCAGGCACAGACCATATTCGGCGAGCCGGTCCCACGGGAACAGCTCGCCCGGATCGATCTTGCGCGCCGGGGCAACGTCCGAATGGCCGATCACATTGGAGCGGGGAATGTCGTATGTCTTGACGATCCGCGCGAGCAGCGGGACGAGCGCTTCGAATTGAACATCGGGAAATTCGCGGTAGCCATATTTGTGGCCGGGATGATCCAGTTCGATCCCGATGCTAGCCGAGTTCACATCGCGGTGGCCGCGCCAGTATGACAGGCCCGCGTGCCAGGCGCGCTTTTGCTCGGGCACCAGCCGCACAACCTCGCCAGCCTCGCCAATCAGATAATGCGCGCTGACCTTTGCCTCGGGATCGCACAGGCGTTCAATCGCGAACCCCTTGTCCTTCATTTCTGTGTAATGGATTACCACCATCGTGATCGGCAGCGCGCGCTCGTCATGGTTGGGCGACAGCACTTCGCGGTGGACCAGTTCGTCCTGGCTGAGCGGCAATCCCGCGCCGAGCTCGTCCGAGCTCAACCGATCAATCCTTCGCCCTCGGGCAGGATTGCCCCGAGCACCAGAGTATCGCCCGTCTTGGCATATTGCAGCCCGCCGCCATTTTCCGCTGCCAGCAGCGCAATCATGTGGGCAGCGGCAGTGCGGCTGGACAGCTCTGCCGGGTCAAGCGAACCGTCGAGCGCGTGGCCAATCGTATCGTCGAAGGCAATCCGCGGTCCGGCGGCCCGCACCACGATCTCGCACGCACCATCACGGCGTTCCGCCCCGATATCCAGCGTACCGCCGCGCACCACCGCATCGATCGCGATCTGCGCAAAGTTCAGCAGCACCTTGATTGCCGGCTTTCCCAACGTGCGGTCGGCCAGCGCCCAATTGATCGTGACCCCGTTTTTGTCCGCCACCAGCGCGGCAATCAGCGCCTTGGGCTCTTCGACATCGACATGATCGCCAAAACCCCCCGCGGCGCCAAAAGCGAGGCGGAAGAATTTCAGCTTGTTGGTGCTGATCGATGCGCTTTGTTCAAGCAGCTGCATCACATTCTTGCGCATTTCGGCGTCGGTTTCCATCGCCAGCAGCTCAAGCCCGTTGCTCATCGCGCCCACGGGGCTGAGCATATCGTGGCAAAGGCGCGAACACAGCATCGCGGCGAGGTCGGTGGCTTGGCGGTCGGTCATGGGGATCCCGTCGGGTCTGCGACAAAAACTGGTTAGCGGGGTCTTTAGCTATCGCAGACCAGATAGGGAAGCGCTTCGAACCCGGCACCCCCATCGCGCCAGAAAGCGACTCGTCCTGCCCCGACAATCGCCCAGACCATCCCGTCACCCGCCGCCATCGCGCTGTCGGTGGCTGACGGGGCAGGCTGTCCGACCGGGTGCGAGTGGTAATAGCCGATCACCTGAGGGCCGCCCTGCCGCGCATTGCGGTGCGCATCCACCAGCGCTTGAGGGTCAATCTCGAAATGCGTGGCTGGTGCGGCATGGACGTTGCGCGCTGGCCAGAGCGCAGTCACCCGATCGCCCTCGCCCAGCATGATGCCGCAGCATTCCTGCGGGTGCGCGGCATCGGCCTCGCGGTGAAGCCGGGTCAGGATCGCGCTTGAGACTCTCAGCATCATCGCGCATGGCCCTAGCATGGGCGAAAGCGAAACTCTTACCGGAATCCTGCAAAGCGCGGGCCGTATGGACAAGGCGCTGGCCGAAGTGTCGGGCCTCTCGCGCGAACGGGTCAAGACGCTGATTAGCGATGGAGCGGTGACCGTGGGACGCACTGTGGCCAGTTCGCCATCCACCAAGGTGCAGGCCGGATCGCATTACACCATCATCGTCCCGCCGCCCGAACCGCTGACTGCCGAGCCGCAGGATATCCCGCTGACCATCGTGTTCGAGGATGCCGATCTGGTGGTGATCGACAAACCTGCCGGGATGGTCGTGCATCCGGCGGCGGGCAATCATGATGGCACGCTGGTCAATGCATTGCTGCACCATTGCCGCGGGCAGCTGTCGGGTATCAACGGGGTCGCGCGTCCAGGCATTGTCCACCGGATCGACAAGAATACCTCGGGTCTGATGGTGGCAGCGAAAACCGATGCCGCGCATGAAGGGTTGGCCAAGCAGTTTGCTGATCATTCGATCCACCGCCGCTATCTCGCGGTTTGCGCCGGGCACCCCTCCCCCGCCAGCGGAACCATCGCGGCGCGACTGGGCCGGTCAGACCGCGACCGCAAAAAGATGGCAGTTCTGGATGATGACAGCAGCCGGGGCAAACATGCGGTGACACATTACGCGGTGATCGAGCGGCTTGACCACAGTGCGCTGATCGCCTGCACGCTGGAAACCGGGCGAACCCACCAGGTGCGCGTTCACTGCGCGTCAATTGGTCATCCGCTATTGGGGGATCCTGTCTATGGACGCTCTCCCGCTGCCTTGCGCGGCCTGCTCGACCGGCTCGATTTCCGGCGCCAGGCACTGCACGCCGCCGAATTGGGCTTTACACACCCGGTCACGGCGCAGCGGCTGGATTTTCGGGCCGAGCTTCCGGCGGATATGCGGGAACTCATCGACGAAACCGCTCGTTGAAATCGATGAAAGTCGCTGCACAGCGCGCAAAACTCGTATATATGTAACCAAGTGGCCCGATCGAACGGATGCCCAGCAGGGGTCCGGCGCCAGAGGTCGACACAGGAAAGGTCAGGGATAAGTGACTACGAAGAAAACTATCGGCGTTCCGGCGCTTGGCGGGGAGCAGAGCCTCAACCGCTATCTATCTGAAATCAAGAAGTTTCCCGTGCTGACGGCTGAGCAGGAATATATGCTTGCCAAGCGGTACGAGGAACATGAAGACCCCGAAGCTGCGGCGCAGCTCGTGACCAGCCACCTGCGGCTCGTCGCGAAGATCGCCATGGGCTATCGCGGCTATGGCCTGCCGGTCAGTGACCTGATTTCCGAAGGCAATGTGGGCCTGATGCAGGGCGTCAAGAAATTTGAGGCTGATCGCGGCTTCCGTCTGGCCACCTATGCAATGTGGTGGATCAAGGCGAGCATGCAGGAATTTATCCTGCGCAGCTGGTCGCTGGTCAAAATGGGCACCACCGCCGCGCAGAAGAAGCTGTTCTTCAATTTGCGCCGCATGAAAAAACAGCTCGAAGCCTACGAGGATTCCGACCTCCACCCTGACGACGTCAAGAAGATCGCCACCGATCTGGGCGTGCCGGAGCAGGAAGTGGTCAATATGAACCGCCGGATGATGATGGGCGGCGATGGTTCGCTCAACACCCCGATGCGCAATGGTGAAGACGGGTCTGGCGAATGGCAGGATTGGCTGACCGACGACCGCCCGCTGCAGGACGAAACCGTTGCCGAGGCCGAAGAAGCGCATGTACGCCACGAAATGCTGGTCGAGGCGATGGATAGCCTCAACGATCGCGAAAAGCATATCCTGACCGAGCGCCGCCTGACCGACAGCCCGCAGACGCTGGAGCAGCTGAGCCAGGTTTATTCCGTCAGCCGCGAACGGATCCGCCAGATCGAAGTGCGCGCGTTTGAAAAGCTGCAGAAGGCCATGCAGCGGATCGCGGGCGAACGGCTGATTCCGGTCGCCGCCTGATCCGCCAACAATCGACGCTTTGCGGCGCGAGGGGAATTTCCTCTCGCGCCGCTTTTCGTTAGAGGCCGACGATGCGTTTTCTCACCAAGCTCCTGTTCCGTCTCCTGATCGGCTTTGTCGGCCTGAGCCTGGCGCTGGTCATCCTGTTCAAATTCGTGCCCGTCCCGGTCACCGCGACGATGGTGATGGATGGCAACGGGATTACCAAGAACTGGGAATCGCTGGCAAACATCGACCGCAATATGGTGCGCGCAGTGATCGCGGCAGAGGATGGCAAGTTTTGCACGCATGACGGTTTCGACCGCGCAGCTATCGAAAAGGCGCTGCATCAAAACGCCAAGGGCGGACGCATTCGCGGCGGGTCCACCATCAGCCAGCAGACCGCCAAGAACGTCTTCCTGTGGCAAGGCGGCGGCTATGTCCGCAAGGGGCTGGAAGCCTGGTTTACGCTGCTGATCGAGCAGGTATGGGGCAAGCGCCGGATCATGGAAGTCTATCTCAACATCGCGGAAACCGGGATCGGTACTTACGGTGTGGAGGCAGGGTCGCAGCGCTATTTCCGCCATGCCGCCGCCTCGCTCAGCCCCACTGAAGCTGCCCGCATGGCGGCTGCCCTGCCGCTGCCCAAGGAACGCTCTGTCGTAAACCCCGGCGGGTGGCTGCGCCGCCACGGCAACACGATATCCGCAAGGATCGGCGTGGTCGGACGTGACGGCCTCGATTCCTGTGTATACCAGTAGGCACTATGGGCGCGGGTCAGAGTCACAATTCGGAAACGGGGCATACGTCGGAAGTAGGTCACACCTCGGAAACGGGTCACAGCCACGCACATGGTCACGGGCATAGCCATGCCCCCGCCGATTTCGGGCGCGCATTCCTGTTTGGCATCATCCTCAACACCGGCTTCGTCATTGTCGAGGCGGTGTATGGCTGGCTGTCGGGATCGATGGCGCTGATTGCCGATGCCGGGCACAATCTGTCCGACGTGCTCAGCCTGGCGCTGGCATGGGGCGCCAGTGTCGCTGCCAAGCGGCCACCGTCCGAACGCTTCACCTATGGCTTCAAAAGTTCGACCATCCTTGCCGCGCTGGCCAATGCCGGGCTGCTGCTGGTCGCTATCGGTGCGATCGCCTTCGAAACGCTGCACCGCATGGCCGAACCTGCCGTGGTGCAGGGCCAGACGATGGCGATTGTCGCGGGCATCGGCATAGTGATCAATGCAGGCACCGCGCTGCTTTTCCTGCGCGGGCGGCATGACGACCTCAACATTCGCGGTGCATTCCTGCACATGGCGGCTGATGCGCTGGTGAGCCTTGGGGTGGTGATCGCCGGGATCGCTATCATCATGACCGGTGCGAACTGGATTGATCCGGCGGTCAGCCTGCTGATCGTGGCCGTGATCGCCTGGGGGACCTGGGGGCTGCTCAAGGACAGTCTGGCGATGAGCCTGCTTGCGGTGCCCAAGGGCATCTCTGAAAGCGCTGTACGCGCCTATCTGACCGGCCTGCCGGGGGTATCTGCCGTCCACGACCTGCACATCTGGCCGATGAGCACCACAGAGACAGCGCTAACCGCGCATATCGTCATGCCCGACGGATCACCCGGTGACGCGTTTCTGGCCGATATTGCGCATCAGCTGGAGCATCACCACCGCATCGGCCATTCCACCATTCAGGTCGAACGCAGCCGTGACTGCGCGGCGGGCTGTTAGGATAAGATGAAGTCGACCGCTGCGGCGGCATGCAGTTCAGTCGTGTCGAACACCGGTAGGCTGCTGTCACACGGTTTCACCAGCAGCATGATCTCCGTACACGCAAGCGCAACCGCTTCGGCTCCGCGCGCCGCCATGTCGGCGATAACCTCGCAATAAAAGCTGCGCGCCTTGTCGCAGATGGTCCCCGCGCACAGCTCTTCGAAGATGATGCGGTTAAGTTCGTCCCGCGCTTCCGGTGCGGGCAGGATAACTTCCAACCCCTTGGCCGCCAGCCGCTTGGAATAAAACGGCTCGTTCATGGTGAACCGCGTGCCCAGCAGGCCAAGCTTGCGATGCCCCGCCGCCAGCACCGCATCGGCCAGCGGATCGACAATATGGATCAGCCGCGCGGGGGAAACAGTGTCCACCTGCTCGGCCAGCTTGTGCATCGTGTTGGTACAGATCAGCAGGGCCTCTGCCCCCGCGCCGTGCAATCCGCGCCCCGCATCGGCCAGCTTGTCGCCCAGCGCATCCCACTCGCCTGCCGATTGCAGCGCGGCAATCTCGGCAAAGTCGAAGCTGTGCATTACCAGCGGCGCCGAAGCGATGCCGCCCCGCGCGGCGCGAACGCTCTGATTTATCAGGCGGTAATAATGGACCGAGCTTTCCCAGCTCATCCCGCCGATCAGGCCAATGGTTTTCATGCAGCGGTGTCCTGGGTGCAAGCCGGGAGATGGGCACGCATTTTCACTTTAAGAAACCTGATCAGCTCAGGATCCATGAAAGCGAAATCATCGGGAATGTCGAGGCAGATGATGCGCGTTTTGCCCAGCGCCTGCTGGTGGCGCGCCTACACCTTTCGGCGGTGTGCCCGTTCCATCACGAACACTGTGTCAGCCCACGCGACCAGCTCGTCCGACAGCGGATATTCCGCATCATTGTTGGTCCCGGCGGACATTGCTGTCACGCCGGGATAATCTGCAAAAATCTGTTCTGCGGTGGGGCTGCGAAGCCGGTTCTGGCTACAGACGAACAGGAAGTGCCGCAAAGAACGAAGGCGCGGTGTTAGGCCGCTTCCTCTTTCTCTTCGTCATCCTTCTTGCCGCCGTGGACCTGGATCGGTTCCTTGCGGCCTTCGACCACGTCCTTGTCCAGAACGATTTCGGTCACACCGTCCATATCGGGCAGGTCGAACATCGTGTCGAGCAGCAAGCCTTCGACAATCGAGCGCAGGCCGCGCGCGCCGGTTTTGCGCAAGATCGCTTTTTCGGCAATCGTCTGCAACGCTTCGGGCGTAAAGGTCAGTTCCACATCTTCCAGCTCGAACAGCTTCTGATACTGTTTGACCAGTGCGTTCTTCGGCTGGGTGAGGATGGTCACCAACGCGTCGATATCCAGATCACGCAGCGAAGCGATCACTGGCAGACGGCCGACGAATTCGGGGATCAGGCCGAATTTCAGCAGATCCTCGGGCTCGCCCTTCTCCAGCAGTTCGCCCACCCGGCGCTTGTCCGGATCGGCAACATGCGCGCCAAACCCGATCGAACGCTTCTGCAGCCGGTCGGCAATGATCTTTTCAAGCCCGGAGAACGCGCCGCCACAGATGAACAGGATGTTCGTGGTGTCGACCTGCAGGAATTCCTGCTGCGGATGCTTGCGGCCGCCTTGCGGCGGGACCGAAGCTGTGGTGCCTTCCATCAGCTTGAGCAAGGCCTGCTGTACGCCCTCACCCGACACATCGCGCGTGATCGAGGGGTTTTCCGCCTTGCGCGTAATCTTGTCGATTTCGTCGATATAGACGATGCCGTGCTGCGCCTTCTCGACATTGTAATCAGAGGACTGGAGCAGCTTGAGAATGATGTTCTCGACATCTTCGCCCACATAACCCGCTTCGGTCAGCGTGGTGGCATCGGCCATGGTGAACGGCACATCAAACGTGCGCGCCAGCGTCTGCGCCAGCAGCGTCTTGCCCGACCCGGTGGGGCCAACCAGCAGGATGTTCGATTTGGCGAGTTCGACATCGCCCGATTTGCCGCTGTGCTTCAGCCGCTTGTAATGATTGTGCACTGCGACCGAGAGCACGCGCTTGGCGCGGTCCTGGCCGATCACATAATCGTTGAGCGTGGCGAAAATCTCCGCCGGAGTAGCAACATCGCCTTCCTTGCGCCCGGCGATCCCGGCTTTGGTTTCCTCGCGGATGATGTCGTTGCACAGTTCGACGCATTCATCGCAGATGAACACGGTGGGCCCGGCGATCAGCTTGCGGACTTCGTGCTGCGACTTGCCGCAGAAGCTGCAATACAGCGTGGATTTGCTATCGGTTCCGCTCAACGTGGTCATATCCTGTGTCTTCCCCGCGCCGCTAGGTGGGCGAATCCGCCAACTGTAGGCCGGAGCGTGTTTGGGTCAATATCATAGGTACCCGACATCCCTTGCCACAAGCTGAAGCGCCAAGGTTGCCGAATTCCTACGACAAATTTACGGCAGTCCTGTCCGGGGACAGTCTGCCGTCGGTATTTTACTCGGGTGCGCCGCCTGTACCCTCGGGTTCGGCGTCGGATTCGTTCTCGGGACGAGTCTCGAAAACCTTGTCGACGATCCCGAATTTCATCGCTTCATCGGCTTCGAGAAAGGTGTCGCGGTCCATCGCCTTTTCAATCTCTTTCAGCGTTTTGCCGGTGTATTTCACATAGAGACTGTTCATCCGCTCGCGAATCCGCAGGATCTCGCGCGCCTGAATTTCAATGTCGGACGCCATACCGCGGGCACCGCCCGAAGGCTGGTGAACCATGATCCGCGCATTCGGCAGCGCCACGCGCATTCCGGGCTCGCCTGCGGCCAGCAGGAAGCTGCCCATTGATGCGGCCTGGCCCATGCACACGGTCGAAACGCGCGGTTTGATATATTGCATGGTGTCATGGATCGCCATGCCGGCCGTCACCACGCCGCCGGGCGAATTGATATACATGCTGATCGGCTTGGAGGGATTTTCGCTCTCCAGAAACAGCAGCTGGGCGGTGATCAGGCTGGCCATGCCATCTTCGACCTGACCCGTGACGAACACAATGCGTTCGCGCAGCAGGCGGCTGAAAATGTCAAAGCTGCGTTCACCGCGGCTGGTCTGTTCGACCACAACTGGGACCAGCGCCCCGGTTATGGGGTCTTGGGTAAACTGGCCTTGGCTGGCATGGGCATCGCTGCCGAACAGGTCGATCATCAAAGGTCCTCTCGTCGGGTCTGTTGCGCGCCTATGTCGCGTCAGCCGCACCGATGTTCAAGGGGCTTAACCTTCTTGACCTTCCGATATACCCGACCAGCATTATAGTGCGGCGCAGGCTGTGCCCGTCGTTCAACAGTGACAAGTGGCTGTTTGTCGAATTCGAATAGCCGCCTGTCGAAGCAAGCTAGGGATCATGAATTACAGCTGTAGGCGAACAATCTGTCTACTTGGAGCCCCCGCCCAATGCCATTTGCCAAACTGCCTGTTTCCGCGAGCCTGATCGCGCTCGCCGCGATGCAGTGCGCCCCTGCGTTTGCACAGGATGCCGCCGATGAACCAGCGAGCGAGACTGCCGTATCCGCCGCTCCGGCCAATGGGCAAAGCTATGAACCGGCGTATTTTGAACAATTCGCCCCGCGCAATGCGCGTGACATGGTGGCGCGTATTCCGGGCTTTTCAATCTCTGACGGCGGCGGAGGCCAGCGTGGCCTGGGCCAGGCAACGGGCAATGTCCTGATCAATGGCAAACGGTTCTCCGGCAAGTCTGAAAGCCTGCGCGACCAGCTGAGCCGCATCCCTGCTGCCGATGTCGTGCGCATCGATATCGTCGAAGGTGCCACGCTGGATATTCCCGGACTTACCGGCCAGGTCGCCAATGTCATCGTCAACAATACCGGCGCATCGGGCCAGTTCCGCTGGAACACGGGCTTCCGGGCGCACAATACCGAGGCGCAGCTTTACGGCGGCGAGGTGTCGCTGACCGGCAAAAGCGGTGCACTGGATTTCACTGTCGCGCTCAGCAATCGCAACGACCGCTTCGGTGCCGATGGCCCGAACATCCTGACCGATGGCACAGGCGCATTGATCGAAACGCAGGACACCAAATTCTCCGGCAAATTCGACAACCCCAAGCTGGCGACCAATTTCACCTATGACTTTGGCGGCGATGTGCTTGCCCATTTCAACGCCAGCTATGGCGAGGACTTCTTCTCACGCAACGAACCTGAAACCGGCTTTCCGGTATCCGGCCCGGTCCGCACACGCGATTTGCGCACGTATGAAGATGGCCCGGAATATGAATTGAGCGCCGATCTCGCTTTCCCGTTGGGTCCGGGCGCGCTCAAGCTGATCGCGCTTGAGCGGTTCGAGCGGGACAATTTCAGCACCCAGCTGATGGACAGCTTCGACGATGGCAGCGATCCGGAGGGCTTTCGCTTTACGCAAATCGGCGAGGCCGGCGAACGCATCGGACGATTCGAATATGGCTGGAACATGTGGAGTTCCGACTGGCAGATTTCAGGAGAGGCGGCTTTCAACCGGCTCAACCGCGTCTCCGGCTTGTTCGAGCTTGCCCCTGACGGCACTTTCACCCAGCTAGCTTTTCCGGAGGGGACCGGCGGCGTTCGCGAATCGCGGTATGACGGTTCGCTCAGCTTCGGGACCCAGCTGACCCCGAAGCTATCGCTTCAGGCCATCGCCGGGGCGGAATATTCGCAGATCGAACAGACCGGTGTCGCGGCGAATGCCCGCACTTTCCTACGCCCCAAGGGATCATTGGCGCTGGCGTGGAACCCGGCCGATGACTTTGACCTATCGCTCGAGTTGCGACGCCAGGTCGGCCAATTGTCCTTCGGGGACTTTCTGGCCAGCGTCGCACTGGATGACGGGAACGAAAATGCGGGCAATAACGAACTGGTACCTGACCAGAGCTGGAAACTTGACTTTGAAATGAACAAGCGGCTGGGCGCGTGGGGCTCAGCCAAGCTGACGATTGGCCACGCCTGGTTCGAGGATTTCATCGATTTCTTTCCGGTGGGTGCAACTGGCGAGGCCCGGGGAAACATCGGCAATGCCCAGCGCACATCGGTGGGTCTGAGCGGGACGATCAAGCTCGATCCGCTTGGCATCAACGGCGCGCAGATCGAAGCAAACGGAGTGCGCCGCTGGATGCGGGTAACAGATCCCTTTGTCGGGGTAACGCGGCCATTCTCCCGCGATACGGTCGCTTTTCTCGACCTGGATTTTCGCCATGACATTCCCGGCAGCGATATCGCCTATGGCGCGAGCCTCTTCACCGAAGAAAACGCCCCATATTCACGGCGCTTTGAAATCGGGCGTGATTTTGAAGGGCCATCCTTTGTCAGCCTGTTTGTCGAGCACAAGGATGTCATGGGGCTGACGGTCAATGCCAGCGTCGGCAATGTCGCGGGCGCACGGCAGAAAAACTTTCGCACGGTTTTCGCAGACCCACGCCCCGGCGGCGATGTCCTGTTCAACGAGCAATCGGATCGCCGGATAGGGCCGATGTTCCGCTTCTCGGTAAGCGGCAATTTCTAATTGCCAGCCTCTCTGGTCTCAGGGCGATAATCGCGGATTTTTGTCGAATCCCGCACTTGATCACCGCGATCCTTGGCGTCGATTTCTTTTTGCAGGAAATAATTGAGAGCAGTTCGAATGGTGGCAATCGCTGCCAATTGGCCAATCTCGCTCCAGCTCGGGGCCACTGCGGTCCGCAGAATATCCGCGCCCAACAGCAGCTCCAGCGCCAATGCCAGCCATCGCCCCAAGCGAAGCCTGATTTCTTCCTTGGCATTGTGAGCCCGTGCCTCGGAATCGGCGACAGAGTGGTGCCAAAACCCCCCGACCAGCCGCAGAACCGCCTCGATGACCGCATAAGCAACGATCACGGCAGCAACCCCCTCCACCACCAATGAGATGGCGAGAGTGATTTCACGGATGAGGTTTTCAAGCATAACCGGACAACCGGGAGCTAATGCTCCCGGTTCCGGCGATCAGCTTACTTTTTCGGTGCTGCCTTCTTGGCGGCTGGCTTTTTGGCAGGCGCCTTCTTGGCTGCGGGTTTTTTCGCAGGTGCCTTGTCAGCGTCAGCCTTCTTGGCCGGAGCCTTTTTGGCGGCTGGCTTTTTGGCGGCGGCCTTTTTGGGCTCTTCAGCCTTGGCCTCGTCCTTTTTTGCAGCAGCCTTTTTCGGATCTGCCTTTTTGGCCGGAGCCTTTTTCTTGGCCGGAGCCTTCTTGGCAGGCGCCGCGTCTTCCTCTGCTTCGATCGCAGCCTCAAGCTCCTCGCGCGTCACTTCGCGCTCGGTGATCGTGGCTTTTTCGAACAGGAAGTCGACGACCTTGTCTTCATACAACGGCGCCCGCAGCTGGGCGGCGGCCATCGGTTCCTGCTGGACGTACTGGACAAACCGTTCGCGGTCTTCGTCGCGATATTGCTGGGCCGCCTGCTGGATGAGCATGCTCATTTCCTGCTGCGAGACCTGCACATCATTGGCCTGTCCGATTTCGGACAGCAACAGTCCCAGACGCACGCGGCGTTCGGCGATGTGACGATAATCGTCCTTCTCGCCTTCGACTTCCTTCATCGACGCTTCGGGATCATCGGACTTGGCAGCCTCTTGCTGCAACTGCGCCCAGATCTGTTCGAATTCGGCGTCGACCATGCCCTCGGGCACGGCGAAATCATGCCCGGCTGCAAGCTGGTCGAGCAACGAACGCTTCATCTGCGTGCGCGTCAGGCCGCCGGTTTCCTGCTCCAGCTGGCCGCGCATCAATTCCTTGAGCTTGTCCAGTCCGTCGAGGCCGAGGTTCTTGGCGAAATCATCATCGATCTTGGTTTCGGTGCCGATCTTCACCTGCTTCACGGTGATGTCGAATTCGGCATCCTTGGCAGCCAGATCCTTGGCCGGGTAGTCAGCGGGGAACGTGACCGTGATGGTCTTCTTGTCGCCTGTCTTGACGCCCGTCAGCTGCTCTTCAAAACCCGGAATGAACTGGCCTGAACCGATCACCAACGCGGCATCTTCGGCTTTGCCGCCTTCAAATTCGACACCGTCGGTGCGGCCAACGAAATCGATGATCAGCTGGTCGCCTTCGCCAGCTTTCCTGGTCTTGGGCGCATCCTTGTAGCTCTGGTTCTGGCCAGCGATGCGCGTCACCGCTTCCATCACTTCTTCATCGGTGACCGGAACAGTCAGACGTTCGATTGCCAATGTGTCGATGCTGGGGGTTTCGACTTGCGGCAGGACCTCCAGCTCGATCGTCAGTTTGGCGTCTTTGCCTTCTTCATAGCCTTCGGCCAGTTCCATCTTCGGCTGCATTGCCGGGCGGAGCTGGTTGTCCTTCATGACCTTGTCAGCCGATTCGCGGATCATGTCGTTGACCGCCTGACCGTGCAGCTGCTCGCCGTGCATCTTGCGCACCAGATTCGCAGGCACCTTGCCGGGGCGGAAGCCGGGCATTTTGACCTGCGGAGCAATTTTCTTGACCTCGGCCGAAATGCGCGCGTCAATCTCCTTGGCGGGGATGGTGACGGTATAGGCGCGCTTCAGGCCTTCATTGGCGGTTTCTTTAATCTGCATGGGATGAAACTCGTGACTTTCCATATCTAGTACAATGGCGCGAGAGGCCCACGCGGCGGCGAAAACTGGTGCGGGCGAAGGGACTCGAACCCCCACATCTTACGATACTGGTACCTAAAACCAGCGCGTCTACCAATTCCGCCACGCCCGCTAGCCCGAACGAATTTTGCGCGTTGGCGTTGTCCACCACGCGTATAGGCGTGCGCCTCTAGTCGGCTGCGGGCCAGAGCGCAAGCGCGCGCGTGTCCACAGGAACGCACATAAGGTCCGCAGCGTTGCTATAATTATATCTCCTCCCGCATGAAGGAACCTGCCCAATGGCCACCCAGCCCGACCCCCAGCCCGATACGATCAATCCCGACGCTCCGCAGGAAATGCCGCCGCAGACCAGCCCAGGTGAAGCGCCCATGCACGAACCTGACGAGATTGAGCCGGTGCAGCCCGATTATGACGATCCGGGACACACTCCGGATGAAACCCCGCCGCCGATGGTTTAATTTGCGGCTGATCGGGCTTGCGAGCGCGCGCAACGCAAACTAGTGGGCGCTCCATGACTGAAGAGACCAAACCCGACACCCCGCCCGATCACCTTTCGGTCAATCCGAAGAATTCGCAGTTCGATGTCGAGATTCTGCGACGCGGCGTGGGCATCCGCTTCAAGGGGCGTCAGCGCACCGATATCGAGGAATATTGCATTTCCGAAGGCTGGGTGCGGGTTCAGGCAGGCAAGACGATGGATCGCCACGGCAATCCGCTGACACTCAAGCTGAACGGTCCTGTCGAGGCATGGTTCGAAGATCTGGGTGAGGATGCCCCGGTCGCCAAGGCCGACTGATTATTTGATATCTGCAAAGGCGGCGAGGAAGCGTTTGGAGCTTTTCTCGCGCGCCGGAGCATTGGCAGGCGGCGTGGCGGCCCGAGCCACATGGACGCGGCGCGATTTGCGGGCCGTGTCCGGGTAGATAAAGCCCTCGACCGGCCAGGCGGTGTTCCCGACTGCATCCAGCGGCGCGTACCAGACGCGCACTTGGCTCCAGTCATTATCCGGCGACACATCAATCGCCAGCACATCCTTTTCGACTTGCCCGCGCCGTCCGTCGATAGGAGACCAATTGGCGTGATCAAGCAGGACGCGGCGCGAATCGACCACGCGGCTGACTGCTGCGACGTGGCCCAATTGCATATTGCGGTGCGGGCGGAACGTCATGACCGCGCCGACACGCGGGCGCTTGCCTGTTGCATAGCGTCCCTGCGCCTGATCCCACCAACTGCGCGCATCGCCATATATTTCAACCCCCGACACAGTGCGGGCATAGGGAACGCATTGCAGATAAGGGGCCAGTTCACGGCCATCACTGGCGCCGCGCAATTCGCGGCTCCCGCTGAAATCGCGCACATCTTCGGCGGCTGCCGGAGTGATGGCGAAGCTGGCGCAGACCAGGGCGAATGCTGTTGAGCTAACCTTCATGGCCATGCTGGTTAGGCCGTTAACCTTGCTGCCGGCCTTCCGCACACGGTTAATGCGAATTAACCACGGGCGGCGCGATTGCTTGCAAAGCACGCGGCAAGGGGCCACTTGGCGCGCCATCATGTCCGCACCAGAAAAACACCCTGAAAAGCCCACCGTCATTATCATCGGACGGCCCAACGTCGGCAAGTCGACGCTGTTCAACCGGCTGGTTGGCAAACGGCTGGCCCTGGTCGATGATCAGCCCGGCGTGACGCGCGACCGCCGCTTTGGCGAGGCCGAGATCGCCGGGATGGAATTTACCATCGTCGACACCGCCGGGTGGGAAGATGACGATCCCGAAAGCCTGCCCGGCCGGATGCGCCAGCAGACCGAGGTCAGCATCGAAGGCGCCGATGCGGCGCTGCTGGTGTTCGATTCGCGCGCCGGCGTGACCCCGCTGGACGAGGAAATCTCGCGCTGGCTGCGGGCGCAAGACATTCCCGTGGTGCTGGTGGCGAACAAAGCCGAAGGCAAATTTGGCGATCCGGGAATTTTCGAAAGCTTCAAACTGGGCTTTGGCGAACCTGTCGCGCTGTCAGCGGAGCATGGCGAAGGCGTCGCCGATCTGTTTGAACATCTGTGGCCGATCATCGGCGCAAAATCCGAAGCCCGCGATGAAGCGATCGAGCTGGCCGAGGAGGCTGGCGAAGATGCGCCGCTGGGTCCGCTCAAGCTCGCCATCGTCGGACGTCCCAATGCGGGCAAGTCCACGCTGATCAACCGAATGCTGGGCGAAGATCGCCTGCTGACGGGCCCCGAAGCCGGGATCACACGCGATTCGATTGCGGTCGATTGGGAATGGACCGATCCGTCCAGCGGTGAAGCGCGTGAAATCCGCCTGATCGACACCGCCGGAATGCGCAAACGCGCCAATGTCGTCGAAAAGCTCGAAATCATGAGCGTTCAGGACGCCCGCCGCGCGGTGGATTTTGCCGAGGTCGTGGTGCTGTTGCTCGATGCCACCCGCGGGCTGGAGCATCAGGACCTCAAGATCGCCAGCATGGTGCTCGAAGAAGGCCGCGCGCTGATGATTGCCATCAACAAATGGGACATTGCGCAAGAAGCCAGCTCGCTGTTCAACGGCGTGCGGGCCGCTCTGGAAGATGGTCTGGCGCAGGTGCGCGGTGTGCCGCTGTTCGCGGTTAGCGCCAAGACCGGCAAGGGCCTCGACCAGATGCTGGGCGCGGCATTCGAACTGCGTGAAGCTTGGTCCAAGCGTGTCTCCACCGCTGCGCTCAACCGCTGGTTCGACGATGCGCTGGAGGCTAATCCACCGCCCGCGCCCAAGGGCAGGCGCATCAAGCTGCGCTATATTACGCAGGCCAGCACCCGCCCGCCGCGCTTCGTGGTGTTCGGAACGCGTCTGGAACTGCTGCCCACCAGTTACGAACGCTATCTGGTCAATGGCATCAGGGCCAAGCTGGGCTTTGACGCGGTCCCGGTGCGTGTCGTGCTGAAAAGCCCGAAAAACCCTTATTCCAAGAAGTGACCGCGATGGACCTGCTTGTCCTGACCGGAGCGATGGCGAGCGATCTGCTCGAACGCACGTCCTCCACCTCACGCGTGCAGCATGTTGTGCAATTGAGCATGGCACCCGCCTTCCTACTCGCCGGGATCGGTGCGATCATGAATGTGATGACCAACCGGCTGATCTGGGTGGCGAACAAGATCGAACGGATCATGCAGGCCGATGCTGACGGGTCGGCAGGCAAACAAGTCGAGGAACTGCCCGCGCTGGAACAGCGGCGCATCTATGCGCAGCGTTCGGTCATGTTCAGCACAGCGGCGGCGCTGACCATCAGCGTGGTAATCGTGCTGCTGTTTGTGAGCGCGTTTGTTTACACCCCGCTGGGCACGCTAGTGGCGCTGGCGTGGATCGCAACGATGTCGCTGCTGTTCATCGGGCTGACGTTCTTCCTGCTGGAAACCCGCACCGCCGCACACCGCAACCGCGAACGGATGCGCCATCGCGAGGGTGCTTAGGCGCTTGCTGGCCGGGATTTGCGCAGCGGGAAGCGGCAGCCATAGGTCAGACAACGCCACAGCCATTCCAGCGGACCATAGCGAAATCTGTCCAGCCACAGCTTCGACCACAGCAGCATCAGCGCGCAGGTGGCCGCGGCCACCAGATACAGCTCCCCGCGTGATAGCTGGCCAAACAATCCCCCTGCCCAGCCGTGAAACACGATCATCATTACCGCCGATGTGCCAAGGTAATTGCTGAACGCAGCTCGGCCTGCCGCCTTGATCCGCTCGGCCAGCCAGCCATTTGCGTGCATTCCCCACAGGCCTAGCAGCGCGGCCAGCCCCAAAGTGCTTAACAATTGCGGCACCACCAGCCAGCCGGTGAGCGCCGCCAGCGTGCCGTAATAGGTCAGCCCCCCTGCCAGCGTGTACACCGCAACCGGAACGGACAGAGCGGTGCCTGCCGCGAGGAGAATCCACCCGAACAGGCGCTGGCGTCCGGCTGCCAAGCCCCCGCTAAACAGGCCATAGCGATATAGTGCCATGCCCAGCAGCATCAGCGGCAGCGTTTCGATCCAGAAATCCTGCAATTGATATGCGAAGGAGCTGGCATGTTCGGACACGTTATGCGCCACCCACTCGCCATAGCGCCCCTGCGTGATGAGCGCGGTTTCCAGCATCCCATCGGCAAAATCGGCGGCCTTGCTGGCATCCAGATCGGCGGCCAACTGCGCATAGATCGGGCGGTCACCCATATCTGTGTCGGCAACAAATGCGAACGGGATCGAGCTGCCCGCATCCAGCAGCCCGCCAACAACATAACCCAGCGCGCCGAGCACCAGCAATTTGTGCCGCGAGAGCGCTGCGACCAGCAATGCCACCAATCCGGCAACCGCATAAAGAAATAGGATATCCCCGCGCCACAGCAGGAAATAATGCAGCGCGCCAAACAGGCCGAGCCAGGCCAGCCGCCGCACTTGCAGCCACCGCGTGGCACCCCGCGCCCACGCTTTATCCATAAACAATAGCAGCCCGGCCCCGAACAGCAGAGTGAACAGCCCGCGCATCTTGCCATCCACCAACACCAGCTGGGCCGCCCACATGGCATCCGCGCCTGTCCCGGGGTCAGAAATGAAGGCACCGGGATAAAACCCGGCGCTATGCGGCTGACCGAACACGATAATGTTGGCGACCAGAATTCCCATCACCGCGATGCCGCGAATGAAATCCAGACTTTCGATCCGTGATGCAGCATCGCCGCCCAGCGGTTGCGGGGCAGTGGCGCTTTCCGATTCGCTCAATGGCTAACCCCTATCGCTCAGCGCGCCGCCTTAGCAGCCCGGTTGCATGGGGAAAGACCTCACCGGGTGACGAGGCAAGCCTGGCCGCTGGCCTTGAGCGAAGCACAGGCGGCGTCCGCCTCAGCGCGGGTCGCATATCCTCCGGCCAGTAGCTTGGTCAGGCGGCCTGCGGGCGTCTTGAGTTTTGCCCGCCCCGCCAACTCGCGCCGCGTGGATAACTTGTCCCACAGGCGGTCGGCATTGCCCGCGACGCCAAAGGCACCCAGCTGGACTTTCCACGGCCCGCCATGAGCGGATACGCGGGCCGCTGCTACAGTCGTAGCCGGAGCGGGTTTGTGCGCAGGGATCGCAGATGCCACCACGACTTCGCGCGCCAGCACCTCGCCGTCATTTGCAGCAGGCAGCGTATAATCGGCCCCGGCGCTTGCTGTACCGGCGACGCGTGGAGCCACCGGCGGTGGTGCTGTGGCAGTGACCACCGGCCCGGCCGGAGCATCTCCAGCCAGTGCCAGATCAACTGCGGCCAGATCGCGTGCACGACTCGCCTCAGCCTCGGCTTTCAGCGCCGCAGCCAGCGTTTGTGCAGACTGGCGCTCTGACAGCGGGATATATTCGTCCATCTGTGTCAGCGCAGCGCGCGCCTGCGGCAGCCCTGCCCCATTGGCGAGGGTCAGCAAGGCATAGGCGCGCGGCCAGTCCTTGGCGGCCAGATCGCCGTTAAAATGGGCGATCCCCAAAATATACTGCGCGCGCGGATCGCCGCGGCTTGCCGCCCCTTCGATATAGGGGATGGCCCGTTCGCGTTCGCCGTTCTGGAACAGCAGCAGGCCGTAATTGTCAGCTGCCTTGATATGGCCCTGCGCGGCGGCTTTGGCATACAATGCCTCGGCCTGGCGGGGATCGGCTTCGACCCCGCGCCCCAACCGATAGGCCTGCGCCATATTGAACTGGGCATCGGGGTCACCCTGCGCGGCAGGCGTTGCCCATTCGCGCACCGCCGCTGCATAATCGCCGCTGGTCCAGGCATTGACGCCGGCCTCGACATCGGCGGCAGCTGGCGCGCTCGCAGAAAAAAATGCGGCCCCCAAAAGCAAAAGTCCGATGCGGTTTGCCTGTCCAGCCATAACTTGCCCCTTGATGCGCTGCCCTGCGGGAGGGCCGGTTTCACGCATACACTATAGTAAATCGTCGCTTAGCAAAATGTTGCCAAACCATTTCGGGCAAAATGCCAGCAGGTTAACCCAAAATTAGGGGTAGTCTGCGATTTCCAGCATCGAGACCGCCGCAGACAACCAGCGGCAACGAATTTGAACACAGGCGTAATCAGGGGGACCTAGCCTTGCGTGTACTGGCATTGGCATCGCAGAAGGGCGGATCGGGCAAGACCACGCTCTCCGGACATTTGGCTGTGCAGGCGCAGCGCGCTGGCGCTGGCCCGGTCGTCCTTATCGACATCGATCCGCAAGGATCACTGGCCGATTGGTGGAATGAACGCGAGGCGGAATATCCCGCCTTTGCCCAAACCACTGTCGCCCGGCTCGCCAGTGACCTTGCGGTCCTGCGCCAGCAAGGTTTCAAACTGGCGGTGGTCGACACCCCTCCAGCCATCACGATGGCCATTCAATCGGTAATCTCGGTCGCTGAACTGATCGTCGTCCCGACCCGTCCCAGCCCGCATGATCTGCGCGCTGTGGGTGCCACGGTCGATCTGTGTGAACGGGCTGGCAAGCCGCTGGTGTTCGTAGTGAACGCCGCAACTCCCAAGGCCAAGATCACCTCGGAAGCCGCCGTTGCCCTGTCGCAGCACGGCACCGTCGCCCCGATCACCCTGCACCATCGCACCGATTTTGCTGCTTCGATGATCGATGGCCGCACGGTGATGGAAGTGGACCCGGAAAGCCGTAGCGCTGCCGAGGTTACCGCCTTGTGGAAATATATCGCAGACCGGCTGGAGAAGAATTTCCGGCGCACGGTCTTTGCCGCCCCGAACACCCAAGCGGTGCATCCGGGTGTCGCACATCGCCCCGCTGGTGGCTTCGGCCGCCGGGTGGCTCAGTAAGAACGCGAAGGCGGAGGTACGCTTAATGTCTGACGCCAGTTTCGCTTCGCTTTCGTCCACTTTGCTTGCGCGCAAGGGTGGGGCCAAGCCTGCCATGCGCCCGCAATCGGGGATCGCGGGACCTGTCGACGGCAAAGAAGCCGCGGCCAATCTCGAAGATTTGGGCTGGAACGACATGGGTGAAGAAACCCCTGCGTCCAGTGCACAGGTTGTTTCGATCAAACCCGCTGCCGCTGCCAATCAGGATGCACCGGCCGCGCAGGCAGACGCACCCAATCAGGTGCGCCAGTCGCTCGACCGGATCGCAGCGCATATTGAAAAGCCGGCAGTTGCCAAGCCGGTCGAACGCAAATCGGCACCCAGTCAGGGCAAGCGCGCCGCCTTTACACTGCGCCTTGATCATGACCGGCATCTGATGCTGCGGCTGGCCTGCACTGTGCGCAATTGCAGCGCGCAGCAGCTGGTCACCGACGCACTCGACAACTTACTGGCTGAAATGCCCGAAATCGCAAGCCTCGCGGCGCAAGTGAACCGCGACTCGCAATGAGAATCAGCGAACCAATGGATCGCACCCAGGGGGTACCAATGAGTACTGAGACCAAAGCCAAGAACACACGGCTCGTCACGCTCGCCATCACCACGGCGCTGGCATCGACGATGCTTTCCGGTTGCAATGCCAAGGTCGCGCCCAGCGCGGCCTATTCTGCTGCCAAGGCCCAGGTCGCTCTGGAAAAGGGCAAGAGCTCGCAGGCTGTCAGCCATGCCGAAGCGGCTGTTCTGGCCACGCCGCGTGACGCCTATACGCGCACGCTGCTCGCCAATGCCTATCTCGAATCGGGCCGCTTCCTGTCGGCTGTGACCACCTTTGCCGAAGCCATCGAGCTGGGCGATACCGCCCCGCGCACTGTCATCAGCTATGCGCTGGCACAGACCGCTTTGGGCGATCAAAGCGGCGCGCTGGCAACGCTGGAGCGCTGGGAAACTTCTCTCGACTCCGCCGATTTTGGCCTGGCGGTTGCGCTGGCCGGACGTCCTCAGCAGGGTGTTCACGTACTCGGCAACGCCCTGCGCAGCGGCCAGAACACTGCCAAAGTCCGCCAGAATCTGGCCTATACCTATGCCCTGATGGGTGACTGGCGCTCGGCCCGGTTGATGGCCGCTGAGGATGTTCCTGCCGATCAGGTTGGTGCACGGCTGGCCCAGTGGGCGGCCATGATCCGGCCCGAACAATATCTGACACGCGTCGCGAACCTGCTGGGTGTCATGCCCAGCGCGGATCCGGGTCAGCCCACGATGCTGGCGCTGGCCAACCATCCGGCGGTCGAACAGCTGGCTGCTGAAAGCGCTGCACAGGATTATCCCGCGCCTCAGCCGGTCAGCGACTTTGCCTTCGCGGCGGAATTGCCCGCACAAAGCGAAGCTCCGGCTGAATATGAGGCTGGTGATGCTGCACTGGCAGATGCCGGACTGGCCCAGCTAACCGCAGTCACTGCGGTTAGCGGCACCCGCTTTGTATCGAAGGAAGTTGTTCAGTCAGTACCCGCTCCGCGCACCGCATCACGGGCGCGAGTCGCCCCGCGGGTAGCCGGGACCGTGGCGCAGGCCTTCGCCCCTGAAACCGAAGCCGCCAAGCAGGCTGGCTTCGAATTTGTCGGCGGCGATCACAATGTCCAACTCGGCTCGTACTTCTCGATGTCCGATGCACAGGCAGCCTGGAAGCAGTTCCAGAAACGCTATCCCGAACTGGCGAATGCTGAAAAGCAGATCACCAAGGCGCGCGTGAACGGCAAGATTTACTACCGTGTCGCCGCCACCGGCTTTGCCAAAAGCTCGGCCCGGGCCATGTGCTCGATGGTCAAAGGCAAAGGCGCCGGTTGCATCGCTTATGCGGCCAGCAACCCACTGCCCGGCACAATCAACAAAGACGTGCGGGTCGCAGCGCGGTAAACGCGCATTTCACCAAGCACCGAATGGAAGACCCCTTCCGGAGCAATCCGGGAGGGGCTTTTCGTTGCTGCCTAGTCCGTCAGCCGAACGCCGCCCTTGAACAGCGCGATGACGCGGCCTTGTGTGGGCTGACCGTCGAACGGCGTGTTGCCCGCCGTCGCCTCCATGCGCAGGCTTTGGATGATCCACGGCTTCTCAGGATCGACCAGCGCGATATCCGCGTCATGGCCCGCAATCAGCGCGCCCGCCTCCAGCCCCAGTAACCGCGCTGGCTTGCCCGCAACCAGATCGAACGCCCGCGACATATCGAGCAAGTTATCGCGCACCAGTGTCAGCACCATGGCCAGCAGCGTCTCCGCCCCCGCCATGCCCGGCTCGGCATCGGCGAAGGGCAGCCGCTTATCCTCGGGGCCGCGCGGATCGTGACCGCTTGAGACGACATCCACTGTCCCGTCGGCAATCGCTTCGCGCACCGCTTGCCGGTCATCTTCGCAGCGCAGCGGCGGTGAAATCCGGGCGAAGGTGCGGAAATCCACGGTTGCCAGATCCGACAGCATGAAGTGCGCAGGAGTTACGCCAGCAGTGACCGGCAGCCCCCTGCCCTTGGCTTGCCGGATCAGTTCGAGCCCGGCACGGGTCGTGACCTGGCGGAAATGAATTCGTGCGCCTGCCAGTTCGGCCAGCGCGATATCGCGGGCCAGCGCCAGCGATTCTGCCTCTGCCGGAGCAGCGGGAAGCCCGATCCGCGTGGCAATCTCGCCCGCAGTGGCCACAGCATCGCCGACCAGCGCCGCATCCTCGGCATGGGCGATCACTGTCAGATCCAGCATGGCGGCATACTGCAGCAGCCGCAGCATCACCCCGGTATCGGCAATCCAGCGCCGCCCTGTCGCAATCCCGCGCGCACCGGCCTGCCGCATCAGCGCTATCTCGGCAATCTGCTCGCCCTCTAGCCCGCGTGTCGCTGCGGCCAGCGGGTGCACCCACAGATCAGGCTTGCCGCTCTTGGCGATGTAGGAAACCCGGCTCGGCAAATCGAGCAACGGTGACTGGTCGGGCATCAGCGCCGCCCGCGTGATCCCGCCAAAGCGGAACGCCGGCTTGTCGATGGCGAACACGCCAAGGTCGACCAAACCGGGTGCGATCAGCTGGCCTTTGGCATCATGCACATCGTCGCCGTCCTGCGGCGTGACGTCTCCCAGCGCATCAATTCGGCCATCGACCAGGCGGATTGCCCCCTCACGCAGGCCATCTGCGGCGACCAGCCGTCCATTGGTAATCGTCAGGGGACGCTGCTGTTTCATGGCCGCTCTCCCCATCCCGCGACCCCGCGCGCGCGGCGCGTCAGCACGTCGAGGCAGGCCATGCGGATCGCCACGCCCATTTCGACCTGCCGGGTGATGATCGAACGGTCGATCATGTCAGCCACTTCGCTATCGATTTCCACGCCGCGGTTCATCGGTCCCGGATGCATGACCAGCGCATCGGACTGCGCACTGGCCAGCCGTTTCTGGGTCAGGCCATAGAGATGGTGATACTCTCGTTCCGACGCGATGAACTGGCCGCTCATCCGCTCGGTCTGAAGCCGCAGCATCATGACCACATCCGCGCCATCCAACGCAGCGTCAAAGTCGTGAAAAACTTCTGCGCCCATTGCGGCGACACCCGTGGGCATCAGCGCGGGCGGCGCGCACAGGCGCACAGTCGCGCCCAATGCTTGAAGGCACAGCAAATTGGAACGCGCGACACGGCTGTGCAGGATATCGCCGCAGATCACGATCACCAGCCCGGTGAAATCGTCCGCTGCCTCGCCCCGCTCTCGCAAGGCCTGACGCAGGGCCAGCGCATCCAACAGGCCTTGCGTGGGATGTTCATGCTGCCCGTCACCGGCATTCAGCACCGGGCATTCCACCTTGCTGGCGATCAGGCCGGTCGCTCCGCTTGATCCGTGGCGGATCACGATCGCATCGGCGCGCATCGCGTTCAGTGTGATCGCGGTATCGATCAGCGTCTCGCCCTTTTTTACGCTCGATTGCGCGGCGTGCATATTGACCACATCAGCGCCCAGCCGCTTGCCCGCAATCTCGAAACTGAGCAGCGTGCGGGTCGAATTTTCAAAAAAAGCGTTGATGATCGTCAGCCCGGCCAGCAGATCATTATGCTTGGTTGGCTGGCGGTTCAGCCGCACCCATTGTTCCGCCTCGTCGAGCAGGAACATTATTTCATGGCGCTCCAGCTGGCCAATGCCCAGCAGGTCGCGGTGCGGGAAGGCCTGCGCGCCCGCTGGATAGCGGGCCGCGTGGCTGGATGTCGGCAACGATGTCATTAAAGCCGAGCCCTTAATCGAGTGCCATCATACCCTCAAGCATATTCGGGTGGCGCACCCCGCTCTCCTCCCCTAGCTAGGGCGCAGAACACAAACACGGGACACTTCGGATATGCATTTCGCAGGCAAAGTCTGGCGCTTGCTGGTTGGCATCAAGGACGGGCTGGTGCTCATCCTGATGCTGCTGTTCTTCATGGCGCTGTTTGCCATTCTGACCGCCCGCCCCAGCCCCGCTGCTGTGCGTGAAGGCGCGCTGGTGATCGCGCTGGACGGCGTGATTGTCGAAGAGCGATCGCGGGTCGATCCGATCCAGGCTTTGCTGTCCGGTCAGGCGCCGATGGGCGAATATCAATCCCGCGACCTGATCCGCGCGCTGGACGCGGCTGCAGGTGACGAGCGGATTACTGCGGTTGTCTTCGATCTAGACCGCTTCATAGGCGCAGGCCAGGTGCATCTGACCGAAGTCGGCGAGGCAATTGACCGGGTGCGCGCGGCCAAGAAGCCGGTGCTGACTTACGCCACCGCCTATGCCGATGACGCAATGCTGCTGGCAGCCCACGCCAGCGAGGTTTGGGTAAACCCGCTGGGCGGCGCGATTATTGCCGGGCCGGGCGGCGAAAACCTGTATTATTCGGGCTTGCTGGACAAGCTGAAGGTTAAGGCACGGATCTACAAGGTCGGCACCTACAAGAGTGCAATCGAGCCCTATTCGCGCGCCGATATGTCCGAACCCGCCCGCGAAAACGCTGCTGCGCTGTATGGTGTGTTGTGGGAGGAATATCGCGCGAACCTGCAAAAGGCGCGCCCCGGTGCCGATGTCGCGCTGGTCACCTCCGACCCTGTGGGCTGGATTACTGCGGCCAAGGGTGATCTGGCGACTGCGGCGCTGACAGCCGGGCTGGTCGACAAGATCGGCACGCGCAAAGATTTTGAAATGCGCATGGTCGCGCTGGTCGGGAAAGACAGCTGGAGCGATTTGCCCGGCGCTTATCCCGCCACACCGCTGGCGGCGTGGCTTGAAGATCAGCGCCCCGAAAAATCGGGTAGTGCCATCGGTGTGCTGACGATTGCCGGAGAAATTGTCGATGGCTCTGCGGGCCCCGGCACCGCTGGCGGTGAACGCATTGCCGAACTGCTCGACGCGGCGCTGGCCGATGACGATCTGGCTGCGCTGGTGGTGCGCGTCAATTCGCCCGGTGGCTCAGTCATGGCGTCGGAAGAAATCCGCCACGCCATCCTGCGCCACAAGGCGAAGGGTATCCCGATCGCAGTATCGATGGCCAATGTCGCGGCCAGTGGCGGCTATTGGGTAGCTACCCCCGCCGACCGCATCTTTGCCGAGCCCGATACGATCACCGGCTCCATCGGCATCTTTGCAGTCATCCCGACCTTCGAGGAAACCGCCGCAATGCTGGGCGTAACCAGCGATGGTGTGCGCACCACGCCGCTGTCGGGACAGCCCGATTTGATTGGCGGCTTCACCCCCGAAGTCGACGCCATCCTGCAAGCCACCATCGAAGACGGCTATCGTGATTTTCTGGAACGGGTGGCCAAGTCGCGCAGTATGACGCTCGAAAAGGTCGACACCATGGCGCAGGGCCGCGTCTGGGATGGCGGCACCGCACGCCAGCTGGGTCTGGTCGATCAATATGGCGGTATGGATGCGGCGCTGGCATGGGCGGCCAAGCAGGCCAAGCTGGCCGATGGGGACTGGCATGCCGACTATCTGGGCACCGAGGAAAGCACTTATGATACGCTGCTGCGCACCTGGCTGATAGGTGATGGCGAGGAGAGCGCGCGGGCCGATGTCGTGACGCTGTTCGCGCGGCGCGATGCGGCGCTGGCCACGCGGCTGTCTGCGGATGTTGGGCGTTTGATGGACGCCAAGGGGATGCAGGCCTATTGCCTGGAATGTCCCGCGTCGCGCGCGGCAACCGCCGGGCAGCTGCCACTCGAAGGCTGGCTGGCAAAGCTGGTGCGCCTGCTGGCAGACTGAACGGCAAGAGCCAATCTGGCGCTTGTCATTCACCCACCCCCCGAGTAAAGGCGCGGCCCTGTCCAGCCGAGGTGTCCCGGATTCCGGGCCTTATGCTTCCGGGTAACGGACGGGCGCGTAGCTCAGTGGTAGAGCACACCCTTCACACGGGTGGGGTCGCAAGTTCAATCCTTGCCGCGCCCACCATCTTTTCAATGACTTATAAGAGATGGGCGGCGTTTCCATGAAAAAAACATGAAAAACTTGGGTGGGCATCCGCGAACATCAGCGGTGCTTTGGGGTCTTGATCTTGCGATCCCTGGCTGAGCCAATTTCAACCGATTCAAGCATCGATCCAGCAAGTTACCCCTTCTTCACGTTTCGCTGGCAGGTCTGAGCGCCAAAGAGCGAGAAGAACGATGTCATTTCACCGACCTATCCTGCCCGGCAAGGCAATCCAACTTGTCAAATCCCGCAATTTGGATGCCCCCGAGAAGCTTCTCGCCGATTATGCGGCCGCTGGACTGATCAAGACTTATGCCCTGATGCGTGAAATACGGCCCGCGGGTGGGCCGACGAAGACAGTCAGGGATTCTCAGATTCCACAAGAGGAATGGGGTCGTATCGTCGCTTCAGACAATATCGTGACAGCTTTGAACGGGGGCACAGTTCAACTGGAAGGGTCAAAACTGCCTGGTGGACCACCGACAATCCGGATAACCGGTATCAGTTTCTCGGAAGCATCCCTGACCAAGGTTCTAGATCGCTATTGCACGGATGCGCCTTCGATTATTCTTCAGGAGCCCCTCGCCCGAATTTCAGAACCTCAGGTGGGTCGATCTTCCGCTATTCCTTCACAAAGTAGCAAGCATAGAAGAAAAGAAGTTGCGCCAATCAAACCAGGCGACCTTACAGCAACGGTCGCGCAAGCCGTGCAGGCGACGGGGCTGGGTCGAACCAAAATCGATCAGCTTATGCGAGACGGCACTTTAGAGAGGACGAAGGTAGGCCGGCGCACCCTGATCAGCGTGGAGAGCATAGAACGGCTGGCCGGCACCAGAGTAGCGCGATAGGTAACACCGCAAGACGAGAGGATCCTCGGAGAATATGTGAGCGGACCGTCAGCCGGCTGTGGGACCCGATCGGCTAGCTCGTCGATATCTTTCAGCGCGAAAGAATGCACCAACTACTACTTTCGCGCGACTATGAACCTGTTCAAGTGTAGAACGCTCAATTACCTGTGGGAAATGAAAATAAGCCAATATCTGCTGGCATCATTACAGGCCAATTTTTTAGGTGATTGCCGCTGTGAGAAATCGGCCGCGCGCAAATGGATACGTCCGGATTTGTCATGCCAGTCTGCTGAAGATGCGCGATCTGCTCTCTCCCAGGCCGCCGCGGCCACACAGGAAACCGCATGACCGCCCTAAAACATTCTCCGGAAACCACAATTCAACAAATCCAGACCCTGCTGCAGGAGGGCTACGGCACCGGCTTCACGATTTTCAAGGAACTGATCCAGAACGCCGACGATGGGGGCGCCACGCGCCTGCTGCTTGCCGGACATGATGGCTTTCCTGAGGCGGAGAACCTCCTGCTGAGGGTGCCCGGCCTATTTGTGGCCAACGATGGCAACGTAACGCGCGCGGACTGGGAAGGCCTTCAAAAGGCGGCCGGCGGGAGTAAAGGCGGTCAAGAAGCAGCGGTGGGCCGGTATGGTTTGGGACAAAAGGCGCTTTACCACCTATGCGATGCCTATGCGGTGTTCGCCCGTCTCGATGGCGCGGCCGAGGCAACCTCGATGGTCCTGAACCCTTATGAAGACATTCCGGTCGCGCACCATGCCCAAGGCTGGAAAGAACTGAGCCGACTCGACGAGGCGCTGCTCGCGACCTGGGCCGAAGCTGCAGGCATGAGCGGGGGACTAGTCCTGCGCATCCCGCTACGGACCGAAAGCCTGCGCCCGGGGGATGACAGGCAGATGCGACTGACCGGGGCACACTGGACAGCGCAAGAGGCGATTACGGACATCCGAGATGGGCAGCAGCTCCTTGCCGCCTTGGCGTGCCTGCGCCGCCTTGAAAGCATCGAAATCACATGCCCGGGCGAGCAGCCTTGGCGGGCAGAGGTAAGGCCGGGCTTTGCCCGTCTGGCTGGTCCGGGCGCCGCGGCACAGGAGCAAATGCAGGAGAGCATTGGCGGCTCCCTTGTCATCAGTGGCATGGCGGCAACTGTCCACGGCGCGCAGCGTAATGCGGCTGGCGGCAAGGCCGATGCGCTTCGCCACGATCCGGAGTGGCCCAAGATCTGGACCCTAACCGGACTTGATAGGGACAAGGCCACACCACACGGCGGGGCCATCGTCTGCCGTCATCCGGTGGCCGAGGGGGCGCAGGCGCGACTGCGGGTCTGGGACGCGGTCTATCTTCCGTTGGGCGACCCTGCGCGCGAAAGGGACAAGGAAAAGGTCCCGCTCGTCGATGCGGCGCTGGAGGGCAAGGAGAATGTCGAGCTGATCGTGCACGGCGATTTTTTCGTCTCAAGCGATCGCAGGTCACTCCATCGAGGGAATGACATCAAGGCGCGCTGGAACGCCGAACTGCAGCGAGAAGCTGCACTTCCATGCGTCCTCAATGCAGTGGCTAGCGCTGTCGCGGCCTTGCCCGACAACCCCGCGCGCTACGGCCTGATAAGGGCATTGCAGGAGGCGAAAGACTGGTGGCTAGCCAATGCCGCCGCTATCTGCGGGGAGCGCGCGCTAGCCTGCGTGGCCGATGGCACAGGCCAGCGCTGGGGGATCGAACCCGCCGCCACTCTGCGCCCCGTTCCGGTCGGCGAAGCGACCCGCCCGCGTATGCTGGACGAAGCTTGGCCAGGCTTTGCCGAATGGCGCAAGCAGCACGGCATCGTGCTTGCCCAAGGCGGCACGCTAAGCGCTGCCGCTCCGACTTGGAGCGACAGTGAACTGGCCGCCATTATCGATGGCATGGGCCAGGCAGCATGGAGCAGCATGAAGGCGGCAAAAACGCTATCTGCCTTGCTCGAAGCGCCCGCGAACGGCTTCGTGGAGCTGGGCGAACTTGCGCAACAGAGCCTTGGTGAGAGCTTACGCGCTGCCTTAATTGCCAAAAGCAAGATGGCACCGACGGTCGAGCTAAGAAAGCTCACCCGTCACCTGAGGCCGGCAGGCATCCTTGTTTTACCCAAATCGGTCAGCGCCCCGGAACTGCTCGCTCATCTTGCGCAGAATGCACCCCTGCTCTGCCTGCGTGATGAATGGGTCGCCGAGGAGATCGCCGCAAACCGCGCGGACAGCGACCAAGAGTTGCCCGAAAACGATGCTTTTGCCCTGCTGGAAGCGCTCGAACCGCTGGGGCGACGTGAAGGCAAGGTCCGCAGCGAGGCAATCAGTTTGCTGGGGCGGGTGCTGGCCAAAGGCCCCCATCTTGGCAGCTTGGCACAGCATGTGCGCGTCAGTGCGCTCAAGGTGATCCCCGCGCGACGTGCAGGTGACGGCGGCGATGCTTTGCTAGCGCCTGCCGAAGCACGCGCGTTGGTCGATAAGGGGCTGCTGTTCCAGCAGGGCGGCAAGATCAATCTGCTGGACAGCCTTGCGCAAGCGGTCACCGAGCCGACGCTTTGGAGCCTGCGGCAGAACGTTACTCTGAAGATGTCGCCCGGAACGACGCTCTCGTCGTCCAACACTCCCGCTCATCTGGCCGCCGTCCTTGGCAAGGCGCGCGCTTTCGGCTCCGTGGCCGCCCGCGCGAACCAGTTTAAAGAGCTAAAAGCTCAGATGTCGCCGCAGCAGATGCGCTGCCTGCTGACCGGCCAGCCCGATCTGCAGGACGAACCGCGCGTGGCCCGCATTGCCGACCTGCCTTCGCCGCTCAAGTCGCTGGCAGATCAGATCTCCGCCGACGAGCGCGGGCTGCACATTCTTGATCCGGACATCGCCAGGCACATCGCGCCCGATGATGCCACCAAGGCCAGGGTCGAGGAATTGGGTATCGACTGGCTTGGCAGCCGCCTGAAGCGCAGCCAGATTGACCTCACCGAGCATCAAGCCGAGGCCCTGCTTTCCGCCCAGCTGCCGTCTGACACGCTGGTCCCGCTGGCGCTGCACAGGGTTCAAGGGGAAGGCGGTCTGCATCGTTGCAGTAATCTCCTGCGCGGCAGGCTTGCTGAGGTGCCTCAAGCCATGCGACACTTGGTGCGCATCGTCGATCCCTATCCGGCCCAGGCGGGCCAGCGCCAGCGCGACCTGATCGCGGACTGGACACCTGAGCGGCAGATCACCATCGCGCTCGGCAGCGAAAGGCCGGAGGATTTTGCAGCCGACATCTTCGCTGCGCTCGAAAAGCTCCCCAACCTGTCTGACGATCTGGCCAAGTCTCTGCGCGAAGGAAAATGGCTCCGCGTAAACGGGCGCACCGTGGCGCCTGGCGATCTGCGCGATTTCCTGCCCTGCGTGCTCGATGCATGGCCCGCTTTTCCGCTGGGTATCGCCCCGGCCCTGATTGAGAAGCTACCGCAAGACCAGCGCGAGATTTTGCAACGCTTGAAGCTGGTGCACACTCGCCTCGCCTCTTATCGGCTGCTCTTGCAGAACATGGCGCAGCACAGGAGCGGTCTGGTTGTCGACCTGCGCGAACAGCGCGCCGATCTCTGCGCTCTGGCCAAAGCCGGGCGCAGGATCGACGATGATCTTTGGCCGCTGCTCTCGAGTGCCCTGCGCGCAATCGAGGATGACGAGAGGTGGAGCCAGTTGCTCACCGGGATCACCTTTCCCGCGCCGGATGAAGATGCCGCGATCGACCAGCTCAATGCGCTGGCGGAGCTCGCCTCAGACCGCCAGGAGGGGCGCCTGAGCGAAGCCGCCCGGAACTTGTGGCGGGCGGGCTATGCTGCCCATGTCGAAGGCCTGCGCGCAGCAAGCGAGTTCCTACCCGCCGACCTCTTGGTCGAAAGCGAGGCGGGCACCTTTAGCCGTGCCGACTGTCTCGCGCTTGCAAGGACCGGCCTTGAGGATACAGCCTGCCTCGCCGCCCACTGTGGGTTTGAACGGCCTGAAAACCATGCGCCACCCCGCACCTCCGCGACAATTGCAGGGGAACCGCTGGAGCGCCGCATAGGCGAACTGTTTGCCCCCTTTCGCAAGTTTCACGAGTTGCACAGCGCCGTCTTGATGGTCCTCGCCATGCTTGGCCGCGGCCCGGAGCTGCGCAGAGTTGCCGGGCAGTTCCAAGGCAACCCAAACTATGAGGACATTTGCGCGGACATCGCAGATTGTTCGAAGCGGCGACTTGGCGCCTACGAGAATATTCAGGCTCAGCAGTTTACCGTGGTTCCATTGCAAGAGGGGCAAGCCCTCGTCATGTCGGCCGCCGGTGTGGAGACGCTGGCACGGTCCGGGGCTGATGGAACGCTGCTCTACGACTGCACCAAGCTTGCGCCCAATCACTGGCAGCTGACGATGTCAGCGAGCGAGCCGCGTGACCTTGACCACGCTACGACCATGCTGCGTGAAGCCGTCAGCAAACTGGCCGATCCCATCACCATGCGGATGCACGAACAGCGTGGCGCGCTTCTCCAGCTTCTCGACAGCTATCTCGCCTCTGATCAGGCCACGCTTGATAACCTGATTGAAGACATCCAGGATGGCCTCTACGAGCGCGTCAAGAAGCTGGACCGTAGTGACTACCTCAAGCAGGCGCTCAGCATCTACGATGCGGATCACAAGACCGGGCGCCGCGAAGGCGACGAGGCATCCGCACGCAACCGAGCCAAGGAGAACCTGTGGCAGGCGATCAAGCGTGAGGAGGCAGCAGGCGAACTGTTGCAGGCCATTCGCGAAAAGATACATCGCCGCGGCTACGCACCCGAACGCACCCTCTTCGAGCTGTTCCAAAACGCGGTGGATGCCGCACACCAGAACGGCCAGCAAACCGATATGCGGGTAGAAGCAGAGCGCGATGAGAACGGCACAATTGCCACCCTGCGTGTGATCCACTGGGGACGGCCGATCAATGTCGCAGGCGGCCCTAGGACGCCCCAACGCTTTGAGCGCGATCTCGATAACATGCTGGACATGGATTCCTCCGAGAAGGCGAGCGAGGATCGAGGCAAGCACGGGCTGGGTTTCAAGACCTGCCATATGCTTAGCGATGAAACCCGGGTCGCCAGCGGGCGCCTGCGCTTTGCCATCCGCGGCGGTATGATCCCACTGAACTGGGAGAAAGGCCGGGACTTGCAGTTGAAGCACAACCTGCCCGATGCGCCAGCAACGATTATCGAGATGCCGATCGCGCCGGGCATGGCCGATGCGGCTAAGCGCGCATTCGATCAGTTTGCGAGGGTAGCCGAGTTTCTGCCCGTAGTCGCTTCCGACCTTGGCGAAGTGGTGCTGTTCGATAACTTGGACAAGCCCAGCGGCAAGGCACTGGTGCAATCTATCACGCCGACTATCGCGCTGGTCGAATACGGGCAAGACAAGCGCACGCTGCGGCTTGACCTTGGCGCAGGCCATCAGCTCTATTTGCGGCTGCTCGATGGTATGCCTTCAAACTTTGCGAAGGACTGGAGCCGCCTGTGGAACTTGGCCCCGCTAGACGGTGAAGATCTACGCACCGAGTGGCTGATCGACGGAAATTTCGAAATGGATCAGGGCCGCCGTAAACTGCACGGCGAGGCCGCAAGCGCGCTAAAAACCATACAGATGCGCGGCGCGCCGTTGGGCGAGCGGCTGCTAGAACTTTTCGACAAGTGGGATACGATCGCGCCTGCTGCAGGCCTTGCCGAGCAGGGCCGCGATGCCTTCTTTGCCGCGCTCATCGACCGAATGATGCACGACCTCAACGACCATCTCGCCCAGTATCTGCACGGCGCAAGTGGTGGAGAACTGCGGGGGTTGGCAGCACTGATCGGGAGCCGGGCAGTGGTGCCACTCGCTTCGGGTAGGCTAGTGAGTGCGAATGAGGTCGATGGCGTCTACAGTCACACGCTCGCCGATCCCGAGGTGCGCAAGAAGGTCGAGGGCTGGCCCGGCGCTGGCGATGCCAAAGCCAATCATGTTGAGGAGAATTGGGCGAACCGTCTTCAAAGGCTGGGCTTTGCTGCGCCCGAAACCATTGACCTTGGCACTATGGCAAGGCGGATTTGCCGGTCCCAGATCACTGCCGAAACTGCGGCCATGGTCGGCGAGGTGTTCAACGCCAGCGAACGTGAACGCTGGTTTCCGGAAGAAAGAAAGCGCGTCGAAGATGCGCTCAAAGATGTGCAGCTGAGGGCAGCAGACGGCAAGTTTGTGCAAGTTCATAATCTCTGGTTCGCGCAGGATCCTCGCCAGGGCCAAGAAGGCGAAACCGAACGGCTGCGCGCTGCTTTTATGCCGCCCCAAGCCCGGCTTCACCCGGACTATCAGGCGCGCGGCGTCGACTTTGCCCAGCTAGCCCGCTCGATTAAGGGCTACAGCACCCAGATCGAGCGCGAACACCTCAAGGATGCCCACCGCGATCACGCCCGCTGCGAGGCGGCACTCATTTATCTAGCGCAGAACCCGAAGGCGATCTCAGGACTGAATTGGCTTAGCGATGCAGACGCGCTTTTGGCGCAGCCGGCACACCAGGAGCTTTCGTCGCAGCAACTCGGCACCCTGCTGGCGTGGCTGAATGCCGATGCTCCTACCCCTACCCCGCCGCCTGTCCGCGAAGCCGAAGACATCCTCTGGGACATTGCCGAGTGGTGGGAAACCGATCGCACCGAGCTTGTCGAGCAACACGACATGCGGACCTACGGCGAGCTGGAAGATCTGTGCAGCGCCCAGAAACTGCAAGCAGACGACGACACAGCTTGGTTCACCATGCTCTCGCTTGCCTCGTTCCAGACGCTGGGCCGCATCACTCCCAAGCAATCGCGCAACTTCGTTCTGCGTGGAGTAAGGGAGGATTGGTGGCACGAACTCGCTAGCGTGGAAGACGAAGCCTTGACCAAATATGCCCAAAGGCTGTGGGTATGGAGCGAGATCGGTGCCGACGAAGACTTTCAGCACTGGCGCCGCTGCCTTGGCGATATGTGCCTGATCGCCCGCAATCTGGACGCCTATCGCCAGATCCTCACCGCCTTGCCGCAAATGGTCGAACAGGTGGCCAATCCCTTCAGCCTGCGCGAATTGCTGCGCCCCTCGCAAAGCCAGATCATCGCCCGAATGGGCATCGACGCCGCCCCGCTGGCAAGATCGATCGGCATGGGTGCCAACTGGATCGTGCGCGAACTGGCCCGGCGCGGCTTTTACGAACCAGATGAGGCCCAACTGGTGCAGCCTTTCGCCTGGAGCGCCCGCCAGCGCATCCGTAACTTTTCCGAGGAAATCGGGCTTGGCACCTTCTCCCCCGGGGTGGATGAAGGCAGGCGCATCCACGATGAGGTCGCGCAATTGCTGGAAGCCGAGCCTCCGTTCGGCATTGATGGGGATCTGCCGCTGGAAATCCTCAACACCCGCACCCGGAGCGTGGGATACCCCCTCGCCCGCCAACAAATCCTAAGCGGAAGCTGGAACACAGAATCTTTACCGAGGCTTACCATCGATGCCTGAAACTAACACCTTCCTCGCCCCGCATACCCCAGTTTCGCATCCGCTCCACGGCAGCGGACAAGTCATCGTCGATAGCGGGGACGCCGTCGTCGTGCGGTTCGGGGGCGAGATCCATTCCGTGCTGCGCAGTGAACTTGTGCGCGCGCGTTCGCTTGATTTAGCGCTGGAGAGTGGGGCTTTCGACGACAGCGCCGAAGGCCTGTTGCGCGCCAGCGCACTGGCGATCCGTTCGGTCAATGATCAGTGGGGCGTGTTCTCGCGTTCGCGGGTGCAATTGCTGCCGCACCAGCTGTGGGTTTGCCATAAGGTCAACCGGCAGTGGCCGTTCCGCTGGCTCGTGGCCGACGATGTGGGCCTCGGCAAGACGATCGAGGCCGGGCTGGTTCTAATGCCGCTAGTCGCCCGGGCGCAGGTGCGCCGCCTGCTGATCCTCGCGCCCGCCAAGTTGGTGCCGCAATGGCAGAAGCGGCTTTACGAGATGTTCGACCTGCGGCTGCAGATGTATGGCCGCGAGATCGCCAAGGCCTCGGCCGATTTCTGGGGCGTGACGCAGATGGTGGTCGCCTCGGTCCACACTCTCAGGCAGGAGGTATCCGAAGGACGCGCGGAGGCTAGCGCCTTTCTCGATGCCGAGCCGTGGGATGCGGTGGTGGTGGACGAAGCGCACCACCTGCACGCCGACGATCGCACCGGCGAAACACTGTCGCTCGAACTGCTCAAGGAGATGGAGCGCCGGGGCAAGATCAAGTCGCTGCTTCTTTTCACAGGCACGCCCCATCGCGGGAAGGACCACGGCTTTTTCTCGCTCTTGAGCCTGCTCGACAACGAGCGGTTCGGGCCGGACAAGGATCCCGAGGAGCAACTCGCCGCGCTTCCCGAGTTTATGATCCGTAACAACAAGGCCAAGGTCACCGACCTTAAGGGCGAGAAACTGTTCACTCCGGTGACGGTGGAAAGCCGCGAATATCAATTCTCGGATGCGGAGGCAGCGTTCTATGACACTTTGAGCGCCTTTATCATCGACGGGAGAGCCTATGCCTCGAACCTTTCCGGACAGGCGCAGACGGCTCGCATGCTTCTGCTCATCGCCTTGCAGAAGCTGGCGGCAAGCTCGATCGCAGCCATCCGCAGCGCGCTGATCAAGCGTCGCGACAAGCTGGCTTCAGTCGCCGAGAATGCGCGCGCTACCATCGCTGCCACCGACCAGCCCGAAACGCTCGACGATGCTGCGGTGCTCGACGAAGAGGCATCGGCAAGGCTGCTTGCCGAACTGATGGACGGTGAGGTTGCGCGCCTCGAGGAACTCCTCGACCTCGCCGAGCCGATCGTCAGCGAGCAAAAGATCGAGCGGCTTGTGGAGCTAATCGTGACCGACCTGCCCGAAGACGAGCCGGTCCTGCTGTTCACCGAATACAAGGCGACGCAGGCACTGGTAGTCAATGCTCTGCACGCCCGTTTCGGGTATGGCCGCTGCGCCTTCATCAACGGCGAAGGCAAACTCGAAAACCTACTGCGTGCCGATGGCAGCTACGGTCCGCGATCCTCCACCCGCGAGACCGCGGCAGACGATTTCAACGCTGGTAAGGTGCGTTTCCTGGTTTCAACTGAAGCCGCTGGCGAAGGGATCGACTTGCAGGAACGATGTGCCACGCTGGTCCATGTTGACATGCCATGGAACCCGATGCGCCTTCATCAGCGGGTGGGCCGGCTGTCGCGGTATGGCCAGACAAGGCCGGTGCAGGTGTTCATCCTGCGCAACCCGGCCACTGTCGAGGCCCGCATCTGGGATTTGCTCAATGCGAAGCTTGAACGCATCCAGGCAGCGTTGGATGTGGCGATGGACGAGCGAGAGGATATCTCGCAATTGGTGGTGGGCCTCAGTGGCCCCTCGATCGAAGTCATGTTTGCCGAAGGCCAAGCCCGCTTCGGAGCCGATAGCAAACCTGCTCGCGAGGGAGTTAGCACATGGTTCGATCAGGCATCTGCCACCATCGGTGGGGAAGATCTCGTCAAGAGTGTGCGCAACATGCTTGGCAATGTCACCCGTTTCGATTTCGCGCAGGTTGGCAATAATATTCCCAAAGTCGACCTTCCCGATCTTGAGCGTTTTCTTAAGCTGGAACTCGAGCGCCAAGGCAAGCGAGCGATGAACCGCGAAGATGGCATGGAAGTGATCGCGCCCGATGAATGGAGGAAAACCGATTATGCCATTGCCAAACGCTACACTGGCTTGGTGTTCGACCGTAATGCCCCAATCGACCGCAAGCAGGCGCCAACCCGCCTGATCGGCATTGGGCACAGCCTCCTCGACCGCGCGCTAAAGGAAAGCCTTGACCGTGAAGCTTTTCTGGCCCGGTGCAGCCGTCTCAAAGTCCCGCTGCTGATTACTTCGATAACTGACGAAATTACCGGCCACGGCCAGACAGTGGGCCGGATCGTGGTCGGCGCCTGCCGTTTGGCTGATGGGACTGTTGAAATTCTGCGCGACTGGGAGCTGTTGAAGCGGCTGAACCTGGTCGGCGCGGCCGACGAGACCCTTCCCTCGCCTCAGGCCGCCGGCCAGCAGCTGACCGATCTGGCGCAGGATTTGATTATTCATATCGGCAAGAATGCAAGAGAGCTGGCCGAGGGGATGACCCGCCCATCGGTGCGCGGTGAAGTGCTACTGGTGCCGGAAGACGATGATGATTAGAATAGAGTTCGCTGTTGTGTCTTGGCGCGGTGGGCCCCTCTTGACCTCGTTATCAGCTGATCAATATCGACCTTTCGGAACTTCTTGAAATAGGCTTTTCGTTTTTTTGGAAGGGGGTCTCGTCCAGCTTGTTTTGCCCGCTTTCGCGCGGTCGGTCCAAGCGATCTCGATATTATGATCCGGCGATGATTAATCGGTCCCTGAGGGATATGGTCAATGTGATGATGGTTGGCAAATGGCGGATCGATACCCTTCACGATGTATGCTGCAGCGGCCGGGGAATGGCGCACCCTCCCCAATCTGACAGAGCCGGGCTTAGCGTTGAAAAATTCTCGCTGATATTGCCGCCGTAGGAAATAGTCGAGGCGCTCACATTTTCTGAAGGGCCAGCGGATCATCCAGTGAATATGCAGCGGTCTGGACTTGTAACGGTTTTGTGCCGGTCACTGATCTCATTATGCCACTTTGGCTTCGAATGCGAGCGGGCTGATGCCGCCCAGATATGAATGGCGGCGGCGGGTATTGTAGAACCCGTTGATGTACTGGAAGATGGCGGCCTCGGCTTGTCGCCGTGTTGGCCAGCTCTGCCGCCAGATTAGTTCCGCCTTCAGGCTTTTGAAGAATGTCTCGACAGAGGCGTTATCATAGCAATTACCCTTGCCGCTCATCGATGGCCGCAGGCCGTAAGCCTGCAGCATCTTTTGATAATC
>NZ_VCAO01000018.1 GCF_005884405.1 Qipengyuania marisflavi | reverse complement strand
GCTGTCAGTCTAATCGCAACTTGTCTCTGCTCGACGGAGTTTCTCCTGCCCTACCAAGTTTCAGCCCATGAGGTTCTGCCACTCAGCCAGTGCGGCTGAGCGGGATGTCTTGTAAGTCTGTCTATCGAGGAGGTGGCGCTGGGAGTTGAAGTGGTTGTGGACGTTGGCGTGAACCGAAGCGAACTTCTGCAGCGACTTCATTTGCCGAAATCGCAGCATTGCAGGCTCTCGTCGTCGGAACGGTAGGTAGCTTTTCTCAGCTCGATTATTCAACCAGCGCCCCATCTCCCGGCGGTCCAGATTGCCCAGATCCCGCATCGCCGCTGGATAGGATTTCAAGCCATCGATGACTATCGTCTCTGCTTTGCCATGCCGTTTCAGCGCCTTCTTCAGGAACGCCAAGGCCGCTGATTTATCACGTTTCCTGGTGACGTAACTCTCCAGGATTTCGCCCTCATGATCGACAGCACGCCACAGGTAGTGTCGTTCGCCGTTGATCTTAACGAACACCTCGTCGAGGTGTCACCGCCACTGTCGGAAACGCTTCATCCGGCTTACTCTCTGCCGCCGGATATCAGCCGCAAACATCGGACCAAAGCGGTTCCACCACAGCCGGACCGTCTCGTGGCAGATGTCAATTCCGCGTTCGAACAGCAGATCTTCGACGTTGCGGAGCGAAAGCGGAAACCGGACATAGATCAATACGACCGGGCGGATGATGTCGGGCGATGAGTTGAAATAGCGGAAAGGGCTGGCAGGTTTGCGAGATCTGGGCATGTCGCTTGCCCTACCCTGCGACCATCATTTGCCAGCG
>NZ_VCAO01000017.1 GCF_005884405.1 Qipengyuania marisflavi | reverse complement strand
TGGACTTGTAACGGTTTTGTGCCGGTCACTGATCTCATTATGCCACTTTGGCTTCGAATGCGAGCGGGCTGATGCCGCCCAGATATGAATGGCGGCGGCGGGTATTGTAGAACCCGTTGATGTACTGGAAGATGGCGGCCTCGGCTTGTCGCCGTGTTGGCCAGCTCTGCCGCCAGATTAGTTCCGCCTTCAGGCTTTTGAAGAATGTCTCGACAGAGGCGTTATCATAGCAATTACCCTTGCCGCTCATCGATGGCCGCAGGCCGTAAGCCTGCAGCATCTTTTGATAATCGTAGGAGCAATATTGGCTGCCACGATCGGAATGGAAAAGGCAGCCCTCTGGCGGATTGCGCAGCCGAACGGCCATATCGAGTGCTCGGATCGCAAGGTCCTTCTTCATCCTGTCGCTGACGGCCCAGCCCACCACGCGGCGGCTATGCAGATCAAGAATGACGGCGAGGTAGAGCCAACCCTCATGCGTCCAGACATAGGTGATGTCACCGGCCCATTTAAGGTTGGGTGCGTCAGCGACAAAATCACCTGCCAGCCAGTTCGCCGCAACGCCAAGCCGGTGGTGGCTGTCGGTCGTAACCTTGTGCTTGCGGGTGCGGACTGGCTTGATCCCGTTAATCTTCATCAATCGACCGACCCGGCGCTCGCCGACATCGAGACCTGCCTCTTTGAGCTCCATTGTCATGCGAGGACGACCATAGCTGCCCAGGCTGAGGCTGTACTGTTCCCGAATATGGGCCAGCACCTTCATGTCTGTCCGCGCACGCTGGCTGATCGGCCGTGTGCGCCATGAACGATAGCCACGGGGGCTGACCTGCATAACCCGGCAGATCGTCTCTACAGGCCATACATGGCGCCAGCTCTCCACAAACGCGAACCTCACGGCCGCTGGCTCGCGAAGAACTGCGTGGCCTTTTTTAAAATCTCCCTCTCCTCCTTGAGGATCCGGTTCTCCAGGCGCAGACGTTCATTCTCACGGGCCAGATCCGCCTGCGGCGCGGCTACCAGATCAGTGGGCCGATATTGCGCGACCCACTTGCCCAGCGTCGACAATCCCACCCCTAAATCTGACGCAACACGCCGACGCGACAGCCCGCTGGCCAGCGCAATCCGCACCGCTTCCCGCTTGAACTCTTCTGTATGCTTCATCATCTCGTCGGCCTCCTTGATAGAGTGTTAAACTC
>NZ_VCAO01000016.1 GCF_005884405.1 Qipengyuania marisflavi | reverse complement strand
TGTCCGTCGTCAGATAATTTGAGACATTAGGCAGTTTAAAACAGGTGAGTGTTTGGGCTCATCTGGTTGGTTGATATTATGCGGCAAGCTTGCGGTGTTGCAAGCGCCTTTGTTCGATGGTTTTGCGTTTGATCCTTTCGCGCTGTTTGATGGTGGCTTCTGCCCTGCCGAAGTAGGCGTCGGCAGGTGTGACGTTTTTCAGGCTCTCGTGATAGCGCTGGTGGTTGTAATGCTCGACGAACGCCTCGATCTGGGTTTCAAGGTCGCCCGGCAGGAAGTAGTTTTCCAGCAATATCCGGTTCTTCAAGGTCTGGTGCCAACGCTCGATCTTGCCCTGTGTCTGCGGATGGAACGGCGCGCCGCGAACGTGGCACATATCTTTTTCCGCGAGATAGTCCGCCAGCTCGCCAGCAACGTGACTGGGACCATTGTCGGACAGCAGACGCGGCTTGTGCACCACCGTTGCCTGGTCGCAGCCTGACGCCTCAAGTGCCAGCTCCAGCGTATCCGTTACATCCTCAGCCCGCATGGTCGTGCACAGCTTCCACGCAATGATGTAGCGCGAGTAATCATCAAGGATGGTCGATAGGTAATACCAGCCCCAGCCAATGATCTTGAGATAGGTAAAGTCTGTTTGCCATAGTTGGTTGATGGCGGTCGTTTTGTCCTTGAACTCGCTGGCGGCCTTCATCACGATGAAGTTGGGGCTGGTGATCAGATCATGGCGCTTCAAGAGCCTGTAAACGCTGGCTTCCGACACGAAGTAGCGCTGTTCATCGGTGAACGTTACCGCCAGCTCACGGGGGCTCAGCTCGCAGCGCTCCAACGCCATATCCAGGATCTTGCCCTGCACATCGTCAGGGATCCGGTTCCAGGCCCGGCGCGGGCCAGGACGCCGATCTTCCAGCGCATCCTCGCCGAACCGCAGATACAGATCATACCAACGGTAGAAGGTAGGTCGAGCAATGCCCAGCCTGTCCAGCGTCTGCTTTGCTGGAAGGTGGGTTTTCTCGACCAGCCTGATGATCTCCAGTTTTTCTGATGCAGGATACCTCATTCGTTGTCGCCCCCATCCCCGATCATGCTTTTTTTAAGCAACCGGTTCTCGAGCATCTGTTCAGCAACGACCTCCTTCAGATCACGGGCCTCAGGGCGCCGATCACGGACTTCATCGGTATTGGCGCTGCGCGCCATATCACCGGCAAGCCGGCGCTTGCCAGCCTCCATGAAGTCCTTCGACCATTTGTAATACACGCCCTGCGCAATACCCTCACGGCGGCACAGTTCGGCGATACTATCCTCGCCGCGCAGGCCTTCCAGCACAATCCGGATCTTCTCCTCTGCGCTATACTGTTTGCGGGTCGCCCGGCGGATGTCTTTGACTACCCGCTCCGCGGGCGCCTTTGAGTGTTTTGACTTCATCTTCGTTCCTTACAGTCACGAAGATGAACCCAAAACACTCTCCTATTTTATGCAGCCAATCTGTCTATTGAACGCTGGCGGGGGACAGC
>NZ_VCAO01000015.1 GCF_005884405.1 Qipengyuania marisflavi | reverse complement strand
AAAATCTCCCTCTCCTCCTTGAGGATCCGGTTCTCCAGGCGCAGACGTTCATTCTCACGGGCCAGATCCGCCTGCGGCGCGGCTACCAGATCAGTGGGCCGATATTGCGCGACCCACTTGCCCAGCGTCGACAATCCCACCCCTAAATCTGACGCAACACGCCGACGCGACAGCCCGCTGGCCAGCGCAATCCGCACCGCTTCCCGCTTGAACTCTTCTGTATGCTTCATCATCTCGTCGGCCTCCTTGATAGAGTGTTAAACTCTCAAGTGACCGGCACAAAACCGTTACAAGTCCATATCTTGGTCGAGATGGTCACGGAGCTTAGCATTCCGTTTCAGGTCATCTACACGACATCCATGATGAATCCGGACCTCGAACTCGATAACTATGTGATTGGCCCGCACTACACGAAGTCCAATCGGTCTCTCGAGGGTCTAGAGTAGCCCGTTGCCTGTGGGCCCGCGCTCTATGCATGTTCGCCGCACCTCGCCTACAGTCTCGACCCATTCGGGCGACGATCGCTAACCGGATTTCCTAAGGGCCGTCGCCCCTCGCGCGGGCAAGGCATCCAAACGAATCCATAGGCTTTCGCCTTGGAGCCTCGTGCGGAGCCTCCTTGCCCTTGCTACCCCAATTCTCGCCGTTCTCGGAGCGTCCGCTGTTGACCGCTGGATTCTGAAAAGCTGACGTTCGCTTTTCGGCCCCATTCCGGCACGGCGATTGAGCCATTCTGAGCACAGACGCCAGCGGTCTTGAAACTTTTTCAACCCAAAGCCTCTCTCGCCTCTGCCAAATCGATCCGCGCGTCATAGGAATGCTTGCGGAGCAGGTGCAATAGGTTCGCTCCGTTCAGAAGAGAAAGCGGCTTCGCGGTCGCGAACTTATGTGCATCAGGACCGAAATCCGATGTTGTCACTAGAATTCCCTTGGTGGCTCCTTCATTCATTACGGTGCCATATAAGTCGCGGACCGCCGCAACGCCGACAGTCCGAGTGTACCGCTTGGCCTGGATAACAATCTTGCCGCCACTGATTGGGTCGGGGTCGAATGCGATCGCATCGACACCCTCATCCCGGCTCGACTGAGTGACCTTGACCTCCCCCCCTCGCGAATTGAATTCCTTCTCGAACAACTCGCGGATCAGGTGTTCGAAGTCTTCCCAGTCCATCGCTGCCAAGTTGACCGAAGCATCGAGCGTATCGGCAATCTCGCGGCCATCGACGAAGCGGCGGTCGCTTTTGTCGATCGTGATAATTGGTGGGATAGGTGCCAGCGCCGCCAAGGAAGCAGCGGAAACGCCGCTCAGCGCCTTGAAGCAGGCCTTGGGCTCGACACGGGCAAGATCAATCTTTTCGAACTCTGCTCGCGAGCACAAAACGGAGAGGATGCAGTTGCGGTTCGAGAGTCCGTTGGCGGGGTTAATGGCGGTGACGAAGCCATTGAACGCGACGTTCTCGATGTTTTGGAAATCATCTGCTTCGAGAACCTCGTGAATGCTCCGCAAGGCAATCTGGTAGATCGTGTCTTCGAAAAGATCCTTCTTAGCTCTGGCGGCCAGCGGGGTTTCTTTTAGCTCGCCGGTTGCTCGGACGAACCGGACGGACTTCACGGTCGGGAGATCGTCGGGGTTCGGCATTTCGTACTCGACCAGCAAAGTCTTGTCTTGGGATCGATAATCGAGGACGAATTCCTTCTCGATGAGGCCGTGATAGTTCGAGGCCTCCAGAACGAGAGAAGCGTGTTCCATCACCGCCTCTTCGTGTCCCTCTCGCAGGGATCCAATCAGCTCTTCAATCGCCCGGTTATGTTCTGCAACCTCTTTATCATGCGCCGCCTTGTCCTCAGCATGTTTGGCCAGGAATGCGGACCTTTCCATCTCGTAGGCGACAATTGACTTATCGTGCGCATCCTTCCGCGCCGCTTCGCGTCGTTGCCATTCCTCCATTCGAACAGCGTGTGTCTCCTCAGCTTGCTGAATGAGGCTCGCCTTCTTGCCGAACAATGTGTCCCAGAAGGTGATCTTCGGCTCCTCGTAAGCCGGCGCATTTTCACGTTCCAGTTGCGGACGCGCTCTGTCGAATTTGTCGGAACGCCCGAAGGCATCATTCCTGCGAAGTTCGTCCCAATCTACCGTGTCGTCGATCCCGAGCGTGTGCGACAAGATATTCGAGAGCTGGTCACGTTCGAGTTCAGCCTGCACCGTGAGGCGTTCCGCTTCGGCTTTGCCGTCAGCGAACATCGTTTTCACGTTGTGCTTGTCGGTCTTCTCGTCCCATGATGCCAGAAGCGCATTCGCTTTCTCCTGCAGAATGGACAAGTCCGGGGCCCCAAGCTCGCGGTGAAGATTCAAGGTTCGATGGCGAAAGTCGATGTAGTAGCGGAGGATACGATCGCCGCGCGCGCTCCATTTGACGTTGAGATCACCCACCGAAATGTCGCTGAGATATCGGCTTTCGACTGTTATACCTGCCATGATGCCCCCTTCAATCAACTGGTATTCGCTAGCGCGGTCAAACCTGCTTTTCAGATCACGCCATTCAGAATTTAATGTCCATGTTGCGCCCACTTGAGAAATTCTCATCGTTCGACACGGTATTGACCTTTGGTCCGCGCTACTGATTCAATATTGGAATTCTGAGAGAGGTAAAGCGGATGACAAAAATCAAAGGTAAGAATGACGGTCCCGGCGGTCGCAACGAGCACTATGACATCGGAAACCGAAAGAACGTTCCACGGCGCAACGCTGTAGCGGAGGTCAAACGCGGCGACCATCCCGGTGCGCACGTGATAAAGATCAACGGCCGCGAGTATGTGCGTGACAACCCGGACAACTCGAAAAAGGATAACGTAAATCGGGATAGGTGATCGTTGCTTGGTGTGTGTTCTACCCTGCGGCCAGCCCGCTCAATCCGATGCGTGCTCCTGACGATGGGGCGTGCGTAACTAGCTCACCCATACTCTCGTCTATGTAAATGCCTCGCACCCTCTGGCGCACTGATCGCGCGGGTAGAACGTTCGGCGGCTTCCTGCTGTGCAAGTGTGCGATTGTTTGTGTGGACCACTGCCGCGATCCATGCGCGGAATCTCCCGCTACAAGGCGCGGCCAAACCAGATGACGCGGCCAACCACATGTACTTCAGACCGGTCCATGTCGTACCAAGTTGGGTAGGCTGGATTGTCGCTGGCAATTGTGATCTGCCGACCACCTGGTTTGATCGCGATACGCTTCACGACGAGGGCATCATCAGAGCGAAGGACATAAATCCCATCACGCAATCGCGATCCATGATCTGATGCATCGACCAGGACCTCGTCACCATCGCTGAGAGTGGGCTCCATCGAGTCACCCTTTACCCCAACGATCGACAGGCTGGCGCTCTTGGCCGAAGTCAGGTGCCGCAGCCACCGCTCATCGAACCCAAACCGGGTGTGTGCAGTCTCACTAGCAGCTACCGCGCCAAAGCCGGCGGATGCCTCCACATCGAGTACGGGGATCTCGACCATGCCATCGGTGACCGGGTTTGCCGGACCACCGAGCACTTGCTCGTCGACACCGAAGAAGCAGGCGAGCGTCTTTCGGTCTTCGTCATCGAGCTTTCTCGGAGACCCGCGCTTGATGAATTGCTGCACATAGGCAGGGTTGCGGCCGAGCAGCCGCGATATCGACGCGTAGCCATATCCGCTCTTGAGGATCAGCCGGTCGAGCTCCTCCCTCACATGTTCCATTCGCCTGTCCTTCGAATCTCAATCGTAGGAATTTTCCTAGACTCGGGGATATGATCCTACTAAGAACATACCAAGAACACAAGGGATTTGCGAGTCGGAGCGAAAGGGTCATGACCTTGCTAGAACGGATCGAAAAGCATTTGAAAGATAATCATATTTCGGCGACACGCTTCGGTAGGCGCGCAGTCGGTGATCCTCGATTCGTACTCGACCTCCGGCAAGGGCGAAGGCCGCGTCGACGAACGCTGGAGCGACTGGAAGCCTATCTGCAGTCAGTTGAGGCTGGAGATCCCAACGGTTCCATCAGGAACGGGACTTGCGCTCAACAAGTTGCTTATAGCGACGGGCAACATCTTGCCAAAGTCTTGCCCCGTCCGGCTCGCCGACCTGGCTTAGCTGATCGATCTTCGACGCAATGAATTCACCTCCGGCGTCGCCATGGTGTTTATCCACCCACAGCGCCATGCCCCAAAGCTCCTGATCACGGGTGAGCATCAGAAGAGTGACCTAATTCCTGCGATGAGCATGAGGACAATCGGAATACCCAGCAGCCATGCTTCGAGCTTCAATTCCCATTCCCGCTCGTTGCTCGGCAACGGATCATCGCTGTCGGGCCAGTCGCGCATCAGCACCACGGATCCCTGCGTCCGGACCAAGTTCGTGCGAGGCCTTCTGCGACCAACTGGTCGCCGATCGAGCGGCCATCGCGGATCAAAACCCGGAGCTTACGACCATATTGGTCTTCATCTCGATTGCCGATTGGAACTGCAGAGAACTCTCCCTGATTGAGCAGAACCACCAACCTGTCACGTGCCTTTATGCCGAGATCGTATTCGTAATCGCATCTTGGCTGCGAGATTTCCGGAGTGTCGATATCCGCGATCCTGATCTTCAAGCCTTCAAGCCAGATAGTGTCACCATCGACAACGCAGGTGCGCCTGACCATGCCGCAAACGGCAAAGCTGTGGGTCGTCCGCGCTTCGGCGCTTGCCGAGCCAAAAGGCCAGTAGATGCCTAAGACGCCGGCCAGAATTCCAACGAGCAATCCTCCGGCAACAAGCAGCGCCAGGCCGCGCAGTTTGCCTTGCTTCTGTCGGGAAACTCCTGCGCGAAAATCGAAGACATTATTCTCAGGTGATCTTCCTGCCATGCCACCTTCTTTCATTTCCGGACCTTCACGCCAAGACACCGTGCTCGCTTTCCCGATGATTTTCGGCTAGTTTCTCTGCAACGCGAGGGGGCGGCCTAGAGGGGAGAGTGCAGACTTGCTCCAGAAGGAGAATGAGCGATGAGCGATCCAGACAACACTCCCAATGGCAGCAAGCAGGACTGGGAAGGCTTTCGGGAGGTCGACCGGGCCATCGCCGAGGATCGTCTGTCCAAGTATTCAGTCCAAAAAGCATGGGCTGATCCCTGGGAAAGGAAGGCTTTGTATCTCACCGCCTTCGTCATCGCATGCTTCGTAATCTATGTGATCATCTACGACGGACTGATTTGAGCTACCATCCTTTCACATCGTCCGCGGCTTCGGCCGAGGCTCCTTTGGCATCGCGGGTCTTTCCGTCGAGGTAGCCCTTTACGGAACCGATCCTCTGTGCTCCCCGTTGCTGGACTCGATCGACATCGCGGGCGATGTTTTCTCGTTCGCTGGATGGGGTGCTCAGGCTTCCCGGCACACCTCCAAGCCGCACCGATCCCCGGACGCTTTCCGCACTACTCACCGAGGGCCGAGCGACGGGCGCAGAGGACGGCAGGACCAGGTCACCTGAGATCTCGGCATTTAGCTGGTCCGCATAGCTTTCGACGAACCGCGCCTGGAGCTGCTGGCCGCGCGCGCTCATCTGAAAGTCGATGTCGTCAAAGCGGACGGGACCGTAGTAGTCCCGGTTAGCCTCGATCTCTGCCATGCCCCATTCGCGATAAGCTTGGCTGAGGTTGAGAGTGCCTGCGGCATTGGCACTTTCGTACCAGCTTGCCTGGTTCTCGAGGCGGCTGGCGATCTCCTCGGCTCGGCGCGCTTCACGCGTATAGCTTTGCGCCTCTGTGATCGAGGTAGTGTGGACTTGTAACGGTTTTGTGCCGGTCACTTGAGAGTTTAACACTCTATCAAGGAGGCCGACGAGATGATGAAGCATACAGAAGAGTTCAAGCGGGAAGCGGTGCGGATTGCGCTGGCCAGCGGGCTGTCGCGTCGGCGTGTTGCGTCAGATTTAGGGGTGGGATTGTCGACGCTGGGCAAGTGGGTCGCGCAATATCGGCCCACTGATCTGGTAGCCGCGCCGCAGGCGGATCTGGCCCGTGAGAATGAACGTCTGCGCCTGGAGAACCGGATCCTCAAGGAGGAGAGGGAGATTT
>NZ_VCAO01000014.1 GCF_005884405.1 Qipengyuania marisflavi | reverse complement strand
AAAATCTCCCTCTCCTCCTTGAGGATCCGGTTCTCCAGGCGCAGACGTTCATTCTCACGGGCCAGATCCGCCTGCGGCGCGGCTACCAGATCAGTGGGCCGATATTGCGCGACCCACTTGCCCAGCGTCGACAATCCCACCCCTAAATCTGACGCAACACGCCGACGCGACAGCCCGCTGGCCAGCGCAATCCGCACCGCTTCCCGCTTGAACTCTTCTGTATGCTTCATCATCTCGTCGGCCTCCTTGATAGAGTGTTAAACTCTCAAGTGACCGGCACAAAACCGTTACAAGTCCACTTTCGCTGCACTTGCCAGGTAGACACCATCGGGAAAACAATTCGCCGATAATGCTCTGAGGGTCCGATACGTGAGAACGCAGAAGATCGACGGATATCTGACGCCTGAACAGCTTATTTGAAGCATTGGTGGTAGTGTTGGTATACATGTTTCCGGCTATAACTCCTCACTACGACATTTTCGGTCGCATGGACACCTTTGGCCATGTTGGACAGCGCCTATGGAACCGCGTCGAATGGCAAATTGGACGATCACAAAGTCAGGTGTTCGAGCTCTGCAAGGCTGGCCTCGATTACCGTTTTCAGGACCCGCGCGTAATTTCCCTCCATTTCCATTGGTTCTAACTCTACCACAGACTTCATGATCGTCTCGCTGGGTGCTGTATTGCACGCAACAATCCCCAACGCCGTCAAGCGCGCGGGCGAGGCCAAGCACGACACCCTGTTTTTGTGGGAGCCGACGGCAAGAACGCGGCCATTTTGGGCCGACTTAACGCGCCATTGCCCACCGGGAGTGTAATATTCCAAATACCTTTCGTCCGGATCGAGGATTGTGCCCGTATCGTCTTCTGGATCGTCTTTTCCTGCGAATTTCATTTGAGCGACTGCCTCTTGGGTCTGAGCGATAATGTTATGCCGCCGTGTGCCATTTAGGTTCTGCCAGCTTGAAATGGTGCGAGTCACAAAGTCGGCGACTTCGTTTAATCCTACAGGCTTTCCATCGCAGCTGCGCATATCCGTGTTGCAGCATGGTTCAAACTCATGAATTGTCGGCTTCTCGAACTCGCGCGAGATCAGCAAATTGATTTCGCCTTTCGACATATCGCGGAAAAATCGACAATCGACCGAGCTAAAGCCAGCCTCGAATCTATCCATGATCTCCGCTGCGGGCGCATTTGCCAGTTCTTCCCAATGCCGCGCAGCAAAGCGTGCCTTGTTGAACGTCGAACTCAGCCCTTTATCCCGAGTGACAATGGCTGGATCCAGCCCGGCCAGATCGGTCGCAATCGATGATCTGACGCCAGACGGATCATTCAATTCTGCCAGTATCGATTTGAGACCGCTATTGCTGAAAGATAAATTGTGCGCTCGAAGCGTGAACCCTAGGATGTGCTTGTGGAGCCGATCGGACACACTGACTCCGAAAGGGTTTGCTTCCGGGCCAACGTGAAGTCCGATATAGATCAGCTCGCGGTCCCAGAAGCAGGCGTAGATTCCAGCACCGACCATTTCCGGTGCTCGTTTGATACGCGACTTCAGGTTGGCCCACGAGGGCATTCCCTCCTTGACGTTTTTTACTTGCTCGATTTCGCAAAACTCACCGGCGCTGAAAAATCGCATTTAGGCTCCTGCAAGCCGTTGTTCGCAAAGTTCAACTATCGCATAATTTGGATCTCACAACTTAATTCTTGGAGCCGCAGACTTATTTGCGTCCGAATTTGTCGGAACTAAGGCAATATATTAATGGACATATCGCGTTTCCCCGACACGTTCACGTTCAAGGCATTTGGCCACTCGGGTCGGTCATAAGCTAAAACGGAGATCACATGAACGCGAGCATCGACACAAACGATAGTCTCATTTATCCCTTGCACTTCCGACATTGAGTCCCTCCCAACGAACGCCTTATTAGGCTGATGCTCACAGAAACTTTCTTGCTGGCGAAGCTTCCCGAAACCAATGTTAGGCCTCGTTCTTCGAACTACGTGCAATTACCCGGCATCGGGCAGAAGCGTTATGGATCTTTAGCAAATCGATCGCGCAAAGAAGCATATCCTGAAAAACACCTCAATTAGGTCTTGGCTGAAGAGCAGGCATCGGGGAAAGTTATCGAAATATAAAAATTATGAGCGCCTCGACAACGGATGGTTTTTCGGCTTGTCTCTCGCTTTCAGTAATCGCGAATTGGCGGCAGACTTTGCCGTAAAATGCCAAAGATCGGACCTCGCATCCAGTGCGCGTCCATCTCATCACTTCAGTGGATTGTAATCTGTAGCCATGGTTAGTCCTTACGCATCCGAAGATCCTCTTCATCCTGAGAGCCTCAAGGAAAAGCAACGCGGTATCCGTGACAGCTTTCCCCTGCCCCTGACACTTCGTGTGCATCGTGCGCTAAGCTGGTTGCGGCGCGCTGAAGACGAAGAAGACGATCTCGACGTCCGATTCATTTTGCTTTGGATTGGTTTCAACGCCGCTTACGCCGGCGACCTCGACCGGGCGCTGGGTGGTGAGGGAAGGGGCGGCAACGAGCGTGAGCGCTTCGACCAGTTTTTTGCCGCTCTGGTCGAAATGGATGAAGACCATCGCATTTACGACGTGATCTGGGAACGCTTCAGCCAGGAAATTCGCCTGCTGATGGATAATAAATATGTATTCGCGCCATTCTGGCGGCACCATGCTGGTGAGTTTGGCGGCGCAGGTTGGGAAGTCACTTTCGACAGTGCAAAGCACGCGGCAAACCGTGCGCTGGCAGAAAAGAATACAGCTGTGGTGCTCTCGATACTTTTTGACCGCCTCTATGTCCTGCGAAACCAGCTGATTCACGGGGGCGCAACCTGGAACAGCGGGGCCAACCGCAATCAGGTCCGCGACTGCACCTCATTGCTTGGTTGTCTGTTGCCGGTATTCATTGACCTCATGATGGATAATCCTGACCGCGAATGGGCTATGCCCAATTATCCGGTCGTGGATGGATAGGGCGATTGGCGGGCGAGGATTGGACCGAGCCGGAAATCGACGCCATTGTCGCAGATTACTTCGCGATGCTGGCCGACGATATAGCGAGGCGATCATACAATAAGGCAGGACACAACCGCGATTTACAGGAACGGATCGATCGAAGCCGTGGTTCGATCGAGTTCAAGCACCAGAATATCAGCGCCGTCCTGCTCGGCCTCGGTCAACCGTGGATCCCGGGCTATAAACCCGCGGCGAATTTTCAGAACGCGCTGGTGGACCGAGTGCTGCGCTGGCTCGACCATAATGAGGACTGGTTGGTCCCGCAGGGTATTTCATCGCCACTGAGAGAGCCTGTTTCGGCAAAGTGGATCGGTCTGGAAAGCCAAGAGCTCCTGGAATTTGGTCCTGTCCCTTCGCAACGCAATGAACCGCCACCGGTGGATTCTGAATTCATGGCGAGGATTGCGCTGAAATACGATGTGGCGACGCGCGATGCCCGCAATCGCGCCTTGGGCAAAGCTGGCGAGGAACGGGTCTTGGCCCACGAACGAGTCCGGTTGAGGTCAGCGGGGAGGCTCGACCTCTCTCGTAAGGTGCGCTGGACATCGGCAGAGGACGGAGATGGTTATGGCTACGACATTTCCAGTTTCGAGCCGGATGGTTCCGATCGGCTACTTGAGGTGAAAACAACTAACGGTTGGGAGCGAACACCCTTTCACATCAGCTCGAACGAACTTGCCGTGGCCGACGATAGACGTGAACATTGGCATCTAGTTCGGCTGTGGGATTTTGCTCGTCAGCCAAAGGCTTTCTCACTTCGCCCCCCATTAAATGAGCATGCGGACCTTTCGCCAACAAGCTTTCTTGCGTCGCTCAAGTGATCGACTGCAATGCGAAACCAGGCGCGACCATATTTGTCGTAACTATCTCTTAGTTGGACATCATGCACGAGACAACGCCACATCGCCGCTACGGCCTCTCCAAGTCCCGCATCACCTCCTTCGAGCAATGCCCGAAGAAGCTGTGGCTGTCGGTCCACAAGCCTGAACTCGCGCAATATGATGAGGGTGCGGAAATGCGCTTTTCTGGCGGCAACGAAGTCGGCGAGATTGCCTGCGCCTTGCATACGCAGGGTGTGATGGTTGAAGCGGAGCCTAACCTTACCGCCGCGTTGGCCACCACGGCTCGTTTGTTGGCAGAAGATCATCCCGGACCGATCTTCGAAGCCACATTTGAACATGATGGTGTGCTTGTTCGGGTCGATGTCCTGGAACGCGCTGGGGAAAGCTCATGGCATGCGGCTGAGGTCAAAAGTTCGACCAGCGTGAAGGATTATCACCACGGTGATCTGGCGACACAGGTGTGGGTCATGCGGGGAGCTGGTCTCAACTTGGAGAGCGCAGCCATTCGCCACATCGATAAAAGCTTCGAACTGACGTCCGCAGGCGACTACGCTGGGCTGTTCCGCGATGCTGAGTTGATGGGCGAGGTGGATGACATTGTCACCGGGCGGGCTGCGCTGGTGCAAGAGGCACAGGCGGTGCTGGCTGATGATGAACCAACTTTGCAGATGGGCGATCATTGCTCGTCACCGTTCGAGTGCGAATTTGCCACATATTGCGGAAAAGCTTTGCCGGAAGGGCCCGATTGGCCCGTCACCGTCCTACCGCGCGGCGCCGGTAAGAAATGGCTGGAGAAAGGCATTGAGGATCTACTTGATCTCTCAGAGGAGGACCTTAGCGCCAAGAACGCGCAGATACTTTCAGCAACGCGTGACGATGTGCCGTATCATGATGTTGAAGGCGCTCGTCGAGAAATGGCGGACTGGGGTTGGCCACGGGCTTGGCTCGATTTTGAGACAATCGCGCCCGCAGTGCCGCGTTGGATAGGCACCCGGCCGTATCAACAGATACCCTTCCAATTCTCTCTTCATCTCGAGCAGCGGGATGGCACAATCACGCATCACGAATTTCTAAGCTGTGACGGCAGCGATCCTCGGCGGGCGTGTGCTGAAGCTTTGATCTCCATGGTTCCGGACGACGCGACCATCATTGCCTACTATGCCCCGTTCGAACGCCGCGTGCTTCGAGACTTGGCCGCCTGGGAGCCTGACCTGGCCGGCCCCCTACTGGTGATGGCTGAGGCAACGGTCGATCTCTTACCCGTCACGCGAAACAATTGGTATCATAGGGACCAGCGCGGCAGCTGGTCGATCAAGGCCGTGTTGCCGACCATCGCACCGGAGCTTGATTATGCTTCGCTTGAGGTGAAAGACGGCGGTAACGCACAACTTGCTTGGGCGGAAGCAGCTCAGAAAAGATGTAGTGTGGCGCGGCGTGAGGCCTTGGCCGAGGCTCTCAAAGCCTATTGTCAACGAGATACGTGGGCAATGATAACTATCGCGCGGGCCTTGGGAGCCGAAAATGAATGATGACTTGTTCGTTGATCTTTTTGCCTACCGGCAAAGAGAGAATAAAAATCCGCTCGAGGATTGGGCAACCGAGTGCCTCGCGGCGACAATGCGGTCACTTCCAGCTGATCCTTTAAAAAAGCTCCTGACAGACTTTGTAGGATCGGAACACGCTATTGTCGCGCAACTCGACGAGACCAAAGTCGAGATATTCACCCAATACCACGCCGGAAAAGCCGGCCGGCCGGACATGCTCGTGAAATACGATGGTCAGCCTTGGATACTTTTCGAAAACAAGGTCGGCCATGCAGTTTCTCAGCGCGACAGTGATGATGGCGAAAGCCACCAGCTGCGAGAATACGCAGACTGGTTAAAAGAGCACTGCGTCGAATGCGAAATGCCGAATGCAATGGTCTTTATCACACACTTAACGCCGCCGCCTGCAGACTTCGTTTCAGTAGATGGACACGCTCCATACCATGGCTTTTCTCGCTACCATTCTACATGGGGAGTATTGGCACGCAGGATGGCAGCCCTCGTGGAAGGTTTATGCAAAGACCATCATGCGGTTCGCTTAACGCAGGCATTTCTGACATATTTGGAGTCTGAGGATATGAGTAATGAATTTCCCGATGCAGTCGCTCTGTCGTCGGCCCAATTGTATGTCTCTCAAGCCGCAAGCCTTGAAAATCTCGTGGATCGGATGTGGCAGGAGGCAAAGAATATCGCGGCGTGCGGAAAAACCGCGAGCTACCGCATCAAGGCAGAACCTGACTACGGAACTGTGAACGCACAACGATACGCGTTATCAGCTCCACGAAGCTCCAGTGGATGGAGTTACATAGAAACCGGCATTTGGTTTCCTGAACTGGACTCATGGTATGATAGCGAACAGATCGGTCGTGATCTTGTTGGCCCTCACATATATGTCGGATTTTTCAACGGGGATGACGACTACTTTACGATGACGGATGCCGCGCCCGAAGGGTTCCTAAGACCGGCGAGCGATTTTTTGGCCATCGAAAGTATCTCGGCATTTGCGGCGGATCCGGATCTGCGTGGAGGCGAGATTGTGACTTGGGTCGCTGAGAAGGCAGCGGCGCTTCGTTCGTATCTGCTCGAGCAAAAGATCGTCAGCTAAGCTACGACCATTTCTGTCGCGCATCACGCCTATCTAGGCTGCATGACAGAACAAGAGATCGAACGCCTGAGGCACCGCCGTCGCCGCAATCACAATTGTCAATCCGACGCCTCTTTCGCCTCATCTACCGAAGTTAAGCTATTCATGCAGGCTTGGTGCGATGTGGTTTGCAGGTTGTCCGACCAGCAACTGCGTAATTGCGGCTCTGACCTTCAGGAAGCGTGGACGGATGCGGACGAAGCGAACAAGGCCTTCGATAGCGACGATGAGTGGGAACTGCTCACCAGCCAGCAGTATCCGGCCCTTTTGCGCCGAATTGCGACGAGCAAAGCGATCGGCAAAAAGAAAATTGGCACGTCGCTCGATCGCCGAATCGACTGGTTGGCGCAAACTCTGGGTCTTGACGAGATCGAACGGGAGATTGTGCTTACGCTTGCAAGGTGTTCTACCCATGACGAGTGGGACAAACTCATTCGAGCTATTCCTGGCGGCGGTCACAATCCGTCCGCGCGCAAGATCGCCTTCCTGAACAATCTCTCTCTTTCCAAGGTAGAGGATCGCCTGGCAGTCGGCGCGAAGCTGTGGAGCACGGGCTTGGTCGACAACGATGGGGACGGGGAGGTTTCGGCCAACAACTTCTTGCGACGGATAGCCAAAACGGGCTCGCCACCGTCTCGCCTGGCAAAGCAGCTTATGCCAGCGGCGAGGGCCTCGAGCCTCCAATGGGAGGACTTTGACCATATCGGACCGCAGCGCGAGATTGCCGAAGCATTGGTAGCGGCGGCGAAGCCTTGCGCCATTCTTCTTTATGGGCCGCCAGGAACCGGAAAAACGGAATTTGCGAAGCTGCTCGCCGCTCGTTCGGGCAAGCGGGCAGTTTTTGCTGGAATGGAAGACGACAATGGTCGCGAGCCGAACCGCCGCGAGAGGCTTGCTCACCTGACCTTGTTGCGCGCTCTTACCAGCGGCGATCCAAGCCGCGTGGTGGTGATGGACGAGGCCGACGATGTTCTACAACTGGGCGCTCTGGAAGACCGTGGAGGCCGCTCGAAGCTGTTCCTTAATCGCCTGATTGAAGGCGGCCAGCGGCCAACAATTTGGATCGTCAATGATCTCTGGCGCTTCGAAGAGTCGCTTATCCGGCGAATGTCCCTGGCGATTGAGTTTCCGAAACCGTCACTCGCAGTCAGGCAGAGGGTCGTAGAAAGACATGCGAAGAAAGCGAGATTGAAATTGTCTGAGCAGGAGAGGCTTCGACTGGCCTCGCTTCCAGCTGCGCCTGCCGTGCTTGCCTCGGCTGTTGAGGGTGCGAAGAAGGTTGCTGGAAATATCGAACAAGCGATGGCAATCGGGGAGGGGCTGGTCTCCGCAATCTCCGGGCGACCCGCGAGTCCGACGCCTTTGCCCTCAGCATACGACCCCACGTTGGCGCTGGCAGATCGTGATCTGGATGCGCTGGCCCAGCGGCTGGAAGCAATCGAGGATCGCGAGTGGAGTTTGCTGCTCTCAGGGCCGAGCGGGACCGGCAAGAGCGCCTATGCCCGCCATCTGGCCGAGCGGTTGAAGATCGAACTGATTGAACGGCGTGGCTCTGACTTGCTCGGAATGTATGTTGGCGAAACCGAAGCGAATATCGCCGCCGCCTTCCACGAGGCATCGCGGTGCAAGGGCCTACTGCTTATCGACGAAGCCGATGACTTCCTTTCTGACCGCCGGGACGCCCAGCGCAGCTGGGAGCGCAGCTTGGTCAACGAGATGCTGCGCCAGATGGAGGTCTCGAAGGCGCCGTTCGTGGCGACGACCAATTTGGCGGACAATCTCGATCCGGCGACCCAGCGGCGTTTTACGATCCGTGCCGCATTCCGCGCGCTCGACGAAAGTCGCGCCCGAACGCAATTTCATCGTTGGTTCGGACAAGAAGCTCCGCGCGATGTCCAGCTCCAGGGTTCGACCCCAGGCGATTTTGCACTCGTTTCGCGCCGGGCAAAACTGCTCGACGAAGGCAATCCCACTACGCTGGCGAAGTGGCTGCAGAGGGAACTTGCGGATCGTGGCCAAGCGCGCAGCCCGATGGGATTTTAGCAAACTTTTCTGGGATGTTCGATCAGCTCTGAGGATGGGCTAAGTGGTAAAGTATCCAATTCGGTTAGGGTGCATGAATGAGTGATTTGATAGACCGAGCGCGGGGAGCGCTGGTGGGCCTTGCCGTTGGTGATGCCGTGGGCACGACGCTCGAATTTACATCACGCGACAGCGGTAAAGCGCTGGCCGATATGATCGGTGGAGGACCGTTTAATCTGAAGCCGGGGGTCTGGACCGACGACACGAGCATGGCGTTGGCATTGGCTGAAAGTCTTGCCGAATGCGGCGGTCTTGATGCGACTGATCTTATGACGCGTTTCGTCGATTGGTGGCGCTACGGGAATTACAGCCCCACTGGAAATTGTTTTGACATCGGTATCACTACTCGAAATGCGCTCGCGGCTTTCGAGCAGAGCGGGGACCCATTTGCAGGCTCACGCAATCCCGACGCGGCCGGTAATGGTTCACTGATGAGGCTTTCTCCAATTGCGATTTGGGGTGTTGCGTCGGGCGAGGAGGCGATGCGCGAGGCTGCTCGCGCACAAAGTGCCACCACTCATGCTGCGCGCGCCTGCCTTGATGCTTGCGAAGCTTTCTCGATGATAGTCCACCGCGCAATTTTGGATGGCGACTTCGAATTGGGCTTAGCAAGTTGTGGCCGACTAGACCTGTCCGAACCAATCACATCCATCGTGGGCGGATCCTGGCGTGACAAAAATCGCGATGAGATCGCAAGTAGCGGCTATGTTGCTCATTCGCTCGAGGCTGCGTTGTGGTGTGTCGGGCAAGGGGGCAGTTTCCGCGAAATCGTGCTGCGCGCTGCAAATCTTGGCGACGATGCCGACACGACCGCCGCAATCACTGGGCAACTTGCAGGTGCGCTTTTTGGAGCCACCGGTATCCCGCAAGACTGGCTTGCAAAGTTGGCTTGGTATGATCGAATTCAAAGCCTCGCTGACCGCCTTCTAGAAGCGGCACCCCATGCTGCCTCATAGTGTTGGCGGCGCTAGGACCGGTTTTGTCGCAGGTCGCTTGTAGGCAGGCCTCAAGGAGAATTTTCGTAGATGCGTCTTCACAACGATACTGTTCTTTATTCGCCAAGCGATCTTGTCCGATACCTCGGCTGCACACACGCGACCGCACTTGATTTGGCGGCGTTGCGCGATCCAGCAAGCGCACCCGAGCGAGCTGAAGACGATGCGATGGGTAAACTCGTTCAGGCTCAAGGTCTCGAACACGAGGAAGCGTATCGTGCAGAGTTGGAGACCAAGGGCGGTCTTGTTGAGATCCCCGACAATCGCTCGCTCGAGTCCCGTGCCCGCCTGACGCGGGAAGCGATTCAAAGTGGACCGGCGTATATCTTCCAAGCCGCGTTCATTGACGAACCGTGGAGTGGGTTTGCCGATTTCCTCGAGCGCGTGGAAGAGCCATCCACGTTAGGTGCATTCTCTTACGAACCGGTCGATACCAAGCTCGCCCGTTCGCCCAAGGCAGGACACATCGTGCAATTAGCGCTTTACGCCCGGATGATAGCCGCCATTCAGGGCCGAATGCCACGGCGGGTGCATATTGAGCTTGGCGACGGTCGGCGTGAGAGTTTCCGCTTGGTCGATTTCGATAAGGTGCTTGGGAACGCAATCCTGCGCTTCACGACGTTTGTCGCAGGCGGAGCGCAGGAGACGCAACCGGAGCCATGCTCTGCTTGCTCGCTTTGCCCTTGGCGTGAGCATTGTGAACAGGTGTGGGAGGAAGCCGACCACCTCAGTCGTGTATGTGGTTTAGGCAAACCACAGGCGCAGAAGCTACGAGATGCCGGGATCGTGACGGTGGCGGATCTCGCAGCCCTGCCGGGAGACGCAAAAGTGGCACGCATTGCTCCCGAGACGTTGACGAAATTGCGTAAGCAAGCACAAATGCAGAAGGCACGCTGGGCCGGCGGGGAGGCTTGCGTCGAAACCTTGCCTGTCGAGGAGCAGCGCGGCTTCTCCAACCTCCCGCAACCCGATCCTGCAGATTTGTTCTTCGATCTCGAAGGCGATCCGCTGCAGGAGGGTGGCCTCGACTATCTTTGGGGCGTTCATTTCCGCGATGGTTCGAAGCCGGAGTTCTATCATCGGTGGGGACACGACAAAGTCGCGGAGCGTGCGGCGTTTGAAGAAACCTTGGACTGGATGGCCACTCATCTAGCGAAGCATCCGGCGGCGCATGTCTACCACTACGCCCCCTACGAAATTACATCGCTCAAACGCTTGTCGACGCTCCACGCGAGCCGCGAGGATCTGCTCGACCGCATGTTGCGCGAAAGGCGCTTCGTCGATCTATATGGCGTGCTGCGCCAAGCTATTCGAACGTCCGAGGACAATCTCTCCCTGAAAACGATGGAGGTCTTTTTCGCCGAAGCACGGCAGGGCGATGTTACCAAGGCGGACCAATCCGTTGTCGAATACAAAAGCTGGCAGCAGACGGGCGAACAGAAAATCCTCGATGACATCCTCGATTATAACCGGGTGGACTGCGAGAATACCGAGGCCCTGCGCGATTGGCTGATCGAACTGAGATTGGACGATCTTCCTTGGCGCGCCGTGGGAGAAGATCATCCTGTCGCCGACGAAAAGGCGGAAGAGCGCGCGGAGGCGGAAGCACGAGCCGAACGACTTATCAATGCTATCGGAAATGGCCCACTTCCTTCAACGAAGGAAGGCCGTGAACTTGTGGGCTATCTTACCCAATTCCACCGCCGGGCCGACAAGCCCTCATATTGGGCCATGTTCGACAGATGCGAAAGCGAACCGGAGGAACTTTGCGAAGACATCGAATGTATCGGGTCCATTGCTCCAGCGCGGGATAGCGATGGCAACTGGCAGCGGCCCGATAAGCGGAGCACCATTTCAAGCTACCGCTTCCCGTCGCAGGAGACCAAGTTGCGCGAAGGCGACGTGGTCCTCCATGCGCCTACACTTGCCAAGGTGGGCACGATCGTTGCTCTCGACGGTGAGAGGGGGGCGGTCGAAGTCAAGCGAGGAAATGCCGCCAAGGGCGCTTGGCCCGAAAGTGGTTCGCTCATCCCAGAGCCGGTGGTCCCAAGCGCTATTCTTGTCGCTGCAGTGCGCAGGGTTGCGATGGCATGGGCAGGTATGAATGAAGACCAGTGGCTTCATGGTGATACCGATCCCGACGGCACCGAAAGCTGGTCCTGCGGTTCGACAGAAAGCAAGCCTTACAGCGCGTTGTTGGACCTCATCGAAAGAAACAAACCGCGCCTCCACGATTTGAACGGCGGACCTTTGGTCCGCAAAGGTGAAAGTCTGGTCGAGGCTACGACAGCGCGATGTCTGGCGATGGACGGGACCACGCTGTTCATTCAGGGCCCTCCTGGCACGGGTAAGACCTACACCAGCGCGCATATCATCTGCGCTCTGATTGCAGCTGGGAAGCGCATCGGGGTGTCCAGCAACAGTCACAAGGCCATCAACAATTTGCTTGCGAAAGTGGAGGACGTGGCTGACGAGACGGGCCTCAGTTTTGTGGGAGTCAAGAAGTGCACCCGCGGCAAGGACGATCAGAAACTCGATGGTCGCGTCATAACCGATGTCGAAAGCAAGGCCGACGTTATCGACTATTCGCCTGACCTGATCGGCGGCACGGCTTGGCTGTTCGCGGACGAGGATTTCGACCAGGAACTCGATTACCTGTTTGTGGATGAGGCTGGTCAAGTGTCGCTCGGACATCTTTTGGCAATGGGATCGGCAGCGAAGAACCTCGTGCTCGTTGGCGATCAGATGCAGCTCGCGCAGCCGATCCAGGGATCGCATCCGGGCGAAAGCGGCCTCTCCGCGCTCGATTATCTGCTGCAAGGTGAGGCGACCGTCGCCCCCGATCGTGGCATTTTGCTTGATACCAGCTGGCGAATGCACCCCGATATTTGCGGGTTTATCTCACAGGCCGTTTATGACGGACGACTTGTTGCTCATTCAGACTGCGCGCGGCAGCGACTGCACTTGAAGCCTGGACACGAAACCGCCCTAGCCGAAACCGGTATTCGTTTCGTGGCAATGGATCATACTGGTTGCGGCCAGCGCTCGGATGCCGAAGTGGAAAGAGTAAAGGAGCTCGCGCAAGGACTGATTGGCACCACGTTCACCGATCGCGATGGAAATGAAGGAAAGATCGGGTGGAGGAACATCCTCGTTGTCGCCCCTTATAATTTGCAGGTGAACGCGTTGCAGGCTGCTCTGCCTAGCGCCGCGCGAGTGGGGACGGTCGACAAGTTCCAAGGCCAGGAGGCGGAGGTCGTCATCGTGTCACTAGCGACATCGAGTCCCGAAGACCTGCCTCGCCATATTGAATTCTTCTATTCGAAGAACCGCATCAATGTAGCCATCAGCCGTGCGCGCACACTGGCGCTATTGGTTGCCAATCCGAAGCTGCTGGAATTAAACGCAAAGAGCATCGATCACTTGCGGCTTGTGAATACGCTCGCCTGGGTGGCAGAGGAGGGAAGTGAGTGAGCCAAAAGGATCTGGTATTTTACGCTGCTGATGGTTCAGCATATCAACCCGTGAAGCACTATAACCGAGCATCAGGAAAGAGCGCATATCGGGTTAAGCCACGCGGGGCTTCTAACAAAACGAGCGACTTCATTGAATACGAGACTATCGAAGAGGTGGCCAAGGCTATGCTTATTGATGGGCTACCCGCAAGGGTTAAGTCGCTCGATAATTCTGGTCCTGTTAGCGTCTTGGTATTCGGTGGCGAATTGTTGAAGCGATACGAATTAAATCCAATAATTGCGCAGCGCTTAGGTGTCGCCGCTCAATCTGAAGATCGATCAGATGAGAAGGCTGAGCTGGCAATTCTGAAAGGACGTTTCCTTTCAATGTTTCCTGATTTCGAAGAGCGAGGCGCATTCGAGGCGATCTCGGGGAAGTGGTATCAGACTTACCGAAGCCGAGTTGACGCGTTGCTTGCCGATCCACGGCTAAAGACCAAGGACGGCTGGTCCGTCCTTGAAGCTTTGCTCGATGCCTCGCAGGGTGGGCGAGGCTCATTGCCACCGTTTTTTGAGGGGGATGTAACTTGGAGGGTCAAACGTGTGCGCGATGCAGATCCGAGCGCGTTCAACACTGCGCTCGACCGCCTCATTCAGATTAATGAGTCGTCCTCGGTCGAGAAAATTTCAGCTGCCATCAACAAGTTCAACGAAACGTTCTCGCCGCTTCTGAAAACCATCGGACAGGAAACGACATATCGCGATACGCGCATCGTGCCGTCTGCTGTCCTCGCCGCCACCATTCCTAATCAAGCTGTTCTTATACGTTACGTGCCATACAGTCGTATTGAACGGTTACTGCATGATAGACCACTTTTTCATAATGCACCGATCACTGCAAAAGAATACAAACTGACGATTGATCTCGCGCTTGAGGTCAAGACCGCCCTCATTAGCTGGGGGTGGATTCCTCGTGATCTCTGGGACATTCACGGATTTATTCTGTCTACCTATGTGGACCATTCAGATGAAAGCGCCCGGAATAGTGAAGATGAATTGCTGGCTCGCTTTGATAGGGACGAGCGATTCAGGAACGTGCGCAGCGGATGGAGTGAGGAACAGAGGAACGCGTTCTGTTCAATCGTGCGCACGGCTCATCACGCGGGTCTCGATTGGTATCACACTAATATACCGGAAATCCGGTGCGGCAGAAAAAGTTCTGACGGCTTGCCTGCAGAGGGAACGATCGCGTCGGTTCAATTGCGAAAGGACCGAGCATTTCTACAATTAAGTCATCAGCACGAGAAAGTCGGCCTCGAGGGAAGTTTCGAGTTTGACAATGACGGAGCAGAGAACTTCTCCGCTGCCATGGAAGATGCTCTGGAAGAAATTGCAAATTGGCAACCGCCTGTGCCGAGCCGGCCCGGTAGATGGCCAAACGAGTATAAAGATTTGGGGGATACGGACTTGGATACGCCTGCGAGGATATCGCCGACAAACCTGATTCTTTACGGTCCACCTGGGACTGGTAAGACCTATCAGACTATGGAGGTCGCGGTCAGGCTTTGCGGGGAACTTCCAGCCCAGGACCGACTTCAATTGCATCAGCAGTATGGTCGTCTTCGTAAGGAGAGGCGGATAGAGTTCGTCACCTTCCATCAAAACTTTGCTTACGAAGAGTTTGTCGAAGGACTGCGACCTCCACATTCTTCAGATGACAAGGAGACTCAGGAAGAGATCAACCCCGGGATGATCCTCGATGTCCACTCTGGAATATTTCGTGATGTCGTTGATAACGCTCTGCTAGAGCGAGGAAGTTCGGCTCTTACCCTTGATCCGCAAAGATCAGTTTTCAAAATTGCACTCGGTGATCGTGGATCTGAGGAGGCTGCAATCCAAGAAGCGTTGGATCGCGAGATCATCACGCTTGGGTGGGGTGGCTCGATAGACTGGAGTGCGCCCAAATATGAAGAATTCTCAGCCATTCTGCACAAATGGCAAAGCGAAGTGAACCCAGACGCCACCGGCAAAGATTCAAACGTAGAACAGCTCTTCGCTTTAAGATCTTGGATGCAGGAGGGCGACTACGTGGTCGTCTCGGACGGCCGAGACCGATTTCGAGCGATTGGTCAGGTGACCGGGCCATATTATTTCCTACAAGATGTCGAGCGACACCCCCATCAAAGGAAAGTCCGATGGCTCTGGCGTGACGATGAGGGACAGGAGCGTTCGATCTTTTATCCCCGCGGATTTCGAAGGCATTCCCTCTATAGGCTCGATCCAAATGCCATCGACTGGGTCGCGCTCTCTGCCGTCGTTAACAATGATGCTGATGCATCGACAGGGACCGGGCGGTTGCCTCATGTGCTCATTATCGACGAAATCAATCGCGCCAATATTTCCAAGGTGTTCGGAGAGCTTATTACTCTCATCGAGCCGGACAAACGACTTGGCATGCCCAACGCGCTCAAGGTCCGATTGCCATATTCCAAGAAAGATTTCGGCGTTCCGGCCAATCTCCACATCGTCGGCACCATGAACACTGCCGACCGCTCGATCATGCAAATCGACACGGCGCTACGTCGCCGGTTCCGCTTCGAGGAAATGGAGCCCAACAGCACACTACTCAGAACGGTTGATAATATCGATCTCCGTAGAGTGCTCGACACGATAAACGCCCGTATCGAATATCTTCTCGATCGCGATCATGCTGTGGGCCACGCCTTCTTTATGGGTGACGGGGGTAAGGATCGTGCCGCCATCGACGAGACAATGCGCTTCAAGATCATTCCGCTGCTGCAGGAATATTTCTTCGATGACTGGCGCAATATCGCAGCGGTGCTTGGCGCCGGTTTCGTTCGCGGTAAGACCCTCGCTGTCCCGCCCGGTATCGAGGATCGCGGCGAGCGGACGCGCTGGACTATCCGTTGGCAAGAGAATGCCAAATCGGGTTTTCCGGAGAACGCCTATGATCTTCTGCTCAAGGGCACAGAGGCCGAGGTCGATCAGGGCGACAGCTCCAAAGGGGATGGCATGGATGACGCGGAAGACGAGGCGTGACCCATCTCACCGTGCGCGAGTGGGGGGAGGTAAAAGTCGGTGCTCACGCTCCGAGGAATTGTTTTACTGATAAACAGGCGCTCGCTCTTTGCAACGCTGCCCGCGCACATCCCAATGCCAATATCCATGGGACGAATATTCTGGTGGACAGGCGTGACCGACTGGTAGCGCAGCAAATGGTCGGTGTATTGTCCGCTGCCGGCTGCAGCCTTGAAATTTTGCCCAAGCTCGATCCCGACAAGCCGGAACCGGAGGACAATATTACCCGCGGCGCCGAGCGCCAGACAGAGCGCATCCGGCTAGTTCGAATGCTCGATATCGCTTTCGACCTGGGCCTGTCTGCCGGGAACGCTGACAGCATGGGGCACAAGGCGACCAGCCTGCTCGAGATACTGATCGCAAACTTCGCTGACAAACTTCTGCAAGAAGTTCGACGTGGGCTTCCGCGTCGCTATCTCCAGTGCGAAGATGATCTGCCAGCTTTGCGCGGCAGGCTCGACACCGTCCGGCAATTCACGCGCAACGCTGTGCGTCCTGATAGGCTAGCGTGCCGGTTCGACCAATTGGAAGCCGATACGCCCGTGATGAGGATTATGGCTTCCGCCGTTCCCTTCCTGCACCGTCATGCACGGCAGCAGGAAAACCGGCGCAAGCTGGCCGAGCTTCGCCATTGGCTGCATGAAATCCCACAAATGCCGATTGCACGTCTGCCATGGAAAGACGTGCGCATAACTCGTGCTAATCAACGTTGGGGCGAACTCCATCGGCTGGCCGAACTGCTCCTGAGGCGTAATTGGCAAGGTGTCGATCGGGAAAACGGTGGAGCGATTGGCATTACGCTGGTCTTCCCGATGAATGACCTGTTTGAGAAATACGTCGCGGCGATGCTTCGACGAGCGATGTCTCCGCACGGAATTCGGGTGTTGGAGCAAGGTGGGCATCGCAAATGTCTCGGCCAGTGGAGCGAGGGGAAAGCGCTTGCGGCAGATGGCGGCCGTGCATTTTCTACTAAACCCGATATCCGATTGCTGCGCGGCAACAGGTTGCTCGCGGTCATCGATACCAAATGGAAGAAGATGATTTCGCCTACGCACAAGTCACATGGGCTGCGCCAGGCCGATGTCTATCAGCTCATGGCATATGCAAGACTTTACGATGGCGCGGACGTGGCGTTGCTTTATCCTTCGGTTGCCGGCGAAGGCGCGAGGCTGCACAAGCCCTACACGATCGCTGGGGGGCATGAGCGGCTTGATGTGATGAGTGTCGATATCTCGCTCGATCACAAGAGTGTTGCGAAACAACTTGAGGAACTTTGTCGGCATTTCACACCAGTCCCACAAATTGCTGTGAATTAAGACTTTCCATCCCGATCGCTTCCATGCAATCTTCCGACATATCCGGTCGTAGGGGCGGTCGGCATAGGGGAGGGGCGTATGGCCAGAATGGCCAAACTCGATCGACTAATCACGCTGGTGAATGCTCTTGGCGACTCTGCCGAGGGGCTCACACTAGATGAGATGGCTGAAGTCATCGGAGCGGACCGGAGGACGGCGGAACGACTTCGGGATGTCATCTTGGTGCATTTCGATCTCGAAGAAAGTTTGGATGACCGGCGCAAACGTTTTCGCATTCCTGGCTCTCTTTCGTCTCCCTTCACGCAACCGAATGTCGAAGAAATCGCTGCGTTGCAGGCAGCGGCTCAAGCAGCCCGAAAGGAGCGGTCAGCGAATGCCCCTGCGCTCGAAAGTTTGTTGGGAAAAGTCCAGGCGACGCTCAAGCGCGAAGTCAAAAGCCGCATGGCACCCGATCTGGATCCGCTGGTTCGCTTGCAGCGTCACTACATTCCCGCGGGCCCGGCATACGAAAATGCACCAGAGAACATAGCGCAGATCCAGCGCGCCATGATGGCGGGCCAATGCATCGAGTTCGACTACCGACCTGACGGTGCCGAGGAGCCGAAGTGGCGAAGGGTCATTCCACTCGGGCTTATACATGGACCGACGACCTATCTCATTGGCGAGATGCCAAATCGCGACCTCGAACCCGTCCCCTTCCGGATTGACCGCATGAGCGAGGTGCGCGCCAGCAACGAGCCCGGTTGCCCGGACGAGGACTGGAGCCTGGACGACTGGATGGGCAAGAGCTTTGGCATCTGGCGTGAGGAAGGACGTGACATTGTCCTGCGCGTTTCAGCCGAGATGGCAGACCGTGCGCGAAATTGGCGTTTCCATCCCGACCAGATGATTGAGGTGGACGGAGATGAACTCGTCATCCGTTTCCATTCCGGCGGCCTTCGCGAGATTGCCGAGCATCTTTTTACCTGGGGCGGGCACGTGTGCATCGAAGAGCCTGAGGAATTGCGCGAGGTGATGCGGGAACGGCTCGAAGCGGGAAAAGGGGCGGTCAAAATTTTGCGACCGGAAATGTCGCAAGATCCTGACAGTAGGGGCGCATGACAACTAATTCGACAAACCAACTTTCGGAACGCTTTGACGACGCACTTGTATATGCAAGCCGCATTCATCGCGATCAGCGGCGCAAGGGTGCGGACATTCCCTATGTGTCACATCTGCTCGGCGTCGCAGCGATCGCAATCGAAAATGGTGCAACGGAAGACCAAGCAATAGCGGCTCTATTGCACGATGCCGTCGAGGATCAGGGCGGGGCTGCAAGACTGGAAGATATTCGGAATCGCTTCGGTGAGGAGGTCGCCCGCATCGTTAACGATTGCACCGACACTGACATCGAGCCCAAGCCACCGTGGCGCGCACGAAAGGAGGCTTATTTAGCCAGCCTTCCGCACAAACCAACGGCTTCACTTGAAGTCAGTATCGCCGACAAGACCCATAACGCCGGCGCCATCTTAGCTGACCTTCACATCCATGGAGGAGAGGTCTGGAGCCGCTTTACCGGAAGGAAGGGCGGCAGCCTCTGGTATTATCGAGAGCTAGCGAAGACATTTGCCGAGCTAATCCCTGGCAGGGCGAGCAATCGTTTCATCCGCTTAGTGGAAGAAATGGAGGAGATTGCATGAAGCCCCAATTCCCTCTTGGAAAAACACTGTCCAATGCAGCTGCAATAGCGATATTTGGCACTGCGCTTTTCTTCGTTATCGGGCCGTCCCTCATTTACGCGCTGATAGATATAGCCCTTGCAATGGGGGCAAAATGAAGCAACCGAAATCAGTTAATGGGATCGAAGAATTCGGCAGAGTTCGCCTGTCGAAGAGTTTCTTCATGCGCGATTTCCTGTTCTCCGACATCGCTGCAATTCATGGATTAGCTAATTGGACTTGTAACGGTTTTGTGCCGGTCACTTGAGAGTTTAACACTCTATCAAGGAGGCCGACGAGATGATGAAGCATACAGAAGAGTTCAAGCGGGAAGCGGTGCGGATTGCGCTGGCCAGCGGGCTGTCGCGTCGGCGTGTTGCGTCAGATTTAGGGGTGGGATTGTCGACGCTGGGCAAGTGGGTCGCGCAATATCGGCCCACTGATCTGGTAGCCGCGCCGCAGGCGGATCTGGCCCGTGAGAATGAACGTCTGCGCCTGGAGAACCGGATCCTCAAGGAGGAGAGGGAGATTT
>NZ_VCAO01000013.1 GCF_005884405.1 Qipengyuania marisflavi | reverse complement strand
CTTGCCAGCCTCCATGAAGTCCTTCGACCATTTGTAATACACGCCCTGCGCAATACCCTCACGGCGGCACAGTTCGGCGATACTATCCTCGCCGCGCAGGCCTTCCAGCACAATCCGGATCTTCTCCTCTGCGCTATACTGTTTGCGGGTCGCCCGGCGGATGTCTTTGACTACCCGCTCCGCGGGCGCCTTTGAGTGTTTTGACTTCATCTTCGTTCCTTACAGTCACGAAGATGAACCCAAAACACTCTCCTATTTTATGCAGCCAATCTGTCTATTGAACGCTGGCGGGGGACAGCCGCCGTAACGATCAGCCAGACGGCCCCCGACAATTTGCGTGAGCAAATAGCCGACAAAGAAGCTGGAGAGAACGAGCCCCTGTGTGGACATATCCCAGCCATAGGTTTCGACCATCGGAATGATCGCCACCGAAATTGCGACCGTGTCCATATAGCAGATGAAAATGGCCATGAATGCCATGAGAACCAATTGATGGCGTTTTTGCATCGACATCCTCCCCCAAGATGATCGTGGCGTGTCAGACATAGCCGCTCTGTTCAGAGCTCTTTACACTTTATACCGCCAATCTGCCCATTGAACGTTGACGCGTGACATTGACACAATGGTAGCGCTCACATAACCAGAAACTACGGAGGATGGGAGAAAAATTCTGATGGTAAGTACTCGCGTTATTGAGCTTGTTGGGGCAGCTGCGTTGTTGGCAGGTTGTGCTGGCAGCACATACGGCGCCGAAGGGGGCTCTCCTGTAGGTAGCGCTCCCTCTGCGGATCCGGCTCCTGTTGCAGCTGGCGTCTCGGCCCGCGCTCCGGCTCGTGGAGAAGCGCGGCCTGAAATCTGGCCGGCTTACGAATACCCAGTTCCCGTAGTTTCAGCCGACGAGGCCAAGATCGCCGATCTGCTGGCGCGCATGACCTTGCCCGAGAAGATCGGACAACTGGTGCAGGCGGATTTGTGCTGCGTCACGCCGGAGGATGTGAAGACCTACAATCTCGGTTCCATCCTAGTCGGCGGCAACAGCGGCCCGGATGGTGACGATCTTGCCCCCGCTCCCGCTTGGGTCGCGGCGGCGGATGCGTTCTACCTTGCCTCGGTCGATACGTCGGATGGCGGTGTCGGCGTTCCTGTGGTTTGGGGGACCGACGCGGTCCACGGCCATTCGAACATCATCGGTGCGACCATTTTTCCGCACAATATCGGGCTGGGTGCGATGCGCGATCCGGCGCTGATCGAGCAGATCGGCGCGGCCACCGCGAAGGAAATCCGCGTGACGGGCCAGGAATGGACCTTCGCGCCGACGGTCGCTGTGCCGCAGGATTTCCGCTGGGGGCGGGCCTATGAGGGTTATTCCTCCGATCCGCAGCTCGTGGCATCCTATGTCGGGGCGATGGTCCGCGGGCTGCAGGGTCCACCGACCGGCGATGACCTTCTTTCCGGCCCTTACGTTATCGCTTCGACCAAGCACTTCCTTGCCGATGGGGGCACCGACAATGGTGTTGATCAGGGCGATTCGAGCATTTCGGAAGAGGAACTGCGCGACATTCACGGCGCGCCCTATGGCCCCGCTATTGCCGAGGGCGTATCCACTGTAATGGTCAGCTTCTCTGGCTGGCAGGGCAAGAAGATGACCGGCAACTCCTCGCTGATTACCGGCGTGCTGAAAGACCGGATGGATTTCGGCGGCTTCGTGGTGTCGGACTGGAATGCGCACGGCCAGATTGTCGGCTGCACCAATGAGAGCTGCCCGCAGGCGCTGATGGCCGGGGTCGACATGTATATGGCTCCCGATACATGGCGCCCGATCTATGGGGATCTGCTGACCCGTGCCGAGGCCGGGACGATCCCGATAGAGCGGATCGACGAGGCAGTCGCACGCATCTTGCGCGTCAAATTGCGGCTTGGCCTGTTCGATCATGGCAAGCCTTCGACCCGTCCGCTGGCGGGCGAGTATGATCTTCTCGGCGCGCCCGAACACCGTGCCATTGCGCGCGAGGCGGTGCGCAAATCCCTGGTGCTGCTGAAGGATCAGGGCGTGCTGCCGATTGCGCCCGGCGGACGGCTGCTGGTTGCGGGCGAGGGCGCGGACGATATTGCTCGCCAGTCCGGCGGTTGGACGTTGAGCTGGCAGGGCACGGGTGTGGACAATTCCCATTTCCCCGGAGCAACTTCGATCTGGAGTGGGCTGAAACAGGCGGTCGAGGCGGGCGGCGGCAGTGCGCAGCTGTCCCCCGATGGCAGCTTCTCCCAGAAACCCGATGCGGCCATCGTGGTGTTTGGCGAGAAGCCCTATGCCGAGTTTCAGGGTGACCGCGCGACACTCGCGCTCGATACGGAGTTGACCGGTCCCTATGAAACAATGCGCAAGTTGAAGGCGCAGGGCATCCCGGTCATCGCCCTGATGATTACCGGGCGGCCGCTCTATGTGAACCCTGCGCTCAACACCGCCGATGCATTTGTGGTCGCATGGTTGCCGGGCAGCGAAGGCGGCGGGATTGCCGATGTGCTGGTGGGCGACGCCGCGGGCAAGGCGCGCTTCGATTTCGCCGGCAAGCTCCCGGCAGCATGGCCGCGCACTCCCGATATGGACAACGGCGCGCTGCACGAGTTTGGCTATGGCCTGACCTATGACAGCCCCGTCGCCGGGTGGAGCGAACTTCCCGAAGTGGATATGACCGAAGTGGCGGGCGACAGCCGGCTGTGGTTCGGCAGCGGCAAGCCTGCCGCGCGCTGGTCGCTGCTGGTTGGCGACGGGACCTCCGGAGGGCAGACGCGGATCACCACCACGCCCGCAGAGGCGCTGGGCGGACGGGCGCTGGTCACGGCGGAAAACTTCCTCGTTCAGGAAGGCGCGCAGCGTGTTGCTGTCGCCAGCGGAGAGGCGCAGGTCTCGCTCCGCAATTTCGAACCGGTAGACATCGACCGCGAAACCAATGCCGATGTGCTGGTTCTGATGACCATCAAAGTGCGGGATGCGCCAGACAGCGCTACGCTGGGGGCGATTGGCCCAGCCAGCAATGCAGCGGCGGTGATCGACCTGCCGGCAACCGGCGAATTCGTGCGCTACGGCCTGCCGCTCAAATGCCTGCGCGACAAGGGAGCCGACGTGAAGTCGCTGACTGAACCCTTCGTTCTGACGACAAGGGGCAAGACCGATTACGCCCTTGGCGAGGTTCGTCTGGGTACCGATGCGGAGGTCGTGCTGCCTTGCAGGTGAGCCAATGAAAGCGATCGAGGAAATTGTGCCGGTCGATGCCGTGACGTTCGAGCGGGAGGTTCGCCCGCTCTACCGTCCCGTTGTGATGCGCGGCATCGCGCGGGACTGGCCAGTGGTTCAGGGGGGGCTGAAGGGGGCTGATCAGGCGCTGAGCCATGTCGAGAAATTCGATACCGGCCGGCCGGCTGACATCATGCTCGCCCCCCAATCCGAACGTGGACGTTTCTTCTATTCGCACGATATGCGCGGTTTCAATTTCCGCCGCGAGAAACTTACGCTGACGGGTCTGGCCGAGCATCTGCGAGAAATTGCGGATAGCGAAGACCCCATCGGCATCTATGCCGGGGCTGCCGCGACTGCCGTGCATCTGCCCGGTTTCGACCAGATCAATCCGCTGCCGCTGGTCGCCGACATGCAGGCGGCGGCGCGCATCTGGCTCGGCAATGCAAGTCAGGTGGCGACGCATTTCGACCTGTCGGACAATATCGCGGTGGTCGCGCTTGGTACGCGGCGCTTTACGCTGTTTCCGCCCGAGGCGACGAAGGACCTGTATGTCGGGCCGCTCAACATTACCCTCGCCGGTCAGCCGGTCAGCATGGTCGATCCGCTGGCCCCCGATCTGGAGCGATATCCGCGGTACCAGGCTGCACGTCAGAAGGCGCTCGTGGCCGAGTTGGAGCCCGGCGACGCGATCTATATCCCCACGCTGTGGTGGCATCATGTCGAGTCCCGCGCAGCGATCAACATTCTGGTCAATTACTGGCACAATGACGCGCAGCACGGCGGCGGTTTTCTGGCACTGGCCCATGCCATGCTGTCGATCCGCGACCTGCCGCAGAAACAGCGCGAGGCATGGCGCCACTGGTTCGATCACTTCGTTTTCGGAGAGGACGCGGCGGGCGCGGCGGAGCATCTTCCACCCTATGCGCAGGGCGTGAACGGTCCTGCCTCCCCCGATCGCGACGAGCAAATCCGCCGCTTCGTCGTTCAGGAATTGTCGAGCCGCTGAGAGAGGAAATCCCATGAAACCGAACCCGACATTGCTGAGCCTGGCTTTGCTTGCGCTGGTTCCCGCCGCTGCCAGCGCGCAGGACGCATCCCCTGATACCGCGTCGGAGCCCATGGCGCTGCCGGTTGGCACCTGCATCAACATGGGCAATTCGCTGGAGCCCGAGCAGGAAGGATCATGGGGCGGCACAAAGATTGCCGAAGAGGATTTCGCGCGGATCAAGGCGGCCGGATTCGACACGGTGCGCATCCCGGTTCGCTGGCACAACAAGAGCCTAGATCAGGCACCCTATACGGTGGACGCGGCATGGATGGACCGGGTGGATGAAGTGGTCAGCTGGGCGCTGGCGGCGGACCTCAATGTCATTCTGAACAGCCATCACTTCGACCCGATCTACGAGAATCCGGAGGGCGTGGCCGCCTGGCATGGCGGTGTGTGGGAACAGATCGCGGCGCGCTTCGCCGATGCGCCCGAAGACCGGCTGTGGTTCGAACTGGAGAACGAGCCGCATAACAAGCTCGACCATTCCAACCTGCTTGATACGCTCGCCCCCGCGCTGGCGGCGGTCCGGGCGACCAATCCGACGCGCGCGGTAATCTATGGCGGTGAGAACTGGAGCGGGATAAATTCGCTCGCCACGCTGCCCCTGCCGGGCGATGCAAACATTTATCCGACCTTCCACTATTACGACCCGTTCGAGTTCACCCATCAGGGCGCAAGCTGGACCGAGCCGAATATGCCGCCGCCGGGGCGCAAGTTTGGCTCTGCGGCGGATTTGCAGCAGCTGAGCGATGACGCGGACAAGGTGCGAGCCTATACCGCGCGCACCGGCAAGCTGCCCTTCATGGGAGAGACCGGCGCCTACGACAAACATATCTCTGTGCCGGAGCGCGCCGCCTACCACCGCGCGGTGCGCGAGGCCTTTGCCCCTACCGGGGTCGGCATCTGCACTTGGGCCTATGCCAATACTTTTCCGTTCTTCGATCAGCAAAGCGGGCAATGGGTACCGGGCCTGCGCGCAGCGATGGGGCTGGAGGAACCGGGCACATCGGCGCAGACGCAGGCCTCACCCGATGTGCCACAAGCCGACGAAGCCGGCGAACCGGCAGGCCGCCGCCTGCCCAAGGCGTTGCAGGATTTCGATGCGCAATTACCGGGCTGGCTGGTGAACGATCCAACCTCGCTCGCAATGGTATCCTATGGCGACACTCTCTCGCGTGAGCCGATTGTCGATGAAGCCATCCCCGGCGGCGGTGCGGCGCTCCGGTTCAGCAACACGCGCGCGGGCGACCCATGGTCGGCGGGCAGCAATGTGCCGCTGCTGGCCGACATAGAGGAGGGGCGGCGCATCACGATCGGCTTCTTCGCGCGCACGCTCCACGGCGGTGCGGCGGACGGGCTGGGCCGCGTGTCGGTCCGTTTCCAGCAGGACGCGTACCCCTACCCCGGCTTCGGCGACCGGACCCTAAGCATCGGCAAGGAATGGCAGTTCTACGAAGTTTCCGCCGTCGCCGACCGGAAGATCGCCCGCCGCGCCGCCGTGGTTGCAATGCAATTCGGTGCGCAGGAACAGATCGTCGAAATCGGGCAGATCATCGTCGTGGTGGGGGCGGCTTCGATCATCGGGTAGGGTGATCGAGCGAAAGCCATAAACATTGCGATCACCCTCAGCGCTTGCCGTGTACTGGCAGGCGAACTATGGTAGCGCTATCAAAGGGGAGTGGAATTGCCGAAACTGGATACGATCTTACCGGCAGACCATGCTTCCGGCCATTTTCTCGGGCGGGCGCAAACCCCCGATGGCCCGGCCGTGCTGTCCATTCGCGGGGGCAGGCTGTTCGACCTGACCGGCGAAGCGGCGAGCGTATCGGGTGCAGTCCAGCGCCGCGTGTTTGTCGGTGGCTGCGATATCGGGCCGGTGGAGGGCGGACTGCCCGAAGGCTGGAGCCTGCTCTCGCCCATTGACCTGCAATGCATCAAGGCCAGCGGCGTTACCTTTGCGCTCTCGGCCATCGAACGGGTGATCGAGGAGCGTGCGCGCGGAGATGCAGCCAGCGCCGCCACCATTCGCTCGCAGCTGGAAGACAAGGTCGGATCGGGCATCCGTTCGGTCGCACCAGCAAGCGCCGAGGCAGCCCAGCTCAAGAAGGCGCTGATCGAAGAGGGCATGTGGTCGCAATATCTCGAAGTGGCGATCGGGCCGGATGCAGAGATATTCTCCAAGTCCCCGATCCTTTCGTCCGTCGGGCATGGCGCGCAGATTGGCATCCGCTCGGATTCCAGCTGGAACAATCCCGAACCCGAAGTGGTGCTGGTATGCGACAGCGACGGCGAGATCGTCGGCGTCAGTCTGGGCAATGACGTGAATCTGCGCGATTTTGAAGGTCGCTCCGCCTTGCTGCTGTCCAAGGCCAAGGACAACAATGGAAGCTGCGCCATCGGCCCGTTCATCCGCCTGTTCGACGATACATTCGGGCTCGATGATATACGCCGGGCCGTGGTCGAACTCGAGATCGAGGGGCCGGAAGGTTACCTGCTCAAGGGCAAGAACGAGATGGCCCAGATCAGCCGTGATCCGCTGGAACTGGTCGGCCAATGCCTGTCCGAACATCATTATCCCGATGGCTTTGTGTTGTTCTGCGGCACGCTGTTCGCGCCGACGCAGGACCGCGACGAACCGGGAGCCGGCTTTACCCATAAGATCGGCGACAGGGTGACAATCCGGTCCGACAGGATAGGAACGCTGACCAACACGGTTGCCACGTCCCGCGATGCTCCGGCATGGACGATGGGGATCGGTGAATTCGTGCGCAATCTGGCACAGCGTGAGCTGGTCGGGAAGATTTGAACCGCGATGGAGGGGACGCTGCAAGCAAGGGGTGACAGGGCCGTTTATCCGAGTCTGAACGACCGGTGCGTCATCGTCAGCGGGGGCGGTTCGGGTATCGGCGCCGCGCTGGTCGAGGGTTTCGCCCGGCAGGGCGCGAAGGTCGCTTTTGTCGATGTGCAGGACGGGCCGAGCGAGACACTGTGCAAGGCGCTCTCGGCAGCGGACCATCCGCCGATCTACCGGAATTGCGATATTACCGACGCGGCTATCTATGCCGATACGCTTGCCGAGTTGATCGGCGCGCTGGGCGGCTGCGATGTGCTGATCAACAATGCCGCCAATGACGACCGCCACACGCTGGACGAGGTGACGCCCGAATACTGGGACAGCCGCATGGCGGTGAATTTGAAGCACCAGTTCTTCGCGGCAAAGGCTGCCGTTCCGACCATGCGCGCGGCGGGCGGGGGCAGCATCATCAACATGGGCTCGATCAGCTGGCATCTGGGGCTGGAGGAGCTGGCGATCTATCAGACTGCCAAGGCCGCCATCGAGGGGCTGACACGCAGCCTCGCGCGGGAATTGGGCCGCGACAACATCCGCGTAAATGCGATCATTCCCGGAAATGTCGAGACGCCGCGCCAGCAGCGCTGGTACACGCCTGAGGGCGAGGCGGAGATCGTTGCGGCGCAATGCCTCGACGGACGGATCGAGCCGCCGGACATTGCCGCGATGGCGCTGTTTCTGGCTTCGGACGACGCGCGTTTCTGCACCGCGCATAATTACTGGGTGGATGCCGGATGGAGATGACCCTGAAGGTCGACCGCGTTGTCGACGCGCAATCGAAACTGGGGGAAGGCGTTCTGTGGGATGCCCGGCGGCAGGTCGTGTGGTTCGTCGACATCAAACGGCATCTGCTGTGGCATTTCGATCCGGTCAGCGGCAGCAATGCTGCGGCCCAGGCACCCGGCCAGATCGGCTGGGCGATCCCGGCGGAAGGCGGCAAGCTGCTGTGCGGATTGCAGGACGGGCTGCACCTGTTCGACCCGGCAACGCAAAGCTTCGAGTTTTTGACAAAGGTTCCGGGTGAACCGGCGGGCAACCGGCTCAACGATGCCTGCACCGATCCCTGGGGCCGGGTCTGGTTCGGATCGATGGACGACAGCGAGGCGCAAGGCTCGGGCCGGTTCTACGTTTTCGATGCTGGCGAAATCCGTCCGGCCGGCCCGTCCGGCATCGCCATCACCAATGGCCCGGCGGTCAATGCCCAGGGTGACCGGATCTACTTCACCGATACCACTTCGCAGAAAATCATGGTCGCCGATCTCACCAGTGAAGGTGTGGGCGCGGCACGGCTCTTTGCCGATACCGGGGCGCTGTTTCCCGGCGCTTATCCCGATGGTCCGGTGGTCGATGCGGAGGATCATGTCTGGTCGGGGCTCTATCTCGGCGGTCGTGTGGCGCGTTTCTCGCCCGATGGCGAACTGGTCGCTTCGGTGCCGATCCCTGCCCGTGATGTGACCAAAATGGCGTTTGGCGGGGCGGATATGTCGACCGCCTATGTCACCAGCGCACTCAAAAACTTGGAAGCGGCGGACATGGAGCATTACCCGCTGGCAGGCGGGCTTTACGCGTTCGATGCACCGGTGAAGGGTTTTGCGCAGGCGCGGGCGAAGCTGGGGTAAACCGACCGGCGCGGCTTGCCTGCTGCGCTGCTGGCTGCTTGCCGCCTAGTGATTGTGGCGCGGCAGCTTCCTGCTGGTCCCGCGATAATGCACCGCAAAATCCATTACCCCGCCTTCGCTCAGCTGGCCGGTTTTTTCGCGGAACAATTCTTCCCACGGCGTCTGTGATTTGGGTACCGGCGGGGCGGGTTCCTCTGCCAGACGCCGGGCGATTTCCGCTTCTCCTACCAGCGCGTTGCAGGTGCCCTGGTTCAGATCGACATGGATCATATCGCCGGTGCGCAGCCATGCGAGGCCGCCACCCGCCGCGCTTTCGGGCGAGGCATTGAGGATGGATGGGCTGTCGCTGGTGCCCGACTGGCGCCCGTCTCCCATGGTCGGCAGCCATTGGGTGCCGGAACGGATAAGCGCGTCGGGCGGCTGCATATTGACCACTTCCGCGCTACCCGGCCATCCGAGGACGCCCGAACCACGAATGACCAGAATGCAACTGTCGCCAATGTCGAGGGCGGGATCGTTGATCCGGTGGTGGTAATCGTCGGACCCGTCGAACACCACTGCGCGCGCTTCGAACACATTCAGATGGCCGGGCCGAGACAGATAGCGGTCACGGAATTCATCCGAGATGACTGAAGTCTTCAAGATGCCGAAATGGAACAGATTGCCCGACAGGACGAGAAACCCCGCTTTCTCCATCAGGGGATCGGCGAAGGGACGGATCATCGCGCGATCGGCGCTCTCGCGGCCCTCCAGATTGTCGGCCATGGTCGTCCCGGTGCAGGTGCGCACCTCGCCGTGCAGCTTGCCCGCATTCAGCAGTTCCCACATCGCCGCAGGTACACCGCCGGCCCGGTGGAAGCGTTCGCCCAGATATTCGCCAGCGGGCTGCATATTGACCAGCAGCGGCAGGTCGTACCCATGTTCCTGCCAAGCCTGCATCTCCAGCGGCACGCCAGCATGGGCGGCCATCGCCTGAATGTGCGGCTGGGCGTTGGATGATCCGCCGATAACGCTGACCGTGGCAATGGCGTTGAGGAACGCCTCGCGCGTAAGAATGTCGGAGGGTTTCAGATCTTCGTGTACCATCTCCACGATCCGGCGGCCGGTGCGATAGGCATATTGCCCGCGCTCGCGATAAGGCGCGGGGATCGCGGCGCAGCCGGTCAGGCTGAGCCCCAGCGCTTCGGCCACCGCGTTCATGGTGCTGGCCGTGCCCATCGAATTGCAGTGCCCGGCACTGGGCGCGCTGTCGGTGGCGCGGCGGAGAAATTCTTCCTCATCGATCTCGCCCGCTGCCAGCTTGCGGCGGCTGCGCCAGATCACCGTGCCGCTGCCGACCAGCTCGCCATTGTGCCACCCGTCCAGCATCGGTCCGCCCGACAGGACGATGGCGGGAATATCGACCGTGCTCGCGGCCATGATCTGGCTCGGCGTGGTCTTGTCGCAGCCGGTCGTCAGGACCACCCCGTCGATGGGATAGCCGTGGAGCAGCTCGACGAGCCCAAGATACAGCAGATTGCGATCGAGCGCCGCGGTTGGCCGGCGGCAGTTCTCGAAAATCGGATGGACCGGAAACTCGATCGGAATACCGCCTGCATCGCGGATCCCGTCGCGCGTGCGCTTGGCGAGCTCCAGATGGATCCGGTTGCAGGGGGAAAGATCGCTGCCCGATTGCGCGATGCCGATGATCGGCTTGCCGCTGCGCAATTCCTCGGGCGTGATGCCATAATTCATGAACCGCTCCAGATAGAGCGCGGTCATATCCATGCGTTCGGTGTTGTCGAACCAGTCGCGGCTGCGCAGGCGCTTGATGGGCGGATCGCCGGACATATTCAGCCTGCTCCGTTCCGCTTGCTCGCCGCAAGGCTGGGTGCTGCATCGGATTCGCGCCGAACCAGGGTGTAGGGCAGGATCGTCTGCTCGGCCTTCGGTTTCTCGCCCGATCGGCGCGCGCGAGTGATCCGGCCGATCGCCGCTACCGCCTTTGCGGTCATCTCGCGGATCGGCTGGCGGATGGTGGTCAGTTCGGGCCAGATGGTGCTGGCCATGGCTGTATCGTCAAACCCGCACACGGTGATATCGTTGGGCACGTCGAGATGGATGCGATGCGCAACCGCGACCACTGCCGCCGCCATATCGTCGTTTGAGGCGAAGATCGCTGTCGGGCGCTGGTCCAACGCAAGCAGCTTCTCCGCTGCCGCCATGCCGGAACGATAGGTGAAGCGGCCTTGCACGATCAGATCGTCAGACGGCTCTATCCCCGCCTTCTCCAGCGCCGCGCGATAGCCGTTGAGGCGGCGTCCGCTGGCGACCTGTTCGGGATTGCCGATGATAAAACCGATCCGCACATGGCCCAGTCCGATGATATGCTGCGTCATGTCATAGGCGGCCTGAAAATCGTCGATCATGAAGGCGCCGTGGGAACCCTCTGCCTTGCCCGGCCCTACGGCAATGGCGATAGCGCCCAAATCTTTGGTCAGGTCGAGGACGCGTTGATCATCGCACAGCGGCGGAGGGAGAATGAACCCGCTGATCCCGCCCTCGGCCAGCTTGCGCATCAGCGGCAGGGCTTCGGTAGCGCTCTCGCAGCTTTGCACCTCGAGATGGGCGTCGATCCTTCCGGCTTCTTCCAGCGCTCCGACCAGAAATTCGCTGAGATAGGATGCCGACGGATTGTCGAACATCAACGCGATCCGCAGCTGTTCGCCGCCAGCCAGGCTGCGCGCGGCGCGGTTGGGTGAATAGTTGAGCTTGCTGATCGCCTGCTGCACCTGCCCGCGGGTTTCCTCGCGGACGTTGCCTTCGCCATTGATCACGCGGCTGACGGTCATCGGGGAGCACTGCGCCTCACGCGCGACATCTGCGATGGTGGGGGCAGTGTTGCTGCGACGCGAAGCGCGCTTGCGGGGTGCGGGGCTGGTCGTCCGGATGCTCATCTTACCCGCATAGACCGCGGGCGAGTATAACGGCAAGCATACGGACTTGCGCGGTATCAGGGCCCGTCTGGGCACCAGTTTTCGCGTTGATCATCCGGCCTCCATGACGCTTCGGACTGCCTCGCTTGACAACTCGCTCCGCAACGATAGTGTTAGCGCTACCATTAGACGGTGCGTTGTCAAGCGCCGGGGGCCGGGAGAGACAAGTGATGAATTCCTTTTTTAAGGCGGCACTGGCTGCAAGCGTTGCGGCCATGGCACTGGGTGCGCCGTTGGCGGCGCCGGTTGCGGCGCAGGATGTTGCGGTTCAAAAACCGCTGGCCGAGGCACCGTATTGGAATGCATCGCTGCCTGTGGAGCAGCGTGTGGCCGATCTGATGGCGCGCATGACGCAAGAGGAAAAACTCGCTCAGATGGTCAGCATCTGGACCACCAAGGCGGCGCTGCAGGACGAGCAGGATTTCTTCGATCCGGCCAAGGCGAGCGAACTCTATCCCGATGGCATCGGATTTTTCACCCGCCCCTCCGACCTCAAGGGTCCGGGCAGCCCACGAACGAATACCCCGCGCTCGATCGAAGACAGCATCCGGTATGTGAATGCACTGCAAGGCTGGGCGCGCAGCACGCGGCTCGGCATTCCGGTCATGACGCATGAGGAATCGCTGCACGGTCTCGCCGCGCTCGATGCCACTAGTTTCCCCCAATCCATCGGTCTCGCATCATCATGGGATCCGGACCTCGTGCGCGATGTAAATGATTACATTGCGGGGGAGGTCCGTGCGCGCGGCGTTCACCAGGTGCTCTCTCCCGTGGTGGATGTCGCGCGCGATCCGCGCTGGGGCCGGATCGAGGAAACCTTCGGGGAAGATCCCTATCTGGTCTCCGAAATGGGCGTCGCGGCAGTCGAAGGATTGCAGGGCGTCGGTACCGACCGCAAGCTGAAGCCCGGACAGGTCATGGCCACGCTCAAGCATATGACCGGGCACGGCCAGCCGGAAAGCGGCACGAACACCGGACCGGCGCAAATCTCGGAACGCCAGCTGCGCGAGATGTTCTTCCCGCCGTTCAAGGAAGTGGTCGACCGGACCGCCATCGATGCAGTGATGGCCAGCTACAATGAAATCGACGGTATCCCGAGCCATTCGAACCGCTGGTTGCTGGGCGACATCCTGCGCGGCGAGTGGAAATATCAGGGCGCAGTGGTGTCGGACTATTTCGCGATCGAGGAAATGGTCTCGCGCCACAAGATCGCCGCCGACATCCCGGATGCCGCCAAACTGGCGCTGGACGCCGGGGTGGATATCGATTTTCCCGATGGCGCTGCGTATAAATTTCTCGCCCAATTGCTGGGCGAAGGGCGGATCACGGGCGCCCAGATCGACACCGCAGTCGAACGCATCCTGACGATGAAATTCAACGCCGGTCTGTTCGAGGACGCTTTCGTAACCGACATGGCACCTGCATTGGCCTCCAACGGGCCGGAAGGTGTCGCATTGGCACGCAAGGCGGCGGAAAAATCGCTGATCCTGCTCAAGAACGACGGTGTCCTGCCGCTAGCCTTGCCTGAGGGCCGCGCGGCAAAGCCAACCATCGCGGTGATCGGCCCCAATGCCGATATCGCGCGGCTGGGCGGCTACTACGGCATTCCGCGCGCAACCGTCAGCCCGCTCGCAGGCATCCGGGCGCTGGTCGGCGACAGGGCCAACATTGTCTATTCCGAAGGCGTGAAGATCACCCTGGACGACGATTGGTGGGAAGATAAGGTCGAACTCGCCGATCCGGCCGAGAACCGGCAGATGATCGCTCAGGCGGTCGAGGCCGCGCGCAATGCGGATACCATCGTGCTGTTTATCGGCGATACCGAGCAGACCAGCCGCGAAGGGTGGGCGGACACGCATCTGGGCGACCGCACCAGCCTCGATCTGGTCGGCGAGCAGAACGAGCTGTTCGCCGCGCTGAAGGCGCTGGGCAAGCCCGTCGTGACCGTCCTCGTCAATGGTCGCCCGCCCAGCTACCTTGATGTGGCAGAGCGGTCGGACGCCATCCTCGAGACCTGGTACGCGGGCGAGCAGCAGGGGACGGCGATTGCCGATGCCCTGTTCGGCAATGTCAATCCGGGTGGCAAGCTGCCGGTGACAGTGGCACGCGAGGCGGGGCAATTGCCCAATTTCTACAACCACAAACCCAGCGGGCGGCGCGGCTATCTGTTTTCCGAGGCAAGCCCGCTCTATCCCTTCGGCTTCGGACTTTCCTATACCGAGTTCACCTTCGGCGCGCCGACCCTGTCTGCCGCCAGTATTGCTGCGGGGCAGGGCGTGACGATCCGTGTGCCGGTCACCAACGGCGGGCGCATGGCGGGCGACGAGGTGGTCCAGATATATCTGCGCGACGACATCAGCTCGGTCACGCGTCCGGTGAAGGAGCTGGTCGGCTTCGAGCGGGTCACCCTGCAACCGGGCGAGACCAGTCAGGTCGATATCACAATCCGCCCCGACGCCTTTGCCTTCTGGAACCGCGAGATGGAGCGCGTGGTAGAACCGGGGACATTCACCCTGATGGCCGGACCCAACTCGCGCGATCTCCAAGAGGTCACTCTTACCGTGACACAGTAGGAGAGGGCGTTCGATGGATATGGAGACGAGCCGCCGGAACTTGCTGGCGGGAATGCTGGCTGCGCCACTGGCGGCATGCGCAGCGCGGTCCGGCTTGGGCGGCACCATGGCGAGCAGTATCGTGGACCCCGGACCGGGCATCGATGCGATTGCACGTCGCGGCGGCCGGCGCTTTGGCAGTGCGGTCTCCTGGAAGGCTGCGGGTACCGGCATGTCGGTCACCAATCCCGCCTACGCCGCCATTTTGCGCAGGGAATGCGGTCTGATCGTGCCCGAGAACGAGATGAAGTGGCAGACGCTTCGTCCCTCGGCCGACCAGTTTGACTTCGCAGCCATGGATGCGATTGCCGAATGGGCGCGCGGCAATGCGCTGGAGCTGCGCGGCCACACCCTGCTGTGGCACCGGCCACAATGGTTTCCAGACTGGCTCAACACTTACGATTTCGGCGCGACCCCCGTGCGGCGGGCCGAGCGGCTGCTGCTCGATCACATCCGGGTGGTGACAAATCGCTATCGCGGCCAGATCACCAGCTATGACGTGGTCAATGAAGCGATCGACCATGATCGCCGCGCGCCCATAGAAACCAGCCTCAGCCGCGCCATGGGCAGTCCCGAAGCGGTTATTGACTTCGCCTTCCACGCTGCACGCGCAGAGCTGCCCAAAGCCGAGCTGGTGTACAATGATTACATGAGCTGGGAGCCGGCCCATGAGGGTCACTGCGTCGATGTGCTGCGGCTGCTGGAAGGAATGAAGAAACGCGGTGTTCCCTGCGATGCTCTGGGCATCCAGTCGCATATCGAGATGTTCAAAGTCGATCTTGCAAGCGGTGTCGGGGTATATGATGAAGCGGGCTGGCGGCGGTTCCTCGACGAGGTAACCGGCATGGGATACCGCCTGCTGATCACCGAATTCGACGTCAAGGACAGCGCGCTACCGGCCGATCTTGCGATGCGTGATCGCAAGGTCGCGGATTACGCCCGGCGCTATTTCGATCTGATGCTCGATTACGATGCCCACCTTGGCGATATTCTCGCTTGGGGCATGGTCGATGCGCACAACTGGCTGCAGTATTTCGATCCGGCAAAGCGATCCGACGGGCTCGAAGTGCGCGGTACGCCCTATGACAGCAATTATGCTGCCAAAGCACTGCGCGAGGCCATCGCCGGGAGCCTGCTCGCCGCGGGCTGAGGCCGCTACTTGATCGCAACGTTCCGATTCAGCCAAGTCCAAACGAAAGGGGCCGCAGCACACTGAGTGCTGCGGCCCTTCTTTTCGTCTACGACCCTAATGGCTTAGAAATTGCCCCGGATGACGAAGCTGAAGCGGCGATCGTTCATGAAGTATGATCGCGGCGCCAGACGATCAGGATCGCCGGTAAAGGCCTGACTGGTCTGGGTCACTTCGTTGAGCAGGTTCACGCCCTGCACACCGAACTTGATCTGGTCGGTCAGGTTGAAGAACACCGAAGCATCCAATTGCCCCGTCGCCTCGTTGAAGATCGAGGTGTAAGGGAAGATGACATCGGCCACCGTGAGCAGGAAGCGCGAGCGCCAGTTGTACGCGACACGGGCCGAAACCGGACCCTTCTCGTAGAATACCGCTGCATTTACATTGTGCTTCGATAGGCCTTCCAGTGGAAGATTGCCCGGTATGATCGTGCTTGCATCCACCGGTTCGCCCGTATTCAGGAAGGCGTTGGGAAGCCCCGAACTCTTGATGTAAGAATAGTTCGCGCTGGCCCCGAAACCGTCGAGCGGAGAAGGCAGGAAATCGAAGGTTTGCTGATAGGCAATTTCGAAGCCCTTGATCTTGCCGGTGCCGCTGAAATTGTCCGGCGCAAGGATCAGCGTATCAAGCGTGATCCCGTTGTTAGTGATTTCAAACGGTGTCGGCGCCGAGAAGAAGAACCCGTCGACAGTTTTGTAGAACACATTTGCCGTCAGCGAGCCGACCCGTCCGAAATACCATTCTGCGGTCAGATCAAATTGCCATGCCCGCGCCGGTTTCAGATCCGGGTTCCCTGCCGATAGCAACAAGGTGCCCTGGCTGGTGTCGAAATTCAGGTAATTTCGGATATTCGACGTCTGCGGACGCGTCAGCACCCGCGATACCGCTGCCCGGACCAGCAGTTCCGGCGTCAGTTCGGCCATGATGTTGAAGCTGGGAAGCAGATAATCATAGCTCGTATCGGTCGAGCGCGGAACGATGGTTGCCACATTGCCGGTGAACGCCTGCAATTGCTCATAGCCTGCCTGACCAAGCGAACAGACGCCGCCTGGCGGCGACACCTGCGTGCCCGGAGGCGCATTTGGCGGAAGCGTTGCGGAGCAGCGATCGGCAAAGCTCTGGGTAATATTGACTTCGCCCTGCGTCGGCACACGTGTCGCGCTGGATGAACCCACACTGGTGCTGACCCAGCGCAGACCGATGTTGCCCGCCATGCGGTTTCCGCCGATGAAATCGTCGGAACCGAAGCGCAGCATACCGTAAAGCGCCGTGTCGCGCTGCGTGATGTGCGAAATCTCGTCCGGCCGGAAGGGGCTGCCGTTGACAGCATCCGGACGGGCAGCAAGCGGAACCCAGCCAGCTTGACCGCCCTGGGCCTGCCATTGCTGGTTGATCCCCTGGAAGAAAGCAGCAGAGCCGTCGTAATCGTCGATCAGACTGCCCGAATAATAGTAGCCGCCGATCGGTCCGGGAACCTGACCACGGAAGAAGTCCGGGAATTCGTAGAATTCAGACTGATCCGCCGGAGTGTCGCCCACTGAGACGGTGTCCGACCCGGCCCAGATTTCCGATAATACGCCCCAGTTGTAGGTCGAGTAACGGATGGTCTGGTCGCGATCGGCGTAACGCGCGCCGACCTTGGCTTCACGCAGGAAGGCATCGTCGGAGATGTCATAAGTCAGATCGCCGCTGAAGGTGAACTGGTCGCCTTCGCTGCGCTCGAAATGGTCCATTGCCGCACGCCAGAACTGCACTTCGGTGCTGCGGAAATAGGCATTGTCGTCCTGCGTCAGAGCGGCGAGGTCGGCATTGCCGCCGGCCCATGTCTGCGCGTAGCTGGTGACATTGGGCGCCCGCGGTGTGATGATCGGAAGATCGCCGCTGATGTCGAGTTGCTGGTCGGCAAAGGTCGATCCGAACACGCTGATATCGTCTACTGTACGCTTCGAATGGGCATATTGCCCGTCTAGCTCAAGGTGCAGTTTGTCAGATATTTTCTGTTGGAAATTCAGCCCAAAATCATTGTTGGTATTTTCTTCGAACACTTCGCGCCGAGCCAGTGATTGCTGCACGCCGCCAAACGGAACGTAGGTAGAACCGTCATTGGGTCCGGGACCGCGCCACCCCGATGCCGGGCTGGTGATATAGCCTGACTGGAACAGCCCGGTGTCGTCATAGACGTAATTCTCGAAGTCGGCACCACACTGGATTTCACCTTCGTTTGCAGACTGGCCGCCGCTGGCCGGGCTGAGGAAGCAGCCAACCGGATAGGTGTTGTATTCGGCATTGTCGGGTGACGTCTCGAAAGTGCGCTCGTTCCACGCGTTGGTGGTGTGCGCGCGGATGTATTGCGCGCTCAGCAATGTCCGGCCATCAGTCGATTCAAATTGCAGAGCGGCGGCGATACCATCGCGCTTGCGGTCGAATTCCTGTGTGCGGAACTGGCCGCCGACAGGTGCGAAACGCTCGTCGGCAAGATCGGCAAAGCCATCTGCGCCTGGCCCCTGCGTTTCACCGCAAGTGCCCGGTACAGGCAAGGTCAGGCTGTCCCCATCGGACGGCAGGCGGTTGCGGCAGACAAAGGATTCAAGCGCATTGGCAAGGCGCACCGAAGATCCGTCGCGGGTCTGGTAGTTGGCGATCTGCAAGCCGTCAGCGCGGCTCTTGATGCGCGAATAACTGCCGCTGATCAGTGCACCGAAGGTACCCGCGCCGGTTTCCCAGGTGTTGCTCACCAGGCCCGAGAAGCTGGGCGTCCATTCCTTGCGGAAATCACCGTAATTCGCCTCTGCGCTGAATGCGATATTGAGACCGTAATCATCGAACGGCTTGCGGGTGTTGAGATTGACCGTACCGGCCAGCCCGCCTTCGATCATATCGGCAGTCGAGTTCTTGCTGACGACGACCGAGCCGAGGAGTTCAGCCGGAATATCGGCGAAATTGATCGCCTGCCCGTTGACCCCGGCGGTGAAGGCATCGCGGCCGTTGAATTCGGAACGGACGAAGTTGAGCCCGCGAATAACAACGCCCGAACCTTCAACGGAGAAGTGATCGGGATCGTTCGAACCGGCGAAGCGGTTGATCGACACACCGGGAAGACGCTGAAGTGCTTCGGTAACGGAGCGGTCGGGCAGGGCGCCGATGTCTTCAGCGGTAATCGCCTCGACGACGGTGTCCGCTGCACGCTTTATGTTCTGGGCGTTTTCGAGCGACTGGCGAATGCCGGTGACGATGATGGTGCCTTGATTGGACTCGCCGTCACTCGCGGCGGCTTCGTCGTCTGGCGCGGTCTGCGCACTTGCAGTCTGCGAAGCCAGCAGGCCACCCATTACCAGAACCGAAGCGCCGGCCCGCAGAACATTGCGCAACAAATTGCTGCTGCCGGCGGACGCACCGCTCTTATGTACCATAGCCCTTTTCACTGGCCTCTCCCCATATGTTAGCGCTACCACATTAACTTGTGATGCGTCCTTGTTGGATTGGCGGTCATATCCGCACGTTCTGGCCTTTGCAAGGGGCCCCCACGCAGTTACAGATGAATCTGTTGCACAAATGCTTCGGATGGGGGCTCGGTTACACGCTTGTGAATAAAGGTAACGGTAACACCACGCGCATCCGGGATGTCGTAATCGTCGGCGGCGGCACTGCCGGCTGGATGGCGGCGACGGCACTTTCGCGATATTTCAATGATGGCCAGCGGCAGATCACGCTGATCGAATCCGATGCCATCGGGACGGTTGGCGTGGGCGAGGCGACGATCCCGCCGATTCGCGAATTCAATTCTATGCTCGGCATTTCGGAGAACGAATTCCTTTCGGAGACGCGAGGGACGTTCAAACTCGGCATCGAATTCGTCAATTGGGGCCGCAAGGGCGACCGCTATTTCCACCCGTTCGGATTTCACGGGCAGGATTTGCACGGCATCCCGTTCCACCAGCTCTATCTGCGCGAGCGGGCGCTGCGCGGTGCGGCTGCCGGGTCGATCGGCGAGTTTTCGATGAGCTCGGCGGCGGCCGCTCAGGGCCGGTTCGGGCGCCCCTCGGCCAAGGCCAAGCCGCCGGTTTCGGAAATCCGCTATGCCTATCAGTTCGACGCGAACCTTTACGCCGCCTATCTGCGTAAATTGGCCGAGCAGCAGGGCGTGCGCCGGATTGAGGGAAAGATCGTGGGCGTGCGCGGCGATGCCGAAAGCGGCGATGTTACCGCAGTAGAACTCGAAGGCGAACGGACTGTCGAGGGCCAGCTGTTCATTGATTGCTCGGGATTTCGCGGGCTGTTGATCGAAGACAGTTTGGAAACCGGGTTCGAAGACTGGAGCCGGTGGCTGCCGATGGACCGGGCCTTCGCCCTGCCCACCAGCGGCTCGGGCAGCCCCGATCCCTTTACCCGCGCCACGGCCCACGACGCGGGCTGGCAATGGCGCATCCCGCTGCAACACCGGACCGGCAATGGCCACGTGTTCAGCTCTGCCTTTACCAGCGAGGACGCGGCGCGCGATATTCTGCTGCGCAATGTTGAGGGGGAAGCGCTGGCCGAACCGCGTCTGCTGCGTTTCGCAACCGGCATGCGGCGCAAGGCGTGGAACCATAATGTCGTGGCGCTGGGGCTCTCGTCGGGCTTTCTCGAACCGCTGGAATCGACCAGCATCCATCTGATCCAGAACGGTATCGCGCGGCTGTTCGCGCTGTTCCCGGACTGGCCGATCGATCCGCGCGACCGCGACGATTACAATCGGGGAATGCGAGAGCTTTACGAGGACGTGCGCGACTTCGTGATCCTGCATTACAAGGCGACCGAGCGTGATGACACGGAGTTCTGGCGCTATGTGCGCAATATGGAAGTTCCCGAAACCCTCGCCAAACGCATCGACCAGTGGCAGCGGCGCGGGCGTGTATTCCGCGAGAATGCGGAGCTGTTCACCATGCCCAGCTGGGTCGCGGTGATGCTGGGCCAGAATGTCTGGCCGGAAACGCACGACCCGATGGCCGACACGCTGGACAAGCACAAGGTGGCGATGGCCATGGGCCAGATGCGCGAGAACTATCGCTCGACTGCCGAGCTTCTCCCCACACATGAGGAGTTTCTGCGGAAGGCAGGCGCGTGGCATAAGGGCGCTGGATGAACGGCGAACCGATCCGCAATATCGTGATCGTCGGCGGCGGCACCGCCGGATGGATGGCCGCGGCCGCGCTCGGCACGGTCATGGGCGCAATGCCCGATCTCTCGATCCGGCTGATTGAAAGCGAAGCGATTGGCACAGTTGGCGTGGGCGAAGCGACAATCCCGCAGATCATCGCGTTCAACACCATGCTCGGTCTCGATGAAAACGAGTTCGTCCGGGAGACCCATGCAACCTACAAGCTGGGTGTCGAATTCGTCGACTGGGCGCGCAAGGGCCACCGCTACATCCACCCCTTCGGGAGCTACGGCCTCGACATGCTGGGGATCGATTTCCACCACTTCTGGCTCCGCGCCCGAGACCTTGGGCACGGCAGCGAGCTGGATGCCTATTCGATTGCCGCAATGGCCGGCAAGGCGGGCAAGTTCATTCGGCCCCAGAACGAACGGCCCGGCTCTCCATTGGCCAAGCTTGGCTACGCCTTCCAGTTCGATGCCTCGCGCTATGCCCGCTATCTGCGCCGCCATGCGGAGGCCCGCGGGGTCGAGCGGACCGAGGGCAGGGTGGTCGAGGTTCTGCAGGACGCGGAGAGCGGGTTTGTCACCGGAGTGCAGCTGGACGGGGGTGAGATCGTCGAGGGCGAACTGTTCCTCGATTGCTCGGGCTTCCGGTCGCTGCTGCTGGGGCAGACGCTCGGCGTGCCGTTTACTGACTGGTCGAAATGGCTCCCCTGCGACCGGGCGGTGGCGATGCCCTGCACCCTTGCGGGGGACCGCCAGCCGCTGACCCGGTCGACCGCGCAGCCTGCCGGGTGGCAATGGCGTATTCCGCTGCAGCACCGGATCGGCAATGGCCATGTCTATGCGTCCGCCTTCATCGATGAGGACGAGGCGACCCGCCTGCTGCTGGAGGGCCTGGACGGGGAGGCGCTGGCCGAGCCCAATCGGCTGCGGTTCACTGCCGGGCACCGCGAGCGCCTGTGGGAGAAGAACGTGGTCGCGCTGGGCCTGTCGGGCGGGTTTCTGGAGCCGCTGGAATCGACCGCGATCCATCTTGTCCAGTCAGGCATTGCACGGCTGCTGACGCTGTTCCCGACCACCGCCTTCACTCCGCATGAAATTGGCCGCTACAACCGCGAAGGCGCGCAGGAATACCTCGATATCCGCGATTTCCTAGTCCTGCATTACCGCGCCAGCGAGCGCGACGATTCCGAGTTCTGGCGCTATTGCCGCGCGCTTGATCCGCCCGAGGGTCTGGCGGAGAAGCTGGCGATGTTCGAGAGCTCAGGCCGGGTCATCCGCGAGCATGAAGAACTGTTCACCGAAACGAGCTGGCTGTCGGTGATGGTCGGTCAGGGCGTGCAGGCGGGCGGTCACCACCCGGTCGCACAAATGCTGGACGAGGCGGAGACGGTGAAGCGGCTCGCCCATATTCGCGGAGTGATCGAATCGACCGTCGGGCAGATGCCGTCGCAGGATGAATTCCTCGCCGCCAATGGCAGCGCGATTGCTGCGGAAGAGCGGCTTAGCGCCTAGGCTGCAATTGCGCCGTCATCCACTCGCCATAGGGCGCGGTATCAGCGAGTGCAGCACTGGTTTTCGCCTCGAATGCTTTTCGCGCGGCCTCCGCATTCCGGAATCCGGAAGTGCGATCCTGCGGCCGAACTCCCTGGGCAAAGCCGAGCGCGCGCAGCAATGACATCCGCTCCTGCCCCAGCAGCGGATGCTCCTCGCAAAACGGGAGGCGCCCGCGCCGGGTGAACTGGTCGATCGACCGGGTGACGCCTTCGGGCTGAACCGTGCTGCCGAAAACTTGCGTGGCGCGCGGCGCGGCGTAATGCACCGCCAGCGTATCGCGCACACCGTCCATCATCAGGCCTGCACGGCGATTGAACTCGGCCCGTTCGAGCGGCTCGATCGACTGCCCCGGCAGGATTTCCAGCAGCAGCGCCAGCATACGGTGCGCGAGGTCGAGATGCAAAAAGCCGAGCGGCTCGAACCGCGTGGCGGCATCGCCCAGGGCAACCACATTGCCGATCCACGCTGCCTGCGCGCGGCCCGCTGCTAACCGCGCATCATAGACGGGCGCTGTGCCCAATGCGCGCAGCAGCGCATCCTCCCCGATATCGGGCGCAGTGCAGAGGACTGTCTGCAAGCCGCCGCGCCCGGCACATTCCAGCAGCCAGCCCTCCGGCAACAGCGCGATCCGATCCTCCAGCGCCAACAGGGGCTCGCCGGGCGGGGCGAACAGCAAGCGCCGCTGCGGCAGCACATCGCTCCAATCCTGCGCGCGGTGATCCGGCAGCGCGGACAGCAGATGGGCCTGCGCTCCGCTGCAATCGATGAACAGATCGGCAGCAATGGTGGTATTACCGGCTAGGTTCAGCGCCGCGATGCCGCCCACGCCGTCAGGCTCGATGCGGGCAAGGGTGCCCTCGATATGGGTCACGCCAAGCCGCTGCGCCTCGCCGATCAGCTGGGCGTGATAGGCTGAGGGGCTCCACCGCAGCGCATAATCGATCTCGGCCAGCGGGGTCTGCTCGCCCGGTGGCGGCGCGCGGAACCGGCCGGCATCAGCAAGGGCTTCGGCCAACGATCCTGCCGGGCGCACGCCGCTGTTACCGCGCGAACCGCCGCCCCATTCACGGGCGAAGGCGGCTGCGTCCGCTTCTCCGCCAGCGCCATAGGATAGCGCGCCATAGTGCCCCTGCCCTCCCCACCCGATGTACCGCGTTATGAGCCGGTGGCTGCCCCCGGCGCGCGCGATGATGGCCTGTTCCGAAATGCCGAGCCGGTCGTGCAGCTTGTTGGTGAAGGGCAGGGCGCTGGCCGCGTGATCGGCGAAATCCACCGGGTCCGGCGGCAGGCCGAGGACCATCACTTCGCAGGTCGGCAGCGCGCGCTTGACCGCGATTGCCGCGAGCACACCGACTTGCCCGCCCCCGGCAACGCAGACCCTGTTCAACGGCTCGCGCGCTTCGCTCATGCCGGCGTCGCCAGCCGAGCGGCCTCGCGGGCGAGGAAATCGACATGGCCGGACATTGCGGCAACTTCGCTGCCGATTGCCTGTTTCAGCGTGCCGAGCGCGCTTGCCACTCTTGCAGGATCGACCAGAGCGGGGCGCGGATCGTGCCGTTCGGGCAGCAGGCCCTGCCCGACATACACTGCAATCCAGCTCGCGTCGTAGAACAGGCCGTCGGAGTATTTCTCGATCCGCCCGGCCTTGCGCCACAGCTCCAGCTTGTCGGCCAGGCTGGCGGGCACTTCCATCGTGCGAACATGGTTCCAGAAATCGGAATCGTCACGCTGCGTCGCGTGATAGTGCAGGATCAGAAAGTCGCGCACCCGGTCGTATTCCATATCGACCAGCCGGTTGAACTCGTCCCGGTCGCGCTTGTCGATCCGGCCACTCTCGGGGAACAGTTCGATCAGATAGGTGATCGCCATCTGTGCAAGGTAGATCGAGGTCGATTCAAGCGGTTCGAGAAATCCGCTCGCCAGCCCGACCCCGATGACATTGCGCGACCAGGAGCGTTTGCGCCGACCGGGACGAAAGCGCAGCACGCGCGGATCGGCCAGAGGCACGCCCTCGGCCGCATCGCGGATCGCCTGACACGCTTCGTCTTCGGAGATATGCGCGCTGGAAAAGACATAGCCATTGCCCATCCGGTGCTGCAGCGGGATCTGCCAGCGCCAACCTGCGGGCATCGCCGTGGCGGTGGTATAGGGGCGGATGTCGCTGGTTTCGTGCGTGCAGGGCATGGCCGCCGCCCGGTCGCAGGGGAGCCAGTGGGTCCAGTCCTCCCATTCCTCTTCGCATTCCTGCCCCAGCAGCATGGACCGGAAACCCGAACAGTCGACAAACAAATCCCCCTCGATCCGCCGCCCGTCCTTCAGCACCAAGCAGGCGATGTCGCCGCTTGGCCCGTCACGCTCCACGGACGTAACCAGACCTTCGTGCCGGGTCACACCATTGGCGAGGCCGATGTCGCGCATGAAGGGACCGAACAGGGTCGCATCGAACTGATAGGCATAGCCGTAAGTCGACGCGAGCGTGTTGTCCTGCGCGGGCGGGGCGAAGCGGTTGGCCTTCGCCGCTGCGACCGCGAGCGAATATTCGCCGATCGGGTCTGCCTTGCCCTGGCGCTGCAATTCCAGCCACCAGTGATGGAAGCCGACCCCTGCCACTTCCTCGCCGAAGCTGCCGAAAGGGTGGATATAGCTTTCGCCGATCCGGCCGAAATCCCTGAAGTTGATGCCCAGTTTGTAGGTCGCATGGGTGGCCTTCATGAAGGCTGCCTCGTCGATCCCCAGCCGTTCGACGAAAGCGCGGATATGCGGCAGTGTGGCTTCGCCCACCCCGACGATGCCGATATCCTCGCTTTCGACCAGCTGGACCTCTACCGTGCCGGGCAGCAGCTTTGCCAGCCCGGTCGCGGTCATCCAGCCGGCGGTCCCCCCACCAAGGACGACCACCCGGACCGGAGAAGATGATGCGGCAGGCATGATGCTCAGCTTCTACCTTGCTTGGCGCGGCACTCCAATGGCAAGTGCGCTCAGCCCTGCATGTCCTCCAGTTCCATGCCCTTGGTCTCCTTGACCATGATCCATACGAAGACGACGCTTATCGCTGCGCTCAGGGCGTAGAAGCCATAGGCGCCGGTCAGACCGATCGTAGCGAGCATGATCGGGAAGGTCATGGTGATCCCGAAATTCGCCATCCACTGCGCAAACCCGCTGACCGCCAGGCCCGATCCGCGGATCTGGTTGGGGAACATTTCGCCCAGCATCACCCACATCACCGGGCCCCAGCTGAAATTGAAGAACGCAACATAGGCGTTCGCCGCAACCAGCGCGGTCAGGCCAGCTCCGTCCGACAAGACCAGCTGGCCGTCGACCAGTGCCCCGCTCATGAAGGCCAGTGCCATGGCGCCCAGCGTCACGGCCATCCCGACCGAACCGATCAGCAGCAGCGGCTTGCGCCCGATGCGGTCGATCAGGGCGATGGCGGCAAGGCAGGTTGCAATCGAGATCGTGCCGCTGAGCACGTTGATCTTGAGCGCGTCGGATTCGCTGAAGCCGACTGCCTGCCACAGCACCGCGCCATAATAAAACACGACATTGATGCCGACGAGCTGCTGGAAGGTTGCCAGCCCGATCCCGATCCACACGATCGTGCGGATCTTGCCGCTATTGCGGTCGATCAGGTCCGCCAAGCGCGGAGCGTGATCTTCCGAAATCGTGGCCTCAATCTCTCCGACCTTGCGCGCCGCAGCTTCGCTGCCGAACAGCCTGCCGAGAACGGCAAGGGCTTCTTTCGAACGCCCCTTGCTGACCAGGAAACGCGGGCTTTCGGGGATGAACAGCAGCGCCACCAGGAAGATCGCCGCGGGGACCAGTTCAATCCAGAACATCCACCGCCACGCCTCGAAACCCAGCCAGAACGGCTTGGTCGAGGAGCCCGCATATTCGGCGAGCAAGTAGTTGGAGAGAAACGCCGCGGTCAGGCCGACGATGATCATCACCTGCTGCACACTGGATAGCCGCCCGCGCAAATGGGCCGGCGTGACCTCGCTGATATAGGCGGGTGCGAGCACGCTCGCCGCGCCCACTGCGAAGCCGCCGATCATCCGGTAAATTACGAATTCGATCGAGGAAGTCGCGATGCCCGAGCCATAGGCGCTGATGATGAAAAACACTGCTGCCAGCATCAGTGTCTTCTTGCGGCCGATAATATCCGACAGCCGCCCGGCGACAAACGCGCCGATCGCGCAGCCCAGCAGCATGGAGGCGACATTGAAGCCGGTTCCGACACTGTCGGAGTTGAATGCGATCCGTAGGCCGTCGACCGTCCCGTTGATCACCCCGCTGTCGAAACCGAACAGGAAGCCCCCGATAGACGCGACCGCCACGATTGCGATGATCAGCACCAAATTGGTGCGTTCCTGCGTGCTTCCCCCCGCGCTTCCCATCTCGCTCTCCCTTATGCCCGAAATGCCTTGTCGGGTTGTTATGGTAGCGCTACCTATGCGGCAATTCTGCGGGAAAGCAAGCAGGCTTTTCACGGCAATCCGCAAGATCGAGAGGTAAGACCATGTTGGTGGGTAGCAATTTCATCGGTGCCGAGCGCCGGACGTCGGAACAAAAATTCCGGGCCACGGACGCGGCCACCGGGAAACCGCTCGAGCCGGATTTCTCCGAAGCCACCGCAGACGATGTTGCTGCGGCCTGTCTTGCCGCCCGGGATGCGCAGAAAGTTTTCGGCTCGCTCGCGCTGGCCGCGCGCGCCGCATTCCTGCGCCTTGCCGCTGACAAGATCGACGCGCTGGGCGACACCCTGACGATGCGTGCGATGCAGGAAAGCGGACTGCCCGAAGCGCGGCTGAAAGGAGAGCGCGGCCGGACGGTGGGGCAGCTGCGGCTGTTCGCGGACGAGATCGAGCAGGGCGAATGGCAGCAACTGCGGATCGATCACGCGCAGACCGGCACTACACCGCCAAAGCCGGACCTGCGATTGCGGATGATCCCCTTGGGCCCAGTCGCGGTGTTCGGGGCGAGCAACTTTCCACTCGCGTTCTCGGTCGCAGGCGGCGACACGGCCAGCGCCTTTGCAGCCGGGTGCTGCGTGGTGGTAAAGGGCCATCCGGCGCATCCCGGGACATCGGAACTAGTCGCCGGAGCCATTGCCGAGGCAGTTGCCGAGTGCGGCCTGCCTGCGGGGGTATTCTCGCTGGTAAACGGGACCTCGAACGCTTTGGGCGAAATGTTAGTCAAGGATCCGCGCATCGCCGCAGTCGGCTTTACCGGTTCGCGGGCAGGGGGGCTGGCGCTGATGAAACACGCCGCCGGTCGTCCGGTGCCGATCCCGGTCTATGCCGAGATGAGCAGCATTAATCCGGTCGTGCTCATGCCCGGCCGACTGGAGGAGGCGGCAGAGCAACTGGGCCAGGCCTACGTCGGCTCGCTCTCGCTCGGTGCGGGGCAGTTCTGCACCAATCCGGGCATTGTCCTGGCAGTGGCCGGCGATGCGCTGGACAGATTTATCCAGGCCGCGGGCGAAACCCTAAAGGACGTCGCCGCGCAGACAATGCTGACCGCAGGCATACGCCGCGCGTTTGAAGAGCACACGGCGGCGCTCGGGAAACTGCCGGGTGCGAAGCTGATCGGCATGGGGGCCGAGGGGTCATCCGCTTGTGGGCGCGCGCGGGTCTACACCGTCGGCGGGAACGAGTTTCTCGCCGAACCGGGCTTTGCCGCTGAGGTCTTTGGACCCAGCTCGATCGTCATCCGGTGCGCGGACCTTGAGCAGATGACAGGCATTCTGGAGGGGCTAGAGGGCCAGTTGACCGCCACACTGCATATGAACGAGGCCGATCATGCCGAGGCGGAGAAGTTCATCTCGATCCTGGAGCAGCTTGCCGGGCGCATTCTGGCCAATGGCTGGCCAACCGGGGTCGATGTGACCCATGCGATGGTCCACGGCGGCCCGTTCCCCGCGACATCCGACGGACGCAGCACATCGGTCGGCACGATGGCAATCGGCCGCTTCCTGCGCCCGGTGTCCTATCAGGATATGCCGGAAGCGCTGCTGCCAATTGCCTTGCGCGAAGGCAGCTGCGGGGTGCCGCGCCGGGTTGATGGCAAGCTGGCGATCTAGCGTCCTGTCAAAATCCGAAAGACCTTTCATTTGACCGAAAACCAATCAAAGGCTCCCGCGGAGCGGGTGGTCAAGGACATCCGCCGGGCGACCCGCAAACAGTATAGCGCGGAAGAGAAGATCAGGATCGTGCTGGAGGGCCTGCGCGGTGAGGATAACATTGCCGAGCTGTGCCGCCGTGAAGGTATTGCCCAAGGCGTGTATTACAAATGGTCGAAGGACTTCATGGAAGCCGGAAAACGTCGGCTTGCCGGTGATACGGCGCGCAGCGCCAACACCTACGAGGTCCGCGAGCTACGCCGCGAAGCCCGCGATCTGAAGGAGGTTGTCGCCGAACAGATCCTTGAGATGCGCCTGCTCAAAAAAAGCATGATCGGGGATGGGGGAGACGAAAATGAGATATCCCGCCTCAGAAAGGCTTGAGATCATCCGCATGGTTGAGCGTTCGCACTTGCCTGCCAAGCAGACTCTGGACAGGCTGGGCATCGCCCGGCCAACATTTTACCGATGGTATGATCTGTATCAGCGCTTCGGCGAAGATGCGCTGGCAGATCGTCGACCAGGGCCACGCCGCGCCTGGAACCGGATACCAGAGAAGGTGCAGGGTCAAATACTGGAGATGGCGCTGGAGCGCTGTGAACTGAGCCCTAGAGAGCTGGCGGTGACGTTTACGGATGAACGCCGCTAGTTGGGCGCAAGCGCCCTTCTCCGTTTCGTTTCGAATCCGAGTCTGAAGCCAGCGTCTACCGCCTGCTCAAGGCGCATTATCTGATTACCAGTCCGAACTTCATCGTGATGACAGCCGCCAGCGAGTTCAAGGACAAGACCACTGCGGCCAACCAGATGAGCCCAGACACTCGCCTGTTTCAAACTGCCAATCGTCTCAAAGTATCCGACGACGGACAATGGAAATCGAAGGCCCGGTGGTGGCGCCGATACGGCTCCACTACCCTTTCTATGCAGGCATGATGGCGTCAATGATCGGCAGCGGATTGGTATCGCTTCTGGCCGCCGGGTGATTGCCTCATCGACTGCGGATAACTTGCCGTTCTATGCGTTTTTATCGGCCGGACTGCTCAACATTTTCATCCCGTCCGGCGGCGGACAATGGGCGGTCCAAGGGCCAGTTTTCATCGAAGCTGCCACCACGCTGGGAACACCGCATGAGCAAATTGTTATGGCGGTGCCTTGCGGCGATCAGTGGACGAATTTGATCCAGCCATTCTGGGCCCTGCCTCTGATGGCAATAGCAGGATTGAAAGTCCGTCAGATTCTCGGCTTCTTTGTCTTTTTCCTCCTGAGCCTTGGAGCAGTATTCGCCGGAGGGATACTCATCGTTGCTCACCTGTCATGAACGCATCGTCAGGCTGGAAGGGAGTGGGGAATTCTCCACTGGGAGTGGCGCCAATTTTTGTAAACCAATCAATGCTTTGGAACAGTTTCAATAAGGCGAGCGGGCCTTCTTGCGGGCCTCGAGGCCAATGATCGGAATCATGCTCAATCTTTTCAGCGGTTTATACCACCAGTGCGATGCCTCTTCTGGCACCATTTCTCTCGTAAAGCATTGATTTTACGCCTTTGTGGTGAATTTGGTTCGAGCGCGGCTAGATTTGTTCACAATCCTGTACGCTCGTCCGATTATATTGCGGGTGGTGCGGGCTGCGAACGGTTCGTGATTGTCCCGCGTGTAGCATCGAACCGGGCTCGCCGAACTGGATACCACGCCCATGAGGCTAGGTACGCAGGACCTCTGCGTTGAGTAGAATTCTTCGCCTCCGGCCACAGGCGAAGTCAGGGAGCGACGGCTAGAGCAGGGCCATGCGCAGACTGGCTAGTGCCGGCAACACCCAGCGAACAGCCCCAACTTGTTCTCTTCAACTGCCGGACGACCTCGAAAACCCTTAATCTGCGGACCTTAGCCGCTGTAGGTCGCAAAGCTCGTCGACATCGACCAGTTCTCCTTCGTGAGAAGGCTCGATAAGCTCGGCATCCCCCAAATCGAGGCTTCGCGCTCCACGATCACCGGCAAGAGTTTCAAGCAACGGGAAGACCGGTCGCGGGAAAATCGCCGGACATCCCGCAGTGCCATCGGGATATCGGGTGAAGGCCACGCCCCGCGCTTTCAAGAACCGGCAGAGATGGGTGCGCGAGACGAGCGGCATATCGGCGAGAAGGATGACAACGCGATCACAATCGGTCAGCGCGCGCACTCCCACAGCGATCGAAGTGCCCATTCCCCGTTCCGCCACGGGGTTCTTGACCAGCCTCCATCCTGGGCGGCTATTAATCGGGCTGTTGGGACCGATCACCATAAGGCGCTCGCTGAAATCGATATTCTCCGCAGTTTGTGCGGCCCATTCCCATAAGGGTTGCCGGCGAAAAGTGGCGGTGAGCTTCCCGCCGCCGAACCGCTTTGCCTGGCCAGCGGCAAGCAGCACTACGCCTGTTTCAACCTCAGGCGGCGGCACGCATTTGCTCGTAACGATCGACGATCTCGGACACCGCCGAAAGCGCGAGGGTTCGTGGCGATTTGCAGGCAGGCATTAGTCCGACCGGGCTGGTTAGCCGTGCAATCTGTTCCTCAGAAACGCCCCGCGCCGCCAGCGCTAAAGTCCGATCGTAGCGCGCCCTCTCGCCGCCTTGAGCACCGATGTAAAAGGCTTCGCTCGTGAGCGCCTGTTCGAGCGGGGCCAATTCCCATTCGTGATCATGGAAGAGAAGCAGGCAGGCCGTCCAGAGATCGTAGCGCACATTTCGAGCCGCTAGGCCGAGAGTGAGGTCGTCCCGCGAAAGCACGTCGACATCAATCTTCATAGCCGAACACAAGGAAGCCACAGCTTTGAGTTCCGGCCCCTCCCCCATGACAACGAGTTTCAGCGATGGCAGATAAGTGCGGTGGGCCATGTGCCTGCATCCCTCGAATGCTAGCTGGGCCGGACGGCGCGTCCGCAGCGCATCGATTGTGGATCGACAGGCCGCTCGGTCTGGCGCCGGTTCGAGCAGGATGTCCAATCCACCGCCACATGGAACGCGGAAATCGATTTTGGCAGAGCCACGCCCATATCGGATTACCCTTGAACCCTGGCAAGCCATCATGTCCGAGGCCAACTGGCGCTCGAGGCAACTGTCCGCCAGATCGCCAACTGTAGATCCATCCGGGAATACCGCCAGCTGCGCTCCGAGACGCCGCGAAAAACTGCCCTCGATTCCAACGATAGTGCAAAGCCCAACACCCGGCTGGCACGCGGCGGCTAGCGCGATGTGATCCTCGTCGCGCACGCTATCGATCGAATATTCGGCCAGCATCAATCGGGCATCGCAGCCAGAACGCGATCCGGTGTCATCGGGTAATCGTAGATCCGCGCGCCACAGGCATTGTAGATGGCATTCGCAATGGCTGCCGCTCCTCCGCACATGCCGAGCTCGCCGATGCCTTTCGCCTGGATCGGGCTGGCCGCGCCATCGCGTTCTTCCACCAGCACGACTTCCACATCGGGGACGTCGCGATGAACGGGCACGTGATATTCGGCGAGATCGCAATTGACGAGATGTCCGTCACGCGGATCGAATTCCAACGCCTCGGTCAGCGCCACCCCGATGCTCCAGGTGATGCCCCCGATGCATTGCGAGCGAGCGGTCTTGGCGTTGAGCACGCGCCCAAAGCCGAATGCGCCAAGCATGCGATCGACGCGGGTTTCACCGGTGTAGTGATTGACGCGCACCTCGGCGAAGAACGCACCGAACCCAGAAGCGGTATAATCGTCCTCGATTTCACCCGGCTCGTAATGGCCTTCGCGGGCAAGATCCTTGCCATCGAGAAGGCTCGTCAGAGTCTCGCCGGTAGCGGTCTTGCCTTCGCGCAATTCGAGCTCTTCCTCACTCGCGCCGGTTTTGGCGGCTAGTTCCTCGCGGATAGCCTTGCACGCGATGTATACTGCCGAACCTGTCGAAGCCGCGCCCCAACTGCCGCCCGAGCCCGGGCCGCGCGGGTGGCGGGTATCGCCCAGTTCGACCAGAACCTGTTCAGGATCCAGCCCCAGCATCTCCCCGGCTATCTGCGCCAGGATCGTATATGTTCCGGTGCCGATATCAGTCATGTCGGTTTCGACGAGCGCCGTGCCGTCGGATTTCAACGTCACGCGCGCTTTCGCCTCGGCGATATTGTGCACCCTTGCGGCGCTGGCCATGCCTGTGCCGATCCACCACTCGCCCTCGCGCCGCTGACGCGGTTTGCGGAGGCCGCACTCCCAACCAAAAGCCTCTGCGCCCTGCTTCAGACATTCGGCAAGCTTGTGAGAAGAGAACGGGAGGTCTTCCTCGGGATTCTTTTCGGGTATGTTGCGCAGACGCAGTTCTACCGGATCGATACCGGCTTTTTCCGCCAGCACATCCATCGCGCCTTCGAGCGCTGGCATGCCCACAGCCTCTCCTGGAGCACGCACCGATCCGGCCGTCATACGGTGGATACGCGCGACTTTGAGCATCAGTTCGCGGTTTTCACCCCCGTACAGGAAGTGCGAAGATTGCAGCACTGGCTCGGCAAAGCTCTCGCCGGGAAGGTTGGACACCAGCGCCTCATGCCCGAAGCCGGTAAGCTTTCCATTGCTGTCGGCCGCAAGGCGCAGGCGTTGCGTGGTTTCGCTGCGGCGCATGACCGTCTGGAACACCTGCTGGCGCGACTGGACGACGCGGACCGGCCGCCCTATCTGTGTCGCCGCCAGTGCGGCTGCGACCACCTCTTCGCTGATCCCTAGCTTCGAACCGAAGCCGCCCCCGACGAAGCGGGATATGAGGCGGATATTGTCCTCTTCCATATCCAGCGCATCGGCCAGCTCGGCGATGTTGTAATTCAGCATTTGGAGCGAAGCGTGGACGGTCAGCTTATTGCCGTCCCATTGCGCGATTGCGGAATGCGGTTCCATGGCGGCAGAAGCATGGCCCTTGGTGGTGTAGGTTACGTCGACGCTGTGCGCGGCTTCGGCCATGGCATTCGCCAGATCGCCCTGATGGACCGTCTCGTCGTCCTGCTCCTCTGGATCGACCGCGCCTGGATCGAGCGGCGCGCCATCTACTTCAAGATATTCGACCGTGAGGTGCTTGGCGGCATCACGCGCCTGTTCGAAAGTTTCGGCGATGACGAGTGCGATTGGCTGGCCCCAGTAACAGATCTGCGCAGGCCCCTGCATGGGCGCTTCGTTGGCCGTTCCCTGCGCCGCGCGGGTGCAAAGTTTTTCGTCGTCGACCACTGCAATCACGCCGGGCATGGACAGCACGCTTGTCCGATCGATGGAGGTAACCTTGCCGCGCGTAATGGTCGCTGTGACCAGCACGCCCTCGGCGCAATTCTCGACCGGGTATTCGGCGGCATAGGGTGCGGTTCCGGTAACCTTGGCCAATCCTTCGATGCGCGGCAGGGGCTTGCCAAGCACCCCCTGCTTCATCCCGTCGAGTCGGTTGGAATTGTCGGGCTTGTCCTGTTTGAAATGGACCGTCATGCTGCATCCTCCGTCGCCTGTGTGAGGACGGCACGAAGTGTCCGCCGCGTCAGCGGTATCTTGAAATCGTTCTCGCCATACCCGCGCGCATCTTCGAGCAGGATATCGGCCGCTTTATCGATCAGTGCGTCAGAAGGATGCTGGCCCAGCAGCACCTCTTCGACCCGTGGATCATGCCAAGGCTTGTGCGCCAAACCGCCGAAGGCGAGGTCGGCGCGGGAAAACTTGCCATCGGTCAGTTCGATGATGGCGGCGACGGAAACCAGCGCGAAGGCATAGGACGAACGCTCTCGCACCTTACGATAAATCTGCGTGCCGCCCACTGGCGCCGGAAGAATGATGCCGGTGATGATCTCGCCCGCCTCAAGCACATTTTCTATCCATGGCGTATCTCCCGGAAGCAAATGGAAGTCGCGCACCGGCACGCTGCGCTCACCCTTGTCGCCGGAGATCTGCACCACCGCGCCAAGCGCGCTCAGCGCTACGGCCATATCGCCCGGATAGGTCGCGATGCACTGGTCGCTCGTGCCGAGGACAGCATGAAGTTTTGCAATGCCGTCAATAGCTCCGCAGCCGCTGCCCGGTTCACGCTTGTTGCAGGGTTGGTCGATATTGGTGAAATAGAAGCACCGCGTGCGCTGGCACAGATTGCCGCCATTGGTGGCCTTGTTGCGCAATTGCTGCGTAGCTCCAGCCAGAATGGCGCGTGCGAGAACCGGATAGTCGGCGCGTACGCGCGGGTGAACGGCGGTTTCGGTGTTCGTGGCCAGCGCACCGAGGCGCAAACCGCCATCGTCTGTGTCCTCGATCTCCGAGAATCCCAGCCGGTTGATGTCGGCGAGCAGAGCTGGCGTCTCCACCTGCAACTTCATCAGGTCGAGCAGATTTGTTCCCCCCGCAATTGCCAGGGCATCCTCGCCAGCGGTAAGCTTCGATGTCTCGGATAGGGAAGGCGCGCGGATATATTGAAAAGGTCTCATGACTGGCCTCCCGCCGCGACTTCCTCGATCGCAGCGACGATATTCGCGTAAGCGCCGCAGCGACAGATATTGCCGCTCATCCGCTCGCGTATCTCCTCGCGGGAAGTAACAATATGGCCCTCTAGACTTTCGCTGGCGTCGCTCGGCCAGCCGGCGGCAATCTCCTCCAGCATGGCGGTGGCAGAACAGATCTGGCCCGGTGTGCAATAACCGCACTGGAAACCGTCATGCTCGAGAAAAGCGCGTTGCAGGGCGGAGGGCTCGTCGGGCGTACCGAGACCTTCGATGGTCGTCACGCTGTCGCCCTCGTGCATCGCCGCGAGTGTCAGGCAGCTGTTGATGCGGATGCCGTTCACGATCACGGTGCAGGCGCCGCACTGTCCGTGGTCGCAGCCCTTCTTCGTCCCGGTCAAGCCGATGTCATGCCGCAGGAAATCCAGAAGACTGACCCGCGGGTCGTCCGGCAGGGGGTTAGCGGTTCCATTTACGGTAATTGTGTCAGACAAGGTCGCCTCCTTTCCACTTAAACCCTTTGCGCGGCCAAAGGTGTCCGAGAACCGGCTCCTTAATTGTGAGACGCTTCGCAACCGATTGGGCGAACCCAAATTGAAAGGCTTGGAAAAAGAGGTCGGCAACGATCGTTTGTTGGTTTTGAGGACATGTCTGAGCAGGGTGCTCCGCCTGACATCAGGGCGCGTCTCCCACCGGCCGCTCGTGGGCCGAGAGCGGGCTGTCCGCTCTTGGTTTCCCTTTCGGCAAGATAGACATTGGACTTGTAACGGTTTTGTGCCGGTCACTTGAGAGTTTAACACTCTATCAAGGAGGCCGACGAGATGATGAAGCATACAGAAGAGTTCAAGCGGGAAGCGGTGCGGATTGCGCTGGCCAGCGGGCTGTCGCGTCGGCGTGTTGCGTCAGATTTAGGGGTGGGATTGTCGACGCTGGGCAAGTGGGTCGCGCAATATCGGCCCACTGATCTGGTAGCCGCGCCGCAGGCGGATCTGGCCCGTGAGAATGAACGTCTGCGCCTGGAGAACCGGATCCTCAAGGAGGAGAGGGAGATTT
>NZ_VCAO01000012.1:2500-37104 GCF_005884405.1 Qipengyuania marisflavi | reverse complement strand
TGGACCGCCGGGAGATGGGGCGCTGGTTGAATAATCGAGCTGAGAAAAGCTACCTACCGTTCCGACGACGAGAGCCTGCAATGCTGCGATTTCGGCAAATGAAGTCGCTGCAGAAGTTCGCTTCGGTTCACGCCAACGTCCACAACCACTTCAACTCCCAGCGCCACCTCCTCGATAGACAGACTTACAAGACATCCCGCTCAGCCGCACTGGCTGAGTGGCAGAACCTCATGGGCTGAAACTTGGTAGGGCAGGAGAAACTCCGTCGAGCAGAGACAAGTTGCGATTAGACTGACAGCTCCGCCACTCATACCCAGTCGATATGCAACAGTCCAATCTAGACGCACGTATAGAAACTACGGCGATATGCGCGGGCTTGGGCTAATGCAGCGCTTTGAGTAAGAGCGCAGGTATTGCGCAGGGAGATCGTATAGTCCGATCAAGCCGTAAATGGCGGAGACGGAGGGATTCGAACCCTCGGTACCCAGTTCGAGTACGGTTCCTTAGCAGGGAACTGGTTTCAGCCACTCACCCACGTCTCCGCATGCTCGGTGGCGATGCGAGGGGCGCGCTATAACCAGCCGCACCCATGCCTTCAAGCGTTGATTGGGCGCAGCGCGAGATAGCTGGCGGACTCGCCTCGGCGCATTTCCGATTCGGTTCATCGCGGTTTCATTGCCGTGGGCCGACAAAGCGATTCTTCTCGTCGGGCAGCGATCCGCCCGGCGTGGGTCGCATGGAGGGAATTATGACCGGTTTTACATTCGCCACCACCTTGGGTGCCTTACGGAAGGGCGGCTGTGCTGCGCTGGCGGCTGCCGCGCTGATCGCCAGCCCGCTGTCGGCTCAGGTGGAGACCATCGACCCTGACATTGCGGCCAGCGGGGCCATTGACGGCGATCTGGCAGAGAATCCGGGTGACCAGTCGGTCTATGCCGAACCTGCGGCCGAGCCAGCCATTGAGGATACGACTCAGGCAACCGTCGACCCGGCACCGCGCTGGTCCGAACAGGCCGCCGAAAGCGCCGCGCCCGATCCGGCGGTGGACCCCGCTGAAACCACTGATTCTGCAGCGCAGGACGATGCCACTTACCGCGAGGATGATCTGATCGGCGCGGCTGAGGGCGTGTTTGGCAAGGGTGCCGAAGGCGTTGCCAAGATGATCCAGAACCTGCTCAAGGATCAGGGCCAGCCCAATGCCTATATCGTCGGACGTGAGGCGGGCGGCGCATTTATCGTCGGTGCACGCTATGGCTCGGGCACGTTGTATCACAAGGTGGAGGGCGAGCGTCCGGTGTATTGGACCGGCCCCTCGATCGGCTTTGATGCAGGTGCCAATGCGGGCAGCACCTTTGTGCTGGTCTACAATCTTTATGACAGCGAAGAGCTGTACGAACGTTTTCCGGCGGGCGAGGGACAGGCCTATCTGGTGGGCGGCGTCACCGCCAGTTACATGCGCAAGGGCGATGTGGTGCTGATCCCGATCCGCATGGGCGCGGGCCTGCGGCTGGGCGTCAATGCCGGCTATATGCGGTTTTCCAAGAAGCAGCGCTGGCTGCCATTTTAAGCCAGCGCGCCGCGCATACGTAAATATCACGGGCATCTTCGGGGGCTGCGGCAGGATTTCCTGTTGCGGCCCTCCGCGCATCTGGCAAAGAGGCGGCCATGCTCAAAAACCTCGAAGCCCAGCCCGCCGATGCCCTGCTCGCGCTCATCAAGATGCACGCCGCCGATCACCGGGCGGACAAGATCGACCTTGGCGTCGGCGTCTATCGCACCAATAGCGGTGCGACCCCGGTGTTCCGCGCGATAAAGAAGGCGGAGCAGGTGCTGGTCAATGAACAGGACAGCAAAAGCTATCTTGGCCCTGAAGGCGATACCGGCTTCGTCTCGGCGCTGATGCCCTATATCTTTGGCGAAGACGCGACGATGAAGGGTCGGCTTGAAGGGATGCAGACTCCCGGCGGCACCGGCGCGGTCCGGCTGGCGGTGGCGCTGGCTGATCAGGCTGGTGTGCGCCAGATCCACATGGGCGTGCCCAGCTGGCCCAATCATGTGCAGATCCTTAAGGATGTCGGTGTGGAGGCGGTGACTTTCGATCACGCCAACCCCGATGGCACCGCCAATGTCGATGCCGTGCTGGGCGCGATCCGCGCTGCGGGCACGGGCGGGGCGGTGCTGCTGCATGGATGCTGCCACAACCCCACCGGGATTGATTACACCGCAGCAGACTGGGATGCGATTGCCGACGCCTTTGCCGAGCATGGATCGCTGCCGATCCTCGACATCGCCTATCAAGGGCTGGGACACGGTCTGGACGAGGATGTCGCCGGTGTCCGCCGTGTGCTGGCCGCCGTGCCAGAGGCGCTGATCTGTTATAGCTGTGACAAGAATTTCGGCCTTTACCGTGACCGCGTGGGGGCATTTTACATGATGGCAGAGCGGTCCGACCAGCTCTCCGCCATCGCCTCCAACGCCAATGCGCTGGCCCGCGCCAATTGGTCGATGCCGCCTGATCATGGCGGTGCAGCAGTGCGCACTGTGCTGCGTGACGAGCGGCTGACGAAGGAATGGCTGGACGAACTGGACGAAATGCGCGCCCGCATGCGCCGCGTCCGCGCCCGGCTGGCGGCGGCAGATGGCAAGGTGCCCGGACTGGGATTGGCGGCGCTGGGCAAGCAGAACGGCCTGTTCGCCATGCTGCCGCTGGACAAGGACCAGATCACCCGCCTGCGCGAGGATCACGGCATTTACATGGCCGGATCAGGCCGCATCAATGTGGCCGGCCTGCATGAAGGCAACACCCCGAAGTTCATAGCTGCACTGGCGGATGTGATCGGGTCTGCTGGGTAATTAGCCAGCGCGAGTTGTCGGAGTGGGTGAGAAATGAGGCGAATGGGAAGTGTGACCTTGACTGCTCCTGCATAATAACCGGTGTTTTGGGGGTGTATCCCCTTCGCATACGGAATTGACTCGGTTCGCGTTGCCACTACTGTCATCCCGTTTTAGTTGGGGTGATAAATGGCAAAATTTGAAAAGATGCGCGTCTCGCTTGCTCGGGACGAGCCCGGTGGCTTGCTCGACGATATTGGCAATGAGCCACAGATACCTTCCAGAACCGACTTCCTTACTAGCGCTTTCGGTTCGCCGCACACATTTCTCAATCGGTCTGGTTGGAAAGTGAACTTTATTCCAATTGAGGCCCCATCTGGGTTTGCCGCTGGCTTCTTCGCCAAGGAGAGGCCGGTGCCATTGAAACATGCAGACCTGTCGCCTTACCTTGCGGAGAACTATGAGCCCGCACTTTTTGTTATTTCGTTGGATAAAGCGCAAGTAATCTGGATGGAGAGCAGCGCGGTAGGGTCGCCTAAGTCAATTCTTGAATCTTTCTTCTCTTACTTATTGAAAAAAACTGAGTTAAATCAGTGGCAGGCTTTTGTAAGATATTTTGAAACGAAGGAAGATTATTGGGCTGCTGTTGAGAAGTATCGCAGTCAGATCACGAAAATCGTTTTTAGATACGTCCCGCCAAACGCTTTTGAGGGTGAAGAATTAGCACAGCGTTATCACACGGCGGTTCAACAGCAGGCCCAGAATGAAATTCTCGAAGAAACTTTTAAGGGACAACCAGGCAAGATGGATCCAACAGCGGAGATGATGAGGGCAAACGCCGAAATTGCCGAACAAGGTGCTGGCGAGCGCGAACTTCGTGGTCGTGGAAACAAGCTTCTCTACTCGTCGGGGAGAGGTCGGGTAACGGATGTCGTGGATGACGACCAAATGCCTTCGCTAGATCAACCAAGCCTAATCCGACAGGTCATTTTGAGGCTCTTTAATCGATGAAAATCTACCGCGCCGGAAGCTTATTCGTGCTCCTTGCCGTGCTTTTGTGCGTGACGATCGTCGCGCCCGAGCCGTTGGCGGGCAACAAGTTTCTCGATGGTTTTGTTTCCCATGAAATTATGGCCTTTCTTATCGTAATTCTGACCATCACTTTTGCTTCTGTCGCCAACATTCATCTGTCAGTGAGCCGCCTTCAGGGCTCTATCCGGAGTGCTAAGGCGCGGGTGGAATTAGACAAAAGCTTCGCAACACCGCTAAGGTCTGAAACAAGGTCCAGCGCATACCTGCTCTTCTGGGCTTTCTGCCTTTGTGCGGTCGCCCTTCTAGTAAAAGGGCAGTTTCCAGAGAACGACTACGTTAAATCGAGCGTTCATTCGATCGCGATTGTGGTGGTAGTGACAAACGCGATTGTGCTGTATGATATTTACAAGACCGTCTTTGCCTTAGTGGCGCAACCCGAGATAAGTGATGGTGAAACCCAAGATTACTCTGACGAAAGCCCGCCAGCAGGATAGCGTCGCCCAATTCATAGCCGAACGTAAGGGCGAAACCGGCGATGAAGCCGCCTTCGACGCTACCCTGCGTTCAATGGCCGGAAAGTCGAAACCAGCTCCGAAAACATCGTTTCGGGACGATTGCGACGATTGAAGCGATACTCGAATTCCTTGGCGTAGAGGCCAAGATATTTCGGGCTGACGCTGGTGTGGGTGCCATTAATTGAGCATTTCAGGTGCCGCCAGAAATTCTCGATTGAGTTGACCGAAACCGTCTCTGCAAGGCGATAATCGTAATACGCATATTCCATCGCGCTGTGGTTCACGCGGGCATGGCGATAGCCGATGTTGGACAGGCTAGCATAACTGCGAAGTTCGTCAGTGTGGACATTGCCACCGATACGGACGTTGGCGGTCACGAAAGGCTCCAGAGTAGCGCGGCGCTGGTTTGGCACCACGGCAGTGATAAGATCGCCACCACGCTCCAGAGCGCCCACTACAACGGTCTTGGCGGCACTGCCGCGATTGTGCTTGCCGCGCTTCACGCCGCCGACCAGCGTTTCGTCAATTTCAACGTTCGTGCCGGGACCGCCGATAGGGCGCTCGCCGTCAACGTCCGCCATGTGTTCACGTATCAGCTTCGCCATGCGCCAAGCTGTCTTGTAGGTGACGCCTAGCTGACGCTGCAATTCCTTGCCCGATACGCCGTGGCGCGTCGTGGTGAACAGGTGGATGGCATAGAACCAAAGCTGCAAAGGAGTGCGCGTCTTTTCAAACGGCGTTCCAACGGTTGGGTGCAGGTGGTGACCACACCACTGGCAGGAATAAGCCCGCTCGGCTTTGATGCGGAACCACTTTGAGGCGCGCTCACACTTGGGGCACTCAAAGCCTTCGCCAAAGCGAACGTCAAACAGGTGTTGCAGGCAGGTTTCGTCGTCCGGAAACTGGCGAAAGAACTGGGCGGTAGTGAGAGGCTTCGTTGTCATGCCCCATTATATGCCACATTCTGTTACGTATGGCAAGGGGATACACCCCGTGTTTTGCTATGCCGTTCTTCCGCCCAAAGCCGCCGATATGTAATAACGAGTTTGAATGGCTCGTCGCTTGTTTTGCATGGCTGCGACACGTTCTGGACGATGCCGACATCCGGCCCGAATTTGTCTTGCCCGATAATTCCGCTCTTTTGGCAGCGCGAACGGCACCCGAACTCTTCGAGACGGTGCGCAGCATGGCCTGAATGGATCAATGGGACTGCAAGCTTGAAAAAGTAGATGTTCGTGTGGACGTGCCTGACCTCCAGCTGATCAAAGGCAGCGGAGCCTGCGGAACCTTTTCCATCGAAAATGGCCGAGCAGTCATTCGATACTCTTCTGACATGTTAAAGCGACCGGACGCGCTCGCCGCAACCTTTGCTCATGAGCTTTGTCATTACCTACTGTGCGAGGCTGGCGATCCGCCTGGTGGCCCTGATCTCATGGAGCATGCAACAGATTGTGCCGCAATCTATCTTGGATTTGGCGTCCTGCTTTCGAATTCGGCTCGACATATGGAGCATAGCGTAGATGTTGGAGGTTTCGGATGGCGAAGCTGGAGCGCGGGATATTTGTCAGAAGAGGCTAGGGTGACTGCGACTGCAATGTTCGCAGCGCTTCATCAATATGATCTAAGGGATGCAGAACGCGCCTTAAAGCCACATCTTCGCAAGGACATGCAGAAAGCTACAAAGGCCATCGCTGCTGATCATCCCAACTTTGCGGCCTCGCTCAGCCAGATTGATCTATTTAACTGGAATTTCGGCTAGGCAGCCTTGCTGCACAATTGCCAAATACACAAAACCGGCCACCCCACTACCCCCGCAGGCTCTGCATCCGCTGCAAATACCGCGCCAGCACGTCGATCTCCAGATTAACCGCATCGCCTTCTGCCAGTGCGCCCAGCGTGGTTACTTCGGCGGTGTGGGGGATGATGTTGAGGTCGAACAGGACGGTGCCGTCTGTCTCGTCGGTCACAGTGTTGACGGTCAGCGATACGCCATTGACGGTGATTGAGCCTTTTTCCGCCACATAGGGCGCAATTTCGGGTCCGGCGCGCAGGCGCAACCGGGTGGAGCCGCCTTCCTCGCGGCGTTGCGCGACATGGCCGACGGCATCGACATGGCCGGTGACCAGATGCCCGCCCAATTCATCGCCCAGCCGCAGGGCAGCCTCAAGGTTCAGCTTTGCGGCTTGCTCCCACATTGCCGGGGCGGTGCGGCTGACTGTCTCTGCCGATACATCGAAGCCGATCCGCGCATCGCCAGCCGATCCGGCGAGTTCTACCACGGTAAGGCACACGCCCGAACACGCGATGGAGGCGCCGATGTCGATGGTGGCCGGGTCGAATTCGCAAGCGACCGTCACGCGGCGGTCACCCCGTTCTTCAATGCTGGTGATGGTGCCGATGGCGGTGACGATCCCGGTGAACATGGTGCGGCTCCTGTTAGCGCGTGCGGCGATAGGCGTCGAAGCTGTCGCTGCCAAGCTGGCGGCGTTCGGTATGCTGCCAGCGGCCATGCGCTGCGGCCAGGTCGGTCAGGCCGAGATCGGCAATCGCGGGTTTGCCGCCGCCGATGATGATGGGCGCGCGGTACAGCTCGATCCGGTCCACCAGATCGGCGGCAAGGAAGCTGGCAGCGGTCTGCGCGCCGCCTTCGACATAGAGATATTGCACGCCGTCCATCTGCGCGATGTCTGCGGGGGCGGCGATGTTGCGCGCGCCGTCTGCCGCTTTCGAGGTCAGCACCCAGCGTTCCGGGATGCAATGCTCCAGGCCAGACAGCCGTACGTCGAGGCGCGGGGCGTCGCTGCGCCAGCTGCCGCCGCCCACCAGTATGGCATCCGCCCGGGCACGCTGCGAATGGACATGCGCGCGCGCCGCCTCGCCAGTGATCCACTGGCTCTCCCCATTGGCCAGCGCAATACAGCCATCAAGCGAGATCGCCAGCTTGAGCGTGACATGGGGACGGGCGAGGGCGGTGCGGGTGAGATAGCCGGAAAGGCTGTCCGTGGCCGCTGTGCTGGCGAGCATTTCGACCGTTACACCAGCGCTGCGCAAATGGGTGATCCCGGCGCCCGCCGTGCGCGGATCCGGGTCCTTCGCGCCCACCACCACGCGCGCAATCCCGGCCTCTGACAGCACCTTGCTGCACGCCGGGCCGCGCGGGGATTGGTGAGCGCATGGCTCCAGCGTCACATAGGCGGTAGCGCCGCGTGCTGCTACGCCTGCCTGCGCGATGGCGGCGGCTTCGGCATGGGGTCGTCCACCCGGCTGGGTCCAGCCGCGCCCGACAACGATAGTGTCTTTGACCAGTAGGCAGCCAACGCCCGGATTGGGGCGCGACAGCGGGCGTGCACGCGACGCCAGCCGGGCCGCCGCAGCCATCCAGCGCGCGTCACTCGCCAGTGGTTGCAACCGCATTGTCCGCTGCTTGCATCTGGGCTGTCAGCGCGTCCATTCGTGCCTTTTCCGCCGCGTCTTCGCGGGCCTTGTCGGCTCTTGCCTCGGCCTCCATCGCATCGACGTCCAGTCCGGTGGCGCGGCCCAATGCGCGGTATGCTTCCTTGGCCGCTTCCTCACGCTCGGCCTGTTCGGCCTCGCGCTTTTCCTTAATCTTCTGATTGGCCAAATTCGATGCGCGAATTTCCTCCAGCGTGCGATCGGGCGCGAAGGTGGTGATGAAGTTCACCTGTGGCTTGTCCGGCGGTAGATACACCCGCTCCTGCGTGAAGGAATACATCATCGTCCCGGTCGCCGCGAAGGACGCCAGCAGGATCGGCCAGCGATAGGGGTTGGGGCGCGTGAATTCGTGCCAGAAATCGGCAATACCGCCTGCAGGATTGAATCGGCTCATACGTCGCATGGCTTTGGATGATAGGCGGATTTGCGCGCCGGTGCCAGCCTGTCCGCCAGCCTATCCAAATGTCGCATACAGCCCGCGTCCGTTGCGGCTGAGCCAGCTGTTGGCCGCTGCGACATCATCTTCGTAGATATCGGCAAGCAGCGCGTGGAAGGCGGGGCTGTGGTCGAAATGGACCAGATGCGCGACCTCATGCGCCACGACCGAGCGGCGGACACTATCGGGTGCCTGCACCAGCCGCCAGTTCAGACGCAGCACGCCTTCGCTCGAACAACTGCCCCAGCGGCGCTTGGCACGCGAGAGGCGAACGGGCGCGTCGGGCAGGGCAGCGGCCGCGCAGTAATCGGCGGCATCCGCAGTGAAACACGCCAATGCCTCGCTCTCCAGCCAGCGTTGCAGCCGGGCGGGCAAGCCGACTTCCGGGCCGCCGATATGCAATGTGTCACCGCCGCGCCGGGGTTTGCGCGGATTGGCTTCGTCCCAGGCAATGGCCAGCGCCGTGCCGCGATAATCCAGAGCGCCTTCGCTGAGCGGATCGCGGCGTTCGGGAATTTTTGCCAGTTGCTGCGCCAGCCATTCGCTGCGCAATTTGGCAAAGGCCAGCGCCTCTTGCGACCGGCACCAATGCGGCAAGGTGATCCGCACCGCGCTGCCATCGGGCGCCAGCCGCAGCACCAGCCGCCGCGCGCGGCGGTGGCGGTTGAGCTCGACAGGCAGGATGCGGCCGCCCACTTCCAGCATTGGATCGACATTGTCGCGGCGTAGCCAGTCGATCATGCAGCTTCCTCCGCCGCGTCACTATCGCCCCAATCGACGATGTGATGCTCCAGCGGCCCGGCGTCGACTTCGCTGACCACGCGGCCTGCAACGGAAATGCCTGCGCGCACGACGCTCTCGCGATCGCCTGATATCAGGTAATGCCAGTCGCGCAGCGGGGCGCCGCGGGCGCGGAGGCGATAGGCGCAGGTTTCGGGGAGCCAGGGAACATTATCCACGATTTTCAGCGTCAGCCGCAGACAGTCGGGCACGAAGGCCTTGCGGTGCTTGTAATCGCGGCATTGCGCGGTGCTGCAATCAAGCAATTGGCACGCGACATTGGTGTGCTCGATCTCGCCGGTATCTTCATCCTCGACCTTGTGCAGGCAGCACCGCCCGCAGCCATCACACAGAGCCTCCCACTCGGCGCGGTTGAGCGCAGCCAGCGGCAGCTCCCAGAATTGCGCCCTTAGCGGACCCATCTGGCAAGCTCTGCAGCGACGGCTTCCGGCCCCTCGTCCGTGGGCAATGTCGCCAGCGGCTCGCCTTCAGGGCTGAAGAGATAGGTGTAGGAGAGATGCTCCATCAGATAGCCGCCGCCGGGCTGATCCTCACCGCGCGAAAATGGCGAGGCGAATGCCTTTGCCGCTGCTTCAAGCTGCTCAGGCGTACCAGTCAGGCCGATCAGATCGGGGTGAAAATTGTCCGTAAACTCTGTCAACACAGCGGGCGTATCGCGCTCCGGATCGATGCTGACGAACAGTGGCTGGATCATGGCGGCGCGTTGCGGGTAGTCTTTGGCAAACTGCTTCAGCCCCGTCATCGCGCGCTGCACATCAGTGGGACAGATATCGGGGCAATAGGCGTATCCGAAATAGATAATGCGGTACTGGCCGGCAAAATCATCCCAGCGCACGGTCGATCCGTCTTCGGCGATCAGTACAAACGGCCCGCCAATGGTTGCCCCTTGCAGCGGCGGCTCCTCCGCCTGCTCTTGTGCGGGCGGCTGGGCAGTGGGCGTGCAACTGGCGAGACACAGCGCCGAAAGCGCGGCAAGCAGGGGAATTCTGTTCAGCATGGCAAGCACGTTCATGGTCTGCTAACGCGCTCTGGGCAAGGGCATGCCAAGGGCAAGTCTACGGAAAAATCGGAGAAGGCAAGCGTGCGAGCCAAGGGTCTCATTCTGTCAATCATGGCAGCCGCAATGTTCGCTGCACCGCTGTCGGCGCAAAACGCCACAGACGGGGTCAAGTTTCTCGATGCCGTGAAGAAGCGCGACGGGACGGTTGTCACCGACCTGCTCAACGAGCCGGGCAGCACGGTCGTCAATTCGCGCGACATAACCTCAGGTGAAAGCGGGCTGCACCTCGTGACGCAGCGCCGGGATATCACCTGGATCAAATTTCTGCTGTCCAAGGGGGCTAATCCCAACGTTGCCGACAAGAATGGTGTCGTGCCGCTGCAAATTGCCTCACAACTCGGCTTCATCGAAGGTATCGAGGCACTGCTGGATCGCGGTGCAGAAGTGGACGTGACCAATGCCGCTGGCGAAACGCCGCTGATCTCCGCAGTCCACCGGCGCGATATTGCAATGGTGCGGTTGTTGGTGAGCAAGGGGGCAAACCCTGACCGCTCTGACAATTCCGGCCGTACGGCGCGCGATTATGCGATGCTGATGGGCGCCAAATCGCAAGTGCTGGAAGAAATCCAGCGCTCCGAACGCGAGATGGGCGAGCGGGCGGCGACCTATGGCCCAGCCTGAGCCCATGGACGAGACAGTCACTGCCGCTGACCTGACGCTTGACGAATTGCGCCTCGCGCTGGCCCCGGCGATTGCTGATGCGGCCGTATTCGATGGCTGGAGCGATGCCGCGCTGGAGATGGCGGCGCAGCAGGCAGGTGCCGATCCCGATGTCGCGCGGCTGGCGTTTCACGCCAAGCGCGGCAGCAACCGCGCAATGGATATGATCCGCGCCTGGATTGAAACCATCGATATGGCGATGGCAGTGGCCCTGCCGCCCGAAAAGCTGGCGGCGATGAAAATTCGCGAACGCATCCGCACGCTGGTCCAGTTCCGGCTGGATGCGGTGGCCGGGCAGGAAGAGGCGCTGCGCCGCGCGCTGGCCGTGATGGCCATGCCGCAGAACGTGCCTGCCTCGCTTAAGGCCGGCTGGCACAGCGCCGATGTCATGTGGCGGCTCGCTGGCGACACGGCGACCGATTACAACCACTATACGAAGCGCACGATTCTCGCCTCTCTCTATGGCTCGACATTGGCGGTGTTTGTCGATGACGACAGTGAAGGCAAGGCCGAAACCCGTGCGTTTCTTGAACGCCGGATCGACGGGGTGATGACCTTCGAGAAGGTGAAGGCCAAATGGCTCAACCCCGACCGCGAAAACTTCAGCGTCACCCGTTTTCTTGGTCGGTTGCGCTATCCGGCACGCTGACCTGCGTCCGTTACTCGCTATTGATAATCGGTTGCAATTACGCCGCCTGTCTGGCAGCGGGCAATGATGACTCTCGACACCCTTGCTGGCGGTACTGACGCGCGCATTACTGGCGTGGACTGGAAGCTGCTTGCCGGAGACGAGGCCAAGCGCCTGCGCGCACTGGGTGTGGACGAGGGGGCGCAGATCGCCATCCTCCATCGCGGTATTTTCGGCACCCGTGACCCGCTGGCCATCCGCATCGGCCAGATGACGATTGCGCTGCGGCGCAGCCATGCGCAGGCGATCACGGTGGAGACAATATGAGCCGCTCCGATCCCGCCTTGCACCGTATCGCCGCGCTGGTGGGCAATCCCAATTCAGGCAAAAGCGCCTTGTTCAATGCGCTGACCGGCGCACGGCAGAAAATCGCCAATTACGCGGGTGTTACCGTTGAGCGGAAGGCAGGCCGGCTAGCGTTGCCCGGTGGCGGATCGATCGAACTGCTCGACCTGCCCGGCTCATATTCTCTCGACGCCGCCAGCCCGGACGAGGAAGTTACCCGCAAGGTAGTCCACGGCGAATTTGCTGGTGAGGCGATACCCGAAGTCCTGATTGTGGTGCTCGATGCGGCGAATCTGGAGCAGCATCTGGTGTTCGCGCAGGAGGTGCTTGAACTGGGGCATCCCACCGTGGTCGCGCTGAACATGGTCGACCTTGCCGAACGAGACGGTCTGACGCTCGACCCGGCGGCTCTCTCAGAAGCGCTGGGTGTCCCGGTCATCCCCACCGTCGCCGTGCGCCGCAAGGGTATCACCGAACTCGCCGCCGCCATTGCCGAGGCCAAAAGCCATGCAGATGAAGCGCTTCATTCGCGCTGGCGTCTGACGCAGCCCGAACGCCGATTATCGGCCAAACACATGGCGCGCGGGGCGATTTTGTCCAAAAGCACGCGTCATACGGTCGAGAACGGAATCGACCGAACACTGCTCAATCCGTGGGTCGGCCCGGTCATCCTGTTCGCGATCCTGTTCGTTATATTCCAGGCGGTGTTCGCCTGGGCAACTCCGTTCGCCGATGCGCTGGAGGGCGTGGTCGGTTCGTTCACCGGCTTTGTCACTGACACGGTGCCGCCCGGCCTTGTTCGCGATTTCCTGACCGAAGGTGTGCTGGCGGGCGTGGGTTCAGTGGTGGTTTTCCTGCCCCAGATCGTAATCCTGTTTTTCTTCATCCTGTTGATGGAGGCCAGCGGATATATGGCGCGCGCCGCTTTCCTGATGGACCGGCTGATGGCGGGGGTGGGACTGTCGGGCAAAAGCTTCATTCCGCTGCTCTCCAGCTTTGCCTGCGCCATTCCCGGGATCATGGCCACGCGCAGCATCTCCGACCCCAAGGACCGGCTGACCACGATCCTGATCGCTCCGCTGATGACCTGTTCGGCGCGTCTGCCGGTCTATGCGGTGATCATCGCAGCGTTCATCCCGCCAGACAGCGTGGCGCCGGGTGTCGGCCTGCAGGGGCTGGTGCTGTTTGCGCTTTATGTCGCTGGTATTGTCGGCGCGATGGTGGTGGCGCTGGTACTGCGCGGCACGGTGACCAAGGGTGCGGCATCAGGCTTTATTATGGAGCTTCCGCGCTATCAGTTGCCGCGCATCAAGGATCTTGCCATCGGGCTGTGGCAGCGCGCCTGGGTGTTTTTGCGCCGCGCGGGCACCATCATCTTCGTTGCCACGATTGCGCTGTGGGTGCTGTTGAGCTTCCCCAAGGCCGAGCCGGGGGAGAGCCAGATGGATTCCTCGATCGCGGGACATGTCGCCACCGGGCTGGCGGTCGTTCTCGAACCGATCGGCTTCAACCGCCAGATCAGTCTGGCGCTGATCCCGGCAATGGCCGCGCGCGAAGTTGCGGTGTCGGCGCTGGCAACCACTTATGCAGTCGATACCGATGACGAGGATCTGGCCGCGCAGGCGGTAACCGAGCGGATCGCTGCCGACTGGAGCCTGCCTACGGCACTGGCTTTCCTGGCATGGTTTGTGTTTGCGCCGCAGTGCCTGTCGACCATCGCGGTTACCCGGCGCGAGACGAATGGGTGGAAATGGCCCGCCTTCATGGTTGGGTATTTGTTCGTCCTTGCCTATGTGTTTGCCGGAATCACATATTGGAGTGCTGTCGCGCTCGGGTTGTAGCAAGAGGAATAGTCATGGCCGGTAGCCTCAACAAAGTTATGCTGATCGGAAATCTGGGCGCCGACCCGGAAATCCGCAGCTTCCAGAACGGCGGCAAGGTCGCCAATCTGCGCATAGCCACCAGTGAAAACTGGAAGGACAAGAACACTGGCGAGCGTCAGGAACGCACCGAGTGGCACACTGTCGCGATCTTTTCCGAAGGGCTGGTCGGCGTGGTCGAACGCTTCCTGCGCAAAGGCTCCAAGGTGTATGTCGAAGGCCAGCTGCAGACCCGCAAGTGGCAGGACCAGTCTGGCAATGACCGTTATTCCACCGAAGTGGTGATCCGCGGGATGAACGGCTCGCTCACTATGCTCGATGGCGCCCAAGGTGGCGGCGGCGGCGGATCGCGCGGCGGCGGCGGCGGCGGCGGCGGCGGTCAGTGGGACCAGAGCAGCGGCGGCCAGTCGGGCGGCGGTTATGGCGGCGGCGGGGGCAACTCACCGGGTGGCTCGGGCGGCGGCGCAAGTGGCGGCTCCAACTATGACGATCTGGACGACGATATCCCCTTCTGAGACATTGGGTAATCGGCATAAACCTCCCGCGGTTCAGATCCGAAATGGCCGGGCTGCATTTCCCGATTGCCAAAGTTTTTTGCGAGCGTAAAAGCGCATTCCCGGCACGCGGTGCCGGGCCATGATCAAGGGTTACGCAATGTCCTTGTTTGCTCGCATCAAGCCGCTCGAAGCTATCATCGCCACCGCTGAAAAGAAGTCACTGCACCGCAGCCTGGGCGCGTTCCAGCTGATGCTGTTCGGAATTGGCTGCGTCATCGGCACGGGCATTTTCGTTCTCACTGCAGCGGGGGCGCAAAAGGCTGGCCCGGGCCTGATGCTGGCCTTTGCGATCGCTGGCGCGATCTGCATTGTCGCGGCGCTGTGTTACGCCGAAATTGCCGCGATGATCCCGGTGTCGGGTTCCGCATACACATACACCTATGCGACGATGGGCGAATTTCTTGCCTGGACCGTGGGGTGGGCGCTGATTCTGGAATATGCGGTTGCGGCAAGCGCGGTTTCGGTCGGTTGGTCAGGCTATTTTTCAGGTACGATCCTGCAGGAATTCCTGGGGGTCAGCCTGCCAGCATGGCTGGCGGCGGGACCGCGGGCGCCGGGCGGATTGATCAATCTTCCGGCGCTGGTAATCGCGTTGCTGGTGACCTGGCTGTTGATGATCGGCACGCGCGAATCCGCCATGTTCAACGCCATTCTGGTGGTCATCAAGGTCACCGCGCTGACAGTTTTTCTGGCGCTGACCCTGCCGCAGGCTGAACTGGCAAGGTTCAATCCGTTCCTGCCGGCCGGACTGTTCGGCGGCTTTGGCAGCGGTGTCGGTGCGGTGGGCGCGGCGGCGACAATCTTCTTCGCTTATGTCGGGTTTGATGCAGTCTCCACGGCAGCGGAAGAAACGAAGAACCCGCAGCGCAATGTGCCGATCGGCCTGGTCGGATCACTGCTATTCTGCACGGTGTTCTATATACTCGTGGCTGCAGGTGCCATCGGGACCATCGGTGGTCAGCCGATAATGGGGCCGGGCGGCGTTCCTTTCCCCGCCGGTTCCGAGGCATTGGCGCAGCAATGCGCTTTGCCGCAATATGCGCAGATGCTGGTCTGTTCAGACGAAGCGCTGGCCCATGTGCTGAGGCAGATCGGGTTTTCACAGATCGGAAACATGCTGGGCATTGCTGCCTTCCTGGCACTGCCATCGGTCATACTGGTGCTGCTGTTTGCGCAGACCCGCATATTCTTCGTGATGAGCCGCGACGGGCTGCTGCCCGAAACCTTGAGCAAGGTGCATCCGAAGTGGAAGACGCCTTATATCGTCACTGCCATCACCGGCGCGGTGGTTGCCCTGGGGGCGGCTTTCCTGCCCGTTGGCCAGCTGGCAGATATTTCCAATGGCGGCACGCTGTATGCCTTCATGATGGTGGCGATTGCGGTCATGCTGCTGCGGCGTAGCCATCCAGATCTCAAACGCAGCTTTCGCACCCCGGCGCTGTGGCTGGTTGGCCCGGCCACGGTTGCAGGCTGTGTGTTCCTGTTCCTCAACCTGCCCTATCTGGCGATGGCTGTGCTGCCTGTATGGGGCGCGATCGGCCTGCTGGTATATTTCGGATATAGCCGCAGCCGCAGCAGCATGGGGCGCGGCATTGTCGAAGTGATTGACGATATCGCTGGCGCGGAAACGGCAATACCCATCGATCCGCAATAGCGGCATTGCCGGTGCGATGATGCCGCGAGCGCGGGACTGGCATTGCGGATGATCGGTGGGAATATCGTTCGACATCTCAAGCCGCACCGGCCATTGGTGCGGTGATGACACAGTACGCAAATCCCCCGGAACCGGGGCCGGAGATGCCCGCGATGGCACCGGCCAATCCGCCCAAGGTCAAACAATGGCGTTCGATCGCCAAGGCGCTTTCGTGGCGAACCATCGGTTCGCTCGACACGCTGCTGCTATCCTATCTGATGATCACCTATATCGGGCCCTATTTCGGACTGGAGGCTTCGTCGGGCGAAGCAATCGAGGCCGCAAGTTACATCGCGATCACGGAGGTGATTACGAAAATCATCTTCTATTATTTTCACGAGCGGTTCTGGGCCTGGGTGCAGTGGGGGACTTCGGTGGTGGATGGCCGGCGCCGTGAAAGTCTGCGGCGCACCAGTACCAAGACTGCCAGCTTCCGCACCATTGCCACGCTCGATACCATCCTGCTGGCGTGGTTCTTCACGGGCAGCGTGCAGACCGCGCTGTCAATCGGGGGGCTCGAAGTGTTCACCAAGCTGGCGCTGTATTTCATGCACGAACGGATCTGGGCGCGGCTGCCTTTCGGCATTGTTCACTAAGTCGCGGTATCGTCCCGTTTAAGTGCGGACAGAGCCGCAAATGGCCCGCTGTCCTCTTCGCTCGACACCAGCCCGGCCTTGCGCACGGCATCTGCTACGGGGCCTTCGCGGTAGGGGTCGATGGCGAGGGCGAGGGTCTGGGCGATGGCTTCGCCAAGGTCGAACATCTCGCCGTCATAGGGGATTTCGTCCAGCTCTTCGGCGGACAGTTCGACTTCCTCATCGGGCGCATATTGCGGCAGAGCAGCGGCGGGGACGAAGCGCAGGGTGAGCGGTTCGGTTACCGAATAGGTGAAATTCTCCGAGGTGATGGCGCAGGGCTGCTCGATACTGGCGGTCAGCGTTCCGTTGGCCAGTACCGCGCCCTCTGCCGCACCGAAATCCACCTGAGCGTTCAGTGCGTGGACCGCGGTGACGCCAAAGCGCTGAGCCAGCGCGGCCCGTTCCTCTGCTGTGGCCTCCACCGTGATCGCGGCGGGGGGCAGCGCGCGCGGCTTGATCATGCGGGTCAGTTCATGCGTGCCGGGGGCGCTCATGCTGCAATCTCGCCAGCACGCAGGCCATCGGCGCTGGTCCGGGCGAGCCGTTCGTGGAGCGCGCAGGCCTGTGACACCAGCGCCTCGGCCTCGTCGGGCTGTGCCATGGTGACATTGCGGCGCACCGCCTCCACCAGCAGGCGGCGGTCCCCAGCCAGTCCCTCACGATAGGCCCCGATACGGCCATTCATGCTTTCCATCAGCGCGGTGATCTTCTTGCCAACCGTTGGATCGCCGATCCCGGCTTCGCGCAGCTGGCCTTCCATATCCTCGACAAACAGTTCGGTCAGCCGCGCGGTGGCGGGGTTGGAAAGTTCGGGCGCATCTTCCAGCCGCAGCATCACCAGTGCCAGCACCAGCGTGATCATGTCGTACCGCCCCTCCACCGTGTCGGCCACGCCGCACATCCGGTACCAGTCGGGATCGCGCGCCTCGGCCACGATGCCGTGCCACAGCGCGCGCCATTCCTCACGCGGGTCGGGGCCGGATTGAAACAGGCGGGCAAACAGCGACATGGCAGTGGTCTTTCGTCAGGCGTTAATCGGCAATTCAAGCCGCCATCCCCAAGCACGCGAAAGCGCAAGTTGCATGGCGCGGCGCTCGGCCGTAAGGCGAGGGCGAGCATATAGGAGGAGCGGCGGCTGCGGCCAAGCTCTTCCACCAAGGACGGAGAAGTGCTGTTCCCATGAACAGGATGACAATTTTCAGCATCGCTGCACTCGCAGCGGCAGGCGTGGCGACCACCGGTTGCACCTCGATTCGCGAATCTCGCGGCTATATCAACGATCCTGTGCTGACCGGCTCGATCCAGCCGGGCATCGACAACCAGCGGTCTGTCGAAGGCACGCTGGGCCGTCCCAGCTTCGTGAGCCAGTTTGGCGAACCGACGTGGTATTATGTGGCGACCACCACGGGCCGCCGCCCCTTCGTGCGGCCGCGCACCCGTGAACATCAGGTGCTGGCCGTGCAATTCGATGCCGCCGGCAATGTCGTGGCGACAGAGCGTTCTGGTATGGAAAAGGTCGCATTTCTGACCCCCGATGGCGACAAGACGCCGACGCTGGGCCGCGAACGCAGCTTCCTGGAAGACCTGTTCGGCAATATCGGCGCAGTGACGCAGGCGGGCGGTCCCGGATCGCGCCAGTAAGGCATTTGCGCGCGGCCTGCGCTTGATCGCGCGGGCACGCTCCCCATATCGCGGGCATGGACGCTAACGATAATCGCCACGGCCTCGTGCAATGGCATTCGACCACGATCATCGGCGTAAGGCGCGGCGATACCACTGTTATTGCCGGGGACGGACAAGTCTCCATGGGCAATACGGTGATGAAGCCCAATGCCCGCAAGGTTCGCCGGATCGGTGCCACTGACAAGGATGGCAAGGGCACTGTCGTCGCCGGTTTCGCCGGGGCGACTGCCGATGCCTTCACGTTGTTCGAACGGCTCGAAAAGAAACTCGAACAATATAACGGTCAGCTGCTGCGCGCGGCGGTGGAGATGACCAAGGATTGGCGCATGGACAAATATCTGCGCAATCTGGAAGCCCTGATGATCGTGGCGGACAAGGACAATCTCCTCGTGCTGACCGGTAATGGCGATGTGCTGGAGCCCGAAGGCGGGATCGCCGCCATCGGCAGCGGCGGCAATTACGCGCTGGCTGCGGCCAAGGCGCTGTCCGATTACGAGGACGACCCCGAAAAAATAGCGCGCAAGGCGATGGCGGTCGCCGCCGATGTCTGCGTGTTTACCAATGGCAATGTGACGCTCGAAACCGTCTGACCCGTCCCCCCGGATTTTGCGAGAACCCATGACCGAAGCACTCACCCCCAAGGCGATCGTCGCCGCTCTGGACGAACATATCATCGGCCAGCAGGATGCCAAGCGCGCGGTTGCCGTGGCGCTGCGCAATCGCTGGCGCCGCCAGCAGCTGGGCGCGGAATTGCGTGACGAGGTGACGCCCAAGAATATCCTGATGATCGGCCCCACCGGCTGCGGCAAGACCGAGATCAGCCGCCGTCTGGCGAAGCTGGCCGATGCGCCTTTCGTCAAGATCGAAGCGACCAAGTTCACCGAGGTCGGCTATGTCGGGCGCGATGTCGAACAGATCGCGCGCGATCTTGCCGAAGACGCAATCCGGCTGGAAAAGGATCGCCGCCGCGAGGCGGTGCGCGAAGCTGCCAGCACTGCGGCGATGGACCGTCTGCTCAACGCATTGGTCGGCGATAACGCCAGCGAGGCCACGCGCGAGGCATTCCGCCAGCGCATCACCCAGAATGCGATGAACGATACCGAGGTCGAGATCGACGTGGCCGACAGCCCCTCCATGCCGATGGATATACCCGGCATGGGCGGCAATATGGGCATGATCGACCTGTCCGATATGCTGGGCAAGGCGATGGGCAAGAAACCATCCAAGCGCCGCAAGCTGAAAGTGCCCGACGCGTGGGACCGGCTGGTCGAGGAAGAAGCCGAAAAGCGCATGGACCAGGACGATGTCGCCCGCGTCGCGCTGGAAAATGCCGAGACCAATGGCATCGTGTTCCTGGACGAGATCGACAAGATCGCGGTTAGCGATGTGCGCGGCGGCAGTGTCAGCCGCGAAGGCGTGCAGCGCGATTTGCTGCCGCTGATCGAAGGCACCACGGTCAGCACCAAATACGGCCCGATGAAGACCGACCACGTGCTGTTCATCGCCAGCGGCGCGTTCCATGTCGCCAAGCCTTCCGACATGCTGCCCGAATTGCAGGGCCGCCTGCCGATCCGCGTCGAACTGCGCGCGCTGACCGAGGAAGATTTCGTCCGCATTCTTAAGGAAACCCGCGCCAATCTGGTCGAGCAATATCAGGCGCTGATCGGGACCGAGGATGTGACGTTGGTTATACAGGACGACGCGATCACCGAAGTCGCCCGCATCGCTGCGCAGGTCAACGAAAGCGTCGAGAACATCGGCGCCCGCCGCCTGCAAACCGTGATGGAGCGCTTGCTCGAAGACATCAGCTTCAACGCCGAAGAGCGCAAGGGCGAGACGATCAATGTCGACGCCGCCTATGTGCGCGAGCGGCTGACGGATCTGGCGAGCGATACCGATTTGTCGAAGTATATTTTGTAGTGATGAGCTGACGCTTGGCTATGACGGTTTTCGACCCTAGTTCCGGCCGTTCAGCGCTTTGGAAGGCTTCTCCAAAAGCCGACATTGGGTGAAATTTTAAAAACGATCTGACCAAGTAGTCATCTCAATTTCTCGTAAGTAAGGTTCTAAGCAAACTGTCTGGATTCGACCGATGCGCAATGCAATCCTTCCTCTGCTTTTTCTCGCTTTTGCAGGATGTGCGAAAGGGCCAGTCGCGACCACTACGGAGCTGGTAGCGCAAGATAGCCTGTGCACTTCCCCTGACGGGTGGCATGCCGTCGTGCAACGCGATCCCAAGTTCGTAGTGTTTGGCGAATTGCACGGAACCCGCGAGGCGCCAGCGTTCTTCGGTTCGCTTGCTTGCAGTCTGGCTACGGACGGCGAGGTAATTCTCATCGCAATCGAGTTTAGTCCTTACCACGACGATGCTTTGCAAGAAGCGTGGAACTCTGATGAAGAGGATTTTGAAAACCTCTTACTGCAAGCTGGTTGGCGCGGACGACGCGACGGCGTGGGCAGCGAAGCGATGTTCGAATTGGTTCGCGATCTCCATCGTTTGAGAATGGCGGGACATGCAATTGATATTACCGCCTTCAACGGCGCTGGAAGCGAAGATCAACGCGAAAAATTTGCCCACCTTCCCGGGCAAGGTCCACATGAGGCAGCACAGGCTGAGAATGTTGCGAATGCAGCGGAAAAGCGCTCCTACGACAGGGTTCTCGTCCTCGTCGGCAATCTCCATGCCCAAAAACAGCCCATTGATTTCGGACGTGGAGCCTTCGACCCAATGGCGATGAGACTTGGCGCCTACGGGTCTGTATTATCACTCAACGTAAAGTATGATGCAGGAACTAGCTGGAGTTGTCAGCTCCGAGCCGATTTCGATCCGAAGACTGATGGCAGCCCGACAGACGCTGATATCGAATGCGGACCCCATCCGGCTGGCGCAACCGGCTTTTTTGACCGCAAAGCATTCATCGAGGTGGTCGATCAAACCCCCGATTCGGCGGGAACAAGTTTCGACGGTTTTTTCTGGTTAGGTCCAATCACCGCGTCCCCACCGAAAGCGCCGACGGAGGATGAGATAATGCGGTAAGGCAGGCGGCCGAAATTTTCTGCGCAATATTCGCTTCAGCCTTTAGAACCGGACAGTCCGCTTCCCACCCTAATAGCTGCCAATCCGCTCAAGGGTGCGGCGCGAGCCCAATCTCCACGCCGGTCTTGTCGGTCAGAGCAAACTTGTCGACCAGATCGGCGCTGGCGCGGTTGAGGCCGCGGACCTGGACGCTGCGGCCGTGGCGGCGCATCCTTTCGACCACCTTGTCGAGCGCGCCGATGCCCGAAATGTCCCAGAAATGCGCCTTGGTCACGTCGATCACCACATGGTCTGACGGGTCGGGGCGTTGGCTTTCGGGAGTAAAGGCGCGTTCAAAGCGGTCGACGCTGGCGAAGAAGATCTGACCGGTAACGCGGTAAATCGCGCGCTCGCCATCGCGGGTGCGCTCGACCTTGAACATTGTACGGACCTTGGCAGTGAAGAAGATGCCGCTGAGCAACACGCCCGCCAGCACGCCCAGCGCCAGATTGTGCGTCGCCACCACGACCACCACAGTAGTCAGCATCACAACCGAGCTTTGCCACGGGTGCTTGCCGATATTGGGGATCGAATTCCAGCTGAAGGTGCCGATCGACACCATGATCATGATCGCCACCAGCGCTGGCATCGGGACCTGGCCGACCAGACCGCCCAAGGCGGCGAGCAGGACAAGCAGCGATACGCCAGCTGTAAAGGTCGACAGGCGCCCGCGGCCGCCGCTGGTAACGTTGATCACCGACTGGCCGATCATTGCGCAGCCGCCCATGCCGCCGAACAATGCGGCGGCGATATTCGCCACGCCCTGACCCGCACTCTCCCGGCGTTTGTCACTGCCGGTGTGCGTCATGTCATCGACAATCTGCGCGGTCAGTAGCGATTCCAGCAGGCCCACTGCTGCCATAGTTGCTGCATAAGGCGCAATGATCTGGAAAGTTTCCCATGTCAGCGGCACATCGGGCAGCACGAAATAGGGCAACCCCTCGGGCAGCTCGCCCATATCGCTGACCGTGTTGACCGGCGCGTTCATATAGATCGACAGCGCACTGAGCACGACAATCGCGATCAGCGGGCTGGGGACGGCAGTGGTCAGCTTGGGCAACAGATAAATCATCGCCAGACCCGCCGCGACCATTGCATAGGTTTCCCAGACCACGCCGGGATTGCCGGGATCGAGCTGCGGAATTTGCGCCATGAAGATCAGGATAGCCAGCGCGTTGACGAAGCCGGTGATGACACTGCGGCTGACGAATTGCATCAGCAGGTCCAACCGCAGCAGCGCGGCGATGCCCTGGAAAATGCCCATCAGGATCGTCGCGGCAAACAGATATTCCGCCCCGTGATCGCGCACCAGCGGCACCACCACCACGGCTACCGCCGCAGTGGCGGCTGAAATCATGCCCGGACGCCCGCCGGTAAAGGCAATCACCATTGCAATCGCAACCGAGGCATACAGCCCGACGCGCGGATCGACCCCAGCGATGATCGAGAAGCCAATGGCTTCAGGAATCAGCGCCAGCGCCACCACGATCCCGGCAAGGATCTCGGCACGCGGATTGGTGAACCAGTCGCGGCGGATGGCGGCGAGGTCGAACATGGCAGTTTCCGGTCGTTATGCGGCCAATCGCGCACCGCATAGGCAGGCGCTGGATCGGTCAGGCTTATAGGATGCGCTGCCCACTGCCCCATGTTGCAGTGCAGCGCAACCTGCTGGCAGGGACGTGGTGGGAAATGCCGGCTTGGCAGATGCGCTGCGCTGGCAGAGGCAGCTATGCTGTTCATCTATGAAATAGCGCATGAATTTGCGGTTTTGTCCGCTTACTGTCTATTGTTCAAGCGTTCGTCTTTTCGAGTTTCTGGGGGTCCAATCTATGCTTCGTTCCGTCCTTGCCGCTGGCGTTGCCACACTCGCATTTGTCGCCGTGCCAGCCAGCGCAGACAAGCACACTGCCGCGGCTGCGCTGTCGGCGCCGCAAATCGAATTCACCGAATGGACGCTGGCCAACGGGCTGCGCGTCATCGCCATTGAAGATGACAGCACCGCCACAGTCACGACATCGCTGTGGTATGAAGTCGGCTCGAAGCATGATCCCGAAGGGCGCAGCGGCTTTGCGCATCTGTTTGAACATATCCTCAGCCGCAAGACCGAGAATATGCCGTATAATCTGATTTACGGGCTGACCGCTGATATCGGCGGCACTCGCAATGCATCGACCAATGCCGACCGCACCAATTATTACGAGACCGTTCCGGCCGAATATCTGGAACAGATGCTGTGGACGCACCGCGAGCGGATGTTCAAGCCGGTGATCGATCAGGACGTGTTCGACAAGGAACGCGACGTCGTGAAGGAAGAGTTGCGCCAGCGCGTATACGCGCCGCCCTATGGCCGCTTGCAGAGCTTTGTGCTTGGTGAGAACGCCTATGATGTGCTGCCGCAGCGGCGCCCGACCATCGGTTCGATCGAGGATCTCGATACCGCCACGCTGGATGATGCGCGCGCCTTTCACCAGGCCTATTACGGTCCCGATACGGCGACGCTGATCGTGGCAGGCAATTTTGACGAGGCTGATCTGCGCAAGCTGGTGGACAGCTATTTCGCCGACATCCCGCGCCGTGCCAACCCGGTCAGCCTGGCAATCACCGCCAAAGAGCCTCAGCGCACACAGCCGCGCAGCGTGGTGGCGACTGCGCCCACTGTGCCGCTTCCCGTGGCGGGGTCTCTGTGGAAGGCGCCCGGTTCGACTGGCGCCGATGCCGCCGCGCTTGATGTGCTGGCCGCAATCATGGCGCGCGGTGAGAACAGCCGCCTGAACGAAGCGCTGATCCGCACCGGCAAGGCTGTGGGTTCCGAATTCGTCTATGCCGAAAGCGAAGAGGGCGGCTTTGTCGCTAGCTTCGCCATCACCAACCCGCTGGCCGATGTCGAAGAGGTCGATGCGATTCTCAAGGGCGAACTGGCGAAAGTTCGCACCGAGCCGGTCACTGCCGCCGAACTGTCCGAAGCCAAGAGCGAGATGTTCGCAGCCGCTCTCAGCCGCCGCGAAACCGCGCGGGGCCGGGCGTTCGAACTGGGTGAAGCGCTGGTATCGAGCGGCGATCCGCAGGCCGCTGATCGGCGGCTGGCGCAGATTGGTGCGGTCACTGCCGCAGACGTGATGCGCGTGGCGAACAGCTGGCTGCAACCGAACGCGCGCGTCGATCTGCGCTATGTTGCCGGGGAAGACGATCCGCAGACCTACGCCAACCCCGTTCCCATGCCGACCTTTGTCACGCTACCCTCCGCCATTGGCGAGCCGCGCTCGGTCTTGCCCGATGGTGAGCGGCAGGAACCGCCTGCCCCCGGAGTGCGCCCGACGGTAACCGCGCCAGCGATTGTGGAGAGCACGCTGGCCAATGGCATCGAAGTGGTTGCCACGCAGACCGGCACTGTGCCGCTGGCAACTATGACGGTCATAGTGCCCGGCGGCGCGATCAGCGATCCGCGCGAGAAGGCGGGTATCGCTGCCTTTGCCGCTGCACTGGCCAACCGGGGCACGCCCACAATGACCGCGCAGCAGATCGCGGCGCGGCTGGAAAGCCTGGGCGCCAGCTTTGGCGCGGGCGGCGGCACCGAAGGATCATTCTTCAGCCTGACCGCGCCGGTCGCCAATATGGCCGAGGCAGGAAAAATCCTGTCCGCCATGATCCGCGAGGCAAACTATCCCGAGGACGAGTTTGAGCGCGAACGCAAACGCGGCATCGACGGGCTGGCACTCAGCCTGAAAGACCCCGGCCAGCTGGTGCGTATGGCCGCGCTGCCGGTCTTCTATGGCGATGCGCCTTACGGCACCATTGCTGGCGGCACGCAGACCAGCCTGGCAGCCATCACGCGCGATGATCTGCTGACGCACCGCCAGACATGGTGGCATCCACAAGCGACCAAGATCGTGGTCAGCGGCGGCATCGCCCAGGAAGCGGCAGTGGCGCTGACCAATCAACTGTTCGGCAATTGGCGCGCAGAAGGTCCGGCCCCGCAATCCATCAATGGCCGCGCGGGCACTCCGCGTACTGTCCGCACAGTGGTGATCGATATGCCCGACGCCGGGCAGGCGGCCATCTATGCAGGAATGCGCGCACCATCGCGTGCCAGCGATGATTTCTTCCCGCTGACGCTGGCCAATGCCGTGCTGGGCGGCGGTTCCAGCGGGCGGTTGTTCGAGGAAGTCCGCACCAAGCGTTCGATCAGTTACGGCGCGGGCAGCGGCGTAATGGACCGTGCGGATGACGGATATCTGGTCGCCTCGGCTCAGACGCAGAACTCGACCGCTGATGAAGTGGTGCAGGTATTTCTGGACGAGTTCGACCGGCTGGGCCGCGAAGCCTTTGCCGACGATCTGATCGCCAAGCGGCGGCTGTTCCTGACGGGCGGCTATTCGCGCGCGCTGGAAAGCTCGTCAGGCTTCAACAATATCGTCGCTGGGCTGATGCTCCAGGGCCTCAAGCCCGCAGAGGCAGCGCGCTATGCCGACCGGCTCGCCACTGTGACGCCGCAGCAGGCATCTCAGGTGGCGGCACGTTATGTCGCCGCTGACAAGGCGACCCTGGTGATTGTCGGCAATGCTGCCGAATTTCTCGACGATCTGAAAAAGATCCGCCCCAATGTCGAGGTGATCTCTGCCGATGATCTGGTGCTATCGCGTGAGGATCTGGTGGCCGGACAGTAGGCTCATCAGACATTAGAATAAGACCGGACCGGGCGCGCCATTGCGGTGCGCCCGTTTCGGTTACTGGGCCGGTTCCGATACGCCGGGCGTGCTTTCAGCCTGCTGGCGTTCCCACATCTCGGCATAAAGACCGCGCGCGGACAGCAGCTGACCATGCGTACCCTGTTCGGCAAGCCGTCCATGATCCAGCACCAGAATGCGGTCGGCATCGGCTATGGTCGACAGGCGATGCGCGATCGACAGGCTTGTGCGATGTTCGCTCACGCGCTTGAGCGTCCGCAAAATGTCCTGTTCGGTCCGGCTGTCGAGCGCGCTGGTCGCTTCGTCCAGCAGCAGGATCGGCGGGTTCTTGACCAGCGTACGGGCAATCGCGACGCGCTGCTTCTCGCCGCCGGACAGCTTCAGCCCGCGTTCGCCCACCTCGGTGTCGAAACCTTTGGGCAGCCGCTCGATAAAGGGCAGGATGGCGGCATCGCGCGAAGCGGCCAGCACATCATCGGACGATGCGCCGCCGCGGCCATAGCCGATGTTATAGCCGATGGTGTCGTTGAACAGCACGCTGTCCTGAGGAACGATGCCGATATGCGCGCGCAGGCTTTCCTGTGTCACGCCGGTAATTTCCTGACCGTCAATCAGAATGCGGCCCTGCCACGGATCGTAAAAACGGAACAGCAGCCGCGCGATGGTGCTTTTGCCTGCGCCCGATGGCCCGACAATGGCAAATTGCCCGCCTGCTGGCACTTCGAAACTCAGCCCGTGCAGGATGGTGCGGTCGGGATCATATCCGAACACCACATTGTCGAACACCAGCGAGGGGCGGCGCACCACCAGCGCAGGCGCACCCGGAGTGTCCTCCACCTCGACCTCGGTATCCATAAGCTGGAACATGGCCGCCATGTCGATCAGCCCCTGCCGGATGGTGCGATAGACCCACCCCAGCATATCCAGCGGGCGAAACAGCTGCGTCAGATAGGTGTTCACGAACACCAGATCGCCAGTGGTCAGATCGCCCTTGCTCCAGCCCCAGACTGTATAGGCCATCGCCGCACCCATCAGCAGGTTCATGATCAGCGCCTGCACCATATTGAGCAGGCCCAGCGAGTTCTCGGACTTGATTGCCGCCTCGGCATAGGCGCGGGCGGATCGGCCATAGCGTTCCTTCTCGCGCCCCTCCGCACCGAAATATTTGACCGTTTCGTAATTCAGCAGGCTGTCGACCGCGCGGGCCAGCGCCTGTCCGTCCAGATCGTTCATCTCGCGGCGCAATTCGTTACGCCATTCGGTGATCCAGCGGGTGACCGCTATATAGGTGCCTACGGTCAGTGCAGTCGCTGCGACCAATCCCCAGCCGAAATTGAGATAGAAAATCACGCCGACAGCGATCAGCTCGATGATGGTCGGGGCGATGTTGAACAACAGGAAATACAGCATCGAATCGATGCTCTTGGTCCCACGCTCGATAGTTTTGGTCACCTCGCCTGTGCGGCGCGCGAGGTGGAAGCGGAGCGACAGGCGGTGCAGCCGATCAAATGTATCCTCGGCCAGATGCCGTGTGGCTTCCTGTCCGACCCGCTCGAAAGTGATGTTGCGCAGATTGTCGAACAGCACGCTGGCGAACCGCCCAGCCGCATAGGCCAGCACAAAGGCCAGCGCGACCATCAGAGCCTCATTCGCGGGCGTGGTCATCGCGTCCACGGCGTTGCGATAGGCAAAGGGCAGCGCCAGCGTGGTCGCCTTGGCTGCCAGCACCAGCAGCATTGCGCCGACAATGCGCCGCCTCAGCGCTGGCTGGTCACGAGGCCACAGATAGGGGAAGAACCGCCGCAAGGTGGCCCAGCTTTCCGGCAAAGGAACAGGGGGAGGGGCGGTGTCGGGCGGCATTCAGCGCCCAATTTGGGGCGCGCGGCGGCAAAGACAAGCCGCGCGGCGCATCCGGGAGCTATAGTCGGCTGTCGTCGAGCCGCCCGGTTCGCTGGTCGCGCATCGAGCCCGAAGGCAGGTCGAACATCACGCGGCGCTTGGCGAAATCGATTGCCACACGGTCGAGCAGGCGCAGATTGCGCATCCCCAGGATCAGCGCAGGCTTCTTTGCCAATCCCAATGCGGCAAAGGCAGGCCCATCGGCAAAACCGATCGGAACCCCGGTGATCGTCAGCTTGCCGATTTGCAGGCTGCGCGCGACCGACATCTCGCTGGTCATCACAAAGCCGTGGACGTCGCTGCTGATCAGTTCAGTGTTGTTGCGCGACCGCAGGCGTTTCTGCAGCGCCAGATTGCCCAGCGAATGTTCCGCGCCGGTATCAATAATAATCGCAGTGCGCACGCCGTCGATGATAGCATTGGTGATGATCATCTGCCCCAGCTTGCGCCGTGCGCGCACGATAATCTCATAGCCATTGTTGCTGCCGACCGATGCGGCGTCAGACACGCTCATCCGGTCTTCACGAAAATCGATCAGCACGCGCAGATCTTGCAGACTGTCGAGCCCGAGGATGCCATCCGCGCCGATATTCTTGCTTTCAAGCAGCGGCGCAACCATTCCGTTAAACTCGCGGTCGGCAAATTCCAATCCGTCCAGTTCGTAGGTGCGGACCTGCGCGCTCGACCCCATGCCCACCAGTGTTGCGGTGCCGCTTTGCACCAGCGACAGCGTATCGACGATATGCTGGGTAACCACAGTGGACTGCGCGCCGGTGTCGATCAGAAAGCGGAACGGCCCTTGACCGTCGATGGTTACGGGCACGGTCATACGCGCATTGCGGTCACGCCGCATTTCCACCAGATCGGATGGCAGGTTTTCGTCAGGCGCAATGTCGTCCTGTGCCGCGCCGGGTACTGCCAGCCCCAGAAGCAGTGCACTTGCAATGATCCATCGCGCCATTCGAGAATCTCCTCAAAGCGGCCCGGCAGTGAGGCAGGGCCTCAAATACTCTATAGCACGGGGATGCGCCTCGGCGAAGCGTCAGACACACCGCTGGTCGAGGCGGATGCCCCTCAGACAGATTCGTTGGCGGGAAGATCTATCGGGGAAGCAGGTGTGCGGCGCAGCAGCGTCCAGCTGTCACGCACCACATCGCGCCACAGTATGATCAGCGCCAGACTATAAGCCATTACTCCGGTCCCGGTGAGCGCGATCAGACGCAGGGCTGGGTGCCAGTCCGGCAGGGCGGTTCGCACCGCAATCACGGCCAGCGCCATAATCGCACAAGATATCACCGCTGGCGCGCAGGCTGCCAGATAGCGGGCCGCAGACATACCAACGTGGGGCAGCGTCAAGACCAGTGTCACCAGCAGCAACAGCGGCGCAGCCACCCACCAGGCATGAACCAGCCCCATCGGCCCGAACTGCACCCCGGCAAGGAAGCACGCGGTGAACAATACCGCACCTGTCGCGCTGGTCAGTATATAGGTGCGCGTGTGGCCGGTGGCGTTGGTGGTCGGGCTGCAGATGATCTGGAGTGCCAGCAAGGGCATCACCAGGCACAGACCCGTGACGATCGGCGCCATCGCCGCCCATTTGTCGCCGAACAGGGTGATGATCGCTTCGGGCGCGGTCAGCGCCAGTCCTATATAGATAGGCGCGGTCACCAGCAGCACGCTGCGCACGGTGCGTTCGAAGAAAGGCGCCATGCTGTGCCCGGCCTTGTGCAATTCGGCATAGGCGGGGAAGGCGACTTCGTTGATGGGCGGCAGAAATCTTCCGGTGACGATCAGAGTCAGGAATAACGCCTCGGAATAGAGGCCCAGTTCGCTTGGTGTGAAACGGCTGCCAGCGATGAAAATGTCCGACTGGCTCTGGATGATCCAGAACAGCTGGCACAGGGTTAGCGCTCCGCCAAAGCCGATCAGCTGCCCCGCGCCCCGAAAATTGAACACCGGCCATACGAACAGCCGTGCGGCAACGGTCATGATCAACCCGCGCGTCGCAAAGGCCAGTATCGGCGCATAGACCAATGCCCACACACCATATCCCAGCCACGCCAGCGTAAGCGCCGCCATCGCCCCGACAATTGCCGAAGCCAGATTGGCAATGCCCTGACTGCGAAACTCAAGCCGCCGTGACAGCAAGGACGCGGGCAGCGCTATAAAGGGGGTGGTGATGAAGATCAGCGCCTGCACCCGCAGCAGATGCGCAACCGCAGGCTGCCCGTAATAGTCCGCCGCCACCGGGGCGAGCAGCAGCTGCGCGGCGGCGAGCGTACCGTTCATCAGCAGCAGCAGCGCAAACACCTGCCCGATCTCTCGCCTGCCCACCCGCTCGGCCTGAACCAGCGAGGTGGCAAAACTCCACCCATTGAGGAAGTTGAGCGCAACGACCACGACCTGGCTCATTGCGAACAGGCCGTAATCAGCTGGGTTGAGCAGGCGCACCACCATAATGGTCGCGCTCCATGTAATAAGCTGGGCGATTAGCTGGCTGCCCCAACGCCATGCCAGGGCAATGCGCACGCGGGCGGCGAAGCCTTCCGGTGATGCCTGTTCGGTAAACCCGCTCCCACTCATGGGAAGGGGTCTAAGATCGAATGGACACGAATGCGAGACAGGAGATTCACTCGTGATGCCTGATGCACCGATTCTCGCCCTCGTGAATCACCAATGTTGGAGTGAAGCGCAGCTGATTCACCTGTTTTCGCCATTTCCGAGCCGAATCTGCGCTATTTTACGGACCCCAGGCGTGCCGCAACAGGCAGGCGCGTCAGCGGTATCGGCGCGATCTGAGTGAAAAACCCCCAGAAAACCGTTAGTTTTGAAAAAAGACGCAACAAAATTGCAAAAAGGGTTTGACCGAATCCCGATGCCCGCCTAGTTGGCCCTCACCGACGCGGCGCTGGCGGCTTCCACCGCCCACCGCAACGGTCGCCAAAACAGTCGGATAGCCGGTCCCCCGGTAAAACGGGGTTCCATTGCTGTCCGCCTATTAACGTCTTGGCGGCTCTTTGACATTGTTGATTTTTGATGAAGGGACATGTGGGCGACGGCGCCCGGTCCGGGGGTTTTAAGGCTCCGGATACCGGTTAATTTATGCCGATTGCCACATCCTGATCGAACTCCACGTTCGGTCTGTGATGATGCATGTTCATTCGTATCCATTACGTTTGATGTGCAGGTATCGGCTCCTTGAAGCTCATGCCCTGCGGATTAGCGGACTTCGGTCCGTGTCTGCTTGGTATGTGACACCAACTTGAGAGTTTGATCCTGGCTCAGAACGAACGCTGGCGGCATGCCTAACACATGCAAGTCGAACGAAGCCTTCGGGCTTAGTGGCGCACGGGTGCGTAACGCGTGGGAACCTGCCTTTAGGTTCGGGATAACAGTTGGAAACGACTGCTAATACCGGATAATGTCTTCGGACCAAAGATTTATCGCCTTTAGATGGGCCCGCGTTGGATTAGCTAGTTGGTAAGGTAAAAGCTTACCAAGGCGACGATCCATAGCTGGTCTGAGAGGATGATCAGCCACACTGGGACTGAGACACGGCCCAGACTCCTACGGGAGGCAGCAGTGGGGAATATTGGACAATGGGCGAAAGCCTGATCCAGCAATGCCGCGTGAGTGATGAAGGCCTTAGGGTTGTAAAGCTCTTTTACTAGGGATGATAATGACAGTACCTAGAGAATAAGCTCCGGCTAACTCCGTGCCAGCAGCCGCGGTAATACGGAGGGAGCTAGCGTTGTTCGGAATTACTGGGCGTAAAGCGCACGTAGGCGGCGATTCAAGTCAGAGGTGAAAGCCCGGGGCTCAACCCCGGAACTGCCTTTGAAACTAGATTGCTAGAATCCTGGAGAGGTGAGTGGAATTCCGAGTGTAGAGGTGAAATTCGTAGATATTCGGAAGAACACCAGTGGCGAAGGCGACTCACTGGACAGGTATTGACGCTGAGGTGCGAAAGCGTGGGGAGCAAACAGGATTAGATACCCTGGTAGTCCACGCCGTAAACGATGATAACTAGCTGTCCGGGCTCTTAGAGCTTGGGTGGCGCAGCTAACGCATTAAGTTATCCGCCTGGGGAGTACGGTCGCAAGATTAAAACTCAAAGGAATTGACGGGGGCCTGCACAAGCGGTGGAGCATGTGGTTTAATTCGAAGCAACGCGCAGAACCTTACCAGCCTTTGACATCCTAGGACGACTTCTGGAGACAGATTTCTTCCCTTCGGGGACCTAGTGACAGGTGCTGCATGGCTGTCGTCAGCTCGTGTCGTGAGATGTTGGGTTAAGTCCCGCAACGAGCGCAACCCTCATCCTTAGTTGCCATCATTTAGTTGGGCACTTTAAGGAAACTGCCGGTGATAAGCCGGAGGAAGGTGGGGATGACGTCAAGTCCTCATGGCCCTTACAGGCTGGGCTACACACGTGCTACAATGGCATCTACAGTGAGCAGCGATCCCGCGAGGGTTAGCTAATCTCCAAAAGATGTCTCAGTTCGGATTGTTCTCTGCAACTCGAGAGCATGAAGGCGGAATCGCTAGTAATCGCGGATCAGCATGCCGCGGTGAATACGTTCCCAGGCCTTGTACACACCGCCCGTCACACCATGGGAGTTGGATTCACCCGAAGGTGGTGCGCTAACCAGTTTACTGGAGGCAGCCAACCACGGTGGGTTCAGCGACTGGGGTGAAGTCGTAACAAGGTAGCCGTAGGGGAACCTGCGGCTGGATCACCTCCTTTCTAAGGATTGGTACGAAAGCGCCAGAGCTTGTCTCTGGAAGTGCTTCGCACCTTTTCAAAGAACAATGCCGTCGTCCTCATGTCCTTTCATCACTGGAGATCGCTAACGCGGGGTTTTGCCCTGTGTTATCGAGACGCCTGAGCTGGCTCACGCCGCCCGCGGCCTGCCTTTCGCAAGAAAGTCTGGGCCAGCTACGGCGCGGGATGGGCCTGTAGCTCAGTTGGTTAGAGCGCACCCCTGATAAGGGTGAGGTCAGAAGTTCGAATCTTCTCAGGCCCACCATCCCTTTCAGGCTATAGGGGCCTTAGCTCAGCTGGGAGAGCACCTGCTTTGCAAGCAGGGGGTCATCGGTTCGATCCCGATAGGCTCCACCAGCCTCTAATCAAATTTCTCCAGGATGAAACGAAACTGATCCGGCCCGGGTATATCCCAGGGCCTGGTAGTAAGCGGATTTCCGCTTGCGTCTTTGACATTGTGAATGGGTTTTTAAATCGATGCCGTGGCGGTATCGTCGGACGGGTGCGACCTTTGGTCGTGACCGGATGATGGTACCATCACAATATCAATTAAATTGATTATCTGGCTGAGATAATTCCTCTGCACCATCGCAAGACGTGCAGCCTTTATGCAGGGCTGTCGTTGATGGTGTGGATTCTCAAGCGTGAGGTAAGAGCATTTGGTGGATGCCTTGGCATGTACAGGCGATGAAGGACGTGGCACGCTGCGATAAGCGTCGGGGAGTTGTGAGCAAACTTTGATCCGGCGATTTCCGAATGGGGAAACCCACCCTCACCATTTCCTTTCGATTGTCCCTCGGGGCGGTCGGAAAGAGGTGGATAGGGTATTACCGAGTTGAATAAAATAGACTTGGTGAAGCGAACCCGGGGAACTGAAACATCTCAGTACCCGGAGGAAAAGACATCAAACGAGATTCCCGTAGTAGTGGCGAGCGAACCGGGACCAGGCCAATGCCTTTCATTCAACTAGCAGAACACTTTGGAAAGAGTGGCCATAGCGGGTGACAGCCCCGTATGCGAAAGTGATGTGAAAGGATTCGAGTAGGGCGGGACACGTGTAATCCTGTCTGAACATGGGGGGACCACCCTCCAAGCCTAAATACTCGTACATGACCGATAGCGAACAAGTACCGTGAGGGAAAGGTGAAAAGCACCCCGATTAGGGGAGTGAAATAGTACCTGAAACCGAATGCTTACAAGCAGTGGGAGCTCCCTTGAGGAGTGACCGCGTACCTCTTGCATAATGGGTCAGTGACTTAATCTAACATGCAAGCTTAAGCCGATAGGTGTAGGCGCAGCGAAAGCGAGTCTGAACAGGGCGATAGAGTATGTTGGATTAGACCCGAACCCCGGCGATCTAGGCATGGCCAGGTTGAAGGTGCAGTAACATGCACTGGAGGACCGAACCGGTGAATGTTGAAAAATTCTCGGATGAGCTGTGTTTAGGGGTGAAAGGCCAATCAAGCCGGGAAATAGCTGGTTCTCCGCGAAATCTATTTACGTAGAGCGTTGGATGTATGCCGATGGGGGTAGAGCACTGGATGGGCTAGGGCTGCGCGAGCGGTACCAAACCTAACCAAACTCCGAATACCATCGAGTCTTATCCAGCAGACAGACGGCGGGTGCTAAGGTCCGTCGTCAAAAGGGAAACAGCCCTAACCTACAGCTAAGGTCCCCAAGTCATCACTAAGTGGGAAAGCATGTGGGAATCCCAAAACAACCAGGAGGTTGGCTTAGAAGCAGCCATCCTTTAAAGAAAGCGTAACAGCTCACTGGTCTAAATAAGGGTTCCTGCGGCGAAGATGTAACGGGGCTAAAGTGATGCACCGAAGCTTAGGGTTCAGATCTTTGATCTGAGCGGTAGCGGAGCGTTCCGTAAGCGGATGAAGCCGAAGGGTAACCGACGGTGGACGTATCGGAAGTGCGAATGCTGACATGAGTAGCGATTAAGAGGGTGAGACACCCT
>NZ_VCAO01000011.1 GCF_005884405.1 Qipengyuania marisflavi | reverse complement strand
TCCTACGATTATCAAAAGATGCTGCAGGCTTACGGCCTGCGGCCATCGATGAGCGGCAAGGGTAATTGCTATGATAACGCCTCTGTCGAGACATTCTTCAAAAGCCTGAAGGCGGAACTAATCTGGCGGCAGAGCTGGCCAACACGGCGACAAGCCGAGGCCGCCATCTTCCAGTACATCAACGGGTTCTACAATACCCGCCGCCGCCATTCATATCTGGGCGGCATCAGCCCGCTCGCATTCGAAGCCAAAGTGGCATAATGAGATCAGTGACCGGCACAAAACCGTTACAAGTCCAATACGTTGGAAGTTGTGGCTGCGTTCAGTCTGCATTCCCTTGTCTTCAATGTTGTCGAACAGGGCAAACCTGGGGTGGAAAAATTTCTGGTCTTCTCCCGCCGCGAGGAGAAGGCTCAAAATGCACGCATTCTTCAAGATCACATTGCTGCTTTCAGCAAAATTGAGATCCCCGTCGACAGACATTGCATCGTCGGAGAAATTCACGCTGACATCCTGAGCGGTCATGAATTCCGGCTGATCCATGTTGTCTGCGCGAAGCACAGAGGCGGCAATTCGGGAAACGCGTGACAGCGCAACTGATCTGCGTTTTGCGGCACTGAGTTCGAGGGCCTCTTGCCGAGACTTCAGCTTGTCCAGTTCTGCTTGAGCGTCAGCCTTCGCTTCCGAAAGCTCTTTCACGCGCGATGCGGTCACAAGCGACTTTTCGAGATAGTCGATTTCACGAGCAATTTGCCCAATGCGCAAGTTTTGCTCAGCCAGGAAGGCCTCTCGCGGTGACGAGCCATTGTCGTAGCCAGCAGCAAACTCTGCGATCAGTCTCGAATGTTCCGCACGGGCTTTCCTAAGTTTTGCTTTTTCCGCAGAAAGCCGCATTTCCTTTTGCGAATTGAGCTGGCGCGCCTCCCGTTGCTGCATCTCAAAATCGACGCGGATTGCATTGTAACGGGAGCGTTTGTCTTCGGGGTCAATCTCGGAATTGCAGACGTGGCAGGTATGCCCATCAACAGTCGGCGCAAGGTCGGTCAAGCAAGCTGGGCAGTGCGTGAAGTCGATGTCCCCAATCGCAAGCTGCGAGCTCTCAGCCAAGCCGACCTTCTCGATCATCTCTGAGAGAAAATCGAGATATTCCTCCAGATCACCCAGTTGGTAGCCGAGTTGCGACACTTCGCGCTCGAGCGCGCCAATCTGCTTAGCGCTTTTCGAAATTCGGTCGCGCATGCTTCGGCTTTTCGCCAAGAATTCTTTGACTTCATCGCCGTCAATCAGATCATCAACCTGCGAAATCCGTTGAAGCGCAGCTTCTCTCTCTGCCTCACGCTCTCGTATCTCCATTTCCAAAGTAGCGGGTTTGTTCAGAGTTTCATCAGATGGGAGGATCGAGAGTAGCGCCGAAAGCTGCCGACTCACCTCGTCATAGTGCCGCTCCAGTTCACGAATTTCGAGACTGATTTCGTAGCCCTCGTAGTCATTCACACCGCATAGCAGATCGCCAACGGCGCTTCGCATGGTCTTCGTGTCCCACGTGGATTCAAAGCGGAACAATCTGCCGGGGGGTGTATGCTGATCAGAGTATAAGAGGCGCAAAATCTGGTGCATTGTGATGTTTGATGCGCCTTCGCTCTTTGCCTCTGGGATCAACATGGACCTGAAGAGGAGTTGCGAAAAGCTTTCATGGTCCCCTTGTCGATGGACGGGGAATCGCTCCCAGCCGTCCGATCCAGCTTCAACACCCTCTTTGAGCGTGCCGAAGAAAACGCGGATCGGAGAGGTCTTGGAATCTGTGTTTCGCTTGAGCGCTAATCGCCCTTGGCTGGTGAGTATCTCAGCCTGAATCTCGTCACATTGCGCGGGGACCTTCTTCCAGTTGTCGAACTCGCCTCCGAGTACAAAGAAGGCAAAGTCTGCGATCGACGACTTGCCTGACCCATTGTCTCCACGAATGATGTTCACGCCCTCGTGAAACGCTTGATCGTAAACCGGGCGGCCGGATTTCAACACGCGAAGGCGGCGTAGCTGAAGTGTTGGAACGCGCGACGCGATCTCGTCTTTTTCCTGTTCGATCTCGCTCATGCAGCCAGCCTCCTCAGACCTGTCCGCTTCCTGAGCTCTTCAATATTGTCTTCACCGATTGCCAAGATATCAGAGACGATAAACTGCGCGAGCTTGAGTTCAGCAACCGAATGTTTGAGGCGCGTGTCCAGAAGACTGCGAGCATCGTCCGTCAAGCTCAATGCGCGTTTCTCGTAGAGGCGAAGATCGATCAGATTCTTTCCTACCATCGCGCGAATTGCGCGTCGCTGCACCGGCTCCATCTTATGAAAGAGGAGCGGCGCAGCCGGATAACTTAGGAAACTCTTTTCGGGTCGCGCAATGCCTAGCTCTCTGAAGTTGGACCTCACCTGCATGGGCATTGTAACGGAGTGCAGTAACGGCGGACTTGAGAGGAACAAATCTGCCATCTGGGCGCGTTCCATCGAAAGCCCTTCGTCATCGGCAAATGAAAGTATGGCCACCATCCGGCGTATGCAATCGAACGCGTCAAGCTGAGGATACCAGATACGATGCGCCATTACTCAGCATCCCAGCGAATTCGGCACTGCTCGGTAAGAAAGTACAGAGCCTGAAGGACCGTGATTCCCGTGACCGAAGAGTCCTCGGCATACTTCGCGCAAATCGGGTCGATCACGTCAGATTGCAGCGCGACCTGCACCTGATCGTCGGAAGCCCCCTTGCAGATATGCTTCAGATAGATGTTGGTGATGAATCTTTGCTCGACGTCGCTGAGCAGCAGGTCGTGGTCACGACGAGCACTCCCTGAGAGACCTTGGCGATAAAAGCTTTGAGCGAACTGATTTTGGTAGTCATTCGCGATCGAGTATTCGTCTTCTCGGTTCGCATCGATCATCTTGTCGAGCAATGATCTACGATCATTCTCCGAAGCAACGCTGAAATCTGGTGTCTCAAATGATTGGGTTTGAGCGGCAAATTCAGCTTCGGCCTTCTCCACAACCTGCCCGACATGTCTTGCGACACCAAGATACACCTGGTCGTCGCGATCGTCTGGTTTGCATATGGTGATATGATCCTTGTCGACTCCGATAGGGACACAGTTTCCAACACCAGGATCGGACGAGCTGCGGTTGACAACCAAAAGACCGAAAACAGGAATGGTCTCGTAGTAGGTGACGGTTTTGAGCTCGGTACTCGCGTCACAAAGGTCGCGGTAGGCTTGTTTGAGATCGTTCAACACACCCATGCTGTTGGCAAGGAGTTCAATCTTGTTGGAGATCAATCGAGGAAGCACCTTTTTGCCCAAGGTGGCGAGCGATGCTCCTTCGTGGGGTGTAGCGATAAAGACAACCAGCTTAGTGGACTCAGCAATAGTCTTGTGCCCGGAATCGCTAGAATCCCGCGCCTTCCTCAATACGGACTTAGTGAGAAGGCCACCCAGGCTGTGCGCCACGAAGATCAGCGGCCGATCTCCAAAGCCTTTCGACGTTAGATAGTCCAAAACGCTCGCGGCCCGCTCGAACAAGTCCTGCTCCGTTTTTGCAAACTTGCTGGCCGGGTAGCCTAGGCTGTAAACGCCGAGACGCGGGAATAGTTCGTTGAGCCAAGATGGCCAAAGCTCATCCGACTTGCCGCATTGCCAAGTTTCAGAAGCGTCCCCGCTGAGCCCGTGAACGAAAATCGCATTTGCGACTGCGTCCTCCGCGTGCGAGATCGTCTTCAAATAACTACTTTGGTCACTCATCCACCCCCCATGGCGCCGAATTATCAGCAGCCGCTATATGCCAATTCTAGCGCGGACGGAATCAAAGCACAGAAATTCTCTCTTGAGAATATTGGATTTGACTTCATTTGAAAGTCGTCTCTCAGGCGATTTTATTTTGGGAAGGAATGTGCGGCATTAGGGCGAAATCCGAAGAACGTAAATCGATGCTTGCTGTGGTCGAGTGCTTCTATGAAGCAGAACGTGAGGTTAAGACGGCGCAATGATTACAGAGAGCATTCCCGAAAACTGGCGCGATCTCCAAGCATGCGTAGCTGAGATCCTCAGCCAGTGTGGTTTCAATGTGGACTTGGAGCGAGTCATTGAGCTCGGGCGAGGCAGGGCGGAAATCGACGTATATGCCGAGGAAACGCATCGCGACCGGCTCAACCGGATCATATGCGAATGCAAATATTGGAAAGCAGCGGTACCTCAGCAAATCGTGCATGCGTTTCGGACCGTCACTAGCGATGTCGGAGCCAATGCGGGCTACATTATCGCGCTAAGCGGCTTTCAGTCCGGCGCTCATGAGGCGGTCCAGCGCACTAATTTGCGCCTTGTGACATGGCAGGAATTCCAAGACGAGTTTGAGACAACCTGGCTCGATACGTTCTTCGCACCGACAATTACGACTGAGCTCGATGCCCTCATGACTTACACTGAACCATTCGCTCCAGCATGGTTCGACAAGCTTACTGAGACTGAACGCGAGGCATATGTAGCGCTCGCCCAAGAGCACGTACCACTTGGTGTGCTAGCAATGCGCCTCTCCATATATCACCAAAAACTCAGTCCGGGCGATTTTCCGTTGCTACCAATCCGTGGAAGCAAGCTCGAGACAGAGATACCGAATCTACCCGACAGTCTCTTGGATGCGAAAGGCTACGCCGAGTTGTCTTCGGATCTGCTCAAGCTCGGAACCGCTGCTATCAGTAAATTCAGAGCATACCGCGACCTCGCATTGGAAAGATCCTAGCGAGTGCACGCGAATTTCGGGTGAAGTGGCGTTAGGATTGGCGCGAGACGTTTCTGAAATACAGAGAAACAGGTTCGCGGCTACATTCAGCGCATGTCTTGCCGAACTTCAGCTTTTGGGAGCTGCTCAAGGTCGACTTAATGTCCGAAATGAGGGCGCATTTCCGCCGATGGCTTGCCTGACTGATCGGCAGATCTCTGGACGAGAGCTCCGTCATCGAAAGACCGATGAAAAGGCTGGAAAAAGTTCTGCGAAGTGACGACTGCCCGCGCTTTGTCGCCGTCAATCTCCGCCCATAATATGCGATGACATATGAGGATTCAGAAATTTATGCCTCTACATATTTCTGTTGCCCCTCTCACAAATAAGAGTATATGCTAAAACATATATACGTCGATCAACATATGCAGAAACATATTTATGAGCACGGCAATCGAAGACATCGCCGCAAGCATCAAAGTGGCTCGGATAGCAAAAGGCTTTACCCAGAAACAGCTGGGTGAGCGGGTGGGCTTGCCTCAAAGCCACATCTCCAAAATCGAAGGCGGGAATGTAGACCTACAGATTTCCAGCCTTGTCGAAATAGCGCGCGCGCTCGACCTCGAACTGAAGCTAGTGCCTCGAAGGACCGTACCGGCGATCGAAGGCGTTGTTCGCTCACAGCGCGAAAGAAGCGAGGCCAGTCGAACGCTCGCAACGATTGCCGAAACCAACCGGTTCGCTGAGCGACTACGGCAGAGCTATCCGAGCGTCACCGAGGTGAATGAGTTTCAAAGCGCCCTGAAAGATATCCAGACCATTAATTTCACTCCCGAAACGCTCAAAGCCATCCAGCAGGCTTTGCAGCCCGTCGCTCATCTGAAAAAGCATCTTCAGGACCTCGGCTGGGCGCTTGAGCAAAAAGAAGGAACGAAGAAACTCGCCCAGCAGATCGCGGCATCCACACGTGCCCTACGGCACGTCAGAAACCTGCAGGTTCACTCAATCGATCGAGATAGTGCCCACAGACTGCCTGCTTACCGGCTTGAGGACGACGCCACATGATCAACGCAGCGGCTCTCGATATCTTTCTGGGTGAGACGCGCGTTGGAACCATCGCACGGCTCGATGGAGATGCGAGCATCTTCACATTCGACGAAGTCTACCTTGCCGACCAGAATCGGCCAACGCTGTCGCTCGCCTACAAGGACGCGAATGGCGAGATCATTGATGAGACACGCAGCTATCGAACGAAGATCGAGCCGTTCTTCTCCAACCTCCTTCCCGAAGGAACGCTTCGCGACTACCTGGCTCGCCGCGCGGGCGTGAAAGCCGTGCGCGAGTACAAGCTTCTCGCACAGCTCGGGCACGATCTTCCCGGCGCAGTGCGCGCCGTCGCCGTCGATGCCGAGGAAACGGAGGCCGACGAGCTAGATGAAGAAGCCGCGGAGAAGCAGGCAGAGCGCGCGCTGCGCTTCTCGCTTGCCGGCGTGCAACTCAAATTCTCGGCGGTCAAAGCCCAGGGCAAGAATGGCGGACTGACGATCCCGGTCACAGGCAGCGGCGGCGACTGGATCGTCAAGCTGCCCTCTGCGAGACATCCGGACGTGCCCGAGGCTGAATTCGCAGCGATGAAACTGGCGGCAAAGATCGGGATCGACGTACCTGAAATCGACCTTTTGTCCCTCGATCAGATCGATGGCATACCCGAAGGTATCACCCGTTACGGAGAGTCCGCTTTTGCCATCCGGCGCTTTGACCGGGGGGAAGAAGGACCAGTGCACACCGAAGACTTCGCCCAAGTGTTCGGTGTCTTTGCAGACGATAAATACGAGAATGCGAGCTACCGCCAGATCCTCAATGTGCTGGCGATCGAGACCGATGAGCAAAGCGTGGTCGAATTCGTCCGCCGGCTCACCTACTCGGTGCTGATCGGTAATGGCGACATGCACCTCAAGAACTGGTCGTTGATTTATCCGGACCGGCGCAACGCGCTGCTGGCACCTGCCTATGACTTGCTTTCGACGCTCGCCTATATCCCAGGCGACGATGCTGCGCTCAAATTTGATGGCTCGCGCGAGTGGGCGTCCTACACCTATGATGTACTCGAGGCGATCGCCGACAAGGCAAGGCTGCCTGCAAGGCTGATCACCGCGACAGCGAAGGATGTCGTTGCACGGTTCGATGACGCCTGGAGCAGCGAAAGCGGACACCTGCCCTTCCCCGACGATGTGCGAAGCGCGATTGAGAGGCATCGCAAGACTCTTGCGATCTGAGAGTAGTTCCGAAATCCGGCCGTTCGCGCGCGGGCACGACCCTAAAGTACTGCCGGACCCAACGCGTCTGAAATTTGCTGCGCAAGGCGGCCTTTCAAATCCCGAAATCCAGTGTCTTGCTCTTGCTTCGGGCGATTTCCTTTTCGGCCTTGTTGGCCTCTTCCGGTTTCAGCTGATCAAGTTCGCCGTTTTTCTTTTCTGTCGGGGCCACCTGTGCGGTGACCTCGAGGGCCGAGGCCTTCTCTCCTTTGTTGCGTGCCACGGCTGCTCCGAGCCTGTCCGAACTATCGACGACCAGTGTCAGGTGATCGCGCAGCCTCGTGATCGTCACCAGGAACGTCTTCTGGTTCGACAGGTTGCGCTCGCGGCTGTCCATGACGGCTATGCCGCGATCGGATGTCAGACCCTGCGCCATGTGGGCGTTGAGCGCATAGGCAAGATCGATCCGCTTCAGCATCGGATCGTCCTTTTTGAGCTCGACCTGGTCTCCCTTGGAAGTTTCGAAAGTGACCTTCCCGCCGACAACGGCAACCACCCTGGCCTGGTCGGCATTGAACAGGCCGCGGCGATGATCGTTGCGGGTCCATCGGATCCGGTCGCCTTCATGGATCTCGAGCTTCCTCGGCTCATGCAAAGTCAGATTCTGGTCGCCCTTCCCTGCCCTGATCCGTGCCGGGTCGAACCGGAACCGCTTGCCGCGCTTGTCCGCAACTTCGACCTGCCTGCCCTTCCGGTCCTGTCCCAGGACACGATACTCGCCCGCTGACAGTCCCAGGGCCTGTTGCTTTCTCGAGACCTCGAGCACCCGGCCAGGCTGGTAGGCTGACAGATGTCGCAGTTCTTCGCGGGTCGTGTTGACGCGATCCAGCACTCCAAGCTCGGCCTTGCCCGGTCCGATCTCGCCATTGGCGAGAAGTCCCTGCTGGACGGCAGCATTGACCGCAGAGCGGATGGCGCGGCCCGAAGCGTAGATCGAGGTGCGCGAGCGGGTGTCCTTGTCGAGCGCCAACCAGGTGTTAGCCGCGACCAGCGCGCCATCGCCCCTGGCCTCGAGTGTGTGCGGCTGCAGGTGACGCAGCGCCGTGCGCACATCGCCCGCCTGCGCTGCCGCCTGCGCCTCGCGAACGACAGGGTCGCGCGCGCGCAGGTTGGTCGCCATTTCAGCGCGCGCCATGCCTGTCCGCTGCAGGAGCGCGAAGGGTTTGCCCGCATCGACTGCGCCGAGCTGCTTGCGGTCCCCCATCAGGACCAGGCGGTGAACGTCAGCCAGATTGGCGAGACGGACGAGCTTTTCCTTGTCCTCGTTTGAGACCATCGATGCTTCGTCGAGCACCAGCACATGGTCTTTCAGTGCCGCCTTTGCCTCCGCGCGAAGCGCCGCGTTGCCGGGATCGTCGAGCAGCTTTTTCCAGCCACCAAGAAAGCGGGCCAGCGTCTGCGAGCCGATACCGGTGTCGCGTTCGAGCATCTGGACGAGAGTGTTTTGGATTGCGAGGCCAATGACCGAGTGGCCCTCGTCGCGCAGCACCTCAGCGACTGGCTTCAGAACACTGCTCTTGCCGGCACCGGCAATTCCCTGGACCGCGATCGTTCGATCCTCGGACGTCAGGATCAGCTTCGCCGCCCCGAGCTGACCCTCGTTGAGACGGAACCCCTGCCCTGTCATTGCAGCGGCCTGGACACGATCAGTCGCGCTTTCCGGCTCAACTGCAGATGAGCTCGCACCCTTGCCGGCGGCAACCTCGGACACGATCCGCTGCTCGGTCAGCACCTCGTCACGCGAGGCGAGCCAGTCCTTGTGCTCTCCCATCCCTGCTATGAGATCGCCAGAGCGCACCAAGGCGCGGGTCCGTTTCTCGATATCAGCAATCGTCGCTGGCAACCCGAAATCGAGCGCAGCCTTGTAGAGCGCGGTGCGCTCGAAGGCAGCCTCGCGCTGCGAAAGATGACGCACCGCCGAAGCGACGGCCTGTGCCGCTGCGATCGTTTCACGGTCCTGTCTGAGGACCGACTTGGGCACAAGCGGATCAGCCGGATCGCCCCTGACATGCGCGACGAAGCGTCCCAGCCATGCGCGCCCGCGCTCGACAAGCGAGCCGAACCTGCCAGTTTCGATCGACTGTTTCAGTGAGCGGGTCTGCGCCCGCTCGACCAAGGGCGCGAGGTCCAGCCCGATCGATTTCGCGGTGTCGCTCCATTGCATGCCGAGGGCCTCGCGGTCCTCGATCCCGTCCTTGCTCGCGCGCGTATCGAGCGCGGCGATGCGGCCCGCTTCAAGACCAGAACCGCGCCGTGCATCGAGCACTTCCTGGCGGCGGCTCGAGAACGCCATGACCTGTTCGCGGGTGATACCGCGCGCTTCGAAATTGCCGTGCTTGAGGGTCGGTCCCGGCTCATAGCCAAGCTTCTCGACCGCGACGCGAAAGCGCGCCATTGCGATAGAATTGAGCGTGGTGTTGAGCTGCCAGAGCCGATCATTCTTGAGCGTTCGCCACTTGCCGTCCTTGCCTTGCGTGACATTGGCGATGACCGCATGGAAATGGAGGTTCGGCTCCTGGTTACGGTTGGTGTCGTGCTGGAACAGGCCGATCGCGAGGTTCCCGGTGGCCTGTGTGACGGTTTTGCCTTTCTCGACCATCCGGGTCTCGGCCGCATTCTTCTCAGCCCAGTGCAGCGCTTCGAGGACGGCTTCGCGGTAGGCGGCAATGATCCGCTCATCCTTCCCGACGAGCGCCAGCAGCGACCAGCTCTTGGGAACGGAGAAAGTGAGGTCTGTACCCGGGCGGTGTGCCTGCCCGGGATTGCCGACGCTGCTGCCGTCGGGCAGCTCGCCTCTCAGCAACGCGTCGAACGTTTGGGCCTCGACCTTGCCATTGAGACCAAGGCGCTTTGCACCCTCGCCCACCCACTGCCCCGAACGGTCGGCATCGGCGCTCGCGTAGTAATTGTCCGAGGCGAAGTAGCTCGCCGCGGCCGAAGGCGAGCGGACATTGGCGACGGAAAGCATGTGCTGGGATCACTTTCTCTTGGCCCTCGTCCCCTCCCCTGTTGGGCGTCACATGTCCGGATCAAAGTCCCCGTAATCGTGACCATGGTCCTGCCCCTGATCGGCATCGCGACTCTGCTTCGCTGCACCGCCAAGCAGCGACTTCTGCTGCTCTTCCTGGAGCCTCTGGTCAGCCTTGCCGCGCGCATCCTGCGCCCGCTGATGCGATGCGGGATCGGGAATGTCAGACCTCGCTGAAGGTGCATCCCGTTGCTCCTTGCCGCGTTGCTCCTCGGCTTTCGAAGACAGAGGAAGGTCGGATTGAGCCGGCCACTGAGGGTCTGATGTCCCCCTTTCCTCTTGCGCATTCGGATCGCGACGCTTCCTTGTCTGGTCCGGTCGAGCCTGATCGCCCTTGTTGCTGCGACGGGTCCGGCGCAGTTCCTTTTTGTCTTCCTGGTCGGCTTTCTTTTCAGCGCTGTCGGAGCGATCGTGCGCGACCCTCAACCGTCGAGGATCACCATCATTGTCGCCTGTTTCAGAGGCTGCTCCGGCACCGCCACCTGCTCCTTCTTTGTCATCACCGTGGCGGGCCTGTGGTGGTAGCTTAGGCATATCCCGGGGAATGAAGCCTTCGGCCACCCGAGGCCAGTTGCGCGGTTCGAGGACCACGGGTGCCGCCGGAAATCCTTCGGGAAACTTGATGAAACCATGTAGGTTCTTGAGCTTCATCAGCTCGTCGGGAAGCAGCAGTGGGACGACCTGGCGCCGGGGCGTCAGGCTGACCGCATCGCGCGCATTGTTGTAGCCGTAGCTGTATCCTTCCTCCATCTCGCGAACCTCGCGGTGGCCGATAATATCGGAACACCAGGTGGCGGTCTCGCGGTCTGCTGTGCCGAGGATCAGCTTGGTTCGGGCAAGCGAGGACAGGGTCATGGCCATGTTCTCGCCGTAGACATCCTTGAGCTTGGCAAAGGCATGGATCCCGGTGACGATCGCGCCCCCGAAATTGCGCGCGGTCTGGAGGCCCTTCTCGAGCGAAGGCAGGCGATGCAGCGCGCCAAGTTCGTCGATCAGGAACCAGAGCCTGATGTCCCGCGAGCGCTGGCCCGCCATCAGCGTAATGATCGCGGTGTCGAGCCACAGGGTGAGCAGCTGCGAGAGCACGCTCATGTCGATGTAGCGCGCGGACAGAAACAGGATAGAGCGCGGTTCACCTGCCCCGTTGACCCACTCGCGGACCGAAAAGGGCGTCCCGTCTTCGGGCAGCATCTGGAGCGCCTTGGCGTTGACATTGAACACTGCACGCACCGATTCCGCCATGCGCGCCGCGCTCGGCGTGCTGATGGGACCGGCCATGGTATCTTCGACGAGACGGTGCAGATCGGAGAGATCGGCGTTCATGAGTTCGTGGGCGAGCGCGGCGTTGGTGCCCCGCCCTGCTTCGGCGAGCTTGAGACAGGTCTCGACGAACAGCGTGCGCGCGGCGAGCACCCAGAACTGTTCGGCGCCGCCCCCATCGTGCGGGACGAGGGACTCCGCTGCGGCATGGAATTCGGCACGCGTGGAGCAATCGTTGAACACGCTCCAGGCGGGGCAACGCGCGTCGAGCGGGTTGAGAATGATGTCGCGTTTGGGATCGTAGAAGGTTTCGACAAAGGCCCCAGTAAGATCGAAAATGACCGCACGTTCGCCCCGTTCACGGATCTCCCTGGTAAGCTCGGTTAGGACGACGGTCTTGCCTGTCCCGGTTGTGCCAACAAGCATCGCGTGACTCTGCTCAAGCCGCCAGGGCCAGCTGACCCCGGCCAGATGCGCGGGAGAATAGAAGCCCGCATCCCGCAGCGAAGCCGACCCGGCCAGACGCCAGCGCCAGCCCAACGCATCGCCATACTCGCGGGCACGGGCATCGCGGTTGTGTGCAGCGATCTCGCGGCTAAGGTCGCGCAAGGTAGCAAGCTCCGCCCCGCGTACATGCTTCTTTTGTTTGGACTTCTCGCCGAAGCGTTCGGCAACCCACCAGAAGAGCGCGAAGAGCGGCGCAAGAATGAACCCTGCAAGCCACAAGGCGCTGATGACCGCGCTCTGGAAAAGCGCGACCGCTTCGCGCATCGGCGGGTAATCGGTCACCACGGAAATGGGAAATGCGACGAGGCTCCCATCGGCCAGCTTGAGGTTCACAAGCTTGTCTGGATCGAACTCCATGAAGGCATAGCCAGAGGCATAGGCATGCATCCACAGGAGGTAGACATGGTACTCGTCTAGCGCCCCGCTTACGTCCCAATAGACGAGGCCGAGAACGACCAGGAGGGTCACGATCAGGGGCCCCTTGAGGCCTGCGGCAAACATGAAGCCGAAATGCCCGAGGAGCTGGCTGCCACGGGTGAAGTTGACGAGATTATGCTTCATCATCGCCTCCCATGGGTCGGGGTGCAACGATACCGAGGCGCTCCAGCCGGCGCTGGTAGGCTGCGACCGTTCTGTCGCGCAGTGTGCTGTCGGGATGATGCGTAAGCAGCGCATCCAATGCGACCGTGATGAAGATGTTCTGGCGCACTGGATCGGTCGCCGGGGTCCTCAGATCAGCTTCGGTTGCGCGCTGCCAGGCATCGAAGATGCAATCGCAAACAACGATACTCGCGCTGACCCTGCGCTCTTCTGCTTGTTTCCTGATCCATTCGGCGATCAGGGGCGTGACATAGGTCACGAACCGGTGGTGTCTTTGCATTTTTCCAAGTTCCTTGTGTTCAAAGAACCTGGCTCACCCTTCGAAAGGCAAGTGCCACTCTAGGCCGCAGCATGGGGTGTAGGAAAACGGAAAATTCACATCGCTTTTCAGCAGATTAAACGGATCTGTGCCGACTCGGCACGGACGAGAAAGCAAGTGGACCGCATCCGGCACAGAAGATGGTATCAGCGCATTTTCGTGAATTCGTGAAGCAATTCCGCGCCTTCCATTGCAGCACCCGCTGCGTACGGTGTGCCTGTCAAGTTCCAATGTGTGCGGGGCTTTTCAGGAGGCCCTGAGTTCCGTTCAATGGGTTGAATTCTAATCCTTATTCTTGGAGCGCGAGCAATTGTGTCCTCGTAGGGAAAAGCGAGATTCAGGGCGAAAATGCCGGTGGGCTACCAACTGGCCTTAGTTATGTGAGAATCCCCCTCGGCGGGTCATTCCCCAGGCGGGCCAATTGCCCGGTCGTTTGAGAGGATCATAGGGACCAGATAGCCATCACCGGACTGTCCCAAGATCGAATGGAGATGAGGTGCAGAACGATCGGGAATACCCATCTCTCCTAACCCTGCGAACAAGAAAAAAGGCAGGAACCGTTCCCGGTCCCCGCCCTGATCCTACGGTCAGAACTCATCGAGCATTGCCCCATGAACCGTATGCACCACGCGCGCTGCAAGATGCGCAGGAAGCGCGTTGTAGTCACCCTCATCCAAAGCAAAGTATCCGAGTTCTCGGTCCTCAACGATATGCTGATCGAAGAAGCTGTGCAACGCCCGACGCTCTGCCACAGCCAGCGCGGCAAAGTAGCGTTCCGAGTTCGAATTGATCCGAGCAATTGAAGCCATTGTATCCTCCTGATGTCTGCCGTTGACGGCAGGAGCAGGACGGATGGGCGTGCGGCCGGCGGGTCAGGGATCGCCCACTTGGGCGACCGCGAAGCGGCGGTAGGGGTAACGATTTTGTCGGACCGTAGCGTAGCGAAGGGGAGTCAAAATGGTGGGACCCTGCCGTCCTTGACGCGCCTGTTGCACGGCCATCAGAATGGGAGAACGTGAGCCAGGCCCCTCCCCTCCGGTCCCAAGCTAGATAGCTCCCGAGACCTTCTGCGCGACCTCTGTCAGCGTCGCCTGCAGGCGGTTGATCTCCGATAGGCTGGTCCCGCTGGGCACGTATCGCGTCACAAGAAATTCGCGCGACTGCGACATGGCATGCAGGTGTTCCCGCGTCCGCTTCCGCAGCACCAGCCCAAGCTCGACTGCGAGGTCCGCCCTTGCCGCGAGGTTGTGCTGGAGACCCCGGACCTCGCCCGCGCTGTGACCCGATCGGAGAAGGAATGCGTTGAGGTAAAGCTCGACCGCATGAATCGCGACCATGCGAAACGGCGCCCGCGACCTGGGTTCTCCGGGCCGTCCATTCTGCACGAGAAGCTGGGCCGCGATCCGATACTCATTTGCAAGTGCCACAACCTCGGCTGCAGTCGCGGCCTCACCCGGATAGCAAACGATCGCCTGGTCAGTCATGGCGCTCTTCGTAGCACCGCTTTTGCAAACGATTACTGAAAGTTCTTCGGCGTTCCATACGCGAGGAAGGGGCCCTGTCCGGCTGGGACAGGACCCCTTCGGGAGGCGAGATCGAGGTGAGAGTTCAGTCGATCTCGGGAGCGTCCTGGTTGTCGTGATCGTCACCGCTGCCGTTGCCGCGCGAGAGGAAGTCGACCTTGTCGGCGAGGATCTCGGTGCCGTAGCGCGTGCCCCCGTCCTTGTCCTCCCACTGGGTGTAGTGGATGCGGCCCTGAACACTGACCAGCTGACCCTTGGAACAGTACTGGCCGACGGTCTTGGCGAGGCCGTTGAAGCAGGTAACCCGGTGGAACTCGCTTTCCTTGGCGGTGTAGCCGTTCTCGTCCTTGTAGGTCTTGCCGTCCTTGTCGCGCGCAGGGCGATCGGTGACGACAGTGATCCCGGTGACATTGGTGCCGCCCTTGGTCTCGCGGGTGTCGGGATCGCGGGCGATGCGGCCGGTAATGATGGCGATATTGGTCATGATGGTAGTCCTTCAGTTCCTTAAACCGGAGACCATCTCCGGCTTGCGAACATCCAGAAGAAGCAGGGCATGGGAGGACTGCACCGCAGGGGCAAAGCTCCAAGGGAAACCTGTTCATGACGGGTGGTGCGGGCAGGCAGCGCAGCTGCCAACACGGCCGGAAAGGAACGGGTTGCCGTCCTCAGCTGACCTGGTTCAGGACTGTTCGCGACTAAAGCCGGATGGGTATCGGGTGTGGGTCTGCAGGCTCACTTGACCTTTCCTGCAATCAGCTAACGCCATCGCCCTCCGATGCCTCCAGGAGATCCATGAAGTTGCAGGCTGCTTCTCGGTCTTGCTCGTTCTCGAACGCCACATCGAGATCGGGGGCTGACCCGAACATGTGCAGGAACGATCACAGGGCAAAGTGCTCAGCGGCAGCGTAATTTGAGGCAGATAAGTCCGTACTGCGCCCTCTAGGTAGCCTTTCGACATGGCTCGCATCGTCCTTAAAAGTGGTCGTCCGTCGGGCCGATGGACCGCAGTGCAGGAGCAGGATCAAAACGCCGTCGCTGCTGGTGAATCGGAAGTCGCGGTTGGCACGCGCATCGCTGCATAGTTCAACGATGACCTGGGGCTCGTACTAGCGGCCTGTCCAACATGCGCTGCCACTTGATCACATGGCTACCGCGCTGGCCCCGAAAAGCGCCTCGATTTTGGCCTGGGCCCCAACCCCGAGGTCAGCCACAATCAGCTTGTCTTTGGCGCGCGAGCAACAAACATAGAAGAGGTGGCGGGTTCTCCGCTCCCGGCTTTCGCTGGTGTCGGTTCCTGCCAGCAGCTTGCCAAACGAGTATTGGTTCCAGTTCGCGCCAGCGTCATCCAAAACCACGATCACGTTCTGAAATTCATCGCCTTTCACGCCGTGTTTGGTTGAGAACGGCATGCTGTTTTCCAGCACGGCGCGGTAACGACTGACTTCCAGATAGGGCACCGCCAGAAGAAGATCCAGAAAGGCCTGATGCGCTGCCTCGGGCGATCCTGCCTCGGCAGCCACCACAGGGCCTGCCACGGCCGCTTCCAAGTCATCAAGGAGTGTGACCAATTGCGCTGCCCGCAGATGCATTAAGATTGCTTCAATCGTTCCTCCGGCATCAATTAGTTTGATGAGGTCATCTAGGGCCGCCTTCACTCGCGCCTTCTCGGCTGCCCCCGCGATCGGGATCGGGCGTTCCTTCAATGAACTGATAGCGCGCCCCACCCGCCCTTCACGCCAAGCAGTAATAAATGGCTCGACTTTTTTAAGGAAGAAGGCTGCAATCGGGTCTTCGCCGCTCTGAAACTTATCTTGCGTAAAGCTTCCCCGACTGGCGAAGGCTGCCAATAGATCGGCATATCCGGCCTTGCGGGCGATAAGGCGGTGAGTGAGGAATAGAACCTTCAACTCGCCCTGTACACTCCAGCCGAAGACATCCTGCGCTTTCTGGACGGCGAGTTCGGCAATGTCCGCGTCCGGAGCCGTGCCGGTGAGACTGACATACACCGCGCCCCCCGGTAAATTGGCACCCGCTGGCTCCTGCTGAATGTCAGTTCGGACCTTGTTGAGAACGTCGATCACCGCCTTGGAGCACCGATAGTTCTCCTCCTTCTTGATTTGAACCAGCTGTGCCTGCTGATCGGCCGACAATTCGCCGACCCCTCCCGAATAGATGTTCTGCATCTTGTCGCCAAAGAAACCGATCAGCGGGGGATGCTCTGTCTTAAGAAGATGATCCAACAGGGCGGAGACAACCAGCGGATCAGTGTCCTGGTATTCGTCTACAAATATGAACGGGAATCGAGCGGCGACCACTTTCGATAAAAGCGGATGGTCGTGGAACATAATGTGAGCCACGCCCAAAAGGTCGTCGTGAAAAATTCGGCCTTCCAAGAAGTTTGCGCCGCGATCGGAGTAGGCGATCGTCGGTACCGTCTTTAAAGCTTCTGCCAATTCCTCCTGATCTTGCTTTCTGCGGCTGCTTGCAGGCAACCGGTCATTGAACGCAAGAAGGGCGGGCCTCAGCTCTTTCTGAAAGTTTTTGATCGAGGCCCATAAGAAGTCGTGGATCGTTGAGACCACAAACAAGGGGTCGTGCTCTGTACGCTCGATGATCTCATTCTTTGCTACATTCGTGAAAGTAATGCAGGCCACACGCTGGCCTTCCCCGATAACGCTCGAACGGTCCGGTCCTCGAATGAAATCAAGAGCGCGAATGAGGGACGATGTTTTGCCCGAGCCCGCCCCGGCGTCGATCAGGAAGCTCTGTCGCGTGTGCAGACAATCCAGGATTTTTTCGTCCGCTTCCGTCATCATTTTGCGGGATGCTCGGCCAGCCATTGGAGGCCTTGTTGAATATAGAGGGGAATCTCCCAGCCTGGTGCGCCCATCAGATCGAGGGCGAAATCGACCTTCCCGAGCTTGCCGCTCAACTCCCACGCTTGTGCTGTCAGGCCTGCGTCTATCGCTTTCTTGACGGCAGCCTTAGTCGTGCTGAGCTTGGCATGATTGTCAGTCAGCCAAGTGATGTTGGCGTAGATGAATGCTTCCTCGAATGAACGACCACAATGCCCGTCCTGGGTGACCTGATAGGCAACCCGAATGCAGCCTTGCGTCTTGGCCGCATTATCGCAGGCTTGCAATTCTTCGACGGTTTCCTTCTCGGGAATCCATTTGCGGAGACAGGCGTTGCTAGTGCTTTTCCCCGTCGCGACCGGGCATTTTTTTCCTCCGTCATCGACCGAGTCCAGGTCGGTAATGATCAGGCTCGGAATGCCAAGAAAGTCGATGATCGGCTTAAACTTATGGGCGTGCCCCCCGCCCACCTCAGAAATGCTGACATACTGACTTCCGAGCGTCTCGCAGCCAGCCACCTTGGCTTGCTCCTCAATCATCATTGGGAGCAGCAGCCGCTCGACCTGGCCTTCCACGAAGATGGCCTTGTCCGCGAAAAACAGATCGCAATGAGTCAGTCGAACATAGCGGCGCAGGAAGTCGAGAAGGTCGGGGTTGTGTGGTGGCAGCGGTAGCTGCGAAAGGTCCTGCATGACGACCTGACGGCCAACCCTGCGGAAATAGCGCACGGGCTCGAACTCAGAATGAGCGATCATGTGGGACGAGTGTGTGGAGAGCAGAACTTGTGCTGTCGTCCCTCCGTCCGTTTCCAAAACCTTCGAAATCTCGCTGATGAAAACCGTCTGCATCTGCGGGTGCAGGTGCGCCTCGGGTTCTTCAATCGCGATTATATGAACGCGCGGCTTGTCGCCCATCGTCGCGTCGATCGCAGCGCGGAAGGACTCCAGCTGCAGGACAATGTAAATCAGGTTTTTGTAGCCGAGCCCGTTATATTTTTCGGGCAGCTCGAACTCCTCCATTACTCCTTCTTTTTCGGCGTGTTCGCTGGCATAATATATTCGCGCATTGTCACGGTAAATTGTTTCTGCGCTCAGTTCAGCACGTACCCTCAGGTCCGGCGCTTTTTGGCCTGGCGGATAGCCAAAACTCTGAAGGCGCTTCGTCAAACGGCCAAAGGCTTTGCCGTACATCCCCGTAAGGTCGCCTGCGCTCGCCGTGAGTGCATCTTCGATCGCTTGATAACCGGCAGCGTCATCGACCCGATAGAAGCGTTCGTAATGATCGTGGAGAAGTTTTGAGAGCTTCGCGGACCGGCTTCCCTCATCGTCATCGACGTGCCGCTGAGCGGGCACGATGTCGATGCGCAGTAGGGATTTCAGCAAATTGCCGTCTTCGAGTTGTTCCACTTCTTTGCCGTCAGGGGACACTTTGAAGAAAACGCGTTTGAAATGATCTCTGAACGTCTCTTTCAGATAGTCGCACAGCGAGACGTCTTTGCGAGGCCTGGCCCCAAACTCGTCGAGAAGCTTTTTCGCGTTCTCCAGTCGATAGTCGATCCGCATGCGCACTCTGCTTGTGCCAGGCGTAAGGTCCATCAAAAGCTTGGTGGCTGCAACGAGGTCGGCGGGATCTTCGCCATAGGAAAAGGTCAGATCGAGCCGCATACGCGGTGTAAGCCGCCTAAGCAGCTCAATCTTCTTTTCTGGATCAGCTTCAGCCGCAACCTTTCGCTCGATCCGCTTCAGGTCCCGGTGGCGAAGCTGAGAGAGGTCGTGGAAGGAGATTTTAGGAGCCTCGGCTCCTTGCCCGATAAACAGCCGGAGAGCCTCCATTACTGAGGTTTTCCCGCTATTGTTCGGCCCCACCAAAATGGTCGTCGTTTTGTCCTGGGCGAGATCGATTGAGAGTCGGCGCAGCAACCTGAAGTTTCGGATCTTAATGTTCTCAAGGCGCATGCGGTCATTATCTCAAATGGCTCGAAGATCTCGAAGGTGACTGTAGGGCCATCCTGACACAAGGGGGAAGTAGTTTGCTATCGAATTGAACCGGAATCGCCTGTCACTCGATCCCGGGTGGCTTGATGAATTCCGTGATCAGCCGGCGAGCGCGGTGCACTGATCGCTAAACGGGTCACCTGGCTACGGTCCGCTTTCGGTCCAAGGCGTGGCATATCCCGCTCGGGCTCCTTTCCTCTGGGCTTCGAGGCAGACCTTGGGCGTGGGACGCGGTCGTTCATTGTGCATGACAATCACAGTTTGGGTGTAAGTCGATGTAAGTTCGGCTACTCCACTCAAGGTATGGAGGGTCTTAGTGTTCCAAGGCGCATTGTTCACTCGTGATTGGCTGAAGCAAGGGGTCACCGAATCCCCTGAGTGGCAGAATCTCGAAATTAGTGAAGTTGAGCAGCTCTACGAAAGCGCCCAGCATTTGCTGCATGAACATTCAGGCCACAAGAAGCCAACCGAAGCAGAAACCGAAGACCAACTTATTTATCCGCTGCTCGAATTGCTGGGCTGGCAACACAAATCCGTTCAACAGAACATGACGACAAAGGGACGCAAGGACGTTCCCGATGCCTTGCTTTTCGCCGATGGCGACGCCGCAGAAAAGGCGAAGACACTCGAGCCATGGCAACGCTTCCGTCATGGCGCTGCTCTTGTCGAAGCGAAGCGCTGGAACCGCCCGCTCGATCGCGAAGGGCAAGGCGACCAGGGTGTTCCGTCGACCCAAATCATGCATTATCTGCGCCGCGCTGCCGTCGTGGCAGATGGAAAGATGCCGTGGGGCATTCTGACTAACGGACGGCACTGGCGGCTCTACTACCAAAACGCTCTTTCTGTCGCTGAGGACTTCTTCGAAATTGACCTGGGCAAGGTCTTTGGTCTGCCCGGATGCGAACCGGATCTACTCGACGAACCGATCGATCCAGATTACGCATTCCGATTGTTCGTGCTGATTTTTGGTCGCGAAGCGTTTCGTCCGAGCGAGCAGGGCCGCAGCTTTCACCTGATCGCGATCGAGGATGCGCGCCGGTGGGAGGAAAGGGTCCGCAAGGATCTGGCAGATACGGTGTTCGAAACCGTCTTTCCCGAACTGATTACTGCCATCTCGTTGGCAGACCCGGATCGCCCCGAGACGCTCGATGATGGCTACGCCGAGCAGGTTCGCCAAGCGGCCATGTTCCTTCTCTATCGTCTATTGTTTGTGCTTTATGCCGAAGATCGGAATCTGCTCCCCGACGAGCGCGGTCCCTACGCGGACTATTGCCTGACCCGTCTTCGAGAGGAGATCAAGGAACGGCATGTGCAAAGGCAAGCACAGCTCGCCCGCAGCACTGCCTACTGGTCGCGCCTCGAGACAATTTTCGGCGCAATTTCCGAAGGCGACGATGATCTTGGCATTCCGCCCTACAACGGCGGCCTGTTCGCAGCGGAAGGCAATTCGCTACTCAGTCGCATCAAGCTGTCGGACGAGACGCTAGCCAAGGCTATATTACCGCTCTCACACCGCGAGGAAGAAGGGCGGCTTCGCTACATCAACTACCGCGACCTTTCGGTTCAGCAGCTCGGCTCGATCTATGAATCGATCCTCGAATACGGTGTCGAGATCGAGGAAACCGGGACCGTCCGACCGCGCTCGGACAACGAGGCACGGCACCGCTCGGGTTCGTATTACACACCAGAACCGCTCGTATCGCTGATCATCGAAAAAACGGTCGGCCCGGTCGTCGAAGAGAAGCGCGAGGCATTCGAAGCCGCTCTAGCAAGCGGCGCAAAGGGTGATGACCTTCGCGCACACGATCCGGCCATGGCACTGCTTTCGCTCCGCATCGTCGACCCCGCAATGGGAAGCGGGCATTTCCTCGTCAGCTTGGTCGATTGGCTTTCGGACAAGGTCTTGACCGCAGTCGGCGATGCCGAAAGCATGGCCGAGGGCGATTATACTTCTCCTCTCGTGAAGCTCATTGCCGAGTTGCGAGAGGGGATCGTCGCCAACGCGCGGGAGCATTACTGGCCGATCGTCGAAGACCAGCTGGATGACCGCCATATCGTGCGCCGCATGGTACTCAAGCGCTGCGTCCACGGGGTCGATCTCAACCCGATGGCCGTGGAGCTCGCCAAGGTCGCGCTCTGGTTGCACAGCTTCACCGTAGGTGCGCCGTTGTCGTTCCTCGACCATCATTTGCGGTGCGGTAACAGCGTGCTTGGCGCGTGGGTGCGCCCGACGATGGACTGGATGCAAGAACGCGGTGCCCTTATTTCCAACCGCCACCTCGCCCCGCTCGCCAACATCGTGCGCGAGATGGAAAAGATCGAAGGGCTGACCGACACCGACATTGCTCAGGTTGACCAGTCGAAAAGCCTCTTCACCACCGTCTCCGAAGCCAGCGCTCCGCTCGAAGCGATCCTCGATCTGGCAAAGGCGGATGATCTGATGGGCGTTCTGGAAACGAATGTCCGCCGACCCCGCGAACCGGCTGATGCCATTCGCAAGGATGGTGACAAACGCCTCGCCGACATGCGCAAGGCGCTGGCCGACAGCACCGACGAAGCAAAGGCGGAAAAGGCGCGGGTCGCGCTCGAAAAGGAATCTGCGAAGATTGACCGCGCGGTCGCCAAGGCGCGCGAAGCCGAACGCAAGTTCGACCGGGCTGAAGCGATGAAGCTGGTCCACGAAGGAACCTTCGGCGATCCCAGCCGGATCGCAAGCGGTGAAATCGAAGTGCTCGCAGCCGACGCGCGAACCGAGCTAAGCTTGGATGCACCAGAGCCGGTCCAAGGCAGTCTGATGCCGAGCCATAGGCCCGATGATCGCCGCCGCGCGCTGGCAGACAGCCTAGTGCGCGAGGCGCGCGCAATCGCGGCTGAACAGCGGTTCTTCCACTGGGAAGTGGCCTTCCCCGGCGTATGGCGCGACTTGTCCTCTTCGGGTCGGTCAGGCGGGTTCGATGCGGTCATTGGCAACCCGCCTTACGTCCGGCAGGAAGAAATCTCCCCGATCAAGCCCGCCCTGTCGAAAGCCTTCGACACCTATGCCGGCACCGCCGATCTCTACGTCTATTTCTACGAACAGGGGACCAAGCTGCTCAGGCCCGGCGGGCGAATGGGCTATGTCGTCACCAACAAGTGGTTGAAGGCTGGCTATGCAGAGAAGCTTCGGCGGATGTTCGCCGAGGATGTGTGGGTCGAATTTCTGGCCGATTTCGGCCACGCGCGCCATTTGTTCCCGGATGCCGACGTCTTTCCATGCGTCATCGCAGTGCAGAAGCCCGATGCAGACGCTGTGCCCGAGCAATACGATCTTGCGGTAATCCCGCGTGACGATGTTCCGCGTGAGGGTCTGTCGGCAGCAGTCCACGCCGCGACCTATCGTGCCGAACGCTCCGACCTGACCGAAGAAGCATGGGTGCTGGAGCCGCCAGACGTAGCCGCCCTGCTCAAGAAGATTCGTGAGCGCGGCGTATCGCTTGAGGAATATGCCGGGGCTAGTCCGCTTTACGGCGTGAAGACGGGCTTCAATGAGGCATTTCTGATCGACACCGCCACACGCGATCAGCTTGTTGGCGATGACCCGAAAGCAGCCGACATCATCAAGCCCTACCTGCGCGGTCAGGACATTGGCCGCTGGCTGCCGGAGTGGAACGGGCTCTGGATGATCTTCGCTCGGCGAGGTATCGACATTGAAGAATATCCGAGCGTACTTCGGCATCTCGAGTCTTTCCGAACACAGCTAGAACCCAAACCAGCTAATTGGCAGCCTCCGAAGAAGGATGCGAAATGGCCAGGTCGGAAGGCCGGAAGTTATCGCTGGTATGAGATTCAGGATGCTGTCGACTACTTTGAGGATTTTGACCGCCCGAAGGTCCTTTTGCGGCGCATCGCTTTCTATGCCCAAGTCTGCACTGACCAAGGCCAATACATGGTCAATGACTCAGCTTTGATACTGCCGACCGTTGATGAATGGATCGTCGCCTGCCTCAACTCACCGATCGGCTGGTATTTCCAATTCAAAAAGTTCCCGCACAAGAAGGATGAGGCGCTCGCTTTTGATATTCCTTATATCCGTGAGTTCCCAATTCCGCAGCTTGAACACGGAAAGCGGGAAGCGTTCCAAGATAATGTTGAGTGCATTAAGACGAACACCGCCATCGTGGAAAAAGCGGATCGAGCCATTGCTGACTGGCTTGGGTTCGAGTTCCCAAGAGTTACTAGCACCGCCCTTTCCGAGGCCAGCAAGCTCGACAGCGACGGCTTTGTCTCAGCGGTCCGCGCCGCCCTGCCCAAACGTGAAGGCTTGACCCCGACCCAACTCCGTCGGCTGCGCGAAGCGTTTGCCGAGACCGCCGAGCCTGCCCGGCAGGCACGGATCGAATTGCTGGCCCATGAGCGCAGCCTCGCTGCCATGGTCGAGCGCGCCTATGGCCTGACCGACGAGGAAGTTGCTCTCATGTGGCGCACGGCCCCGCCCCGCATGCCGCTGGCCCCTCCACCCGGGTTAGATCTAAGCGATGACACTGGTGACTGAACTACTCTAGGTTTTTGCTGTCACTGCTAAAGTCCGCAACCGGCGCACTTCCTGACCTTTCCGCAACCGAACTCCATTGGCTGACTGTGGGCCGGAAGCAGAATGGCGGCTCTAGAGCGGCCAAACCCAAAAAGCGGACTTAGGATGCGCCGACTTACACGCACACTGTTGGAAAAGTTCGTCAGTGCTCGCTATCGGGCTCTATGGCCACGACACCAACAGCAACAAACGCAACGAAGAAGGGGCACTGTCCCACCTGCGATGGCGAGCGCACCTGCGAAATCCACGGCTCGATCTACAAGGCTTGGGACTGGGAGGACAAGCAATATGGCCATTCGGTCAACGGCGGTGTCGACCACTCTCTGCTCGAATGTCAAGGGTGCGAGACGGTCTTCTACGAAACTTCCAGCTGGAACAGCGAAGACACCGATCACTACTACGATGCGGCGGGGCAGGAGCAGTATGAGCATCCGAGGGAGATACAAACTTATCCGAAGCCAGAGGCCAAGACGAAGCCGGTATGGTTCGACGCCATGCAAAAGGCTGACCCCCAGCTGCGCAATATCCTGAGCCAGATGTACGTAGCGCACGACAACCAGGCACACATCCTCACGGCGATAGGACTCAGAACGGCACTGGACCGTGCAACCGAAGTCATCGGCATCGACCCGGCCAAGACATTTGATGAGAAACTGAACGAGCTGCGCAACGGAGGGTGGATCGGGCAAACTGAGCGGGACATCCTCGGCGTTGTTACGGATGCGGGTAATGCGGCTGCGCATCGCGGCTGGGAGCCCGACAGTCAGGAGGTTTCCGAACTGCTCTCATCGCTAGAGGTGTTCCTCCATCGCGCTTTTATCGTCGGCCAGAAGGCATTAGGCATCAAGAAAAGTATTCCCGCAAAACCCGAGCGGCTGCTCGCCGTTGGGAAGAAGACTACTCCCTGACCACAATTGGGGCCGGAAGCGGAAAGGCAGCTTTTATATCTTTGAGCGGATTAAGCGGACAGCGACTGCTGACCGAATCGCAAGCCGGTGCATTAGAGAATGGTCTGGAGAAACCCCTCTTGGAATAGACTTTTGCCGTCGTTAAAACGCACTTGCAGGACAGCCAATACGGAGCCGAGAGCCACAAAGTAAATCGGTTTACTATTTAGCGCGCCTTTCCTACCATCCAGTGATGGCGAGAGAAACCTTTACGATTGAGGGCGCAGGCGCAATTTCTCTTACAGCCGAGGCTGAGGGGGATGCCTACGCCATACCCGTCCTTCTTGCGCACGGCGGCGGGCAGACACGGCGCGCGTGGAGAAGGGTGGTCAGCGAGCTGGCTCAAGCCGGCTTTCGCGCAATCGCCTTCGACATGCGCGGTCACGGAGACAGTGATTGGTCGCCATGCGGAGCTTATGAAATGCGCGACTTCGCGGCGGATCTGGTCGCTGCAGCGTCGCGCCTGGACCAGAAGCCAGCGCTGGTCGGCGCTTCACTGGGCGGGCTCGCCGGACTGATTGCCGCAGGGGAGCTTGCTCCAGGTAGCTTTGCTTCACTCACATTGGTCGACATTGCCCCGCGCATGGAGCCTAGCGGTGTGATGCGCGTGGTTGGTTTCATGGAAGAGCATGTCGATAGCGGCTTCGCCTCACCAGAGGAGGCGGCCGACGTGATCGCTCGCTACATGCCGCATCGTCCCAGGCGGGGCGCGAGCGATGGTCTGAAAAACTATCTGAGGCAGAAGCCGGATGGGCGCTTCTATTGGCACTGGGACCCTGTGTTTATCCGTAATATAATGTCAGCCAGACAAGGCGACCCAGACAGCCAAGAACGTCAATCGGCAATGCTGAGCCAAGCTGCGGCGAATCTCACGCTTCCGCTTCACCTCATCCGAGGCGGCTCTAGCGATCTTGTTTCCGAAGAGGCCGTTTTGCATCTGCGACAACTCGTCCCCCATGCAGAATACACCGATATTGCCGATGCCACGCACATGGTCGTGGGCGATGCGAACGATGCCTTTTCCGCCGCTATCGTCGATTTCCTAGGGCGCCATCACTCTCGCGATACGGCTCAGCCACAGGGGACGAGGGAGCTATGATCGATCGAGAGCGCTTGCAGGAAATGCTGCATATAGCGCCGTTTCACCGATGGCTTGGGCTGGAGATTGCAACATGCTCCGACCAGGGAATCGCGATCACCATGCCATGGCGCGAAGAGATCGTGTCGAACCCTATGATTGGGTCGGCGCATGGAGGGATCCTGGCTTCACTGGTCGACCTCACCGGGCTTTATACTCTGCTTGCGGCGGGCGTCGCGGCGAGAGCGACGGCCGATCTGCATGTCAATTACCACCGTTCTGCAACCTCAGGACCTCTCACTGCTCACGGACAGATCGTGAAGCTCGGGCGACAGATTTCGGTGGCGGAAACCCGGGTTCTCGAGCCCGACGGCAAGTTGGTCGCCAGCGGCAGGGGCGCCTACTTCTCGTCAACCGGATCAATTGATCAGCGCGGCGGGACTATTGATCTCGAACAGGCTCTTGCCACCCAAGGCCCAGCGACTTCTGCAGCGCAATCCACGCCAGCGTAAGGGCGCCTTTTGCCCGGACGAGGTCTGCTGAGGCCTGCTGCTGTTCTCGCAGGGCCCGGTTGAGGTCAGCCTTCGAGATCGCTCCTGCAGCAAAACGTTGGCGGTTCAGGTCCGCCGCGACGTCAGCCTGCTTCTTGATTTGCATACTGGCAGCGAGCGCAACACGCTGCTGGCCGAAGCGAGCCAAGGCACGTTCGGCGTCTTGCAGTGCCAGAAGCACCGTCTGCTGGTAATTGGCGACTGCTTCGTTGCGCGCCGCCCCGGTTTGGTCGATCGCAGCGTCTACCCTGCCGAAATCCAGAAAATTCCACTGGAGGCGCGGGATCGCGAGTGCGGAGAATTCGCCGACATCGACAACGTCGTCCAACGAGGATCCGCCGAGGCCCAGGATCCCTGTGAAGGACAATTTCGGGAACCGCGCCGCCTCGGCCACCCCGATCCGCGCCGTCGACGCGGCAAGAGACCGTTCGGCCGCCCTTATGTCAGGCCGACGCGCCACCAGGCTTGCCGGATCGCCAATCGCGACCTGCTCTGGCGGCATGGGAATGGAGCGCACAGTCGTGAGCGCTGCATCAGCTGATCCCGGCACCTGTCCGGTCAGTATAGCGAGCGCATCAGACAGGACTGCGATATCCGCTTCAGCTTCGGCAAGTTGTGACTTGAGCACCTCCAGTTCGGCATTCGCGGTGCCTACCGGGAAAAGCGGCAATGCACCGCGCTGATAGCGTTGGTATGTCAGCGCCAGGATCTCTTCCTGCAACGAAATCTGCGCCTCAAATTGCTCTGCGCGGAATTGGGCCTCCCGCAAATTGACGTAGGTGCTGGCCACTTGGGCAGTCAACTGGACCTTTGCGTCCTCTGCATTGGCTACCGTTGCAGCAGCTTGGGCATTGCTGGCCTCAATACGCCTGCGCGAGCCACCGGCAAACTCCAGCTCCCAGTTCGCGTTAAGGCCCACATTGTAAAAGCTGAGCGAGTCATCGGTTTCTGCGTCAGGATTGGTTTGCTCTGACGGGGGGGGCGCCCCGCCTTGAAGGTCGAGACCAGGAAGCCGGCCCTGCACGGTAGTGGCCTGTGCCCCAAGCGTTGGCATTCGACCCGCACGGTCTTGCCTGATGGATGCCCGTGCCTGAGCAATGCGCGCCTGCGCTGCGGCGAGCGAGGGGTTGCCGGACAGCGCAGCCTCCACCAGCCGCGTCAACTCGGGATCGCCGAGCAGCAGCCACCATTGAGCGACAACCGGATCAGATGCGCTCACATCGCTGCCAGCGCGCACAAAGCGAGCGCCCGTGTCTGCTGACACAACTTCCGGGGGGCCTGCATAATCGGGCCCTGCCGTGCATCCAGCTAGCAAGGCGAAAGTGACAAGCGGAGGTAGCAAGTGGCGCATAATCTCGGGCTCAGTGCATCGAAAGGGAGACATTTTTCGGGAGCGGCTTGAGGAACAGGGCAAGCGGGACCGTCGCGAGTGTGAGAAGTCCCATCACCAGAAAGACGTCATTGTAGGTCATGATGAACGCTTCGCGCTGGAGAGTGCCGCCGAGTGCCGCCATCGCTCGTTCCATATCGCCCAGGCTTCGCGCCAGTCCGTCGAGATAGGTCTGCAGCGAAACGCTGTTCGCATTCAGCGTTTCTTCCATGCGCCTCGTATGGTGCCAAATTCGCTGGTCCTGGAACGAAGCGAGGGCCGAAAGGGCGAATGATCCGCCAAGATTGCGGGCCGCGTTGAAAATGCCCGAGGCATCGCCCGCGTCTTCCTTGGCCACCGACGCAACCGTTGCCTGATTCAGAAACATCATCGCAAGTATCATTCCGGCCCCGCGGATAAGCTGACTTTCAGTGAAGACAGCGCCGCCGGATTCGGCAGTCAGACTCGTGCTGACAAAGCAGCTGATCGCCATCAGCAGCATTCCGGTGCCGACGGCAATGCGGATGTCCACCTTGCGGATCATCAGGGGCAGAACCGGCATCAGGAGAAAGGCCGGGACACCCATCCAGAAGATGACCAGTCCCGTCTGAAAAGCATTAAAGTCAGAGATGATCGCCAGAAACTGCGGAATGACATAGGTCGAACCATACATCACCATGCCCAGGGCGAGCGCCATGATCGCGACGCTGGCGAACTGTCGATTCAGCAGAAGCCGAAGTTTCAAGACCGGCTTGCTTGCTTTCACTTGTCCGTAAATCAAACAGGCAAAGCCGATAATGGTCACCACCGTTAGCCAGCGAATGAGTGAGGACTCGAACCATTCCTCATGGTGCCCTTCCTCGAGTACAACAGTCAGACCGCCCAGTCCGAGGATCAGCCCGAGAATGCCAGCCCAATCGGCGTCCGTGAGATATTCCCACTTGGGCTTCTCGTGAGGCAGCCCGATAAACAGCAGGAGCAGCAGGGTTGCGCAGACTGGCACATTGACGAAAAAGGCATAGTGCCAGCTCAGGTTCTCGGTCAGCCAGCCGCCGATCAATGGCCCCATCACGGGGCCAAGAACCACAGTCATGCCGAACAGGGCCATTCCGATTGGCTGTTGGTGCGGCGGCAATCGTTTAGCCACAATAGTCATTGCGGTCGGAATGAGGACACCGCCCGTGAAGCCCTGGCCCGTGCGGCCGATGATCATGGTAGTAAGGTCGGTGGCAACCCCGCATAGCACCGAAAAAGCGGTGAACGCGCTGACCGCTATAATGAGAAGGGTTCGCAGACCGAACAGCCGTTCCAGCCAGGCGCTCAGCGGAATGACGACGATTTCAGCGACAAGAAACGAAGTTGCGATCCAGGTTCCTTCTGTCCCGCTGGCCCCGATCTCGCCCTGAATGACCGGAAGAGCCGAATTGACGATCGAGATGTCCAGCGTGGCGAGCATGGCGCCAAGCGCGCCCGCGGCCACAGCGACCCAGGCGGTAGCGTCTGCGTTCTTTCGGCTCCCGGCCGGCCCGATCGAAGTGTCCTGCGCTGCCAGTATCTCGGTCATTGAGTCCGACTCGAGATCTCTTCCAATTCGCCGGCAGCATTCCGGGTGTCGACAACAGCCACAACCGACATGCCGGGAACGAGCAATCTACGCACTTCAGGGGGAGCATCGATAGCGATGCGGACGGGTATCCGTTGAACGATCTTGGTAAAGTTGCCGGTGGCGTTTTCGGGGGGGAGGATGGAAAATTCCGCGCCCGTTCCTGGCGATATGCTGTCCACTCGTCCCGCGATCTCAAGGTCTGGCAGGGCGTCAACTTCGAGCCTGACGCTCTGGCCGGCCCGGATGAGGCCGACCTGAGTTTCTTTGAAGTTCGCGGTCACGTAGATCGCGCTCACCGGAACAACCGTCATCAAACGTTGACCCGGTTGCACGAACTGGCCCACCCTCACCGAGAGATCGCCGACGCGGCCGGCCTTGCTGGCGCGCAGCAAGGTCGATTCAACCGTAAGGTCGGCTGTTTCCAGCTGAGCGCGAGCAGCGTCCGCCTGCGCCTGGGTCTGGCTGATCTGCTCGAACAGGGTCCCCCGGCGAGCGGTCGCGGCAGCCACCGCCGCCTGCGCAGCGGCGAGTTCGGCCCGCGCCTGCCGCGCCTGCGCCTCATACTGGTCTAGCTTTTCCCGCGGTTCGGCTCCTGTCGCGACAAGGGGCCGATATCGCGCCACCTGGTCGTTCGCGAGGTCGAGTGCTGCGCGCGCGGCGGCGAGTTGGCCCCGCGCCTGGCGAATGGCTGCATCCTGTTCGGCTACCTGAGAACGGATTGTGTCGGCACCGGCCAGGGTCGCAGCGATCTGTGCGCGCGCCTGTTGCGCTTGCGCCTGATAATCCCGCAGATCCAGTTGTACGAGGGCTCCGCCGCGAGCAACTTGCTCGTTCTCCCCCACGAAGACCTCTTCGACGTATCCCGCTACCTTGGAAGAGATAACGACGCTGTCGGCAGCGACATAGGCGTTATCGGTCGACTGCATGTACTGTCCGTAGGTTACGTGCCGGTAGTACCACCAGATCCCGCCAAGCAGCACGGCAAGACCAACGATGATTAGCACGATGCGCAAGCCACGCCGCGATTGCGGTTTCGTTGGGGTTGTGCCCTCCTGCTCCGGTTGGTTGGAGTTATCGGTCATCTGATTCTTTCGGCAGCCTCAGTAAAAGGTGAACGCGTCTCGCGCCCTATGAGCCGTGAGTCAAATAGTAAAGGCGTTTAGCAGTTTGCATTTGGGCATCCGAGGCTATCCGACTACACAGCGCTATGGATGAAAAACCAGATACCATGTCACGGTCTCAGCGTCGGCAGAAGGTCATCACCGATGATGACCGCATTCTCTATCTTATGGACGAGATCAGTCGCGGCGCGCGCAGAGTGTACGATGCGAGGGTCGCCAGGATCGGTCTCAATCAGACACAGTGGAGGATCATCGGACAACTTCTTCGCGATCCTGCCCTTACGCAGGCTGAAATCGCCAAGAAACTGGAACTGGAATCGGCGACCATCGGCCAGGCGGTTGCAGGTCTTTGCGCACGCGGGCTGATGAAAAGGCTTCGAGCTGAGACGGATCGGCGAGCGTGGCAGCTCATCCTCACGGAGCAGCTTGACGATCTGCTGCCCGAACTGAGAGGCTCCGCGGATGGGCTTCATGATCTTCTTTGGCGCGACATTGCCGCCGACGAGAAGCGAACGTTGCAGCAGATTCTTGAAAGGGTATCGAAAAATCTGGACCAACTCCGGGCCGAGGCTGAGTAAAATCATGGCATCGCCCCCGGATAAGCCTATCGGCAGCATCGCTCGCGCCGCGGAGATCGGCCAAATCCTAATGAGGCACGGCGCGAAAAATCTCGCCGGAGCCCTCGGATTTATTCCCTCTTCGAGCAATGTCATCGATCCTCGCGAATTTCGTCCGGCCGCAGTTGTCGCGTTCCTCCGTGACATCGGGCCAGTTGGTATAAAGCTGGGGCAGCTCCTCGCCACCCGAAGCGATCTGTTTACCGAACACTGGATCACGGCATTCTCAACCCTGCACGATCAGGTGTCGCCAGTGCGCTTCGCAGATATCGAGCCCGTACTTGCTTCAAGCTGGGGTGAGGACTGGCGGAACGACTTTGCGCAGTTCGACGAACAGCCTTTGGCGTCCGCCTCGATTGCACAGACCTATTCCGCCAAGCTACAGGACGGTAGCGAGGTCATCGTGAAGGTTCGCCGCCCGGGCACCGCCGCGCGCATGGAAGCCGATGTGCGCCTGCTTGTGCGTCTTGCCGAGATCGCAGAAGCACGCTCGCCTGACATCGCGCGTTACCGGCCAGTCGAGTTTCTGCGGACCTTCGGCCGCAATCTAGCCTGGGAGATGGACCTCGCTGCGGAATCCCGAGCCTGCGAGCGGATCGGCGCATATCTCGATACCATCGGCGTCAGGACCCCGGCCATCCATTGGGAACTGACCGGGCTGCGGGTGAACGTTCAGGAACGCCTGTACGGCAGGCCCGCGTCTTCGCTGGGCAGCCCATCCGGCGACCCGCCGGTGGCGGCTTTCGCTAAAAGCTATGCCAACGCTGTCCTGCGCATGATCATCCTGAACGGCGAATTCCACGGCGACCCTCATCCCGGCAATGTTTTCCTGATCGGCGAGCAGGATGTCGGCTTCATCGACTTCGGATCAGTCGGGACGCTCACCAAGACGAGGCGCGACGAGATCGTTCGGCTCGTGCTTGCGATCGCTGGCGAGGAAACGAGCGAAGTCGCGGATGTCCTGCTCGCATGGGCGGGGGCGCCGAAGGTGGATCGCGATGCGCTCGCGGTGGATCTCGATCATTTGATCGGAGAGTTCAGGGGGACCGTGCTTTCTGGAATCGAGTTCTCGCAAATTTTTTCCCGCGTTTTCGATCTTTTGCGGGATTATCAACTGGTCCTGCCACCCGATCTGGCCATCCTTCTGCGTACCTTGCTTACGGCAGAGGGTGTCGTCCGATCACTGGCACCCGACTATAACATTGCCGAGGACACCCGGCCGATCATGACGGAGCTTTTCGCCGAGCGGTTCTCGCTCGCTAGCGCTCGGTCGGGTTTGAAGAAACTTCGCGGTCAGCTGCTGGGGTTGTCGGCGTCCTTGCCCGACATACTTGCCACTGCGAACTCGATCGCAAAGTCAGGATATGTGCCGGTTCAGCTCGATCCGCTCAGTATCGAGCAACTCGCAGGACTTCGCAATGAGCGTCAGTCCTTGAAAGGCCCTCTAGCTGCCGCATTGATCGTGGCTAGCGCATTGCTTGTCGATCAATCCTGGCTTCTGGCTGGCGGCGCGCTTGTGATTGCTGGGGTGGTGCTCATCCGAAAATCATAATGAAGGAGCAACTTAATTCGTGCACGGTCACGTTACGGCAAAGCCGAACTTAATGAGGATTTCATACGCCGCACTTCAGCGACCAAGACGCATCGCGAAAAAAATTTTTCGACCTATTGCGATTGAAGGCTTATTTTCCTCAATCAGACGAAACTATGGAACGGCAGCTTTCAGGCTTGTCCTCGCCTGACTTTATGGCCGCTATTAGGGCGCATTGCTGCCAAGCGAATTAGACCCCACGACATTGAATTCGAATCTCTGGAGCGCGAAATCTCACTGACGCCAGGGGGCTTCGGATAGCGCCAGTCTGCACGCGATTTCATCACCAATTTCGGTCGCAGCCTCAAGGAGGGAGGTATCATCCAAGTGTGCATACCGAGCTGTTGTCGAAACCTGCCTGTGGCCAAGGAGGCTTCCAATCATCGGCAAAGTCTCGGATGATCGCGCTGCCAGGCTGGCATAGTTGTGCCTCAGATCGTGGAGCCTGACGTCATCCAGACCGGCATCACGCCGAAGCTTGCGCCAGAACCAGTCGATCGCTGAAACCGACTGCCCCTTGAACGGAAACACTAGCTCATCCTTCTTCCCACGCGGCAATCCATCGAGCACCGCCCTCGCCTCCTGGCCAAGCCAGACGATGCGCGGACCTGTCTTGGAATCGGTCAGTTTGAGCTTCCGCCCCTGAACCTCGCCCCAGGTGAGGTTGAGGATTTCGCCGCGTCGGCATCCCGTCAACGTGAGCAGTGTGACTACCGCCGCCTCGACGGGCTGGTCAGCGCGTCGGTCGACAAGGGCTTTCCCGAGCCGCGCCATCTCGGCGTCGCTCAGAAACCGTTCGATCTTGCGCCCCCTGTTCTTCTTCACGCCTCGAAAGGGGTTTGAATGCTCCGGAATATAGCCCCAGGCCTCGGCCTTGGCGAACATGGCTTTCAGAATTTCCATGGCGCGGTTTGCCGCGCCCGGCCCTGCCGAGCGCGTTACCTCCGCGTGCCAGCGCACCGCATCGGCATGATCGATCTCGTCGATGAACTTGCCCGCAAACGCATGGTCGAGATGGGTGCGGCGGTAGATGTCCTGGATCTCGCGCGTGGACTTCTTCCAGGTCGGTGCCGCCACATCCCAATACGACTGAAGGAACGCCGCATAGGTCGGCGTCTTAGTGCCGCGCTTCTTCTTGTCTGCCGGGTTCTGCCCGAGCTCGATCCGGAGGATCAGCCGGCGGGCAACATCCTTCGCGATGCGCTCGGTAAGGATGGCGGCATCGCCGATCGTTATCAACCGCTGCTTGCCACCGATGGTCCGCTGGAGGACGTAGCTCTTGCGTCCTGAGCGGTGGATGCGCTCGCCAAAGCCCGGAAGCACGTAGTCAAACCTCGTCCGGCGCTTCCCAGCCTCTCCCGGAACAACGCGCGCGAGTTCCTCGGCCAGGATATGCTTCAGATCGTATCCGGTCACGCCGCGATGCCCAGCGCACCGGCGAGGCTCGAACAAATCCGGTCGGCGCTCTCCGAGATGATGTCGTCTGCAAGATGCGCATAGCGCGCGGTCGTCTCGGGAAGCGCGTGCCCCAACAGCTTGCCGATGGTCGCGAGTGGAATGCCCTTGGCAATGGCCGCTGAGGCAAAGCTGTGGCGAAGATCGTGGAGCCGGACATCGGGAAGAGCGGCCTTGCGCCTGATCCTGATCCAGTGTTCTCCAAGATTGATTGGTCCCTCCCGATGCAACGCCGGAAAGACAAGCTGGTCGTCGGCCCGGCGGTCGAGGCCACTCAGAATTTCGATCGCTTGCGGGTTGAGATAAATGGTCTTCGGGCCGGTCTTGCTGTCGGGTAGCGCAAGTCGAGGAATCTGGACGTAGCGCCAGCGCAAGGTCGCAATCTCCGAAGCACGTGCACCCGTGTAAACGAGCAAGAGAAGCGCGGGGATCACGAACGGGTTCGCAAACTCGTGATTGGCCAACGCGCGCCCGAGCCTGCGGTATTCGTCGGCGGAAAGGTAGCGCTCCGGGAGCTCGCGCTTGAAGCGGGACACACCGCGACACGGGTTGGAGCATTTGGCGCGATACCCGAGCTTTTCCGCATACTGCATCATGACAGACATGATCGGGATGGTGCGATTGAAGCTCCCTTCCCTCTTTGTCATGGTGTCGCGCCAGCGGTTGATGTCTGACCGTGCGATCATGTCGACCGGAAGTTCGCCGAAATGCGGAATGAGCAGCTGATCGATGCGCGAGCGCGAGCTCGTCCTGGTCGACGGCTTCCAGTGCGGCGAATAGTCGGTCCAGAATTCCTCGGCGAAGTCGACAAAGAGCGGGACCTTTTTCTGCTCGGGCGCAGACGGCAGGTCGGCAAGCGTAGCCCTGATGAGCAATCTGCGCGCGGCAGCGCGCGCGGCGGGAGCGCCCAGCGCACCTGCCGCCACTCCCGCGCGTCCCAGCGTCACCATCCTCTGCACGCCTCGGGGCCTGTACTTCACTATCCAGCTAAGGTGTCCGGACTTGCGCTTGCGCAGTCCGAAGCCAGGCAGTTCATTATCCCATGTAATCCCGAGCGGAAGTGAGGCTCGACGGGCCACATGACCGGTCAGTTTCAGCTTATTGGATTGGCGTTTGTGGGTGACGGCTGTGCCTTGCCCACCCACAGATTGCCGGTGGGTTAGAAATTTCGAACTATCTGTTTTTACTAGGTTTTGCTCCATAAATGCAGCTTAGGCTGCGTCCGGTGTGCCAATTCTGTTCCCCATTGTGCGGCGAAATCCAGTGATCATGGTCGCTCCTTTCTCTAAGGCATTTTCCAACTGAGCCCTCGGAGGCGCGAGCATCCAGTTCGCGACCGTAATTGAGCCTGATCTGCGTTTGAATGAATACCACGCACAAGGACCGCACACCCCGCAAAGGCGGCGGCAAAGGAGCGCGTGCGGTGCCCGGGACCGGGGCCTGTCGGTTCCCGCGGCACCGCGCCGGTCCGACCCGCTGTCGTTCGGGCGTGCGTGCGGGGCCCAGAACAAGAAGGCCGCGCCCGCAGGAGCACCGCCGAAGGCGGGGCGGGACCGAGCGCGACCCCAGCCCCGCTCCGCTTTTCGTCCCGCTCCAGTGCCAGCGAACACGAAAAAAGGCAGGAACCGTCACCGACTCCTGCCCTCGTATGGTCGTCAGTATTCGTCCAGCATGGCTCCATGGACCGTGTGCACCACGCGGCTGGCGAGATGCGCAGGCAGTGCGTTGTAGTCACCCTCGTCCAGGGCGAAGTAGCCCAGGTCTTCATCTTCCACCACGTGCTGGTCGAAGAAACTGTGCTGGGCGCGCCTTTCGGCAACTGCAAGCGCTTCGAAATAGCTGTGCGCGTTCATGTCCAAGGTGCTGAGTGTAGTCATGATATCCTCCTGAAACCTGTCGCTGAGACGACAGGAAACAGGCGGAGGGGCATGGGGCCGGCGGGTCAGGGATCGCCCCGAGGGCGACCGCGAAGCGGCGGTGGGGGCAACGATTTTGTCGGACCGGAGCAAAGCGCAGGGGAGGCAAAATGGTGGGGCCCCGCCGTCCTTGACGCGCCGGCCCCATGCCCATCACCCTTGGAATTCGGTGAGCCAGCCCCCTCCCCCGCTCCGTTACGTAGTGCAAGGGACGACCAGCGCGATTGGACTTTCCTACAGGCTGTGCCCGGGTGCATGTTGATCGAAGGGAGGAACCACCGAGGGGTGCAGGAAAGGAACCCCGATGCCAACCAAACGAAGCGCTGTCGCAGCACTCCGGAAACTCGAGGCCGACCGGCTGGCACTTGCCGAGCGCCAGAAGCTACTTGAAGCTCAAGCCGCCCTAGAACTGGGACGCATCATCCTGGGAACGGGGCTTGAGACCTTCTCGAAGAAGGCGCTCGCAAGAGTTGCCGGAGAGCTCGGAAAGCTCGGTGAAGAGGCGTCTCTGCAGAAGCTGCTTCCACCGGCTCGCTCGTCTCCTCGCACCGAACAGCCATCCGGAGAGTAGGAACAGCAAGAAGGGGCCCTGTCCGGTTGGACAGGACCCCTTCGGGAGGGAGATCGACGGGAGAGTTCAGTCGATATCGGGAGCGTCGGTGTTGTCGTTCTCGTCGGCCGACCCATTGCCGCGGGAGAGGAAGTCGACCTTGTCGGCGAGGATCTCGGTTCCGTAACGGGTAACCCCGTCCTTGTCCTCCCACTGTGTGTAGTGGATGCGGCCCTGGACGCTGACGAGCTGGCCCTTGGAGCAGTATTGGCCGACGGTCTTGGCGAGGCCGTTGAAGCAGGTCACCCGGTGGAACTCGCTTTCCTTGGCGGTGTAGCCGTTCTCGTCCTTGTAGGTCTTGCCGTCCTTGTCGCGTGCGGGACGATCGGTGACGACTGTGATCCCGGCAACGTTGGTGCCGCCTTTGGTCTCGCGGGTGTCGGGATCGCGAGCGATGCGGCCGGTGAGGATTGCGATATTGGTCATGGTGTAAGTCCTTCAGTTCCTCAAACCGGAGACCATCTCCGGCTTGCGAACATCCAGAAGAAGCAGGACATGGGAGGACTGCACCGCAGGAGCGAAGCTCCAAGGGAAACCTGTTCATGACGGGTGGTGCGGGCAGGCGCGCGAAGCGCGACAACACGGCCGTCAAAGGAACGGGTTGCTGTCCTCAGCTGGCCTGGTTCAGGACTGTTCGCGACAAAAGCCGGATGGGTATCGGGTGCGGGTCTGAAGGCTCGCGTGTTCCCAATGCAATCAGCTTGCCCCATCGTCTTCCGATGCCGCTAGGAGATCCATAAAGTTGCGCGCAGCTTCCCGGTCTTCCTCGTTCTCGAACGCCACATCGAGGTCGGGGGCGGACCCGAACATGTGCAGGAACGACCACAGTGCAAAGCGCTTGCCCCGGTCCTCCTCAAGGCCGAAATCGACCCGGCAATGCTCGATGCCGGCTGCAAATGTGTCGGGAGCAACCGCGGAGAGGTCGGTGGTAGCAAAGTAGCGCTGCAGCAGATCGTCAAGTTGCATGACCTCATGCATAGTCGGGTCGGCGCCGAATGCACATCCAGGCAATTCTCATGCAGATGATGAAGGGCCCCTCAGGACCCGGGAGAGGTGCCCAAGTGGCCACGACGATCGACCACGGTGATCCGGCGCGCCTTGGCATCGATGACGAGCCGTTCGGTCACGCCATTGCCCGGAAAGGCGACAACGTAGCGCGGATTGAGTGAGAGCATCTGCTCGTTGCGCTTGAAGCCGGCGCGGGCACCAAGCCGACGATCGAGCGAATAGGTCAGCTGCTGGACTTCGCGGCGTTCAGCCCAGCTCGCGGCGAGTCGATCGGCACCCTTGCCGTCGCCGCCATGGACCAGGAAGAGATCGGGAACCACATCGCGAACCTTGTCGAGCGTCGCCCAGATATTGTCGGCGTAGACACGCGCATCCTCGGCGCTCTCGAAGCTCTGGCGACCACCGGCGAAAACGACCGGAGTTCCTTCCGGAATCAGAGCGTGACGCCGGTTCTCAGCACGTGCGCGGAGGAAATCGCGGGCATCGATCACAGCCGAAGTAAGGTGGCGCGAATGGCCCGTACGCGAGCCAGAAACGGGCTTCCACGAGGAACCGGTCTCGTAGCGATAGAGTGCTGCCGCAGCCTCGCGCATCTGCTCGAAGGCCAGCATACTGGCTTCGGCAGCCTGCGCGCGTTCGACCTGCTCTTCCAGATTGCTCGAGTGCACTTCGGAGCCATCGGCTGATGCGAGGAGGACCCGGATCTCGTCGCTGGCCCGGTCGAGCTGAGCGGACTTCCGACTGGCGGCACGGTGAAAGAGATTGACCACGCCCCATGCAATGTCCTCGGCATCGGCCTCCAGGGCCGTGTCGGAAAACATCGCGAAAAGATCGGACCAGACTGCAGCGAGGGTCTGCTCGATCGCGTCCTCGCAGGGAAAGTCGGTTTCGTTGAAGGGAGCTGGCCTGATGCTGAGCCCTGAGAGGTCGAGGCCGCTCAACTGGTCGATGAAGCTGTCGTACATGGGGTGTCTCCTGATCGCGGGGACAAGGAGAGGAGGCACCATTGCCTCGACCCTGTCCGCCGGAGCCCGATCAGGGCCGGGACAAGGGGCGCGACGCACCGCGTAGCGGGAAACCTGCGGCCCTAGGCTGGCGCGGGCAACACGGGCCGACGGGCCGCAGGTTGCGGCGCGCCCCGACCGGCCCAAGGGCCTCTCCCGGCGGTCAGGGATGAGGCAGGATCATGACTCGGTGTCACAGGTGGATCGGGAGCGCTCGAAGATCGCTTCGCCATTCGAGAACCGACCGACCATGCGCAGCTCACCGAACAATTCGATGAACCTATCCGACACTTGGCCAAGCCAGTGTCGTGCCCTTGCCGTTCGTGGGTTGTAGAAATCGGCCTCCCAGTACCGGGCATCGTCGCGTTCGGCGAGCCAGACCGCGGCGAGCCCGCAATAAGTTGAAACGCCGCAATCAGCGAAGGCGTTTCGCAGGAGAATGCGATCCTCGCGCCCGCGCCATCCGTCGAAGGTTTCGAACGAAGGAAAGGCCACTTTCGCGGTATCGATGACCTCGTCGACCAAGCACTGGTAGACCCAGTCGAAATCGTCGTCTTCGCCCTCATCAAGCAGGCGAAAGGCAACCACGGAGCCGGTTGGATAGCTGACAGAACGTCCCATCTCACTGCTCCTCAGGCTGCATCAGCAAGATCGATGTCGGGCTCGCCTTCCAGAGATTGGTAACCCCCAAGGTCAAGCAACAGGCTGGCCGCTTCCTCGGCCTTGGCCGCCGCGGTCAAGATCGCGCGCTCGTCCGATTTGAGGATCTTGAGCCAAGATGCGATGTAGCTGGCGTGATGGTCGAGATGGGTAACGGGAAGACCCAGTTCGGCCCCGAGAATGGCCGAGGAAAGTTCGGCGATCAGTTCCTCGGCCGCATAGGCGTCGCTGCCGAAGCGGTTCTTGAGATCGCGGTCGAGCCGCGAGGAATGCCCCGTCCAGTGCGACAGCTCGTGCGCGAGCGTCGCGTAATAGTGGTCATAAGCTTCGAATAGTTCGGCTGGAGGCATGGTGACCCGGTCACGCTGCGGCTCGTAGTAGGCCTGGGCACCATGATGGCGCAGGTCTGCGCCGATATCGGCAAAGAAGGCATCAAGGCGGTCTTCGCGTCCTTCGGGCTCAAGCGCGGCAATGAGTGGCTTGGGATGATAGAACTCGGGGAGGCCGTCGCACTGATCCGCGTTGAACACGGAATAGGCTTTGAGCACGCGCCGGTTCTCGGTGTCAGCTTCGCCTTCGGCGTTCTCGACCTCCTTGGTGTAGCTCTTGTAGAAGATCGCGATGGTCGATTTCTCACCCTTGCGGACCTGTCCGCCGAGCTGCTGACACTGGCGGTACGTCATCCAGTAGGGCGAGGCGTAGCCACAGCCATCGGCCACCATCCACAACCAGAAAGTGTTCATGCCGCGGTAGGGTGTCCCGCAGGACCGCAAGGGCCGGGAGACCGGCACACCTCGCCAAGGCTTGACCCAGGGTTTTGTTCCTTCCTCGAGCTTCTCGATGATGGCGGCGGTGATGCGCTGGGCAGGCGATGTCGAAACAGAGCGGCGGGACTTGGTCATGGGAGATCTCCTGATCGCCGGAACGGAGTTGTCCCGGCTCAGGAAGAGCAAAGCTCCCTCCCCTCTCATTAATCACTGCCGCTATGCGCCCCAAACGCGGTCATTTTGGATTTAAGTGGGCTTTCCCAAGAGCGGTCGGTCAGGGCCTTGCTTTGAGCTGCCACTCTTTCACGCCAAATTCTAGCCGTGGAACCATCGTTGGCCTCTTACGCAACGATAGATGAGAGACGTTTTAAGGAGCTGGCTCCCTGGCGCGATCAGCGCGACTGGGAATAACCTTTGTTCGCCCCTTGTTCTTTGTTCGGCGGTTCCTATCTTTATCCAAAGCGGGCGCCAGGCGTCGGAACTAAGGAGCGATAAACATGGGGGCGAACGCTCACAAGACCTTGTTCAGTTCAGGCGATCACGACAGCTATCTGCGTGCCCTGACGGTCGACATACCCGAAAAGGAAGCGCTCCAGGTTGCCCGTGACGAAATCCGGGACGAGATTCGCAGTGGCCTGCGCAACTGGAGCGACCACGTCGACCGCAGGCAATTGTTCGAAGCGCGCGCGCTCGCCTCGGATTACCTTACCGACAGTGACCTGGCGCTACGGCCGAAGTTCCGTATGCAAGGGAGCTGGTCCTACCACACGCTCAACCGGGCTACCCATAACCCACCGCAGGAGATCGACCTCGACGATGGCGTATTCCTGCCGGTATCGTTCCTGAGTCAGAATGGCGGTGCCCATCCCATTGTCGCTAGCGCCGGCTACTTCGCGGCGGTCGAGCGCATCCTTGCTCCCATGTGCGATCGCAACGGATGGACGCTCATCACTGACAAGCCTTCCTGCGTGCGGGTCGAGATTGATGACGACGCGCATGTCGATCTCGCGCTCTACGCCATCCCTGACGAACAATTCGAGGTTCTCCTCGAAAAAGCCGAAGCGTCGATGCAATTCGACACTAAGATGCGCGACGAAAACATCTCCTTTGCCGAGCAAATCTATCCCCGTCTGCCAACTGACCAGATCATGCTCGCGCACCGTCGCGAAGGCTGGAAGCCGTCCGACCCGCGCAAGCTCGAGGACTGGTTTCAGGAAGCGATAGACGTGCACGGTCAGCAGCTTCGGCGCGTCTGCCGCTACCTCAAAGGTTGGCGAGACCATAACTGGACCGCTTGCCGACTCAGCTCAATCGCCCTGATGGCCTGCGTCGTGGCCGCATACGATGAGGCGACTGCCGCAATCGCGGAGAATCGTGACGACCTTGCACTCCAGATGGTGGCGAAGCGGCTCCCCGAATTGTTGGAGCGCAGCATTCCGAACCCCGTCGTACATGGCCAGTATCTCGACGAGGGCTGGACGGGCGAATGCCGCGCCGATTTCATCGCCAAGGCACACGACCTAGCGACGCGGATCGACGTAGCATTGGCGTCCAATCAGTCCGGCACGGTGATCGAGCATCTTCGCGCGAGCTTGGGCACGTATCTGCCCGACAACGAAGATCTCGTGGTGATCGAAGCGCAGATCGGTGCGGCGCCCATCCTCCAGTCTGGTATCCTCAAAGACTTCGCCGATGAGCCCGACGCTCGCGAAGCCGTCCAGAAAGGCGGCGACGGCCGCTATGGCTGAAGCGCCTGGCGCGACCCAGTCGGACGTCGAAACAAAGGTCGGTAAGTGGCTCGAGACCAATACGGGGGCTCGCCCGCTCGAGGAAGCCGAGTTACAGCGCTATAGAACGAAGGGCGCGAGATGCGGGTGGCGTCTCGACGTAGCAATATGCGATCATCCAGTGGCACTGGATCTGGTTATTGACTCTCGTTTCCCATGCAGCCGGCCAAGGGTCGCACTGGCCGAGCCGCCGGGCTATCCAAGCTATCCGCACGTCGAGGAGGACGGACGGCTTTGCATCATAGAGGATAGCGACGAGCTCGACCACTCCCAGCCAATCGCCATCGTCAAGGCCGTGCTCGGTGGCGCGGCCAAAATCCTCGAGCAAGGCATGGCGGGCACCAATCAAGCGGAGTTCCAAAGTGAATTTTTGTCATACTGGAACCCGACCTCAAATGGTAAATCGATCCATAGCCTGGTTGATCCGTGCGGTGGCACGCGACGGGTAAAGCTGTGGCGCTCGAAGGCAGGCTATTTCGTCGCCGAGGATCGCGCGACGTTGAACGCTTGGCTCGCTAACCGGGCGGGCAAGGGATTGCCGCGCGGTGCGGAATGTTCTTCCGCGTTGCTCCTGTGGCTTCATCAGCCGCTGCTGCCGTCCGAATACCCGGACACGCCGGAAGACGTGCGCGACCTGGCGGCGCGGCTCGGAGAGCCAGCATTGTCTACGCTCGACGCATTTCTCGGACGCGATCAGCAGGATTGGGTAATCTTGCTCGGCGCCGAAGCCGATAACGGACCCTGCATCGCAGCGGTGACAGTCTTGTCCAGGAAGCGGCATGGCCGCAACCGTTCCAATGGGACTAAAGGGTTTCGCAAGGGCAAAGCACCGCAAGCAGTAGTTCTGGAGCAGGCGCGCCACGGCGTCCTCCTCCGCCATCGCGTCGAGCGCGCCGACCCTTGGTGGGTTCACGGGCGCGATGGTAATTCCGATCTCACGACGCTCCGCACTTCGCGCGTGGTGATGGTCGGCTGCGGCTCTTTGGGATCGCCGATCGCCCGTTTGCTGGCCCAGGCGGGCGTGGGCGAGATCGACCTTGTCGACCCTGACCAAATGAAGCTCGAGAACACGAGCCGTCATATACTCGGTGCGGACACGTATCGACAAAGCAAGGCAGCCGCGCTCGCGCAACGTCTTCAGCGGGACTTTCCCCATTCGCGCGCCACCGGCCATCCCACCGGCTGGCAGGAGCTTGCCGTCGACCATACCGACGTTCTTTCGCAGGCGGACTTGGTGGTCTCAACGATCGGGAGCTGGTCACACGAGGCCGAACTCAATGTCCGCCAGCTCATGACCGGGCACCCTGCAACGGTCCTCTACGCTTGGGCCGAACCGCATGCGGCCGCAGGCCACGCGGTCCTCATCGGCAAGTCCGGCGGCTGCCTCGCTTGCGGCCTCTCGTCAACTGGGCAACCTCTGTTCTGTGCGGCAGAGTTTCCCGCGTCCACGCTCCAGCGCGAGGCGGCTTGCGGCAACTATTTTCAGCCTTACGGCGTGCCGGAGATCACCGCGATCGCCAGCATGGCTGCTGACCTGGCTCTCGATCATTTACTCGACCGCGCCGGCGACGGCGTTTACCGGATAGCCAGCGGACGCGAGCCAGCGATCGGCCGGGTCGGCGGCTCTTGGACCAATGATTGGCGGGCGGCGACGCAGAACCGGCCTTCGGCGACTATGGTCGAGCGTGTCTGGAGGCACGATCCCGTATGCCCCGCCTGCAAAAACTGCGATCGCTGATGCTGCTCTATCCCGTCGGTGCCTCGGGCGAGGTGATCCAGTTCGAGCAGGGTGTCGTCGACCATTTCGACCGGAACCGCCAGCATCGCTGCTGGCATCGCGAAGGTGGCGGCCAGCTCTTTGCCCGGATCGACGGGCATCGAATCCTCGTAAGCGAAGCGACCGGCCCGAGACCGAAAGATAAGCGCGGACGAACATTCTTTGAACCAGACCGCGGAAGCGAGCAGGTCGAGATTGAGGCCCTATTCGCGCGTGACCTGCACTATATCGGCGACTGGCACACGCATCCCGAACGCTGTCCCGTGCCTTCGGGCCGCGATAACGCCACTATGGCAAGCCGGGTTCGCCTGTCCCGGCATCGCCTCGCCGGCTTCGTGTTCGTCATCGTCGGGCAGCTTTCGCCACCAAGCGGCATGACGGTCCTCGTTCACGACGGAACATCAGGGCATGTGCTGTCCCCGGCTTATATCGAATAAGCGGCTGATCCGTCGTAGGGTCAGATTGCCCGTGATGCTGCGGCACGGTCATCCAGTTGCGCCTCGTCGAATATTAGCGGCGCATTCCCCCCCCCAATCGATACGCGTACAGGTCGATCTTACGCGGATTCGCGGCGCAAAAGCCGTGCGAGAAGTGGAGGCGGTACGACGCGACGCATCACTATGGTGCCGGCCGTGTTGAGCGCCGCTTCTGCCTTTCTGTTCGTCCAGTAATGTCCAGAAAGCTCGTCGGTCTTTTCAAAATACTCGACAATCCCGGCTCCAAAGTGTTGCCGCGCATCGGTCGGTGGGAGAGCCGCGCTGTCGAGCTGTTCATAGACATAGCTGAGCTCTGGCCGATCTGGCTTTGCCCAGCGCGATCGCACAAAACGTGTGCGGCTGACCTTGTTTGTTCCGTCTGGCGTAATTTCAATAGAGATATCGAACAAACTCGATTCGATGGTAACTGATGCCATCGTCACCAGTTCGTCGTCACTCGTAAGCGGTGCAGCAACCGCATCGAACTTGGGAACTTCGCGTTTGGCAGCCAAATACATGCGTTCGACTTTGGGCCAATTCGACCGGATCTCTGCACGCCATTCTCCGTCGAGCCATGGGAACCACCAATATTTCGCGAACGTAATCAGGTGCAGCACGCGAAGGACTGGCCGGATGCTGAGAAGGACAAGAGCACCGCTCATGACCAGTGCAATCTTAGACGACCATTCGAGAAGATCGCGGGGAGTTTCTGCATAGCCGAACTGCAGAAGACCAACGCAGGTCAACACGACTAACAGCACCAGAATGCTAATAACCAAATTTCGACTCATGGCAAAGATCATCGGGGCGCCCTCTCTGCTCGGAGTGGCACTTCGCGCGCTGCGCGATAGACCTTCTCTTCTCCCCTTTGAAAAACTGCCAGGCCGAAATCGCGACTTGAGATACCAGTCACCTGTACGCCAGGGAGCATCGAGCCAAATAATGCGGCGAGATACCGTCCCCCGAAGCGCTTTCGGCGATCGATGCGCGCCGAAGGCACGATCGGTGGCGAGAAATATTGGGCGACTTTCTCAATCTTAAGTTCTGGTGTCAAAACATGAAAGCCGTCGTGAAGCTCATGCCAAGGGTGCGAGATACGAGCCAATGCCGTTGCAGTTGCAGCATCGTCCAATAGCTTGCTTGTCGGGCGCAACGCGATGAGCGGCAAAGACTCTGGTGACGCCGACACGATTATGCCGATCCCAGAAAAATCCGTTTCAGCGAGGGCATCGACTTCCTCAAGAAGTGCCGTCATCTGCTCGATTATATATTGATTTTCCGCCAGCTTCATTCGAGCAAACTGGACGCGAGATTAGCAGAACGCAAGGTTGTGTGACAGTCCCAAGCAGTGGACAGCTTAACCAGGCTCTCACGTGCTACGACAACGTCTGCTGTCTGGTCATCAGGGTATGCGAAGCGAGCCATGCAGATGAAGTCAGTCGGATATCTGAACCCGTTATTAGCCGTCTTGGACAAGGCTTCACAAAAGCAATGATCGATTGCGCGGGCAGCTATTCGTGGCTCACTACCTAATAGTTGTTTGGCTACATCCATCCCAAGCTCTGACATGGAAAAAGCGGCCCGTCCCGATTGGGACGGACCGCCCGCCGAGTGACCTGGACCTGTCAGGAGGGGTCAGGCAGCCTGCTCGGCAATTTCGTCAGTCGCGTCGTCGCTGACCGGCTCGTCACCTTCAGCGGCAACCGGTGCGACCTGCTCGGCACCGGCGAAACGCATGATCGAAGGCACCCAGGCCTGCGCCCGTTCCTTGACCTCGGGCTCGCCAATGAAGTTGCCCGAGAAGATGCGCTCGGCTGCGCTCGCCAGTTCGGTTTTCTTGGAGGCTGCATAGCGACTGACCAGTTCGGGACCGCCGGCGGCATCGAGCGCTTCGAGCGTGCGGGCCTTAGCCACTCGGTCAAAGTAGTTGTTCGCCGTGGGACGCCACCATTGTGGACTTGTAACGGTTTTGTGCCGGTCACTTGAGAGTTTAACACTCTATCAAGGAGGCCGACGAGATGATGAAGCATACAGAAGAGTTCAAGCGGGAAGCGGTGCGGATTGCGCTGGCCAGCGGGCTGTCGCGTCGGCGTGTTGCGTCAGATTTAGGGGTGGGATTGTCGACGCTGGGCAAGTGGGTCGCGCAATATCGGCCCACTGATCTGGTAGCCGCGCCGCAGGCGGATCTGGCCCGTGAGAATGAACGTCTGCGCCTGGAGAACCGGATCCTCAAGGAGGAGAGGGAGATTT
>NZ_VCAO01000010.1 GCF_005884405.1 Qipengyuania marisflavi | reverse complement strand
TGGACCGCCGGGAGATGGGGCGCTGGTTGAATAATCGAGCTGAGAAAAGCTACCTACCGTTCCGACGACGAGAGCCTGCAATGCTGCGATTTCGGCAAATGAAGTCGCTGCAGAAGTTCGCTTCGGTTCACGCCAACGTCCACAACCACTTCAACTCCCAGCGCCACCTCCTCGATAGACAGACTTACAAGACATCCCGCTCAGCCGCACTGGCTGAGTGGCAGAACCTCATGGGCTGAAACTTGGTAGGGCAGGAGAAACTCCGTCGAGCAGAGACAAGTTGCGATTAGACTGACAGCACCCGGAGCCAAGTTGCTCGTTATACGGTGAAGGCGGAGACGCTTTCGCCTCCAGTCCAGCTACAAGCATCACGGCCAAAGTCCTGTAATGTCGGGAGGATTTCGGCTCCCTCGTAGGGGGTAAAATCCATTAAAAACAACCGTTTATGTTTGGTGCGGTCGAGAAGACTCGAACTTCCACGGCCTTTCGGCCACAACGACCTCAACGTTGCGCGTCTACCAGTTCCGCCACGACCGCACACAGTCATTACGGGGCGCCAGAGCGCTCCCGCCGGTAGGAGCGCGCCACTAGCAGCGGTCTGTCAGGCCCGCAAGCACCTTTGTTTGCGCCCTGTGTCAGCGCCCGGCTGACAGGGCTTAGCGCGGGGCCCAGCCGATATCTGCGAAGACCGCCGATTTGGGCACATCGGTGACCGCCTCGTTGATGGTCATCGTCTCACCCGGGGTCAGCGTGCGCTGCTGCGGGGTGACGACCCAGCTGTATACCTGCCGCTCGCGCTGGTCGCGCAGCACAATCAGGATGCCGGGCACATTGCGGGTTTCGCGCGCCGTGTTGGTCACCAGAATGCGCGCGCCGAAAAACTCTGTGCCATTGGGCAGCGTGCGGCGTTCCTGATCGGCAACCGGGAATTCCAGCTTGAGATCGGGCTGGCTCGCCCCGAACAGCGGCTTGGCCATCGGCACCCAGGCGGGCATCCCCGCGTAATTGACGGCGGCCATCGTCCCCAGCGCCAGCAGTGCAAAGATCGCGGCAGCCCAAGACCAGAGTTTCACCAGATTGCGGCGCGGACGGAACGGCGGCGCATGGTCGAAGCGCGAGACATCGTCGGCCAGCTCAGGGCGGGGCGGCGGGGGCAGATCGTCCTGCACATCGCCATAGGGCGGATCGGTTTCGTCAAAATCGGGTCCGTCGCGCAAAACGGGCGGTGCCTCTTCGCGCGGATCATCCGCAAACATTGGCTTTGGTATCGGCGCGGCTTCGGACGGCGGCGGTGCCTTGGGCGCAGGCGGCGGCTGGCGCGACGGAGCGGGTGTTGCAGCGGGCGGGCTGGCAGGCTGCTGCGGCGGCATGGGCACCGCTTCACTGGCGGCAATCGCCTCGACACCAGGGCCATCCTGGAACCAGCTGTGCTTGCATTTGGCACAGCGAACCGTGCGCCCCTCGATACCGATGGCGCTGTCGGGGACAACGTAGCGCGTCTGGCAGGCGGGGCAGGCAATGATCATTGTAACAAAGGGCCTTAGGGGGCGCGACGAATCACGACAAGCTATCCACCTGTTGGAGAAAGCAATCGACGGCTTTTTTCCACATCGAAGGCGCGTTATAGCCCACAATGACAATGGCGGGCCCGATCATACCCTTGCGCGATACGGTCGCGGTGCGATGAACGCGCCCGAAACGGAGATTGTCCAGTTCGATAATGTCGGGCTGCGGTACGGCACTGATCGCGAAGTGCTGTCCAATGTGTCGTTCACGCTGTTTTCCGGGCGGTTCTATTTCCTCACCGGGGCCAGCGGCGCGGGTAAGACCTCGCTGCTGAAACTGCTGTATCTGGCGCAGCGCCCGTCGCGCGGCGCGATCCGCATGTTTGGCAGTGATGTGATCACTTTGCCGCGCGAACGCTTGCCCGCATATCGCCGCCGCATGGGAGTGGTGTTTCAGGATTTCCGGCTGGTGGAGCATATGTCCACCTTCGAGAATGTCGCGCTGCCGCTGCGGGTTGCTGGTGTTCGTGAGGCGGACCTTGATGGCCCGGTGCGCGATATGCTCGACTGGGTGGGCCTGTCGCACCGCGCCGATGCACGCCCTGCCACGTTGTCAGGCGGGGAGCAGCAGCGGGTGGCCATCGCGCGTGCAGTGATCGGGCGGCCCGATATGCTGGTGGCGGACGAGCCGACGGGTAATGTCGATCCTGAAATGGCGCTCAAACTGTTGCGATTGTTCGAGGCGCTCAATCGGCTGGGGACCACGGTGGTGGTGGCCACGCATGACGTCCATCTGCTGCGCAAGGTGCCGGAATCGCTGATCATGCGGCTCGACAAGGGGACGCTGGCCGATCCCACCGGCGCGCTGCGCTATCCGCCGCGCCGGGTTGCTGCCGGGCCGACCGACCGGTGAAGAAACCGCCTGCCCTGGCCCGCGCAGTGGAACGCGGACTGGCCCCGCTGCGGGGGCGCCGTGCGGCACAATTGCTGCCGCGTGCACGGCTTGGCGGGCCAATGCCCTGGGTGATTGCCATCATGGTCGCGCTGACCGTGGTGGCGGCGGGAGGCGGGCTGGCGCTGGACAATCTGGCCGACCGCGCGCGCGGCGATCTGGCGGGCGGCGTGACTGTGCAGATTGTCGAGGCTGATCCGGCGGACCGTTCTGAGCAAACGCGTGCGGCGGCGGAAATTCTTGGCGGCGATGGTGCGGTCGCGAAAATGCGGATCGTCCCGCAATCCGAAGTGGCGGCGCTGGTCGAGCCATGGCTGGGCGGCGGCGCTGAGATGGAGGCGGTCCCGCTGCCCGCGCTGATCGATCTGACACTCACTGGCGATGCTGACCCGGCGACACTGGGCCGGCTGCGTGACCGGCTGGCAGAGGCCGCGCCCGATGCCCGGCTCGATGCGCAATCGGACTGGCTGGCCCCGGTGCTGTCAGCGGTGTCGGCACTGCGCTGGATGGCATGGGGCCTGATCGCGCTGCTCGCCGCGACCAGTGCGGCGGCAGTGTGGCTGGCGGCGCGCAATGCGCTGGGTGCAAATCGCGATACGATCGAGATCGTACATCTGCTGGGCGGCAATGATGACCAGATTGCGTGCATTTTCCAGCGCTCGATCTTGCTCGATGCGGCAGCGGGCGGGGCGCTGGGCCTGCTGGCTGGCGGCGCGGCGGTGCTGGTATTGGGCGCGCAGTTTGCCTTGCTCGATTCCGGGCTGGTGCAGGGCGGCGGGCTGGGCAGTGGGGACTGGATCATTCTGGGCTCGATCCCCCTTTTCGCCTTGGTGATTGCCGTCTACACGGCGCGCATGACTGTCCTTGCCTCGCTCAAGAAAATGCTGTGATCCTGCGGTTCTTCGCCACTGTCGTGATGATTTACGCGCTGGGTTTTCTTGCCTTTGCAGTCGCTTTGCCGCGCCCCACGTCCAACACCCCAACCGATGCGGTGATCGTGCTGACGGGCGGCCCCGGCCGGATCGCGCGCGGGGTTGAGGTGGTCGAGAAGGGGCTGGCAAAAGAGATGTTTGTTTCTGGCGTAGATCCTGAGGTCAAGCCGCAGGAATTCGCCGCTGAATTCAATGTCTCGCCGCGGCTGATGCAATGCTGTGTGACGCTCGGCTATCTGGCCGTCGATACGCGCAGCAATGCGGGCGAAGTGGCGCAGTGGCTGGAGGAGCATGATTTTTCCAGTGTACGGCTGGTAACCACCGATTGGCACATGGCACGTGCAGGTTCGGAATTTAGCGAAGCGCTGCCCGAAAATCTGCAGGTGGTGAAGGATGCTGTGCGCTCCCAGCCGGAGTTGAAGACGCTGTTTCTGGAATATAACAAGCTGATTGCGGCAGCCATTTCGCAAGGGTTGCCCGGATAGCCCGCCATGCTGTTGCTCCGCAATATTGCCTTTTATCTGGTGTTTTACATCGGCTCTGTGTTCGTTGTTTCGGCGGCTTTGGCGTCCCGTCCGCTTGGGGTTGAGGTGTTTCGCCGCAAGGTGCGTGACTGGAGCGCGTGGCAGCGTTGGTGCGTGGTCAACATTCTGGGCATCGAAGTGGTGTTGGATGGCGCACCTTCAGACGAGCCGGTGCTGTATGCGATGAAGCACGAAAGCTTCTTCGAGGCGATCGATGCGCCGCGGCTGTTTGATTGTCCTAGTGTCTTTGCGAAACAGGAATTGTTTGCGATCCCGCTGTGGGGCCGCGCGGCGGCGGCTTACGGGCTGGTGCCGGTGGCGCGCGAAAAGGGCGCGCGGTCGCTGATGGCGATGATCCGCTCGGCCAAGGCGCTGTCGCAGGATGGCCGCCCGCTGGTGATTTTTCCCGAAGGCACGCGGGTCCCGCATGGTGAGCGGCGCCCGTTACAGGCCGGATTTGCGGGCCTGTACAAGATGCTGGGCCTGCCCGTGGTGCCGGTTTCGGTGAACAGCGGGCCGCTCTATCACCGCGTGCTCAAGCGCAAGGGGCGCATAACTTACCGCTTTGGCAAGCCAATCCCGCCCGGCCTGAAGCGCGATGAGGTCGAAGCGCGTGTGATGGAAGCGATCAACAGCCTTAACGACTGACGCGTTCGGCCTGATCCTTCAGTACTGCGGCGATATCGTCCATATGTTCGGCAGTGCCGATGGTGATGCGCAGCGCGTCGGGCAGGCCCTGTCCGGGCAGATGGCGCACCGCATAACCAGCCTCTGCCAGCGCGGCGAGCGCGCTTGCCGCATCCAGCGCGCCGGCAAACAGCACCAGCACGAAATTGGCTTGGCTGGGCACTGCTCGCATCCCGTGATTGCCCAGCGCCGCAATCGCTGCGGTGAAGCGCGCGCGTTCGGTGTTGTTGGCATCACGAGAGCCGGTGACGAACGCCTGATCTTCCAGCGCCGCGACCCCCGCCCGCTGACCGATAGCGGTGACATTGAACGGACCGCGCAGCCGGTTGAGTGCATCGACCAGCCCCGGCGCTCCGGTGGCCCAGCCGATCCGTTCCGCCGCCAGCCCATAGGCCTTGGAGAACGTGCGCGTGATCAGCACATTGTCGTGCTGCGCCGCCAGCTCCAGCGCGCCGTCGCCTTCGCCATCCGCGACATATTCGGCATAGGCCTGATCGACCACCAGCAGCACATTGCCGGGCAATCCGGCGTGCAACCGTGCCAGTTCTTCACGGCCCAGATATGTCCCCGCCGGATTGTTCGGATTGTCGAGCATTACGGCTCTGGTCCGCTCTGTCACGCAGGCCAGCAATTGGTCCACGCTGGCAACGAAATCATCGTCTTCGGCAGCCACGATAGTTGCGCCGACGCGGTGCGCCAGCAGCGGATAGAGTGAGAACGAGAATTGCGAAAACACCACCTCGTCACCCACGCCGCAATAGGCCTGAACCGCGCATTCCAGCAGCTCGCCCGAGCCGGAACCACAGACGATCCGCGCCGGGTCGATGCCGTGCAAGGCGCCGATGGCCGCGCGCAGCGCAGTGGCATCGGGGTCAGGATAGCGCGCGGGATCACCGGTTTCGGCCAGCGCCGCGCGCGCCTGCGCACTGCACCCAAGCGGGTTTTCATTCGCCGACAGCTTGATCAGCGCCCGCCCGCCTGCGCCGGTCGACTTGCCGGGCACATAAGCGTGGATCGCTGCGATCCATGGTTTCAGTTCAGGTTTCTCAGTCATCGCGGCTTTGTCGCATGAAAGAAAAAGGGCGCTTCGACAAGCGTGTGCAGAGCGGTTAGATGCACCCGCCATGTCCGCCGATGTCACCCGCCTTGCCTTGCCCGACCCCCTGCCGCTCGATGGCGGGGGCGTGCTGGATCAGGTCGTGATCGCTTACCAGACCTATGGCGAACTGGCCGCTGACGGCAGTAATGCGATCCTTCTGTGTCATGCGCTGAGCGGTGACCAGCACGTCGCCAGCCTGCATCCGGTGACTGGCCGACCCGGCTGGTGGAGCCGGATGGTCGGCCCCGGCAAACCAATCGATACCGATCGCTTCCACGTCGTCTGCGCCAATGTCATCGGCAGCTGCATGGGCTCGACCGGCCCGGCCAGCGCGGCGGAAGATGGCGCACCTTTTGCGATGCGCTTCCCGGTCATCACCATCCGCGACATGGTCCGCGCGCATATCGCATTGCTTGATGCGCTGGGGATCGAGCGGCTGCATGCCGTGGTGGGCGGATCGATGGGCGGGATGCAGGCGCTCAGCCTCGCCGCCAATTGGCCCGAGCGGGCAGGCCGCGTGCTGGCCATTGCCACCAGCAGCCGCCATTCGGCGCAGAACATCGCATTCCACGAGCTGGGGCGGCAGGCGATCATGGCCGATCCGGCGTGGTCCGGCGGCGATTATTACAGCGCCCAGATCCAGCCTGCCGCCGGTCTGGCGGTGGCGCGGATGGCGGCGCATATCACCTATCTTTCCGAAGCCGCGCTGACCGGGAAATTCGGCCGCAATTTGCAGGATCGGGAGGCGAAGAGTTTCGGCTTCGACGCCGATTTCCAGGTCGAAAGCTATCTGCGCCATCAGGGCAGCGGCTTCACCCGCCGGTTCGACGCCAACAGCTATCTCTACATTACCCGCGCGATGGATTATTTCGATCTGGCGGAGGAGCATGGCGGCCTGCTCGCCAATGCCTTTGCGCAGACCGGCGCGCGCTTCTGCCTCGTCAGCTTTGACAGCGACTGGCTCTATCCCACAGCCGAAAGCCGCCATCTGGTGCACGCGCTCAACGCCTCGGGCGCGCCAGTCAGCTTTGTCGAACTGTCCGCGCCGCATGGCCATGACAGTTTCCTGCTCGACGTGCCCGCGCTCGACCGGGTGGTAAAGGGGTTCCTCGATGGCTGACTTGCGCCCCGATCTGGCGGTGATTGCCGATCATATCCGCCCGCACAGCCGTGTGCTGGATATCGGCTGCGGTGACGGCGCGCTGCTGGCCGCGCTGCGCGATGGCAAGCAGGTGGATGCGCGCGGAATGGAGATCGACGGCGGCTGCGTCGAACGCTGCGTAGCGCAGGGACTGTCGGTGGTGCAGGGTGATGCGGGCCGCGATCTGGCGGAGTATCCCGGTGCCTCCTTCGATTATGCCGTGCTGAGCCAGACCTTGCAGACCGCTTCGCGTCCTGACCGGATGCTGACGGAATTGCTGCGCGTGGGCCGCCGCGCCTTCGTCAGCTTTCCCAATTTCGCCTATTGGCGGATGCGAAGTTCGCTGCTGCTGGCGGGACGGATGCCGGTCACGCGCGCGCTGCCGGTGAGCTGGTACGAAACGCAGAATATCCACCACATGACAGTGAAGGATTTCGAACAGCTGGCGTCCGATCTGGACGTGCGGCTTGAGCGGCGATGGTTTTTCACCCGCGAGCGTCCGATTCGCCCCGCGGCAGCCAACTGGCGCGCCGAGTCTGCGCTTTACGAACTGCAACGCGGCTAAGCCTGTTCCGAGAGCAGGGGGGGTGGACCACATACCGGGGGGTTTTAAAAAATAATGCTTCTTCCGAAAGTGTTTTCTTATCAGCAGGGTAGGGTAATATTCCGGTTAGCAGGTGTAACCTTTCAGATTTCCTGCGCCGCGAGACTGTGCGGCGGCTATTTGCCGACAATGGGAAAGAGCAGAGCGCGAAGGATAGCGGCACGTAGCCCTGTAGGAAAACGGTTCCGCCTGCCCGGCTAATCCCGCCGGCCGGCCTTGACGAGCGCATAGCCGACGGCCGCGCTGGCGGCTGCGGCCACGGTGAAGCCCGCCGCCGCGCCCCAGCGTGCCCCCTGCGCTCCGCCCAGCAAACCGCCCGCAACCAGGCCGAGCAAGGGCAGCACGATCAGGCCAAAGCATCCGGCTGCGATCACGCGGTCATTATCGCGGGGCCGTGGTGCCCGGCTGCTTCAATCCAGCCGGCCGGCGTGCCATGCGACATGATCGGCCATGAAGGTCGAGACGAAATAATAGGAATGATCGTAGCCTTCCTGCAGGCGGATGCTAGCGTCAATCCCGGCGGCCTCACAGGCTTCTGCCAGGCGGTGAGGGCGCAGCTGCCCGGTCAGGAAATCATCCGCCATGCCCTGATCAACCAGCAATGCGGGCACGCGTGCGCCGTCTTCGATCAGCGCGACCGCGTCATATTCGCGCCACGCGGAACGGTCATCGCCAAGATAGGCAGAGAACGCCTTTTCGCCCCACGGCACCTCGCCCGGGGCGACGATCGGGGCGAAGGCGCTGACCGACCGGTATCGGCCCGGATTGCGCAGCGCCGTGATCAGCGCGCCGTGGCCGCCCATCGAATGGCCGGTGATGCTCTGCCGGTCCATGTCGACCGCGAACTGCTCGGCAATCAATGCCGGCAATTCGTCCTCGATATAGCTGCGCATCCGGTAATGCTGCGCCCACGGCTGCTGCACCGCATCGACATAGAAGCCCGCGCCCGTGCCCAGATCATAGCTGTCGTTATCGGCAACATCCGCGCCGCGCGGACTGGTGTCGGGGGCAATGAAGACGATCCCGTGTTTCGCACAGGCGGCGCGGTATTCGCCCTTCTCGGTGACATTGGCGTGGGTGCAGGTAAGGCCCGAGAGATACCACAGCACCGGCAGCGTGGCGCCCGGCGGATGATCGGGGACGAAGACCGAAAAGGTCATCTCCGTCCCGGTCTCGGCGGAGGCATGGGAATAGACGCCCTGCGTGCCGCCAAAGGCGCGGTTTGTGGACAGCGTTTTCACAGGCTCAGCCCATGCGTTTCATGACGCAGATCTTGTTGCCTGCCGGATCGCGCAGATAGGCCAGATACATGCTGCCGATTTCGCTGCTGCGGATGCCCGGCGGATCTTCGATTGCAGTGCCGCCATTGGCCAGACCGGCTTCATGCCACGCCTGCCCCCTGCTCTTCGGAATCCACCGCGAAGCCGATGGTGCCGCCATTGGCGCAGGATGCGGGCTTGCCGTCGATCGGCTTGGTGACCAGAAAAATCCCGCCCTTGTTGAGATAGATCAGCCGTCCCTTGGGGTCGACCGACCCTTCGCGCCCGCCCAGCGCCTTGAAGGTGGCGTCGTAGAATTTCTTGGCGGCATCGATATCATCGGCGCCGAGCATGACATGGCTGAACATTCATTTTTCTCCGTTGGAGTGGCTTAGGGGGTTTGCGGCTTAGAAGACGACGACACTGCGGATGCTTTCGCCTGAATGCATCAGGTCGAAGCCCTTGTTAATCTCGTCGAGCTTGAGGACGTGGGTGATCATCGGGTCGATCTGGATTTTGCCATCCATATACCAGTCCACGATCTTGGGCACATCGGTGCGGCCCTTGGCTCCGCCAAATGCGGTGCCGCGCCAATTGCGGCCGGTGACCAGCTGGAACGGGCGGGTTTCGATAGTCTTGCCAGCTTCTGCCACGCCGATGATGATCGAGGTGCCCCAGCCCTTGTGACAGCATTCCAATGCCTGGCGCATGACATCGGTATTGCCGGTGCAATCGAAGCTGTAATCGGCCCCGCCGTCGAGCATTTCGACAATCGCGGCGACGACATCGGGGGTATCCCTGGGGTTGATGAAATCGGTCATTCCGAAATGTTCGCCCCAGGTCTTTTTGTCCTGATTGAGGTCCACGCCTACGATCCGGTCAGCGCCTGCCATCCGCGCGCCTTGCACCACGTTCAGGCCGATCCCGCCAAGGCCGAACACCACCACATTGTCGCCCGGCTTGACCTGCGCCGTATTGGTCACCGCGCCCACGCCGGTGGTGACGCCGCAACCGATGTAACAGGCGGTGTGAAACGGTGCGTCCTCACGGATCTTCGCCAATGCGATTTCAGGCAGGACGGTGAAGTTGGAAAAGGTCGAACAGCCCATATAATGGTGGATCGTCTGACCCTTGTAACTGAACCGGCTGGTCCCGTCCGGCATCACCCCCTTGCCCTGTGTTTCGCGGATCGCGCTGCACAGATTGGTCTTGCCGCTGAGGCACATTTTGCACTGGCGGCATTCGGGGGTGTACAGCGGGATGACATGATCGCCCGGCGTCACGCTGGTGACCCCTGCACCCACTTCGCGCACAATTCCGGCGCCCTCATGGCCCAGCACGCTGGGGAACAGCCCCTCGCTGTCCAGACCGTCCCGCGTATAGGCATCGGTGTGGCAAATGCCGGTGGCCATGATTTCGACCAGCACTTCGCCCGTTTTGGGGCCTTCGAGGTCAAGCTCGACGATTTCAAGCGGCTGCTTGGCTGCAAATGCGACTGCGGCGCGGGTCTTCATAAGCTTGGCATCTCCCTGATAGAGCGCCTGCGTAGGCGAGCGCGCACAGCGCCGCAAGTTCGTCGCTTGCGGTTAAGGCAGGGCGATATACAGAAGCGGGATGACCATGCTTCTTGCCCTCTCGCTGCTCGCCGTTCAGGCCGATGCGCCCGCTCCGCCGCCCGCCGTCACGATGGCGCCGGCACCCTTGCCGATCCAGCAGCAAACCGCGCTGCGCTGTTCGGTCGCGATTGCGATGGCTGCGGAACGGCAGCGTATGGGAAACGGGGCAGACCCCAGCTGGCCCGATCTGCGCGAACGCGGGCGCGAGTTTTTTGTCCAGTCGCTGGCCAAGCTGATGGATGAAACCGGCATGACCCGTGAAGGGCTGGCGCTGCAGGCTGGGCCGGTGGTGGCGGAATTGCAGCAGCCGGGAAAACTGGCCGAAATCATTCCCGCCTGTCTGATGATGCTCGACGCTTCGGGGCTGTAACAGGCCGTTCAGGCAAGTTTCAGGACGGGCTGACTATACAGCTGGCATCGCAGAACTTTTGGGAAATTCCATGCGCAAGCTGATCTTACCTGTCGCCGTCATCACTGCCGCCTTTGCCATGCCTGCCTATGCGCAGGATCAGGGCGCGCAGGATACCGATGCTCAGGCGCCGATGCAGGCTGACGAAACTGCGCCGCTGACCGAAATGGCGCGGCAGATGACCGATCCTGCGCGCCAACAGCAGATGGCGCTGATGGTCCGTGCTTTGTCCGAAGTGCTGCTTGATATGCCGCTCGCCCCGATGATGGAAGCAGTGGCGGAAATGGCGGGCGAGGATCCCGAAGCTGTTGATCCCGACGCCACGCTGCGCACCATGTCGCCCGAGGCAGAGCAGGTGCCCGAACAGATCGAACGCAATGTCCCGCGCGCCATGCAGGCGATGGGCGGGATGGCCGAAGGGTTCGAAGCGATGCTTCCCGCCTTGAAGGAAATGGCCAAGCGGCTGGAAGAAACCATGCCCGCAATGCGCGCCGATCCGTCCGACTGACACAAAATCGTCTGACATCTTCGCACCGCGCGGTTTACGCCGCGCCGCCTGTAAGGCATGAGCGCGCTTCATGTGGCAGCTCCACCAATTTCCCCTGTGCCCTTTCAGCCGCAAGCTGCGCCTGCAGATGGGCGAGAAGTCGGTCGCTTACGAGCTGATCCGCGAAAACCCGTGGGAGGGTAATGATGCCTTCCTGCAGCTGAACCCGGCGGGCCGCACCCCGGTGCTGCACGATCCGGGCCGCCGCGTGGCGCTGTGTGACAGTCAGGCGATCTGCGAGTTTCTGGAAGAGACGGTCGAGCGCAATCCGCTGCTGGGCGGCTCAGCAGTGGCGCGCGCCGAAGTCCGCCGCCTGATCGCGCTGTTCGACGAGAATTTCTACACCGATGTGACTCAGCCGCTGCTGCATGAACGCATGAAAAAGCGGCTGTTCCTGCGCCAGCCGCCCGATTCGCGGGTGCTGCGCGACACAATGCGGATGGCGCATGGCCATCTCGATTATATCGACTGGCTGGTCGACACCCGGCCCTGGATCGGCGGGGCGACACTCAGCCTGGCGGATCTGGCCTGCGCGGCGCAAATTTCAGTGGCCGATTATCTGGGCGGGATCGACTGGAAAGGTCACGAACAGGCGCGCGGCTGGTATGCGGTGATGAAAAGCCGCCCCAGCTTCCGCCCTTTGCTCAGCGAGAAGATGGAAGGCCTGCCGCCGCCGCCGCATTATGCCAAGGTGGACAGCTAGCGCGCTATTTCTGGCAGATCGGGCAGTACCAGCTGCTGCGCCCGCCCTGCACGATGCGCCGCACAACCCCGCCATCATCGCGGTGGCATGGCTCGCCCTCGCGCCCATAGACATCGAATCGCGTGGCGAAATAACCGAGATTACCGTCGGGCTGGGCAAAATCACGCAAGGTTGATCCGCCATCGCGGATCGACTGTTCCAGAACATCGCGGATCGCAGGCACTAGTCGGCGCAACTGGGGCAAGGTCACCTTGCCGCCAGCCCTGCGCGGGTTGATCCCGGCGCGCCACAGCGCCTCGCACACATATATATTGCCCAGCCCCGCGATCACCCGCTGATCAAGCAGCAGCTGCTTGATCGCGGGCACGCGGCCCTTGGTGGCGGCGCGCAGATGTTCGGCGGTCAGCAATTCGCCCAGCGGCTCCGGCCCCAGGGCGGCAAAGGCGGGCCATTGGTCCAGCTCGGGCGTCAGCAGCAGATCGACCGAGCCAAAGCGGCGCGGATCGTTCAGCGCAAAGCGGTGCCCGGCGGTTTCCAGCACCAGATGATCATGCTTGTCGTTATCCTCGGGGTCGATCCGCCAGCGCCCGCTCATGCCCAGATGGAATACCATTACGTGATCGCGGTCGGTATGGATCAGCCCGTATTTCGCGCGCCGCGACAGCCCTGAAACCCTCGCCCCGGTCAGCGCCTGCACCAGCCCGTCAGGGAAGGGTCGCCGCAAATCGGGGCGATTGAGCCGCACGCTGGTAATCCGCTCGCCCGTCATAAAACGGGCAAGGCCGCGGATGGTTGTTTCGACCTCGGGAAGTTCCGGCATGAAAAGGCCGGTATCAGTCTTTGCGCCCTCCCGAAACTCCCCTAAGGCGCTGCACCATGAGCGAAACAGTTTCCTTCGGGTATCAGGACATCGACGCGGCGGAAAAAGCCGGCCGTGTTGGCGAAATCTTTTCCAATGTCGCGGCCAAATACGACATCATGAATGATGCGATGTCTGGCGGGATGCACCGTTTGTGGAAAGACCGTTTCGTGCGGCGGGTCAAGCCGCAGCCGGGCGAAGCCATCCTCGACATGGCGGGCGGCACCGGGGACATCGCCTTTCGTATGGCCGCACACGGCGCCAGCGTGACGGTATCCGACATCAATCAGGAAATGCTCGACGTGGGCATTGAACGCGCGCTGGAGCGCGGGATCGACGGGCTGGTGTGGAGCCGCCAGAATGCCGAGGAGCTGAGCTATTCGCGCGGCACTTTCGACGCCTATACGATTGCCTTCGGCATCCGCAATGTAACGCATATCGCCAAGGCCTTGGCCGAGGCGCACCGCGTGCTGAACTATGGCGGGCGGTTTTACTGCCTGGAATTTTCGACCACCGAATGGCCGGGCTTCAAAGAAGCTTACGACCTCTATTCGCACAAGCTTGTGCCGCAGCTGGGCAAAGCGATTGCGGGCGATGAAGACAGCTATCGCTATCTGATCGAATCGATCCGCCGCTTCCCCGATATGCCCAGTTTCGAGGCGATGATCCGCGAGGCCGGTTTTGAAAACACGCGGGTCGAACCGATCATGGGCGGGCTGGTCGCGATCCACTCGGGGTGGAAGGTCTGACGTGACGCGCCCGATTACGCATATCTGGCGGCTCGGGAAATGGGCGCGCACTGCGGCGCGCCATGGGGCGCTGCGCGGGATTCAGCACGATCCCAACACCCCGCTGCCGGTCAAACGGCTGATCGGGTTTTTCAGTCTGGGCGCGCGCAAATCCAGCGAGCCCGATTATGCCGGCGCATTTCGCGATATCGGCCCCGCTGCGATCAAGCTGGGCCAGACATTGGCCACCCGGCCCGATATTGTGGGCGAAGATGCCGCGCGCAATCTGCTGACCCTGCAGGACAATTTGCCGCCAGTGGATTTCGCGCTGATCCGCCAGAGCATCGAATCCAGCTTTGACCAGCCGCTGGAAAGCCTGTTTTCCGAGATTGACCCGGTGCCGGTCGGCTCCGCCTCCATCGCGCAGGTCCACCGTGCTGTGACGACCGAGGGCCGCGAAGTTGCGATCAAGGTGCTGAGGCCCGGCATTCGCGAAAAATTCGCGCGCGACATCGCGACCTATGAATGGGCCGCCGCGCATGTCGAGGCGATGGGCGGCGAAGCCACGCGGCTGCGCCCGCGCCTGACGATTGCCAATTTCAAGCGCTGGACCTTGCGCGAACTGGACCTGCGGCGCGAGGCGGCGTCAGCCTCAGAACTGGCCGAGGCGATGGTGGGCACCGCCGGTTACTGCGTGCCCGATATCGACTGGGACCGCACCAATGGCCGGGTGATGACCATCGAATGGGTCGACGGGGTCAAGATCAGCAATGTGGACGCGTTGAAAGCCGCCGGGCACGATCTGCCCGCGCTGGCGCAGCGGCTGGTGCTGTCCTTCCTGAAACAGGCCATCGCCGCCGGGTATTTCCACGCCGATATGCACCAGGGCAATCTGTTCGTGCGCGCGGATGGCACCATCGTGGCGATTGATTTCGGGATCATGGGCCGCATCGACCGCCGCGCGCGCATGTGGCTGGCGGAAATTCTCTACGGCCTGACCACGGGCAATTACAAACGCGTCGCGGAAATTCACTTCGAAGCGCAATATGTGCCCAGCTATCACAATGTTGACGAGTTCGCGACGGCCCTGCGCGCGGTGGGTGAGCCGATGCGCGGCAAGCCGGTAAGCGAACTGTCGGTCGGGCAGATGCTTGACGGATTGTTTGCCATCACCCGCGATTTCGACATGCAGACCCAGCCGCATCTGCTGCTGCTGCAAAAGACGATGGTGATGGTCGAAGGCATCGCGACGCAGCTCGATCCGCAAATCAATATGTGGGACGTGTCCGCACCTTATGTGAAAAGCTGGATCCGTGACGAGTTGGGGCCCGAAGCGGCGATTGCCGACCGGATTCGTGAAGACACCGAAACGCTGATGCGGCTGCCGCAATTGATCCGCCGGATCGAAGACACCTATCCCGCCAAGGGCGGGGCGCCCGAACCGCCGCCGCTGCCCGACATCGAATTGATGTGGGACCGCAAGCTGCGCGAGCCGCGCCGCTGGCCGGGCTATCTGCTGGCTGCCGGGGCCGGTGCAGCACTCGTCTGGGGAGCGATGGCGCAGGGATGGATCGGCTGACATCAACAAATGCGGTGCCCGCATGGGACCGCTTTGCGCGCTGGCCGCCGCTGGCCGCGCGACTGGCGCTGGGCGCGCTGGCGCTGCTTTTGGTGCTTGCCGCGCTGACCCCGCTGTCAGCCAGCATGGATGGCACGGCCAGCGAAGTGCCCGAATTCAGCGTTGTGCCAGCGGATGATTCAACGCCCGCTGCCGTTCCCGAACGCGACGAAGACCTCGCCTTTTATGACCGCGTGATCGAGCGCGTTGCTGGCGGCGAGAACTATTACGACTTCGTGGTCGCGGAACAGCGCAGCCGCGATTATCCGGTGCGGCCGGGCATCGCCGTGCGCCTGCCGACGCTCGCTTACATTCACGCATGGCTGGGCAAGCCGGGCATGATTGCGCTGGCGGTGCTGCTGCTGGCGGCAACGATCTGGGCGTGGTGGCAGCGGCTGGGCGAGGAGCCGGGCGGGCAGCGGGTGCGGATTTTGGGCACTGCGCTGATGGCCATGGGCGGCGCGCTTGGGCTCAATCATTATTTTTTCGTGCTGCATGAACTGTGGGCAGGAATGCTGATTGCGCTGGCATTTGGCCTCCATCGTCCCGGTAAATGGCGTGCGGCATTGTTGGCCGCGGCATTGGCGCTGGCGATCCGCGAGCACGCGCTGCCCTTTGCGGGGTTGATGGGCGCAATGGCTGCGTGGCGGCGGGACTGGCGCGAGACTGCTGCTTGGGCGGCGCTGGTCGCAGTGTTCTTCGCGGCGATGGCTTGGCATCTGGCGCTGGTCGCCCCGCAGGTCTCGCCCGCCGATCCCGCCAGCCCGCCGTGGCTGGTACTGCGCGGACTGGGCGGCTGGCTGGGCAATGTCGTGCTGTCGTCGAATTTGCGCTTCCTGCCGCATGAAGTCGCAGGACCGATTGTGGTGTTGATGCTGGCGGGCTGGGCCGGCTGGCGGTCAAGCGCCGGGACCACCGGCACGCTGCTGTATGGCGGCTATGCGCTGGCCTTCATGCTGGCCGGGCGGGCCAACAATTACTACTGGGGCGCTGTGGTCGCACCGGCGATGTTTATCGGGCTGGCATTCGTGCCAATGGCGCTGCGGTCACTGTGGCGCAGTGCCTTCACACCCGCTGCGCAGAACCGCCCCACGCCCTGATCGCCAGCAGCATCACGATGATGTGCAGCGCCTCCACCGTCATCGGCAAATGCCAGCCATCGTAAGTGCCAACCGCCAGCAAATTCACCAGCCGCCCGGTAAAGGCGATGGCGAACAACATCAGCGCCGGGATCAGCACCGCGCCGCGGCGCTTCCACGCGCCCCATGCCATGAACACCGCCGCCACCACGAAAAACGCGGTCATATCGCCGCGCAGCGTCGAACTGCCATGCGTGCTGGCGACATCCAGCCCGAAATCCGCCCCGGCAGAAACAGGGTTAAGAAAGAAACCAATTCCTAACACCATATCCAGTATGGCGAGCAGAAGGATGATTGCGCTTAATATCAGGTGCATTCGCCTGTCCCGGTTATTCCTGTGGCCCCAGCCATAGGTTCCAATCGCGGTGCGGGCAAATTGTCGGTGCAAGTGTGCTGGCATTACATAACGGGGGGCGCTAGCAAGCGCTTTGATGAGACGATGGGATTGCATTCGCCGATCAGCACGGACCACCGTGCAGGAACAAGCCAGCGGCGGGACGGGCGCGTGAGCAGCCCGAAGATCCTGCTTGTCATCGGCGGCGGTATCGCTGCCTACAAATCATGCGAGCTGGTGCGTCTGATCCGCAAGGCCGGGGGCGAGGTTACTTGCGTCCTGACCGAGGGCGGACAGCAATTCGTCACTCCGATGACATTGGCCGCCTTGTCCGAGAACAAGGTCTATACCAGCCTGTTCGACCTGAAGGACGAGGTCGAGATGGGGCATATCCAGCTGTCGCGTCAGGCCGACCTTGTGGTGGTGTGCCCGGCAACCGCCGATTTGCTCGCAAAAATGGCGGCAGGCATCGCCGATGATCTGGCGACCACGCTGATTTTGGCGACTGACAAGCCGGTGATGACTGTGCCCGCCATGAATGTGCGGATGTGGGAAGCCCCGGCGACGCAGCGCAATGCCGACTGGCTGCGTCAGGCCGGCGTCAAGGTGATGGACCCTGATGAAGGCGCAATGGCCTGCGGCGAATATGGCGCTGGCCGCCTGCCCGAATCCGCCGCGATCCTGGCGGCCATCGCGCAGGAACTTGATCTCGACATCGACCTGCCCGAACTGGCCGCTCCCCCTGCGTCTCAGACACAGCAGGCCGCGCTGCCCGATCTGGCCAGCGAAGCGCTGGAGCCGGAGCCTGATTACGAGGAAGAGGAAGAAACCTCCAAATTCGGCCTCGGCAGCCTGCTATCCGCGATTATCCCGCGCAGCACCGCCAAACGCAGCCACGAAATCATCGAAGAAGAGCTCGAAGAAACACCCGAGATTGAAGAGCCCTTCGACGCGGAAAGCTTTGTCGAGGAAGTGGCGTTCAAGCCCGATATGGGCGGTCCGTTGCTGGCCAAGAAAGGCGGCGCTGCCTCTGCCCCGTCAATCGACCCGGAAGCTATCAATCACGAAGTTGCCAGACAGGATGGTCGCGCGCGCCCGCAGCCGATGGCTGATGACGGCGGTGCCGTGCTGGCCGCAGACCCGCTGGATGGGCAGGGTGCGTTCGACCAGAACCCCGAACACCGTCCGCTGTATGGCAAGCATGTGCTGGTTACTGCCGGTCCGACGCATGAACCGATCGATCCGGTGCGCTATATCGCCAACCGGTCGAGCGGGAAGCAGGGCTTTGCCATCGCCGCCGCCGCCGCCGCAGCGGGCGCGCGGGTGACGCTGGTCACCGGGCCGGTGCATCTGCCGACCCCGCCGGGCGTGGACCGCATCGACATCGAAACCGCAGACGATATGGCGACCGAAGTGCGCAATGCGCTGCCCGCCGATATCGCCTTTATGGTTGCCGCTGTGGCCGACTGGAAGAGCCGCCATATCGCTGGCGAAAAGATGAAGAAACGCGGCAGCGCGCCGCCCGCGCTGATCCTGGCAGAGAATCCCGATATTCTTGCCGCTGTGGCTGCGGGGCGGAAACGTCCGGCACTGCTGATCGGCTTTGCGGCGGAAACCGAAAATGTCATCGAAAACGCCAAATCCAAGCGCAAGCGCAAGGGTGCCGACTGGATCATTGCCAACAATGTTGCCGGGGCTGCTGGCGACAGCGTGATGGGCGGGGATCTCAACCAGATCCACATCATCACGTCCTCCGGCGTCGAAAGCCTGGCCGAAATGCCCAAGGAAGATGTCGCTTTCGCGCTAATCGAACGCGCGGCAGAGCTGATTAACGCACCGCCCGAGGACGAGCATGACTGACCCTGTCGGCGTGCGGATCAAGCGCCTGCCACATGGTGAGGGGCTGGATTTGCCCGCCTATGCCACGCACGGCGCCGCCGGAATGGATGTGGTCGCGGCAGAGGATGCCTTGCTCGCGCCGGGCCAGCGGCACGCGGTCGCAACCGGATTGGCGCTGGCGATCCCGCACGGTTACGAAGTGCAGGTCCGCCCGCGTTCAGGCCTCGCGCTCAAGCACGGCATCACGGTGCCCAACACGCCGGGCACCATCGACAGCGATTATCGCGGCGAGCTGAAAGTCATCCTGATCAACCACGGCGATGCCGATTTCGCCATCGCGCGCGGAGACCGGATCGCGCAGCTGGTGCTGGCGCCCGTGGTGCAGGCGGCATGGGAAGAAGTGGCCACGCTGGACGACACCGCCCGCGGCGCAGGCGGCTTCGGCTCGACCGGCGGTCACGCAAAGCTGGTCTGACCCCGCGCCCCCGAGGCCGGTCTCACCACGCTCGCGCGCTGTAGAACAGGATCGCAGGGAGCAGCCACAAGCCTGCGACAAACACCACCGGCCCCCAATCGGGCTGGCCGGTCAATTCGGCAAACAGCCCCACCGCCAGTTCAGCCGCCACGATGCAGCCTGCGATCAGCAGCATAGCGCGCGGGCGGAAACACACGATCACGCTCGCCGCCACTGCTGCGAGGATGATCGCGAAGAAGGCGATATTGATCGGCCCCTCGCGAATGATTCCGACCGACGCATTGATCCAGATCGTCAAAAATGCCGCAAGCGCCGACATCACGAGGCCGGCCATGTGCGTGCCGCTACGGGAGACCTTGACCGCCATTTCGACCCCGCCGCCCAGAGCGCCCAGCAGGACGGCGGCGAACACGAAGTCCCCCGCCGTCCATTCGACTTCGCCGGTCAGCGCCATGGTTATCGCCGGCAGCGTGAGCAGCGCCAGCAGCGCCCCCCATCCGGCGATGCGCCAGCCGTTGAGCAGGCGGGAGCGGGTTGGTATCGGTTCGGTCATGACAAGTGCTTCCTGATGCGGTTTGGATGCCTTCCTTGTGGCCCGCACTCCGGCTGAGCGGCATGAGCAATTCGTGAGCAATCGCTGAAAATCTTCCCTTGCGGCCGGGTGGTGGCATAGGAGCCGGTGCAAAGGGGACGTTACCGGGAATGATCGACAGCACGAACATCTTGCGATTCGGCGAGTTCGAGCTGGACATTGCCAATCGGCAGTTACGCCGCGCGGGCGCCGCCATCGACCTTGGCAGCCGTTATTTTGACGCGCTCCTGCTGTTGGTGAGCGAGGCCGGTTCGCTGGTTTCGAAAACCCGCTTCATGGACGAGGTCTGGCGCGGTATTCCGGTTACCGACGAGGCGCTGACCCAATGCATCCGCACGCTGCGCCGCGCGCTGGGCGATGATGCGGCAAACCCGCGTTTCATCGCGACCGTTCCAAAGCACGGCTATCGGTTTCTAGTGCTGCCCGAGGGCGGAGAAGACCCGATTCCTCAGCCAGTCGCCGCGGCGCGCTGGTCGGGCGATATGCCGGGCGCGATTGCGGGGGCCACCACCCTGGCGGGCGGTGTTGCGGGCGCGCTGGGGGGAATGTTCTACGGGCTTGCCGGTACGGCAGGCGGCGCTGCGGTGGTGCCGGTGCTGGCCGCAATGGTCGCTGCGCTAGGCATATTGGGCGGGGCGGGGGTAGGTCTGGGCCTAGCCACCGCGCGGGTGATGAGGCCACAGGTTGCTGCGCTGCTGGTGGCGGGCGGCGCAGTGGGCGGAATGGCGGTGGGCGCGCTCGGCAATTTACTGGGGCAGGACGGGCTCGGCCTGCTCACCGGGCAGCGTATCGGGCCGGTTACCGGCGTTTTTGAAGGCTTGGTGCTGGGGACCGGCGCGGGTCTGGCCGCGTGGCTGATTATGACCCGCCTGGACCCTCGGCCTGCGGCTCGCCTGCTGGGGATCAGCGCCTGCATCGGCGGCTGCGCGGGACTGTTCCTTCATGCAGCTGGCGGCCGACTGCTTGGTGGGAGCCTGCTGCTGGTTCAGCAATTGCTGCCTGATACGCAGCTCGCACTAGGGCGCGTGGCGACCCTGTTTGGCGAACAGGAGTTCGGCGCGCGCAGCCACGCCATCAGCGCAATCATCGAAGGGGCAGTTTTCACCGCCGCCATCGGCGCGGCACTGCTCTTGCTGAAACGGCGTTAGCGCATACAAAAAGGGCGGCCCACACGGACCGCCCTTTCATTCCGTTCTGTAACCGGCCGCTTAATCGACGCGGCGTACGGTGGTCTTTTCCGGTGCGATCGAGATGCGCAGGGTTTCGCCCGAATTGCCGGGGAAATCGGTGAACATCGCTTCGACCAGATTGGGCACCAGATAGGGCAGGCGGGGCGATGTGGACATGGCCTGCGCCTTACCCTCGAACAGCCGTTGCCCGTCAGCCGCGCGGTCGATCTTCAGATCGACGCCGCTGGTGTAGACCGTGTAGCTGTCGATCTGCGATCCGCCGAACCACGGATCATAGAACCCGTAACCCCAGCGGCTGCCAAACGAACGCGGGCGGTAAAAGCTGGTGCGGCGGCCATAACCGAAGCGCGAACCAAAACGCGATCCGCGATAAGGGCTATAACCGTACCAGGGCGAATAGAATGGGTCATGGAAGCCGGTTGAACGCACGCGCTCCCGGCCGTTGTCGACACCGTAATCGAAGCGGACCAGCATGGTCGCCGCTTCGGCACTGGGTGCCTCGGCATAGCCCAGCCGCGCCATCTGCGCTTCGACCAGATCGGCATATTGCGAGAATTCCAGCCCGCCGGACAGCGACGGATCATCCGCGACAACAAAGAAGCTTTCGCCCTGCGGCGCCGGCAGCTGCGTCTGATAACGCGAGACGTCGGCGTTGAACGGAGTGGCACAGGCGGCAAGGCCTGCAATTAACAGCGGGACAGAGGCCAGCTTGAGCTTGCGCCCCCAATCCTGAGTCAGGATGGTCATGCTCGATTCCTTTCGAAACGAATCTGGTCGAAACGGGTCTGGTCAGCCGGGGTTTCCCCTATCCGGCGTGGCCACGATGCACATTTCCTACGCGCGCGGCAATGAACCGGCTTTGAATATCGCGATTCACAAATGTTACAGTCGCTTGCGCGCGATCAGCCGCGAACCAGCCCCAGCGCATCATAGGTTGCGCGCAATGTCGGTGTCCCGATCTCACGCGCCCGCGCCGCACCGCGCGCCAGAATTGCATCAAGTGCTTCGCGGTCTTCGAGCAATGCGGTCAGCCGCTGCGATATCGGGCGCAGCGTTTCGACCATCAGCTCGCCCAGCGCAGGCTTGAAGCTGCCGAAGCCTTGCCCGCCATATTCGCCCAGCACGTCGTCAATCGAACTGTCGGCCAGCGCGGCGTAGATTGTGACCAGATTGAGCGCTTCGGGGCGGCCGCCCAGCCCTGCCTGCTCGCTGGGTAGTGGTTCGGGATCGGTCTTGGCTTTCTTGACCTTGGCCATCACCGTGTCGGCATCGTCAACCAGATTGATCCGGCTGCGCTCCGACGGGTCCGATTTGCTCATCTTCGCCTGTCCATCCCGCAGCGACATGATCCGCGCGGCTTGCGGCGGGACAATCGGGTCGGGCAGGGTGAACACGGGCGCGTTGTCAGGCGCGAAATCATTGTTGAACTTCTGCGCAATATCGCGGGCCAGCTCCAGATGCTGTTTCTGGTCTTCGCCCACCGGCACATGCGTGGCCTGATACAGCAGCACGTCGGCAGCCTGCAGCACGGGATAGCCGAACAGCGCGACCGACTGGCCTTCGCGGTTCTTGCCTGCCTTGTCCTTCCACTGCGTCATACGGTTGAGCCAGCCCATCCGCGCGGTGCCGCCCAGCAGCCATTGCAGTTCGGCATGGGCAGGAACCTGTGCCTGATTGAACAGCACCGAGCGCTGCGGATCGATCCCGCACGCCACCAGCGCTGCGGTCATTTCCAGCGTGCCGCGGCGCAGCTCTGCCGGATCATGCGGCATGGATATGGCGTGCAGATCGGCCAGGAAGAACAGACATTGGTTTTTGTCTGCGCCATCGCCAGCGGCGGCTTGAGCGCGGTTATCTTCCTCGACTGTATCCTGCATCCGCACCCAGTTGCGGATCGCGCCAAGGTAATTGCCGAGGTGAAGATTACCGGTGGGCTGGATGCCGGAGACAACGCGCATGATGAGATCCGTACTCGCTTATTCAGAAAAATTGGGAGGTGAGCTGTCCGTAATTGTGGCGGGCTTGCGGCGCAGCTGCGCCAGCAGATCCTTGTCGAGCGCGCCCAGCAGATAGGCTGCAGTGAAGAACACTCCGGCGCCCGCAATTACCAGCGCGGCCAGCGACCAGATTCGCTCGATCGCATCACCGGTCCAATATGGGCGCAAGGCCGGGGTAAGGAAATAAAGCACCGCACCCATCACAACCGTCGCCAAGGCCTGGCGCAGGATTTTCCCCGCCAGCGCGCCGGAAAAACGGAACCACCCACGCCATTGCAAAATGGCGAACAATGTCGCCACGTTCAGCGTTGCCGTAATCGCCGTGGCAGCTGCCAGGCCGACGATGCCGTAACGCGGCACGACATAGAAGTTCAGTGCGATGTTGACTGCCAGCGCACCGGCGGCCACGAACACGGGTGTGCGCAAATCCTCGCGGCTGAAGAAGGCGGGCTGAAAGACCTTTATCAGCACATATGCAGGCAGGCCGGCGACCAACGCGATCACGATGCGGCCCATCAACAGCGTGTCGTCCAACGTCATTTTTCCGCCCTGGAATATACCGGTAGTAAACGCTTCGGCACAGATCGACAGCGCTATGGCGCAGGGCAGACACAACAACATGGCGATTTCTATGGCATTGGTCTGCAGCCGCTGCGCCTGGCGGTCATCGCCCGACTGGATGTGGCGAGCCAGCATGGGCAAAATGGCAGTGCCCAATGCGATGCCGAAAATGCCCAGCGGCATCTGGTTCAGCCGGTCGGCGAATTTCAGCAACGACAGCGATCCTTGCGGCAGGCTGGTGGCAAAGAAAGTGTCGACCAGCTGGCTGATCTGATAGATCCCGGCGCCGAATGTCGCAGGCAGGATCAAGACACCCAAACGCTTGACCTGTGGCGTCATGCGCGGCCGCGTTACTTTCAGGCTGACCCCGGCGCGCCTGACCGACCACCACATGTACAACAGCTGGGCAAACCCTGATACCGTCAGCGAAGCAGCCAGCGCCCAGGCAACGATGGTATCATCACCGTTGTCACCGCGCAGATACCAACCCGTCATGATGCCGGCGATCATCACGATGTTCAGCAACACCGGGACAAAAGCACCAGGGGCAAACCGACTGCGGGCATTGAGAACCCCGGACAACATCGCAACCAGGCTGACCAACGCCAGGTAAGGGAAGGTCATGCGGCTGAGATAGACAGACAGTTCGAATTTGCCCGGAACGGTCTGATATTCGCGCGCCAGCAGCCAGACGATCCCGGGCATGAAGATCATGCACAATGCACTGAAACCCAGCAGCACCCAGACAAACACCGACAACACATCACCGGCAAATTCATCCGCGGCTGCCTCGCCGCCGTCAGTCTCTGCGTGCAATCGCCGGGTGTACATCGGCACGAAGGCAACGCTGAACGCGCCTTCGGCAAACAAGCGGCGAAAGGTGTTGGGCAGCGTGAAAGCCAATTGCCAGGCGTCGGCGGCCAATCCCGCGCCCAGCACGCGCGCCAGCAGCATATCCCGGACAAAGCCAAACACCCGGCTGACCAGGGTCAGGCCACCAATGGTGCCGACGTTCTTGACCAGGCTCATGGCCTGAACTCTGCGTCGCTAGCCGCTCAGGCTTCGCCAGCCGGATTGGCCATCGCACCGGCCTGCTGTTCCTGCGCGCGCTGGGCGAGCTGGTTCTGGTACAGAGCGGTAAAGTCGATAGGCTCAAGCATCAGCGGCGGGAAACCGGCATTGCGAACCGCATCGGCGATCACGGCGCGGGCAAATGGGAACAGCAGCCGCGGCGATTCTGCAAACAGGAATGCGTGGGCGTGTTCATCAGGCATATTGCGCAGGCCGATCAGGCCGCAATAGGCCAGCTCGACAAGGTACAGATTGCCCTTTTCCGCCTTGGCGGTGACGACAACTTTCAGCTCGACTTCGTGAATCTCGGGTTCGACCTGAGTCGATGCAATGTTGAACTGCAGGTCGATCTGCGGCTGGTCGGTCCATTGGAACGATGCCGGAGCATTGGGCACTTCGACCGACAGATCCTTGACATATTGCGTGATCATCCCGGCGGCGGGCGAGGTGTCTTCGCCATTGGCGCCCGCTGCGGGGTCCATCACGGGGTCCATGTTCAAATCGGTGAGAATGTCGCCTTCGTCGGCCATGTTCTTTTGCTTTCTGTCAAAGGGGTGGGCGTACCATCCGGGGGGATGGAGCCATCGGGCGCGCGCCTAGCATTGTGCGTGGCCCGTAGCAATCCGCTGCGCACCAACCTGCCCTGCGCGCGCCTGCCGGATGGCGGCAATTTCCGACGCCGCGCGCGCAAGGATCTTCACTGCCGGGCCATTGCCGGTTTGTAATTCCTGCCTATCTAGGGCAGGGGTAACAGGAATTGTCGGGACGTTTTGCCCTGTCCGGCGTTCTTTCGCAAAGCAGGCCATTTATCGTGATAACCGAAATCGTCATCCTCGCCATGATCGCAGCCTTTCTGGGGCTGCGACTCTATTCCGTGCTCGGCCGCCGGTCGGAACATGAAGAAGAAATCGTGCCGCGCGGCTATGAACGCACCGATCCGCCGCAGGAGCGCGCCGGCACCGAACAGCCGCGTATCGCGCCCGCCATTGTCGGCCTGCGTCCCACTGACAACAATGCCTCGGCCAATGAACGCGGGGTTCGCGCCATTGCGACTGCCGATCCGCAGTTCGATCTGCTGGCCTTTGTCGAAGGCGCCAAGGGTGCTTACCGCATGGTGCTGGAGGCGTTCTGGGAAGCCGACCGCGAAACGCTGCGCGAACTGTGCGACGATGATGTTTATGCCAGCTTCATGGCCGCCCTCGATGCGCGTGAGGCTTCGGGTGAAACGCTCGACAACCGGCTGATCCGGATTGAGGATGCCAATATCCATTCTGCTGAACTGGATGGCCGTCTGGCGCGGATTGCCGTGCTGTTTGTGGCGGATATTGCCTCGGTCACTCGCGACAAGGATGGCGCTCTGCTTGCCGGTTCGCTCGACGATGCAATTGAAAGCCGCGATGTCTGGACCTTCTCGCGCAATGTTGACGCGGCGGAGCCGAACTGGGTCCTCGACGAAACCGACGAAGGCTGACGCCAGCGCCGGGGAGGACTTTGATGCGTATCCTTGCAGTTCTCGGGGCTACCCTTCTGCTCAGCGCCTGTGCGGGCATGGTGCCCGAAGCGCGTCCGCCCGAAAGCACCGGCGCGGTCGAGCCACCGCCCGCGCTGCCTGCCGCGCAAGCGCTGGCCGCCGGCGTGACCCGCGGACCCGCAATCAGCGCGCTGGCATTGCGGCACGATGATGCGCTGGGTGCGCTACGCAGTTTTCGCGAATCCTGCCCCAAGCTGCTCGCGCGCGAGGACAAGAGCGGGCTGACACTGCGCAGCGAATGGCAACCCGCTTGCATGGCCGCCGCCAATTGGTCTGACAGCGATGCGCGCGGGTTCTTCGCCGCCCAGTTCGACACTGCGCGTGTGGTTGACGGCAAGGCCTTTGCCACCGGCTATTACGAACCTGAAATTCGCGGGAGTCTGGTGCGCGCGCCCGGCTATGACGTGCCCGTGTACAAAATGCCGCCCGAACTGGTGCGTGGCTGGCCCGCTGACATGCCCGAGGCCGAACGCACCGGACGCGCACCACTTGGCCGCTATGACGCCAGCGGCAATTTCGTACCGTTTTACGAGCGCGCCGAGATCGAACAGGGCGCGCTGGCCAATCGCGGGCTGGAGATTGCCTGGGCCGCTGATCCGGTCGAATTGTTCTTCCTGCAAATCCAGGGCTCGGGCCTGCTGCGGCTGCCCGACGGGTCGCTGACGCGGATTGGTTATGCCGGGCAGAATGGCCGTGAATATGTCGGCATCGGCGGCGTGATGCGCGAACGCGGGCTGCTGGGTGACGGGCCGGGCCAATATGCCGGATCGATGCAGGGTATCATGGCCTATATCCGCGAACATCCGCAGGCTGGGGCTGATCTGATGCGGCTCAACAAGAGCTGGATTTTCTTCCGCCCGCTGACGACCGATGGTCCGCTAGGCGCATTGGAAGTGCCGGTGCGCGGCGAATCTTCGGTGGCGGTCGATCCCAATTTCGTGCCGCTGGGTGCGCCGGTCATGCTCGACATGGACCGGGCCGAGGCGGACGGGTTGTGGATCGCGCAGGATACCGGCGGCGCAATCAAGGGCGCTAACCGGTTCGACACATTCTGGGGCAATGGCGCAGACGCGCGCACCATCGCGGGCGGGATGAGTGCCCGCGGAGAGGCGTTGCTGCTGCTCCCGAAGGGAACGCTGGCGCGGCTCGGCGTGCGATGATGCCCCCGCGCGGGCTGTCCTCTGACGAGGCCGACGCCTGGGCGCGGCTGGCCGCAAGCGTAACCCCGCTGAATCCTCGCCAAACCGCGCAGCGGGACCATCCAAAGGCTGTTGGCGCGCCCCGGAAAAACGCTCCACCCGCCAAACTTTCAAGCCCCGCCCCGACGTCTGCTGAAGAATTGCGCGCGGCTTTGGCAAGACCGCGCACTCCTATCCAGACCCGCCCGGCGGTTATCGCGCCCTTGCCACGAACCAAGCCCGAACCCGGCCTCGATGGGCACTGGGAACGCCGCATCAAGGGCGGCGCGATCTCCCCAGATTTTACGCTCGATCTGCATGGCCTGGGCCTCGATGCCGCATACCAGCGCCTGATGGGCGGCGTAACGCAGGCGCGGGCGATGGGCGCGCGGACAATCCTGCTGGTGACCGGAAAACCCCGCCCAGTCGACGCTGCCGATCGCGGCAGCAAGCGCGGCGCGATCCGCGCCAAGGTGCTGGACTGGCTAGCCGCTTCCAGCCACTCCAGCAGCATCGCCGTCATCCGCAAAGCGCACCGCCACCACGGCGGTGACGGTGCGCTCTATATCGTCCTTAAACGCGGCGGCTGACTATTTGGCGTTCATCGCTTGCTTGATCGATTCCGCTGAGGCCATGCCCGGCGCCTTGGACTTTCCGCCCAGCTTGTCACGAACGCCCTTTTCGACCTTGTCGCCAGTCTTCTGATCGATCGCGCGCCAGTAATCGAAGGCGCGTACCAATACTTTTTCCGACACCCCGTCACACAGATGGCCGACGATGTTTTCGACCAGCCGCTTGCGCTGCGCATCGTCCATCACCTCGCGGATCAGGATACCGGGCTGGCTGACATCATCATCGTCTTCGCGCAGTGTATAGGCCTGCCGCACCATGTCGCCATCACTGTGCCATTGACCTGCATCGTCGGTCAGCGAAGGGTCGGCAGCGGGGCCGCCATAGCTGTTCGGGGCATAGACCGGGTCCACGGCGTTCACTGTCCGGCCAGCGCCATCCTTGCTGTAACTGTGCACCGGAGCCTGCGGAGCGTTCACCGGGATCTGCTTGTAATTGACGCCCAGCCGGTGGCGATGCGCATCGGCATAGGAAAATCCTCGCGCCAGCAGCATCTTGTCCGGGCTCAGGCCGATCCCCGGGACCATATTGTTGGGCTCGAACGCGGCCTGTTCGATCTCGGTATGGAAATCGGTGGGATTGCGGTTCAGCGTCAGCTTGCCGACCTCGATCAGCGGGTAATCCGCATGCGGCCAGGTCTTGGTCAAATCGAAAGGGTTGTAGCGATAGGTCTTGGCGTCCTCAAACGGCATAATCTGCCATTTCAGTGTCCAGCTGGGATGATTGCCCTTGGCGATATTGTCGAACAGGTCGCGGCGGTGAACATCGCCGTCCTGCCCGGCCATCTTGTCAGCTTCGGCCTGCGTGTAATGCGCGTTGCCATCGCCCTGATCTGTGTGGAAGTGGAACTTCACCCAGAACTTCTCGCCCTCGGCGTTCACCAGCATATAGGTGTGGCTGGAATAGCCGTTCATTTCGCGCCAGGTCTTGGGAATACCCCGATCACCCATCAGGTACGTGACCTGATGCGCGCTTTCCGGGCTGAGCGTCCAGAAATCCCACTGCATATCGTGATCGCGCAATCCGTTATCGGCGCGCCGTTTCTGGCTGCGGATAAAGTTCTGGAACTTGATCGGGTCACGGATGAAGAAGATCGGCGTGTTGTTGCCGACCATATCGAAATTGCCATCCTCGGTGTACATCTTGACCGAAAAGCCGCGCGGATCGCGCCAGGTGTCAGGGCTGCCGCGCTCGCCAGCGACGGTTGAAAACCGCATCAGCACATCGGTCTTGGTGCCCTTCTGGAACACCTTGGCCTTGGTGTATTTGCTGACATCCTTGGTTACTTCGAAATGGCCAAAGGCGCCGCTGCCCTTGGCATGGGGCTGGCGTTCGGGAATCCGCTCCCGGTTGAAATTGGCCATCTGCTCCAGCAGGTAGTGGTCGTGCAGGACAATCGGGCCATTGGGGCCGACAGTCAGCGAATGCTCTTCACTGGCGACCGGGATACCCCCGTCAGTGGTGGTCGGGGGAGCCTTGGTCTTGCCGGTCATAGCGAATAATCCTGATGGTTGAGGGAGCTTGCCCTATCAACGCCTCAAAGCGATTGCCGGTTCCTTTGTTGGGGAGGTTTCCGGCGGTCAGTCCGCAACTGCCGTGCCGGTGCCTCGGCTGCGCAATTTCAACAGCCTGCGCACCACCATCAGCACTGCGCCAATCGCCATGAAGCCGACCCCCAGACCGACCAGATTGAGCAGTACCTGCGCCCAGCCAAAGGTGGCGGCGTCGAGGAAGAAATAGGGATAGAACCCGCTCACCTGCGCGGCGGCCAATGCGAAAGCGGAATAGGCAATCGGGGCGATGGTCACCAGCGGCAACGCGCGCCAGCCCGCCGATACTGGCGGGGCAAAGGCCAGCCACCAGCCAACCATCGCCAGCGGCGCGGCGCTGTGCAGGCCCTGATCGGCTACCAGTCCCCAGCCAGTCTGCGGATTATAGACCGCCAGCAGAGCGTGATAGACGAGAGCGACCACCGCAATCGCAGTGGCCAACGCGAACAGCACTGTGGCGACAACGCGGCGTCCCATTGCCACCAGCGCCATCGTGATGCCGACCGCCAGATTGGTCCAGACGGTGAAATATAGCGACAAATTGCCCATCGCCATCAGCACAGACCCATCGGCGCGGGCGCTCAGCCCGATCTGGAGGGTCAATGCGCCCAGCGCGATGGCGGAAACCAGCGCGGCGGCGGCGCGGGCAAGGGTCGGGGTGCCGGTGATCATGGCGCGCGCAATAGGGCACAGCGCGCCGTGCGCCTATACGAAAAAGGGCCGCGGGGATCGCCCGCGGCCCTTGGTTCATTCGGCCAGTGCTCAGCCCATGTCGTAGCGGTCTGCGTCCATCACCTTGGTCCAGGCTTTGACGAAATCGCGCACGAATTTCTCCTCGTGCCCTTTCTCGGCATAGACCTCGGCAACGGCGCGCAGCTGGCTGTTCGATCCGAAAATCAGATCGGTGCGCGTGGCCCGCCATTTTTCCTCGCCGCTGGCGCGGTCGGAGCCGACGAATTCCTCATCGCCGCTGGTGTCCACAACCTCCCAGGCGGTGTCCATGTCGAGCAGATTGACGAAAAAGTCGTTGGTCAGCTGCCCCTTGCGATTGGTGAGCACGCCGTGGGCCGCATCCTGATAGTTCGCACCCAGCACGCGCAGGCCGCCCAGCAGAACCGTCATTTCCGGTGCGGACAGACCCAGCAGGCTGGCCCGGTCGAGCATGATTTCCTCGGTCTTCACGCTCATCTTGGTCTTGAGGTAATTGCGGAAAGCGTCGGCTTCCGGCTCCAGCGGTGCGAAGCTGTCGGCATCGGTGTGCTCGTCGCCCGCATCCCCGCGTCCGCCGGTGAAGGGGACGGGCACACTGAAACCGGCATCCTTGGCTGCTTTCTCAACCGCCGCCGTACCCGCCAGCACAATGGCATCGGCCATCGACATTCCGCCGCGCAGATCATCGATCTTGGCGAGGACACGCTGCAAAGCGGCGGGTTCGTTGACCGCCCAGTCCTTCTGCGGGGCCAGCCGGATACGCGCGCCATTGGCACCGCCGCGGTGGTCCGATTTGCGGAAGGTCATGGCCGAGGCCCAGGCCGTCTTGACCAGCTCACCCACCGGGAAGCCAGCGTCGAGAATCGCTGATTTGAAGCTGGCGATAGCGCTGTCCGACGGGGCGCTGCCTGCCGGGACGGGGTCCTGCCAGATCAGATCTTCCGCCGGAACGTCAGGGCCAAGGTAACGCGCCTTGGGCCCCATGTCGCGGTGCGTCAGCTTGAACCAGGCGCGCGCAAAGGCGTCCTTGAAAGCCTCGTGGTCATTGCGGAAACGCTCTGAAATCTTGGCGTATTCCGGGTCCATCTTCAGCGCCATGTCCGGCGTGGTCATCATGGTCGGGACTTTTTTGGAAGGATCATGCGCGGCAGGCGCCATGTCCTCTTCCTTCTGGTTTACCGGTTGCCACTGCCTGGCCCCTGCCGGGCTGGTCACCAGCTCGTAATCATAGTCCAGCAGCAGGCGGAAATAGTTCTCGCTCCACGATTTGGGGGTGTTGGTCCACGATCCCTCCAGTCCCGAAGTGATTGCATGTTCGCCGCTGCCGCTTTCAAAACCGCTGGTCCAGCCCAGCCCCTGAAACGCGATATCCGCGCCTTCGGGATCGGCACCGATCAGGCTGGCATCGCCTGCACCGTGGCATTTGCCAAAGGTGTGGCCGCCTGCCGTCAGCGCCACGGTCTCCTCGTCATTCATCGCCATCCGGTCGAATGTCATGCGCATATCGCGGGCCGATTGCAGCGGGTCGGGATTGCCGCCCGGCCCTTCGGGATTGACGTAGATCAGGCCCATCTGGATCGCCGCGAGCGGGTTTTCCAGCGCCATCTCCTTGTCGGGCTGGATACGGGTTTCCTCACCCTCCACCCAGTTCTCTTCTGTGCCCCAATAGATATCGGTTTCCGGCTCGAACACATCGGCGCGCCCGCCGCCAAAGCCGAACACAGGTCCGCCCATGCTTTCAATCGCGACATTGCCGGTCAGCACAAACAGATCAGCCCAGCTGATGTGCTTGCCGTATTTCTGCTTGATCGGCCACAGCAGCCGCCGGGCCTTGTCCAGATTGGCATTGTCGGGCCAGCTGTTGAGCGGGGCAAAGCGTTGCTGCCCGCTATTGGCGCCGCCGCGTCCATCAGCCGTGCGATAGGTGCCCGCCGCGTGCCATGCCATGCGGATAAAGAACGGGCCGTAATGGCCGTAATCGGCGGGCCACCACGGCTTGCTGTCGGTCATCAGTGCGGTCAGATCGGCCTTCAGCGCATTGTAATCCAGCGCATTGAACGCCTCGGCATAATCGAAATCGTCGCCCATTGGATCGGGACTGCGCCCGCCGGTCTGCAGAATTTCGAGCTGCAAGGCATCGGGCCACCAATCGCGGCTGGTGCGGCCCAGCAGGCTGCGCGTGCCGCCATCGCCAGTAAAGGGGCAACCGCCCCCGGGTACGCTTCCGGTTGCTACATCCATCGAAATTCTCCTCTCAAAGATCGGGGTTTGTCCCGTTTACGAGAGGATAATGCGCGCTCTCCAGTAATTCGTCCAATCGATTGATTGGGATGAATTGATAGAGCGTGCCGATTATGCGCCGCGGCGTCAGGCGGCCTGCGCGATGTCGCCAGTCGCCTCGTTGCGGATCAGATAATCGAAGGCGGACAGCCCCGCCTTCGAGCCATCACCCATCGCCACCACAATCTGTTTGTACGGCACAGTCGTCACGTCGCCAGCGCCCAGAATGCCGGGCAGATTGGTGCGGCCTTCGCTGTCGGTGACAATCTCGCCATGGGGCGACAGTTCCAGCCCGCTATCGGCCAGCCATTCGGTGTTGGGCACCAGCCCGATCTGGATAAACACGCCCTCCAGCGCGATGCGCCGTTCTTCGCCGCTGGCGCGGTCCTTGACCACCAATCCGTCAACCCGGTCGCCATCGCCGCTGATCTGCGTGGTCTGGCCCGAGGTGATAATCTCGACATTGCCCATGCTTTGCAGCTTGGCCTGCAACACCGCGTCGGCACGCAGATGGTCGTCATATTCGATCAGCGTGACATGGCCGACAATCTTGGCGAGATCGATGGCTGCCTCCACCCCCGAATTGCCGCCGCCGATCACGGCGATGCGTTTGCCCTTGAACAGCGGCCCATCGCAATGCGGGCAATAGGCCACGCCCTTGTTGCGATATTCCGCTTCGCCCGGCACACCCAGATTGCGCCAGCGCGCCCCGGTGGCCAAAATCAGACTGCGCGCCTTGAGCGAAGCACCATTGCCCAGCTCGACCGTGTGCAAACCGCCATCCTGCGCGGCGGGGACCAGCCTGACCGCCTTGGCCAGATTCATCACATCAATGTCATATTGCCCGACATGTCCCGCCAGCTCGCCGGCCAGCTTGGGGCCTTCGGTATAGGCGGTGCCGGGCAGGTTCTCGATCCCCAGCGTGTCATGCAGCTGCCCGCCAAAGCGTTCGGCTGCGATGCCGGTGGTGAAGCCCTTCCGCGCGGTATAGATCGCGGCCGCTGCGCCCGCCGGGCCGCCGCCGATCACCAGCACTTCGAACGCATCCTTCGCGGCGAGCTTTTTGGCTGCCTTGGCATCGGCTCCTTTGTCCAGGCGCGCGAGAATCTCGGCCAGCTCCATCTTGCCGTTGTAGAAGCTCTCGCCGTTCAGGAAGGTCGCGGGCACAGCCATAATACCGCGCGTTTCGACCTCGCCGGGAAAAGTGCCGCCTTCGATCAGCGTGGCAGAGATGCGCGGATTCTCCAGCGCCATCAGCACCAGCGCCTGCACCACATCGGGGCAATTGTGGCAGCTCAGCGAAAAATACATCTCGAACTCGAAATCCCCCTCAAGCCCGCTAACCTGCTCCATCAGATCGGCGTCGACCTTGGGCGGGTGGCCACCGGCCCATAGCAGCGCCAGCACCAGCGAGGTAAACTCATGCCCCATCGGCAAGCCTGCAAACCGCACCCATTTTTCCGCATCGCTGGCGCGGCGGATGATGAAGCTGGGGCGGCGGCTATCCTCCCCGTCAAAGCGCGTGCTGACCATGTCATGCAGCGCGGCGATTTCCACCAGCAGCTCGCGGGTATGGCCCGACTTCGCGCTATCATCCAGTGCGGCGACAAGCTCGATCGGCTCGCGCAGATTTTCCAGATAGGTTTTCAGCTGGGCGGTCATCGCTGCGTCGAGCATGGCGGGCTCCGGTTTCGGGAGTGGGGAAGAGTCAAAAGGCCCGGAGCGGGGGGGGGGATGCCCCGGGCCTTCCAGCGACCCGGGGCAGTGCCCGGGCTCTATTACCGGGACGCCGTAACGCCCCGGATCACAGTTTAGATTTTGCCTACGAGGTCGAGCGATGGGGCCAGCGTGGCTTCGCCTTCTTCCCATGCCGCCGGGCAGACCTGACCGGGATTGGCGCGGACATATTGGGCGGCGCGGATCTTGCGCACCAGTTCATTGGCATTGCGGCCCACACCTTCGCAGGTCTGTTCGACCAGTTGGATCACACCATCGGGATCGACCACGAAAGTCGCGCGGTCGGCCAGGCCGGCCCCGTCACGCAGCACGTCGAAATTGGTGGCGAGCGTGTGGTTCTGATCACCCAGGAAGGCGAACTTGAGCTTGCCGATCTTGTCGCTGGTGTCGTGCCATGCCTTGTGGCTGAAATGGGTGTCGGTCGAAACGCCGTACACTTCCACGTCCAGCTTCTGGAGCATGTCGTAATGCTCGCCCAGATCTTCCAGCTCGGTCGGGCAGACGAAGGTGAAGTCTGCGGGGTAGAAAAAGAACACCGCCCACTTGCCGCGCACATCCTCGTCGGTGACGAGGAAAAAGTCCTTGCCGGCCTGGAAGGCGGTGGCGTTGAACGGTTTGATCTGACTGCCGATGATACCCATGGGTTTGCTCCGTTGTTGGGATGAAACTGATGGGCGTCAGATAGGGTATGTTGCGCCGCACAAAAGCGATTTTGTGCGATTGCGAACATCGAAATTATCAATCAGTGGCGGGGAACTTTTGGAAAGTGGGAGTGCGCGGAGATATTGCTACGCTTCGCGCCGGACGCCGCAAAGCTTGTCAGCAAGAGAGCGGCAGAAATTGGGGTGGGCAACGGACCTTTGGTGTTTCCGATAATTCCGCTAGATTGGCCCCATGGACGAAGTGGCAATTTCCGTGGGGCTAGCTGGAGATGGGGATGAAATTTCGGCAATCTATGATGTCGAAAACGCATTCAACATTAAATTTGACTACGATTACGTACGCAATTGGATAACCGCTGGCGACTTGTTCGCGTCACTCAAAAAGACGCTATCTGACAGCGAGTTGGCTGAAATCGGCCTTTGGGATCGTTTCGCCATCGCCCTATGTCAGGAAACTGGTGTCGATCCCAAGGCGCTAAAGCCGGAAAGCCTTTTGATTTTGGAGGGGCATTCTTGGCGCCGCATTCACGACGCATTGTCTTGGCTATGGGTTATCGGCTTTGCACTGATCGCCCTTTTAGGCGTTGCTGCATACATTCTTAGCTAGCGTCCGCCACTGGATCGTTAGCTGCCCCCAGCTACCCACACTGTGCCCGGTGCAGCAGCTTATGATCCGCCAGCACCAGCGCCATCATCGCCTCCACCACGGGTGTGCCGCGAATGCCGACGCAGGGGTCGTGGCGGCCTTTGGTGCGCACTTCGGCGGCGTTGCCGTCGCGGTCTACGGTTTCGACCGGGGTCAGGATCGAACTTGTCGGCTTGAACGCCACGCGCACCACCACCGGCTGGCCGGTTGAGATGCCGCCAGCAATCCCGCCTGCATGATTGGCGGCAAACTCTGGCACATCCTCGCCGGGCCGCATCGGGTCGGCGTTCTGCTCGCCGGTCAGCCGCGCCGCGCCAAAGCCGTCGCCGATCTCCACGCCTTTGACCGCATTGATGCCCATCATGGCCGCCGCCAGATCGGCGTCCAGCTTGGCATAGACCGGCGCGCCCCAGCCTGCCGGAACGCCGGTGGCCACGCATTCCACCACTGCGCCGAGCGAGGAACCGGCCTTGCGCGCATCATCCACCAGCGCCGCCCACCGCTTGGCCGCTGCCGCGTCGGGGCACCAAAAGGGGTTGCCCGCAATCTCTGCCGCGTCGAAATTTGCCGCGTCCGCCGCATCGCCGCCGATCTCCGCGACATAGGCGATGATCTGCACTTCGGGCAGCACCAGCCGCGCCACCGCGCCCGCCGCCACCCGCGCCGCCGTCTCGCGCGCCGATGACCGCCCACCGCCGCGATAATCGCGAAAACCGTATTTCGCGTCATAGGAATAATCGGCGTGACCGGGGCGATAGGTTTTGGCGATCTCGGAATAATCCTTTGACCGCTGATCGGTGTTCTCGATCATCAGGCTGATCGGCGTGCCAGTGGTCTGCTGTTGTCCATCTGGACCTTCGAACACGCCCGACAGGATACGGACAAGATCCGCCTCCTTGCGCTGCGTAGTGAATTTGCTTTGCCCCGGTTTGCGCGCGTCGAGGAATGGCTGGATCGCCCCCTCGTCCAGCAGCAGCCCCGGCGGGCACCCGTCGACCACCGCGCCCAGCGCGGGTCCGTGGCTTTCGCCCCATGTGGTGAAGCGCAAAACGCGTCCGAATGTGTTCCAGCTCATGCGCGGCGATTGTAAGCCTGCGCCGCAACTTGTCGAGCGGCACAGGGCAAAGATTTCCTACACTCCTGCGAGCTGACACAGTGTGCGGATGACCTTGCCGAGCATCCTTCCCGAGCCATTTGCGCCGCCGCCGCAACAGCCGAATTTTTATCCTCCAGGACTGTGTAACACCCGGTCCATGTCTCGGCATTACATCGGCCTGCGGAACGCCGCAGGATGGGTCTGGCCAAAGGGGCGCTGATGGTTCAGGAACAAAGCATGATTGCAGGACGCGACACATGATTGCCAAGCTCAAGGGATTGCTCGACGATACCGGCGCGGACTGGGCGGTGATCGACGTGGGCGGCGTGGGCTATCTGGTCCACTGCTCCTCGCGCACGCTGGCATCGCTGGGCGAGCCGGGGGAGGGGTGCACGGTCTATACCGACCTTCAGGTGAGCGAAAACGATATGCGGCTGCTCGGCTTTGCCGACGCGGCGGAGCGGGACTGGTTCCGGCTGCTGACACAGGTGCAGGGCGTGGGCAGCAAGGTGGCGCTGGCGATCCTGTCGGCGCTGACCACTGGCGAGGTGCAGCAGGCCTGCGCTCAGGGTGACGCCGCCATGGTGGCGCGCGCCAACGGGGTGGGGCCGAAACTGGCCGGGCGGATCGTCAACGAGCTGAAAGACAAGGCAGGCGCACTGCCAGCCGGTCCGGGCGGCGCGGCAATGGCGGCGATCCCGGCTGGCGGGGCAAGCGCCGATGCGGTCAGCGCGCTGGAGAACCTCGGCTTCAAACCCGCCGTCGCCGCCCGCGCCGTGGCACTGGCACAAGGCGAGCTGGGCGAAGGTGCGGGCGAGGGCGAATTGATCCGGGTGGCATTGAAAAGGGCTTCGGGGTGAAAAACATGAAAATTTATGCAGCAATGGCCTCGGCGGCACTGATCCTTGCTCCCCCCGCCTCGGCGCAGGATATGAGTGTGTTCAGGACCGGGCCGGTGTTCACCGATTTCGGCCCGCACGCCCCGGTGGAGGGGATTGGCGAAGTGCCCGCCGATACTGAATTCTCAGTCGCCTTCGACGTTGCCGAGGGGGCGGAAGACGGCAAGCGCAACCGCGCCATCGAAAGCGCCGCGCGGTTCATCAATATGCATGTTGCCCACGGCGTGCCTGAGGAAAACCTGCGCATCGAGGTGGTGGTGCATGGCAAGGCCGTGCTCGACCTGCTCGGGCCGGAAGGCTGGGCGGCGCATGGCAAGGAAGGCGACAATCCCAGCGCCGCCATGATCCGCCAGATGCTCGACCACGGGGTGCGCTTCATCGTCTGCGGCCAAAGCTCCGCCGCGCAGGGCGTCAGCGAAGCCGAACTGATCGCCGGCACCGAAACCGCACTCTCCGCCATGACCGCCTTCGCCCTGCTCCAGCAGCGCGGCTATACGGTGAACCCGTTTTGAGCGGGGCAACCACCTTTTCCACCCGTCATCCTGAACTTGTTTCAGGATCCATTGGGCGCAGTGCGCGGAGGCATCGGGTCAAGTCCCAAACCAACAGCAAGATCACGCCATTCGGGATTTTCGGCGTTGATCAAATTGATTTTCCATTGCCGTCGCCAGTTCTTGAGCTGCTTTTCGCGCAGGATCGCAGGCTCCATTTCGCCGAACATCTCGAAATGGACGAGACGATGGACTGCGTAGCGGCTGGTGAAACCGCCCGTGATGCCTTCACGGTGCTGGACCATGCGGGCCAGCAAGTCGCTGGTGACGCAGATGTAGAGCGTGCCGTAATGTCCGCTCGCCAGAATATAGACGCAGGGTTGGCGCTCTTGCCGCATGCTCCGCCCGTAGCCGGGCAATGGTTGCTGAAACAAGTTCAGCATGACGGCAGGGGTGGAGAATGACCGAGCCCGCCCCCCTCCACACACCCGACCGCCAGCCGGAAGACCCCGACGCGGCGCTGCGGCCGAAATCGCTGGGCGAATTTGTCGGGCAGGCGGCGGCGAAGGACAATCTTGCGGTGTTCATCGCGGCGGCGAAATCGCGCGGCGAGGCGATGGATCATGTGTTGTTCTTTGGCCCGCCCGGCCTGGGCAAGACCACGCTGGCGCAGATCGTCGCCAAGGAGCTGGGCGTCGGCTTTCGCGCCACCAGCGGCCCGGTGATCGGCAAAGCGGGCGATCTGGCGGCCCTGCTGACCAATCTGGAACCGCATGATGTGCTGTTTATCGACGAGATTCACCGGCTCAATCCGGTGGTCGAGGAAGTGCTCTATCCCGCGATGGAGGACCGCGCGCTCGATCTGATCATTGGCGAGGGGCCATCGGCCCGTTCGGTGCGGATCGATCTGCCGCCGTTCACACTGGTGGGGGCGACCACGCGGCAGGGGCTGCTGACCACGCCGCTGCGCGACCGTTTCGGCATTCCCGTGCGGCTCAATTTCTACACCGAGGACGAGCTGCTGCGCGTGGTGACCCGCGGGGCGCAGCTGCTGGGCATGGCGATCGAGGAAGGCGGCGCGCGCGAGATTGCTCGCCGTAGCCGCGGCACGCCGCGCGTGGCCGGGCGGCTGATGCGCCGCGTCCGCGATTTCGCCCATGTCGCGGGCGATGGGAAGGTAACCGCGCAGGTTGCGGACGAATCGCTGACCCGGCTGGAGGTCGATACGCTGGGGCTGGACGCGATGGACCGCCGCTATCTCACCATGATCGCCACCACCTATAAGGGCGGCCCCGTAGGCGTTGAGACGCTCGCAGCGGGTCTGTCAGAGCCGCGCGATACGGTTGAAGAGGTGATCGAACCCTATCTGATCCAGCTGGGCCTGATCGCCCGAACCGCGCGGGGACGCTGCCTGAACGAAGGGGGCTGGGCGCATCTGGGCCTGACGCCGCCGTCGGCGCCGCCGCCCGTAACGCCGCAGTCCGGCTTGTTTGACGAAGAGGGTTGATGCGCCGTTAGGGTTTGCCGCCAATGTGGTCCCAAGGCGGGACAGCATCGCCGCAAGCCTCGCTTTTCCGGTAAAAATTTACATTCTTGCCGCAAGGTGCGATTGGTAAACACATGCGAGCACCCGAAGCACAGGGGATTCGCTCTGTTCATTCGGATCGCAGCCGGGCGTTATGTCAGGCGGGAAGCAGCGGAAAGTTCTTACGATGTCGGTTAAATCAGCTCTTGCGAAATTGTCGGCCACCGCGGCAGGTGGCGCGTTGCTGGCGGGCGGCGCGGTGCATGTCGCCGAAAAGCCGATCACCGATTCGCCCAGCTACAAGACCAAGCAGATCAAACAGGTGAAGCAGGTCAAGGCCGTGCCGCGGGCAATCCCGCGCCGTCCGGTCCGCCAGGCGCGCAGCATTCCGCGCCGCCCGGTTGAATGCGTCCCGGCAACATCGCCGCAGGCCGCTTACCAGCCGAACAATGTCTGCCCGCAGGCCTATCAGGCCGCGCTGGCCCCCGTGCCGGTTCCCCCGCTTCCAGCAGCTGCGCCCGTATCGGGCGGCGGCGGCGTGCGCTCTATTCCCGGTGGCGGATACGGCGGCGGTTATGGCGGCGGCGGTGGTTTCGGCGGCGGCTTCTTCGGCGGCTTCTTCAGCGGTTCAAGCGGTGGCGGCGGCCGTGTGGTCGTCAATTCGACCACCACCACTGGCGGCGAATTGCCCGATATCGACATCGATGTCAGCACCTCGACCTCGACCGGAGGCAGTTCGACCTCAACCTCGACCGGTGGTAGCTCGACCAGCACATCGACCGGCGGGATTAGCTCGACCACCAGCACGGGTGAAGTGACCACTTCCAGCTCGACCAGCACGGGCGCGGTATCGACCTCAAGCTCGACATCGAGCAGCACCGGCGCGGTTTCGACCTCCACTGGCGCAGTGTCCACTTCAACCGGATCGGTATCCACGTCCACCGGTTCGGTATCGACTTCAACCGGTGCGGTTTCGAGCACGACGACCAGCTCAAGCTCGGGCGATGTGTCCAGCTCGTCCTCGGGCGATGTCTCAAGCAGCACCTCGACCTCGGGCGACGTCTCAAGCAGCACATCAACCTCGGGCGACGTATCGACCAGCACTTCGACATCGGGCGATATCACATCGAGCACCAGCTCTTCGAGCAGCACCTCGACGTCCTCCAGCTCCTCCTCCTCGTCCAGCAGCTCGACCTCGGGCGATGTCAGCACCACCAGCGGCACCGATGTGCCCGCCCCGCCGATGATGGCGCTGTTCGGCTTTGCCGCCGCAGCGATCCTTGGACGGCGCAAGTTCCGCATCAAGCGCAAAGCCTGATCCTCCAATCAGGCACACCGCGCTAAAAGGGCGGCCCCCGCAGTGGGAGCCGCCCTTTGTTGCGTCTAGCGTAACCTTGTCCCGCGCAGCCGGGGCGCGACCCCACCACCCTCAGGCGGCGAGGTTGCGCAGCACGTATTGGAGGATGCCGCCATTGCGGTAATATTCCATCTCGTTGGCAGTATCGATCCGGCACAGCGCGGTGAAGCTGAATGTCGAGCCATCTTCGCGCGTCACGGCCACTTCGACATCCTGACCCGGGGTCAGCGTGGCCAGCCCCAGTATCGAGAAGCTATCCGTGGCGGTCAGGCCCAGGCTGGCGCGGGTGTCGCTACCGCGGAATTGCAGCGGCAACACGCCCATGCCGACCAGATTGGAACGGTGGATCCGCTCGAAGCTTTCGACGATGACTGCGCGCACACCCAGCAGGATCGTGCCCTTCGCGGCCCAGTCGCGGCTCGATCCGGTGCCATATTCCTTGCCGCCGACAACCACCAGCGGAGTGCCGTTTTCCTTGTGCTTCATGGCGGCGTCGTAAATCGCCATCTGCTCGCCATTGTAGGTGGTGAAGCCGCCTTCGACGCCGGGGACCATTTCGTTCTTGATGCGGATATTGGCAAAGGTACCGCGCATCATCACCTCGTGATTGCCGCGGCGGCTGCCATAGGAATTGAAGTCCGCCTTCGCGACCTGATTTTCCATCAGATATTTGCCAGCGGGGCTGTCTTCCTTGATCGAACCAGCGGGGCTGATGTGATCGGTGGTGACAGAATCGCCCAGAATCGCCAGCGGCTTGGCATCATTGATGTCGGTGATCGGCGCGGGCGTCATGCCCATGCCTTCGAAATAGGGCGGGTTGGCGACATAGGTCGATCCGGGACGCCACTGATAGGTGTCCGAAGCCTCGACGGTGATGGCCTGCCAATGCTCGTCACCGGCATAGACATTGGCATAGCGGGTTTCGAACATCTGGCGGTCGATTGCGCCCGACCGCACCCGGGTGATTTCTTCATTGCTGGGCCAGATATCGGCCAGCATCACATCATTGCCCTGCTGATCCTGCCCGATCGGGGTGGTGGTGATGTTTTCGGTCACTGTGCCCTTCAGTGCATAAGCGACGACCAGCGGCGGGCTGGCGAGGAAGTTGGCGCGCACATCGGGGCTGACGCGGCCTTCGAAATTGCGATTGCCTGACAGCACGCTGGCGGCGACGATGTCATTGCCATTGATCGCCTTGCTGATCGGTTCGGCCAACGGGCCGGAATTGCCGATGCAGGTGGTGCAGCCATAACCGACCAGATCGAAACCCAGATCGTTGAGGTGGGTCTGCAATCCGGCCTTGTTCAGATAGTCAGTGACCACCTGTGATCCGGGGGCAAGGCTGGTCTTGACCCACGGCTTGGGCCTCAAGCCCAGCGCATTGGCCTTCTGCGCGACCAGACCGGCGGCCACCATCACATCGGGGTTCGATGTGTTGGTGCAGCTGGTAATCGCGGCGATGACCACATCGCCATCACCGATATCGTGATCCTTGCCATCCACGGCCACGCGGAGCGGCGCATCCTTCTTGTACATGGTCTTGAGGTCCGCATGGAACAGCTCGTCCACTTCGGGCAGCGCAACGCGGTCCTGCGGGCGCTTGGGCCCGGCGAGGCTGGCGACAACCGTGCCGACATCCAGTTCCAGTGTCTTGGTGAAGACCGGCTCTGCGTCCGGTTCGAACCACATGTCCTGTTCTTTCGCATAGGCTTCGACCAGCGCGATGGCGTGCTCGTCACGCCCGGTGAGGCGCATATAGTCGATGGTTTTTTCGTCGATGCCGAAGATGCCGCAGGTCGCGCCATATTCGGGGGCCATATTGGCGATGGTCGCCCGGTCGGCCAGGCTGAGCGTTGACACGCCGGGGCCGTAAAATTCAACAAAGCTGCCCACCACGCCGACTTCGCGCAGCATTTCCACGCAGGTCAGCACCAGATCGGTGGCGGTGATGCCTTCGGACATCGCGCCGGTCAGCTTGAAGCCAACGACCTGCGGGATCAGCATCGATACCGGCTGGCCCAGCATCGCGGCCTCGGCCTCAATCCCGCCGACGCCCCAGCCCAGCACGCCCAGACCGTTGATCATGGTGGTGTGGCTGTCTGTACCGACACAGGTGTCGGGATAGGCGACCATGGCGCCATCGGCATCTTCGCTGGCCCACACGCCGCGGGCGATATGCTCCAGATTGACCTGATGGCAGATGCCGGTGCCGGGAGGCACGGCGGAGAAATTCTGGAAGCTTTTGGAGCCCCATTTCAGGAAGTCATAGCGTTCCGCATTGCGGGCATATTCAAACTCGACATTGTGTTCGAACGCCTTGGGATGGCCGAATTCATCGACCATCACCGAATGGTCGATCACCAGATTGACCGGGACCTGCGGATTGATTTTGCCGGTATCGCCGCCCAGACCCGCAATCGCATCGCGCATCGCGGCAAGGTCGACCACGCAGGGCACCCCGGTGAAATCCTGCAACAACACGCGCGCGGGGCGGTACTGGATTTCCTGTCCGGTGGCGGGGTTCTTCTGCCAGTCGGCCACGGCGCGGATGTGTTCTTCACCCACGGTAAAGCCGCCATCTTCGAACCGCAGCATGTTTTCCAGCAGGACCTTGAGGCTGAATGGCAGTTTCGACACGTCGCCGATTTTCGCAGCCGCCTTGGCGAAGGAATAGTATGCGTAATCCTTACCTCCGACCGTGAGCGTTGAGCGGGTTGAGAGCGTGTCCTTGCCGACCTGGGTCATGCGTGTGCCATTCCTTATCTAGCGTGAAACCGACCCCGGCGCGGGCGCGCGGGGACAGGTATTATTTGCCGCGCACCTGCGCCGAATGCGCCCAAAAATCAAGGGCCACAGCCGCTTTTGGGGTGCTGCGGGAACCGACGAGTCGTGCGCAGCGTTGATAGGGCGAAAACAAGGCGCGCGCATGGCGCGGCCGATCTCAGGGACGCAACCATGAACTCGCTTTTGGAAAACAACACCGGCAAGCATCAGAAAGTGCGGATGGCCGTGATCGCCGCCTCGCTGGCGGTTATCGGCTGCTTCACAGCCGCGCTGACGCTGGTCGAAGAACCTGTGCAGGCGGCTCCGGTCAAAACCGCAGCGGCGCGCTAAACCCGCAAATCCCTCCACTTCAGAGCGCGGTCATTTCTGGCCGCTTTTTGCGTGTTGCGATCCAGCATCCGCATACGATCATCAGCGCGCCGACCAGCAGTGACGGCGTCAGCGCCTCGTCAAAGAACAGCCAGCCCAGCAGCGCCGCCCACAGGAATCCGCTGTATTCGATTGGCACCAGCACCTGTGCCTCTGCGCGCGCATAGGCCCATGACAGGCACAGCAGCGCCCCCACCGCCAGCACTGCAGCCGCGCCAATGGGCAGCCACAGAGACGGTTCTGGCCATTGCAGCAGGAAGGGTGCGGCGGGGAGCAATACCAGCGCGATAATGCCGTGCTGGATCGTGCTGATTTCCTCGGGGCTTGCCACCAGCGCCAGGCGGCGTTGCAGCACCAGATTATACGCGTAGAGACAGGCCGACACCAGAATTGCTGCGACGCCCCATTGCGCCTCGTCGCTCATCGTTTCGCGCCCGATCTTGCCGCCGATGATCACCACCACGCCCGCCAGCCCCAGCAGCGCCGCGACAATCGCGCGCGGTTCGATCCGCTCGCCCAGCAGGATTGCGGCCAGTCCCAGCGCGATCAGCGGGGCGATGAAGGAAATGGCGATAGCCTCGGCCAGAGGCAGGCGGATCAGCGCGAAGAAAAAACTCCACCCCATGAACGCCACCACCACGCCGCGCAGGATATGGATGCGCATTACCGACGGTTGCGGCCAGCGCCCGCCGCGCCGCCACCATACCGGCCCGATCAGCGCGGTGCCCAGAATACAGCGGAGCAGGAAGGCGCTGTAAGCCCCGATCCCCAACGCTGCGATCTTCATCGCCGCATCCATGCCCGAAAACAGCGCTATCCCCGCCAGCGCGGCAAAGATCGGACGGATGGGGGCAGTCGCGGCGCTCACATTTCCCGGCATAGGATCACGGCGGCGGTGCGTCATCCACAATTGCCGGTGATTTTAGCGGGGCGCAATTCAGGCTGACGAAAGCCGGGATATTGGATGATCGCTGTGCATTGACGTATAGAACTGCCGCAAGCCTTCCGTTTCGGAAGGCGGCATAACGGGTGGGCATGATGACCAGGTCTTATTTATCTCTGACAACCGCGCTGGGTACGGCGCTTTTGGCGAGTGCCGCGCTGGCGCAGGACGCGCCTGAGGACTTGCTGCCGCCCGAGGCAGAGACGGTTTCCGAACCGCTCCCCGATTACACCGCCACCCCTGCGCCGAAACCTGCAACGCAGCAGCCCAGCGTCGACGAGGCGTTTGGTGATATCGCCGTGCAATCGGGCGAAGTTGTGCAGGAAATTCCCAGTCTGATGGGCGAATGGTCGCCTGCTCAGGCCGAAGCGCTGCTGGCGTTTATTCCGACAGTATCTGCCGAAGGGCTTAATCCTGCGGATTACACCCCCGGCGAATTGCGCGCCGCCATTGATGCGGGCGCAGGTGATGCGCTGAACGATCTGGCCAGCCGCGTGTTTGTGTGGCTGGTGGAGGATCTGCGCGATGGCCGCACACCGATGGAAGCACGCAAGCAATGGTTTGTGGTCGATCCCGATCCCGACCGGATGCCAACGCACCGCCTGCTCGAAAGCGCGCTGGAAAGTGATGACATTGCAGGGACGCTGACCGCGCTCAATCCTGTGCATCCCGACTACGCCCTGCTGAAACAGGAGCTGGCGAGCACCAAGGACGGCGCGAAGAGCAAGCTGATCCGTGCCAATATGGACCGTTGGCGGTGGCTGGCGCATGATCTGGGCAAGAAATATTTGCTCACCAATGTGCCCGAATACCAGCTGCGGCTGACGGTGAATGACAAGATCATCAAGAACTACCGCGTGGTGGTGGGCAAGCCGGGCCGCACTGCGACCCCGCAGCTGTCCGAAATTGTCGAAGCGGTGATTTTTAACCCGACCTGGACTGTGCCGCAATCAATCGTGAAGGGCGAGGGTCTGGGCAATAAGGTTCTCAGCAATCCCGCCTGGGCGCGCCGGGCCGGTTATAAGGCGACCAAGGGCGCCAATGGATGGGTCAGCGTGGTTCAGCAGCCGGGGCCAAGCAATTCGCTGGGCCTGATGAAGCTTGATATGCCCAATGAACACGCAATCTTCCTGCACGACACACCCTCGCGGCATCTGTTTGCGCAGGACAATCGCGCGCTGTCACATGGCTGTATCCGCGTGCAGGGCGCGCGCGAGCTGGCAATGACGATGGCGATGCTGGGCAATGCCAGCAGCCGTGAGGATATTCCTGCAATCCAGGCCGAAGTGGCGGAGATTACGGCGGGCCGCACGTACACGCGTTATCCCATGCTCAAGCAGTGGCCGGTATACATCACCTATTTCACCATGGCGCAGGATGTGAATGGCGAGCTACGCAGCTTTGCCGACATCTATGGCCGCGATGCCCCGGTGCTGGCCGCACTGGACGCCCCGCGCCAGCGTGACCGCGCCCGCGAAACCAGCGAGGAAGCCGTCGAGATCATCGACGATATGCAGACTTGATTTGATTTTGGTATCGCCCCGGAGCTTGTGCTTCGGGGCTGCCAGACCGGATTAGTAAACGCCCGGATTGGTCCGTTCGAATGTGCCGCCATATTCGTTTCGCAGCAATTCGGTTTGCGGCATCGGCGGGGATATCGTGCTGCCGTCATCGGCCAGCCCAAGGCTGTCGCAATATAGCAGCCGTCCGCCCGACAGATCGATCAGCGCACGGTCGAATTGCTCCGGCCCCATTGCAAAACAGCCGTTTGAGCGGCCCAGTCGGCCCCAGCGTTCGACATGTTCGGGCGTGGCGTAATTCGCCTTGTGCATGACAATCGCGCGCGGCAGTGCGGCGGAATTGGTCGGGTCGAGCCCGTCCAGCCGGATCGAGGTGCCATAGCGGCCGCTGTACCAGCTGCGCGTCATATAGGCGCCGCGGCTGCTGGCTTCGGACCCTTCGATATTGGAATAGCGGTTGAGCCAGCCGTCATGTTCGGGATCGGAGCCGGTGCCGTGGCTGACGTGGTAATTTTCCACCCGGTTGTTGACGACATCAACGAAGTAAAAGCGCCGCTGCGCCGAATGCACGCCGAAATCGGCAATGGCCACGATATCCTGCCGCCAGACGCGCGATCCCACGCGCGCCAATTGCTCGCGCGCAATGGTGAGCAGCTTGGTGTCGCGCACTGAAGTCGGATTGACCTGCGCAAACAGGCGGGTGGGCAGCGCGGTGAACGCTCCGGCAGCAAGTGTGCCCTTGATCAGATCGCGGCGGTTCATAATTTCACTATAGTAGCACAGGGCTATCGCGCAGGTGAACGACTATTGCGCGACCTGCGCAAAGCTTTGCAATTCGGTGAAAATCGCGTCCTCGCTGCGGCTGGCGGCATTGCGCCAGCTGGTGGCGGTGTCGGGATTCAGCAGCGTGCCATCAGGTGCGACCACCAGCAGGTTCGGCGTGCCGGGCAATTCTTCAAGGCCATAGCGGCGCGCGATCTCAAGATTGTGGCCATCGCCGGTTTGGGGCATCCCGATATTGACGAACACCAGATCGAAATTCTGCTCCACCAAAGCAGCAAAGCGCGGGGTTTCCAGCCAGCCCGCAAGCGCGCGGCTGTCATGGCACCAATTGCCCCCCATCACGATCAGCACATTGCGGCCGCTCTGCGCCGCGCGCGCCAAAGCGGCATCTACATCGGCGCTGGCATCGCTCGCGGCATCATAGCTGCGCGCCTCCGGATGCGCGGGGGCGGCGGTTTGCGCCACGCGCTGATCAGCTGCTGCACATCCGCCTAGTAATGAGGTGGCAACAACAAGCGCCGCGGGCAGGGTAAGATGACGCATGATCATGCCGCGTCGTGCTCTATCTTCCCGGCAGCGGCGAGCCGTTGCAGGCTGGGAAACGCCTCCATCGCGGCTTTCTGGAACTTGCCCATGATCGCCAGCTTGGGGCTTTTCTCCTGCACCAGCCGTGCCACAGTCGGCCCCGAGGGATCGAGCCGCGCCGTGGCCAGCCAGCCCCTGATCTTGTCATTCTGCGCCCACGCCATGCGGTTCATCAGATTGGTCAGCAATGCCACCGGATAGGTGTTGGGCGTGTCGGTCAGCGGCCCCGGAATACCCAGCGCATTTCTAGTCGCGTCATCATCGAAATTGACCTCCAGAAACGCGGTCAATGCGGCGCTGAAAGTGACCAGCGGAACGTGCAGCGCCTGCAAAATGATGGTGTCCCCGTCAAACTGCGGCTTCAGCGCATTATAGGCGTGGAAGTCGACCGCAGTGGCGGTGCAATCGATATACAGTGCGCCGCCCGGCACCGCAGTCTCACCACCCGCAAACAGCATCTTGCCCGGCTCGATCGACTGCACGCGGCCCTGGCGCACGACGTTGGTGATCTGCCGCAGTAAGGCAATCTCGCCTTCGGAAATGGTCGCGTAGTGGAACATCTCCGGCTTGGTTTCCGGGTCGATGCGCAGCATGTGGCCGTCGACCTCCAGCGCCGCAAACATCGCGTGGCCATCTTCGGCATCCCTGGCAGCGTCCAATTGCGCGATCTGGCTGGTGACTACATCCTCGAAGAAATCGGAACCCGGCTGGGTATAGCGGCGGTTGATCAGCCACGAATCGCGCGGGCGGACCCAGATGATTTTGTCGGGGTGGACGCCCGCTTCGAGCAGCCACACGCCGGTATCCATCGCGGTCTTGCCGGCGCCCAGGATCACGAAGGTGGTGGGGATGTCGCCGCCCTCCATCCACAAATCGGGCAGCTTGCCCGGAATGGTGATGCGAACATTGTCAGCGACCGAGAACTTGCGCTTGTGCGTGGCCGGGACCGAGGTTTTGTAATTGGTCGCATCGACCAGCTTGCGGCGCACTTTTACCTGTGTCTCGTCGCCTGAGAACACCGAGGCAAAGGTGTGACCGCCGTCCTCCGCGCCGCCCTTGTATTCGGACAACGGAAAATAGCGCACCCGCCCGCTGGGCAGGAAATGCCGGTTCATCACCTGCTCGAAATAGGCGGAGACTTCGGTGCCGCTGGCCAGCGGATACAGCCCGGAGTTGGGACCATGATCGTCGATCCGGTCTTCGCCAAGCTCACGCGAATTGACGCCGTAAAAGGCAGATGGCTGGTGCAGCGCGACGAAGGAATAGGCGTCATTCCAGTGCCCGCCGGGTTTGGCGTGCTTGTCCACCATAGTGATGTGGCAATCGGGGTCCTCGGCCAGCAGCGTATCGGCAAAGGCCATCCCCACCGCACCCGCGCCGATGATCAGATAATCTGTCTCGAAATCGGCCACGCGCAGGTCTCCAGCAAGGTTTCGGCAGTAAGAGGGGTTACGCGGCGGCTTCGCTCAGTGCGGCAGCTTCGGCATCCAGTTCGGCGGCCTTTTTCTCGACCAGGCTGACGATGTGGTCCAGCATGGCGTCACTTTCGATATGGTGATCCTTGACCCCAGACAGATAAACCATGTGCTTGCCATTGCCGCCGCCGGTCAGGCCGATATCGGTTTCGCGCGCCTCACCGGGGCCGTTGACCACGCAGCCCAGCACAGACAGCGACAGCGGCGTCTTGATGTGCTCAAGCCGCTTCTCCAGCGCCTCCACCGTGCGGATTACGTCGAAGCCCTGCCGCGAGCATGAGGGGCACGAAACCACCCGCACACCGCGCGTCCTGAGGCCCAATGCCTTGAGCATTTCGAAGCCCACGCGGACCTCCTGCTCAGGCTCGGCGGACAGTGACACGCGGATGGTGTCACCGATGCCCGCCCACAGCAGGCTGCCCATGCCGATCGAGCTTTTAACCGTTCCGCCGATCAGCCCGCCCGCTTCGGTAATGCCCAGATGCAGCGGGCAATCCACTGTCTCTGCCAGCCCGTGATAGGCGGCAACCGCGAGGAACACGTCGCTGGCCTTCACCGCCACCTTGAATTCGTGGAAATCATGGTCCTGCAACAGCTTGATATGGTCCAGCGCGCTTTCGATCAACGCCTCAGGGCAGGGCTCGCCGTATTTTTCCAGCAAGTCACGCTCCAGCGATCCGGCGTTGACGCCGATGCGGATAGCGCAGCCATTGGCCTTTGCCGCGCGGACCACTTCGGCGACCCGTTGCGAGGAGCCGATATTGCCCGGATTGATCCGCAGACACGCCGCACCCTTGTCGGCAGCTTCAAGCGCGCGTTTGTAATGGAAATGGATATCGGCCACGATCGGAATGCTCGCGGCGCGGGTGATCTGGTCAAAGTTGGCAGTCGATTCCGCAGTCGGGCAGGACACGCGGATGATATCGGCACCGGCATCTTCGCAGCGGCGGATCTGGTCGATGGTCGCGCGCACATCTTCTGTCGGCGTGTTGGTCATGGTCTGCACCGTAATCGGCGCATCGCCCCCCACGGGAACATTGCCGACCATGATCTGGCGGCTCTTGCGGCGCTCTATCGTGCGCCACGGACGGATTGAGTTCATTTAACCGGCCACTTTCCTGAAACATGGACCGCATGTTACACAGTCCAGAGAATAAAAAACCGCCTCTGCCCAATGCGGGATATTGTGCCAATATGGTGTTGCGGCGGCAGATTGCGAATTGGGGCCCATGGCGGGGAGGATAGCGCGCGCAGCTACAGTAGGAAAGGGCGGTCGGTACGCGCAATCTTTCGCGAACCGGTGCGTGCACCATAGGCAAGCAGCGTGCGATCCGGCATAACTGCGCCTATGGATGCACAGACCCTGCTGACCGACGATTCCGAAATCTCCACTCCGCTGCTGTTCGGGCGGGTGCTGGATGGCAAGGGCGGCGGCAGTGAGATATCCTGGGACGAAGCGCAGGGGTGGCGGCCATCGGCGCCCGGCGAGGTGATATGGCTGCATGTTTGCCGCACCCGCCCCGAAGTCGAAGGGTGGCTGCAAAGCGAATTTGCCATTCCCGAACCCACCGCAGAATTGCTGACCAGCGATCAGACGCGCCCGCGCGCTTTCCGCGAACGCGACACTTTGGTCGCAACCTTGCGCGGCATCAATTTCAACCCGGGGGCGCAGCCAGAGGACATGGTTTCGCTGCAATTGTGGTGCGACGGCCCGCGCCTGATCACGCTGCGGCGATTGGCCTTGCAGACCCCGCGTGAGGTGCTGGCGCGGATCGATGGCGGGTTTGGTCCCAGTGATGCGGGCGCGACAATTACGCTGCTGGCCGAATTGATGATTGCGCGGATGAACCAGTCGATAGTCGACATGAACGATGTGCTCGACCAGCTTGAGGATCTGGATCAGGAATCCGAAGCCGAGGCCATGCTCCCGCGAATTTCCACGATCCGCCGCAATTGTCTGGCGTTGAAACGCCATATGTCGCCGCAGCATGAGGCGCTGGAGCAGATCAGCCGCGATGCGCCGGACTGGTTCGAGGATCACGACCGCCGCGAAATCGCCGAAAGCATCGCCCGGCTCAGCCGCTATCTGGATGACATCGACATCAGCAAGGAAAGCGCGCTGGTCCTGCAGGACGAATTGCGCGCGCGCAGTCTGGCGAGCAGCGAACACGCCACTTACATGCTGACTATCGTGGCGGGCATCTTCCTGCCGCTGGGCTTCCTGACCGGATTGCTGGGCATCAATGTCGGCGGAATGCCGGGCACCAATGACCCCAACGCGTTCTGGGGCGTGGTGGCGCTGTGCGGATTGCTGTTGACCGCAATACTGGTGGTGTTCCGGCGGCTGCGCTGGCTGTGACGCGCGCTTAGTAAGCGAAGCTTTCGCCGACCAGTTTTTCGGACAGTGCCCACAGCCTGTCGGCATTGCCTTTGTCGATGGCATAGCTGCGCACGCCCGATTGCGGCGATGTGTCGTCCTGATCGGCGACATGGCAATCTTCGCAATACAGCCCGCCGGCATTGTCCAGCTCCGCAGCGGTGGCCGCCCAGCAGGTGGTCGCGGCGCCTTGCGGGATGGTCTTGAAAGGCTGCGGCTCCTGCCCGCTTTCCTCGGCGCTTTTGCGGATGCGCGTCATCAGTGCGGCCATGTCATCTTCGGACATGTGCCGCGAAAGATTGGTCATGATCCCGCCGGGATGCAGCGAATAGGAATGGATGCCGCGTCCGCCCAGCCGCTGCTCCAGCCCCACGGCGAACAGGACATTGGCGGTTTTGGACTGGCCGTAAGCCTGCCATTTTTCGTAATCGCGGTCCTGATAATTGGGATCGTTGAAATGCATCTGGTCGATATGGTGGCCCCGGCTGGAGAGATTGACGATCCGCGGATCCGCGCCCTTTTCGACCAGCGGCATCAGCAGATTGGTGAGCAGGAAATGGCCCAGATGATTGGTGCCGAACTGCATTTCAAACCCGTCGGCGGTGCGGCTGAGCGGGCAGGCCATCACCCCGGCATTGTTAATCAGCAGATCGATCTTGTCGAACCGCGCCAGCGCGTCTTTCGCGGCTGAGCGGATGCTGGCCAGCGAAGCAAGGTCGCAGACCAGCGTATCGACCTTGGCCCCGGTGGCCACGGCAATCTCATCGGCGGCAGCGCCCAGCTTGGTCGCATCGCGGCCCGACAGGATGACATGCGCGCCCTTGGCTGCCATCGCCCGCGCGGTTTCCTTGCCCAGCCCGGAATAGCCGCCCGTGATGAAGGCGGTGCGACCGGTCAGGTCCTGATCTGCCAAAACCTGGTCAGCCGTGCTCTCAAATCCGAATTGCGCCATGATCACATCCTCTCTCTTGGCGAAAATCTAGCGGTTGCTGGGGAAAAGCCCAGTATAATAATCTGCGCGGTAGCCTGCCCATAAGAATGGGGGCGCGGGACCGAAATCCCGCGCCCCCATTTGTGCGCTGCCCAAAAGGCTCCGCGGCGTCTTACGCGCCGGGTGGCAGCGGTTCGTTGCTCTTGGGTGCAGCCGCAGCGCGGCGGGCCGCCGGCTTGGGCACTGTGGTTGCAGGCGGAGCAGCGTTCTGTGCCGCCTCGTCCATCTGCTCCAGCTTCCTGGCCGCCCAGTCACGGCCGCCCAGCCCGAACGCCAGCGCGCCCGCCACCGAGATGCCCGCGATGATGACCGTTAGGGCGGTGCCGGGGATCATCCCGCCGATACCGGTGAACTGCAGACCCATGAAGGTGAACATCACGATGGTTGCCCATTTGACGATGGTCGCCGCGGTTCCGTTCTCTCCGTCGCCGCTGATCAGGCGGGCCAGCAGATTGGCGATCAGGAAGCCGAAGGCGATGACCACCGCACCAAAGATCACCCGTCCGCCCAGCTCAAGCAGCTGGTCGAGGATGGCCGTCAGTTCAGGGAAGTTCAGCAGCCGCGTTGCCGCAATGGCGAAGAACAGCAGGATTGCCACCTGAACCACACGGGCGATGACAGTCGATGCCTTGGTGCCTTCGCTGACCAGTCCGGTGTCTGCCAGCGCGCGATCAACGCCCAGACCGGGCAGAACTTCTTGCAGGATCTGCACCACGAACTTGCTGATCAGATAGCCGATGCCCAGCAACACTGCCGCTGCAATGATGTTGGGAATGGCGGCAAAAATCATCCGCAGCATATCCGACGCCGGGCCAGAAATGCTTTCGATGTTGAGTGCGTCCAGTGCCATGATCGAAACGAACACCACGATCACTGCATAAACGATGGTGGCAATGGTGCCGCTGATTGCGGTGTTGCCGGTAACACTATCCACCCCGCCGCGATTGGCCCATTTGTCGAAATCGACCGTGCGCAGGAAGGTCGCCACGATGTCGCGCACAATCCGCGCCACCATCATGCCGATAAAGAAGATCAGCCCTGCGCCGACAATGTTCGGAATGAACTCGACCACGTTTTCAAGCAGGCTATCAACCGGTCCGGCAACCGCACCAAGGCCCAGTACCTGCAGGATAACCAGCAGTCCAAACAGCCAGATCAACAGTGCCACAATCTTGCCCAGCGATTCCCCCAGCGAGGCCCCGCTGCCGGTGCCGCGCTGGAAGAAGGACACATTGTCCACCAGCTTGGCAAAGGCCCATTTGGCGGCCCGCGCCAAGGCCCAGGTGACGATCAGCGCCAGCAGCGCCAATCCGATCTTCTGGAGTAGCACCATCGCTACATTCTCGTCGAAACGGTAATTTCCAATTTGCATGAAACCTCTCCCCATTTGGTTTCCAAAGCGTGAAGCTACCACGCGGCGGAGGATGTATAAAGCGCAACCGTCTAGGCAAGTGGATAACCGACCTGCTAACACCCGCACATGAAACGATTTACCACCTCGATCGCGCGGGCCATTGCGGCCCTGTCCCTGATTATCGGAGCACCGGTGATGGCGCATGAGGAAGCGGGCTGGTCGCTGGCAATCCACGGCGGTGCGGGCACGCTCAACCGCGATGACATGACGCCGGAACGCGACACGGCCTATCGCGCCTCGTTACAGGCGGCGCTGGATGCTGGGTCGGCAGTGCTGGCCGATGGCGGCAGCGCGCTCGACGCGATTACGGCGGTGATCACCCGACTTGAAGATGATGAGCGGTTCAACGCGGGCAAGGGCGCCGTCTTTACCTGGGACGAACGCAACGAAATGGACGCCGCGATCATGAACGGCACAGACCGCAGCGCGGGCGCGGTCACGGGGGTCACCTCGGTCAAAAACCCCGTACTGCTGGCGCGCAAGGTGATGGATGACGGACGCCATGTGTTCCTGTCTGGTGCAGGGGCGGAGGAATTCGCTGCTGATCATGGGCTGGAAACCGTCCTGCCCGGCTATTTCGAAACGCAGCCGCGCAAGGATGCATTGGAGCGGATGAAAGCAGAGAAACTGTCTGCGCTGGATGTCGATCTGAAATTCGGGACCGTTGGCGCGGTGGCGCTCGACAAATCCGGGCACCTTGCCGCCGCGACTTCGACGGGCGGGATGACGGGCAAGCGCTGGGGCCGCATTGGCGATGCCCCGGTGATCGGCGCAGGCACCTATGCCGATGACCGCGCCTGCGCTGTTTCAGCTACCGGCTGGGGCGAATATTTCATCCGCGTGGGCGTGGCGCAGACGATCTGCCACCGGATGCAGATGCTGGGCGAAGATGCGCAGGCCGCGTCTGACGCCGTGATTGCCGATGTCGGCCAGCTGGGCGGCGACGGCGGAGTGATCGTGGTCGCGCCCAATGGCGATGCAATTTTCAGCATGAACACCAGCGGGATGTACCGCGGCCGCGCCACCAGCAGCGGCGTGAACGAAGTCGCGATCTACGCCGACGAGTGATGCGGGTCAGGTAAGCACGATAGTCCAGTTGCGCCGGATCCATCCGGTCAATACGCGGCCCACCTCCGCAAAAGTCCTACTGATCTCGGTTTGTGGCGGCGGGGCATCGCGATCCGCACGGTAATACAACGCGAACATCACCGGGGTGCCGCCCGGTGACAGCGTATAGCCGATGTCAGCCCGGGCAATTCCCGCGCCGGGCCAGTCTGTTGCGCCGGTCTTGTCCCCTGCTTCCCAAGCCGGTGGCAGACCCGCGCGCACCAGCTTGGAGCCTGTCGCGGTGTCCTGCATCCATTGCCGCAATATTGCCTGACGCTGCGCCCCAAGCGGCGTTTTGCTGTCGCTCGCAATCAGCTTTGTCAGCGTGCTGACCATGGCCGCAGGGGTGGTGGTATCGCGCAGCTCGTCCTCGGCCACGGCGTTAAGCTGCGGCTCCATCCGGTCCAGCCGCGAGACATCATCGCCCAGCGCGCGCCAGAACGCGGTCAGCGCCGCAGGTCCGCCAACGCGGTCCAGCACCAGATTGGCGGCGGTATTGTCCGACGCGACCTGTGCCGCACGTGCCAGCTCCAGCAGCGTGGCGCCTTGCGCGCCTCGCTCCCGCGTAAAGGGTGCGTGCGACAGCAAATCGCTGTCCTGCCAGGTCACATGCTGCGACGTGTCGAGCGTGCCGTTCTGCTCCATCATCAGCACCATCGCGGCGAGCGAGAATTTGAAGGTCGAGCATAGCGGGAACCGCAGTTCGGCATTGTGCGTCAGGGTCAGCCCCTGTTCGACATCGTAAAACGCCGCTCCCAGCGTCCCGCCAAGGGCGCGTTCGAGAATTGCCAGCTTGGCCGCCAATCGGCCATCGGGGCTCTGATGCAATGGCACACAGGCACTTCCGGCCAGTGCGACTGCTCCCGCCAATACTCCGCGCCGATCAAACCCCATGCTCACCCCCGCTTGCGCGCTTGTGCGTAACTGCCCAGCAGACGCACCGAATTGCACTGAAATGCCAGCTCCTCCAGCGCCGCATCGACGCGCGGATCGCCTAGCGCGCCTTCGATATCGGCATAGAACATGGTGGCGGCGAAACTCGCGCCCTTCTGATAGCTTTCCAACTTGGTCATGTTGACCCCATTGGTCGCAAAGCAGCCCAGCGCCTTGTACAGGGCGGCGGGAATGTTCTTCACTTCGAACACCAGCGTGGTCATCGCCTGTGTGTCCGCCAGATGCGCGGGATCGAGCGGCTGTTTCGCCAGCACGACAAACCGTGTGGTGTTGTCATGCGCATCCTCCACAGCATCTTCGATGATCTTCAGGCCATAAAGATCGGCGGCCATCGGCGGGGCCAGCGCTGCGATGGCGGGATCCTGCCGTTCCGCCACAAAGGCCGCCGCGCCTGCGGTATCGGCATGGCTCATCGGCACGATGCCGCGCGCGCGCAGATATTCGCGCGACTGGCCCAGCGCTTGGGGATGGCTGTAAGCTGCCTGGAACGGGCCGTCGCCCACCGCCATCAGCGCATGGGTGATGCGCATGAAATGTTCGGCCACAATGGCCAGCCCGCTTTCGGGCAGCAGGAAATGGATATCCGCGACTCGCCCGTGCTGTGAATTTTCAATCGGGATCATCGCGCAGCCCGCGGTGCCCTGTTCCACCGCATCCAACGCGTCCTCGAACCCCAGAAACGGCAGCGGCAATGCCTCGGGCGCGAATTGCATGGCCGATTGGTGCGAATTGGAGCCGGGAGCGCCCCCGAACGCGATCGCGCGGTCCGGATCTCTGGCGGCGGCGGCGCGCATGGTGTCGACCATCGCGATGGCGGGCTTGGCAAAATTGCGCATCGCAGCGCCTGCTATCGGGGCGCAAGTCAGGCCGCAAGCGCAATTCGCGCCGCGCCCACTTGCGCGAAAGGCGCGCGCTGACTAGAGCGGCGCGCAAACCTCGCACCCAATGATACAGCAGGCTTTCACGCATGGATGACCGTTTTAACACTGCCGCCGGATGGGTCCTGTTTGCCGGGATCGTCGCGCTAGGCTCCTCAATCGTCAGTGGCATGTATTTCGGCGCCGACAAAGAACACCATCTGGAGGAGCCGGGCTTCTTCATCGAAGGTGAGGCCGAAGGCGGCGGCGAACAGGCCGGACCAGACCTTGGTACGTTGCTGGCCGCAGCCGATGCAGGCGCGGGCGAAAAAGTGTTCGCCAAATGTATTGCCTGCCACACCATCAATGCGGGCGGCGCGGCCGGAATCGGTCCCAATCTTAACGCGATTATCGGCAAGCCGATCGGCAAGCACGCCGCCGGTTTCGCCTATTCCTCCGCATTATCGGGGCATGGCGGCAATTGGGATTACGCCAATATGGACGCCTGGCTCGCCAATCCGCGCGGCTTTGCCAATGGCACCAAGATGAGCTTTGCCGGCCTTTCCAAGCCTGAAGATCGCGCCAATGTGATCGCCTATCTCAAGGCAAATGGCGGCGGCCCCGAATATCCCGCGCCGGTCGTTGCGGAAGCCGACGAGGTGCTTGAGGCCGAGGCCGCTACGGTCGAGGGCGAAGCACCAAGCGAGGCGGAAGCTGCGGGCGCAATGTCGGCGGACGAGCCGGTTGCGACGGAGCAGGGCGCAACGCCGTAATCTCCGACCAGCCAATGCTTATGTGAGTCGAAAGGCCTCGCTTCAGCGGGGCTTTTCTTTGCCTGCTATCCCTCAGCGCGGCCCTTGAAGCCTGCGGCGATGACATACCATTCGCTGCTGTCCTTGCGGCTGGCAGGCGGCTTGGCGTGCTTCACGCTGCGAAAATGCGTCTTGAGCAGCGTCAACAGCGCGGTGTCGGTGCCGCCCGCCAGCACCTTGGCAAGATAGGTCCCGCCCGGCGCCAGTGTTTCGATGGCAAACCATGCGCCTGCTTCCACCAGCCCCATTGTACGCAAATGGTCGGTCTGTTTGTGCCCCACAGTGTTGGCCGCCATATCGCTCAGCACCAGTTCGGGCGGTCCGCCCAGCGCCTCTTCCAGCAGGGCGGGTGCAGCATCGTCGAGGAAATCCATCTCGAAAATGGTGACGCCGTCGATGGGTTCCGTAGGCAGCAGATCGATCCCGACAATCGCCGCCTTGGGGGCGCGCTTGCGCACCACTTGCGCCCAGCCGCCCGGCGCTATGCCCAGATCGACCACGCGGGTGACGCCTTTCAGCAGCGAATATTTGTCGTCCAGTTCGCTCAGCTTATACGCCGCGCGGCTGCGATAGCCGTCGGCCTTCGCCTGCTTGACGTAAGGATCGTTAAGCTGCCGCTGCAACCAGCGGGTGGAGGATGCGGTGCGCTTTTTCGCGGTCTTTACCCGCGTGTCGCGGTCTTTGCCTGATCTGCTCACTTAAACATCCTGTTCTCGCATCCGCTGCAACGCGGCGCGGCTCCGCTCGCCTTCGACATCGGCGGCCATCAGGCTGCGCAGGATACCCTCACGGATGCCCCGGTCGGCCACCCCCAATGTGGGCGATGGCCAGATGTCGAGAATCGATTCCAGGATTGCGCAGCCCGCGACGACCAAATTCGACCGGTCATCACCGATACACGGCAATTGGCGGCGATCCGGCCCGCTCATCCGTGACAGCTTGGCGGAGATATCACGCATCGACACCGCCGGCACGATCAATCCGTCAACCGCGCGCCGGTCATATTGCGGCAGCTCCAGATGCAGGCTGGCCAGCGTGGTGACGGTGCCGCTGGTGCCCAGCAGGCGGATCGTATCCGCCTCCCGCGCAGTGTCGCGAATGCGTTCGGCAAAGGGGGCAAAACTGTCCGACACAGTGCGCCGCATCTGGCGGTAACGTTCCAGCCTTGTCTGTTCGGTCTCGTCCGAACCGTCCACCGTATCGGTCAGCGAAACCACACCCCACGGCACGCTCAGCCAGTCAAGAATACGCGGCACCGGGCCACCCGGTTCGATCAGCACCAATTCGGTGGAGCCGCCGCCGATATCGAAGATCACCGCCGGGCCTACGCCGTCTTCCAGCAGAATGTGACAGCCCAGCACCGCCAGCCGCGCCTCTTCCTGCGCGCTGATGATGTCGAGCGCGATACCGGTTTCTTCGCGCACCCGTTCAATAAACGCGGCCCCGTTCGACGCGCGGCGACAGGCTTCGGTGGCGACCGAACGCGCCAGATGGACATTGCGGCGGCGCAGTTTTTCAGCGCAGACGTGCAGCGCTGCCAGCGTCCGCTCCATCGATTCGTCAGACAGGCGGCCGCTGGCGGACAGCCCTTCGCCCAGCCGCACCACGCGGCTGAAAGCATCGATAACGGTGAAGTTTTCACCCTCGGGCCGGGCGATCAGCAGGCGGCAATTGTTGGTACCCAGATCCAGCGCGGCATAGGCCTGACGCCGTTTCGGGGCAGCCGTATGGCCGCCAGATTGCATATCCCGCCGCCGCAGATCGGCCAGCGCATCATGTTGGCGTCGTTCGGGCCGGTGGGGACGTTTGTAGCGGAAATCGGCTACCTTGCCGGACTTGTCGCCCCGTTTTGTACCGGTCTTCCTGTTACCGTCCGGCGGAAAAACATCCGCCATCACTATCACTTTCTGTTTATTCCTCCCGCGCAACCACCGGCGCGGGGACTTGGCGGCGATGCTACAGAGCATGCGCGCGCGGGGCAAGGGCGCAGGCATGGCAGGGGGCAGGCGGGTTAACGACCAGACTTGACCTTGGGGCCGTGCGAAACTAGATGGCCGTCCTCTGCCGGACAGGCCGCGCCCCCCGCGCGCACCCGCCCGTATGGCTGATGCCCCGTCGTCTAACGGTAAGACTACGGACTCTGACTCCGTCTATTGAGGTTCGAATCCTCACGGGGCATCCATTTCTCCGACATTATGGCGCAAAGGAACCAATCCCGATGCGGGGTAGGCAGCTCTTTTCGGTTTACGCTGGCTTGGCGATGATCCGATTCATGAAACGCATTTCTTCATCGAGAATGAAGCTAGTTTGACCCTTCAGGATTTCAGCGGCCACGTCTTCTGGTGAGTTTGTGTCGTTGACCTGAAGGTTTCCCATGAAATTCTGCAGGGCAAAGGCCATTATCTCTCCAAGCTGCTCAGCGTCTAAATCTTCACACTCAAGAGTAGGATCGGGTTGCACACAGATTGCCACTCTTGGCGGCTCTTGGCGGCGATCTACCGCTGTATAGAAGTGAGGCTTATTGAGCAGCTGCCGGTTCGCAAGTGCAAGCCTCGCTCCAAGCTCTCTCAATTGGACCATCGTTAAAGTTTTGCCGCGCACCTCCGACAGGACATCCCGCAGCATTAAGCTGCATTTTCCAGCGTCGGTGAGCACAGCGACAATACCAATATCACCAATTCTGAGCACAATTGTGCTGTCATAGGTCAGGTCGAAATAGTCAAATTCATCAGCAACCATATCGTCCTGGATGCGAAACCAAGCCATGGTGCCAATCAATTCCGAGCAGATCTCTCCTCCAACATATGGGAACCGCGCTACACAGTGAATGTGGTGCAACATCTGCCAGACGTATTGGTCAGCTATCTTTTGTGAGCCAATGCGAGGATCCAGATGCTGTTGAAGTTCCTTGTCCTTTAGGTGCGTCTTTATGAAGAGCAAACATAACCAGACGTAGAGAGCTTTCCTCCTCAGGGAGCCATAGACAGGATCCATCAGCTGCAGGTTTATTCCGTCGAATCCCCCTGATAGCATTTCACTGGTTGGCTGCTCGAGAGACTCGCCGAGAAGGCTGTTACAATTAGCACAGCATTTCATCTTATAGGTGCCATAACGATGCTGCTCGCCGTTGGGGAGAGTGATGCTCTTCCCGAATAGATTGAACCGCTTCAACAGCCAGTTCGGAATGACGTGTTCGTCATTGAAGGAGGTCGTGCCAGGTTGTGCTCCGCATACAAAGCAGCTTTTGCTGTTACAGATACGCTCGACAAAATCCTCGACACTGAAGACGAGCACTTTGCCATCGTTGCCAATCAAGGTCTTACTTTCGCCCATGAACTTGGACCTTAATCAAGATCGAGAGCGTCGGTATCCAGCTTGTCGCCAGACTTGAGAATGTCGTAGATAATGTTGGTCAGGATGCCCATTGCCTGACGGTCTTCTTTGAGCAGCAGTGAAGCCAAGCTCTTGTTTGATGTTAGCGACCGGCTGACTGCATTTTCCACGGACCCTGGCAAATTGCCTTTCATGGCAAGCTGCTTGTCGCTCTGTTTTACCTGAGCCATCACAGTTTCGTTCTCTTGAGCGATTGAAGCGATCTGGTTCACAAAATGCGCTTGATCGCGAAGCGGCGCTGCCTCACCAAACAGGCTGTTCAATCGTTTGATGATTTCCTGCAGATAAACTGACTTGCTTCCTGGCATTGGCGAACCGCCAGCGCCGACGGGCTTCAAGGCGATGTTTTCTTCCGGATCGAAAGGCCCACTTCCAGTGTCATCTCGATCCTTGATCTCAAAACCGGTCAGAGTGATGCCCCTGAGATCAACAGCTTCGGGCGGAACACCGTCTAGACGCTCTGCCAAAAGTTTCGCGAACGTGGCGTAATTTTCCAGCTCTGGATCGCCCAGCTCTACCAGCTGTGAAATGTAGGCATAGGTCCGTGCGAACCGCGCCAGCCCTGCCTTAAAGTCCGTCAGACCGCCAATCTGTATCGACGCCTGCTCTTTGCGATGATCGGCACCCTTCTGGCCGTCTTCGTCGCCTTTTTCCTTCGCATTTTGATATTCTACCTCAGCTGCCTGAACTTCTCGCCGCGCATTCTTAAGCATGGAGTTGTAAGTCTCTGTCGGCTCCTGTGTCGCAGCAAAGAGGTCTTTATGCTGAGCACCTTTGCTCGACACGATTGCCTTTGCAGTGCGGAACCTTGCAATTTTGAACGTTTCCAAATGACTATCATGATAGATGCGCGCCTCATCAAGCTGATCGCGCATCTCGTAAATGACGTTCAGATCCTGCACTTCCTCGATTTTGGCGCCGTCGTCGTATTTGGCAAAGGCCGCGCGCACCGCAACAGGATCGTTGACGAAATCGATAACGAACGTTCGGTTCTTGCCGGGGAACATACGATTGAGACGGGAGAAGGTTTGGACGATCTCGACCTCATTGGCGATCTTCTTATCGATATACATCGCGACCAGCTTGGGTTGATCGAATCCCGTCTGAAATTTGTTCGCCACGAGCATGACGCGGTATTCCGGCCGGTCGAATGCAAGGCGCAAATCCTGACCGCGAACCGCCGGGTTCATGGATGCTTCGGTAAATTCATCCTCGTCATCAACGATTAGCTGCTCGCCAACTCCAGAACCATCGCTGTCGTGCATAATCTCTTTGCCGGTCAGTTTGCCCGAGAAGGCCACCAGCGTGTGAACGTCACTGTATTGTGGGTTCTTCTCAATGAACGCGTCGAAAGCCTTCTTGTAGCGCACAGCGGCCGCCCTAGAGCTGGTTACGACCATTGCCTTAGCTTTGCCGTCTAGTAGCTGGGCCACGTTCTTGGAAAAGTGCTCCATGATGAACTGGACTTTTTGGGTCACATTCGTCGGGTGGAGGGACATCCATTTGGCTAAAGCGCGCTTCGCAGCCTTGCCGTCAACGCGCTTGTCATCGACCATATCCTTGCCGAGATTGAATGCCGTCTTATAGGGAATGTAGCCCTCCAGAACATCCCGGATGAAACCTTCATCGATCGCCTGGCGCATTGGATATTTGTGGAAGGACACCGGTTGGTTGTCGTCGTCCATCGGCTTAGACGGGTCTTCAGGCCGGCCGAACAACATCAAGGTTGAATGCTTCGGCGTCGCCGTAAAGGCAAACTGCGAAATGTTTTTGGGTCTCGCTCGTGAGTTCTGAATTTCAGTCAGAAGGTCTTCGATGGTCATTTTGTCCATCGAATATTTCGAGCTCAACGCAAGGGTCGCCTGGAGCTTTGAAGCCGTTGAGCCTGTCTGCGAATTATGTGCTTCATCGATGATGACCGCGAAATTCTTTTCCTTGAGCGACTTCTCGGTCAAGATTGCTTCCATTGCGTATGGGAACGTCTGGATCGTAACAACGATGATTGGCACGCCCTTGAGCAACGCTCCAGTAAGCTGTTCGCTTTTCGATTTCGAACTCGTCTCACGGTCGATTGCTGCGATGAGGCCGTCCTGATGGTCGATCTGCTGGACGGCGTCCTGCAGCTGGCTGTCGAGAATATTGCGATCGGTCACAATGATAGCGGCATCAAAGATCGGCGTGCCGTCGTCTTGCCGTAGCTTGACGAGATCATGCGCTGTCCAAGCGATGGTCGACGTCTTGCCGGATCCGGCGCTGTGCTCACAAAGGTATGCCTGGCCTGGGCCATTTACCTTGGCGTCTGCTATCATCTTGTTCACCGCAGACCATTGATGGAAGCGGGGGAAGATGAGCGTTTCTTTCTTGGTCCAATTACCCTTAAGATCGACCACGTCCTTCTTCTCAACATAGACAAAGCTATGGAAAATACGCAGCCATGCATCGCGCTGCAGAACTTGCTCCCAAAGGTAACCAACAGGGTATTCGCCATCTTCCCGTGAGGGATTGCCAGCGCGTCCAGCATGACCCTGATTGAAAGGCAGGAAGAAGGTGTTATCGCCGGCCAGCTTGGTAGCCATCCAAATTTCGCTATCGGACATTGCAAAATGAACCACGGCGCCGCGTTTGAACGTGAGCAGCGGCTCCTTGCGCTTCGTGCGAGGATCGACCGGGAGACGGTCTTCTCGATATTGCTGCTTTGCCGCTTCCGCCGACTGGACGAAATCGGTCTTCAGTTCGACCGTGGCGACCGGCAATCCGTTGATGAAGAAGACGAGGTCGATCTCATAGTCCACGCTGTGGTGATATCGAAGTTGCGGGACCACGCGCAGCCGGTTCGCTGCATAGCGGGCGACCACATCTTGATTGCGTTGATCCTCCGGCGCCGCCTCGCTCACGTCGATGTGGCCACAGCCAGCGATGTCGAACCCGCGGCGCAGGATCTGGACGGTCCCGTGCTTTTCCAGCGCTTGGTCGAGCCGATTGTTCAGCACCTTGAGGGCATTGTCTCCGTTCAGTGCGACGAGCTTGTCCCACTTGGCCGGTTGCGTTTCCTTAATCCATTCGACGAGGTCGTCGGTGTAGAGCGCGAAGTCCTTGTCGTATTCGGACGACACACCAACGAGCCAGCCCTGCTTGTCGAGTTTGTCGACGATATAGGCTTCGAGGTGCTTTTCGTGGTGAAGGTCGCTCATGCGGCATTCCTGACGTCGATCTTGCCGGTCACGGCGGCGGTGATGAGGGCGGTGCGGTGCTCACGAAGCAGTTCGATACTGCTGGTTACCTTTTGAACTAAGCTATCAATTCGCACGGTTTCACGATCAAGAATGTTGATGATATCAATCTGTTCGTCCCTCGTAGGAAGCAAGATAGGCATCCGCTTCACGTCATCGTAATTCAAGGACTGACGAAGACCCCCACCCATTGCGTAGAACACTTTATGCAGATCGTAGGCGCGCATCAGGTAATTGAAATACGCAGGCACGATCCCCTTCAAGGCAACTGCTAAGTAAGCAGATGTGATTATACCCCTTTCGGTCGATATAGCTGATCGCAAACTGCGCTTATCATTCTGCAAGTCTGTAAAACGGAAAATGACATCGTCACGTTCAATTATCTGATAGGTTTCGAAAGATGCCGGCAACAAGCCGTCGTTCGTATTGATGTCTTTGCGAACGATTTTTCCATAGCTTAGGGAAAGAAGATTATTTTCCCGCATTCCCATATTTTTCGTCTTACGCTCTTCAGAAACAGCGGAAAATGGCGCTTCCGACCAATGCCTTGGGATGGCGCTCAACCAAGAAGCTTTGGCTGACCTTGTTGCGCCCGACGGATTTAGTCCTTTTGTCACTATGCGTGAAATCATTGCATCACGTTTTTCCTTGAGAAGTTGGACCAGCCCCTGTTTTTTTACGATAAGTTCATCAATTCGGCAGGTTTCCCGATCGATATAATCGGCGATTAGCGACTGCTCATCTAACGGTGGTAAGACCCACTTGCAGTTGCCGATGTCACTGAAGCCTATCGTTTGTCGGATCCCTGCACCCAAGGTCTTCATATGTCGAATGTCGAAGATATGAAGTAGGTATTTGCCATACCGGGTATCTAACTTCGCTTCATTGGCACGAAGAACAATGTATGCAGGGCTGACTACTACGTTGAGCTCAGACAGAGCTGTGCGAAGACTCACTAAGTCGTAGTTGAGATTGATGGGATTGATTAGAAACTCACCGGCGCGAACCTCTTGATAGGAAGCGAGCGTTTCCGGCAGGATTTTCTCGCCATCCTTTTCAACTACCCGGCCATAGCTAATCGCTCCAGCGGGCAACCCACTTGCGATTACCTTGCTCCTCTCGGACAAGCTGAACTTGATCCTCTCGACGTCCCAATGCGCTGGAATCTGTCCGATCCAACCCGCAGGAGAAGGTTGATAGTCGGCGTAAGGAGCGAGCGTCATTCCGTCACCTCGTCCAAGAGCGCCGCGATGTCTGCCTCAACGGCTTTTAGATCAGCGTCGATCTCTTCAAGACCGCGCGGCGGCTGATACTGATAGAAGTAGCGATTAAAATTGATCTCGTATCCGACGATCCCGACACCTTCGTCCTGGTCATCGCAGTAGCTCTGATCGACATAGGCATCGCCTGCCCAAGGCAACACCTCGCTATCCATGTAGTCCTCGATGGAGGTGCCGAGCGGCACGTTCTCGAAATCGGTCAGACCGTCATCGGGAACGATGTTGCCCTTCCCGTCCCGCACGGGCTCAACATCGGGATCGCGCACGCCGAAAGCGCCGACGAACACCTTGATGAGCGGCTTTCCAACCTTGCCGAGCGAAGCGTTCTTCTTCGCTGCGGACTTGGCGAAGGGTTCGAGCCAATCGTATTCGTGTTCCTGTCCGGCATGCGCGATGAGGGCCGAAGTCCAGGCTTCCTTTTGGGTATCGGACAGCTTGTTCCACGCCTTGTCGGTGCCGAGGCTGTCGAACCCTTCCTCCGTGATCACGATCTTCATCCGGAGCGGTCTGGACTTGTAACGGTTTTGTGCCGGTCACTGATCTCATTATGCCACTTTGGCTTCGAATGCGAGCGGGCTGATGCCGCCCAGATATGAATGGCGGCGGCGGGTATTGTAGAACCCGTTGATGTACTGGAAGATGGCGGCCTCGGCTTGTCGCCGTGTTGGCCAGCTCTGCCGCCAGATTAGTTCCGCCTTCAGGCTTTTGAAGAATGTCTCGACAGAGGCGTTATCATAGCAATTACCCTTGCCGCTCATCGATGGCCGCAGGCCGTAAGCCTGCAGCATCTTTTGATAATC
>NZ_VCAO01000001.1 GCF_005884405.1 Qipengyuania marisflavi | reverse complement strand
CCGGATATTGCTGGAAAACTACTTCCTGCCGGGCGACCTTGAAACCCAGATCGAGGCGTTCGTCGAGCATTACAACCACCAGCGCTATCACGAGAGCCTGAAAAACGTCACACCTGCCGACGCCTACTTCGGCAGGGCAGAAGCCACCATCAAACAGCGCGAAAGGATCAAACGCAAAACCATCGAACAAAGGCGCTTGCAACACCGCAAGCTTGCCGCATAATATCAACCAACCAGATGAGCCCAAACACTCACCTGTTTTAAACTGCCTAATGTCTCAAATTATCTGACGACGGACACATCCCACCTACGCCAATGGTGTGACCACCTATTTCGGCGGCAATCAGACGGCGACCGGCGGGACAAGTGCCGACCGGTTCATCATCCATGAGATGGCGCGCGTGGATGATATGGACACGATCACCGACTTCAATGCAGCAGAAGGCGACCGCATCGAATTCTATGGCGTCGGGGTCGGCGGCGGCATCAGTCGCGGTTTTGCCGACCCGTATTACGGCTTTTACGCGCCGGACACTCCATATGGCCGCGCCTCGATGCTGTTCTCCGGTGAAATCGGGATCGATAGCATCCAGATCGGCGCGTCGCTGCCCGGTACCGGGGAGCCACGCTTCGTGCAGGTTTTCACCACCCGTGATGCTGAAAACACTTATATAATTGTGGATCGCAACGCTAATGCGGTGCTGGATGCCAGTGATTGGGTCATCCGCCTGACCGGCGATGTGGCCATCGACGAAGCCAGCTTTGCCGATGTCACCTTCGTCGCGGTCAATGGCACCGATGGCGATGACACACTGACCGGCACCGATGGCGACGACCATATCTATGGCGGGCGCGGCAATGATACGCTGAGCGGGCTTGGCGGGGTCGACTATATCGACGGCGGTTCGGGCAATGATATTATTGAGGGCGGCGAAGGTGATGACCGCACAACTGTAAATACCCGTACCGCGCCAATCCTGCTGGGAGGGAATGGAGATGACATCATTCGCGGCAATGGCGGCGACGATGCCATTTCCGGCGGCAATGGCCACGACCATCTCGAAGGCGGAACCGGTTCGGACCAGATAAGAGGCGACGGGGGTCACGATGTGATCTTCGGCAATGAAGATGGCGACACCCTCGATGGCGGCAACGGTAATGACACCATCGATGGCGGTTTTGGTATCGATTACATTTACGGCGGTGCCGGGGCTGACACTTTGTACGGCGGTGCCGACAATGATGTCATATCTGGTGACCAGGACCTCAACGGCACAACTCACGCCGGTGGCCGGGATTACATCGATGGCGGTGACGGCGACGATTCCTTAAACGGCAACGCCGGCGACGACGAAATTCACGGCGGCGCGGGGAACGACTACATTCAGGGTCAGGCCGATAACGACACGCTGTTTGGCGATGATGGCGATGATACGATTTATGGCGACACCGGTGACGACATCATCGACGGCGGTTTCGGCGATGACAGATTGTATGGCGGCGCAGGGACCGACACACTCTCTTTCGCGTCAGTTCTGCGCCGCGTCGTGGTCGATCTTGAGCAGAGCGTGCAGAGCAATGGCCTGAATGTCGGCACAGACACGATTTTCGAGTTTGAAAATATTGTTGGCGGCGCGAATAACGATATTCTGCGCGGCGATGCCCAGGCCAATGTCCTGGACGGCGGGCTTGGCGATGATACGCTGGTCGGGCGCGATGGCGACGACACACTGATCGGCGGACTCGGCGCAGACACGCTGATTGGCGGCTTGGGCTTCGACACCATCAGCTATGCAGGGTCTTCGGCAGCCGTCGTGATCGATCTGGCGACCGCCACTGCCAGCGGCGGCGAGGCCGATGGCGATATTCTGTCCGGTATAGAAGGTGTCGTCGGGACAGGATTCGCCGACACGCTTTCGGGTAATGGTCAGGACAATGAACTGAACGGCGGCGACGGGAATGATACCCTGGCTGGTCTGGGCGGTGCAGATACCCTGATTGGCGGCGGTGGCCGCGATAACCTTATCGGCGGCGGCGGCGCTGATACCCTTCGCGGCGGCGATGCCAATGATACTCTTGACGGTGGCGGTCAAATCGACTTGCTCAATGGTGGCAATGGCAATGATACGCTCGATGGTGGGGTCGGAAACGACCGGCTGCTCGGCAATAATGGTAATGATCATCTGATCGGCGGACTTGGGGACGATTATCTGCAAGGCGATGCTGGGGTAGACACGCTTCTAGGCGGCAATGGAAACGACCGACTGCTCGGCGGTGACGGCGAGGATGTCTTGTATGGCGAAGGCCAAGATGACGAATTACTCGGAGGTAATAACAACGATTTTCTTGATGGCGGAAGCGGTAATGACAGCCTGTATGGCGGCCGGGGTGCGGATATTCTGATCGGCGGGTCTGGTGTCGACCAGCTGATAGCTGGCGGTGGTGCGGACCGCATCAACGGAGGTGTCGGAACCGATGTTCTGACCGAAACGGCGGCGCTGACGTGTTCATTTTCGACGCTGCACTGACCGCTGCCAATGTTGATCACATCACCGATTTCCGCAGGGGGGGTGGCGATACGCTTGAGCTAGACCTGTCTGTTTTCAGCGGGATTAGCGGGGCTGGCGTGCTCGACGCGAGCGCCTTCCACCGCGGTACATCCGCCGCCGATGCTGATGACCGGATCATCTATGACAAAGACACTGGCAATCTGTTTTATGATGCTGACGGTGTTGGGGGCGCGGATCAGGTCCTGTTCGCCACGTTGGAAGCTGGCACCAATCTGACCGCAGGGGACATCTTCGTCGCTGCCAACACTTCCGCAGCGCAGCCCAAGGAAGGTGCGGGCGTTGCCGACATTGCAATTGACCTGACCCAGCCTGCCGAAGCTCTTCACACAGCAGATTTCTTCCTGTTTTAAGGCGGCTCAAGCAAAACTGCGCAGTGCGCAGCGTTTGCAGACTGGACGGTTAAACCCTACCTCCCGCGCAAGGTATCGCCGCTGGCGACACTTGCCGATTGAGAAGAGAGCGGGTTCGCCAATCCATGAGACAGATATCCTTCGCCATACCGCTTGCCGGGCTGATGATTGGTGTGGCCACGCCGCTATGCGCGCAGGATAGCGATGCTGATACTGCGGAGCCGGTCATCATTGTCACGGGCAACGGGCTGGCGGACACCCCCGCAGCACCGGCGTATGACACGCAGGACATCAGCCGCGAGCAATTGGTCAACGTGCCATCAGGCCGGATCGAGGATGCACTGGCGACCGTGGCGGGCTTCCAGCAATTCCGCCGTTCGGACAGCCGTTCCGCCAACCCTTCGGCGCAGGGCGCCACGCTGCGCGCGCTGGGCGGTAACGCCAGCAGTCGCGCGCTGGTGCTGCTGGACGGGGTACCAATGGGGGATCCTTTTTTCGGTTTCATTCCCTTCAACGCGATTGCCCCAGAACGACTGGCCTCTGCCCGGATTACCCGTGGCGGCGGATCAGGACCGTTCGGAGCAGGCGCGCTGGCTGGGACGATTGAGCTGACCAGCGCCGATGCTGAAACGCTGGGGCCGCTCAGTGGTAAGGCGCTGGTGAATGATCGCGGCGGCAGCGAAGCCAGCGCCGCGGCGGCAGGTGCGCTGGGGGGCGGTTTTGCTGTCATTTCGGGTCGGTGGGATCGCGGGCCGGGCTTCTTCACTACGCCGCTTGTGGACCGAGTCCCCGCCAGCGTCCGCGCGGCCTATAATAGCTGGTCCGTGCAAACACGCGGGGTCGCGCCGCTGACGGATACTGTGGAATTGCAGGCGCGCGGTCTGATCTATGATGACCACCGCACGCTGCGGTTTGACGGCGCCGACAGTTCGAGCACCGGGCAGGACGCCAGCCTGCGTCTGGTCGGGCGCGGCGATTGGCAATTCGACATGCTGGCCTACCTTCAGGCGCGCAATTTCACCAACACTGTTATTTCCTCCAGCCGCTTTGTGCCCGTGCTGGATCAGCGCAATACGCCGTCGACCGGGCTGGGCGGCAAGCTGGAATTGCGCCCGCCCATCGGCAGTGCACACGTGTTGCGGCTGGGCGCGGATCACCGCCGCGCCGATGGCGAACTGTTCGAAACCGCGATCAGCGCCTTTAGCGGTACAGTCACCGCGCGGCGCAATGCAGGCGGGACCAACACCGATTTTGGGCTGTATATCGAAGACGACTGGAGCATCGGTCCGGTTACTATGACCGCAGGCGCGCGTGCCGACCGCTACACAATCCGCAGCGGCTTTTACGCCGAACGGGACGCGGCTGGCGTGTTGGTGCGGGAAGAGCGCTATGCCGACCGTGCTGGTTGGGCGGGGTCACTGCGCGGCGGTGTGCTGGTCCGGCTGGGCGGAGGACTGCAATTGCGCGGGGCTGCCTATACCGGACTGCGCCTGCCAACGCTCAATGAATTGTACCGCCCATTTGTGGTGTTTCCGGTGGTTACGCAGGCCAATGCCGCGCTTCGAAACGAGCGGCTGGAGGGCTTTGAAGCGGGAATCAATTATGCGCCTGATGCGGCATTGGACCTGTCGCTGACCGCCTTCGACAACCGCGTCAAAGATGCCGTCGCCAATGTTACCGTGGCCACAAACCTGCGCCAGCGCCAGAATATCGACGCGATCCGCGCACGCGGTATCGAGGTAAGTGCCGGTGTGCGCTTTGGTGCTCTGCGCTTCGATGGATCGCTGGCCTATACCGATGCCGCTGCGCAAGGATCGGGCTTTGCCGCTGCACTCAACGGTAACCGGCCTGCACAGACGCCGCGCTGGGCAGGCGGCGCAACAATCAGCTATCGTCCGAGCGAGAACTGGCTGCTTGCCGCGACGGTGCGGCATACTGGCGCGCAATTCGAAGATGATCTGGAAAGTGATGTGCTGCCAGCTGTGACGACGCTGGGCGCTTATGTGCAGGTGCCGCTGTCCAGCCAGATTGCGCTGGTCCTGCGCGGCGAGAACCTGACCGATCAGGCGATCCTTACGCGCAATCAGGAGGGCTCGATTGATCTGGGCGCACCGCGCACCCTGTGGGCGGGGATCAAGCTGGGGCTTTGAGCCGCGCATTCGTCGCGCAGTCATCGTCCACTACTGAAGTGCCGCAAAGTCATTGTGCGATGCGGCAAAATTTCCTATCGGACCGCTATGCGGGCCCGGCTTTGTCGGTCCTGTCCAATCGGTCGCTTGCGAACCGCGTAAAGCGCCCGACCCGAACGCCAAAACGTTGAGACTGCACCCCCATGACCCTCACTCATCTCCAGCGGCTTGAAGCCGAGAGCATCCACATCATGCGCGAAGTGGTGTCCGAGGCCGAAAATCCGGTCATGCTGTATTCGGTTGGCAAGGATAGCGCCGTGATGCTGCACCTTGCCAAGAAGGCGTTTTATCCCTCGCCGCCGCCCTTTGCCCTGCTGCATGTCGATACGACCTGGAAATTCCAGGAAATGTACAAGCTGCGCGAAAAAGCGGCGCAGGATGCGGGGATGGAACTGCTGGTTTACCAGAACCCCGAAGCGCATGAGCGCGGGATCAATCCGTTCGATCACGGACCGCTACACACCGATATGTGGAAGACCGAAGGGCTGAAGCAGGCGCTCGACAAATATGGCTTCGATGCGGCCTTTGGCGGCGCGCGGCGCGATGAGGAAAAGAGCCGCGCGAAAGAGCGCATTTTCTCCTTCCGCACCGCCACCCACGGCTGGGACCCGAAGAACCAGCGGCCCGAGCTGTGGAACATCTACAACGCCAAAAAGGCCAAAGCCGAGAGCATCCGAATTTTCCCGCTGTCCAACTGGACCGAGCTGGATATCTGGCAGTACATCCACCTCGAAGATATCGAGATCGTACCACTGTATTTCTCGGCCAAGCGGCCAACTTTCGAATATGACGGCGGCCTGTTCATGGCCGACGATCTGGAGCGGCTTGAGAAAGTCATGGGCCACCGCCCGGAAATCACCGAACGCTCCATCCGCTTCCGCACGCTGGGCTGCTTCCCACTGACCGGCGCGGTGGAAAGCGAAGCGGCAACGCTTCCCGAAATCATTCAGGAGATGCTCCTGACCACGACCTCCGAACGGCAGGGCCGGGTGATCGACAAGGATTCCGGTGACGCCTCGATGGAAAAGAAAAAGCAGGAAGGGTACTTCTGATGTCGGAGCCGATTTATCAGACCGACGCGCTCATCGCCGAGGACATCGACGCCTATCTGGAAACGCATCAGCACAAGACCATGCTGCGCTTCATCACCTGCGGTAGTGTCGATGACGGCAAATCCACATTGATCGGGCGGTTGCTGTACGATTCCAAGATGATCTTCGAAGATCAGCTGGCGACGCTGGAAAGCGATTCCAAGCGGGTTGGCACGCAGGGTCAGGAAATCGATTTCGCATTGCTGGTCGATGGTCTGGCTGCCGAACGCGAGCAGGGCATCACTATTGATGTGGCTTACCGCTTTTTCGCAACCGAGAAGCGCAAGTTCATCGTCGCCGATTGCCCCGGCCACGAACAATATACCCGCAATATGGTCACCGGCGCTTCGACCGCCGATCTTGCCGCCATCCTGATCGATGCGCGCAAGGGCGTGCTGGTCCAGACGCGCCGCCACAGTTTCCTGTGCCATCAGCTTGGCATCAAGAACCTTGTGCTGGCGGTCAACAAGATGGATCTGATCGATTACGATCAGGCGCAGTTCGATGCCATTGTCGCCGATTACAAGGAATTTGCTGACAGCATCGGGATCGAAAACTTCACTGCCATCCCGATGTCGGGCCTGGCCGGGGACAACATCACCAGCCAGTCCGAAAATACCAGCTGGTACGATGGCCCCACGCTGATCGAACATCTCGAGCAGGTCGAAGTGCGCAGCGATGTCAACGCCGCCAAGGCATTCAGCATGCCGGTGCAGTGGGTCAATCGCCCCAATCTCGACTTCCGCGGTTTCTCAGGCCTGATCGCCACGGGTTCAGTCAAGCCGGGCGACACGGTTCGCTCGCTGCCCTCAGGCAAGACCAGCACGGTCAAATCGGTTGTCACGATGGACGGCAATCTGGACAGCGCGATTGCCGGTCAATCGGTCACCGTCACGCTGGTGGATGAAATCGACTGCTCGCGCGGGGATGTGCTGGCCGCTGCCGACAACCCTCCCGAAGTTGCCGACCAGTTTGAAAGCACCATCGTCTGGATGGACGAAGACCCGCTGGTGGTGGGCCGCGCCTATTGGATGAAGCTGGGCACGCAGATGGTTTCGGTGACAATTGCGGAGCCGAAATACGAGATCAACGTCAACACGATGCAGCATCTTGCTGCCAAGACGCTCGAACTCAATTCCATCGGTGTGGCGGAATTGACCACGGACAAGCGGATAGTGTTCGCACCCTATACCGAAAATCGCTCGCTGGGCGGCTATATCCTGATCGACAAGATCACCAATCGTACGGTTGGCGCAGGGATGCTGCACTTCAGCCTGCGCCGGGCGCAGAATGTTCACTGGCAGGCCAGCGACATCACGCGCCAGCATCACGCGGAAATGAAGAACCAGACCCCGCGCGTGCTGTGGTTTACCGGGCTTTCCGGTTCGGGCAAATCGACTATCGCGAATGAGGTGGAAAAGCAGTTGGCGATCATGAACCGCCACACCTTCCTGCTCGATGGGGACAATGTCCGTCACGGCCTGAACAAGGACCTGGGCTTCACCGAAAGCGACCGGATCGAAAATATCCGCCGGATCGGCGAGGTTGCCAAGCTGATGACCGATGCCGGTCTGATCGTGCTGACCGCGTTCATCAGCCCCTTCCGGGCCGATCGCAAGCTGGTGCGCGATATGCTGGAAGATCACGAGTTCATCGAGATCCATGTCGACACCCCGCTGGAAGTGGCGGAGCAGCGCGATGTGAAGGGCCTGTACAAGAAAGCCCGCGCGGGCGAGCTCAAGAACTTCACCGGGATCGACAGCCCGTATGAAGAACCCGAAAGCCCCGAAATCCGCGTCAGCACTGTGCAGATGAGCCCGCAGGAAGCCGCCGATTACATCATCAAGAAGATCCTCCCGCTTAAATGATGGCTTTCGCGCCATCTTCCGCTAAAACTGCGGGCAAGGGGATCTGACAGACATGTTGTTGTTTCGTGGCCGTGAGGCGCACAGCCGTTCGTTCGCCAAGGCGGCGAGCTGGCGCATTCTGGGTAGTATCGACACCTTTCTGCTCAGCTGGTTTTTCACCGGCAGCCCCAAGGCGGCGGGCGCTATCGCCACCACCGAAGTGCTGACTAAGCTGGTGCTGTATTACTTCCACGAACGGGCGTGGAGTTCGGTCAGTTGGGGCTTCAAGGCGGAAGATGCGGCCGGGAACGAAGTTCCCAAGCCCCAGCCCGCCGAATAGAGCGCCTGCTCAGTCCACGAAATCGTCGACCCGCTCGACGATAATTGCCGGTGCCATCCCGCCGGCGGCGCACATCGTGACCAGGCCGTAACGCTTGTCCTGACGCTCCAATTCATCGACGATGGTCCCGATCAGGATCGAGCCGGTCGCGCCGATGGGGTGGCCCAGCGCAATGGATCCGCCATTGACGTTGACCTTGTCCCAATCGAGATCGAGATCGCGTACGAATTTGGCTGCGACCACGGCAAAAGCCTCGTTAATTTCGAACAGATCGATGTCGTCCTTGGTCAGCCCGGCCTTGGCCAGAACCTTTTTCGCTGCCGGGACCGGGGCATTGAGCATCAGCGTGGGATCATCGCCCATATTGGCAGTGGCCACGATGCGCGCGCGGGGCTTCAGGCCATGTTTGCGCGCGTAATCGGCTGAGGTCACCAGCACTCCGGCGGCCCCATCGACCACGCCGGAGCTGTTGCCCGCATGGTGGAAGTTCTGAATTTCGAGATCGGGATATTTGCGGTTCACCAAGCCGCGAAATGTGGTGCCACTGGCGTCCAGCGGCATATCGGCGATCTTGGCGAAGGCAGGCTCCAGTCCAGCAAGCCCCTCGCGAGTGGTTTCCGGGCGCGGATATTCCTCGCGCTCCAGTACCACCGTCCCCGCCTCGTCCGTCACGGGAACCAGCGATTTGGCAAAGCGCCCTTCCGTGATCGCATGTGCGGCGCGCTGCTGGCTGCGATATCCGACCTCGTCCAGCTCTTCACGGGTGAAGCCTTCCATCGTCGCAATCGCATCGCCGCAAATGCCCTGGTGCGATTGTGGGTGGACCTGCTGCAAGCGGTCATTGTGGCTGCCCATTATCGGCGGCTTGATCCCGGCGCCCATCTTCTCGCGCATCAATTGCCCGGTCAGGCTCATCATCTCGGTCCCGCCGGCGATGACGCAATCTTCCATGCCCGACATCACCTGCGCCGCTGCCAATGCGACCGAGGTAATTCCGCCGCCGCAGAACCGGTCGAGCGTTGTGCCTGAACTGGTGACGTCATAGCCCGCATCGAGCGCGGCCATGCGGCCCAGATCGCCTGCCTGCGTCCCGTCCTGCGTGCTGACCGACCAGATCACATCGTCGATCGTCGCCGTGTCCAGTCCGTTGCGGTCTTTCAGAGCGCGCAGCACAGTGGCGGCGAGATGCTGCGGGTGCATATGCGCCAGCGAGCCTTTGCCCTGCTTGCCAATCCCGCGCGGGGTGCGGACGGCATCGATAATATAAGCTTGGGTCATGGCGGGTTTCCTCTCGGTACATTGAAGATTCTGAGAATTGGCGGTTGACGTATGCGTAAGGCTCGCGCAGCAATGGCGCAAGACAAGTTTCAATCTGCAATGGGAGTTGCCCGGTGAGCGAAGAAGTCCTGACGAGCGAAGAGAACGGCATTCTGGTCGTCACGATTAACCGGCCCGAGGCCAAGAATGCCATGTCCAAAGCTGCTGCCGAAGGGATCGCTGCGGCGATGGACCGGCTCGACAGCGATGACACATTGCGCGTCGGCATCCTGACCGGGGCGGGCGGTACTTTCTGTTCGGGCATGGACCTGAAAGGCTTCCTGCGCGGCGAATCGCCCAGCGTCGAAGGGCGCGGCTTTGGCGGGATCGTGCAGAAGCCGCCGCAGAAACCGCTGATTGCTGCGGTTGAAGGCTATGCACTGGCCGGCGGGCTTGAACTGATGATCGCTTGCGATCTGGTGGTGGCGAACGTGGCGGCAAAATTCGGTATTCCCGAGGTCAAGCGCGGGCTGGTCGCGGCGGCGGGCGGCGTGATGATGTTGCCCGATCAAATCCCCGAACGGATTGCGATGGAGCTGGCGCTGACCGGCGAGTTTATCGGCGCGCAGCGCGCTTACGAATTGGGGATGATCAACCGCGTGGTTGACGGTCCGGCGCTGGATGCGGCGAAGGAACTCGCGGCCAAGATCGTCGCCAATGGCCCGCTGGCCGTGCGGGTTTCCAAACAGATCATGCGCGAATCGCGCGCTTGGCCGATGGACGAACGCTATGCCCGCCAGACACAGCTTATCGCGCCTGTTTTTGTCAGCGAAGATGCCCGCGAAGGCTCCGCAGCCTTTGCCGAAAAGCGCGCACCCAAATGGCAGGGCAAATAGGCACGATCCAGCCCGCAATCATTTCCCGAATACCCTGAGAGGATACCCGCAATGCCGGTCATCGACGTTCCGCAGCCCGAGTTCATGGAAGACGAAGAAATCGCGATCTTCAAGGATGCGGTGGGCAAGTTCTATGACCAGCACGCCCCGGCCAAGCGCGTCGAGAAATGGCGCGACGAAGGGCAAGTGGACGTTGAATTCTGGCAGGAAGCCGGGGCAGCGGGCATCCTGGGCATGACTGTGCCCGAGGAATATGGCGGCCACGGCGGCGATTTCCGGCATGATCTGGTGGTGCTCGACCAGCAGGCGGAAAAGGGCGTCGACGGCTTTGCCGCATCACTGCACAATGTCATCATCCTGCCTTATCTGGTGCGCCACGGGACCGAGGAGCAGAAGCAGCGCTGGCTGCCCCGGCTGGTATCCGGCGAGCTGATTTCGGCTATCGCCATGACCGAGCCGGGCGTGGGGTCAGATCTGCAAAGCATCGCGACCACAGCGACCAAGGACGGCAATGGCTACCGCCTAAACGGAGCCAAGACGTTTATTTCATCGGGCCAGCTGGCAAATTTCGTAGTGGTGGTCGCCAAGACCGATCCCAAAGCGCGCGCCAAGGGTATCAGCCTGATGTGCATGGAAACCAAGGGTGCGGAAGGCTTCCGGCGCGGCAAGAAGCTCGACAAGATCGGGCTGGATGCCGCCGACACGTCCGAACTGTTCTTCGACGATGTGTTCCTGCCGGGTGACAGCGTGCTGGGCGGCGAAGAGGGCAAGGGCTTCTACCAGCTGATGGGCGAATTGCCGCAGGAACGGCTGGTGATCGCGGTCGGCGCGATGAAAACCATCGAGAAGGCGCTGGATACCACTGTCGAATATGTGAAGGAGCGCAAGGCGTTCGGGCAGACCATCTGGGATTTCCAGAACACGCAATTCGTGCTCGCCGATCTCAAGGCGCGGGGAACGGCGGCCAAGGTCTTCCTCAACGACTGCATTGCCAAACTGCTACGCGGCGAGCTGGATGTCACCACCGCCTCCATCGCCAAATACTGGATTACCGAATTGCAGGGCGAAGTGGTCGACAAATGCCTGCAACTGCATGGCGGGTGGGGTTACATCAACGAATATTCCATTGCGAAAATGTACCGCGACAGCCGCATCACCCGCATTTTCGGCGGCTCCAACGAGATCATGAAGATGATTATCGCCCGCTCGATGTAGGCGCGTTGCAGCGCCGGGGCAGCAACGGTGAAGCAAGGGGGCGGGGGATAGTCCCGCCGCGCCCTTGCCGCCGGAGGCGCAGCCGTTAGGGTTATGGCGTGATGAGGGGGTGAGGTATGCTCGGATTGCGATCGCGCCTGCCAGGCACGCGTTACGGCGGCATAGTCGCCGGTTTTCTGGGCGTGGCCATGGTGCTGGGCGGCGGCGGATCGCCCAGTGCAGCGGCGGAAATCCTGGTGCAGCTGACTTTCGCCGTTGCAGTTATCGCATGGCTGATGTGGGCACCCCAGCGGCGCACGCGGGTGGGCACGATCCCGCGCGAATTGCTGGCATTGGCCGCAATGCTCGCGTTGATCCCGCTGCTCCAATTGATCCCGCTACCGCCTACACTGTGGCAATCGCTTCCGGGCCGCGCGCTTGAAATGCAAACGCTGGCGCTGGTGGGCGAGGCGGATAGTTGGCGGCCAATCTCGCTGGCACCTTACCACACACTCGCCGGGCTGCTCGCTCTGATCCCAGCGCTCGGGGTGATGCTGGCGACTGCGACCTTGGGCCAGCGCGATCGCCGGTTCCTGCTGCTGGTCATTGGCGCAATTGCGATTGCCGGCGCGGCGTTGGGAGCCTTGCAAATTGCGGGCGGGGCTGATGCTTTTAGACTTTACGAGAAAAGCCATCGCGGCTGGCTGACTGCCTTCCACGCCAATCGCAACGCTGCGGCAGATGCCTTGCTGATCGGGGCGATGGCGCTGACCGCATGGTTCGCCACCCGCCCAGCCAGCCTGCCGCGCCAGCAAAGCTCGGTCATCGTGCTGCTGGCTTTGCAGGCGCTGTTGCTGATTGCCGCCGTTCTGACCGGCTCACGCGCGGGGATCGCTTTGATCCCGGTCGCCATGCTGGTCCAGCTGGCGATGTTGAAGGGGAGCGGGCTGGGCACGCTGGTTCGCCGCGCTGCGCTGGGCGCTGCGGCCCTGTTCGCGGCATTGCTGGCGCTGCCCTATGTGCTGGCGTCGAATGTGCGCTTGGCGGGCGTGGCCGCGCGGTTCGATGCGGTGAAGGATTTCCGCCAGGAATTGTGGACCGATACGCTGTTCGCGCTGCAAACCTATTGGCCCGCAGGCAGCGGTCTCGGCACCTTCGTTACCGCGTTCCTACCCGCTGAACGGATCGAAGTGGTTGACCCCACATTCCCCAACCGCGCGCACAACGACTATCTGGAATTCCTGCTTGAGGCCGGACTGCTCGCCCCCTTGGTATTGGTCGCGGGGGCGATCCTGCTGTTCCTGCTCGCCCGCCGCGCGCTGGCAGCAGAGGGCGAGGCGCGCATCAATGCGATCTTCGCGCTGGGTACGTTGGTTGTAATCGCACTGCATTCCATCGTTGATTATCCGCTGCGTAACATGGCAATAGCGTGTCTGGCGGGGGTCGCGGCCGGATTGCTGGGCACAAGGCCCAGCCGGGGATCGGCCGAACACACTATGGGCGCGGAAGCATGACTGGTATTCGATCCACGACAAGACTGATGCGCGGCGCAATGCTGCTGTCATCGCTTGCCTTACTGGGCGCGTGTCAATCGCGGCTCAATCCGGTCGTTCCTGCGGGGGAGGCGGGATATACCGCCATCGCCGTCGATCCCGCCACGCTTCCCGTGCCGCGCTATGCGCTGGGTGCTGGTGATGTCATTTCAGTGCGCGTGTTTGACGAAGCAGCCTTGTCGGTGGACGAGATCGTGGTCGATAACGCAGGCGTAATCAGCCTGCCGCTAATCGGCGATGTGCGCGTGGCGGGCCGCACGGCCAGCGAATTGTCGCGCGATATCGAGGCGGCCTATGCCGCCGCCTATCTGCGCGATCCCCGCGTATCGGTGCTGGTCAAGAAAGGCCGCGTGCAAACCATCGCTGTCGAGGGTGAGGTCGAGATTCCCGGCGTGTTCCCATATGTTCAGGGCCAGACTCTGCTGACCGCGCTGGCGCTGGCACGCAGCCCGACGGAAACTGCCTCGCTCGACCAGATCATGATCTTCCGCACTGCGGGCGGTGAGAGGGTGGCGGGCCGGTTCGATTTGCAGGCGATCCGCGGCGGACGAATGCCCGATGTCGCATTGTTGCCGGGTGACACGATCGTGGTTGGCTATTCATCAGTGCGCGGGCTGTTTGTCGATGCGATCCGCGCAATCCCTGTCCTCGGTGTTTTCAGGCCCTATCCATGAACGCGGAAAGCCCCTCGCTCCCGGCCCCCGATGGCCCGCAGTTGACCCCGCGCCAACGCTATTCGGCGGCCTATGTTTCGGCCGGTGAGAACCCGATCAGCGCCAACATCCGCCATGCGCTGTCGGCACTGCGGCGCCATTTCTGGATGGCGCTGGCGATTGTCGGTGCCGCCGTGGCCATCGCGCTGGTGTCGACCATGCTCGACACGCCGCGTTACACCGCCACCACCAGCGTTCAGATCAATGACCAGAGCGATGAAGTGCTGGGCAAGGATTTCGAAGGCAGCATTGCGCCCCCCAGTGACTGGGACGTTGACCGCTTTCTCAACACCCAGCTCGATATTTTGCGCAGCCGCGGGCTGGCAGAGCGGGTCGCCGACGCGCTGGATCTGGCCAATAACGAACGCTTCTTCGCATCGATGGAAATCCCGCCGGGCGCGGTGACTGGCGACGCGCGGCAGAAACGCGACACGGCGATTGCGCTGCTGCGGGGCAATATGCAGATCGATCTGCCGCGTTCGACGCGCATTGCCGCGATTGGCTTCACCAGCACCGATCCGGGTATGTCCGCCAGCGTGGCCGATGCCTTTGCCGCTGAATTTATTCAAGCCAATCTGCAGCGGCGCTTCGACAGCACATCCTACGCGCGCAATTTTGTGGCCGAGCAGCTTGAGGAGGCGCGCGGTTCGCTTGAACAGTCGGAGCGTGAGCTGAACGATTACGCCAAATCGGTCGGGCTGATCCGCACCCGTGATACTTTTGCGCCCAGTTCGCGCGACGTGGCTGCCGGAACGATGACCTCTTCCAGTCTGCTGCAGTTGAACGATGCGGCCATCGCGGCCCGGGCTGACAGGATTGCGGCCCAATCACGCTGGGAAGCGGTGCGCGGTGCGCCGCTGATGTCCTCGCGCGTGGTGATCGAAAATCCGACCGTCCAATCGCTGATGACGCGCAAGGCCGAACTGGAAAGCCAGCTGCAATCCGCGCGGGAACGCTATCTGCCGGGCCATCCCGCCGTGGCGCGGCTGGAAAGCGATGTATCGACCACCACCGCGCAGCTCAACCGCACCGCCGCGCAGGTGCGCGATTCCATTCGTGCGGAATACACCGCGGCGCAGGCATCCGAGGCGCGTCTCGATACCCAAGTGCGTCAGGCGCGCGGCGATACGCTGGCGGAACAGGACCAGTCGGTGCGCTACAATGTGCTGGCGCGTGAAGCCGACACTGCGCGTTCGATCTATGACGGGCTGCTGCAACGGTACCGTGAACTCAATGCCTCTGCCGGCATCGCGTCGAGCAATATCTCGATAATCGACAAGGCCGAAACGCCGACCTCGCCATCGTCGCCGAACCTGCCGCGCAATCTGGCGCTGGGTCTGTTGATTGGTCTGGCGGCGGCGGCAATTGCGGTGTTCCTGCGCGATCAACTCGACGATGTCATCCACACGCCCGAAGATGTCGAAGACAAGCTGGGGCTGTCGTTGCTGGGCGTGGTGCCACGTTCGGAAGACGGCGACCCGCTGGAAGCTATGGCGAGCCCCAAGACGCCCATTGCCGAGGCATACAATTCGCTGCGCGGGGCGCTGCTGTATTCCACGCCGCGCGGGCTGCCCCGCATCATGGTGGTCACCAGTGCGCAAGCGCATGAGGGTAAGAGCACCACCAGCTACGCACTGGCCGAGGGGTTCGCGCGGATTGGCATGAAGCCGCTGTTGATAGACGCCGATCTTCGCCGTCCGGCGCTGCACAAATTTGCGGACCATCGCCCCGAGCGCGGACTGACCGATTTGCTGATTTCGCAAGACGATCCGGCGGGGGTTATCGTACCGCTAAGCGAGGGCGGTGTCGATCTGCTGGCATCCGGCCCGCTGCCGCCAAGCCCGTCGGAACTGCTGTCATCGCCGCGCATGGCGCAATTGCTTGAACAGCTGAGCGAAACCTATGACGTGATCGTCGTCGACAGCCCGCCGGTTCTGGGTCTGGCCGATGCGCCGATGCTGGCGGCGATTGCCGATGGCACGGTGTTCGTGGTCGAGGCGGAACGGGGCCGTAGCGGCGCGCTCAAGGCGGCATTGCGCCGCCTACGGACGATGGAGCCGGTGATCCTTGGCGCGGTGCTGACGAAGTTTGATCCCACCCGTTCGGGCAATCGTTATTCAGCCTATTACGGCTATGATTATTACCAATATGCCGGGGGCGAGCAGGGCGCATCGGCATGACCGGCGGGCGCATCCGTGCCGGGGTGGCCGGGTTTGCGATCCTGCTGTTCGTGTTGCTGGTGCTGGCGTCGGGCCTCGACCGCTATAGCCAGCATGAACCCGGTGCGATCCGCCTGATCCCCGACACTTTCCGGGTCAGCGCCGCACGTTCGCTGGCCGCCAGCGCGCTGACGCGCGGCGATTTTCCAGAGGCGGAACGGCAGGCCCGCGCGGCCACTAAGCGCGACCCGCTTGATCCGCGTGGTCCGGCATTTCTTGGCGCTGTTGCCGCTCTGGACAGCAGCGCTGGCGGTGACGGCGGGGATGCCGCTTTCCGGGCCGCGGCCAAGCTGGGCTGGCGCGAGATGATCACGCAGGCCTATTGGTTTGACCGCGATCTGCGCGAAGACCGCATCGCGGCGGCGGCGCTGAGGCTGGATGCGATCCTGCGCGCCAATCCGCGTTCTGAGGCGGCGCAGACCTTCCTTGGAATGCTGGAGGCACGCGAAGACGGCCGGCGGGCATTGGCAGAACGGCTGCGCAGCGGACCGGCCTGGGCCGAAGCCTATCTGTCCGGCTATGCGGGCGATGTAGAAATGCTCCGCGCGCGCGCTCGGTTTCTCGCCAGCCGCAGTGCCGGGGTGCCTGAACTGGGGTGCGAGCGGGTGCTGCCGATGGTCCGCGCGCTATCATCGCGGGCCTATCGCGGTGAGGCCGAGGCGCTGTGGCAGGTCCATTGTCCGGCAGGCGCAACGGCGGGGGCGCTGTCCGATCCCGGCTTCGACAAGTTCGCCAGCGACGAATCCGGTCCCTTCGGCTGGCAGCGTCACGGCGCGGGCGATGTTCGCGTCTCCCCGGTTGGCGGCAAGGAGCGGATGATAGAGCTGGCCAATCGCTCCAGCGTGACGCGGCTGGTGCTCTCTCAGCCCGTGGCGCTGACGCAAGGCGCTCATACTGTGACGGGCAGTGTTACCGGCCTTAAGCCTGCGCTGCTGGTGGCCACACTCGGCTGCGGCCATCCCGAGCGGCCCAGCAATGTGTCAGGGGCCATCGCGGCAAGCGGTCAGCGGATCGATGCCAAGGGTTGCGCCAATGAAGTGCTGGGGCTGTGGATGCGGCCTGGCGAGGGCGCTTTGACCGTGGATGATCTGCGGATCGATGGGAATTAGCGCTGCGGCCCGATGAGCTGCGCATAAAGCGCCTCCCAATGCGACTGCACCTGAGGCGCACCGAAACTGCCCTGTGCCACGCTCTGCGCCGCGTCTGACATCGCCTGCCATTCGCCGTCATCATGCGCAAAACCTGCCACCAGTGCGGCGCGGATGTCGTCGCTCTCCGTGCCGCAGCGCAAGGCTGCGCCAGCGGCAAAACCTTCGGGCAGATGGCAGTGCTCGCTCATGATCGTCGGCACGCCCGCCGCCCATGCCTCCAGCACCACCATTGGCAAACCTTCGCTGAGCGAGGGCAGTACACAGAACCGCGCGATATCAAACAGCGCCGCTTTCTGCGAGCCAAAGGCTGCGCCGACGAACTCGATTGACGTGTGATCGCCCGCCATCGCCTGTTCGAGCATCGCGATCCCCTCGTCATCGCCCCACCCGGCGATGGTCAGCATGGCTCCTTCGGGAAGGTCGGGCTGCGCCGCCAGCCACCCGGCGATCAAGGCCGCTATATTCTTCTTCTCATGGATGCGCCCCAGATAAAGCGCGACCGGCGGACGCGGTCCGGTTGGCGGCGATGAAGGGGCGGGCGCGACGTTGGGGATGATCGCGATCCGCGCTCCGCCGGTTTCATGCGCAATATCCTGCGCCTCCGCCTGGGTCAGCGCGTGCAACGCCGCTGACCGCCGCCAGGCGCGCCGTTCCCACAGCAGGCGTCCCAGATGCTTCTTCCACGCATTGTGCTGAGTGATCCATGGGGCCAGCATCCCGTGCGGACTGATCACCAGCGGGCGACCAGTGGCCCGCGCCCAGCGCGCCGCCGCGTGGCTGGGATATTGCCAGATACCGTGGAGGTGCAGCAGATCGAGCCGCGCATTGGCGAGCAGGTCAGACAGGCCGGAGGAGTAGGCCAGAAACCCCGGCCCGGATGGCTCCGCCAGCAAAGTTTCGCAGCCTTCCAGCCGCCAAGCATCATCGGCATGCGCAGCGTCGCGCACCGCAATGACCACGGGCTGCGCGTCCATCCCGCGCAGCAGTTCAGCCTGCGCGGCTATGGCTTCAAAAACGCCGCCATTAGCGCGGCTTGCCCAAGCCGACAGCAGCCCGATGCGCTTGCCGGCGAGGGGGCGTGCGGTGCTCAGGCCTCGACAACTTTCTGTTCGATCGCGCCGAAGATCGAATGGCCATCCTTGTCTTTCATTTCTACCCGGACAGTATCGCCCGGCTGCATGAAGCGGGTGGTTGCCTCACCACTGGCGATGGTTTCGATCATGCGGATTTCAGCGATGCAGCTGTATCCCAGCCCGCCTTCGCTGACCGGCTTGCCCGGATCGCCATCGGCGCCCTGGTTCGAAACCGTTCCCGAACCGATGATTGTGCCTGCGCCCAATATGCGGGTTTTGGCCGCATGGGCGACCAGATCTGCGAGGCTGAACGTTGCGTCGGTCCCGGCATCGGCGCGTCCAAACGGCTCGCCATTGTAATCGACCATCAGTGGCAAATGGATGACATTGCCCTGCCACGCATCGCCCAGTTCATCAGGGGTGACGGCAACGGGTGAGAATGCGCTGGCGGGCTTGGATTGGAAAAATCCGAACCCCTTGGCCAGTTCGCCCGGGATCAGACCGCGCAGCGATACGTCATTGACCAGCATTACCAGCTTGATGTGATCAGCCGCATCCTCTTTCGATACGCCCTGCGGCACATCGTCGGTAATGACCGCGATCTCGCCTTCCATGTCACAGCCCCAGGCGGTGTCGGCCAGCGGGATATCGTCACGCGGCGGCAGGAATTTATCGCTGCCGCCCTGATACATCAGCGGGTCGTGGTAAAAGCTCTCAGGCACCTCGGCACCGCGCGCTTTGCGCACCAGTTCAACGTGGTTGATATAGGCGGAGCCATCGGCCCATTGATAGGCACGCGGCAAGGGCGAGTGCGCCTCTCGCTCGTGAAAACGTTCGCACGGGACGGCCTGATGCTCGACATCAGTGTACAGCGCCTCAAGCCGGGGGGCCAGATTGGCCCAGTCGTCCAGCGCCGCCTGCAAAGTGGGCGCGATATTGTCGGCGGCGCAATACCGGGTCAGATCCTTGGAAACGACCACCAGTTTTCCGTCGCGCGTTCCGTCGTTGAGGGTGGCAAGCTTCATGTAGGATTCCTCTCATGGCCCGAAAACTCGGGATTGTCGGGTTGGTTGTCAGGATTGGCGCGCTGAAATTCGCTCATGGTGAGGCAGGCGGATTCTATCCGGGAGATGTGCGGCTTATTGCTGAAATCGAAGGTAAAACGTCGGGCATTGTACACTTGCGGCAACAGCACAGCTTCAAAAAAACCGGGTGCGGCGAACAGGAAATCGCCAGTGCCAAGCTGCGCCAGCCGCGCCTCCAGCGGGTCAAGCGTGCGGGCCAGCCAGTGGCGATACCACGTACTGACCGTGTCCTGATCATGGCCCAGCGGATCTTTCAGATATTTCAGGACCGGCAGGTTGAGCGGCGCGTGCAGTTCGGTCGCGATGGCATAGGCCAGTTCGCGCGCCGTGTAGCGATCTTCGATACCGGCGGGCATCAGGGGCCGCTCGGGATAGGCCTCGTCCAGCCATTCGAGCATGGCCATCGACTGCGCGCGGTCACGCCCGCCCGCCTCCAGCATCGGCACGCTGCCAAAGGCATTGCGGCTGGTGAAAGCTGCATCCTTCTGCTCCGAATGTAGCAGGTTCACTGGTACGACCTCGTAATCCAGCCCTTTCAGATTGAGGGCGATCCTCATCCGATAGGTGGTCGAACTGCGGAAGTAGCCGTGGAGCTTCATCAGAATGCCGGAATTCCCGTAATCGCGCGGCCCAGAATCAACGCATGGACATCATGCGTGCCCTCATAAGTGTTGACCGTTTCCAGGTTCACCATGTGGCGGATCACCTGATACTCCTCAGAAATACCGTTGCCGCCATGCATATCGCGGGCGTGGCGCGCAATTTCGAGGGCTTTGCCGACATTGTTGCGTTTAACGATGGAAATCATCTCGGGCGCGAATTTGCCTTCGTCCATCAGCCGCCCGACGCGCAGGGAGCATTGCAGCCCCATGCCGATATCGGTCATCATATTGGCCAGCTTGAGCTGGTAAATCTGCTTGCTGGCGAGCGGTACGCCAAACTGCTTGCGATCAAGGCCATATTGGCGGGCCGCGTGCATACAGAATTCGGCAGCGCCCAGCGCGCCCCAGCTAATGCCGTAACGCGCCCGGTTGAGGCAGCCGAATGGACCCTTCAGGCCCTGAACTTCGGGCAGCAGAGCATCGGCGCCGACCTTCACATCATCCATCACGATCATGCCGGTGGTGCTGGCGCGCAGCGAAATCTTGCCTTCGATCTTTGGCGCGGACAGCCCTTTCATGCCCTTGTCGAGGACAAAGCCGCGGATCCCGCCGCCATGCGCCTCGCTCTTCGCCCAGATCACGAACACATCGGCGAAGGGCGAATTGGAAATCCAGGTTTTCGAGCCGTTGAGAATATAGCCATCGCCATCCTGCTTGGCGAAAGTCTTCATCGAGCCGGGGTCTGAACCGGCATCTGGTTCGGTCAGGCCGAAACAGCCGATCAATTCGCCCGAAGCCAGCCCGGGCAGATACTTGCGGCGCTGTTCTTCTGAACCATAGGCATGGATTGGATACATCACGAGACTGGACTGGACCGAGGCCATCGACCGATATCCCGAATCCACCCGCTCGATCTCGCGCGCGATCAACCCGTATGCGACGTAGCCGGCAGCGGCGCCGCCATATTCCTCGGGAATTGTCGCGCCCAGCAATCCGGCGCGGCCCATCAGCGGGAACAGCTCTGGCGCGTCCAGCTCTTGGGAGAATCCTTTGATCACGCGGGGTTGCAGCTCGCTCTGCGCAAAACTATGCGCGGCGTCGCGGATCATGCGTTCGTCTTCGTTCAGCTGGTCTTCGAGGTTGAAGGGATCATCCCAGCTGAAGGGCACCATTCCGGCCATGTCGTCTCCTGTGTCTGGCAGTCCGATGACAGGCTTGACGAAGCCGCGCAAGGGGGCCTCAGGCGCTGCCGTGTTCCGGCGGCGAAAACACTGTGTAACGCGCTTCGTCGCACTGGCCGGTTACCCACTCGGGCCCCGCTTTCAGCCAGGCATGGAAGTGCCGCACACCCGCCCCATCGCTTTCGGTGCCAAGAAAGAGTGATGTCGTAATCCCACGGCGAGCCAGCATGCGTTTGGCAGCAAGCGCTTGAGGCAGGCAATTGGGGGCAGTCGGGATGGTCCGATGCGCGCGCGCAATCGCCAGCCTGACCCGGCGAACGGTGCTAATATCGGCATGGGTGTCCTGCGTCACAGTCTGCCCGAAACGCGCACGCCAACGCCGCGGCGGCACCCCCCGCACGAGCACGGCGGCCAAAGCTAGCTCCGCCATCGCCTCCAGCAAGGCAAGCCTGTCAGCCGCGCCGAGCGCGAGAAAGCTGCGAAATCTTGGCATCACCGGCACAGTGTATCACCGCGCTGGAGAAAACCCATTACTTGATAAGCGGCAGCGCCTTGCGGCAATCGTCTGCACATTCGCGGCACATCTTGGCGCACATCCGGCAATGTTCGTTATCATGCTTCTCGCACTCGTCGGCGCAGTGGTCACAGGCCTTGATACACACCTCGATCTGCGCGCGCAGAATGCCGATATCCTGAGCGGTACGACGCACGGCCAGGCGGGCGGTGGCGGTGCAGACATCGGCGCAGTCGAGACAGTTGCGGACGCATTGCGTCATGTCCATGTCTTCAGCCACGCAGGCATCCGCGCAGCTGGTGCAGAACAGCGAGCACAGCATCGCGTGCCGTGCGGCCAGGATCAGTTCTTCGGTGGCGTCATCGACTTGCGGATGGGCGGCGACCATTTTCTGAAGTGACATTGAAATAATCCTTTTGTTCGGAGCGGTTACACCCGATCAATCGATTACCTGTGTTGGTGGTTCCATCGCGCCAGCAGCGTGGATCAATGCTTCTCGAGAGCGCTCTGCACCGAGGCTATGACGTCTGCAGGAGGGCAGGGCTTAGAGAGCGACTGCGCTGCAGGATAACGCACTGCAACTTCACCCGGTGTCAGCTGGCCGGAATGAAAAATTACCGGGACATTTTCCGCCATCATCTGTTCGGCAAGCGGATAGACGATGCCGTCGCCCAGCTGGACGTCGAGAATGGCGAGGTCGGGTTTGTGCTTCTGAAATGCGAGCATGGCAGAAGACATATCTTCGAACGGCCCTTCGACGATATATCCTGCTTCCGATACCGTATCGCAAAGGTCGTGGCCAACGATCATTTCGTCCTCCGCCACAAGCACGCGTAGCTGCTCTGCCATTCTGCCACTCCTCATCCGACTCGACCCGGATGGGTTGAGGCTAGCAGACGCGCCGGTAAGCGCAATCAGGTAACGTTCCCAAAACGCGCGGCATAGGCGGCGGCATCGCCTGTGCCGAGCAGCTTGGCCTGACCCACCCAGTCATCGCGGCGGATCCGGCCAGCGAAGCGGCCCAGCTCAGCGTCGATCCGGTCAATCTCGGCATCGTCCCAGTCTGCGATCTGGTCAAAGGATGTCACGCCAAGCTGATGCAGCATGGCGACCAGCTTTGGGCCAACGCCTTTGAGCCGCGCAAGATCGTCTGCCTGAGCATCGCCTGTCCCAGCGCCGACGGCGTCGGATTTCGCTGCGGCGGCAACAGCTACTCCCGTGCCGGCGAGCCCGGCGGGGGTGGGCACTATGACAGGTGTGTCGAGCGTGGCAGCAGCAGGCGGCGCATCGATCAGCGCCCGGTTACGTGCCGCCGGGGCGGCGCCTTCGTCCAGCACATCGCCGCCAGTGCCGGTTACACTGGTCTTGCGCGAGGCATGGAACAGATACCATGCCAGCAGCAGCCCCAGCACCAGTGCAGCGACCATTGCGGGCCAGTAGGCGGCGACCAATTCGTTCATTTGCTGTCCTTTCGCAATTCGTCCGGCACGCCAGACTTTTCAGGCGTTTCCGTATCAGCCGTGCCGGGCGTGCGGCCCCACAACACCCAGCCAAGCCCCATGCCGACGCCATAAGCCGCCAGCATCAGCACCACCAGTTCAAGCCACAGCGGCATTCTAGCGTGCTCCTGGTGTGTCGATTGGCGTGGGCTTGAGCGGTTCGGTGCTGATCACCGAGAATTCAATCCGCCGGTTGGCGGGATCTTCGGGGGTCAGCCCTTCTACCGGATTCTGTGACCCCAATCCGCGCGCGCGCAATCCGTCACGCGGGATGCCGCGCGTTATCAGGGCTTCCCGGACCGCACGGGCGCGTTCCCTGCTGAGATCAAGATTCCCCAGCTTCGTGCCCGAACTGTCCGTGTGCCCCAAAATTGCGATAATAGCGCCCAGGCAGGGGCGCAACGCCGTTGCCACTTCGTCGAGCAGGATTTCACTGGCAGGCAGCAATGCTGAACTGGCCTCTTCAAAGCGAATAGAACGGGTGCGGAGCAGGCCCTCAACGTCTTCCTGACAATGTAGTGGTTCGTATTGCGGCGCATCGCTTCGCGCGCGCGCCGAACTGCCTTGCCAATAAACCCCGCCGACGCCTGGCACCTGGGCCACCGCACGTGCGACGTCGGCGCGAATTTGTTCGTTGAGGTCTTCTCCGCCCACTAGCATCGGGTGACGTGTCGCCCAGCCAAAGCGGTTGGAAAATTCGGCAGAGACACCGCGCCCGCCAGCCGCCTTTATCGCAGCGGCAGCCTTCTGCTCGATACCAGAGACCAACTGCGGCCCGCTGCGCTCTGCCAGGAAATATCCGGACAGCGCGACAAGCACGGCACCCGAAAACGGGACAAGGCGGGAAATGCGAGACATTGTCGCGACTCTTAGCCGCGCTTTGCCCCTGCTGGAAAGGGGTGCCGGGTTTATTCCAGTGACCCGGCGGTCTGCACCAGCTGTTTGAACTCCTGCCGCCAGAAATCGCGCTGCGATCCGGCCAGTGTGGCAATCCCGCCATAGCTATATTTGTCGAGCAGCGGATCGCCGCGCAGTTTTTGCCCATATGCCGCAACCGCAGCGGCAAAGGCGAAATCTCCGCCGGGCGCGCGGGCCGATGCCAGCGCGCTGGCAGGCAGCGTATATTCCAGCAGCCGCGAAGTATCGCCGCCGGGCAATTTGTAGCGCAGCTTCACATGCGCGGCCTCGGCAGCCAGATCCAGTGCGCGGGCATCGGGTTTGTCCTCATACCGCCGTGCCGCGATCCAGCCCCGGCTTCCGGCGGGGACGACTTCGTAAATCGCCGTCACCTGATGGCCTGCACCGATGTCACCGGCATCGACGGCATCATTGTCAAAATCCTCTTCGCGCAGAGCACGGTTTTCATAGCCGATCAGGCGGTACTGGCTGATCACTGCGGGATTGAATTCGATCTGGATTTTGACATCCTTGGCAATGGTGAACAGCGTTGCTCCCATCTGCTCGCCCAGCACTTTGCGGGCCTCCAGCGCGCTGTCGATATAGGCGTAGTTGCCGTTTCCATGATCGGCGATCTGCTCCATCATCGCATCGTTCAGATTGCCCCGGCCAAAGCCAAGCACTGTCAGCGTGGTGCCGGTTTCACGCTTCTTTTCGATCAGTTCGATCAAGGCGTCGCGGCTGGACGTACCGACGTTGAAATCGCCATCGGTGGCCAGAATTACGCGATTTACGCCGCCTTCCACACGATTGGATTCGGCAATGCGGTACGCAAGCTCGATTCCAGCGCCGCCAGCGGTCGAACCGCCTGCAGCAAGTTCGTCGAGCACATCGCGGATCTTGCGCTCGTCTGCGGTCGGCTCAAGCACCAGCCCGGCTGCTCCGGCATAGACCACTATGGAGACGCGGTCGCGCGGGGTCAGTTGCCCGGCGAGCTGACGCATCGCGGTTTTGACCAGTGGCAGCTTGTCAGGGCTGTTCATCGAACCCGAAACATCGAGCAGAAACACCAGATTGGCGGGCGGACGGCTGCTCTGCGGCAACTCATATCCGGCCAGTCCGATGCGGACCAGTCGCGTGGCAGTGTTCCACGGGGTCACCGCAACATCGGTATTGACCGTGAAAGGCTGCGTGCGGTCACGCGGCAGGGGATAGTCGTAGCGGAAGTAATTGATGAATTCCTCAGTCCGCACTGCGCCTTTGGGGGGCATCATCCCCTCGCTGACAAAGCGGCGTGCATTGGCATAGGCGCCGGTGTCGACATCGACCGAGAAGGTCGAAACCGGCTGGCTTGCGACCACCTGAACCGGCGAAATTTCCTCGCCATCATACTGGTCGCGGCTGGGCATGGTGGGGACGAAAACCGGCGGGAAATAGCGATAGCGCGCGTCAGGGGAGGGGAGGCCGGTGGCGGGATCGACCATGGCTTTGTCCGGAGCGCTCATTACCGGTACCGCTGAGACGCTTTCCTGCACCTGACGGGTTACCGGAGATCCAGTTACAATAATTGCCGATGCTTCAGGTGGAGGAGGAGGCGGCGGCAGCAGAGGCGGTGGTACTTCGGCGGTACTGTCAGCGGATTTGCCGGTGGAATAAAGATCGTCGCTGTTGGGTGAGGAACACCCGGCGACAAGGGCAAACGCGGCACACAGGCCGGCAAATTTGGTGATACGCATCGCTTGTTCCTCCCCGATATTTCGGTGGCTTGAAATAGATGTCGTGGCCGTGAACTGCGACTGAACGTGCGCTGTTGTCGATGAAATGCCTATTCGTTTGGCGGGTCGGCAGGGCCGCCATTGCGGCGGAACAGCACGCGGTCCTCTGGGCCAAATCCTTTGCGCCAGATGACATAGCCATAGGTCGCCAGAATTGCCGGGATGCCGACAATCAGTTCGGCCCATTCGGGCAGCTTGGTGATCATGAAGCCAACCAGAACCGCAGGCGCGGTGGCCCAGATCAGCGGCCAGCGGAAATTGTTGATCGGCTGTTTCAGGATTCGCGACAGCAGCACGGCCTTGACCAGACTTGCCACGCCCAATGCCAGCATCAAAGCAATTGCAGCGGCGGCGGCCTTGTAAGGCTCGCCATAACCCATGCTGACGGCCAGTTTGATCAGCACGACGGTCAGCACCCCCTGCAGGGCAATCGTGCCGATCGAAATCCACAGATTGCGGACCCGAGCGACATAGATCAGCACCGCTTCGGACACCACGGCGGTGGCCGCCACAACTTCAGCGATCAGCAGGAACGCCAGCGCGCCGGTGCCGCCAACGAAATTGGGTCCGACCAGGCCCATGACAGCCTCTCCCGGCATCCCCAGCGCCAGCGCAATGCCGGCCTGCATGGCGGTGATCCAGAAACCCACCTGACATACCTGGCTAGCAATCGCGGCATAGTTCTTGGTTTTCAGATTGCGGGTGATTACCGGGCCAAGGATCGGCTCGAAACTGGTTTTCAGCTTTTGCGGCAGGCTGGCGACCTGCTGCGCCACGTAATAGACACCAACGGCGGCAGGCGCGGCGAACAGGCCGAGTATGAAGATATCCAGTCGCCGCGTGCCCCATTCGATGGCATCGGCAGTGGCCAGCGGCAGCGCGCGCGCGGTCAGCTTGGCCATCGCGCGCAGGCGCGGACGCCAATGGCGCGGCAGGCCGTAACTGCGCAGGAATGACCACAGCCCGGTCAGCAGGCCGGTGTAGATCGAAATCAGATAGGCCAGCGACAGGCCCGAATCCCGTGTGGCAGGGATGTAATAGAGCACGCCTGCCATGATCGAAATCGTCCACGGCTCCACCACCGCGCGTGCCCGCACTGTGGTCGCAATATCGTATTTGTAAGCTTGTGCGGCGAGCACGATTTCGGTCAGCGCATAGGCCGGGATGGCCAGCACGATCAGCCGGTCAAGCTGGGTATATTGCCCGCTGGGAAACAGCGGCTGCGGCACCAGCCAGAACAGCAGTGCCGCCAGACTGGCGAAGATGACTGCCAGCAGCATCCCGTCGAACACCAGATTGGCAGGCCGGGTTTCCTCATCCTCTGCCAGCCGCTGCGCCAGCCCGCGCTTCTCGCCCATCGCGCAGACCAGCGCGACCAGTTCGACCACCACCAATGCCGAAGCGAACCGGCCCAGCGCATCTGCGCCGTAAAACCGGCCCGCGACAAACAGGAACGGCAGGCGCGCCGCCAGTCGCAACAGGAAACCAAGAAAGTTCTGACGACCTCCCTTGGCCAGTGCGGCCATATCGCGGTCATCATCCTGCGCTGCGGTCATCCGGCAGGGCTCTGTTCAGCGCGCAAGGGGCGGGCCAGCAGGCCGGAGACGACTGCGCGCGGATCATCGCCCTTCAGCAGGTCGTAAACAGCCGTCACGATGGGCATTGCGATACCGTGGCGGGCGGCCAGTTCGACCAGCACCGGCGCGGTATGCGCGCCCTCGGCCACAGTCTTGCGGTCAGCCATTAATTCTTCGGCTCGGCCACCTTCGCCCAGCGCCTTGCCCAGCGAGAAATTGCGGCTCGCGGCCGACGAACAGGTCAGCACCAGATCGCCCATGCCGCACAGCCCCGCCAGCGTTTCCGCGCGCGCGCCCAGCGCCTCGCCAAATCGCAGCATTTCGACATAGCCGCGCGCGATCAGCGCGGCGCGGGCATTCTGGCCCAGCGACAGCCCCTCGACCACGCCGCAGGCGATGGCGAGCACGTTCTTGACCGATCCGCCAATCTCGGCCCCGGTGACGTCGTTCGAGTAATACGGGCGGAACGAGGGGCGGGCGATGACAGGGGCAATCCGCTCCCATTGATCTTCACCCCCGCTGCACGCCAGCGTCACCGCAGTGGGCAGCCCGGCAGCGACTTCATGCGCAAAGGTCGGCCCGGACAGGACAGCGATTGCGCTGTGCGGTGCCACCCCCTGTGCCACATGGTTCATCAACCGCCCCGATCCGGCCTCGATCCCCTTTGAACACAGCACCAGATCGCGGGAATGTGCGGGCATGGAACCCAGCACGCTGCCCATATGCTGCGCGGGAGTGACCACCAGCAGCGCGTCGAGACCGGCCATATCGGCAATGTCGCCTGTGGCATGGATGCTCTGCGCCAGTTTTGCGGAAGGCAGGAACAATGAGTTGGTCCGCTTGGCATTGATCTCGTCGACCAACTCGGTCTCGCGCGCCCACAGCAATACCTTGCGGCCATCACTGGCGAGCATCTGTGCCAGCGCGGTGCCCCATGCTCCGGCGCCCAGAACGCCGATTGTGGCGGCTTTATCGTTCATGCTTTTACTCCCGCACCGCGCACCGGCTCTGCATCATGATCGAGCGGCCAGCGGGGCCGTGCCGACACATCCAGTGGATCGGGCTTGAAATCGGCTGCGGCAAGACGTTCGATCCCCGCCCACGCGATCATCGCCGCATTGTCTGTACACAGCGCAGGTGGCGGAGCGGTGAACCGCATCCTGAAGCCTGTTGCCAGCGTTTCGAGCGCCGCGCGGACGCTGGCGTTAGCAGCAACGCCTCCGGCCACCACCAGCGTGTCGATATCGTCGATGCCGCCCAGCGCAATCCGCAACCGGTCGGTTACGCAATCAATCGCGGCTTGCTGGAAGCTGGCAGCAATGTCCGGCGCAGTATATTTGCCCGTGTCATGCGCGCGCATGACCGCGCTCTTTAGTCCGGCGAAGGAGAAATGCGGTTCTCCGCTGCCCACCATCGGGCGTGGCAGGGGGACCGCCTTGGGGTCGCCGCTGCGCGCCAGCTGCTCGACCGCCGGACCGCCCGGAAAGCCAAGGCCCAATATCTTGGCAGTCTTGTCGAACGCCTCGCCCAGCGCATCGTCGATAGTGGTGGCAAGGCGGCGGTACTGGCCCACGCCATCGACGCGCAGGATCTGACAATGTCCGCCCGATACCAGCAGCAAGGCGTAAGGAAATTCCAGCGCCGGGTCGGCGAGCCGGGGGCTTAACGCATGACCTTCAAGATGGTTGATCGCGATCAGCGGAGTGTCCGAGGCCATTGCCAGCGCCTTGGCACTGACCAACCCGACCATCACGCCGCCGATCAGTCCCGGCCCGGCAGTGGCCGCAATCGCGTCGCAATCGTCCAGCGTCATGCCCGCATCGTCCAGCACTGCGGCAATCATCGGGGCGAGCCGTTCGGCATGGGCGCGCGCGGCGATTTCGGGCACCACCCCGCCATAGGGCGCGTGCTCGGCGTCCTGCGAGGCGATCCGCTGCGCCACAATCCGCCGTTCGCTGTCGACCAGCGCGACAGCAGTTTCGTCGCAGGAGCTTTCTATGCCGAGTACCACACCCATCCGGCTTTCCCTTAGCGCGCTGCGCGGCTAGGGCAAGCCGACGTAATGCCTGCCACGCCTTCCCTTCGCCTCGGTACCCGCCGCTCACCGCTTGCCATGGCGCAGGCGCATGAGGCGCGCGCGCGGCTGTGTGCGGCGCAGGGGTGGGACGAATCGGCGGTAGAGCTGGTCCCTGTGGTTGCCAGTGGCGACAAGATCCAGGACCGCCCGCTGGCCGATATCGGCGGCAAGGCGCTATGGACCCGCGAACTGGATATCTGGCTGCGCGAAGGCCGCATCGACATTGCTGTGCATTCGATGAAGGATGTCGAGACCGAGCGGCCTGAACAGATTGCCATTGGCGCCATCCTGCCACGTGTGGACAAGGCCGATGTGCTGGTGGGCGCAGCGTCGCTGGCGGCACTTCCGCAAGGCGCGCGCATCGGCACCAGTGCCCCGCGCCGCGCCGCGCAATTGCTGCATCGCCGCCCTGATTGTCATGTCGTGCCGATCCGCGGCAATGTCGCCACGCGAATTGGCAAGCTGGCAGCGGGGGAGGCGGATGCCACTTTTCTGGCCGCTGCCGGGCTGGCGAGGCTGGGCGAGGATGATGTCGGCGCGCGGCTAGATCCCGAAGAATGGCTGCCCGCGCCGGGACAGGCGGCGATCGGTATCGAATGCCGATCCGATGATGCGGCAACCCGTGATTTGCTGGCCGCTATCGACCATGCCGAAAGCCATGCCGAAATCACTGCCGAGCGGGCCTTGCTCGCTGCGCTTGGCGGCAGTTGTCACAGCCCGATTGCCGCATTGTCGCGGATCGAGGGCGGGGACATCGTGCTGCGCGCGGCGATCTATAGCGAAGACGGGATACATCGGATTGAAGACGAGGCGCGCTTCGCCATCGCCGATACGTCCGGCCCGGCCGCACTGGCGCGGCAGCTACTGAGCGCCGCGCCTGAAGCCATTACTGCGCTGTTCGACGGAGTGCGATGAGCCGCCCGCTGTTCGTTTTCCGCCCCGAACCGGGCTGGACCGCGACAGCCGTCGCCGCGCGGGCGCTGGGTCTCAATGTGTTCGGCCACCCGCTGTTCGTTATTGAACCGGCGGCGTGGCAATGCCCGGCAGCGAGCAATTATAACGGGGTGCTGATAGGCAGCGCCAATGTCCTGCGCCACGGCGGCGACCAGCTGGCCGCTCTGACCAATCTTCCTGTCTATGCGGTGGGCCAGACAACCGCCAACGCGGCGCGCACAGCCGGCTTTACGGTGGCGCAGACCGGGGTAGGGGGATTGCAGGCTCTGCTGGACACGCTGGGACCTGAACCGCTCACCTTACTGCGATTGGCGGGTGAGGCGCGGGTCGCACTGACGCCGCCGTCGCACATTACTGTGGCAACGCAGGTGGTTTACCGCGCTGCTCCGCTCCCGCTTGATCCAGCCTGCTCAAGCCGGTTGGACGGCGCGGTGGCGGTGGTCCATTCGGGCGAGGCGGCGCGCAGGCTGCGCAGTGAGTGCGAGCGGTTGGGGATTGCACGCGGCAACACTGTCCTGCTTGCCCTGGCCCCGCGAATTGCCGAGATGGCGGGTAGCGGCTGGCACTCTGTCCAGATCGCCGAAACTGCGGACGAGGGCGATCTGCTGGCATTGGCGCAGGCTTTGTGTCAAAACATCTGACCGGGAAAAGCGGTCGCACGCTCAATGTCTGGGCCAAAGAACGGGACGGAATGAACCAATTTGAGAGCACACGACGCAAGGCCAAAACCATGCGCCCGATGATCGCGGCACTGGCCGCCGCCTTCATTATGGGCGGCGCGCTGGCCGGCTATGCCGTTTACCGCGTGGCGGGCCATCACGCGGAAACGGCCGGTGCGACAACTCAGACACCGCAAACATTGGCCGCCGATCCTGCGGCTTCCCCCACTCCCTCTCCCAGCGCTACCTCGCCCGAGGCCGCGGTGAAGGCGGTTGAACAGGTGCAGGAACAACAGGGCGGGATTGACCAGCGTCTGGCTGCTGCCGAACAGCGGCTGGCCCGGCTCGACCTGCAGGCGCAGGCCGCATCAGGTAATGCCGCGCGCGCCGAGGGTCTGCTGATCGCTTTTGCCGCGCGCCGCGCGATCGAGAAGGGGGCAGAGCTTGGCTTTCTGGCCGACCAGCTGCGGCTGCGGTTTGGCGATGCCATGCCCAATGCAGTTGCCACGATCATAACCGCCTCGCGCAATCCGGTCACGCTCGACAAATTGGTCGCGCGGCTGGAAGGGCTTGCGCCCAAGCTGACCGAAAGTTCGGACCAGCCCGGCTTTTCACGGTTCCGCGAAGAAATCGGGCAATTGTTCATTTTCCGCCGCGAAAGCGCGCCATCACCCCAGCCGCAGCGGCGGCTCGACCGCGCACGGCTGTTCCTGGAGAGTGGCCGCATCGATTCCGCGATTGCCGAGGTGCGCAATATGCCGGGTGCAGTTGAGGCCAAAAGCTGGGCGGCGGATGCCGAACGCTATGGCGATGCCCTGCGCGCGCTCGATCTGATCGAAACCGCTGCCGTGCTTGAACCACGCCGCCTGCGCGATGGCGACGGGGAACGGATTACCCAGCCAGGGATCGCGACCGAATAAGCGTCAGGCGCGCAGCAGTTCGGGCAAGTCGCCAGTGACGCCGCGCGCTTCGTCCATGAACCAGCGTTTCATCAGCGGCATCCGCTGAACCGCGCCCATGCCGATGCGCCTTACTGCCGATGCACCCTTACCGGGTACGCCGAACAGCCGCGTCAGCCCGTCAGTGGCGAGCGCCACCATAAAGCTGTCGAGCCCGCGCCACCGCTCATAGCGCGTCAGCAGCTGTGCATCTCCGGGCTCAAGCCCTAGCCGTAGCCCTTCGTCGAGCACCTCGACCAGAGCACCGACATCGCGCAGGCCCAGATTGAGGCCCTGTCCCGCAATCGGGTGAATTCCGTGCGCCGCATCCCCCACCAGCGCGAGCCGCTGGCAGGTGATCTTGGCAGTATGGTGGAAACCCAGCGGATAGGATGAGCGCGGTCCGACGGATGTGATCTTACCCAATATGCCGCCCATCCGCTTTTCCAGCTCGGCCAAAAACGCGCGGTCACCCATTTTCAGCGTGCCCGCCGCATCGCTTTCCGACACTGTCCAGACCAGCGCGCTGCGATGCGTGCCGTCAGGCTTGTCGCGCATCGGTAGCAGGGCGAACGGCCCGGCTGGAAAGAAGATTTCCCACGCCACATTGTCATGGGGCAGCGCATGATCGATCCCGGCAATGATGGCGCGGTGATTGTATTGCCATTTCGCCAACGTAATTCCCGCTTCCTCGCGCGTGGGTGAGCCGCGCCCTTCTGCGGCGATCATCAGCGCGGCGGTCAGCTGCTGTCCGGTGCCCAGCTGGACCGATACGCCATGCTCGCCCCGCTCGCGCCGGGCGATGTGGGCCTTGGCGTGCCAGGCAATCGCCGGCTCGTCTGCCGCAGCGGCAAACAGCACCTGACGCAATGTGCGGTTGGCGAACATCCGGCCCAGCGAGCCCTCGTGCGGCTCTGGGGTGAAATCCAGCCGTCCCGGTTTCATCTGGTCAGTGACGGCGATCGATGCGATCGGGCAGGCGTGTTCTTCCAGCGCCGGAGCCAGACCGATATTGCGGAACAGGTTCCAGCTGGCGGTCGAAATCGCGCTGGCGCGGCCGTCGAAACCTTCGGCGGTCAATTCTGCCGGATCGGCGCGGTCGACGACGTGGCTGGTGATGCCGCGCTTGGCCGCAGCCAGCGCCAGTGTCATGCCGACAAGGCCGCCACCGATAATGAGCAAATCGCGCTTTTCGTCCATCTCTACCTCGTTGCGTCCGGCTTGCGCCCGCCCTAGAGGCTGAGGCGTGACAGAGGCAAGAACATTGGCGGTGTGGCGCATCTGGCTGGCGCTGGCGATCAGCGCGGTCATGATGCTCGCCGCCCCCGCTGTTCATGCGCAAACCGCGCGCAGCACCAGCGACCGGATCGCGGTGGAGGTGTCAGCCGACGGACCCCCGGTTCCGGGCGAAGTGTGGACAGTGGCGCTGCACTTTACGCCGCGTTCTTCGCAATGGCATGGCTATTGGTCCAACCCCGGTGATGCCGGTCTGGGGATGGAACTTGACTGGACCCTGCCGCAAGGCTGGGTTGTCAATGAAGCGCTTTATCCGGTGCCGAAACAGCTGCTGATCGGCGGGCTGATGAACCATGTGTACGAAGGCCCCTATACCGTGCTGGTGCCGGTCCGGGTGCCTGCTGATGCCGCCGTAGCCAATCCTCCGCCGATTGGCCTGACGGCGCGCTATCTCGCCTGTACCGACAAGATTTGTGTGCCGCAGCAGGCCAGACTGACGCTCGATCCCGCCAATGCCACTGCGGAGCCACGCATGGCGGAGTGGCGCGCGGCGATTGTTCCGCCGCTGGGCAGCGCGGCAAGTTTTGAATTCGCCGGAACCCGGCTGCGGATCGGCATTCCATTGCCCGCTGCCAGCGATTTGGGCGATGTGCATTTCTTCCTCGGCACATCGGAAGTGGGTCAGGCGCAGCAGGCGGTGTATTCGGGCGTGCAGACCTTCATACGCGAAGGCGATCTGCTGGTCGTCGAATATCCGCTCAAGGACATCGTGGTTCCGGACACCGTTGAGCTCGCCTTCCTGCCTCGGCCTGACCGGATCGAAGGTATCCTGGCGCTGGGGCCTGATCGCGGCGTGCGCATCGTGGCCGCGCCGGGGAATGTCCCGCTGGAAGGGATCAAGCCGTTTCGCGGCGCAGATAGCGCACCACCGCCGCTGATGCTGCTCCTGCTGGGCGCGCTGGCGGGCGGTTTGCTGCTCAACATTATGCCCTGCGTCTTCCCGATCCTCAGCCTGAAAGCGCTGTCGCTGGCCAAGGCGGGCGGGGACGAGCGCGGTGCGCGGCGCGATGCTCTGGCCTATACTGCCGGGGTGGTGCTGGCCTGCACAGCGCTGGGCGCGCTGTTGCTGCTGCTGCGTTCAGCGGGTGAGCAGGTTGGCTGGGCCTTCCAGTTACAGGAACCGCGCGTGGTTGTGGCGCTGCTATTGCTGGCGGTGGCAATCACGGCAAATTTCCTCGGCCTGTTCCAAGTGCCGGGCATCGCGATTTCGGGTGGGAAGCCGTCGGCAACCAGTTCATTTGCCACCGGACTGCTCGCGGCATTTGTTGCCACTCCGTGCACCGGGCCATTCATGGCGGTCGCCTTGGGGGCTGCCCTGATCATTCCGCCGCTGGACGGACTGCTGGTGTTTGCGGTGCTGGGTCTGGGGCTGGCGCTGCCCTTCCTGCTGATCGGGTTTGTGCCCGCCCTGCGCCGCCTGCTGCCCCGACCGGGTCCTTGGATGGAGCGGTTTCGCCGCTGGATGGCCTTGCCAATGGGTCTGACCGCGCTGGCGCTGGCGTGGCTGCTCTGGCGGATCGGGGGGGTAACTTTCGTGGTGGTCGTGCTGGCGCTCACAGTCACGATGCTGGGTATGTTGGCGCAGTTTGGCCGTGCTCAGCGTGCGGGCACCGGGCGCAGTGTGGTTAGCGGGTTGGCCGTGTTGGCTGTCGCAGCCATTGCCCTGATCGCCATGCCGCAGCCGCGCCCGCTTGCCGCATCGGCGCAGGACAGTCTGCTGGCGCCCGAACCTTTCAGCGAGGCGGCGCTGGCCAGCGCCCGCACTTCAGGCAGGCCGGTGTTTGTGTGGTTTACCGCCGACTGGTGCGTCACCTGCAAAGTCAATGAAAGCGTCGCAATCGAACGTGAGACCACGCGCGCCGCCTTTGCCAAGGCAGACGTCAAAATATTGCGCGGCGACTGGACGCGGCGCGATCCGGAAATTGCGACTTTCCTGGCGCGTCAGGGCGCAGCGGGCGTGCCGTTATATGTGTGGTATCCGCCCGGCGGCGAGGCGCGGCAATTGCCGCAGGTGCTTACGCCGGATCTGCTGGCGGAACTGGCGCAGTCTGTTGCAGCCCGCGGCACTGCTCAATAAGCGTTCGCGGCAGATTGCTGGGATGCAGCACCACGCTACCGGCCCCGGGAATCGTAGCTTCAACTTCGCGGGCACCGATAAATACATCCAGCCGCGGGTCCGCAGCGGGCACTTCACCGTGCCACAGAAACACGTCCCTGGCCGGTGCCGCATCGACAAACAGACGTTCAACCCGGCCATTGCCGATCAGCGCCAGAATGCCCTGCGCGTGCTGGTCCGCCAGCGCAAAGCGCGTGATTGCGAACATGGGCCTGGCTTCATCGGTCAGGCATTCCAGTGCCATCAGGGGCTGCTGTCCGGGTATGCCGTAAAGCACGCGGTTGGCATGGCGGCCCGGTGCCCAGATCGCCCCTTCGACATCCGGGGAACCGATCGGTTCGGATGGCGCGGCAGCACGATCGGTAATGCGGGTGCGCGCGATATAGTCATCCGCAGCGGGCGGCTTGCACGCCGATAGCGTCAGCCCCAGCGTCAACACGGCCAGGGCGGTTCGGGATCGCATCATCACGGTTTGCCGCCCATTTTCTTGTAACGCGTCTTGCCATATCGGGTCTTGCGGGTCCCCGGCTTGCCTTCATTGCTGCGGCCCACCAGCGGCGCTTTCTTTTCGCCATCGGGTATGCCCAATTCATCAGCTTCAAGTCGTCTGATCTCGTCGCGCAGCCGGCCTGCTTCCTCAAATTCGAGGTCGGCTGCGGCGGTCCGCATGCGCTTTTCCAGATCCTGAATATAGGCGCGCAGATTGTGGCCGACCAGATTGTTGCGTTCAGGATCGCCGGTGCCGATGACCACGCCATCCTGACTGGCGGTATGCGCGACGATGTCCTGAATGCCGCGGATGATGGTGGTCGGCGTGATGCCGTTCGCCTGATTGAAGGCGTGCTGTTTCTCGCGGCGGCGGTCGGTTTCCGCCATCGCGCGTTCCATGCTGCCGGTGATGCGGTCGGCATAGAGAATGACCTTGCCTTCGACGTTACGCGCCGCCCGGCCGATGGTCTGGACCAGGCTGGTTTCTGAGCGCAGGAAGCCTTCCTTGTCGGCATCGAGAATGCAGACCAGCCCGCATTCGGGAATGTCCAGCCCTTCGCGCAGCAGATTGATGCCCACCAGCACATCATAAACGCCCAGCCGCAAGTCGCGGATCAGTTCGATCCGCTCCAGCGTCTCGACATCGGAATGCATGTAGCGCACCCGCAGCCCGGCCTCGTGCATGAACTCGGTCAGATCCTCCGCCATCCGCTTGGTCAGCGTGGTGACCAGCGTGCGATAGCCTTTTTGCGCGGTCTGTTTGCACTGGTCGATACAGTCCTGAACCTGATCCTCGACCGGGCGGATTTCCACCGGCGGGTCGATCAGGCCGGTGGGGCGGATGACCTGTTCGGCAAATACGCCGCCGGTCTGCTCCATCTCCCAATTTCCGGGAGTCGCGGACACTGCGATGGTCTGCGGGCGCATCGCGTCCCATTCGTTGAAGCGCAGCGGGCGATTGTCGATGCAGCTGGGCAGGCGGAAACCAAACTCTGCCAGCGTGATCTTGCGGCGGTGATCGCCTTTCGACATCGCGCCGATCTGCGGCACGGTCTGGTGGCTTTCATCGACAAACAGCAGCGCATTGTCGGGCAAATATTCGAACAGCGTTGGCGGTGGTTCGCCCGGCAGGCGGCCGGTCAGGAAGCGGCTGTAATTCTCGATCCCCGCACAGCTGCCCGTGGCGGCAATCATTTCGAGATCGAAATTGGTGCGCTGTTCAAGCCGCTGATGCTCCAGCAGTTTGCCTTCCGCCTCCAGCTCCTTGAGTCGTTCGGTCAGTTCAAACCGGATCGCGGCGGCTGCCTGCTTCATGGTCGGGCCGGGAGTGACATAGTGCGAATTGGCGTAAATCCGGACGGTTTCCAGGCTCGCGCCTTTCTTGCCGGTCAGCGGATCGAACTCGCTGATTTCCTCGATCTCGTCACCGAAGAAACTGATCCGCCATGCCATGTCTTCATAATGGCTGGGGAAGATTTCCAGACTGTCCCCCCGCACGCGGAAATTGCCGCGTTGGAAGGCGGCATCGTTGCGCTTGTATTGCAATGCCACCAGTTTGCGGATGATCTCACGCTGGTCGGCACTGGCGCCTTTTTTCAGATCGAAAATCATCGCCGAATAGGTTTCGACCGAACCGATTCCGTAAAGGCAGCTGACCGATGCCACGATGATCACGTCATCACGTTCCAGCAGCGCGCGCGTGGCCGAATGGCGCATCCGGTCGATCGCCTCGTTCACGCTGCTTTCTTTTTCGATGTAGGTGTCGGACCGCGGCACATAGGCTTCGGGCTGGTAATAGTCGTAATAGCTGACGAAATATTCGACCGCATTATCGGGAAAGAAGCTCTTGAATTCGCCATAGAGCTGCGCGGCGAGGATCTTGTTGGGTGCCAGGATCAGCGCGGGGCGCTGCAATTCCTCGATCACCTTGGCCATCGTGAAGGTCTTGCCCGACCCCGTCACGCCCAACAGGACCTGCGTGTTCTCGTCCTCTTTCAGCGATCCCACCAATTCGGCAATCGCGGTCGGCTGATCGCCAGCGGGTTCATAATCGCTGACTATGCGGAATTTCTTGCCTGGCAGTGATTTTTCGGGCCGCGCCGGTTTGTGCGGGACGAAATTGTCCGATGTGTCAGGTTCCGCGAGGCCGCGGCGGATTACGAGTTCTGCCATGCGCGAACATATGGGGGACATCACCGGGTGCTGCAACGCCCACTTTGGTGTTTCGCGCAGGGTTTGATAGGCTTGGGCAGATATACAGGGGGGACGGACATGCGGGGATATGCGATTGGGGCGGCGGCGGCACTGCTGCTGGCAGGGTGCGGCGGCAACGAAGCCGGGGAGAAGGGCGCTGGGGCAGGCGGTGACGGCGTCAGCAATGCCGAGGTGGCTGAACGCGCCAAGGCCGCGATCAGACCGCAGGCCGGGCAGTACCGCACCACCATGCAGCTGGTCGATATCGAAATTCCCGGTGCACCGCAGAGCGCCATCGACATGATGCGCAAGATGATGGACGGGCAGAGCCACGAATATTGCCTGACCCCCTCTGACGTGGAGCAGGGTTTCGAGGAAATGGCCAAGCAGTCACAGGATGGCGATTGCAGCTACGAAAAATTCGACGTTTCCGGCAGCAAGATCGACGCACTGATGCGCTGCAAGGGCGAGACCTCGATGACTATGGCGATGACCGGCAGCGTCACCGAAACTTCCGCAGAAATGGATATGACCATGAAGGGCGACATGACCGGTATGGGCGATTCGACCATCCAGATGCGCGCGAAGCACACAAGGATTGGCGATTGCGCGGGGTAATTCGCCTCGCCGTGTCAGGAACGCAATGCTGCACTGCGGCATTTACCTGTACATGGCAGACCGTACCCTCTTCGATCCCGAGGTCTTCAACCGGACAGAGCTGAGCCGGCGCTGGTCGCTGGCCAAGGAACCATGTCCTGACGAGGCGCGCGGTCCGCGCGCGGCGCTGCTGGCGCAGGAAATGCTGTGGCCGCTTTATCCGGTGAAACGCGTGTTCGGGAAGCTGGCGGTCACGCCTACTGCCAATCCGCGCACGGTGATGTTGCTGCCGGGCTTTGGCGCGCACCCGGTGCGGATGCGCTGGATGGCGCGCCAGCTTGAGGCTGCGGGGCATACTGCCAAGCGCTGGGGGCTGGGCTTCAATCTGGGCGCAACGGCACAGCGCTTTGCCAAGGTGGAGCAACGGCTGAGCGAACTTTACGGCAGGGCAGGCGAACCGATCGTGCTGGTCGGTTGGAGCCTGGGCGGAGTGATGGCCCGCGAAATCGCCAAGCAGCATCCCGACAAGGTGGCCAAGGTCATCACGATGGGCTCGCCTTTCTCGGGCAGTGCACGCGCCAACAATGGCTGGCGCGCGTATCAGGCGATTGCTGGCCACCGCGTGGATGAACCTGAAATCGACACAGAAATTGCCGCCAAACCGCCGGTTGAAACAGTGGCGATGTGGAGCCCGCGCGATGGCATCGTCAACCCGCGCAGCGCCAGCGGACGGCCTGGTGAACGCGACCGCAGCATTGCCCTGCGATGTTCGCATATGGGGTTTGTCCTGTCTGCCGAGGCTGTGAGCGCGGTTCTTGTGGAACTGGACCGCGTCTGAACCTTTGTGTTGGCAAGAGCGGCAGTCCTGCCCTCGCGGCTGCCTGACCGGGTGGCGTGGCTCCCCGGGGGAAAATGAGCGGTTCAGTCAACAGCTTCGATGAGATGCACAATGCGGACGGTTCCGTACGCGCTGCATATTCCGATTACAGCACCTGGTTTGAAGAACAGAACACCGCGCTGCTGAATCGCAAACACGCTGAGGCGGAAACCAATTTCCGCAAAACCGGGATCACGTTCAACGTCTATGGCGAGGATGAGGCCGAGGAACGGCTGATCCCCTTCGACATGGTCCCCCGCGTGATAACCGCGCAGGAATGGCGCAAGCTGACCCGCGGGATCGAGCAGCGCGTCTCCGCCATCAATTCCTTTATCCACGATCTGTATCACCGGCAGGAAATCATCCGCGCGGGCCGCATCCCCGAACGTCTGTTTCGCAACAATGCGGCATGGCTGCCAAACATGGTGGGCTTCACACCTCCGGGCGGGATTTACACACATATCGTCGGCATCGATCTGGTGCGGACCGGGCCGGACGAGTTCTTCGTGCTGGAGGATAATGCCCGCACCCCATCGGGTGTGAGTTACATGCTCGAAAATCGCGAAACCATGATGGCGATGTTTCCTGAGTTGTTCATGCGGGTGCAGGTCGCCAGCGTGTCCGATTACCCGCGGCGGCTGGCCAAGAGCTTGGCCGCTTGCGCACCGAAATGTGCTGGCGACAAGCCGGTGGTCGCGGTGCTGACGCCGGGCATCTACAATGCGGCCTATTTCGAGCATGCATTTCTGGCTGACCAGATGGGCGCGGAGCTTATCGAAGGCAGCGATCTGCGTGTCATGAACGGCCGCGTCGCGATGCGGACCACCAGCGGGTATAAACCCGTCGATGTCATTTATCGCCGTGTCGATGACGAATATCTCGATCCGCTGACCTTCAATCCCGACAGCGCGCTTGGCATTCCCGGGATCATGGATGTGTACCGCGCGGGGGGTGTGACGATCGCCAATGCACCGGGAACGGGGATCTCTGACGACAAGGCGATTTATTCTTTCATGCCGGAGATCGTCGAATTTTACACCGGCGAGAAACCGCTGCTGCCCAATGTGGAAACGCATCGCTGTGCTGATGAGGAGAGCCTGAAATACGTGCTCGACAACCTCGCCGAACTGGTGGTGAAGGAAGTCCACGGTTCGGGCGGCTACGGAATGCTGATCGGTCCGACCTCATCGAAAAAAGAGATCGAGGATTTCCGCAAGAAATTGGTCGCCAACCCTTCCAACTATATCGCACAGCCGACGCTGGCGCTGTCGACCTGTCCGATCTTCACCAAAAAGGGACTTACACCGCGTCATGTTGATTTGCGGCCCTTCGTGCTGGTTTCGCCAGACAAGATAGACATCACGCCCGGCGGATTGACCCGCGTGGCGCTGGAAGAAGGATCACTGGTCGTCAATTCGAGCCAGGGCGGAGGGACCAAGGACACATGGGTGCTCAAGGACTGATGGCCGGAGACCTGTCATGTTAGGCCGCACTGCCAATGGGCTGTACTGGATGTTCCGCTATCTTGAGCGGGCGGAGAACACTGCGCGTCTGCTCGATGCCGGTATGCGGATGGCACTGACCAAGGATATCGTCACCGCCGAAGAGGAATGGCGTTCGGTCATTGCGACCTCTGGCCAGCGTGCGGGGTACGAGGCCAAGCACGGCACCTATACCGGCACGCAAACCTGGAACTTCATTCTGCGCGACCGGGACAATCCTGCGTCGATCCGCACCATGTTCGGTCTGGTCCGGCAGAACGCCCGGCTGGCCCGCAACGCCATCAGCGGCGAGCTGTGGGAAGCGGTCAACGAAAGCTGGCTGGAAATCGAAAAGCAGCTGGCCGACCCGGTGGGGGAGAACCGCGTGCTGGAAGTGATGGGCACAGTGCGCCGCGCCGGAATGCTGGCGCATGGCGCGATGGCCGGGTCCATGCTGCGCGACGAATCCTTCCACTTCGCCCGTGCCGGGACCTTTATCGAACGCGCTGACAGCATCGCGCGCATTCTCGACATCAAATATTATTTGCTGCTGCCGTCGCTGTCATGGGTCGGGTCCAGCCTTGATACAGGTCAGTGGGACACCGTGCTGCGATCGGTTTCGGGCGACCGCGCCTATCGCTGGCTCAATGCCGGGCAGATTGACGCGCGGGGGATCTGCGAATTCCTGGTGCTCGACAACCGCTTCCCCAGAAGTCTGGCGTTCTGTCATTCTGCACTGCGGCAGGACCTGGCAGCGCTGGCCCGTCTGCATGGACAGGAAGGCGAATCCAACACCCTGATGCGCGATGCCGACACCCGCCTTACCGATCTGACGATTGATGCGATTTTCGATCAGGGGCTGCACCAATTCCTGCTCGACTTTACCGCCGCCAATGCCGCTGTCGGTGTCGCCATCGCCTCCGATTACAGGTTCCTTGCCTAATGCGCCTCTCGATCCGTCATACCACCCGCTACAATTTCGGCTCGCCCGTCATGCATGCGTTGCAACGGCTGCGACTGACGCCGAAGGCAACGCATGGGCAGGAGATCATCGAGTGGGCGATGGAATATGAAAATGCGGAGCCGGAAATCTCTTATGAGGATCAGCATCACAACACTGTTACCCTGGTCGCAGTGGCAGAGGGTGCCGAGACGGTCACGGTGACCTGTCACGGCGTCGTCGACACTAGCGACAAATCTGGGGTTATCGGCCACCATTCCGGCCATTTACCGTTGTGGAGCTTCATCGGACAGACCGATCACACGCGGCCCGGTCCGCAGATGGAAGAACTGGCCCGCCAGGTGAAAGCTGTGGAAGGTAGCCGGATCGATATGCTGCACGCATTGTCCTCCGCTGTCTCGGATAAGGTCACTTACCGCACCGGCACCACCGATTGGCAAACCACCGCCGAACAGGCCATCGGCGTGGGGTCGGGTGTGTGTCAGGATCATGCGCATATTTTCATCGGCGTGGCGCGGATGCTGGGCATTCCGGCGCGCTATGTCAGTGGCTATCTGATGATGAATGACCGCATCGATCAGGAGGCTTCGCACGCCTGGGCAGAGGCGCATATTGACGGGCTGGGCTGGGTTGGGTTCGATGTTTCGAACGGCATCTGCCCAGACGAGCGCTATGTCCGGGTGGCAACAGGCCGCGATTATCGCGATGCCGCCCCGGTGACCGGGATCAGTTTCGGCCCGGCCTCGACCAAGCTCGAAGTCGCGGTGGCGGTCGAACAGCAACCGCAAGTTCAACAATAGGAATAATTTGATGACGTATTGCGTGGGAATGATGCTCGACAAGGGCCTGGTGCTCATGAGCGACACACGGACCAATTCGGGCGTCGATAACATCTCGGTGTTCCGCAAAATGTTCACCTGGAGCGTGCCAGGTGAGCGGATCATTACCGTGATGACCGCTGGCAATCTGGCAACGACGCAGGCGGTGGTGAGCAAGCTGGAAGAACGCACCAAGGCGCCGGACGAGCGGGACAATGCGATCCTGCGGTCCCCGACGATGTTTCAGGTCGCAACCGAAATCGGGCGTCTGACGCGCGAGATCATAAGTGATCGCCAAGAGGCCAATGGCACACGCGGGCGCGGGCGGTTTACCGCCTCGATCATCGTCGCAGGGCAGATTACCGGCATGAAGCCGCGCCTGTTCATGGTCTATCCCGAAGGCAATTTCATCGAAGCCAGCACCGACACCCCGTTCTTCCAGATTGGCGAAACCAAATACGGTCGCCCGATCATCATCCGCGGTTATGACCGGACGATGAGCCTGGAGGATGCCGTGAAGCTGGTGATGGTGTCGTTCGATTCCACGCTAAAGGCCAATCTGTCGGTCGGCTTGCCACTGGACCTACAAGTGATCGAGAAGGATTCTTTCGCCGCGACGCATGAAAACCGTATCACCTTTGACGATCCCTATTTCGAGGCGATCTCGTCGAGTTGGGGCAATGCGCTGAAAAACGCGTTTCATTCGCTGCCCGGCTACAGCTTCGATCAGGATGATGATGCCAAAAAATCGTGAGGATTGGCTGCGTCAAAAATTAGTATATCGGAAACGGACCTTGATCGAACCGGGCAACTTCCCGACTCCTGAAGTGTACTGTAGAAATACATCGAGATGCGTAGTGATACGGAGTGCGCATTTCCCCTGATTGCGTAGTCTGCTCTTCATGAGAAACACAGATACGCTTCACCTTATCGATGGCTCTTCCCGGTCACGGGCAGAGATGTCTCATCTGATATTTGGCCTGGGCCATCACTGCGAAGTCTATGCCGATGTCGGTGAGCTGACATTGCGGCCGCCCGAAGATGGCGTTGTCCTTGCTTGCGATGATCCGCAGGCTGGCGGCATCGGCGGGGTCCTGGCGGCACTCGCTGAACTTGGAATATGGCTGCCAATAATTGCCACTTCGCCCGATCCCCGTCCGCGCCGGGTGGTCGATGCGATCCGTGTGGGGGCACTCGATTATCTGCGAACCCCGCTCCAGCCTGAGCGTCTGACAGAGGCATTAGGCCGGATTGCGAAAGAGGCTCAGGCCTACGCTGACGCCCGCCGCAAGATGGTCGCAGCGCGCAGCCGTATCTCCACGCTGTCACCCCGCGAACGCGAAGTGCTCGACTGGTTGGCCGAAGGGCGCAGCAACAAGATGATCGCGCGCGAGCTGGAAATCAGCCCGCGAACGGTGGAAATTCACCGGGCCAATATGATGGTCAAACTGGGCGCGTGCCATGCGGCGCAGGCGGTGCGGCTGAAGATCGAGGCGCATCTGGAGGAATCCGGCAACAGAGTCGCGCTCAACTGAGGTTCAGCGGCAAAAACTGCCGCCGCCATATTCCAGATGGAAATGGTCGCGATGGGCGGCATTGTATTCCGGGCCCAGCACGGTGCCAAACCGCTTGCAGGCGCTCTGGTGAATAGTCCGCAGGAATTCGCGCTCCTCTGCGGATGCATTCCAATTGCCCAGCACGCTGATCCGGCGGCCATCTGCCAGCACAAAGCCCGCAACATCGATCGCTTCTGCACGAGAATGCGCGGACATCCGCCCGGTCCCCGCGACATTTCGGCATGAATAGCTGCCCATCGTTTCGATCCGGGCGAGCGGGCTGCCGAGGATCTGGCGCGCGGCGCGGTCAACGCCGTAGCGTGCCCAACCGGCGAAAGTGTTGGCCAGCGGACAAGCCACCACGCCCAGATTGGTGACCGAAAACTGCGCTGTATCGCCGCCGACGCCGTCCAGCTTGACGCTATTGAGTGTCGAGCATCCGGCACCATAGAATTTGTCGGGTAGGGCGGCAAAGCGTGAGCCGGTCTGGCCAAGCTGGGTCACGCATTTGCGGGCTTCAGGCCGAGATACCGCTGCGGGTTGGCGCGCGCTGGCCGCTTGTGGGCGATCCGGTGCGCGCGCCGAGGGTATCGCTCCGCAACCCGCCAGGAGCAGCGGGGTAATGAGCAGGAATGGCAGACGGCTTCGCATGACTGCCAGTGTGCGCCGAACATGGTTAACATTTGCCTAGCGGTCTATTCGAGCCGTCTCATCCAGCCGTTCAGTCACATGGTAGATCGCATGACAAATCATATATCGCTTGAACTGCTAGGGTATTTAGCCTATTAGCTAAATTACGATGAGCACTGTATTCGACGCCCTGTCCCACCCGATTCGCCGCGAGGTTCTGGAAGAACTGAAGCGTGGCGGGCAGACTGCGGGCGAGCTGGCTGATCGTTTCCCGGTGTCGAAACCCACCATGTCCGGTCACTTTGCCAAGCTGAAGGCAGCGGGCCTGATTCTGGGCGAACAACGCGGCGGGTCGATCATCTACACACTCAATATGTCCACGCTGGAAGAGGCGTTGCACGGATTTATGGGCCGGATGGGGATGCGTCCGGGTGAACAGGAGGAAAGCGAATGAAAATCAGGGTTCTTGTCATGACTTCGCTGGCGCTGGCCGCTGCAATGGCGGTGTTCGCCTTTGTCACAGCAGCGCGCTTGCCTGCCGATGCGCTGTTGCCCACGCACTGGAATGCCTCGGGACAGGCCGATGATTTCAGCCCGGCGCTGACGGCATTGTTGCTGCCGGCCGGATTGGTTTTGTTTGTCACGGCAATTTTTGCGATCATCCCGCGGATTGAGCCGCTGCAAGATCGCCTGGAGGGATCTGCGCCGGTCCTGCGCGCGGCATGGGTAGGGATGCTGTTGGTGGCAGCGGTAATCCAGCTGACCATCGGCCTGCCTGCTTATGGCGTGACTGTGCCGGTCAATGTCATCATGCTGGGCGTCGGAGCTTTGCTCATGCTGTTGGGTAATGCCTTGCCGAAGAGTCGGCCCGGCTTCTTCGTGGGCATCCGGACTCCGTGGGCGATAGTCGATACCGACAATTGGATTGCCACACACCGGCTTGGCGGCAAGCTGATGCTGCTGGCTGGCGCCGCGATCATTGCGGCCAGCCTGTTGCCGATCTCGCCAGAGACGACTGCGATAATTGTGGTCGCCGCGATTGCCGTGACGGTGGTGGTGCCATTTGCCTATAGCTGGTGGTTCTGGCGCAATAAGCGCTCGCAGGCCTGACCGTTTAATCGGGCGCAGTGACCTGCTGCCACAGCTCGATTTTTACACCGTCCGGGTCAAGCAGCTAGGCAAATTTTCCGTAACCTTCGTCAACACTATCCAGCACATCGACGTCTTTGGCTTTCAACTGCGCCACAAAGCCGTCGAGATCATCGACGCGCAAATTGATCATGAACCGCCACGTCCGGGTTTGATGTAGCTGTCATCGGAGAAATGACTGATCAGCGAATAGGGCTTGTTGCCAGTCTCTTCAGACCAGTTGAGCTGCGGTCCGTATTCGCCGTCCACGCCCAGCGTGTCGCAATACCAGGCGCGGGTCGCTGCCGGGTCTTTCACCGCATAGAAGACTCCGCCCAATCCGGTAATCTTGGCCATCGTCAGATCTCCTGAGTGGCAGGCTCTGCATAGGTTGCGCGGCTGACCAGCACGATCACCAGCCAGGCGGCGATAAAGCCGGGCACGATCTCGTACAAACCGCCGCCAAAGCCCGGCAGTGCCGCGTTCCAGCCCAGTGCGATCCACGCCATCACGACCCCCGCGCCGGTGACCAGCCCGGCAACCGCACCTGTGCCGGTCATCTTGTCCCAGGTCAGCGCCAGCACGATCAGCGGGCCAAAGGCCGCGCCGAACCCGGCCCAGGCGTTGGAGACCAGACCCAGCACCTGGCTGTCAGGATTGCGGGCAATGACGATTGCCGCCAGCGCCACCAGCAACACGCACAGTCGCCCGATATTGACGCTCTCACGCTCACCTGCCTGCCTGCGGAAGAACAGCTTGTAAAAATCCTCTGTCAGTGATGATGAAGCGACCAGCAATTGCGAGCTGATGGTGGACATGATCGCGGCCAGCAATGCGGCATAGAGGAACCCGGTGACCAGCGGATGGAACAGCAGGTTGGCAAGTACAATGAAGATCGTCTCAGGATCATCGACCACCAGCCCGTTACGCTCGATATAAGCGCGGCCCGCCAATCCGACACCCAGCGCACCCGCCAGACATACCGCCATCCAGCTCATCCCGATGGCCCGCGCGGCGGGGACATCGGCGACACTGCGCAGCGCCATAAACCGCACGATGATATGCGGTTGACCGAAATAACCGAGGCCCCACGTCACCGCACTCATCAGGCCCAGCACGGTGAGCCCCTGTGTCAGGCTGAGGAAGCCCGGTACATCAACCGCCTGCAGCGAACCGCCTGCGCTTCCGCCGGGGCCAAAGATCACCACCAGCGGCATGATGACGAGTGCCAGAACCATGATGATACCCTGCACGAAATCGGTCAGGCTGACCGCCAGAAAGCCGCCGACCATCGTGTAGGCCAGCACCACCAGCGCGGTGATCCAGATCCCTGCCATATAATCGCTCATCCCGCCCAGCACGGGCAGCCCCTGCGCCACTCCGGCAAAGGCGCTGGCGAACAGCTTGCCTCCGCCAACCAGCCCGGCGGCAGTGTAAACCGCGAAGAACAGCACGATGATGATTGCCGAGATTACCCGCAGAGCGACGGCCTTGTCGGGGAAGCGGTTGGCGAGAAATTCGGGGATCGTCAGCGCATTTCCCAATTCCTCGGTCTGGCGGCGCAGACGCGGCGCGACAATGATCCAATTGGCCAGCGCGCCCACGAACAGGCCGATTCCGATCCATGCCTCCACCAGTCCGGCGGCATACAGCGCCCCGGGCAGACCCAGCAGCAGCCAGCCCGACATATCGCTGGCCCCGGCAGACAGCGCGGCGACTGCAGGCGGCAAATTGCGCCCCGCGAGCAGGTAGCCTTCCGAGGTGTCGGTAGATTTGCGCCAGGCGTAAAATCCGATGCCCATCATCAGGGCGAAGTACAGGGCGAGGCTGATCACAATTCCGGTTTGCATGGGCAGCGGGGTAACAGCCGCCGCCCGGCTTGGCTACCGATGCCCCCCGCACCTTTGACTGGCGGGGATTGCCCTGCGGCCTGCCCTCGGCCATATCCGCGATTGTGAACCAATCCCGCCCCCGTAAGACTGTGCTGACCTATGGCACATTCGACCTGTTCCACATCGGCCATCTGCGGTTGATCGAGCGGCTGGCGGCGCTGGGCGACCGCCTGATCGTAGGCGTGTCCACCGATGGGTTCAACGCGGGTAAGGGCAAGCATTCGCTGGTGCCGTATGAGGACCGTGCGGCAATCGTCGCGGCGCTGCGCCAGGTGGATGCGGTGATTGCCGAGGACAGCTGGGATCAGAAAGAGCGCGACATCGCCGCACATTCGGTCGACATCTTCGGTATGGGCGGCGACTGGCGGGGCCAGTTCGACCACCTGTCTGAGCTGTGCGAAGTGGTTTATCTCGACCGTACCGAGGGGATCAGCACAACCACGATCCGCGGCCAGTTGATCCCGCGTTCATCGCAGCCGTGAGGATTGCCTACGAAAACGGCGAGCCGAGTGCGGATTTGCAGCGGCTGCAACAGACCCTGCTCGCCATGTGCGCCAAATTGCTCACCTATTGCGAGCAACGGGGTATCGCGATTTTCCTGATTGGCGGGACCGCATTGGGCGCGCTGCGCGATGGCGAAATTATCCCGTGGGATGACGATATCGATCTGGCTTTATTGCGGCCTGATTATGAACGGCTGATGCTGTCGCTGGCGGCCGATTCAATCCCCGGAATGAGCTTGCAGGAATGGCGCACCGAGCCGCGCTATCACTACCCCTTTGCCAAGCTGCGGCTGGATGGCAGCAGCGCTGGCGAGGTGGATTTTGCAGGGACGGGAATGCACGAAGGGCTGTTCCTCGACATCTTCCCCTATGACCGCCTGCCGCTGGATGAGGCGGCGCGCGAGCGGCAGCGGCGGCGGTTGGGGTTGCTCAACCTGGTGATCCTGCCGCCTGTGCTCGATCCGCTGGTGGGCGGCAAACCTCTGTGGCGGCGTGCAGCGCGCGGGCTGGGGCTATTGCTGCGCCAATCCTTGCCGCTGCGTTGGTTCGTTTGGCTGCGCGAACGCGTGCAGCAAGCCAGCGGGGCCGCGCTGTCGGATGAATATGATAGCTTCGGAATGCTGGGCATCAGCCAATGGCGCAAAAAGGTACTGCGCGAGAGTGATCTGGTCCCGCCGCGCCCCGCGCAGTTTGGCCCAGTATCCGCCGCAATACCCGCCAATTGCGAACGTTTCTGTGAGCTACACTATGGCAATTGGCGCGACCCGCCGCCGCCTGAACACCGCAGGCCTATACACGTAGGAAAGGTTGTTTTGCCCGAATGAGGGCACCATCGCGGTGTCAGGGCAGGAACATGCCCGTGTTTGCAAGATCGAGCGGCATTGCAGAGTGCATATCTGCTGCCGGAGCCATCCAGTAACCACCATGAGCACCCGGACCATTGGCCGAATCGATATGGACATCGGCAAAATTGCTGACGCCCAGCAAGGTGACTGTGCCGCTGCCGTCACTGAAGAAAATCCGCAAATCGAGGTTGCCGTCACCATCAGCGTCGAGGACGCGGCTTGAGGTTGCAGAAACGCCGTCGAGCATCACGATCCGGTCGTCGGCAGTGCTGAAATCGGTGACTGTGTCATGCGCAGTGGCTTTGCCCACGGCAAAACTGTCACGACCGGCGCCGCCGGTCAGAATATCGTTGCCGCGGTCACCCTGAAGCCAGTCATGGCCTGCAAAACCGATCAGCGTGTCTGAGCCATTGCCGCCATACAGCCGGTCTTCGCCGCCAGTGCCTAGCAGCAGATCCTTGCCATTGCCGCCATAGAGCACCACGCCATCTGCCTCGCCCGTAATTACTATTGTCACAGTGGCGGTGTGGGTCAGGCCGTGCTCGTCGGTAACGGTGTAAGCGAAGCTGTCGGCCAGAACTTCACCCGGCTTGAGCGTATCGAAGACATCGGCATCGGCGGTGTAACGAAGCGTCGCAGTCACCGCGTCGAATTCGACCGTGCCGAGCGTGCCCGACAGATCGACTTCACTGATCGACAGGCGGCTACCCGCGTCGGGATCACTGTCATTGGCCAGCACATATGACCACAAATTCGCGGTCTGTGCGTCCTCGGCAACATCGATTGTGTCACTGGCCGCAACCGGCGCTTCGTTCACATCGCGCACCCGCACCACGACAGTCGCATCGGTCGATAGGCCGGTGCTGTCGGTTACGCGGGCTGTGAGGGTATAGCTGTTGTTGGCTTCGTAATTCAGCGCGCGGGTGGTGGTGACCAGGCCGCTTGCCGCATCGACCACGAAGCGTCCCCCGGCATCGTCCAGCAGGACATAGCGCAGCGTCTCGCCAGCGGTGTCATCCACCACCAGCTGTCCAGCCACCGCGCCGGGCCGCAGATTTTCTTCAACCGAACCACCATTGAGCAGCAGATTTTCTGGCGCATGGTCGAGGAAGATCGAGCTGACCAGGGGATCATGATTGCTGCCGCGCGGCTGTCCGGCAAATTCACTGTTGATATGGACGATGTCGAAATCGACCAGATCAAGCAGGCCGTTGCTGACCAGAATATTGTCGACCAGCTGGGCATTGCCATCGACGATGGTGCTGTACCGCTCCGCCGCGTCGAGTTCGAGCGCGAGATTGGCAAACAGGCCGGTGTCGGTGAGCTGTGTCTGCGCCCGCTCGAACATATAGCCGTTCCAATTGCCTGCCAGCATGACATTGGCGGCGGGATTGTGCGCCAGCAGATCGGTGACATATTCCTGCACCGCAGCAATCTGGTTGGTCCGCATGATGGTGCCGGCGTGATAGGGTGCCTGCACATCGCCCCACAGCGCATCGCTGCCTACACGTGAGGTGAAGTGGACATTGACTGTCGTCACCTCGTGCCCGTTGAACTCCCAAGTGGCGACCAGCGGGCTGCGGGTGCCTTCGAAAATCGCATTGTCGATCTGGACCAGGCTGCCTTCGACCAGGCTGACCCGGTCGGCGCGGTAGAGATAGCCATTGCGGATATTGCCATGCTCTTCGCCCGCTGTGGAATCCCGGCTGTTTGGCGCGATTTCGACATAGGTGTAGCGGATGCCGCTTTCTTCGTAGATGGCATCGATCAGCGCCTGTGCGGTCGCCTCGCCCGAAAGATCGCTGCCAGTGCCGGTCCCGTCAGCATCCTGCAGCCGCTGCACCGCGATGACGTCGGGCGCGCGCAGATTGGCGACGATGTCGTGGCTCAGCTGCGCAAAGCGGTCACCGTCGCCCGGATCGATGTTCTCCAGATCATAGGTTGCCACGGTCATGTGGTTGGCATCGCCCACCAGATCGGTGGTTTCGCGCTGCAGGGTCACATCCTGAACGATCCGTGCGCGCTGGGTGGCCTGCAATTCGTAATGGTCGAAGCCATAGCCGATCACACCGGTCAGATTGCCCAGCTGATCGCCGATGGTCATACCGGGCTGACGCACCAGATTGTCGTCGAGCTGGATCATCTCGGGATTCCAATCGCCTTCCGAGATCGTAATCCCGCCGCGATCATTCATCCCGGTGGCGCCATTGCCGCGTGCTGCGACAAGGTAAGTCTCGCCGTAGCTATTGGTATTCGAAACCGCCTGCGGTGCCACCATAGTGACGCGCATACCCTCAAGCGATTCCCAGAAATCGAGCCCGTCCGTCTGCGGGTCGTAAGACGTCATACCGTCATTATCGATGACCGAGGTCGGCGGGTTGAGGCCGTTGCCGCCGATCCGCACCGCTTCAGGCAAAGCGTTGCCGCGGCTTTCGATAGACAGAGTCTCGGCGGCGAGCTGGGTAATGGTCAGACCCGATCCGCGCACATCCTCATGAACCACGCCGGTAACGGTCAGCGCATCGCCAATGGCCACGCGAACGCCTGCTTCGTTGCGGACATAGATCGCGTCCGACGTCGCGGCATTGCCGTCGCCCTGAGCGGCCTGGAGGTAAAAGCCGTTGCCGCTGCGATCGATGGCGGTGACGATGCCGGTGGTGGCGACAAAATGCCCTTCGAAAGCCGACAGATGGCCTTCGCCCTGAATGTCATAAATTTGCACGACCGGCGGCACATAGTCGGCGTCACGAATGCTGGTGACGCTGATATCGTCGATCCCGATCCATTCGTCATAGCCGCTGGCGTCGACGGTCATGATGCGGATTTGCAGGTCGGCATGGCCCGAAGCTTCGTCCGGCAGCGTGACGGAGACATGCGTTTCCATCGTTGCATTATCGGCGCTGGCATCGGCGATGTAGCCGCCGGGCACATTGGTCCAGATCCCGCTATCGCCGATCCGGTACTGCACATTGAGTTGCTGGACAGAATTGTGACTGCCGGTTTCAAGATCGCGCGCGGTGAAGGACAGGGTGATGTCTTCGCGGCCCGTGGCGTCCATATAAAGCACCAGGCTGGGTGCACGCGTGCTGCCCGCGCCGCCCAGCGCGACTACCGGATTGTCGAGTTCGAATTCGGCGATACCGGCGCGGTTATAGCTGTTGGGATCGGACTGCCCAGTGGCGCTATAAAGATCGTCGGAAAATCCGGTGACGCTGCGCGCATCGACATCGGCGCGGCCAGTCAGGCTGGCCCCGCGATAGCCCATGATGCTGGCGACTTGCGACCAGTCATGAAACCGCGACAGGCGGGAGGTGTCGCTCCAGTCCTCGAAGAAATTACCCGATTCAAGCGAATGATAGATATTTGACACCGGCAAACGTCTCCGGCGGCCGGGCGACGATTCGCCGGTGAGCCAGAGGTAACTTTACTTGGGTTACCGTAAACGAATTGCTACCAAATCGCTGACGGAATGCCGGAAATTCGCGCTTTTTCGGTTAAGATTACTCTCAACGAAAAGGGTTAACTTTCGGTTACGCTCACGTTGAAATCATCCCTTGCGACGCGCTTTCTTGCGTTCATGCGGGTCGAGCAATGCCTTGCGCAGGCGAATGCTTGCAGGCGTCACCTCGACCATTTCGTCATCGTCGATATAGGCAATGGCCTGTTCAAGCGTCATCACCCGCGGGGTGGTGAGGCGGATGGCGTCGTCCTTGCCGGTAGAGCGGAAGTTGGTCAGCTGCTTCGACTTCATCGGGTTGACTTCAAGATCGTCAGGCTTGGCGTTTTCGCCAATGATCATGCCTTCGTAAATCTTCGCCTGGCTGCCGATGAACAGTTCGCCGCGTTCCTCCAGCATATTCAGCGCATAGGCCACGGCCTCGCCCGAACAATTGGATATCAACACGCCGTTCTGGCGCCCCTCGATGGGGCCTTTGTGGACGTCATATTTCTCGTACAGCCGGTTCATGATGCCCGTACCGCGCGTGTCGGACAGGAATTCACCGTGATAGCCGATCAGGCCGCGGCTGGGGGCGGAGAAGGTGATGCGGGTCTTGCCCACGCCGCTGGGGCGCATATCGGCCAGCTCGGCCTTGCGGCGCTGCATCTTCTCGACAACCGTGCCGGAATGCTCGTCATCGACGTCGATCACGACGGTTTCGTATGGCTCCATACGCTGGCCGTTTTCTTCACGGAACAGCACGCGGGGGCGGCTGATGCCGAGTTCAAAGCCTTCGCGGCGCATGGTTTCGATCAGCACGCCCAGCTGCAATTCGCCGCGCCCGGCGACTTCGAAGCTGTCCTTGTCTGCGCTTTCCGTGATGCGGATAGCGACATTGGTTTCGGCTTCGCGGTACAGGCGGTCGCGGATCATGCGGCTGGTGACCTTGCTGCCTTCGCGCCCGGCCAGCGGGCTGTCGTTGACGGCAAAGCGCATCGCCAGTGTCGGCGGATCGATCGGCTGCGAGGCGATGGGTTCGGTCACTGCCGGATCGGCAATGGTGTTGGAAACGGTGGCCTTTTCAAGCCCGGCCAGCGCGATGATGTCGCCGGCAACAGCGCTTTCCACGGGGACACGGTCGAGCCCGTCGAAGCTCATCAGCTTGGTGGCGCGGCCAACTTCGACAACCTTGCCGTCGCTGTCGATGGCGCGGATCGGGTCGTTGACGTTGATCTTGCCCGACTGGACGCGGCCGGTCAGCACGCGGCCCATGAAATTGTCGCGGTCGAGCAGCGTCGCCAGGAAGCTGAACGGACCGTCTTCATCCAGGCCGGGTGAGGGCACATGGTCGACGATCAGCTTGAACAGCGGGTCCAGATTGCCCGAACGGGCGGTTTCGTCTTCGCTGGCATAGCCATCACGGCCCGAAGCCCAGAGCGAGGGGAATTCCAGCTGGTCGTCATTGGCGTCGAGATTGGCGAACAGGTCGAAACATTCGTCGAGCACTTCCTGCGGGCGCGCGTCGCTGCGGTCGATCTTGTTGACGACCACAATCGGACGCAGGCCCAGTGCCAGCGCCTTGCCAGTGACGAATTTGGTCTGCGGCATCGGCCCTTCGGCGCTGTCGACCAGCAGGATAACCCCGTCGACCATGCTGAGGATTCGTTCGACCTCGGCGCCGAAATCGGCGTGGCCCGGGGTGTCGACGATGTTGATACGCGTGTTGGTGCCGTCTTCCTTGGTCCATTCGACACTGGTGCATTTCGCGAGGATCGTGATCCCACGTTCTTTTTCCAGATCGTTGGAATCCATCGCACGTTCTTCCACGCGCTGGTTTTCGCGAAAAGTGCCGGATTGACGGAATAGCTGGTCGACAAGAGTGGTTTTGCCGTGGTCGACGTGGGCGATAATCGCCACGTTGCGAAGGTCGCGGGACATGGGTGCGTGCTTTCGTAGAGGATGCCGTAGCGGAAGGCACATTAAGTGGCCTACCATCTTGGGCGCGCCCCTAACCCAGATGCTGCATTGCGGCAAGGAAAAGGGGGTGCCACACTGTGTTACTTGAAAGGCACAGTGCGGTGTCTCACGAGGGCAAAGACAAGCTAAACGCTTGAGGGCAGCGCTCTGGCGGAATATCTGACAAGTTGAAGTGGTCGCCTACGAACAAATCGGGCGGTCTAACGAATTTTATAATGGGAAGAGGATCCTACATGCGTTCCATCGCTTACAGCCTTTCCGCAGGCTTTCGTGTCGCATTGCTCGCCGGTGCCGCCGCACTGGCGCTGCCGTCGATTGCACAGGCCCAGGATGTCGATCCGGGCGACGTCAACACTGACGGCGACAGCTATGAAGAGCAGGAAGACAGCAGCACAGGTAACGTCATCATCGTTACCGCGACCAAGCGCGAACAGACGCTGCAGGAAATCCCTGTGGCGGTCAGCGTCACCTCGGCTGAAACCATCGAACGCAACCAGATCCGCGATCTGAAGGATCTGCAGACGCTGGTCCCTTCGCTCCGCGTGAACCAGCTGCAGAGCTCGGCCAACACCAACTTCCTGATCCGCGGCTTCGGCAACGGCGCCAACAACGCAGGCATCGAGCCTTCGGTTGGCGTGTTCGTGGACGGTGTCTATCGCAGCCGTACTGCCTCGCAGATCACCGATCTTCCCGATGTGCAGCGCGTCGAAGTGCTGCGCGGCCCGCAGTCCACACTGTTCGGCAAGAACGCCAGCGCGGGTGTCATCTCGATCATCACCAAGGAACCGGAGTTCAACTTCGGCGGCTCGGTCGAACTCAGCTATGGCAATTTCGACGCCATCGTCGGCAAGGCGCTGGTCACTGGCCCGATTTCGGACAGCCTGGCTTTCAGCGTGTCGGGCGGCATCAACAAACGTGACGGTTACCTCGACGATCTGGGCACCGGCAGCGATGCCAACACCCGTGACCGTTGGTTTACCCGTGGTCAGCTGCTGTTTGACAATGGCGGCGCGGTCAAGGTCCGCATTATCGGCGATTACGACAAGATCGATGAAGTGTGCTGCGGCGTCATCAACCTGCAACGCAGCGCGGCCAGCAATGCGATCCTGGCGATTGGCGGCCAGATCCCCAATCCCAATGATCGCTTCGCTGATGTGATCTACAACAATTTTGATTCGGCCAATGACATCGAGAACTACGGTATTTCGGGCCAGATCGACTTCGAACTGAGCGATGCCTTCTCGCTCACCTCGATCACCGCCTATCGCAAGTCGAACGTGATCACCAATCAGGATTCGGACTTCACCAGCGCCGATCTGATCGGTCGCAACTTCGCCGATGTCGGTCTCGACACCTTTACGCAGGAACTGCGGCTTGCTGGCGAAATCGGCGACAGGGTCACCTTCTTGGTTGGCGGCTTCTACTTCAATGAAGATATCGAGCAATCGAACGAAATCCTGTTTGGTAACGATTTCCGTGAATATGCGAATTTGCTGATCGGTGGTCCGGTTACCAGCCCGCCTAACGATTTTGCAGTACAGAGCATCGAAGCCACGCTTGGGCCACTTCTTGGGCAGGACTTTACCGGTCAGTTTTTCCAGGGCGGTCAAGGTCTATTCGAAGCCTACACGCTCAAAAATGAAGCGCTGTCATTCTTCGGTCAGGTCGATTTTGAATTCGTCGACGGCCTCGTTCTTACGCTGGGTGCGAACTACACCGACGACAAGAAGCGCGTGACAACCAATGTCGTCTCGACCGACGTGTTCTCAGGTCTCGACCTGCAGGTTGCGCGTGACAACGCCTTCAACTTCAATGTTGCACAGACAGTTGGCGGCTTCCTGGGTATTCCGGGTGGCGGGCTTGCAACGCCCGATCAGATTGCCTTCTTTGCGGCGAACTTCCCCGACGCATTCGGTGCCATTACACAGGGCGTCGCTGCTGCGGTTGATCCACTGCTCGACCTCCAGCCTCTCCAGTTCCTGCCGCCGTTCCTCAACATTCCCAACTCGGTTGAAGACGGCCGGACAGCCGACAATGACTGGAGCTGGACGGCACGGCTTGCTTATGACGTGACGCCTGAACTGAACGTCTATCTGTCCTATGCAACCGGCTTCAAGGCGAGTTCGTTCAATCTCTCGCGTGACAGCCGCCCGCTACAGAGCGATCTGCCGGCCATTGTGGCGGCGGGCCTGAACCCCAACAATCTGACCACCGGTTCACGCTTTGCCGGACCGGAAGACACCACGGTCTACGAAATGGGGATCAAGGGTAACTGGGACGTGTTCTCGGCCAACCTCACCTTCTTCCAGCAGCAGATTGACGGCTTCCAGTCGAACATCTTCACCGGCACCGGCTTTGCGCTGGCCAATGCGGGCAAGCAGGAAACCTTCGGCATCGAGTTCGACAGTGTCACGCGGATCACTGACAGCTTCAATGTGATGGCGGCCTTCACCTATCTGAAGCCCGAATATGTCAGCTTCCCCAACAGCTCGATCGGTGATCTTTCGGGCCGTGAGGTCGCGGGTATTTCGCAGCTGACGATGAGCATCGGTGCGCAGTACAACAAGGAAATCAATGATGCGGGCGACCGGATCATCCTGAACACCAATTTCTATCACGAAGCGCCTGTTCAGGTTGCCGACGGCCTGCCCGGGTTCAACGCCGGCGGTCAGGGCGCAGCCTTCGCCGCCGCCCGCCCGTTCCGCCGCCAGGTGGACGAGCTTTCGGCCAGCATCACCTATGCGATGGGCATGGGTCTGGAGCTGACAGCATGGGGCCGCAATCTGCTCGACGATCGTTACATCACGACGATCTTCGACTCGGTGGCGCAATCGGGCTCGATCTCGGGCTATCCGAACCAGCCGCGCACCTACGGCGTTGCTGTGAAGTACAAGTTCTGATCGCAGGACTGACCAGAAAGATAGGGAAGGGGGGCTTTCGGGCCCCCTTTTCTTTGCGTGCTGTGAATGTGTGCGAGGTGCAGACGGTCGGTTGCCGATAGGCTCATCTCCAGTCCTCCCAGCGAACTCTGAGATGACGGTGCGTCCGCCCCAATCAATCGCGCGTTAGAGCGCCCTCAGCGCCTGCGCAGGCTTGGCCCGCAGCAGGGGCAGCGAACCACCTACCGCAAACGCCAGCACCACCGCCAGGCCCGCACCCAGCACGCCCAGCACCGTGGGCCAGTCGGGCAGCCAGTCGAATTCGAACAATTGCGTCACCACCAGCCACGCCAGGGCGCTGCCCAGCGCCAGCGCAACCAGCGCCAAAGCGCTTGCCAGCACGGCAAACTCTACCAGCTGGATGGTCAGCACCTGCCGCCGGTCAGCGCCCAGCACGCGCAGCACCACAGTGTCATAGGTCCGCGCCGCGCGGGCCGCGGCAATCGCGCCCAGCAGTACTGCGAGCCCGGCCAATACCGCCACACTGGCAGCGGCGAGCGTGGCCAGCCCGACTTGCTGCAAGATCGTGCGAGCCTGCGCCAGCACTCCGCCAACCTCGATCACCGATGCGGAGGGGAAGCTCCGCACCAGCGCCTGTAGCAATGGCGCGGTCGGCGTTCCCTCGGTCAGCTCGATCGTCGCGGCCATATTGTGCGGCGCATCAGCCAGCGCATTGGGGCTGAGCACGAAGACATAGTTGAAGCCCATGCTTTCCCAATCGATGCGGCGGAAATTGGCGACGCGGGCGGTCTTCTCGACGCCCAGCACGCCAAATGTAATCAGTTCGCCTATCTCGACGCCGACAGCCTCGGCGAAATCCTGATCGACCGAAACCTGAGGTTCTCCGGCATAGTCGGCGCCCCACCAATTGCCCTTTGTCACAGTATTACCGGGCGGCACGCGGTTGGCATAGGTCAGTCCGCGTTCGCCGCGCAGTGCCCATGCTTCATCGGGAATTTCCTCCATCTCGGCGGTGCGGGTCATCTGCCCCTCTGGCCCGAATGCCAGCACTGAGCCGCGCAGCGCGGGCACCATGCGCACAGCGGCGTCCGGGTCGATCTTGCGAACTTCCTGCTCGAATGCGGAGGCCTGTTCGCGCGGAACATCGAGCACGAAATAGTCGGGTGCCTCGGCGGGAACGCGCTGCTCGATCGTGCCATCGATGGCGGTCTGGATCGCAGCCAGCATGACAAAGGCGGACAGGCCAAAACCCAGCGCGGTCACCAGCGTTCCGGTGGCAGAGCCGGGACGGTGCAGATTGGCCAGCGCGGTGCGCGCTATCGGGCTGGCCGGGCGCGGCAGCGCAGCGGCGGTCTTGCGAATGCCCAAACCGATCAGCGCCAGCAGCGCGAGCACCACAGCAGCGCCAGCCAGGAATCCGCCGGACAGCAGCGGGTTTTCCGCCGTCACCAGTGCCAGAGCAACCAGCGCCAGCAGCCCGCCGCCAACAATAGCCAGCGCCATCCGGTCACGTGAAAGCGGGGAAACCTGCGCGCGCATCATGGCCATCGCCGGGAAATTGCGCGCGCGCAGCAAGGGCGGGGCAGCAAATATCAGAGCAACCAGCAAGCCATAGGCCAGCGCCAGCAGCAGCGCGCCCGGAGCAAACACAAACCCGCTCCCCACCGGCAGCAAATCGCCAATGGCGCGCGCCAGCAGAGGCACGGCGGCGACCCCGGCGGCAATCCCGGCCAGACTGCCCACCAATGCCGCAGCAAAGATCTGCAGTGCATAGATCCGGGCAATATCACGCGACGTCGCGCCCAGAATCTTGAGCGTGGCAATCGCCTGTCTGCGCGCGTCGAGATAAGACCCGACCCCGCCGCCAATCCCGATGCCCGCAATCACGAGCGCGGCCAGCCCGACCAGCGTCAGGAATTCGCCCATCCGGTCAACAAAGCGGTCGGCACCGGGGCTGGCGCGGTCACGGGTGCGGAATTCAAACCCGGATGAGGGGAAGCTGGCTTCCAGTGCTTCCTGCACGCTCTCGGGGTCCTGCGCTCCGGTGAAGGCGACGCGGACCTTGTTGCGGTACATCGCTCCCGGGGCGAGCAGGCCCGCCACTTGCGGCACGCTCTGGTCGACAATCACGGTGGGGCCAAGCTGGAAGCCTTCGCCCAGCCGGTCAGGCTCTTCTGCGATAATGCCGCCGACTTGCAAAGTGGCAGTGCCGATGACGAAGCTGTCACCTTTGGCCAGCGCCAGCCGGTCCGCCGCGCCTTGCGACAGCCACGCGGTATCAGGAGCGGGCGCGCTGACTGCGCGGCCATCGGCAAGCGTCAGTTCGCCATAAAGCGGGTAGGCTCCGTCGACCGCCTTTAGCTCAATCGGAACCGCCTGCTCTTCGCTGCGGGCCATTGCTTGCAGCCTCGTGCCCTCGGACAGCAGGCCGTAGCGGGCCAGCGCGGTGCGCTCATCCTCGTTCAAGCCGCGTTGCCACAGGCTCAACTGCAAATCGCCGCCCAGCAGCACGCGGCCATTGGTTTCAAGTTCGTCGCCAATCGCCGCAGTCAGTGTGCCAATCGCCGCCAGCGCAGCAGTGCCCAGGAACAGGCACACCAGCAGCAGCCGCAGTCCGCGAAACCGTGCGTGCAGATCGCGCCGGGCGATCCGCCAGGCTTGTCCCCAGCTCATGTGACCCAAACTCATGTGGCGGTATCGCTGGCGATCTGTCCGTCGGCCAGCGTGATCACGCGGTCGCAATGTTCGGCCAGTTCGGGATCATGAGTGATCACCAGCAAGGTGGCGCCGGTTTCGGCGCGACGGGCGAATAGCAGATCAACGATTTCGTGCCCGGTGGCAGCGTCCAGATTGCCCGTCGGCTCGTCGGCAAAGATCAATAGCGGACGCGGTGCAATGGCGCGGGCGATGGCCACGCGCTGCTGCTCGCCGCCAGAAAGCTGTTGCGGGTAATGGTGCAGGCGGTGGCCGAGGCCAACCGCCTCCAGCTCTGCCTGAGCGCGGGTACGGGCATCGCTTTCTCCCGATAGCTCCATCGGAATGGCGACATTTTCCAGTGCTGTCATGGTCGGCAGCAGGTGGAACGCTTGCAATACGATGCCGATCCGCCCCCTCCGCGCGTGCGCCAAGGCATCTTCGCCCAGCGCTGCAAAATCCTGTCCCGCAACCTCCAGCGAACCGCCGCTGGCACGCTCCAAACCGGTCAGTACCGCCATCAGCGAGCTTTTGCCCGATCCCGATGGGCCGAGCAGGGCGACAGTCTCGCCATCACGCACGGTCAGGTCGATGCCGCGCAGGATCGCAACAGTCGCTTCGCCAGTGCCGAGCGAGAGGGTGAGGTTTCGGGCGGAAATCGCTGCTTGAGAAGTTGTCACACGGCTGCGATGGCACAGCGCACAGGGCCTAACAAGGACACTTGCCAATGCGTATCATGCTTTTGCCGATTGCCACTGCGCTGCTGGCGCTTGCTGGGTGCAAGGAATCTGCCCCGCAGGAACCCGCCGGGGCTGCTGCGCCCGGTGCGTCTGCCAGCCAGCAAACGCCTGTGGCCGGACCGCTGCGCCATATCTTTGCCTTCGGGGACAGTCTGTTCGCGGGGTACGGGATCGGCGTTCAGAACAGCTATCCCGCCAAGCTGGGTGAAGCGCTGCGCGCCCGCGGGATCAATGTGAAAATTGTCAACGCGGCGGTATCCGGCGAGACCAGCGCGGCGGGCAGCAAGCGGCTGGGGTACGCACTGGATGCCCAAAAGCCCAAGCCGGATCTGGTGCTGCTGGAACTGGGCGGCAACGATATGCTGCGCGGACAGCCGCCTGCCGGTACGCGGGCCAATTTTGCCGCGATGCTGGGCGAGCTAAAGCAGCGCGGCATCCCGGTGGTATTGATGGGAATGCGCGCTCCGCCCAATTACGGGCCGGAATACCAGCGTGATTTCGATGCGCTCTATGCCGATCTGGCGCGCGAATATGGCGCAACGCTGGTGCCGTTCTGGCTGGAAGCGATTTATGACAAACCGGCCCTGTTCCAGAATGACCGCATCCACCCCACTGCCGAAGGGATCGATATTCTGGTGGAGGACACGCTGGATGAAGTGGCGGCGGCGATCCCGCCAGCCAAGGATTAGGCAGTCACGGCGCTGCCGCCCTCCACGTGCCAGATCGCGGCTTCGCCTGCGATACTGGCGAAGGGGGCGGTTTCGGTCCCGGTCATCCACACCTGAGTGCCACTGCCGCGCAATTGATCGAACAGTGCGGCGCGGCGGACCGGGTCGAGATGCGCTGCCACCTCGTCCAGCAGCAGCACCCCGCGCCTACCTTTCGCCGCCAATCCGGCATGGGCCAGCGTGATGGCGACCAGCATGGCCTTTTGCTCTCCGGTGGAGCTTTGCGCGGCGGGTTGACGCTTGGCGGCGTGGATCACTTCCAGCTCGTCGCGATGCGGGCCGGTCAGCGTGCGCTGCGCCGCGCGGTCACGGGCGCGGCTGTCATACATCGCCTGCGCCAGCGCGCCTGCATCCATCGGGCCGCCGGGCACATAGGTGAGAGCCGGGCGGGCGAACGGTTCGGCGGGCATTGCTGCCAGCCGTGCCATCAACGTTTCGGCGAGCCGCGCGCGGCCCAGCGCCAGCGCGATACCATGCGGCACCAACTGCGCCTCGATCGCATCCAGCCATGCAGGATCGGGAGTGCGTTCGCCGCCCAGCAGCCGGTTGCGTTCGCGCAGCGCCTTTTCATAGCGTGAGGCGTGGCTGGCATGGGCAGGGTTCAGCGCCACCGCCAGCCGGTCCATAAACCGCCGCCGTTCGGATGCAGGATCCAGAAACAGGCTGTCCATCGCCGGGGTCAGCCAGGTCACGGCCAGCCATTCGCCCAGACCCACTGCGGCGGCATCGGCGCTGTTGATGCGGACGCGCCGCCGGGTGGGGTGCTGCGGTTCTATATAGGTGCCGAGCCGGAGAGGCTGGCTGGCATCGCCCGCTACAAAGTCAGCGCCAATGGCAAAGCCGCCGCCGCCGTCCTGCCGTGCCATGTCGGCCAGCGTAGCCCCGCGCAGCCCGCGCCCGGGGGCCAATAGCGACAGCGCTTCCAGGATATTGGTTTTGCCCGCGCCATTGTCGCCCACCAGCAGGTTAAAGCGCGCAGTGCCCGCAAGCGTGGTGGCTGCGTGGTTGCGGAAGTCCGAAAGCGAGATGCGATCCAGCGCCATAAAGCGCGCGAGCGATAGCGCGCCCTATGCTGGGCCGCCACTGCGAAAGCGCGAAACTAACATTTGGTGTATTTTCCCAACATTGCGCATTGATGAACGGAGTGATGCGGTATTGTCAGCAAGAGAGTGGCGGAATTCCGCCGTTTTCACGGTTTGGCACGGCTGTTGCAATGCTTGAGATATCCCCCGGATGGTCCGGCGGGAACACCGGGATCAAGGAAACCAGATCATGACCACTTTCGAAAATGCCACCAACAAGGCCTTCGCCGCAGTCTTCGCTTTCGCCTTTTCGGCAATTTGCATGGCCGCTGCCATCGTTCCAGCCAGCCCCGCCGGCCTTATCGCCTGATAGCGCCAAACGGCTTCACATTACTGAAGGGATCAGAAAATGTTCAACCATAACAGCACCGGCAGCAAGATCGTCGCCGCCGCTTTCTCGCTAGCGCTCTCGACGCTGTTCTTCGCCACCGCTATCGTGCCTGCTTCGCCGAACGGATTGATCGCATGAGTGACCTGAAATTCCGTGATGAACCGGCGGTCCGCCCAGCCAAGAGCTTTTCACTGGACCGCCGCAACGCCAAGGCTCTGGGTGTCTGCTCAGGGATTGCCCGCCACTACGGCATCGACGCCACACTGGTTCGCATCGGCTTCGTCCTCGGCACAATTCTTGGCTTCGGCAGCTTCGTGCTGATCTATCTCGCGATCGCTCTGATCGCCGACTGAGGGGGCCCTGCGAGGGCTCCCTCGTCACATTTTACCCAGGGTTACCATCACATGGCCGAGATACCGCCGTCGAGCTTCAGCTCCGCGCCGGTCATGAATTTGCTCTCGTCACTGGCAAGATAGAGCACAGCATTGGCGATATCGTCAGGTTCGCCAACCACCTTGAGCGGGATTTGCCGCGCAAGCTTTTCCAGCAACACACTTTTGTCGATATCGTGGTGACGCGCTGTCCCGTCCAGGATCGGCGTGTCGACGAATGTCGGGTGCACCGAATTGCACCGGATGTTCATCCGCTGTTTCGCGCAATGCAGCGCAATCGATTTCGACAGCATCCACACCGCCGCCTTGCTGGAATTATAGGCTGGCATGGTATCGCTGGCGATCAGCCCGGCGATGCTGGAGATATTTACGATCGATCCCGGCGCGTGTTCGCGCATCAGCGGCAGGGCCTTCTGGCAGCCATGGAAAATCGAATCGACATTGACCGAAAAGCACCGCTGCCAGTCGGCGAAGTCGCAGGTTTCGATATTGCCCGCCACGCCGATCCCGGCATTGTTGACCAGCACATTCAGCCCGCCCATCTCGTCGCGCGCCATTTCCACCGCCGCTTCCCAGCTGCCCGGATCGGTGACGTCGTGGCCGATGGCATAGGCGGTGCCAGCGCCGAATTCGGTATTGATCGCGCCGGCGGTTTCCGCCGCGCCTTCGCCATTGATGTCGGTGCAGAGGACGCGCGCGCCTTCGCGGGCGAGCAGAGCGGAATGCGCCGCGCCCAGGCCCTGCGCCGCGCCAGTGATCAGCGCCAGCTTGCCTGCTACCCGTCCTGCCATAAATTATTCTCCGCTGAGGATGCCTAGTCCCAGCAGCAAGAGCATGCGTACGTCGATCCCGCAACCTTCGCTGCGTTTGGCGGCGATGAAATCGGGCAGCGCGGAAAATGCCACGCGGTGGACGGTGATATTCTCGCCCTCGACGCCGCCGCCCTCGTGAATTTTGGTCAGCCCGGTCGCCCGTACCAGCGTGAAACTTTCGCTGACCATGCCGGGTGAGGAGAAATATTCGCCCATGTCGGCAAGCTGCGCCGCGCGGTAGCCGGTTTCCTCTTCCAGCTCGCGGCCCGCAGCGGCCAGATCATCCTCGTCCTCACCGCCCGCATCATCGCCGATCAGCCCGGCGGGCAGCTCAAGGCAATTGCGGCCCAGCGGCACGCGATATTGCTCGACCAGCAGGACGTGATCATCCTCGACCGCCAGAATAACCGCCGCGCGGATATTACGCGCCCGGCCGACATATTCCCAGCGGCCGCGCTGCTTGGTGGTGATGAAACGGCCCTGCCAGACGATTTTTTCCTCTGCGTCTTGGTCTGGGACAGGCATCGTCAGACCTCGATCAGGCGGTCGGGCAATTCATTGACGTCATCCTCGGCGCGGGGGAAATGTTCGGATAACACTGCGCCGACATCACGGACCCCTGCCGCCATGCCCTCGGCAATCTGGCCCTTTTTGATCTCGGCCAGCATATCGGCCATCGCCTCGCCCCAGACCTCAGGCGCGACTTCGCCAGCGATGGCTTCGTCGGCGACGATTTCGGCGCGGTGTTCGCGCATCGAGAGATAGATCAGCACACCCGTGCGGCCATGGGTGCGGCGTTCCGCGCCAACCTTGAAATGGCGAATAGCCGCCTCACGCACACGCGCCGATTTGACCGGCGGCGGGATCAGCCAGAATTTCAGCGGCTGCCATAGCTGGACCGCCAGCACGCCGAGGAATTTGGCGAGGCCGATGGCGATAACCACCGTGAGAATTTCGCCGTGCGTCCATTCGCTTCCCCAACCGCCCATAAACCTGTCCAGCGCTGTCAGGTAGAGTTCCGGGAACAGCGCAAATACACTCATCGCGGTGAAGGCCGCGGCAATGGCCCACCACAGCGCCACATCGGTGTAACCATCCGACCGGTCGGCCAGCACGGTGACAATCTCGCCAGCGGTATGGGCCTCGGCCTGCGCGACAGCATCGGAGACGATGCGATGCTGCTCTTCGTTCAGATAGCCCATGTCACCAGCCCCCCGAGGCGCCGCCGCCGCCGAAACTGCCCCCGCCGCCGGAAAAGCCTCCACCGCCGCCAAATCCGCCGCCGCCGCCACCCCAGCCGCCACCGCCGCCATCGCTCATGCCGCGGGCAATCGCCTTGCCGGCTTCCCACAGGATGATGTCACCCACCGCGCCGCCCATACCGCCGCGGCGATACCGCCGATTGCGACCGCGTGAGAACATCGGGAGAATGAAGAAGAACAGGATAAACAGCACCCAGATGATTGCGCCGATGGGAAATCCGCCCTCGTTTTCACGCTGTTCGCTCACCTGCTGGGCCACCTTGGCAGCCTCTTCAGGGGGCAGTTCCAGTTGGGTCATCACGCTGTTCGCCCCAGCAACGATGCCGCCGGTGTAATCGCCTTCGCGGAAATACGGTTTCATCTGTTCGATATATTCAAACGCCAGGCCGTCGGGCAGGATCGGCTCAAGGCCATAGCCCACCTCGATCCGCATCTTGCGTTCAGCCGGGGCGACAATCAGCAGCGCCCCGTCGTCATTTTCGCTGTCGCCCAATTCCCACTGCCGCCCAAGGCGATAGCCGTAATCGGCGATATCATAGCCTTCCAGATCGGGAATGGTGACCACCACGAACTGACGCTGCGTGCGCTTCTCGAAATCTTCAAGCTGCTGCGTCAGCTCCGCCTCGGCCGCATTGTCGATAATATTGGCCGCATCGACCACCGCCGCAGTCCCGCGATCAGGAAAGGTCTGCGCGGCCAGCGGTGAAGCCAGCGCAGCCAAAACGGCAAAAATGGCGGCGAAGCACCGCATGGCTGTTCTCATGTCGCTCAGTTATTGACCGCAGGGCGTTCGTCGGTGGCGGTATTGTCATTCGCGCCAGCAGCAGGAGCGCTGGTGCCGGGGCGCATATCGAGCGTCGGGGCGGTTTCGGCACCCGGCGTTGCGGCCTGATAGGGGACCATTGCCTCGGCGCCGTGGATGACCTTCGCACCGATCGCATCGGGGAAGGTGCGGATGGTTGTGTTATAGGCGCGCACAGCCTCGTTATAGTCGCGGATCGAGATGCGGACGCGGTTTTCCTGGCCTTCTATCTGAGTCATGAAGCGGCCGAAGTTTTCCTGGCTCTTGAGCTCGGGATACCGTTCAACCGAAACCAGCAGCCGCGACAGCGCCCCGCCAAGCTGGTTCTGTGCCTGCTGGAACTGCTGCATCTTGGCCGGATCGCTCAGATCGTCTCCTGACATCTGGATTTCCGGGCGAGTGGCCGAAGCGCGCGCCTGGATCACATCGTTCAGCGTTGCCCGCTCGTTCTCCGCAGACGACAGGACGATTTCCTGCAGATTGGGGATCAGATTGGCGCGTTCCTGAAACGCGGCCTGGACATCGGCCCATTTGGCCTTGGCATTTTCCTCAGCCGTCGGGACCGAGTTGAGACCGCAAGCCGATACGGCAAGCGCAAAAGCCGCGACAATGGCGGTGCGGAATGTGGCAAATCGAGTCATGGCTACGAAGATCCCCTTGTGGACTGTCTTATCAAGATAGCACGGTTCCGCTCGCGTGCAAGATTAACCCGCGCTTGTTTCCCGCTTTTGGCGATGGCAGTGGGCACGCAATTGGCAGAAAAGGAATTGCTTCAATGAGCCTTGGCAACGAATTCAAGAAGTTCATCGCCCGCGGAAACGTGCTGGACCTAGCGGTCGGCGTGGTCATCGGCGCAGCGTTCGGCAAGATCACCACCGCGCTGACCGAAAGCATCCTTATGCCGACAATCGGCTGGCTGTTCGGCGATGTCGATTTTTCCAACTGGTTCGTGCGGCTGGGCGAGATTCCTGCAGGCTATGCCGGCGAAACCGGCAATTACGCGCAACTGAAAGAAGCCGGGGTGGCCATGATCGGTTATGGCGATTTCCTGACGCAGATCGTCAATTTCCTGATCCTCGCTTTCGCGCTGTTCATGCTGCTCAAGGGTGTGAACAAGGCACTGGACGAGATGCAGGCAAAACAGGCGGCGACCGAGGACAGCTCGCAAAGCGACGAGGTCCCGACCGACCCACAGCTCGACGTGCTGAAGAAAATTCTGGTCGAGCTGCGCAAGGGCGAACATGCACCCCAGACCGATCCTTCATCGGCATCCACTTCCCATTAAGCCAGAGATCGCTATATAGGGGGTGCCGGTTTCGACCGGATATGGCGATAAATGGCGTTATGTAATAGATACAACGGACCCGGGGGCAGTACCCGGCGGCTCCACCACCAGACGCGGTTGCGAGAGCGCATCTGATGAAGGGGCCGAACTAGGATCGACGTGTATTGAAAGATATCGTTTTTGCCCGGGCTGAGTAACCCGTTCAAGGCTCAAAACCCACAAGTGCCAATGATAATGAAGCACTCGCAATCGCTGCGTAATCTGACGGCCTAACGGCCTGATCTTACAAAGCTAAAGCGCGGTTGGACCCACCGGGCAACAGAAGGGACTCCGGGGCTCCGGGGGTAGCTAGCAACAGAAACCCCCACCTTTCACCAGCTCCAGTCCCAGTTTAAATGGGCTCGTTGCAGACGAGCCGGAAAACTGCTGCCTATTGCGTGGATTTTTCAGCAGCATTCGCCAGCGCGGCCTGTTCATACCGGATCGCATCAAGGATTTTCGCGCCGCCCAGCATTACGGCACCGGCGGTTGCGGCAAACAGCAAATATCCGCCAAATCCAGGGTATTCGACCGTATAATGCGCGCCGCGAGTCATCGCCCCCAGCGCCAGCGCGAAGATAATCATAAAGGCTTCAAACCGCGTCTTGATGACGAACAGGCGTTTGATCTTCGACAGCACTCGCGTTCCCTTCTTAACCTTTCGGAGTGCAAAACCTGTGCCAGTGACGGCTTCGCGCGGTTTCCAATGGTTAATACGGTACCGAGTGTAAGCGCCCCGGACAAAGGGTGTCCAGCGCGTTAACCATGCGATGCGGTGTTCAGGCCAGACTGTCCAGCGATAGGACAGCGAGCAATGCTTCGCGCGCCTCGATCACGATCTTGGCGAGTGTGTCCGTGCCGATATCGGCGGGGTCGATCTGTTCGGGCCACATGGTGCCGATGACCGCTTCGATCCGGTCGGCCTTGGCCTCGTCCAGCAAAAAGCGTGCATCGACTGTCGCCGGGTCCGCAACCACGCGCAGCCGCAGACAGGCGGGGCCGCCGCCATTGGCCATCGACTGGCGGACATCGACCGGAACGACATGGCGGATCGGGCCATTGGAGGCGAGCATGGACTGGCACCAGTTCCATACAGCGGCGCTTTCCTGACACTCGCTCGGCACCACCAGCGCCATCTCGCCAGACGGCAGGGTGAGCAATTGGGCGTTGAACAGATAGCTGCGGATCGCCTCAGCCAGACTGATCGCGTCCTCGGGCACTTCGACCACTTCGAGCGCGGGGAAGGCGCGGCGCATGGCGTCGTAAGCCCCGGCTTGATCAACGAAGGCGCGGGCGTGAGTGAACAGCACCCGCTCGTTCGCCACGGCGACCACATCATTGTGGAACGCGCCCGCCGCAATGGCTTCGGGGTTCTGTTCGACAAACACGCAGCGGTCGGCGTCGAGGCGGTGCAATCGTGCAACCGCACGGCTGGCCTGTTCGTGCTGACGCGCTGGGAACCGGCCACCGGGGCGGCCATAGACGAACACTTCGACGCCTGCGCTGCCATGCCCTTCGCACAGCCGCATATGGTTGGCCGCGCCTTCGTCGCCAAAGCTTGGCGTGACGGCATCATGCACTTTAAAATGATCTGGATCGGCAAAGGCGATGGCCAATTGCGCCTTGGTATCGCGCCATTCCTGCGCGCGGTGGACCATCGTCACCAGATTGGCAGGAGTGAAATGGCAGCGGCCATCCGCGGTATCGGGCGCCGGGCTGACCGTGGCGGCATTGGCGGTCCACATCGAACTGGCCGACCAAGCTGCCGCGCGCAGTTGCGCCGGAGCGGTGTCGTCAATCGCCAGTTCGTTCAGCAGCGCGAAGTTGGGGCGGGGCAGCGGCAGCAGGAAACCCTGCGCCAGCCCGCGTTCCATATTGCCGCGCATCTTGGCGATGCCCTGCAGCGCGGCGGCGCGCGGGTAGGATGGGTCACCCCCGTGGTTGGCGCTGGCGATATTGCCCAGGCTCAGCCCGGCGTAATTGTGGCTGGGGCCGACAATGCCGTCAAAATTGATCTCGGTCAGCGTCATCTCGCCACGCTCCACACTTCGTCACCAGTGTCCACTTCGAGTGCTGCGGCGCAGACCGTGTCGATGGCCAGCGTGCCGTCCTCCAACACCTCGCGCATACCATAGGCGCAGCGGAAACTGTCCAGCTCGCCCGTCGCAATCAGGGCGCGTTCGCCAAGGTCCAGATCGGTCGGGCCGACGCGGGCGGGCGTGGCGTCGCGCACGCTTTTCACATTATCGGTGCGTGCCGTCATCGAGGGACCGCCATCGAAAATGTCGACATAACCCTCGAACGCCAATCCTTCGTTCTCCAGCATCCGCATTGCGGCGCGGCCACTGGGGTGCGGCACGCCAATAACCTGCCGCGCTTCTTCTTGCAGCATTGCGACGTAAACGGGATGCTTGGGCATCAGATCGGCAATAAACTGGTTGCCATTGATCGCGTTGAAATAGTCGGCTTCCTGAAAGCTCATGCCAAAGAACCGGCCCGCCACACCGTCCCAGAAGGGGGACCCGCCACGGTCGTCGATCACGCCGCGCAATTCGGCCAGCAGGCGGTCGGCAAAGCGGCTGCGGTGCATGGCGATAAACAGGTAACGGCTGCGGGCGAGCAGCAGGCCCAGCCCGCCGGCACGTTCACCGGGGTGCAGGAACAGCCCACCAACCTCTGCCGACCCTTCCAGATCGGTGGTCAGGCTGAGCAATTCGGCGCGCACTGTACGGTCCAGCTCTTGGGAATGCTGCGTCAGCGTGTTGAGGCGATAGGAATAGAATGGCAGTTGCTGGCCGACCTGGCTGAACATCTGGCAGGTGCCGCGCACCTGGCCGGTCTCAGTATTTTCCAAAACCAGCACAAACTGGTCATCGCCCAGTTCGCCGTCACGGCGCGCAAATGCGGCCCGTGCGCGTTCCAGCTTGGCAGCCAGCGCCTTGCGATCGGCGGGCAGATTGGTGAACCCGCCGCCGGTCAGCTTGGCCATTTCATACAGATGCTCGAGATCGTCGGGGCGCGCGGCGCGCAAGCGAAAGCTCACAGATGTTCTCCGGATGCAAGACGGGTGAGGACCAGCGCGGACAGCGCCGCGCGTTCCCTGAGTGATGGGACTATCATAAACTCGTCGGGCGAATGGATCGCGCCGCCGCGGACCCCCATAGTGTCAACCACGGGCACGCCGCAGGCTGCGATATTGTTGCCGTCACACACGCCGCCGGTGGATTTCCAGCCGATGGTCTGGCCCAGCTGGGCACCGCAGTCGCGCACCAGATCGAACAACTTCTGCGCCTGCGAATCGACCGGCTTGGGCGGGCGGGTAACGCCGCCGTGACGGTGAACGCCCACTTCATGCTGCACCTCTATTGTGCGCAGCAAAGCGTTCAGTTCACTATCGAACCGCCCCATCGCATCGGTTGATTTGGGGCGAATGTTGAACCGCAGCACTGCCAGATCGGGCACCACATTGTTTGCTGAACCGCCCTCGATCTTGGCCGGGTTGACGGTAATGTCCTCCGCCTCCAGCGCCTTGATCCGCAATACCAGATCGGCCGCCGCGACAATGGCGTTGCGACCTTCATGCGGGTTGCGACCGGCATGTGCCGATTTGCCGGTGATTGTGATCGAATAATTTCCCGTACCGCCGCGCGAATGCGCCAGTGTGCCATCGGGCAATGCAGAAGGTTCATAAGTCAGCGCCGCATATTTCCCGCGCGCCAGTTGCTCGATCAAGTCGCGGCTGGCCAGGCTGCCGGTTTCTTCGTCCGAATTGATCATCACGTCATAGCCAAGCCGCGCGGCATCGGGGGTTTGCTCAAAGGCGGTCAGCGTGTGGAGGATGACGTTGAGGCCGCCCTTCATATCGGCCGTGCCGGGACCGTTTAGCGTCTCATCGTCCAGCCAGCGCAGGTCCTGAAACGGGTGATCAATGGGAAACACCGTATCCATATGGCCGGTCAGCACCAGCCGCCGCTCCGCTTCGGGCCGGACGCGCAGAACCATGTGCTGGCCATGCGGCTTTGCGAATTCCGTGCCATCGGCGGCCACCGCCGTAACGGGGGCGGGATCGACCAGTTCGACATCGCCGGGCAGCGCGGAAAAGGCATTGGCGAGCACGCCCGCCATCGTCGCCAGCCCGCTAACATTGGCAGTGCCGGTATTTATCGCCGCCCAATCCTGCACCTCGCGCAGCATGGTATCGGCATCAATCGCCGCAAGCAGCGCCTCGGGAGAATGTTCCGGTTTCATCGGAAATGTCTCTAACCGCCGCGTCTGCCGAGTCCACCCCCGCGCCCGTTCTGGCGGTTGCAAAGCCGTGGATGCTTGGCCATAGAACCCCTCGCTCCTCCCCGGAAATTCAGACGTTTCACGATTTGCGAAAATGCGAGGAGTTTCATGAGCAATTTTGTCACCCATGCCGACCTGCGTGTCGATCCCGCCCTGGCGGCGTTTATCGAGGGTGAGGTGCTGGCACCGCTGGGCCATGATGCAGGGGCGTTCTGGCATGGCTTCGCTGCGCTGCTGGCCGAATTCGCACCGCGCAACCGCGCTCTGCTGGCCCATCGGGAGGCCTTGCAGCAGCAGCTCGACGACTGGCACCGGGCACAGCGCGGGACTTCAGTTGATCCCGCCGCCTACCGCAGCTTTCTCGAGGAGATCGGCTATCTGGTCCCCGAACCGGGCGCCTTCACGATTGGCACGCAGAATGTCGATGCGGAGATCGCGGCGATGGCGGGGCCGCAGCTGGTGGTGCCGGTGCTCAACGCGCGCTTCCTGCTCAACGCCGCCAATGCGCGCTGGGGCAGCCTGTATGATGCTTTCTACGGCACCGATGTGCTGGACGCGCCGCCCGCCCGGCCGGGGGGTTACGACCAGCAACGCGGCGCAGCGGTGATCGCGGCGGGGCGGCGGTTCCTTGACGAGGCGTTGCCGCTGGTGGGTCAAAGCTGGGCCACTATGGCCGACGAACCTGACGGCAAGCTGGCCGATGAACGCCAGTATGTCGGCAAGACTGCCAAGGGCCTGCTGTTCCGCAACAATGGCCTGCATATCGAAGTCCAGTTCGACCGCGCGCATCCGGTGGGCAAGGGCGATCAGGCCGGGATCAGCGATATCGTGGTGGAATCGGCGCTGACGACAATCTGCGATTGCGAAGATTCGGTCGCGGCGGTCGATGCCGAGGACAAGCTGCTCGCTTACCGCAACTGGCTGGGCGTGATCCGCGGCGATTTGCAGGAGAGCTTTGACAAGGGCGGCAAGACACAGCTGCGCACGCTGGCCGAGGACAAGCGCTACACCTCGCCTGACGGCAGTGAACATACGCTGCCCGGCCGCAGCCTGCTGTTCGTGCGCAATGTCGGCCATCTGATGACGAATCCGGCGATCCTGCTGGCCGATGGCAGCGAGATTCCCGAAGGCATTATGGACACCGTCATCACCAGCGCAATCGGCGCGCTGGATGTGGCGGGCAAGGGGCGCTTCGGCAACAGCCGCACGGGTTCGATCTATATCGTGAAACCCAAGATGCACGGACCGGCAGAATGCGCTTTCACCAATGATCTGTTCGATGCGGTGGAGGATTTGCTGAGACTGCCGCGCCACACGATCAAAGTGGGCGTGATGGATGAAGAACGCCGGACTTCGGCCAATCTGGGGGCCTGCATCCATGCGGTGAAGGACCGGATAGTGTTCATCAACACAGGTTTTCTCGACCGTACGGGGGACGAGATTCACACGTCGATGCAGGCGGGGCCGATGCAGCGCAAGGGCGCGATGAAGGATGCGCCGTGGCTCAAGGCTTACGAGGCACGCAATGTCGGCATCGGCCTGCGCCACGGGCTGTCAGGCCGCGCACAGATCGGCAAGGGGATGTGGGCCGCGCCCGATCTGATGGGCCAGATGATGGCGGAAAAGATCGGCCATCTGCGCGCCGGGGCCAACACCGCCTGGGTGCCCAGCCCCACCGCCGCCACGCTGCACGCGATCCACTATCACCGCGAGGATGTGTTCGAAATCCAGCAGGGACTGGGCGATGTGCCGGGGCTGGAGGATCTGCTGACCATCCCGCTGGCCACGGGCACCAACTGGTCCGACGAGGAAATCCGCGCCGAGCTGGACAACAATTGCCAGGGCCTGCTGGGTTATGTCGTACGCTGGATCGATGCCGGGGTGGGCTGTTCCAAAGTGCCCGATCTGAACGACGTCGGCCTGATGGAAGACCGCGCGACACTGCGCATTTCATCGCAGCATATCGCCAACTGGCTGCTCCACGGCGTGGTGAGCGAGGATCAGGTGATGGACGCGCTGCGCCGCATGGCCGCCAAGGTGGACCAGCAGAACGCAGGCGACCCGTTCTATCTGCCGCTGATGGAGAACGAGGATGGCCCGGCGTTTTCAGCCGCGAAGGATCTGATCTTCAAGGGTGCGGAGCAGCCCAGCGGCTATACCGAACCGCTGCTGCATAAATGGCGAGCGCGGGCGAAGGAGGCTATTTAACGAAGCGCTCTTCGCTTGACTACGCGGACATCCGTTTCAGTACCCAATGTAATCTGCAATTCAGTGGTGGGACCATGAGTGAATGCAATCAACCATGATCTGAGACCCCTGACGTAATTACCGGAATTATCAGTTAAAGGAGCTGAGAACTCTGGCTGTTTAATGATCGAGCATGCCAATTCGTCCAATTTTTGATCGCCGCTTGTGTCCGTGACGTGGCATGCCGTCTGGTTGGCTACAGGATTGAGCGTAACGATGATTTCAGCAAAGATCGGGCTTTCTACTTCGATCTCTGACGACGAAAGCATCACGTCCGCATTATCAATATGGCTATTGCTCCCATAGGCTTGAGGTTTCCATATCACCTTGTCTCTTCGAATCGAGTAAACAGGTGTTCCTTCTATGTCTTTTGCCGGTTTGAAACGTGCTCGTTTTAAAATTGCATTACATACGGCACGATCCAGATCATCTGAGCCACTTTCAACCACGATAGCGCAGCGAATTGGACGACCTTTGTCATCTATTACAATTTCGAAAATAGTACTGGCACTCGTGCTGTCGATGGCGGATAAGTCACTAGCGAGGACCCATCTCGACGGACTTCCTTTTGCTTCGGATTTCACTGGCCCCGTTGCGAGCATTGCCAGAACACCTAAGATGATTCCTATCACGGCGATGAACCTTCCTTGCAATGGTTTCTAATTAATTTAATATGGCAAATCAGTGAAATGGACAAACTGATTTCTAGTTACTGCTGGGTGTCATTTAATCAGCTAACACCCGCGCCACTGCCACAAACTCCGCCACACTCAGCGTTTCGGCGCGCCGGGTTGGTTCGATTCCCAATGTCTCCAGCGCCTCGACTGCGCCGGGCAAGCCTTTCAAGCTCTGGCGCAGCATTTTGCGGCGTTGGCCGAAGGCGGCTTCGGTGACGCGCTCCAGCGTTCTGGCGCTGACGCCATCGGGCATGGCGGCGGGCGTGACGTGGACGATGGCGCTCATCACTTTGGGCGGCGGGGTGAAGGCGCTGCGGTGGACTTTCATCGCCAGCGCGGCGGCGCTGCGCCATCCGGCCAGCACGGCGAGGCGGCCATAGGCCGAGCTGCCCGGAGCCGCGACGATGCGCTGGGCGACCTCTTGCTGGAACATCAGCGTCAGGCTGGTCCACCGGGGCGGCCAGTGCTCCCCGCCCAGCCAGCGCACGAACAATGCGGTGCCGACATTATAAGGCAGATTGGCGACCACGGCGTAAGGCTCGCCCATCAGATCGTCATGACCGATCTTCATCGCATCGCCTTCGACCACGCGCAGCTGGCCGGGGAAGGCGGCTTCCAGTTCGGCCAGCGCGGGCAGGCAGCGGCGGTCCATCTCCACGGCGGTAACCCGCGCTCCGGCGCGCAGCAGCGCACGGGTCAGGCCGCCGGGGCCGGGGCCGATTTCCAGCACTGCTTTGCCGGTCAAATTGCCGGGCAGCGCGGCGATGCGGCTGAGCAATTGTTCATCCAACAGGAAGTTCTGGCCGAGCGCCTTGGAGGCGGTGAGGCCGTGACGGGCGATGACCTCGCGTAAAGGAGGCAGGTCAGTCATGCGAAGCCCGCCCTGCCGCACACTCGCCCGCCATCCGCAGCGCCGCGATCATCGCGCCGGGGTCGGCGATATTCTTGCCCGCAATATCGAAAGCCGTGCCGTGATCGGGACTGGTGCGCACAATCGGCAGGCCCAGCGTGACATTCACTCCGGCATCGAAGTCGAGCGCCTTGAGCGGGATCAGCGCCTGATCGTGATACATCGCCAACGCCGCATCATAGGTTTCGCGCATACGCGGGGTGAACAGCGCATCGCCGGGGATCGGTCCGACCACGTCCAGCCCTTCGCTGCGCAAAGCGGCGATGGCGGGCGCGATGATCGCCGCTTCTTCGCTGCCGAACTGTCCGCCTTCGCCGGCATGGGGGTTCAGCCCCGCCACTGCCAGCCGCGGTGCGGCAATACCGAAATCGCGGCGCAGTGCCTCGGCAACGATACGTGCCTTGTGCTTGATCAGATCGGCGGTGAGCAGCGCCGGCACGTCGCCCAGCGCGCAATGGACCGTCAGCGGCACTGCCCGCAGGCTTGGCCCGGCGAGCATCATCACCGCGTCATGTTCGGGCCGCCCGCAGGCGGCGGCGAGATATTCGGTCTGGCCGGGGTGCTGGAAGCCGACAGCCACCAGCGCGCTTTTCGCCACGGGTGCGGTTACCAGCCCGCTGGCCAATCCCAGCCGCGCAATCTCGGCACCGCGTTCCAGCGAAGCCAGCGCCAGCTGCGCACCAGCCGCATCGGGCGTGCCGGGGGTATAGGGACTGTCGAACGCGCCCAGTACCGGCAGCGCGTCCGCAAAGACGCCGCCCGCCTGATCTGGATCGTCGATTGCCGTGACACTCAGCGCAATGCCGCGTGTCCTGGCCGCAGCCTCGATCACCGCCTTGCCGCCGATCACGAAGAACGGCTTCAGGCCCGCGCTGTCACGCTGCGCCCAGGCTTCGACAATCAGCTCGGGACCGATCCCCGCGGGATCGCCAAGCGAGACCGCGAGGGGTTTAAGCGGCGCTGTCAATTATACTCGATGTAAGCGTCATTACGCAGATCACGCAGATAACTTTGCGCGCGCTTGTTAATGCGTTCGTCTTCCAGCTGACCCATCAGCGTGTCGAAGTCAGGGCCGGATTCGAGCTTGGGATCGTCACGTCCGCACAGCATCAGCACGCGCACGCCTTCCTCGGCAGAACCGAAGGGCGGGGTGGTCTGGCCAAGCTGCAGATTAAGCACGATGTCCTGCAATTGTTCAGGCAGTGAGCGCACGCGGATCTGGTCATTGGTGACCACCGTCGCGCCCAGAGCCGGAGCAGCGGTTTCAGCATCGCCGCAGCCGCGCATTGCCTGAACACCGGCGACAAAGCGGTCGAGCTTGCCGCGGTTTTCCTCTTGCGTGGTGCCCGGCTCGAACGTGATCTGGATCTGCTTGAGCGAGAGCAGCGCATCACGCGGATCAGCCATCAGGATCTGGCGCTTGTCGATCAGATAGAGGATCGATACGCCGCCGGGAATGCTGACCGGGCCAACCAGCTGGCCGGGCTGCATTTCACGCGCCACTGCTTCCAGCTGGGCGTTCTTGAGCTGACCCAGCTGGATCCAGCCAAGGTCGCCGCCCACTGCGGCAGTGGAGGCCTGCGAGAACTGGCGGGCATAGGCAACAAAGCTGCCGCCCTGACGCAATTGTTCGACAATCTTTTCGGCATTGGCCTGTACGGTGGCCGCGCTTTCGGGTGTGGACGAGAGGAAAATCTCGCCGATCCGGTATTCATCGGTGCCGCGCGACGCTTCGAGCCGGGTAATCAGCTCGTTCACCTCTTCGGCGGAGACATTGACGAACGGCGCGACATTGCGGCTCATCAGGCGCTGCCACGCCAGCTCGCCGGCGATCTGGCGCTTGAGCGAGCCGGGCGAGGAACCGATGCTCGCGAGATATTCGTCCATAGCATCGGCGCGCTGGCCGAAATTCTGCGCGGCAACACGCGCGTAAGTCTGGTCGATTTCTTCAGAGGTAATCGCCAGCTCCTGAGCAGTGGCGGCCTGGATTTGCAGCGTTTCGTCGATCAGATTGCGCAGCACCTGGGTGCGGACCCGCTGCAACTCGTCGGCAGGCAGCTCGGTACGATTGGCGGCCACCAGCAGGGCGACACGGTGATCGACATCAGTGCCGGTAATCACCGACCCGTTCACCACTGCCGTCGCCTTGCGGATATTGGGGTTGGTATCGCCCAGCATCGAGAAATTCGCGGGCAGGTCCAACGTATTGTCCGTCGCCGATTGGGCCTGGACCGCGATGGGCGCAGTGGCCATTCCTGCGGCGGCGGCGAAGGTAAGCAGCTTGGAAATGGTCTTTGCAGTCACACGCATATACTCAGTTGCGGCGCTCATATGGCGCCCGATTGATGCCGCCAATGCGGCCTGCCGGCTTAACCGTAGCTTATTGCGGAGGCGCGGATAGCGCTTTTGTTCGCTGCTGCCAACGGGGGCGGATCAGCGAAAGCCCAGATTTCGCAAGCTGAAATACAGCTGGAAGGTATCGCCGCGCTGCGCATCGCCCGAAGTGATGTAGTCGCGCCGCCAGGTCAGGCCCATTTCCATACAGTCATCCTGATAGGCGACACCCAGCCGCGTGCGAATCGGATCGAAGCCATCGGATTGAAAACTGGGATCTTCTTCGCGGTCGGTCAGGTTGAACACGCCCGACCCGAAGACCGACCAGTATTTGGCAAAGGCCACCCGCACTGCGGCGCGTGCTTCCTCGCGGTCCTGCAAATCCTCCAGCCCGGCGATATTGCGGTTAAGCCGCAGATAGCCAAGCTCGGCATAGGTGCGGCTGGTGCCGATGGTGGAGTCGATCTCGTTCCGGCGGATCGCCAGATTGTCCTTGTCGAGCCGGTAGCGATGCGTGAGCTTGACGAAATCGCGATAACGCACCTGCGTGCGGCCCACGAAGTCGGACACGCGCTCGCTCAGGCCTGTGCCATCGGGCAGGATCTCACGTGCGCTGTCGAGCCGGTAGGACTGGCCGAAAGTGGTGCGCACTTCGAAATCGGGAATGCGCAATTCCCAGTCGACGCCGTAAGTGATGCGCGCGCCATCCTCGATACGGTCATAACCGGGAAAGCGGTTGAGTGCGAAGAGGTTGGTATCCTCCAGATCGATCGCGCGCGAATCTTCATTGGGAATCGCCAGATTACGGATCGGCGGGGAAGCAAACAGCTGGATGCGCGGGGTCAGCACCTGTTCGCCGCCAAACAGGGTTCCGACAAACGGCCATTCCACATCCAGCGCGCCCAGCGCCACGCCGCGCGTCTGCCATCCGGGCGTGCCGCGATAGCTCGACGTGGTGGTCAGGAAATTCTCGTCGGAATGATAGACATCGCCGCGCACCAGCCCGGTCAGGGTGAAGACCTGCCCCAGCGAGGTAACGCGGCGCAAATCCCACTGCGCCTTGGCAAAGGCGCGCTGGGTGTCCTGACCCGCAGTGCGCTGGATCGCCAGCGTGTTGGCCTGCAATTCGACCTGTCCGCCCAGCACCGGGTCCTGAAGCCGCCGCCGGTAATCCAGGACGGGCAGGGCAATCGGCACCTGGCCCTGCTGCTGGTTCAGCCGCAGCGTCTGCGTCGCCCAACCGGCGAGCGAGAAATAAGACTGTTCGTCAATTCGCTCCAGCTCGACCATCGAACGCAGCCGGTCATCGCGGCTGATGTCATAGCGGCGCAGGAAGGTGCGGTCGCTGGCCAGACGCAGCGATCCGGTCAGGCTCCATTCCGGGTCGAACTGGAACTTGCCATTGGCGAATATATAGCCGCGCGGATCTTTTTCGCTGGTGGGTACGCCGGTAAAATCGGTGATGCGGCGGCTGTGCGTGGCATAGCCGGTGATCTGATACGCGCCCTTGTCGGTCAGATGCCGCCACTGCGCCGATAGCATGGGCGGCGCTTCGCTGAAGACATAGCCGGTGACGGCCAAATCCTTGTTATCGCCAAAGCGCAGGTAATAGGTGCCGGAAACCTCGACCCCGTTGCTTTCCGATATCCGCAGATCAGGGACCAGAAAACCTGCCACAGCGCCGCCATCGCTGCGGATGGCAAGACCGGGCAGCGGCAGGATGCGCGCGCCAAACAGTTCCAGATAGGCACCGCGAAAACGGATGCGGTTTTCCACCGGATCATAGCTGACCCGGTCCGCCGTGATCCGCCAGCTGGGGTTGCGCGGGCAGCCATCCGAATCGGCAACCGCACAGCCACTATAAGCCGCCTCGCTCAACGTGATGGTGCCGTCAGCTTCGCGCATTCCGGCATTGGCGGCCAGACGTCCGCCCTGCCGCAGCGCCAGCAGCAGATTCTCCATCGCGCCCGTTTCGAATGTGTCGGTCAGCTCGACATGGTCCGAAAATAGCTGATTGCCGTTCTCGTCCACGAACCGCACACGGCCCTGCGCCATGATGGTGCCTGACGGGCGGTGCCAGATGACCTTGTCGGCGCGCACCGAACGGTCCCCATTGCTGAGCACCACATTGCCCTCGGCCGTGACAGTGTCGCCATCCGAATCGTAATTGAGGATGTCGGCTTCGAAATCGATCTCACGTTCGCCAGCGGCGTTGAGACCGTCATTGGCGATGGGGTCTTCTGTAACCTGATCTGCGGAAACAATCGGCGGTGCGGGCAGCTGGGTCGTTTCATCGCCCTGCGGATCGGCGGTGGTGCCCATGCCGGGACCCGCGCCGTCCTGCGCCGCCAGCGGCGATGCACAGGCCAGCGCCAGCGCAGCCGCCAGCGATCCGAGCGCGGTGCGGGAATGCGGCGCGGCGCGCAAAGCTGGCTCGACAGGCGGGACCATGCCTTGCCTATCGCACCGGCCACGCCTAATCGCAATCGCCATCCGCAGGCTGGACGCGTTTCGCGACCCGTCCGCCGCAGTGATATATTCGGGAGATTCCATGCAAATTCAGTTCAGCCAGGCCCGTCCGCAATCGGCGCGCCTTCTTGCGCAAACCATTGATCAGGGCAAGCTGCCTTCTGCGCTCGAAAAATCCGTGACCGAAGGCGCGCAGGCCGCCCGCTTCAAGGGCAAAGCCGGTCAGGTCTTCGAAACCTTTGTCGAGCGCGATGGCGATGTCCTGCGGCTGGCACTGGCCGGTGCGGGCGATAAGAGCGCCGAAGATCGCAACGCCAATCTGGAAAAGGCCGGCGCGGCGCTGGCGAGCAAATATCAGTCATCCGGCGAGACCGAGCTGGCACTGGATGTCAGCGAATCGGGACTGTCGGCTGCGGAAGTCGCGCATGTTCTGCTGGGCCTGCGCCTGCGCAACTGGCGTCACGATGTCTATCGCACCAAGATCAAGGACGACCAGAAAATATCGCTGGAAACGGTCACCGTGGTGGGCGCACCCGATGATGCCGAGGCTGCGTGGACAGAAACCGCGCATCTGGCGACCGGCGTCGAATTTACCCGCGAACTGGTGACCGAACCGCCAAATGTCATTTATCCCGAAAGCTTCGTCGCACGCTGTCAGGCGCGCTTTGAAGGGACTGGCGCAGAGCTGATCGTGCTGGACGAAGCGGCGATGGAGAAGCTGGGCATGGGCGCGCTGCTGGGCGTGGGTCAGGGCTCACGCAAGGCATCGCAGATGCTGGCGATTCGCTGGAACGGCGGCGCTGCGGGTGATGCTCCGGTGGCGTTTGTTGGCAAGGGCGTGACCTTTGACACCGGCGGCATCAGTCTGAAACCGGGGCCGGGCATGGAGGACATGAAGTTCGACATGGGCGGCGCGGGCGCGGTTGCCGGTGCCATGCTGACGCTGGCCCTGCGCAAGGCGAAGGCCAATGTGGTCGGCGTGTGCGGACTGGTCGAGAATATGCCTGACGGCAATGCGCAGCGTCCTGCCGATGTGGTCACCTCGATGAGCGGGCAGACCATCGAAATCCTCAACACCGATGCCGAAGGGCGGCTGGTGCTGGCCGATGCGCTGCATTGGACGCAGCAGGAATTTCAGCCGTCGCGGATCGTCGATTTCGCCACGCTGACCGGCGCCATCATCATTGCATTGGGCAATGAACATTGCGGCGTTTTCTCGAACGACAACACGCTAGCCGAAGATCTTGAAAAGGCTGGCCGGACCAGCGGAGACAAGACCTGGCGGATGCCGATCGGCCCGGCCTATGACAAGCTGATCGACAGCCCGATCGCCGATATGAAAAATATGGGCAACAAGGGCGCTGGATCGATTACTGCTGCGCAATTCCTGCACCGCTTTATCGCCGACGGCACGCCGTGGGCGCATTGCGACATTGCCGGAACCGTATGGGCGGACAAGCCCGGTGCGACCTGGGGCAAGGGTGCAACCGGGTTCGGCGTGCGGCTGATCAACCAGCTCGTCGCCGATACTGCGGAGAGCTGAGGCACCACGCCATGCGGGTCGATTTCTACCAGCTGAGCCGCGATCCGGTTGACCGGGTCGTGGCTCTGCTGGCCGCAAAAGTCATGCAGGCGGGCGAGCGGCTGGTGGTGGTCACCGAGGATGCCGACCAGCGCCGCCGTATCTCCGAGACGCTGTGGGCGCAGGACGGCGCGGCCTTTCTGGCTCATGGTGACGCGGGTGAGGGCGATGCGGGCGCGGCCGATGCGGCGCGTCAGCCGATCCTGCTGTCGGCGGAATGCGCTTTTCCCAATGGCGCGCGGATGGCGATCCTGGCTGATGGCAAATGGCGTGAGGAGGCAGCAACCCTCGACCGCGCGATGCTGCTGTTCGATAATGCCGCCACCGACGCAGCGCGCGACCTGTGGCGGGTTCTGGATGCGCGTGAGGCCATTGATAACCGCATTTTCAAACAGCGCGATGATGGCGGCTGGCGCGAAGGGCGCTGACGCTGCGGAACAGAGCCGGGGTTCAGCCGTCGGTTATATATGCTCCGTAATGTCCGATATTTCTCACTTGTCGTGTCCGCAACCACTGCGCTGGTCCTGACCGGATGCAGCAAGGCTGAAGACTCTGAGGCCGAAATTGCGGCGTCTCCCACGGCCACACCGGCAGGCAGCTATGCCACCGACCCTGCTACGGGTGAGACCAGTGCAATTCTGACTGAAGCGGGCGGCGCAGTGACCAAAATGCGCTCAGGCGAAAAGGTGCCGGTCAAACTGCCCGCGGGCTTTACGCTTTTTCCCGGCGCTCAGGTGGTCACCAGCACTCACGTGGACCGTGACGGCGGTTCGTCCAGCGTGCTGGTGATGGATAGCGAGGCCGAGCCGGGCACAATGGCAGACTTCTACCGCGAGCAGGCAGAGGCGGCGGGCGTCAATGTCGAAGTCGTCATCTCTGCTGGTGGGGGAGAGACGATTGCGGGCCGTTCCAGTGACGGATTGCGCTTCAGTTTCCATGCCCGCCGCGACACCGCAATGACGCGCGGTGAGCTATCACTGGCCGAGCCGCAAAGCTGACAAGTCTTGCCCGCGCGCTCCTGCGGCGCTAGGGGCGCGCGCGAGACAATATTTCCCCCCCCAAACGACAATCCGAGGAATTTTCCATGGCGGCTACCCGCACCTTTTCGATCATCAAGCCAGACGCCACGCGTCGCAACCTGACCGGCGCGGTCACCAAGATGCTGGAAGACGCCGGTCTGCGCGTCGTCGCATCCAAGCGTATACAGATGAGCCGCGAACAGGCCGAAGGCTTTTACGACGTTCACCGCGAGCGTCCCTTCTTCGGTGAACTGGTCGATTTCATGATCAGCGGCCCGGTTGTGGTCCAGGTGCTGGAAGGCGAAAACGCCGTAAAGGCCAATCGCGACGTGATGGGCGCAACCAACCCCGCCGACGCCGATGAAGGCACGATCCGCAAGACCTATGCCGAAAGCATCGAAGCCAATTCGGTCCACGGTTCGGATTCGGAAGAGAATGCGGCCAACGAAATCAAGTTCTTCTTCAACGACGACGAACTCGTCGGCTGATCCGGCACGGGGCACCGGCCCGCTGGTGCCCCGTCCGTTTTCTTGCAGAAGCTGCCGTCAGAACCGGTCGACGGCATCCATCAGCTTGGTCGCGCTTTTGGGCGCGACCTGACGCCAGCTGCGCCCTAGCCATTCCGCCACATGGTCCCAGTCCAGTCCGGGGCGGTTGAGGATCACGCCTATCCACCCGCTGGCGCCGTAATAGGCGGGCTTGAAATAGGTTTGCGGCTGCGCTTCGACCAGATTCTCCAGTTCGTCCATTCCGCCGGTTTTCACCAGCACAGCAATATGTTCGCTGCCGTGATGCTGATCGAGGAAATGGGCGAAATACTTTCCCGACTTGACCGCGCCGACCCGGAAACCGGGTGATCCGTGGCTGTCGCGTTCGTGCGTTTTCGGCAGCGCCAGCGCTAGCTCTTTCACGCGCTCAAGCAGATAATCGGGATCATTCGCGCGCGATACGTAATCGGCGAGCACGCGCGGATAGAGCTGATGTTCGGCAAAGCGGACGCGCGGTGCCAGAGTTTCGGCGTCGTCGTCCGGCAGGACGGCCACTGCGATCTGGCCCAGCGATTCGCCTGCATCGAGGTCTTCGGTGACCAGATGCACTGTGGTGCCCGCATGGCTGTCACCCGCCGTAATCGCGCGGTTGTACGTGTCGAGGCCAGGGTATTTGGGCAGCAGCGAAGGATGGATGTTGAGCATCAGCCCCTCCCACCGGGCCACAAATTCGGGTGTCAGGATGCGCATATATCCGGCCAGCGCGATAAAGCCCGCATTGGCTTCCTGCGCGGCGTTTTCCATCGCTGCATCATGATCGGCGCGAGACATGCCGCGATGCGCCAGAGCAAAGGTCGCGATGCCTTCGGCCTGCGCCAGCGCCAACCCTTCGGCCTGTGGGTCATTGGCAGCGACCAGCACGATCTCATACGGGCAATCGGGCAGGCGGCTGGCATAGAGCAGCGCGGCCATATTCGTCCCCTTGCCGGAGATGAAAACCGCAACGCGCGCCTTGTCAGCCAAGGTGGACCGCCTCCCAGTCCTCGCGCGCCGACCATGTGCCAGCCGATCCGCGCACAGTGCAGCCCTTGTCGCCTTCAGCGATGCGGCCAATCGTCAGCACAGTCTCACCAGCATCCTCGAGTCGGCCGCGGACGGTTTCGACCTTGTCCGGTGTAACCGCCAGCACCATGCCGACGCCGCAATTGAAGGTGCGCGCCATTTCTTCCGGTTCGATCTGGCCCTGCGCCTGCAGGAAGGCCATCAGGCGCGGCTGGTCCCAGTCATCGGCGTCAACCTGCGCATGGGCGCCCTGGGGCAGGACACGCGGGATATTCTCCAGCAAGCCGCCGCCAGTGATATGCGCCAGCGCATCGATCAACCCTTCGCGGACCAGCGGCAGCAGACTGGCCACATAGATTCGCGTTGGTTCGGCCAAAGTGTCGATCAACAGCCGCTCGGGATCAAAAATCGCCGGACGGTCCATTTTCCAGAATTTGTCTTCGGCCAGCCGCCGGACCAGCGAATAGCCGTTCGAATGCACACCCGAACTGGCCAGACCCAGCAGCACATGACCCGGGGCCACGCGCTCCCCCGTCAGCTGTTCGCCGCGCTCGACTGCGCCCACGCAAAAGCCCGCCAGATCGTAATCATCGGCGGCATACATGCCCGGCATTTCGGCCGTTTCGCCGCCGATCAGCGCGCATCCGGCCAGCTTGCAGCCTTCCGCAATGCCCGCGATCACCCGCTCCGCGACACCATTCTCCAGCTTGCCAGTTGCGAAATAGTCGAGGAAAAACAGCGGTTCTGCGCCCTGAACGATCAGATCGTTGACGCACATGGCGACCAGATCGATGCCCACCGTGTCATGCCGGTCGTAATCAATGGCCAGCTTCAGCTTGGTGCCCACGCCATCATTGCCGGCGACCAGCAGCGGGTCTTTATAGCCCGCCGCCTTGGGATCGAAAAAGCCGCCGAAGCCGCCAATTTCGCCATCGGCTCCGGGCCGCATGGTGGCTTTGACCAGCGGGCCGATTGCCTTGACCAGACGGTTGCCCGCCTCGATCGAAACACCGGCCTGCGCGTATGTATAGGGGGTTGTGTTCGAGCTCATCCTACCCGCCTTACGCATTCGCGCTTGGATTTCCAGAAGGCTTTGGGCAAAAGGCCCGCAGTTTCCCCATGCGACATTCGCTTCCCCTCCCGGCTTGGCCCCGTCCCGCGCTCGTTTTTGGCGCCCTGCTACTGCTATGCGCGGCGGGATTCGCGGTGTGGGCGCAGATTTCCGGAGAGCGCGGAATTGCCGCCGTTGCCGCCACCAACGATATTCAGGTGGGTGGCATCGAAGTCGATATTCACGGCGATACCGGCGAAGAGGCGCGGCAGGAAGGCTGGGTCGAGGCGCAGCGCAAGGCGTGGGAAAAAATCAAAGGCCCCAAACTCTCCGATTCGCAGCTGACCTCGATGGTTTCGGCCATCGTGATCGAGCGTGAGCGGATGGGACCGAAGCGGTATATCGCCACACTGGGCGTGGTGTTCGATCGCACCCGCGCCTCGCGCTATCTGGGCAGCGAGGGCCAGGCGACCCGGTCTGCACCGATGTTGCTGGTGCCCGTGACATTCACGGCCGGAAGCCAGCTGGTCTATGAACAGCGCAATCCCTGGCAGAGCGCCTGGGCGCAGTACCAGCCGGGGACCAGCCGCATCAATTATGTCCGCCCTTCTGGCGCGGGTGGCGATTCGATTCTGGTGACCTATGGCCAGACCGGACGGCGCAGCCGCACATGGTGGCGCAATGTGCTGGACCAGTTTGGCGCGGCTGACGTGCTGGTGGCGATTGCCAACCTTGAATACAGCTATCCCGGCGGGCCGGTAGAGGGGCGCTTCACCGCGCGTTACGGGCCGGACAACAACTACCTCGGCAGCTTCACGATGAAAGCCGCCGACCCTGAACAGATTCCCGCCATGATGACCAGGGCGGTCACACGTTTGAATGGCATTTTCGAAGCCGCTCTGGCGGATGGCACATTGCGGCCCGATCCCACGCTCAATATCGGCACGCCCGATCTCTCGCCTGCCGTTGCGCAGCTGATCGCGCAGGGCCGGGCAGAACAAGCGCGTCAGCGGGCCGAGGCGGCGCAGCGTGACAATCCGGCGCCGACCACAACCACCAGCGAACCCGCCGCCACGCCGACCCCCACCGCCACTCAGGCACCCGCAGCAGCCACCAGCTATACGGTGCAATTTGCAAGTCCTGATGGCGCGGCAGTCGATGCGGCGATTGCGGGTGTGCGCGGTGCAGCAGGGGTGCGCAGCGCGGCCACCAGCAGCCTGGCAATCGGCGGCACGTCGGTCATGCGGGTCAGCTATGCCGGCTCGCTGGAAGACCTTGCCGGGGCCTTACGGGCACGCGGCTTTACCGTTCGTCAGGCAGCGGGCGGGCTGTCGATCAGTCGCTGAGCGGCGGAGCAGCGCCATGTCGCAACTCGCACTGCCCCTTGGTCATTCCGGCCCGGACCATCCCGAAACCATTGTGATCGGCACAGGCAACCAGGCAGTTGCCGATGCCCTGACCGCGCCTGAAAGCTGGCCGTTCCGCACCGCAGTGCTGACCGGGCCGCCGCGTTCAGGCAAGTCGCTGCTGGCGCATTGGTTCGCCGTGCAGGGCAAGGGCGAGGTTATCGACGGCGCGGACAGCGGTGATGAAACCGCCCTGTTCCACCGCTGGAACCGCGCGCAGGAGGATGACCGGCCCCTGTTGCTGGTGATCGACAAGGCACCGTGGACCATCGCTCTGCCCGATCTGGCAAGCCGTATGGGTGCAGCATTGCAGCTGGAAATCGGCGCGCCAGATGATGCTATGGCGGGCGATCTGATCCGCAGCCATGCCGCCGCGCGCGGGCTGGTGCTGGGCGACGGTGCACCTGCCTATCTGGTGCCGCGGATGGAGCGCAGCTATCCCGCAATCGAGCGTATTGTGGCCGAGATCGACCGGCTAAGCCTTGAACGCAAGGCCCCTGCGACCCTATCTCTATGGCGCGACGCACTGGATGCGGTGCAGGGGCCCGAGCAGGGCCGCTTGCTTTGATGCGCGCTTGGTGGAAGGATCGCCGCACATGCTCGAAAAGCTGATAGCCTATCTGGATTCAATCCACGCCCGTGATCCCGCCCCCCGGTCGCGCTGGGAGATATTGCTGTATCCCGGCGTGTGGGCGCTGGTCTATCACCGGGCGGCGCACTGGCTGTTCGAGGCGGATCTGTTTTTCCTGGCGCGCATGGTCAATCACTGGAGCCGGATGGTCACAGCAATCGACATCCATCCAGGGGCCAAGATCGGGAAGAACTTCTTCATCGATCACGGCTTTTCAGTGATCGGCGAAACGGCGGAGATTGGCGACGATGTCACCATCTACCAATGCGTTACGCTGGGCGGAACCAATCCCACCAATGGCGTGGGCGGCAAACGTCATCCCACAATTGGCGACAATGTGATCATCGGATCGGGCGCTCAGGTGATCGGGCCGATTACGGTCGGGCCGCGCGCGCGGATCGGGGCCAATGCGGTGGTGACCGACGATGTGACCGAAGGCGCGACGATGATCGGGCTAAAGGCGCGCAGCACGCTGGTGCCTGCCGAACAATGGCTCAAGGAATTCCTCCCCTACGGCACGCCCTGCGACGATCCGTGTGCGCCCAGCCGCGATTGTCTGGAAAAGCTTGAGGCCGAAATGCAGGCCCTGCGTGCCGAGGTTGCCGAATTGCGCGGCACCAGCCTGCCTGCGCAGCGGAGCGGCACGGTCGACTGATGGCGGGATTGCAAGGCGAAACGATTGTCGCCTTTCCCGGTCGCCGGCCCTTGCAGGTCGCCTTCACGCGCATCGAACTCAACCGGATACTCGACCTCTATGGCCGGATGGTCGCCGCCGGTCAGTGGCGCGATTATGCGATGGATTTCACCCGCGATTGCGCCAGCTTTGCCGCCTTTCGCCGCGCTGCGGAACGACCGCAGAGCCTGATCGAGAAGCGACCTGCCCTTCGCGGCAAGCAGGGGATGTGGACGCTGTATGGCGAACATGGCCAGGTGCTGAAACGCGGGCATGAACTGACCGGCGTGATGGCCCCGATAGAGCGGCGACTGCTCAAGGCGGTTGGCGACTAGGCCTAGGACGCACAAAAAAGGCCCGCACCGAAGTGCGAGCCTTTTTCGTTTTGCTATCCGTCCGCGTCAGGCGGTGACTGGCAACAGTCTTGCTGCAGAAAGGGCTTAGCCGCGCGCGCTGGAGGGTGCGGCATCCTTGCCGAGCACCTTCTGCATAGCGGTCAGGATCGCGCCCGACTGCTCCGAACCCGAATTGGGTGCGCGCAGATTGTTCTGGGCCGAAATCTCTTCCCAGTTCGCCGCGAAGCCTTCAACCGTGCGCTCTTCTTCCTTGAGCCAGACCGCGTCGTTCATCATCACCCATGCCGAGTGATACCCGCCCGCACCCGCGCCGACGATGGCATTGGTGGGCGAATCTTCGCTGACCAGGAACAGCGCGGCGGGGACCACATTGACCGGATCGAACAGCTTGAACGCTTCTTCGGGGAACAGGTCTTCGGTCATCCGCGTGCCCGCAACCGGGCTGAGCGTGTTGACGCGGATATTGTATTTCGCACCTTCGAGTTGCAGCGTCTTGGTCAGACCCGCCAGACCCAGCTTGGCCGCGCCGTAATTGGCCTGGCCGAAATTGCCGAACAGGCCAGTGCTGCTGGCGGTCATCAGGATGCGGCCATAGGCTTGTTCGCGCATGGTTTCCCAGCATGCCTTGGTGGCGAAGGCCGATCCGGTGAGGTGGACCTTGAGCACGAATTCAAAATCTTCGGGGCTCATCTTGGCATAGGTCTTGTCGCGCAGCACGCCGGCATTGTTGATCAGGATGTGCACGCCGCCCCATTTCTGCTTGGCGTCGGCAACCATCTTTTCCATCTGGTCATATTCGGTAACGGACGAGCCATTGCTCATCGCGGTGCCGCCAGCGGCTTCGATTTCCTCGACGACTTTCAGCGCCGCGTCGGAATGGCCCGTGCCATCGCGCGTTCCGCCCAGATCGTTGACGACAACCTTGGCGCCGCGTTTCGCCAGTTCGAGCGCATATTCACGGCCCAGACCGCCGCCAGCGCCCGTGACGATGGCAACTTTGTCCTTGAAATCGATGGTCATGGCGGGTTCCTCTTTCGTTTACGTAAGGGTCAATCGGCGCGTGGAGTGGCACTTTCTTTTCGCACTTGCAACACCGCCTGCGGTGCGCCGCCATGCCGTAAGGGCAGGGCGAAAGATCAGAGCGTTTCGAGCGCCGTGATCAGCTGGTCCAGCGAATCAATCGCGGCATCTGCGCCAAGCTCCTGCGCGCTCTGGTCGCAATAGCCATAGCACGCCGCGACCACCGGCACCCGCGCCGCGCGCGCCGCCTTCATATCGTAAGAACTGTCACCCACGAAAGCGAGACTGCCGCCGCCGCATGCCTGCTGGACATGCCAGATCAGATCGGGTGCAGGCTTGGCGCGGCCCTTGCCCAGCGAATCCCCGCCAACGATGATTTGGAAATGCTGGTCCAGCCCCAGCGCGGCGAGCACGCCCTTGGCGAAGTTTTCGAACTTGTTGGTGACCACGGCCAGCTTCACCCCGCGGCCCGCCAATGCCTCCAGCATCGCGACTGCGCCGGGGTAGGGGCTCGTGTGAACGGCGTAATTCTCTCCATAATAGGCCAGCATCGCCTTGTAGAGCGTGTGGAATCGGTCATCGTCCAGCCCGCCCTGATCATCGATCGCGCGGCGCAGCATGACCTTGGCACCGCCGCCGATAAGATCGGTCGCGGTTTCCAGCGGGAAAGACGCAAACCCGCCCAGCGTCAGCGCATGGTTCACCGCCGTGCCCAGATCCCGGTGCGTTTCCAGCAGTGTGCCATCCAGGTCGAATGCGACAATATCGAAAGGAAAATCAGCCATCGGGGCCACGCGTGGCGGATGGTTCTTCAAACCGCAAGCAATTGGTGGCATGGCCCTTTACCATGACCAGTCAGCCCCCCATCAGCACGCGCGAATTCGCCGCCATCATCCTTGCCGCCGGCAAGGGCACCCGTCTGAACAGCGGGGTGCACAAGGTGCTGCACCCGGTCGCCGGACGGCCCATCATCGAACATTTGCTGGCATCTGTAGAGGCGCTGGCCCCCACGCGCACCATCGTGATCGTCGGTGACGAACGCGAACAGGTGGAACGCCAGGTCAGCGCGCGCGCCGAATGCGTGGTGCAGGAACCGCAGCTGGGCACCGGCCATGCGGTGGCACAAGCCAAGGCCGCGCTGGCGGGCTTTACCGGCGATGTGCTGATGCTGCTGGGCGATGCGCCCTTTATCAAGACCCAGACCATGCAGGATATGCTGGTCCGCCTGCGCGAACCGGATGCCCCCGCTGTGGTGGTGCTGGGGTTCGAGCCGGACGATGCGCTGCAATATGGCCGCGTGATCACCCATGCCGACAACACCATTGAAAAGATGGTCGAGTTTAAGGATGCCAACGAGGCCGAACGCGCCAGCCGCCTGTGCAATTCGGGCTTGATGGCCGCGCGTGCTGAGGATCTGTTCGACCTGCTGGACCGGCTCGACAATGACAACACGCAGGGCGAATATTACCTCCCCGATATCGTCAACGTGGCGGTCAGGGACGGGCGCACCTGCGCCGCCGTGCGCACCGACCACCCCGAGGAAGTTGCAGGCATAAATTCGCGCACAGAACTAGCCCGCGCAGAGGCGCAGTGGCAGGATCTGAAGCGGACCGAGGCGATGGAATCGGGTGTCACGCTCAAGGCGCCGGCCACAGTCTTCTTCAGCTGGGACACCAGTTTGGCCAATGATGTGACAGTCGAACCCAACGTCGTGTTCGGTCCCGGCGTTACTGTCGCCACTGGCGCACGGATCCGGGCGTTCAGCCATCTCGAAGGCGCCAGCGTTGGCGAAGGCTGCGTGGTCGGCCCCTATGCCCGCCTGCGCCCCGGCGCGGTGATGGAGAGAGGCAGCAGGGTCGGCAATTTCGTTGAAATGAAGCAGGCGGTTCTGGGCGAGGGTGCCAAGGCCAGCCATTTGACCTATCTGGGCGATGCCGAAATCGGCGCTGGCGCGAACATCGGCGCAGGCACGATCACCTGCAATTACGATGGCTATTTCAAGCACAAGACGGTGATTGGCGAACGCGCATTCATCGGCTCGAACAGCGCGCTGATCGCCCCGGTAAAGATCGGCGCGGACGCCATCGTCGCCGCGGGCAGCGCGGTCAGCCGCGATGTCGCAGACGGCGAACTGCGCATGGTCCGTGCGGAACAATTGGTGAAACCAGGCTGGGCCGACCGCTTCCATGACGCGATGAAAAAGAAACAGGCCGAGGAGCAGAAGGGCTGACTGAGACAAGCCTGATCTGCTGGCTGTGCGAACGGCCGCTGGGCAGCCGCAGCCAGCAGCACCATCTGGTGCCCAAGGCCAAGAAAGGCCGCGTTACTGTGGCGCTGCATCCGATTTGCCACCAGACGATCCATGCGAATCTCAGCAATGCCGAACTGGCGCGCTTTGGCGATCATCGCGTGCGGCTGCTGGAAAATCCAGCAATCGCAACGTTTCTGGTCTGGATTGCCGATAAGCCGCCGGATTTCTATGCGCCGACCCGGTAAATGGCGGACTATGCGAACTCCCACGCGGGGGATCGCTTGATTGATCACACGCATCAGGAGCAGGCATGAAAATCTGGAAAATAGTCGCAGCGGGTCTGGGCCTGGTGGCAGTTGGCGGCGCGGCGGCATTTGCACAATATCGTTCGGGCACCGAGCAGCCTGATTACGAGACCCTCGCCAGCGAAGATGCCTTCGAACTGCGCGCCTATCCCCCGTTGATCGTGGCCGAGGTTACGCATACCGGCGATCGGCGGCGAGCGCTCAATGCCGGCTTTCGCACTTTGGCTTCCTATATTTTCGCGCAGGACCGTCCGGGCGCGGAAATCGCGATGACTTCTCCCGTGATTCAGGACGAGCCGATCGCTATGACCTCTCCCGTCCTTCAGGATGGCAGCCAGAACGGATCTTGGCGCACGCGCTTCGTCATGTCGGCCAAATATACCTTGGATACGCTGCCCGAAGCACCCGAGTATATCACGCTGACCACCATGCCCGCGCGGAAGGTGGCGGCGGTGCGTTTTAACGGCACTGGCTCAAGCAATGACCTTGAGGAACGGGAGGCCGCCCTGCGCGCATGGATTGCCAGCCGCGATCTGAAGCCCGACGGGCCGGCAGAATTCGCATTTTATGACGCACCAATGGTGCCGCCGCCGCTGCGCCGCAATGAAGTGCTGGTTCCGGTCAGATAATGGACCGTGCCTTACTGGCATCACATTTGTTCAGGCCAGAAATTCGCCGCCGACTTCGCCCATCGATGCCCAGCGCACCGCGATCTTGTGCGTTTCGCCGCCATAACTGAGCTGGTAGTCCGCGCCGACTGGCACAGCGCCCGCGACTTTGATGCGGAAGCCTTCTTTCGATACGTCAATGATGGTGCACGCCATATCGTCCGCGCCAGAGCGGCGCAGAATCGCCGCCTCGTTCACAGCAATGCGCGGTTTATGGGTCGGTTTTATCATGTGCGCATTTCCATCTTTGTAATTTGGCTAATGCCATTATCCGGCTGATGTAATGCGAAATTTTGCTTTAGCAAGAATTAAGGGCGCGGGACGTAAATCCCGCACCCTTGATCCTTAATCCATCAGCCGCTGCATGAGATAGATATACTGCAACGCCTGCAATTTTGCGCGCTGTTCATTGTCGACGCCGCCCGAATGACCGCCGGTCATGTCTTCGAAATAATAATAGGGCTGGCCCAGCTCAGCCAATTTTGCCACCGCCTTGCGTGCGTGTGCGGGGTGGGTGCGGTCATCGGCGGTCGAGGCGACGAAGAACGGTGCCGGGAAGTCCTTGCCAGCCACCAGTTTCTGATAGGGCGAATAGGGTTCGATCCAGGCACGCTGTTCGGCAATCCGGGGGTCGCCATATTCGCCGACCCAGGATGCTCCGCGTCCGATGAGGTGATAGCGCAGCATGTCGAACAGCGGGATCTGCACCACCGCTGCGTTGAACAGATCGGGGCGCTGGGTGAAGGCAGTGCCCACCAGCAGGCCGCCCTGGCTCCCGCCCATGATGCCCAGATGTTCGGCACTGGTCAGATTGCGTTGTTTCAGATCGTCGGCAACGGCGATGAAATCGTCCCAGGTCCGCTGCTTGTTCTCGCGGATTGCAGTCTGGTGCCAATTGGGCCCAAATTCACCGCCGCCGCGAAGATTGGCGAGCACATAGGCACCGCCGCGTTCGAGCCACAGCTTGCCGGTCGAGCCGAGATAGGACGGCAGGCGCGGGACTTGAAAGCCGCCGTAACCGCCCAGCAGGGTCGGCGTGCTGCCATCCATTTTCATGCCTGCCGGTTTTACCACGAAATAGGGGATTTTGGTCCCGTCAGCACTCGTGGCTTCATATTGCTCAACCGCCATGCCTTCGGGCACGAAATTGGCGGGCGCGGTCTTGAGCACTTCGATAGTGCCCTTTTCACCGTCGAGGAAATGGAGGCTGGAGGGATTGAGGAAATCGGTGACCGAGAACATCACATCGTCACGTTCATCCGATGATGCGGCGATCCCGATGGTGGCGTTGGCGGGCAGCGGCACGGATGCCTGCGTCCAGCCGCCGGGGCCATGATCAAATTTCACCACCTTGCCGCGCACATTGTCGAGCAGGGTGACGTAAAGGCTGTCCGAAGTGATTGTCGCGCCCTGCTTGGTCTGGCGGTCGCCCGGTGCCCAGACCAGCGTCTTGGCCGCGCCATTGGGATCGGCTTTCCACGCTGCCAGATCAACGCCAATCAGCGCATCGGCAGGGAAGGTCTGGCCGCCAGTGGTCCAGTCCTCGTCAATCGAATAGAGCAGTTGGCCATCAACGATGCCCGAGGGCGAGGATTTGGCGGGCAGGTCCAGCTTGACCCATGCGCCATCCTTCCACACCGCATATTCGCGTTCGTGGAAGGACACGCCGCGATACGCCACGCGCGCATGGACCGTACCAGTGCCGTCGCGCAGCAGATAGACGCCCGACGATACATCCGTGGGGTCGCCGCGGAAAATCTCCGGCGCGTCTGCAATCGCACTGCCGCGTGTCCAGACGCGCGCGGTGAAGGGATATTCGCTTTCGGTCAGCGTGCCTTCGCCAAAATCGCGCCCTACGATCAGCGTATCGGCATCAAGCCATGACACGCCGCCCTGGCTTTCGGGCAGTGTGAACCCGCCATCGACAAATTGCCGCGTCTGCATATCAAACTCACGCAGCACGGTGGCGTCCTTGCCACCATCCGACAGCGCGATCATGCAATGGCGCAGTTCGGGCGCCAGGCAGCTCGATCCCTTATAGACCCATTCGCGCCCCTCGGCCTCGGCCAAAGCATCGACATCGAGCACGGTTTCCCATTCGGGCGCATTGCTGCGATAGCTGGCGAGCGTGGTCTTGCGCACCAGCCCGCGCGGATTGTCCTTGTCCTGCCAGAAATTGTACAGCCCATCGGGGCGGATCGACACATAGGGAATACGGTCGTCGCTGTCATAGATCGCCAGCGCCTCGGCCTTGAGCGTTTCGAAGCGCGGGTCCTTGGCCAGCATGCCCAGCGTGCGTTCGTTCTGCTGGCCGACCCATTCCAGCGCCTTGTCGCTGCGGGCTTCTTCCAGCCAGATATAGGGATCCTGTTCGGGTCCGGGCACGCCATCATGCGCGGCGGCGGGGATGGTGGTCAGTGTCATGGCGGCAGCTACTGCCAGCATCGAGACAAGTTTCAACTTCGCTCTCCCAGTCTTTTTCGAATCTGGCGCACAGGATTGCCGCTATCGCGCGGAAAAGAAACCCCTATCCGCATCTGGCAGAGCTTTGCGGGCAATGCGCTTTATCTGACGCGCTGCCATGCCCGGATTGTGCGGGTGTGGATGGTGGCGGTGTGGAGCGGGCGGTAATGGGCGGCAATGGCTTGTTCGACCAGAGCCGACACCGCGCGGTTCTGCGGGGTAACAGGCGTATCGGCGGTGACAATCACCGGCGGCGCAGCGGCAAGGATGCGGCGCACCTCGCTGGCCTGAGAAATGCCCAGCGCCCCGTCTTCCAGCGCGTTGTTGAGATGGTCGGGATAAATATATCGCGTCGGCAGGCAACTGCGCGCGGCCAGATAGAGCGCGGCAGGGCCGTCATGCACCCACAGGCACTGTTGTGGGTCTGCGACGAGGGGCGCGATTGCTTGCGTCATACCAGCCAGAGCAGCGCGGTTCGCCTGCGCCTCGCGATAATCCTTCCACGGTGCGAGCAGCAACAGCACGGCCGCGCCGACCGCGATCAGCGGCAACACTCCGGCGCGCCCTCTGCGGTCGAGCAATGGCAGGGCCAGCAGGATCGTCGGCGGGACCAGCGCAGCGAAATAGTAGAGATAGACGGTGCCGGGCAGGAACACGGTCAGCGCAGCGGCCGCGAACCACAGCGCATACAGACGGTAAGTGCCGCGATCTTCGACTGGCCGGATCCGCCAATGCGCATAAAGCCCGGTGGCCGCCAGCACGAACAGCGGCAGCGCACCCGCCAGCAGGTCTGGCGACATCCGCCCCAATCCATCGCGCAGGAAAAAGCTTGCGAAATTGGCGAACCAGAAGGCGTCGAAACTGCCATTGGTCCAAAAGAGCAGCGCCACCAGCGCCTGAGGGACCAGACCCAGCGCGGCATAGGCAAGCGCGCGCGCTGCCAGCTGCAACGGGGACTCGCCCATGCCATGCTGACGCCACAGCGCCGCGACGCCAAACAGCAGGCATTGCGGGAGCACGGTGTATTTGACCTGCAAAGCCAGCCCGCCGATCAGCATCGCCGCAGCGGCACGCGCTGCAAACCGCCGGTCACCCGGCGCAAACACCAGCCACGCCATCGCCGCCATCAAGGGAACATGAAACGCCTCGCTCTGCCCCGAATGCGCGCCATAGAGCGCCATCATCACCGGATAGAGCGCTGCTGCACCGCAGGCAGTGACACGGTCGACCAGCTGCCGTGCCAGCAGATAGGTAAATCCCGCACCCGCCAGCGTGAACAGCACAGCGATCAGCTGGTAGCCAAGCGGGCTTGCCCCGGTGAGGTGATAGCCCGCAGCAATGATCGCAAACAGGCCGATGGGTTTGCGGTCCCACAATCCGGCATAGGGCAAATGGCCCTGCGCCAGATCGGCACCGATCAGCGCGTAAAGCTGCTCGTCCGTGCTGGCCAGCGCATCGCCGAACCAGATCAGACGGGTTGCCAGCGTTGCGAAAAGAATGACCGCGAAGGGCAGGGCCATCGCGCGCAGATTTGGGCCAATCGCTGCGCGCTGCTGTCCGCTCATTTGCATGCCCCCCATTCCAGCGCCCGAAACGCCTGCGTCCTTGCGCTTAGAATCGCTCAAGCGTGTTTGCGCAAGATGCTGAAACGAAAAAGGGCGACCACACGGGCCGCCCTTTTCCAATGGGTGGAGTCACGGCGCGGGATCAACCCTCGACATGCTCCGCCAGAACCGTGAGACCCGTCTCGCTCACCTCGGCAAAACCGCCGCGGATGTCGATGCTCTCGGGAACACCGCCCTCGGTCTTGTAGATCTGAACTGCGCCATCGCGGATGGTGGACATAAAGGGCGCATGGCCCTCGAGCACACCGAATTCGCCTTCCGCACCGGGGACGACCACCATGTGGACATCCTCGCTGCGGACCAGCTTGGCCGGGGTTACGAGTTCGAAGTGAAGGGGCATTGGCTTAAGCGTCCTCAGCCATCTTTTCGGCCTTGGCGACAGCCTGATCGATGCCGCCAACCATATAGAACGCGCTTTCCGGCAGGTGATCGTATTCGCCGTCGACGACAGCCTTGAACGATTTCACCGTATCTTCCAGCTGGACGAACACGCCGGGGATCGAGGTGAAGACCTCGGCCACGTGGAACGGCTGGCTGAGGAACTTCTGGATTTTGCGCGCGCGGGCCACGGTCAGCTTATCTTCTTCCGATAGCTCGTCCATGCCCAGAATGGCGATGATGTCCTGCAGGCTCTTGTACTTCTGCAGCGTTTCCTGAACGCGGCGAGCGGTCTCGTAATGCTCCTGACCCACAACGCGGGGCTCCAGCACGCGGCTGGTGGAATCGAGCGGATCAACCGCCGGGTAGATGCCCAGCTCCGAAATCGCGCGGTTCAGCGTGGTCGTTGCGTCCAAGTGGGCGAACGAGGTTGCCGGAGCCGGATCGGTAAGATCGTCGGCGGGAACGTAAATGGCCTGAACCGAGGTAATCGAACCCTTGGTGGTCGAGGTGATGCGTTCCTGAAGGTTGCCCATGTCCGTGGACAGTGTCGGCTGATAGCCCACCGCCGAAGGAATACGGCCCAGCAGCGCGGACACTTCCGAACCGGCCTGCGTGAAGCGGAAGATGTTGTCGACGAAGAACAGGACGTCCTGACCTTCCTCGTCACGGAAATATTCCGCCATCGTCAGACCCGACAGGGCCACACGGGCACGCGCGCCCGGAGGCTCGTTCATCTGGCCGAACACCAGCGCAACCTTGGACCCTTCCGAGATCGCTTCGCCAGCTTCGTTTTTGGCGATGACGCCGGCGTCGAGGAATTCGTGATAAAGGTCGTTACCTTCACGGGTGCGTTCACCCACGCCGGCGAAGACGGACACGCCGCCGTGACCCTTGGCGATGTTGTTGATCAGTTCCTGGATCAACACGGTCTTGCCCACACCGGCGCCGCCGAACAGGCCGATCTTGCCGCCCTTGGCATAGGGCGCGAGCAGGTCGATGACCTTGATGCCGGTGACCAGAATGGCCGCTTCGGTCGACTGGTCGACGAACAGCGGGGCCTCGGCATGGATCGGGTTGTGCATATCGGCACCAATCGGGCCGCGCTCGTCAATCGGCTCGCCGATGACGTTCATGATGCGGCCCAGCGTCTTGGGGCCAACCGGGACCGAAATCTGCTTGCCGGTGCTGATCACTTCCTGACCACGTGTGAGGCCTTCGGTCGCGTCCATCGCGATGGTGCGAACGGTGTTCTCACCAAGGTGCTGCGCGACTTCCAGGACCAGCGTGTTGTCGCCGTTCTTGGTTTCGAGCGCGGACAGAATCGCGGGCAGTTCAGCCGGGAAGGCAACGTCGACGACGGCGCCGATAACCTGCGAGATGGTGCCGTTGACGCTCTGGTTCATTTTGGGTGCGGTAGCCATGATATTATCCTGTGGGATTCTTATTTGTGATGTGTGCCGTGCTCGGCGCAGACGGCGTCGGCATCGGCCAGCGTCCAGGCGTCTTCGCCAGCTGTCAGTGTTGCCTTGTGGCGCAGGTAAGTGTCCTCACCCAGGCCGAATTCGCAGACAACGTCCTTCGAACCCATACCGGCGCGCTTGCACACCGCGGTGTTCACCTTTTCGGCCGAGGGGCAAGCTTCACCGAGCAGCGCGCTGAAGCTTGCCTGATTGGGAGCGGGCAGCGTCTTCACCGGCTCTGGCGTGGTGGTCGGCACCGGCTCGGGAGCGGGTTCCTGACCACAAGCGGCAAGGGCAAAGATCGGGAGGAGGAGGGTCAGTTTGTTCACGTGAGCTGTGTCCTGCTTGGAGTGCCTTCGCACCCGCGATTAATTGCTGTTACAGCGCTTCTGCGCCAGCGATGATTTCGATCAGTTCGGTGGTGATCGCGGCCTGACGGCTGCGGTTGTATTTGATCGTGAGCGCCTGGATCAGATCGCCGGCATTGCGCGTGGCATTGTCCATTGCGGTCATCGAAGCGCCCTGTTCGGAGGCTTCGCGTTCCAGCAGGCCGCCAAAGATCTGCGTCTTGACGTAACGCGGCAGCAGCTCTTCGAGAATTTCCTCCTCACCCGGCTCATATTCCACCACAGCGTCGCCGCCTGCGGTGCTGCCTGTTTCGGGCGCGGGGACCGGGATCAGCTGTGCAACCGTGGGATCCTGCACCAGCGCTGATTTGAAGATCGGCGAGACGAGGTGGGCGACATCGAAATCACCGGCTTCGAACATTGCGATCAGTTCGGACGCAACCGCTTCGGCTTCCTCGAAGCCCGGTGTGCGGACATTCGACGTGTCGAAATGCTTGCTGATGCGTTCGGGATATTCGCGCTTGATCGGCGCGCGGCCCTTCTTCCCCACGAGGTAGAAGCGCACGTCCTTGCCGTTTGCGATCAGTTCCTTCGCCTTGACCTTGGCGGCCTTGACGATGTTGGAATTGAGACCGCCGCACAGGCCCTTGTCGGTGTTGATCACCACCAGCAGATGGCGCTGGGTGGAACCGGTGCCGCGCAGCAGGATCGGGGCGCTGTCGCCACTAACCTTGCCGGCCAGGCTGGCCATGACTTCCGACAGCCGCGCCGCATAGGGGCGTGCCGCTTCAGCCGCAGCCTGCGCACGGCGCAGCTTAGCCGCTGCGACCATCTGTTTGGCCTTGGTGATCTTCTGAGTCGATTTTACCGACCCGATCCGATCCTTGAGTTCTTTGAGGCTAGCCATTTCGGCTCCCTTTGTGTCTCTTCAGGCTCAGGCGAACTGCTTGGCAAAGGTCTTGAGAGCCTCGACCGTGCGGTTCTTCACATCGTCTTCGAACTTGCCGCTGGTGCGGATGTCGGTGAGGACATCGCTGTGCTCCGAACGCATGAAGCTCAGCATCTGCTCTTCATATTCGGTGACGCGGTTGGTCGGAACGGCATCGAGATAGCCATTGGTACCGGCATAGATCGATACGGTCTGTTCCTCGAAAGGCATCGGGCTGTATTGCGCCTGCTTGAGCAGTTCGGTCAGTCGCGCACCGCGATTGAGCAGTTTCTGCGTCGAAGCATCCAGATCCGAACCGAACTGCGCAAACGCCGCCATTTCGCGGTACTGCGCAAGGTCGAGCTTCATCGAGCCGGAAACCTTCTTCATCGCCTTGGTCTGGGCGGCACCGCCCACACGGCTGACCGACAGGCCCACGTTAATGGCCGGACGGATGCCCTGATAGAACAGGTCGGTTTCGAGGAAGATCTGGCCGTCAGTGATCGAAATCACATTGGTCGGAATATAGGCGGACACGTCGCCAGCCTGCGTTTCGATGATCGGCAGAGCGGTCAGCGAACCGCCGCCGTTGGCCTTGCTCATCTTCGCTGCGCGTTCGAGCAGGCGAGAATGGAGATAGAACACGTCGCCCGGATAGGCTTCACGGCCCGGAGGACGACGCAGCAGCAGCGACATCTGGCGATAGGCCACAGCCTGCTTGGAAAGATCGTCATAAACGATCACGGCGTGCATGCCGTTGTCGCGGAAAAATTCGCCCATCGCGCAGCCGGTATAGGGTGCGAGATATTGCAGCGGAGCAGGCTCCGAAGCAGTGGCGGCGACCACGATGGTGTATTCCATCGCGCCGTTTTCTTCGAGCGCCTTGACGATCTGCGCCACGGTCGAACGCTTCTGGCCGATGGCGACGTAGATGCAATAAAGCTTCTTTTTCTCGTCGTCGCCCTGATGCGCTTCCTTCTGGTTGATGAAGGTGTCGATGGCGACAGCGGACTTGCCGGTCTGACGGTCACCGATGATCAGTTCGCGCTGGCCGCGGCCCACGGGGACCAGGGCGTCGATGGCCTTGAGGCCCGACTGCACAGGTTCGGAGACCGATTCGCGCGGGATAATGCCCGGTGCCTTCACTTCGACGCGGCTGCGCTGGTCCGATACGATCGGGCCCTTGCCGTCGATCGGATTGCCCAGAGCGTCAACCACACGGCCCAGCAGGCCCATGCCCACGGGCACGTCCACGATGGTGTTGGTACGCTTGACGCTGTCGCCTTCCTTGATCTCGGCGTCGGAGCCGAAGATCACCGCACCGACATTGTCGGCTTCCAGGTTCAAGGCCATGCCCTGAACACCGTTGGCGAATTCGATCATCTCGCCCGCCTGGACGTTGTCGAGGCCGTGAATGCGGGCGATGCCGTCACCCACGCTCAACACGGAACCGACTTCGCTGACTTCGGCTTGCGTGCCGAAATTGGCGATCTGGTCCTTGATGACCTTGGAGATTTCTGCGGCGCGGATATCCATTGTGCGTAGCTTCCTTTGGACCTGAGATCAGGCCTTCATAACCTGGGCGAGGGAATTGAGGCGGGTGCGGATCGAAGCGTCGATACGCTGCGATCCGATGGTGACGATCAGACCGCCCAGCAAATCCGGGTCGACCTGAGTTGAAATCTTGACGGTGCGGCCTTCGCGCTGCGTCAGCTTGGCTTTCAGCTGGTCCAGCTGCGTGTCGGTCAAGGCGTGCGCGCTGACCACTTCGGCAGTGACTTCGCCGCGTTGTGCGGCAGAGATCGCGCGGAAGGCGCGGATCATGGCGGGCAGGTCGCTCAGGCGGCGATTGTTCGCCAGCACGCCGACGAAATTCTGCGTCAGCTGCGACAGGCCGAGCAATTTGCCGACCGCATCCAGCGCCTGCCCCGATTCGCGGCGCGAAACCTTGGGGTTGTTGGTGACAGCCGTGAACTCAGCCGAATCGGCCAGTGCGGCGGCCAGCTTGTCGAGGTCCGATTCGACCGCCGAAACGGTCCCGTTCTCGGACGCCAGCTCGTATAGGGCAGAAGCGTAACGCCCTGCCAGGCTAGCCTGAATACCGGCGGAAATCTCCACGCGTCTCTCGTCCTCTCGGGTCCGGAAAATAACGATGCAATGCCAAGCCGGTTGGAGGCACTGATAAAAGTACCCCGGCAAAGCTGGCGCGCGCCTAGCAAAGCGCCTTGGCACTTGCAACCCGAGTCAGCTTTGTTTGGTGCTGCGAACCGGAATTTGCCGCCCACAGGTTCCCGGCGTGCAATGGACTCGCTCGCCCATAGCGATATTGTGGCCCCTATATAGAGGAGAGTGTGCATGGAGATGACACCGCTGGCCCCCAACTGCGGGGTTGAGATCACCGATGTGGCCTTGGCCGATGCTGATGGCGCGGTGCTGGAGGCGCTCAAACAGGCCGTTTTCGAACACGGCGTGGCAGTGGTGCGCGATCAGGACTTAACGCCTGACCAGCACATTGCCTTTGCGCGGCGCTGGGGCGGGATCGACATCAACAATTATTTCCCGCTGGAAGACGAATGGCCCGAAATAGCGATCGTCCGCAAGGTAGAGGATCAGACCACCAATATCGGCGGCGGTTGGCACACCGATCACTCCTATGACCAGATCCCGGCAATGGGCTCGATCCTGGTGGCCCGCACGCTCCCGCCCAAGGGCGGCGATACGCTGTTTGCCAGCATGGGCGCGGCCTATGATGCGCTTCCCCCGCATATAAAAGAGCAGGTCGCCGGGCTGCGCGCGGTGCATTCGGCGGACCATATCTATTCGCCCGAAGGCTATTACGCAGGCACCGACATGGGCGCCGATTTGCGCGGACAGGGAATGCAGACCGGTGCAGTACATCCGGTGGTGATCCGGCACCCTGTAACCGGCCGCCAGCTGCTATACGTCAATCCGTCATTCACGCTGCATTTCGAAAGCCAGACGCGCGAGCAGAGCCTGCCGCTACTAAGCGAGCTGTTCGCCGCCGCGATGCGCGAGGACGTGCAATGCCGCGTGATCTGGAAGCCGGGCTCCGTCGCGATTTGGGACAACCGTGCGACGTGGCACAATGCCGTGAACGACTATCAGGGACACGCGCGGGTGATGCACCGGATTACGCTGAGCGGGGAGGCGCTGGCGGCTTAGTCGCTACCCCCGCACTCAAACACCAGCCGCTCGTTCGGCGTCTGCTTGAGCTGGCTGAGCACTTCGGATTGCAGCTCGCCCAATTTGGCCGAGGCGTCAGCCGATCCGCATTTTGGGGCCTGATATTTCGCGCGGGCGGCGCGGGCCTGTTCCATTGCGGCGCGGGGCAGCAGATAGCGTTCGGTGCGGAAGATGCGGCGGTCGGGGTCGAAACTGTTGACCGACACCGCGTCCTCGTCATTGGGCACCAGCACGCGTGACCAGGTGCCTGACGCAAAGCCATATTGGGTGCGCTCATTGACGCAGCCGCCGGCAGTCCAGTCGAAACTGATGTCCTGCGTTTGCGCGCTGGTCACGCGGCTGCGTTCGGGGGCCAGCGTGCAGGTCAGCGCAGCGTCGGCGCTCTGGCCGGTTGCCGCGCCGGTGCCAGTGGCGGGGTGTTCCTGCATGGCAGCAGCCACCCTGCGGTCGATCTCGTCAAGACCGCGGCGCGTCAGATAGGCGGCCAGCGCGGCCAGCACACACACCGCCGCCGCGCCTGCAATCAGCTGGGCTTTCTTGCGGTGCTCGGCCGCGCCGCGATGCAGCGACAGCGCCCATTGTCCCAGTCCGAAGGCGATCAGCAGCAGCACGAAAGCCAGCGCCATGCGGTCTTCGCGTTCGAGCACCACCGATTGCTCGGCCTCCAGTTGCGCACGTTCGCGCTTGGCGCGGGTGAGGGCAGAGCGGTCTGCCAGATCCTGCCGGACCGCCGCCTGCTCACGCTCGATCCGCGCGCGTTCGGCATCGTCAAGATCGGCCAGGCTGCGGCAGGCTTGTTCATTGATCTGCGGTTCGATTGCATTGGCGCGCAGGAATGGGGCCAGTTCGCGGTTGGAAACGGCAAAGAAGAATTCCGCGTCGCCGCCTTCATTGTCGGCACCAAAGCTGTTTACCCCGACCACCCGGCCACAATCGTCGAGCAGCGGCCCGCCTGAATTGCCGCGCGCAATGGGAGCGGTGTGCAGAATGGTGTCGAACTGGCGGCTGGGCCGCGTGCCCGAGACAAAGCCGCGGCTTTTCACCGGTGGCTGAGAACGGAAAATATCGCTGAGGTCCAGCCCCTGCGCCCGGTCGACATTCATCGGATAACCGACGCTGGTCACAGCCCCGCTTTCTGGCGGCACTCCGCCAGCCAGCGCCAGCGGCGGCAGGCGCAGTTTCCCGGTGATGCGGATCAGCGCCAGATCGTTCTTCGGCGAAACTGCCAGAATGCGGCCATAGACCGACTCTTGCCCGCCCGAGGACACAATCCCGATCCGCAACTCGCGATCCTGCACAGCATCCAGCACCACATGGGCGTTGGTGACCACCGTGTCGCGCGTGACGGCAAAGCCGGTGCCGTGGCTGACCGGGACCAGCGTGCCGTCTTCGCTGGCGATGATCACCACCCGCACCACACCGCGCGCGGCGGCGTTGATATCCGCCGGATCGGCAGCCGCCTGCACAGGCAGCAGCACGGTCAGCATCGCGGCGCAAAGCATCAGGAGGCGTGTCATCCAGCGCAGCCTTAACCGCGCGGTGACATTGACCGCAAGCGCCGGGATGCCGCCTCCACCGCTTTGTCATAGGCAGACCTTGCCAGACGCGCTGCAAGATAGAAGGATCGACCCATGACCACGCACAGCCTGACCGATGCCGACCGCTGGGAAATCGCGCTGGCGAAGGACCGCACTTTTGACGGGGTGTTCGTGACCGGGGTGCATTCGACCGGGATCTATTGCCGCCCGTCATGCCCGGCCCGCGCGCCGCGCCGCGAAAATGTGCGGTTTTACGCCACCCCCGCCGATGCCGAGGCGGCGGGCCTGCGCGCCTGCAAACGCTGCGCCCCCGACCAGCAATCGCGCGAAGAGGCCGCTGTGCTGCGGTCGCTGGCGATCCTTCGCGATGCAGCTGGGCCGGTCCCGCTTGAACATTTGGGCACCGCTACAGGCTATTCGCCAACACATCTGCAACGCATCTTTACCCGTGCGGTGGGCTTGTCACCCGCCGCCTATGCCCGCGCACTGCGAGAGGAACGCGCGCGTGCGGCGTTGACCGAAGAAGAGCGAGTGACCGATGCAATATACGAGGCAGGCTATAGCGCGCCTTCACGGTTCTACGAGGGCATGGAAGGACGGTTGGGCATGAGTGCAAGCGATTGGCGCGATGGCGGTCGGGGCCGGACGATCCATTATTCAGTGGTCGATACCAGTCTGGGCGCGATGCTGGTCGCGGCGACGGACAAGGGGGTGTGCTGCCTGTCCTTTGATGAAGCCCGCAGCGATCTGGAGCGCCGCTTCCCCAATGCCGAACTGACCGAGGGCGGTGAGGACTTCCGCGCTTTGTTCAAGCAGGTCACGCAGGCGGTCGAGCAGCCGGGCACCGGGCAGGACATTCCGCTCGACGTCAAAGGCACCGCGTTCCAGCAGCGCGTGTGGCAGGAATTGCGCCGCATCCCGGCGGGCGAGACGCGCAGCTACGGCGATCTGGCGGCGGCGCTGGGCAATCCCAATGCCAGCCGCGCGGTCGGCGGCGCAAATGGCGCAAACAACATCGCTGTGCTGATCCCCTGTCACCGCGTGATCGCGCATAACGGGACGCTGGGCGGCTATGCCTACGGGCTGGCGATCAAGGAAGAACTGTTGAAGCGCGAACGCGGCCCGTCCAGCTGACTTGCGCGGCCGGCTGTCCTGCCGCAGAAGGCGCGGCCAAGGGAGGGTTCGCATTGGATAATATCGAGACTGTACCGACTGCTCCGCCGCGCAAATCGTGGTGGCGCAAGATTGTCGATTTTCCGCTTGTGGCGATGGTGATCGCGCTGGCGGCGATCATTATTGTGGTCGGTCTGATGTCCTTTGGTGCCATTCAGATCGGCGTGGAGGCATTTCCCGAAGATGCCGCCGAAGCGATCTTCGCTTTGATCGCGACATTGGGCGCAATCATCACTTACAAGCTGTTCGTGCGCCGCCTTGGCGAAGAACCGCGCGATGACCTTCCCTTCGACCGGCGCAGCAAGGATTTTTGGCGCGGGCTGGTGTTTGCCGGGCTGCTGATGACGGCGATTGTCGGTGTCACGGCGGCGCTGGGCGGATACAGCATTGCGGGATGGGGCGGCAGCACCTCTTGGGCATTCCTGCTGTTCGCCGCCGGTTTTCAGGCCGCCTTCTTCGAAGAGATTATCGCTCGCGGGATTATCTTCCATTATCTTGAGCAATTTGGCGGCAGCTGGTTTGCGCTGGTGATCAGCTCGCTGATCTTTGGTTTCCTGCATGCAGGAAACGACAACGCCACGACGCTGTCGTCCTTCGCCATCGCAGTGGAAGCGGGAACGCTGCTGGGCGGCGCTTATATGCTGACGCGCAATCTGTGGCTTGCCATCGGGCTGCATTTTGGCTGGAACGTGGTGCAGGGTTATCTGTGGGACGTGCCGGTTTCGGGCAATGCGGTTGACGGACTGGTCGATGCGCAGGTCTCGGGGCCGGAGATTATTTCGGGCGGCGCGTTCGGGCTGGAAGCTTCGGCAGTTGCGATGGTCATGGCGACGGCAGCTGGGCTGTGGCTGGTCTATAAAGCTGCACAGCACGGAAATATCGTCAAGCCGTGGTGGACCCGCCGGGCTGCCGCGCGCGCAGATGTCCCGGTGGATCAGACGAAGCTGTAGGGGTCGATATCCACTGCCACGCGCACACCGGGCGGGTGGTGGACCGCACCCAGCCAGCTGCGGATAATGTCCTGCAATTGCACACTGCGCCGCGCATTGATCAGCAGGCGATAGCGATAGCGTCCGCGCAGCAGCGATAGCGGCGCGGGCGCGGGGCCAAGGATCATGCAATCCTCCACCTGCGGGCGGGTGTCGCCAATCCGGTTGGCGGCCATCCGCGCTTCGGTATCGTCTTCGCTCGATACGATAATTGCCGCCCAGCGTCCGAATGGCGGCGCACCCGCCAGCCGCCGCCCTTCGGTTTCGGCGTCGTAAAAGGCATCGCGGTCGCCCGCCGCCAGCGCCGCAATCACCGCGGCCTCAGGATGGCGGGTCTGGATCAGCACCTCGCCCGGTTTCGAACCGCGTCCTGCACGACCCGCCACCTGCGCAACCTGCTGATACGTCCGCTCGCCCGCGCGCAGATCGCCGCCCTCCAGCCCCAGATCGGCATCGACCACGCCCACCAGTGTCAGCTCGGGGAAGTGGAACCCCTTGGTGACCAGCTGCGTGCCAACAATGACATCGATTGCCCCCGCTTCGACCATGGCGATAAATTCTGCTGCGCGTCCGGGGGAATTGAGCGTGTCGGAAGTGGCGACGAACACGCGCGCTTCAGGCAGGCGCTCGGCGACTTCATCCGCGATGCGCTCCACACCCGGGCCGCAGGCGACCATGCAGTCCGGCTCTCCGCAATCGGGGCAGGTTGCGGGCGGGGCGGTTTCGTGGCCGCAGTGATGACAGGCCAGCCGCTTGGAAAAGCGGTGCTCGACCAGCCAGGCGCTGCAATTGGGGCATTGGAATCGGTAACCGCAATTGCGGCACAGCGTCAGCGGCGCATAGCCGCGGCGGTTGAGAAACAGCAGCGATTGCTCGCCGCGCGCCAGCCGCTCCTCTATCCCTGCCACCAGCCGGGGGGCCAGCCACTGGCCCGCACCGGGCTTTTCCTCGGTCAGGTCGATGGTGCCGATGACCGGCATCTGCGCGCCGCCAAAACGGCTGGGCAATTCGACGCGGGTATAGACCCCGCTTTCCGCCATTTGCAGGCTTTCCAGTGCGGGTGTGGCACTGGCCAGAATCACCGGCGCAGCTTCGAAATGCGCACGCATCACCGCTACGTCGCGCGCATTGTACCGAACACCATCATCCTGTTTGAAGCTAACTTCATGCGCTTCATCGACAACGATCAGGCCCAGCCGCGCGAAGGGCAGGAACAGGGCAGAACGTGCCCCGACGACCACTTGCGCACTGCCACCAGCCACGGCGCGCCAGGCGCGGCGGCGCTCGGTCGACTTGAGCGAGGAATGCCACAGCACCGGTGCCGCGCCAAAGCGCGCCTCGAATCGCGCCAGAAACGCCTCGGTCAGCGCAATTTCGGGCAGCAGGACCAGCACTTGGCGGCCCAGCCGCAGCGCCTCGGCAACGGGCTCAAAATAGGTTTCAGTTTTGCCCGACCCAGTCACGCCGTCGAGCAGGAAGGGCGCAAATTTGCGCGCGCTGACGGCGTCGATAAAACGGTCTGCGACATCGCGCTGTTGCGGCGAGAGAGCGGGCTGGGCAAAATCGGGGTCGGCATGGTCATAGGGGCGGTCGCAATCAACCTCCACCGGCTCCAGCACGCCCTGATTGACCAGCCCGCGCAGCACGCCCTCGGACACCCCCGCCATGCCGGACAATTCGCGGATATTGGCTTGCTCGCCCTCCAGCGCCTCGATCGCTGCCTGCCGCTGCGGCGTCATGCGTTCGGGGAGGCCGCCCGACAGGCGGTATTCGGTCATCGTCGCGGGGCCTTTCAGCGCGCCGCCCGAACTCAGCGCCATGCGCGCCACGCTGGCTAGCGAGGCACAATAATAGTCCGCGGTCCATTCGATCAGCCGCCGCAGCGGCGCGGGCAGGCCGGGTACGGGCAGCACCTCGCGCAAGGGTCGCAACTTTTCTGCCGGAACGTCCGTGCCGGGCAACCGTTTTGCTTCCCAGACGATCCCGATAACGGTGCGCGGGCCCAGTGGGCAGGCGACCACCGACCCGGGTTCCACTTCCATGCCATCCGGCACCCGGTAATCGAGCGGGCCAAGGGCGGCATTGAGGATAAGGCAGCGCACGCGGTTCATCGGTGACCATATGGGCAGCGCGCGCCGGACGAAACAAGGGTGGGACCTGTGAGGAGCCGCTAATTATGACCGCAATTCTTGAAAACACTACGCATCGCCGCGCTGTTCTGGGCGGAATTTTTGCCGGAGGCAGCCTGCTGGCGTTACCCGGCTGTGCCAGTCTGCCCGGTTTCAGCATGGTCGATGCCGTGCAGCGCCTGCTGTTCTTGTCTAGCGACCGGGCGTTTGGCCGGATGCTCCAGTCGGACGGGTTCTGGGACAAGCAGGTAGGGCAGCTTGGCCTTGCCAATATGCTGGGCACACGGGGCGATGTGCTGAGCCGCATTTTGACCTCATCACTGTTCAAAAGCCGCCTCGACAACGCGTTTGGCCGCATTGCCTATGAAGGTGCGGAACGCGCGGCGCCGATGGTGACCGAGGCGGTTCGCACCGTCGGAGTGCGCAATGCCATCGATCTGGTACGCGGCGGCCCGACCGCAGCGACATCCTTCCTGCGCGGTGAATTGGGGCAGGGCCTGATCGAGGTGATGGTTCCGCAATTGGGCACCGCCATGCGGCTGGCGAAGGAGCCATTGGTTGGACAAGCGCTCGCCGCGCTGACCGGCGTGGATGTGCCGCAGGTCGCCACCCGTATCGCATCCGGCATCGACAACACCATCTGGCGCGAAATTGGCATCGAGGAAACCGCGATCCGCGCCAATCCTCAGGCCACGCGCGATCCGTTGATCATCGGCGCATTCGGGACAGGCGCGAGGCTCTAGCCGCGCTTGCCGACGACCGCTAAGGCTCTCCGGGAATCGCCCACTCCCGGAGACCACACATGAAATTCTTCGTCGACACCGCCGACATCGCCGACATCAAGGAAATGGCCGAAACCGGCTTGCTTGATGGCGTGACCACCAATCCCAGCCTGATTGCCAAATCGGGCCGTGACTTCATGGAAGTGACCAGGGAAATCTGCGGCCTGGTCGATGGCCCGGTCAGCGCCGAAGTCGTCGCGCTGGATCACGCGGCCATGATGAAAGAGGCCGAAACGCTGCGCAAGATCGCGGACAATGTCTGCATCAAAGTGCCGCTGACGATTGACGGGCTCAAAACCTGCAAAGCGCTGACTTCGGACGGCACAATGGTCAATGTGACGCTGTGTTTCTCGGCCAATCAGGCGCTGCTGGCGGCCAAGGCCGGGGCAACATTCGTCAGCCCGTTTGTCGGTCGGCATGATGACAATGGTTTCGACGGGATGGAGCTGATCCGCGATATTCGCACGATCTATGACAATTATTTGTTCGACACCGAAATCCTCGTCGCCAGTGTCCGCCACACCAATCATGTGCTGCAAAGCGCGCTGATCGGTGCGGATGTGATGACCGCTCCGCCCAAGGTGATCAAGGATCTGTTCAAGCACGTCCTGACCGAAAAGGGCATCGACGGTTTCATGGCCGATTGGGCCAAGACCGGACAGTCGATCCCGACCAGCTAAGTGACCGACCAGACCCCTCTCGACCGTTTCAAGCAGGCGTTGACCGGCGCCAGCCGCGCGCTTGCGCATGAGGCTGAGGTTGAGGTTGCGTGGAGCGCGGATGCGCCGTCGGCTGCGGGCAAGAATTTCCGCGTCCCGCTGCCGGGCCGGAACTTGCCGCCGGATCAAGCGCGTGAGGCGCGCGGCTTTGCCGACAGCTTTGCCCTGAAACTGCGGTATCATAGCGAGGGTCTGCACAATAGCGGCGCGCCGCCCGAACCCATTGCGCGGGCTTGTTACGATGCGATCGAGCAGGTCCGTTACGAGGCAGTGGGCGCCACGCGATTCTCCGGCATTCGCGACAATTTGAACGCCGCGACCGATCTGCGCACCGCCAGCGATCCAATCACTCGCGCCGAAGATGCGTCGCAAGTGCCGCTGCCAACCGCATTGTCGCTGATGCTGCGTGAAGCCCTGACCGGACAGCCTGTGCCCAAGCGCGCGCGCGCCGGGGTGGACATGGTGCGCAGCGAAATCCTCGCGAAAACCGGCACCGATATGGAAGCTTTGGCAGGCCGGCTGGGTGACCAGCGCGCGTTCCAGCACCTGGCGCTGGATATGCTGCGCCATCTCGATCTGACCAAGCCCGCCGACGCTGATAATGCCGATGGCGAGGACGGCGACGAGGACGACGGCGAAACACCCGAAAACGAGGAAGACGGCGAAGACGAAGCCGAGGGCGCTGCCGAGCCGCAGACCACCGAAATGGCGGGCGAAGTTACCGAGGGCGAGGGTGACGGCGAAGGCGAGGAAGAGGAGGGCGGCGAGCAGGAAATGGCCGATGGCGACCCCTCGGACGAGGGTGAGGAGGGCATGATGCCCGTGCGCCCCAACCGCGCCTGGACCAATATTCCCGACGGCTTCGACTACACCACCTACACCGAGAAATTCGACGAGATCGTCACGGCGGAAGAGCTGTGCGATGTCGAAGAACTGGACCGGCTACGCGCCTATCTGGATAGCCAGCTGGCGGGTTTGCAGGGCATCGTCACCCGGCTCGCCAATCGGCTGCAACGCCGTCTGATGGCGCAGCAGAACCGCAGCTGGGATTTCGATCAGGAAGAGGGGCTGCTGGACGCAGCGCGGCTGGCGCGCGTGGTGATCAGCCCCGGCCATTCACTCAGCTACAAGAATGAACGCGATACCGAATTCAAGGACACGGTGGTTACGCTGTTGATCGACAATTCCGGTTCAATGCGCGGCCGTCCGATCAGCATCGCCGCCATCAGCGCGGACATTCTGGCGCGCACGCTGGAACGCTGCGGCGTGAAGACCGAAATCCTTGGCTTCACCACCCGCGCTTGGAAAGGTGGCCAATCCCGCGAAAGCTGGCTGGCCAATGGACGCCCTGAAACGCCCGGCCGCCTCAACGATTTGCGCCATATTGTTTACAAGAAGGCGGATGAGCCGTGGCGCCGTGCGCGACGCAATCTTGGCCTGATGATGCGCGAAGGGCTGCTCAAGGAAAACATCGACGGCGAGGCGCTGTTGTGGGCGCACACCCGCCTGCTCTCCCGCACCGAGGACCGCCGTATCCTGATGGTGATTTCTGACGGCGCACCGGTCGATGATTCGACGCTGAGCGTGAACACCGCAGGCTATCTGGAACAGCATCTGCGCAAGGTGATCGGGTGGATCGAGAACCAGTCCCCCGTCCAGCTGGTGGCCATCGGCATCGGCCACGACGTCACCCGCTACTACAAGCGCGCGGTGACGATCATGGACGTGGAACAGCTCGGCGGCACGATTATCGAGCAGCTTGCGGGCCTGTTCGAGGTGGAGGGGTGACTTCCGAGCGCGTGGAGTACGTCCACTTGCCTTCGGGCTCTACTTTGCCAACAATTTCGAGTGAACCGCGCCGAATAATCGTATTGATAGCGCAGGAAGTTGAGGCGCGCTGGCAGGATAAAGTGAGCGATTGGATTGTCGACTCCGGCTGTCTCTACATGATGGCTTGGGGCGAAAAATGCGTCACCTGGGACGATAGTGTCGATCATGCGAAACTTCGACGCTTTGAGTATGGCGAAGTGCCGGACGAGCGTTTCGTTATGACCACTTGGCATGAGAATGAGCCGCTCTGTGAAGTTTTTTTCCATGCGCGCTTGTGCGCGTTTCACCCCACTGTGCCTCTCCCCGTACTTACGATCGTCGACATCACCTCCGAACCGCGTGAAGAGGCTATCCGCGCGTTGCATCTCGCAGAAAAGTCCGAGTTATTGGAAGACGTTCCGGAAGATCCACGACAATTGCCATTTCGAGAGCGCCTAAGAAACTTGTTGGGAAGAAAATGACCCCCACCGAAGCCGTCCAAACCCGCCGCTCCGTCCGTGCTTTCACCGACCAGCCGGTCGATCGCGACACGCTTACCCGCGTACTCAAAAAGGCGCAGCGTTCGCCTTCGGGGGGCAATGTCCAGCCGTGGAATGCGATCTTGCTGACCGGCGAGCCGATGCAGGCGCTGTTCGACCGGGTGGCGCTGGAATTTCCCAAGGGGCGCGCTGCGCTCAAACCCGAATATGACATATATCCCGAGGGTCTGGAGGGCGCTTACGAAGACCGCCGCTTCGGCGTGGGCGAGGATATGTACGCGGCGCTGGGCATCACCCGCGAAGACAAGGCGCAGCGGTTGATGTGGTTTGCGCAGAACTTCCGCGCGTTCGGCGCGCCAGTGCTGATGCTGGTCCACACGCCCAGATATATGGGGCCGCCGCAATGGTCGGACATGGGGATGTGGCTGCAGACAATCATGCTGTTGCTGCGCGAGGAAGGGCTGGACAGCTGTGCGCAGGAGGCGTGGGCGGTCTATGCGCCGCAAGTGCGCGAACTGGTCGATATTCCCGATGATCATGTGTTCTTTTGCGGCATGGCAATCGGCCACCGCGACACCGCCGCCCCGGTGAACAATTTCACCGTCGCGCGCGCGCCATTGGCTGAAGCGATCCGCTGGGAGGGTTTCGGCGATCAGGCTGCGCCGTAAAAATCTCCCTCCCGGACTCGAATATTTTCTCAGTCCGGTGTAAGCCTCGCCGACAAGGGTCGGACGCAACTATCTAAAACATAAAGAATTCGGGTTGCAGCTACGAATTGGCAGGTCATTCTGTGCCTGCCGGGAATGCGGTGCTGGGGGTTTGGCATGATCGGTTTTGCAAGAGTTTCGGCGGGTCTTCTGGCGGTGATAGCTGCCGCTACCGCTCCGCTTGCCAGCGGGCAGGAGCGTCCAGTCCTGCTGCGCGATTCCTTCCCCATCGGCGCAGGCGGCGAGATCCTTTGCCAGGTGCAGGATCGCAGCATTAGCAACCCGGCACGCCTGACAATGTTCGACCGCGCATGGGCAGTGGTCTGCCGCGATTCGGCCAGCCCGGTTGCCACCATTTACGCCTTTGACCGCACCCGAGGTGCCGCTGTGGGTGCAGATCCGGTCGCACTAATTGCCCCGCATCGGCGGGAGCCGGTCAGCTGCACCGCTGCGGCCACCGCAAGCGCTGCAATTGCCGGCGCTCAGGCGCGCGTCTGTCAGGTTACCGGGACCGAATTGGCATGGAGCCTAGTGCAGCTGGACCGCGGCGACACGACATATCTGGCCGAAGGCTTCGCCGCCTATGACAGCGCCACCATGCTGGCGCTGAAATCGATCTTGGCGAACCGGATCGTCGAAGGCGAAGTGACGATTGCCACCACCTCGATCACCGACTCGCTGTCCTTCGCGCGCATTCAGGCGCAGACGCTGGAGCCGGGACAGGCGCTGGCCGAGGGGTATCGCCGCAATCTGGGCGGTGAATATGCCGAAGCCTCTGCCTATTTCGAGACTTTACAGGATCGCCTCTCGGGTGATGAGGACAGCGGCGTCGATGCGGGCGAATTTCTGGTCAACCGCGCCTTGCAGAAAAGCAATTTGGGCGATTTTGCCGAGGCAGACCGGCTGTTTATCGAAGCTGCCGAACTGACCGCACAAGACCCCATCACCGCACGGTTGCAGCGCAATTTTGAAGCAATCCATTTCCTCAACCAGAATGCGCCTGAGGCAGCGGTTCAGCGGCTGGACCGCAAGCTGGCGATGACGCTGCCCGATGCACAGGCGCTGATCGAGAGGCTTGAAATCAGCATCCCGATCTCCAGCCGCCTGAACAGCGCGCAGGGCGATGGCAGTCTGCTGGGCTATGTCGACGAGCTGAAGCTGAGCGAGATGGAACGCGCACAGATCATCGACGCGCAGGCGTTGCAATTGCTGGGCACGGCGCTGCGGCTGGAGGGGCGCAACGATGAGGCTCGCACGGCGCTGCTCGATGCCTGGTCGCAGGCGGTGGCAGTGCGCGATGGCCGGGTGACGTCGATTGCACGGTTGCGCGCGCAGGTGCTGGGCGAGCTGTCGGCGATTGCGGAATCGCGCGGCGATATCGGCGATGCGACACTGTATCTGCGGAATGCCGTCGATATTCTGGAGGCGCAATATCCCGAACGCAAGGCGCAGGCTGGTGCCAAGGCGCGGCTGGCGGCATTGCTGCTGCGGTCGGGCGGTGAGGACGAAGCCAACACGATTTACCACGAGGTGATTGCGCGTGCGGTGGGCCGGACCAATGCCGCCACCGGCTTTGCCAACCAGCTGGCACCCTATTTCCAATATCTGGCAGAGCGGGTGGAAAGCGATCCCGAAGCCGCCGCCGATTTCTTTGCCGCGACACAGGTGCTGGTCCGGCCCGGCGTGGCGGAAACGCAGGCCATTCTGGCGCGCGAGCTGAGCGCGCGTTCCGACGAGGCATCGCGCCTGTTCCGCCAGTCGAACGATCTGTCACGCGATATCGAGCGCCGCCGCATCCGTGCCATCGCTCTGGGCAAGATCGAGCAGACCGGCGACCTCAAGCTGGTCCGCGCCAATCTGGCTGACGAGATTGCCGTGCTGGAAAGCGAACAATTGCAGACGCAGGCGCGGCTCGCGCAATTCCCCGAATACCGGGTGGTCGCACCCCGTTCGCTGGCGCTGGAAGACTTCCGCAAGACACTGGGTCCGGGTGAGGCCTATGTCCGGCTGGCAATGGTGGCCGGGCGGCCGTTCGTATTTTTCGCCGATAGCGAGGGCGCGAAAGCCTATCGCCTAGATCTGGATGAGGAAGAGCTCGACCTCAAAGTTGATCTGCTGCGCTACTCGATCTCGGCCTATGAAGATGGGCAATATCTGACCTATCCCTATGACATCGAGGCCGCGCGCGAGCTGTATGTCAGCCTGTTTGGCCCGGTGGCAGACCGGCTCGCCAAGGTGCAGCATCTGGTGTTTGAACCCGATGGCGCGATGCTGCGTTTGCCGATCGATATTCTGGTGGCGGACGACGCCTCGGTGGCTAAGTATCAGGCACGCAGCGCGGTATCGGGCAGCGACCCCTATGATTTCACCGGCGTCAATTGGCTCGCCCGCGACCTGCGCGTCAGCACGGCGGTATCGGCGCAGGCTTTTGTCGATGCGCGCGCGTCCAGCCCGTCTGCCGCCACCCGCGAATATCTGGGCTTTGGCGACAATACGCCGGTTGGTTCAGCACCATCACCGGCGATACAGGCGATGCTGGAAGGCGGGGCAGAGCGTTGCCATTGGACTGCCGCTGAATGGAACCGGCCGATTGACCCGGCAGAGCTGAATGTGGCGCGCGGGATTGTTGGTGAAGGCCGTTCACGGATCATCACGGGGGCGGAATTTACCGATCAGCAGATCGTCGCGATGGACGACATCGCCGACTACCGGGTGCTCCATTTCGCCACGCATGGGCTGGTTACGCCCCCTGCGCCGCCATGCCCGTCACGCCCGGCGCTGCTGACATCGTTCGGCGGCGAAGGGTCCGACGGACTGCTCAGCTTCCGCGAGATTTTCGACCTCAATCTGGATGCCGATCTGGTGATCCTGTCGGCCTGTGACACGGCGGGCAAGGCCAGCATCGAGGCCACGCGCGACGCCGGTGTCGGCAGCGGCGGCGGCACTGCGTTGGATGGTCTGGTACGCTCCTTCATCGGTGCCGGTGGCCGTTCGGTCATGGCCAGCCACTGGCCCGCGCCGGACGAGTATGACGCCACCCAGCGTCTGATGAACGGCATGTTCCGCGCTGGCGAGGCCAAGCCGGTGGGGCAGGCGCTGCGGGAATCGCAGTTTGCCCTGATGGATCAGGCGATCACGTCGCACCCGTTCTATTGGGGCGGGTTCGCCATCATCGGTGATGCCGAACGGATGCTGCTGGCCAAATCGACCGCGACGGCGGCTGTGGAAGCTGCTGGAACACTGGCGCTGGCGCAGGTTGGCGAATGACAAAGAGAAGCACGATAATGACAATGAATGTCCGATCCTTTCCGGCTTGCCGCAGTGTGAGTGCAATCCTGCTGGCCGGGACCATGCTGGCTGCCGCACCCGCAGCGGCGCAGTCTGTGCAACCGCCGACGCGCGAAGAGGTGCAGCGCGAGCAGCTGGACCAGCAATTGCGTGCGCCTGCGCAGCCGCTGTCAGTGGAAGACGGAATCGAACGCGCGCCGTGCCCGCTGGCCGATCCGCAATTTGCCGACATCAGTTTCACTTTCCGCGAAGCCCGTTTCAGCGGGCTTGAGGCTGTTGATCCCGCACTGGTTACCGCCAGCTATGCCGATATGACGGGCCAGACTTTACCCGTGGCCGCCGTGTGCGAAATCCGCGATCGGGCGGCGACTGCGCTGCGCCGCGCAGGCTATCTCGCGTCGGTCCAGATCCCGGTGCAAAGCATCGAGGACGGCGTTGTCGATCTGGATGCGGTGCTGGCGCGGATGACCGCCGTGCAGGTGCGCGGCGATGCCGGGCCATCCGAATATGCGCTGAAGAAATATCTCGACAAACTGGTCGGCGCGCCGGTGTTCAACATCAATGATGCCGAACGCTATCTGTTGCTGGCGCGCGATATTCCGGGGCTGGATGTCCGGTTGACGCTGCGGCCCGCGCCGCGCGACGAAGGGCCGGGCGCCGCTGTAGTGGCAGGTGATGTGGTGGGCGTGGTGAATGTGGTGCGCACGCCGGTCTATGCCGATGTGAATGTGCAGAACTTCGGTTCACGCGATGTCGGGCGGTTTGGCGGCCTGCTGCGCGCGCGCTTTAACGGCCTCACGGGGCTGGGTGATGAAACCACGATCAGCGGTTTTATGACTGCCGATCCCAAGGAACAGCAGGTGGTTCAGGCAAGCCATTTGTTCCGTGTTGGCGGCGAAGGGCTGACCTTTGGCGGCGGTGTCACAATGGCGTGGACCCATCCCGATCTCCCCGGCCCCGATCCGTTTACGTCGGACACATTGGTGGCCGGTATCTTTGCATCCTATCCCGTGCTGCGTACCCAGACCCGCAATGTGCTGGTGACCGGCGGTTTTGACCTGATCGACCAGACTATCGACTTTTCAGGTCTGCCGCTGTCGCAGGACAAGCTGCGGGTGGGCTTCCTGCGTGCAGAGCTGAATACGATCGACCGTGCCAGCCTGGTGGGCCGCGATGGTTACAGCGTGTTCGAACCGCGCATGGCGTTTGGCGGATCGGTCGAAATTCGCCAGGGCGTGGGCATTCTGGGTGCCAGCGATTCCTGCGGCCCCGCCTTTATCGCCTGTCAGCAGCCGGGCGTGGTTCCGCTCAGCCGACTTGATGCCGACCCGGCTGGCTTTGTGCTGCGCGCTCAGGCCAGCATGGATTTCCGGCCAACGCCGTTGCTCCGATTCTCGCTGCGTCCACGCGCGCAATATTCGCCCGATGCCCTGCTGGGGTATGAGCAGATATCAGGCGGCAATTACACTGTCGGGCGCGGTTACGATCCAGGCGCGGTGATTGGCGACAGCGGTTATGGCGTGCAGGCGGAAATTGCCTATGGCTCGCTGATGCCGGAAAGCCGGGGCGGGATTGCGATCCAGCCGTTCGCATTCGTCGATCATATCGGCACTTACACCAAGAATGTTGCGGGCGATCCGCAGACGCTGACGTCGATTGGCGGCGGCGCGCGGGCAACTTTGGGAAACCGTGCCTCGGTCGAGGCCTTTATCGCCGCACCGCTTGAGCGGGCACCGCTGGCAACGCGCCGCGGTGACGTTCGCGCTCTACTCACACTGACTGTGCAACTTGCACCGTGGGGGAATTGATTATGTCGGGTCGTAAGGCAACCACCGCAGCGCTGCCGATGCCAGCGCACCATATCAACAGCTTGCACCAGACACCGCGCGCCCATCGCACTCGGCGGCAGCGGCTGATGATGCAGGGTTCGGTGCTGGCCTTGTCGACCACGATGATTGCGTTCGGCGCGAGCGAGGCATCTGCGCAAAGTGTCGCACCGCGCGAAAACGGGACGCGGTCGGTTCAGGCAGACAGCGACCTGACACCGGCACGCGGCACGCATACGACCAGCCCGGTTTCCGATGTCGTGACGGTGTTGAACCAGGAAACGATCATCAACTGGACGACACTGGACACGCTCTCGCTCGACGATACGCTGGATTACGTCAATTTCCTGCCCAATGGGACAAATCTGACCTTTGTTGGCCCAGCTGCCGATTATGTTGTGCTCAACCGGATTTTCACAGCGCCAAGTGCCACCGGCGATTATCGCGGCATCGCCTTTGGCGGCAATGTTTCCAGCCGCATCGGCGCGACTGACGGGAGTATTGGCGGGAACATCTGGTTTTACAGCCCCGGCGGAATTCTGGTCAACTCGACTGCGAGTTTCAATGTTGGCAGCCTGCTGCTGTCCACCAGCAATATCGAAACGATCGGTGCCGGTGGGAACCAGGTCAATTTCCTTGGTATCACCGATCCGGGATCCTCGATCATCATCCAGGGCGGCGCCAGAGTTCTGGCGAATGCGGTCGAAGGCAGTTACGTCGCTATGTTCGCGCCGCGGATCGAGCAGGGCGGTACGATTGACGTCAATGGCAGCGCGTTGCTGGCGGCGGCTGAACAAGGCACGCTGACCATCAATGCCGGCTTGCTGAGCCTGGCAGTGGATGTCGGCAGTGAAGACGCGAATGGGATCGTCCATACCGGCACGACCGGCGGACCGGCATCGACCGGCGGCGGTGATGTGCATTGGACTCAATTGGTGGCTGTGCCCAAAAACCAGGTCATGACCATGTTGGTCGGCGGGACGCTGGGTTACGCGGAAGCGACCAGTGCGGGCGTGGTGAATGGGACAGTCGTGCTGGGCACCGGAGCTCCTACTGGAACCGGCACCGGCAATGTCGATGTCGGCCCGGCGCAGTTCAATTCCTCGACTTTCATCTCATCCAGCAATGATGTGCTGTTTTCGGCAGCGGGTACAACTGAACAGATCACCATTGGCGGCGCCACAAATACTGCGGATTTGACGATCCAGGCGGCTAATCAGATCGATTTTGAAGCGATCAACGGCGGCAATATCTTTGCCTTCGGATCGGTATCACTGGGGGCAGGCAGCGGGGCAGTCGGCGGCACCATCAACATTACCGCTGACGATGTCGGCCGCGATGACGATGCAATCATCAACGGCATAGTTGTTGGCGAAAACTTCACTGCCAGTACCGCGCGGCTTGGCGTCAACGACAGCAGTGCTGGCGGGATTGGTGGCAATGCGACCGGCGGGACCATCAATGTCGATATCAACACCGGCGGCGATTTTCTGGTCGGCGGTAATGTGAACTTGAGCGCTTTTGCGCGCGCCGGTTTTGGCGAAGCACAAGCGGGCAATGCGACTGGTGGCTCGGTTAATTTCGCTGTCACCGGCATCAATAGCCGCGCGCAAGTTACTGGTACGCTCGCGATTGATACCAGCGCCGATGCGGCGATCAATCCAGATAGCGTCGGGGCGCTGTACGCTGCTGTTGGCGGTGACGCTGTGGGGGGCGCGGCCAGCTTTTTTGTAACCGATGGCCGTACAAATTTGGGCGAGCTGTTGATCGACAGTTCCGCCACCGCATCACGCGGGACCGACGCCAGCACAGCGCAAAGCAATGACGCTGTGGCGGGCGATGTCGCTGTCCGGCTGAATGGCAATACGCAAACCATCGGTTCGATCTCTGTCGCCGCCAATAGTTCTGCTGTCGCCTCCTTCGACGCGGCGGGCAATGCAATTGCCGGAGCGGTGGGCCGTAGCCTCGTCGACCTGATTGCCGATGGGTCGACAGTTAATATTGCTGGCGGTATCAATATTGACGCAACGACATTCGGCGATGTCAGCGCCGCTGCGCCAGGCAATGTGATCAGAGTCGCCACGCTGAACGACGGCACAGTCACTGCGGAGTCTCTGGCGCTGAACTCCAGTCACACTAATGGCATGAGCGCTAATGGCGGGACCACTGGCTCGGTTGGTATCGTCACCAGCAGCGGCGGCCTCGATGTTGGCGCGGTCAGTATCGATACCCGTGCCACCTTGGGATTTGGTGCCACCGAATGGCATGACCTGACGGGCGGGAACATCACCGCACTTGCGATCGGCGGTTTCATCAATGGGACCACCCTTTCGGCGCAATCGGGTGTCTATAACAATGAAGGCCTGACGGGTCAGGGCGCTTCGATTGGCGGCAACATCACCTTGCTGGCGGATGCTGGCAATTTCGTATTCAGCGGTTCGGGTACACTCGACAGCAGCGTCGATGGGGGCACTGGCGGTGACCAGACAGGTCTAGTTTCGCGCGCTGGCGACATCACGATCACCCAGCGCGGTGATGCTGCAGGGATTTCCTTCAACGGTCTCGATATCCTTGCAAATGCCGCTGTAACAGGCGGCTTTGCGGAAGGCGCGAATTTCATTGGCGATGGCGGCAATGCCCAAGGCGGCACGATCCTGATCGATCTGCTTGACGAAGATACTGTCACCGCCGATCTTTCGGTGCAGGCCAATGGCACTGGCGGGCAGGGCGGATCAATCGCCGCCACGGCAGGGGCTGCGACCGGGACAGGCGGGACCGGAGCAGGTGGTTCGATTACCCTGAACGTGGGTGGCCGTTCGCTGACGACTTCGGGGGCATCGCTTGAAGCCATCGGGACTGGCGGCGCAGGCGGCGAGGGATATGAGACCAGCAATGCAGGATCGGCTGGAGCTGGCGGATTGGGCCGGGGCGGATCAATTCTAGTCAATGCGACAAACGGCGACATATCTTCCACCGGATCATTCGCAATCAACGCATTTGGCCAAGGCGGCGCAGGCGGAAGTGGGTACGGGGTGTCCGCCGGGCGCGGCGGCAATTCTCAGGGCGGGAACGCCAGTTTCGTGCTTGATGGAGCGAATCTGTTGATCGCGTCCGGCGCACTTGAAATTAATGCCTATGCCGCAGGTGGAGCGGGCGGCAATTCCCAAGCCGACTTTGGCGAATTTCGAGCCGAAGGCGAAGCTGGTGGAGATGGCGGCGACGCATTTGGCGGCACGGCCACATATCGCGACATATCCGGCTCGACCGACGTGACCGTGGTAGCGCTGGATACGACAGCCACCGGCGGAAATGGTGGCCAGCACATCCCGCTAGAATTTGACTATGCAGGTGACGGTGGTGCGGGCGGCAGCGGGACAGGTGGTTCCACCAATGTGATCCTATCGCGCAGTGATGCCAGCTCCATCGGCTATGCGCTCGACGCGCGCGGGACGGGCGGCGAAGGCAGTCTGGGTATCGTTTCCGGTGCTGGCGGCGATGGCATCGGCGGCAACGCCAGCCTGGCTGTCGAAAATGCGGCAGTCATAATCGGTAACTCCTCGCTATTGGCGTCCGGAGCAGGCGGCAATGCGCGCGATTCACAGGGTGATGGCGCTGATGGCGCGGCTGGCGGGCGTGGCACTGGCGGCTCGGCGTCAATCACCGCTGATGGCGCAGTTACACAGCTCAGCAGTTCGTCGGCCGTAAACCTCGGCGCCGATGGCACCGGCGGTGTCGGCGGGCGCGGCGGTTCCAGCAATGACGCGGCAGGAAGCGGCGGCTTTGGCGGCGCTGGCGGGCTCGGAACAGGCGGTACGATTGCTTTGTCAGCCGACAATGGCGCCACCTTGGCCTATACAGCTGGCAGTTCGGTCAATGCGCGCGGGTTCGGCGGAGCGGGCGGCGCGGGCGGCGATAATTTCTCAAATATCGGCGGTATGGGCGGTGCAGGCGGCGGAGCTGTAGGCGGCAGCATCGCGTTCTCCGCTTCGACCGGATCGACCATCACAGTCCAGTCCTTCGAGGGCGACAACCAGCTGAACGCCAATGCGATTGGAAGCACTGGCGGCGATGGCGGTCTCGGTACTTTCGAAAGTTCGTTCACGCCGGGCAGCAATGGTTTTGCAATTGGCGGTGATATCGCACTGCTTTCGACCGGCGACGGTTCCGACCTGACCTTTACGGGCAATCTGATTGCCGATGCCAGCGCGGTCGGCGCGCAGGATACGCGGGCGGACGCGTCTGGCGCGGATGCCACAGGCGGATCTATCACGGCAGAGGCAGCTTTGGGGGCAGCCTTTACTGTCACCGGCGGATTCTGGGCCGACGCCACCACACTGGCCGCAATTGGTGAAGCGGGTGCGGGCACCGGCACTGGCGGAAGCATCGATTTAGTGATGAGCGGCGCAGGAAGCAGCTTCGATCTGCTTGGCCAATTCGACAACAGTTTTCCACTTGGGCCACGCGGCAACAGTCTTTACGCCAATGCCAGCGCGTATGAACCGCAATCGGGTGTACCGGAAATTCGCACGCTGGTTGGCGGTGACACAATTGGCGGGACGATCACGCTCGATTTCGCCGATGGCAGTTCCAGCTTTGCCGCAAACACGGGTTTGGTGGCCGACGCCGGAGCGAGCAATCCGAGCAGTGCACCGGGTCAGGACCCTGCGCTATTCATCAATCCCGCCAGCGCGACCGGCGGAACCATCGCTATTAATCTGACCAACAGCATCAATGTCTGGAATGGCAATGTGCGCGCTGCGGTCAATGCTTTCGCGTTTGGCGGACAGGCCACACTTGGCCAGATAACCGGCGTGCTGAACAATGCCGTGCTCGATCTGGGCGCGAATTCGCTCTCGATGCGTACCTATACGGCTGGCGAGATCGCCATTGTCGATCCCGTTGCGATTGATCTGCAAGTGCTGAACGGATCGACCCTGTCGGCAGGCAGCGTGTCACTGTTTGCCGATGCCGGTCACGGTATCAGCACCAACACCATCCAGACCGGCGATATATCAATGCTGGTCGACAATTCCGCGGTGAACGTACTTACCGGCGGCATTTCCATCGGCACTGAAGCGCAAGCGTTCCGCTTCCCCTCGGTCGCGACCAACACCACCGGCGCTGATGCGGTAGCGGGCGATGTGACCTTCGTGGCGCAGAATGGCAGTGTCATCAGCGGCAATGTCCAGTTGCAGAGCTTCGCCACTTCCGATTCCGGTCCGAGTGGCGGCGATTCTACCAGCGGCACGCTGACCTATGTGCTGGCCGATTCCACTCATACGGGCGGAGCGTTTGGGGCCGCGCTTGAAATGTTCTCCCTCGCGGATGGGCTTGGCGGTCAGGATATTGGCGGCAGCGGCGGCAGAGCGCTTGCTGGCGATATGAATGTGACCATCTCCGGCGCGGCCAATTTTACCGGCGATATGGCGTTCTCAAATTCGCTGTTAACCTCTTACAATGGCGGCAATTCAGGTGCCTTGGGCGCGGCTGAAGCGGGCGACGTCACTATCGACATCCTCGGCGGCTCGGTAAATGTCGGTACTCTCGATTTCACGACCAGCATGGGCGCTGACATTGGCGGACCTGCGACTGCCGGTTCCGACCAGTTTGGCGGCGATTTCAACCTGACCGTAAGCGGCGGTGATTTCTCCGCAGCATCGACAGCAATTTTCGGCGATATGTTCGGCGGAGAGGGCGGCGAGGCGGCTGATCGCGCTGGCGGTACTCCCGGCGCGGGCGGCGCTGCGGTGAGCGGCAATGTCACAGTCACCAATGCCGGCACCGGGGCGTTGGCGCTTGGTGATTTCACAGTTTCGAACAGCGCGTTTGGCGGTCAGGGCGGAGCCGGGAGCACCGGCCCGGGCGGATTTACCGGCGGTGCTGGCGGGCTTGCCTTTGGCGGCACAACCACACTTACCGGGCTTATCGATTACAGCGCGCTGTCGGTTACCAGCCAGAGCACCGGCGGTGATGGCGGAGCGGCTGATTTGGGCGGTACTGGCGGCCGCGGCGGGACCGCTTTCGGCGGCAATCTGACCATTGATAGTCCGGGCGCGCTGACCAACACCATTTCGCTGGTGTTCTCGGGCGCAGCTGTGGGCGGCGCGGGCGCGGATGGCGACAGCGGCGGCACCGGCGGGGCCGGCGGCGCTGGTCTGGGCGGCGATTTCACCATCGCTCTCACTGGTACAGGCGATCTGGCACCAGTCCTGGAGACATTGACTGCGGACACCACTGGAACCGGCGGAGCAGCAGGAGCAGGCGGCAGCGGTACGGCGGCTGTCAGCGGCGGCGCGGGCGGCACTGGCGGTGCCGGTACAGCGGGAGATGTGACATTCACGATCTCCGGCGCTGGGGCGGTGTTCAACACCATCGGGATGAATTTCAATCTCGATGCCAGCGCCTTGGGCGGTGTTGGCGGCACTGGCGGCGCAAATCTGCTTGGCGGGACTTCGGGCAATGGCGGGCTTGGCGGCAACGCCACCGGCGGCAATTACTCGGTCAACGTCAATGACGGCGCATTGCTCGACATCTCGGCGGCTGAGGAAACATTCCAGAGTGTCGGACAGGGCGGCGACGGCGGCGCTGGCGGCGCGCTCGATCTGACCAATGGCGGCACTGCGGGCGGCGGCGGCAATGGCGGCGACGGCACCGGGCTACAGGTTCGCGTGACCAAGAATGGCGGCGATCTGGTCGCTGGCGATCTGACGTTGCTCAGCCTTGGCGTGGGCGGCAATGGCGGCGCTGGCGGGACCGATGGCGGCGCGCTGAGCGGAACTGCGGGCAATGGCGGTGCTGGCACGGGTGACATTGTGCTGCTGGCCAATGCCTTCACCATCGGCGGTTCGACCACCGCCAATGATTTTGTCATGCGGTCTCAGGGGATCGGCGGATCGGGAGCACTTGCTGGCGCATCCACTGCCGGATCGGTGATTTACCAGAGCACTGTCGCGAACCCCGCCAATGTTCTCGACTTCGCCAGCCTGACACTCGAAGCGCTTGGCGATGACGGGACCGGCGTGGTTGTGTTCGGCCCCAATTCGACGCCCACCACTGTGTCGGGCAATGCCGACTTCACCAGCTCGGATGATTTGTTCTTCGTCCCCGATGGCGGCGCACAACTTGTGGTTGGCGGCAGCGTCTTCTTGTCTGCGTCAAACGATATCGTGATGTCGCATTCCAACGCACCGTCGGCAGGCTTCCTGTCGCTTGACGTCGGCGGAAGTTTCTTCGCCGCAGCGGGTGGTAATTTCAGCGCAGACCTGGGCACGATCGTCCAGGCCGGCGATCTGCTGTCAATCCGTGCAGAGGGCAATCTCGACGCCGACGACCTGCGGGCCGGCGACAGTATCGACCTCTCTGCCGGACAGAATTTGACTGTCACCGATCTGACGATCACTGGCCCCGTTCGGACATTCCCGCTTAGCGGCGGCGTTGCGGTCGCTAACGGGATCAGGCTGGAAGCTGGCAATACCGAGATTGCAATCGGGCTTTACGACCCGACCGCGCAGCTGACGATTAACGGCAATGTGACGTCCACCGGGGACATTACGATGACCTCGGGCGGACAAGCGATTATCGCGGGCGGCGCCGATGTCTCGTCCGATAATGGCATATCCATCATTACTGGTGACGACATCATCCTTGGTGCCGGAGCCACGCTGACGGCGGCTGCCAACCCTGCCAACAGCCCGGATACCGCCAACCCCTTTACCGGCAGCGGAAATCTGGTTCTGGCGGCGGGACTCCTGGTCGAAACAGGCCGTATGGAGGCCCCGCTCACCACGCCGATCTCGTCAATCGTGTTGGACGGGACGATCAATTCCAACGCCTTTTCCACGATCATGACGGCCAATGCGATTGACGGGCTGGATTCCACCATCACCGCCGCATCACTGACCGCGGATATCAATGATGCCCCCGCCGCCGGTGCGCCGCAGAGCAATGATGCCGGATTGCTGTCTGCCAATTGCCTCGAAGGCTCGATCTGCCTCGGCTCCGTTGCAGTCGATAACCAGTTCCAGATTGGTCAGGCCAGCAACAATGACGTGATTCAGCTGATCGTTGAGCAGCCCAATCTCGCGGCCAACCGGATCCTGATCACCACCCGCAATGATATTGTGATGGGGACCAGCGGCTTCCCGACCACGCTGACCGCGAACGACCAATTCCTGCTCGCCAGCACCAGCGGTAACGTGAACCTGTTCGATGCCACGGTGACCAGCAACCAGATCGATATTTCGGCAGCGGGCAGCCTGCTCGGCACCGGGTCACTGATCAGCCCGAACGATATCGGGATCACTGTTGGGCAGGACATCAATCTTGCCCTGCTCGACACTGGCGGCCAGCTGACCAATGTCGGCGACACCGGCGGTCCATTCGAAACCGCATATGCCGTGCCCGGAAGCCTCGACATCGGCACCTATATTCAACGGGGCGCGACCGGCGTGCGGATAACTGCCGGTGGCGATATCAGCTTTGGCGAAATCCAGACCAATGGCGCGCGCACTATAGCGCTGCTCGCCGATGCGGGCGATGTGTTCCTGGGCGCTGTGACCCCGGCGAACCAGATCACGCTGGCGGGCGACAATGTGATGTTTGGCGATCTGTCGACCGTGTCGCAGGGCATCGATATCACTGCAGACAATGGCGATGTAGCCGGCGGCAGCCTCGATTCCGCGCAGCTGCTCTCGGTCTCGGGCAATGCGGTCAATGTTGGCGATCTGTCGTCAGGGGCAGCGATGGATATCACTGCGCTGGCGGGTGATCTGACTGCGGGTGCTGTCAGCAGCGGCGCAGCGGCCACGCTGGATGCATCCGGTAATGTCACAACCGGCGACATCAGCGCCGCTGGGCTTGGCCTGCAAGTGAGCGCGGGCGGCTATATCGCAGTGGGCACGGTCAGCACCACGGGCGCAGTGGCCAGCATCGGCATCAACGCTGGCGGGGCCGTGGATTTCACCAGCGTCACCAGCAGTTCGCTGCTGACCATTACTGGCACCGATATTACCGGCGGCGACGTGCAGGGCGACGACCAGACCGAAGTTACGGGCGAAACTGTCGCAATCGGCAATGTCACCTCTGCCAACGGCTTCGTGATCGTGGAATCGACCGTGGGCGATGTGTCCGCAGGCGATATCACCAGCGATACTCTGGGGGTGACTGTCACGTCTGCCGGAGCGGCAAATCTGGGTAATCTGACTGGATCGAACGTCAATGTAACCACGGCGGGCGATGCCACGCTGGCCGATACACTCGCGCGGGCCAATCTCACCTTCGAAATTGGCGGCAATCTGGTCTCCGGCGCGCTGGTCTCGCAATCGGCCAGTCCGGGCCTCAGCGTTACCGTGGGCGGCGATGCCGATGTCACCTCGGCCTCGTCCAACGGCCTGTTCGACTTCACAGTCGGCGGCGCGCTGACCGGGGGTGATTTCTTTGGCGGCAATCAGACGAATGTCGATGCCGGATCGGTCAATCTTACCTCGCTGGTTTCGGGCGGTGCAATCACTGTGGCGGCGAATGCGGGCGATGTGACCATCGGCACGCTGGACGCCAACGGCAATCTGCGCGTTGATGCCGCAGGTCAGGCCATCATCGGCCAATCGGACAGCCTGTTTGCGACACGGATTTTTGCAAGCTCAATAGATCTTGGCGGCGCGAATTCGGGCGGCCTGATGCTGCTCGACGCAGCCACCGGCGCGGTGACCGTCACCGGCACGCTGGATGCGGGCGCCAGCCTCACCATCAACGCGGCGACCACTGTCACGCTCGGCGATGCGGCGGCGGGGGCAGGCTTTGCGCTCACTGCAGCGGATGACGTGACCTTCGGCACCATCACCGCCACCGATGGCGACGCGCAGGTCACATCCACCGGCGGCTCGGTAAGCGGCACTTCGCTGCTGGCTATTGCACCCATCGGCAGCGCAGGCACGGACCGCGCAATCATCGATGCGGCGGGCGATATCACCCTGACCGGGATGGCGCAGTCGGTCGATGACGGTGTGTTCCTGACCGCAGGCGGCGCAATTTCGGTCAACGATATTCAGGCGCGTGACCAGATCCGGGCGACTGCCGGAACGGGCGCAGTCACTATCGGCACTATCACGCAAGACCTCGCTGGTTTCGACACAATCCTGCGCGGCTCCGCTGTCTCACTGAACAGCGGCACACTGGGCGGATCGCTGGTCATGGATGCGCTGGCGGGTAACGTTGCTATCAGCGGCACTGTCACAGTGGGCGAGGTAATCGATCTTGACGCTACTGGCGGCATCTCCATCGGCACTTTGGCAGCGCAGGGCGGTGACTTCACCGCCGATGCTGGCGGCGCAATCACTTACGGCGCTGCCTCGGCGACGGGCGATCTGGCGTTCACGGCGGGCGGGGCGATTACCGGCGGCGATCTGGATGCTGGCGGGGCGCTGACTCTGAACGGTGCGGATATTGTGATCGGCGCGGCAAGCGCGGATGCGATTGCGATTACCGGCAATGCCCTCACCTCGGACCTGCTCGATGCGGGGGCCACAATTCTGGTCGATGCGTCGGGCGACGTGAGCATCGCCAACCTGCTCAGCGGCGGCCAGACCGACATTACCGGTGCAAGCGTGCAATTGGGCGGCGGCGACATTGGCGGTGCGCTGGCTGTCACTGCGACCGCCGGGGCACTCACACAAACCGGGCGGATCGATATCGCCGGGGCAGCCAGCTTTAACGCCGACGCAGGTGATATTGTGCTGGGTACTGTGGTGGCGGATGACACACTTCAGGTGCTGGCAAGCGGAAACATTGATGCCTTTGCGCTGACCGGTGCGCAGGCCGGTACGGGCGATCTGATCGTCGACGCTGGCGGTGCAGTGACCGTGGACCGCGCATTTATGTACAATTCCGGCGGAACCGCCCGCATCGCGGGTAGCTCGGTATCACTGACAACTGGCCGCTTTTCCGGTCGCCTGACGATGACCGCGCGGACTGGTGATATCACTTCCGGCGGCGTGATTACTGCCGACCAGACCGCTAGCTTTATCGCCAGCGGCGATGTTGCTTTGACAGGCGTGGATGCCGTGGGCGGGATCGCCATCGATGCTGGTGCGAACGCGACTTATGACGAGCTGATCAGCGACCGCGGCGATGTGACGATTGCAACCGCAGGCGATGTCACCGGGCGCCGCGCGATAGTTGGTGTGGCCGGGGCCGATGCCTCGCTGCTGATCGATGCGGGCGGGACGGCGACGTTGACCGGCCTCCATCGCGGCCGCTCGGGTGTCAGCATTACCGCAGACACAATCGATGCGGCAGATGTCCGTAGCGCGCAGGGCGATATAGAGATTACCGCCAATGGTCTGGCGAGTATCGGCAATGTCACAACGCCGGTTGGCCTGGCCACAATTACGGGCGCTTCAGTGGTGCTGGACCAGGCTACCTTCTCCAGCGGTCTGTCGGTCACTGCGACTGCGGGCGACATAACCGGGACAGGCAATCTCAACGGCAATCTGGCGGCTGGCTATGCCGCGCTCAGCGCGACTGGCGACATCGCCATCGGCTCTGTCAGCAATGATGGCGCGATCACGCTGGATGCTGGCGGCAGCGCCAGCTTTGCCGAACTGTATTCGCGTGACGGCAGCATTGCGGTGAACGCTGGCGGTGACATCACCGGCAGCACCGTGGTGGCCGATGATAGCTTCGGCACCGGCGGGATCGACAGCGTTACGCTGACAGCGGGCGGCGATGTGACGCTGGATCAGACGATCACCGTTTTCAACGGCTACAGCGGTGCCGCAGACGATTTCACGATCAATGCTGGCGGCGCTGTTTCGCTGGTGACGATCGATGCTGTTGGTGCATTTGCAGTGGACGCGGCAGGCACCGTGGCAGTGGACAGCTTCTCCAGTGGCGCGAGCACGACGATTTCAGGCTCCGACGTAAGCGTTGGCAGCGGAGCCGTGGGCGGCGATCTGGCGCTGACAGTTACAGCGGGCGATCTTGACGCCACAGGCGCTCTCACGGTTGGCGGCGGGATCGATCTCGATGCCAGCGGAGCCATCGCGATTGGCACTCTGGCAGCGCAAGGCGGTGACTTCACCGCCGATGCTGGCGGCGCAATCACTTACGACGCGGCTTCGGCGACAGGCGATCTGGCGTTCACGGCTGGCGGCGCGATTACGGGCGGCGATCTGGATGCTGGCGGCGCGCTGACGCTTAGCGGCGCAGATATTGCCATCGGCGCGGCGAGCGCGGATGCGATCGCGATTACCGGCGATGCCCTCACCTCCGACCTGCTCGATGCGGGCACCACTGTCGTGGTCGATGCGTCGGGTGACGTGACTGTCATCGCCGTGCAGAGCGGCGACCAGACAGATATTTCCGGCAATGTCGTCGATCTCGGCAGCTTTACTACGGGTGCGGCCACCAGCATCGCGGGCGCAAGCGTCAGCATTGGCAGCGGGACTTCGGGCGGCGATCTGACTATCGACGCCTCGGCGGGCGATGTTGTGCTTGGCGGAGCAGTAACCTCTGCTGGCGGCATGACGATTGGCGCAGCAGGTTCGCTTCAGGCGGCCACGCTCGATGCGCAGGGCGGCGCGCTCAGCATTTTGGCGGACAATGTTTCGCTCGACACCGGATCGGGCGCGAATGGCGTGCTCGTGCAGGCCAATGGTGACATCGCTTTTGGCAGTCTCACCAGTGACAATCGCAATGTCGAGCTGACCGCCGGTGGTTCCATAAGCGGTGATACTGCGATTGCGCGGGCTGTAAGCGGCGACGGCGGGTTCGACCGCGTCATCATGGACGCTGGCGGCGACATCACCATGTCCGGTGTCGTGCAGTCGGTGTTTGACGGTGTGTTCCTGACCGCAGGCGGGGCAATCGACCTTGCCGATGTGCGCTCAAGCGACCGTATCCAGATCGCTGCGGGCGGCACGCTCGACATTGCGGCGCTGGTGCAAAGCGATGGCGGTTTCGCCACTACGCTGAGCGGTTCCTTCGTGACCTTGGGCGATGTGCAGACCGGCGGTAGCGCCACGATCGATGCCGGGCTGGGCCTGCTGATCGGCACCGCCAGCATTGGCAATGGCCTGGTGGCCAATTCGGCTGGCGATGTGACATTCACAAGTATCGAAACCAGCAATGACGATGCCGAAATCAATGCCGCTGGTTCGATCAGCGGCGGCGATATCGCGGCGCTGGCTGTGAGCGGCGAGGGCGGCCTAGACCGGGTGATCCTGTCAGCTGGCGGCGACATCGCCATTTCCGGAACAGTCTTGTCGGCAACCGACGGCGTGTTTGCGACCGCTGGCGGCGATTTTGCCGCAGGGACCGTCGATGCGCAGGACACGGTGTCGATCGATGTCGGCGGCGCAGTCACGATTGACGATGTGTTCCAGCGGGTCGCCGGGTCGGATGCTACAATCAGCGGCGCTTCGATTGCGCTGGGCAGGGCCACCATCGCCTCCTCCTTCACTGCGACAGCCAATAGCGGCGACATCGCCGTCAGCGGCCCCCTGAGCGTCGGCGGCACTGCTGTGATCGATGCAGCGAACGATGTTTCGCTGGCCAGCGCGAGTGCGGCAGGGCTGGATGTGACGGCTGGCGGCGCGATCGGTTTCGGCAGCCTGATCTCCGATCTACAGATTGCGCTGACAGCCGATGGAGCAATCAATGGCGGGACGCTTGATGCCGCAACCACGCTGACGGCGAGCGCCGGATCGACATTGGACATTACAACTGCGACCGCAGGCGGCGCAGCCAGCCTTGATGCGCAGGCGATCACTTACAACGCTATAATTGCAGGCGGGCCGGTTACTCTGGCCGCACGCTCTGGCGGGATTACCGGCACAGAGAGTGGCGACATTACGTCGGGCGGGGCGATTGGCCTCAGCGCAGCAGGCGATATCCTGGTGGGCACTCTGGCAGCCCAGGGCGGTGATATTTCCGCCGATGCCGATGGTGCGATTGCTTACAATGCGGCTTTGGCGACAGGCGATCTGGCGTTCACGGCTGGCGGAGCGATTGCCGGCGGCGATCTGGATGCTGGCGGCGCTCTGACACTCAGCGGTGCGGATATTGCCATCGGCGCGGCGAGTGCAGATACAATTGCGATCACTACTGGCGCGGATATTCTGTTCGACAGCTTGACCGCCAATGCTGCGATCACCCTTGCAGCCACCATTGGCACCATCGGTGCCAATGCGGGGCCGGGCGACATCACCAGCGGCGGCGATGTGACTCTGGACGCGCAGGTGCTTGCGCTTGGCGATGTCAGCAGCGGCGGCTCGCTAAATGCAACCTCCAGCGTCGGCGATGCCAGCTTTGGTGCGGTGGATGCGGCAGCGGATATTACGGTGAGTGCAGCTGGCGGGGCCAGCCTCACCAGTGCCATCAGCGGCGGCAACACCTCGCTCACCGGCACAACGATATCACTAGCCAGCGGCGACATTGGGGGCGATCTGGCGCTCGATGCTACGGCTGGCGATCTTGATGCCACCGGCGCTCTCACGGTTGGCGGCGGGATCGATCTTGACGCCAGCGGAGCCATCGCGATTGGCACTCTGGCAGCGCAAGGCGGTGACTTCACCGCCGATGCTGGCAGCGCGATCACATACGATGCGGCCTCGGCCACTGGTGATCTGGCGTTCACAGCAGGCGGAGCCATTACCGGCGGTGATCTCGATGCTGGCGGCGCATTGACACTCAGCGGCGCAGATATTGCCATCGGCGCGGCCAGTGCGGATGCGATTGCGATTACGACTGGCGCGGATATTCTGTTCGACAGCCTCACCGCCAACGCTGCAATCAACCTCGCTGCGACCAATGGCACTATCGGCGCCAATGCTGGACCGGGCGACATCACCAGCGGCGGCGATGTGACGCTTACCGCGCAGGATATTGCGTTGGGCGACATTGCAGCGGGTGGCGCGATCAGCGCCGCCGCGACATCGGGTGATGCGGATTTTGCCTCGCTGACAGCAAGCAGCGACATTGCCGTCGTCGCAGCCGGGACGCCGACCATCGGTGCGCTCTCCAGCGGCGGCGATACGAGTATTACCGGCGCTTCGGTCACGCTATCGCAGGGCGATGTGGGCGGCGATCTCAGCCTGACCTCGACCACTGGCGATGTCGATGCACGCGGCACTGTGACGGCAGGCGGCGCGATCACGCTCAGCTCGGCTGGTGCGGTCCAGTTCGATACGCTCAATGCAGCGGGCGGTGATCTGACTGCCAATGCGGCGGGCGATATCGACTTTGCTGCGGCCAATGCCGCGGGCAGCGTTACGCTGGCCAGCAGTGGCGGCGCGCTGAATGGTGGGAACGTCACTGCGGGCAGTGCCATTGCGCTTTCGGGCACGGCGATCAGCCTTGGCGATCTGGATGCGGGCACTGCTCTTACTGCCGATGCTTTTGGCGGCGATCTGGCGATTGGCGATGCCTCCGCCGGAGCAGCCGGGATCGATTTGACAGCAAGCGGCGGCGTGTCATCGGGCGATCTGGCGGCCAGCGGACCGATTGCGGTTGATGCCGGTAGCACACTCGTTCTGGGCAATGTCACGGGCGGCGCCATTGCGCTGACCGCAGGCGGTGCGATTGGCGTCGGGATTGTCTCCAGCACGGACGACCTCACGATTTCCGGCAGCGAAATCGCTGTGACTTCGGCCAACGCCGCTGGCGATACTTCGCTGCTGGCGCGCAGTGGCGCAGTGACTGCCGACGCGGCCACTGCCGGGGGCAGGCTGTCCGTGACCGCACAGGGCGCCATTATGCTCGGCGATGCGGTGGGTGACAACATTGCCTTGACTGCGACCAATGGCGCGCTGACGATCACCAATGATCTGCGCAGCACTGCGGCGGGGCCGGTCGATGTCACATTGAGCGGGACGTCGATTGCCATCACCGACAGCAATGGCGTGCGCATCTCCAGTGCCGAGGCGACGGGCGGCACGCTGGCCATCCTCGCCGCTGACACTATCGTGATCGGCTCTGGACAGGCGGCGGACAATGTCTCGCTGAACAGCAGCGGCGGCAGCGTGCTGGCCGGGACGATTGTCGCTGGCGCGGACGCAGGCCCCAGCAGCGAAGTGGATGGCAGCATCACCATCAGCGCGGCGCAGGACGCCACTGGCGCTCTGACTGCGGCCAGCCGCATCGGCGTGACAGCCGGGGGCGATATCACGCTTGGCCAGTCGACCGCGGGCACGTCCATCACGCTGGATAGCGGCGCGGATACGGTGATTGCCGGAGCGGTTGCGGCAGGCACCGACATTGCTGCAAATGCGGGCGGCGTGTTCGATATTATCGGCGCGAATTCCTCGCTGGTGGCGGGCCTCGCGCTCGACATCGTGGCGCAGGAGCGGTTCCTGACCGAAGGGCTCGCCAGTGGTGAGCGCATTGTAATTACCTCCGGCGATGTCGTCATCACGGATAGCGGCCAGCTGGGCGACGCGAGCCGGACGCAGAGCATTGTGCTCAGCAATCTGGGCGCGCCGGTCACGCTGGGCGGCGATGGCAGCGCGGCAGGATATGTGGTTGATGCCAGCGAGTTCGCGCGCATCTTCAGCGGCGGCGATGTCGCCATCTCGGCGACCGGCGGTGTGACTGTCGACAGCTTCACCGTCAGCGTTGGCGGACAGGAACGTTCCGGCACGATCGGTTCGGCGGGCAGCTTCACGATCGACTCGCAAGCCTCCATCGATGTGATCGGCGCGCTGGATTTGACCAATGCGGGCGCGGAAAACACGCTGGGCCTGCGCGCTGCGGACACCATCCGGGTGCAGGAAACGGGAAATCTGCGCGTTACCGATGCGGACGATACTCTGACCGGCCTGATCGCGCTGGAAGCGGCGAATATTGCGATGGGCAGCGATGCCGCGCTCGGCGATTTCGAGGGCAGTAGTATGGCGGATCTGGGCACTGCACTGGGCACGCCTACCAACGTAACCAGCGTTGCCGGGTTCATTCAGGCCGACACGATCAACTTCACCGTTTCGGACAGGCTGCTCATCCAGAACACCGGGGCCAGCAGCGAATTTGCCGACCGGCGCGGCTTTACCGCCAATACTGTCAATATCACTGCGGATGATGATGGGCAGATCAACGGCATCGCGATCAATGGAACGATTGGCGGCGTGACCGGGCTGGATGCTATCGAGCTGGCCAATATCGCTGGCGATTTTGATGCGGATTCGACCATTAATGGCTGCCTGATCGGCAATCCGGCCAGCTGTATCCCGGTAATTCCGCCGCCGCCCCCGCCCATCGATCCGGTGTTCGGCACGCCGATTCAGGATCTGCTGGAAGAGAATATCCGCGAGGATAATGATGAGGCGCTGGGCGTCGATCCGGTTGGCACCATGCTGGTAATGCTGGATGATCCCACCACGGACGAGGATGACCCGTTGATCGACGATCCGGTAACCGGTGCAGGCAATGACGATCTGTGGAACGGCACGCAGGATGAAGAGTGCGATCAGGATGACGAAGATCCCTGCCCGGTCGAAACGCCCGAAGAAGAGCTAGAGCCAGCCGAATAAGCGCGCGGCACGCTGCCCAGTCTTGACCCGCGTGTTTAGGGCAGTGCAAGGCGCGCAGTGATGACTGACACCCCGCCCCCCGCCGATCTGCGCCTGTTCAACTCGCTGACCCGGCAGGTCGAGGTGTTCAGCCCCGTCCATCCGGGTGAGGCGCGCGTCTATTCCTGCGGGCCGACGGTCTATAACTACCCCCACATCGGGAATATGCGCGCCTATGTCTTTGCCGACATTCTGGGCCGGACGCTGAGCTGGAAGGGGTATGACCTCACCCATATCATCAACATCACCGATGTCGGCCATCTGACCGATGACGCGGATGCGGGTGAGGACAAGATGGAGAAGATGGCGGCGGAACGGTCGCAGTCGATCTGGGACATCGCCAAGCATTATACCGAGGCCTATTGGGCCGATGTGCAGGCGCTCAATATCCGCCAGCCTGCCAAATGGTCAGTGGCAACGGACTACATCGACGAGATGGTCGCGTTCGCCAAGGGCATTGCGGACAAGCATTGTTACGAGCTTGAGAGCGGCCTGTATTTCGATGTGTCGAGCATCGCGGATTACGGCAGGCTGGCCCGCGCTGTGACCGAGGACGGCGAAGGCCGCATCGACACCGTAGAAGGAAAGCGCAATCAGGCTGATTTCGCCATCTGGCGCAAGACCCCGGCGGGCGAGACGCGGCAGATGGAATGGGACAGCCCTTGGGGCAGGGGGGCGCCGGGCTGGCATCTGGAATGCTCGGTCATGGGCGGCAAATTGCTTGGCTTCCCCTTTGACATTCACACCGGCGGGATCGACCACCGCGAAATCCACCATCCCAACGAAATTGCGCAGAACCAGGCGCATTGCTGCGCGGGTGGCCTCGACTCCGCCGAAAACAGCGGCGCGCGCATCTGGATGCACAACAATTTCCTGGTCGAACGGTCAGGCAAGATGAGCAAAAGCTCGGGCGAATTTCTGCGCCTGCAACTGTTGATCGACAAGGGCTATCACCCGCTTGCCTACCGTATGATGTGCCTTCAGGCGCATTACCGCAGCGAGCTGGAGTTCTCGTGGGAGGGCTTGCAGGCCGCGCTGACACGGTTGAAGCGGATTGTGATGGCGGTTGAACGGCTGAGTGATGCGGCAGTTGGTGACGCAGTGCATCCCAAGTTTGCGCCCATGCTGGAAAAGTTTGCTGCGGCAGTGTCGGACGATCTGAATACCAGCGTCGGTCTGGTTGCGCTGGAGGAAGCTTTGGCGGTGAAGAAGGTGGATGCCGCGGCGAAACGCGCCGTGGTGCATCAAATGGACAAGGTTCTTGGGCTGAACCTGTTTGGTCTTTCACGCGAGGCGCTCCGCATCCGTCCCAAGGCAGCCACCCTCACCGAGGCCCAGATCGAAGCCGAACTGATCCGCCGCAAAGAGGCGCGTGCCGCCAAGGATTTTGCAACTTCGGATGCTATCCGCGAAACACTTACCGCCAAGGGTGTCGAGGTTATGGACGGTGATCCGCTCGGCTGGGAATGGAGACTTTGATATGGCCGATCCGCACGATCTTTTGTGGCAACATTTACAAGGCTCGCCGCGCGGCCTCAAATTCCTGAGAGATTTTGCGGAAGATGGCGTGACGCTGCAATTCTACTGCGCCGAGGCCCATCTCGCTGCCGAGATCACCGACGATCCGTTCAAGCAGGCCGACACCGATCTGCGCGAAGCGTGGCTGGAGCAGCACCGCGTCGATGTCATGCAAATTCCGCCCTCCCACGTCCTCAGAAACGCCTCCGAAGTCTCCGACGCCATCCTCTCCATCGCGACCGGACGGGTTGAGCGATTTGCCGATGCGGCATCGGGAAAGTCGGCCAAGTGATTGTTGATGTCCCGTTCAGCGCAGGCTGGAGCCGGGGCTGATGCGATTGTGGCGGCTGAGCCGTGCGCCTTTCATGGCGCTCGACGGTTCAGGACCAGAGCGTCACGGTGCCCGCTATTCCTCGCCCGGCTTGCCAGTGGTCAATTTCGCCTCCGAGGCAGGTTTGGCGGTTCTGGTGGCGCAGCGCTACCTGCCTGCCGACCGCGCAGATTATCCCGGTGATTTGCGACTTGGCTGGACAGAGATTGACGCAGCAGCCGAACGCATTCCCGATTGTGCCGACGAGGCTGCCATCCGTGAATGGGTCGACGAATGGCTGCTGAGCTGCCGTTCACTGCTCGCGGCAATCGCCTCGCGAGTGCTACCAGAAGGCGATATCGTGCTGATGAACCCGCGCCATGCCGATGCGGAGCGGGTCGCTCCGCTGACCAGCCGCCCGTTTGACTTTGGTGCCTGCCTGCATCGCCCGCCCATGCTCGACACCTATCGGAGCAATTCATGACCAAAGCCGTCCTGTCCGCCATGATCCGCCCGCTGGTGGAACCGCTCCTGCCGGGGTGGGTGGAGCCGCAATGGTTCATGAGCAAGGAACAGGCGCTGGAACTGGCTCCGCGGGCGGAAATCGGGTGGTTCGATTTCACCCAGCCAGAACCGATGGTCGAAGTGGTAACAGCGGCGACGCAGCTGAAATGGCTTAACTCGATCTATGCCGGACTGGATTTCCTGCCGCTTGATCTGCTGCGCGAGCGCGGCGTTACCGTGACCAATGGCGCGGGGATCAATGCGATCACGATTGCCGAATATACCGTGATGCTGATGCTCGCCCATGCCAAGGGATACCGCGATGTGGTGCGCGCTCAGGATCGCCGTGAATGGCTGCTCGATTCGCCGGGCAAGCGTGAGCTGGCTGGGGAGCGCGTGCTGCTGCTGGGGCTGGGCGCGATTGGCGGGTTGATCAAGACGCGGCTTGAGGCGTTCGATATGAAGGTGGTGCCGGTGCGCCGCTCTGGCGAACAGGGTGCGCTGCGTCCGGGGGAATGGCGCGGCCGGCTGGGAGAGTTCGACTGGGTGATCCTCGCCGTCCCCTCCACCGCCGAAACCGCCGGGATGATCGGCGCGGCGGAGCTGGCGGCGATGCGGCCCAACGCCGTGCTGGTGAACATTGCGCGCGGCGATGTGGTCAAACAGGACGCGCTGATCGAGGCGCTGCGCGAAAACCGCATCGAAGCCGCGCTGCTCGACGTCACCGATCCCGAGCCGCTGCCCGCCGATCATCCGCTGTGGGAACTGGCCAATGCGCAGATCACGATGCATCTGTCGGGGCGCGCGCAAACCAAGATGTTCCAGCGCAGCGCCGACCGCTTTATCGCCAACCTCGAACATTGGCACAGCGGCCAGCCTGTGGCCCCGCAAATGGACCTTGAACTCGGCTACTGACTCGCGCCGCGCGGTCTGTTAGGCCTCGCGCATAAACCGGGAAAACACGGGTTGCGTTATTGATTTAGGGGCCTTCTTTCAGGGGGCATGGGGGAAATCACGCATGACCGATAACAAGCAAAAAGCATCCGACCTGTTCATCCAATGCCTCGAGGCCGAAGGGTGTGAATACATCTTCGGCGTGCCGGGCGAAGAAAACCTCGATTTCCTCGACTCGCTCAGCCGGTCCAGCCAGATCAAGCTGATCCTGACCCGCCACGAACAAGGTGCGGGCTTCATGGCCGCAACCTACGGCCGCCACACCGGCAAGACCGGCGTGTGCATCGCCACATTGGGCCCCGGTGCCACCAATTTCGTTACCGCCGCCGCCTATGCACAGCTGGGCGGGATGCCGATGATGATGATCACCGGACAGAAACCGATCAAGAAATCCAAGCAGGGCCAGTTCCAGATCCTCGACGTGGTCGCGATGATGGAACCGATCACCAAATACACTCGCCAACTGCACGCCGGCGACAACATTCCCAGCCGCGTGCGCGAGGCCTATCGGCTGGCAGAGGAAGAGAAACCCGGCGCGGTCCATCTCGAGCTGCCTGAGGATATCGCCGAAGAACCCACCGATTCGCGCCCCATCCCGCGCAGCATCGCCCGCCGCCCCAGCGCCGAACCCAAAGCTGTTCGTCAGGCGGTCGAAGTGATCGAAAAGGCGAAGAAGCCGATTCTGGTTGTGGGAGCCGGCGCCAATCGCAAGATGACCGGGCGGATGATCAATCAGCTCATCGAAAAGACCGGCATCCCCTTCGTCACCACCCAGATGGGCAAGGGCGTTATCGACGAACGCCATCCGCTGTTCCTGGGCTGTGCTGCCCTCAGCGCAGGCGATTTCTGCCACCGCGCGATCGAAGAGGCCGATGTCATCGTCAACATCGGCCATGACGTGATCGAAAAGCCGCCGTTCTTCATGAAGCATGAAGGCGTGACGGTGATCCACGTGTCCAACCGCTCTGCCGAGGTGGACCCGGTCTATTTCCCGCAGATCGAGGTGATTGGCGACATCGCCAATGCGATCTGGCAGATCAAGGAAGACATCGTGAAGCAGGGCCATTGGTCCGGCGGCGAGCTGAAGCGCTATCATCAGGCAGAGCTGGACCACACGCAGGGTCTGGCCAAGGATGACCGCTTTCCGATCTTCCCGCCGCATCTGGTGCAGCAAGTCCGCGACAGTCAGCCTGAAGACGGGATCATCTGCCTCGACAACGGGGTTTACAAAATCTGGTTCGCGCGCGGTTTTACCGCCTATCTGCCCAACACCGTGCTGCTCGACAATGCGCTGGCCACGATGGGCGCGGGCCTGCCGTCGGCAATGATGAGCGCGATGCTGTATCCCGAACGCAAGGTCATGGCGATTTGCGGCGATGGCGGCTTCATGATGAACGATCAGGAGATGGAAACCGCGGTGCGCCTCGGTCTCAACCTGACGGTACTGATCCTGCGCGATGATGCTTACGGCATGATCCGTTGGAAACAGGCGAATATGGGGTTTGAGGATTTCGGCCTGACCTATGGCAATCCTGACTTCGTAAAGTTTGCGGAAGCCTTTGGCGCGAATGGCCACCGGGTGGAAAGCAGCAAGCATCTCACCGAAGTGCTCAACCATTGCCGCGATACGCCGGGGGTTCATCTGATCGATTGCCCGGTCGATTATGCGGAGAACGACCGCATCCTGAACCATGACATCAAGGAACTGAGCAAGCAGCTCTAAGATTACCGGACATCAGGAGAGACCCTTGCCAATCCTCAAAGACACCTATCCGCTGTATCTCAACAACAAGGCGGTGCAGCCGAACACCGATCTGAAGGTGACCGATAAATTCACCGGCGAGGTCGCATTCCGCACCGCGCTGGCCACGCCGGAAATCATCGACGAGGCCATTGCCGGGTCAGTGCGCGCGGCGGAGCCGATGGCGCGGCTGGCCAGTTACGAGCGGCAGGATGTGCTGATGCACTGTGTCGAACGCTTCAAGCAGCGCTATGACGAGCTGGCCTATGCGCTGTGCGTGGAAGCGGGCAAGCCGATCAAGGATGCCGAGGGCGAGGTCACCCGCCTGATCGATACCTTCCGCATCGCGGCAGAAGAAGCGGTGCGGATTCATGGCGAGGTCATGCCGCTGGACATATCGGAACGTGCCAAGGGCTATGAATCGATCTGGAAGCGCTATCCGATCGGTCCGTGCAGTTTCATCTCGCCGTTTAATTTCCCGCTCAACCTGGCCGCGCACAAGATTGCCCCAGCGATTGCGGTGGGCTGCCCCTTTGTGATGAAACCCGCCAGCAAGACCCCGCTGGGCGCGATCATCATGGGCGAGGTGCTGGCCGAATGCGATGTGCTGCCCGAAGGCGCGTTTTCGATCCTCCCCGCCAGCCGCGACGGCGCGGATCTGTTCACCGTGGACGAGCGGCTCAAGCTGCTCAGCTTCACCGGCTCACCCGGGGTGGGCTGGGACCTCAAGGCGCGCTGCGGCAAGAAGAAGGTCGTGCTCGAACTGGGCGGCAATGCTGCAGTGGTGGTGGATCATGACGCGGATCTGGACGATGCGCTCGAACGGATCATTTTTGGCGCATTCTACCAAAGCGGGCAGAGCTGTATCGGTGTCCAGCGGATCATTATCCACGAAAGTGTCTATGACCGCTTCAAGGACATGCTGGTCGCCAAGACCAAGACGCTGGTTGCCGGTGACCCGAAAGATCGCGACACCTTCATCGGCCCGATGATCTCCGAAGGCGAAGCCAAGCGGCTGAAAGGCTGGATCGACGAGGCCGTGGACGGCGGCGCAGCGCTGCTGTGCGGCGGACAGTTGGACGGGGCGATGCTGGCGGCGACGCTGCTCGAAAATGTCCACCCTGATGCCAAGGCCATCAATGAAGAGGCGTTCGGCCCGCTCGCCATCCTGCAGAAATTCAGCGATTTTGACGAGGCGCTGGCCGAGGTCAATCGCAGCAAATTCGGCCTGCAGGCGGGCATTTTCACGCGCGATCTGTTCAAGATGTTCGACGCGTGGGACCGGCTGGAAGTCGGCGGCGTGGTGATCAACGACGTCCCCAGCTACCGCGTCGACAACATGCCTTATGGCGGCGTGAAGGATTCCGGTCTGGGCCGCGAAGGCATCAAATTCGCGATGGAGGACATGACGGAAATCCGCAATCTGGTGATCCGACGCGGGTAAGGGGCGCGGTCAGGGGCGTGGGACGATGGTCAGCTTGTAGGGGATATACAGCAGCACTTCGCCCGGTCCCGACCTGGCCCATTGGACCGGCATGTTCAGGCCTTCGATCTCTACTGAGTAGCCATCGCCTATACGGCGCGCCATGGCATTTGCATCCTCGGCAATTTTCTCCGCGATTTGCGGGCGGAAGCTATCGGGTCCGACGATCGAGAGCGTCGCGTCGCCCAATATGTCCATCTGGGCGCGGCCAACCTCGGGCACGGCATCCATATAGCGTTCGATTTGCGCCTCGGCGGCCTCACCGCTTTGCGCGCCGCCAAGGCGGGCTTTGACCAGAAATAACACGCGCTCGCTATCGGGCCGATTGTCGCTTTGCAGAGTGATTTCGTCCACATTTTCGGATGTCAGCCGCGTCAGAATATAATCGCCATAGGCAAGCTCGACGCCCGCAGAACCGGCACGGCGGATCGCATCGGCCAGCATTGCACGGATTTCCTTGCGCCGCTGCGCCATGTCGCGCGTGTCACCTCGGATTACGACCATTTGGACCAGAAAGTCTGCTGCCCGGCGCAGCCCTACGGCCGGCATATCATTGGAATAATCGTCCTGATCAATCCGTGATCCGGTGACGACAATCTCCTGAAATTCGAGATCCTGTGCGGCGAGCGGTGCGCCCAGCGTCAGCAGAGCCAGTCCAAGGATAGTAACACGCATCGACAGTCTCCCCATTTTTGCAGATACGCCCAGAAATTGTGCCACTGTCAAGCACTCACGCATCCTCCAGCAACAACAGCTCGCACTCCACCACCAAGCGGGGCGAGGGGAGCAGGCGGTGTTCGGCGCCTGCCACTGCGGCATCGGCGACAAATTGGCCGGGCAGCGCGAATTCGTGATCAGGCAGCGCGGCGATGAAGCGTTCGCCTGCCGCCACGGCGTCATCCCCTGCAAACAGGAGCGCCAGCGTGTGGCGCGTGCCGGCAAAGGTGATGCTGGCCCAGGCTTTCTCGGCATGATGCAGCACTTGCCCGTGATGCTCGCCAAGCGACAGCAACGCCTCACGCAATCGGTCGGCAGTGGTGCGGCGCACGCGCGGCGGGCGGGGCGGGGCGGTTTCACTGGACATGGGCGGTTTCTCCGTGGGCGGTTTCGGTTTGGTTTGCGGCGGCTTCGAAACCGGCCATGAAGCCGATTATGCGTTGTTCGACGGGCGTGCGCGGGATGCGGCCTTGTCTCAGATCGAGGACAAAGCGCGGATCGCTGGCGGCGAGTCGGCCGAATTTGGTGGCGGCCATATCGGTGCGGCGGAGGAATTTCTCGACGGAACGGATCAGCATGGGGCTCCTTTCCAGCTGGTGATTCGCTGCTGGTGTTCTCCGTTCGTTCCAGCTGAAATCCTACTTGTCTAGGAAAAATCCTATGCTATAGGAATTTTCATGGAAAACATCTCTCTATCTGAACGCCACGCCCGCGGACGTTTGCAGGATCTGGCGCGCGATAGCCGCACCAGCCTGGCCGAACTGTCACGGCTTATCGGGCGCAATGCCGCTTATCTTCAGCAATATGTGAGACGGGGCAGCCCGCGCCATCTGGATGAGCCAGACCTCAGAAAGATTGCGGAATTCCTTGGTGTGAAACCGCGCCTGATCGCCACGCGCACGTTCGATGATGCGCCGCATAATGATACGCATACGGCGCCGGGCGAGTGGGTGGAGGTGCCGCGCCTGCCGCTCGACGCCTCAGCTGGACCGGGCGCGATGGGTGCGGAAGAAATTTCCTTCGATGCGTTCCGCTTTTCGCGCCGATGGTTGCGCGAAATGGGGTTGGAGGGTGCGGATTTGTCGGCCATTCGGGTGGAAGGCGATTCGATGGACCCGCTCCTGCGTAGCGGTGATGAAATATTCGTCGACCGCAACAAGCGCGCGGGCGAGGGTATCCACGTCGTCCGCATCGGAGACGCGCTGCACGTCAAACAGGTCCAAGCCAGCGCTCCCGGCCGCATCGCCCTGATCAGCGCCAACGATGGCTATGCCCCGATCGAATTGGGGCGTGAGGAAGTGGAGATTATCGGCCGGGTGGTCTGGAAGGGGGGGAGGGTTTGAATATCTAGTGTGCTGATCTTCCCCGAATCGGGGGGGACCATGCGCGATTCACCCTGATCGCTTGCTCGTACCGTAACTCCCCTCCGTCAGTCGCCGCTGGCGCGCCGTCTGCCACCTCCCCGGTCAGGGAAGGATTGCCGGTCCATCCTTTTTGCAGCATGCCCACCTCTCAAAACCCCAGCCGGAACAATCACTCGCGGTTTTCGTAGTCTCAATACCCTTGCAGTCGGTGGGCGAGACAAGGGACACAACGCTGGAGACACGACATGCGTAAGTTACTTCTTCCCACCATGCTTTCCACCACCCTGCTGCTTGGCGGTTGTATGAGCGGCCTTGGCGGCGGCTTGTTCGACGATATCCTTGGCGGCGGTGATGACAATTACGGCTACAATTCAGGCCAGCAATTTGAACGTGCTGCTGCCAATGCCTGTGGGCGTGAAGCATCACGTTTCGGACAGATTCGTATCGAATCCGTCAAGCAGGACAGCCGCGATACAGTGAAGGTCAAAGGTCGGATCAATGTGCGCGATTCGCGTCGTAACCAGTTCTCCTGCATCTTCCGCAGCGACAACCGCATCGTGGATTTCCGCCGCTATTGATCAGCTTTTCTGTCGGCGTTCGGGGGCACAGCGCGCCCTGAACGCCTGACAGTTTGGCCTGACCGCAGGTTTGGTAGGCGGGTTGCAATCGCAGCCCGCTGCCGCCATTTCCCGCGCATGACAGGCACTCTTAAAACTCCCCCAATGAAAGCCGGTATCGTCCCGGTCACGCCCTTGCAGCAAAACTGCTCTTTGATCTGGTGCACCGCCACCAACAAAGGTGCGCTGATTGATCCGGGCGGGGATCTCGACAAGCTCAAGGCGGCGGTGGCGCGCAGCGGGGTGGAGCTGGAGAAGATCCTGATCACCCACGGCCATATCGACCATTGCGGGGAGGCAGGCGTGCTGGCGAAAGAGCTGGGGCTGCGCATCGAAGGGCCGCATGAGGCCGACCGTTTCTGGATTGACCGTTTGGGCGAAGACGGCGCGAAATACGGCGTCAACGGCCAGGTGTTCGAACCCGATCGCTGGCTGGACGATGGCGACACCGTCACCGTGGGCGACTTGGTGCTGGAAGTGATCCATTGCCCCGGCCACACCCCTGGCCATGTCGTGTTCTTCAACCGCGCCAGCAAATTCGCCATTGTCGGCGATGTGCTGTTTCAGGGCAGCATCGGGCGCACCGATTTTCCGATGGGCAATCATCAGGATCTGCTCGACGCGATCACCCAGAAGCTGTGGCCGCTGGGCAATGACGTGACCTTTATCCCCGGCCACGGCCCCACCAGCACCTTTGGCCAGGAACGCAAGACCAACGCCTTCGTCAGCGATCACGCTCTGGCGTAAATCCTCTCCGGACCGGAAGGGTGACCAAGCGGAGCATGGTGGGGGGCGGCGGCAAAGTGCCGTATCAGGCCGAAATCCCCTCCGTCAGCCGCCTATCGCGACTGTCATCTGCCCGGGAACGGGGAGGGCTGCGCCTTACATCACCCGCATCGCAATCAGCGCGGCGACCACGGCCAGCCCCAGCTGGGTCAGCATGGTGATCAGCGTGCCGATCATGCGCGGTTTCGTCGGGCCTTCGCCGTCCATCCCCATGCCATGCGCCACGCGGCCCAGCATATATGCGCCCGCGACATAGGCGAGCCACGGCTGGCCGCGTCCCGACAGTTCGATGGCCGCGATCAGCACCAGAACAAAGGCGGTGTTCTCCACAAAGTTCATCTGCGCGCGCATCCGGCGGGTCAGCGGGCCGCCCGAATCATCACCGTGCAGCACTTTTAAACTGCCCCGCAATTGGCCCACGCGCACGGACAGCCACAGATTGATGATGGCTGCCGCTGCGGCAGAAGTCAGTGTGATCGGCAGTATGATATCCATGGCGATTGCCCCTGTGGCGGACGATTGTCCCGATTGCTTGCGAACCCACTCCTTGCTAGGGAGGGGCAGAGGCGCGGGCAATCCGCGCGGCCATGCTATCCCCGTGCTTGCATTGCCGCCGGTTTTCGCTATAGCGCGCGCCTTCACCGCCACGGACGGGACTTTTCGGTAAGCCGCACTCTTGTGTGACCCCGGACCATCCCCTACGGCGGCCAACCGAAACTACAGTGTTTATTTGAGGAACAGGTGCCGCCATGGCCGTCCCCAAGAGGAAAGTATCGCCCCACCGCCGGGGCAACCGCCGTTCGCATGATTCGTTGAAGGTTGACGCTCATCACGAGTGTTCGAACTGCGGCGAGCTGAAGCGGCCGCACAATCTGTGCCCGCATTGCGGCCATTATAACGGACGCGAAGTCATCGCCGTCGGTCTCTGACCGTAATTTGACCCGGAGTTTGCCATGAGATTGCCGCGTATCGCCGTTGACGCGATGGGCGGCGATGAAGGCGTGCGCGTGATGGTCGAAGGTGCTGCGCTTGCGCGGCGCCGGCATGATCGCTTCAAGTTCCTGCTGGTTGGTGACGAAGTGCGGATCAAAGCCGCGCTCGAAACCCATCCCGGCATGACCGAAGCGTCCGAAGTGCTGCATTGCGAAGATGTGGTCGGCGGGGATGAAAAACCCAGCCGGGCGCTGCGCCGTGCCAAAACCACCAGCATGGGTCTGGCCGTCAATGCTGTGAAGCAGGGCGACGCTGGCGCTGCTGTCAGTGCCGGGAACACCGGCGCGCTGATGGCGATGAGCAAGCTGGCGTTGCGCACCATGCCGGGGATCGATCGCCCGGCGCTGGCCGCGCTGCTGCCCACGCTGACCGATGATGATGTCATCATGCTGGACCTTGGCGCGAATCGCGAATGTGACGCGCGCAATCTGCTGCAATTTGCGGTGATGGGCGCTGCCTATTCGCGGATCGTCACCGGGCGCGAGAGCCCGCGGGTGCGGCTGCTCAACATCGGCACCGAAGAAACCAAAGGCACCGAGGATATCCAGGAAGCCGCCGCCCGGCTAAAAGCGGCGACCGGCCTGGCGATGACCTTTGATGGCTTTGTCGAGGCGGACAAGATCAATCGCGGCAATTGCGATGTGATCGTGACCGACGGATTTTCCGGCAATATCGCGTTGAAGGCGATCGAGGGCGCTGCGCGGTTCGTGACCGATCTGCTGAAAAATGCGTTTTCGTCTTCCTTCCGCTCGAAAGTTGGCTTTCTGGTCTCACGCCCGGCGACCGAATTGCTCAAGCACCATCTTGATCCCAACAATCACAATGGCGCGGTCTTCCTGGGCCTCAATGGCGTGGTGGTGAAAAGCCACGGCAGCGCCAATGCCAAGGGCGTCGCCAATGCGGTTGAAGTGGCCGCGCGGCTGCTGGAGGATGACATTACCAACCGTATTGCGCAGGATATCGGCGCGCTGTCGGCCAGCGGGCTGACCGCGCCATGATCCGCTCTGTCATTCGCGGCTGTGGTTCGGCATTGCCGCGGACCTGCGTGACCAACGCCGAATTGGCCGAGCGCGTCGACACCAGCGATGACTGGATTGTCGAGCGGACCGGCATACGCCAGCGCTATATCGCGCAGGACGACGAGACGACTTCCACACTGGCGACCGAGGCCGCGCGCCGCGCGCTGGAGGCGGCCGGAATGGACGCTTCGGAAATCGGGCTGATCGTGCTGGCCACGGCGACGCCTGACCACACCTTTCCCGCCACTGCCACACAGGTGCAGGCGGCGCTGGGCTGCGGCGGCGGCATCGCTTTCGATGTGGCCGCAGTCTGCTCGGGTTTTCTTTATGCGATGGCGACAGCCGATGCGATGCTGCGCACCGGCATGGCCAAGGCCGCGCTGGTGATCGGTGCCGAGACTTTCAGCCGCATCCTCGACTGGGAAGACCGCACCACTTGCGTGTTGTTCGGCGATGGCGCGGGCGCAATCGTGCTGGAGGCGCAGGACGTGGCGCAGGACGGCCCCGGTATTCTGGCCAGCAAGCTCCATGCCGACGGCGCGCATAAGGACATGCTCTATGTCGATGGCGGCCCGTCCACCACCGGCACTGTCGGCAAGCTGCGCATGAAGGGCCGCGAGGTCTTCCGCCACGCGGTGGTCAATCTCGCCGAAGTGCTGAAAGAAGTCAGCGCGGATGCCGGGATCGCCGCCAGCGATGTGGATTGGGTGGTCCCGCACCAGGCCAATTCGCGCATTCTGGACGCCACTGCGCGCAAGCTCGATCTGCCGCCTGAAAAGGTGGTGGTCACGGTTGACCAGCACGCCAACACCTCCGCTGCATCGGTGCCATTGGCGCTGGATGTTGCAGTGAAGGACGGGCGGATCAAGCCGGGCGATCTGGTGATGTTTGAGGCGATGGGCGGCGGCTTTACCTGGGGCGCTGCGCTGGTCAGAATGTAAGGTGCGGTGGACACTTCACCGCGCCGGTTGCGAAAATGCATACAAACCGTTAGTTTGATGGATGAACTTTGCTCGGGGTCGCATCCTAGCAAGAGGACAAATGACCATGATGCGTTCTGTGGGAACACTCACTCGCGCCGACCTTGCCGAAACCATCAACCGCAAGATGGGGCTTTCGCGCGCCGAATCGCTCGACATGGTTGAATCGATTCTCGCCAAGATGTGTGAAGCCATGTCGAGCGGCGAAAACGTCAAGATTTCGGGCTTCGGCAGCTTCATTTTGCGTGACAAGAAAGAACGCATTGGCCGCAATCCCAAGACCGGCGTCGAAGTGCCGATCACCCCGCGCCGGGTGATGACTTTCCGCGCCAGCCAGCTGCTCAAGGATCGCATCGCCAAGGGCTGAACCGGCCTGCCGCGCTGCTGCAAAGGAACCTGCGATGACCAAGTTCGACGATGGCAAGGATGCCGGCGCGCTGCGCACCATCGGCGAAGTCGCGCAGGCCACCGGGATCAAGACCCATGTGCTGCGCTATTGGGAGCAGCAGTTCCCCACGCTCAAACCCCTAAAACGCAGCGGCGGGCGGCGGTATTACCGTCCCGAAGACGTGGCCGTGGTCGAAAATATCGACCGCCTGGTCAACCGTGAGGGCTACACACTCAAAGGCGCGAAGGCGGCTTTGAAGGGTGGGGGCGAGGCACGCGCTATTGTTGAAGAAGCCGCGCCGTCGGCTCCTGTTGAAGGTGATATGCTGGCAAGGTTGAAAGCCATTCGCGAAGATTTGCATGTGGCGCTGGCAGCGTAGCTTACCTTCGCTTTCCGCGAGCTTGGCCATGTTGTCCAACGACCCAATAGCAGACGTTGACCGACCCACCCATGTGCGTGGCAATGGCAAAATTTTCTCCGGCGAGAGACTATGATGCGAACCGACACGCCAATGTGATCGACGGAGATTACGTTGGCGACCGCACTGACATCTTGCGTCTAGAAATGGCTGATGGGTCAACGATGAAGAGTGAGGCAATCTCAATCCAAGACTATCCTACGTTGGATGAGCGCCAGGTTGATTTGATTGGGATATTTGAGCCGAGCTTTGATGAGCTTTTCAAAGAGCACCCGAGTTACACGGCGTATTGGGCCAAGGAATAAAGTCCGCTTCCCACCCAATCCCTGAGGCCTTTACTCCGCCGCCAGCAACTCCTCCGCTCTGCCCAGATCCACGCTGACCAGACGGCTGATGCCTTTTTCGATCATCGTGACGCCGAACAGGCGGTGCATCCGGCTCATGGTCACGGCGTTGTGCGTGACGATCAGATAGCGCGTCGCGGTTTCGCGGACCATCGCGTCGAGCAGGTCGCAGAAGCGGTCGATATTGGCATCGTCGAGCGGCGCATCAACCTCGTCCAGCACGCAAATCGGTGCGGGGTTGGTCAGGAACAGCGCAAAGATCAGCGCGATGGCGGTCAGCGCCTGTTCGCCGCCGGACAGCAGGGTGAGCGATTGCAGCCGTTTGCCCGGAGGTTGCGCGAAAATCTCCAGACCAGCCTCCAGCGGATCGTCGCTGTCGATCAGCGCCAGATGCGCCTGACCGCCTTCGAACAGCCGGGTGAACAGGCGGCGGAAATGCGTGTCCACCTGTTCAAAGGCGGTGCGCAGCCGTTCGCGGCCCTCGCGGTTGAGGCTGCCGATTGATCCGCGCAGGCGGTGGACCGCTTCGCCCAGTTCGGCCTGTTCCTCGGCGCTGGAACCGGCGCGTTCTTCCAGCTTTTGCAATTCCTCTGCGGCAACCAGATTGACCGGTCCGATCCGTTCGCGGCTGGCGGTGAGGCGGTCCATCGTTTCGCTTTCCGCCTCGGCGCTGGCGACTTGGTTGTCATCGAAGGCAAAGCGTTCGGGCAGCAGCGGGGGCGGGCATTGGAAGCGTTCGCCCGAAATCCGGCCCATCTCGATGCGCCGCGCTTCCTGGCTTTCGGCCCGCGCGGCCAGCCCGGCGCGGGTTTCGCGCGCTGCGGAAAGGGCTTCATTGGCGGCGGTGAAACCGGTATCGGCCACGCGCCCGGCTTCGCTGGCGGAGGCTACGGCAGTCTCCGCCGCCGCCAGTTCGCGGGTCAGCCGTTCGCGCACCGTGTCGCCCTGCTCGATTTCGCGCAGCAGCCCTTCGGGTTTGGCGGCGGTCACTGCGCGCTCTTGCTCGATCTCTTCGAAGCGGCGGGCCATATCCGACAGCCGCCGTGCCGCTTCCCCCGATCGCGCCTGCCAATTGGCCATATCGCTGCGCTGCGCCGCCGTGCGTTCGCGCGCGACTGCGAGGCCTTGATCATGCGCGGCCACCTCGGCAGCGCGGGTTTGAAGAGCCCGCCGCGTATCCTCATTACGCTGCCGTGCCGTCTCCAGAGCAGCGCGTCCTGCCGCCGGATCGGGCAGCGCGGCACGTTTGGCCTCGGCTGCTGTCAGATCATCCTGCGCGGATGTCAGCGTCTCGCCATGTTCGGTCAGCGCGGTGTCCAGTTCGTCAAGCCGGGCGGCGATACGGTCGCGGGCGGCCTCCGCCTGATCGAGTGCGCGCAGGGCGGCGCGTTCCTGCTCGCTGGTTTGCGCAATCTCGCGCTCGGCAGCGATCAGCGCGCGCTGGAGTTCTGACAGCTGCGTTGCGGCGACGTCCTGCGCGGCGCTGGCGGATTCGACTGCGGCATTCAGCGCCGGGAGCTGCTGGTCAAGTTCGAGAAAACGGTTCTCCGCCTCCAGCCGCGCCGCCTCTGCCGCCCCTTCGCCGCGCACCACGAAGCCGTCCCACCGGCGTAGCTGTCCGTCCTGCGTGACCAGCCATTCGCCGGGAGCCAAGGTGCGACTGTCATCGACCGCAGCGACATGGACCAGCGCCAGCCGGGCCTGTAATTCGGCGGGGCATCTGGCGACATGATCAGCCAGGCTGTCGGCGACTTTCGCGGGCGATCCGGCACCCGTCCAGAACCGGCCTTCGTCGCGGTCGGCATCGCCCAGCAGAGCCTTGCCATTGCGACCCAGAACCGCTGCCAGCGCGCGTTCATAGCCCCGCTCGGCCCGCACTGCGTCGATGGCTTGCTGCTTGCCGGCGCGCTTCTCTGCGGCGCGGCTGCGAGCCTCGCGGTCGCGGCGTAGCGCTTCGTGTTCGCGGCTGACGCCCGCCAGTTCGGCCTTGGCGGAGGCAAGCGCGGTTCCGGCTTCGTCACGCTCGGCCTGCAGGGCGGCCTTGCGCTGTTGCATATCACTTAGCGCGGTGCGCATCTGTTCGACTGCCTGCGCCAGCCGCTCAGCCTCGGACCGCGCAGCTTCCACGCTGTCGGCACCATCCCCCTCGGCAGTAAGCGCGGTGCGCTGGTCCGCCATGCGCTGCCCCTCGGTGCGGATGCGTTCGAGCCGTCCTTGTGCCTGAGAAACCTCTGCCTCCACCACGCGCCATTCCGCTTCGACCCCCGCATGGTCGGCGGTTGCCTTGGCCAGTGCCAGTTCGGCGGTGCGACTGTCGCGCTCGGCATTCTCGGAATGCGCCACCAGTGCGGGACGCCGCGCCTCGTCTGCGGCCAGCTTTTGCTCGCTGTCGGCCAAATCCTTTTCCAGCCGCGCCAGCGCCTCGCCCGCATCCTTGGTCAGGCGGTCAGCCTCGCCGCGATCCGCCTCCAGCCGGGCGCGCTGGCGGTCGAGATCGGCCAGGCGTTGCTCGGCGGCTTCGAGCTGGCTGGTGAGCGCCGCCATGCGGTGGCCATGCGCGCTGGCATCGTCTCGGCGGTCAGCCTGTTCCTCGCGCGCTTCGGCAAGAGCCCCGGCTGCGGCGTGCTGCGCCTTCTGCGCTGCCGCCGCCTCGATCCGGGCACTGGCAACCGCCGCATCGGCAATGCCCGCCGCCTGCTTCGCTTCGTCCGCCGCTGCCGCCGCATCGCGCCAGCGGGCAAACACCAGCCGCGCCTCGGCAGTGCGGATTTCGTCGGATAGCCTGGTGTAGCGTTCCGCCTGCTTGGCCTGCCGCCGGAGCGCGGCGATCTGGCTGTCCAGACCCGCCATCAGATCCTCCAGCCGCGCCAGATTGGCTTCGGTCTGGCGCAGTTTGCTTTCGGCATCGCGGCGGCGCACGTGCAGGCCCGCGATCCCCGCCGCTTCTTCCAGCATCATCCGGCGTTCGGCGGGCTTGGCGGCGATGACCTGCGCGATCTTGCCCTGGCTCACGAGCGCCGGGCTGTGAGCGCCGGTGGCGGCATCGGCAAAGGTCAGCGCCACATCCTTGGCGCGCACATCGTGGCCATTGACGCGGTATGCCGATCCAGCCCCGCGCTCTATCCGGCGGACGACTTCCAGCTCTTCACCCTCGGCGTCTGCGCCTTGCAGCACCACTTCGGCAAAGTCGCGCGGCGGGCGGCTTTGCGTGCCTGCGAAGATGACATCTTCCATTCCGCCGGACCGCATGGATTTGGGCGAGTTTTCACCCATGACCCAGCGGATCGCTTCAAGCAGGTTGGACTTGCCGCAGCCATTGGGGCCGACAACGCCGGTCAGGCCGGGTTCGATATGCAAAATGGCAGGCTCGACGAAACTCTTGAAACCGCTGAGTTTGAGCCGCCTGATGAGCATTGCGTTCGCCTGTCCCCCGCTGCCGCTGCGTTATCTGGCGCCGGCGCGCTGGAGAATGGGTTCGAGCGCGCTCCAGGTGATGGCGTCAACCTTCTGGCCGTTGACCATCAGCGTGGGCGTGCCGGTGATGCTGAATTCCTCACCCTGCGCGCGGGTGTCTTCGGCCAGCTGTTCCATCGCCGGGATATCGGCAAGGCAGCTGCGCGCCTGATCTTCGCTGATGCCGCGGGCGGCGAAGAAATCGTAATAGCCGGCGACCTGCGCGAACGCGCCAAAGCGCTGTTCCATCGGTTGCTGCATGGCAGCTTCCAGCGCGGCGGCATTGGTCTGCAAGGGTGCCAGCAGCGTTTCGAGATTGGCCCAGATCTGGTCAGACAGCGGAACCACCGCTTCGGGCGAGGAACAGCGGGCCAGCCGCGCCAGCACCACGTCGACCGTTCCGTGCAGCGCGAAATTGCGCAGTTCGAAGCTGACCACGCCGGAATTGACGTATTTGTCCATCAGCGGCTCCACCCCTTCCACGCTGAAACGCGCGCAGGTGGGGCAGGTGAGCGAGCCATATTCGACCAGCTTGATCGGGGCATCGGGATTGCCGACCAAATGGCCGTTATACTTGGTGACCTGCACCGTATCGCGCCACGCGCTGCCCGCCGGGGCAGGGACTGCGGCGATGGCATCGCCTTCCAGCGATCCGGGTTCTTCCGCGCCGGAATTGCACGAGGCGAGCGCCAGAGCGAGCGGGGCGGCGATGGCGAAACGCAGGGTCTTGATCATGGGATTCCTTCGTGGGGCCGAAACAGTCGATTGACCGGAGAGGCTAGGACAAGCGCCGGGACAGGTGAAGCGCGGCGGCGGCCTTGTTCACAGGGCTGTCCCCCGCAAAATCCTGCTGGTCGTGATGCTCAGATAGCCTTGTCGAGATGCGGCTGGAGCATTTCCCAGCCATGGGTGCCTTCCAGCAGCGTGCCGTCCAGCATGAAACTGGGCGTGCCCTTGATGTCGTAAGCCACCATGTCCGCACGCGAATTTTCGGCCAGCGAATTGGCTTTCGCCTCGTCAGACAGGCATTTGTCGAGGTCGGGCCGCGAATAACCGCGCACCAGCATGATTTCGTAAAAGTCGAGATCGCTGGCAATCGCCTGGAAGCGTGCGCCAACGGTGCCGAACTGCCAGCGGGCGCGCTGCGCCTGGGTGGTCTTGCGTGCCTTGTCCAGCCAGACGTCCTGACGGATCATGATCGCTTCGTGATTGCCGAAGAATTTGTCGGCCGGGCCGCAATGCGTCAGCAGTGCAGCGGCCAGATCGACCGGGTCGCGCACCAGATGGCGGATTTCGTAATTGATCTTGCCCGTGGGGACATACAGCAGTTTCAGCGCGCCATCGCCGGTGCGCGCAAATTCGGCGCAGTGCGAGCAGGTGTAGCTGACATATTCGACCAATTTGGCCTTGGCTTCGGGATTGCCGATGCGGTGCCCACCTTCGGTTTCGGCAACCATCACCGCCCAATTGGCGCGCTTAGGCTCGGAAGAAGGGGAATCCTGTGCCGCAGCGGGACCGATTGCCGCGATACAGCTGGCTGCTGCGAGCATGACTGCTTTGGCTGCTCCGAAAGTCTTTCTCACGTGTCTGCTTCCCCATCTTCTTCTTGCGAACCGATGCTGCGCGCCAGTGATTCGAGCACTGTGCGCAGTTCCGGGTCGCCAATATCGCGCAGACTGTCGCCCAATTCCATCGGAATCGGTTTTAGCGACGGCGGCGCGGCTGGACGGGTTTTGCGCTCTGGCGGCTTAACTGCACCTTGCCGCAGCTTGATCCGCGCCACGGCGCGATAGCCGAAGAAACGGTTCACCCGCTCGATAATCTCCGGGATCACCTGCTGGATCAGCGGCGCATTGGCAGACACCACCACCAGTTCAAGGATACCGTCCGATTTCTCGCCCGGTGGAAAGCGGATCATTTCCGGTGCGCAGACCCGTGCGTGTGCCTCGCCCACAATTTCGGGCCAGCGGCTGACGACGGAGGATTGGACAAAGCCGAAGCGGCGAAACGCGCTGCGGCCGATTTGCGGCATCAGATCGGCGATTGCCTTGGCGCTGCCGCCGCGCGGGCGCTGCCACGCGCGCGGCGTCTTGCCCGGCTTGCGAGCGGTGCCTTTCGGCTTGGCTTTATCATCCCGTTCCATTGCGCCGGGGGTCATGCCATAGCCGCGCGGTGACCGCCACTGCCACTGCCACCATTCCAGACAAATTGCTCGGCTGGTACGATGCCCATGCCCGCACGCTGCCGTGGCGCGCACCGCCCGGCACACCGCCGCCCGATCCCTATCGCGTGTGGTTGTCCGAAGTGATGTTGCAGCAGACCACTGTGGCGGCGGTAAAACCCTATTTCGCAAAATTTACCAATAGCTGGCCCACTGTCGAAGCATTGGCGGCAGCCCCAGAGGAAGCCGTTATGGCGGCATGGGCAGGGCTGGGCTATTACTCGCGCGCCCGCAATCTGGTGAAGGCGGCGCGCGCCGTGGCGCAGCGGGGCGGCTTTCCCGATACCGTGGAGGAATTGCGCAAGCTGCCGGGGCTGGGCGCTTATACCGCCGCTGCTGTGGCGGCGATCGCCTTCGGACGGCGCGCGGTGGTGGTCGATGCCAATGTCGAGCGGGTGACAGCGCGGCTGTTCGCCATTGCCGAGCCGTTGCCCGCCGCGCGCAAAGCGATCCGCGCCGCGACCGACACAATCACGCCGGACGCGCGCGCCGGAGATTTTGCGCAGGCGATGATGGATCTGGGCGCGACGCTGTGCACCGCGCGCGATCCCAAATGCCTGCTGTGCCCACTCAGCGCCGATTGTGCGGGCAGGGCAACTGGCGAACCGGCGCAGTTTCCCGTCAAAGCGCCCAAGCAGGCCAAGCCGATGCGGACAGGCCAGTGTTACTGGATCGAACGCGCTGGCGCCGTTTGGCTTGTCACCCGCCCGCCCGCCGGGATGCTGGGCGGGATGCGCGCCTTGCCCGATGACGGGTGGAGCGTGCACGGTAATGGCAGCGGGCAGTCCCCGGTCACTGGCGCTGGCGAGCCGCTGGGCGTGGTGCGCCACGGTTTCACGCACTTCACGCTGGAGTTGTCAGTTGTGCGCCATCAGACCGCAGCGCCGATTGCGGGCGAGGGGACATGGTGGCCCATCGACCGGATAGAGGATGCCGGATTGCCCACCTTGTTCGCCAAGGCCGCGCGACTGGCACTGGCCCAAAGCGGTGAGGCTTAGATAATCCCGCCGCCCAGGCTCAGCCGGATGGCGGCAATGGCCAGCACGATCAGGCAGAAATTACGGCCGCCATTGGTCGAAGACAGCGCTCCGATCCCGGCACCCGCCACTGCGAATGGCAGTGCCAGCCAATTGCCCCAGCCAAGCAGCGGAATGGCCGAGGGGATGACGATGACCAGCGAAATGATCCCCAGCAGGATCGAGAGTAGATTAAGCATGTGTCTTATATGCATAGCACAGCCGCGCATTTCAAGGCTGGTTTTACTCTCGCCAATTCTCCAACGGTTTCAATTCGCAATTGACCGTTCATCGCGGCTCCCGCACAGATGCACCGCAAAATAATCAGACGGAGAGACCACGCATGGCTTATCGCGATTTCGCAGACCCACAATTCTCGCGGCGTTCGCTGCTGCGCGGCGGGGCATGGCTGACCGCCGGTGCCGCCATGTCGGGCCTGCCGATGGGCCGGTTGGCGATGGCGCAGCCGGGCGGCACGGGTTGGACCAATGTCGCGGCGATGGTCGATAAATATGTGGGCGAGCGCAAGGTCGCCAATATGGTTGCGGCGCTGGGCTGGGGTGACAAGGACCCGGCATTTATCGCACGCGGTGAACTGGCGTTTGGATCAGGAGTGCGCGCGGATGCGGAAAGCCTTTACCGCGTCTATTCAATGACCAAGCCGGTCACCGGCATGGCAGCGATGATGCTGATCGATGATGGCAAGCTGGGCCTCGATCAGCCGATTGCCGAGATACTGCCCGCCTATGCCAATATGATGGTGCAGAAGACCTATGACGGGACGATCACCGATCTGGTCCCTGCCGATCGCCCGATCACGGTCCGCCACCTGATGACGCACACCGCCGGGCTTGGCTATGGCATCGTCCAGAAGGGCGCGATCAAGGATCATTATGAGGAACAGGGGCTGGTCCCCGGTCAGGTCAGCCGCATTCCGATCCCCGGCCTTGGCCGTTCGGTGGCAGTGGCCGGGCTGGACGTCTTCGCCGACCGGCTGGCCAAGGCGCCGCTGGTCCTGCAACCGGGCACCAAGTGGAGCTATTCGGTCGGTCTGGACCTGCTGGGCCGCGTGATCGAAGTTGCCAGCGGGATGAAGTTCGACGAATTCCTGCGCACGCAGATTTTCGAACCGACCGGCATGAACAGCACCTATTTCGCGGTTCCGGCCAGCGAGGCGCGCCGCCTGACCACCAATTACGGTATCCTCAACGGCACCCCGCTGCCGATCGATCCGGGCTCGGCCTCGATCTATCTCGACACGCCGCCCTTCCCGATGGGCGGGGCCGGTCTGGTGTCCAGCCCGCGCGATTACGACCGCTTCTTGAAGATGTTGCTGGGTTATGGCGTTATCGACGGCAAGCGCGTGATGGGCGAGCTGGCCGTGCGGGTCGGCACATCCAATCTGCTGCCCGAAGGCGCCACCACCGAAAACACCTGGATCGCGGGTCAGGGCTTCGGCGCTGGCGGGCGCGTGCAGGACGGGGCCTATGGCTGGGGCGGGGCCGCCGGAACGGTCGCTTTCGTCAGCTACAAGGCCAATCTGCGCGCCAGCATGTACACGCAATACATGCCGTCCGAAGCCTATCCCATTCACGGCGGCTTCCCGGCTGCGGTGATGGCTGATCTGGCGGCGATGCAGGGGGCGTAACGCCTGATGATCGCCTTCACCGGATCGCCGATCGACCGGGCGGACAATATCCGCGCCGACCCATCGGTATTGGCCGGGCTGATGAACTGGCGTGCGCGGCTGTTGGTGATGGACGGGCTGAACCCGGTGTTCGACGATGCCGGGTCGCTGACCTGGGGCACGCTGGCCGATGCAGAGGAAACGGCAGAGCTGGTGTTCCTCGGCATGATGGCGGGCAAGGCTTGCTTTGCCGCTGTACCGGACCAGGGGGCGGGCAGTCCGGCCTATGCCGATCCGGCGATCTGGCAAGCGATGCAGGTGCTCAGCCCGGGCGATCTGGCGCTGTATGGCGGTGCGCGCAGTCTGGTGGACTGGCACGCACGGCACCGCTTTTGCGCCCGCTGCGGCGCGACGACCAAGCTGGCCAAGGGCGGCTGGCAGCGTGATTGTCCGGACTGCGCCGCGCTGCATTTCCCGCGCACCGATCCGGTCACCATCATGCTGGTCGAACATGAAGACCGCCTGCTGCTGGGCCGCCAGCCGCGCTTTCCGCCGCGCATCTATTCCGCGCTGGCGGGCTTTGTCGAACCGGGCGAAAGCATCGAGGAGGCCGTGGCGCGCGAGGTGTATGAGGAAGCGGGCGTCCGCGTGCGCGATGTGACCTACATCGCCAGCCAGCCGTGGCCCTTTCCCAGCCAGCTGATGATCGGCTGCCACAGCTTTGCCGACGACCCTGACCTCACCATCGACCGGACCGAACTGGACGATGCCCGCTGGTTCACCCGCGCCGAGCTGGAGACTGCCCGCGCCGCAGGCGAACAGGGCACGGAGGATCTGGTCTTCCCGCGATCCTATGCGATTGCGCATCATCTGGTAACTTGGTGGATGGACAAATGACCAACGCGCGCAGGCTGACAATCGACATCTGGTCCGACGTGATGTGCCCGTGGTGCCTGGTCGGCTGGGGCAATCTGCAACAGGGGCTGGCACTGGTGGCGGGCGAGATCGACGCCGAAGTGCGCTGGCACGCGTTCGAGCTTAACCCCGATATGCCGCCCGAGGGCGAAGAGCGCACCGCCCACATCGCGCGCAAATATGGCCGCACTATGGAACAGTCGCGCGGCGTGCAGGGCCAGATGCGCGAAGCGGCGGAGAAAGCCGGCGTATCGCTGGATTACACTGGCGCCGAACCGGCCCCCGACGCGATGATGTGGAACACCTTTGCCGCGCACAAATTGCTGACCTGGGCGGGTGAGGAACACGGCGCAGCCCAGCAGACTGCACTCAAGCTTGCGCTGTTCACCGCCCATTTCAACGCCCGCCGCCCGATTGGCGAGCAGGCCGTTCTGCTCGACATTGCCGAGGAAACCGGCCTCGACCGCAAGGCCGCCGCCGCCGCGCTCGCCAGCGAGGAATATGCCCGCAAGGTCCGCGCCGAAGAAAGCGCCGCCTGGGACATGAATATCACCGGCGTCCCCGCGATGCTGATCGAAGGCCGCTACATGATCCCCGGCGCACAGGGCGCGCAGGTTTACGCCGACGCATTGCGGAAGGTGGCTGAGAAGGTTGCGGCGGCGGGTTAGGCAGCTGGCGTCTGGCGTTCCCGCAAAATGAGCCACAAACGGCGTGCCGCAGCGCTTTAATCAAACACGCCAGTTTGTGTCGTAATCGAAAACAGATCTGCCGGGTGGCTCATCTTGACCAGCGTTACAGGCAGGATGTCGAGGTGGGTTTGCCGTTCGATTACAAACAGAGGGTAGCCCTTCCTGATCTTCAGGTGCCGGGCCTGTGTGCTATCTGCAGCTTCGGCCCTCAGAACTGTGCCCACGGCGGAATAGGGCACTTTTTCCACAAGCCACTCATTGGGGCTCTTGTTATCGAAGTTTGTTTCCGCCGCATCCGGTACAGCATCCAAATTGATCAGCCTGTCTTCAAACTGGTAGGGTCGCCCGTCCGACAGGTGCAGGCAACAGATATGGAAGAGCGGCGCGCCCTTGAAATGTCCGGTCTTGTCGAGAGCGTTGCCGCCCTTTTCCGCCGAGAGTAATTCATAGCCATAATCCGCGCCGCTATCGATAATCTCATGGCGGACGATGGGGATTGTAAGCGTTGACGAGTGGGCGATGCGCGAGGCCACTTTGCTGCCCGCTTTGCGTCGGCGCACGATTATGCCTTGCTGAACCAAATCAGCCATCGCCCTGCGGATGGTGCCGCGTGCCACGCCAAATTCGGCAGCCAACTGCTCTTCATGCGGCAGGTTGCCGCCCGCAGGCCATATCTGTCTGGTGATCCGATGCAGCATCTCGGCCCTGATTTTCTCGTATGCGTGCATCAACTTCCTGACCTTGGTGCGCTTTGGTCGGCCATGCCGGAACTGTCTGTAAAAATACACCAGCGCAGGTGATTGACAATGACGATTATGTATAGACATATTAGCCCTCTGCCTATCGCCAATGACTCGGGATTCGCCAATGTCTGACTGCTATATTCTGACGGATGCTCGTCTCGCACCCATGCATCTGGAGGGGGAGGCAGGTTACTCGCAGTCCGGCGCTATTGGGGTCGAGGGCGACACGATCGCTTTTGCGGGCGCTGAGATTGATATCCCTGAGCGCTTTGATCAGATGCCGCGGCGACCGCTGGGCGGACGCCTTGTCACGCCGGGACTGATCGATTGTCATACGCATCTTGTCTATCATGGCTCGCGGGCGCGAGAGTTCGAGATGCGGCAAACCGGTGCGAGCTATGAAGAGATAATGCGCGCGGGCGGCGGGATATTTTCCACGGTTAAGGCGACCCGGTCAGCCACAGACGAAGAGTTGCTGGCGGGCGCTCTAACGCGAATTGACCGCCTGATTTCAGACGGCACAACGACGGTTGAAATCAAATCCGGATATGGGCTGGATTTAGAAACTGAACTTCGCATGCTGCGCGTCGCACGGATGATCGAGCAGCATCGCCCCATTCGGATCTGTACAACTTTTCTGGGGGCGCATGCTTTCCCCAAACATATGGAAGCCGATGATTATCTGACCGAAATCTGCCTTCCAGCGATGGAGGCTGCAGCGGCAGAAGGGCTGGTCGATGCGGTCGACGGGTTCTGTGAAACGGTTGGATTTTCGGCGCGGCAGATTGAGCGTGTTTTTGAACATGCGGCAAAGCTTGGCCTTCCCGTCAAAATCCACGCTGAACAATTATCAGATCAGGGCGGCGCGATCCTGGCGGCCCGTCACCGGGCCTTGTCCGCCGATCATCTTGAATTCCTGAGTGACGAAGGCGTTGCGGCAATGGCGGCCGCTGGCACAGTCGCAGTCCTGCTGCCCGGCGCATTTTATATGTTGAAGGAAACCCGCAAACCGCCCGTTGAAAAACTGCGCGAAGCGGGTGTGCCGATGGCGCTTGCCACTGACAGCAATCCGGGATCATCACCGATGACTTCGCTGCTTCTGGCCATGAATATGGGCGCGATTTTGTTCGGGCTTTCGCCGCAGGAATGTCTCGAAGGGGTCACGGACAATGCGGCCCGGGCGTTGGGGCTTTCGCAGGTTGGTCAGTTGAAGTCCGGAATGCGCGCCGACCTCAATATCTGGGATGTGACCGACCCTGCAGAACTGACCTACCGCATGGGCGATGCGCCCTTGCAGCAACGTATTTTTGGAGGTGTCACATGCTGACCCTGTCTCCTGGGAAAGTCAGCCTGGGCGCGCTCGAACGGATCTGGCGTGACGAATTGCCGGTATCGCTGGATGATGCAGCGCGCGAAAGAATTGCCGCTTCGGCTGCGCGAATAGGGAAGGCAGCAGCTGGGCCCGATGCCGTCTATGGCGTCAATACCGGGTTTGGAAAACTGGCCTCCATCCGCATCGCCTCAGAAGATACCGAAACGCTTCAGCGCAATCTGATCCTGTCGCATTGTTCGGGCGTAGGCGCTGACACGCCGCGCCCGGTCAAACGGCTTATGATGGTGCTCAAGCTGATTTCTCTGGGCCGCGGCGCGTCAGGCATCAGGCCGGAAACAGTCACGCTGCTGGAAGCCATGCTGGAGGCGGGGGTTCATCCAGTTATTCCCGCGCAAGGGTCGGTTGGCGCTTCGGGTGATCTGGCACCGCTCGCGCATATGGCTGCGGTCATGATGGGTGAGGGAGACGCGGAGTGGCGCGGTGAGGTGATGTCCGGTGCGGCTGCGCTTGGCAAAGCCGGATTGTCGCCAGTTGTGCTGGGCCCAAAGGAAGGGCTGGCCCTGATCAACGGGACGCAGTTTTCAACTGCGCATGCGTTGGCCGGGCTGTTCAATGGTTGGCACGCAGCGATGACATCCCTGCTTTCCTCCTCGATGTCGATTGATGCCGCAATGGCATCGACCGCTCCGTTGATAGAAGAAATCCACACTCTGCGCGGGCATCCCGGCCAAATAGCAGCGGCTGCAACCATGCGCGCACTGCTGAACGGAAGTGATATCCGCGAAGCGCATCGTGAAGACGATCCGCGCGTGCAGGATCCATATTGTATGCGCTGCCAGCCACAAGTTGTGGGGGCGGCAATGGATATACTGGCACATGCAGCCATTACCTTGCGGCGCGAAGCCAATGCCGCGACCGACAATCCGCTGGTGCTGACATCGGAAGACCGCATTGTTTCGGGCGGCAATTTCCATGCCGAACCGGTCGCATTCGCCGCCGATATCATTGCTCTGGCCCTGGCTGAGATAGGCGCAATTTCACAGCGCCGGATCGCGTTGCTGGTGGATCCAACGCTCAGCTTTGATCTGCCGGCGTTTCTGGCCGCGGATCCCGGCCTCAATTCGGGGATGATGATTGCCGAAGTAACCAGCGCCGCCTTGATGAGCGAGAACAAGCATCTGGCCAATCCATGCTCAACCGATTCGACACCGACCAGCGCCAATCAGGAAGACCATGTCAGCATGGCAGCGCATGGCGCGCGCCGATTGGGGCTGATGGCAGACAATCTGTTCCGGATATTGGGCATCGAAATCTTCAGCGCGGTCGAGGGTATCCGTTTTCGCAGTCCGCATAAGACCAGCCCGGCCCTGATGGCGGTGGCAGAGCGGTTTCACGGCGACGTCGCACCGTTGACGCAGGACCGTTTTCTCAGCCCCGACCTTGAAGCCGCAGCACGCCTTGCCGAACATTTTGCCTTGCTGGACGCCGCAGCAATATCCTTCCCAAAGATTGAGGATTTTCTCGATGGTTGATCGCTCTCACAACAGCCGTGCGGTGTTCCCGCCGACAGGCACGAAGCTGAACGCGAAAAGCTGGCTTACCGAAGCGCCGCTGCGCATGCTGATGAACAATCTTCACCCCGATGTTGCAGAAAATCCTGACGAGCTGGTGGTTTATGGCGGGATCGGGCGGGCGGCGCGCAATTGGGCGGCTTTTGATGCCATTGTCGAGAGCCTTAAGGCACTGGAATCTGATCAGACATTGCTTGTCCAATCGGGCAAGCCTGTTGGCGTATTCCGGACCCATGCCGATGCGCCCCGCGTGCTGATCGCCAATTCCAATCTGGTCCCGCATTGGGCGACCTGGGATCACTTCCACGAGCTCGATAAGAAAGGCCTGGCGATGTACGGCCAGATGACGGCCGGTTCGTGGATTTACATCGGTACGCAGGGCATCGTTCAGGGCACTTACGAGACTTTTGTCGAGGCTGGCCGCCAGCATTATGGCGGCGACCTGACTGGCAAGTGGATCCTGACTGCCGGACTGGGCGGGATGGGCGGTGCGCAGCCGCTTGCAGCGGTTATGGCCGGGGCATGCTGTCTGGCCATAGAATGCGACGAAACCCGCGCGGATTTCCGGCTTCGCACAAATTATGTCGATGAAAAGACCAGCGATGTTGATGAAGCGCTGGCGATGATCGATCGCTGGACATCGGCAGGTGAAGCGAAATCGGTCGCGCTGATCGGTAACGCGGCGGAGATTGTGCCGGAGCTGTTCCGGCGCGGTGTCCGTCCCGATATTGTGACCGACCAGACCAGCGCGCATGATCCTGTTCATGGGTATCTGCCCATCGGATGGGGCGTTGCTGAATGGCGCGCGAAACAGGAAAGCAACCCCAAGGCGGTCGAAAAAGCCGCCCGCGCCGCTATGAAAATCCACGTCAGCGCAATGGTGGATTATCACAAGGCCGGCGTGCCCACCGTCGATTATGGCAACAATATCAGACAGGTCGCCTTGGAAGAGGGGCTGGAAGATGCCTTTGCCTTCCCCGGCTTCGTGCCCGCCTACATCCGCCCGCTGTTCTGCCGCGGCATCGGCCCGTTCCGCTGGTGCGCGCTATCGGGCGATCCCGAGGATATCTATAAGACCGATGCCAAGGTAAAGGAGATCATCCCCGATGATCCCCATTTGCACAATTGGCTCGACATGGCGCGCGAGCGGATCAGTTTTCAGGGCCTGCCCGCGCGGATATGCTGGGTGGGGTTGGGGCAGCGCCACAAGCTGGGACTGGCTTTTAACGAAATGGTCCGCAGCGGCGAATTGAGCGCGCCGGTAGTCATCGGGCGCGACCATCTGGACAGCGGCTCTGTCGCGTCCCCCAATCGCGAAACCGAGGCCATGATGGATGGCAGCGATGCGGTTTCGGACTGGCCATTGCTCAACGCCCTGCTCAACACCGCGAGCGGCGCGACATGGGTCAGCCTGCATCATGGCGGCGGCGTTGGCATGGGCTTTTCCCAGCATAGCGGCATGGTCATCTGCTGCGACGGAACCGAAGATGCCGACCGGCGGATCGGCAATGTCCTGTGGAATGACCCGGCGACAGGTGTGATGCGCCACGCCGATGCGGGTTATGAAGATGCCATCGCCTGCGCGCAGGAACACGGGCTCGATTTGCCCGGTATTGCCGGTGTGGGCTAGAGACCTTTCATGCCGGTAAATGTCATCCCTGCGCCCCCGTGGAGTGGCCGCTCTGATCCTGAAGACGGGGCGGGTGCGGTCCGCCTGCATCATATTGTTCAGGACAACGCCGGGCGCGCGCTGATTGGTTTTGCTTGCGAGGCCGGTGTTATCCGCAACAAGGGGCGAGGGGGCGCACATGCAGGCCCAGCGGCACTGCGCGGCGCACTTGCAAACATGGCCGCACCGCCGGATGCCAAGCCGTTCTCCGATCTTGGCGACATTGATGTCACGGCCGACGATCTGGAAGCGGGACAGTCAGCGCTGAGCGATACGCTCGCAGAGGTATTGCAGCAGCACGAGAGGGTGATCGTACTGGGCGGCGGGCACGAAACCGCCTTTGGCAGTTATTGCGGGCTGGCGGCACGCTATCCGGGCAGGCAGATCGGTATCATCAATCTGGATGCGCATCTGGATTTGCGATTGACCGGCGACAATGGTCCATCATCAGGCACGCCTTTTGCCCAGATCAGAGAACTGGACCCCAACAGATTTGATTATCTGTGTCTTGGTGTTGCCGAAGAATCGAACACCCAAGCCCTGATGAACCGGGCGCGGGATTGGGGAGTCAATATCGTTACCGATCACGCCCTGATTGCCGATCGGAACGCTGCCAACCGCGCTATTGACGAGCTCGTTGCGCGGTCGGATATCATCTATCTGACAATCGATATAGATGTGCTGCCGCATTACGAGGCTCCCGGTGTCAGCGCTCCGGCTGCACGAGGGGTGCCGTTCGCCACCATCGAATATCTGGTTGGCTATATCCTGAGCCAGAGCAAGCAGTCGGGGCGTCCCTGCCCGCTGGCCGATATAGTGGAATTGTCGCCGCCAAATGATCCACAAAATGTGACAGCGAAGAGCGCTGCACTCTTGGTGCGGCGCCTACTGTTCTCGTAAGAAGTACAGAAACAGACCCGTCAGATCAGGCAGGACAGCAGCTATCACCGATGTCTGCCGTCCACCGCAGCTTGCGGACGTCGGCGCTGGTTCGCAGCATTGTTGACAGCCAACAATTGCGGATATCCGTCCTGCTTCAGATCAACCCCAGCCGCTCCAGCTTGCCTGCCAGTTTGCCCGGCAGCACATCGCCGATATCCTCGCCCTCTTTAAGATCGCGCGGGGGGTCGCCTTTGAGGTAGCGCCAGCCCTGGTGGGCGCGTTTGGGGCGGGGCATTACGCGGATCAGGCGTGGTTCCAGGTCGATGGACCAGCGCCCGTCGCTCGTCTCGCTGAAGCCAAAGATTTCGCTGCGCGCGACGATGCTGTGCTGGTGAATCCAGTAGAGCGATCCGCCGATGCACTGCTCCCACTTCGTCGGGCGATAGCGGGTGGTCAGGTTCGGGCTGCGCCGCGCGCTGTACCAGCCTTCGATATCGGCAAAGCTTTTCGCACCGAAGGCGATCTTGGTCAGGTTGAGCGGCATGGCAGAGCAGATAGCAAACGCAGCCGTTTTTGCGACCAGTGTTTTTAATTTTCCTACAGCCGAAGCGCGGGTGCATTCGTAGCAGACGATGTGTTTTTCCGCTGATATTCAAACTGTGCCGACACTGTTTGCAGTGCCGTTACGGGCGGCCGGTTTTTTCTATCCTGGACCGTGTAACACCCGGTCCATGTCTCCCGCCCTATCCGGCAATCCCGCTGAGCACGGCGAGGCCGAGGAAGGCGAAGAAGCCCATCGAATCGGTGATCATGGTCACGAACACGCTGCTGGCGACGGCGGGATCCTGATCCAGCCGCTCGAACGCCACGGGCACCAGCACGCCCGCCATTCCGGCAACGAAGACGTTGATCACCATCGCCAGCGCAATCACCACGCCCAGCGTCGGTCCGAAGATCACCGCTGTCGCCGCGCCGACCAGCAGCGCGATGGTCGCCCCGTTCAGCATCCCCACGCGCATTTCGCGCCACAGGATGCGCCGCGTGTTGCTGCGCGTCAGCTGGTTGGTGGCAATCGCGCGCACCGTGACGGCCATCGTCTGGGTGCCCGCATTGCCGCCGATGCTGGCGACAATCGGCATCAGCACGGCCAGCGCCACCAGCTGTTCGATGGCCGCACCAAAGGCGGCGATGATCAGGCTGGCGACCAGCGCAGTGCCAAGGTTGGCGACCAGCCAGCGCACGCGCGCGGAATAGGCATCGCGGATCGGTTCGTTGATGTCGCCTTCACCCGCACCCGACAGCAGAAGCGTATCCTCGCCCGCTTCTTCGGAGATGATGTGGACCACGTCATCGACGGTCATCTGGCCGACCAGCCGACCGCTGTCGTCGATCACCGCGGCGCTGATAAGGCCGTATTTCTGGAACATCAGCGCGACTTCTTCCTGGTCGAGCATGGCAGGGATCAGTGTCTGGTCACGCTTCATCACATCGCCCAGCGCGATGGCGCGGGGGGTGCGCAGGATCCACGAGAGCTGGCAGGTGCCCACCGGATGATGGCCCGCATCGACCACGAAGATCTCGAAGAAATCTTCGGGCAGTTCATGCCCATCGCGCAGAAAGTCGATCAGCTGACCCACGGTCATGTGTTCGGGTACCGCCACGAAATCGCGGCTCATCAACCGGCCGGCGGTTTCCTCGGGATAGCCCAGCGCGGTTTCGATCGCGATGCGGTCTTCGGCGTCGAGTTCGGCAAGGATGGCCTGCTGGTCATCCTCGTCCAGATCCTCGATCAGCTGGACCGCGTCATCGGTATCGAGCTGTTCGGCGATCAGCGCCACGCTCGCCGCCGGGAGCGATTCCATCATGTCCTCGCGGACGTAGTCGTTGAGCTCGGCGACCACTTCGCTGCTCATCAGATCGGTGATGGCCGCGGCCAGCTCGTGCCGCTCGTCGCGGCTCAGCAGTTCGAGCAGATCGGCGATGTCAGCGGGGTGGAGCGGTTCGACCAGCTCGTACACCGCCTGCTTGTCGCCAGCGTCCAGCCCGTCCTGAATGGCGCGGATATAGCCGGGCTTGAGCGTATTCTCCTCGTCCATCCGCTCGTCATCGATGCGGTCGTCCGGACGCGCGCCTTCGCCTGCCGGCAATTCCGCCAGCATCAGGTCATCTTCATCGGGGCGCGGGGTCTCGGCCATGGCGTCGCTCTAGGCGGTGCCCGATCAAAATCAAGACCAGCGGGGCCGCTGCGGGGTGACACAGGCCGCACAATCCCTATATCGGCCCGCAACCCTTCAAGGAGATCACAAATGTCAGGCGATAAACTCACACTCACCCTGGATTGCGGCGATGGCAAAGGCGGCGATGTCGTCATCAAGCTGCGCCCCGATCTGGCCCCCGGCCATGTTGCGCGGATAACCGAGCTTGCCAAAGACGGGTTCTACGATGGCGTGGTGTTCCACCGCGTGATCCCCGGCTTCATGGCGCAGGGCGGCGACCCGACCGGCACCGGCATGAGCGGCAGCGACAAGCCTGACCTCAAAGCCGAATTCAACGCCGAACCGCACACCCGCGGAACCTGCTCGATGGCGCGCAGCCAGATGCCCGACAGCGCCAATTCGCAGTTCTTTATCTGCTTCGACGACAGCCATTTTCTCGACGGGCAGTACACCGTCTGGGGCCAGGTCGAGAGCGGCATGGAACACGTCGACGCGCTGCCCAAGGGCGAACCGCCACGCGAGCCGGGCAAGATTGCCAACGCGAGCGTTTCCTGATTCCGGAACAACGATGAGCACCGAGGCACCCCCCAAGACCTATCGGGTCGAGAGCTTCGGCTGCCAGATGAACGTCTATGATGGCGAGCGGATGGGCGAAATGCTGTCCGAGCGTGGGATTGCGCCTGCTGCCGATGGCGAGGATGCCGATCTGGTGGTGCTGAACACTTGCCATATTCGCGAGAAAGCGGCGGAGAAGGTCTATTCGCGTGTCGGGCGGCTCACCAAGGCCGGGCGCAAGGCGGGCAAGCAGCCGCTGATCGCGGTAGCTGGCTGCGTCGCTCAGGCCGAGGGTGAGGAGATCATGGCGCGCAGCCCGGCGGTCAGCATGGTCGTCGGCCCGCAGGCCTATCACCGCCTGCCCGAAATGCTCGAACTGGCGGTGGCCGGTGGACGCGCGACCGACACCGATATGCCCGCGATTGCCAAATTCGCGGCCCTCCCGCCCAGAAACGCAGGGGGCCGCAAAAGCGCACCCGCCGCGTTCCTGACCATCCAGGAAGGCTGCGACAAATTCTGCACCTATTGCGTCGTGCCCTATACGCGCGGCGCGGAAATCTCCCGACCGTTCAGCGACCTGGTCAATGAAGCACAGAAACTGGTCGAAGCGGGCGCGAAGGAAATCACGCTGCTGGGCCAGAACGTCAGCGCGTGGAGCGACGAGGATGACAAGGGCCGCGCAGTCGGGCTGGCGGGGCTGATCCGCGCGCTAGCCAAGGTCGATGGCCTTGCCCGCATCCGCTATACCACCAGCCACCCCGCTGACATGGATGACGCGCTGATCGCGGCGCATGGCGAGATCGAGAAGCTGATGCCGTTTCTGCATCTGCCGGTGCAGGCGGGCAGCGACCGCGTGCTCAAGGCGATGAACCGCAGCCACACGGTGGACAGCTATCTGCGCCTGCTCGAACGCTTCCGCGAGGCCCGCCCCGATCTGGCGCTGAGCGGCGATTTCATCGTTGGCTTCCCCGGTGAAACCGATGCCGAGTTCGATGAGACGCTGAAGCTGGTCGATGCAGTCGGCTATGCACAGGCGTTCAGCTTCAAATATTCGCCGCGCCCCGGCACGCCCGCCGCGACGATGGAAGGGCAGGTGGCGATGGAAGTCATGGACGAACGCCTCCAGCGCCTGCAAGCCGCGCTCAACCGCGACCAGCACGCTTTCAATCAGGCCAGCGTGGGACAGACCTGTCAGGTCCTGGTCGAGCGCAAGGGCAAGCACGAAGGCCAATGGCTGGGCAAATCGCCCTGGCTGCAATCGGTGTGGTTCGAAGGGGACTGCGCCATCGGCGATCTGGTGCAGGCAGAACTGATGGAGGCCGGGCCGAATTCGCTGGCCGGGCGCGTGTTGATACCCGCCCACGCCACATAAATACGCGCAGCTTTCCACCGGCTTGTCGCAGCCTCTCTTGCGCCGCGACAATGTGGGCCTAGATTTGCGAATCACAGATCGAAAGGAGCGCATGGCCCGTAAACCCGCACGAAGTGCCGATCGGCCCTTCAGCCCGCCGCCAAGTCCGCAGCGCGAAGTGCGCCGTGCGCAGATCGATGTCAGTTTCGACAACCAGAGCCTGCTGGGCGCGTTGTTCGGACAATTCGATGCCAATCTGGTGCAGGTCGAAAACCGGCTGGGCGTGTTTATCTCTGCCCGCGGTGACCAATTGCATCTGGAAGGGCCGGAGGACGCGGTTGCCCGCGCGCGCGATGTGCTGACCACCATGTATGACCGGCTGGCTCAGGGACAGGATCTTGATGCCGGTGCCATCGAGGCGCTGATTGCCATGTCGAACGAGCCAACGCTGGAAGGGATCATCTCTGGCAAGGTCGATGCCCCGCCGATCATGATCCGCACCCGCCGCAAGACCATCGTGCCGCGCAGTGCCATGCAGGTCGATTACATGCGCAGTCTGGTGCGTGACGATATCATCTTTGCGCTTGGCCCCGCAGGCACCGGCAAGACCTATGTGGCGGTCGCACAGGCGGTGGCGCAGCTGATTACGGGCAGCGTGCAGCGGCTGATCCTGTCGCGTCCAGCCGTGGAGGCGGGCGAGAAGCTTGGCTTTCTGCCCGGCGATATGAAGGAAAAGGTCGATCCCTATCTGCGCCCGCTGTACGATGCGCTGTATGATTGCATGCCGCCCGAACAGGTGGAGCGGCGGCTGGCCTCTGGCGAGATCGAGATTGCGCCGATCGCCTTCATGCGCGGGCGCACGCTGGCCGATGCCTTCGTGATTCTGGACGAAGCGCAGAACACCACGCGCGAACAGATGAAGATGTTTCTCACCCGCTTTGGCCAGAACAGCCGGATGGTGGTGTGCGGCGATCCGCGTCAGGTCGATATTCCCGGCGGTGACCGGATGAGCGGGTTGGCTGATGCGGTGGACAAGCTGGAGGGGGTGGACGGCTTCGGCACCATTCGCTTCACCGCCGCTGATGTGGTGCGCCACCCGATCGTAGGGCGCATCGTGGAAGCCTATGAAGGTGTGGACCCTTAATGGATCTGGATATCGAAATCGACGGTTGGCCGCGTACCAGTGACTGGGCCGATCTGGCCGAACGCGCGCATGAGGCGGCCGAGCGGGTCGAGACCCTGCTGGCCAACCGGCGCCTGTCTGCCAGCATCCTGTTCACCGTCGATGCCGAAGTCCGCACGCTGAACCGCGAATGGCGCGCCAAGGACCAGCCCACCAATGTGCTGTCCTTCCCAATGCTGACGCGCGAAGAACTGGCGGCGCTTGAGGGCGAGGGCGGGCCGGAAATGCTGGGCGATCTGGCGCTGGCGCATGAAACCTGCGCGCGCGAGGCGGCGGAAAAGGGCATCACGCTGGAGCAGCACGCGGCGCATCTGCTGGTCCACGGAATGCTGCATCTGGCGGGTCATGATCATGTGAATGATGACGCACAGGCGGAAAATATGGAGGCGCTGGAGATTACAGCGCTTGCGCACATGGGGCTTGCGGACCCATATGGGGATCGCGACTAGAAGGAGCGCGTTAAGCGGCTATGGCCGACACTAATTCACCCGCAGGAGATGCGGACAGTAGCGGCGGGCTGTGGCTCGCAATCCGGAAAATTTTCGATCCCGAAAGCGGCGACCGGTCCCTCCGTGCGCAGCTTGAGGACGCTATCGACGAGCATGAGGTCGAAAATGGCGACGAGGAGGAGAGCGAGGCCGTCAAGGGCGACCTGTCGGGCGTCGAGCGCCAGATGCTGCGCAACCTCCTGCATTTCAGCGAGCATGATGCCGACGATGTAGCGGTGCCGCGCGGTGAGATTGTGGCGCTGTCGGCAGATGCCGCGTGGGACGAGGTCGTGGCGTCCTTTGCCGAGCATGGCCATTCGCGGATGCCGGTCTATCGCGACACGCTGGACCGCGTGGTGGGGATGATCCACATCAAGGACATCTTCCCCTTTCTGGCGAGCCAGGACGAGCCGCCGGCCGACTGGACCGTGCTGATGCGTCAGCCGCTCTATGTCCCGCAAACCCGTAATGCCATTGATGTGCTGGCCGATATGCGCCAGCAACGCGTCCACCTCGCCATCGTGCTTGATGAGTTCTCTGGCACGGACGGACTGATCACTATCGAGGATCTGGTCGAGGAAATTGTCGGCGATATCGAAGACGAACATGACGATGCCCCCGAAGAACTGATCGTGCCGATTGGTGACGGAATGTGGGATTGCGACGCGCGGGCCGAACTGGATGACGTCGCGGAGCAGGTCGATCCCCGGCTTGGCGAAGTGGCCGAATCGGTGGACACGCTGGGCGGTCTGGCATTCGTACTGGCGCAGCAGGTGCCCGAGGTGGGCGCGGTGCTGGAGCATTCGAGCGGGTGGAAAATCGAAGTGACTGGCGGTGACGAACGCCACGTTACCCGGCTGCGGCTGCACGCCCCGGATGACACCGCAGCGGCAAGTTAGACGCGGCTGGTTGCGAAAATAGCAATTCATCCTCGACAAGCGCGGCCCGCACTTGCAAGGTTCGCAGCATGGCGACCCGCCGGCTTCCTCCCCTCCGCGCGCTCGAAGCTTTCGTGCGCACCGTCCGGCTCGGCTCCGCCCGTGCGGCTGCGGACGAGCTTGGGCTGAGCCCATCGGCGCTATCACGGCGGATCGGCAATCTGGAAGAATTCGTCGGCAAGAAGCTGTTCACACGCGCGCGGCAGGCGATGCAGCTGACCGACGATGGTCATGCATTCTACGAAGCGGTCAATCCGCAGCTAGAGGCGCTGGCCCGCGCGGTGGAAAGCCAGTCGGAAAATCTCTCGCTCTTGCGGCTGCACCTTGGTGTCTTGCCGCTGTTTGGCACACAGCGGCTGTTCCCGCGGCTGGCCGAATTGCGCGCCAAGCATCCGCTGCTGCATATCGACATCGATACCGGCGCGCATCTGGAGGACCGGGTGGGCGATCTGCTCGATGCCGCGATCATCCTGTCGCGCGGGCCGAGCACCAGCCTGCACGCGGTGCGGCTGGATTATAACAAGGTGCACGCGATCTGTAGCCAGGAACTGGCGGACTCGCTTGGTCCTGAGCCCGATCCTGCGCGCTTGGCGAAGCAGACATTCCTGATCCACAACGAATTGCCTGAAAGCTTCGTGGCGTGGAAAGCCGAGATGGAGATGGTCGATTTCGAACCGGTAGCCATTGACCACTTCGATTCAGGGCAGCTGATGCTCGAAGCCGCAGCACAGAACCTTGGCATCGCCATCATGCATGATGACCACCTCGCCCGCGCGCATGACAAGCGGCTGGCGCGATTGTTCGATGTCGAGGTTGAAAGCCCGTACAGCTATTGGTTCGTGTGCAAACCGACCGCGCTGGAAGAACGGCCCGTGCGGCTGTTCCATGATTGGCTGGTCAGCGCCGGGCTTTAGCTTTCCGGCGTGTCAGGCTTGTCCGGCTCGTACCGCACCGCCGCCACCGTATGCGCGAAACTGCGCAAGGGCTTGCCCAGCGATGCCAGCAATTCGTTCTCGATCGCCTCTCGTGCGCGGGCGGCGATTGCCTTGCGGCCGGGGAAGTCAGCGGGGCTGAACGGTTCGAGGAAATGGATGCGCAGGCGGAATGTGCCCTGTCGGCCCAGCACCCGGCGGCCATTGTTCGGGCCGTTTTCATTGCCGATCCAACCGATTTCCTCAGCAGCTTCGCCATAATCCATCAGCACGGGCTGGACCATTACGCCAGCAGGCGGCGGTTCGAGGACGGACAGCATCGAGGATTTGAACGGCAGCAGAGAATGGCCGTCAGTTGTCGTTCCTTCGGGGAACACTGTCACAGACCAATTGTCCTGCAAAGCCTCACGCAGTGCATTGATCTGTTCGGCCACGCCCATGCGGTTCTCGCGCTTGACGAAAACGGTGCGGTTGAGCGTGCACAGCCAGCCGATGACCGGAACCTGGCTCAGCTCCCACTTGGCAACGAATGCGGTGCCGCTCGCGCCCGCCAGCGCCAGAATGTCGATCCATGAAACGTGATTGGAGATGAAAAATACGTCGCGGCGCAGCGGAGTGCCGACCCGCTCGACACGCGCGCCGATCACCCGCGCGGTCAGGCCCAGAAACCACATCGGGAAGGGTGATCCATAGGCAAAAACGCGGTACAGATAGTGCAGCGGCACGAAGACGATCAGCAGGGCGATGATCCCCACCAGACGCAGCGCAAACCGCAACCATCCCATGACGGATAGCGGCGTGGTCGCCCCATGCATCGCGTCGACACGCAGCTGGCCGTCGCGGTCAGCCTTCGCGGTCAAGCCGGACACCGTAGAGTTCCATCCGGTGATCGACGAGGCGGTATCCCAGCTTCTCGGCAATCTGCTTCTGCAAGGCTTCCAGTTCGGGGTCGACGAATTCGACCACCTTGCCGGTTTCGACATCGATCAGATGATCGTGATGCGCCTCGGGCGCGGCTTCGTACCGGGCGCGGCCGTCGCCAAAATCATGGCGGTCGAGGATGCCTGCTTCTTCGAACAAACGCACTGTCCGATAGACTGTGGCGATCGAGATCTTGGGATCGATGGCGCTGGCACGGCTGTGCAGCATTTCGACATCGGGGTGGTCTTCGCTTTCCGACAGGACGCGCGCGATCACCCGGCGCTGCTCGGTTATTCGCAGACCCTTGTCGGCGCACAATTGTTCAAGATCGATCTTTTGCTGCACCCAAGTCTCCGCGAAACGAAAAACGCCCCGGACCCATAGGGGGGCGGGGCGCTCTTCTCAAGTTATCGGCGTGTTCAGGCGGTTTTCTTCTTCCGCCCGCGCTTCTGGCCCGGCTTGCGGCCCAGGCCGATTTTCACCGCGAGGTCGCGGCGGGTTTCGGCATATTCCGGGGCAACCATCGGATAGTCGCCGCCCAGGCTCCAGCGTGCGCGATATTCGTCGGGGGTCATATCATGCTCTGTCGAGAGGTGGCGTTTCAGCATCTTCATCTTCTTGCCGCAGTCGAGGCAGACGATGTGATCTTTCTTGATCGATGCACGAACCGAAACCGCCGGATCGGGCAGTGCTTCGGCAGCATTGCCTTCGCCGCCCAGGCCCGCGAGCGCGGAATAAGTGTTGGTAATCAGCGTCGGAACGTCTTCCACCGCAACATTGTTATTGCTCACATGCGCGGCAACAATGTCAGATGTTAACGTAATCAGCATTTCTGCGATGTCAGTTTCCATGGAATCCATTCTTTCGATACTCCCTCACCGTCCTTTTATTGGATGGCGAGGGGTTTGTCGACTGTGAATTGTATAAATCCGACATTTTTCTTAGTGCAATTGCAGAATCTGGGGGAAATCAGTCGCTTTTAAAGACCTTGCCGAAGGTAATGGCGTCGATCAGCGTCCCATCCAGCGCCCGATAATAGTCCTTGCGAGTACCGATCGGCTGGAATCCCAGCTCGCAGTAAAGCCGTTCAGCGGGATTTCCTGCTCGCATTTCCAGGAAGACGCGGTCGGCGTTCGATTCGCGCGCGCTTTGGAAAAAGCGTTCGATCAACGCTTGGCCAATTCCGCGCCCGCGAAGTTCAGGCCGCACCGCGACCAGTAACAATTCAACCTCGCCCGGTGCGCGCCGCGCCAAGACGAAACCGGCAGCGGGCTCTTCCTCGCGCCAGGGTCCGCCATCTTCACCGGCCAGAATAGTATAGGTGTGCGGCATACACAGTGAATCGGCGACCTGGCGGCGGGTCCATGCCTCGCGCCAATGCGGATCGAAAGATGCCTCCATCACGGCCATCAGCGCGTCCAGCGCATCTGTCATGCGGGCAGTTTGGCGTCTGGCGGGCGGCCATAGAGCGGAGCCAGCGCATCAGTGAGCAGCGCCGCAGGTATTTGCAGGGCAAAGCGGGCATCGGGCAGGATATCGAGCACCCGATGGTCCGATCCCGCAATCTCGCCCTTTTCGCGCGCCCTGTTCCCGGCGATGGTCGGATGGTTGCAGCAGGTGGTGACGGCATCGGGGCGTAGCGAGACCAGCGCCATTTCTGGCAGGCCGTCACCGGCAAAATCCTGCATGAACCACTCGCCGTGCCCGCCTGCCATGCAGACCGACACCGGGCCGGGATATTGCGCGCGCGCCATCGCGGCCACCAGCGCGAGCGTTGGATAGCCGCGCACAATGCTGCTCCAGGCCACACCCAAAGCGCGTGCGGCGGCGAGGCCGATCCGTGTTCCGGTGAAGCTGCCCGGACCCAGCGAGACGAGGATTTTCTCCGCGCGCCCCTTGTCTGGCAATTCGGCAATCAGCGGGACCAGCCGCTCGGCATGGCCGCGGCCCAGCACGACGTGGCGCGCATCGCGCAATGCGCCATCCTCGAACAGCGCCACCGAGCATGCCTCGGTCGCGGTTTCTATCGCCAATATTCGCATAATGCGGTGTTGCCCGATGGGGGTGCGGGCTTCAAGGGGTCAGCCGATCCGGTTGAACTTGTCGAAATCGGGCCGCGGGCTGCGGTCATGCACCGTGGTGGGGTCGCCATAACCGATCGAACAGATCCAGTCAGCGCGGTGGCGCGGCTGGTCTGCGAAAAATTCCTTGGTCACGCCGTCCAGATCGACACCCGACATCGGTCCGCAATCCAGTCCCAATGCGCGGGCAGCAATGATCAGATACGCGCCCTGCAAAGCCGAATTGCGCGCGGCGCCTTCCTTGCGGCCAGCTTCATTGCCTTCAAACCAGCTCTTGGCATCGGTATGCGGGAACAGCCACGGCAGTTCTTCGTGGAAATCGATGTCATAGCCGATGATGACCGTAACCGGCGCGGCGCGGACCTTGTCTTTATTGGCGTCGCTGCACAACTGCGCGAGCTTTTCCTTGGCATCATCCGATGTGACCCACACCAGCCGCGCGGGCTGCATATTGGCCGAGGTCGGACCCATCTTCATCAGTTCGTAAATGGCGTGAATCTGGGCCTCGCTCACCGGCTTGTCGAGCCAGCCATTATAGGTGCGTGCGGCGCGAAATATCTGGTCGAGTGCCTGGCCGGAAAGCGTCGTGTCGTGAAACTGCTGCGTCATAAAAATCCTCAGTCGGCAAATGGTCAGGCGGCGCGGACTTCAACGACTTCCGGTACGTAATGTTTCAGCAGGCCTTCGATGCCGTGCTTCAGCGTGGCGCTGGACGAGGGGCAGCCTGAGCACGCGCCCTGCATGGTCAGATAGACCACACCGTCCTTGAACCCGCGATATTGGATATCGCCGCCATCGCCCGCAACGGCGGGGCGGACCCGCGTTTCGAGCAATTCGTTGATCTGCGCGATAATATCGGAATGCTCGGGATTTTCCTCGAACATCAGTTCGGTATCGTCCGGCGGAACGGCAATACCGGCCGCGCTCCCGGGGGTGAACAAAGGTGCCTCGGACACGAAATGATCGAGCAGGATCGATAGCACTTGCGGCTTGAGATCGGTCCAGTTGACGCCGGGTGCAGCGGTGACGGAAACGAAATCGCTGCCGAAGAACACGCCGGTCACTTCGCCAGTGTCGAAGATCGCCTGCGCCAGCGGGCTGGCCTCGGCCGCCTCGGGACTGGTAAAATCGCGGGTGCCCGCGCTCATCACTGCCTGTCCGGGCAGGAATTTGAGGCTGGCGGGGTTCGGTGTGGTTTCGGTCTCTATAAACATGACCGGGATGTAGGGATGCACGGCGACAGCGACAAGCAATCGTTTGTGCGAGGGGCTTTGTTTCAAGCGATGTTCACTGGCCCTTCACCAACAGGCTTCCTATATCGCCGCCATGGCTATTCTTCCGTGCGCCAGCCGGCGTCTCGCGCTTTTCCTCCCCCTTGCGTTGCTCGCTCCGCAGCTCAGTTCTGCGCAGGAGGCCTTACCGGCACCGCGCGCGCTGCAAACCGGCGATGAAACCCCGTGGATTTACGAAGGCAGCGACGTCCCGCAGGACAAGGAGTGGACCTTTGGCAAGATGGCCAATGGCCTGCGCTATGCGGTTCGCAAGAACGGCGTCCCGCCCGATCAGGTGTCGATCCGTGTGCGAATCGATGCAGGTTCTCTGCACGAGGAGGACAGCGAGCGCGGCTATGCGCATCTGCTGGAGCATCTGCTGTTCCGTGAGAGCAAATACCTCGGCCCCGCTGAAGCGATACCGACGTGGCAGCGGCTGGGCGCGACCTTTGGCAGCGACACCAATGCCGAAACCAGCCCGACGCATACCGTCTTCAAGCTGGACCTGCCCAATGTCGATGCGGCCAAGCTGGACGAGAGTTTCAAGCTGCTGTCAGGCATGGTCCGCGCGCCGGTTCTGAGCGACCGCAATGTTGCCGCAGAAGTGCCCATCGTGCTCGCCGAAATGCGCGAGCGGGGCGGGGCGCAGCAGCGTGCCGCCAAGGCCATGCGCGAGGCGCTGTTCGCTGGGCAGCGGCTGGCCGTGCGCGATCCGATCGGCACCGAAGCCACGCTGAACGCGGCGCGCGGTGCGCCGGTCAAAGCCTTTTATGACCGTTGGTATCGCCCCGAAAACACCGTGATCGTCGCGGTTGGCGACATTGAGCCGGAACAGCTGGCTGCCGAGGTCGAAAAGTATTTTGGCGACTGGGAAGGCAAGGGCCCGCTGACGCCCGCGCCCGATTTTGGCGATCCGGTCGCCCCGGCTGGCGCAAATCCGGCCAATCCGATTGGCGAGACCGCTGTTATTGTCGAACCCGATTTGCCGCGCAATTTCAATTATGCCGTGCTGCGCCCGTGGCGTCCGGTGCAGGACACGATCGTCTATAACGAGGGGCTGCTGCGCGATTCACTGGCCGTTGCGCTGATCAATCGCCGCCTGGAAGCACGCGCCCGCGGGGGCGGCAGCTATCTTTATGCTCAGGTTCAGCAGGATGACGTCAGCCGTTCCGCCGATGCGACCTTCGTGTCCTTTGCGCCCCTGACCAATGATTGGCAGAAGGCACTGTCGGACGTGCGTTCTGTTATTGCCGATGCGGTATCCATTCCACCGACGCAGGACGAGATTGACCGCGAAATTGCGGAATTCGAAGTGGCTTTTGCCAGTTCCGTCGAGCAGCGGCGGGTGATGGCGGGGGCCAAGCTGGCTGACGATATTGTCAACGCGGTAGATATCCGTGAGGCTGTGGCCGCGCCCGAAACCGTGCTGATGGTCTTCAATTCGATGAAGGGCAAAATCACCGGACAGCAGCTGCTTGAACATACGCAGGCGCTGTTTTCGGGTGCAGTGATCCGCTCTGCTTATTCAACCCCCGCCACTGGAGAGGCTGACGCTGCGACATTGCGCACTGCGTTGACCACCACCGTTGATGCCGATGGCAGCGCGCGGCTGGCGGCCAATGCGATTTCCTTTGCCGATTTGCCCGCCATCGGGACGCCGGGAGAGGTCGTGCAGGCGGCTCCCATCGGTGTGCTCGACATCGAGCGGGTCGATTTTGCCAATGGCGTCAAGGTGCTGCTGTGGTCGAACGATGCCGAACCGGGCCGGGTGGCGCTTAAAGTGCGTTTCGGTGCGGGCAACCGGGCGTTCGAAGCCAAGGATGCCGCCTATATGACGCTGGGCGAGATGGCGCTGGTCGGATCGGGTTTGGGCGAACTGGGGCAGGAGGAACTTGACCGCATTTCCACCGGACGCCGGATGGGTTTCGATTTCGGCATCGGTGATGGCGCGTTCACGCTGTCGGCACAGACACGCCAGCAGGATCTCGGCGACCAGCTCTATCTGTTCGCCGCCAAGCTGGGGATGCCGCGCTGGGATCCCAATCCGGTGATCCGCGCCAAGGCTGCCGCGCGGCTGGCCTATGAAAGCTATGCCACCAGCCCGGTTGGCGTATTGGGCCGCGATCTGGAGTTCCTGCTGCGCGATTCCGACCCGCGCTTTACCACACCCACCCCCGACATGATTGCCGCCGCAACACCTGAGCGTTTCCGCGAAGTGTGGGAGCCGCTGCTGAAACAAGGCCCGGTTGAAGTGCTGGTGTTCGGCCAGTTCGACCGCGAAGAAACCATCGAGGCCCTGCGCAAGACCTTTGGCGCTTTGCCTGCGCGTGAGGCGATTGCGCCAGCTGCGCTGAACCGCACTACCGGCTTCCCCGATGCGGGCGAAACCGTGGTCGAATTTCATCGCGGCGATGCCAATCAGGCAGCGGCTGTGATCGCCTGGCCCAGCGGTGCCGGGCTTGCTGATTTGCGCGAATCGCGCCAGCTGGAAATCCTGACGCAGGTCTTCAACAACCGGCTGATGGATGCACTGCGCGAACATGCCGGGGCCAGCTATGCGCCCGTGGTGCGGTCCGAATGGCCGAGCGATGTGAACAGCGGTGGTCGCATCAGCGCGCTGGCGCAGCTGACGCCCGAAGACGTGCCGGTGTTCTTCCGTGAAGCCGACAAGATCGCCGGGGATCTGGCCGCTAGCCCTCCGACGACCGATGAATTGCAGCGGGTCACCGAGCCGCTGCTGCAATATATCAACCGCGCATCGACCGGGAACACCTTCTGGCTTTATCAGCTGGAAGGCGCGACCACCGAGCCCAAGCGGATTGCGTTGCTGCGCTCGCTGCTGGCGGATTACACACGCACTACGCCCGCTGCGATGCAGACATTGGCGCAGAAGTATTTCGGCGGCACGCCCGGCTGGCGTCTGGCGATTATTCCTGCCGGCCAGTCGCTGGCGACATCGCTGCCGCAACCGGCTGTTGGCGGGCGTTGAACCGCCCGGCGCAAATCGCGCGTATCGGCGGGCCAAGCAAAAGCTGCTTGTGTCAAATCGCCTGAACCGCTTGCGCTGAACGTCAGCGGCGCGCACGATTGCGCCGGATCAGGAGTGTAGGACGGTCATGGCGAATAATTGGGAACCCGACAGCTGGCAGCGTCATGAAGCGCGGCACTTGCCTGCCTATCCCGATCCCGCCGCGCTGGAGCAGGCGCAGGCCACATTGACCACGCATCCGCCACTGGTGTTTGCGGGCGAGGCGCGGGCGCTGAAAGCTGATCTGGCCGAAGTGGCAGAAGGCCGCGCGTTCCTGTTGCAAGGCGGCGATTGCGCCGAAAGCTTTGCCGAGTTTCACCCGAACAACATTCGCGACACCTTTCGCGTGTTGCTGCAGATGGCGGTGGTGATGACCTTTGCCAGCAAGAAGCCTGTGGTAAAGGTGGGGCGCATGGCGGGCCAGTTTGCCAAGCCGCGCAGTTCGCCCAACGAAACGCAGGGTGACATCACGCTCCCCAGCTATCTGGGTGACAATATCAACGGCATCGATTTCGAATATGCCTCGCGCCAGCCTGATCCGGCGCGGATGGTGCGCGCCTATTCACAGGCCGCCGCCACGCTCAATCTGCTGCGCGCCTTTGCCGGCGGCGGCTATGCCAATTTGCGGCAAGTCCACCAGTGGACGCTGGATTTCATGGATCGCAGCCCCTGGGCCGATAAATTCAAGGATGTCGCCGACCGGATTGGCGAGGCGCTCGATTTCATGGAAGCCTGCGGGATCGACCCCGCCACTGTGCCGCAATTGCAGGGCACCAGTTTCTATACCAGTCACGAAGCGTTGCTGCTGCCCTACGAACAGGCGATGTCGCGTCAGGACAGCCTGACCGGCGATTGGTACGATACCAGCGCACATATGTTGTGGATCGGAGACCGCACCCGGTTCGAAGGCAGCGCACATATCGAATTCGCCCGCGGCATCGGTAACCCGCTGGGTATCAAGTGCGGTCCCAGTCTGGAGCCCGACGCGCTGCTCAGACTGCTCGATACGCTCAACTCCGGCCGCGAGGCGGGCCGCATCACGCTGATCAGCCGGTTTGGCCATAACAATGTCGAGGAAGGCCTGCCGCGCCTGATCCGCGCGGTTGAGCGTGAAGGGCACAAGGTCGTGTGGAGCTGCGACCCCATGCACGGCAATGTCGTGAAATCGGACAGCGGCTACAAAACACGACCGTTCGACCGTATTCTGACCGAATTGAAGCGCTTCTTTGACGTGCACCGCGCCGAGGGCACGCATCCCGGCGGGGTGCATGTCGAAATGACCGGGCAGGACGTGACAGAATGTGTCGGCGGCGCTGTGGCGATTACTGATGCGGCGCTGGGCGACCGCTATCACACGCATTGCGATCCGCGTCTGAACGCTGCGCAATCGCTGGAACTGGCGTTTCTGATCGCCGAAATGCTCAACACCGAACAGGCTGTCCGCCGCGCCGACGCGGCCTGAGATACGTATAAGCCCCGGGTTTCCGCTTCACCCGATGTGGAGCGTGCCCGCGCATAGCGATCCTTCGAGAAGAGGAGCGATATGTGCGGTTACCCTGGGGAGATACGTTTGTGAGTGTCGTGTGCTGGTCGGTCGCTGCGCTGCCGGCCTTGGCGCTGCTGCGTGAGATAAGCCTCGAGCCGGTGCGCTGGCTCCTCGCCGCGACAGTGGTGCCGGTGCTGGGTCTGCTGGTACGGCAAATGTGGTTCGCGCAAGAGCTTGACCGCTGCGAACGCTCGCTGGAAACCAGCGACCGCCAGAACGAGATGGCTGACGAGCTGGCAGGTGTCGCGCGGTGGAGCTACGATGTTGTCAATGAACACCATCGCTGGTCACAGGAAATGTGCCGGATTTCCGGGCTTGATGCAGAAACTGAACCAAGCGACGCGGTGCTAGGACAGATGTTGCTGGGCGGTTTCGGTCAGGTTATGGTGACGCTGGACGAACACGCAAATGATCGCCGCCCCTATGCGGTCGAGTTTGAAATCGAGCATGTCGTAACCGGCAGCCGCGTGCTGCGCGCGCGGGCGTGCAATTGCTTTGCGCCTGATGGCACGCGTGAGCAGATATTCATGGTGCTGCGCGATATTACCGAGGAGTATCTGCGCATTGCCGAGGCCGAAGCCGAACGCGCGGCGGCCCTTGTTCAGGCGCAGGAGGCGCTGCGGCTGGCCAATACCGACCCGCTGACCGGGTTGGCCAATCGCCGCAGTGCAATGGCCACGCTCGACAGTGCGATCATGGCCGCGCGCAGCAAGAAGCACCCTCTGTCGCTGCTGGTATTCGACATCGATCACTTCAAGCAGGTCAACGACACGCATGGCCACCAGGCAGGCGACCGGGTGCTGGTGCGGCTTGCCGAACTGGTCAACCGGCAGGCGCGCGAAGGCGATCTGATCGCGCGGATGGGGGGTGAGGAGTTTATCTGGTTGATGACAGATGCCGATCGCCGTGCCGCGCGTGAAGCCGCCGAACGGCTGCGCTGGGCCATCGAAGCAGGCACTGCTCTGGCACCCGTAGCCGCCGTGACAGTCAGCGTTGGCCATGCCACGCTGGGGCCGCAAGATGCCTCGCTGACGCTGTTCGCGCGTGCCGATGCGGCGTTGTATGAGGCCAAGCGGCATGGCCGCAATCAGGTGAGCATGGCGGCCTGATCGGCACCGGATAACCGCTGGCAGGGCCGAAAATCGCGATAGAATACCGCTATTTCCCGCAATGGGTCTTTAAATCGCAACGGATGTCCGCCATGATGGATCATGGTTGCCAAACTCCGGCAGCCGCAACGTCAGGGGGGCTGCATGTCCCGGATTTCTAGCCTTTCCCATCCGGCCAACGCCGGAGATCGCGCCGGCAATTTTGCTGCGGTCCGCGCGCTGAGCGAAGGATTGGTCGCGCCGCTGAGTGAAGCGGACGCGACGTTGCAATCGATGGAGGATGCCTCCCCCGCCAAATGGCATCTGGCGCACACCACATGGTTCTGGGAAACCTTTCTGCTGCGCGATCACGCGCCGGGATACACGCTGTATGACGAGCGTTGGCCGTTCGTCTTCAATTCCTATTACGAGGCTGAGGGTGAGCGGATCGACCGCTTTTCGCGCGGGATGCTGTCGCGCCCGACGCTGAGCGATCTGCTCGACTGGCGCGCGCATGTTGATGCGGCGATGGTTTCACTGCTCGACCGCGAAGACCTTGCGCCGCTGATCGACATCGGCCTGGCGCATGAGCAGCAGCATCAGGAATTGCTGCTGACCGATATCAAGCATGCACTGTTCCAGAACCCGCTGGGTCCGGCGATGTGGGATAGCCCACCGCCGCCAGCAGTGCATACGGGGGAGCGCGGCTGGCACCGCCATCCCGGCGGCATCGCCCGGGTCGGGCATCTGACCGGCGGCTTTGCCTTCGACAATGAAGGCCCCGCGCACCGCAAACTGTTTGAACCCTTCGCCTTGGCTGACCGGCTGGTCACCAATGGCGAATGGACGGAATTTATCGCCGATGGCGGGTATGCGGCGGCCAGACTGTGGCTGTCGGATGGCTGGGGCTGGGTGCGCGACCATGGCATTACCGCGCCGCTATATTGGCGCGATGACGAGCAGTTCACCCATGCCGGATGGCAGAGCCGCGACCCCCATGTGCCGGTGACGCATATCTCCTATTACGAGGCTGATGCCTTTGCGACCTGGGCCGGTTTCCGTCTGCCGACCGAATGCGAATGGGAAGTCATCGCGCGCGGGACGCAGGGCGAAGTTGCGGCGCATGATCCCGCTGCTGGCAACCAGCTCGACCGCGCACACGCGCCCATGCCTAAAGGCGGCACCGATCTGTTTGGCGATTGCTGGCAGTTCACCCGCTCCGCCTATCTGCCCTATCCGCGCTTCCAACCGGCAGAAGGCGCAGTGGGTGAATACAATGGCAAATTCATGAGCGGGCAGTTCGTGCTGAAAGGCGCCAGCTGTGCCACGCCGCGCGGCCATTCGCGCGCTTCCTACCGCAATTTCTTCTATCCCCACCAACGGTGGCAGTTCACCGGATTGCGACTGGCAAAGGATCTACCGTGAAAATGACCAAGGGACTCTCGCTGGTTGAGCGGGATGATCAGGGTGTCGACCGCGCATTTCGCGAGGATGTGCTCAGGGGGTTGCGCCAGCGGCCCAAGGCAACGCCTGCGCGCTGGTTGTATGATGATGCCGGGTCCGAATTGTTCGAGGATATCACCGGGCTGGAGGAATATTACCCGACCCGCGCCGAAACCGAAATTCTCGATACGCGCGGTGCGGACTTTGCCGAGCTGATCGGACCGGGCCGTGCCGTGGTCGAATTTGGCTCTGGCAGTTCGGTCAAGACGCCATTGCTGCTCAGCGCGATTGCGCCGGGTGCTTATGTCCCCCTGGATATTGCCGGCGATTTCCTGCGCCAGTCTGCTGCTGCTCTGGGCGAGAAGTTTCCCGGCCTGCCGATCTATCCGGTCGAAGCCGATTTCATGCGTGACACGCAATTACCCGATGAAGTGATGCCGTTGAAGAAGCTGGGGTTCTTCCCGGGTTCGACCATCGGCAATATGGTCCCGCGCACTGCGGTCGATCTGCTGCGCTCGATGCGCGCCACGCTGGGGGCCGATGTCGGCGAAAGCCCTATGCTGCTGATCGGAATGGATCTGGTGAAAGATCGGGATGTGCTCGAAGCCGCTTATGACGATGCGCGCGGTGTCACGGCAGAGTTCAACCGAAATCTGGCGCGGCGCATCAATCGCGAGCTGGACGGCACGATCCCGGTCGATGCCCTGCGCCATGTGGCGCGTTGGAACGATGAATTCGCGCGGGTCGAAATGCACTTGCAAGCGACCGAGGCGATTGATTTCATTGTGTCGGGAGAGCGTTTTTCGATGGCTGAGGGTGAGACGATCCACACTGAAAACAGCCATAAGTTTACCCGCCGCAGCGCCTTCCTGATGCTGGGGGCTGGGGGCTGGACTCCGCTCAAACGCTGGAAGGATTCGGCGGGCCGCTTCTCGCTGATCCTGGCGCAGGCGACCGAGCACCGCGACGCGCCCTGACACGCTTTCATTTGCGCGCAAGGTCGGGGCACTTATAGTGGCCGATATGGAACTTGGTCCCCTGTTTGCTTCGCTTGCCGAAGTCATCCGTTCGATCCCGCGCTCCGAACTGCTGGTCGCCGCGCTGATGGCGATGGTGGCCGGGTGGGTCGGATCGGCAATGGTCCGCCGCCGTATTGCCTTTGGCGGAATGCTGCGCGCCGCAAGCTCGGTGGTGCTCGGCCTCGTGCTGCTGACCGTAATGCTCCAGCTGTCCCGGATGGACCCACGCTTCGATATTGCCGTGCCGCAATTGGGAATGCCCGAACAGATTGTGGAGGGCGGCGAAACCCGCATTCCCATGGCGCAGAACGGCCATTTCTGGCTGCGCGCGGAAATTAACGGCGTGCCCGCCAATTTCCTGGTCGATACCGGGGCGACTTACACGGCGATTTCGGAGGATGTTGCGCAGCGCGCCGGGCTGACCCCGCGCCGGGGCGGGATTCCGATTATGCTGGAAACCGCCAATGGCACGATCTCGGCGCATATGGCGACGGTCGACCGGCTGAGCTTCGGAAATATTTCGGCCACCGGCACCGATGCGGTGATCGCCAGCAATTTTGGCGACACCAATGTGATCGGCATGAATGTGCTCGCCAGGCTGAAAAGCTGGAAGGTGGAGGACGGCGTGCTGGTGCTGGTACCCAAACCTGCGGATATCGCCGCCACCCCCGCCATTTGACCTCGCAGCAGCAGCGGTTAAGGCGCGCTGATGCCCAGTGTGACCACGCTTCCCGCTCCCCCCGCATTGCCTGACCTGATGGCGGCGGGGCCGATTGCCCTGTTCGTTGATTTTGACGGCACTCTGGTAGAGATCGCTTCAGGGCCGGACGCAATTGTGGTCCCCGATACGCTGACGGCAAGGCTGCATGATCTACGCAACCGAATGGTGGGGCGGCTCGCACTGGTCAGCGGGCGGGCGCTGGATGATCTGGAGAAGCACATCGGATCCTGCGAGATCGCGCGTGCCGGTTCGCACGGGGCGTCATGCCTCATGGCCGATGGATCGCGGTTGGGGACGGAGCCTGAACCGCTGCCTGCCGACGCAATCCATGCCTTGCGGGACTTCGCCCAAAGCCATGACCTGACCTACGAGGCCAAGCAGCACGGCGGCGCTTTGCATTACCGCGCACGGCCCGATCTGGGTGAAGCCGCGCTCGCCTTCGCCCGCCAGATCGCGGCGCAGCATGGATTGGTGGTCAAAACCGGCAAGGCGGTGGCCGAACTGGTGCACCCCGGCGCTGACAAGGCCGGTGCGGTGCGCGCATTTATGGCAGAGGCACCCTTTGCCGGAGCCACACCGATTTTCATCGGGGACGACGTGACCGACGAGGATGGCTTTGCCGCTGCAATCGAATTCAGCGGGTTTGGCATTGCCGTGGGGGACCGGCAAAGCGAAGCCGCGCGTTACCGTCTCGACTCTGTTACCGCAGTGCACCATTGGTTGGACCTATGACCCAAGCCTCACTCGAACTCTCGCCCATCGGCAATTGTCAGGTCAGTGCGCTGGTCGACGCGGAGGGCGGGTTCACCTGGGGCTGTATCCCGCGTGTCGATGGTGATCCGGTGTTCTGCTCGCTCCTCAATGGCGGGGAGCGTATGAAAGGCACATGGCGCTTCGAGCTGGAAGGCCAGACTACCGCCTCGCATTGGTACGAGCGCAATTCCGCCATTCTGGTGACCCGGCTTGAAAGCGAAGATGGCAGCGCGGTGGAAATCCACGACTTCGCGCCGCGCTTTGAAAAATCGGGGCGAATGTACCGCCCGGTTGCCTATTGTCGGATAGTCCGCCCGGTGGCGGGCGCGCCGCGGATGCGGGTCATCCTCTCGCCGATGAAGAATTACGGCGAGGCGGTGGCCGAAACCACCAATGGCACCAATCACATCCGCTATCTGGTTGGCCCGCAGGCGCTGCGCCTGTCCACCGATGCGCCGGTTGGCTATATTCTTGAGCAGCGCAGTTACCGGGTCGAGCATGATCAGCATTTCTTCCTTGGCCCTGACGAGCCGTTTGTGGGCAATATCCGCTCCGAAACCCGGCGTATCGAGGCCCGCACCGCGCGCTATTGGCAGCATTGGGTGCGCGGCTTGCATATCCCGCTGGAATGGCAGGACGCGACGATCCGCGCTGCCATCGGCCTGAAGCTGTGCCAGCACGAGGAAACCGGCGCGATTGTCGCGGCGCTGACCACGTCGATTCCCGAAGCACCGCTGAGCGAGCGCAATTGGGATTACCGCTACTGCTGGATCCGCGACAGCTATTACACGGTGCAAGCGCTTAACCGGCTGGGCGCGCTGGATGTGTTGGAGAAATACCTCACCTATCTGCGCAACATCATCGATCAGGCGCGCGGCGGGCAGATCCAGCCGCTGTATTCGGTGATGGGCGAGGGTGAACTGATCGAACGCAAGGCAGAACATCTGGCGGGCTATCGCGGGATGGGTCCGGTACGCGTCGGCAATGCTGCCTATCACCAGATCCAGCACGATTGTTACGGCCAGATTGTCCTGCCAACCGCGCAGGCCTTCTTCGACCGCCGCCTGCTGCGAATGGCGGACGAGCGTGACTTTGCCGCGCTGGAGGAAGTGGGCGAGCAGGCCTTTGCCATGCATGACCAACCCGATGCCGGCCTGTGGGAATTCCGCACGCGGCAGGAAGTGCACACCTATTCCGCCGTCATGTGCTGGGCCGCGTGTGACCGGTTGGCCAATGTCGCAAAGCAGCTGGACAAGGACGACCGCGCTGCCGTCTGGACAGACCGCGCCGACACCATTCGCGCCCGGATCGAGAGCGAGGCCTGGAACGAAGAGGGCGCACATTACGGCGCCAGCTTCGAAAGTGATTATCTGGACGCCAGCCTGCTGCAAATGGTGGAGCTGCGGTTCCTGTCGCCCGGCGATGACCGGTTCAAGTCCACCTTCGCTGCAGTCGAGCGCGAGTTGCGGCGCGGCGATCATATGCTGCGCTATGCCGCAGAAGATGATTTCGGCGCGCCCGAAACCGCGTTCAACGTGTGCACATTCTGGTTGATCGAGGCGCTGCATCTGGCGGGCCGCAGCGAAGAAGCGCGCGAGATATTTGTCGCCATGCTGGGGCACCGCACCCGATCGGGGATGCTGTCCGAGGATTTGGATTATCAGGTCAACGAGCTGTGGGGGAACTTCCCCCAGACCTACTCGCTGGTAGGTATCATCAACTGCGCCGGCCTGCTGTCAAAACCCTGGAGCGAAGTCCGCTGAGCGATCAACCGCGTCTTGTCGTTATTTCCAACCGAGTTGCGGTGCCCAAGGCTCGCGGTGTCGCGGGTGCGCAGGGCGGTCTGGCGGGCGCGCTGAATGCTGCGTTGAAGAAATACACCGGCGTGTGGTTCGGCTGGTCGGGCGAGGAGGTGGATGAGCATACGGGCGAAATCTCCACTCAGACCACCGACGGCGTCACCACCGCGACGATGGATCTGAGCGCGCGCGATATTGACGAATATTACAACGGCTATGCCAATTCGACGCTGTGGCCGCTGTTCCATTATCGGCTCGATCTGGCGGAATACGAACGCGAAACGGGCAAGGGCTACGAACGCGTCAACGAACTGTTTGCCGAGGCTGCCGCGCCGCTGATTAATGATGGCGATCTGGTCTGGGTGCATGATTATCACCTGATCCCGCTGGGCGAACGGCTGCGGGCGCGCGGGCTGAAAAACCGTATCGGCTTCTTCCTCCACATCCCATGGCCCGCCGCGCGGCTGTTCGTGTCGCTGCCCTATCACGAGCGGCTGGTGCACACCTTGCTGCATTACGATGTGGTGGGTTTCCAGACCGCCGAATGGCTCGACAGCTTCCTGCATTATTGCCGCACCGAACTGGGCGCGGAGGTTGATGATGAAGCTGGCACAGTCACGCTGGACGGTCGCACCACGCTGGCGCGCGCTTACCCCATAGGGATCGATTGGGACCATTTCAGCGCGCTGGGCGCGACTGCCGAGGCACAGAAAGCGGAAAAGCGCCTGCTTTCCTCCACCCGCCACCGCACCGCGATGATCGGCGTGGACCGGCTCGACTATTCCAAGGGCCTGCCCGAACGGCTCGACGGGATCGGGCGGTTTTTCGACCAGCACCCCGAGCGTGTGCGGGATCTGGTGTTCATCCAGATCGCACCGCCCAGCCGCGAGGATGTGGATAGCTATCAGCAGATCCGTGCCGAGCTTGAGCAGAAGACCGGCCAGATCAATGGCGCACGTTCCGAAGTGGATGCGGTGCCGGTCCGTTACGTCAATCGCGGTTATAGCCACGGCGAATTGTTCGGCTTCTTTCGCGCTGCTAAAATCGGGCTGGTGACGCCATTGCGGGACGGCATGAATCTGGTCGCCAAGGAATATATCGCGGCGCAGGACCCCGATGATCCCGGCGTGCTGATCCTGTCACGTTTTGCCGGGGCGGCGGCGCAATTGCCTGACGCGTTGCTGGTCAATCCGCACAGCCCGGACGATCTGGCGCACGCCATTGGCAAGGCGCTGGATATGCCGCTGGCAGAACGCAAGGAACGGTGGGAGAAACTGGTGGTCACAGTACGCGACGATAATGTGCAGGACTGGACGGCCAATTTCTTGCGCGATCTGGCGGCGCAGGTATGAGCCTCGCCAAATTCGTCCCTACTCAGGGCATTCACAATCTGCGAGATTACGGCGGCTGGCCCGTTGCGGGCGGCGGTGCGGTGAAAACCGGGCTGCTGTACCGATCAGGCCAGCACGTTGCCGCGACCGATGCCGATCTGGCGGCGGTTGAGGCGCTGGATATTCGCACTGTGATCGATCTGCGCGGTGTTGGGGAGCGAGAGCGCAACCCTTGCCGCCGAACTGCCGGCTGGGACGGGTCGGTCGTCGCCTTCGAGGGCGAAACCACTTCCAGCCCGCCGCATATGGATGTGGACGAGAGCACCACCACTGCCAATTTCGCGCGGCAACGTATGATGGCAGTGTACATTCGAATGCCGCGCAATCCGGCGATGACCGAGATGTTCGGCCGCTATTTCCGCGCGCTGGACAGCCGGGATGGGGCCAGCCTGGTGCATTGCTTTGCGGGCAAGGATCGCACCGGCGTAGCGGCGACCCTGTTGCTGCATGTTCTGGGCGTGAGCGAGGAAGACCAGCGCGCCGAATTCTTGCTGACCAATGCCGCACCCACCCTGTCGGTGCTGCGCGACCAGTCGGTGCCGATGATCGAACAGCGGCTGGGCCGCACTCTGGACGAAGCTGCCATCCGCGCTTTGTTGGAAGTGCACGAAGACTATTTGGATACCTTCATGGCGGAGGTCGCGCAGGACCACGGCTCGCTCGACGCCTACCTCGCCAGTGCGATAGGTGTGGACGACGCAATGCGCACACGGTTGCAGCAACGCTTCGTGGCGTGACACAAGGCCTGCGGCTTCCCATATAGCCGCGACATCCCGAATCCTCACTGCACGAGACACCATCATGGCCACCCATCGCACCAAAATGCTCATCATCGGCTCCGGCCCCGCAGGCTATTCCGCCGCGATCTATGCCGCGCGCGCGATGATGGAGCCGATCGTGGTGCAGGGCCTGCAACCCGGCGGCCAGCTGACCATCACCACAGATGTCGAAAACTATCCCGGCTTTGCCGATGTGGTGCAGGGCCCGTGGCTGATGGAGCAAATGCAGAAACAGGCCGAGCATGTCGGCACGCGGATGATGTGGGACACGATTGTCGATGTCGATCTGACCGGCGGCAGCCCGTTCCGCGCAATTGGCGACAGCGGCGATGAATATATCGGTGATGTGCTGGTGATCGCTACGGGCGCGCAGGCCAAATGGCTGGGCGTGCCGGGCGAAATGGAGCTGGGCGGCAAGGGAGTGTCGGCCTGCGCAACGTGTGACGGGTTCTTCTATCGCGGCAAGAAGGTCGTGGTGATCGGCGGCGGCAATACTGCGGTCGAGGAAGCGCTCTACCTCACCAATCATTCCGATGACGTGACCCTGATCCACCGCCGCGATTCGCTGCGGTCGGAACGGATTTTGCAGGAGCGCCTGTTTGCCAATCCCAAGATCAAGGTGCTGTGGAACAAGGCGGTCGAAAGCTTTGAAGGCAATCCGGCCTCAGGCGGGCTGACGCATCTGAAACTGCGCGATACTGCGACGGGCGAGGATAGCGAGCTGCATGCCGACGGCGCCTTCGTGGCCATCGGTCACGCGCCTGCAACCGAACTGTTCAAGGGCAAGCTGCCGATGGACGATGGCGGCTATCTTGAGGTTGAGGCAGGCACGCCCAAGACCGCAATCCCCGGCGTGTTCGCCTGCGGCGATGTGATGGATCACACCTACCGTCAGGCGGTCACCGCTGCGGGTACTGGCTGCATGGCCGCGCTGGACGCCGAACGCTTCCTCGCCACGCTCGATTATGCCGAGCAGATGGGCGAGAGCGAAGCGGCGGAATAGCCCTTAGTGAAAGACAGCAAACCCTGCGTGCAGGATCATCGCCATCAGCACCAGGCTGGATAAGGCGAACAGGACAAACCGCACCATGACGCGGTTGGCGGTCGCCTGCACCAGCGAGTGGATCACGCGCAGCCCGACATAAATCCACGCCAGCAGCGCGTTCATGTCATTGCCCTGACCGATCATCGCCAGCAGCAGCGCAGCTGCATAAAACACAGTCGGTGCCTCGTGCAGATGATTGTAATTGTGCGCTTTCCACTGAACCTTGTCAGGCAGCGCATCGTCCAGACTGCTCGGCGTGCTGCCGACTAGGTTTTTGGCATCGATCCCGGCTTTGGTCATGGCGGGAATGCGGGTGGCATACATCCACACCCACATGAGCATGGTCCACGCCATCAGGACGACGACGGGTTGCAGGATCTGGCTATCGATCATGGTCAGGCTCCGAAATTCAGCTAAACAGGGTGAGCGCCAGCGCGCGCCACGAGAGGTAGGCCAGCGCCAGTGTCGACAGCAGGAACAGCATCAGCCGCACTGTCACCACATTCACCGTCGCCTGCCAGATCGAATGGACAATCCGCAGCGCCACATAGATCCACGCCGCCAGCGTATCGCCTGCCGCAGCGCCGAGCATGGCGATGACCACGCAGACCGCATAGAACAGCGTCGGCTGCTCCATCAGATGCGTGTAATTGTGTGATTTCCAGTTCACCGATGCGGGCAAATGCTCTTCGATATCCTGCCCGCGAATGCCGGGTTTGGCCTTGCCGACGGAACCGCCGCCCTTCGCCAACGAGGGAAACCGCGTCAGCGCCATCCAAATCAGCATGATCAGCGACCACGCAATCAGTACCGCCGCCGGTGCCAGCATCTGTGCCTGCATTATTGTGTCTCCCCCAAAGTGGCATCAAGCGTGCTGCCCGTTGCAGACATTGTCAAAGGAAACCTATTCTCCGGCCAGCATGGCGGCGAAGCTGGCGGCATCGGTATTTCCGCCGGTCAGCATGATCACGCTGTATTCGTCGAGCGGGACCTTGCCCGCCAGTGCCGCCGCCAGCGCCGCTGCGCCGCCGGGTTCGACCACCAGCCGCAGCTTGGCGAAAGCAAAACGCTGCGCGGTGCGAACCTCCTCGTCGGTCACAGTCACACCGGGGTCGGCGCGGTCCTTGAGCACGGCGAGGTTGATCGGCTTGGTCGCATCGGGCTGGAGCGCGTCGCAAATCGTTGCGGGCGGATTGGCACTGACCCGCACGATCTCGCCCGCTGCCAGCGCCTGCCCAACCATGTCCCAGCCTTCTGGTTCGACCGGCACTACCGCGCTTTCGGGGCAGGCGAGGGCGAGGCCAGCGGCCAGGCCTCCACCGCCGCAGCACGCCAGAATATTGCTGGGCTGGCGGCCCAGCTGTGCGGTGATTTCGATACCCGCGCTGCCCTGTCCCTCGATCACCCAAGGATCGGCAAAGGCGTGCACCAGCACCGCGCCGCTTTCCGCCACCAGCCGCGCGGCCACTTCGTCGCGGTCCTCGCCGGGGCGATCGTACAGCACGACTTCGGCCCCCAAGGCGCGGGTCGCATCCAGCTTCACCCCCGGTGCGTTGCGCGGCATCACGATGGTCGCGGCAATCCTCAGCTCACGCGCGGCCCAGGCCACGCCTTGCGCATGGTTGCCGCTGGACACCGCGACCACGCCGCGCTCGCTTTCAGCGTCTGTCAGCGCGCTCAAACGGTGCCATGCGCCGCGGATCTTGAAGGCGCCCACCGGTTGCAGCACCTCGGCCTTGGCCCAGCAGCGCACCGCGCCTATCTCCACCGGCAATAGCGGCGTCATCGGCAAGATCGCAGCGATCTTGTCCGCCGCCTCCTGAACCCCCTCGCGCGTTGGCATCCGCTGCATACCGTCTAACCTTTCTCGGATCATTTGGCGGCGATAGCGCATTTCGTTACAGGGCACGCAAGAATCGAAATGGAGAATACGGAATTATGTCGACAGTCCTGGTCATCGGCGCGGGCGGCGTCAGCTCGGTATGCGTCCACAAGATGGCGATGAACGCTGATATTTTCAGCGACATCCATCTGGCCAGCCGCACCAAATCGAAATGCGACGCAATCGCCGCTTCGGTGAAAGAGCGCACCGGCGTGGGCATTTCGACATATGAGATTGACGCTGAGGAAGTCCCCGCAATGGTCAATCTGATCAAGAAGGTCGGCCCCAGCCTGGTGGTCAATCTGGCGCTGCCGTATCAGGATTTGCCGATCATGGACGCCTGTCTGGAAGCCGGTGTGAACTATCTCGACACCGCGAATTACGAACCGAAGGAAGAGGCCAAGTTCGAATACAAATGGCAGTGGGCCTATCACGAACGCTTCAAACAGGCTGGGCTGATGGCGCTGCTGGGATCGGGCTTTGATCCCGGTGTCACCAGCGTGTTCACAATGTGGCTGAAGAAGCATAAGCTCAAAACCATTCGCCAGCTCGACATTCTGGACTGCAATGGCGGCGATCACGGCCAGCATTTCGCCACCAATTTCAATCCCGAAATCAATATCCGCGAAGTCACCGCGCCCGCCCGGCACTGGGAAAATGGCGAGTGGGTCGAAACCCCCGCAATGCAGGTCATGACCGAGTTCGACTTTGCCGAAGTCGGGACGCGCAATGCCTATCTGATGTATCACGAAGAGCTGGAAAGCCTTTCCAAATTCATCCCAGAACTGCAACGCGCACGGTTCTGGATGACCTTTGGCGATGCCTATATCAAGCATCTGACTGTGCTGCAGAATGTTGGCATGACCAGCATCGAGCCAATCCGGTATCAGGGCAAGGATATCATCCCGCTGCAATTCCTCGCCGCCGTTCTCCCCAAGCCGGAATCACTGGGCGAGACGACCAAGGGCAAGACCAATATCGGCGTAATCGCCACTGGCGAGGCGCTGGATGGATCGGGCGAGAAAACGTTCTACATCAACAATATCTGCGACCATGAGGACGCTTATGAGGAAACCGGCAACCAGGCGGTTTCCTACACCACCGGCGTCCCTGCAATGATCGGCAGCGCGATGGTGGTGCAGGGCACATGGCAGGGTGCGGGCGTCTTCAACATGGAAGAATGCGACCCCGATCCCTTTATGGAAATGCTGGGCGCGCATGGCCTGCCGTGGAACGTCACCGAACTTGATGGTCCGGTAAACTTCTGATGATGCGATCGGGCGCCGTCATGCTGATGCTGGCAGCGCTCGCAGCTTGCGGCAGCGGGGCCGAGGAAGACGTGCCGCGCGCGGTCGTCGATGCCGAATGGGCGCAGATCCCGGAAGGGATGGTGTTCGGGCAGGTCAGCGCGGTAGATACCGACAGCCACGGCCATGTTTTCGTCCTCCAACGCGGGACACGCGCCTGGGCAGAGCCATTTCCGACCGATACGATTGCCGAGCCTACTGTGCTGATGTTTGCGCGTAATGGCAGGTTGCTCGACAGCTGGGGTGCGGATGAGTTTGTCATGCCGCACGGTCTGTCGGTCGATGCCGATAACCGCGTGTGGATCACCGATGTCGCGCGCGAACAGGTGCTGCGTTTCTCGCACAATGGCGCGCCGGAGGCAGCCTGGGGTGAGCGCGGCGTTTCGGGTGACGATCAGGCGCATTTCGGGCGCCCCGCCGATGTCGGATTTGTGGGTGAAACCGTGCTGGTCGCCGATGGCTATACCAACCACCGGATTGCCGCTTTCGATGTTGCGGGCACACTGCTGGGCCGGACAGGCGAAGCGGGTTCGGGGGCCAGAAGCCTCGCCATCCCGCATTCGGTCGCGGCTGCTGATGGCAAGATCTACGTCGCCGACCGCGAAAATTCGCGCATCCAGACGCTCTCGCCCACTGGCGATGTGCTGGCCAGCTGGCCAACCCCCGGCCATCCCTACGCCGTCAAGCCACTGGGGGCGGGCTGGGTGGTCTCGCTGGAGGGCCGCGATGCTGCCGACCGTCCCGGCGCGATCATCCGCGTCTGGCGGCCCGACGGAACTGTCGAGCGCAGTTTTGATGTCAGCGCGCAGGACGGGCCGACCAAGGGACACGACTTTGCCATCGACAGCGACGGATCGATCTATGTCGCCGATGTCGATGCGGGCCGGATCGTAAAATTTGAACTTGCACAGGGCGGGGCGAAATAATGGAAACCAGAGCCGGCGATCCGGGCGCATTTGCGCAATTTGATCTGAACCGCGTCGACAGCCCCGCTTTCGTGGTAGATGCGGCCAAATTGCGCGCCAATCTGCAGGTGCTAGCCGATATTCGCGATGCCGCCGATATCAAGGTACTGGCCGCGCTCAAGGCGTTTTCGATGTGGTCGGTTGCGCCGATCATTGGCGAATATCTCGACGGCGTGTGCACCAGCGGACTGTGGGAAGCGCGGCTGGCGTCGGAATTCTACGACGGCGAAATCGCGACCTATTCTGCGGCGTACAAGCCCGATGAGCTGGAGGAGGTGTGCCGCCTGTCGGATCACGTCATCTTCAACTCGCCTGCACAGATGGAACGCGCCGCGCTGATCTTGGCGCATGCGCGTAGCCAGGGCGGCAGCTTCGATGTCGGGCTGCGCATCAATCCGCAAAGCCCGCAGGGCGAGGTGCCGCGTTACGATCCCTCCAGCCCCGGCTCACGCCTTGGCTTCCCGCTGGACCAGCTGACGCCTGAAATCATGGAGGGGGTGGAGGGCATTCATTTCCACAATCTGTGCGAACAGGATTTCGAACCCCTGCGCGAGACATGGGACAAGGTGTTCGATGCGATCGAGCCGTGGTTCGGCCAGCTCAAATGGATCAACATGGGCGGTGGCCACCACATCACCCGCGCCGATTACCAGCGCGACGAACTGATTGAATTCCTGCGCGACGCCAAGGAAGATACCGGCGCCGAGATTTACCTCGAACCGGGTGAGGCGGTGGCGCTGGATGCGGGCATTCTAGTGGGCACGATCCTAGACAATGGCTGGAATGGGCTGCCGGTGGCGATCACCGACATTTCCGCCACTTGCCACATGCCCGATGTGATCGAAGCACCCTATCGCCCCGCGATGTTGCATGAGGAGCAGGGTGCGGGCGAAGCGGTCAGGCTGGGCGGTCCATCCTGTCTGGCGGGCGATGTCATTGGTGATTACCGCCTGCCGGTGCCATGCGAGCCGGGTCAGCGCGTGGCCTTCCTTGATCAGGCGCATTATTCGATGGTCAAAACCAACACCTTCAATGGGGTGCAATTGCCCAGCATCTGGCTGTGGGATTCGGCCAGCGACGCGTTGGAGCAGGTGAAGACGTTCGGCTATCAGGATTTCCGCGACCGGCTCAGCTGACCGGCGCACTCCGTTTGGGCGCACCCACACCCCGCCGCAGCGGGCTTGGCCTTGTATCTGCGCAGTGACATTTCACTTGCAGTTCATGAAGCAGCTTATATACGCGCCCTCCGCAGCCAAGCTCCCTGCAAAGGGGGGACTTCCCAACCGCAAGGCTGCCTTGTCCGAAATAACCGTTTGGGGGTCCCTTGAATTGCACAGCTATCCTGACGCCCGGTCCGTAGTCCGCGCTTTTACGCCGGACGAGCCGATTATCCTCAACCGCCCGCACGCTGCGGCGCGCGCTGCCCGCTTCTTTATCGAGAAGTTTCCGGGCAAGTCGCTCTATGCGGTCAAGGCGAACCCGTCGCCGGACCTGCTGCAGATCCTGTGGGACAATGGCGTGACGCATTATGACGTCGCCTCGATTGCCGAGGTGCGGCTGGTGCGCGGATTGCTACCCGAGGCCGTGCTGTGCTTCATGCATCCGGTAAAGGCGACCAGCGCCATTCGTGAAGCCTATCACGAGCACGGGGTGCGCACTTTCAGCCTCGATTCGGCGGAAGAGCTGGAAAAAATCGTCGATGCCTGCCGCGATGCCGATGGCAAGCGCGCCAGGGATCTGCGCCTGTGCGTGCGCCTGCGCGTGTCGAGCGAATATTCCGAGCTGAGCCTGGCCAGCAAATTCGGCTGCGATTTGACTGAAGCGCCCGAGCTGCTGCAGCAGAGCCGCCAGCATTGTGACTGGCTGGGCGTGTGTTTCCATGTCGGCAGCCAGGCAATGACGCCGTTTGCCTATGTGCAGGCGCTGGAGCGCGTGCGCGTGGCGATTGGCGAGGCATCGGTGGTGATCGACATGATCGACGTCGGTGGTGGATTCCCCAGCGTCTATCCGGGTATGGAGCCTCCCCCGCTGGAGGACTTCTTCGCCATCATCCACCGCCAGTTTTACGCACTACCGATCGCCTACAATGCCGAGCTGTGGTGCGAACCCGGTCGGGCGCTGTGTGCCGAATACTCCTCGCTGATCGTGAAAGTCGAAAAGCGCCGAGGTGACGAATTGTATATCAATGACGGCGCGTATGGCGCGCTGTTCGATGCCGCGCATGTCGACTGGAAATTTCCTGTCCGTGCACTGGAAGACGACCTGATCAAGCCGGAGATGGACTTCGCCTGCTATGGCCCCACCTGCGATGATGCGGATTACATGAAGGGGCCGTTCACGCTGCCCGAAGACATCCAGGCCGGTGACTATTTCGAGATCGGGATGCTGGGTGCCTATGGCGCGGCAATGAAGACCGATTTTAACGGCTTCGGAGCAGCCGAACGCGTCGTGGTCGAGGATGAGCCTATGGCTAGCCTCTATGACGGCAGCCGCGTCCGCGAAGTTGCGGACAACGTAGTGAGTTTGCGCTGAGGCTTTTGCCCTGAACGTCAGCCAAATTCGGCGCGGTGGGCGTCCAGCACTGGTTTGACGCGCCCCAGTGCCTCGCCGATCAGCTGCGGAAATTCGCCGACATACATTTCCAGGATCGAATTGTGTGCGGCAACCACACGGCGGGCTTCGTGCCATTCCATACCCAGCGCAATCGCCCACTCGCGAAACGCATCGGCGGCCCCTGCTTCGGGCTTGAGCGACTTGGCCAGCGTGGGATGGAAATCCAGACGCCCCTCCATCGGCAGCAGTGCCAGCGGGAAGGGCAGCTTCAGGCGGGTTAGCGTATCATCGACATGCAGGCTGCCGCTGACCGGATGATAGGCCAGGATCGAGCTGAAATGCACATTCTCGTCCGCGCATACCATTTGTGTGCCGGCAGGGACCGAGAAGCGCAGATCGTCGCCAAAGATCGCCGGAAACGCATCATCTTCGCACTGCTGGCTTTGCCACGGCAGGTCTGGGAATTTGGCGTGATGCCGCGCGGTGCCATACAGCTTCGCTTGCGGAAAGGCGCGGTGCATCCATTCGCAGTGCACGGTGTGGAATGGATGCAAATTTACAATCGCCGCGACCTTGGCACCGCCATCGGTCAGCCGGTCCACTTCGCGGCGCACCGCATCGGTTAGCGTATAACTGTCGAGAAAAATGAATTCGCCGGAGCCGATGCGGATGAGCGAGCATTGCGTGCCGACATTGACCACCCCGCCGACGCGATAAGATCCGCGGACCGACCAGAAGCCGCCGCCGCAATCGATAAATTGTCCGGCCATGTGTGAAACTCCCATCTTGCGCATCCCTGCGCAATCAACGGGCCAGCCGCCGATTATGTCCCTATGCGGAAGATTTCAGTGGCTTGTCTTGGAGCGCAGTTCGCTATCGACCGCGCGCACCAGATCACGGTTGCTGAACGGCTTCACCAGCCAGTCTGCCGGAGGAAACCCGTCAGCCCGCGCGCGGGTTTTGGCATCCGAATGTGCTGATGCGATAATGTAGGGTATGCCCAGTTGTGCGGCACATTTTGCCACGTCGATCCCGTCCAGTTCGCCGCACAGGCGAATGTCTGTCACCACCAGATCGGGTTTTTCAGCTGCACACAATGCAATGGCCCGTTCGGCGGTGTCGACCACGTCGACGATTTTATAACCCGCATCCTGCAATGCGGTTTCGATCGACATGGCGGCAAAATAATCGTCTTCGACCAACAGAACCTTGAGGGCAGATGCACCTGCCAGCTCTTCGCGGTCCTGATCGCTTGCGGGTGTGAAACCGGGGCGGTCGCCGTTCTGCGGCATGCTTAGGCGTATCATAAATCTTTCCCGCTCTTCGTTATCTTGAAGGTCGCCACACACCGCGTCCCGTCTATCGATTCAATGGTCAGATTGCCACCCAATTGGCGCAGCAATCCGCGAACCAGTCCGATGCCAGACGCCTTGTGCAGCGCCTCTTGCGGTTCGCAGCCCGGACCGTTGTCATTCACCGACAGCGCTATGAGGTCACCGCGGTCTTCAAGAGCAACAGCGATTGTCTGGCGACCTTGTTCCGGTTGGCCGTATTTCAGCGCATTGGTGAGCAGTTCATTGAAGATCAGCGCCAGCGAGGTGGCGACATTCACGGGCAAGTCGATGCTGTCGCAGTCAATCGTGTGATCGACCTCGTGCCCCACAATGCCGAAGGTTGCATCAGCGAGTGCGGTCACCATCGCTTCGCCGTCGATCCGCTCAAGTAGATCCGATTTGTACAACATCTGCTGTACAGTGCCGAGCGCGGCAACCCGCGCGCCGATATCTTTCAAGGCACCGCGCGCCTCGTTTGTTTTGGCCTCTCGTGCGGCACCATTGAGCAAGGCGCCGAGCATATGCATGTTGTTTTTCACGCGGTGGTGTAGCTCGCGCAGCAGCAATTCGCGTTCGTTGACCGTTTCGGTCAAGATCGCTTCTGTTTTCTGCCGCTCGCGGGTTTCCTGCTTTAGAAGTTCGACTTGCTCTGACAGCACACGAAAGCGATCTCCGCCACCAGACTGCATCCTGACCAGCACACACGGCTCACCGCCAAGCTTCATCCGGCTGGCCCGCACGCGCATCCGCTCCGGCTCACCGTCGGATTCAACTGCCAGATTGGCCTGCACCGTACCGCTGCCAGCCAGCGCCGCATTGACCGCCTGCGCAGCATCGCCGACATCGGCGCGCAATGCTTCAGCCAGACAGCGCCCGACACAGTCCGGCCCCGCAAGTACGCGCAGCGCGCGATTGGCATGCAGCACAGTGCCTGCGCGGTCGAGACACGCGGCAGGATGGTCGAGCGCATCGACCACCGCGGCGGCATCTGCCGGGAAAGGCACCTCAGACTTTGTAATATTCGCGAGCGGTATCGGGTAAGTCATCGCTTGGCCTCAGATAAACGGTCACTCGGCAGCCCGGATCGCCCAGTGCAATAGTCTCCTCCAGATCAACGGCAGCGAAGCCGGAATTGTCCGCAGCGATGCGCCCAAACACGTTGGAAGTCATCATGCACAGCGATGGCCGGTCGCGGACCTTGTCGCCAAAGGGGCAGCGCTTGTTGCCAAAGACAATCTTGTCCTCGGTTTCCTCAAGCACGAAAAATTCACCCTGGATGCGGCGTTTCAGATCAACCAGCACATCGGGGATCTGGTCGCGCGACAGCTGGTCCACCTGCAATGCGCGGCGGTATTCCTGATCGATCTGCGTGCCCATTGCCGTGCCCACGACACTGATGAAACCGGCGGCATCGTCCAGCCCGACCACATCTTCGAGCACGCCCGACAATTCGCGCAGCAAAGTGCGCAGGAAAATATCGCGCTCCAGATCAATCCCGGCCTCGGCAACTTCTCCAGTCTTCGCGTTCACTGTCACTTTCAATTCCCCGATGGCGCCTGCACACACATGGCGCGCAGGACGGTTGGCTTACGAACGGCAGGCAATTTGATCGGTTCCAGCACCGCCCGCCCAATGCAGGTGAATGGTGCTGGCACGATTGCGTGTGCCGTTAAGCTGATTGCTACCAGGAGATGGTTGAGATTTGCTGCATATGCGCTGCGGGAAATACCCTAGTCAGCAAACCCCACAAACCGCACCGCCTCGTCCACGCCCTTGCGGTTCGACATCACTGCGTTGGCGGGGAAGTCTTCATCGGGCCAGCCCAGTGCGACGCAGATCATGATGACCTGATCCTCGGGGATATTGGCGTGTTGCCGCACCACGGGGCTTTGCATGATGCCCTGGCTGTTGATCACGCAGCCCAGACCGCGTGACCAGGCGGCATTGACCAGTGCGTTGGTGACCGCGCCGCAGTCGAAGGGCGCGATGTCGCTGCCCAGCAGCACCTTGTCATAGGTTACCACCACGCTGACCGGCGCATCGAACTGGCGGAAGCCGCGCAGGACCCAGTCCTGCCGCCCGTCCTTGTCCTCACGCTCGATCCCCATTGCGCCAAACAATTGCTTGGCAATTTCGATCTGCCGTCCGCGATGTTCATCGGGAACTGTGGTGAAGCTGCGAAACTCGCGGCTGTCGGGCTTGCCGGCCAGGATGCCTTCTGTGTTGCCCTTGCGGATCGCCTCCAGCGGGGCGCCTGTCACCACGCTGAAATTCCAGCACTGATTGTTGAAGCTGGAGGGCGCGCGCATGGCCATTTCCAGCACTTCGGCCAGCAATTCCTGCGGCACCGGCTTGTCGAGAAAACCGCGAATACTGCGCCGTCCAAGAACGACTTCGTCATAAGTCATAGAAACCCCTGAAATAGACAATCAGGCATCGACCCACTTGCGTGCCGATTCCCTGCGATGTGGACAGCCCGGCCAGCAACATGGCCGTTTCTTCCCTTCGTCAACTTCTTTGCGAAGGCGCGCCAGCCGTGTGTCCCGCGTTGCCGCCTTTTTGACAGAGGTCATCCAGCATATCCACTCATTACGCGCCAGCGAGGTGAGCGCGTCCCAACGATCTTTGAGCGCTGCATCGCCATCGAGGATTTCTTTGAGATCAGTTGGCGTTCGGTGCCGGAAATCCTTTGACGCAGGCTTGGTCATTGCCCGGACCCGGTCAAGCCGCTTTGCGTAATTGCATTTCCAGCCGGCCCCAGATTTCCACCAGCGCGGCGACCAGATCGGTCATCATGGCTGGCGTGTGCGCCGGGCCGGGGGTGAAGCGCAGCCGTTCGCTGCCGCGCGGCACGGTGGGGAAATTGATCGGCTGCACATAAACACCGTATTCAGCGAGCAGGATGTCGCTGATCTTCTTGGCGCGGACCGGGTCGCCCACCATCAGCGGCACGATATGCGTCACGCTGTTCATTACCGGCAATCCGGCATCGCGCATTGTCTGTTTGAGCAGAGCGGCGGCGGTCTGCTGCGCATCGCGTTCTTCGGACGAAGATTTGAGATGGCGGACCGAAGCCAGCACGCCAGCGACTAGTACAGGGCTGAGCGAGGTGGTGAAGATGAAGCCGGGCGCATAGCTGCGGATACAGTCGATCACCCGCATGTCGGCCGCGATATAACCGCCCATCACGCCAAATGCCTTGCCCAGCGTGCCTTCGATAATGTCGATGCGATCGGCAGCATCATCGCGTTCGGAGATACCGCCGCCGCGCTTGCCATACATGCCCACTGCGTGGACTTCATCGACATAGGTCAGCGCGTTGAACTTGTCCGCCAGATCGCACAGCGCGTGGATCGGGGCGATATCGCCGTCCATCGAATACACGCTTTCAAACGCAATCAGCTTGGGCACATCGGCGTCTTCGGCGGCGAGCAATTCTTCGAGATGGTCCAGATCATTGTGACGGAACACCCGCTTCTCGCACCCCGAATTGCGGATGCCTGCGATCATGCTGGCGTGATTAAGCTCGTCGGAAAAGATCACACAGCCGGGAAGCAGCTTGGCCAATGTGGACAGCGTCGCGTCGTTGGAGACATAGCCGCTGGTGAACAGCAGCGCGCCGTCTTTGCCGTGCAGATCGGCCAGTTCACGTTCCAGTTGAATATGGAAATGGGTGTTGCCGCCGATATTGCGGGTGCCGCCGCTACCCGCGCCGACATCATGCAGCGCGTCTTCCATCGCGGTGATGACCTTGGGGTGCTGCCCCATGGCGAGATAGTCGTTGGAGCACCATACGGTGACCGGCTTGGGGCCATTATGCCCGGCAAAGCAGCGCGCGTTGGGAAAGGCGCCCTTGTTGCGCAGAATATCGATGAAGACGCGGTAACGTCCTTCGGAGTGGAGGCGGTCGATCGCCTCGTCGAAGACCTGGTTGTAATTCACGCGTCTCTTCCGTCATTGCACCGCCAATGCGCGGCTGCCGGTGGCAGTCGCCCTAAGGCAGTCAGTCCCGAATTGCCACCGTGATCTTTGCGACCAGTTCGCAACGCTCAGAACTTGCGCAGATCGCTGATGCCCTGTGCGGCAAAGGCGGGGGCGAGCGTCTGGAAGTCGCTGAGTGATCCGGTGGTGATGGCATAATCGGGGCCAGTGCGGGTGAATTGCTGGTCGCTGGTCAGATCGACAATCCGCCGAGCGATGCCCGCTGCCCCGTCGACCAGCGTAATGTCGCGCCCGAAGGCTTCGCGCAGCTCGGCTTCGAGCAGGGGGAAATGGGTGCAGGCCAGCACCAGCGTGTCGATATCGCCCGCGCCGTCCTGCGCCAGCAGGCCCGCCAGTTCAGCGCGCACCGCTGCCACCGACACCGCCTCGCCGCGCAGCTTCGCCTCGGCCAGTGTGACCAGCCCGCCTGCACCATGGCGCAGCATCCGCTTGCCGCCGGCAAATTCCGCCTCCAGCCGGTCAACATAGCCCTGCCGCACGGTCGCTTGGGTGCCCAGCACCGCAAAGGTGCCGGTCCGGGTCAGCGCAGCGGCGGGCTTGATCGCGGGGACAGTGCCGACAATCGGCGTTTCCAGCACTTCGCGCACCATCCCCAGCGCAATCGTGCTGGCGGTGTTGCAGGCAATGGTGATCAGACGCGGGCGATAGCGTTCCGCCATCCGGCCCAGCAATCCGGCAACTCTGGCGGCCACCTCAGCCTCGCTTTTCGCGCCATAGGGCAGGCCAGCCATGTCGGCGGCGTAGATTACCGGGGCGTGCGGCAGCAGGCGGCGCAATTCGGCGAGCCCGGTCAGCCCGCCGACGCCGGAATCGAACAACAGAATGGGGGCGGCGGGTTCGGCGCTCAAAATATGCTCGGTTCGTCCTGATCGGGTCGAAGGACTGTCCTTCTTGTCCGAACTGGTCCTAAAAGGAAAAACCGCCCTTCGACAAGTTCGGGGCGAGTGGTTATGCGGGTTTGGCAACAGGGGAAGCACTTTTGGGCACCGATATCACCATCACCGTCTTGTGGGCCGCGCTGCTGGGCTATGGCTTTGGCTCGATTCCCTTCGGGCTGATCCTGACCCGGCTGGCGGGCAAGGGCGATGTGCGCCAGCAAGGCAGCGGCAATATCGGCGCCACCAATGTGCTGCGCACGGGCAGCAAGGGGCTGGCAGCAGCGACATTGCTTCTCGACGGTATGAAGGGCTTCGTGCCGGTCTGGCTCGCCTCGGGCTGGTTCTGGGATGATATGGGCTGGACCGCGCTGTTCGCGGTGCTGGGGCATTGTTTCCCGGTCTGGCTGGGGTTCAAGGGCGGCAAGGGTGTGGCAACCAATGCGGGCGTCAGCTTCGCGCTCGGCTGGCCAATCGGACTGGCCTATGCACTGGTGTGGGTGGCCATGCTAGCGGTGACGCGGATCAGTTCGCTGGCGGGAATGACGGCGGTTGTTGCGGCGGCAATCACCGCGGCAGTGCTGGGTATTCCCACCTTTACCAAGGTGCTGGTGCTGATCGCATTGCTGGTGCTGTGGCTCCACCGTGACAACATCAAACGCCTGATGGCAGGCACGGAACCAAAGGTCGGCGCTGCGAAGTGAGCGGGTTGTCGCAGGCAGAAGCCTTTGCGCGCATTCGGCTGCTGCGCTCTCCCAACATCGGCCCGGTGTCCTATGCCATGTTGCTGGGCCGCTTTGGCGATGCCTGCGCCGCATTGGCGGCGCTGCCCGATCTCTCGCGCCGGGGTGGGCGCAGTTACAAAGCGGCGGCTGCCGACAAGATCGAGCGCGAGATTGACGCGGTACGCAAGGCGGGCGCGAAATATCTGTTCCATGACCAGCCGGATTATCCCGCATTGCTGGGCGAGATAGCCAGCGCTCCGCCAATCCTGACCTGGCGCGGCGATCTGGCACTGGCGTCGCAGCCCTGCGTCGCCATGGTCGGCGCGCGCAATGCCAGCGCGGCGGCGGTGAAACTGGCCCGCGATTTCGCCAATGCGCTGGCGGCAGAGGGGTTCACGGTGGTTTCGGGTCTGGCACGCGGGATCGACGGTGCTGCGCATCAGGGCGCCTTGCCGCGCACCATCGGGGTGATCGCCAGCGGGATCGACATCGCCTATCCGCCGCAGCACAGCGATTTGCAGGAACGGATCGCTGCCGAGGGGCTGCTGATCGCCGAACAACCGCCGGGGACAGAGCCGCGCGGCAGCCACTTTCCCAGCCGCAACCGCATCATCGCCGGGCTGGCCGCTGGCACGCTGGTGGTCGAAGCCGCGCCCAAATCGGGCAGCCTGATCACTGCGCGGCTGGCGGGTGAGGCGGGGCGCGAGGTTATGGCCATCCCCGGCAGCCCGCTCGACGCGCGCAGCCACGGCTGCAACACGCTGATCCGCGATGGCGCGGTGCTGGTGAACACGCCCGAGGATGTGGCCGAACTGCTCTCCGGCTTCGATGGCAACCCGCGCTCTACCTTCCGCGAACCCGCCGCAGGCTTCGATTATGCGTCTGACGAACTGGCCGATGCCGAACCGGCGGAACTGGCCGACCTCCTCACCACCGCGCCCGTCGCAGTCGATGAACTGGTCCGCCAATCGGGGGAGGGCGCCGCTGCCGTCCAACTCGCGCTGCTGGAACTGGAGATTGCCGGACGGCTGGTCCGCCATGCGGGCGGACGGGTTTCTCTCGCCGCCTGAACTCTCCGCGGCGATATGGCGATTCTGTGCAATGCAAGCGCTGCCGAACGGCGCAACAACCCCGGTAGTGTTTCAACAGGGGGTTGGATGATGACGAAGTTAATTCAAAAATTGATGATGGTTCTGGCACTGGTTGGATTGGCGCTGCAACCGGCTGCGGCCGCGGCCAAGAGCAAGGATCCGATCAAGGTTTCCAATGCCAAGGCGGCGGCCGGGACCCAGCAGGTGGCGATTGGCCAGTTTACGCTGGCGGTGCTGGTTGAACGCAAGGACAATGCCAAGGCTGGCGGCGGTTTGCTGGGCGGTGGTTTTGGCGGGAAATCGACTGTCCGCAGCCGGCTTGAAGGGGTAACGCCTGAACAGATGCAGGCGGTGGCCGATGCGGCTTACGAAGATTTCGCGGCCAAGCTGACCGCGCAGGGCTTTACACTCATCGATCACGCGGCACTGGCCGCCTATGTCGCGCCGCTCAAGGCTGCCGAACAATTTGCCGAAAAGACGATTGTTGTCGGCAAAGACGACAAGGCCAAGGCGCTGATGGTGGGGGCAACCCAGACCGGGCCTCTGCGGCTGATGGATGGCGATTACAACATGGCCGGTATTGGTGACATGGGTACCCGCCAGACCGCGTGGAAAACGCAAGGGGCGATGCAGCAATACGCCAAGGACACCGGCGTCCGCGTGATCAATGTGGTTTATGTGATGAACTTCGCCGCATCGGACGAATATGGCGGCTGGCACCGCTCGACATCGTCGGTGAAGGTCGCCAGCTCGCTGGGCCTGGCACCAGAAGCCACCAAGGTCACATTGGTTGGGCCAGGTACACCAGCGCAGCTGGTGCTGAAGCAGCCGATCGGTGTCGGCGGTGATTATTTCGCCAAGGCCGATGCGATGGGCGGCGGTGAAAAAGCTGTTCGCGCGGTCACCAAGGTCCTCAGCATACTCGGCGGCGGCGGCAGCAACAGTGTGAAAAAATTCACTTTTACCGCGTTGCCGGGGGCCTATCCCGATGCCGCCATTCAGGCTGCGGCAACAGCCAATACCGGAATGGCCGAACGGCTCGCCAGCCTGCGCTGAAATCGAACTCCAGCAACGGTGCGTGAGACGGGTCGTCCGGTCGATTATGACTGGGCGACCCTTTTCTTTTTACGACTTGACGCTATCGCCGCGCCGACCCCACCCTCGCGTACACGTATACGCGTAAGGATATCACACCAGTCTCATGCAACTTGTCATCGTAGAATCGCCAGCCAAGGCGAAAACCATCGAAAGCTATCTGGGCAAGGACTTCAAGGTCCTCGCCAGTTATGGCCATGTCCGCGATCTGCCGCCCAAGGATGGCAGCGTCCGCCCGGACGAGGATTTCGCGATGGACTGGGAGCTGTATCGCGACAAGCAGAGCCGCTTCAAGGAAATCGCCGACGCTTCCAAGCAGGCGACCCGACTGATCCTGGCAACTGACCCTGACCGCGAAGGTGAAGCCATTTCGTGGCACGTTCGGGAACTGCTGGCCAAGCGCAAGGCACTGCCCGACAAGGTTGACCGCGTTACCTTCAACGCGATTACCAAGCAGGCGGTGACCGACGCGATGAAGGCTCCGCGCGAGCTCGATAGCGATCTGATTGACGCCTATCTTGCGCGCCGCGCTCTCGATTACCTCTATGGCTTCACCCTGTCGCCCGTGCTGTGGCGGCGGTTGCCCGGAGCCAAGAGCGCCGGGCGCGTGCAATCGGTGGCGCTACGGCTGATCGTCGAGCGTGAGCGGGATATCGAGGCGTTCACGGCAGACGAATATTGGTCCGTCGTCGCCACGATGGAGCAGGACGGCACCGAATTCGCCGCGCGGCTGGTCAAGTTCGATGGCAAGAAGCTCGACAAGCTGACGCTGGGCGATGAAGCCAGCGCTGCTGCGGCCAAGGCTGCGGTGGAGGCCGGGCGCTTCACGATCGAGGATATCGAGACCAAGCCGGTCAAGCGCCACCCCGCGCCGCCGTTCACCACCTCGACCCTGCAACAGGAAGCCGCGCGCAAGCTGGGCTATTCCGCCAGCCACACCATGCGGCTGGCGCAATCGCTGTATGAAGCGGGCGCGATCACATACATGCGGACCGACGGTGTGCAGATGGATCACAGTGCCATCTCCGCCTGCCGTAAGGCGGTGAGCGAGCGTTATTCGGGCCATTACCTTCCCGAAAAACCACGCATTTACAAAAGCAAGGCCAAGAACGCTCAGGAAGCGCATGAAGCCATTCGCCCCACCGACTTTGGCCGCGACCGCGCCGGATCGGGTGATGAGGGCAAATTGTATGACCTGATCTTCAAGCGCGCGATGGCCAGTCAGATGGCCGCTGCCAGTATGGAACGCACCACGGCGACATTGCGCGATCCGACCGGCCAGCACGAGCTGCGCGCGACCGGCCAGGTGGTCAAATTCGCTGGCTTCCTGGCGGTTTATCAGGAAGGTTTCGACGACCGCGATGATGCCGATGAGGACGGGCTGCTGCCGGTCATGCGCAAAGGCGACAGCCCCTTGAAAAAGGCAGTCGATGCCAATCAGCATTTCACCCAGCCGCCGCCGCGTTTTTCCGAGGCATCGCTGGTCAAACGGCTTGAGGAGCTCGGCATTGGCCGTCCCTCCACCTATGCCTCCACCATCCAGACACTGCGCGACCGCGCCTATGTACGGATGGAGAAAAACCGTTTCTTTGCAGAGGAAAGCGGGCGGCTGCTGACGGCTTTTCTTGAACGCTTTTTCGAACGCTATGTTGCCTTCGATTTCACTGCCAGCATGGAAGATGAACTCGACGAAGTTTCCGACGGCAAGGAAGAATGGAAAAAGCTGCTCGCCGCCTTCTGGAAGGACTTCAAGCCCAAGACCGAAGAGGTCATGGAGAAGAAGCCCAGCGAGGTCACCGAGGCGCTTGACGAGTTCCTGTCGGACTTCCTGTTCCCCGAACGCGCCGATGGCAAGAACCCCCGGTTCTGCCCGCTGTGCGAAAGTGAAGGGCGCGAAAACGGCCGGTTGGCGCTGCGCGGGGGCCGTTATGGTGCGTTCGTCGCCTGCGCCAATTATCCTGAGTGCAAGTTCACCCGTCAGTTCGCCCAGCCGGGCGGTGACGAGGATGGCGCGGGTCAGGATGCGGTCATGGGCAAGGACCCTGAAAGCGGGCTGCCGGTCGAACGCAAGACCGGGCGGTTTGGCCCCTATGTCCAGCTGGGCGAAGGCAAGGAAGCCAAGCGCGCCAGCATTCCCAAGGATCTTGACGATTTCGATCTGGAATGGGCCCTCAAGCTGCTCCAGCTGCCCCGCATCGTCGGCGCGCATCCCGAAACCGGCAATGAAATCGAAGCGAATATCGGGCGTTACGGTCCATACCTGCGTCATGACGGCAAATATGCCAAGCTGACCAGCACGATGGATGTGTTCGACACCGGGATGAATGCGGCGGTCACGCTGCTGGCCGAAGCCGCCAATCGCAAGGGCGGCAGCCGCGGCAAGGCCGAACCGATCAAGACGCTGGGCGCCCACCCCACCAGCGGCGGCGAGATCAAGGTGATGCCGGGCCGCTATGGCCCCTACGTCACCGATGGCACCACCAACGCTACAATTCCCAAGGATGTAAAGCCCGAGGACGTGACCGAGGCGCAGGCCATCGAACTGATCGACATCCGCGCTGCGAAGGGCCCGGCCAAGAAAAAGCGCAAGGCCCCCGCGAAAAAGAAAGCCCCCGCGAAAAAGAAAGCTTCGGCCAAAAAGGCAGCCGCCAAGAAGCCCCCTGCCAAGAAAGCTCCGGCCAAGAAAAAGGCAGCGCCCAAGAAGAAGGCTGCGGCAAAGGAATAACCACCCCCCCTCCCTGCGGGGAGGGGCCGGGGGTAGGGGCTCTACGATCATATAGGGCAGAGCACCCCCACCCGGCTTCCCCCTCAATGGAGAGGGGCAAACGAGCAAAGGACCGAATAATGGCCAAAGACCATTTCGAACGCCACAAGCAGCCTTGGAAGGGCGAAGAAGCGGGTCAGCTGCGCACTCTTGCCGCCAAGGGCAAAGGCCTGCGCGAGATCGCCAAGTCGCTCAACCGCAGCGAGGAATCCACCAAGGATTTTGCGCGCAAGAACGGCATCGAGATCTTGAAGAAGCGTTAAAGCAGATTCTCAGCCACCAGCCGCGTCAGTGCGGGCTAACTATGGCAAGGTGCTGAATTGGGCGGCAACTGGAAACTGGTTGAATCAACGCCGGGTCCTTTCGACCCGATCTCGATTGGTTTCACTTCCCCCAGTCCAGCCCCATTTCCTCGAACACTTCCTTGTCGTCGGCCCAGCGGTCATCGACTTTGACATGAAGGAACAAATGGACTTTCTGGCCCAGCACTTCGGACAATTCCTTGCGGGCTGCCTCGCCGATAGCCTTGATGCGTGACCCGCCTTTGCCCAGCACAATGGCGCGCTGGGTTTCGCGGCCGACCACGATCTGCTGGCGCACTTCGACGCTGCCGTCCTTGCGCTGGGTATAGCTTTCGGGACGCACCGCGCTGTCATAGGGCAGTTCTTCGTGCAGCTGCTGGTACAGCTGTTCGCGGGTGATTTCGGTGGCGAGCAGGCGTTCGCTGGTGTCGGACACCTGATCCTCGGGATAATGCCATTCGCCAGCAGGCATCAGCTTGGCGAGCGCGTCCTTGAGTTCGGGCACGCCGTCTCCTGTCAGCGCGGAGATGAAGTAGATTTCCGAAAACTCGCCCTTTTCGTTCAATTCCTCAGCCAGCTTGAGCAGCGGTTCCTTCTTCGCGCGGTCGACCTTGTTGAGTACCAGAATCTTGCGTTCGGGCCGCTTGGCGAGCGTTTCCAGCAGCGGCTCCAGCTCGTGACGGCGCTGTTTTATGGGATCGACCAGCAGCAGCACGGCATCCGCCGCCTCGGCACCTTCCCATGCGGCGTGGACCATCGCGCGGTCGAGCCGCCGCCTGGGTTCAAAAATGCCCGGCGTGTCGACCAGCAACATCTGGATATTGGCCTGCGGTGTCTGGTGCAGCGCAATGCCCAGCATCCGGGCGCGGGTGGTCTGCGCCTTGGCGCTGGTGATCGCCACCTTCTGGCCGACCAGCTGGTTGACCAGCGTCGACTTGCCCGCATTGGGGGCACCCAGCACGGCAACCACGCCGCAACGGGTGTCCTGATTATCGCTCATCCATATTGCTCCATGAAAGCCGCCGCGGCGACGCGTTCGGCTTCTTGCTTGCTGCTGGCGGAGCCTTCGGCCTCACCAACCTTGTGCACTTTGACGCGCACGGTGAATTTGGCGGCGTGATCCGGCCCGCTGCGGTCAACCACCTCATATTCTGGCGGCTTGCGCTGGTTGCCGGCGGCCCATTCCTGCAATGCGCTTTTGGGATGTTTGGATTTGCCTTCGCCGCTTTCCAGCGCGGGACGCCACAGCAAATGCACCACTTCACAAGCGGCGGTAAAGCCATTGTCGAGGAATTCAGCGCCCAGCAGCGCCTCCATCACATCGCCCAGAATGTTGTCGCTGTCACGCCCGCCATCGGCATTGGCCTGTTTGGAGATGCGGATATGCGGTGCCAGCCCGATCCCGCGGGCCACTTCGGCGCACATCTGGCGGCTGACCAGCACATTGAGCCGCTGCGCCAGCGTACCCTCGGGCGCTTTCATGCAATCATACAGCCAGTGCGCAATGCTCATCCCCAGCACCCGGTCGCCAAGGAATTCCAGCCGTTCGTAATCGGCTTTCTCGCCCATGCTGCCATGTGTCAGCGCGGCGCGCCAGCGCGATTCGTCGCGCACGGTAAAGCCGTGCTGTTCCAGCCAGGCGCGGGCCTCTGCGGTGATCTGGCTCATATTCCGTCTCCCATCCGATCCCACCGCGCGGCGGTGAACCAGGTCCACGGCTTGGGCCATTCGGCGCTGCCATCGGTGGACCACAACACCATGCTGGCGCGTCCCACCAGCAGATCGGCATCGACCATGCCGACCCCTCCGGCGGGCCGTGCGGGAAAGCGGCTGTCCATCGAATTGTCGCGGTTGTCGCCCATGACGAACAACTGGCCATCGGGGACCATCACCGGCTCGAAATCGTCCTGAATACTACGGCCAAAATCGAGCACTTCGTAGCTCTTGCCCGAGGGCAGGGTTTCGCGGAAACGGGTGTATTGGCATTTGGTCCCGGCAGCCACTGTGACCGCCAGCGGGTGACATTTGGTGTTGGGGCTGACGTTCAGCACGAAATCCCCAATGGCTTGCTTGGCGACCGGATCGCCATTGAGCACCACCTGACCGCCGCGCATTGCCACGGTATCGCCGGGCAGGCCGATGACGCGCTTGACGTAATCGGTGCCGTCGACCGGATGTTTGAAAATCACCACATCGCCGCGTTCGGGCAGGCTGGCGAAAATGCGGCCCGAAATCAGTGGCGCTTCGAACGGCAGCGAATAATTGCTGAAGCCATAGGGCCATTTGGCGGCCACCAGATAATCGCCATTCTCCAGCCGAGGCAGCATGGATTCGCTGGGAATGGTGAACGGCGAGAACAAGAAGCTGCGGAAAATCACCACCGCCAGCACCAGCTTGCCAACGAATTTGAGATAATCGCCCCAGCTTTCGCTTTCCTGCGCAGATGTGTCTGCCTTGGTCACGGGGGTTTCTGCGCTTGTGTCTGCGGCTGGTGCAGTACCATCAGTGCTCATGCGCGGCGTCCATTTGCGGGGTTCCCAATCATGGCCCCGGTCACTAGTCGCGCGGATGCAGACACGAAAGGATTTTCGACCGTGACCAAAACCGCCGACCTGTGGAGCCGCCTTGCGGCCAGCCCGAGCCAGACGCTGGCCCAGCTGTTTGCTGCCGATGCCGGGCGGGTGGAGAGCCTGTCGGGCCGGATCGATCTGGGCGATGCAGCCGATGGCGGGGGGATCCTGTTTGATTGGTCGAAAACCCATCTGGACAGTGGTCTGCTGGAAACCTTCTCGCAGCTGGCAGAGGCAATGGATTTCGCCGCCATGCGCGCCAGCCTGTTCGCGGGCGAAGTGGTCAATATCACCGAAGGCCGCGCCGCCGATCATGCCACCCTGCGCGGCGTGGGTGACGCGGCGAAGGTCGAGGAAGCCGCCGCGCTGATCGACCGGATGGGAATGCTGGTTGAGGCGATCCATCAGGGCGCGCTGGGCGAGGTCAATCATCTGATCCACATCGGCATTGGCGGGTCGGCGCTTGGCCCGGCGCTGGGCGTCGATGCGTTGAGCCGAGAATTTAAGTATTGCGATGTCCATGTGGTGTCGAACATCGATGGCGTGGCGCTGGAGGCGGCGTTCGACAAATGCGATCCCGCCACCACGCTGATCGCGGTGGCCAGCAAGACCTTCACCACCATCGAAACCATGACCAACGCCGCCAGCGCGCTGAAATGGCTGGCCGATAGCGGGGTGGACGATCCATCGGGCCGCGTGATCGCGCTGACCGCTGCGCCGGACAAGGCGGTCGAATGGGGCGTGGACGAAACCCGCGTGCTGCCGTTCCCCGAAAGTGTGGGTGGGCGCTATTCGATCTGGTCATCAATCGGTTTCCCGATCGCGATGGCTACCGGAATGGAGGATTTCCGCGCCTTCCTGGCCGGGGCCAAGGCGGTGGACGAACATTTCCGTGACAGCGACATGGCAGACAATCTGGTGCTGCGCGCTGCTTTTGCCGATCTGTACTATGCCCGCGTGCGCGGCTGCCAGACGCGCGCCGTGTTTGCCTATGACGAGCGGCTGGGGCTGTTCCCCGACTATCTCCAGCAGCTGGAGATGGAGAGCAATGGCAAGCGCGTGACGACCGCGGGCGAGGAAGTCGATGCACCCACCGCGCCGATCACCTGGGGCGGGGTGGGGACCGATGCGCAACATGCGGTGTTCCAGCTACTGCATCAGGGGACGCATCTGATCCCGGTGGATTTTATCGCCAGCATCGCGCCCGGCGATATGCTGGACCCTGCACATCACCGCATCCTGCTGACCAATTGTTTTGCGCAAGGCGCGGCGCTGATGGCGGGCGGGCAGATGGGGTCAGGCAATGATCCGGCACGCAGCTTCCCCGGTGACCGGCCCAGCGCCGCGATCCTGTGCGATGATATCGATCCCGCCACGCTGGGCGCGCTGATCGCGTTTCATGAACACCGCACCTTTGCCAGCGCCGTGCTGATGGGGATCAACCCCTTCGACCAGTTCGGTGTCGAGCTGGGCAAGGAAATGGCGAACAAGATCGAGAAAGGCGGGCAGAGCTTCGATGCCAGCACCGAGGCTTTGCTGGACGCTGCGGGGCTCAGTTAGGGCCGCATTCCTCGGCGTTGTCCCGCGCAGCTTTCGCTTGGCGTTCGCGCTGCCAATAGGCGTGTTCTTCGCGGCGGCGTTGCTGCGATACGGAATTGCGGCGGGCCATGTGAATGGCAAAGCCGCCGCCAATGACGATCACCGCGATCAGGATATAAGCGATTATAAGCCGTTCGGTCATTGTACCCTCACATCAGCAGGGAGCACATGTCTCTCAGTCGCAGAGTCACCAGATGGTACTGCAATTATCATTTGATACACTTTTAGTCCGATATTGAGAAGCGCGAAGTTTTTGCACTGCACAATAAAATTGACAATCCGCCGCTTTGCGCCCACATGGCAGCCATCGAGGCTCCTGGCAGCGTGAACAGGCGGACAGTTACATCCTCCGCCCCGGCCGCGCCTCGGTCGATTTTTCCCAGACTTCCCTTTTCACGCGGGCGGTTATTCCTCCCGCGCCGCGCGAGCTTTGACTCTGCGCGCCGCATATTTTGCGAGTTTCACTCACATGACTACCACTTTTGACCAGCTTGGTCTGTCGCAGCCTGTTCTTCAGGCGCTCGACATGAAGGGCTACACATCACCCACACCGATCCAGGAGCAGGCGATTCCCGCCGTGCTGTCTGGCCGTGACCTGATGGGCATTGCCCAGACCGGCACCGGCAAAACCGCTGCGTTCATGCTTCCCAGCATCGATCGACTGCGCGAAGCCGATAACCAGACACCGTTCAAATCCTGCCGTATGCTGGTGCTGGCACCGACCCGCGAACTGGCGGGCCAGATCGCCCAGAGTGCCAAGGATTATGGCGCGATGGCGGGCCTCAAGGTTCACTCCATCGTTGGCGGTACTTCCGTCAGCAAGGACCGTAACAAGCTGCACCGCGGCACCGATATTCTGGTGGCGACACCGGGCCGCCTGCTCGATCTGATCGACCAGCGTGCGCTGAACCTCGATGGCGTGGAAATCCTCGTCCTCGACGAAGCGGACCAGATGCTCGACCTCGGCTTTATCCATGCGCTGCGCAAGATCAGCCAGCTGGTCCCCGACGACCGCCAGACGCTGTTCTTCAGCGCCACAATGCCAACCGCGATCAAGGAGCTGGTGGGCAAATATTGCAAAAACCCGGTTCAGGTCTCGGTCACTCCGGCGGCCACCACTGCTGAACGGGTCGACCAATATCTGATCATGGTCCAGCAGGACGAAAAGCAGTCGCTGATCGAGATGATCTTGAAGGGGCGTCACCCGATCCCCGGCAAGATCGAACGCGTGCTGATTTTTGCGCGCACCAAGCATGGCTGTGACCGGGTGGTGAAGAAGCTGGCTCAGGTCGGTGTCCACTCCAATGCGATCCACGGCAACAAGAGCCAGCCGCAGCGCGAACGCGCGCTGGATGAATTCCGCCGGGCCAAAACCCCCGTGCTGATTGCCACCGATGTGGCCGCGCGCGGGATCGACATCCCCGGTGTCAGCCACGTCATCAATTACGAACTGCCCAATGTGCCCGAACAATATGTTCACCGCATCGGACGGACCGCGCGTGCGGGTGCCGATGGCATCGCGATTGCCTTTTGTGCCGAGGATGAGCGCGCTTATCTGAAGGATATCCGCAAGCTGACCGGCGAGGAATTCGAGCGGCTGCCGCTGCCCGACAATTTCCGTGCCGTGGTCGAAGGCGTTGGCCCGACCAAGCGCGAGCACAAGCAGAAGATGGCGCGTCCCAAGGTTACGCCGCGCGGCGATTCCAAGCGTCCTTCGCCGCACAAGAAGCATTCCAGCCGTGCGGGCCAACCGCGCCGCGATGGTGATGGCGGGCAGGGCCGGTCTGACGGCGGTCAGGGCCAGCGTTCATCGGGCGGCGGCGGTGGCCGCAACCGTCATCGCGGCGGGCGCTAAGCTGAGCTAACTGGCGGGCTGCAACCGGACGGCGTGCGGTGCCGGGACTGTGTCCCACCAGGCGAAAACGAAGGGGACGCCCTTCCAGATCGCCATCACCGCAATGAAGCTGACCAACCCGTCAACCGCGTAGTGATACGCAAGGTGGACCGAACTTACCCAGATCACCACCATGAACCAGAAGAAGGCCCGCCCGGCGCGCGGGCCGACTTCGCGCATCGCTAGCCAGAACAGGGTGGCGATGGCAATATGCATGCTCGGCATGGCAGTGATGCCGCTGCCCAGACCGCGATAATCATCATGGAAGCTGTTCAGCAGCATATCTTGCACAGTGAGGGTGATGATGGGAATTTGCGCATCTGCCGCGCGCAAATAAGCCATCTGGTCGCGGAAAATGTCGATCCCGGTCAGCGGTTCGGCAAATGCCGGGCCAACGCTCGCCAGCGAAGTCGCCATGAAGGCACCGATCACTGTCCAGGCCAGCGCGTAAGACAGGAAAAACCGGCGCTGCAGGTCGGGCGACACCGTCTCGCTGAATGCAAAAAACATACAGCCGGGATAAAGCAACAGGAACCAGACCTGATAATTGACCGCCAGCGCTGCGGTCACGGCAGGATAGCCCAGCACGGGCTGCAGCACCTGCCAGGCGTCCCTTCCGAAAAACAGCGCGCGATCCGCGGCGATGAACGTGGCATCCCAGTCGTAGACGGCAAATAGCGGGATCATCGACTTGAGGCTGGAGAAAAGCGGGATCAGCACGACGCAGATCGTGATGGCAGGAATTCCGCGGAGCAGAAACCTGGCACGGTGCGCCGAGAGATAACGTTCCTTCGCCCAGCGCAGCGGATGGTCTGGCCGGTCCCGATACAGTCGCCACACGATGTCGATGAAAAACATGACGATGGCGAAGACATACAGCATGGTGAAGCTGACCACCGTTTGCTCGTGGTCATAAGCCACGCCCTTGGCATTCCACAGCGCCAGGCACAGCGCGCCGCACAGTGCGACGTATATGTATAGCGGTATCTGGGCCCAATAGGTTCGCAACAGGTCGGTAAGCGCGCGCATGACGATTTGTTTACCATGCGATGCGTGTAAAAATCGCTAATGCCACACGGTTGGCAATCGCCATGCTTGGGGCCATATCGCGCGCAACCCGCATTATTTGGAGCGCGCGCATGGCCGACAAGACCTCTGGCGAATATGATTACGACCTGTTCACGATCGGAGCGGGTTCGGGCGGCGTGCGCGCATCCCGCGTGGCCGCCGCGCATGGCGCGAAAGTCGCCATTGCCGAGGAATACCGTGTCGGCGGCACCTGCGTGATCCGTGGCTGCGTGCCCAAGAAAATGCTGGTTTACGGCGCGCATTTTGCCGAGGATCTGGAAGATTGCGCCAAGTTCGGCTGGACCGTCGAAAAACCGCAGTTCGAGTGGACCACCTTGCGCGACAATGTGCTGGCCGATGTCGACCGGCTCAACCAGGCCTATACCGAAACGCTGGAAAACCATGAGGTCACGATTTTCGACGAGCGTGCCGAGCTGACTGGCCCGCATGAAATCACGCTGGCCAGCGGCAAGATCATAACGGCGAAGCATATCCTGATCGCGGTGGGCGCGCGCCCGCATGTGCCCGGCTGTGACGGGCACGAAATGGGCATCACCAGCAATGAGGCGTTCCATCTCGACGCGATCCCGGAACGTGTGCTGATCGCGGGTGGCGGCTATATCGCCAATGAATTCGCCGGGATCTTCAACGAATTTGGCAGCAAGGTGACGATCATCAACCGCACCGATACGCTGCTGCGGTCCTATGACCACGCACTGCGCGACCGGCTGCTGCAGATCAGCATGATAAAGGGCATCGATTTCCGCTTCCACGCCGAGTTTCGTGGGATCGAGAAGACTGACAGCGGCTGTCTCAAGGTGTCGATGACCAATCACGACGATATGGAAGTCGATTGCGTGCTGTTCGCCACTGGCCGTGTTCCCAACACCGAAGGGCTGGGGCTGGAGAAGGTGGGCGTAGAGCTGGGCAAGAAGGGCGAAATTGTCGTCGACCGCTTCTCCAAGACCAGCATCGATCACATCCATGCCGTGGGCGATTGTACCGACCGCGTGCAGCTGACCCCGGTTGCCATCCGCGAAGGGCAGGCGTTTGCCGACATGATCTTTGGCAAGGGCGATCCGGTGGCGGTCGATCACAATTGCATCCCCAGCGCGGTGTTCAGCCATCCGCCAATAGCCGCCGTGGGCCTGACCGAAAGCCAGGCGCGCGAACAATTGGGCAGCATCAAGGTCTATCAATCCGACTTCCGCCCGATGAAAAACGTGCTGGCGGGCCGTAACGAACGCTCGCTCTACAAGATGGTCTGCGAAGGCGATAACGACCGCATCGTGGGCATTCACATGATCGGGCCGGAAGCGCCGGAGATCATGCAGGCTGCTGCCGTTGCGGTGAAGGCCGGGCTGAGCAAGGCCGATTTCGACGCGACTGTCGCGATCCATCCGACAATGGCGGAAGAACTGGTGCTGCTGCGCTAGGCCGCGCGCACTGCTTCCATTGCCGTAAGGCTGCGCCTGTCCTACCCATTGCCGCCATATGGTGGGAGCAGGATTATGACAGGCACAGTATTGGTAACCGGCGGCACGGGCTATATCGGCGGCGAGGTTATCGATCAGCTGTTGGCGGACGGCTGGAGCGTCCACACCACCGTGCGCGATGCGGCGAAGAGCGAGCCGCGGCTGCGCGCGCGCTGGAGTGATGCGGGCGAGCGGCTCAAGGTGTTTTCTGCCGATCTGCTGTCCGATGCTGGCTGGGCGCAGGCCACTGCCGGCTGTGATGCGGTGGCGCATGTCGCCTCGCCCTTTCCGATGGCGACACCCCGGGACGAAAACGATCTGATTGTACCGGCCCGCGACGGCACATTGCGCGCACTGCGGTTTGCTCATGAGGCGGGGGTAACGCGCTTTGTCCAGACCAGCTCTGCCGCCGCGATTGCCTATGGCCACGGCGACAAGGAGCATTTTGACCAGAACGACTGGACCAATCTGGCCGCCGATCCGCCGCCCTATATCAAGAGCAAGACCATTGCCGAACGTGCGGCGCGTGACTGGGTGGCGGACAATGCGCCCGGCATGGTGTTCTGTTCGATCAATCCGGTGGCAGTGTTCGGCCCGGTCTATGACGGCGATCTTTCGACCTCGGTGGAAATCGTCAAGAAGATGATCGACGGATCGATCCCGCTGCTGCCCGATATGGGCATTGGCGTGGTCGATGTGCGCGATGTCGCAAAGATGCACGTGCTCGCGCTGGAAGCCCCGGCAGCCACTGTGGCGGGCGAACGTTTCCCGGCATCGGCAAGCTTTCTGTGGATGCGCGACATGGCCGCATCCTTGCGCCGCCGCGCGCCGGAACTTTCGCGCAAGATCCCGACCCGCGCGATGCCGGACTGGCTGGTTGGCGTGCTGGGCCTGTTCATGGCCGAAATGAAGCTGATCAAGGGCGAGCTTGGCAAGGTGCGCGATGTGTCCGGCAAACATTCCGAGGACGTGCTGGGCTTCACCTTCATTCCCGCCGAGCAATCGCTGGAAGATACGGCGCGCAGCCTGACCGAACGGGGGATCGTGAAACTCTAATGCAGATTTCAGGAAAGACCGTCCTCCTGACCGGAGGCACCGCAGGAATTGGCGAGCAGATGGCGCATCAGCTCAAAGCCAAGGGCGCAACCGTGATTGTCACGGGCCGCTCTGCCGAGGGGCTGGCAGCCCGGCGCGGCGAGGGGTTCGAGGCGATTGCCGCCGATCTGTCCTCCCCCGCCGGTGCGCAGGCTATCCTTGATGCCTTGGGCGACCGGCCCATCGACATCCTGATTAACAATGCCGGGCAGGGCGTGGATCATGATTTTCGCGAGGCAGTGCCCGATGCCGATGCGACCGATGATTGCATCTATGCCAATCTCAACACTCCGATCCGGCTGATGGCAGGGCTGATCCCGCGGTTGAAACAGCGGGGCGAGGCGGCGATTGTCAATGTCACCAGCGGACTGGCCATCGCACCGCGCGCGGGCGGGCCGGTCTATTGCGCCACCAAGGCCGCGCTGCGCAGCTACACGCAGGCCATCCGTGCGCAATTGGCGGATACTGGCGTCCATGTGATCGAGGCGCTGCCGCCGGTGGTGGCAACGCAGATGACCGCCGCGCGATCAGGCAGCAAGATGGCGCCCGAGGAATGCGCCCGCCAGATCATCGCCGCGATCGAGAACGACCGGACCGAGGCGAATGTGGGCATGGTCAAGCTGCTCAAGGCGGTGCATTCGGCCTCGCCCGCACTGGCGCGCAAGGTGATGCTGCGCTTCTGACGCCCCGCTGCGGGACGGATTGGCGGCGCGCGATTGCGCCCCAGCCGCCGCACGGCCACAAGGGGTCCGGTTGCGAATCGGGAAATCGGGGAGTTTTTCCATGAACATGCTGGCATCGCGCGGACAATTGCGCGCGAGCTTCATTCGTTGGGCGCTGTTTATCGTGCCGCTGGTGATGCTGCTTGGTTTCCTGTCGGGCCGCGTTGCCGGCTCCGGGCCGGGCAATCCGTGGTTCGATGCGCTGGTGAAACCGGGTATCTATCCGCCGCCCGCCGCCTTCGGAATTGTCTGGTCGATCCTTTACCTGATGATGGGCGTCGCGCTGGCGATGGTCTGCGCCGCCTGGGGCGCGCGCGGACGCAAAGCGGCGATCTGGGCCTTCGTGGTGCAGATGGCGCTCAATCTGGCGTGGACGCCTGTGTTCTTCGCCGCGCATCAGCTGACCGGCGCGCTGGCGGTGATCATTCTGCTGGATATTGCCGTGGTGATCACGATCATGCGGTTTTGGAAAGTGCGTCCGGTCGCGGGCATGCTGCTGGTGCCCTATCTGGCGTGGATCCTGTTCGCGACGGCACTCAACTGGCAATTCCTTGAACTGAACCCTGATGCCGATGGCGCCAATCCATCCGGAGCGGTTGAACGGGTGCGGATCGGCGGTTGAGTGCGCTGATCCGGCCTGGGCAATGGCGGACCAGCACCGCATCAGGCAGAAGCCCTAGACAAAATCTCCCTCCCGCCCCATCTGGGCGGGATGCAATCACAGAACCCGCTTATCGCCGATTTCGTCAAGCTCGCCAATTCGGCTGCCGGCACGCTCGCCGGAATGACCCGTGAGGCGCGCGACAGTGCGCGTGAACGCGCGCGTGAGACCTTTGGCGGAATGGATTTCGTCACCCGCGAGGAATTCGACGCGGTCAAGGCGATGGCCCGCAAGGCCCGCGAAGACAATGACGCGCTGGCCGACCGTATCGCCGCACTCGAAGCGCGCATCGGCGGCGGCTGACCGTTCGGGAACCTTCGCAAATTTTGTAGCGTTGCTATTGCCGAAAGGCGTCGCAACCATGTTCACCCAGCTTGATCCACCGATCCCCCTCCATGTGCTCGGCAAGGGAGACGGTTATGCGCTTGGCGTTATCGATTACGGTCAGGAGCACAATTTGATCTGGGTTACTGCCATCGATGAAACTGGCGAAATCTGGTGTGCTCCCAATCCTGAGGTCCGGATGCAGGCGAACTGGACAATGGGCCGAGCGCCGGGTCTGGCAATGAAGGCCTCGAAAGATGCTCTGAAGCAGGCTGCAAGCTGATAGCATCCTCTCGACACGCCTCTGCATTCGGGTAACCATCGCCCCCATGCAGCTTCGCGCCCCCGCCATACTGATCGCCGCGCGTGCGCATGGCGAAACTGCCGTGATCGCGCGGCTGCTGACCGAAGAGGTTGGGCTGATCGCTGCCTATATCGCGGGCGGCCGCGGGCGGCAGCTGCGCCCGGTGGTGATCCCTGGCAATCTGGTGGCGGCGGATATCCGCTCCAAATCCGAAAACCAATTGCCCTATGCCCGGCTGGAACTGACCACCAGCCGGGGGCCGTGGCTGTCCGAGCCGCTGGCGTCGGCTGCCATCAGCTGGGTCTGCGCGCTGACCGCCAGCACGCTGCCTGAACGCAATGCCTATCCCAGTCTCTATCGTGCGCTGGGCGGGTTGCTCGATGCGATCTGCGCGGCCCCTTCGGCGCGGGGCTGGGTGGAGGGGCTGGTGGGCTATGAAATGCTGCTGCTGCGCGAGCTGGGATATGGCGGCGGCCCGCGACCCGCGATAGCCAGCCTTGAGCAGGGCCTCGAAATTCTCGACCGGTTGGAGAGTCAGATCGCCGCCTACCTGCTTGCCGACACCCGCGCCGACGTTATGGCCGCACGCACGCTGCTGCGTGAACGGCTCGCAAGGATGGTTTGATGAAAATCGCGATACTCCCCGGTGATGGCATAGGCCCAGAAGTAACCGATCAGGCGGTGCGGGTGCTCGATGCGCTGGCGCTGCCCGGACTGACGCTGTTCAGCGGCGATGTCGGCGGGATTGCATACCAGCGCCACGGCACGCCGCTGCCCGCCGAAACGCTGGAAATGGCGCGCGCTGCGGATGCTGTCTTGTTCGGCGCAGTGGGCGACCCCTCATGCGACGATTTGCCGCGCGAGCACCGTCCGGAACAGGCAATTCTGGGGCTGCGCAAGCAGCTGGGACTGTTCGCCAATCTGCGGCCCGCAGCGGGCTGGGCGGGGCTGGAGCATTTGTCCCCGCTGCGACCGGAACTGGCCAGCGGGATCGACCTGCTGGTGGTGCGCGAACTGACCGGCGATGTTTATTTCGGCGCCAAGGGTGAGCGGACGACGGCGGCGGGTGAGCGCGAGGGGTGGGACGAAATGGCCTATTCCGCCCCCGAAATACGCCGCATCGCGCATACGGCCTTTCGCGCCGCGCAAGGCCGCCGGGGCCGGGTCACCAGTGTCGACAAGGCCAATGTGCTGGAAACCAGCCGCATCTGGCGCGAGACTGTGATCGAAATCGCCGCCGAATATCCCGATGTCACGCTCGACCATATGTATGTCGACAATGCCGCGATGCAGTTGGTGCGGGCACCCGCCAGCTTTGATGTAATCCTGACCGGCAATCTGTTTGGTGATATCCTGTCCGATCAGGCCAGCGCCTGTGTCGGGTCGATCGGCCTGCTGGCCAGCGCTTCGCTGGGCGAGCGCCAGACCGCATACGGCACCTTCGGCTTGTATGAACCCATCCACGGCAGCGCGCCTAATATTGCCGGGCAGGGCAAGTCCAATCCGGTCGCCGCAATCCTCAGTCTGGCAATGCTGCTGCGCCATTCGCTGGGGCGCGAGGCGGAGGCCGAGCGGATCGAACGCGCAGTTGCCAAGACACTTGCCACGCAGGTGCGCGGCGCGGACCTTGGCGGCAGCGCCGCGACCAGCGAAATCGGCGATGCCGTTGTTAGGACGCTGCTAACCATATCTTGAGTTTTGCCCCATATCCGGGTCATGCAATGGATATGACTCACCCGACCCCCGCCTCTGTCCCGCCTGCCGCCATCCGGCCCGCAGTTGCGCAATCGCTTGAGCTGGCGATCATCCTGCCCACGCTGAACGAGCGCGACAATCTGGCGCCGCTGGTCGAACGGATCGAAGGCGCGCTGGGCGTTCACGGCTGGGAGGTGCTGATTGTCGATGACAATTCCGCCGATGGCACCGCCGATGAAGCGCGCCGCCTGTCGCTGACTGACAACCGCGTGCGCGTGATCCAGCGGATCGGCCGCCGCGGGCTGGCCAGCGCCGCGATCGAAGGGTTCTGCGCCACCGCTGCACCCTATGCCGCCGTGATGGATGCCGATCACCAGCACGATCCCAAGCTGCTGGCCGATATGCTGGCCGCAGTGAAATCGGGCGAAACCGATGTGGCGGTTGCCAGCCGCTTTGCCGATGGTGCCAGCATGGCCGAATGGAACCGTCCCGACCGCGAGAAGCTGTCCGGCCTCGCCAATGCGCTGGCCCGCAAGCTGACCGGCGTGGAGCTGAGCGACCCGATGAGCGGGTTTTTCCTGCTGCCCACCGCCACCGCGCGCAAACTGGTCCCCAGCCTGTCCGGCATCGGCTTCAAGATCCTGCTCGATTTGCTGGCAACCTCCGAAGAGCCGCTCAAGGTGAAAGACTTTCCCATGAACTTTTCCGCCCGCCGCGCCGGCGAATCCAAGCTTGACCGCGCGATTGCCTTCGATTTCCTCGCCGGGCTGTATGACAAGAGCTTTGGCCGCGTCATCCCGACCCGTTTTGCCCTGTTCGCTACCGTCGGCGCACTGGGCGTGGTGGTGCACATGGCAATCCTCTACGCTCTGATGCTGGCCTTTTCGGCAGGGTTTTCATGGGCACAGGCCATTGCGACCTTTGGCGCGATGAGCTTCAATTTCTGGCTTAACAATTGGCTGACTTACCGTGACAAGCGGCTGAAAACGGCGGACAAGGTGTTCTGGGGCTGGGTCAGCTTCATCGCCGCCTGCTCGATTGGCGCCTTCGCCAATGTCGCGGTGGCCACCACGCTGCATGACCGGGGCCTGCACGCGATCCTGGCCGCATTGGTCGGCATCGTCATCGGTTCGGTGTGGAACTACGCCCTGTCCAGCCGCTTCGTCTGGGGCCGGTTCTAAGCCGATAGGCACGGCGGGAAATCACCGCCAGCTGATCAGCCAGGTCCACCATGTGAAGCTGTTGACGCCTTCCAGCGGCGCGGCGCTGAGGATCGGATAGAAGCCTGCAAACAACACCATGCTAGCCGCCAGCACTGCCAGTGCCGACTTGCGCCATCCCGCCTCCCGCAGATCATCCATCGACAATGCCAAGGCGGCGAGCAACACCATGCCGGGCAGGAAATAGTGGTAATAGAACTGCACAGATTTGGGTGCGACCATCCAGAAGCCCAGGCTGACAGCATACAGCAGCACCACCGCGCCATGCGCCGCGCGCCGCCGCACCATGCCCTGCCACAGACACCAGAACAGCGCGGGCAATCCCAGCAGCATCGTCAGCGGATTGCCGATCAGCATCACTCCGCGCTGCGCCCCGTCGACCAGCTCGTAAAGATACCAGATTGCGCGCCAGTTGATCACCCAATCGGGCCAGCTTGACTGATAGGGATGCGATGACAGCACCTGCGTTTGCAGCGACAGCATCTCGCGGTGATGCGCGATCAGGCCCCCCTCGATCGCGCCATTGGCGAAGCAATACGCCGGGATGAAAGTGGCGGCGTAAACCAGCAATGGCACCGCGCCCAGCCACAGCGCAGCCTCTGCCAGAGTGATCCCCGGCACCGGCGCACCGCGGCGTGACAGCAGCAAACGCCGCCGACCCGCGCGCCAGCGCAGCATCAGGAACGCCAGCCCCGGCAGCACCGCCAGCGGGATCGCATTCCACTTGGCCGCCATCGCCAGCCCCAGCGCCGCGCCGGTCAGCGCCAATCGCCAGCGCCCCGTCTCCGGCTCGCGCATCGCGCCCGCCATCTGCCACGCCGCTACGCACAGGAATGCGACCATGAAAATATCGAGCATCGCGATCCGCGCATGGACAAACAGCGCAAAGCCGGTCGCCAGCAGCACGCCATAGGCCAGTGTGGCAAACCGGCTGCAACTGGAAAACCACAGCGCCCGCATCGCAGCGAACAGTGCCAATGCCCCCGCCAGCGAGGGGAATATCCGCCACCCCCAGCTGTTATCACCCAGCAGCGCGATACCCGCCGCCAGCAATTCCTTGCCCAGCAACGGATGTTCGCGATTGGTGTAATCCCCCATCGCCAACAGCTCACGCGCGGCGGGCAAATAATGCACCTCGTCGAAATAGGGCGCGGTGGGGATCGCCAGATTGGCCAGCACCAGCAGCCAGAACGCCAGTGCGATGATGGCGCACCAGGCCAGGGGGTCGCGGGGCTGGTCGGGGGCGCGGCTCATCACGCCATCGCCTAAGCGAGGCTTTGCGCGCTGACAACAGCCTTTGCTTGCGGCGACTTGGGTGGCTGCTAGACACCGCCCGCTATGAAAAAGACCACCGGAACCGACCGCTCGATCACGTCACATTGGCGCCCCGCAACGCAGGCTGTGCGCGGGGGGACCTGGCGCAGCGAACATGGCGAGACCAGCGAGGCGCTGTTCCTGTCCTCTGGTTATACCTATGACGATGCCGCGACTGTCGCGGCGCGCTTTGCGGGTGAGGCGGAGGGGATGACCTATTCGCGCCTGCAGAACCCCACCGTCGCAATGCTGGAGGAACGCATCGCGCTGATGGAAGGCGCAGAGGCGTGCCGGGCGCAGGCCAGCGGGATGGCGGCGATGACGGCGGCGTTGCTGTGCCAGTTGTCAGCGGGCGACCATGTGGTTGGCGCGCGCGCGGCGTTTGGCTCGTGCCGCTGGCTGCTCGATTCTCTGTTGCCACGCTTCGGGATCGAATGCAGCGTGATCGACAGCACCGATGACGCCGCGTGGGAGGCCGCAATCCGCCCCAACACCAAAGTCTTCTTTTTCGAGACGCCCGCTAATCCCACGCTCGACGTGGTCGATCTGGCGCATGTCTGCGGGCTGGCCAAGGCGCACGGGATCACCAGCGTGGTCGACAACGCCTTTGCCACTGCGGCGCTGCAACGCCCGATGGAATTTGGTGCTGACGTGGTGGCCTATAGCGCCACCAAGCTGATGGACGGGCAGGGCCGTGTGCTGGCCGGCGCGATCTGCGCATCGCAGCAATGGATCGAGGAAGTGCTGCTGCCGTTCCAGCGCAACACCGGGCCGAATATCTCGCCCTTCAACGCCTGGGTTGTGCTCAAGGGGCTGGAGACGCTGAGTCTGCGCGCGCACCGGCAGAGCGAAAATGCGCTGGCGCTGGGCCGCTTTATCGAAACCCGCGTCCCGCGCATCCTGCACCCCGGTCTGCCAAGCCACCCGCGCCATGAACTGGCGGCCAGCCAGATGGATGCCTTCGGCCCGATCTTCGCATTCGAAGTGGCTGACCGTGCGCAGGCCTTTGCCCTGCTCGACGCATTGGAACTGGTCGATATCTCGAACAATATCGGCGATGCGCGCAGCCTGATGTGCCATCCCGCCAGCACCACCCACGCGGGCATGACGCAGGAAGACCGCGACGCGATGGGCGTGACCGAGGGGCTGCTGCGGATCAATGTGGGGCTGGAGGATATTGAGGACGTCAAGGAAGACCTCGTCCGCGCGCTAAAGGCTGCGGGGCTGTGAACCGCACGGTCGAACTGATCTTCGACCTCGCCGCGCCCAATGGCTATCTCGCATATTATCCCCTGCGCGATATCGCACAGCGGCAGGGCGCCGCGCTGGTGGTGACGCCGGTGTTTCTTGGCGGAATGCACAAGCTTACCGGCAATTCCCCGCCGATGACGCGGGACGCAGGGGTGAAGGGCAAAGTCGAATATGCGATGCTGGAATTCCAGCGTTTCGTGAAAAAGCACGGCATGGACCGGTTCCGCGTGCATCCCGCACTGCCATTCAATTCAATCCTGCTCCAGCGGCTGCTGGTGGCTGTATCTGGTGACGAGCGGATCCGGTTGGTCGAGGCGCTGCTGCCCGCCGTGTGGGAGCGCAATATCGACTGCGGCGATGTTGAGATGGTAGCTGCGGAACTGACCGCTGCGGGCTTCGACGCGGCGGCGCTGCTCCAACGCACTCAGGACCCGGCGGTGAAACAGGTCTTGGCCGACAACACCGCCCACGCGGTGGTGCGCGGTGCATTCGGCATTCCGACAATGTTCGTCGGTAATGAAATGTTCTTCGGCAAGGAACGCCTGAGCCAGATCGAGGACGAACTCGCCCGCGTCTGAATGCTGCGGCGCGTTAGACGATCAGCAGTGCTACCAGAGGCGCAGCGAGCGCCAAGGGCACCCGGCCGACTCCACTGGTCTGGCACACCAGACGCTGGACAAAGGAAAACAGCATGACCCACTCCGCTTTGCAAAAGACAATCCGGCCTTTCGCTCCAGTGTTCACACTAAAACCACCATACTAAGGCTTGCTGTCGAAGCGCGGTAAACCGATGTTAACCATCGGCTACGGATTTATACTCAGGAATATGGGCTTGGCGTCGGTGAGGTAAGTGAGCCACGCCACAGAGGGTAACTGGCCCGCTGCCCTTGTCGGGGGCGGATCAGGCGCTATTTTGGGGGGGTGATTGCAGAACTCTTCCAGCATGCCGCCATGACCGACGGGATAACCGTTCGGGTCGTGGCCAATTTCCTTCCCGAACAGTCGGAGCCGGAGGCGGGGAAGTGGTTCTGGGTGTATCATATCCGCATTGAAAACCATTCGCACGAGCGGGTCCAGCTGATGACGCGGCATTGGCGGATCACCGATGGTGCGGGCATGGTCAGCCATATCGAAGGTGACGGTGTGGTTGGCGAACAGCCGGTGCTGATGCCGGGGCAGAGCCATGATTATGTCTCTGGCTGTCCGCTGGATACGCCGCATGGTTCGATGGAGGGGTTCTACACTTTCCACGCCGAAGACGGATCACCGCTGGAAGTGCGCATCCCGTTCTTCCCGCTGGCGGCGCCTGCCACTGCATCCTGATTGGCGGCGCGCATAAGCGCTTGTCATAGGGCACAATTCGCATAGACTTTGCCTGTCGCAGGGGGTTTTATGTCGCGTTTTCGTTCAAGGTTCAGCTTCGCTGCCGCCTCTGTTGCGCTGGCTCTGGCCGCACCTACAGCCGTTATCGCGCAGGCAGCACCGGAACCCGCGCCCGCGATTGATGCGCAGGGCCGCCCTGCAGAAATCCCGGTCAAAGCCTTCGCTTCTCAGCTCAAACTTGGCGGGGCCAAATTGTCCCAGACCGGGCGGCGGCTGGCGATGACCGAAAGCGTCGATGGCAAAATGCTGGTGCGAATTTACGATGCCTCGACCCGCGCGCTGGAGCGTACGGTCGAAGTTGCCGACGCGGACAATTTTCTCTGGTTCAAATGGGCGGGCGACAACCGCATCCTGCTCTCGGTAATTCGGGAAGACAAGACCGCGCTGTATTGGGCGCAGAGCTCGCGGTTGCTGGTGGTCGATGTCGCCACGGGCGCGCTGAGCTATGTCGGGTTGGCGCGGCAGGGTCAGGAAGGCGACGACCTGCTTTATACCGATCCGGCTGGCAGTTATGTGCTGCTGTCGCTGAACAATGACGGATCGCGGCAACAGGACGTCTGGCGCCTCCCGCTTGATGGCAATGCTGAGCAAAACGGCATTATCGTGCAGGAAAAAGATCGCGATATCGATGAATGGTACGCTGATAGCGCGGGGGTCGTGCGGCTGGGCATCGGGATTACCGGCGGCGGCTCTGTCGAGATATTCTATCGCTCCGGTCCGGGTCAGGAATTCACCCGCGTCACCAAGTTCAAGGCCAAAGACGAAGCAGCGATGGACGCGTGGGATATCATTGGTATCCGGCCGGGCAGCGATCTGGGCTATGCTTTCGTCAAAACCGATGACGGCCGCAAGGTGTTGCGCGAAGTGGATTACCGGACTGGCGAGCCGGGGCGGATCGTTTTCGAAGACCCGCGCTGGGATGCTGAAGAGGTCGTTTTCGACAAGGCGGGCAAGGCGATCGGTTCTGGGATTACCGAAGACTCCTCGCGGCGCATCTGGTTCACTCCGGAAATGCAGCGGGCGCAGGCAGATCTTGAGGCGGCTCTGGGGGTTGGTCAGGTTCGCATTATCTCGGTGGCCGAGCAGGGCCGGATGCTGGTGCTGCAGGATGGGCCTGATGATCCAGGCGGCCTGTATATTTACAGCCCCAATGAAAAGCGCCTCGATTTCTTCGCCAATCTACGGCCTAAAATCGATTTCCGGCTGCTGGCAAAGGGGCAGGCATTTGACGTGCCCACGCGCGACGGGGGCACCATGCGCAGTTATCTCACGCTGCCGCGCGGGCGGGGTGATGGCAATTTCCCGCTGGTGATCATGCCCCACGGCGGCCCGTTCGGAGTGCGCGACACGCTGGACTATCAGGACTGGGTGCAATTGCTCGCCAATCGCGGCTATGCGGTGGTGCAGCCCAATTACCGCGGATCAGGCGGGTTCGGCAAAGCCTATGAGGATCGCGGCGAGGGCGAGATCGGTCGGCGGATGCAGGACGATCTGGATGATGCCGTGGCCTGGGCCGTGGCGCAGGGGCATGCCGATCCGGCGCGGGTGTGCATCTTCGGGGCCAGTTATGGGGGCTATGCTGCGCTGTGGGCGGTGATCCGCAACCCGGATATCTATCGCTGCGCGGCGAGCTGGGCTGGCGTGACCGATTGGGACCGCCAGCTGGCCTATGACAAGGACTATCTCGGCAACCGTTTCTATCGCGAGAAGTGGAAGCCGATCGTCCGGGGCAAGACGCGCAATTTCGACCTCAGCGATGTGTCGCCGGTGGCCAAGATCAGGCAGCTCGACCGACCGGTGCTGCTGGCGCATGGCCGCAAGGACAAGCGCGTGCCGTTCCGCCAGTTCGAGGTGATGACCAAGGCGGCAGAGCGCAATCGCAAGACGCTGGAGACGCTGGCTCTGGATGATGGCCATTCGATTGCGGACGAGGAGAATGAGGAAAAGCTGCTGATCGCGGTGGTGGATTTCCTCCAGCGGCACAATCCGGCGGACTGACCGCTTGTGTTGCAATGCAGCACTGCTTAACAGGCGTGCACCATGAAGCGTACGCACCTGCCCCTCAACGCCCTGCGCGTCTATGACGCCGCTGCCCGGCACCTCAGCTTTACCCGCGCGGCGGACGAGCTGGCGGTGACACCCGCCGCCGTGGGCCAGCAGATTCGCGCGCTGGAGGATCATCTGGGCACCGTGCTGTTCCGCCGCACCAGCAAGGGGCTGGAGCTGACCGAGGAAGGCGATGCCGGGCTCGACGCGCTGCGCGAAGGCTTCCTGAAGTTCGAGGAAAGCGTCGCCGCAATGCAGGCCGGGCAGGCCAGCGACAGCTACACCATCGCCGCCCCGCGCGAATTCTACGCGCAGTGGCTGGCCCCGCGGCTGGCCGAATTTGCCAGCTCCTCGCCCGATCTGCGCTTTACCTTCGTGGCGGACGAGAATGCCGACTTTACCGAGGCGAACCTCGATTGCGCGATCCGGCTGGTTGACGGGCCGGGCGATCTGGAGGGCGTGGAACTCGCCCCCGCCAGCCGCATGACGGTGGCCCGCGCGGCCGCCCACGGCGGCGCTCCCGATCGCTGGATCGACTGGGGCGTGCCGCTGCCCGACGGGGCGGAGGCGCATATCGCGGTCAGCAATGCGGGTCAGGCGCTGTCGAGCGCGCTGGCCGGGCTGGGCCGCGCGGTGCTGCCCGAACTGCTGGTGCGCGATGCGCTGGACGATGGCCGGCTCGATGCGCTGGAAGGCCCCGCCGCCGGCCGCCGCGCCTATTGGCTGGTCGCCCCCACGCCGCAATGGCGCACGCGCAAGGTCAGATCGCTGGTGGATTTCCTCAGCGCGTAATCACGCCGGCTGCGGCCAGCACCTCGCCGCGAATACGCTCGTACAGCGGGTGTCCGGGCACGATAGCACGCTCGTCCACGCGGAAGGCAGTGCGCAAGCCCAGAAGATAGATCAGCAACCCGTTGCCGCGTCCGGCCCAGCCGCTGACGGGATCATCGTCGAACCCGCCGCCCAGCGCCCGCTCCAGCGCGCAATCCTCCAGCCGTTCGGTCCCGTGGCGCAGCGCGGCATCCCAGGCGGCGGCAAACCCCTCCGCCCCGGGCCGTGCGCGCAGCTTGTACAGCGCCTCCAGCGATTTGCCGATGGAGCGCGCCGCCTGGGTGACGATGCCGGTGGCGGCGAGGGTGGCGACAAAGCGGCGCTGGAGATCGGGCGTAATCGAATTGCGCCGCGGCGCGGTGTGGAGATAGGGCGCAAAACCCAGCAGCGGATCGTCCGCCTCCGGCTCGGGCGCAGTATAGGCAACCGCAGAAGTCGCCTGCCGCGCAATCGCGCGGGTGGGGGTGAGGGAGGGGCTGCTGGGTGTTTCGTGGTCGCTCATGACCGCGATCAGATTGCAGAAAGCAGGCGTGTAGGAAAATGGTTCTTTTTGAGCGCGAAGTTGAGCTGAAGCCTAAAAGCCCGCATTCCTCCGACAACCTAGACTAATCAGCCCAGAGGCCAGTTCGACGAAGTGATACAGTTCGGCATTGCCGACGTCTTTACGGTGCTGCGGGTGATCCGCAAAATCTTCGAGAGATAGACCTTTTTCCGAAGCAAGATCATGATAAGACTGTGCGTCTAGATTATCGGCAAATGGAGGGAAATATGGACCTAGAAGCAAGCATGACTGACCTGCAGTCAAAGTTGCGTGAGCATCGCGAGATCTTAGAAACTGAAGAAGCAGCTAAGACGACGCTTGTCCTGCCCTTTCTGCGAGCGCTCGGCTACGATATTTTTGACCCATCTGAGGTCAAGGCCGAGTTCACTTGCGACGTAGGCACCAAAAAAGGTGAAAAGGTCGATTACGCTCTTTGCGTTGGTGGTGAGGTGACAATTTTAGTTGAGTGTAAGCCAGTCACGAGCGAACTATCAATTAAGCACGCAAGTCAGCTTTTTCGATACTTTGCAGCTACATCAGCGCGAGTGGCGCTGCTAACAAATGGCGTAATTTATAAGTTCTTCACGGATTCCGAACGCGCCAACATGATGGACGAGAAGCCATTCTTTACGTTCAATCTCGAGATATTCCGTAAGTCCGACATAAAACATCTTAGTACGTTTCAAAGAGCCGATTTTGATCTTGATCGCATTGTCAGTCAGGCCGGAACGCTAAAGCTCCACTCCCAAGTTTCCGCTGAACTGCGTAAGGAATTTTCGGAGCCATCAGAAGAATTTGTTAGATTGTTTGCCTCACGGTTGCATGATGGCCGCTTAACAGAGCCGGTACGCCAAAGATTCCAAGCGGTCATCGTTCAAGCAATCTCCAGCCTGATCCGCGAAGGCATCAATGAGCGATTGGAAAACGCGATGTCGCATGGGCAGGATGTAACTGAGCCGAATCAAGGTGGCCCATTGCCAGACGCTATCGAAACTACGCAAGTTGAGATTGATGGCTTCAATATCGTACGTGCTATTTGCTCTAAATTTGTGGCTCCTGACAGGGTAATAATGAGGGATGCAAAGTCGTATTGCGCTGTGTTGTTAGACGATAATAATCGCAAGCCGATTGCACGCTTACATTTTAATAGCTCAACCGCTCGTTATCTCGGCGTCTTTACAGGAAAGAATGAAGAGGAGCGTCGCGTTGTCACCACACCCGTAGATATTTATCAACATGCAGACGCGATAGCGGCTCGAGTGCAAGAACTTCAAGAAGTTAAATCTTGACTTTAATTTGCTAAAATAATTATGAATTTAGGTCCAAGTTATTATGCCTCCTTGACTTTTATCACTTGGGATAGCCTGTGTACGAAAATTAAGTGATGCATATGTTAAGGCAAGTAAACCTTTTTAAAGTTTAGGAATGGTTATGAAATGGGTTTTAATTTTCATGATTTATGCGGCGCCAGTAGACGCAGTGGACTGGGACGGTCCTTGGACATTTGGGTCGACACATTTGGTCGAAGAACCTTTTAATTCCGAAGCGGAATGTCGAAACGAAGCAGTGCAAGCAATCGGTCGTATCCATCAGGGCATGTTGGCTCCGGTGCGCTATCGTTGTGTTCAAGTAGAAGCTGGTCTGCCCGAAGGCGCGCCGCGCTGATTCCCGAAAACAACATCCCATTGCACCGCCCCACCTCCACCGTTATAACACCCGTATGAACACAACGCTCAAGATAACCCGCATCGGCAATTCCGCCGGAATCGTGCTGCCCAAGGAGGTGCTGGCCCGGATGCGTGTCGGGCTGGGCGATGCGCTGTATCTGACCGAGGCGCCTGACGGGGTTCGCCTCACCGCGCACGATCCGGACTTCGCAGCGACGTTGGAAGTGGCCGAGGAGATCATGCGCGAGGATCGCGGCATCCTGCGCGCACTTGCCAAGTAGGTGCCCAAGCTGGTCACAGGCCGTAGCGAACCGCTCTGGTTGGGCGAGCCGGTTATTCTTGCGGTGCATGACCGTCAGCTAGGCGAGCACGGCGGGCCCGCAGGGCTGCGCGACGCCGGCGCCATGGCGAGCGCGCTCGCGCGGCCGGTCAACCAGTGGCATTATGGCGAGGAAGATCGGTGTGCGCTGGCGGCTGCCTATGCCTTCGGCATCGCGCGCAATCATCCGTTCGTGGACGGCAACAAGCGCACGGCCTGGGTCGCGGCACGGCTTTTCCTTCGGCTTGCGGAGTATCCGCTGCGTTTTGCGGAAGCGGATGCGATTGCAACCGTGCAGGCGCTGGCAGCGGGCGATCTGGCCGAAGATGAACTGGCCGATTGGCTGCGCGGGCATTGCGGCGCGGCTTGACCCGCGCCCCGTCCCCCGCTAAGCGCACCGCCATCCGGACGTAGGATTCGCCCACGCGGCTCCAACCCCGGCCAAATAGAGCTGAACATTGCCGGTCATGTCCCGGGAGCCTGCCGCATTTGCGATCAGGCTTTTTTCTATTGCAGCGATCGTGCCCCGCGGGGTGCTGACCGCTTCGGGGCATCCGTCAAAGTAACCCGGTGGCCGTGTGCGGCCGGGCGGAGTGTTTCAGGCTCGTGCGAACAGACTGCCCCGGTGCTCTTGCAGCATCCGTGCGGTGCTCGCCCGATCCTCCGACCCGCCGCCCGCAACCACACGTCGCCGCCATTCAAACGGTGAAGTGAGTAATTCATGCCGACAATCAACCAGCTGGTCCGCAAGGGCCGCGTTGCGCAGAAGGCCAAGTCCAAGGTCCCTGCCATGGAAGCCAACCCGCAGAAGCGCGGCGTTTGCACCCGCGTCTATACGACGACCCCGAAGAAGCCGAACTCCGCATTGCGCAAGGTTGCCAAGGTCCGCCTGACCAACCAGCGCGAAGTGATCACTTACATCCCCGGTGAAGGCCACAACCTGCAGGAGCACAGCGTTGTGCTGATCCGCGGCGGGCGTGTGCGCGATCTTCCCGGTGTGCGTTACCACGTCCTGCGCGGCGTGCTCGACACACAGGGTGTGAAGGACCGCAAGCAGAGCCGTTCGAAATACGGCGCCAAGCGTCCGAAGTAAGGTTTAGTCGCGGCGTAAGCCCGGCTCCGGCCCGATGCGCCACCCGGCTACCCCTGGCGAGGTAGCATTTGGGTGGCCGGGTGGGGGAGCGGGCCGGAGCCGCAAGCCCCGACGGATGTCGGGGCGCACTCCGAAGGAGTTCGAGAAAATGTCACGTCGTCGTCGTCCCGAGAAGCGGGAAATCCTGCCTGATCCGAAATTTGGTGATCAGGTCCTGTCCAAGTTCATGAACAACCTCATGTATGATGGCCGCAAGGCTGTTGCCGAAGGTATCGTCTACACCGCGCTCGACACTGTCGAGACGAAGGCCAAGGCGAACCCGGTCGAGCTGTTCCATACGGCTTTGGAAAACATCAAGCCGCAGGTCGAGGTGCGTTCGCGCCGCGTCGGCGGTGCCACTTATCAGGTGCCGGTCGAAGTTCGTCCCGAGCGTGCCCAGGCGCTGGCCATTCGCTGGCTGATCTCGGCCGCGCGTGGTCGTCCTGAAACCACGATGGCAGCACGTCTGTCGTCGGAACTGATGGATGCGGCCAACAATCGCGGTAACGCGGTCAAGAAGCGCGAAGACACGCACCGCATGGCGGACGCGAACCGCGCCTTCTCGCACTACCGCTGGTAACAGATGGACTGCTCCCGCTCCTGCGCGCCATGAGGCGAGGCAGGGGCGGGGCGGCCCGTCTTTAACCGGTCACGACAAACCCCATATGGGGAGTGCTCGACCCCGAGCCCCCTTTTCGACCCTGAGGAATTCCACATGGCCCGCGAGTATCCGCTTGAGCGCTATCGCAATATCGGCATCATGGCCCACATCGATGCCGGCAAGACCACCACGACCGAACGCATCCTCTACTACACCGGCAAGTCCTACAAGATCGGCGAAGTCCATGACGGCGCCGCGACCATGGACTGGATGGAGCAGGAGCAGGAGCGCGGGATCACCATCACGTCAGCCGCCACGACCACGTTCTGGCAGGCCGAAGACGGCGAAGGCCCCAAGCACCGCATCAACATCATCGACACCCCCGGGCACGTCGACTTCACCATCGAAGTCGAACGCTCCCTGCGCGTGCTCGACGGCGCGGTCGCGGTCTTTGACGGCGTCGCGGGCGTAGAGCCCCAGTCCGAAACCGTATGGCGCCAGGCCGACAAATACGGCGTTCCGCGTATGTGCTTTATCAACAAATTGGACCGCACCGGCGCCGACTTCTATTACTGCGTGCAGTCAATCGTCGACCGCCTCGGCGCGAAGCCGCTGGTGCTGTATCTTCCGATCGGCGCGGAAGCCGATCTGAAGGGGGTTGTCGACCTGGTAAACATGCGCGGTATCGTATGGGAAGACGAAGCGCTGGGTGCCAACTTCAACTATGTCGATATCCCTGCGGATATGGCCGACAAGGCCGCAGAATACCGCGAGATGCTGGTCGAGACTGCCGTTGAGCAGGACGACGACATCATGGAGCAGTACCTTGAAGGTAACGAGCCTGACGCGGCGACGCTGAAGATGCTCGTCCGCAAAGGCACGATGAACCAGTCATTCGTTCCTGTGCTGTGCGGTTCGGCGTTCAAGAACAAGGGCGTCCAGCCCCTGCTCGACGCGATTGTCGACTACATGCCGAGCCCGCTCGACGTGCCAGCGATCAAGGGCGTGTTGCCCGACAGCGACGTTGAAGAAACGCGTCCATCGACCGATGACGCGCCGTTCAGCGCGCTGGCGTTCAAGATCATGAACGATCCGTTCGTGGGCTCGCTGACCTTCACCCGCATCTATTCGGGCAAGCTGGCCAAGGGCCAGGTCCTGAATTCGGTGAAGGACAAGAAAGAAAAGATCGGCCGTATGCTGCTGATGCATTCCAACAACCGCGAAGACATCGAAGAAGCCTTTGCCGGTGACATCGTTGCGCTGGCCGGCATGAAGGATACCACCACCGGCGATACGCTGTGTGACACGGCCAAGCCGATCATTCTTGAGCGGATGGAATTCCCCGAGCCGGTGATCGAGCTGTCGGTGGAACCCAAGACCAAGGCCGACCAGGAAAAGATGGGCGTTGCGCTCAATCGTCTGGCTGCCGAGGATCCCAGCTTCCGCGTTGCGACCGATCACGAATCGGGTCAGACGATCATTAAGGGCATGGGCGAGCTTCACCTCGATATCCTGGTTGATCGCATGAAGCGCGAATTCAAGGTTGAGGCCAATGTCGGTGCGCCGCAGGTGGCTTACCGCGAATCACTGGCACGTCCGATCGACGTCGATTACACGCATAAGAAGCAGTCGGGCGGCTCCGGCCAGTTCGGCCGCGTCAAGGTCAAGGTCACTCCGGGTGAGCGCGGTCAGGGCGTCGTTTTTGATGACAACATCAAGGGCGGCAACATTCCGCGTGAATACATTCCGGCGATCGAAAAGGGTTTCCGCGAGCAGGCCAACAGCGGCTATCTCGTCGGCTTCCCGATCATCGATTTCAGCATCGAGCTGTATGACGGTGCATACCATGACGTCGATTCGTCCGCGATTGCGTTCGAAATCTGCGGCCGTGGTGCGATGCGTGAAGTGGCCGAACGGGCGGGTATCAAGCTGCTCGAGCCGGTCATGAAGGTCGAAGTTGTCACTCCCGAGGATTACCTCGGCGATGTGATCGGCGATCTCAACAGCCGTCGTGGCCAGATCCAGGGCACCGACACGCGCGGCAACGCTCAGGCTGTCGAGGCACACGTGCCGTTGGCCAACATGTTTGGCTACGTTAACGAGCTGCGTTCGTTCACTCAGGGGCGTGCCCAGTATTCGATGCAGTTCAGCCACTATGAAGAGGTCCCGGCAAACGTCGCGGCCGAGGTCAAGGAGAAGCTTGCTTAAGCACGCTTCAAGGTCTAGGGGCGGCGCCTAATTCATCGGGTGCCGCCTGCGACTTGGTGAAATTCAATCTGACAAACAGAGGTTACTAGTAACATGGCGAAGGAAAAATTTCAGCGGAACAAACCGCACTGCAACATTGGCACCATTGGTCACGTTGACCATGGTAAAACTACGCTGACTGCGGCGATCACCAAGGTGATGGCCGAAGCTCATGGCGGTGCAGCGGTTGACTTCGCGAACATCGATAAGGCTCCCGAAGAGCGCGAGCGCGGCATCACCATTTCGACCGCACACGTCGAATATGAAACCGAAGCGCGCCACTATGCGCACGTCGATTGCCCTGGACACGCCGATTATGTGAAGAACATGATCACCGGTGCCGCCCAGATGGACGGTGCGATCTTGGTTGTGAATGCAGCTGACGGCCCGATGCCCCAGACCCGCGAGCACATCCTGCTTGCTCGTCAGGTCGGCGTTCCGGCGCTGGTCGTGTACATGAACAAGGTCGATCAGGTTGACGACGAGGAAATCCTCGAGCTCGTCGAACTGGAAGTCCGCGAACTGCTCAGCTCGTATGATTTCGATGGCGACAACATTCCGATCGTTAAGGGTTCGGCTCTGGCCGCTCTTGAAGGCCGCGATGACAACATCGGCAAGGAATCGATCCTTGAGCTGATGAAAGCTGTCGACGAGCACATTCCGCAGCCTGAACGTCCGGTCGACAAGCCCTTCCTGATGCCGATCGAAGACGTGTTCTCGATCTCGGGTCGTGGTACGGTTGTGACCGGCCGTGTTGAAACCGGCATCGTGAATGTTGGCGACGAATGCGAAATCGTCGGCATCAAAGACACTACCAAGACGACCGTGACCGGCGTTGAAATGTTCCGCAAGCTGCTCGATCGCGGCGAAGCTGGTGACAACATTGGTGCGCTGATCCGCGGTGTTGGCCGTGAAGATGTTGAGCGTGGTCAGGTTCTGGCCAAGCCCGGTACCGTGAACCCGCACACCGAGTTCTCGGCAGAAGTTTACGTGCTGTCGAAGGATGAAGGCGGCCGTCACACGCCATTCTTCGCCAACTACCGCCCGCAGTTCTACTTCCGCACCACCGACGTGACCGGTGAAGTGATCCTCCCCGAGGGCACTGAAATGGTCATGCCGGGCGACAACGTAACCATCGGCGTCAAGCTGATTGCACCGATCGCTATGGACGAAGGCCTGCGCTTCGCCATCCGTGAAGGTGGCCGGACCGTCGGTTCGGGGGTTGTCAGCAAGATCACGAAGTAATATAGGCGCGCGACCGGCGGGGGATTCGCTCCTTCGCCGGTCGCAGTTTTCAGGAGGGCCGCCCCTCGCCAGTTGCTGGCTTGGTGGGGCGGTTCTTCATTTTTGGGCGGTCTTCGGACTGTCTTGGCTCTTTCGCATCGGTATAGGTAATGGAAGCTCAGAATATCCGCATTCGCCTCAAGGCGTTCGACCACCGCGTCCTCGATCAGGCAACTGGCGAAATCGCCGAAACTGCCCGCCGGACCGGCGCTCTTATTCGTGGCCCCATTCCGCTGCCGACGCGTATCGAGAAGTTCACCGTGAACCGCGGCCCGCACGTCGACAAAAAGTCGCGCGAGCAGTTCGAAGTTCGCACTTACAAGCGGTTGCTCGATATCGTGCAGCCCAACGCCCAGACCGTGGACGCGCTGATGAAGCTCGACCTGGCAGCGGGCGTCAATGTCGAGATTAAGCTCGCTTAAGTCTCGATCCGGTCGCCGGCTGCGACCTTAAACTGGCCGAAAGTTAAAGGGGTCCTCGATGACCCCGCCGGTCACAAGATCGGCAAGACATCGGGATACCGCCGGATAATATCCGGGTCTGCGTCCCCCGTCTGTTTCTCCAAGCCATCCTGGCTGCGGGAAGCAACTCAGCCCGGACGGGGCGCCGCATCATACATCGGGCTGAACGGGTCCTGTCGAAGGAAACTTTGATAGGCGCCCACACGCACCTGGAATGGGTTCAGGTGCCTCTGGTTAGGAGTTTTGACGATGCGCACAGGCGTGATCGCAAAGAAAGTCGGGATGACCCGCCTCTTTCAGGAGGACGGTCGGCACGTGCCGGTTACCGTTTTGGCACTGGAAGAATGCCAGGTTACATTGCACCGCACCGTCGAACGTGATGGCTATTTCGCGCTTCAGGTCGGTTCGGGCGAGGCCAAGCAGAAGAACGTCAGCAAGCCGCAGCGCGAAGCTTTTGCCAAGGCAGAAGTCTCGCTGAAAATGAAGGTCGCCGAATTCCGTCTCGAAGACGAAAATGGTTTCCTTCCTGTCGGCGCTACGATCTCTGCCGAACATTTCGTAGCAGGCCAGAAGGTCGACATCACCGGGCACACCCAGGGTAAGGGTTTTGCCGGTGCCATGAAGCGCTGGAACTTCGGCGGCCTGCGGGCATCGCACGGCGTTTCGGTCTCGCACCGTTCGCACGGTTCGACGGGTAACCGTCAGGATCCGGGCCGCGTGTTCAAGGGCAAGAAGATGGCCGGCCACATGGGCGACCGTCAGCGCACCCAGCAGAACCTCGAAATCGTCCGCACCGACGCGGCGCGCGGCCTGCTCTTCGTCAAGGGCTCGGTGCCAGGCTCGAAGAATGGCTGGCTGCTGGTCCGTGACGCGGTCAAGCTTTCGCTTCCCGAAGGCGTGCCGTTCCCCGGCGTGATCCTTGAGAAGAAGAGCACCCAGCCCGAGCATGAAGAAGCGGCTCCCGGCCTGGTCGAGAGCGCAGCTGAGCATGAAGTCGTGACCGACGTAACGCCGGAGCAGCAGGCTGAACTGCTGAAAACGCAGGAAGCCGGAGCCGACACCGAGGCCGAAGCCACCGAGAACAGCACCGACGGCGCCGCCGACGGTGAAAGCAAGGAGTCCTGATCGTGAAGGTCAAGGTCCAGAAAATCGACGGTAAAGCCGTTACGGGCGCCGGGGGCGACATCGAACTGAACGATGGCGTGTTTGGGGTCGAGCCGCGTGCCGACATCCTGCACCGCGTCGTGACATGGCAGCTTGAAAACCGCCGCGGCACAGCACGTCCCACGCGTGAGCGTTCGGACGTTGCCCGCACTGGCGCGAAGTTTGGCAAGCAGAAGGGCGGCGGTACTGCCCGTCACGGCGACCGCGCAGCCCCGATCTTTATCGGCGGCGGCAAAGCGCACGGTGCTCGCAAGCGCGACTTCAATCCGTCGCTCAACAAGAAGATCCGTGCACTCGGTCTGAAAATGGCGCTTTCGAGCAAGGCCAAGGACGGCCTCATCGTCGTCGACAGCCTTGATCTCAAGGATGCCAAGACCAAAGCGCTCAAGGGTCACTTCGACAAGGCTGGCTGGAGCGGCAAAGTGCTGTTCATCGATGGCGAGACTGTCAACGACGGCTTCATGAAAGCCGCGAGCAACTTGCCGAACGTGAACGTGCTCCCGGCGATGGGCGCCAATGTTTACGACATCCTGAAGCATGACACGCTGGTCCTCACCAAGGACGCTGTCGAGAAGCTGGAGGCGCGCTTCAATGGCTAAGAAGCAAAAAGCCGAGATCGACGCGCGTCATTATGACGTGATTGTTGCTCCGCACATCACCGAGAAAGCGACGTTGGCTTCCGAGCATAACGCCGTTGTCTTCAAGGTAGCGACCGACGCGACCAAGCCGCAGATCAAAGAGGCCATCGAGGCCATCTACGATCGCAAGGTCAAAGCCGTGAACACCCTGGTGATGAAGGGCAAGACCAAGCGTTGGAAGGGTAAACCTTACAAGCGCACCGATGTGAAAAAAGCAGTTGTGACTCTGGTCGATGGCCAGGACGCAATTGATATCACCAGCGGTATCTGAGGGCAGGAACGATGGCACTCAAGAATTTCAAACCGACAAGCCCCGCACGCCGCGGCCTCATCCTTGTCGACAAGTCCGGCCTGTACAAAGGCAAGCCGGTCAAGTCGCTCACGGAAGGCAAGCGCAAGACGGGCGGCCGTAACAACAAAGGTCATATCACTTCGCGTGGTATCGGCGGCGGTCACAAACAAAAGTACCGCTATATCGACTTCAAGCGTCGCAAGTGGGACGTTGAAGGCACCGTGGAGCGGATCGAATATGATCCCAACCGCACCGCTTTCATCGCGCTCATCAAGTATGCTGATGAAGAGATGGCCTACATCATCGCCCCGCAGCGTCTTGCTGTTGGCGACAAGGTGGTTGCAGCGGAGAAGACCGACACCAAGCCGGGCAACGCCATGTTGCTGGGTCAGATGCCGGTCGGCACCATCTGCCACAATGTCGAGATGAAGCCGGGCAAGGGCGGTCAGATCGCCCGTTCGGCAGGCGCTTATGTGCAGCTGGTCGGTCGTGACCGCGGCATGGTCATCGTCAGGCTCAATTCAGGCGAGCAGCGTTATCTGCGCTCCGACTGCATGGGTACTGTTGGTGCCGTTTCGAACCCGGACAACCAGAACCAGAACCTGGGCAAGGCCGGTCGTCGCCGTTGGATGGGCATTAAGCCGCTCACCCGTGGTGTCGCAAAGAACCCGGTCGATCACCCGCACGGCGGCGGCGAAGGCCGCACCAGCGGTGGCCGTCATCCCGTTACGCCATGGGGCAAGCCGACCAAGGGCGCCCGGACCCGCAACAACAAGCAGACGGACAAGATGATCATCCGTTCGCGCCACGCGAAGAAAAAGAGGTAATCCGACATGGCTCGTTCCGTCTGGAAAGGTCCGTTCGTCGAACTCAGCCTTCTTAAGAAGGCTGAGGACGCGCAGGACAAGAGTGCCCGTGCACCGATCAAAACCTGGTCGCGCCGCAGCACGATCCTGCCGCAGTTCGTTGGCCTCACGTTCAACGTCTACAACGGTCGCAAATTCATCCCCGTCGCTGTTTCGGAAGAAATGGTCGGCCACAAGCTTGGCGAGTTCGCACCCACGCGTACTTTCCCGGGCCACGCTGCCGACAAGAAGGGTAAGCGCTAATGGGCAAGGCTAAATCTCCCCGCCGTGTTGGCGAAAACGAGGCGCTTGCTGTCGGGACCACGATCCGTGGGTCGGCACAGAAGCTGAACCTCGTCGCCGGTCTGATCCGCGGCAAGAAGGCCGAAGAGGCCCTGAACATCCTCTCCTTCAGCAAGAAGGCGATGGCGCGGGACGCCAGCAAAGTGCTCGCCAGTGCGATCGCCAATGCGGAAAACAACCACAACCTCGACGTCGATGCGCTCGTGGTGGCAGAAGCTTCGGTCGGTAAATCGATCACGATGAAGCGCTTCCACACTCGCGGCCGTGGCAAGTCCACACGCATCCTCAAGCCGATCAGTCGGCTGCGCATCGTGGTTCGCGAAAGTGAGGAGGCCTGATCATGGGTCATAAAAGTAATCCGATCGGCCTGCGTCTGCAGATCAACCGCACTTGGGACAGCCGCTGGTACGCCGAAGGGCGTAACTATGCCCAGCTGCTCAAGGAAGACATCGAGATCCGCAAGTACATCATCGGCGCGCTGCCGCAGGCAGCGATTTCGAAGGTGGTGATCGAGCGTCCGGCAAAGCTTTGCCGGGTATCGATCTATGCGGCCCGTCCTGGTGTCATCATTGGCAAGAAGGGCGCGGACATCGAAAAGCTTCGCACCAAGCTGGCCTCGATGACCGACAGCGAAGTGAAGCTGAACATCGTTGAAATCCGCAAGCCGGAAATCGATGCCAAGCTGATCGCCCAGGGCATTGCCGACCAGCTGATCCGCCGTGTGGCTTTCCGCCGGGCAATGAAGCGCGCGATGCAGTCTGCCATGCGTCTGGGTGCCGAAGGCATCAAGATCATGTGCGGCGGCCGTCTTGGCGGGGCAGAAATTGCCCGTGTCGAGCAGTATCGCGAAGGCCGTGTGCCGCTGCATACGCTGCGTGCAAATGTCGATTACGCCGATGCCGAGGCACTGACTGCCTATGGCATCATCGGGATCAAGGTGTGGGTCTTCAAGGGTGAGATCCTCGCTCATGATCCGACCGCACATGACCGCCTGATGATGGAAGCGCAGACCTCCGGCGTCCGTCCGGCGCGCTGAGCTAGAATTCGAGAGTAAGCAAGATGCTGCAACCGAAGAAAACCAAGTACCGCAAGGCGTTCAAGGGTAAGATCCATGGACTGGCCAAAGGCGGCACGTCGCTGAATTTTGGCTCCTATGGCCTCAAGGCCCTAGAACCCGAGCGTATTACCGCTCGCCAGATCGAAGCTGCGCGCCGTGCAATCACGCGTCACATCAAGCGTCAGGGCCGTCTCTGGATCCGCGTTTTTCCCGATGTGCCGATTTCGAAGAAGCCTGCCGAAGTCCGTCAGGGTAAGGGCAAGGGTTCAGTCGAATATTGGGCTGCCCGCGTGAAGCCGGGTCGGATCCTGTTCGAACTCGACGGCGTCGCTGGCCCGCTGGCTGCCGAAGCTTTTGAACGCGCTGCGATGAAGCTGCCGATCAAGACGAAGGTCGTAGCACGTCTCGGCGACACCTCGCACCTGGGAGGCGAATGATGGCCCAGAAATTGACCAAGACCGAAGACCTTCGCCAGAAGAGCGACGATCAGCTGTCCGAAGAACTCGTCACGCTGAAGCGTGAAGCGTTCAATCTCCGCTTCCAGGCGGCGACGAACCAGCTCGAAGGACCGGCGCGTATTCGCGAAGTCCGTCGCACGATCGCGAAGATCAAGACGTTGCAGTCCGAGCGTTCGCGCTCGGAAGCTGCAAAGGCTTAAGGAGTAGACCATGCCCAAACGTATCCTTATCGGGACCGTCACCTCCGACAAGACCGACAAGACCGTGACCGTGCTTGTCGAGCGCAAGGTGAAGCACCCGCTGTACGGGAAGATCATCCGTCGTTCGAAGAAGTATCACGCCCACGACGAGAGCAACGAGTTCACGCTCGGTGACAAGGTTCGCATCGAAGAGACGCGACCGATCTCGAAGACCAAGACCTGGCGGGTTCTCGACCGGGTCGTTGCCGGCGGCGTGCAGGCAATCGAAGCGGACCTCGACGTCGAGGCCGCGGGCAACTGAATTAGACGTTAGGAACTGCCGGACCCGTTCCGGCAAGCCAGTGAGAAGGAAACGGATCTATGATCCAGATGCAATCCAATCTCGACGTCGCGGACAACAGCGGCGCAAAGCGCGTCCAGTGCATTAAAGTACTGGGTGGCTCTAAGCGCCGGACTGCTTCCGTAGGCGACGTGATCGTGGTTTCCGTCAAGGAAGCCCAGCCGCGCACCAAGGTGAAAAAGGGCGATGTCCATCGCGCTGTCATCGTGCGCACCCGTAAAGATGTCCGTCGTCCCGATGGCAGCGTCATTCGCTTCGACAGCAATGCTGCGGTTCTCGTCAACAAGAACGAAGAACCTATCGGTACGCGTATCTTTGGCCCGGTTGTGCGCGAGCTGCGCGGCCGCGGCTTCATGAAAATCATCTCGCTTGCGCCGGAGGTGCTGTAATGGCTTCCGCTAAGATCAAGAAGGGTGACACCGTTGTCGTGCTCTCGGGCAAGGACAAGGGTCTGACCGGTACGGTTTCCAAGGTCATGCCGAAAGACGGCAAGATCGTGGTCGAGGGCGTCAACATCGCCGCTCGTCACCGCAAGCCGAGCCAGACAAACCCGCAGGGTGGTATCGATCGCTTCGAAGCGCCGATGCACCTGTGCAAGGTTGCGCTCGCCGATCCCAAGGACGGCAAGCCCACCCGCGTTCGTTTTGAAGACAAGGACGGCAAGAAAGTCCGCGTCGCTGTAAAATCTGGGGAAACCATCGATGGCTGATTATACCCCCCGCATGCGCAAGCGCTTTGACGATGAAATCGTCAAGGCGATGACTGAAAAGTTCGGCTACAAGAACCGGCTCGAAGTCCCCAAGCTCGAAAAAGTCACGATCAATATGGGCGTGGGCGAAGCGAGCCAGGACAAGAAAAAGGTTCAGGTTGCAGCCGAGGAAATGGCGCTGATCGCTGGTCAGAAGCCGGTTATCACCAAGGCCAAGAAGTCGATCGCCCAGTTCAAGCTGCGCGAAGGCATGCCGATCGGTTGCAAGGTGACCTTGCGCCGTGAACGTATGTACGAATTCATGGACCGTCTGGTGACTGTCGCAATGCCTCGTATCCGCGACTTTCGTGGGGTTAACCCCAAGTCGTTCGATGGCCGCGGCAATTACGCGATGGGCCTGAAAGAACAGATCATCTTCCCCGAGATCAGCTACGACAGGATCGATACGGTCCGGGGCATGGATATCATTGTAACCACCACGGCGAAGACCGACGACGAAGCGCGTGAACTGCTGCGTCTGTTTGGTTTCCCGTTCCCGGCTGAAGAGTCGGAAGAGAAGGAAGCGGCGTAAGCCGCCAGGAAAGAGAGCTTAAGTCCAATGGCGAAACTGAGTTCGATCAACAAGAACGAGCGTCGTAAGAAGCTCGTGAAGCAGTACGCGGAAAAATTCGCGAAGCTGAAGGCGATCGCTGATGACAAATCCCTCGACGAGGGTGACCGTCTGATGGCGCGGCTGAAGCTTGCGGAACTGCCCCGTAATGCCAACCCCACTCGTGTGCGCAACCGCTGCACCACCACCGGCCGCCCGCGCGGCTATTACCGCAAGTTCGGGCTTAACCGCATTGAACTACGCGACCTCGGCAACAAGGGCCTGATTCCAGGCCTGACCAAGTCGAGCTGGTGAGGTACTGATAGATGGCTATGACCGATCCCCTGGGTGACATGCTCACCCGCATCCGTAATGGACAGCAGGCAAAGAAGGACTCCGTCCTCAGCCCGGCATCCAAGCTGCGTGCAAACGTGCTCGAAGTGCTCCAGCGTGAAGGCTACATCCGTGGCTATTCCGAAGACACGACCGGCAAGCATAAAGCGCTGCGGATCGAACTGAAATATTTCGAGGGCGAAGCTGCAATCAAGCACGTCGCCCGCGTCTCCAAGCCTGGCCGCCGCGTCTATTCGGGTTCGAAAGAACTTCCGACTGTGCGCAACGGCCTTGGCATCACCATCGTCTCGACCCCGCGCGGCGTGCTTTCGGACGCCGAAGCGCGCACGCACAACGTCGGTGGCGAAGTGCTGGCGGAGGTATTCTGATGAGCCGCATCGGCAAGAAAGCGGTGGCGATCCCCAGTGGGGTCACTGCCAGCATCGAAGGCAAGACGCTCACCGTGAAAGGCCCCAAGGGCACGCTCACGCTGGGGCTCTCCGACCTGATCGACTACAAGGTCGAAGGCGACGAGATCCAGGTCAAGCCGGCCAATGATACCAAGCAGGCACGTGCCTTCTGGGGTATGCAGCGCACGCTGGTTTCGAACCTTGTCGAAGGTGTAACCGAAGGGTTCGCCAAGACGCTCGAGATCACCGGTGTCGGTTATCGTGCAATGGGTCAGGGCAAGAAGCTCAAGCTTCAGCTCGGCTATTCGCACGATGTCGATCTGGACGTGCCCGAAGGACTGGAAGTCAAAACCCCCGACCAGACCACGATTGTGATCTCGGGCATCGACAAACAGTCCGTTGGTCAGTTCGCCGCCGAAATCCGCCGCTGGCGCAAGCCCGAGCCTTACAAGGGCAAGGGTATCAAGTACCGCGGCGAATATGTCTTCCGCAAGGAAGGGAAGAAGAAGTAACATGGCAAAGCTTTCCCTCTTCGAACGCCGCCGCCGTCGTGTTCGCACGGCGCTCCGGTCCCGTGCCGGCGGCAAGCCGCGCCTGTCCGTGCATCGCACTGGCCAGCACATCTACGCGCAGATCATCGATGACACGGCGGGCAAGACGCTTGCTGCTGCTTCGACGCTCGGTGCGAAGAAGTCGGGTGCCAATATCGATGCTGCCAAGCAGGTCGGTAGCGACATCGCCTCCGCCGCCAAGAAGGCGGGCGTGACCACCGTCGTGTTCGATCGCGGCGGCTTCCTGTTCCACGGCCGCGTCAAGGCGCTGGCCGACGCCGCCCGCGAAGGCGGTCTGGAGTTCTGATGATGGCTGACGAAAACAAAACCGAAGAAACCGCTGCTGAGACCCCCGTGGTCGACAATGCGGGTTCGACCCCAACGCCTGCGGTCACCTCGACCGAAGCCGCTGACAACCAGTCGGCAGCAGCAGGCGATCCGGCCAAGCCGGTTGCGGCCGCTGATGTGGCCAAGCCCGCCGAACGTTCCAATCAAGGGCGCGGTGGACGCGGCGGCGGCAATCGCGGTGGCGGTGGTGGCCGTGGGCGCGGTGGCAATGATCGCCGTGGTGGTCGCCAGGAAGAAGACGATGGCATCATCGAGAAGTTGGTTCACATCAATCGCGTCTCGAAGACGGTAAAAGGCGGCAAGCGCTTTGGTTTCGCTGCGCTGGTTGTGGTCGGCGATGGTTCGGGCCGCGTCGGCTTTGGCAAAGGCAAGGCGCGCGAAGTGCCAGAAGCGATTACCAAGGCCACCGCTGCTGCGCGAAAGCATATGATCCGTGTCCCGCTGAAAGAGGGCCGTACCCTCCATCACGACGGCAAAGGTCACTTCGGCGCTGGCAAGGTTACCGTTCGCAGCGCGCCTCCGGGTACCGGCATTATCGCTGGTGGTCCGATGCGCGCCGTGTTCGAAAGCCTGGGTGTTGCCGACGTTGTGACCAAGTCGAATGGGACATCCAATCCCTACAACATGATCCGCGCCACATTCGATGCGCTGACCAACCAGACTTCGCCGAAGTCGGTTGCCCAGCGTCGCGGCAAGAAGGTTGCTGACCTTCTGGGCCGTGGTGGCGCCAGCGAGGCAGAGGCTGACGCCGACGCCGCTGCGATGGCGGAGTAAGACACATGGCCGACAAGAAAACGAAGACCGTCAAGATCAAGCAGATCGGTTCGCCGATCCGCCGTCCCGAAGGTCAGCGCAAGATCCTGATCGGGCTTGGCCTGAACAAGATGCACAAGGTCGTCGAGCGCCAGGACACCCCAGAGGTGCGCGGCGCGATTGCCAAGGTCCCGCATCTCGTAACGGTGGTCGACTGACTGCCACACGACAATTGACCTGAGTGGCCCGGGCTTGTGCCGGGCCGCTTCTTTTCCAGCGCGAACAAAGCGAAAGCGAGTGCACCATGAAACTGAATGAACTCCGCGACAATCCCGGCGCCCGTAAGTCCCGCATGCGTGTGGGCCGTGGTATCGGCTCCGGCAAAGGCAAGACCGCAGGCCGCGGCCAGAAGGGCCAGAAGAGCCGTTCGGGCGTCGCCGTAAAGGGCTTCGAAGGCGGCCAGATGCCGCTCCACATGCGTTTGCCCAAGCGTGGCTTCAACAACATCTTCGGCAAGGATTATGCAGAAGTGAACCTGGGCATGGTCCAGAAGTTCATCGACGCTAAGAAGATCGACGCCAAGGCTGTTCTCGATCACGACGCGCTGAAGGCAGCTGGCCTGGCACGCGGCGGCAAGGACGGCGTCCGTCTTCTCGGCAAGGGCGAACTGACTTCCAAGGTCAGCTTCAAGGTTGCCGGTGCGTCCAAGGGCGCGCTTGAGGCAGTCGAAAAGGCTGGCGGCAAGGTCGAATTGATCCCTGCGAAAAAGAAGTGGGTCAAGGCTGACCGCAACGCAGCCAAGGCGAAAGCCGACTAATCGGCAGATTTATATCGGGGCGGGGTTCGACATAACGGGCCTCGCTCCCTATCTGTCCTGTCTGCGCGGCGTCATGCCTGCGCCAAGCTAGGATCGAAGACGACCGATGGCATCACGCGCCGACAATATCGCGAGCAATATGAGTCTCGCCAATTTTTCGAAAGCTACCGAGCTGAAGAACCGTATCTGGTTCACGATCGGTGCGCTTATCGTATTCCGCTTTCTGAGCTTCGTGCCGCTGCCAGGGGTCAATCCGTTGATCCTCAGCACGCTGTATGACCAGACGCGCGGCGGTATCCTTGATCTGTTCAACACTTTTTCGGGCGGCAGCCTTGAGCGGATGAGTCTGATTGCGCTGGGCGTCATGCCCTATATTACTGCGTCGATCGTCATCCAGCTGGCCGCAGCACTGCACCCGTCACTGGCGGCTCTCAAGAAAGAGGGCACTGCCGGGCGGCAGAAAATCAACCAATATACGCGTTACGGGACCGTGTTCCTATGTGCGATCCAGGGCTGGTTCCTGGCATCGGGACTGGAAAGCTACGGCGCGCAGAGCGGTTTGCAGGCTGTGGTTGAACCCGGCCTGATGTTCCGCGTTGGCGCGGTGGTCAGCCTAGTTGGCGGCACTATGTTCCTGCTGTGGCTGGGCGAGCAGATCACCAGTCGCGGGATCGGCAATGGCGTTTCGCTAATCATTATGGCGGGCATCGTCGCGCAGTTCCCCAGCTTCACCTCGAACATGTTCTCGGGTTACAGCGAAGGCTCGATTGGCGCCGGTATCGTGATCGGCTTTATCGCCATGGTGGCGATCCTGATCCTGATCATCTGTTTCATGGAGCGCGCCCAGCGGCGTCTGCTGATCCAGTATCCCAAGCGGGCGACGCAGCGCGGCATGATGCAGGCAGATCGTTCGCATCTCCCGCTCAAGTTGAACACTGCCGGTGTTATCCCGCCGATTTTCGCCAGCTCGCTGCTCTTGCTGCCGCTGACGATCAGCCAGTTCGCGGGCAATTCGGTAGATACCGAAAGCTCGTTTGGTAGCGCGATCGTGACGCTGAACCAATATCTTGCGCATGGGCAGCCGATCTACATGGGACTCTATGCGATCGGGATCATCTTCTTCTGCTTCTTCTACACCGCAATCGTCTTCAACCCTGAGGAAACTGCGGAAAATCTGAAGAAGAACGGCGGCTTCATTCCGGGCATCCGTCCGGGCAAGCGGACCGAGCAATATCTCGATTACGTGCTGACGCGCATCACTGTGATCGGCGCGATCTATCTGACCGTCGTCTGTGTGGTGCCAGAATATATGATCGCCCAGACCGGGGTTCCGCTGTTCCTGGGCGGCACCAGCCTGCTGATTGTGGTCAACGTCACAGTCGATACGATCAGCCAGATCCAGTCGCATTTGCTGGCACACCAGTATGGCGATTTGATCAAGAAGGCGAAATTGAAGGGCCGTATTCGCTAAGCGGCGAAGTCGGGCGAAGGGGACTTTCACGATGGACATCATCCTTCTGGGGCCTCCGGGCGCGGGTAAAGGCACGCAGTCGGCGCGCCTGGTCGAGCATCACGGCATGCGCCAGCTATCGACGGGCGATATGTTGCGCGGCGCGGTCAAGGCGGGCACGCCTGTCGGCCTCAAGGCCAAGGAAGTCATGGCTCGCGGCGAGTTGGTCTCTGACGAGATCGTCTCCGAACTGATAGACGCTGAACTGGCGGCGATGGGTCCGCACACCAGCGCAATTTTCGACGGTTATCCGCGCACCGAAGCGCAGGCCGCTGCGCTCGATCGCATTCTTTCCCGCCACGGACGCAAGCTTGACCATGTGATCGAGCTGGAAGTGAACGAGGACGCGCTGGTCGAACGGATTACCGGGCGCTTCACTTGCGCCGAATGCGGCGAGGGCTATCACGACATCTTCAAGCCACCCGTGGTTGACGGGGTTTGCGACAAATGCGGCAGTACCGAATTCAAGCGCCGTCCTGATGATACCGAAGAGACCGTCCGCAAGCGAATGCAGCTCTATCGCAGCGAAACCGCGCCGATCCTGCCGGGCTATGAAGCACGCGGGATTGTCAGCCGGGTTGATGGTATGGCCTCGATCGAGGATGTGACCCACGCGCTGGATGCCATCCTCGTTTAATACTGGCCTTTGCGGCGCCGCTTCGCCCAATTCTCTTTGCTTTCCAATCGCCGTGCCTTGCCCTAGATAGTGCGGCAAGAGGGGGAGTGGGCAAATGTATCTCGGCAAATTCGCACTGGTGATGGCTGTGCTGCTGGCAGGCACGCCTGCTGCGGCTGAAGTCATCGAGGTCCGCGATGATGGTTTCATCATCCGCGCCGTTGCTACCGTCAGCGCCTCTCAGCGCGAAGTCTGGCTGAAGCTGACCAAGCCTGCAGACTGGTGGAGCGGGGAGCATACCTGGTCCGGTGATGCAGCGAATATGACGCTGACCCCGCAGGCTGGCGGCTGCTTTTGCGAAACCATTCCCGGTGAAGACGACGATAGTGGCTTCAAGCTCAATGGCAGCGTGGCGCATGCCACCGTGCTGTTGGCGAACCCGTTGAAACTGTTGCGCATGGAGGGGGGAATTGGCCCGCTGCAAAGCGAACCCGCTCGCGGCATCCTGACCTATGCATTGAAGCCGATAGACGGCGGCACCATGATCCAGATGGAATACGCCTATGGCGGATCGATGCGGTACAAGCCCGCCGAGATGGCACCGACAGTCGATAAAGTCCTGACCCAACAACTGGCGCAGCTACAGGCCGCGCTTGGCGCGCTGACCGATGGGGCAGCAGCAGAGGCTGCGCCTACGGATGATGACGCTGAGGAACCATCGCTGGAAGCGCAGATCGACGCGTTGGGCACGCAGGAATAGACACGGATAACGCGCGTCCGCACGAACGGACGCCGGTCGCACGACAGGGTAAGCGAGCTCGCCATTATAAGGCGGGTCATTTTGGGAGAGGTGTGACTTATGGCTTCAGTGTACGACCGCCACGTTGATTTTCCGACCTTCATGGAAGGGGTGAAACGACGCAATCCCGGCCAGCCAGAATTTGTCCAGGCGGTGCAGGAGGTGGCGCATGACGTCTACACCTTCATCGACGACAAAGAGAAATATCATGAGGCGCAAATCCTGCGCCGGATTGCCGAGCCCGACCGCGTTGTGTCGTTCCGCGTGTGCTGGGAAGATGACAATCACAACGTCCGGGTCCAGCGCGGTTGGCGGGTGCAGAACAACAATGCGATCGGCCCCTATAAGGGCGGCATTCGTTTCCACCCTAGCGTCAACGAAAGCGTCCTCAAATTTCTGGCGTTCGAGCAGACGTTCAAGAATTCGCTGACCGGGCTGCCGATGGGCGGCGGCAAGGGCGGGGCCAATTTCAACCCGCGCGGCAAGAGCGACAGCGAAGTCATGCGCTTCTGCCAGTCCTTCATGACTGAACTCTACCGTCATATCGGGCCTGATACCGATGTCCCGGCAGGCGATATCGGCGTTGGCGGGCGTGAAATCGGCTATATGTTCGGCCAGTACAAACGTATCACCAACCGCTGGGAAGGCGTATTGACCGGCAAGGCGACCGAGTATGGCGGTTCGCTGATGCGGCCTGAAGCCACCGGATATGGTGCGGTGTATTTCATGCAGAATATGCTCAAGCACCAGGGCCAGGATGTCGAAGGCAAGAGCGCCGTCATCTCCGGATCGGGCAATGTTGCAACGCATGCTGCAGAGAAGATTGTGCAGCTTGGCGGCAAGGTGCTGACCCTGTCCGACAGCGGCGGCTTCATCCATGATCCCGACGGCTTCACGCAGGAGAAGATCGACTGGGTCAAGCAGCTCAAGAACGTGCGGCGCGGGCGGATCAGCGAATATGCCGACCACTTCACCGATGCCAGCTTCCATGAAGGCAAGCGACCGTGGGATGTGGCCTGCGACCTCGCCCTGCCTTGCGCCACCCAGAACGAACTGAACGAGGATGAGGCCAAATCGCTGGTTAGCAACGGCGTTATCGCAGTGAGCGAAGGGGCCAATATGCCGACCACGCTCGACGGTGTGAAGGTCTTCCACGATGCGAAGATCCTTTATGGTCCGGGCAAGGCGGCAAATGCCGGCGGCGTGGCGGTTTCGGGCTTGGAGATGAGCCAAAATGCCGAACGGATCAGCTGGAATCACTCGCGGCTTGGCGAGATGCTGACCGAGCTGATGGAGGGCATCCACGGCCAGTGCGTCGAATATGGCAAGCAGGATGGCGGCTATGTCGATTACGTACGCGGAGCGAACATTGCCGGCTTCAAGAAGGTGGCCGACGCAATGCTGGCATTCGGCGTGATGTGACGGCTTTGACCTGACTACCGTGTTGGGTTAGAATGCGCATCAGCAGACGGGACGGACCGCTTTTGGCGGGCTCGTCCTGTCGTGCGCGCTAGGCGGTTGACGCCGCCTGCGAATCACCCTAAGCGCGCGCTTCATCGACAAATGCGGTCAGACCGGCAGGCGGCAGCCTAATCAGCGCGCCATCCGGTCATTTGCGCGAGCAAGACGCTGCAGCTGTCAATGGTAACAACCGCGATGAGATAGGGGCGCGGCCGCCCGTCGGCTGATGACCCCTGTGGAGCATGGAGAAGTAAGTGGCACGTATCGCCGGGGTAAACATCCCCACCAATAAGCGCGTTATTATCGCGCTGACCTACATTCACGGCATTGGCCGTACCACCGCCGTCAACATCGCTGACAAGCTGGGTTTCGACCACAGCCGCCGCGTGCAGGACCTCAGTGACGAGGAAGTGCTGCGTCTGCGCGAGACGATTGACGCCGATCACACGGTCGAGGGTGATCTTCGCCGCAGTACTGCGATGAATATCAAGCGGCTGATGGACCTGCGGTCCTATCGCGGCCTGCGTCACCGGATGGGCTTGCCCGTTCGCGGCCAGCGCACCCACACCAACGCCCGTACCCGCAAGGGTAAGGCCAAGGCGATTGCCGGCAAGAAGAAGTAAGTCTCGGGGTTTCCCGACAGGCTTTTCCCTTCTTGAGTTAATGTAAGGAAGACACACATGGCACGCGAACCTAGCCGTATCCGGCGCCGCGAGCGCAAAAATATCAGCAGCGGCGTGGCGCACATCAACGCCAGCTTCAACAACACCATGATCACCATCACCGATGCACAGGGCAATGCGATAAGCTGGTCCAGCGCCGGTACGATGGGCTTCAAGGGTAGCCGCAAGTCCACGCCGTATGCCGCGCAGGTCGCTGCCGACGACGCGGGCAAGAAGGCCGTCGAGCACGGTGTTCGCACTCTCGAAGTTGAGGTCAAGGGCCCCGGCTCGGGTCGCGAAAGCGCGCTGCGCGGTCTCGCCGCAGTCGGGTTCACGATCACCTCGATCCGCGATGTGACACCGATTCCGCATAACGGGGTTCGCCCGTCCAAGCGGCGCCGCGTCTGATCCGTACCTGCCTGGCGGCTCGCTGAACGCGGGCCGCCGACATTTTCACGGACCGGACGCTCTTGCCCAAGAGCTCCGGTCCTGTCCGCATCCGAACCAGGGGAAATCCATGTCCGTCAACACCAAGAACTGGCAGGAACTCAAGAAACCCAACAGCCTTGAAATCAAGGAAGGCGGCGACAAAGCGCGCAAGACGACCTTCGTCGCCGAGCCGCTCGAGCGTGGCTTTGGCCTGACGCTTGGCAACGCGCTGCGCCGCGTTCTGCTGTCCTCGCTTCAGGGCGCTGCCATCACCTCGATCAAGATCGAAGGTGTGCTGCACGAATTTTCCAGCCTTGCCGGCGTGCGTGAAGATGTCACCGACATCGTCCTGAACGTCAAACAGATCGCGCTGAAGATGGAAGGCGAAGGCATGAAGCGCCTGCAGCTTTCCGCAACTGGCCCGGGTGAAGTCAAGGCTGGCGATATTGCCGTGACCGGCGACATCGAAGTGATGAACAAGGATCTCGTGATCTGCCACCTCGACGAAGGCGCAACGCTCAACATGGAGCTGACCGCCAACATCGGTAAGGGCTATGTGCCCGCAGTGATGAACCGTCCGGTCGACGCGCCGATCGGTCTGATCCCGGTCGACTCGCTCTATTCGCCGGTTCGCCAGGTCAGCTACAAGGTCGAGAATGCCCGCGTCGGGCAGGAACTCGATTACGATAAGCTCAGCCTGACGATCGAAACCGACGGCACTGTAACGCCGGAAGATTCGGTGGCCTTCGCTGCGCGCATCCTGCAGGATCAGCTGACCCTGTTCGTCCACTTCGAAGACGGCATTCCGCAGCCTTCGAGCGCGATGATCGGCGTTGCTGCAGAACCGCAGGAAAGCGACACCAACCAGCTCAACCGTTACCTTCTCAAGAAGGTCGACGAGCTGGAACTGTCGGTGCGTTCGGCCAATTGTCTCAAGAACGACAACATCATCTACATTGGCGATCTGGTCCAGAAGACCGAAGCCGAGATGCTGCGCACGCCGAACTTCGGCCGCAAGTCGCTCAACGAGATCAAGGAAGTCCTGAGCTCGATGGGCCTGCGCCTTGGCATGGACATCCCTGGTTGGCCGCCGGAAAACATCGAGGAAATGGCCAAGAAGCTTGAGCAGGAATTGCTCGGCTGATCGCTTCTGCGAGGTTAAGGCGAAAGGTGGCGGCCTGAACGGCCACCGGCACTGGGGTACCTTGCACGGCCCCATTTCGAACGAAGGACACTATCATGCGTCATAAAATCAAAGGTCGGAAACTTCAGCGCAAGACCGGTCACCGTAATGCGATGCTTCGCAACATGGCTGCTTCGCTGATCAAGCACGAACAGATCCTGACCACGTTGCCCAAGGCCAAGGAAATGCGGCCCTATGTCGAAAAGCTGATCACGCTGGCAAAGCGTGGGGGCCTGTCGAACCGCCGTCTGGCCATGAGCCGCCTGGGTGACGAAACGCAGCTGAAGAAGTTGTTCGACATTCTGGCCGAACGCTACAGCGACCGGGAAGGTGGCTACAGCCGCGTGATCAAGGCTGGCTACCGCGGCAGCGACGCAGCGCAGATGGGCATCATCGAGCTGGTCGAACGCGACGTTGATGCCAAGGGCCAGGATTCGGGCCCGGTCATGAGCGAAGAGATGGATTACGAAGAAGCATAAGCGTTTCCAAGCGAACCATGCCAAACGGGGCCGGGGGGAAACTTCCGGCCCCTTTTGTTTGACTGGCGCAATCCGCGTGGCAAGGTTGCGGGCATGATCCGTTACACCCTCGCAGTTTTCACGCTGCTCACCGCCGTTCCACTCTTTGCGCAAAGCCAGCAAGAGGCTTTGGACACCCGTCACGACCGCGCATTGGCTGCGGGTTACAAGGCGCTCATGGTTTGCGGGGCCGTGAAGAATGCCGAGGCGCTGCGGAGCGAGCGCAATCTGCAAAGCGTGGAAAAAAACGAGCTGGTCGGGACCTATTCCGCGTTCGATCCAATTATTCCCACTCTGGAAACGAAAATCGAACATGGCCGGGTCAGCGTGGCTTTTGCAGACGATATGCCGCCGCGCATTGCGGTATCGGGTTTGGAGGGCGGTTGCAGCCTGCTGCCGATCGGTGCCAATACGGGAAGCCCGCCCAATCTGGTTTTGACCACATACGAAAATCGCCCTCCGGAAACCATGCCTTGGCCAGAAGGCAATGCGGTAGTGCCTATCGGAGGTAGTGCAGGATTACGGGCGCTTATCAGCCGAGCTTTCGATAAGCATTTCGGTGACGATACGAACACCACAGCAGTGGTGATCCTGCGCGACGGCAAGTTGCTTGTGGAACGTTACAAGCCGGGGTTCGGGCCGTTGGTGCCGCAGCGGACTTGGTCGGTGGCCAAGAGCATCGCGGCAACGCTGGTGGGTGCATCCGCCCAGCGCGGCGAGGTGCAGGTGGACAGTTCTGCGGGGCTTGGACTGGCCGAGAACGATGCGCGCCGGGCAATCACATTGGATCATCTCCTGCGCATGGCTTCGGGACGGTATTCGGACACTCCCGGCAACCGGACAGACCCGCTCTATATCGGCGGCGCTACGGTTGAAGAGTCAGCCGCGAACTGGCCGCTGATTTATCAGCCAGGCAGCGTCTTTCGCTATGCGAATAACGATACACTGATGGCCGTTGCAGCGATCAAGGACAGTTTTGACGAGCATTCGCCGCGCAGACTGTTCCACACTCTGGGTATGCACTCGACCATCGCCGAAACCGATTGGCAGGGAGACTACATTCTGTCGTCCCAAGTCTGGTCCACCGCCCGCGATCTGGCGAAGCTCGGCCAGCTATATCTGCAGGACGGTGTCTGGGACGGCCAGCGCATCCTGCCGGAAGGATGGACCGAATATGTGTCCAGCCCGTCCGGGCCGCAGCCTGATGGTCCGTTCGGTTATGGAGCGGGCTTTTGGTTGTTCAACAAGAGTGACGGCATTCCCAAGGACACCATCGCGGCAATGGGCAACCGCGGGCAGTTCATAATAATAGCCCCGAGTCTGAACGCGGTGATCGTTCGGAGGGGTGAAGATCCTGCCGGGTCGCGCTTCGACATTGCTCGCTTTACAAGAGATGTGCTTGAATCTCTTACAAAATGATCATTCACAAAAATAGCCACTTTTCTGAATATCGCCTGTAAACGTAATTCAGCGTCACCTCAGGGCGGATCGCCTAGAAAGCTCTCAACGCCGAGGCAATCCCGCCCCGGTACAAATGAGGAGAGCCTCAAATGACCAAGACAATCACAGGATTTGCGAAGGGTGGGATCGCAACCGCAGCCGTAGCCGCAATGGCACTGGCCGGAGCAACGCCGGCATCGGCAGGCGAGCGCGACCGCTATCGTGACCGCGACGGAATTTCCATCGGCGACATTATTGCAGGCGCAGTCATCATCGGCGGCATTGCTGCCGTGGCCAGCGCGGGTAATCGCAACCGCGGCTATGACTATCGCGACGGCCGTTATCGTGGCAGCGATGGCTATAACGGCCAGGATCGCTACGGCTATCGCGGCAATCCGCGCAGCGCGGTCAGCCAGTGCGTGAATGTGGCGCGCAGCCAGGCCCAGCGCTCAGGATATCGCTATGCACAGGTGACCGACATCCGTGATGTCGACAACACGCGCTATGGCTGGAAGGTGAAAGGCCGCATCATGGTCGATGGACGCTACAGCGGCGGACGTTACAACCGCAGCGGCTATTATGATCGCAACAACCGCTACAATAGCTGGAATAACCGCGATAGCGGCAAGTTCACTTGCTACATCGAACGCGGCCGGGTCGCCGGAATTGACTTCGACGGCATTCGCGGACTGCGTTGATCCAACACTCGCCGCAAGGCACCTCTCGGGCGGTTCAGGCTTCATTTAGCCTGGGCCGCCTAGCTGTATGAGATTGAGAAACGCGCGGCGGGTGGGGCCGTGTTTCAGGGGTAATTGCACAATGACCACTTTTGCCGAATTCGCCGCTGCTCCGGCCATGCTTGCCGCGCTGTCGCTTGGGGCGGGTCCAGTCTCCGCCGCAGACCTTCCGGTCGCGCCAGCATCATCCAGCTATGTCGCAGCGCCGCTGTGGGATGCAGCATCGGATAGCTCAGAATATCACCGCCGCTATCGCTATCGCCGCAACCGCGTTGACGCGGGTGACGTGTTGGCGGGCGTGTTGATCATTGGCGGAATTGCCGCTGTCGCCAGCGCGGCCAACCGTGGCCGTGACGACCGCTATCGTGACCGCAACCGTGACTATCGCAATACCCGCATGCCGCGCCGCAATGATACGCGCTATGACAATACGCGCGGGATCGACCGCGCGGTCAAAATGTGCGTCGACGCGATCGAGCGTGATGCGCGGGTGAACACAGTCGACAATGTCGCGCGCTCGGCACAGGGCTGGCGTGTCACCGGATCGCTCTACAATGGCGAGGGTTTCACCTGCTCGCTGGGTGCGAACGGCCGGATCGAGGCTATCGATTACGGGGCACGGACCAGCGGCCAGACGCAGCCGTATCGCTCGGGTCAGGGCGATTATGATGGCGCTGATTATCAGGCACCCGAAGACCAGCAGTATGACGACAACCGCTATCGCCAGGCATGGAATGATGTCGATAATGCTCCGGCAGATACGCAGGCTCAGACTCAGGCGCAGGCGCAGGCGCAGGGTCAGCCTGCCTATCCAGGCGGCCCGCTACCCGGCGATGCGCCGGTTGATCAGGCCGATAATGGCGATGTCGAATATGGCACCGCATATCCCGGCGCCATCTGAGGTCAGCCTATTCGCGATAGGAGGGTAGCGAAAGCTGCCAGCCTATCGCCGCCAGGCGGAGCGCAAATCCGGCCAGCGCGGCCACGATCCACACCACAACGCGCTCAAGCGTCAGCAGCTCGCCAAGCACCGTCAGGCTGGCCGAGAGCGCGGCTGCCGTCACGTAGAGTTCTGGCCGCATCAGGATCGATGGTCGCCCAGCGATCACATCACGCACAATACCGCCCACGCACCCGGTGATCACGCCCATCAGGAATGACGGGATCGGCGGCACACCATAGGACAGCGCCTTGGCTGTGCCGAGAACCGCATAGGCGGTCAGGCCCACGCCGTCGGCAATCGCCAGAAAGCGGCCCTCCCACCAGCGGGTCGGGGTGAACCAGGCGAGCAGCGCGATGCCCAGACATACGGCGGCTACCCAGCCGTCATGGATCCAGAATACCGGCGCGCCGATAAACAGATCGCGCATCGTGCCGCCGCCTAATCCGGTGATCAGCGCGAAGAACGCCATCGTCACAAAAGTCTGCTTTTCACGCGCCGCCACCAGCGCGCCGGTCAGCGCGAAGATCGCCACGCCTGCCAGATCGAGCCAGTCGAGCAGCGGTGTCAGTACCGCGGGGTTCATGCGGCGGGTCCGGGCCGGGCCTTGCGCCGCCGGAACATCAGGATGCAGCCAAGCAGCGACCCCAGTACCGACAGAATGGCGAAGGCGATCAGGGTGGGGTGGTGCGTGTCCTCACGCTCCTGCAAATCCATGATGTGCAGCCCCCAGACGAAATCGAAAACCCGCCACCAGCGGGTGCGGACCGCCTCGATGGCGCCGGTCTCAGTTCCGACATAAACATGGGTGCCATCGGCCAGCGCGACTTGCCACACGGGCTCGGGCCGGCGGAAGTCGAGCGGCACCTCGTCGGCGGCAAAATGGTTGGTCTCTGTGACCTGATCCCCGCCCGCAATCCGCTCGGCCACCAGCAGCCGTGCTTCGATATCGGTCAGCGGCGACATCCGCCCGCCATCGGCGCGAAAGCGGTCGGAGGTGCCGTCCATATAGGCAATGCGCGTCACGGTTTCGCCGCGCTCCACCTGGGTGGTTACAGCGCGCACGGGCTTGGTGCTGTCCGCTGGCAAGGTAATCGCGATCTGGGTGTCGGACGGTAAGGCCTGTTCGGTCACATCCTTGCGCAAATGATTGCCCCGCACTTCCTCGATGGGTTTGGCAACCATGACCAGCCCGGTTACGGTCCACATCAAGATCGGCACGCCGACCAGCCAGGCCAGCCAGATGTGCCATTTTGCGAAGCTACGCATCATCCGCTGACCTGCCATCATCATCCTCGCTTTGATGCGTAATACGGCCCCATGACCGTGCGGCTTCAGGAGTGCAACACTTGTCCGATCTGCGCCGCCGCCGCGATACAGTCATAGTCCGCCCAGCGCGGTCCGATCACCTGCAAGCCGCAGGGCAGGCCGCTGCTTTCGCCAATGGGCAGGACAGTGGAGGGCAGATTCGGAAAGCTGGCAAGTCCGGCAAAGGCCAGCGCCTTGCCCGCAGAGACTTCTGCCCCGTCAACGCTCACCGTGCCATCGAACACGCGGCCTTCGCGGTGCGGCACGGCCAGGACCGGGGCGGGCGGGGCGAGCACGAAGTCGTAATCCGCGAACACTTCCTCCCAAGCCATTTCGCAGCGCGCCTGCTCGTCGAGCAAATCAAACCAATTGGCCGCACTTGCCCGCTTCCCATCAGGGCCGGGCGCACCGCGCGCCATCGCGATGTTGAGCATCCGCATATAGCCCGATTGCTGGGCTGACAGGTTGGAGAGGCGGTCGGAGTGCCGGTCGATGCGAACTCCGGCATTCTCCAGCGCCTGAGCCGCCGCTTCGGTGGGCCCGCGAACCGCAGCATCGACCGGGCAATCGGGGTGATCGACCAGCAGCAGCATCCGGCAATCCTTCAGCGGCTTGTCCCGGCGTTGCAGCGGGATATTTGCTGTGACCGCAAGCAGTGCGGCCAGATCCTCGGCATTGCGGGCCAGTGGTCCGGCAATCGACAGCGCGCCGTCATGCGCAGCGCGCTCCGCCAGCAGCGGGTGATCATGACCCTGCTTGGATACCAGCCCCCAGCTCGTCTTATGCCCCCAGATACCGCAGAAATGCGCTGGCACCCGCACCGATCCGCCGATGTCAGTGCCATAATCGCAGGCGACCATCCCGCTGGCCACCGCCGCCGCTGCGCCGCCGGATGATCCGCCCGGACTGCGTGTGTGGTCGTGCGGATTGTTGGTGCGACCATAGACGGGGTTGTTGGATTGCCAGTCGGCCAGATCGGGCGGGACATTGGTTTTGCCGACCAAAATCGCCCCGGCGGCCTTGATCTGGCGAACCACCTTGGCATCGTGCTTCGCGATATTGCCGGTGAATTTCTGGTGGCCCCAGCAGCTGGGCAGACCCGCAATGTCGAAGCTTTCCTTGATCGTCATCGGCACGCCGAACAGCGGCTGGTTTTCACCTGCATTAGTGCCTGTCATCGCCTTGGCGGTATCACGCGCGCGGTCGAAATCGCACACCACCACAGCGTTGATATGAGCGTCGAGCTTCTCGATCCTGGCAATCGCGTGATCGACTGCTTCGACCGGTGACAGTGCTCCGGCGCGGATCTTCGCCGCCAATTCGACCGCACCCGCGCGCTCGGTCAGTTTCAGATAGCTCATCCCCGTCTCCCTCGTGCAGCGTGTTAGGTGGTGATCGGCGGCGCGGTCAATCGCGATGGGAGACATTGGCGCACGCCTGCGTTAAACCGACAGGCAATAAAGACAATTTTCCGGAGATGATCCCATGCGCAAAGCCATCCTGCCGTTTCTGCTGGCCACCGCCGCTTGCACCCCCGCCATGACCGAGACCGGCGCTGTCACCACCGTTCCTGCAGCCACCCACGATGGATACGATCTGCGCGCGCAATATGCCAAGCTGGCCGAGATCAGGATGGCGCCCGACACCAGCTACCTCAATGCCGAGGAACGTGATGTCGTTAATCTGCTGATCGAAGCATCCGATTTGATGAGCGAGATTTACCTGCGCCAGCGCTTCGCCCAAAACCCGGAAGTCCGCAGCGCCATTGCGCGCAGCCGTCATGGTGATCGCGATCTGTTGCTGACCATGTTTGACCGCTATTTCGGACCGTGGGACGATCTTGAAGAAGCTCATCCGTTCTGGGGCAGCGAGGCGATGCCCGAGGGGGCAGGGTTCTATCCCGCTGACCTGACGCGGGCCGAATTTGACGCCTATCTGGTGGCCAATCCCGGCGAGAAGGCGGCGCTGCTCAACCCCTATACTGTGGTCAAGCGGCAGGGCGCGCGGCTGGTTACGGTGCCGTACTCGGTCGAATATCGCGAATGGCTGGTGCCTGCTGCGGCGCTGCTCGAACGGGCGGCGGCGCGGACGTCCAATCCCAGCCTCAAGCGGTTTCTTGGCCTCCGCGCCAAGTCATTCCTCTCGGACGATTATTACGAGAGCGAGATGGCATGGATGGATTTGAAGGACACGCCCATCGAAGTCGCGATTGGCCCGTATGAGGTCTATACCGACCGGCTTTATGGCACCAAGACAGCCTTTGAGAGCTTCGTCACACTGCGCAATCCCGAAGCCAGCGCCGCAGTCGCGAAATACAAGAATTACCTGCGCGATATGGAGGGCAACCTCCCCATTGAAGATCGCTACAAGAACTTCACGCGCGGATTTGAAAGCCCCATCGCGGTTGCGGATCAGGTGCATGGCGGGGGTGACAATGTGCCCGGCGTGCAGACCATCGCCTTCAACCTCCCCAATGACGAGCGCGTGCGTGAGGCGAAGGGGGCCAAGAAGGTGATCCTCGCCAATGTACTGGGCGCCAAATATGATCGCATCCTGGCGCCCATCGGTGCGGTTGTGCTCAAGCCTGCACAGGCGGATCTGGTGGCCAAGAAATATATGGAGCTCAGCACGCTGTTCCACGAATTGTCGCACAGCCTGGGGCCCGGCTCGATCACTGTGGGCGGTCGCCAGACCACGGTGAACGAGGAGTTGAAAGAGCAGTATTCAGCGCTGGAGGAATCCAAGGCTGACGTGATGGGGATCTGGAACCTGCTCTATATGATGGAGCGCAACGAGATCCCGGCCTCCGAAAAGCCGCAACTGTGGTCGACTTACATGGCGGGCCTGTTCCGTTCGATGCGCTTCGGGATTGACGAGGCACACGGCAAGGGTGCGGCGCTGCAATATGGCTATCTGAAGGAACACGGCGCGTTTCGCTGGGATGCCTCCGCCAATCGGTACGAGGTGGATTACGCAAGGATGGAAAGCGGGCTGAAAGCGCTGCTAACCGACCAGCTGATGTTGCAGGCGACTGGCGATTATGCGGGTACCAAGGCATATTTCGCGCGCTATGGCGTGCTCGACGATGCGGCGCGTCAGGCAATCGCGGCGATGGATGCCATCCCGGTCGATATTCGCCCGATCTATCCTGACGGCGTGTAATCGGGTCTAGCGGGGGGCCAGTTCCACCGATGCGGTGCCGGTCCCCCAAACGGGCAGGTAAAGCCCCTGTCCGGCGGCCTTTACCTCGCCTGTTTTGACATCTTCGATGCTGGCGCGGATCAGCACATCGCCTTGGCGTGTGGTGTCGATGGCGTCTTCGATCTTGGCCATCAGCACGTCGTAATCGCTCTCGAAATTCTGCGCGAGGGCGGCGGCGATGGTCTGCGAGAATCCGGGCGACGCGGCGATCTTGAACAGCAGATCGACGCCGCTGCGATCGCTGTCGCCAGTGATTTGCAAGTCCTGGAATGTGACCTTGCGTGATCCGGCATTGGTGACGGGGGTGGCGGTCAGCCAGACCTGACCATTGACCTCGCCAAACTTGCGATCATCGCGCCGGGCGCGGAACGTCACACCCACAGCCACACGGCCACCGGTGGTGCCATAGACCTCTACACCCGCAAACCGCGCAATGACCGGTCCGATCCGGGGTACTTCAAAAGGCCGTTTCGAACGATTGACGAGCGCCTGCGCGATGACCGGCTCCAACTCGTCATAGTCGGCGATCACCGGGATGAAGAACAGCATCTTGCCTGGTTTTTCGGCAAGATTCGCCAGTGGAGGCAATGGTTTGCGCTCCGGGTTGGCTGGGCGATCACCCACAAAAGTTTCGGTCTGCGCCTTCATCCCCAGACGCAATTCCAGACGCTTGCCGCGCAAACTATAGCCGCCATATTGCAGCTGCTCGGGCGTAACCCGCATCCACACCGTCGGGTTCGATTCGTTGAGCTGGAGCGAGGTAAAGGCCTGACCCCACAGCCGCTCGATATCGCGTTTCAGATTGAGCTTGGCCAATTCGCGGGGGAGGGTGCGTTCCAACTGCGCGACCACGGCTTTCAGCTTGCCGTCCGCCCTGTCGGTAAACTCGATGCGTTGGCCAAGCAGGTCGACATGCGGTTTGTCGGTCCAGTCATATTTGATGTCGACCTTGGCCTTCGGGTTCCATTGGCTATCCAGCGACAGGCGCACCACTGCGCGAACGCGGGCGTTGCCAGTGGCGGTTTCCTGTTTGAAAATCCCGGCAATATCCTTGGCGCGCACCACTGCCCGGATCGGCATGGTCACGATAATATCGCGTCCGCGCCCGTCGATAGTCATTTTGCCACGGGTGACGGTGCCGACGATGTCGCATTTCACCTTCGGCGTCTTCAGCTTGACGAAGGCGACCTTGATCTTTTCCGAGGCGATGCAGGTCTGGCCCTTGCGGTTGATTGTCCACAGCGTGCGCGGCACTTCGCGCGCCAATTGCGCCGCCAGTCCCGATAGATCGGCAGTCACTGGCACTGCGATGATCGAACTTTGCGGCGCGACCTTAATGGCCTCATCGGCGCGCGGCGGCGGGGCAAACGGCGGTTGCTGCTGGCAGCCGGACAGGCCCAGCCCCGCAAGTGCTGCAACCGCCAGAAATCCGATTTTGCCCATTCTCATGCTGCGTAATGCCCCCTGATCGCGGATTACACGACAAGGGCGCGCATTGCACAGCTTTGCTGCAAGATCAGATGTGGATCGGCTTGCCCTGAACGCCCATCGCCGCTTCCTTGATCGCTTCGGAATGCGTCGGGTGGGCGTGGCAGGTATAGGCGATATCTTCGCTGGTCGCGCCGAATTCCATCGCTATCCCGGCCTCGGCAATCATGGTGCCGGCAACGCTCGCAATCGCCCACACGCCCAGCACGCGGTCGGTTTCGGCATCGGCAATGATCTTCACAAAACCATCAGGCTCGTGATTGGTCTTGGCGCGGCTGTTGGCCATCATCGGGAATTTCCCGACCTTGATCTTTGTCTTGTCACCGCCAGCCTTTTCCACGGACTCTTCCTGCGTAAGTCCGACACCGGCAAATTCGGGGAGGGTATAAACGACACCGGGGATCACATCGTGGTTCACAATGCCGGTCTGGCCCGCGATGTTCTCGGCGCAGGCGATGCCTTCGTCTTCGGCTTTATGCGCCAGCATCGGGCCGGGGATCACGTCGCCGATGGCCCAGACACCATCCACCGCAGTGCGGAAATCATGGTCGGTTTCAATCTGGCCGCGCTTGTTCAGTTCAAGCCCGATAGCGTCGAGGCCCAGCCCGTCAGTATTGGGACGGCGACCGATGGATACCAGCACGCAATCAGCCTCCATCGTCTCGCTGTCGCCGCCAGCGGCAGGTTCCAACGTCAGTGTGGCTGTCTTGCCCTTGATGCTGACGCCCGTGACCTTGGTCGACATCTTCAGCGTCATGCCCTGTTTCTTGAAGATCTTGGCAGCTTCCTTGCGCACATCGCCATCCATGCCGGGCAGCAACTGGTCCAGATATTCGACCACGGTGACATCGGCACCCAAGCGATTCCACACCGAGCCAAGCTCCAGCCCGATCACGCCGCCGCCGATGACGACCATCTTTTCCGGCACCTTTGCAAGTTCCAATGCGCCAGTGGAATCGACCAGGATCTGCGCATCGTTATCGACGTCAACGCCGGGCAGGGGAGTGACCGAGGAGCCGGTGGCAATAATCACATTCTTGGCGGTGACCGTCTCGTCACCGACCTTGACCGTATGCGCATCCTGAAAGGTGGCGTGGCCCTTTTTCCAGTCGATCTTGTTCTTCTTGAACAGAAATTCGATCCCGCCGGTCAGGCCCTTCACCGCATCGCGGCGCTGGGCGTGCATCTTGTCGAGATTGAGCTTGGGCGTCACATCGATACCCATTTCGGCCATCGTGCCATTGGCGGCCGCATCGAAGTATTCCGAGGCATGGAGCATCGCCTTGGACGGAATGCAGCCGACATTGAGGCAAGTCCCGCCCAGCGTCTCGCGGCTTTCCGCACAGGCGGTTTTCAGGCCCAGCTGCGCCGCACGGATCGCCGCGACATAGCCGCCGGGGCCGGAGCCAATGACAAGGACGTCGTAATCGTAATCAGCCATTCAATTGTCATCCCGGCGCAGGCCGGAATCTCCCTCGGTTAAGCCGTGCCTTGTGGCACGCTGCCCCAGCTTTCGCCGAGGCGACGGAAAGTTAAAGATCGATCAGCATCCGGGTTGGATCTTCGATCGCTTCCTTGATAATTTTGAGTGCGGTCACCGCTTCGCGGCCATCGATCAGGCGGTGGTCATAGGACAGCGCGATGTACATCATCGGGCGGATCACGATCTCGCCATTTACCACTACAGCTCGGTCTTCGATCCGGTGCAATCCGAGCACGGCGCTCTGCGGCGGGTTGATGATCGGGGTGCTCATCAGCGATCCGAACACGCCGCCATTGGAGATGGTGAAGGTGCCGCCCTTCATATCATCCATCGTCAGCGAGCCTTCCTTAGCGCGCTTCCCATAATCGGCGATGTCCTGTTCAATCCGCGCAAAGCCCTTTTGGTCTGCATCACGGATAACCGGAACCACCAGCCCATTGGGCGCACTGACGGCGACCGAGATATCAACGAAATCGTGATAAACAATCTCGTCGCCTTCGATATAGGCATTGACAGAGGGGACGTCTTTCAGCGCCAGGCAGGCGGCCTTGGCGAAGAAGCCCATGAAGCCGAGCCGGATGTCGTGCTTTTTGGCGAACAGGTCCTTGTACTTCGTGCGCGCCTCGATCACCGCCGACATATCGACATCGTTGAACGTCGTCAGCAGCGCGGCATTTTCCTGCGCACCTTTGAGGCGTTTGGCGATGGTCTGGCGCATTCGCGTCATCTTGACGCGTTCCTCGCGGCGTTCGCCAGCGGGCACCGCCGAAGCAGCGGCGACGGCGGGTGCGGGCGAGGGCTTAGCAGCGGGCGCATCGCCCTTCGCCTTGGCCGCGGCGATCACGTCTTCCTTGGTCAGTCGGCCATCCTTGCCGCTGCCCTTGATGGTCGAGGGGTCGACCCCGTGTTCCAGCACCGCACGGCGCACTGCCGGGCTGAGGGTTTGTGTCGCATCGCTGCCAGCATCCTTGGCCGCAGCGGGCGCTGCATCCTTGGCCTGTTCGGCAGGGGCCTCGGAGGGATTTTCGCGCGGCTTGGTGGTTTCAGGACCGGCCTGCGCAACCCCGTCTTCTATCGTTGCGATCAGCGCGCCAACTTCGACCGTATCGCCGACGGCAACAGCCTGTTCGCCCATGACGCCCGCCACGGGGGAGGGCACTTCAATCGCGACCTTGTCGGTTTCCAGACTGGCAATCGGCTCATCCACAGCGACCGGATCGCCGGGGTTCTTGAGCCATTCGCCGATGGTCGCTTCGGTCACCGATTCGCCCAGCGTGGGGACTTTGACTTCACTAGCCATAATAGTTCCTCAGGCCTTCTTGTTGGATTTGTTGGATTTCAGATTGCGTGCGGCGGCACCGCCATCGGACAGGCCCAGTGCTATAGACACCAGCCCCTCCTGCTGAACCTTGTGGCGGCTCGCAAACCCTGTGGCGGGCGAAGCCGCAACTTCGCGCCCGGCATAGAAGGGACGCATGCCGTCTTTGCCCGCTGCTCTGGCCGCGTCTTCGATCAGCCGGTCGACAAAGAACCATGAACCGTTGTTCTTGGGTTCTTCCTGACACCAGACGATGTCCTGCAGATTGGTCATGCGCTTCAAACGGATGGCAAGCGGTTCGCCCGGGAAGGGATAGATCTGCTCGATCCGCACGACCGACACATCATCCAACCCGGCCTCGTCCCGCGCCTGCATCAGGTCATAAGCGACCTTGCCGCTGCATAGTACCAGACGCCGGACCTTCTCATCGGCGATTTCTGTCACGTCGGACTTGATCCGCATGAAATGCGTCTCGCCCTGAAACTCTTCCGCAGTGGATTTCGCCAGTGGGTGCCGCAGCAGGCTCTTGGGCGTCATGATCACCAGCGGCTTGCGGAAGGAACGCAGCATCTGGCGGCGCAGCACGTGGAAATAATTGGCCGGCGTGGTGATATTGCAGACTTGGATATTGTCGTTCGCACACAATTGCAGAAACCGTTCAAGCCGCGCGGAGCTGTGTTCCGGGCCCTGACCTTCATAGCCATGCGGCAGCAGCAGGACGAGGCCGTTGGCCCGCAGCCATTTGACTTCGCCGCTGGCGATGAACTGGTCGATCATGATCTGCGCGCCATTGCCGAAATCGCCGAACTGCGCTTCCCACATCACCAGGCTTTTGGGATCTGCCATGGCGAAACCATATTCGAAACCCAGCACGCCATATTCGGACAGCGGGCTATCATAAACCTCGAACTTGCCGTGCGGCAGGGTTGTCAGCGGGATGTATTTGCGTTCGTCCTTCTGGTCGACCCAGACGGCATGACGCTGGCTAAAAGTGCCGCGTCCGGAATCCTGACCCGACAGGCGAACGCCGTAACCTTCGCTGACCAGACTGCCGAAAGCGAGTGCCTCCGCAGTGGCCCAGTCGAAGCCCACGCCGCTTTCGAACATGTCCGACTTTGCCTTGAGCACGCGGCCCAGCGTCTTGTGGATCGCCAGATCGTCCGGCACCGCCGTCAACGTGCGACCAAGGCTGTCGAACAATTTGCCGCCAATCGCGGTTTCGACATTGCGGCGCGCGGTTTCCGGATCGGCGGGCTTGTTAAGCCCGGCCCAGCGGCCACCGAACCAGTCGGCCTCGTTGGGCTTGTAGGTCTTGGACGCCGTGAATTCGTCTTCGAGATGCGTGTTGAACTCGCTGCACACCGAGTCGGCGTATTTCTCGTCGATCACGCCTTCTTCGCGCAGCCGCGCAGCGAAGATTTCGCTGACCTTGGGATGCGCGCGGATCTTGTCATACATCAGCGGCTGGGTGAATTTGGGCTCGTCGCCCTCGTTATGGCCGAAGCGGCGATAGCACCACATGTCGATCACGATATCGCGGCCAAAGGCGTGACGGTATTCGATGGCCAGCTTGCAGGCGAAGGTCACCGCTTCGGGATCATCGCCGTTGACGTGCAAGATCGGCGCCTGGACACCCTTGGCCACATCGGAGGGATAGGGGCTGGAGCGCGCGAATTGCGGGCTGGTGGTGAACCCGATCTGGTTGTTGATCACAAAGTGGATGCAGCCGCCGGTATTGTACCCGCGAATGCCGGAGAAGCCGAGGCATTCCCAGACGATACCCTGACCCGCAAATGCTGCATCGCCGTGGATCAGCACGGGCAAAACCTGCTCGTGCTTTTTCAGATCGTCACGAATGGCCTGCTGCGCGCGCGCCTTGCCCAGCACGACCGGATCAACCGCCTCGAGATGGCTGGGGTTGGGAACCAGGCTCATATGGACGGAGATATCGTCAAAGCTGCGGTCGGTGCTAGTGCCGAGGTGATACTTCACGTCGCCCGAGCCGCCCACGTCATCGGGGTTGGCGCTGCCACCCGAAAATTCGTGAAAGATCACCTTGTAAGGCTTGCCCATGACATTCGCGAGCACGTTGAGACGCCCGCGGTGTGCCATGCCGTAAATGATCTCGCGCACGCCCAGCTGGCCGCCATATTTGATCATGGCCTCCAGCGCGGGGATCATGCTTTCGCCCCCGTCGAGGCCGAAGCGCTTGGTGCCGACATATTTCTTGCCGAGGAATTTCTCGTACTGCTCGCCGCGGATCACTGCGCCCAGAATGGCGCGTTTGCCTTCGTCGGTAAACTGGATGACTTGCTCGGGGCCTTCGAGCCGTTCCTGCAGGAATCGGCGTTCCTCCACATCGGAAATGTGCATGTATTCGAGGCCTACCTTGCCGCAATAATTGGCCTTCAGCGTCTCATACAATTTGCCGACGGTAACCCAGTCGAAACCCAGCGCGCCGCCAACGAAGACCTCGCGGTCTTCCTGACCGTCGAAGCCGTGCCATTCCAGCGTCAGATCCTTGGGCGTTTCGCGGTGCGACAGGCCCAGCGGATCGAGATCGGCCGCCAGATGGCCGCGTACGCGAAAGATGCGGATCAGCAGCATGGCGCGGATGGAATCGTCCGCCGCCTGCTCGATTGCCTTGGGATCGGCAGGCTTGCCAGCCTTGTCGGCAGCGTTGGCTACCGCCAGTTTCATGGTCGTGGGATCAAGCGCCTGTGTCAGATCGGCATCGGCATCGGCCACCTCTGCCAGCCATTTGGGATTTCCCCAGCTGGGGCCGGGCTGCGGGCCTTCCTGATCGGAAAGCTCGGGCAGGAAATTCTGGCTCTCGTTACCCATGCGGGTCACCTTTCGCACCGATCCGTGTGTCGGCTCATGATGGCAATGCCTCAGCAGCGCGGATGGTCCCCAAAAAGGCTATCCGCGCGCTGAGTCAGACCAGTTCCTTCAGCAATGCGTCGAGCGTGGTGCCCAGTTCCGATGGCGAGGGGGAGACGCGGATGCCCGCCTTCTCCATCGCCGCAATCTTGTCGTCCGCGCCGCCCTGGCCGCCCGAAACGATGGCACCGGCATGGCCCATACGGCGGCCCGGAGGTGCCGTCTTGCCCGCGATAAAGCCGACCATCGGCTTGCTGCGGCCCTTCTTGGCCTGATGCGCGATGAACTCGGCGGCTTCTTCTTCGGCCGAACCGCCGATTTCGCCGATCATGATCATCGATTTGGTTTCGTCATCGGACAGGAACAGGTCCAGCACGTCGATGAAATTGGTGCCATTGACCGGATCGCCGCCAATGCCGACTGCAGTGGTCTGGCCCAGACCTACCATCGTAGTCTGATGTACGGCTTCGTAAGTCAGCGTGCCAGAACGCGACACAACGCCGACCGAGCCCTTCTTGAAGATCGAGCCGGGCATGATGCCAATCTTGCATTCGCCGGGTGTCAGAACGCCGGGGCAGTTGGGGCCGATCAGACGTGACTTGGAGCCCACCAGCGCGCGTTTGACACGCACCATGTCGAGCACCGGAATGCCTTCGGTGATCGCCACGATCAGCTCGATCTCGGCATCGATGGCTTCAAGGATCGAATCCGCAGCAAACGGCGGCGGCACATAGATGCAGCTGGCCGTCGCGCCGGTCGCGTGCCTGGCTTCGGCTACGGTGTTGTACACCGGCAGACCAATATGCTCGCTGCCGCCCTTACCCGGCGTCACGCCCGCAACCATCTTGGTCCCATAATCGAGCGCCTGCTGCGTGTGGAACGTGCCGGTATCACCGGTCATGCCTTGGGTGATGACCTTGGTGTCTTTGTTTACGAGGATAGACATAAATTTGACTCTCGTTTTGTCTAAGTGGTGCGCCTATCGGCGCTGAAATAAATGGTGAGGCCCAAGGCCAAAAGGCTTATCGCAATGGTGGGGATGGCATAAATAGAAATTACTGTGACTCGTTCCCACCATACGCCGAACACTTCAAGTATGCCAAAAAACGGCAGCAGACCGAGGAAAGTAAGGCTAAGTGAGGCAGCGATCGCATAGCGCTTGCGGCCAGACAGAAATAGCGCGAGCCAGCCACCCGCAAACATAACTGCAACAGCCAGATAAGCCTCAATTATTGTCATGCCAGCGAGCTATCCAGCCCTTTGCACGCATCAAGCAGTTCATTCACTGCATCAACGCTGACCTGGAAGCCCTTCTGGGCCTCGTCGTCCAAAGCAATTTCGACGATCCGTTCCACGCCATTAGCGCCGATGACCACGGGGACGCCGACATACAGGCCATCAACGCCGTATTGGCCGGTCAGATGCGCGGCGCAGGGCAGGACGCGCTTCTTGTCCTTGAGATAGCTTTCGGCCATCTGGATCGCAGCTGTCGCGGGGGCGTAATAGGCGCTGCCGTTGCCCAGCAGTCCAACGATCTCGCCGCCGCCGCCGCGGGTGCGCTTGACAATAGCGTCCATCTTTTCCTGCGTCGACCAGCCCATCTTGATGAGGTCGGGCACAGGAATGCCCGCAACTGTCGAATATTCGAGGATTGGGACCATCGTATCGCCGTGACCGCCCAGCACAAAGGCGGTGACGTCTTCCATGCTGACGTCGAATTCAGTGGCGAGGAAATGGCGGAAACGCGCGCTGTCGAGCACGCCTGCCATGCCGACAACCTTGTTGTGAGGCAGGCCGGAAAATTCACGCAAGGCCCACACCATCGCGTCCAGCGGGTTGGTGATGCAGATCACGAACGCGTCGGGACAATTGTTCTTGATGCCTTCGCCAACCGCCTTCATCACTTTAAGGTTGATGCCCAGCAGATCGTCGCGGCTCATGCCCGGCTTGCGCGGCACACCGGCGGTGACGATCACCACATCCGCGCCCGCAATATCGGCGTAATCACTGGTGCCCTTGAGATTGGCGTCGAAGCCTTCGACCGGGCCAGCCTGGCTCAGGTCCAGCGCCTTGCCTGCAGGCATCCCTTCGGCGATGTCGAACAGGACGACGTCGCCCATTTCCTTCATCGCTGCGAGGTGTGCGAGCGTACCGCCGATCATGCCGGAGCCGACGAGCGCTATCTTGGTGCGTGCCATGGTGGGGGAGGGTCCTTTCCTGCCGCGCGGGACAACGATGGATCAGGACCGTGTTCGGTGCGCCCATATCGTCCCGCGACAGGCAGGCAGCACCCGGTCAATTGCGAATGCGACCTAGGCCCGCACTGCGGCGATTGCAACCGCCAATAGAGACGCTGCCAAACATAATTTGCGATTAGTTCTCAATAGCAAATTGCGATTGTCCGGGCAGTCGCGCTTTGCCTGAATGACGGTCCGGAACGTGCTTCGTTCCCCGGCGTCTCACCCGGCCAGTCGGTCGCCCCAATCACCGGGGGCCGTGCCGCGTTCTTCGGCCAGCAGCAGGGCCGCCTGATAATCGGGCACGGCGCGGCTGAAATGGAAGCCTTGGCCCAGCGTACAGCCCGCATCGCGGACGGCGCGCACCTGATCGATGGTCTCCAGCCCTTCGGCGACGATCTCGATCCCCAGCGATTTGCCCATCTGCGAAACCGCGCGGATAATCGCATCGCTTTTGCGGCCCGCCTGCGGCCCCGAGACGAAGCTGCGGTCAACCTTGATCTTCGAAAACGGCCATTGGTTGATATAGCCCAGCGACGAATAGCCGGTGCCGAAATCGTCGAGCGCAAAGCGTACACTGGCAGCGGACAGCTCTTCGATGAACAATTCGATTGCGGGACTGTCTTCGAGGAACAGGTTTTCGGTAACTTCGAGTTCAAGCCGTTCAGGTGGCAGCTGCGCGTCCTTGAGCGCGCTTAAAATGCCCAGCGCCGCACCGGGAGCCTTGATCTGCATGGGCGACAGATTGACCGCCAGCTGGACATCATCGGGCCAGTTGGCGGCGACGCGTGCGGCGTGTCCGGTCAGCCAATTGCCCAGCGTGACGATGGCCCCGCATTCCTCGGCAATCGGGATAAACTCGTCTGGCGTGATCTCGCCGCGCTCAGGGTGGAACCAGCGCACCAGAGCCTCGAAACAACGGACCCTGCCAGTCGACAAATCGACAATCGGCTGGAAGTACACCGACAGCTCGTCGCGCCGCAAAGCCATGCGCAATTCGCTTTCCATATCACGGCGGTGCGCCAGCGCGCGGGTCATCGCCGGATCGAAAAAGCGCATCTGGCGGCGACCGTCGGCCTTGGCATGGAACAGCGCGATATCCGCGTGCTGCATCAGAGTTTCGGTGTCGGTGCCATCATCGGGGCTGGTGGCGATGCCGATCGACCCTTCGACTTCAAGCCGCAATCCGTCTGTGCGAATGGGCCGGGTCATCTCGCGCATAATCGCGCTGGCGAGCATGCTGGCCTCGCGGGGGTCCGAAAGCGGGCGGGCGATGACAAATTCATCCCCGGCAAAGCGCGCCACGATGCCGCGATCACCCAACAGGGCGGCAATCCGAATGCCCATTTCGTGCAGCACGGCATCGCCTGTGTGGTGACCGTGAAGGTCGTTGATTTCCTTGAACCGGTCGAGATCGATCCAGAACAGGCCAAGCTTCTGACCATCAGCCAGGCTGGCAAACATCGGGCCAATTTTCGCATCAAGACCGACCCGGTTGTCGAGACCCGTAACCGGATCCGTGAGCGCCAGCGTTTCCATCTTGTGCGCCATCTCGTCGCTGCGCTGCGCAGCGGTAATCGATTTGTTCAGCGTGCGGAAAATCGAGAATGTGATGCCGATCATGGCCGGGATCAGGCAGAACAGATTGATCGCCAGCAGGATCGATGCCGGAGTGCCCAGCGACACAGCCGCCGCCACGATAGGCAGGGTGGCCAGCAACAATTGCCCCAGTGCAATCCGCGGCCGTGCGGCATTGTGCGCGCTGATCCCGATGCCGTAGCCTATAGCGTTGGAGATCATCAGCACTTGCAGCAGCGGCGACAGATTCAACGTCATCGTCAGGCCGGCGAAAACACCCAGCGTCGCGGCATAGCTGAAAGCGCCGAAACGATAGGCAAACTCCAGCTTCCCGGTGGAAATGTCGTCAGGCTTATCGGCCATATGTATCGCATTGACGACACGCAGGATCGCGATGGAGCACATCAGGAAGGCAAGCGAACACAGCAGCGAATTGCCGGAGAGAAATGCCACCAGCGCGCCAGAGGCGACACCGTTAAAGGCTGCAATGGCGAGAGTTCGTGGCCGCGCGTAAAGCGAACGCACCAGCACGGTACGGGTTTGTTCGCTTAAAGCATTGCCATGCCCAAATAGAGCGGTAAGCCTATGGCTGAAAGGAAGAGACGGCGACGACCCCATACAATTGGAATATGCGGGAAACCCTCAGTTTTCAGTTAACGTCCGGGCACTTATCTTACAGGTGATCAATGGATCAGCGCACCAGCCGGATCAATTGCCCGTTCCAGACGGATGGCAAGCCCGCGATCAAGCGTTCGGCACACGCCCAGCCACCAGTCATATCCTTGGCTGTCACCGGCGAAATGGGCCTGCTCGGCCATGGCGCGCGCTTCTTGGGCAGCGCCCAGTCCGTGCTGCGCGAAATGCTTCAGCGCCGCGCGCATCATGACATCGAATGAGCTATCCGGGGCAGCAACATCGCCATTATCATTGGCAGCGCGGCCCAGCGCCTTGCGCGCCAGAGCGCGGGCAATCGGCGAATGCGCGGTGGAACGTGCGGCAGCGAAATGGACTGGCATGGTGAAAAGCTCCCGAAACCCTTGCAGGCAAGTGGCAGCGTATTAGCGGGCGCGAGCTAAGCTTGTGTTCCGCAGCATGCTTATGAAGACGTAAACTTTCTGCCGGAAGCCGCTGGCGTCACTCGGCTTTCTTGCCCGGCTCGGAAATCCAGCGGCCACTGCGCTGGTATTCGGCTTTCACATCGCCAGCCTTGGGCAGATTGTCCTGCGGCTGCGCGGCGGGTGAGGCCGGAGCACCGCCGACCGGCTTGTCGGGCGCCTTGGTCATGCCAAGTGCCGAATTGGGAGTCGGAACTGCCAAAGTGGTGACGGGACTGACGGTAGTATCAGCACCGCGCCGCGCGCTGGGGGCGGCCACAGGCTCACCGCCAAGATAGCTGGTCGAAAACGCCCCTGCCTGACCGGCGCGGCCTTTCCAGACATAGAAGCGATGCGCGCCAATTCTGCCGATATAGTCGAGGCTCGCCGCCCAATAGGGATTAACGTAATTAGTGTGATAATGCGTCGCCAGCCCGACTGTCGTCTGGACCTCTCCGGCCAGCGCGGCCAGACCAACCGACTGCGCACGTGCCCATGCCTGGCGCGAGGGGTGGCGCGCCATCGAACCATCGCAGGTGAAAGAGAACTGGCAGCCAGTTTTGCGTTCCGATCCCTGAAACACCACGCCGCAAACGCTGCTGGGGAAAGCAGGATGCGCGACCCGGTTCAGCACCACCTGCGCCACCGCCTGCTGACCGGTATAGCTTTCGCTCGCGGCTTCATAATAGACGGCCATCGACAGGCATTGCAGCGCGCGTGCCTTGTCCAGTCCGCTACCGGCGGAACGGAACGCGCGGGCGGTTGCCTCGGCCCCGTGGCTTTCGGTAAATTCCAGCGTTTCGTAGCTGCCCTCTGCGGCGCGCAATTCGGACAGGTCGCCGGCCAGACGCGGCGCATCTTCCAGATAATAGAACGCCGATCCGGGAAAGCTGAGGCCTGCGGTTTCAAACGGCATGGCAACGGGCTCGACGCGTTCATCAGCCAGGCCAACAGCCCGCGCGATCTCGGCCCATTCGCCTTGCGCGGCCACCGCCGGGATCAGCATGGCAGCGGCCAGCGCACCCCCGCGCAGCAGCATCTGGCGGCGGCGCAGGCGGCGTTGCTCGCGGCGCAGCGCAGCACGCGGCAGAGCGCGCCCCGCACCCTCGCTCGTCTCCGCCACTATCGCACTTAACGCGTTCATGTCTGCTCCTGTTGCCCCCTTATACGCCAAGCAGCCGCACACCCGAAGACCCCGAGTGGCGGCGTCCACCAGCGGGACAATGTGCGCCCCATAGCACGTTTTCCTTAATGAAGATGCTCTTGTGCGCCGCAGCATTCCTGCGTATAAATCGCTGCGTGTCATGGGTTGGCCCGCGCAATCGGGCCGGAAGAGGGAAGGGGGTGCCAATCCCCCGCTGCCCCCGCAACTGTGACCGGGGAGGTCTGCCTCAATTGCCACTGGGAAACCGGGAAGGCGGGGCACGACCATTGATCCGGGAGCCAGGAGACCTGCCTGTGACCGTCGTTCCGCAGCCGGGCGGGGTGTTCCGGGTGTAACGGGGATGGGCGCGATCCTGCGTCTTTCTCGTCATGGGCGGCATCACGTTCATGATGGAGGCCCCATGTATAAATTTCTGTTGTTTCTCACCGCGTCCGCATTGCCCGGCGTCGCTGCCGCGCAATCGGCCGATTCTGATCCTGCTGAGGCCGCGCTCGCTGAAATTGTCGAGCGGCAGGATGCGGCGCGGCAGCCTGTGGAACTGCCCGATGGCCGGGCTACGCAGCCCGTCACCTTGGACGCGGCCACGATTACCGTGACAGCCACAGGGCTTGGCACAACCATCCAGAGCACCGGCCAAGCAGTGGTCGTGATCGACCGTAAAGAAATCGAGCAGGTGCAGGGCGCTGATATTACCCGCGTGCTGCAACGCACACCGGGCCTCAGCCTGTCGCGCAATGGCGGCGCGGGCAGCTTTACCGGCGTGAACTTGCGCGGGGCGAATGCCGAGCAATTGCTGGTGCTGGTCGATGGCGTTCGGGTCGCGGACCCGGCCTCGCCTTCGGGCGGTTTCGACTTCGGCAATCTGCTCACCGGGACTGTCGGCAAGCTCGACTTGCTGCGCGGTTCCAACAGCACGATCTGGGGGTCTGACGCGATTGGCGGCGTGCTCGATATTGCGACATGCGGCGGCAGCGGCGTACAGGGAAGCTTCGAATATGGCGCGCGCGATACGCGCTTTGCACAGGCGGCGGGCGGGCTGGAAACAGGCGCTTTGGCGCTTGGCCTTACAGGATCGTGGTTCGCCACTGATGGCTTCTCCGCAGCGGCCAATGGCACCGAGCCGGATGGCTTTGAACAATTCGCGCTGGGCGGCAGTGTCTTTGCCGATGTCACCGACCAGCTCGAAGTGTTCGCTCATGCCAATTGGAGTGAAGGCACTCTCGACATCGACGGTTTTGCCGCGCCAAGTTTCACGCTGGGCGACACCGCCGAGACACAGGACACCCGCCGCCTGTGGGGCGATGTGGGCTTTGCATATTACGGCAATGACCTGACGCTGCGCGCTGCCTATTCGATGGCCGATACCGAGCGTGACAATTTCGACCCCGCCGCCGGTAGCGCACCGACTTTCGCCAGCGACGGTCATTCCGAGCGGGTGCAATTACGCGGAGAATACCGTGTGCTGGGCGGATTGTCGGTGGCGTTCGGCGGCGAGCGGGAATGGACGGCCTATTCCACCAGCTTCAACGCGCGTGAGGAAACCGGGATCAGCGGTGCCTATGTCCAGCTTGGCTGGGTGATGGGCCGGCTGGCCGCACACATCGGTTCGCGGATCGATGATCACGATATCTTCGGTACCAAGACCAGCTTTGGCGCGGATGTCAGCTATGGGCTGGGCAGCGATTGGCGGGTGCGCGCCAGTGTCGGTGAGGGGTTCAAGGCCCCGACACTGTTTCAGCTGCTGTCCGATTTCGGCAATCCGCGTCTCCGTCCCGAAGAAAGCACCAGCTTCGATATCGGAATTGAACAGGGGCAGCGTGGCCGCGGCACCCATCTTGCCCTCACTGCATTCCGGCGTGACAGCGCCGATCTGATAGCCTTCGTGTCGTGCTTCGGCGCGACCGGCGGGCTGTGCACCGATCGTCCGTTCGGCACCTATGCCAACACCGCCAGCGCCCGCGCGCAAGGTATCGAGGCCGAGGCTGGCATCGCAGTTGCCGAGGGCTTCCGGCTGTCTGCAGTGTATAGCCTGATTGATGCCGAAGACCGTATTTCCGGCAATGAACTTGCCCGCAGGCCGCGCCATAGCGCCACGCTGTTCGCGGATTACGAGGCTGCTTTCGGACTGCGACTGGGCGCTGATCTGCGGCTGGTATCGGACAGTTTCGACAATGCCGCCAATTCGATCCGGCTGGACAATTATGCCGTATTCGACCTGCGCGCCGCCATGCCTGTCAGCGACGTTTTCGAAGTGTTTGGCCGGGTCGAGAACCTGTTCGCCGAGAATTACCAGACCGCTGCGGGCTATGCCTCGCCGGGCCGCGGGGCGTTTATCGGGGTGAGGGCGGCAATGTGATGCGCCGCTGCGCCGGGGCCTTGCTGGCAGGAGCACTGCTTCTGTCCGGTTGCAGCGCCCCGGCATCCGCTCCGCCTGCCAATCCGGCGCAGCCCACCATCGTCAGCCTCAACCCGTGCACCGATGCGATATTGGCGGAGGTGGCGGCGCCGGGGCAATTGCTGGCAATTTCGCATTACAGCAAGGACCCGCGCTCAACCTCAATGGAGGCGCGGGTTGCGCAGGGCTTTGCCGCTACGGGCGGTACGGTCGAGGAAGTGCTGGCGCTGGCCCCCGATGTGGTGGTGGCGGGCAGTTTCATCCCCCCGGCAACGCGCGCGGCGTTGGAGAATCTTGGCATCCGCGTGGTCACATTTGGCATGGCAGGAACAGTCGCGGAGAGCGAGGCGCAAGTGCGCGAGCTTGCCGCGCTGGCGGGCGATGCCGCGGCCGGTGAGCGGCTGGTTGGACGGATCGAAGCGGCGCTGAAAGCTGCGGGTAGCGCGGGCGGGCCACCGGTGTCGGCTGTGCTGTGGCAGCCCGGCGGAATTGTGCCGGGCGAAGCTGCGCTGGTCAGCGAATTGCTGGAGCGCACGGGTTTTTCCAGCCTCAGTATGATGCGCGGCATGGCGCAGGCCGATTTTCTGGCGCTGGAGCAAGTGGCCGCCGATCCGCCGCAAGTGCTGCTGGTCGCGGGAAGCGAGGCAGGGCAGCGCCATCCAGTGTTGGACAAATTGCCGCAGGTGCGGCGCGAGCATTTCGATACGCAACTGCTCTATTGCGGCGGGCCGACCATCATCCGCGCGGCGCACCGGCTGGCGGCAATCCGGCAGTCTGTATCATGAGCCGCGCAGTGCTGATCCTGCTGGCGCTGCTGGCGCTGGCCTTCCCGCTGTCGCTTCTGGCGGGCCGCGTCTGGCTCGATCCCGCGAGCACGCCCAACGCCGCGCTGATCCTGGCCCAATTGCGTCTGCCGCGTAGTGTGCTGGCGCTGATCGTGGGTGCGGGGCTGGGGGCGAGCGGGGCGGCGATGCAAGGCTATCTGCGCAATCCGCTGGCCGATCCGGGTCTGTTCGGCATCGCACCCGGCGCAGCCTTGGGGGCGGTGGTGGCGCTGTGGTTTGGCTTCACTGCCAGCCCATGGTTGCTGCCTCTCTTCGCGCTGATCGGAGCGGGCGGGGCAATGGCTTTGCTGGCGGCGATAGCGGGCCGGACTGGAGGCATCGCGCTGTTCACTCTGGCCGGCCTGATGGTGGCCAGCCTTGCCGGAGCGCTCACCGCGCTGGCGATTTCGATGGCACCCAACGCCTTTGCGATGAGCGAGATTGTGATGTGGCTGAACGGCGCACTGACCGATCGCAGCTGGCGCGAAGTGTGGCTGGCCGCGCCGCTGGTACTGGCAGGGATCGTCCTGCTGTGGCGCAGCGGAAAATCGCTCGACGCCTTGACGCTGGGCGAACCCGTTGCGCGGTCATTGGGGGTGGAGCCGGGGCGCTTGTTGTGGCTGCTGATCATGGGCGTGGGTCTGACCGTGGGGGCCAGCGTGGCAGTGGCAGGGATCATCGGCTTTGTCGGACTGATCGTGCCGCATTTGGTCCGCCCGCTCACTGATCGCCGACCATCGCAGCTGATAGTGCCGAGCGCTTTGGCAGGCGCATTGCTGGTGCTGGTGGCGGATAGCGCAGTACGCGTGTTGCCGCTGGTCACTGAATTGCGGCTGGGCATCGGATTAAGCCTGCTGGGCGCGCCGTTCTTCCTGTGGTTGCTGCTGCGTATGCGCCGGGGGCTGACATGATGCTGACTGCCAAAAACCTGTCGGTGGCAGGCCGCCTGAATGATGTCACTTCGGCGCTTGAGCCGAGCCGCATCACTGCGATTTGCGGGCCTAATGGAGCAGGCAAATCAACGCTGCTTGATCTGCTGGCCGGACTTGAGAAACCCGACACAGGCAAGGTTCTGCTTGGCGAGACACCGCTGGCAACATTGTCCCCGCATGAGCGCGGGCGGCGGCTGGGCTATTTGCCGCAGACCGCGCAAATCGCTTGGGATGTACCCGTACGCAGCCTGGTAGAGCTGGGGCGGATGCCGCATGGCGATAACAATCGCGCGCCGGTTGATGACGCCATGACGGCGCTCGACATCACCGCGCTGGCTGACCGCCGTGCGCAATCGCTGTCGGGCGGGGAGACTGCGCGCGTGCTGCTGGCGCGGGTGCTGGCGGGGGAGCCGGAGTGGATCCTTGCCGACGAACCGCTCGCCGCACTGGATCTTGCGCATCAGCTTGCCCTGCTGCGCCATCTGCGCGCTGCGGCCGATGGCGGGACCGGCGTGGTGCTGGTGCTGCACGACCTCGCATTGGCGATGAACCATGCCGACCATGTGGTGGTGCTCGACCGTGGCCGGATTGCTGCCAACGGCACATGTAAAGACGCGCTCGACACACAGATTATCGAGCGCGTCTGGAAAGTTGCGGCCCATTGGATCGGCGAACCGGGCCAGCGGGCCTTGGTGACTTAAATCAGTTTGGCGCGCCGGCACCGCCGCCATCATCAGAAGTGCCATCGATCGCATCGGCATTCCCGATCAGGCCGCGAGCTTCCAGCATCGGCGTGACATCGGGCTGGCGACCGGCGAAATTCTGGAACATCTTGAAATAGTCCATCGTCCCGCCCGTGCTCAGCACGGTCTTGCGATAATGATCGCCATTGGCGCGGGTCAGCCCGCCATTGTCCATGAACCATTTGCGGCTGTCACGGTCCAGCATCTCGGTCCACAGATAGCTGTAATAGCCCGAGCTGTAGCCGGTCGGGTTGCTGAAGATGTGGTTGAAATAGCTGCTGCGATAACGCGGCGGCACCAGATCGATTTCCAGCCCCAGATCGGTCAGCGACTTGCGCTCGAACGCATCCACTTCCTCAGGCGTGTCGATGGCGGCGGCCTGCTGCGGTGACAGCGCGTGCCACTTCATATCGAGCAGTGCGGCTTCGACAACTTCGCCAAAATCATAGCCCTGGTTGAACTTGCCCGCCGCTTCCATCTTGTCGATCAGCGCCTGCGGGATGGTTTCGCCAGTCTCATGGTGCTTGGCGTAATTCGACAGCACCTCGGGATAGGTCGCCCACATCTCGTTCACCTGGCTGGGATATTCGACAAAGTCGCGCGCAACTGCCGTGCCAGAGAGGCTTTCATATTGCTGATTGGCGAAGAAGCCGTGCAGCGCGTGGCCAAATTCGTGGAACAGCGTGCCCACATTGTCGAAGCTGACCAGCTGGACCTCGCCCTCGGGCGCTTTGGGAATGTTGAGCACATTGTAGATCACCGGCTTGGTGTTCCACAATTTGCTCTGGTCGACGAAATTCGACATCCATGCGCCGCCGCGCTTTGACGGGCGCTGGTAGGGGTCGAAATAGAACAGGCCCAGCTCCGAACCATCACGGTCGAACACGGTATAGGTCCACACATCGGGGTGATAGACTGGCAGATCAGTTCGGCGCTGGAAGCGCAGGCCGTACAGTTTGCCCGCCGCGTAGAACACGCCGTCTTCCAGCACCTTGTCGAGCTGGAAATATTGCATCACCTCATTGTCATCGAGCTGATAGCGCTGCTGCTTCACCTTGTCGGCATAGCGATACCAATCCCACGGCTTGACCGCGAAATCGCCGCCATCGGCCTTGATCGCCTGATTAAGCATGGCAGCCTCGCGCCGCTGCGTTGCGGCGAGCGCGGGGACCATCTGGCCCATGAAATCGAGCGCGGTCTTGGGATTTTCCGCCATCCGGTCCCACATCGCATAGGTCGCCCAGTCCGGGGCACCGAACAGTGCGGCCTTTTCGGCGCGCAGCGTGGCGATCTTGGCCAGCAACACACGGGTGTCATTGGCATCGCCCTTATCCGCGCGGTGATAGCTGTTCATGAACAGCTGTTCGCGCACTTCGCGGTTTTCCAGGCTGGGCAGCAGCGGTTGCTGCGTGGTGTTCTGCAGTGCCAGCGCAAACTTGCCCGGCATCCCCTTTTCCGCCGCCAGATCGGCTGCGCTCTGGATCTCGCCAGCGGACAATCCGGCCAGCTGCGCGCGGCTATCGACGATCAGCGCGCCATCGACAGTGGCGTCGCGAACCTGCTGGCTGAAGCTGGTGGTGAGCGTGGAGAGCTGCGAATTGATCGCCTTCACCCGCTCACGCTGATTGTCGTTCAGCATTGCGCCGGCGTGGACCATGCCTTCGTATGTGTCTTCCAGCAAAGTGGCGTCTTCGACCGTCATCGCCATTGCGGCGCGGTTGTCATAGACCGCCTTCACACGGGCGAAGAGCGCCGGGTTAAGCGTTATGAAGTCGCCATGCGCAGTCAGCTTTGGGCTGATTTCCTCGTCAATGGCGTCAAGCCGGTCGGTCGTGTTCTGACCCGTCAGCGCATAAAACACGCGGCTGACACGGCCGAGCATCCGCCCGGATTTTTCCAGTGCGACAATGGTGTTGGAGAATGTCGGAGCAGCCGGATTGTCGATGATCGCCTGTATTTCGGCCTTTTGGATCGCCATGCCCTGTTCGAAGGCGGGCGTGTAATCATCTTCGCTGATCTTGCTGAAATCGGGTGTCTTGAACGGCAGGGTGCTGTCGCTGGCGAAATAGCCGGTGCCCTGTGGTATCGCAGCAGCGCTGGCGACTTCGGCCATCGGTTCGCCGCCGGGAGTGGTGGTGCACCCGGCCAGCAGGGCGGTGCCCAGTACGAGCGGGGCGGTGGTCGCCAGAATTCGCGATTTCATATTCTCTCCAGTCAGACTTTTTGCGTCAGGCGGCCAAGCGGCTGCCAGCGCGGGGAATAGCTTATGTGTGGCGCATGAAGACCGGATCGGCGCGCGTTGCAAGCCGCGCCGTGCCGCCCGTCGGGCCAGCTCTACTGTTTATCGAACGGTATGACTTCGCCGCGGTTCCGCTCAGCCTGTCGGCGCGCAGCTTTTGCCGCGTCTCCAAGCGCCTGCCGGTTGACCGTTACAAGCCGAGGGCGGCCGCCGTGTTCATCCACCACCAGCCACACTGTGCCCAGCGCGAAAAAGCCGCCCTGTTCGTTAACGGTCATGTCTGCCAGATCAAGGCGCGAGAGCACTTCGATCATCGCCGGATCGAAAATCTCGTCAAAAATCGCCTCGACAGTCTCGGGATCTTCAAGTTCGCGCCGGTCACCATTACCATCGATATATAGCAGCGGAATGCCCATTTCCTGCAGGATACGCGCCTTGTCACCGCGCTGCGCCGCCTCGCGCAAGGATGTGATCGCGGCGGCAAACTGGCTGGGGCTGGTGCCCGTGGCGCAGGATATTGCGCCGCCCTCCACCTGATCATGCGCGCGGTCAAATTCGACATCGCGCTCTGTCTGGTCGGACCAGACCATCAGCAGGCAATCCTCGGCCCGGCCTTCCGCAAGCGCTTGTGCTGGGGGCTGCTCGGTGACCTGCTCCGCCTTGGACTGGTCCACAGGGGAACACGCAGCCGCCATCAAGAGGATGGTCGGCAGCAGCAGCGGAAGGAAAGGAGGGTTGGGCATGGTCACTCGGTTGCACGATAGACCCGAACCAGCTCGTATTGCGAACCGCCGGGATGAAGATGGCTTTCATACAGAATATAGGAATCCGCACGCCATGCGCCAAGCGATTGCCCCATTGTTCGTGCACAAAACGGGGCCACCGGACCACTTGTGGCATTCAGCCGTGCCAGCGTGACATGCGGCGCATATTTGCGCGTCTCCGGCGGCAGTCCGGCGCGGATGCAGCAGCGTTCGGCCCGGCTTTGCAGCGCCAGCAGCTGCGGGGACGGAAATACGCCCGCCCACAAGGTGTGCGTGATGCCCTTGCGCTCAAAACACCCGGTGCCGGTCAGAGCGATATCAAGCGGGGCAAATCGCAGGTGCACAAAGGCGTCAACCAGATCTTCCGCTACGTCGATATCCACCTCGCCAAGATAACGCAGGGTCAGATGCAATTGCGCATCATCCTGCCAGCGTGCGCCCGCAACTCCGCCCATGATGGCGAGCAAGCCTTCCCGCACTTCGGGCGGGGGACGCAGGGCAAGGAACAGGCGCGGGTTCATTGGCCCGCTCTACCGCAAGAGATGTGGCCGCGCATCCCTTGCGAGCGCGGTCAGGCAGCGTGGGCGCGCACCTGGTTGCGGCCGCTGGATTTGGCACGATACATCGCGGCATCGGCACGGCTGAAAACATCGTCGATACGCTCTCCCTGATCAAAGTGGGTGAGCCCGATTGAGGCGGTGGTCTTGGCGCCCTGCAATCCGATCCGCCCCGCCACCAGCGCCACCATGAAACGGATCCGTTCGGCCAGCACGCGCGCCTGTTCTTCGCTGCCCACGGAAAGGACGATGGCGAATTCCTCGCCCCCCAGCCGCACGGCGAAGTGTCCTTTGCCGGGCAGCCTGTGCAGGATAGCGCGAAAAGTCTCGGCCACGCCCACCAGAACCCGGTCGCCCGTGACATGGCCAAACTGGTCATTGAGTTGCTTGAAATGGTCAAGATCGACCAGCAGCGCATATTTGCGGCGGCTGTCTTCGGGATCGATCAGATTGGTTTCGAACAGCGCGCGCCGGTTATAAAGGCCGGTCAGCGGATCATGTTTGGACAGATATTCCGCGCGATCCAGCGAACTTTGCAGCCTTTCACCAAGACGCCGGTTCTGGATCAGCATTTCGGCAGCATTCCACCGTTGGCGAGAGGCCGACTTGGCATAGAAGACAATTGCCGCACACATCCCCGCCAGCCCGGTGCCCGTTTGCAGGCCGATCGACGTCGGAGAATGCATCAGAGCTACCGCCAACGTGGCTAAAAACCCGGTCAGGAAAGCAAAGGATTGCGTTTTGAGCGAACCGACCATCGACAGCACCAGGCTGACCGCAACAAAGCTGCCGCCGCCCACCACAATCACTGCGGGATGCAATGTCGGCTCGTGGATCAAGGGCGCAATCTGAAACGCCCAGCTCGCGCCGCCCAGCGCTAATGCTCCGCTCAGCAGATGCAGCGCGAGGCGTTTCGCACGTTCATCATGCAGCGACTTGGCTAGATGCCGGAATGCCGCTGTGTTCAGACACAGTGCAATCAGGCGACCAATGACCGGAAGCACGAAAGCATCGGCATTTGGCATCGCAAAGGCGGCAATCGCAATGAAGAACCACGCGACGATATTGGCGACAAAGGCGCCATGCTCGGTCGCGACGACGGATGCCAGAATGACGTTGCGGCGCTCGGCCCGCCAGGCCTCGTCGCGCTTGTCGGGTCTCCCCAATTTGCCCATTCGCATAAAAAACGCTCCATCCAGAAAACCCTGAATGGAGCGTCGGTAGTTATGGGGCAGTTTGTGTCAGCTTGGTGGAACTACCTAAGCGTCAGCTTCGCGTGTCCTCGTAATTGGCTTCCATGAAGATGTTAGCGCGGCGATCACTGCGGTGTTCCAGCCCCTTTGCAACCTTGCCGGCCGCATGTTTGTAGGTCAGCTCTGCGGCAATGCCCTCATAGTCTCCGGCATCGATAGCCGCATTGAGGCGCGGGCTTTCGCGCTCGGAAACATTGCCGATGCCGACATTATAGACGAGGTCGAGCAGCGCATCGAATTCGTGCTGATGCAGCGGTAGATTACCGGCCAATTGGCGAACACCGCGCTCGGCTTCCTCGAGATCGCTCTCAAGGAACTGGATCACCTGGTCCTCGTCGATGCGGTCACCCACGGACAGATTGTCACCAGCGTCGATCAGATGGCCGACGCCAACGGTGGGGTAACCAGCGACATCGCGATAAACTGTATAACGAACGCCTTCTTCCTCGACCAAGGCACCTTTGAAGTCGTCGCTGGCCTTCAGCAGCGCAGCGGGCATTCGCACGCCGACATCGCTCTCCACCATTTCCATCATGGACTGATTGACAGGCGTGTCACGCTTGAGCGGCGGGCCGGTAAAGGCCGCCAATCCAACTGCGCCGGTAGAAAGCATCAGCGTTGCGCGCTTACGCGTTGAAAGGCGGGGCTTGACGTTGAAAGCAGTCTGCGCCGCCATACGAGCACGCTTCAGCTCACGGCGGTGCTGACGCTCACGGCGCAACGATCGCAGAAATCGCTTAACCGGCGAGCCTTGCTCCGGCTTGAGCGAAGTGTGCTTCCAATCAACCGTATCGAGAGGCCGGTTAAGGTCCTCCAGCAAAGCTTCAAGATTGGCAGTTTTTGGCTTGGAAGCAGGGTTGCGGGCGGCGGGCGTTGTCGGATCGTGCTGACTGTTCGCTGTTATTGCAGGCATAAGGTGGAAACTTCCGTATTATTTCAGGGTGTTCCAAAAGTTTTGGTAAACTGCCCCTGCGCAGATTGCGCACGGTCGCCAAAGTGGAACTGGTTACCTGATCAACGGATGAGGGGGGCTATTCGGTCCACGTTCTGCCGTCCCACGGCAACGCTTGGTGGCCCATTTGCGTGTTCAAGCGGCCTTTTTGACCTGATTGCGACCGCGGCCCTTCGCTTCGAAACAGGCATTATCGGCACGCAGCAGGGCATCATCCAATTTCTCGCTGAAACGCCATTCGGCAAGCCCGATCGAAGCGGTGATCTGCAGGTCGGGATAGTCTGTCATCTCACTCCCGATGGCAGCCAGCCGGAATCGCAAGGCTTCCGCAGCCAACGCTGCCGAAGTGTCGTCCAATCCCTTGGCGATCACCAGGAATTCTTCGCCGCCAAGCCGAAATGCGAGATGATCGTCGCGGGGCAAGTCATCCATCCACGCGCGCAAGGCATCAGCAGTCGCAATCAACGCATGGTCGCCCGCCGCATGGCCAAACTGATCATTGATCGTCTTGAACTTGTCGAGATCGATCATCAGCAGATAGCGCGGCGTAACCGAGCGCTCTGCCTGGGTCACTTCGAACAGCTTACGGCGGTTGAACAATCCGGTCAGCGGATCGCGCCAGCTGAGGAACTCGGCATGGGCCAGTGCTTCGGCCAGCTCTTCACTCAACTGACGATTTTCGACAGTTATCGTGGCGGCGCTCAGGATGTGGTGGCCGGTATTGGCACTGTAAGTGCGTACGCCGATCACCAGCATGGTGACGACCGCCACCAGTCCCGTAGAGGCTTCCGGCGTCAGCATCACAATCGCGCAGGCGGTCAGCCAGAAACACACCAGCATCGCATCGCGGGAGCGGGGCAGGGCCGCCAGCGTTACGGCGATTAGTGTAACCGCCACCAGCACGACAAGTTGAATCGCTGCGACCGCAGCAGGTGGAGCGGCGTGGGACTGTGGCACGAGCAGCAAGCCAAGCGTGATGCCGGTAAATGCCATTGCGACAAACAGAATGCCCCGTGCGCGCATCAGCGGCTGGTTAGCTTTCACCTTGCGCTCCAGCCTGCTGGCTGCATGGCGCGTAAACAGGAAAGATGCGGTACGCGCGGCCAACAGGCCAGCCATCATCAGTGGATCAGGAAGAAAGGCAATCGCGGCGGCAAGAAGAGACAGCGCCAGCAGGCTGGAGGTCAGTGCCCGTCGCTCCCGCTCAAGCATGGCAATCACGATCTCTCGCTGGACAGCATAATCATCCGCCACCGATGTCAGATCGGCACCGTCATATGTGTCAAAATCTGTACGCTCGCTTGGCACGGCGGGAGGATAATCCAATTCTTGTTCAGGTTACACGCCGTAATGTAGCTACAATTCGTTAACAAAATCAGGCCTGATGGTAATCATTTCCGGGGGCGCGCAAGTTACCGGACCAGCGCCTGTTACAAGCGCTGGTCCGGCCAATCTGTTCCTAAGATTACCAAATTCGCGCGCGGTCCGCTGGGGCGATATACATCGGATCGTCCCTGGTAACGCCGAACGCCTCGTACCAGGCATCGACATTGCGTAGCGGCGCGATGGTGCGATAGCGCGCGGGGCTGTGCGGATCTGTGGTGACCTGGTTGCGCAGGGAATCCTCGCGCGCCTTGCTGCGCCAGACCTGCGCATAGGCCAGGAAGAAGCGCTGATCGCCGGTCAGCCCGTCAATCACCGGAGCCTCCCTGCCGCCAAGCGATTTCTTATAGGCGTCATAGGCAACCAGCACCCCGGCCAGATCGGCGATGTTCTCGCCCATTGTCAGATCGGGATTGATGAAGCTGCCGGGCACCACTTCGAAAGCGGCATATTGCGCGCCGAACTTGGCGGCTTCAGCCTCGAACCGCTCCGCATCCTGCGCCGTCCACCAGTCACGCACTGCGCCATCGGCGTCGATTTTGCGGCCCTGATCATCGAAGCCGTGGCTGATTTCATGGCCGATCACCACGCCAATTGCACCGTAATTGACCGCCGCATCGGCATTGGGATCGAAGAACGGCGCCTGCAGAATCCCGGCGGGGAACACCATCTTGTTCTCAAGCCCGCCATTATAGGCGTTCACCGTCTGCGGGTTCATCCCCCACAGCTTGCGATCGACCGGCTTGCCCAGAAAGCTCATCTGGTAATCGGCGTTGAACTTGGTGGCGTTGACGGCGTTTTCATAAAGGCTGGCCGGGGTCATCGCCAGCGAGCTGTAATCGCGCCATTCGTCGGGATAGCCGACCATGACATCCATCCGCGTCAGCTTTTCCAGCGCGGCATCCTGAGTCTTGGCGCTCATCCACTCGCTGCCGCGAATGCGGTCGGCCATTGCCAGCTTCACGTTCTTCACCAGATCGTTCATCTTGGCCTTGGCGACCGGCGGGAAGTATTCGGCCACATAAGCCTCGCCCACCACTTCGCCAAGCGAGCTATCAACGGTGTCCACTGCGCGCTTCCACCGGGCGCGCTGTTCGCTGACGCCCGACAGCGTGCTGGTGAACGCAAAGCGGCTGTCGACCATCGCCTTGTTCAGATAGGGCGCCGCCTGATGCGCGACATGGAACTGCTGCCACAGCTTCAAAGTCTCCAGATCGGTCGCGTCATACAATCCGGCCAGTGCGCGGATCGCAGTGTTTTCGTTCACGATCATGCGCTGCTGGTCTGGCACGCCATAACCGCCGAAGAACGCTGCCCAGTCGAAACCGGGGGCATAGGTCTTCAACTGCGCAGTCGACATCGGGTTGTTGATCTTGGCGATGTCGCGCTGGTCATCGGCATTCCAGCTGAGTTCCGCGACATAGGTTTCAAAGGTCATCACCCGGCTGGCGGATTCGCGCGGATTGCTGACGCCCAGCATTCGGAACGTGCGCTCGATATAATCCATGTAAGCGCCGCGCTGCTTGGCGTAATCGTCCTTGAAGTAATAATCCTTCTGCGGCAGCCCCAGGCCGCTCTGGCCCAGCCACATGACATTCATGGTTGGGTCGTCGGTATCGGCATAGGGCGATCCACCAAACAGTGTGATGCCAAAGCTGTCATAGGTGCCGCCCATAAAGCGCGCGAATTCGCTCTTGTCCGAAATGCCGCGCACTTCGGCCAGATCGCGCTTCAGCGGGGCCAGGCCGACCCTCTCGATCGCGCGTTCGTCCATATATGACGTGTACAGCGCGCCATATTGCGTACCTGCGGGCGCGCCGGTGATCAGTCCCTTGACCTCTTCCTGCACCGCCTCGCGCAGGTTGTAGAACGACCCGACAGACGGCCGGTCGCCGGGAATTTCGGTCCGGTCGATCCACGCGCCCGAGGCATAGCGTTCGAAGTCGGTGCCCGGATCGGCAGTAAGATCGCGCGCGGTCAGGTCCAGGCCGTATTCGCCAATCTTGGCCTGCCCGGTGACGACAATAGTTTCACCGTTCTCGCTGGTCGCAGCAGCCTGCTGCGCCATGGCAGGCGCGGCGGCCAGCCCGATAATAAGCGCGAGCGCCGATACGGCCCCGCGGCCTGTGCTGACCTTGCGGATGGGCGTGTTCAATAAACTCATGATGCAATTCCCCTGCAATGAAGTTGCACCCGTCTACCATCTCCCCCGCGCGATGGGAGGAAATTCGGTAAACGGGTGAGCAGGGTCGGCGGGGGACTACGTATCCGCTGTGTGTCTGACCTAAAACGCGAACTCGTGCATCACGATAGCGGCGTCCGGCTCAAACCGGATCATCTCGAAATCCTTCGGAGCCGCATTGGCCGCGCCGCTAGCTGAGGCGCCGATGAAATCGCTTTCAGTGAGGTCGATCTCGCCCGTCAGGCGGAGCGTCATATCGCTCACGCTGTCGCCATCGACATCCATCCGGATGATGGTGTTGCCATTGCCATCGAAGGAGTAACGCAGCTCTCCCGCGGTGCCGCTGAAGGCAGCGTCGCCGATGAAAGTGAAGTCATCATTGGCACCGCCAGCAATCGCATCGATCTGGAACAGCTGGATGCGGTCACCATCCACTCGGCTGAAGTCGGTGATTGTATCGGCGTTCTGAAAGCCGACCGTGCTGTCACCCAGATCAGTGAAGATAAAGCGGTCCGCTCCGACATTGCCGGTCAGCGTGTCGGTCCCGACACCGCCCACCAGCAGATCATTGCCCGCACCGCCGATCAAGGTGTCATGACCGCCATTGCCGCGCAGATTGTCGTCGCCTGCCAGACCTCTCAGAACATTGTCGAGGTTTGATCCGGCAATTGTATTGTCGAGCGCATTGCCGGTACCATCATTGGCCCCGGCAAACAGCCGCAGCGTCTCCAGATTGTCGCCCAGTGTAAAGCTGGTGCCAACGGCACGAACCTCATCGATACCGCCACCGGCATCCTCGATGATGATATCATTCATATCCCGCATGAAATACAGATCGTCATCAGCGCCGCCGACCAATGTATCAATGCCCACCCCGCCGCGAAGCGTGTCATTGCCCTCGTCACCGGAGAGGTAACCATCACCGCTGCCGCCGTTCAGCGTGTCGTCGCCAAATCGGCCAAGGATTTCATCATTCCCCGATCCGCCGCGCAGATCATCCGCGCCGCCACCGCCGTCAAGGATGTCATCGCCAGCATTGCCAAACAGCGTATCGTCGCCAAGCATACCCCTCAGGACATTGTTATCGCCATCACCAACCAACGTATCATCGTAAGAGGATCCTGTCAGGTTTTCTATCGATACAAGGGTGCCGAAACCCAGCGCTCCGGTGTCTTGCGATGATCCCTGGAGCAGCAGCGAAACGGTGACGCCGGAACTGGCATCTTCATACGTCGCGGTGTCGATGCCGTCCCCGCCATCGATATAGTCGGACTCCTCGCCGCCTGCGAGGAGGTCATTTCCGCCAAGACCGTAGATCGTGTCATGGCCTCCAAGACCGACTATGAAATTGGCATTGTCGTCTCCGATCAAATAATCGCCGTTAAACGCATCGCTGCCGAAGATATTCTCGATATTTTCCAAAGTGTTTTGAAAATTGGTAGAAGTCAGGGAGTAAGCGAGGCCGTCTATCAGCGATACATAGATTTCCTCGTCGTAAAATCCGAAATTGTCGTAGAACGAAACGGTGTCGGTTCCTGCTCCACCATCAATCGTGTTCTGTCCGAAAACATCATAAAGGAAATCGTCACCCGTTCCGCCGGACAGGTCGTCATCGCCTTCTCCACCTTCAAGAGCATCATTGCCCTGACCGCCCAACAGGACGTCATTCCCGGTTCCGCCATACAGCGCGTCATCCCCGCGGTCTCCGAAAATGAAATCATTACCCCCGTCGCCAAACAGAATATCATTCCCGAACTGATTCAGCCCCGGGTCCTGAAAAGCACTAACATCGCCGTAAATGAAATCGTCGCCGTCACCTGCGGAAACAATATCGTCGCCCCAGCCGGCGTGGAAATATTCGGACGCATCGCCACCTATCAGATAATCATTTCCGGCCGCCAGATAAACGATAACCGGATCACCGCCATGGTAATACGCATCCGCCGAAATGGCAGGAAGGGTTATGGTATCATCCCCATCTGACAAATAGATCGTGTTGAATAACCACTCGACATCGCTCATCGTGCCATCGCCAAGGATGGATATGAAACTTGGATTAAACCTGTTCAACCCCGTGAAATCTGCAGTCAATCCATCGACCGAACCAAGCATATCCAACACCAACGTGTCGATACCGAGCCCGCCATCCACATTTGCCCCGCGTGAGCTTCGCAGGAAAATGAAGTCACCCCCCATGCCGTCTCGGCAGCAGACGTTGCGCAAATGCCTTTGCGTTACCACTTGAATTTCGCAGAAGGCCATGCTGGCCATCGGCCTTGACACCCTCCGCTTGACTTTGGCGAACGAAACCGGAACACCGCTCCATCATGGCACTTACCAAAATCTCCGTCCGCGGTGCGCGGGAACACAATCTCAAGGGTATCGATATCGATCTGCCGCGTGATGCGTTGATCGTGATCACCGGGCTGTCGGGGTCGGGCAAATCGAGCCTGGCGTTCGACACCATCTATGCCGAGGGGCAGCGCCGCTATGTCGAGAGCCTGAGCGCCTATGCGCGGCAGTTTCTGGAGATGATGCAGAAGCCCGATGTCGAGCATATCGACGGGTTGTCTCCTGCGATCTCGATCGAGCAGAAGACCACCAGCCGCAATCCGCGTTCGACCGTGGCGACGGTGACGGAGATTTACGATTACATGCGGCTGCTGTGGGCGCGGGTGGGGGTGCCGTATTCGCCCGCCACTGGCCTGCCGATCGAGGCGCAGACGGTCTCCAACATGGTCGACCGGGTGATGGAATTGCCTGAGGGAACCCGGCTCTATCTGCTGGCCCCCGTGGTGCGCGGGCGCAAGGGCGAATACCGGCGCGAACTGGCCGAATGGCAGAAGGCCGGGTTCACCCGCGTGCGCATTGATGGCGAGATCTATCCGATCGAGGAAGCGCCAGCGCTCGACAAGAAGTATAAACATGACATCGAAGTGGTGGTGGACCGGCTGGCGGTGAAGCCGGGGCTGGAAACGCGGCTCGCCGACAGTTTCGAACAGGCACTCAAGCTGGCCGAGGGATTGACCTATGTCGATCTGGCCGAAGGCGTGGTGCCCGGGCGCGAGAGCGAGGCGGAAAGCGGCGGCGCGATGAAGGGCGCAGGACTGCCCGCCAATCGCATCGTATTCTCCGAGAAATACGCCTGCCCGGTCAGCGGCTTCACGCTGGAGGATATCGAGCCGCGGCTGTTCAGCTTCAACGCGCCTCAGGGGGCGTGCTCGACCTGTGACGGGCTGGGCGAGAAGCAGCTGTTCGATCCGCAGCTGGTCGTGCCGAACGCGGCGCTGACGCTGAAGAAGGGCGCGGTGGTCCCGTGGGCCAAGTCGAACCCGCCGTCGCCCTATTACATGCAGGTGCTGGGCAGTCTGGCCAAGGAGTTCGGCTTCGACCTCACCACCCCGTGGGAAGAACTGGCGGCGGAGCATCGCGATGCGATCCTGTACGGAACCAAGGGCAAGGCGATCCCGCTCACCTTCAAGGACGGGCGCAAGCAATATACCGTGCGCAAGAGCTTCGAGGGGGTGATCGGCAATCTGGGCCGCCGCCTGATGCAGACCGAAAGCACCTGGATGCGCGAGGAGCTGGCCAAGTACCAGACTGCGCAGCCATGCGAGACCTGCGGCGGAGCGCGGCTCAACGACAAGGCGCGCAGCGTCAAGATCCCCAGTGCCACTGGCCCCACCGACATCAGCGGCCCCACCCGGATGAGCGTGTCCGATGCCAAGGCGTGGTTCCTGGGGCTGGAGGCGCAGCTGAGCCCCACGCAGCAGCAGATCGCCCGCGCCATCCTGAAAGAGATTAACGAGCGGCTGGGCTTCCTCGACAATGTCGGGCTGGACTATCTCAACCTCGACCGCACCAGCGGCACGTTGAGCGGGGGCGAGAGCCAGCGCATCCGCCTCGCCTCGCAGATCGGCAGCGGGCTGTCGGGCGTGCTCTATGTGCTCGACGAACCCAGCATCGGCCTGCACCAGCGTGACAACGACCGGCTGCTGGAAACGCTCAAACGCCTGCGCGATCTGGGCAATACGGTAATCGTGGTGGAGCATGACGAGGACGCCATCCGCCAGGCGGACCATGTCGTCGATCTCGGCCCCGGTGCGGGCGTCCACGGGGGAGAGGTGGTGGCGCAGGGCACGCTGAAACAGGTGCTCAAATCCAGGCGCAGCCTGACCGCCGCCTATCTCAACGGCACGCGCGAAATCGCCATCCCGGCCAAGCGGCGCAAGGGCAATGGCCACCAGCTGACCGTCCACGGCGCGCGCGCCAACAATTTGCAGAACGTCACCGCATCGATCCCGCTGGGCACCTTCACCTGCATCACCGGCGTATCGGGCAGCGGCAAGTCGTCCTTCACCATCGACACGCTCTATGCCTCCGCCGCGCGCTCGCTGAACGGCGCGCGCATTATCGCCGGGCCGCATGACAAGGTGACCGGGCTGGAATATTGCGACAAGGTGATCGAGATCGACCAGTCGCCCATCGGCCGCACCCCGCGCAGCAACCCGGCGACCTATACCGGCGCCTTCACCAATATCCGGGACTGGTTCGCGGGCCTGCCCGAAAGCCAGATGCGCGGGTACAAGCCGGGCCGCTTCAGCTTCAACGTCAAGGGCGGCCGGTGCGAGGCGTGCCAGGGCGACGGGCTGATCAAGATCGAAATGCACTTCCTGCCCGATGTCTATGTGACGTGCGAGGAATGCGGCGGCAAACGCTACAACCGCGAAACGCTGGAGGTGAAGTTCAAGGGCCACTCCATCGCCGATGTGCTGGACATGACGATCGAGGATGCGGAGGGCTTCTTCAAGGCCGTGCCCCCCATCCGTGACAAGATGCACATGCTGAACGAGGTGGGGCTGGGCTATGTCAAGGTCGGCCAGCAGGCGACCACGCTATCGGGGGGCGAGGCGCAGCGGGTCAAACTCGCCAAGGAACTCAGCCGCCGCAGCACCGGGCAAACGCTCTATATCCTCGACGAGCCGACCACCGGCCTGCATTTCGAAGACGTCCGCAAACTGCTGGAGGTGCTGCAACGGTTGGTGGACCAGGGCAATTCGGTGGTGGTGATCGAGCACAATCTCGACGTGATCAAGGTGGCGGACTGGGTGCTGGACCTTGGGCCGGGCGGCGGTGTGCGGGGCGGGGAGGTTGTTGCGCAGGGGACGCCGGAGGCGGTGGCTGCGGTCAAGGCGAGTTATACTGGCGGGTATCTCAAGGCTATGTTGGGGAAGTGAGGGGACGGTCAGGACGGCCAACTTGATCGAAAAAGCCTTGGTTTCACGTTACCGAAAAGATGGAATGGAAGGGAGTTGGGCTACCTCTAGAAATTTCCCATTCGTCGCATTTCTTCCAAATTTAGCTTGAAAGGTGTTAAGAGAAAACTTAACAATATACGCCAATGAGTGATTCGGATGACTTCTCGGAGATCGAATGTGAGTTCGTGCGTGACGGCACGGAGGGTCGCGTGTTGATGTCCAGAAAGATCATTGATGAGTTTATGGCGTTGGAGAGCCGTAAGCAGGCTCAGTTGCTTTCGAGGCTACAGCTTTGGGGCAACGGAGTTAAGCTCACGCGCGAGCAATTCAACGGAAATGAAGGACGATGTGGTGGTGAGGATGACCGCATGTTGGTCGCGGTCAAAACGAACAAGGCGATGAAGACGAGACTGTATGGTTTCGTTCGTCATTACCGAGAGAAGCGCACTCTCCTCCTAGTCGCTATGGATACTGCGAAGAAGCAAGACAAAGCGAATCCTCGAATACTTAAGAGGGCTAAAGCAGAAGCGGTGTCTCTTGATGAAAGATGTGGTGAACACGATGAGCAATAAATTTTCTGATCTCTTTAAGTCCGACGAATTCAAAGAAGAATTTTTTGTGGCGGAGGCTCAGGCTCGTCTTCAAATGCTCCTTGAAGATCGAGGAGTAACTAGAGCCGAACTGTCACGGAAACTTGGCGTTTCGCGAGCTCGCGTAACTCAGATTTTTTCGGATGATGCGAAAAATCTTACCCTCCGATTGCTTGCGCGCAGTTTTATTGCGCTTGGCGAAGAACCGGTCGTTTTGGAAAAAAGCGAATACGAGAGGCTGGTTCGTTGTGCTGAGGAAGAAAAATCTAACCGCAAGGTGCGCCATCGAACGTGCACTGATGGTCAAGAAGATGTGCTTACAGCTTCCTTGATAGCGGAAGCGTTACGCAGTTCTGAGCAACTACATTCTAGTGAGGGCGACAAGCTATCCCGCAGAAGTAGTACCGCTAAGACGTGGGCAGAATATGGAAGCAATGTTGTTCCTATGAGGAGGGCAGCGAATGGGTAAACCGTCTATCAATGGCCCTGACAACACATTGAAAACTCTTGATGAAGGCCTGAAGGTCGACCCTGATGCCTACAACTTGGTTGCAAAGAGCGCACGCTTACTTGGCATTCAACTTATCGAATCAAATTTTTCAATCTCACCACTGTATTTTGAAGAAACGTCTGGGAAAGCCCCCTCTATCGAAATCTCTGATGTTCATGAATCCTTTGATTTCGAAAAAGGGGTGGCAACCTGCATATTTCAATTCGAAACATTTGAGAAGCGTGGGCGCAAAAAGGCTTTTTCACTCAAGGATAAATTTGTTGTCTACTATCGAATTGATTGTGATTGCGATGAATTGCACGCCACTTCGTTTGCCAGGAGAACTGGCTTGATGGCGGTCTATCCATACTTTCGAGCGCACCTTGCGCAGACGTCCTCGCTTGCCAATGCGGATGTGCCGATTTTGCCTACAATCGCCTCAATGCCCTTAAAACCAAAAAGGAAAAATTGAAATGTTTGCATTCCGATTATGAGGGCATCCAGCCCCTAAGGAAGTAGAAGATGAGTACTTGTGTTGATGCAAATGGCGACCGTTGGGAAATTTACTCCACCGTTCAAGGCTGGCGCTGGCGACGAACTGCTAGCAACGGAAGGATTGTTGGAGCCTCGACTGAAGCGTATCACAATCGTTCTGATTGCGAGGCAAATGCAAAGCGCAACGGAATGAAGTGCACTCCGCGGTGAATGTTGCTTCAAGGGCGACGGCAATGCCGTCGCCCTTTTTTTGACAACAGAAGACCCCAAGCGAGTGCGTGCCGCCTCTTCTTTGGTGAATTTCGCTTACCTACACCCCCCAATCCATGCCTCGCTACGCGGTTCTCTTCAGCCAGCAGCGAGTCCGCCCATGTGTCTCACAGAACCGCACCACGAATTCCGGGGACGCCACGAATTCCGGGGACACTATATCTAATCCCCCAAACTTGCGGAAGCAGTGCATTCCGTCTCCCCTCCCCCGCTCCCGTTACCCTAACAGCCCACCCAACTCATCATTTTCCTACACGCCCCAATCCCGCTAGCTGGGCCGGTTCACACAAATCCATGAGGTGAACCATGAACGCCCACACCGCCATTTCCCCCAATCTCCCCGCGCTGATCTCCGCCATTCCCGGGGACCACACCCGCGCGCCGCAGACTGAATTCGTCCGCGCGCGGCAGGTGGTGTTTATCGATCGGCTTTCGGTCACCGGCTCGGTCCGCGCGGCGGCGCGGGCGGCGGGGGTCAGCCACCAGAGCGCTTACCGCGCGCGGCGGTCCTGCGCGCAGTTCCGGCTCGCCTGGAACGCGGCGCTGGTGGCGGCGCGGCGGTGTGCGGAGGACCCTCTGGCCGCGCGCGCGATCGACGGGGTGGAGGAACAGGTGTTCTATCACGGCGAGGTGATTGCCACGCGCCGCCGCTATTGCAGCCGCCTGCTGCTGGCGCATCTGGCGCGGCTGGACAAATTGGCGGGGGACGATGCCGCCATCGCCTTTGCCGAGGATTGGGACGCGGCCATGGCGCGCTTTGCCGCGGGGGAGGAGGCGGTGCCCGCCGCTCCGGACGAGCCGGCGGAAAAACATTCCCCTAGACCGTGTAACACGTGGTCCATGTCTCCCGGCGCTGAACCGGAATCCGTCCCTGAGGAGGAGGAAACCGAGGAGGAACTGGCGGAGGCGATGGCGCAGGAGCGTCCGGCGCACGCCCCGCCGCCCGAATTGCTGGGCGATCCCGCTGCGGTGGCGGCGTGCCAGCGCGAAGTCTTTGCCCTCGGCGAAGAGGAGTGGTGGTGTTACGGGGAGAATTACGGCTTCTTCCAGCCGGGGCCCGATGGCATCTGGCGCGCCGAGGAAGAGGGCGGCGAGGGGCCGGATGATGGCGGGGCGGCGGCCTAGTCGAGCAGGGCGAGTTCCACCGTGCCGTGGCCGCGGGCGATCATGCCCAGCTGCGTCGCGGCGGCGCGGCTGACGTCCAGCACAAGGTTGCCGTGGAACGGGCCGCGGTCATTGATGCGGACCACCACCGACTTGCCATTGCGCGGGTTGGTGACGCGGACCATCGTGCCAAACGGCAGCGTGCGGTGCGCGGCGGTCATCGCGTTCATGTCGAACCGTTCGCCATTGGCGGTGCGGCGGCCATGAAACCGGCGCCCGTAATAGGAGGCTACGCCGCCGCTGATCGCGGTGGTTGCGGGTTCTTGCTCGACCTCGACCGGCGGCTCGAAGCTGCCCAGATCGACCACATGCGCGGCCGGGGCAGGGGCCAGCGGCACCGCCTCGAAACGCGCGAAGCTGGCGGCGAAATCGGCGGAGGTCGCGGCGGCGTTCGGGGCGCGGTCCTGCGTATGCGCAGCGGTGCTGGGCAGGGCCAGGGCTGCAAGAAAGAGCATGCTGCGAAGCGCGCGATTGGTTGTCATGTGAAGTTCCCGTTCGATGCCCGCCTGATAGCGGCCAGCACGCCGGGAGTCGTTAACGCCGCGGTTGTCTGCCCCATTCCGGCCACCATTCGTCGTGGATGGAGGAACCAACGGGACGAACCGAAAATGCGGGGGGAGAGGGGTGCGAAATGGGGCGGAACCGGGCGCGAAAAAGAAATGGGGCCGGCATTGCTGCCGACCCCACTCTTACCGATACGTGGTCACTCCCGAAGGAGAGAACTTGGCATCCGGTGTTTTCCCGTCCTTCCACCGAAGTGGATCTCAGGTGCTGTCACCAGCGCTCGCATCGGCATCCGGAGCTACCCTCCGTTCGGTCTGGTCCGGTGCGCTGTGGTCCGAAGACCCTTCGCTTTCCTTTCCCGGCCGATCTTCAACGGGCGGTTCCGCGGTCGGACTATGCCGGTGATCGAAGCCTCAGGCGGCTGCGGGTTTCCGGTCCGAAGACCTTCCATCGCTTCCTCGGCGCTCGATCGGGCTGGCCCAACCCGTTTCGGAACTGTGTCGCGTGTCCTTCAACAACCGACCTTGCGCCAGACCGAAGTCCTTTGCATGGCGATCTCGAGACCCGCGTGGAACAGGTTCCGTCACGTCTTCCCGGTTTGGAATTTCCCTTGTCTTTCCAGTCGTTAGACCTTCGAGAGGCTGGCAAACCCGCGCCGTTCCGATGACCTGAAGCTGCGCCTGACGAACCGATTCTTCAAGCTTGCAAGGGGCGACTTATCCACTTTCCCCGCAATTCCCTGTGGACACGGGTGGATAAGTCAACGGTCCGCCGCAATTCGCCCGAAAAGCTCAGCGATCGCGTTTGGCGAGCAGCCGCAAGCGCAGCGCGTTGAGTTTGATGAAGCCCTCGGCATCCTTCTGGTCATAGGCCCCGGCATCATCCTCGAAGGTCACATGCGCCTCGGAATAGAGCGAATGGGGCGAGCGCCGTCCGACCACGCTGGCATTGCCCTTGTACAGCTTGAGCCGGACAGTGCCGCTGACCTTTTGCTGGCTGAGGTCGACCGCTGCCTGCAACATCTCGCGTTCGGGGCTGAACCACAGGCCATTGTACACCAGTTCGGCATAGCGCGGCATCAGCTCGTCCTTGAGATGCGCCGCACCGCGGTCCAGCGTGATCTGTTCGATACCGCGATGTGCGCGCGCATAGATTTCGCCGCCGGGGGTTTCGTACATGCCGCGGCTCTTCATGCCGACAAAGCGGTTTTCGACCAGATCAAGGCGGCCGATGCCATGCTTGCGGCCGAGCTCGTTGAGCGCGGTCAGCAGGCTGGCAGGGCTCATCGCAGTGCCGTTCAGCGCGGCGCCGTCACCCGAGGCAAAGTCGATGGTGATGTACTCGGGCGTGTCGGGGGCATCCTCGGGATGGTCGGTGCGCGAATAGACATAGTCGGGCGTTTCCTCCCACGGGTCCTCCAGAACCTTGCCCTCCGAAGAGGTGTGCAGCAGGTTCGCATCGGTCGAGAAGGGACTGTCGCCGCGTTTGTCTTTGGGCACTGCAATCTGGTGCGCCTCGGCCCAGGCGATCAGCGCGGTGCGGCTGGTCAAATCCCATTCGCGCCACGGGGCGATCACCTTGATGTCGGGGTCCAGAGCGTAAGCGGAAAGCTCGAAACGGACCTGGTCATTGCCTTTGCCGGTGGCCCCATGCGCGATGGCGTCGGCGCCGGTTTCGTGTGCGATTTCGACCAGCCGCTTGGAAATCAGCGGGCGGGCGATAGATGTGCCGAGCAGGTAATCGCCTTCATAGCGGGCATTGGCGCGCATCATCGGGAAGACGAAATCGCGAACGAATTCTTCGCGCAGATCCTCGATGAAGATGTGATCGTCGGGGATGCCCATCGCCTGAGCCTTGGTGCGTGCAGGTTCGATTTCCTCGCCCTGTCCCAGATCGGCAGTGAAGGTGACGACTTCGCAGCCGCGCTCCACCTCAAGCCATTTGGCGATGACGCTGGTGTCGAGACCGCCGGAATAGGCGAGAACCACACGTTTGATGTCGGACATTGCAGGCACCTTTCACTGTAGCGCGCGCCGGTATCAGCAGGCGGGGCAGGCGGCAACGCCAACTCACCTTTGGACAGCGTTAAAGCAGCTTTGCCAGCTCTTCGGGAGGCATCGGCCGACCCGTCAGATATCCCTGGAACAGCGAGCAGCCGACTTGCATCAGCAACCGCTTTTCATCCTCGGTTTCGACCCCTTCAGCGATCACGGAGAGGTCCAGCGCGTGCGCGAGGCGGACGATGGTGTCGACCAGCGCTGTTGCCTGCGGTTCCTTGCCCAAGCGCGAGACGAAAGAGATGTCGATCTTCACCTTGTCGATGGGATAGAGGTGCAGATAGCTGAGGCCGCAATATCCGGTTCCGAAATCATCCAGCGCGATTTGGAAACCCATTGCCCGCAGCCGGTTGAGCGTGTCGAGCGTGTGCGTATCCTGCCCCATCAGCAAGCCCTCGGTGATCTCAAGCTCGAAGCGCGCCGGGTCGGCATTATGCTCACCCACCAGATGCTCAATGGTGCCCACAAAGTCACTCGCCCGAACTTGTGCCGCCGAAACATTGATGGCTACTGTCAGGCCCGGCCATGCCGCCGTATCGGCAAAGGCCCGCGCCAGTGTGAATTGACCGAGTGCGTCGATCAATCCGGTCTCTTCCGCAGCGCGCACGAAGGTTGCGGTGGATATGCCTTTGGCCTCTGCGGCTGGCCAGCGCGCCAGGGCTTCTGCGCCAATGATCGCGCCATCGGCATCGACCTGAGGCTGGTAATGCAACGTCAGGTCGCCAGCGGCGAGTGCCTGATGCAGATCGCTTTGTAATCCCTGCCGAGCACGGGCCACCTCGTCAAGCATAGGCTCGAAGAAGGTATACTGGCTGCGGCCCAATTCCTTGGCCCGATACATGGCGAGATCGGCACGACGAAATGCCTCCGGCCCGTCAAGCAAGCCATCGGCATCGACGATAACAACACCAACCGATGCCCCGACAAAAACGCGGCCCGGCTCAAGATCGACCGGAGTAGACAATTCATCGACGATAGCCTGAGCAAGTTCAGCGGCGTCCTTTGGATTACTGTCAGCCTGCAAAATGCAGAATTCGTCGCCGCCAAGACGCCCGATGATATCCCCCTCCACAACCAGCTCGCGCAGGCTTGCTGCAACACGGGTGAGCAGGACATCGCCGACCGGGTGGCCGTATGTATCGTTGACGGCCTTAAAATTGTCGATGTCGATGCAGAGCACAGCGAAGGGAACGCCATTGACCTGATGGGTGCGGCGAAATGCTGCAAACCGGTCATCCAGCGCAACACGATTGGGTAGTGCGGTCAGCTTGTCATTATAGGCGAGATGCGATGCACGCGCCTCGCTGGCATAAAGGTCGAGCGTTATCCGGCGGCCGCTGCGCATCACCAGCCAGACTGCCAGCGCCAACAGCAATGCAAATATCGCCAGAGCAGGTGCTGTTTTGCGGACCAACGCATCGCCGGGTCGGTTAGGCCGCCATTCCACCGCAGCGATCACGTTGCGTTCTTTGTCAAACAATCTGGCTTGCGCAAAGCCGGGTTCTGCCTCCGCATCGCCCAAGCGTAGCTGTGGCTGATCGACCAGGAAACGGGCAGCAATCCCTGCGATTACTTCGTCGTCAATTTCTTTGGCCAGCAGGATAATTGCTGAGCGATCTGTGAGCGGCATCGCATCGGAATCGGGCTGCACCAGTGTCGCCGAAACAACATAAATTCTATCGCCAATACGGCTCATCGATTCCGCTGCTATTGGGAGCAGCGCCTGCTGGTCCTTGTCCGACCAGCGCGAATAGGATGTCCGTTTGCGCCAGTCTTTCTGCTGTTGATCTTCACCCACATCCATCGGCGGATCGCTGTCAAAGCGAGGGAATTGGCGCGTGCCGCCAAGCTCATCAAGCGATGGGATGGGGCCGCGTTTTTCCTCTGCCATTCTCACTTCGGCGATCAGGGGCTGCGCAGTGGTCATTAGCGGCGCAAGCGCGGAAAAATCGGCATCCTGTCCGCCGACCATCGCGAATCGCAATTTGTCGTCGCGGTCGAGAATCGCGATTTTATCGAACCGTTCGGTTTGCCAGAAATACACACCGATGAATTCCCGCGCCCATGCCGGGTCGAACCGGTTGTCCAGATTGCGCACCGCGTCGTCCCAATAGGCTTGGGGAAACGGTTTCTCGCTTAAGGTGCGAGCGTAATTGACGATACCATTCCCGACGACCTTCTCCCGCCGCTCGCGATAATCCCGGTCGATCTCGTAAGAGGAGTACAACTGGATCGCGACCACGGCTGCGATGCTGGCCACAACAAAGATGGCGGCTGTCCACAGGAACAGTTTGTCGAGAGCATGCTGGTGCCGCTGTTGGGCCATTTTTCTCGGTTTACCCCCAGGGACATCATGTCCCCACCATACGTATCGCGACCCGTTTGTGGCTGCGCCCCAAAGGCCGCAGTTTGGCATTCTGCACGTGCGGCGAGAGTGACACAAGCGAACCGCACAAGAAAATCTGTCCAGGCTGTGGTGCCCGGGATTCCTACGTATCAGGCTGGCTTACAGCCCGCTGCTTGGGCGGTATCAAGGATCGCGGAAACAAAGCCCTCTGGATCGTCTTCCTGGATGAAATGCCCGCCCTTCAGCGTGCGGTGCATATCGTGCCTGGCGCCGGGCACGCGGTCCTTGAAGGTGCGTTCGCCGCCCTTGGTGATCGGGTCCCCGTCTGAGAACGCGCAGGTGAAGGGCTTGTCGAATTGCTCCAAAACTTTCCATGCGGCCTGCTGGTCGGGAACCGCCTCGTTCTCGCCCAGCGGCACCAATGCGGGGAAGACCCGCGCGGCGGCCTTGCTGCCACGGGTGGGGAAGGGCGCGTCATAGGCGGCAACTTCCGCTTCTGAGAGCTCGGTGGTGGTGGCGCGTTGTATCAGCCCGCCGATGGGAAACACCGGGCTGGTCTTGGCGAACAATCGCCATGCGGCAAAGGCGGCGGGCGGGTCCTGCCCCTCGGGCAAGCCGCCATTGGACAGCACCACTCCGGCAAACCGCTCGGGCATTTCGGCAAGCAGTCGCAGTCCGATCAGCGATCCCCAATCCTGACAGGCCAGGATTACATTGGTCAGATCCAGCGCCTCCAGCCACTCACGCATCCAGGCGACGTGCCCGGCATAAGTGAACACCGCTTTGTTGGTCGGCTTGTCCGAACGGCCAAAGCCGATCAGGTCGGGCGCAACCACACGGTAGCCCGCGCGCACCACGGGCGGGATTATCTTGCGATAGAGATAGCACCAGCTTGGCTCGCCATGCATCATCAACACGGTGGGCGCGCCCCGCGGGCCCTCATCGAGATAGTGCACCCGCAATTCTTCGCGCAGCTCGTGATAATGCGGGTCGAACGGGAAGTCGGGCAGGGCGCTGAAGTTCTCGTCAGGCGTGCGAAAGACGTCGGACATACTGCTATCTCCATCAAGCGACTTGGCGCGCACAATGGCAGCTGATCAGCTGGCGGGCCAGTACCTTTACATGTGGTCGGGTTTACTCCGCCGCCTCACGGTTTCCCGCACCCAGACTCCACACCGGGGCTTCCTCCACCGAGCGCAGGCGTTCGGCTTCTTCCAGCATATAATCGCGGGTCATCGGGATGGCGGCGCGGTCTTTAACATAGAGGACTTGCCAATTGACCATGCTGCCGTGGCGGAAGCTCTGTTCGGCGCCGGCGAGGTAGAACAGCCACATGCGATAGAATTGCTCGTCATAAAGCTCGGTGATTTCCTCGCGGTGTTTCACCGTGCGCTTGTACCACTCCTCCAGCGTATGGGCGTAGTGGAAGCGCATCGCCTCGACATCGGCGACCTGCCAGCCGTGCTTTTCGCTTTGCGTCACCAACTCGCTAAGCGCAGGGATATAGCCGCCGGGGAAAATGTATTTGCGGGTCCATGCATCGGTGTGTCCGGGCGGGCCAGAGCGGCCGCAGCAATGGCTGAACATCACGCCATCGCCCTTGAGCAGGCGGTTGGTGTGCGCGAAAAATTCCGGATAATGCGGGGTGCCGACGTGTTCCAGCAGCCCTACTGAACTGATCCGGTCAAAAGTGCCGGTCACATCGCGATAATCGGTCAGCTGGAATTTGACCTTGTCGGCCACCCCCGCTTCCTCGGCGCGTTCCTGACAGAATGCGATTTGATCGGGGGCGAGCGCCACGCCCAGCACCTCGACATCGTAATTGCGCGCCAGATACAGCGCAAAGCCGCCCCAGCCGCAGCCGATGTCGAGTATGCGCATGCCCGGCTGGATATACATCTTGGCCGCGATATGGGCTTTCTTGTCCAGCTGAGCCTGTTCCAGTGTCCGGTTCGTGTCGCGGAAATAGGCCATGGTGTATTGCCGGTCTTCGTCGAGAAACAGCTCGTACAGGCGGCGGGTGAGGTTATATGTATGCTCTGCATTGCGGCGCGCCTTGCCCTTGGGATTGATGCTGTCGGCAGCGGCCAGCGCGCGTTCGGCCAGTTTCTTCAGCGGCCCCTGTGCCTGAATCGCCTTGTCGCCCTGCTGCTTGGAATTCATTGTGAAGAACAGCACCAGATCGCGGATATCGTATGGTGGGTCGATCACCAGCCAGCTCCACATGAACGCCTCACCCGCGCCGACCTGCGGATGGCGGGCGATATGGCTGGAGGCCTTGCGATTGGTCAGACGGATTTTCAGCGGCGGCTCGCCCCCTTCGCTGGCACCGTACTCGTAGATTTTGCCGTCATGGTCGGTCACGATCATGTGACCGCGACGGATCACCGATGTCAGCAATTTATCGAGCAGCCACATAGCGCGTTTTCCCCTGTCCAATCCCGATCCGCAGTTTGACACGTGCTTGCAGCGAGTCAATCGGGTGCTATCCTGCGGGCATGGCAGAGGCAAAGACGACGATCACCGATATTGACCCAGCAGAGTTCCTCGCCGCGGTCGAACCCGAGCGCAAGCGTGAGGAAGCGCAGAAGCTGGACGCGCTGTTCCGGCAGGTGACGGGCGAGCAGCCCAGGATGTGGGGGCCGGCCATGCTGGGCTATGGCGATTATCGCACCACTTATGCCAGCGGCCGCGATGTGCACTGGATGCGCACCGGGTTCAGCCCGCGCAAGGCGCGCCATTCGCTATATCTGATGGGCGGTTATTGTGACGCCGAGACCGGCCAGAGGCGCGATGCGCAACTGGCGCGGCTGGGCAAATATGCGCGGGGCAAGAGCTGTCTTTACATCAACAAGCTGGCTGATGTGGATATGGCCGTGCTCGAAGTAATCCTGACCGAGGATTGGGCGACAATGAACCGGCTGTATCCTCCCGGCTGATCAGATCCCGGCATACCATTGGTAATCGGCGCGATCTTCCCAATAGCCGCCTTTGCCATCACCGATGCCGTCCAGGCTGGCGACCGCTTCGATCCCGGTAAGGTATTTGGCGTGCTTGTAACCCAGCTGCCGCTCGATCCGCATCCGCAGCGGCGCACCGTTCTTGATCGGTAGCGGGTCGCCATTGAGGCGGTGCGCGACAATGGTCTGCGGGTGATAGGCGTCTTCCAGATCGACGCTTTCGTAATAGGCGCTACCGCCCAGCTCGTCAGCACAGCGGAAGATGATGAAGCGCGCCTGATCCTGAACCCTTGCGGCGTCGAGCAGCAAGGACAGTTGCGGTCCGGTCCATTCGCCAATCGCGCTCCACCCCTCAACGCAATCATGCCGTGTAATCTGCGTGCGCTGCGGCAGCTTGCGGATATTGTCGAGCGTGAGCGTCAGCGGATTGTCGACCAGCCCGCCAACCTCAAGCTGCCAATTGGCAAAGCTTTCGGTCACATGGCGCGGGTAATCGCCATTCTTCGGATCGACCGACCCATTGCCGCGAAAATAGGGCGAGACTGCACTGCGGGGGTATTCGGGGGCGAGCGCATCGCGGCTGGTCAGCAGCCGGTGTGCGCCCTTGTGCCAGCGCTCTGCTGCGTCGAACATTCCCTGCCCGAAATCGCTGTCTGCAACTTTGTTGCAGCCTGCTACAAAGGCGGCACCAGCAGCGACGAGGAAGTTCCGGCGTTTCATGCTGTGCCCCCTGTAATCATGTCGCGGATTTGCCTGAGCGGCTTTGACAGCAAAACCAGAGCTACATGGACGATGAAGAAGCCGAACAGCGCAAAAGCGAACAGGAAGTGGAAGCTGCGCGCCGATTGGCGGCCGCCCAGCAGATCGACCAGCCAGCCAAAGCTGGGCTCCATCCCCGGACTGATCGCAATGCCGGTGAACACCATCATCGGCAGAAACACACCGAGCACGAGGCCGTAAGCGAGCTTTTGCAGGAAATTGTACTTGCCCGCGCCGTGATCGAAATCGAGTCGCAGATGCGCGGCTATGTCACGCTTGATCTGCGCCGGACGCCATTCCTTGCGGTTGGTGGCGATATCGCGTTTGAAGTGCCGGTTTGCCAGCATCGCGGCCCAGCCGAACAGCAATCCCAGCGCGAAGGGCCACGCCATCAAAGTATGCCAGTCACGCGCCACCGCCAGACTGTAATGGCCGGGGATAGTCATCCAGTCGGGGAAGCGGGGAACGGCGAGCCATTCAGTGCCCGCCGCAAAGCCCCAATCGCCCCAATACAGCCGCCGGTGACCATTCGAAATGGTCAGCCCCGACATGAACAGCACGACCACGCAGATCAGGTTCAGCCAGTGCCAGATCCGGGTGGAAATCGCGTGGCGCTTCATGCCGATGCGCCTTCTCTGGCAAGGAATATGACGTCGCGGTCCTGCGCCAGCAAATGCTGCCCGCTGTCGACGAACAGGGTCTGTCCGGTGGCAAGCACGCCGTCAGCCAGAAACAGCGCTGCTTCGGCGACTTCTTCAGGGGCGGTCTTGCGGCGCAGCAGATTGAGGCGGTGCGAAATCTCGGTCTCGGCCTCGGATTGGTCATGGCTGGGCAATATCGCACCGGGTGCCAGCGCATAGACACGGTCATCCGACCCGGCAGCGCCCATTGCCAGCATCGGCACCGTCGCCCCCAGCGCGTGCTTGCTCATGGTGTAGCTAAAGAAATCGGGGTTGGGATTGGCCAGTTTCTGGTCGGTGACCATGATAACGCGCCGCCCATTGTCTGCGCGCGCGTGCTGCAGATAGGCCTGCGCCATGCGGGCGGGAGAGCGGGCATTGATCTGCATTGCCCGTGTATTCGTATCGGGATCGAGCGCGGTTACAGCGTCGGGTTGAAATATCCCGGCGCAATTGATCAGGGCGCTCCAATCCTTAAGCCGCGCCGCCAGCGCAGCGATCATTGCTGCGGAAGCATCGCCATCGGCAAGATCGCAAACGACCGTTTCGGCACTGTCCAATTGTGCGGCGAGCGCCTCGGCCTCCGCAGAGGAGCGGTGGTAGTGTATTACGACGTGCCAACCCGCCGCCCCAAATGCGCGCGCGATGGCCGCGCCAACGCGTTTTGCGCCCCCTGTAACGAGCACTGAAGGTCTGTGTACGGCCATCTGCTGGCGACCATAGCGGCTGGCCGCGCAAAGAAAAGCGCGCCGCCACCCGAAGGTGACGGCGCGCCCTGCGACACCGAAGGGCTGTTACCCCTCGTTGTGTTTTAGCGGCACTGCATATCGCCGCGATCGATCGAGCGGCCAAGCAGACCGCCCGCCGCCGCACCGAGCAGCGCGCCCAGCGTCTTGTCACCGCGGCCGGCAAGTTCATGACCCGCCAGCGCGCCGACACCAGCACCGATCAGCAGACCCGTGGTCCCGTTGTCGCGGCGGCAGTAATAGCGGTTGTCGCGGCCACGCCAGACATAGGAGGACCGGCTGACGCGGCGCGGCTGGACGTAATATCCGCGGTCATCATAGACGCGAACCACACGGACCTGGCGTGCCGGAGCGCGGTAATAGCTGCGGTGATGCTTGGCCTTGTGCTTGTAACGCTTGCCGCGTTTGGAATGCTTCTTGTGCTTGCCATGCGCCTGCGCCCAATGCGGCGGATCCGCTAGCGCGGGGGCGGCTGTGCCAAGACCGGTCAATGCCAGCGCTGCGGCGGCGAAAGAAAGTGCAATTTTCTTCATGGCGACCCCATATCCTGTCTGTAATTTTTCTGCTGGAGCATGGGTGCAACCTGCCATTACAACGCACGCTGAACGAACGCTGTTAAGCCGAAATTAGCGATAAATTGACTGTTATGATGCGATGAAGCGAGCGGTCTAGCGGCGCTTTGCTGTGCATTTCGCCTGCCATTTCGGGCCAAGTGCGGGAAGCGCGAGCAAATCCTGCGCATCGCCCGGCGTGCGTTTGAATTTCGGATCGAACAGCAGGGCAAAGGCGCGATCCACGCTCCAGCGCTCTTGCGGTCGTCCAACCAGCGAGAACGTGTCACCAGCCTGCGCGGCGCCTTCTTCAAGCACACGGTAATACCACCCGCAGCGGTGATTTGCGATGATCCGCCGCACCATATCATCGCGCGCAAAGTGGCGTTGCAGCGTGTTGCATGGCTGGCGGCCCATGCTGACCTCCAGCAGGGCTGAGCCAAGGCGATAGCGGTCGCCGATATAGACATCGGGTTCGGTCAGGCCGCTGGCGTGCAGGTTTTCGCCAAACGCGCCTGGATTGGTCAGAGGATCAACGCCCGGCAATTGCTCACGCCAATAGGGATAATGGTCGGCTGCATAATGATGCACCGCCATATGTTCACCGCCGTGATAGCGCTTGTCGACCTGCGTATCGCCTGCCAGCCCCATAGTCCCAATGTGGACGCTGCCTTCGATGGGGCGCTTGTCGATTGCGCTTTTCTTGCCACCGGCAAGCGGCTGCGGCTGGCCCACGCACAGGGCGAGAAGGGTGGCTGAGCCGGTCATGCTTTACGCAGCGTCATGGCTATCCAGTCACGCTGCGTGCCGTCAGCGCCCTGACCGGGATAGCTCTCCGTTTCGACAATTTCGAAGCCAGCAGCGAAATAGGCCGCGGTAAGCCATTCGGCTGAGGGGAAATTGTGCAGCCTGCCCAGCAAATCGCGCCCTTCGCCATCCCCCAATTTGTAATTGGCGAAATGCCAACCGCCTGGCCGCAGCGCACGGTTTATGGCCGCCAGCACAGCGGGGAAATCGGCACGTGCGACATGGATCAGGCAGGCATGCGCCCATACCGCGTCATATTCAGAGTCAGCACAAAGGTCATCGAAACGCATCTGGCGCGCTGCTATCCCGAACCGTTCCTGAGCCTTGCGAACCATCGCTGCGGCGGCATCGGTGGCATCTACAACGAAGCCATGCTCGATCATCCGCGCCGCATCGCGCCCCGCGCCGCAGCCCAGTTCGAGAACGTGAGCGCCGTCAGCCAGGCGGGTTAGAAAGGGGTCGAGATGCCGGTGATGCATCTGGGCCGTGCTGGCGGTGTATTGCGGCGCCTGCTGTTCATAGAACGCCAGTGTCGCCGGGTCGCTCACTGCGCCAGAGCTGCCGCCGCCTCACGGTCAAGCTGGGCGCGGCTCTTCTTCTCGGCTGCAGTTTTCAGCTGACCACAGGCAGCATCGATATCGCGACCACGCGGGGTGCGGATCGGCGCGGAAATGCCGTGCTCGAACACGATGTTGGAGAACGAGCGAATGCGGGTGGGTTCGGAGCATTCATAGACTGCGCCGGGCCACGGATTGAACGGGATCAGATTGACCTTGGCGGGCAGGCCATACTGTTTGATCAGCCGGACCAGCTCATGCGCGTCATCGTCGCTGTCGTTCTTATCCTTCAGCATGACATATTCGAAGGTGATACGCCGGGCATTGCTGGCGCCGGGGTATGCGGCGCAGGCGGAGAGCAATTCTTCGATGCCGTATTTGCGGTTGATCGGAACGATCTCGTCGCGCACTTCCTTGGTCACGGCGTGCAGGCTGACCGCCAGATTGACACCGATTTCTTCGCCGCATTTCGCCATCATCGGCACGACGCCGCTGGTTGACAGCGTGATGCGGCGCTTCGACAGGGCCAGACCCTCGCCGTCCATCACCAGCTTCAGCGCATCACGGACATTGTCGAAATTATACAGCGGCTCGCCCATGCCCATCATCACGATGTTGGTGAGCAGGCGGCCATCGGCGCGGTATTCGGTTTCGTCCGCATCCTCGGCGAAATCCATCTTGCCCTTGGGCCATTCGCCCAGCGCATCGCGTGCCAGCATAACCTGACCGACGATCTCGCCCGGCGTCAGATTGCGCACCAGCCGCATCGTGCCGGTGTGACAGAATGTGCAGTTCAGCGTACAGCCGACCTGGCTGGAGACACACAGAGTGCCGCGATCCTCGTCGGGGATGAACACCATCTCGAACTCGTGACCGTCATCGGTTCTCAGCAGCCATTTGCGCGTGCCATCGACTGAATGCTGCGCCTCGACCACTTCGGGCCGCCCGACGATGAAATGCTCGGTCAGCCACGGGCGCATGGTCTTTGCGATGTCGGTCATCGCGGCGAATTCGGTCACGCCGCGGTGGTACAGCCAGTGATACACCTGTTTGGCGCGCAGCTTAGCCTGTTTGGCGTCGAGCCCGGCCTGTTCGAACAGCTCGCGAATGCGGGCCTTGGGCAGCCCGAGCAAGTCGGTGCGGCCATCGGCGCGCGGGGTTATGTCGCGCGCGACGGGAACCGGGTCAATTTGCCCGGGGATGCTCATCAGATTGGTGTCGGCCATGAGAACCGCGCATATAGGCGCTTGGCCGCGCAAAGCAAAGCACCTGTGCGCGCCGCGCGCAAACACGCATCGATGCGGCGGGTTCCCGCTTTTCGTCGCGCAATTATGGCGCTTTGTCGACGGTGATTGGCAAGCTGCAGTTCGTCGGCGGAAATCCACCATTTGTCGGTAAAGTTGTGGCTTTAAAACAACGTTTTTCTGTTGTGCAGGGTTAATGAAACTCTCTGCCGTATCCTCCGTTTGATTGGTCCACGCGGCACGAAAGCTGCGGGACAAACAAGAAAGAAACGGAGTACATCATGAACAAGGCAACAGCCCTTCTCGTCGCAGGAACCATGCTTGCCGCTGCAACCCCCGCCATGGCGCAGGATACAGATAGCACTTTCACCGGCTTTCGAGCAGGTGTTACCGCTGGCTATGACGCCGTCCAGGCTGGCAGCAGCGTCGATGCGGATAACGAGCGCAACAATAACGACCAGTCGATCGACGGTGTCGCTTACGGTGTAGTCGCCGGATACGATGTCGATCTCGGCGGTGCAGTGGTCGGTATCGAAGGCGAATATGCGGATTCGACAGCCAAGACCGAATTCAGCAATGGCGATTTCGAAGGCTTCGGCTTCGGCAGCGTTGATGCAGGCCGCGATCTCTACATCGGCGCGCGCGTCGGTGCCAAGGTTGCCCCTGACGTCCTGCTTTATGCCAAGGGCGGCTACACCAATGCCAAGCTGAACATTTTGACAAATGACGGCACGACCGAAACGCGCCGCGATTTCAAGCTGGACGGCTGGCGCGCCGGTGCGGGCCTGGAATATGCCATCAATCCGCGCACCTATGTGAATTTCGAATATCGTTATTCGAATTATCAGGACGGTGAAGTTGTATTCGCCAGCGGCGCAACCACGCCAGACTTCAACGTCGATCTCGACCGTCATCAGATCATGGCCGGTGTCGGCATGCGCTTCTAAGCGTTTGTTCTGAAGTCATTACAGGAGCCGGGGGCGCTTGAGTGCGCTTCCGGCTCTTGTGCTATCTGCTGCTTCGTGAACAGGCGACGGTGGCCGCATCCATCGCAGTAGCGGCTCCGCCCAGGCTATAGCTGTTGGTGAAGCGCCGCCCTGCGCTGTCAGTGGCGCTAAGCGCCATACTGGTAGCCGACCGCATGGCAGCGACAATTGCGGCATCCATGCGGCGATCGGCGGACCAGGCATCTGCACCGCCGCCTGTCAGGCGAAAACTCTGCCGACCGATTTGCAGACTGATCCGTGCGCCTTTGGCCAATTGCCGCGACAGGCGGAAATGGACTTGCCCGCGAATGCCGTGTTTCGGCCAGGTGGCGATGGTGGCGAAGGGTTCGAAGTCGCGCGCGGCGCGGCTCGCGGCGGGCATGGCGATGGCATAGCAGCGCGGCACAGTCGCATCGCGGAATGCGCCCCATCCGGAAAACACGCCAAGGCTGTCCTTGGCTGCCAAGGGTGCCGCAAGCGCAAGCAACATAACAACGGGCAGCATTTTACGCATAGGCGATTGCCACCAATTCCCATTCCTTCACGCCGCCGGGCAGACGCACGGTGCGCAGATCGCCCACCGCCGCGCCTTTCAGCGCGCGGGCCATTGGCGAAGACCAGCCAATCCGGCCCGCCACAACATCCTGTTCGTCATCACCCACCAGCGTCACGCTTTGCTGTGCATCATTCTCGTCAGCCAAAGTGACGGTCGCGCCGAAGAAGGCCAGGCTCTTGTCGGGTTGTTCCGCAGGCACCAAAACCCGTGACGATTTCATCCGCCGTGAGAGATGCGCCAGCTCGCGGTCGATCTCGCGCATCCGTTTACGGCCATACAGGTAATCGCCATTTTCGCTGCGGTCACCATTGCCCGCCGCCCAGCTGACGATTTCGCAAATCGCCGGGCGTTCGGTGCCCAGCAATTGGTCATAGCGCGCTTTCAGCGCTCTATAGCCAGCTGGCGTAATCGGATTGCTTGGCGCAGACATCTGCCTGCTGCTTTAGCGCATCTTACCGTAGGAAGTCACTCACCGTGCGCGGTTTGCCATAACGCACCTGCGATGGATTGAGCTGTTCGTAAACGGCGGCATTTTCGAGCACGCGCTGGACGTAATTCTTGGTCTCGTAGATCGGGATTTCCTCGATCCACCGCAGCCAGTCGATATTGCCCTGACGCGGATCGCCATTGGCGCGGATCCATTTGTTCACATTGCCCGGCCCGGCATTATACGCCGCGACGGCCAGCGGATAGGAGCCACCGTAATAGCTCATCATTCGCGCGAAATACCCATTGCCCAGCTGGATATTGTAGCTGGGCGAATCGATCAGGTTTGCGGACATATAGCTGATGCCCAACTTGCCAGCCTGTTCGCGCGCCGTGCCCGGCATCAACTGCATCAGGCCGGTCGCTCCGGCATGGCTGATGGCGTTTTCCGCGAACTGGCTTTCCTGCCGGGTGATCGCGTGAACCATCGTCCAGTCCGCGCCTGACGGCACCGGCATGGTGGGAAAGCCTTGGACGACAAAGCCATCCAGCCCGTCAGCGCCCGCTGCCTCGGCCACGTTAACGGCCAGATCGCGCCGACCAACCTGCCGCGCAAGCTCGGCCACCAATGCGTGTTCTTCCGGCGTATCGGCACTTTGCGCCAGCGCGCGGTAGAACTGGATGCCGGTGCGCCACGGCGCGCCGCGTGCCACTTCGCGAACCGCGGCGACCACTGGCTTGCGTTCGAATTCAGCGCGTAGCTCGGCGCTGGGGAGGGCGGGGGCACCGCCGCCGATTTGCGGCAGCGCACGGCCCAACTCCTTGTGAGCCAGCTGGCCATAGAAACGGTCGGGATAGCTTGCCGCCATCTCGAAATACCGCGCTGCGTCGGCAGCATTGCCCGAACGGCGTGCAGCCAGTCCGGCCCAGTAAAAACCCTTCGAGCGGGTTTGCGGAGTCTGCGCCGCAGCACCGTAGCGATAGAACAGGGGGGCAGCGCGATTGCCGTCACCAAGCTGCCACAGCGCTTTGGTGCCGCCCAGCCACATCAGCGACGTGTAATCATCGCGCAGCCGGTAGGCCATCTTGCTGACATCCGCGCCGGGCGCGAACAGATCGTCGACATTGGCGGCAATGCGTGAGGCAGGATCGGCGCCTGCACCCTTGGCGATCCTCAGTGCTTCACCAATGAAATCCTCGGGATCGAAAGCGGGTGCGGTAAAGCCGGGACGGTTGGCCAAGGCGTTGACTGCCTGCGCCAATTGCCCGCTGCTGCGGTAATATCGTGCGAGATTGTAGACATAGCCCGCATCGCTGCGCGCATCGCCGGGCACCGACAGGCCGGACTGCTGGGGTGAGCCGCCCTGAACCAGCGCCAGCCGCGCCATCGCCAATTGGCGCATAGCAGGGGAGACGTTGACGATCTGGCGTGCAGCGGCCTCGGTCTCGCTCTGCCACAGCAGCGCATCCATACGGGCGTCATGATCGGCAGGCGTCAGACGCGCGCCGAACAGGCCCTGTATATAGGCTTCTGCAGGGCCGCTCATGCTGCCGCCGCGCCACGCATCGCGCGCCACGTCAAAGGCATTGGGCCGCTGCATTGTGGCCAGCGCCAGCGCATAACGCGCCTTGGCACCGTTGGTGATCGGCGGGTTGCGTTCAAAAAATGAAACCAGTGCCTGCGGCGTTACCGCATCACGGTCCAGCGCAGCTTCGGCGCGGCGCTGCATTTTGTCTTCCTGCGGGAAGCCGGGATAGGTGGTGATGAAGCCGGCATATTCGGCAAAGGACAAATTGTCCCGGCCAATCAGATACTCCCAGCGACTGATGGCGCCAGCAATCTGCCCGGACTGGTTGGCCACCAGATTTCCCCGCGCCCGGTCCCAGCTTGCACCGTCCTGTGCTGCGGCAATGGAAGGGGTCGCCAGCGCGGTGCCGGCGAGGAGTGCGAAAGAAACTGCTGTTTTGAGGTCCATGCTGGACATAATGCCTTGCGGCTCCTTATCACGCGCTGAATGAAATCGTCCCGATCGCGCTGAAACGCGAATGCGATCATGGACCTAACGCAAGGCAACGGTAAATGTTCTCTGGCTCGATTCCGGCTCTGGTGACTCCTTTTCGCGATGGGACGTTGGACGAGGCTGCGTTCCGCCGATTGATCGATTGGCAGATCGAGCATGGCAGCAAGGGTCTGGTCGCCTGCGGGACGACGGGGGAGGCTTCCACCCTGTCCAATGCCGAACACCACCGGGTAATTGAAATCTGTGTTGAACAGGCCGCCGGGCGCGTGCCGGTAATTGCGGGCTGCGGGTCGAATGATACGCAGAACGCGCTGCTGCATATGCGGTTTTCCAGAAAGGCCGGTGCGGCAGCGGGCCTGTGTGTGGCGCCCTATTACAACCGTCCGGGCCAGGCCGGTCTGATTGCGCATTTCAGCCATCTGGCGGAAAATTCCGACCTGCCGATCATTCTGTATAATGTGCCGGGCCGTACAGTAACCGATATCGAACCCGAAACGGTGTGCGAACTGGCCACCAAATATCCGCACCGGATAGCCGGCATCAAGGATGCCAGCGGCGATCTGTCGCGGGTGGTCGACCACCGCATGGGCATTTCCAAAGATTTCTGCCAGTTGTCGGGGGACGATGAACTGGCGCTGCCCGCCAGTGCCGCAGGCGCCGTGGGGTGCATCTCGGTAACCGCCAATGTCGCCCCGGCGCTATGCTGCGAATTTCAGCAGGCCTGTGCCGACAATGATCTGGTCAAGGCGCGCAAGCTGAACGACCGGCTCTATCCGCTGCATTACGCCATGTTCGAAGATGCCAGCCCCGCGCCGGTGAAATACGCGCTGAGCCGCGTGCACGACTGGATGACCCCGCAGGTGCGCCTGCCGTTGGTCGAATGCTCCGACGCCGCTAAAAAGGCAGTGGACGAAGCGCTGGAGCACGCCGGGCTGGTTTAATGCACTTCGTCCTCGTCCAGGAGCGGCTCTGCGGGGAAGGGCGGGGCGCTGACGGAAATAGCCTCGATGATCGAACCGGCCTGCTTTCCCGCATTCTCGAAATTGGCGACCTCTGCCACATGGAACAGCGCATCGCCCTGATTGACTACCGGCAAGGTGGTGTGACCGATGATAATCCCGTCCAGCGGGCTGAGGACATCCATCAGGTCTTCGCCAAACAGCCCGCCGACTTGCGCCAACACATCACCGCGGTGAACGATATCGCCAGACCGGTGTCTGCGCCGTGACACACCCCCTCGCGGCGCGCGAACCCACAACGACCGGTTTGCTCGCAACGGAATCCCGATGTGAGACAACCCGTCATCCGCCGCAATCATCCCGATATGCGCCAGCACACGCAACACGCCCGCCGCACCGATCGCGATTGAATGGCGGTCGAACCGCAGCGCCTCACCCGCTTCGAGCAGCAGCATCGGGGTCTCGCGGTCAGCGGCCAGCGCGCGCATCGAACCGGGGCGCAGCGGACTTTCGATAATGATCGGCGCGCCAAACGCCATTGCCAGCTCGATCAGATAGGGGCTGCCCGATGCCACTCTGATCTGCGGCAGATTGTAACGGTGGATGGCTGCGGTGTGGATATCGATCCCCAAACTGCACCGGTCGATCACGTTCTCAAGGAAGCAATACGCCAGCTGCGAGGCCAGCGACCCGCCCGGATTGCCGGGGAAACTGCGATTGAGATCGCGGCGGTCGGGCAGATAGCGGCTGTGCTGGACAAAGCCGTAAATGTTGACCGCAGGCGCAAGGATGACCGTACCCGACAGGGTTTCGGGATGGAGCAACGCGGTCAACCGCTGGATCACAGCGGTGCCGATAATTTCATCGCCGTGGATCGCTCCACTGACGAAAATGCACGGGCCGCGTTGCTTGCCGTGGATCACTTGCAGCGCAAGATTGGCCGACAGACCGGACACGCTCTGGCTCACCGGAATGGCGATATTCTGGCGCGTACCGGCCGCAATCACCTCGCCAGAGATTTCGTACGGGTCGGGAGCGGAACTATCGGTTTGCATCATGCGACATTTGCACGTCAGCCCACCGCACACCATCGTGTTGCGTATTTGGCACCGCAATTTGTGCGCGGGCTTTCCATATCTCCCGCCAGCCCCTACATGGCGCGCCATCATGGCCCGGCCCAAACCTGTAACCTTCGACAAGCAGAAAACCGTCGCCGACAACCGGCGCGTGCGGTTCGACTATTTCGTCGACGAAGTGTTCGAGGCCGGTCTGGCGCTGCAGGGCACCGAGGTGAAGGCGCTGCGTGCGGGCGAGGCGAGCATCAAGGAAAGCTATGCCGAAGTGCGCGACGGGCAGGTGTGGCTGGTGAATGCCAATGTCCCGGAATACAGCCACGGCAACCGGATCAACCACGAACCGCGCCGTCCGCGCAAGCTTCTGTTGCATGAACGCGAGATCGAAAAACTGGTCGGCGCGGTCGAGCGCAAGGGCATGACGCTAGTGCCGCTATCGGTCTATTTCAACGCCACCGGGCGCGCTAAGGTCGAGCTGGCGCTGGCCAAGGGCAAGCAGAACCATGACAAGCGCGCGACCTCCAAGGATCGCGACTGGAAACGCGACAAGGCCCGGTTGATGCGCGAGAAAGGCTAAGCGCAAAAAGGTGCGCGCTGCACCCTTTACCGCAGCCGCCCCCATACCCACATCGACTGCCATGACCAGCTCGCCGCGAAACCCCTTGTCCCCCTTGCACTTGGCCCGCGTGCAGCGCATGGCTGGCGCGTTACGATGAGCGAGCGCAAACCCAAATCCTTCTGGCAAAATATGCTGCGTCCGCGGATGCCGACCCGTGCCGAAATGGCGAACAATCGCTATCTCGCCCCGATCGCGCCGCGGTTTCTCAGCCCTGAATTGTGGCGCTTCACCCGGCGCAGCGTCCCGCGCGGCGTGGCACTGGGCCTGTTCGCCGCGTTTATCGTGCCATTGGGGCAGATCTTTCTGGCGGCGTTTCTGGCACTTCCAGCGCGCGCCAATGTGCCGCTGTCGGCGCTGACCACCTTCATTACCAACCCCCTTACGCTGCCGTTCTGGTTGATTGTGGCCAATAGGGTCGGAGCCTTTGTGCTCAATATCGACGCTGCGGTTGGCGGGATTGCGGGCGAGCAGCTGGCACATGAAAACGGAATGCTGGCGTTCTGGTTCGAGACTGCCGGAGTGACTGCATTCGGTTTTGTTGTGCTGGCGGTGATCTCGGCGTCGATTGGCTATCTGGCGGCAGGGTTCATCTGGCGGTTTGTGGTGGCGCATAAGCGTGGCCGCCGTCTGGTGCGGATGGAGCGCCGCTTGAACGCGCGCATCGAAGATAGTCTGGAAGAAGGGCTGGACGAGGACCGCCCGTGATCGTCGAGCAGGACGACCCGATTTTGCGTCTGCCGCCGCTGCCGCTCTTGCTTGGGCTGCTGGGCGCATTTTTCCTTTCGGTTGGCCTGATCTGGGTGCTGGGCGGCACATCGGTGACCGCGCTGGCCTATGGCGGCGCGCTGCTTACTTTGCTGCTGACGATCCTGCTCGCCGCCCGCCTGCGCAGCACTCCCGAAGCCGATGGGGCCGCCGTCCCTGACTGGTCTGTCACCAGCGCCGCGATCGAGAATCGCCGCCGCGCTGTGGCAGTGACGGACAGAGCCAACCGCGTCACCTGTGCCAACACCACCTATGACAGCTGGTTTGCAGCCGATTGCGCGCCGACCGAACTGCCCTTTGATGATGCCGCCCGTCAGACGCTGATCGACGCATCGCGCGCCGCCTGGCGCGATGGCAGCGCCGATGCCGAGGCGCTGGCCAGTGTGACCGGGGACCGCCGCTATCGGATGTCGGTAGAGCGTGCGGGTCGGGGGGAGGATTACCTTGTCTGGCGGTTCTCCGAGATTGTTCAGGAGCGCAATTACGACGGTATGGCAGACCGCATCGCCGGGCCTGTCGGCGAATTGATGTCACGTGCTGGGGTTGAAGTGGCGCTGGTCGATCCCGAGGGGATCGTGCTGTCGGTAACTCCCGGACTGGCCGAACGCTCCAGCGGGCAAGCGGCGACATCGCTTATTGGACAGGAATTTGTCCAATTGCTGCGGTCGGATGACCGTGACCGCATTTTCTTCGCGCGCGAAGGGCAGCAGGGCACCCCGCAAACGCTGGTCCACGTCCCGCTTGAGGCACCGCGCGGGACCAAGCCGAGCGATGCCAACAAGGTGCTGTCAATGATGCTGCTGGTCGACAGCGGTGTTGGCATCGGCGGCGGCTGGGACGGCAGCGGCAAGGCCGCGATCCCGCAGCTGGAGGCACTGCTTTCCGCCCTGCCGCTGGGTCTGGCCCTGACCGACCGCGACGGGCGCTTCCAGTTCGCCAACAAGGCATTCCTGCGCGCGGTTGAGCGCGAGGATTCCGGCCTGCCGCAATTCCCCAGCGATCTGGTCGTGCGCGAAGACAAGGCGGCGATGGCTGACACCGTGCGCCGCTTTGCCAAGGGTGCCACGGTCAGCGGTGATATGGCGGTGCGGCTGGCGGGCGACAAAGAGGAGCCGGTTTCGATCGGCCTGGCCGGGGTGCGCGGGTTGGGTGATGCGGCAGTGTTGTTGTCGATCACCGATTCCACAGAGGAAAAGCGGCTGCGGCGGCAGGTTGCCCAGGCCACCAAGATGCAGGCCGTGGGCCAGCTGGCGGGCGGCGTTGCGCATGATTTCAACAACGTCCTCACCGCGATCATCGGCTATTGCGATCTCATGCTGCTCCGCCACACGCCGGGCGACAGCGACTATGATGATATTCAGCAGATCAAGGCCAACTCCAACCGCGCCGCCAGCCTGACACGGCAATTGCTGGCCTTCAGCCGCCAACAGACCTTGCGCCCCGTGGTGCTCCAACTGCCCGATGTGGTGAGCGAGGTCAGCCAGCTGCTCAAGCGGTTGATGGGTGACAAGGTCGAATTCTCGGTACGCCATGACCGCGAGCTTGGCCCGGTCCGCGCAGATCCTCAGCAGCTGGAACAGGTCATTATCAACCTCGCCGTGAACGCACGTGACGCGATGCAGGCGCATGCCACCAAGAGCGGCAAGGTCGACTGGAAAGGCCGCCTGACGCTCGCCACCCGCCGCGTGCTGGCGCGCGATGTGCGCAAGATGGGCATCGATATCATGCCTGCGAACGATTACACGGTGCTCATCGTGCAGGACACTGGCGGCGGGATCCCGGCGGAGCATCTCAACAAGATCTTCGAACCGTTCTTCACCACTAAGGAACAGGGCAAGGGCACCGGCCTGGGCCTCTCCACTGTCTATGGCATCGTAAAACAGTCGAACGGTTTCATCTTCGCCGACAACGTGCGCGGCCCAGATGGTGCACCGGCGGGGGCACGCTTTACGGTCTATCTGCCGGTCCACAAGGGCGCAATGCCCGCGATCCAGCGCAAGGAAGAACCCGAAGAAACCACCGCCAGCGAATGGTCGGTAGGCGGCAAGCTGCTGTTGGTAGAGGATGAAGACATGGTCCGCGCCGTTGCCGAACGCGCGCTGGTCAGGGCCGGTTACACCATAACCACCGCTGCCGATGGCGAGGAAGGGCTGGCGCATATCGCCAATGGCAAGATCGAGTTCGACCTGATTGTATCTGACGTGGTCATGCCCGCTATGGATGGTCCCGCAATGGCGCGCGCCATCCGCCGGGTGAAGCCGAAAATCCCGATCCTGTTCATGTCAGGTTATGCCGAAGAGCAGCTTAGGAACGACATCGACATCGACAATATGCACTTCATCCCCAAGCCCTTCAGCGTCCAGCAGATCAGCGCTAAGGTGGCAGAAGTGCTGGCTGAACAGCGCAAGGACTGAAGCGGTCCAAAGGGTCGGATGGCCATCTGACACCGCCATTATTCCACGCCTCAGAAATAATTTTGTTCTTCTCTTGTTCTTTTGGAACAAAGCCGATACATACTACCGCAGTTGAAGAGTTGAATGTGGCTCTGGTCAAGTCTAGGAGGTAATGTCATGGCGGCTAATCTGAAGCTGGTAGAAGGGAAAGCAGTGAGCGCAGACCGTCAAAAGGCACTCGATGCCGCACTTGCCCAAATCGATCGCGCATTTGGCAAGGGTTCGGCGATGAAGCTGGGCCAGAAAGAAGCCATGCAGGTCGAATCAATTTCGACCGGCTCGCTCGGTCTGGATATCGCGCTGGGCGTGGGCGGCTTGCCGAAAGGCCGCGTGATTGAGATTTACGGTCCGGAAAGCTCGGGCAAGACCACGCTGGCGCTGCACGTGCTGGCAGAAGCGCAGAAGAATGGCGGCACTGTCGCCTTCGTCGATGCTGAACACGCGCTTGATCCCGGTTATGCCAAGAAGCTGGGCGTCGATATCGACGAACTGATCGTGTCGCAGCCCGATACTGGTGAGCAGGCGCTCGAGATTGTCGACACATTGGTGCGTTCCAATGCAATTGATGTGCTGGTGATCGACTCGGTCGCCGCACTGGTGCCCCGCGCCGAGATCGAAGGCGAAATGGGTGACAGCCATGTCGGCCTGCAAGCGCGGCTGATGTCGCAATCGCTGCGCAAGCTGACCGGTTCGATTAACCGTTCGAAATGCATGGTGATCTTTATCAACCAGCTGCGCATGAAAATCGGCGTGATGTACGGCAATCCCGAAGTCACGACCGGCGGCAATGCACTCAAATTCTACGCTTCAGTCCGTCTCGATATCCGCCGCACTGGCCAGATCAAGGATCGTGACGAAGTTATCGGCAATTCGACCCGGGTCAAAGTGGTCAAGAACAAGGTCGCACCGCCGTTCAAGCAGGTCGAGTTCGACATCATGTATGGCAAAGGCATTTCCAAGATTGGCGAGATACTCGATCTGGGCGTGAAGGTCGGCGTAGTCGAAAAGTCGGGCAGCTGGTTCAGCTATGATAGCATCCGCATCGGCCAGGGCCGCGAAAACGCCAAGAGCTTCCTCGAAGAAAACACCGAACTTTGCGACAAGTTGGAAGCCGCCATTCGCGGCCGCACCGACGAGGTCGCCGAGGAGATGATGACCGGTCCAGACGCGGAAGACTGATCAGATCCTTCTCAAGCGGCGGCGTAGCTGGTCCATCCATCCCGGACCTCTGTCCCCAAACGCTGCCGAAAACCCGGAAAGCCGGTGCGCGCGTTATTATTCGCCGCACCGGCTTTTCCGCTTCTGGGCTCTGGCCGGTGTCGGGCCGCAAGCCTAGGTTCTCCGCGAATCGCATCCATTTTGCCAAATCTCACCTGCAAAGGCGCCGCGCATGACCATTACCGTCCACCACCTCAACAACAGCCGATCACAGCGTATCCTCTGGCTACTCGAAGAATTGGGCGCCGAGTATGAGATCAGCCATTACCAGCGCGATGCGACTACGAATCTTGCGCCGCCTGAGCTGGGCAAGGTTCACCCTCTGGGCAAGTCGCCGGTAATCGAAGACGGTGGCCGCATGATTGGAGAGAGCGCGGCAATCCTCCAATATCTGTGCGAACGGCATGGCGGCGCAGATTGGCTGTCGGCTCATGACAGCGAAGACTATCCCGGCTTTCTGGAATGGATGCATTACGGCGAAGGCAGTTTCATGACGCCTGTGCTGATCAAAATTTATCTCGGCACAGTGGGCGAGGCCGCAGCACCGGTGCTGGAGCGCAACGAAGCATCGCTGAAAAAGCATGTCCAGTTCATGGAGGACAGCCTCTCCGACGATCTCCATTTTGTCGGTAGTGACTGGACTGCAGCGGATGTGTTGATGAGCTTCCCCGCCGAAGTGGCGATCATGCAGGGGCATGGTGAAAATTGCCCGAAACTCGCGCGGTTTGTCGAAGCTGTCCACGCCCGCCCGGCATGGCAGCGCTCCCGCGAAAAGGGCGGAGCCTACTTCATCTGGTGACAGCATGACCGAGCAATCCGAATGGACTGGTCGCGTCGGCGCGAGCTGGGCGCATGAATGGCAGCGGACCGATCGCAGTTTCGGGCCGTTGACGGAACGCCTGCTCGCCACTGCTCAGGCGGAACCCTTCGCATATGCAGTCGATATCGGCTGTGGGGCTGGTGAGGTGACTTATCGCCTCGCGGCAGACGCACAATCAAGCCGCGTGCTGGGCTTGGATGTCAGCGAGGAATTGGTCGCAATTGCTCGGCAGCGGATTGGTGACCTGACCAACGCATCTGTCACGCTCGGCGATGCGGCAATGTGGCAGTCAGGCGATAGCGCGCCTCCCGATCTGCTCGTATCGCGTCACGGGGTGATGTTCTTCGCCGATCCCACCGCGGCGTTTGCACATATGCGATCACAGTGCAGCGCCGGTGCGCGGCTTGTATTCTCGTGCTTCCGGGAACGCGCAGCAAACCCCTGGGCGCTGGAGCTATCGGGGATCCTGCCAGCGGAAGAAAGCGCCGCTCCTGCCGATCCGAACGCTCCCGGCCCCTTCGCATTTGGTGATCGCGGGCATGTGTCCAAAGTTCTGATCGACGCAGGCTGGAGCGATATCGCATTCGAAGCTATCGATTACGCGATGGTAGGCGGGAATGGTAAAGACGCGCTGGAAGATGCGCTGTCCTATTTCCAGCGCATCGGCCCTGCTGCGCGTACGCTTGCCGAGCTTACAGGCGTTCCGCGTGACGCGGCTCTGGCGCATTTGCGCAGGCTGCTGGAAACCCATCACACCGGCGATATCGTATCTCTCGACGCATCTGCATGGATCGTGACGGCCCGCGCTCCTGCCTGATTGACTGGTCCGCTGTCTGTGTGCGGGCTTTCCGGCTTGTCGCTGCACGCCTGATTGCCTAACTGCGCATCCATGACTTCGACCAATGAAATTCGCCGCAGCTTTCTCGACTATTTTGCAGCCAATGCGCATGCCGAGGTGCCGTCTGCGCCGCTGGTGCCATATAGCGATCCGACGCTGATGTTCGTCAATGCGGGTATGGTGCCGTTCAAAAACGCCTTTACCGGCCTGGAAACGCCGCCCAGCGCGCGGGCGACCAGCAGCCAAAAATGCGTGCGGGCGGGCGGCAAGCACAATGATCTGGACAATGTCGGTTACACCGCGCGGCATCACACATTCTTCGAAATGCTCGGCAATTTCAGCTTTGGCGATTATTTCAAGGAACAGGCGATCACTCACGCCTGGACGCTGCTCACCAAGGAATGGGGCATTCCCGCCGACCGGCTGACCGCGACTGTCTATCACGACGATGACGAAGCGTTCGATCTGTGGCGCAAGATCGCTGGCCTGCCTGAAGAACGGATCATCCGCATCGCCACGGCGGACAATTTCTGGTCGATGGGGGACACCGGGCCATGCGGGCCGTGCTCGGAAATCTTTTACGATCACGGCGAGCATATCGCCGGAGGTCCTCCCGGCAGCCCGGATGAGGATGGCGACCGTTTTGTCGAGATCTGGAATCTGGTCTTCATGCAATTCGACCAGGCTGCCGACGGTACACGAGAAGCCTTGCCCAAGCCCTCGATCGATACCGGCATGGGCCTCGAACGTATCGCTGCGGTCCTCCAGGGTGTGCACAACAATTACGATACTGACACTTTCAAGGCGCTGATTGCTGCGAGTGAGAGCCTGACCGGCGCGGCCACCGATGACGAAAGCGTCGCGAGCCACCGTGTCATTGCCGACCATTTGCGCTCGACCAGTTTCCTGCTGGCCGATGGCGTGCTGCCGTCCAATGAGGGGCGCGGTTATGTGCTGCGCCGGATAATGCGCCGCGCCATGCGGCACGCGCATCTGCTCGGTGCGTCCGAGCCTTTGATGCACCGTCTGGTGCCGTCGCTGGTGACAGAAATGGGGCAGGCATTCCCTGAGTTGGTTCGCGGGCAGGCCCTGATCGAGGAAGTGCTGGAGCGCGAGGAGACACAGTTCCGCCGCACGTTGGACAAGGGCCTCCGCCTGCTCGACGATGCGACAGGCGGCATGGCCAGCGGCGGGACACTGGATGGCGAAACCGCGTTCAAACTCTACGACACATTCGGCTTCCCATACGACCTTACCGAGGACGCTCTGCGCGGACGCGGGATCGCGGTGGACCGGGCCGGTTTCGACGCTGCGATGGACAGGCAGAAAGCCGCCGCGCGCGCCGCTTGGAAGGGCTCTGGCGATGCCGCGAGCGACGGCGTTTGGTTCGACATTGCCGAACGCGAGGGTTCGACCGAGTTTACCGGCTATGCCTCCACCACTGGCGAAGCGCGTGTTATTGCGCTGGTCAAGGATGGCCAGCAGGTTGATCAGGCGGGTGAGGGCGAGGATGTCACTGTGCTCACCAACCAGACACCATTCTATGGCGAGAGCGGCGGGCAAACGGGCGATGCTGGCCGTATCTGGACCCCGGAAGGGTTGGAGATCGCAGTCGAAACCACGGGCAAACCGCTTGGCCGACTGCACACGCATAATTCGCGCATTACCAAGGGCAGCGTTAAGGTGGGTGACACCGTGCATCTGGCCATTGATGCCGACCGCCGCGATCATATCCGCGCGAACCATTCGGCGACGCATCTGATGCACGCGGCGCTGCGGCACCGTCTGGGTGAACATGTCACGCAAAAGGGCTCGCTGGTTTCAGACGACCGATTCCGCTTCGATTTCTCCCATCCCAAGCCGCTGACCAGTGAAGACATCGCTGCGGTCGAAGCTGAGGTGAACGCCGAAATCCGCGCCAATGAGCAGGTGTCGACGCGGCTGATGACGCCGGACGATGCCGTGGCCGCAGGCGCGCTGGCGCTGTTTGGCGAGAAATATGGTGATGAGGTCCGGGTGTTATCAATGGGCCGCAAAAGCGAGGCCGGACCGAATTATTCGGTCGAGCTGTGTGGCGGCACACACGTCAACGCGACTGGCGATATCGGGCTGTTCAAAATCATTTCCGAAAGCGCGGTATCGAGCGGCGTGCGCCGTATCGAAGCGCTGACGGGCGAAGCTGCGCGCCAGTGGCTGGGCACCCGCGATGAAGCGCTCAAGGCAATTGCCGGAACACTCAAGACCTCGCCTGAAGAGGCTGCGGCACGGGTTGCGGCGCTGGTCGATGAGCGCAAGCGACTCGACAAGGAATTGGCCGAGGCCAAGCGGGCGCTGGCGCTGGGCGGCGGCAGTTCTGCGGAAACCGCGTCCGCTGATGAGGACATCGGCGGCGTGGCGTTTTCGGGCCAAGTCATCCAGGGCCTCGACCCGCGCGAATTGCGCCCGCTGCTCGATGAAACGAAGCAGCGCATGGGATCAGGCATAGCAGCCATTTGTGCGGTGAATGACGGCAAGGCCGCGTTTGCTGCGGCGGTAACTGACGATCTGACGGAGCATTACAGTGCGGTGGATCTGGTGCGCGTCGGTGTTGCAGCATTGGGCGGTAAGGGCGGCGGCGGCCGGGCCGACATGGCGCAAGGCGGCGGACCCGATGGCAGCAAGGCAGCCGAGGCCATCGCAGCGGTCAGGGACGCGCTAGCGAAAGCTCCGGCCTAAGCTCTGGACTAAATTTCTGGCATCAACCGCGATGGTTGCTTGAATTGCGTGTTTCGGTCTCGCTACCACGCGCGATATTGTTGCCGCCGGTATCAGCAGGGCGCTGCACGTCGCCCTTTGGATCGTTCTTCACGTTCTGCGGCTTGAACTTTTCGGCATTCGAACGCGGGGTGGTTGGATCGGTCATGAAAGTCTCCTCTGCCCAACCAACGCACGGGCGCGGGGAAGGTTCAGAAAAGCTTACTCACCCGTACTGGTTCTGAGCTTGGGCTTGTAATCCAGCGCCCCGTCTTCCTCGATCTGGCCGCGAAATTCGTCACGCTTTTCGTGGATCGAAGCGATGACCGGCCCCATCGCCACGCCGATATCCACCAGCACCGCTTCTGATAGCTGTAGCGAGCTTTCGAGCGTTTCGGGCACGGCATGGCTGGCCCCGGCGCGGTAGAGTGCGGCGGCGTGGCTGACGTCGCGCGCACGGCCCACGATCAGCAGATCAGGGTGCTCCTTGCGCAGCTTGGTCACCAGCCGCTGTGCCAGCACTGGTTCGTCCATCGTCAGCACCACGGCCAGCGCATTGCCGATCCCCAGCCGATCCAGCGCATCACCGCGCACGGCATCGCCAAAAACTGCGCGGTAGCCCTTGCGCTTGGCGCTGCCGACCAGATCAGCGTCGGAATCGATCGCGACATAGGGCTTGTCATGCGCATCGAGCATTTGTGCGATCAGCCGCCCGACGCGGCCAGCACCGATGATGATGACGCGCGGCGTGTCTTCATTGCCTTGCTCCAACTCGGGCACCGGCTCCACCCGGCGCGCAACGGAGCGGCCCAGCAAGGCCAGAATTGGGGTGACTGTCAGGCCAATGGCCGTGACAATCTGCCAGAATTGCGCAGTGCCGGGCTGGATCACCATGGCCGAGCTGGCCGCAGTGAGCACGATTAGTGTGGTTTCCGAAGGGCTGGCCATCAGCACGCCGGTCTCGGTGGCGGTGCTTCGCCGCGCACCCATCCAGCGCAGCAGCATCCCGGTTACCAGCGCCTTGAACACCAGCACGCCGACAACTGCTCCCACGATCAACCAGAGATATTCCCAGATCGTGGCAAGGTCGATGCTCATGCCCACGGTGATCAGGAAAATACCCAGTGCGAGGCCTTTGAACGGTTCCATGATCGTCTCGACCTCGCCGTGGTACTCAGTCTCGGCGATCAGCAGGCCCGCGATCAGCGCGCCAACGATAGGCGACAGGCCGACAGCGGCAGTGGCCAGGCTGGCACCGATGACGACCAGCAAGGCAGCCGCCAGAAACAGCTCAGGGCTTTTGGTGCGCGCTGCCTGCACGAACAGGCGGGGCAGCAGCATTCGCCCGGCTATCAGCAGCACTGCAATCACCAGACCGCCTTGCCACAGCGTGGTCAGCAATCCGGTCCAGCCTTCGCCCTCCATATTGGGGGCCATGGCGCCCAGAACGAAGATAATCGGGACAATCATGATGTCCTCGAACAACAGCATCGACAGCGCCGCCCGCCCAACTGGACTGGTGGTGCCCGAAATGGGAAGCACGATCGCGGTGGAGGAGAAGGCCAGCGCAAAACCCAATGCCAGCGCGCCCGTCCAATACTGACCCATCATCGCCAGCACGATGGCCAGGGATGCGCCGATCAGCAGCAACTCCAGCGCGCCAAGCCCGAACACCAGCCGCCGCATCTGCCACAGTCGGTTAAAGCTCAGCTCCAGCCCAATGGTGAACAGTAGCAGGATGATGCCGAATTCGGCAAAGGGCTCCAACGCCTCGGGATCGGTGATGGTGATATGCGCCAGCCACGGCCGCTCGAACACCAGTTTGCCCAGCCCGAACGGGCCGACCGCAATGCCGATCAGGATAAAGCCGATAACGGGCGTGATGCGGAAGCGGGTGAAGATCGGAATCACCAAGCCCGCCGCGCCAAGAATGACGAGCGCGTCCGAAATTGCGGGTGAAGCGAGTTCTCCAGAAGCCATGGGCTGGGATGTATGCGGGACACGTGGCAATGTCACCCTCATGCAGGACGAGAATCGCGATGTAATTGTGGTTGGCGGCGGACCGGCGGGGATGATGGCCGGTTTACTGCTCGCGCGCGCCGGGGTGCGGGTGACGGTGCTGGAGAAACACAGCGATTTCCTGCGCGATTTTCGCGGGGACACTGTCCATCCTTCGACATTGGCGTTGTTCGCTCAACTGGGCCTGCTCGATGCGCTGCTAGAGATCGAGCACAGCCGGATCGAGCAGGTTTCGCTGCATGTTGCCGGGCGCGTGATGCGGATCGCCGATTTGCGCGGCTTGCCGGTGCCCGCTTCCTTTATCGCAATGATGCCGCAGTGGGATCTGCCCAATTTCATGGCGGCGAAGGCTGCGCGCTATCCGGGCTTTGATTTGCGCATGGCCAATGAAGCGGTGGGCGTGACGCTGGACGGGGCAGGGCGGGTCTGCGGCGTGCGGCTCGCGGACGGTAATGACTTGCGCGCCCGGCTGGTGATCGCAGCCGATGGGCGGCGTTCCGTCCTGCGCGATGATGCGCAGCTGCCCATTGAAGTGCTGGGCGCACCGATGGATGTGTTTTGGTTCCGGTTGAACAAGCCTGATCCGGCGATGGGAGGAGAGAGTTTTGGCGCGCTTGCGGCGGGCAAGTTCCTCGTGCTGATCGACCGGCAGAGCTATTTCCAATGTGCCTATGTTTTCCGCAAGGGAGGGGCTGAGACAGTGCGCGCGGCTGGCATGGCGGCGTTTCGCGCGGGGCTGACCGGTCTGGTGCCGCAGCTGGCGGGATCATTGGCCCAGCTTACCGATTGGGATCAGGTGAAGCTGCTGGACGTCGCGCTGGACCGGCTGACGCGGTGGCACCGGCCAGGTTTGTTGGCGATCGGCGATGCGGCGCACGCGATGAGCCCAATTGGCGGTGTCGGCATCAATATCGCGGTACAGGATGCGGTGGCGACGGCCAATGTGCTGGCCGCGCCGCTGGCGCGCGGGGAGAATGTCGATCCGCTGCTGGCGGAGGTGCAGCACCGGCGGTGGCGTGCGGTTACGCGGATGCAGGCCATCCAGAAATTTGCGCAGGACCGCGTAATCCAGCCGATGCTGGCGCGCCGCTCTCCCATCCGCAAGCCCCCGCTGCTGGTGCGGATCATCAATGCAGTGCCAGTTCTACGAAAAATTCCCGGCCGGGTGATCGGGCTGGGCTTCGACCGGCAGGTGATCGAAAGCCCCAACGCCTATCCTGAAATCCGTGACTGAACCCGGTCAGCCGCCGCCCGGTCCCGTGGGGCCAAGCGGCTCGCGGCGCGGGCGCGGTTTGCCCGGATGTTTACCCAGCTCGTCCCACTCGATCCGGTAAAGGTCAAAACGCCGGTCGGCCAGATTGCGCACAGTGCCTTCCGCGCGCGCCCATTGCAGATCGGCCAGATTGATATCGCTGATCGTCAACGTCTCGACATTTTCAGTTGCCTCGGCCGCAATACCGTCGCGTGCGAAGGGGAAGTCGCAGGGCGTCAGGATGCAGCTTTGGGCATATTGAATGTCCATATTGCCGACATTGGGAAGATTGCCGACATTGCCCGACATGACCACGAAGCACTGGTTTTCGATAGCCCGCGCCTGCGAGCAATAGCGCACGCGCAGATAGCCTTGGCGGCTGTCAGTGCAGAACGGCACGAAGATGATCCGCGCGCCTTCATCCGCCAGGCGGCGGCTGAGTTCGGGGAATTCGCTGTCGTAACAGATCTGCACACCAATCGGGCCGCAGTCAGTCTGGATCACTTCAACGCTATCGCCGCCCTTGATGTTCCACCAATACCGCTCGTTCGGAGTGGGGTGGATTTTCTCCTGCGCATGGATCGCGCCGTCACGCAGGCAGACATAGGCGACATTGTGGATGTCCCCGTCCTCCATCCGCGTGGGGTGCGACCCGGCGATGATGTTGATGTTGTAGCGCATCGCCATGTCGGAGATATCGGCGCGGAGGCGGGGAGTGTATTCCGAGAGGCGCTCGATAGCTTCGACCGGGGACAGCTCTTTCTCCTCGAAGCTAAGCAGCATCAGCGTGAACAGTTCAGGGAAGACTATGAAGTCTGCCTCGTAATCGCTTGCGACATCTACGAAATATCTGATCGCATGCATAAACTCTTCATAATCGGCAACCGCGCGGGCCTGTAGCTGGCAGGTTGCGACGCGCACCGATTCAACACCGCGTGGCAGGCGCTTTTTAACCGGCTGATCGCGCTCGACATAGGGATTGCGCCACACCATCAACACGGCATTGGCTTCGGATTTCTTATCCTCGGGCAGATAGCCATGCAGCACCCGGTCAGGCTCAAACCCATTGGCGAGCTGGAAGCGCAGCACCGGATCATGCAGCTTGCCGGCGACGACCTGCTCCAGGTAATCCTCGGGCCCTTCGACCTTGCGCTTGTTACGCCGGTAATGTGGCATCCGCCCGGCGAATATGATGCCGGTCAGCTCTCTCTCTTCGGCCAGAGCGCGGCGTTCTTCATACAGTCGCCGCCCGATGCGCACGCCGCGCACCTTGGGATCGACGCACATTTCATAGCCGTACAGCCAGTCGCCAGTGGGATCGTGCCGGCTGCCAAAGCCATTGCCGGTGATCTCGTCCCAGGTGTGATCCTGAAATGCCAGCGCCTCGGCCAACTGCATGGTCGCGCAATAACCCACGATTTGGTCATCAAGCAGCGCAACGAAGGATCCCTCGCGGAAATTGTTGATCTGTCCGCGAATCTCGCCGTGAGTATAGGCGGGCATATCGTCATAAACGCGGCGCACCAGCGCTGCGATGCCAGGAATATCCTTGGCCCGCGAGTTGCGGATTTCCAGCCGCCGCTGGCCGAATTTCTCTTCGGTTTTGCGGCGCGCAGGCTTCTTCGTGCGCGCTTGGTCAGACTTAGCCATTATTTATCCGTTTGGAAAAGCGCGTCTACAGAGCCACCATTTTGCGCAAGGGTATCAGCGGCGCGGCGACGTCCTTCATAATACGACAAGGCTGGATGGTACTGCCCTTCATTTGCAAGCTGGCGCGCCTGATCATCGCTGAGCGAGCTTTCCTGCGCTACGTAATCGCAATATCCCTCGACTTTCCAATCAGGTAACATCGCGCTTCCGACAATCCCATAGCGGCGCCGGATCATGCCATGCGTAAATTCATGGGCCAGAACGCCAGAAAGCGTGCGCTCTCCACCTATCGCGCGCCCGTTACGCACAATACCGCTTACCGGATCAGTGTGGTTGATCACCACCGCTTTTGTAACCCGCCGCGTGATCGCAAAGGAACCCTGCGAGAGGTTCGCGAGCCAGTACCACCGCCAGCCGCCACGTGTCACAAAGATGGGGCGACGTTCCGAACTGGCTGCTAATGGGCTTGCTGAAACCAATGCATTTGCCCGCGCGGTAACGCGGTCAAGCATTTCCGGATCAAGCGGCACGTCTGAACGCACATTCCCCAACTCGGTCTCTGCCGAGTGAGGGAATGCGAGAAGCTGCGGAGCGAACAGCGGTGACGCAAAAATCAGCGCTGGGATCGCCCATACAGGCGATCCCATGATGCGCCGAGGCTTGCTCACGCCCAGTTTGCCATCTCGGTTTCGAGATTGCCGACGATTGCTTCGAAGAACTGTTCGGTGGTCATCCAGTTCTGCTTCGGACCGATCAGCAGGGCGAGATCCTTGGTCATATTGCCCTTCTCGACCGTCTCGATGCAGACCCGTTCCAGCGTTTCGGCAAATTTCACCACGTCAGGCGTGTTGTCGAACTTGCCGCGATACATCAGCCCGCGTGTCCAGGCGAAAATGCTGGCGATCGGGTTGGTGCTGGTGGCTTTGCCCTGTTCATGCTGGCGGTAATGGCGCGTCACAGTGCCGTGCGCGGCCTCTGCTTCGACCGTTTTGCCATCGGGGGTCATTAACACCGAGGTCATCAGACCTAGCGAGCCGAAGCCCTGGGCGACGATGTCCGACTGAACATCGCCGTCATAGTTCTTGCAGGCCCAGACGAATTTACCGCTCCACTTGAGCGCGGCGGCGACCATGTCGTCGATCAGGCGGTGTTCGTAGGTGATCCCGGCCTTGTCGAACTTGGCCTTGTATTCGGCGTTGAAGATTTCCTCGAACAGATCCTTGAAGCGGCCATCGTATTTTTTAAGGATGGTGTTCTTGGTCGAGAGATACACCGGCCAGCCGCGGTCGAGGCCATATTGCAGGCTGGCGCGGGCGAAGTCGCGGATCGAATCATCGAGATTATACATCGCCATCGCGACGCCGGGGCTTTCAAACTCGAACACGTCGAGATCGATGTTCTTGCCGTCAGCGCCTTCGAAGACCAGCCGCAGCTTGCCGGCGCCGGGGATCAGCGTGTCGGTGGCGCGGTACTGGTCACCAAAGGCATGACGACCCACCACGATGGGGTCGGTCCAGCCGGGGACCAGACGCGGCACATTGTCGATCACGATGGGCTCTCGGAAAACCACGCCGCCCAGGATGTTGCGGATCGTGCCATTGGGGCTACGCCACATCTTCTTGAGGCCGAATTCCTCAACGCGCGCTTCATCAGGAGTGATGGTGGCGCATTTGACGCCCACACCGTGTTCCTTGATCGCATTGGCGGCATCGACGGTAATCTGGTCGTCGGTTTCGTCGCGCTTCTCGATCGACAGATCATAATATTTCAGATCGATATCGAGATACGGCAGGATCAGCCGTTCGCGAATCCACTGCCAGATGATTTTCGTCATTTCGTCGCCGTCGAGCTCTACGACGGGGTTCGCCACCTTGATCTTGGCCATCGGTATCCTGCTGTTGCTTTTGAAGTTGGGCGGGCTTTAGCAGAGCAGCGCTCAAGGGCAAGGCAGGGGCTAAGCTGCGGGCTTGATCGCGATATCTGCGCAGTCGGGAGGACCTGCGGCCGCCAGTTTCGTCAGCGCTCGATAGCGGACCTTGCTATTGCGATGGGTGAAGGTTGGCAGGAAGCCCAGAAGGCGGGTGGAATCGTAACGTAGCCAGAATTTGCTCGCCTGCGCGAGGTCGTAACCCGCGCAGACCGCCAGTTCAGCGCCCAGCCTGTCGGCCTCGTCTTCCTTGCGCTTGCGCCGGATTTGCAGCCGGTCATGCCGGTCCAGCAGCATGATATGCGCCAGTTCATGTCCGGCGATCAGCGCCAGCTCGTCATCATTCTGGGCAAACTCGACCATGCCTGTGGTCAGCGCCAGATTGCTTTGATCACTATAGGCGTCCACCTTATCGGAGACGGCCAGAATGCTGCGAGCAGCGCAGCGGGGTAGTGGAGTGATCGCCAGATCGATTGCATCGCCGCCGCGTTGCACGGATATCTGCGCTGGCTTGGCGATTGGCAGCCGGGTCAACAGTGCCTCAATCTGATCGGCGCGCGGGATGTCGACTGCGGGATCATACAGGCTCGCAATGGCTGCGCCGTTGATCGCGGCCAGATTATCGCCCGCTTCAAGGCCCGCCAGCTCACCTGGACTGCCCTTTGCCACCGCTGCGATTTGCAGAAGATCGGTCATATTCAGCGCCGCCGCGACCGCTGGCCGCTCGGCCTCGGGATAGGCAGAGATGCTGTCGAGTGCGAGGCCGAACCCGGCGGCAATGCGCGCGCATCGCTGCGGCGCGACGGTCGCCAGCCGCCAGTCAATTTCGGCGACGCGGACAAGCTGGCCGCGCAGGGTGACGGCCCAGTGCGGCTCATGCGCAGATACCAGTGTTGCGCCCGTTACGGCTGCCACCGACAGCAGTGCAAACAACAGATTTTTGATCCGAAAGGGCATCACTATCGCCTATTAGGGGAGCGCATGAGGTGCAAGCCAAGCCGCCTGCGTCGCGCCGTAGATTGCCGATAGCACCTTGATAAATACTGAATTTGCATGTGCTGCAAAAGCTACAATGAATTGCTCGCAACCAGCCCGAAAGGGAAAAACTGTTGATCAACCTGCCAGTGTGGTGCATTTCACAGCCTCGGCCGAAGCACAAAGGGTTGCCGAACAAGCGAATTGTTCAGTGCGGGTCCGGCTCATGTACATATTCGTGGTATAGAAGGACGGTAAGCGCTTTGCGCGGGATTGCATTCATGTTTCTCGACAAGCCAACCGAATGCACCGATGCTTGAACGTAGCACTAACCCGGTGACCGCTTACCGCCCGATGGCGATGTCGCTGGAAAAGCGGCGAATTGCGGTACACCTTGTGACGATGGCGGTTGATGCTGCGATTATCGTGGCGTCGTTCCAGCTCGCGGCGGCGCTGTATATCGGCGTGTTTCCGTCCAGCTTCGCCTTCTCGCAGACAAATATGTTCGTACCGATTTTTGCGGTGCTGGCGCTTTATAACAGCGCCTATTCGGTCGAGAGTCTGCTCAGTTTAAGACTGTCTGTCGCGCGCGTGGTATCCGCAGCACTTCTGACAGCGGCGATGCTGATTTTCATCACCTATTTCATGGATGCGACCGGCAGGCTGTCGCGGGGTTTGCTGACGCTGGGGATTACTGCGGCCTGCGCCATGATGACGCTGTTTCGCGGCATTTTGCATACCGATATTCTGTGGCGTGTAGTGCCCGACATCAACAGCGTGCTGGTGATACGAGATGGTGGGCCAGAGATCGAGATACCCAAGGCTATTGTGATCGATGTCGCGGATCATGATCTTGATGTCAGCGTTGACGATCCCGCATCGCTCAACCGCTTTGGCGAGCACGTCCAGAACGTGGATCGCGTGGTCGTCAGTTGCCCCGTTGAAAAGCGCGCTACATGGGCCTTTGTCATGCGGGCGGCTGGCGTCGATGGCGAAATCGTCTCGCATGCATTGCGCGAATTGCGTCCGATCGCACTGCGCCGTGATGGCAATTTCATCTCTCTGGTGGTGTCATCACGCCCGCTGGGCTTTCGCCAGCGCGTTATGAAGCGCGCGATGGATTTCGTACTGTCGGGCCTGGCGCTGGTGGTGCTCAGCCCGATTTTCCTGCTGATTGCCATTGCGATCAAGATCGACGATCCCGGCCCGGTGTTTTTCATCCAGCGCCGGATGGGCCGTGGCAATCGGTTTTTCGATATGCTGAAATTCCGTTCGATGAAGGTGCAGAAGCTGGATCATGAAGGCGCCCGCTCAGCGTCCAAGGACGATGACCGGATTACCCGCGTCGGAAAATTCCTGCGCAAGACCAGTCTGGATGAAATCCCGCAGCTGGTGAACGTCGTAATGGGCGATATGAGCCTTGTTGGCCCGCGCCCCCATGCGCTGGGTTCACTGGCTGGCGACCGGCTGTTCTGGGAGGTCGAGAGCAATTACTGGCGGCGGCATTCGCTGAAACCGGGTCTGACCGGGTTGGCGCAGATCCGCGGTTTGCGCGGCGCGACCGATGAAGAACAACATCTGACCAAGCGGCTGGATTCCGATCTGGAATATATCGCAAACTGGTCACCCTGGCGCGATTTATGGATCATGCTGATGACCGTGCGCGTGCTGGTTCACGACCGGGCATTCTGATCCCCGCCGGTGCTGGCGAAACTCACCAGTCCCAAAACGCAAAAAGCCCGCATTGCAGCGGGCTTTTTCGTGTCTGGCGGTCCGATGGTGGGCGTACCAAGGATTGAACTTGGGACCCCTACGATGTCAACATAGTGCTCTACCACTGAGCTATACGCCCACGCTATCGAACATGCCGCTTTCGGGCGACAGGCGCGCGCTTTAGCGAGGCCTTCGCGCCCATGCAAGCGGCTATAACCGAATTATCGAATACCCATTAAACCCGCGCGCTTATCCGGTCTTCGACGACCCGTTCAACTTCAAGCACGAGGTCGCGCAGGTGGAACGGTTTGGAGAGAACCTTGGCGTGCGGCTGTTCGCGGCTTGCCTTTAGCGTAACTGCAGCAAAGCCGGTGATGAACATCACCTTTGTGCCGGGGCTCAGCTCGTTACAGCGCTGGGCGAGTTCGATCCCGTCCATTTCGGGCATGACGATATCCGACAGCAGCAGATCATAGTGATTCGCTTCGAGCAACGGCACCGCAGCAGTCCCCCGATCCACCGCATCGACGGCATAGCCCGCGTTCTGCAGAGCGCGCTCCAGATAAGTGCGCATGGCATCATCATCTTCGGCAAGGAGGATTCGCGTTTTGTGAGTGTCGATCATGGCGCTGGCTCTATCGGATTGAGCTTAAGAAATCTTTGGCCAGTTTGGAGGCGTCCCCCTTTGGTGCAGGATTCTTTGACTTGGGTGCGCCGAACGCCCAGAATCGCGTGATGGCAAGCGATGAAAAAACGGTCGAATTGCAGGATTCGGCGGCCAGTACCGGGGGTAAGATCGCGAGCGGCGGAGCGCCAGCCTATCGGCTGTGGGGAGTCGACAAGGCGCCGCTACCCATTCTGATCGCGGTTCCGCACGCGGGTCGCGCCTATCCTGTGGCGGTGATTGGGGCGATGCGCGATCCTGCCAGATCGCGCTTGCGGCTTGAGGATCGCCATGTCGATGCGCTGGCCCGCGAGGTTGCAGCGCAGACTGGGGCGGCCTTGATTATGGCAGAGGCTCCGCGGGCGATGCTCGACCTCAACCGCGCCACCGATGATGTCGATTGGGGCATGATTGCCGGAGCGCGCGAACGTGAAGGACGGCATTCGGCGGCAAATCGCCGCGCCCGCAGCGGGTTGGGACTGGTGCCGCGCAGACTACCCGGATCGGGAGAAATCTGGCGCGGCCCCCTGCCGCGTGAAGAACTGAACAGCCGCATTGCCGGGATACACCGACCTTACCACACAGCATTGGGCACCGCGCTGGAGACATTGCGTGACCGTTGGGGCGCGGCCTTGCTGCTGGACCTGCATTCGATGCCGCCGTTGAAGGCACGTTTCCCGGATGAACATGCGCCGGAATTTGTGATCGGCGACCGGTTCGGAATTTCCTGCAACCCACTGCTGTCGGCGGCTTCGCTGCGCTTTTTTGCCGGAGCGGGCAGGGCGGCTGCGCACAATCGCCCCTATTCGGGCGGTTATGTCTTGGACCGTCACGGCGCCCCGGCACGCGGGATGCACGCTTTGCAACTGGAGGTCTGCCGCACGGCCTATCTGGATGCGCGGCTCGACGAGCCAAGCGCGCGCCTGCCTGGCGTGGCGCGGTTGCTGGTGACGCTGGTCAGGACGCTGGCAGACAATGTTGTCGCGCTGGCGCGGCAGGACGGCCTTTCGCAAGCCGCCGAATAATCCGCGCGTGCCATAAAAAACCACCTCGCGCTGGAAAGCACGAGGTGGCCAAGGTTCAGGGAGGATAACGCGCTCTCGCGCATTAACCGAACGGGCCATGAGGGCGGCACCGCCCGGCTCCTCCAAAGTAAGTCTCGCAGCCACGCTCTTCAAGGTGCGCAGGGGTGGCAGTTTGCGCCGGATCGGCGCAAATCCGCCACCTCTTGCCGCGAAAAGCTTAGGCGTCGGTGGCAGGGGCGTCTACGGCGGATGCCGCAGGGGCGGCCTGCGGTGCCTTGCCCTGCTGGACCTGACGACCAAAGATATTGCGCATCATGTCGAGCGAGAACAGGTGAGCGTGGATAAGCATCAGCAGGCCGTTCTGCTCCCACGTGCGCAGCTGGTCACCGCGCATTTCGCGCAGCTTTTCCTGATTGACCATCTTGAAGCCGCGATAGACGAAAGGCTGTTCGGTGCCGTCCTGCTGGATCGCAACCTCGCCGTCCATCAGCAGATCGTGCTTCTGCAGCTCTTCGATGAAGGTCTGGGTGCGGCGGCCAGCGTGTTCGAACTGCTCGCAGAATTCCAGGACGCTCTTGGTTGCGTCGGTGGTTTCACCGGCGTCATTGAACAGCGCATCGCCGTCCTTGAACTCGCCAACCGAATCGGCGGTCGGGTCAAAGCACAGTGACAGGTCTTCAGCGTCAGGCTTCAGCTTGGCGAGCATGAAGGGGTAACGGCGGATGTAGGCTGGCAAATAAGCCGCTTCAGGCATCTTGCCATCATCGTCGACAAAGGTGTTCACACCTTCGTTGAGGCCCATCAGCGCCAGCGGCAGCGGCTGTTCGCCTGACGAGAAAACGATCGGGAAATTGCGCTGCGCCTGAACGAATTCGTCAACGGTCAGCGGAATGGCGTGCTGCTTGGCCAGCCAAGGTGCCTTGTCGACCGACTTGGTGTGATACTTGGTGTGATCCTTGCTGTTGAGCGGCATCAGATCGTTGTAGAACAGGGGCAGGTTGGGCTGCGGCGCGCTGGCCATGAATTCTCTCCGAAAAATTAAGCGTCAGGAATGGTTTTGGCGGCCTGCCATCAGGGCACGCACGCGCTTGAAGTCGCGCGCTTTACGGGTTTGTGCCGTCAGGTGCAAGCGGCACCAGTTTGCCCGGATTGAGAAGACCTGAAGGATCAAGCGCGTGCTTGACGCTGCGCATCATGGCCAGCGCCACCGGATCGCCCAGCCGGCCCAATTCGTCGCGCTTCATCTGGCCAATCCCGTGCTCGGCGCTGATTGATCCGCCCCATTGGGTGACCAGATCGTGAACATAGGCACTGATCGCCTTGCCCTGCGTCTGCTCCCACTCACCGCGCTCGGCATGGGGCGGGGCCAGCACGTGAAAATGGACATTGCCATCGCCAAGATGGCCGAATGCGACGGCAGTCGTGCCGGGGAAGCGCGTCTCCACTTGCGGCGCGGCTGCGGTCACGAAATCCGCCATAGTTGCGACTGGCACCGAAATATCGTGCTGCATCGCTGGGCCAATTGCCCGTTCGGCAGGCGCGACACTGTCACGCAACAGCCAGAACGCCTCTGCCTGCGCCTCGTTCGCGGCGATAGTTGCGTCGTCCAGCAGGCCTTTCTCCAAGGCGCTGGACAAGACACGCTCGGCCAGGTCGGGCAGGGCATCGGCGCTGGTGACATCGCCGACCAGTTCGATCAGGGCGTGCCATGCGTGGTTGTCGGCCAGCGGGGAGCGGGCATCGGGCAAGTGGTCGAGGACAGAGGCAAGGCAGTGTGCGGGCATCACCTCAAACCCCTCAAGCGTATCGCCCGCAGTTGCCTGACAGTGCAGCAGCAATTGCCGCGCAACGGCGAGCGAGGGGAGACCTGCCCATAGCACCGCCCGTCCGCCAATCTCTGGCACCAAACGCAGCGTCGCCGCGGTGACGATGCCCAACGTCCCCTCCGATCCGATCAGCATTTGCTTTAGGTCGAACCCGCGATTGTCCTTTTTTAGAGGGGTCAGCGCGTCAAATACACTGCCATCGGCAATCACTGCCTCTATCCCCAGTACTTGAGCACGCATGGTGCCGTGGCGCAGGACCTGCGTACCACCGGCATTGGTGGAGATCAGCCCTCCGACAGTCGCCGATCCTTTGCCGCCCAAAGTCAGCGGAAAGCGCAGTCGCTGCGTCTCCGCCAGCTTATGCAAGGTCTGGAGAATGACACCCGCCTCGCAGGTGATCTGCTGAGCCTCGACATCGAACGTGCGGATCGCATCCATCCGGCGCAGTGACAGCACCACGGCCTCGCCGCTGTCATCCGGTGTGGCACCGCCCGACATTCCGCTGTTCCCACCCTGCGGCACAATTGGCACGCCATGTTCGCCGCACAGCCGTACAAAAGCGGCAACTTCAGCAGTGTTCGCAGGCGAGGCAAGACCCAGAGCGCGTCCGGTAAAACGCCCGCGCCAGTCGGTCAGCCAGGGCGTCACCAGATCGGCATCAGCTGTGAACCCGCGCGGGCCAAGCAGGCTTTGCGCTGCGGTGAGGAAAGTGTCGTGATCGGTCATTGCGGCATCATTGCCACAGCAGGTAGGGGAAACGCCACCACTTGCCATCACACGACAAGCAATTAAGCCAGTATTCAACCATGCAGGCACATTGGTGGCGCGAGAACCGGGCTGCCATAGCCCATATTCATGGCTCAGGAGCCGTTTCCGAACCTGCCAATGCCGATGCTTGCCACCCTTATCGCACCGCTCGCGCTCGTGCTGTCCCCTGCGGGACCTGCTGCTCCGGTGGCGGATGATGTGACGGCGCAGCAAGTGCGTGACGAAGATGGTGAGCGGACGCGTGGCGGCTTCTCGGAACAGGTTGCCGACTGGCTTGGCCTGCAGGGTATGGGCGAAGTGCCCACTGCGGGGCAGGTACGGATCGAACGGCGGGTCATCCTGAGGATCAGCCCCCGTCCGGGTCCGGCGCGGCGCAGCATGATGGCCGAATTGCCGCAACAGCCGATGCAGACGCGGATGGTTGAACAACCGATGGGCAAATGCATCAAGGCGGGCGACATTGTTGGCGTTTCCGATCGCGGCAACCGCCTGTTGATGTTTATGCGCGATCAGCGGATCGTCGCGGCGCAGCTGGAAAAAGCCTGCTCTCCGCGTGACTTCTATCGCGGGTTCTATCTGGAACCCAATGGCGACGGCAATCTGTGCGTTAAGCGTGATCGCCTGCTGTCGCGCGCTGGGGCCAAGTGTCAGGTTACCGCACTGCGCCGACTGGTTGCAGTGCAGCAGGCCCGCTGAGGCTGGTCCTTAACGAGCGACCTCCCCTCGGGGCCGAACCCGCTCTTTCCTTGACTTGAACAGCCAAACCGGCAAAGGCCGCGACGGTCGGCACGCGTCTCGCGTCGCTGGCAATTGCGCGTGCACTATTTGCTGCTGCATTAATCATAGGACAATACGAACGCATATGAGCTTCGCCGATCTCGGCCTATCCGAAGAACTGCTGCGGTCTGTGGCCGACGCCGGCTATACAGAGCCGACGGCCATCCAGGCGCAGGCCATCCCGCCCGTACTGATGATGAAGGACATCATCGGTATCGCGCAGACGGGAACCGGCAAAACCGCCAGCTTCGTGCTGCCGATGATCGACATTCTCAATCACGGCCGCCGCCGCGCGCGGATGCCGCGCAGCCTGATCCTTGAACCGACCCGCGAGCTGGCCGCTCAGGTGGCGGAAAATTTCGTTAAATATGGGCAGAACGCCGATCTGAAAATGGCGCTGCTGATCGGCGGCGTGCAGATGGGTGACCAGATCAAGGCACTGGACGAAGGCGTCGATGTGCTGATCGCCACGCCGGGCCGGCTGATGGATCTGTTCGAGCGTGGCAAGATCATGCTCAACGGCTGCGAATTGCTGGTGATCGATGAGGCTGACCGGATGCTCGACATGGGGTTCATTCCCGATATCGAGTTCATCTGCTCCAAGCTGCCTGAAGCGCGTCAGACGATGCTGTTTTCTGCAACGATGCCGCCGCCGATTGAAAAGCTTTCTCGCACTTTCCTCAACAATCCCAAGCGGATCGAGGTTAGCCGCGCGGCCAGCACCAATGCGGATATCACCGCGTTCAAGGTGCCGGTGAAAAGCCGTCAGAAGCGTGAAACCCTGCGCTGGCTGCTCAACAATGATCTGGTCGAAACCGCGATCATCTTCGCCAACCGCAAGACCACCGTGCGCGATTTGAACAAGACCCTGCAGAGCTACGGCTTCTCCAGCGCCGAAATTCACGGTGATATGGACCAGTCCAGCCGCATCAAGGAACTGGACCGGTTCAAGGACGGCGACGTCAATATTCTGGTCGCCAGCGATGTCGCGGCACGCGGTCTCGACGTCAAAGGCGTCAGCCATGTGTTCAATTACGACACGCCGTGGCATCCCGATGACTATGTCCACCGCATAGGCCGGACCGGCCGTGCCGGTGCCAAGGGGCGGGCATTTACTCTGGTGGCCGACGAAGACGCCGAAGCGATCGCCAATGTTGAAAAGCTGACCGGTGCAAAGATTCCCGTGTTTGGCAAAAAAGACGTACGGATCGAACTCAAGTCCGAAGAGCCGAAAGTTCAAAAGACCAGGAGCGCGGCGAAAGCCCAGCCCAAGGCAGAGCCCGATAGCGAACCCGCTGCCGAGCAGGATGCCAAGCCTCGGCGCGCAGCTGCCAAGCCGCGCAACAAACCGCAGCGTGAAGAAGCGCCAGCCCCAGTTGTAGAGGCGGAGGCCGAGAAACCACGCCCGCGCAGCCGCAAGGCTGAGGCTCCGGCTGCCAAGACCAGCCAACCCAAGCCCGAAAAAGCCAGCGCGCCACGCAAAACCGCGCGTGATGACGAAGACAAGGGTGATTGGAACGGCCCGGTGCCGGGTTTCCTTGGCGTTACGTTGGGCTGAGCCAACCGATTTAACGCATTTCTAACCATCCATCCGCCATTGCGGTGTGATGGAGATGTTCGCCGATCACGCAATGGGAATGCTGACAACAGTCGGCGTAATGGCGGTTGTCTTTGGCCTGTTGGCGCTCGCCATGAAACGCGCGGCCATCGTTCAGGCCATGCACGGTATGCGCGGCGAGTTTGCCACCAATCTTGGTATGGCAATTATCAACCTGATCCTGCTGGCTCCTTTGTTCACATTGTCTCAGGGCACGTTGCATGGCTTGCTGGGCGCGCCGGCATCCTTTGTGGCATTCTGGGACGGGATGAACGAATTGCTCGTGCTGGTTCTGGCCATCCTCGTTTATGATTTCGTCGCCTATTGGCGTCACCGGCTTGAGCATCACCCGCTGCTATGGCGCATTCATGCGACGCATCATGCCGATACGCAGCTGCATTGGCTGTCCTTACTCCGCAAACATCCGCTGGCGCACTTCCTTGCGATGGCGCTGGACCTGACGTTGCTACTGCTGCTGGGGTTCCCGGCATGGGCGGTGGGTCTGGCGAGCTTGATCCGCAGCTTCTGGGGTTATTTCATCCATGCTGATGTGCCGTGGACTTTGGGCCTCGCCGGACGCTGGCTGATGTCGCCAGCGGCGCACCGTTTGCATCATATTCGTGATGAGGAATTGATGGGTTCCAATTATGCCAACACGGTCACGCTGTGGGACCGATTGTTCGGCACCTATGTCGATCCCGCGCCTTATCTGGGCTGTGAAACCGGCATTGCCGAGGGAACGCGCGGGCTGCTGGGCGAGTTGGCCCGGCCGTGGGAAAAACGCTATCGCCGCAGCGCGAAAGCTGCCGCCGAGCACAAAGCCGTCGCTTAATCTGCCAGCTTTACGAAGCTGTCGATGACCCGCTTGGTCCCGGCGTGCTCGAAATTGATTTCCAGCTTGTTGCCTTCCTGACCGGTCACTGTGCCGTAACCGAATTTGTCATGAAACACGCGCGCGCCCAGCGCGATATCGCTGCGCGGTTTGGCAGCGAAGCTGGCGGCGCTACGGCCCGGTTCGGCAAGCCGCTTGGGCGTTGCATCATAGCCGGTGGAGACTGCGCGCTGCCAGCCGGGACCGCGCGTCTGGGTGCGCGCCGGTGCATCCCGCGCGACATGGGCGAAGGGATCGTCATGTTCGGACCAATTGGCCCGCCACAGGCTGGCCCCGCCGGTCATCGAGGTTTCACGGGCGATCATATCTTCGGGCAATTCTTCGACAAAGCGGCTGGGGATCGAACTGGTCCACTGGCCGTAAATCCGCCGGTTCGCAGCGTGGAGGATGGTGCAGCGCCGGCGCGCGCGGGTGATCGCGACGTAGGCGAGGCGGCGTTCCTCCTCCAGACTGGCCAGACCGCCTTCGTCCAGTGATCGCTGGCTGGGGAACACGCCTTCTTCCCAGCCGGGCAGGAAGACATTGTCGAACTCCAGCCCCTTGGCCGCGTGCATGGTCATGATCGTGACCTTCTCACCATCATCGCGCGCGTCATTGTCCATCACCAGACTGACGTGTTCGAGGAAGTCGGTGAGTGTGTCGTACTCCTCCATCGCGCGGGCGAGCTCTGACAGGTTTTCCAACCGTCCGGCGCTTTCGGGGCTACGATCTTTTTGCAGCATATCCTCATACCCGCTTTCGGCCAGCACCATGCGCATCAGATTGGCGGGCGTCTCTTGCTCCGCCGCCTCCCGCCAGTGGACAAACAGACCGAGCAGGCCGATCAGCGTGTTGCGCGCGCGCGCAGGCAATTCGTCGCTATCGGCCAGATCGAGAGAGGCTGCGGCCAGCGGCAATTGGGTGGTGCGCGCATGGCGGCTCATGGCGTCCAATGTCTTGGCACCCAAACCGCGCTTGGGCTGGTTGTAGATGCGTTCGAAAGCCAGATCATCCGCCGGCTGTTCAATCACGCGCAGATAGGCGAGGGCGTCGCGGATTTCTGCACGTTCATAAAAACGGAAGCCGCCGACAATCCGGTAATTCAGGCCGATCTGGATGAAGCGATCTTCAAATTCGCGAGTCTGGTATTGCGCGCGCACGAGGATGGCGACCTGGTCCAGCGGGGCGCCCTCGCGCTCCAGCCGCTCGATTTCCTCGCCGACGCGGCGCGCTTCCTCGGGTCCGTCCCACACCCCGACCACGCGGACCTTGTCCCCCGCAGGCAATTCGGTCCACAGCGTCTTGCCAATGCGTTCGCTATTGGCGTCGATCAGCCCGGAAGCAGCGGCGAGGATTTGCGGGGTGGAGCGATAATTCTGCTCCAGCTTGACCACCGCCGCACCGGGAAAATCCTTTTCAAACTTGAGGATATTGGCAACTTCTGCGCCGCGCCATGAATAGATCGACTGGTCATCATCGCCCACCACGCAGATGTTCTTACGCTCCTGAGCCAGCAGGCGGAGCCATAGATACTGCACCTGATTGGTGTCCTGATATTCGTCCACCAGGATATATTTGAAGCGCTGCTGATACTGCGCCAGCACATCGCGATGTTGCCGCAGGATGTTGAGCACGTGCAGCAACAGGTCGCCGAAATCACAGGCGTTCAGGGTCTTCAACCGCTCCTGATAAAGCTTGTAGAATTCCTGCCCCCGGCCATTGGCATAGGCTTCGTTTTCAGCCGCATCGAGATCGGCAGGGTTTAGCCCGCGATTTTTCCAGCGGTCGATCAATCCGGCAAGCTGGCGCGGCGGCCAGCGCTTTTCGTCAAGATCGTTGCCGACGATCAACTGCTTCAAAAGCCGCAATTGATCATCGGTATCGATGATTGTGAAGTTCGATTTAAGGCCGACCAGTTCGGCATGGCGGCGCAGCATTCGCGCGCCGATCGAATGGAAAGTGCCCAGCCACGGCATCCCTTCGACCGCATCGCCAATATGCCGCGCAACCCGGTTGCGCATCTCGCGTGCGGCCTTGTTCGTGAAGGTGACGCACAGGATTTCCGACGGCCACGCCCGGCGCGTTGCGATAAGATGTGCCAGCCTTGCGGTGAGCGCCGCTGTCTTTCCGGTCCCTGCTCCGGCCAGCATTAGCACCGGTCCCTCGGTGGTCAGGACCGCCTGTTTCTGCGGCGCGTTAAGACCCGCCGCATAGGGCGGAATTGTGCCATTTTCGGGCACTTGGGAGGGAGTGGAAAGCGGTCTCATGTAAGCAGGAACAGCTAGGGAACGCAGGGCACGAACGCAAGCCCTGCCGGGCGGGGCATCTGTGGAACCGTGTCGCGGGGTGCCGCGTTGTCAGGGCGATCACAATCGTGGAGACACCCAAGATGAGAAACCTTATCCTTGCTGGCGCTGCAGCGCTGGCTTTTACCGCCGCCCCCGCAATTGCGCAGGATGTTGCCGTTGATGCCAATGGCAATGTTTACGTGCTGACGACCGATCAGCAGACCATGTACGAGGGCTGGCCCGCCGAACGCCGCGTGATGTATGATGCATGGCCCTATGGAGTTCAGGAATATTACTGGACACTCGCTCCAACCGAAGTTGACGGCTGGTGGGTTCTGAATGACGAACAACGTGTGCGTATCTTCGAGATGACGCCGCAGCAGCGCACCGTGGCATGGTCGCAAATTGCGACTCAGATGGGTGCCGCACCGGCTCCAGCTTCGCGCCCTGCCACTGGCACCATGCCGCGCTTTGTGACTGGTGAGGTTGCCCAGACAACGCCTGCCGCCATGACGCCAGCGGGCGGTGAGTACCCGCCGTGCAAGGGCGATCAGCAAGACAATTGCATCAACCCGCGTGAAGCTGGTTTGAATTATGGCAATCGTCCGCTTAACTATTGGCCGGGCAAGCCCGCCAGCGAAATCGCAACGCCGTTGCCCGCGAAAAAGCCGGGTAGCTAAAATCTGACATCAGCCGCGCCGCCATTGTGTAGCGTAGCCGCTTGGAGAGGCAGGACCGCTAAAGTGGTCCTGCCTTTTCGCGTTATGCGCAATATATCGCCTTGCCGCATTTGATGCACAGCCGCCGACTGGACGTGAGACTGGCGCGGTGGCGGCGTGTCCAATGGGTTGATTAACGCGCGGCAATGGCGGACTGTCTGGGCGCTCCTGATGGGCCAGGAGTAGATCACGTTCGTCACGCATGTCGAATGCAAGGAGCATCACATGCGCAATACTTTCTGGTATATAATCGGTGGCCAACTCGCCACCATATCCATTCCCGCTATGGCGCAGGAACCGCCGCCGACCGAGGCGGAGGCGCCGCTGGCCGACGAAACAGTGCCAGCCATGATGACAGCTGAACAATCGGCCATATATGCCGGATGGACAGCTGAAAAAAGGGCAGAACATGATGGCTGGGCGGACGATATCCGGGCATATTTCTGGACGCTGCCCGCAGCGCGTCAGGACATTTTCTGGCGGCTCACACATAACGACAAATCAGCTTTGACCGCAATGGTGGACGCTGACCGGGTGGCCATCTGGGATATGCTCGAAAAGCGTATTGAGAGCCAATCAGCGGTTACGCCTCCAGCATCGGAGCCTACTGTGGTGGAGCCTATGGCCGAACCTGAGCCAGAACCAGCTCCGGAGCCTATGCGCTAACCTGCCAGCATTCAGTCCGCGTCGGGGGTTAGCCTTAGCAAAGTCAGCTTGGCCTTCCCGACGCGGCGTTCTGCCGCAGTGCTCAGGAGACGAATTTCGACATCTTCGTTGAATGCCGTTTCCAGCGCGATCCAAGTGGCGGGACCAATCCAGCCAAGCCGGATCAGCCGATCAAGCGCCACTGCGCCTGCTCCGGTTTGGTAAGGTGGATCGAGCAGAATCAGATCATGCACATTTCGGGCGGGGCCGAGGCTCATCACAGAGGCTTGCTGCACGGTGGTTTTGGCACGCGCGTCAAGCGTTTCAATATTGCTGCGGATGGCCTTCACTGCCGCCGCATCATGTTCGACAAACAGGCAGGACGCCGCACCGCGCGACAGTGCCTCCAACCCCAGTGCGCCCGAACCGGCAAACAGATCCGCTACGCTCAGCCCTTCAAAGCTGCCCAAGCGGCTGGTCAGCATATTGAACAGCGTTTCTCGCGTGCGGTCGGCGGTTGGCCGCGTGGCTTCCCCGGCAGGCGCAGTCAGTTTCCGCCCGCGCCAGTCGCCCGCAGTCACTCTCATTTGCGTTTGCCGCCCAGCAATTGCTTGCGAAACAGCTCGACGTCATTCTGTTTGATCTCGGCAGCGCGACCGCGCGGCAGATCGGCCAGTTCGAACGGCCCATAGGCGAGCCGCATCAGGCGGTTTACCTGCAAGTCGAGATGTTCGAGCACCCGGCGGACCTCGCGGTTCTTGCCTTCGGTGATGGTCATTTCGATCCAGCGATTGCGGCCAGTCGAGCGGTCCAGATCAGCCTCGATCTTGCCATAACGGATGCCGTCGATGGTGATGCCTTCGATCAGTTCGTCAAGCTGCGCCTGCGTGACATCGCCAAAGGCGCGCGCGCGGTATTTTCGCGGAATGCCCGATGACGGCAGCTCCATCGCCCGTTTCAGCTCGCCATCATTGGTCAGCAGCAACAGCCCTTCAGTGTTGTAGTCGAGCCGGCCGACCGGCATCACGCGGCCCGCATCCTTGGGCAGGGCGTTGCGCAGCGCATCATAGATCGTCGCGCGCCCCTTGGGGTCGCGTTCGGCGGTCAGCAGGCCAGACGGCTTGTGGAACGCGAACAGCCGTGCCGCAGCCGGTTTGCCCACCTGCTTGCCGTCAACGGTCACGCCTTTGAGGCCGGTCATCTTGAAGGCGGGCGTGTCGAGCACCTTGCCATCCACGGCCACACGGCCATCGGCAATCATCCGCTCAACCTCGCGGCGGCTGGCTACGCCCGCACGCGCGAGCAGCTTGGCGATCCGGTCGCCTTCTTCGGGAAGTTTGTTGTCGGGCATGGCCGCGCGGTTAGGCTCTCAATTGGCGGCGCGCAAGGCTTCCGCGACGGTCTTGTGATAGTGGCTGATGCCGCTCTCCAGCGTGCCCAGCGTCAGCTGCGGCACCGCGCCGGTGGCCAAGCCCTGTTGGCCCAGCTCCGCCGCGCGGAAATCCTCGCCGGCAAAAACGCCGCCATCCAGCAGCGCCCAGCTGCGTTCCCAATGATCGCGCGCCTTGTCGGTGGCGGGTTGTTCGGGGATCAGCATGAAGTCTTCCACCAGCGTGTGGTCATGCGCCTGCGGCATCAGCACCATCAGATTGATATAGTCAGGGCTGGGGATAATCAGCGCCCCTGGCAGGGTCTGATAAGCAAATGTGATGACCCGCCGCAGCGCCGCCATATCGGTGAGGTCGACCCCGTCCATCTCCTCCAGCCGTCCGACTGCAGAGCGGTGATGAAGCCCGATCATATCGCCGCTGGTCACACCGTCCTTGAAGAACGGTCCGATCGTCTGCGCGTGCAGGCGCGTGACGTGATAGCTTTCAAGAAAAGCATCCATGATCAGCTTCCAATTGGCCGCCACATCATGCGTCTTGCGGCGAAACAGCACACCGTCGCCCATACCCAGCGCATCGAAATCCGCGCCCAGAGTCTCGGCGTCAGAAAAGTCAGTGGGGCGCTGCTCCGGGCAGAACCAGATCAGACCGCCAGTTTCCTTTGATGGCAATTCCACCAATCCCATTGCGCCCTTGTCCAGACCGGGAAAGGCATCAGGGCGGGGCAGGGCAAGCAAGCGGCCATCCACCGCATAGGTCCACGCGTGATAGGGGCAGACCAGCTTCTTGGTGCATTGCACCTCGCTCCCCTCGACCAGACGGGTGCCGCGATGGCGACAGACGTTGAGGAAGACATGCGCCGCCCCATCCGCATCGCGCGTGATCAGCAGCGGGCGTCCGGTGACATCGTGAGGGACCGCCATCCCCGCCTCTGGCAGCAACACCGACGGCGCAAGGATTTGCGGCATGCGGTCGAATATCGCCGCCTTTTCGTGCGCGAACCAGTCAGGGTCAGTATAAGCTGATGCGGGCACCTGAGAGACCATATCGGCGGGCTTGGAACCGCCTGCCGCGACCTTGCGCGCCAGCGCCAGCTGGCCTGCTGTCGGACGCTTGCTCGCCGAAGAGACGTGGGCAGTGCTCATGATCGCTGTTCCTCTCACCCCTTGCAGCCGCTAGTGTCGCAAAAAACAGCGATAAACGGAAGGACGCCAGCTTATGGCCGAAGCGGTTGCAGAACAGAAGAAATCAGCATGGCGCACATTGGGATTGGCGCTGACCAACCGCAAGTCGGGCTTTATGCTGCTGTTCGGCTTTGCCCAGGGCCTGCCCCCGGCGCTGTTCCTCGGCACACTCTATGCATGGCTGTCCGAAGCTGAAGTCGATCTTGAGACTATGGGCGTCTTCTCGCTGGTCGGGCTCGCTTATGCCTTCCAGTTCCTATGGTCGCCGCTGCTCGACAAAGTCGACCTTCCCGGCCTCCGCAGGCTTGGGAAACGCAAGCAGTGGATCGCGCCGATGCAGCTGATCGTCGGCATCGCATTGCTGATCATGAGCTTCCTCGACCCCAAGAGCGCGCTTGGCTGGTTCAGCCTGCTGGCGGCAATCGGCGCGTTCGCCAGTGCCACTCAGGACATCGCCATCAATGCCTGGCGCATCGATGTCGCGGACGAGACTGCCACGCTGGATATTCTCTCGACCATTACTCAGATGGGCTTTCGCCTCGCTGCGCTGATCGGCGGCGCGCTGGGTCTGATCATTGCTGAACGGATCGGCTGGCCGCAGACTTATGTCATCATGGGCGCAATCATGTTGGCCATCGGCATAGCAAGTCTGTTTGCCCCCGATGCCGATGTGGAGAAACGCTCCGCCGCAACGGTAGCGGCAAACGACGAAGAGGTTGCCGAGCTCTACAATGCTGGTGAAGTTACCGAGAAAGTCCGCATTCGCGCGCTGATCGCTGTGGGCGTACTCTGGGCCTGGGCCATCGTCACGGTGGTTGTCTTCATGGTTCGCTCCATGACTGCGCTGCCCGATGACCGTCCTGATGTGACATTGTTTACCGCGACTTACGGTCCTCTGATCGTCATCGCGACAGTTGTGCTGCCGGCATTCATTGCGGCCTGGGTCGCCAAGCAAAAGCGTGACGGCACCAACGTCATTATCGCCGCGCCGGGCGTAGGTGCCGGGCACAAGGTGAAGTTCAGCGATCATCTATACCGCGCGCTGGTGTTGCCGCTGGTCGAGTTTGTCGGCCGCATGGGCTGGTCGCTGGTGCTGATCCTGGCGCTGGTTCTGACCTATCGCATTTGCGATTCAATCTGGGGCGTCTTCGCCTATCCATTTTACCTTGGAGAGCTGGAATACACCGGCGACCAGGTGGCATTCGCATCGAAATTCTTCGGGGTGTTCGCGATTCTTCTGGGCCTTGCGCTTGGCGGGTGGATCATCACGAAGTTCGGCCGCATGTTCACGCTGACGCTGGGGGCAACGCTGGCAGCGGCGACGAACCTGCTCTACGCCGATCTCGCAGTGGGCGGCGCCGCCATGCAGGCGGGCAGCGACTTTGTTGGCTTCACTGCGCTGGTGAATTTCATCGCAGGCATTTTCCAGATGACCGACATTGATGGACTGGCGCGTCTGACGTTCACGATCTTCTGGGAGAACCTGGCCATCGGCATCGCCGGAGCGGCTTATATCGCATGGCTCAGCTCCATCGTGGCGAAGGAATACGCCGCCGTGCAATATGCGCTGCTCGCGTCGCTCACGCTGCTGATCGGCACGATCGGGCGCGGCGCGCTGGGCCAGATGATCGAGGATCGCGGCTATTATTTCGTCTTCATCTTCACCACGATGATTGGCGCGGTGGCGGTGGGGCTGTGCATCCTTGAATGGATCCGCGAATCGCGCGGCAAGGCGAAGGCGGGGATTGTCGCACCGGAGGCTGGCGAGGTCATGCGCGCCGATTGATCAGCCGGGAATTTCGTTGTTGAGGCGCAAGACCTCACCCGCGAGATAGAGCGAGCCGGCGATTAGCACCGGCAGGCTGTCGTCGGGCAGCGAGGCCAGGGCATTGGCGACATCGCCAGCCTCTCGCGCGCGCTCTCCAAAGGTGCTGGCGGGGTGCCAGTCGTGGCTAGGTACAGGCACTATTGTGAGGGTTGCGATGGATTTCGCGAGAGGCGCGGTCAGCGATGCCGGGTCCTTGGCCTCGAGCATTCCGAGGATGAGATGTAGCCGCTGACCGGCAAAATGTCCGGCCAGCATCGCGCCCGCGCTGGCATTGTGGCCGCCATCGAGCCAGACCTCGCGGTCTCCCACCAGCGGACCGGGGGCGAGCAATTGCAATCGACCGGGCCAGCGCGCGTCGCGGATACCCTGCGCCATTGCTTCGGGCGTGACGGTAATCTGGTCCTGATGCCGCAGCAGCGCGGCCGCCAGCGCGGCATTCTCCGTCTGATGCGCGCCGGTGAGGGTGGGCAGCGGCAGCACCAGTGCTCCATCCCGGTCCTGATAATTTAATCCGCTGACATTCACGCTGGCGTGCCAGTCGCGGCCCCGCATCGCCAGCGGTGCGCCAGCGGCGTGAGCCGCGCGTTCAATCTCCAGCGATGGACCTTCAGGATATGAAAATGTCACCAGCGGGCTGCCCGATTTCGCGATACCAGCCTTCTCGAAAGCGATGCGGGAGAGTGGCTCTGTCGGCACGCCTTCTTCGGGTACCAGCAGGAACCGTTCGTGGTCGATCCCCAGCGCAGCAATGGCGCAGGCGGCGGGTTGCGTGATGACATTGGTCGCATCAAACCGCCCACCAAGCCCGACCTCGACCACGCAGGCATCCGCCGGAACGCGGGCGAATTCGCAGAATGCGGCGGCCATTGTGACTTCGAAAAAACTGGGTGCCAAATCCTCGCCCGCGTCCAGAACCTCGGCCAACAGCAGTGCCAGCCGCTCGTCGGAAATCAGCGCGCCAGCGACCCGAATGCGTTCGTTATAGCGCACCAGATGCGGGCTGGTGGTGGTGTGGACGCGGTGGCCGCTGGCCTCCAGCATTGCCCGGAGGAAGGCGCAGGTGGACCCCTTGCCATTGGTCCCCGCGACATGGAAAACCGGCGGTAGTCGCAGCTGCGGATCGCCCAGCCGGGCCAGCAATGCGCGGATCGTCGTCAGCCCCAACCGCCCGTCCGGAACGCTCAGCGCGCCCAGCCGGTCAAGCTGGCGCTGCACCGCAGGACTGTCGGAGCGGGCAAAGTCCCGCATCGTGTGGGTCAGGCCGCCTGCTTGGGTGAGAGATAGTCGGTCACCGTGGCCAGCATATCGCGCAAATCATGGCGGTGCACCACCATGTCGACCATGCCGTGCTTGCGCAGATATTCGGCGCGCTGGAAGCCATCGGGAAGCTGTTCGCGAATGGTGTCCTGGATCACCCGCTGTCCGGCAAAGCCGATCAGCGCGCCCGGTTCGGCAATGTGGATGTCGCCCAGCATGGCATAGCTGGCGGTCACGCCGCCAGTGGTCGGATCGGTCAGCACCACGATATAAGGCAGGCCCGCCTCGTGCAGCCGCCGCGTCATCACGGTTGCCTTGGGCATCTGCATCAGGCTGAGGATACCTTCCTGCATCCGCGCGCCGCCCGCTGCGGTGACCACGATATAGGGACAGCGGCGGGTCAGCGCGCGTTCGGCGCCCTGACAAAAGGCGGTGCCCACGGCCATGCCCATGCTGCCGCCCATAAAGCCGAAATCCTGCACGCCGATCACTGCCGGCCTGCCGTCAATCGCGCCAGAGCCCACCAGAAACGCATCGCGGTGCGGGTTCTTGGCGCGCGCCTGTTTCAGGCGGTCGGTGTATTTCTTGGTATCGCGGAACTTGAGCGGGTCTTCCTTGACCTCGGGGACCGGCAGCACCTCGAACCCATCGTCCAGCAGCATCGCCAGCCGCGCATCCGCGCCGATGCGGCCATGATGATCACAGCGCGGGCAGACGGACTGGTTTTCGTGATACTCCTGCCCGAACACCATCTGCTGGCAGCTGGGGCATTTGACCCACAGATTCTCATCCGTCGCGCGCTTGGGCAGGAAACGGAGATTGTTACGGACTTTGGTGAACCAGTTCATGTTGAAGCCTTTGCCGCCGAATGCACCGCCTTGGCAAGACTCTCGGTGAGTTCGCGAAGATGGCGCGGAGCGTCCTTGCCATGCTTGCCAACCAGCTCGACCAGTGCGGAGCCGACGACCACGCCGTCCGCAACTCTGGCAATCTCGCCCGCCTGATCGGGAGTGCGCACGCCGAAACCGACGGCCACGGGCAAATCCGTGGCAGCCTTGAGCCGTGCCACCGCCTCCGCAATAGAGCCCTGTGCCGCCTGTTGCAGGCCGGTGATCCCGGCAACCGAAACGTAATAGAGAAACCCGCCCGACCCTTCGAGAACCTGCGGCAGGCGCCGCGCATCAGTGGTCGGCGTGGCCAGCCGGATCGGCGCCACCCCGGCCGCGCGCAATTGCGGGCCAAGCGCGTCGTCCTCCTCAGGCGGAATATCCACGCAGATCACGCCATCGACGCCAGCGGATTTGCACTGATCCGCAAACCAGTCCGCCCCGCGCCGCACCATCGGATTGGCATAGCCCATCAGCACCAGCGGGGTGTCAGGATGGCGCGTGCGAAAGGCGGAGGCGATGGCGAACACATAGGCAGTGGTCGTCCCCGCGCCAAGGCTGCGCAAATTCGCCGCCTGGATCGCCGGACCATCGGCCATCGGGTCGGTGAAGGGCATCCCCAATTCGATCACGTCCGCGCCGCCCGCGACCAGCGCGTCGAGGTTGGCCGCGGTGTCGCCATCCCCTGCGGTAAGAAAGCAGATGAGGGCGGGGTGCGGTTTGCCGAAGGTTGAGGAGAGGCGATTCGAAGCGGTCATGGCGGGATTATCGTTCATCTAACTCTGCTTGAAGCTGAGACATGGACCGGGTGTTACACAGTTCAAGGGTAAAAAATCCGGGCAGGGCGAGCGAAGGCGATTTGGCGCGTAAAGAGAAGTGAGGCATCGTCATTTCGTCACTATCGCACGGGCGAAGCGCTGTAGGACAGGGGGACTTGGCGAAACCGGAGGAGAGGCGGGTTATCAGGCCCTCTCCCCTTCAGGGGAGAGGGTTGGGAGAGGGGAATATCCCATATCCACAACAACCTCCGTCAAGCGCTCTAACACGCCATCCATATTCCCGATGACATCGGAATTCATAAACCTGACCACCCTGTATCCCTGATCTTCCAGATGTCGGCTTCTCGCAGCGTCATAGGTATCGCGCCCTGTGTGCGTATCGCCATCCAGTTCCACGACAAGTTTGGGATCGTTCGATGCAAAATCGGCGATAAACTTTCCGATCACCTTCTGGCGGCGAAACTTGATCCCGCAGAAACGACCAGCCCGCAACTCCAGCCACATCCGCATCTCCGATTCCTGCAGATCCTTGCGCATGGCTTGGGCGTGCTTCAGCGAGGCGTGGTCACGCATCCCCCTCTCCTCCCGCCGCTGCGCGGCTCCTTCCTCTCCCCTGAAGGTGAGAGGGTAAGAACAAGGCGGCGAAGAGGCGGGTCATACGTTCACATGCTCCGTGAATACGCCAATGAGGCCGATCAAAATTGAACCTCCTGCCGTAAACAGAGCCGCGTCAGTCATTGATATGTCCGCGCCAAAAATTGCGTCGATACTTAGAGTGAGTGGGAAGATCAGCAAGCCCAAAAAGAAATAAAGAAGACCACGCTTAGGGTTGAAATCAAACAGTTTGCTCGCCGGATCGGGTGGTGCACGCAATTGCCAAAGCGACCACCCCAAGATGCCAAGGATTGGCAACCAGACGAACCAAGGCGTCTCAAAGTTGTCGCCGAGAACCCACGTTTGGAACAATAGCAAAACTGAACACAGACCTATTGCAATGAACGCGAGCCTTGTTTTGGTCAAATCTCCACTCCCAGCTTTTCAGCCACGGTGAAAATATCCTTGTCGCCGCGCCCGCACAAATTGGCGAGGATAATCGCGTCGCGGTCCATGTCCTTCGCTCGCTTCGCAACAGCCGCAATCGCGTGGCTGGGTTCCAGCGCGGGGATGATGCCTTCGGTGCGGCAAAGCAGCTGGAAGCCTTCCAGTGCCTCGTCATCGGTCACGGCGGTGTATTCGACTCGGCCGGTGTCTTTCAGCCAGGCGTGTTCGGGGCCGATGCCGGGATAGTCGAGGCCCGCGCTGATCGAGTGGCCTTCGGAGATCTGGCCGTCTTCGTCTTGCAGCAGATAGGTTTTGTTGCCGTGCAGCACACCGGGTGATCCGCCCAGCAGGCTGGCGGCATGTTCCTTGTCCAGCCCGTGGCCTGCCGCTTCCACGCCGAGCATTTTAACATCCGCATCGTCGAGGAAGGGGTGGAACAGGCCCAGCGCATTCGACCCGCCGCCGATACAGGCGACCAGCAGATCGGGCAGGCGGCCAGTGCGTCCGAGCATTTGCGCGCGCGCTTCGATGCCGATCACGCTCTGGAAATCGCGCACCATTTCGGGATAGGGGTGCGGCCCGGCGGCGGTGCCGATGATGTAAAAGGTGTCGTGGACATTCGCGACCCAGTCGCGCATCCCTTCGTTCATCGCATCTTTCAACGTGGCGGCGCCGCTGGTTACCGGCACCACTTCTGCACCCAGCAGCTTCATACGGAACACATTGGGTGCCTGCCGCGCCACATCGGTCGCGCCCATATAGATCACGCAGGGCAGGCCGAAGCGCGCGCAGACGGTGGCGGTTGCCACGCCGTGCTGGCCCGCGCCAGTTTCCGCAATGATGCGCGTCTTGCCCATCCGCATCGCCAGCAGGATCTGGCCAATGCAATTGTTGATCTTGTGCGCGCCGGTGTGGTTCAATTCGTCACGCTTGAACCAGACCTGCGCCCCTCCGAGAGCCTCGGTCAGCCGCTCCGCAAAATAGAGCGGGCTGGGGCGGCCAACATAATGTTCAAGCAGGTCGTCAAATTGCGCCTTGAACGCGGGATCGGCCTGCGCCGCGCGGTATTCGCGCTCAAGATCGAGCACCAGAGGCATCAACGTTTCGGCGACATAACGCCCGCCGTAATCGCCGAAATGGCCGCGATCATCTGGCTGGTTGCGGAAGGAATTGGGGTTCTGGGTCATGGCCGCGCGGCTTTGCAGAAGGCTGCGATTCTGTCCACGTCCTTGACACCGGGAGCACTTTCGACGCCCGAAGACGTGTCGACCAGCGCTGCGCCGGTCTGGGCGATGGCGTCTGCAACATTGTTCGGTGTCAGGCCCCCTGCCAGACCCCAGCGTGCTTTACCGCGATAGCCTGACAGCAGCGACCAGTCGAACCGCAGTCCCATTCCGCCGGGTAAAGCCGCATCTTTTGGCGTCTTGGCGTCGAACAAAATGAGGTCGGCGATATCATCATATTGACGCGCGCGTTCGACATCGGCGGGTGAAGCGATCGGCAGCGCTTTCCAAACTGTCAGGCCGAAGCGGGCCTTCAACTGCGCGGCGCGCTCTGGCGTTTCCTCACCGTGCAATTGCAGCGCATCAAGCTGTGTCGCGTTCACTGCATCAGCAATCAAGCTGTCGTCGGCATCCACAAACAGCCCCACTTTGCCGATCCGTCCTGTGGCGCGTTCTGCCAGTGCGCGCGCATCACCCAGTGCAAGATTGCGCGGGGAGGGCGCAAAGAACACCAGCCCGGCATGGTCCGCACGCGCGCCAATTGCGGCGTCGAGCGCGGCGGGATCGCTGATCCCGCAGATCTTGATCTCAGGTGAGTTCATCGGGTGTGACTAGGGCAGCTGGAGCGCGATCAGGGCGCAAGTTCGTACTGGATCGAGACATTGGCAGACATCTGCATCTCGCCCGGCTGTATCGGTGCGGGCGGTGGTGGCGGTGCGGCCATTCTTGCGGACTCGCCAAACATTTGTGGCGGGCGACCATAATAACCGCCGCTCTCGCTGATCGACACCACACGAACTATGCGCAGGCCCGCAGCACTGGCATACAGTTCGGCCTTGGCGCGCGCGCTGCGTACGGCGTCACGGCGCGCTTCATTCAGGGCAGGCTCGGGGTCGTCCATCTGGAACGCCGGGCCATTGATTTGATTGGCCCCGGCAGTTGCCAGCGTGTCGATCACCTTGCCATAATCGCCCAGCTTGCGCTGACGGACTGACACAGTGTTGTTAGCGGTATAGCTGATAATCCGGGGAACACGGTTTTCTGGCGACGGGGCGATATAGGGCTGTCCGCTGGCACGCGCGGCCATCATCGCGTCACGTTCGGGATTGGCATAGACCGGGCTGATCGACAGATTGCTGGTCTGGATATCACGCTCCGCAATCCCGGCGCGTTTGAGCGAGGCGATAACCTGCGACATCTTGCGTGAGTTTTCGCCCAGCGCCTCGGCAGCGCTCGCACCCTGCGTGGTAACACCGGCGCTGAACACTGCCAGTTCGGGTTCGCGCAGCGTCTTGCCCTCGCCATTGACGGTCAGCAGCGTGTGCCCGGCGGTGATTTCCGTGCCCGCAACATTCTGCGCGGCCAGCGGGGCGAGCGGCAGTGCGGCGGCAATACCGGCCAGCAACAGTGGGAGTGCTTTTCTCACAGTGATTTCTCCAGATGTCAGGATTTCAAAACCCGCAAGCGGCGGCAATCGTTCCGCCGCATTGGCGCGGTGTCAGAGCGTTCCCTCGATCGCGCGCGCGGCGGCGGCTGGATCCTCGGCGCGGCTGATCGGGCGGCCGATAACCAGCACGCTGGCCCCGTCATCGCGTGCCTGACGCGGAGTGACAACGCGCTTCTGGTCGCCTGCCGCACTGCCCGCAGGGCGCAGGCCCGGCACGACGAAGAAACCGTCGCGCCATTGCTTGTGCACGGCCTTTACCTCGTGACCCGAGCAAACGATCCCATCCAGCCCGGCATCCTTCGACAATTCGGCCAGCCGCATCACATGGTCATGCGCGGTTCCCTTGATCCCGGTACGCTCCAGGTCGCGGTCATCCATACTGGTCAGCATGGTAACGCCGACCACCTTGGTGTGTTCTGCCGCAGCGGCCTTGGCGTCTTCCAGCATCGCGCGGCCACCGCTGGCGTGAACGGTGACAATCGCCGGTTCCAGCACATGGATCGCCTGCATCGCAGCGGCCACGGTATTGGGAATGTCGTAAAGCTTGAGGTCGAGGAAAATCGGCAGTCCCAGCTGGCCAATCATGTGAACCCCGTGCGCGCCGTGGGCACAGAAGAATTCGAGACCCAGCTTTATCCCGCCAATGTGCGCCCTGGCCTTCTCTGCCAGCGCCAGCCCGTCACGAAGGTGGGGCACGTCGATTGCGAGATAAATCGGATTGGTCATAGGGGCCGGGTAGGTTCCGGATCGATAGGATTGGCCGGCTCAGGCGGCAGATCGCGCGGCGATACCGGTGCTGGTGGCGGGGTTTCCGTAGCGGTGCCGGGGGTAACCGGCTTGCTGGCGGCGGGCGCGCTCATCTTGGTGGTGGCGGTTTCCAGCGCGGTGATGCGCCGCGTCAGGCGCCACTTGCTGCCGCGGTGCAGCAGCCACATCGGGACCAGCCCCAGCAGGAAGGCGACCACGACCAACGCGGGCAGTTTGGTTTCCAGTACCAGATCCGACCAGATCTGCACTTCGACCGGTTTCCAGTTGAAGAACGAGAATGCCACCAGGGCGAACAGCAACACGGCCCATAAGATTGTGCGGACGATCTGCATTTGGTGCGTTTCCCCTGTTGTCTGTCCTGACTTGCTAGGCGCGCAAACGCGCTGCGTCTAGCGCGGGTTGCCGAATACGCGGGCGAAGATCGTGTCGACGTGCTTGAAGTGATATTCGAGATCGAAGCGGTCTTCCAGTTCGGCATCAGACAGCGCGGCGGTCACTTCCGCGTCCTGTTTCAGCAAATCGAGCAGCATCATGCGGCCATCCGATTCCCACACCTTCATGGCGTTGCGCTGGACCAGCCGATAGGCGTCCTCGCGGCTCACCCCGTTCTGAGTCAGTGCCAGTAACACCCGCTGTGAATGGATCAGGCCGCCCATGCGGTCCATGTTCGCCTTCATGCGGTCGGGATAGATCAGCAGTTTGTCGACCACGCCGGTCAGCCGCGCCAATGCAAAGTCGAGTGTGACAGTCGCATCGGGGCCGATGAAACGCTCGACAGAAGAATGCGAGATATCGCGTTCATGCCACAGCGCCACATTCTCCAGCGCGGGCATAGCATAGGCGCGGATCATGCGCGCCTGACCGGTCAGGTTTTCGGTCAGGATCGGGTTGCGTTTGTGCGGCATCGCGCTCGAACCCTTTTGCCCGGGGGAGAAATATTCCTCAGCTTCCAGCACCTCGGTGCGCTGGAGGTGGCGCACTTCGACAGCGACCCGCTCGATGCACCCGGCGATCACTGCCAGCGTGGCGAAATACATGGCGTGGCGGTCACGCGGGATGACCTGGGTCGAGACAGGCTCAATTGTCAGGCCGAGCTTTTCGGCGACGTGGGCCTCAACCTCAGGGGCAATATTGGCAAAAGTACCGACCGCGCCAGAAATTGCGCAGGTCGCGATTTCTGCGCGTGCAGCCAGCAGGCGGGTCTTGCACCGGTCGAACTCGGCGTAGGCCTGCGCCAGCTTCAGTCCGAAAGTTACCGGCTCGGCATGGATGCCGTGGCTGCGGCCAATGGTGGGCGTGTATTTGTGCTCTTCCGCACGGCGTTTGATCGCTGCCAACAATGCGTCGAGATCGGCAAGCAGCAAATCGCTGGCGCGCGCCAGTTGAACCGCCAGCGTGGTGTCCAGCACATCGGAGCTGGTCATGCCCTGATGCATGAAGCGTGCCTGCTCGCCGACATTCTCCGCCACCCACGTCAGGAAGGCGATCACGTCATGCTTGGTCACAGCTTCAATCGCGTCGATGGCATCGACATCGATTTTTGGATTGGTCGCCCACCAGTCCCACAGCGCCTTGGCGGCGCTTTTCGGTACGACGCCCAGCTCGCCAAGCTTTTCAGTGGCGTGCGCTTCGATCTCGAACCAGATGCGATATTTCGCTTCCGGTTCCCACAGGGCGGTCATTTCGGGGCGGGCGTAGCGGGGGACCATGTTCGGGGACTCCGGCGAAAAGCGGCAGGGCAAGGTGTGCCCGCGCCGCTAGGCAAGCTGCGGCAAAGTTGCAACCATGCAGGCTGGGCGCGGTCTAAATTCGGCTATTGTCGCAAATGTCATAGCTCACTGGACGAAGCTGCGATAAGCTGTTCCTTATGAGCGATAAAATTACAAAGCGTATCTCGGTACCGGCCTTCGCCATTGGCATTTCAATGTTGGCCCTGTGGGCAAACCCGGCGGTTGCTGGCGATACTGTTCTGTATGGCAGTCCGCCGAGCTGGGTTGAGCCGGCGAAGCTTACCAAAAGCGATGTCAAGGACGGACCCGCTGACCTGCTGTATGATTGGCAGCACCGGCTCGAAAATGGCGTGGTCTCCACTTACGAAGACACGGCGATCCGCCTCGATGATCCCGATTCGCTCATGGAAGCGGGCACGGTGACGGTCAATTGGCTGCCCGACAAAGGCGATCTGACCATCCACCGTATCGAAATCCTGCGTGGTGACGAGACGATTGATCTGCTCGCCGCCGGGGAGCAATTCGATGTGCTGCGCCGTGAGGAAGGGCTTGAGAACCGTCTGCTAGACGGACGGCTGACCGCGACACTTGCCGTGCCCGGCCTGAAAATTGGCGACGTCCTGCGCGTCACGCACAGCACGACCATTGCCGATCAGGCGCTGGGCTCGGAAATGCAGGCGCTGCAATATCTGCCGTCCGATCCGTGGCGGGTGGGTTTCTCGCGCGCTATCGTCAGCTGGCCCGAAGGTGAAGACGTGTTCTGGCGCGCTGAAGAGCGTGCCGGGGTCGAAGCGCCGGAACTGGTCAACGGCTACCGCCGCATCGAAGTCACCTTGCCGCTCGCCAAGGCCAAGGAAATGCCCAAGGATGCACCCTCGCGCTTCCTGCGCACGCCGATGCTGCGCGTGGGCACCTATGCCGATTGGCAGGAACTTTCGCGCACGATGCACCCGCATTACGATGCCGCGGCAACATTGTCCCAGGGCAGCGACGTCAAGACCGAAGCTGCAAAGATCATGCGGGCGACGTCCGATCCGCTTGAACGCGCTGCCCGTGCGATCCGGCTGGTGCAGGATGATGTCAGCTATTTGCTGAACGGTCTGGATGGCGGCAATTACCTGCCGCAGGACGCCGACGAGACTTGGGAAAAACGCTATGGCGATTGCAAGGCCAAATCGGTCCTGCTGCTGTCGCTGCTGCGCGAGATGGGAATTGCAGCTGTCCCGGTTCTGGTGACCACCAAGGGCGGCGATGCCTTGCCCGAATTGCTGCCGGTCCCGGGCAATTTCGATCACATGATCGTGCGCGCGCAAATCGGCGGGGTCGATTACTGGCTCGACGGCACCAGCGCCGCCACGCGGATTACCAATCTGGGCGAGGTTCCGGCGTTCTATCACGCCTTGCCGCTGACTGCTGCGGGTTCGGATCTGGTCCCCATGACCCAGCGCGAGCAGCCTTATCCCGATATGGTGATGGAGCTTGAAGCGGATTACTCTGCGGGTGTCGATCTGGCGGGCCTGATGACGCTCGGCATGAAAATTTATGGTCCCAGAGGCGCCTCGCTGCGTCAGGTCGCCGCTGCCGATGATGACGAAGCACTGCGCAACATTGCCAAGTCGATCACCTCTGGTGGGGATGGGATGAGCGTCGTAAGTTCGGTGTCCATTGATTATGACGAGGACGCAGGAGCGGCGTCGATTGTCATCAAAGGGGTCAGCGACAGCGAATTCAGCTGGGAAGATGGCCGTTACGTTCTTGAAAACGACAGTGGCAGCGACTTGCAATTTTCAGCCGACCGCGCACGGCGTGACTGGCGCGAAATTCCTGTCAGCACCCAGGGTCCGGGACGCAATCTGGTAAAGGGTGTCGTTGTCCTGCCCAAGGATGTCGATGGCTTTACGCTGACCGGAAAAACCGAAGTTGCGGGCGGTTTTGGTAATGTGAAACTGACCGGCTATTCCAAGCTGGTCGGCAACAGGCTGATGTCGCGGGCCGAGGTAATTAATCTGCTTGGCGAAATCGCTCCGGCAGAATTGCCAGAGGTGAAGCGGGCTGCGCGGCGATTGGCCGCTACTCCGGCGCGGTTGGTTGCCCCGGTTGATATTCCGCTGCGCTGGGACCTTGCGCCCAAGGATTTGCGGAAACGTACCAAGCCGGTGCTGGACGCCTTTGCCAAGGCCATCGATTTTGCCGATGCCGACGATCAGCAGCCGCTCAAGCAACGGGCGTATTTCCTGTCGCGAATTTATGAGCGCGAGGCGGCACTGGCCGATTTCAACAAGCTGCTGGATGAAGTCCCGTCCTCAGGCCTTTATCTGTGGCGCGCGTCGGTGCTGGAATCGCTGGGCCGCAATGAGGCTGCGATTGCCGATATTTCAGCCTCTTATGACCTTGAGCCAGAGAACGATACTGCGTTCCAGCTGGCGCAAATGATGGCCTATTCCGGCCGCACTGACGAGGCGATGGATCTGCTCGAAGAACTGGTCGTCGGTGATGAAGAGCGGGCTGGCTATGCTGACAGCTATGCCACTGTCGCCGGATTGAGCGGCGACACTTCTGCGGCCATCGAACTGCTTGAGGATGAGGTTGCCGCCAAGCCGCAAGACGCCTCGCTGCTGAATTCCGATTGCTGGTTCCGCGGATTGTTCGGAGTGGCGCTGGAAGATGCGCTGGAACGCTGCACGCGCGCTGTCGAGAATTCAGGCGGCAGTACTGCTGCCGCGCTCGATAGCCGCGCGATGGTGCGTTACCGGCTGGGCGATGCGGCTGCTGCGATTGCGGATCTTGATGCCGCGCTGGCTTTGTCTCCCGGACTTTCGGCATCGCGCTATTTGCGCGGGATCATCCTGCTCGAACAGGGCGACGCAAAGGGCAAGCGCGAGATTGAAACGGCGCTGCGCATTTCTCCCGAGCTTGCCGATCGCTATGCCCGTCACGGGGTGAAGCCGAAAATGTGACCGATCTGGGCCGGGAGGATTGGGGCGGGGGTTAGATCAGCCCCTTGGCCCGCAGCGACACATGGCTGCCACGCCCAACGATCACGTGATCGTGAACAGTGACATCCAGCAAACGGCCAGCCTCGGCAATTCGCTTGGTGATGGCGATATCGGCGCGGCTGGGTTCGGGGTTGCCGCTGGGGTGGTTGTGCACCAGAATCAGCGCAGTCGCGCCCAGATCGAAAGCTTTGCGGATGACCTCGCGCGGGTGGATCGCCGCCTCGTCGATGGAGCCATCCCCCACGTGATGGTCGTCGATCAGCCGGTTGCGCGCATCCAGATACAGCACACGCACCCGTTCGCGCGTCAGATGCCCCATATCGATGGTCAGATAGTCGATTAGTGCCTGCCAGCTGCCCAGAACAGGTTTGTCCTCCACCGCCCCGCGCGCCATCCGCCGGGCCGCCAGCGCCACGCTTTTCAGCGCCGCTGCACCCGCTTCGCCCATGCCCTTAACCTGCATCAAAGCATCAGGCTCAGCATTCAGAACCGCGGCAAGCGAGCCGAAATGTGCAATCAGCGCCTTGGCAATCGGCTTGGTATCGCCTTGCCGCATTCCGGCGAAGAGCAGGAATTCCAGCAGCTCATAATCGGCCAGTGCCTCCGCGCCGCCGGTCAGCAGGCGGTGGCGCAAACGCTCGCGATGGCCCGCGCCGGAATGGGCGAGCGGGTTTTTGTCAGGCTGTGGCAACCAAATCCCCATTAGGTGGGTTCCAAGGCATTGCATTGCCTTTGCATTGCAATTCGCACAAGTGTTGGATGATGGACGGGGTCACGAACGAACCAGATGGTGTGGACGAGGGCGAATATCGCTCCGCCCGTTCGCGCTGGCGCCGCAAGCGCTGGCTGGTGCCCGGCGTGTTGGCGTTGGTGCTGGCGGGATTGCTGGCCTTTGCCTGGTTCACGCGTGAGAGCATCGCTGACGATTTCGTCGCCGACCAGCTCGAAGCATACGACCTCCCCGCAACTTACCAGATCCAGCGGATTGGCCCACGCACGCAAATCCTGTCAGATGTGCAAATTGGCTCTGCCGATGCTCCGGACTTCACTGCCAAGCGTGTGATCGTGCGGCTGCGGCACCGCTTCGGCGTGCCCTCGATTGACAAGGTCACGCTGGTCGAGCCGCGCCTCTATGGCCGCTATCGCAATGGGCAGCTCAGCTTCGGCTCGCTCGACAAGGTGATTTTTGCCGACAGCGGCGGCCCGCCGGGGCTGCCCGCAATCAATCTGGCGATCCGCGACGGGCGCGGGCTGATCGATACGGATTTCGGACCTGTCGGCTTGAAGCTGGCAGGTGCCGGGCTGCTGCGGGACGGTTTTGCCGGGATCATCGCCGCCAATGCGCCTGCGCTGGCCTTCGCCGATTGCGCCGCTGAGCGTGTGACGGCTTATGGCAAAGTATCGACCAGTGACGGGAAACCGAAATTTACCGGGCCGCTGCGGCTGGGCGCGCTGACTTGCAAGGAGCAAGGCATCCAGCTTGCCGATTTCGACATGGAGATGGAAGCCAGCGCGAATGCCGAGCTTGCCAATCCTGCTTTGGTAGCGCGGATCGACGGCGGCGCGATGCGCTATGGCGACAACAAGGCCGGGGCGCTGCGCGGAACGGTGCGCGCGCAGATGCGCGATGCGTTGGTCACGGCACGCTACACGCTTGCTGCGCGCAGCGTAGAGACACCGCAGGCACTGGCCGCAGTGATGACCGCCGAGGGCGTGCTTCGCGGGCGTGACGGGTTTGAACGGATCGAGGTCGAGAGCGCGATCGAGGGCAATGGCTTGCGGCTTGGCCCTCAGCTGGTGGCATCGATCAATTCCTTGTCGCGCAGCGGGCAGGGCACCCTGGTTGCACCAATCGTCAGCCAGATCGCGGCGGCCTTGCAGCAAGAAACCCGCGGCAGTGCGTTGGAAGCCGATGTGCGGTTGCGCAAAACCGGCGACGCGCTGAGCCTGCTCGCCCCCCGCGCCGAATTGCGCGGTGGCAGCGGCGCCCGCATTCTGACGCTGTCGCGCGTGGAACTCACCAGCGAAGGCAACGCACCTGCGCGCATCGCCGGGAATATCGCTACTGGCGGCCCCGGCATCCCGAAAATCAATGGCCGGATGGAACGCAGCGCGTCCGGCGACAGCGCTTTCCGCCTGGCGATGGCGCCTTACACGGCAGGCGGTTCCTCGCTTGCAATTCCGCAAATGACGGTGGCGCAGGGGGCTGGCGGCGCATTGGGCTTTTCAGGCCGTGTCGAGTCCAGCGGACCATTGCCCGGCGGGGCAGCGCGCGGTCTGCGCGTTCCCGTAAGCGGGCGCTGGACGCCGGGCGGCGAATTGGCGCTGTGGACCAAATGCACCGCCATCGCCTTTGACCGGCTGGAACTGGCCAATTTGCGGTTCGAAAAACGCGGGCTGACGCTGTGCCCGGCATCGGGACGCCCGATCTTGCAATATGGCAGTGGCGGGCTGAAAATCGCTGCTGGCGCGCCGTCGCTCGATCTGGCGGGTTATCTTGGCGAAACTCCGATCACGCTGTCGAGCGGGCCGGTCGGCTTTGCCTATCCCGGCGTCATGAAGGCGCGTGCTGTGGATATTGCGCTTGGCCCGAAGGCCACTGCCAGCCGGTTCCGCATTTCCGACCTCACCGCGCGGTTGGGCGACAATATTGCGGGCAGTTTCGATGATGCCGAAGTCACGCTGGCGGCAATCCCGCTCGATATTCGCAATGCCAGCGGCAATTGGGACTACACCCGCGGCAAGGTCGCGCTGACCGATGGCGCATTCCGCTTGCTTGATCGTGAGGAGCCCGACCGTTTCGAGCCGCTGGAGGCGCGTGACGGGACGCTGACGCTGATCGACAATATCGTGACAGCGCACGCCGACCTGCGCCATCCGGGCACCGACCGCATCGTGACCATTGCCGATATTCGCCACAGCCTTGAGACCGGGTCAGGCTATGCCGATCTCGATGTGCCGGGCCTGCAATTCGACAGCCAGCTCCAGCCCGACCAGCTGACGACGCGGGCGCTGGGCGTGATCGCCAATGCGCGCGGCACTGTGACCGGGACCGGGCGGATCGACTGGGCGAGCAATGGCACAATCACCAGCACGGGCGAATTCACCAGCGACGAATTCGATTTCGCAGCAGCATTTGGCCCGGTTCAGGGCGCCAGCGGCACCATCGTGTTCAGCGATTTGCTGGGCATGACCACTGCGCCGGGCCAGAAAATCCGTATCGCTTCGGTCAATCCGGGCGTTGAAGTGCTGGGTGGCGAGATCGAGTTCGAATTGCGCGGCGGGCAATTGCTGGCGGTTTCTGGCGGCAGCTGGCCGTTTATGGGCGGACGTCTGATCCTGCGTAATGTCGATCTCAATTTCGGGGTCAGCGAGCAGCGCAGCTATATTTTCGAGATTGTCGGACTGCAGGCGGACGAATTCCTCGCGCAGATGGATCTGAAAAACATCTCCGCCGATGGTACATTTGACGGGACGATCCCTATTATCTTCGACACCAGCGGCAATGGCCGCATCGATCGGGGCGTGCTGATCTCGCGCCCACCGGGTGGCAATATCTCTTATGTTGGGGCGCTGACCTATGAAGATATGTCGCCCATGGTCAATTTCGCATTCGATGCGCTCAAGAGCATGGATTACACGCAGATGTCACTGGCGATGGATGGTCCGCTGACCGGCGAAATCGTGACCAAGGTCCGTTTCGACGGGGTCAAGCAGGGCGAGGGCACCAAGCAGAATTTCATCACCAAGCGCCTCGCCGCGCTGCCGATCCAGTTCCGCATCAACATCAAGGCGCAGTTTTACCAGCTGATCACATCGGTAAAGGCGATGTATGATCCCGCCTCCGTGCGTGACCCGCGCGATCTGGGGCTGCTGTCCGATGACGGCAAGCGCCTGCTGCGCCGTTCGATCACCGGCGAGGAAGCCGAACCCGATATCGACCCGGAAGACCTCATTCCGGATGAACCCCCCATTCAGGAGTAGGAAAGCGAGAACGCCCTATGACAGCCAAGAAATTGACGGACCGCGCAAGGCTTGCGAGAACCTGTGACATGCAGGGGAAACGGCTTTTGAACGGGACAGGAAAGTTGGCGGTGCCGGTGTTGGCCTCGCTCGCGCTCGCCGGATGCATTACAGTCAATGCGCCCGAAGATGCGATCGTGATCGAGCTCAACGTCAATATCCGCCAGGAAGTGATTTACCGCCTTGCCGAGGACGCGGGCAGTACGATTGAGAAGAACGCAGATATTTTCTGATGGGTGATGTGATGAAAACTCCGAATTCCAAGCTGTTCATGGCCGCTCTCGCCGCTTCGGTGGCGCTGGGCGGTTTTGCCGCGCCCGCCTTTGCTCAACGTGATCCCGCCTACGCGGCGGCCCGTTCGGCTGGCCAGGTGGGCGAGAAGATGGATGGCTATCTAGGCATCGTCGGATCGGAAACCCCAGCGCTGCGGGCGATCGTCAACGACATCAATATCAAGCGGCGTGCCGTGTATTCCCAGCGTGCCCAGGCAACCAATGCCACGTTGGAAGAATATGCGCTGACCGCCGGCTGCCAAGCCATTGCCGCAACGTCGGCGGGTGAAAAATACCAGGCGCCCGATGGCAGCTGGCAGACCCGCACCGCCACCGCACCGATGCGCGATTCGCGCTGCCCGTAAGCTTTCGCGGCCCAATTCGCACCGTTAACAGCAGCCTGCCGTGTTGACTCGCCAGTGACCCCCTTCTAAGGGGGCGGCGCCCTCGGCGGGCAAGTCTGTGCCCGTGCCGCGCAACCCCCTTTACAGGAGCTTGGCATGAGTGATGACGAACCCGCACGGGAACCTATCGTCGAGGATGCGCGGATCGATGCGCTCGAAGCGCGGCTTAACGCCGCGCAGAGCCGCGAAGAACAGCGTAACCGGCCGAAGATAACGGGCGCCGATGCGAATTACCGCAGCGGCAATCGTGTCCTCGCCGATCTTCTGGGCGGTATTCTCGGTGGTTCGGTTATCGGTTGGGCCATTGGCTGGTTCACCGAAACCAATCCGTGGGGCCTGTTGGTGGGACTGTTCCTTGGGATAGTCGTGGCCTTCAGAAACATTATTCGCGCGGCAAACCAGCGCCCCGATGCATAATCCCAGCCGGGATTGCTAAGGGCGCTGTTCACATGGATTAGGGACTTACCGGACGTGTCAGCCGAACAGGCCAAGGTCGACCCGATGCACCAGTTCACGATCGAACCGCTTGGCGGTTCGCAGGGCTGGGAAATTGCGGGCTATAACATCGCCTTCACCAACAGTGCGCTGTGGATGCTCATCACCACGGTGGTGCTGTTCCTCTTCGTGCTGGGCGGCATGAAACGCGAACTGGTGCCCGGGCGCTGGCAGATGATGGTGGAAAGCTTCACCGGCTTCATCGATTCCATGCTGGAGGCCAATGTCGGCAAGGCCGGGCGCAAATATGTGCCCTATATCTTCAGCCTGTTCATGTTCATCCTGTTCGCCAATATGCTCGGCCTGCTGCCGCTGGGCATCGTGGGCATTCACCCGTTTACCTTCACCAGCCACTTTACCGTCACCGGCGTGCTGGCGATCCTCAGCTTCACCATCGTGCTGGTGGTGGGCTTCTGGAAGCACGGGCTGCATTTCTTCAGCCTGTTCGTGCCGCAGGGCACCCCGCTGCCGATGATCCCGATCATCGCGCCGATCGAATTTATCTCGTTCATGGTGCGCCCCTTCAGCCTCGGCCTGCGACTGTTCGTGGCCATGATGGCCGGGCACGTGCTGCTTGAAGTGCTGTCGAGCTTTGTTATCGACGGCACCAATGCTGGCTTCCTGTGGGCCGGTGTGGTTGGCCTTCCCAGCTTCCTCCTGATGGTCGGCATCTGCGCTCTTGAGCTGCTGGTGGCCGGTATTCAGGCCTATGTCTTCGCGCTATTGACGTCGCTGTATATCAATGACGCCGAGAATCTTCACTAAGTCCTCATCTTAACAATCTGTCTTTCAAGGAGTTTTCAAATGGAACAAGAAGCTGCAAAGCTCATCGGTGCTGGCCTCGCTGCAATTGGTGCCGGCATGGCCGCCATCGGCGTTGGTAACGTCTTCGGCTCGTTCCTGGAAAGCGCACTGCGCAATCCGGGTGCTGCCGACGGCCAGCAGGGCCGCCTGTTCATTGGCTTCGCCGCTGCCGAGCTGCTCGGCCTGTTGGCATTCGTCGTTGCCATGATCCTGATCTTCGTCGCTTAATCGCTTCGAAATCTGACTACGTCGGCCGGGACCGTCCCGGCCGGCGCCACAATTCCCAGCACCCGTTTCTCGAGAGCTGAAATGCCCCAGATTGCACAGCTTGCCGAAACCTATTCGAGCCAGATTTTCTGGCTGTTCGTGTTTTTCGGCCTCACCTTTTTTGTCATCGGCCGGGGCATGGTCCCCAAGGTGATGGATACGGTGGCCCAGCGCGACCAGCAGATCGCCGGTGACCTTGCCGCGGCCCGCACCGCGCGCGATGCCGCCGACGCGGAAGAAGAGGCCTGGCGGGTGCGTGAAAACGAAAACCGCGCCGCTGCTCAGGCGATCATCGCTCAGGCGAAGGCGGAAGGTGCTGCTGCCTCGGAAAAGAAAGTCGGCGCCGCGCAGAAGCGGATCGACACCAAGGTTGCGCAGGCAGAAGTCAGCATTGACGAAGCCCGTAATGCGGCGCTGGCCGAAGTTGAATCGGTCGCTGTCGAGGCGGCTCAGGACATTGTTGCCCGGCTTGCCGGTGTGATAGTGACCAAGCCCACGGCTGCCAAGGCCGTCAAGGAGGCGATGGCTCATGGCTGATACCGTACCAGAAGTCTTCACCACCGAAGCGGCTGAAGCCTATACCGAAGAAGGCCACGGCGGCGCTCCGACGCATGTCGAACCCGAGCTGTGGGGCCTTGCGCCTTTCCAGGTTGTTTCGGTTGCGATGTTTGTCCTGCTGCTGATCGCGTTTTTCGGTGCCAAGGTTCACAAGACCATTGGCGGCGGGCTCGATGCCCGGATCGCTGCAATCCGCACGCAGCTTGACGAAGCCAAGCAGCTGCGCGCCGAGGCTGAAACTTTGCGCGATGAATACGCTGCCAAGATCAAGGGTGCCGAACAGGACGCCGAAGCCATGATGACCAACGCCCGGCACGAAGCCGATGCGCTGCTCGCCAAGGCCGAAGCCGACAGCACTGCAATGGTCGAACGTCGCAAGCGGATGGCCGAAGACAAGATCTCCGCCGCCGAACGCGAAGCGGTAGAGGAAGTGCGCAACCGCGCCGTCTTCGCTGCCACGACGGCCAGCCGCAAGCTGATCGCTGCCAAGCACGATGCCGAGGCTGACCGCGCGCTCGCCGATCAGGTTATCGCCAACATCTAACCGCCCGTAAGGGATCCGGTTCAGAAATTATCCTTCGCCGCCCGCAGCGCGGCGAAGGTTTCTGCCGCATTGTTACCACCCCAGCGATCCCGTAGAACCGCCGTGTCTGCACGCAGGAAGGGGTTGGTCGCCAGTTCGCGGCCCAAGTCTGTCGGGACCGTAGGCTCGCCCTGTGCGCGCTTGGCGTCGATCTCACTGGCATAGCGCTGCAACTCCGCATTGTCCGGATCGGCATGCAGCGCGAACTTCGCATTCGCCTGCGTATATTCATGCGCGCAGTACAGCGCGGTGTCGGCGGGCAGCTGGCGGATACGGTCAAGGCTGTCCCAGAATTGCTGCGGCTGGCCTTCGAACATCCGTCCGCAACCCAGCGCGAACACGCTGTCGCCGACAAAGGCGATGTTCGCTTGGGGCAGGTGATAGGCGATGTGGCCATTGGTGTGGCCCGACACGTCGATCACGCGCGCCTGCCACTGGCCCAGCCGCGCTGTGTCGCCATCAGCCACCACGGTATCGATTGGCGCAATCCGCTCAACCTCTGCCGGGGCGACCACTGTGGCACCGCTGGCTGCGACGATGGCGGCGTTTCCGCCTGCATGGTCGGGATGCCAATGGGTGTTCCAGATCTGTGTGATCCGCCAGCCCTTGGCCTGTGCCTGACGCAGATATTCCGCGCCGTCGGGCGTGTCTATCGCTGCGGTTTCGCCGCTGTCAGGATCGTGCAGCAGGAAGCCGTAATTGTCCGACAGGCACGGGAACTGATGAATTTCCAACATGGCGGCGCTTGTATCGCTTGCGGTCCATGTAGGAAAGGCCCGCCTGCCGGGTGGGCAAGCGGGCCTTTCGAATGAACCCTGAAAGGGGGAGGAAGGCTTAGTCTTCCTTCTTGCCCTTCAGCGCTTCGCCAAGGATGTCGCCAAGCGAGGCACCCGAATTGGACGAACCGAACTGTTCCACAGCTTCCTTCTCTTCGGCGATCTGACGCGCCTTGATCGAGAAGTTGGGCTTTTTCGAACGGTCGAAACCGATGACCAGTGCGTCGACCTTCTGGCCGGGCTGGAAACGATCGGGACGCTGTTCGTCGCGGTCGCGGCCAAGGTCCGAACGCTTGATGAAGCCGGTCGCGCCGTCTTCGCCAACCTGGACTTCCAGGCCGCCATCGCGAACTTCCAGAACGTTGACGGTAACGACTTCGTTCTTGCGCAGCGAGCTGCCGGCACCGGCTTCGGTGGGCGCGCCCTTTTCGAGCTGCTTCATGCCCAGGCTGATGCGTTCCTTGTCGGTGTCGACGTCAAGCACGATGGCTTCGACTTCTTCACCCTTTCGGTGCAGCGCCAGTGCGTCTTCGCCCGAGATGCCCCAGGCGATGTCCGACATGTGGACCATGCCATCGACGTCGCCGTCGAGCCCGATAAACAGGCCGAACTCGGTCGCGTTCTTGACTTCGCCATTGACCTTGGTGCCCACCGGATGCTTCTCGGCGAACTCTTCCCAAGGATTGCGCTGGGCCTGCTTGAGACCAAGCGAGATACGACGCTTTTCGCTATCGACCTCGAGCACCATGACTTCGACTTCCTGCGAGGTCGAAACGATCTTGCCGGGGTGCACGTTCTTCTTGGTCCAGCTCATTTCCGAAACATGGACCAGGCCTTCGATGCCCGCTTCGATTTCGACGAAGGCGCCGTATTCGGTGATGTTGGTGACGGTGCCCGACATCTTCATGCCAACCGGATACTTGGCGGCAACACCGTCCCACGGATCGCTTTCCAGCTGCTTCATGCCCAGGCTGATGCGCTGGGTGTCTTCGTTGATGCGAATGATCTGAACGGTCACGGTCTGGCCGATTTCGATCATCTCGGTGGGGTGATTGACGCGCTTGTAGCTCATGTCGGTGACATGCAGCAGACCGTCGATCCCGCCGAGATCGACGAACGCACCGTAATCGGTGATGTTCTTGACCACGCCTTCGATAACCTGGCTCTCGGCCAGCTTGTCGATCAGTTCGCTGCGCTGTTCAGCGCGGGTTTCTTCCAGAACGGCGCGGCGCGAAACAACGATGTTGCCGCGGCGGCGATCCATCTTGAGGATCTGGAAGGGCTGCGGCACATCCATCAGCGGGGCGACATCGCGCACGGGGCGGATATCAACCTGCGAACCGGGCAGGAAGGCTACGGCACCGTCGAGGTCGACGGTGAAGCCGCCTTTGACGCGGCCGAAGATGCGGCCTTCGACGCGCTTGCCTTCGCCAAATTCGCTTTCCAGCTTGTCCCAGGCGGCTTCGCGGCGGGCGCGGTCGCGGCTGAGCATTGCTTCGCCGTCGGCATTTTCAACGCGGTCGACATAAACTTCGACTTCGCTGCCGACCGACAGGCCGTGCGCGTCTTCACCGCGCATAAATTCCTTGAGATCGACGCGGCCTTCGCTCTTCAGGCCGACATCGACAACCGCCATGCCATTTTCGATGGCGGTAACGGTGCCTTTGACAACGCGGCCTTCAAAACCGCCATCCTCGGCACCGCCGAGTTGCTCGTTGAGCATTGCTTCAAAATCGTCGCGTGTGGGATTGGCTACAGTCGCCATAAATTGTTAATCCTGTTTACGTCTTGCTACCGGCCGCCGGTTTTACCGGGGTCTTTTCTCCGCACCGGCGGGATTGCCGGATGCGGGCCAAAAGGGCCGAAATGTTTCCGCGGGGCCGGGTGCGCCCGCGAAAGCCCCGGACCAGCGCGCAAGCGAAGGTCATGGGGCGGCCGCGCGCATAGGCGCAAGGCGGCACGAAAGCAAGTGAAAGCCGTGCGGTGGGCGGTGAGACCTGGACCGGGTGTTACACGGTCCTGAAGCAAAAAACTGACTGGTGCGGTGGACCGACGTAACACGGATTCAATTGGGTTGTGCGATGCGGTCATTCGGGCACGCTGGCAAAGCGGCGCGCTGTAGGAAAATCATTTCGTGCGTGCACACTCAACCATGGCAATTGCCGCAGCGATGGCGGCATCCCGGTCCAGCGCGCTGGTGTCGATCACCATCGCATCGGGGGCGGGAACCAGCGGGGCGACGGCGCGGGTACTGTCGCGTTCGTCACGGCGGCGCAAATCGTCTTCGATCGCCTCCAGCGTCACTGCCTCGCCGCGTTCGCACATCTCGGCAAAGCGTCGCTGGGCGCGTGCCGCAACACTGGCCGTGATGAACAGCTTGGCCTCTGCCTCGGGCGCGATGACAGTACCGATATCGCGGCCATCGAGGACCGCGCCGCCCGGCTGCGTGGCGAAAGCGCGCTGGCGTTCGTAGAGCGCGGTGCGGACTGCGGGATGGACCGAGACACGGCTTGCCCAGCCGCCATTGTCTTCGCTGCGCAATTGCGGATCGTCGAGCAAGGCGGCGGGAAAATCGGTCGCTGCCAGCGCATCGGCGCTGTCATTGGGATCGCCGCCATTCAGGAACACCTGCCGCCCGACTGCGCGGTACAGCAGCCCGGTATCGAGATGCGGCAAGCCGAAATGCGCCGCCAGTGCCTTCGCAATCGTGCCCTTGCCCGATGCGGTGGGTCCGTCGACGGCGATGATCATGGGGCTTCTGTCACGCCTGGGCTGCGAGAACGCAGCGCCTTGACGATCCCGAAGGCGGCGATGATCATCCACACGATCTCCAGCACCATTGTCGGCAGGTTGTAATTCACTGTCAGCGACACCGCGAGCAGGGCGGCGCCGATAAAGTTCACTGCATTGAACAGCAGCAGATTCATCCGCGTCGCCATATTGCTATAGGCAAAAGCGGCGACGATGCAGAAGCTGCCGGCGAAACCGATGAGGTCCGCGGCGAAAGACGATATTCCGGGCATTATTGGGCTCCAGCCTTGTCGAGCAAAGCGATGAAATTGGGGAAGCTGGTGGCGATGGGATCGCTGCTGTCGATGGTCACGCCGCTGTCGCTGGCCAGTCCTGCGACTGCCAGGCTCATGGCGATACGGTGGTCGAGGTGGGTGGTGACAGGGCCGCCGCCGGGCAGCGCCGCGCCGCCCGTGCCGGTGATCACCAATCCGTCACCGCATTCTTCGACCTGTGCACCGACCAGTGTCAGCGCCGCTGCCATGGCGGAGAGGCGATCGCTTTCCTTGACGCGCAATTCGTCGAGGCCGCTGGTAGTGGTCGTGCCCTGCGCCAGCGCGGCAGCGACAAACAGCACGGGAAATTCATCGATCATGCTGGGCGCGGTTTCGGGATCGACTGTGATGCCGGTCAGTGCCGAGTGGCGGACGTGCAGATCCGCAACCGGCTCGCCGCCAATCTCGCGCTGGTCCAGTTCTTCGATACTGCCGCCCATCTGGCGCAGCACGTGAAAGATGCCACTGCGGGTTGGGTTCAGTCCGACATTCTCGATCACCAGATCGCTGTCCGGCACCAGCAATGCGGCAACTGCGAAGAACGCGGCGGAAGAGGGATCACCCGGCACCGTGATGTCGCAGGGCGATAGATCGCAGGGGCCGTGGATACGGATAGTGCGCTCGCCGCCTGCCTCCTCGACCGTAAGTTTCGCGCCGAAACCGCGCAGCATCCGCTCGGTATGGTCGCGGGTCGGGACTGGCTCGATCACGGTGGTGATGCCCGGTGTATTCAGGCCTGCCAGCAGAACGGCGCTTTTCACCTGCGCACTGGCGACAGAGAGCCGGTAAGTGATCGGCACAGCGGGCTGCATCCCCTCCATCATCAGCGGCAGTGTGCCGCCGGGGGAGGGGGTGATGCTGGCACCCATCTGGCTGAGCGGGTCGATCACCCGGCCCATCGGACGCCTGGAAAGGCTGGCGTCACCTGTAAAGGCAGCGGTAATGCCGTGGCTGGCGACCAGTCCCATCAGCAGCCGGGTTGAGGTGCCCGAATTGCCCATGTCCAGCGCGCTTGTCGGTTGCAGCAGGCCGCCTACACCCACGCCGTCGACCACCCAGTCATCTCCATCCTGCTCGATCCGCGCGCCCATCTCGCGCAGGGCAGCAGCGGTGGCGAGCACGTCTTCGCCCTCAAGAAGGCCGGAAATCCGGCTGCGACCCACGGCCAGCGCGCCGAACATCAGCGCGCGGTGGCTGATCGACTTGTCGCCGGGTACGCGGATGCGGCCGGTCAGCGGGCCTCGGGAGAAAAAACGATGCGTGGTCAAGCGAGGGGTGCCTTGCTGGAGTGGCGGATGCGCGCGGGTCTTTGACAGTGGCAATGCGTTCTGGCAAGGCGCGCGCGCTGTTGATTCCTGCCTTGCGGGATCCCATCAAGTAAGAGAATTTTTCGCTCCGCCGCACTCGGCGGGGCTCATCTGAGGAATACACATGGTCAAACCGGAATGGGGCACCAAGCGGACCTGCCCGAAGTGTGGCACCCGCTTTTACGATCTGACGAAGGACGAGCCCGTCACCTGCATCGAATGCGGCGAAGAATGGTCGCCCGAGCCGGTGCTGAAGTCGAAGCAGCCGATCCCCTTCGAAGAGGAAAAGAAGAAGGACGCCAAGCCGGATAGCGATCTGGCTGATGACGATCTGGAAGATCTGGCCGACGACGACGAAGAGGCTTCACCAGACAACGAGGTTGATCTGGGCGGCGACGACGATCTTGGGGTCAAGGCCGGCAAGGACGATGACGAAGTCGACAACACCTGATTTTAGCTCTTGCCTTGTGAGGGGTGGCCCCATAAAGGGCCACTCCCGCAAGCATGGCGCGCCTTTCCGGGTGTGCCGCGCAGAATGACTGGGGCCTTAGCTCAGCTGGGAGAGCGCCTGCATGGCATGCAGGAGGTCAGCGGTTCGATCCCGCTAGGCTCCACCATTCGCCTTCGGATGTGACGATATCCCGCTGTTATCGCGGCGTGATTTCAACACACCTGAAAAGACATTCGGGTTTCATCGGGGCATGTCCCCACGCTGGCTGACGAGGTTTCGTCCGCCGGCGTTTTTCGCGTTTCGGGGCTTTCGGGCACTGGAATTGTTTATTTTTACGGTGCCCGTTGGCACCGGCAGGGAGTTGATCGGTCATGTTCGATAGCCTGTCAGACCGGCTTGGTACTGTCTTCGACCGCTTGCGCGGACGCGGCGCGCTGTCCGAACAGGATGTGCGCGATGCGATGCGCGAAGTGCGCGTGGCATTGCTGGAGGCCGACGTTGCGCTTCCCGTGGTGCGCCGTTTCATCGATGCGGTTACCGAAAAGGCAATTGGCCAGGATGTGTTGCGTTCGGTCACGCCGGGCCAGCAAGTCGTCAAGATCGTCGATGACGAACTGGTCGATATGCTGGGCGGGACCGAGGTCGAAGGCCTCACGCTGGATGCCAAGCCGCCGGTCGTGATCATGATGGTCGGCCTGCAGGGTTCGGGCAAGACCACCACAACCGCCAAGCTGGGCAAGCTGCTCAAGGAAAAGCACGGCAAGAAGGCGCTGATGGCGTCGCTGGACGTCAACCGTCCCGCCGCGCAGGAACAGCTGGCGGTGCTGGGCGAACAGATCAGCGTTGCCACTCTGCCGATCGTACAGGGCCAGCAGCCAGTCGATATTGCGCGCCGGGCGATGGATGCAGCCAAGCTGCAAGCCGCCGATATCCTGCTGCTCGACACTGCAGGCCGCCTGCATGTCGATGAGGCACTGATGGCCGAAATGAAGGCGGTCGCCTCGGTCTCAACCCCGACCGAAGTGCTGCTGGTGGTCGACAGCCTCACCGGGCAGGACGCGGTCAATGTCGCGCAGAGCTTCAGCGGCGAAGTGCCGTTGACCGGCGTGGTGCTGACGCGGATGGACGGCGATGCCCGCGGCGGCGCGGCGCTGTCGATGCGCTATGTCACTGGCAAGCCGATCAAGTTTGCCGGCACGGGCGAAAAGCTCGACGCGATCGAAGCCTTCGATCCCAAGCGGGTCGCTGGCCGCATTCTGGGCATGGGCGATGTCGTCTCGCTGGTCGAAAAGGCCGCCGCGACGATCAATGAAGAAGACGCCGAAGCCATGGCGCGCAAGATGGCGAAAGGTCAGTTCGACCTGGACGATCTGCGCATGCAGCTGAAGCAGATGCAGAACATGGGCGGCCTTGGCGCGCTGGCCGGGATGATGCCGGGCATGAAGAAAGCCAAGGCGGCGCTGGCATCGTCGGATATGGACGATAAGGTGCTGATCCATATGGACGCGATCATCGGATCGATGACCGCCAAGGAACGCGCCAATCCCGCGCTGCTGAACGCCAAACGCAAGAAGCGCGTGGCAGCGGGTTCCGGCACGCAGGTGCAAGAGGTCAACAAGGTGCTGAAGATGCATCAGGAAATGGCCCGCGCAATGAAGCAGATCAAGAAGATGGGCGGGCTCAAAGGGCTTGGCGCATTGTTCGGCAAAGGCGGGATGGGCGCGGCGATGCCAGGGCTTGGCGGTCCCGGTGCAGCAGGCGGAATGGGCGGTTTGCCGCCCGGTCTTCCCGGTCTGCCAAATTCAAAGAAATAACAGCAAATTCAGTTTAGTATTCTAGAAAGGTAAGTTTTATGTCAGTTGCAATTCGTCTTTCGCGCGGTGGCGCCAAGAAGCGTCCTTATTACCGTATCGTCGTTGCCGACAGCCGCAGCGCGCGTGACGGCAAGTATCTGGAACAGATCGGCACCTACAACCCGCTGCTCGCCAAGGATGACGAGAAGCGCGTTCAGGTAAACGAAGACCGCGCCCGTCACTGGCTGTCGGTTGGTGCGCAGCCTTCGGACCGCGTTGCCCGCTTCCTCGACAAGGCCGGTGTGCGCGAGCGTGAAGCCCGCAACAACCCGAACAAGGCCGAGCCTGGCGAAAAGGCCAAGGAACGCGCCGAAGAGAAGGTGACCAAGGCAGCCGAAGCCGAAGAAGCCAAGAAGGCCGCTGAAGAAGCCGCCAAGGAAGCCAAGAAGGCTGCCGAGGAAGAAGCCAAGGCCGCTGCTGAAGCGCCTGCCGCTGAAGAAGCTCCCGCCGAGGAAGCCTCGCCCGCAGAGGAAGCCAAAGCTGACGAAGCTCCGGCTGAAGAAGCTAAGGCCGAAGACGCCAAGGCTGACCAAGCCACTGAAGAAAAGTCGGAAGGCTAAGCCTTTCCGATGTCTGACAAGCCCGTCACGCTCGCTGCCATTATTGGTGCGCACGGCGTGACGGGCGACGTCCGCCTCAAACTGTTCGGCGATGGGCTGGATGCGCTCAAGGCGCACAAGAGTTTCAACGAGGGCGCGCTGACCCCCACCAAGCTGCGCAGCGACAACAAGGGCGGCGCGGTCGCCCGCTTCGCCGAATGCAGCGACCGTAATGCGGCAGAAGCCCTGCGCGGCACGGTGCTGACCGTGCCCGTGGCTGCGCTGCCCAAGCTGGACGACGGCGAATTCTATTATTCGGACCTGCTGGGCCTGCCCGTGGTCACCGATAGCGGTGAGCCGGTCGGCACAGTGGCTGCGGTGGAAAATTTCGGCGCGACCGACATCGTCGAAATTCTCAAGCCCGATGGCAAAACCTTTATGGTCCCGCTGACCGGGCAGGCGGTGCCTGAATGGGATCAGACAAGACTGGTCATTGCGGAGCCATTCTGGGACAAATGACGGCGATGACCGCTGTCGGATCAGACCTGTGGCAACGCCTTGCCGCCTATGAAATCGGGCCAGCCGCCACAGCGCTGTCCTTCACCGACCGTCTCGCCCGTGAAAACCGCTGGGACCGCACATATACTCAGCGTGTGATCCGCGAATACAAGCGGTTCTGTTACCTTGCTGTGATCGCCGGGCATCCGGTGACGCCGTCCGATGCGGTGGATCAGGCTTGGCATCTCCATCTGACCTACAGCCGCGACTATTGGGAGCGGTTTTGCCCGCAGGCGCTGGGTGCACCATTGCATCACGGACCGACCGCCGGGGGCGGGGCGGAGCGCACCCGCTATTACGATCAATATGCCGCGACGCTGAAAAGCTATGAGGAGAGTTTTGGCAAGCCGCCGCCTGGCGATATCTGGCCCGCCGCCGCGCGCCGGTTTGGCGTCGATCCAAAGGCTTTCCGGATCAATCCTGCCGATGCTATCATTATGCCGCGCCGCTGGGCGCGGTGGTTGGTTTTGGCGGCAATTCTGGCCGCTGCAATGATATTTCTGGCCGGGAGAATGGCATGATCGAGACGAGTTTTTCCGGCTATTCGGGCGGCGATTTCCTGCTGTTCTATGCCGCCCTTCTGGTGGCTGCGATTGTCGCCGGGCTGTGGATTCCCGGCTTCCTTCGTCCCGAAGGGCGCGGCGGGCAACTGACCGAGGCGACTGGCCTTGCCTATCTGGCGGGCGGCTCCAAACGGCTCGCAGATGCGGTGATTGCCCGGCTGATTGGCAGCGGCGCGATGGAGGTGTCGGGCAAAAGCAGCTTTGCCATTATGCAGGCCGAAGCTGGCCAGAATGCCGCCGAACGCGCGGTATTGCGCGGCGGCGGCGAGGTGAGCTTCAAAGCGGCGCGCGAGACGATCACCACCTATGGGGATAATCTCGATGCCGATCTGGTGGCGCAGGGTTTGCTGATCGAGCCGGGCGAACGCGGGCGGCTGCGGATGATGGCGGTGCTGCCCTATCTGCTGGTTATTGCGATTGGTCTATGGCGCGCCTTTGCAGGCAATGCGCAGGGTGAGCCTATCGGGTTTCTCATCGCCCTGATGGTCCTGACCGCAGTGCTGGCTCTATGGCGTTATATCCGCTTCGATCCGCGCACTCAGGCCGGGCAGGCGTTGCTGGCTGAGCGCAAGGCGGTTTCGGACCGCATTCGCAACGCGCCGACCGGACCAGAGCTTGGCCACAGCGTTGCACTGTTCGGAACGGCGGTACTGGTCGGCACGCCCTATGCCGATTTGCACGCCATGCGCCGGTCAGCCGATGGCGCGGGTTCGATTGGCGATTCGGGCGGCGATTCTGTCGATGGCGGCGGTGCTGGCGGCTGCGGCGGCGGTGGTTGCGGAGGCTGCGGCGGTTAACGCCTGAGCGGCTTTTCCTCCGCAAGATGGTTGCGGATGGTGGTCGCGGCAATGCCTGCCTGACCCATCGCGGCGCTGATCTGGTCCAGTCCGACCACTACATCGCCCGCAGCAAACAGCCCCGGCACGCTGGTTTCCAGATGGTCGCCCACCTTGATGCACCCTTCGTCGGTGACAGCCGCGCCTGCGCCCACCGCCAGTTCGGAGCGGATGTGCGAACCAAGCGCCGGATAGACGCTGTCGAATGCCACACGTTCGCTCTCGGTATCGAAGGCAAGTGTCTCGCCCTCGATTGCAAAATCGCTGCATGGCCCGGCCACCCGGACAATCCCGGCATCGTCCAGCTTGGCCGAACAGGCATCGTCCAGATCATGGTCACCTTGCGGGCTGATCAGTGTGATATCCTTGGTAAAGCTGCGCAGGAACAGTGCCTCGGCGGTCCCGTGGTCGCTGGTGCCCAGCACGGCCACGCGCTTGTCGGTTACCTCATAGCCATCGCAGACCGGGCAATAGCGCAGCAGGCCGCGCGCCAGCGCCGCGTCATGCACATCATCCGCCAGCGCGTCTGGGCGGCGGTTGACCACTCCGGTGGCCAGCAGGACCGAGCGTGCGCGGTAAGTGCCACTGTCGGTGCCGATCACAAAGCCCGCTTCGGTCGCCGCGAGATGTTCGACGCGCTTCTCTTCACGCATCGCCCCATACTTGCGCGCCTGTTCGCGCATGTTACGCAGCAATTCCTTGCCCTCGATCCCCTCGGGATAACCGGCATGATTGTGCGTGCGCGGGATCCACGCAGCGCGGCTGGTCCCGCAATCGAACAGACGGATGGAAAGGTGAAAGCGCGCAAGATAAATCGCCGCAGTCAGACCAGCAGGGCCAGCACCAATGATGATGCAATCGTCGATGGTTTCGGTGTCACTCATTGCGCTTGGTAACGCACGGGATAGCAAAGCGCTCCTAGCCTTGCGCATTTTGCCGCGCTAGGCGATGCGGCATGACCTTCGCCGCCACCATCCTCACGCTTTACCCCGAGATGTTTCCAGGGCCGCTGCGGCTGTCGCTGGCGGGGCGGGCTTATGAGGAGCAGAAGTGGTCGCTCGATACCATCCAGATCCGCGACTTTGCCAGCGACAAGCATCGCACTGTCGATGATACCCCGGCGGGCGGCGGGGCGGGCATGGTGCTGAAAGCAGATGTGCTGGCCGCTGCTATCGATCATGCGCGACTGCTGCAGCCCAAGGCGCCGGTGCTGGCGATGACCCCGCGCGGCAAGCCGATCACGCAGGCGCGCATCCGCGAGCTGGTGGCGGGTCCGGGCGTCACCATCCTGTGCGGCCGCTTCGAAGGCTTCGACGAGCGGATATTTGCCGGACGCGAGGTTGAGGAAGTCAGCCTGAGCGACATCGTCCTGTCGGGCGGCGAACCCGCCGCGCTGGCCATATTAGACGCTTGCATTCGCCTGCTCCCCGGCGTAATGGGCGCGCCGTCGAGCGGTACCGAGGAATCCTTCGAACAAGGATTGCTGGAATACCCTCAATATACCCGACCTCCAGAATGGGAAGGGCGCACGATCCCTGAAGTGCTGCGATCGGGGGATCATGCGAAGATCGCGGCGTGGCGTAAAGCCATGTCGGAAGATCACACACGGTTACGCAGGCCAGACCTTTGGGATCGCCACACTGGTGATCGGGACTGACTTGCCTCTGGCGCGCGGCGGTAAAATAGGAAATTAGGTCATGAACCTGATCCAGCAACTGGAGGCAGAAGCCATCCAGAACCTCGGGAAAGATATTCCCGAATTCCGCGCCGGTGATACCGTGCGTGTCGGCGTAAAGGTTGTCGAAGGCACCCGTGAGCGCGTCCAGAATTTCGAAGGCGTTGTGATTGCCCGGTCGAACCGCGGCATGGGCAGCAACTTCACCGTCCGCAAGATGAGCTTCAGCGAAGGAGTGGAACGCGTTTTCCCGCTGTATTCGCCCATCGTGGACAGCATCACCGTGGTCCGCCGCGGTATCGTGCGCCGTGCGAAGCTTTACTATCTTCGCGGCCGCACCGGCAAGCGCGCGCGTATTGCCGAGCGTCGGGACAACACGCCCAAGAAATAAGGGCAACCCAAGCGGTTTCGAAAGGGGCGCTCCGGATTACCGGGGTGCCCCTTTTTCGTTGCGCTTTGCAGCCCGCATTGCGAGGAGCCGCATGGCGGCGCGGCGATCCGGCATCTTGTGCTCTGGATTGCACTGCGCCGCTTGCCATGATGGGATGAGGGGTTGGTTTTGATATGCGCTCGATTTTATTTGCAGCTACCGCGCTGTTTTCCTCCGCTGGGCTCCACGCGCAGGATGCGGCTGTGAGCCAGCCTGCGGAGCTTACCTTCGAGCGTGTTTTCGCCAGCCCGGGCCTTGATGGACCGGCACCGCGCGGGGTCAAGCTGTCGCCTGACGGGCGCTATCTAACGCTGCTGCGCAACCGTGTGGAGGACAAGGAGCGCTATGATCTGTGGGGCTATGACCGCACCACAGGCGAATGGCGAATGCTGGTCGATAGCGAGCAGCTGGGCACCGGGCGCGAATTGTCCGAGGCAGAGAAAATGCAGCGCGAGCGCGCGCGGATCGGCAGCCTGAAAGGGATCGTCGATTACCAGTGGAGCGCAGATGGCAAGGCAGTCCTCGTGCCGCTGGACGGTGATCTCTATCTGGCGCGGCTGGGCGGCGAGACGGTTCGCCTGACCGACACCGAAGCCAGCGAACTCAATCCCGCGCTAAGCGAGCAGGGCGGCTTCGTATCCTTTGTGCGCGAAGGGCGGCTTTGGGTCGGCCCGGTTGGCGGCGCGGCGCAGCCGATCACACCGCAAGAGGGCAAGGAGACCATCCGCTGGGGCGAGGCAGAGTTTGTCGCGCAAGAGGAAATGGGACGGCTTACCGGCTATTGGTGGCACCCCCAGGACCGCCGCCTCGCGGTCGAGCGGTTCGATGAGAGCGGCGTTGGTGTCGTCACCCGCGCAGCCATCGGCGCAACCGGGACCAAGGTTTTCGAACAACGCTATCCCGTGGCGGGGAGCGCCAATGCAGTGGTCGAGCTTTATGTGATGGACCCCGATGGCAAGAACCGCGTGAAGGTCGATCTCGGGCCGGATACCGACATCTACATCCCGCGCGTCGACTGGTCGCCCGATGGCAATGCGCTGTATGTCCAGCGCCAGAACCGCGATCAGACCGTGCTCGATATGCTCAAGGTTGATCCGGCGACAGGTGCCAGCCAAGTTCTGTTTACCGAGCGAGCGGCGGCGCAGGATTACTGGATCAACCTTTCCGATAATTACAAATGGCTCGATGACGGATCGCTGCTATGGTGGTCAGAACGTGACGGGTACGGGCATTTCTATCGCTTTGCCGATGGCACATGGAACAAGCTGACCAGCGGCGAGTGGGTAGTGACCAAGCTGGTCGGCGTCAATCAGGCGCAGGGGCGCGTGTATTTCCAGGGCACAAAGGACGATGTGCTGGCGCAGCAGGTCTATGGCTTCAGTCTGGCCAATCCCTCCGCGATCACCCAGCTGACGGACAGCGCCTATGTCAATTCGGCGACTATGGACGAGAAAGCGCAGACGCTGCTTGTCTCGCGGTCAAAGCCCGATCAGCCGACGCAGAGCTATATTGCCGATGCAGCGGGTCAGCGGCTCGCGTGGATTGAGGAGAACGCGCTGGATGGGGATCACCCCTACGCGCCCTTCGTTGCCAGCCACCTTATGCCCGAATTCGGCACCATTCGCGCGGAAGACGGGACCACGCTTCATTACAAGATGATCAAGCCAGAGATGGAGCCGGGCAAGCGTTATCCGGTCTATTTCTACCATTATGGCGGGCCGGGTCCGCAATTGGTCCAGCGCAATTGGACCGGCGCACTGGAACAGGCGATTGCTGACAAAGGCTACATCTATTTCGAGCTCGACAATCGCGGCAGCGCAAATCGCGGGGTGGCTTTCGAACAGCCGATCTATCGCGCTATGGGCAGCGTCGAAGTTGCCGACCAGAAGGCGGGCGCGCTGTTCCTCAAGTCGCTGCCGTTCGTCGATCCGGCCAAGATCGCAATAGATGGCTGGTCCTACGGCGGATACATGACCCTGAAGCAGCTTCAGGCCGATCCCGGCCTTTATGCAGCGGGTATCTCGGGCGCGCCGGTGACCAAATGGGAGCTGTATGACACCCATTATACCGAACGCTATATGGGAACGCCTCAGGCCGATGGCGCGGCCTATGCCAAGAGCGCGGTAATCGCGGATTCGGTTAAGATCGCCGATCCATTGTTGCTGATCCACGGCATGGCGGATGACAATGTGGTGTTTGAAAATGCTACTGCACTGATAGCCGAAATGCAGGGTGCGAATGTTCCGTTCGAAATGATGCTCTATCCCGGCTTTACGCACCGCGTGTCGGGCGAGCAGATCAGCCCGCATCGCTACAACACGGTGTTCCGCTTCCTCGAAGCGCATGGGGTGACCCCGCCGCAGTGAGTTTGTGTGATCAGGGCTTCACCTGGCAAAAGCACCGCTGTCATTGCGAAACCGCCACGGGGCGCTATCTCGGCCCGGCAATCTGATTGGAGAAATATTTTGGGTTATCGTGTCGTTGTGGTGGGTGCCACGGGCAATGTCGGGCGCGAGCTGATGCAGGTGCTGGCCGAGCGCGAGTTCCCGATTGATGAGCTGGCGGCGGTTGCCAGCAGCCGTTCGCAAGGCAGCGAAGTGGAGTTTGGCGACACGGGCCGGATGCTCAAATGCCATAATATCGAACATTTCGATTGGGCCGGCTGGGACATCGCTTTGTTCGCGGCTGGATCGGGCGTGGCCAAGGATTACGCGCCCAAGGCGGCTGCGGCGGGCTGCGTGGTAATCGATAATTCTTCGCTTTACCGCATGGACCCGGACGTCCCGCTGATCGTGCCCGAAGTGAACCCCGACGCGATCCACGGCTATGCCAAGCGCAACATCATCGCCAATCCCAATTGTTCGACGGCGCAGCTGGTAGTGGCGCTCAAGCCGCTGCACGATGCCGCGACGATCAAGCGGGTTGTCGTCTCGACCTACCAATCGGTTTCCGGCGCGGGCAAGGCAGGTATGGACGAACTGTTCCAGCAAAGCCGCGCGATTTTTGTCGGGGACCCGATGGAGGCTGTGACCTTCACCAAACAGATCGCCTTCAACGTGATCCCGCATATCGACGTGTTCCTGGACGATGGCTCGACCAAGGAAGAATGGAAGATGGTGGTCGAAACCAAGAAAATCCTCGACCCCAAGATCAAGCTGACGGCAACCTGTGTGCGGGTGCCGGTGTTCGTGGGCCATTCCGAAGCGGTGAGCATAGAGTTCGAAAACGAGATTTCTGCCGAGCAGGCACAGGACATTCTGCGCGAGGCGCCCGGCTGCATGCTGATCGATAAGCGTGAGGATGGAGGCTATATCACGCCCGTCGATGCCGCCGGCGACAGCGCCACCTATATAAGCCGCGTGCGTGAAGACCCGACTGTCGAAAACGGTATCAATCTGTGGTGCGTGTCGGACAATCTGCGCAAGGGCGCGGCGCTGAATGCGGTGCAAATCGCCGAATTGCTCGGGCGCGATTGCCTGAAGAAAGGTTAAGCCGATGCGGTTGGCAGCTCTTGCTATTGTGCCCTTGCTGATCGCTGGTTGCGGCAGCGATGCGCCATCGCCGCTGGAACGCCATCAGATGGAACGCGACGGCACGGCCGCGCTGGCCGATGATACGGTCATACTGCGCGGGCAGGGACTGGCGATCGGCAAAAACGCCTTTGCATTTTCCGCCGATCAAGAGCGGCTTGTTGCTGCGCTTGAAGCGGTGCTGGGATCGCCGCAGCAGCCGATGGCGATGGACGAGTGCGGCGCAGGTCCGATGATCAGTGTTGACTTTCCGGGCGGGCTGACGGTGCAATTCCAGGATGCGGCGTTCGTCGGCTGGTTCCTGCGCGGCGACGATGGTGAACTGGCAACCGACAGCAATATCCGCATCGGCACGCCGCTCGCCGAATTGCAGGCGCGCAGCGGCTATGCCCCTATCGCTGACAGCACGCTGGGCGAGGAATTCGCCTTTGGCGAGCGACTGGGCGGGTTTACCGAGGATGGCGCGGTCTCCGCCCTCTACGCCGGGACGCAGTGCTTCTTCCGCTAGACTAGCGCAAAACTCTGCGCGACAAGGCAGGGCATGACCTTGACCGCAGATCTATTTTTCAGCTTCCGCTCGCCCTACAGCTATCTGTCGGTGGGGCGATACCGCGCCATGATCGAGGAATTCGACCTCGCCATCGCGCTGCGCCCGGTCTGGCCGCTGGCCATTCGTCAGCCCGACTTTTTTGAGCGCAACCACCCCAACTGGCTGGGCTATACCTTCCTTGACATGATGCGCGTGGCACAGTTCCACGGCATCCCCTTTGGCGCGCCGCGTCCCGACCCCATTGTTCAGGATGTGGCGACCCGCAAGACTGCTGATGATCAGCCGCATATCCGGCGCATCACCCGGCTGGGTCAGGCCGCCGCCCGGCGCGGCAAGGGTCTGATCTTCGCGCATGAGGCGGGGCAGCTGATCTGGGGCGGCGCCGACGGGTGGAACGAGGGGGACCATCTGGCCGGGGCTGCCGAACGGGCCGGACTCGATCTGGCTGAGCTCGACGCAGAAGCGGTAGATGATAAGGACGCGCTCGAAACCGAAATCGCCGACAACCAGAACACATTGGAAACGGCGGGTCACTGGGGCGTTCCGACGCTGCTATTCGAGGGCGAACCTTTCTTCGGACAAGACCGCATAGATATGGCGCGCTGGCGCATGGAGCAGAAGGGATTGCAGCGGCGATGAGCGAGAGTGTGACCAAATCCGGCGGCTGCCAATGCGGACGTGTGCGCTATGAAGTCAATCTGGCCAGCCATGACGCCTATTGGTGTCATTGCCGGATGTGCCAGAAAGCGACCGGCGGGATTGCTGCTGCATTTGTGCAGGTGGACGCCGAAAATGTCCGCTGGCTGACGCAGCCTGACTGGTATCGAAGCTCCGCAATCGCGCACCGCCCATTCTGCGCGCAATGCGGCACCCCGCTGGGCTTTGCGTTTCTGGATGGCGCGGGCGGGTTCGATCTCACTATCGGCAGCTTCGATGACCCCGCCGATTTCGTGCCCGTGGCGCACGCTGGGGCGGAAAGCATTCACGAGGCATGGCTGGATACGCGCAGCCTGCCGCGCCATTTCAGCGCGACCACGGAAAGTGTCGCCAAACGCTGGAAAGCGGCCGGGCTGGAGGTGCCGGAGTGAACGTCCTTCGCAAAGAGGTTTTCACCAGCTTCGACGGCACTGAGTTGACGCTGCACCGGATGGGTGAGGGGCGGCCTCTGCTACTACTTCACGGCCTGTTTTCCAGTGCCCAGATGAACTGGATCAAGTGGGGGCATGCCGAGCGGATTGCGGCGCTGGGCTATGAAGTGCTGATGCTGGATTTTCGCGTACATGGCGACAGCGGCGCGCCGCATGATCCGGCGAAGTATCCCGTCAATGTGCTGGTCCGCGATGTCGCGGCGCTGGTCGATCACCTGGGCCTTGATGATTATGATCTGAGCGGGTTTTCGCTGGGCGCGCGCACTGCGCTGCATGGTGTGTCGCATGGAGTTTTGACGCCCGCACGTCTGGTGATCGGCGGCATGGGCACGGCGGGTCTGGGCGAGTGGGAGAAGCGCAGCGTCTTTTTCAAGCGGGTGATCGACGAATTTGACACCATCCCGCGCGGCGATCCGGCGTGGTATTCGGTGCAATTTCTGCGCTCGCAGAAGGTGGATCGGATTGCCGCCCGGCTGCTGCTGGACACCATGCCCGATCTGGACCTTGCGTTGTTGTCCCACGTCACCATTCCCACGCTGGTGGTGTGCGGCGACGAGGACAACGACAATGGCTCTGCTGAGGATCTGGCGGAGCTACTACCCGATGCGACCTATGTCGCGGTTCCGGGGACGCATATGGGATCGGTGACTAAGCCTGAGCTGGGGCAGGCGATTGCCCACTGGCTGGGTGCGGCGAATTGACGCTGCGGCGTGCATTCTTGTGGCTTTGGCCTGCCGGGATGGTGCTGTTCGCAATTGTTGTGATGCTCAGCCTCCCGCTCGTGCAGACCGCAGTGCCGGGCGGCGTCCTCGATCATCAGGCGGCGGGCAGCGCAGCGGAGGTCGACCGGATACAGCAGGTCTGGCGCGCAGCGGGGCTTGAGGGGCAAGCACGGATCGCAGTGCTGGGCGATTTGCTGTTTATCGGCGTTTACGGGCTGGGGAGCCTGCTTGGTGGATTGTGGCTGCGCCGCACCGGGCAGGGTGCTGTCCGCGTGCTCGGAATGATCGCCGCGCTAACGGCCATCATCTTCACTGCGACCGATTATGTCGAGACCATTGCACAGGCGATCCAACTTTTCCGCTTTCAGGGCAGCGACGCGCTGGCATTGCTGGCAGCTGTGATGCGCCCCGTCAAAACCATCGCATTCCTTATTGCCGGTGCCGCGCTGATTTCAGCACTGCTGCTGCGCCGAATTCGCGCGCGCGTGGCTTGATTCCCCGCCTCCGGACGTGCAATCCGGACACAGAGGTTACAAATTACCCAATCTGAGAGGATCGCCCATTATGAAACTCGCATCTGTAGCGCTGTCTGCGCTCGCCATCTCGCTGGCCGCCCCCGCTCTGGCCGACCACCACATGTCCGACACTATGGAAGCGGCAGCAGAATACGCTCTGACTCCGGCTGGCGCGGCAAAGTTTGTCGCCGATGCCGAGAAGGATCTGTTCGCCTATTCGGTGGAATCAAGCCAGGTGAACTGGGTGAACTACAATTTCATCACTGAAGATACCGACGCGATGGCCGCGCGGATCAATGCGGTTGGTACGGAAAAGAGCGTGAAATACGCGCTCGAAGCGGCGAAATATGCCGGTATCGCCGGGCTTGATGCTGATGTGAAACGCAAGCTCGACATCCTGCGCAACGGGCTGGTGTTGCCCGCTCCGACCACAGCGGGCGCCGCGACTGAGCTCAACGAAATCTCCACCAGCCTGTCCAGCCAATACGGTAAGGGCATGGGCGTTCTGAACGGCAAGCCGATCAACGGTTCGGACATCGAGGCGGAGATGGGCAACCTTGATCGCACGCCTGCCGAACTGGCCGAGATGTGGGCCAGCTGGCACAGCAATGTCGGCGCGCCAATGAAGAGCGATTACGCGCGCATGGTCAGTATCGCCAATGAAGGCGCAGCCGAGCTGGGCTTTGACGATACCGGCGCGATGTGGCGTTCGGGTTATGACATGGACCCGGCCGAATTCACCGCCATGACAGAGCGGCTGTGGCAGGAAACCCGCCCCCTTTACGAAGCGCTGCACACCTATGTCCGCACCAAGCTGAACCAGAAACACGGCGATTCGGTGCAGGCCAAGACCGGCCCGATCCGCGCCGATCTGCTGGGCAATATGTGGGCGCAGGAATGGGGCAATATCTATCCGCTGGTCGCGCCTCCCGGTGCGGGCGATGTCGGTTATGATATCACTGATCTGATCGCCGCCAAGGGCCTGAGCGAAGTGGATATGGTCAAGGCGGGTGAGGGGTTCTTCTCCTCGCTGGGTTTTGAACCGCTGCCCGAAACCTTCTGGACGCGCAGCCTGTTCACCAAGCCGGCGGATCGCGATGTGGTGTGCCATGCCAGCGCATGGAATCTCGACAATAAGGACGATATCCGCATCAAGATGTGCATCAAGAAGAATGGCGATGACTTCGTGACGATCCATCACGAGCTGGGCCATAACTACTACCAGCGCGCCTATAACGAACAGCCTTATACCTATCTTAACGGCGCAAATGATGGCTTCCACGAGGCCATCGGCGACATGATCGCATTGTCGATCACACCCGAATATCTGGTGCAGATAGGGATGCTGGACCGGGCAAATGTGCCCACAGCGGACAAGGATATCGGCCTGCTGTTGCGTCAGGCGATGGACAAGGTCGCCTTCCTGCCATTCGGACTGCTGGTCGACAAATGGCGCTGGGGTGTATTCGACGGCTCGATCACACCGGCCACTTACAACAGCGCGTGGCATGATCTGAAGCGTCAGTATCAGGGGATCGTCCCGCCGGTCGAGCGGCCTGCCGATGCGTTTGACCCCGGTGCGAAATATCACATTCCGGCGACCACCCCTTATACCCGCTATTTCCTCGCGCGGATCCTGCAGTTCCAGTTCTACAAGGCGGCTTGTGACGAAGCTGGCTGGGACGGGCCGCTGCACCGCTGTTCGTTCTATGGCAACGAACAGGTCGGCGCGAAGCTGAATGCAATGCTGGAAATGGGCGCATCCAAGCCGTGGCCCGATGCGCTGGCGGCATTTACCGGCACCCGCGAGATGAGCGCCAAACCAATGCTCGAATATTTTGCGCCGCTTAAAAAATGGCTCGACGAACAGAACAAGGGGCAGAAGTCGGGTTGGTGAGCGAAATCGCAAGCAAGGCAAGCAAGCGCGAAACTGAACGCAGGGCAATGGTGACAGTCGGGTGGCGCGAATTGGTCGGGCTGCCCGATCTGGGGCTGGCCGCGCTTCCCGCCAAGATCGATACCGGCGCACGTACATCTTCGCTGCATGGCACCGTGCTTGAACAGTACGAGCGCGATGGCGAGCAATTCGTCCGCTTTGCTGTCGACTTCCCGCAAAGCCATGTCCGGCAAGTGTGCGAGGCGGTCCATGTTGATTGGCGCGGTATCACCAGTTCCAATGGCGAGACGCAGCGGCGCCTGATTATCAAGACCCCGCTGGTGATAGGCGGCGTGAAATTCCGGGCGGAGATCAGCCTTGCTGACCGTTCGGATATGAAGTTTCCCATGCTAATCGGACGATCGGCATTGCGACGGCGCTTTGTCGTTGATTCGGGCCATTCCTGGCTAAAAACAGCCGGGCGCGACCCGGTAGAAGGTCACAAACCATGAAGATCGCCATGCTGGCACGCAATGCCAATCTCTATTCACACAAGCGTCTGGTAGAGGCCGCCGAACAGCGCGGTCACAGCTGCGATATTCTCAACACCACGCGCTGCACGGTGAACATTGCCAGCCACCGCCCAACGGTGATGTACAAGGGTGAGACTCTGTCCGGTTATGACGCGGTTATCCCGCGCATCGGCGCGTCGATCACCAGTTACGGTCTGGCGGTCCTGCGCCAGTTTGAAATGAGCGGGGTCTGGCCGCTCAATGAAAGCGTTGCCATCGGCCGCAGCCGTGACAAATTGCGATCGACCCAGATCATGGCCAAATACGGGCTCGGCCTGCCGCTGACTGCCTATGCCAATGATGCCAAGCAGGCCGAACAGATCATCAAGGCGGTCAATGGCCCGCCGGTGGTCATCAAACTGCTCGAAGGCACACAGGGTATCGGCGTGGTGCTGGCTGAAACATTGAAAGGTGGCGCGTCCATCATCGAGGCTTTTCGCGGCGCCAACATTGCCATCATGGTGCAGGAATTTATCAAGGAAGCAGGCGGTTCGGACATCCGGTGTCTGGTGGTTGGCGGCAAGGTCGTCGCAGCCATGAAACGGCAGGGTGCCGAAGGGGAATTCCGCTCCAACCTCCATCGCGGCGGCACCGCGCAGTTGATCAAGATCACACCTGAAGAACGCTCCACGGCAGTACGCGCAGCCAAGGCGATGGGCCTTAACGTGTGCGGCGTCGATCTGCTGCGAAGCAACCACGGCCCCGTCATCATGGAGGTCAACAGCTCGCCGGGTCTGGAAGGCATCGAAAACGCCACTGGCAAGGATATTGCCGGAATGATTATCGATTTTATCGAGACCAACGCCAAGGCTGGCAAGACCAAGACGAAGGGGGCGGGATAACACCGCGCCTCACGCCGGAACAGGTGTTGTAAATCTTGTCCCCTGCGCTTGGTGGACCACCTACCGGGGGTCTTTTAGAAATAGCTTTCTGCTTTATTTCCGTGCTAAACAAGACACTTACTGTATATTTTGCTGCCTGATGTGTAACCTTTCATTGCTCGTCACTTTAAGACTGAAACTAAGCTCAGTGGGACATGAATTTGCGCGTGACCAGGCAAATAGAATACCAACGATGTGAAGGAGCCTCATTTCGCTGCCAGAGCAAGCCGGTGTAGGACAGCGAAATCTGCGCCACTGCTGCCGACCATCTCCGGCACTACGGCTCGGCAGCGATGGTTGTTCGGTGTTGGCCTTGCCCCTATCGGCACGGTAGACTTGATGCAGACACCATGAGGGTTGGATCATTTCAAGCAAGGGTAGGGAAACACATGAGAGCACTATCGCGAATTGTCTGCGTTATGGCGGTAGCCGGGGCTGCAGCGGCGCCATCGTTTGCCGCCGCGCAAACCGACCCGGCCCAGCCTGTCGTCTTGCCGAGCGAAACCATCATTCGCGTCAAAGGCGAAGGCATGGTGCAATACCGCCCGGAAGTCGTGACGCTAGACATCGGCGTGGCGACGAGCGGCCTGAGCGCCGAACAGGCCCTCGTGGAAAATAACGAGAAGAGCAGCGAACTTGTTGCGGCAATCCGCAAAGCGGGGTTTGCTGCGAATGATATTAAGACCACAAGGCTAAACGTCGAGCCGGATTATGACGAAGATGATGATGACAATCGCATTATCGGCTGGCGGGCGGTAAACAATCTGACTCTGCGCACGCAGCGCCTCGGCGAGGTGGGGGCGGTTATCACGGCGCTGTTTGCCGCCGGCGGCAACACGCTCGACGGACCGACATTCAGCCTTACCGAGGAAACCACGTTGCGCGCGACGCGGGAGGCGGAGGCCAAGGCTTTGATCGAAGCGCGCGAGCAGGCAGATGCCACCGCCGCGGCGCTGGGCATGCGGGTTGCCCGCGTGCTATTGGTATCCGACAGTGGTGTCCGTTTTGACGGAGGCGGTGGCTACATCGTCGTGACCGGTAGCCGGATCAAACAGCCAGCGGTGCCGATCGAACCGGGCGACATCGAAGTTTCCGCATCCTATTCTGTGGAATTTGCTCTGGTCGCTATGTGACCTGTCCATCGCTTACCGAAACGGCGGCTCGTTAAACGCCCGCAGTTTGCGGCTGTGGAGCCTTGGACCTTCTTCGCGCAGTCGCTGGCAGGCGGTGACACCGATCAGCAAATGGGCGGCGATGGCTTCTTCGTAGAACTGGTTGGCCTGACCGGGCAGCTTGATTTCGCCATGCAGCGGCTTGTCGCTGACGCATAGCAGCGTGCCGTAGGGAACGCGGAAGCGGTAGCCCTGGGCGGCGATGGTGGCGCTTTCCATATCGATGCCGACTGCGCGGCTGAGCGACAGGCGGCGGGCCGACTGGGTGTAGCGCAGCTCCCAATTTCTGTCGTCGGTGGTCACCACGGTGCCGGTGCGCATCCGTTTCTTCAGGTTCGAGCCTTGTTCGCCCGAAACTTCTTCGGCGGCGCCCGCCAGCGCCTGCTGGACCTCGGCAATTGCGGGCAGGGGGATTTCGGGCGGGAGCACCGGGTCGAGCACGTGATCGTCACGCAAATAGGCGTGGGCGAGGACGTAATCGCCAATCTTCTGGCTGGGGCGCAGTCCGCCGCAATGTCCGATCATCAGCCATGCCTCGGGCCGCAACACCGCCAGATGGTCACAGATGGTCTTGGCGTTGGAGGGGCCGACGCCGATGTTGACCAGTGTAATCCCTGAGCCCTTCTCCCCGACGAGGTGATAGGCGGGCATCTGGTGCCGCCGCCATGCCGTGTCCGACAGCTGATTACGCGCGTTTGCAGTCTTTTCGGTCAGCAGCATTCCGCCTGCACCGGCCAGCGCGGTATAACCGCCGCTGCCCAGCTGCTCGCCTGCCCAGTCGACGAATTCATCGACATAACGGTGATAGTTGGTGAACAGCACAAAACGCTGGAAATGCTCGGGCGCGGTGCCGGTATAATGCGTCAGCCGTGCCAGACTGAAATCGGTGCGCAGACCATCGAATAACGACAGCGGGATGGTGTCGTCCGGTCCGGCCAGGATGATCCCGTCGGCCAGCTCGTCACCGATATCGGCCAGTTCGGTAGAGGGAAAATGCCGCGCGACCAGATTGGGATCGACCCCGACCAGCTCAGCGCCCGCAGCTCCATCCAGAACATAGGGGAAGGGGATTTCCTGCCGCGATGAGCCGACTTCGACCTCGACCTCGTAATTGTGGCCAATCAGCTCAAGCTGTTCGGCAAGATATGCCCGGAACAGCGCCGGGCGCGTAACTGTGGTGGTATAAAGACCAGCATCGTTAAGGCGCCCGAAGGCGCGATTGCGGTCCTCCGGCTGCTCGCCGCCGCGAAAACGCAGCCGCAGCTCGGGGTAGGCATAGGATCCATCGTTGCGGCGATCCGGCGCGGGCAGGGTTCGGTCACGCCCGAACGCCATCACGTCCTCGCGCAGCCGCTCTACCGCCGCGCTGTACACCTTTTCGAGCCTGTCGAGGATCTGGTCGATTGAATCCATTGGGCCTTGTCTCCTGCCTCTTGTCGTTGATTGCCGTTGCCTTGCCACAAGCACGCGCGGGTTACAAAACCACGGCTGTTACAAAAAGGGCGCGGTCCTTGCAGACCGCGCCCCTGTTTGTTCCGATGACGCAGAGATCAGCTTTCGCTGGTCTCTTCTTCAGCAGTATCTTCGTTGGCAGCTGCTTCGGCGCCTTCTTCGAGCATGTCAGCGGGAATTTCACCCGGCTCCAGCGTCGGATCAACGGATTCGGTGAACCCCGTGCCGCCTGCGGCAATCCGGTCTTCTTCGAACATCGCCGCCATAACATCGACGCCCTGGCGCTGAAGCTCTGCTTCATCGTCCGAACGTGCGACATTGGCCTTAACCGCAACCGTGACTTCGGGATGCAGGTCGACGCGAATGTCGTGCATACCGATGTTCTTGATCGGGTGGCCCATGATGACCTGCTTCTTGTCGATCTCGTGACCCTGTTCGGCCACGGCCGCCACGATGTCACGAACGCTGACCGAACCGTAAAGCTGGCCGGTGTTCGATGCCGCACGGATCAGGACGATCTCGACGCCATCGACATTTTCGCCAGCCTTTTCGGCTTCGACGCGGCGTTCCGCATTGTCCTTTTCAAGACGTTCGCGGTTGGCTTCGAAGACCTTCTTGTTGGCCGCATTGGCGCGTAGCGCCTTCTTCTGCGGGAGCAGGAAGTTGCGGGCGTAGCCGTCCTTGACGGTTACGACATCGCCGATCGTGCCCAGCTTCTCGATACGTTCGAGGAGGATGATATCCATGTCTCTTCTCCTCTTACTTCACGAGATAGGGCAGCAGGCCAACGTGGCGAGCGCGCTTGATCGCCTTGGCGAGCTCGCGCTGCTTCTTGGCGCTGACTGCGGTGATACGCGAAGGCACGATCTTGCCACGCTCGGACATGAAGCCCTGCAGCAGACGCACATCCTTGTAATCGATTACCGGAGCATTCTTGCCCGAGAACGGGCAGGTCTTGCGGCGGCGGAAAAATGGGCGGGCCATCAGTCGCGGTCCTCTCGGTCAGAGCGACGCTTCTTGTCGCGTTCGTTCTTGCGCATCATCACGCTGGGGCCGGTCTCGTGCTCTTCGACACGGACGGTCATGTAACGGATGACGTCTTCGCTGATGCGGGTCTGACGCTCAAGCTCCGCAATAGCGGCGCCCGGAGCTTCAAGGTTGAGCATCACGAAATGCGCCTTGCGGTTGCGGTCGATTTTATAGGCGAGGTTCTTGAGACCCCAGGTCTCCGTCTTGGTGACCTTGCCGTCGTGCGCTTCCACGATTTCGGTGGCGGTGGCGGCCAGTTGATCGACCTGAGCCTGGCTCAGATCCTGACGCGCCAGAAAGACATGCTCGTAGAGAGCCATGTTTCCGGTTCCTTTTACTTCATGCCGATCGCTGGCTGGTCCGCAGGATTGCGGGGCCCCTCCGGCCTTCTTCGATTCCCCTGTGGCCCGCGATGGGGGCAGGGAAGGCGCGCACATAGACGGCTCGCGCGGAAATGCAAGTCTTGCGCGGCGGGGCGTAGCGCGGCAGGGGCAAGTTTGTGTTTGTGCAGGAGGATTTTGCGTGCCCGGTGGATTAGTAGCCCTGCTTGACGATGTTGCGGTTATCGCACGCGCTGCCGCCGCTTCGATGGATGACGTTGCCGCCGCCGCTGGCAAGGCCAGTTCCAAGGCGGCCGGTGTGGTCATCGACGATGCAGCGGTAACGCCGAAATATGTCACCGGGGTCAGCCCCGACCGCGAACTGCCGATAATCGCCAAGATCACACGCGGCAGTCTGATCAACAAATTGCTGATCCTGTTGCCCGCCGCGCTGCTGCTATCCGCTTTCCTGCCGTGGGCAATCACGCCCATCCTGATGCTGGGCGGCGCGTATCTGAGTTATGAAGGTGCGGAAAAGGTGATGGAATGGATCACCGGCGTCGAACATGGCGAGACGCTGGCTGACCCGATCGAGGACATGGCCGCATTCGAGAAACAGCGGGTTGCCGGGGCTATTCGCACCGATCTGATCCTGTCTGGCGAAATCATGGCGATCACGCTGTCATCTGTCGCAGACGAGAGCCTGATGCTGCGCGCCGGAGTGCTGGGCGTGGTGGGCATTGGCATCACGCTGGCGATTTATGGCGCGGTGGCGCTGATAGTTAAGATGGATGATGTCGGGTTGCATCTGGCGGGCAAGCAGTCCCAGACAGCGCAGACAATTGGGCGGGGACTGGTCGCCGGGATGCCACATCTGCTGACGATCCTGTCGATCGTCGGGACGCTGGCGATGCTGTGGGTCGGCGGCGGGATTATCCTGCACGGCATGGAGGAACTGGGCGTCCACGGCCTTCCCGATCTGGTCCACAAGGCAGAACTGGCGGTCGAACACGGCACAGGCGCAATGGGAGGTCTGCTTGGCTGGCTGTCGTATGCGACACTGTCAGCACTGTTTGGCCTGGTGCTGGGCGGCGTGATTGCCGTGGTGCTGCATAAAATACTGGGTGTGGGCAAAACCGATCACTGACAAATAACGACAATTATTACTGCTGAAGCATTCGGTCCCATTTCGAAACGATCTCTGCGTGCGAGTGGTAAAGGGTGTGCCTTAAGGTAAAGACGTATCTGTGAAACAACCTATGATTACAGGGTTGTGGAGGATGTACGTTTGCACAGGGCGATCAGGTTCGCAGTGTTGGTGTTGGCGGCCTGCCTGTTTGGGCATGGCAGTGTCCACGCGCGCGCTCTGGAACTAGCGCCGATAAGCTGCGTCGGCGGAGCCGACACGATGCAATCCGCTCTTGAACTGTCACAAGATGGTTTGGACTGCGGCGATGGCCGGTTCGATACCGATAGCCAATTCGTCCGGGTTTCCAGTGATTTGCGACACGCCTTCCTGCCGGCAGGGGACGCGCTTGACTGGGAAACAAATCCCACCAGTTTCGATGCCATGCTGCTGCGCTTCACTTATGCCGATGGCAGTGAAGCGCTGATCGATGTCGATCCGCAGATGGCCGCGCGCAATTGGCGCGCAAATACCCGCTTCGCAGTGCCGGTCCCGCACGCAAAAGCGATGCTCATAAGCATCGATGCCATGATCGAGCGGCCCCGCGCATTGACGACGATGACCACAGCGCGACTGGTCGAACACAGAGTCGCCGCGCATACCCATTTTTTGCGGGTTGGGTTGACCATGCTGGTGGGCGGGATGCTGCTGGTACCGATCTTTTACAATATGTGGTTTTACCGCGCACTGTCGGCGCGGTTCATGCTGTGGCATTCAGCGATGAGCGCAATGATGCTGCTTTATGTCGCATCGAATTCCGGCCTTGTTTTCGAGATAATGCCGAACCTGCCCTTGCATCTGCGCTTTCAGCTCAATTCGCTCAGTATGACGCTGGCGATCATTTGCGCTGTAGGGTTCACCGTCGACCATCTTGAGAGTGGAATGGTCTCCAGCCGGTGGCAGCGAGCCATCCTGGCAGCGGTATCGCTGGTGTTCATTGTTCAAGTGGTCACCCTGTTCGACATAGAGGCAATACGTCCTGCTTCGCGGCCTCTGTATATCGCCAGCTTCGTTCCGCTTGGAATTACCCTGATGGGGGCATTGGTACTGGCCGCACGGCGGCGGAGCAGGGCGGCGGTGTTTGTCACCATTGCATTTTCGGCGCTGGCGTTGCTGCTGCCTGTCGCGCTGCTCGAAGCCTTGGGGTTCATACATATTGGTGCGGTGCTGGATGATCTGGTGACCGCCGCGCTGGTGCTGATGGTATTGGCCACCTCTGCCGCTGTTGGCGACCGTTTCATGGTCATACGGACGCGTCTGGACCGTGCCCGAAACAGGGTTGCGCAGCTCAGCGTGATGGCAAATACCGACGGACTGACCGGGCTCGCCAACCGCCGTTCGTTTGGGAATGTCCAGCGGCTCCACCGCAGCCACGGCCTGATCGTGCTCGACATCGACCGATTCAAGCGGATCAACGACTCATTTGGTCACCCTGTTGGCGATGCCGTGTTGTGCCACGTTGCGCGGATCATGCGCGAGGCGCTTGAGGACCAGCCCAAGGCCACCGCCTTCCGCCTTGGTGGCGAGGAGTTTGCAGCAATTATTCCAGTGTCGAGCGAGGAGGAATTGCGGCAGCGAGCAGAAGGGCTGCGGGCCAGCATTGCCGCCGGCAAGACTTCGGGGCCGATGGAAATGCCGAACATCACGGTCAGTATCGGCGCAGTGTTGAGTGACGGTTTGCCGCTGGCCGAGGCGTATTCGCTGGCCGACGCAGCAATGTACCGCGCCAAGAGCTGCGGCCGAAATCAAACTGTTCTCGCCAGCGATGAGATACGGCCGGAAGAACGGATCGACCCGCTCGATCTGGCAGACCGCAATATGCGCTTTTAGGACAGCCGCGCGAGCAGGCCCTTGGCGAATGTGGTCAGCGTATCGTCGCGGGCGCCCATCACCACGATCCGGTCCCCCGGTGCGGCCATGCTGGCAATCCTGTCGGCCACGTCCTTGCGGCTCGGTACATATTCCGCCTGGCCGCCAGCGGCTTCGATCAACCTGACCACGCGTTCGCTGCCTTCGCTGCGGTCGACTGTGCCGCCCATATAAACCGGGTCGCACATTAGTACGCGGTCGTCTGGCTCCAATTCTTGCGCAAATGTTTCTGCCAGCTCGTCGCCCATCTGGCGCAGGGGGCCGTAGCCATGCGGCTGGAAGAAGGCGATGACCCGGCCCGAATGCGCTTTCAGTGTCCGCAAGGTTGCGGCGCATTTCTCAGGATTGTGGCCGAAATCGTCAATCACAGTGATGGCCGAAAAACTGGTGCCGACAATGTCGAACCGCCGCGCCAGACCGGCAAAACCCGCAAGTGCCTCGACGGCAGTGGCGACCGGGATCCCTGCCGCCACTGCCCCGGCAATTGCCGCCAGCGCGTTCGACAGATTGTGCCGTCCGGGCAGAGCGAGGCGCAGCGGATGCTCGCTGCCGTCGTGCCGGTCGATCACCATTGCCGCCTGCCGGTTAGGCGATTCAGCAATGCTGCCCGGCACAATTCCGATCTGCGCGCGTGACTGGTCGATGCCGAAGGTCATCGCGTCCTTCGCGCGCGGCAGTAGTGCCAGCGCTTCGGGATCATCGGCATTGATCACCGCAATGCGGCTGCGGCCAAGGTAATCGCCGAACAAAACACGCAATTCGTCCATGCTCTTGTGGTCGAGGCTGACGTTGAGCAGGATGCCGACTGCCGGACGATACAGCGCAATCGAGCCGTCGCTTTCGTCGACTTCGCTGAGGTATAGGCTCAGCCCGCCGACCACTGCGCTGGCATTGGGCCGTTCTGGCGTGACGAAGTTTTTCATCACCGCGCCATTCATGATCGTCGGTTCGCGCCCGCAGGCTTCCAAAATCCAGCCCAGCATTCCGGTCACAGTGGATTTGCCGCTGGTGCCGGCCACCGCCAGTCCTGCGCCGCTGGTGTTGAAGAGGATGGAATTCAGCTCTGCGCGGGTCATGCGCAAACAGCCCAGTTCAGTGGCGCGCACCATTTCGGGCACAGTGTCCTCCACCGCGGCGGAGGCGACAACGATCTGATCGCCCGAGGTGATGCCGCTGCCGTCCTGTGTGTGAAGCGTGAAGCCCTGCGCCTCCAGCGCGGCAAACTTGTCCGGTGTGCGCCCCTGATCGCGGCTACGGTCCGATCCTTCGACCTGCGCGCCGCGGCCTTTGACGATCTGCGCCAATGGCAGCATTCCCGATCCGCCAATGCCGACGAAAAAGAACGGACGGGCGAAGAGTTCTTCGGGCGTTGGGATTTCAGTCATCTAACCTTCGCTATGCAGTTGTGCCTGCGGTGACAAGCGGGCTAAGGCGCGCATTGTGCACAGACCATTCCGCAAGATCGCCATCTGCGCCCCGGCCACCCCATTGCGGCCTGTCTATGCCGAACGGGTCACCGCTTTGGCCAGTGCAGAGTTTCCAGATCTCTCGCTGACATTCCACGACCAGTGCTTCGCGCATGACGGACATTTTGCCGGATCCGATGCGGTGCGTCTGGCGGCACTGCTTGAATGCGCCAATGATCCGGCTTTTGACGCAGTGTGGTTTGCCAAGGGAGGATACGGGTCGAACCGCATTGCGGCCGATTTCATTGCGCAGGTGGATGGGCAGGCCGCGACCAAGGGGTTTCTGGGCTATTCCGACTGCGGCACCCTGCTGGGCGCATTGTACCGCGCCGGGATTGGCCAGCCGGTTCACGCGCCGATGCCGGTGGATATCAAGCGTTCGGGCGGCGAGGATGCGGTTCGCCGGACACTCGCATATATGCTCGGCAGTGATGAGGGGCTGGAGCCGGATATGGGCGGCACCCCTGCGGCGGCCTTCAACCTCTACACACTGGCAATGCTGGTCGGCACCAAGTCGATGCCCAACCTTGCCGGTCACGAAGTGCTGATCGAGGAAATCGGCGAGTATCATTACGCCATCGACCGGCTGATGTTTCACGTAACCCAACACCTTCACGGTATTGCAGGTATTCGTCTGGGGGAGGTTTCTGCCATTCCCGAAAACGACCGGCCATTCGGATCTGATGTCGAGGATATTGTGCGCGATTGGTGCGACCGCAGCGGCATCGCCTATCTGGGCCGTGCGCAAATCGGGCACAGCGCGGCCAACAGGATCGTGCCCTTCGGACTTGAGGCGGGCCGCACCCGCGACTAAGCGGCTGCGCCAAGAGGAGACACTGCATGAACGCGTTTATTTTTCCCGGACAGGGCAGCCAGAAAGTGGGCATGGGCGGGGATCTTGCCGCAGCGAGCCCCCATGCGCGCGCAATATTCGAGGAAGTCGACGATGCGCTGGGGCAGAGACTGTTCGCGATCATGCGCGATGGGCCTGAGGACCAGCTGACCCTGACCGAAAACGCGCAGCCGGCAATTATGGCCAATGCAATTGCGACCTTGCGGGTGCTCGAACAGGAGTTCGGGTTAACGCTGGCGGACAAGGCGCATTGCGTCGCTGGGCATTCGCTGGGTGAATACACGGCGCTGTGCGCTGCGGGCGCGTTCTCGCTGGCCGATACGGCGCGGCTTCTCAAGCTGCGCGGTCAGGCAATGCAGGCGGCGGTTCCCGTTGGTGTCGGCGCTATGGCGGCACTGCTGAGCGCGGATATCGACAAGGCTGGCGCGCTGGCCGAGGCTGCGGCGCAGGGTCAGGTGTGCGAGATCGCCAATGACAATGATCCGGGACAAGTTGTGCTTTCGGGTCACATCGAAGCCATCGAACGCGCGATTGAAATGGCCAAGGATCACGGTATCAAACGGGGCATCAAGCTGCCGGTTTCCGCGCCGTTCCATTGCTCGCTGATGCAGCCTGCCGCTGACCGTATGGCAGAGGCTCTGGCCAAGGTTCAGCCGGGCGCATTTACTGTCCCGCTCTACGCCAATGTTACAGCTGCGCGTGTCACCGATCCAGCGGAAGAACAGCACTTGCTGGTCGAACAGGTCACTGGCCGCGTGCGCTGGCGCGAAAGCGTGCTGGCGATGCGGGAAGCCGGGATCGAGCATTTTGTCGAACTGGGCGGCAAGGTGCTTGCCCCGATGGTCGGCCGCATCGACAAGGAGGCGGCAACCACCAACCTGATTACAATGGACGATTGCGAAGCGTTCGCGAAGGAGATGCTGTGATGTTCAGCCTTGAAGGAAAGACGGCACTTGTCACCGGGGCCAGCGGCGGCATTGGATCAGCCATCGCGCGCGCCTTGGCCAGCCAGGGTGCGCGACTGGCGCTATCCGGCTCGAATGCATCAAAGCTGCGCAGTTTCCGCGAGGAATTAAACCAGCAATACGGTCACGATCATGTCGAGATCACCTGCGATCTGTCGAATACGCAGCAGGTCGAGGAGCTTATCCCGGCCACCATCGACACGCTCGGCAAAATCGACATTCTGGTCAACAATGCCGGTGTCACTCGCGACAACCTCGCTATGCGGATGAAGGACGAGGAATGGGACGCGGTGATGAAGATCAACCTTGAGGCTGCTTTTCGCCTGATGCGCGCGGCGGCCCGCCCGATGATGAAGGCCCGCCACGGGCGGATTGTCACCATCACCAGCGTGGTGGGCGCGACGGGCAATCCCGGCCAGATGAACTATGCTGCTGCCAAGGCCGGGCTTACAGGCATGTCCAAGAGCCTGGCACAGGAACTCGCCAGTCGCGGTATCACTGTAAATTGCGTCGCCCCCGGATTCATCCGTACGGCCATGACAGAAGTGCTGCCAGATGCGCAGAAAGACGCTCTCAACGCGCGGATCCCGATGGGCCGCATGGGCGAGGGCGAGGAAATCGGAGCTGCCGTGGCATTCCTCGCCAGTGACGAGGCGGCCTATATGACCGGCCAGACGCTGCATGTGAACGGCGGCATGGCGATGATGAGCTGATTGCTGACCCAAACCGCGGTTTTATCCCCAAGCGAGTAGTGGGGGAGCGGGCTCCAGCCTTGCCCCCTTTGCCCCCTGCGTTAAGGTCGCGGTCCAATTCCGGCGCTGGCGGGACGATTCCGGCTCGCGGCGCGCAGTAGGGACGAAAGTAGGACCATGAAGGCCACCATTGAACGCGCGACACTGCTGCGCTGTCTCTCCCATGTCCAATCCGTCGTTGAACGGCGGAACACGATACCGATCCTCTCGAATGTCTTGATCGAGGCTGAGGAGGGCGGAACGGTCAAGATCATGGCGACTGATCTCGATCTGCAGGTGATCGAACATATGGAGGCTGCCAGCGTCGAAGGCGCGGGCGCCATCACCGTGTCGGCCCACTTGCTGTTCGACATTGCGCGCAAGCTACCCGAGGGGAGCCAGGTCAGTCTGGAAACCGCCGAGAACCGTATGGCGGTGAAGGCCGGCCGCAGCCGCTTCTCGCTGCCCACGCTGCCGCGCGATGACTTTCCGACCATTGTCGAAGGCGATTTGCCGACCAGCTTTGAAATTCCCGCACGCACGCTGGCCGAAATGGTCGACCGTACGCGGTTTGCGATCTCGACCGAAGAGACCCGCTATTATCTCAACGGTATCTTCCTGCACGTTTCGGACGATGACACGCCGGTGCTGAAGGCTGCTGCGACCGATGGCCACCGCCTCGCGCGTTTCACTCTGCCGCGCCCTGCGGGTGCCGAGGGGATGCCCGACGTGATCGTGCCGCGCAAAGCCGTGGCCGAATTGCGCAAGCTGCTGGACGAAGCGATGGACGCCAATGTCCAGATCGACCTGTCCGCCAGCAAGATCCGCTTCACGATGGGCGGCGAGGGCGGCGTGGTGCTGACCAGCAAGCTGATCGACGGAACCTTCCCCGATTACAGCCGCGTGATCCCGACCGGAAACGACAAACTGCTCAAGCTCGATCCAAAGAGCTTCTTTGACGGCGTCGACCGCGTGGCGACGATCGCTACGGAGAAGACCCGTGCGGTCAAGATGGGGCTGGACAAGGACAAGGTCACTTTGTCGGTCACCAGCCCCGACAATGGCACGGCGGCGGAGGAAATTCCGGCTGAATACAGCGCGGATGCGATGGAAATCGGCTTTAACGCCAATTACCTCAAGGACATCCTGCATCAGATCGATTCCGATACGGTCGAACTGCATCTGGCCGACGCGGGCGCACCGACGCTGATCCGCAAGGATGAGAACTCGCCGGCGCTGTATGTCCTGATGCCGATGCGTGTCTGAACGCTCGCAATGACTACTAACTGCGGCTAGCGTCTCCTGCAAACAGGAGAGAGCAGCGATGGTCCAGCAGGTACATGTCGACAAAAGCGATTTGAGTCAGGCGCAGGTGGTCGATGTCGATCCCGGACCCTTGGCTGATGGCGCGTTACGGCTGGGCATCGACAAATTTTCAGTCACCGCGAATAATGTCACATACGCCATTGCTGGCGATGCGGTCGGTTATTGGAATTTTTTCCCGCCACAGGGCGATAGCACGGATGGCAAAGGCATCGTGCCGATGTGGGGCACGGCTACCGTGATCCAGAGCAATCACCCTGATTTTGTCGCGGGCGAGCGGCTAACCGGCTTCCTGCCAATGGCAACGCAGCTGGATGTGCTGCCCGGCAAGATCAAGCCAAGTCACTTTGTCGACATGGCTGAACACCGCCAGCCGATGAGTGTGTTTTACAACCAGTATCAGCGGCTCGCTAACGATCCCGAACATGATCCGGCGCGCGAAGACGAGAGGATGCTTTTCAACCGCCTTTTCAAGACCGGATTTCTGATCGAAAGCTTCATGCGCCGCGCCGAATGGTACGGGGCCACACAGGCAGTGCTGACCAGCGCGTCTTCCAAGACTGCGCTCAGCTTGGCCAGCGTTGCCAAGCGGCAATCGCCGGGCATCAAGCTGGTCGGGGTTACCTCCGCCAGCAACGTCGCATTTGTTGAGAAGATCGGGCTTTATGACCGCGTGGTCAGCTATGACGAAGTTGCCTCAATCGGCATGGCACCCAGCGTGTCAGTCGATTTCGCGGGTAATCCCGATGTCTTGCGCGCAGTGCACGAGCGGCTTGGCGAACAGTTGAAATTCTCCAGCCTAGTGGGGATCACCCATTCCGAAATTGGCGGTATGAGCCAGGGGCTGCCAGCCGATTTTCCGGGACCGAAACCCGTGTTCTTTTTTGCGCCTGATGAGATGATGACACTGTTCAAGACCGTTGGGCCGGAAGAGGCCGGACGGCAAATGGTGGCAAGCTGGCAGGATTACCTCAAATTGATCGACGGCACAGTCGAGATCAAGCATTACAAGGGGATAGCTGCGGGGATGGAAGCGTTCGTGGCGATGGCCGCCGGCTCGGTTGATCCGAGCCGAGGCATTATTATCGACATCTAGGCGCACTTCCGGCGTCCGTAAAAGGTCTGTCCATCCTGCGGTGAGCTGCAATGGACCGGCTTGGCAGCCTATGCCGCGCGGCGCTCCTCGGCGTCGGTCGCGGGAGCGTCCAGGAATTTCCGCAGGCTGGCCACGCTTTCATCGGCATGAGTCAGCAGGAACAGATGTCCTCCGCCTTCGAACACTTCGAGCGTCGCATTCGGGATCATCCCTGCCAGAATTTTGCCGTTGATCAGCGGGACGATCTGGTCGTCATCGCCCATCATCACCAGCGTTTCCTTGCCGATAAACGGCAGTGCGGGAAGGCTGGTCCATCCCAGCATGGCCAGCAGCTGATAGACGTAGCCGCGCGGGGTAGGGGGCTTGAGGCGGCCGATGTGCTTTGACTTGCCCGACGGATCCTTGGTCATCCCGCCATAGAGAGTGGCGAAATGTTCGTTCATGAATTTGGCGTCGATATAGCGGCGCGGATCAGTCATCTTGCTCAGTGCGGCGGGATTTCCGGGCACCATAAGCATACCGGCTGTTGTTGCCACCAGCACAAGACGCCGGGTGCGCCGGGGATGCTGAAGGGCAAAATGCTGCGCCATCGCGCCGCCCCAGCTGACGCCCATCACATCGACCTGCTTCACGCCAAGCTGTTCCAGAATCCGCGATGCGGTCCACGACATGGTGAACGGATTATAGGGCCATGTCGGTTCTGGGCTGTTGCCCGTGCCTGGCATATCGAACATGATAAACCCGCGTTCTGTCAGCCGTTCCGCAAGCGGCGCAACCGCTTCGATATTCGCGCCGATGCCGTTGAAGAACAGAACCGGCGGATGGTCGCTCTTCTCGCCCAGTCGCCAATGCGCCACACGCAATTTCCGGCCGCCAGCCTCCATCATGGAGACAGTGGCGGTCATGGGTTCGTCTTTCGATGCGGTCACGCGGCAGGGTCCTTGTTGGCTGCTGACAGCAATGTCAGCACGCCTCCATAACGTAAAGACCCGGGGCGGGGTCCAGCGGTTTGTGCGACTTGTTCCCCAAATCCTTGGGTGCCTTCTTCTTGTCACCGGCGCGTTCCTGCACCCATTCCATCCACAACGGCCACCAGCTGCCAGCCACTTCCTCCGTACCTTTCAGCCATTTGTCAGCAGTTTCAGGTAGTTTGCCGTCATCCTTCTGGACATAATAGCGCGCCTTGGGATTGCCGGGAGGATTGAGGATCGCCTGCATATGCCCGGAATGGCTGAGCACATATGTCACATCGTCTGAACCAAATAGCTTGGTCGAACGGTAGGTCGCCTTCCACGGTGTAATGTGGTCGGTCACGCCGCCAAGGATAAACAGATCGCTGGTAACCTTGGACAGATCGATCTTGTGATCGACCATTTCAACCTCGCCCTTTTTCGTAAAGGCGAGCGTTTCGAAAATTGTCAGGAAATCGCCCATCAGGCTGGCCGATAGATTGGTCGCATCGGCATTCCAGAACAATACGTCAAACGCTGGTGGGTCTTGGCCCAAAAGGTAATTGTTGATGACGTAATTCCAGATCAGATCATTGGGGCGCAGCCACGCAAAGCCGCGTGCCAGATCGTCGCCCTTGATGATGCCTTTCTTCGAGGCACGCCGCCGCGCCAGCTTCAGGCCGTTGTCGGAAATCAGACTGCCGGCCTCGATATCGTTTTGCTGTGGATGCAGCACGCACACCATCAGCGTCAGCGCACCGAGCAGATCATCGCCATCGGCGGCCATCTTGCTGGCAAGCATCGTGGCGGTCTGGCCGCCCGAACAACCGGCAGAAACATTGACCTTTTTGGAGCCGGTGATCTTGGCCACAGCCTCCATCGCCTCGCGGCATGAGCGGACGTAATCCGCCATATCCCAATCACCCTGATCCTTGCTTGGGTTTTTCCAGCTGATGACAAAGGTCTGGATGCCATTGTCGAGCTGGAATTTGACCACCGATTTTTCGGGACTGAGATCGTTGATATACATCTTGTTGATCTGCGGCGGGATGGTGAGCTGGGGTATTGCATAGACCTTGTCCGTAGTCGGGGCATATTGCACCAGCTCGAACATATCGGTGCGCAGCACCACCGCGCCCTTGCTGATCGCGATGTTCTCACCGATCTTGAACGGGGTCTTGTTAACCTGGCTGACCATGCCCTTGTTATGGACCATGTCGTCATAGGCGTTCTTGAGGCCCTTGATCAGGCTCAGTCCGCCGGAATCGATTGCCATCTTCTGCGCGGTGGGATTGCCGATCAACGTGTTGGTGGGCGCCAGACTGTCGATGATAATGGTGGAGATAAATTTGGCGCGATCCTTCTCCAGATCGTCCAGCTCCAGCTCTTCCAGCCAGTTGGACATCCCCTTTTGCACGGCGAGGTAATATTGCGCCCCGGCGCGCATGAAGGGATTGAATTGCCAGGCAGGATCTTTGAAGCGCTTGTCCTTGGGATCTGGCGCAATCTCGCTCTTCCCGGTCATGATCTTGATCATGTCCATGCCCATCGTCTGACTGTGGCGCATCAGGCGGGCAGGATCCGAAGCGGTTTCGCGCAGCAGGACCGCTACGGCCCCGAAAATATCCTCGCGGGTTAGCCCGACAAGGGGGCCAAGGGCGCTGGTATGCTGGGCGGCTTCGTCTTCGAGCTTGGCCATGTGGGGCAGATCCTCCGATTATCGAATGTGATAGTTCGTCTTTGCAACGGGTGATGCTGGCGCACGGTTCCGAATGCAAGATGACGCTTGGGTCAGCCGGTCAAACGCCGCGTGCTGCGATCATGCTGGCGACATCGACGAACTTCTCTCGCGGGGCGCCGTCACGGGCTGCGGCGATTTCGGCTTCTTCGATTTTCTGCCAGTCGCGGAAGGTGACAACATCCAGTCCGCGCTCTGCCGCCATCGCATCGAAGCCATCGCGCCCGTCCTTGCGTGCGCCGCCGCCGATATCCTCTGCGATCAGATCCATCACGCCATAGCCATCGGGGCGATTGGTGCCGATAGTGCCAGACGGCCCCCGCTTGGCCCAGCCGACGCAGTATAGTCCGGGCAGGATGCGCCCCTCATCATTGGCGAAGCGGCCCGCGCGCTCGTCAAACGGTACGCCGTCGATGGGTGAGCTGCGATAGCCGATGCAGGAGATAACCAGATCGGCGGGTATGCTGTAGGTCTCCCCGGTTGCAGCAGCTTTTCCGGCAACCACCTCTGTGCGTTTGACTTCGACAGTGGTAACGCGCCCATCCTCGACTAGCAGGCGGGCGGGGCTGGCGAAGAAGTCGAACTCTATCGCAATCGGTTTTTCGCCGCGAATGTTTTCCGGAATGGCCGCGAAATCGCGCAGCAGCGTAACCGATTTGCGCATTCCCGGCTCCAGAATCGCATCATCACCAAGCGGCGGAAGGTCGGTGCCCGCAACATGCGGGCTGGCGCGTTCCAGATGCATCAGCTCGCCCAGTTCCTTGGGCGTCATCATGATCTGATGCGGCCCGCGGCGGCCAAGGATGGTGATGGTCTCGATCTGCGAAGCCCGCAGCGCGTCGAGCGCGTGGGCGACAATATCGGACCCGGCAAATTCATCATCGGTCTTGGCCAGAATGCGCGCCACGTCCAGCGCGACATTGCCCATGCCGATCACCACCGCATTTCGGCCCGACAGATCGGGATCCAGCGCAGCGAATTGCGGATGGCCATTGTACCAGCCGACAAATGCCGCGCTGCCAAAGACATTGGCTGCATCGCGCCCGTCAAGACCCAGCTCGCGGTCGTGCGGCGCGCCGGTGGCCAGCACCACCGCGTCATAGAGGGTCTGTAGCTCGCCAATCGACACATCGCTGCCGACCGAGACATTGCCGACGAAGCGGACATTGTCACCCAGCGCCACCTTTTCGTAACGCCGGGAGACACCCTTGATCGATTGGTGGTCTGGCGCAACGCCGGTGCGGATCAGGCCGTAGGGAACGGGCAATTGGTCGAAGATGTCGACCCGGACATCCTCGCCCCATAATTTGGCGGCAGCTTCCGCCGTATAGTAGCCCGCCGGTCCCGAACCAACGATCGCGATATGCCGCATCCACAAGCCCCCTCGTTTCACTCGCGGTGAAGATGCACTTGTGCGCCCGTGGTGGCAAGCATGGCGAACACTTCTAACGCAGTGCCCAGATATGGTTATCCCTTTGGTAAACTTTCACTCGTAATCAGTCGGCTATGAAAGTTGGGTCGTACCAAGGTTTGGCAACCAGAATACCAAGGGTGTCATAGGGATGGGTAGTTTTTTCTCTCGAGGAGCGCGGGCGTTCGCGAACGGCAGTGATGCCGATCCCGCAGACGCGCCTCTTGTTCCGATTGAGGTTACCGACAAGGAACGCCGGGTTGAACTGCTCGACAGCTTTGAAGCTGCCGGGCTTGGCTGGTTCTGGGCGACCGACGCGCAGGGACGGCTGATTTATCTGTCGCATACCGCCGCACAGAAACTGGGCTGGGATTACGATGCCGTTATCGGCAAGCCACTGTCCGATTTGTTCGTGCCTGAACAGGCTGACGATCCCGATCGGCCAGAGCGCCCGCTGGCGTTCCTTCTCAGCGCCCGCAACTCTATCAGCCAGCTGTCCGTGCGCCTCGCCACTGACAAGACCGAAGCCTGGTGGGAAATCGCTGGAAAGCCGCAATTCGATGCCAAGCAACGCTTCACCGGTTATCGGGGCAGCGCCAAGGATATCACCGCCACGCGTGACACCCAGCGCGATGCCGAACGTCTGGCCCAATATGATTCGCTGACCGGCCTGGCCAATCGCCACCGCATGACCAAGCGTCTGGATTCGACGCTGAAAGCCTATCGCAATGCCAAACGCGCTTGCGCCTTGATGATGCTTGATCTCGACAGGTTCAAGCAGGTCAATGATACGCTGGGTCATCCGGCGGGCGACGAACTGCTGAAACAGGTTGCGGCGCGGCTAGAGCGTATCGTGGGCAACCGCGGTGAGATTGGCCGATTGGGCGGCGACGAGTTTCAGATCATGTTGCCGGACATCGACGACCGCGGAACGCTTGGTGAAATGGGCGAGCGGTTGATCCAGATGATCTCGCAGCCTTATTCGATCAATGGCTCACGCGCGATCATCGGCACATCGCTGGGCGTCGCGATCGCGCCTTACGACGGGCTGGACACCGAAGAGCTGGTCAAGGCGGCCGATCTGGCGCTGTACGCGGCCAAGGGTGGCGGGCGCGGACAATATCGCTTTTATTCCAGCGACCTCAAAGACGGCGCCAAGATGCGCCGCCGCACCGAGGAAGACCTGCGAGATGCTATCGCGAATGATGAATTGGTGATGCATTATCAGCCAATCGTCGATGCGCAGACCTATAAGGTGAAGTGTCTCGAAGCGCTGATGCGTTGGGAGCACCCTGATCGCGGGAATATCCCTCCCAGCGAATTCATACCGGTGGCCGAAGATATCGGCATCATCAAGGAAATGGGCGATTGGGCGCTGCAGAGCGTCTGTCGTCAGGCCCAGGAATGGCCGGTCGAGCTGCGCGTGGCGGTCAATGTCTCTGCCATTCAATTTGCGCATGACGATTTCCCGCAGGTGGTCCAGCGGGCGCTGAACAATTCCGGGTTGAACCCTAGCCGGCTTGAGCTTGAGATCACCGAAAGCGTGTTCATGGGCGATACCGGCCGCACCCAGCGCATGTTTGAAGAGCTTAAAAATCTCGGCGTGCGCTTGGCGCTTGATGATTTCGGCACCGGTTTCAGCTCGCTGAGCTACCTGCGCACTGCGCCGTTCGACAAGATCAAGATCGATCAGAGCTTCGTTCGCGGTGCCACTGAAGAGGGCAATAACAACGCCGCGATCATGAGCGCGATTGTCAGTCTGGCAGCCGCCCTGAAGATGGAAACGGTTGCTGAAGGTGTCGAAACCAAGGACGAACTTGAACTGGTCAAAGAGCGCGGCGCCAGCCATGTTCAGGGCTATATTTTCTCGCGTGCGGTAACGCACGAAGACCTGCTCGAACGGCTTGAGAAGGGCCAGCTTGAATACGAGCCGCGTGGTCCTGCCAAATACCGGGCAGAGCGTATGACAGTGTTCCGCCGTATCGGCCTGATCCACGAAGACTGCCGTTACCGTGTGGTGTTGCGCAATCTGTCAAAGACCGGTGCCATGATCGAAGGGCTGCTGGACGTTCCGCTGGGAACACAAATCGTGCTTGATCTGGGCGGCGGGCAGCTTGCTGTTGCCGTCGTGCGGCGGTCAAAGCGTCAGACCCAAGGTATCGAATTCGAAACACCGCTGATCAGCGACGGGGCCGATGGCCTATGCACGCGTCACCGCGTGTCTCCTTATGAGATCGAGGCCGCAGGTCGTCCGTTGTCAGCGCTGCCGCAGGATGCCTATTCACTCATGGCCTCGGACACACAGGGCCGCGTTCCATCGCGCAAAAAGTTCATGGAAGTGGAAACCAATCCCAAATCCGTACCGTCGCTGTGACCGGCCACGATGGCAAAACACGCGATAATATCGCGCGTCGTTAGGCTAAAACTAACCATTACCTTTTAATCCTCGGTGGCAAGTTAGCACCTTTTCACGAGGCGGAACGATCATGGGGGCCATGCCCTTTTCGGAATTTTTCAAGGGTCGCAAGGGCGGGATCGACACGGATATTCCGGAGGGATCACCGGCGTCAGCAGGCGGCGTATCCGCCACTGACAAGCTCGCAATTCTGGAAGATCTGGAGCGCACAGGCCTAGCCTGGTTTTGGGCCACCGATCCGCAAGGCAAGGTCGCTTATCTCAGCCCCAGCATTGTCGAGGGCTTGGGTAGCCAGCTCGAAAAGCTGCTTGGCCAACCACTGCAACATCTGTTCGTGCCGATCTCGGGCGAGGGTGATGGCCGGTCGCTTGGTCTCAAGCTGAGCACACGGAAGGGCTTCTCCGGCTACACGGTTGAATCTAGTAATCAGAACAGCAAGGTTGTGCTGCGCCTGTCCGGTCGCCCGCTCCATAATGATGCCGGTGACTTCATCGGTTTTCGCGGTAGCGCGCTGGACATAACCGATGAATTTCGCAGCGAGGAAGAAGCCAGCCGCCTGGCACAATTCGATTCGCTTACCGGCCTCGCCAACCGCCACCGCATGGAACAGCGGATCGATTCCACACTGACAACTTTCCGTAGTGCCAAGCGCAGCGCTGCGCTGATGATGCTCGATCTCGACCGGTTCAAACAGGTCAACGATACGCTCGGCCATGCCGCTGGTGACCAGCTTTTGCAGCAGGTCGCCGAACGTCTGCACGCCGTTGTCGCGGGTCGCGGCGAGATCGGCCGTATTGGCGGCGATGAGTTCCAGCTGCTGGTCCCTGATATGGACGATCGCGGCGAATTGGGTGAGATCGCCAAAAAGATCATTCAGATGCTCAGCCAGCCCTATTCTGTCGAAGAGGGTCGCTGCATCATCGGCTGTTCGGTGGGTATAGCCATCGCCCCCTATGACGGGGTTGAGCGCGAGGAATTGATGCGCGCTGCCGATCTGGCGCTTTATGCCTCCAAGAATGGCGGACGCGGCCAATTCCGCTTCTACGCCGCCGACCTCGAGCATGAAGCCAATTTGCGCAGGCGTATGGAAGAGGATCTTGCCGAGGCCATCGAGGCGGGTCACTTCACGGTCGAATATCTGCCTACCGTGTCGCTCAAGGATAACCGCGTCACCGGTCTGGAAGCGCAATATTGTTGGCAGGACGAAGATCGCGGGCGGGTTTCGGCTGACACATTCCTTCCGATCGCCGAGGGCAGTCGCCTGATCATCCCGATTGGCGAATGGGCCATGCGCAAAGCGTGCGAGGAAGCTGTCGACTGGCCTAGTTCGCTGCGCATCTCGTTCGCTGTCAGTCCGGTGCAATTTGCAGCCAATGGCTTTGCTGAAATGGTCGAGACTGTTCTGAAGGACACCGGCCTCGACCCGGCACGACTTGAGCTACAGTTTAATGAAGCGGTGCTGCTGGGCGATGCGGCCAAAGTCGATAAGGCACTGGCGACGCTGTTCAAACTTGGCGTGCGGCTTTCGCTCGACCAGTTTGGCTCGGGTCTGTCCTCGCTCAGCTATTTGCGGCGCGCGCCGTTTGATGCGCTGCGGATCGGGGCTAACTTCTTCGAGCCGGTTATGGGTAGCGAAGTCGGCGATATGGAAATGGTCCGCGCGGTAATCGCGTTGGCCGGCGCCATGGGAATGGAGACCGCAGCGACCGGCGTTCACGCCATGCCGCTGATGGCCCAACTCAAAACCCGCGGTATCGATCAGGTCAGCGGCTTTGTCTTTGCCGAGGCGCTGACTGCCGAACAGGTGCGCGAGGAGCTGGCGCAGGGCGAATGGACGCTCGCCCCCACCGCCACCGGCACCCAGCGGGCCAGCCGCCGTACTGTGTTCCGCAAGATCGGCGTGATCCATGAGGACCATTATTACGATGTCACGCTGCGCAATCTCTCGCGTAGCGGCGCCATGATCCAGGGGCTGGAGGATGTTCCGGCGGGCACCATGTTTGTGCTCGATTTCGGCAGCGGCCAGCTCGCCGTCTGCGGTGTTCGCCGGTCGATGGACGACACGCAGGGTGTCGAGTTCGAGCAGGAGCTGGTCGATGACGGCGCTGGCGGCCTGTGCACCCGTCACCGCGTCAGCCCCTACGAGCTGGCAGCAGCTGGAGCACCGCTGGAGGCGCTGCATGGCAGCAAGAACAGCAGCGCGCGCAGCATGACGTCGGGCAGCGGCTTCGCGCAGTTCAAGCTATCAGACAACGCGCCCAAGCAGGGGCATGCGGCCTAGCAAACCCCGCCGTTCGATTCCGGCTGACAGTGACCCGTAGCACCGCTATTGGCGGCGGCGATGACTGACCTTTCAAAGATCCGCAATTTTTCCATCATCGCGCACATCGATCATGGCAAGTCCACGCTCGCCGACCGGCTGATCCAGCACACCGGCGGCCTTACCGCGCGCGAGATGAGCGAGCAAGTCCTTGATAACATGGACATTGAGCGTGAGCGCGGCATCACTATCAAGGCCCAGACCGTCCGCCTCGACTACACCGCCAAGGATGGCGAGACCTATGAGCTCAACCTCATGGACACCCCCGGCCATGTCGACTTCGCCTATGAAGTCTCCCGTTCCCTCGCCGCGTGCGAGGGCGCGCTGCTGGTGGTTGACGCGGCGCAGGGGGTCGAGGCGCAAACGCTCGCCAATGTGTACCAGTCGATCGAGCACGACCACGCCATCGTCCCCGTCATAAACAAGATCGACCTCCCCGCCGCAGAACCCGACAAGGTCCGCACCGAGATCGAGGACATCATCGGCATCGAGGCGCATGACGCCGTGCTCACCTCCGCCAAATCGGGCATCGGGATCGAGGACGTGCTCGAAGCCGTCGTCACCCGCATCCCCCCGCCAACTGGCAACCGCGACGCCCCCTTGAAGGCCATGCTGGTCGACAGCTGGTACGATCCCTACCTCGGCGTGGTCATTCTGGTCCGCGTGATCGACGGCGTCCTGAAACGCGGCCTGCCGGTCAAATTCATGCAGGGCGGGACCGACCATCTGGTGGACCGCGTGGGTGCCTTCACCCCCAAGCGCGTGGATCTGCCCGAACTGGGCCCGGGCGAGATCGGCTTCATCACCGCGCAGATCAAGGAGGTCGCCCAGGCCAAGGTTGGCGACACCATCACCACGCTGAAAAATGGCGCGGCCGAGGCTCTGCCGGGGTTCAAGGAAGTGCAATCCGTGGTGTTCTGCGGGATCTTCCCCGTCGATGCGGCGGATTTCGAAAAACTTCGCGAAAGCATTGGCAAGCTGCGGCTGAACGATGCCAGCTTCACCTTCGAGGCGGAAAGCAGCGCGGCGCTGGGCTTCGGCTTCCGCTGCGGCTTTCTGGGTCTGCTGCATCTGGAGATTATCCAGGAACGGCTGACCCGCGAATATGATCTGGACCTGATCACCACCGCGCCCAGCGTGGTGTACCGCATCCAGCTGACCAAATCGCGCACCGACCCGGCGCAGGAATTGATGCTGCACAACCCCGCCGATTATCCCGACCCCAACCGGATCGGCCAGATCGACGAACCGTGGATCAAGGCGGTGATCTACACCCCCGACGAATATCTCGGATCAATCCTGAAACTGTGTCAGGACCGGCGCGGGGTCCAGATCGACCTGACATATGTGGGCGGCCGCGCGCAGGTGACCTACGAATTGCCGCTGAACGAAGTGGTGTTCGATTTCTACGACCGCCTGAAAAGCATCAGCCGCGGCTATGCCAGCTTCGATTACGAACAGATCGGCCTGCGCGAAGGCGATCTGGTGAAGATGAGCATTCTGGTCAATGCCGAGCCGGTGGACGCGCTCAGCATGATCGTCCACCGCGACGTGGCCGAAGCGCGCGGGCGCGGCATGTGCGAACGGCTCAAAGACCTGATCCCGCGCCATCTGTTCAAGATACCGGTGCAGGCCGCCATCGGCGGCAAAGTGATCGCCCGAGAAACCATCGCCGCGATGCGCAAGGACGTGACCGCCAAATGCTACGGCGGCGATATTTCGCGCAAGAAGAAGCTGCTCGACAAGCAGAAGAAGGGCAAGGCCCGGATGCGGGAGTATGGTAACGTGAGCATTCCGCAGGAGGCGTTTATTGCGGCACTGCGGATGGGGGAGGAGTAGCTTGGCAAAACGTCACATTCGAAAATTCACCGGCGAATTAACATGTGAGAACTTCGAACGGGTAGCGGACGTCATATTTGAAGACGACATTGTGGCGCTTGATTTGTTGATCGACAGGGCCCTCTTTGAAGAGAGTGTCGAAGGAAGACCAAGCGCGTCCTGTTACGACAACAAGATTGTCGTTTCACGCTCGACTCTGATGGACGGTGGTGTCGAGATTAACATTAATGATGCGTACTCCGCACAATGGGGGACATATCGTGTTGACGGCATTTTCACGGTTAAGCCAGGCGGAATGTTTCAAGGTGTTTCCTGTGTTGGGCTCATACCGACTGATGAGGCCCAAGTGAAGCTCAACCCAGAAGTGAGGATCATTGATATCAGACTTTAGGCGGTAAGGGCGGCCTTTATTGCGTCGACTCCTTCTGGATACCAAAACCACTGACCGCCTAACTCTATTGCAAATCCTTTTCCGGGATTCTTCAGATCGTTTTGCTGCCAAGCGTTGATACAGGATTGTGGATTTGCGTTGGCCACACCGTCATCTTGAAGAAGTTTGACAACTTCCTTCATGCGGTATTTCGGTTTTTCGACTTGTTTGATTGCCATCTCGACGCTCGACCCTACGGGACTGAAGATCACAGCCTGGTCTGCTTTCTTTTCATTATTAACGACATTCGGAACGACATAAACTCGAAATGCATACTCCGGATCATTAAACTGTGAACTGCTCATTTCCTTCTCAACTAACGCGTTCACTACTGCGACAGATTTACTAAGACCTTTAGATGCTTTGAGGATTGAGTTCTGCTTCGAGTTCAAAGCTTGCAGTTGAATTGCGAAACTAAAATCTCGTGATAAGTCAAATCGCCTTCCGAAGCTTTTTCTTGCGAAGCGCACAAAATTGAGTGCGTTTGCCTGAAGCTTTGACTGAACTTCACTGTTTATATCTTCAGTTGCACGATGTTCGATTTCATTTCGCAGAAGAGTGATGAAGCGTAAATTATTTTTCTCTCCTTCGGTTAGCGCCAGTTCGGGTCGAGTAATGCAATAGGACAATTCCCAGTGCTTCGGCTTTCCGTCGATCATAACTGGATCGCCAGCATCATTTTTGTAGACGGGATCTATGTCCTCTTTTCGTAAGCGCGCATGCGCGAGGTAGGTCCACGCAACGACCATTAAGACCACGAAGATTTGCGAACGAGCGAGAAGCGTATTGTTGTTGAATATTGCAACCGCAGAACGTGCATAATCCAAAGCCTGATAAGCAGATAGCTCCTCATCAGACACCGCGTAAATGCCGATCCGTTCAACGACCTCTTCGACCTTTGAATATTGTTCAAGGAAGTCTGCAACTTCCTCAGCACCAGCGGCCTTGATAGCCTTGTACCGCGGTTTTCCCCCATTCCTTATCCAACCCATTTCGCGAGAATTAAAATTTCGCGACAGGTGACTGAAGATGGCTAAAACCTGCTGGTCGTTGAGTTTCTCGTAGGCGATTAAGCCCTTCATCAACGCAACTTCGGCGTCTGAAATTTTCAACTTTGCCACGATCGCTTTACCCCCTTTAACCGCTAGTCCATGACACAACGCGCTAAATATTCAGAAAAGTGGCTGAAAAAAAATGACCTTCGGCGTCTTCATCCACAAGGATGGGTCGATCTACGACGACATTCCCGAAGTGCATTACCAGTTTCCCAAGAGCTATCTCACCCGCGCCCAGCAGATGGTGGGCGACTGGATTGTCTATCGCGAGCCGGTCAAGATCCGGAACTCCAAGGGCTTCTTCGCTGTGGCGAAGGTCGAGGAAATCATACCTGATCCGACAGAGCCTGACCGCTACCATGCGATCATCGAAGAGGGCAGCTATCTGCCGTTTGAGCCGACTGTCCCGCATATCGTGAATGGCGAACAGGTTGAGCGCGGTGTGCTCAATGAGGAGGGCAAAGTATCTGGCCGCGCCCAAGCCGCCGTGCGCCCACTGTCGCCTTCAGACTTCGCGCGTATCATATCGCTTGGCCTGCCCGATGAGAACTTCCTGCCTCGCAGCGATGATGAAGTGGCCGAGGGCAACCGTGTCCGCGAACATCAGACACCGTTCGAAATCGAGCGGCCCATCGTCCAGTCACTCGTTTCCAAGCCCTTCCGCGACCGCGCTTTCCGCCGCGCCGTGATGCACGCCTACGATGGCCGCTGCGGGGTGACAGGCTGGAAGCTGGTCAATGGCGGTGGCCGCCTGGAAGCTCAGGCCGCGCATATCCGACCGGTCGAGCATGGCGGCCCTGACAGCGTGCGCAATGGCCTTGCGCTCTCAGGTACCGCACATTGGATGTTCGACCGTGGGCTGATTGGCTTCAGGGATGATCTTGAGATTATCGTGCATCGCAAGGTCAATGACCGCGAGGGTGTCGAGGCGATTATCAATCCGACGGGTAAGTTGAAGGCTCCAGAGATTGATTCCTATCGTCCGCATCCAAAGTTCCTTTCGTGGCATCGCGAGTTCCACGGGTTTGATACGTAGCATCAGAGCTGTTCCGTAAATTCATTCCAAGGTTCGAGCTTCTTGTTTTCGCCCTCTAACGCCGGGCGGGGCGCATCCGCGCCCCTTGGCTTCCTCGCATAAGCTCGGGCGCGCGGTCGCGCTTGCCTCGCCTTCGGCTCGGGATCTGCGCACGCCGCTGGTCCCTCTATCCCGCCGCTCACCCCAGCGTCTGCCAGTGGTCCTCGTCCTCGTCCCACGGTTCCAGCTCGTCTTCCACTTGCTCCAGGCCTTCCAGCGAGCCCGCTTCCTTCCACTCGGTTCCGCCGCGCAGCTGGACGAAGGCGGGGTCGGTGTCGTGGTCGGGCGGGCCGTCTTCCTCGGCGCGTTTGCGCTGCGCGATTTTGGCGAGCTGGGCCTGCATCGCCTCGATCTCGGGCAGGGTCATTGCCACCGGGTCGAAATGTTCGACGATGGCGGCGTTCATGTCGTCCTTCTCCGCGCGGCTCAACGCAGGCATGGTCATGCTGGCTCCCGATCCGGTCAGCCGCTCGGCCCCGGGGTCGAAATAGCTGGCGGAGAGCCGTTTGCCCTGTTCGTCGCGTGCGTTCATCCTGAGGCAGAACATCAGCAGCCGGTCATTGCGCACGCGGCGGAAGCCCTTGAGCTTGCCCGCGACGAAAACCGGCACCAATTGCCCGTCGATCGCGCGTTCATAGGCCACGTCCTTCAATCGCTGCACGCCCAGATCCAGCGCCGCCTCCCACGCGCGGCGGAAGCTTTCCGAACCGGCCTGGCGGCGCAGGTAATAGGCGCCTTCGGGGCTCATATTGACATGGCGCGCGGCGCGGCTGACGCTGCCGGTATCGGCCAGCGCCCCGATAAAGGCGCGCTGGCGCCGCGGTGTCCAGCCATCATGGCGGAACTTGCGCGGGACGACATCGAAGGCGGGGATGGCCTCCGCTGCGACGGGGGTGCGGATTTCGGCGGGGTCTTTCTTGCGGGTCATGGCGGCTCTCCTGACGATACCTCCGGCGGGAGGCGAATCGGTCAGGGTGAAGCAGAAAACCGGCGTGTAGGAAAATCGGGGGTGGCGGCGCGCGCTGGCGAGGGCGTGGTGAAGCGCTCGGTTAACGCAATTTAAGCACAATTCGCATAGGTTTGCGGCGATGCAGAACCTCAAGCTTGTGGAGCGATCTCCGTTCGTCCTGGCGGCGCTGGTTGCGCTGGTCGCATTGCTGTCGACCATGCTCGGGGCGACGGTCACACAGCATGCGGAACGGATCGCCTCGATCTGGGCGGCCAATGGGGTGGCGCTGGGCGTGCTGCTGCTGCTGCCGCGCAAAGACTGGCCGACGATCATGGTGGCGCTGGTGTTCGCGCTATTCGGGGCCAATCTGTGGATGGGCGACCCGCTTACGCAAGCGGCCTCGCTGGCGTGCGCGAACGGGACCGAGGTGCTGATCGGCGGGATCATCATGCACCGCAAGTTTGGTGCCGAGAGGTCAACGCTGTCACGGCGCTGGCTGGCGCATCTGGTGGTGCTGGGCGGGTTCACGGCGTGCCTGGTATCGGCAACCCTGGCGAGCATTACCCTAGCCGACAGCGGGGAGCGCTTCGTCGATGTCTGGGCGACCTATTACCCCGCGCATCTGATCGGCATTGTCACGCTGGCTCCGGTGGTCGTGGCGCTGCTTGGCGTGAAGCGGGAGCGAGCCAGGTACAAGTTCGGTTCGGGCCTGCCGACCATCATAGCGATGACCGCGTTTGCTGCGGTGATGGTGTTTTCGCAGAACACGTTGCCGATCCTGTTCCTGATGTTCCCGGTGCTGGTGTTCGCAGCGTTCCGCGGCGGGGTTGGCGGGGCAGCCGCCGCAATGTTCGTGTTCACCGCCGTTTCGACTGGCCTGACGATCCGCGGTTTCGGACCGCTGGCGCTGATCGACGGGACCGAGCAATCCCGAGTCTATTTCCTCCAGTTCCTGATCCTGATTGCCAATATTACCGTGCTACCGATCGCGCTGGCACTGGCTGACCGCGAGGATGCCCATGCCGCCGCCACCGCGTCAGCGCGCGAAGCGCTTGAGGCCAACCGCGCCAAGGGGCAATTCCTGGCCAATATGAGCCATGAAATCAGAACCCCGCTCAACGGCATCATGGGGTTTTCCGAAGTTCTGGCAGCCAGCAAACTGGATGCCACGCAATCCCAGCAGGTCGACAGGATCCACACCGCCGCACAATCGCTATTGCAGCTGCTCAACGATATTCTGGACCTTTCGAAAGTCGATGCGGGCCATATGTCGGTGGTCGCCGAGCCACTGTGCCTGGCGGCGCGGATCGAGGACTGCACCGCTCTGGTTAAACCCATTGCCGAGGCCAAGGGCATTACAGTCATTCACACCATTGATCCGGCGCTGCCCGATTGGGTGACAAGCGACAATCTGCGGTTTCGCCAGATCGTGCTCAATCTGCTGGGCAATGCGGTGAAGTTTTCCTCCGGCGGAACTGTCGAGATCGCTGCGAGCCCTTCGGCAGAGAATACGCTGGCCGTCACCGTCACCGATGAGGGGATCGGCATTCCGGCTGATCTGCTGGAGCGCATTTTCGAGGAATTCGTTCAGGCTGACGATACCACTGCGCACAAATTTGGCGGCACCGGGCTGGGGCTGTCGATCAGCCGGAAACTCGCCATGCTGATGGGCGGGTCGCTGACGCTGGAAAGCGTGCCGCAACAGGGCACCACAGTGATTCTGCAATTGCCGCTGATCGCTGCGGAAGCGCCTGCGCCCGCCGAGCCGGATGCTGCGCCCGAGCGCCAGACAAGCATCGGCAAGCTGCTGCTGGTGGATGATCTGGAAATCAATCGCGAAGTAATCTGCGCGATGCTGGATCGGGAAGGGCACGGGTGCCACCAGGCGGAAGACGGGGCGCAGGCTGTTGCGATGTGTGCCGAAGCCGACCGCTCCGGGGACCCGTTCGAAACGGTGCTGATGGATGTCAGAATGCCGGTGATGAACGGCCTAGAAGCGACGAAGCAGATCAAGAACGGATCGCTGCGCTGTGTGCCTCAAGTTATTGGCCTGACCGCCAATGCGGATCCCCGCGACGTCCAGAACTGTCTCGCAGCAGGCATGGACGATGTGGTGTTCAAGCCAGTTTCCATTGCCAAACTGATGGGCGCTCTGGACCGCAATTCACAATCACCATCGACGCGTGCACCCACTACCATATCACCCCGCCCAAGCCGGAGCAGCGAACGGCTATCCCGATTGCGTCCTAAATATCTCGAAAAGAAGCGCGAATCTCTCGAACGGCTGTCCGAACTTATCCTTTATGGCCAGGTAGAAGGAAGCTCGCTTGCAGAGATCGCTGAAATCGCGCATCAATTGGCCGGTTCGGCGGGCATGTTTGCAGACTCGGCATTTGGCGAGGATGCCTATGGATTAGAAACTCTTATTGCTGCCCAAATTGACGGGCAGCCAGACGATCCTGACACTTCGGCGATACATCTCGCCTTCCAGAAACTTCATTCAAGCGTTTGAGGAACACGGTCATGGCACGGATCATATACGTTGAGGACGACGAGCTGGTCGGCCAATTGGTCATGGAAACCCTGGCCGATGAAGGACACGCCATCGGGATTGTCGGTGACGGGAAATCGGCGCTCCAAATTATTGCCACCAAAAAGCCTGATCTGGTCATTCTGGATGTAGGTCTGCCGGAAATGGGCGGGATGGAAGTGCTTGCAGCGATGCGGCGTAACCAGGATTTGTACCTTACTCCGGTACTGATGCTGACAGGGCGCCAAAGCGCCAATGACGAAGCGATAGCCATATATACTGGAGCGACCGAATATCTCAGGAAGCCGTTTGATCCGGACCAATTGGTGGTGGTGGTGGAAGACCTGTTGAAACCGCGAAAAGGAACGTCCGCGCCAGTGCTCAAGCCGGTCTGATCCTGGAACGTTACCCCTTCGCGTTCTGCTCTAGCTAAGGCACCTGCGATGCGGGCAGGCATAATATGAGTTGCGGTGTCGTTCTCATCGTGCTCCGCCTCCTCGGCATAACAGAAGAGATTCCGGCCACCGTTCTTGGCGCGATATAGCGCGACATCGGCGCGGCTGAACAGCGCGCGCCAGTGTGATTCCTGCCCCAGTTCGCCTTCGGCAATCCCGATGCTGACCGTGACCTGATCGCCGTGCGGCATGAGGTGGCTGCGAATTTCGGAGACCAGCGCCACCGCGACCGCCTCGGGCAGCGCCTCGCGCGTGCCCAGCAGTGCAAACTCTTCGCCCCCCAGACGCGCTGCACTGACATTGTTGCCCGAACGCAGCTGGATCAGGCGCGCAATTTCGGCAAGCACCTGATCGCCCATGTCGTGACCATGCCGGTCGTTGATTGCTTTGAAGAAGTCGATGTCGATCAACAGCATTCGGTATGTTCCGGGAACTGTGCCCAGCGCCTCGGCAAAATCGAGCAGCGCGCGGCGATTGAGCAGGCCAGTCAGTGGATCAGTGAGCGCGAGATTCTGGCTGTGTCGCTTGAGCCGCAGCAATTCGAGCACCTGGCGGTGATGCGTGTTGATCATCCACCACTGGAACACACCCGAAAGGATCAGGCTTACCCCGGCGGCGAAGTCCATTGCCGAACCCGAAAACAGCAGCAATAAAGAAATCGGAGTGAGATCGATCACCAGATTGAGGATCGCACCGAGCCGGATACTGGCCAGGCAATATGCGGTCGCCAGCGCACCCATTACCAGAATCATCGGGAAGTGCAGGCGTTGCTCACCTTCGGCGCCATGCCAGCTGAGCACACACCAGAGGCTGCAGATTATCGCGCCGAAACATGAGGAAACCGAAGCTTCGACAACAAACTTTGCCGCTCGGCGCGGGTTCGTTTCGAAGTCCAGCTTCCGGCTCAACATTGCAAAGCCGTACAGGCAGTAAATACCCATGATCGAGGGCAGGCCCCATTTGACCAGCCAATGGGTGTGCTCTCCGGCAGCGAAAATTGCGATTGGGGCGGTTATAAACAGCGCCGCGAACAGCCAGCGCGCCTGACGCTGCAACTGGATCGCCGCAGACACCACATAATCTTCGCGAATGTCCTTGGGCAAGTCCGGTATCGCCAGACTCATAAGTTGGTTTGTAATTCGTCCCATGTCCTTGGTTTAGGGTTAAAAAACCCCTAATTTCCTTTTAACCGGCAAGAGCATCGCAGTAGCTGGCACATCTGTTAACCATGTTCGTCTAGCCCACCACCCTTTTCCAATGAATAGGATAGAAAATATGGCTAACCAATCACCACAAGACCCGACCTTGCCGCAGAACGATACGCCGTCACAAAACGCGGCGCGATCACAGCAACTCCAAAGTGCACAGGCAATTTACCAGTGGACCCAGGCTTGCCCCGCGCTCCCCTAAGTTCCCGTTGTCGCCAAGCTTCCTGCGGCTGAAACGCCAACTCTGGAATGGTGGGTGCTGCTGGTGAAGATCGCGCTGGATCTTGTTGTCAACCAGATCGAAATCCAGAAGACCAACGCGCAGGCGGCAGAAGATCCCGAGGCTTTGGCCGTCGTTCAGGCACATCAACCGCTGGTGGGCGCGATTGCCAAGGATGTCTCAGAGTTGGAAAGTCGGTTGAATGCCGCGCGCCCGCCGCACAGCGGACTCGGTCAAGACATTGCAGCAACGGTTGACCATGTCGCGCAGGATATTGAAGTCCTCACGCTTCGCGCACATGCCAAAAAGCTGGCCGCATTGCTCGAACCGACCGGTCTGGACCACAGCGCACAGGGTGCGGACGAACGCTCGCTTGAAGATTATGAAGCGATCTTCAAGACAATTGAATGCCCCCCGATTGCCTATGATTTTCAGGATGATCTCGAATTCGCGCGGCTGCGCGTGGACGGACCGAATCCGATGCTGATCGAAGTCGTCAGCGCGGTCCCTGCGGGTTGCCAGATAACGTCCGATGATTATGCCGCAGTGGTTTCAGGCGATACGCTTGCCGCTGCACTTGCCGACGGGCGGCTGTTCCAGTGTGACTATAAGGATCTCTCAGCGATTGCCGAGATCGGCACCACCAACGGTGTGCAGAAATATCTCGCCAGACCAGTCGCATTGTTCGCCGTTCCCCCGCAATCAGAGGTGCTGGTCCCCGTTGCGATCCGCTGTGAGCCTGACAATCCGGCCTGTCCGGTGGTGACCCCCACCAATTCCACTGCAGGGCAGTGGGGGTGGCAGATGGCAAAGTTCTTCGTCCAGGTGGCCGATGGCAATTATCACGAGCTGTTTGCGCATCTGGCGCGTACCCATCTGGTGATCGAAGGGGTCGCTGTGGCGGCCCACCGGCATCTGGCAAACCAGCATCCGATCTGGGCGTTGCTGGTGCCGCATTTCGAAGGGACCATGTTCATCAACGATGCGGCTGCCAACAGCCTCATCGTCGCCAATGGCCCTATCGATCATATCTTCGCCGGGACGATAGAAAGCAACCAGCAGGCAGCGGCAACGGCGCGGCTCGATTTCGATTTTGCATTAAAGATGCTGCCAACCGATCTGGAGGCGCGCGGTGTCGGCGTTACATCGGCTCTGGCCGATTACCCCTATCGCGATGACGGACTGCTGGTGTGGCAGGCGATCCATGACTAGGTGTTCGCTTATGTCACTGTCTATTACGATGGCGACGAGGCGGTCGCGCAGGATAGCGAGCTGTCGCAATGGGCGATTGCGGTCGCAGGGGAGGGCAAGCTCAAGGGTTTCCCCGATCCGCAGACGGTGGGCGATCTGGTGGCGATCTGCACCATGATCATCTTCACCGCCAGCGCGCAGCATGCCGCTGTGAATTTCCCGCAGAAGGCCATTATGGAATATGCGCCGGCGGTGACAGGAGCAGCCTGGCAGCCGGTCCCCGCCAGCTTCGACGGGCTGACAAAACAGAAATGGCTGGCGCTCATTCCCACGCAGGCGGAGGCGATCGAACAGCTCAAGGTGCTCTATTTGCTGGGATCGCTCTATTATCGCCCGCTGGGTTGCTACAAATCGCCCGACAAACCCTATCCCGACTGGTTCACAGATCCGCGCATAGTCGGGGCTGGCGGACCGCTTCCGGAGTTCCAGTCCGCGCTGCAAACGGTCGAGCAAGAGATTGTCGCGCGCAATTCAGAGCGGCGCTGGCCCTATCCCTTTCTCCAGCCAAGCCTGATCCCGACCAGCACCAATATCTGATCGGGTGAGGTCAGACAGGTAAGCGGGCGGACTTCCGGTTGGATGACCGCCCGCTTGTTATAATCGCAGGGTTCAGGGGCGGATTTGCCCGCTGCCGTGAACCAGATATTTGAAGCTGGTGAGCTGTTCCAGCCCAACCGGGCCGCGCGCGTGCATCTTGCCGGTGGCGATGCCGATTTCTGCGCCCATGCCAAATTCGCCGCCGTCAGCAAACTGGGTGGAGGCGTTGTGCATGACAATCGCGCTGTCGATTGCAGTCATAAAGGCGCGTGCGGCGGCGTCGTCCTGCGTCAGGATGGCATCGGTGTGGTGCGAGGAGTGCTGCTCCACCCAGGCGATGGCATCCTCCAGCCCGGCGACGATCTTTACCGAGGCGATGGGGTCGAGATATTCGGTGTTCCAGTCCGCCTCGGTGGCTGGGACCAGGCGCTGGTCAAGCGCGCAGGCCTCGGCATCGCCGCGAAGCTCGCAATCGGGCGTCATGGCTTCGGCGAGCAGGGGGACAACCTCTGCGGCAATTGCGCGGTCGATGACGATGCTCTCAGTCGCGCCGCACACGCCGGTCCGGCGCAGCTTGGCGTTGCGAATGATGGCGACGGCCTTGGCGATGTCGGCGGCTTGGTGGACATAGCTGTGGCAATTGCCGTCAAGGTGGAGAAGCGTGGGGACCTTGGCAGAATCGCGCACCAGCTCGACCAGTCCGCGCCCGCCGCGCGGGATGACCAAATCGACATGTTCGACCGCCTGCAGCAAAGCGGCGACGGCGGCGCGGTCGGTGGTCTGGACGGTCTGCACCGCATCTTCGGGCAGGCCGGCAGCTTTCAGCCCGGCGCGCATACAGGCGACAATCTCACGCGTGGAATGGCGGCTTTCCGAACCGCCGCGCAGGATGATCGCATTGCCCGATTTCAGGCACAGCGCGCTGGCATCGGCGCCGACATTGGGGCGCGATTCGTAAATCATGCCGATCACCCCGATGGGCACGGCGACACGCTCTATCAGCAGGCCATTGGGCCGTTCAAACCGCGCCAGTTCGCGGCCCACGGGGTCTGGCAGCTCGGCAATCTGTTCCAGCGCGGCGGCCATGCCTTCGATGCGGTCTTCGGTCAGCCGCAGGCGATCGATAAAGCTTTCGGGCTTGCTGCCTGCAACACTGGCAACATCGGCGGCATTGGCTTCCAGAATGGCGGGCGTGGCCTTGCGCAGTGCCACGGCGGCTTCGCGCAGCGCAGTGTTCTTGGCATCGGTGGTGGCGGACAGCAGACGGCGCGCAGCGGCGCGGGCGCGGGATCCGAGTTCGTCAATATGAAGCTGCGGGTCTAGCGTCTCGGTGGTCATGGAAGTCCTTTGGTAAGATACACGATGAATTGCTTGTTTAAACCGGCATGGAAAGACTTATGAAATTGCAAAAGCCTTAGGAAAATCGATTAAAGATTTGCCAAATTGTATTGAGGCTTAGGATTTTTCGCTATCCACAATCCATATGCGATTAAGCGCCGCGCATTCCAATTCTTTCAATCAGCCCGGTTGTGCGCTGCACAATCCCTACCTATAGATCAGGAGACATTTTTCAAGGACAGCATTTTGGATACCGAAACCGAAGCCCGCAGCATTGTCGTCAAAATTGGCTCAGCCTTGCTGGCCAATGCCGATCTGTTGACGCCGCGGTTCGGCTTTATCCAGCGGCTGCTGGAAGATGTCACGCGGCTGCGCAGTCAGGGCTACAATGTGATTCTGTGTTCGTCAGGCGCGGTGGCATTGGGGCTGCGGATCGTTGGCGAAACGCCCGAAAGCGCAGGCGTCAGTGATAAGCAGGCCGCCGCCGCCTGCGGCATGCCGCTGCTGCTCAACGCCTATAAACAGGTGGGGCACGAATATGGTTTCGAGATCGCACAGGTCCTGTTGACGCTGGGCGATTTTGAACATCATCGCCGCTTCCTCAACACCCGCAATACGGTCCACCGGCTGCTGGAGGCGGGCGTGGTTCCGATCGTCAACGAAAACGATTCGATCACGACCGAGGAAATCCGCGTCGGTGATAATGACCGGCTGGCGGCCAAGGTCGCGCAGATGATCGGGGCCAATGATCTGATCATCTTGACCTGCGTCGATGGCCTGTATGATCGCAACCCCGATGAACCGGGGGCGGTGCTGGTCGAAGAGGTCGAAGATGTGTCGGTCTATATGGAGGCGACTATCGGCATGAGCGCGCTGGGTTCGGGCGGCATGACCACCAAGCTGAAAGCCGCCAATATGGCGCAGGAGGCGGGCTGCACGACCTATATCGCCAATGGCGAGGCCGACCGTCCATTGTCCAGCGTGTTGAATGGCGAGCGGCGCTGTACCAAATGCCTGCCGCATCCCAACCCGCTATCGGGCAAGGACAGCTGGATCGCCAACCGTCTGCAGATGGCGGGCAGTCTGGAGATTTCGGGTAAGGTAGCCGCTGCGCTGGCAGGCGGCAAGCGGTCGCTGATGCGCGAAGATGTTGTGTCGATGGACGGTGACTTCACCCGCGGGGACGTGCTGCATCTGTATGATTGCGATGGGGTGGAGCTGGCGCGCGGACTGAGCGATTTCACTTCGGAGGAAATCAGAGTGATGATTTCCAACCCCGATACGCTGGCTGATCAGTTGCTGGGCTATAAAACCAAGGGCGAGATCATTCGCAGCAACAATCTGGTGCTGCTGGACAACCGGCATTTGCTGTGGGCGGCGCCGGAGGCGATGACGCCTGGCGGTTGAGTCGCAAAAAAGGCGATTGCGGCGATCAGGCTGCCGTGGCGGCCCCGTCCATTGCGGAATCGGCTTTGGTCAGTGTGGACGAAAACTCGGTGTCCAGCGCCTGCAACGCGGCAATTATGGCCACTGCTATCAGCGCGACGTTAAGTCCGTATTCGATCGCGGTCGCCCCGCTTTCATCGCGTTTCAGCGTGCCGAAAAATGCCGTAAATGTCCCGTTTGTGCGGTGTCCTGTACCGTCATGAATGTAGATTAACGCGACCCGGTTACCAAGTTTGCGGTGAAGGCGGTAAATCCAAATTTACCATAAGCAGCGATTTTAACGCCCTGTCGCGTCAGCAATGGGGATGTCTGCAACAACTTCACTTGGCGTTCAGCAGGGCGCTGGCTATAGGCTAGCCCCATGACGACATCCGCACGCCGCCCCACCAGGCTTGTCCTCGGCACCGCTCTTGCTGCCGCCACTCTTCTCACCTCCGGCTGTGCCGGGCGCGGCGGGGGTCCGAAGGACACCGCCTATGTCGCGCGCGATGTCGAATCGCTTTATAGCGAAGCGCGCCGCCGGCTCGATCGCGGGCAGCCTGCATTGGCTGCAGCGCTGTTTGATGAGGTGGAGCGTCAGCACCCCTATTCGCCATGGGCGCGCCGCGCGCAGCTGATGAGCAGCTTCAGCTATTATGTGGCCAAGGACTACAACAAGGCGATCCAGGCGTCGCAGCGTTTCCTGTCGATCCATCCGGGCAATAAGGACGCGCCTTACGCCTATTATCTGATCGGCCTGAGTTATTACGAGCAGATTAGCGATGTGCAGCGTGACCAAAAGGTGACCGAACAGGCGCAGACCGCTTTGAACGAAGTGGTGCGCCGCTTTCCGACCACTGAATATGCTGCCGATGCGCGGCTCAAGATCGACCTTGTGCAAGACCATCTGGCTGGCAAGGAAATGGAAATCGGCCGGTATTACCAGCGGTCGGGCAAATGGATCGCGGCGCAGATCCGTTTCCAGAACGTGGTCGATAATTTCCAGACCACTGGCCACACGGCAGAGGCGCTCTATCGCTTGACCGAAACCAGCCTGGCGCTGGGCATCCCTGAAGAAGCGGTGAAATATACCGCCGTGCTGGGTGCCAATTATCCGGGTAATGAATGGTACGAAAAGGCGTTTAAACTGGTTGGCAAGCACGCTGCGGGCGTCACTGCCAGCTAAGCCGGGACACCTGCTGCGGCAGCGGTGTGGGCCAACTTTAACCGATATTACTGCTCAGGCGGCGCGTGATGTGCTTTTCGCGTCGCCAGTGACTTGCGCAGCGTCTTCCAGCGGCGGGCACTGCCCGGTCTGAACCTGATCGCGGCCTTCGCGTTTGGCGACATAGAGCGCCCGGTCAGCCGTCTCATAAACCCGGCGCCAGCTTGGTTCGTCAGTAATGCTGCCCTCGGCCACGCCCACGCTGACCGTCAGCACATCGCCATGTGGCATGGCGGTGCTGCGCACTTCCTCGACCAATTGCAGCGCCACCGCTGCATCAAGCTGCGCCTTGCTGCCGAGCAGCGCGAATTCCTCGCCGCCGATCCGCGCCACGGCAACATCGCCGCGCGCATGGCTGAGCATCAGCTGCGCAACCCGGCGGAGCACCTCGTCACCCTTGTCATGCCCGTAACGGTCATTGACCGCTTTGAAATTGTCGATGTCGACCAGCATCAGGCGCATGGCATCGCCCTGCGCGCCCATCACATAGCCATCGTCCAGAAAGGCGCGCCGGTTGAGCAGCCCGGTCAGCGGATCAAGCCGCGACAGCGTGCGCGCCTCCGCCTTGTGCTCCAGCAATTCGACCAGCAGCGCGTGATGGCGGTCCAGCATGAACAGCTGGAACACACCTGCAATCAGAAAGGCCGTGCCCGCTGCGGCATCCATCCTGTCGCCGGTGGAAAACAGCATGATGGCCAGCGGCACGATCATCAGGAACAGCGCGCACAGCGCGGCGTGGCGAATGCTGGCGAGGCAATATCCCATTGTCAGCGCCCCGACGATCATGATCAGCGGGTAATAGATGCGCGTTTCGGCTGGTGCTGTTGCCCAGCTTGCGATGGCCCAGGTCGTCGCCATGACCGATAAGATACTGCACCAGATCCAGGTCTTGGTCAGCAGCGATTGCGATGATGCAAGTTTTTCGTGCGGCGTAGAATCGCGCAGGGTAATTCCAAGCCCCACCACGCAAATAGCCGCCAGCAACAGCGGCAGGCCAACGCCGATAAACGGCCCGGCATTCTCGCTCGCCGCAGCGATACCCACGGGAATTGACACCAGGAAACCGAAGAACATCAGCCGCCCCTGCGCGCGCAAAAGATCGGCTGCGACAATCGCAAACTCGTCGCGAATATGCGCGGGCACGTGCGGGCGCACCAATTTGTAAAGGCGTGTGAGTATTCTCATCAATGCGCCACCTACTACCCAATGTTTGAAGACTTGGTTAGGGCGCGCGGGATTTTCTGGAAGCGGCAAATCTGCACAGGATGCTCGTCGTGGGCAAATCCCGCCGCCGTCGAGCGTCTTCGAGTGGCGGTTAACCGTTTTTTCCCGCATCAATGCAATAAGCATGGCCGATGCGTGTGTTTCCGACAATTCTTGCCCGTGCCGCTACCGCAGGTGCGCTGCTGCTTGCCGCTATCGGCGCGATGCCGCTTGCCGCGCATACGGATGACGCGCTGGTCGGCGGTGAGCAGCTGGAGCCGGGGCAGGTGCGCTTGGCCGGAGCGCTCGACGCCCGCCGTGACCGGGTCGATCTGTCGGGTATCACAGTTACTGTAAACGGCACGCAGGCGACACTGTCGCGCAACGGACATTTCCAGGCGGACATTGCGCGCGCGGCATCGTACCGGATCGCCATAGACGGTGCGGCGATCTTCCGCATGGTCCAGACTTTTGGCACTGCCGAGGTTTACGCAGCGGCATGCCAATGCCTCGCCATTCCCGCAATTGAGCTGGTGGCGCGCAAGAAGGGCCGGATCGAACTGTTCTTTGGCGGCGACGCGATGGCAGGGCGGCGGTATTTCGCGCCGACCGATGGCGGTCATGTCCTGCTGCATCCCGAAACCGCCGCGACCGATCTCGACCGGCTGCTGGCGCTGATGAAGCCCTATATCGAAAGCGCCGACCTCGCCTCGATCAATCTGGAAACGGTGTTGTCGCATGAACCGCCGGGACCGATGCTGCCGGGCAAGAAGATCGCATTCACCTCCACCCCGGCGCTCGCCGCCGCTTTGGTGCGGGCCGGAGTGGACTACGTCACGCTGGGTAACAATCACGTCTATGATTTCCAGGAGCAGGGCGTAGCCGTGACGCTGGCCGAACTTCAGGGCGCAGGTCTGGCCTATTCCGGTGCCGGACATGATGAAGTGTCAGCAGAGCGGGCCGCGCCGGTCGATATCGGCAAGCAGCGGCTGGCCATGCTGGGCTTTGTCGGTTGGGAAGGCTCCGGCGGCGCACACCAATCGGCCACCGCTGACAAGGGCGGTGCGGCGCTGGGCACGCGCGGGCAGATCCGCCGCAGCACATTGGCGGCCAAAAAGAATCGCCGGATCCCGATCGTCCAATATCACGGCGGTGCGGAATATATCGACCGGCCAAGCGACACGACCATAGGGCGGCTGCGCGCCGCAATCGACAATGGCGCACCGATTGCGTTGGGGCATCACCCGCACATGACAATGGGCGTTGAGGTGTATCGCGGCGCACTGGTTGCCCCCTCGATCGGCAATTTCATGTTCGATCAGGAATTCCTGCGCACGCAGGTCAGCTATGTGGTCAAGGCGTGGCTGGAGAAGGGGCGCTTTATCCGCGCCGAGATCGTGCCCATTGCGCTGGTCGATTATCGTCCCGTTCCAGCGACCGACCGCGCGCGAGAAGCGTCGCTGCGGCGGTTGTTCGGGCTGTCGGCAGAGCGCGGGACCAGACTGGAAATGAGCGGCGGGCACGCGGTGGTACGGCCCAATGCCATGCGGCAAATTGGGCCTGCAGCGAAGTGCGAGCCAGCGGTAACGGACTTCCGGCTCGCCAATTTTGCGCCGCTGTGTTCGGCGGCTGGACGGTTGGGCCGCGAGGTGATCACACGCGGCGATTTCGAACTGGCACTGAGCGGAACGGCGCGAGAACGGGCCTTTGGCGCGCAAAATGCGGCGGTGGATTTCGCCTATGTTCCGGGCGAGGGGCACCACGCCGAGCTGCGCGCGGACAAGGCGGATGATTTCGTGGCGTTCTACACTCAGGGCTATGTCCGCGATGTGCCTGCCGGGGATTACACATTGTCGGCACGGCTGCGCCTGCCCCGCGCCGCGCGGGCCGAATTGCTGCTCAAGGATCAGCCGCGCCGGGGCGACAAACCCAGCGCGCGCTGGCGCGGGGTCACAGTGGGCACGGCGCAATTGGCGGCCGGTGATGGCTGGCAGGATGTCGCCTTTTCTTTCACGCGAGAGGAACAGTCAGCGGGCATGACGCGGCCATTCCGCCCGGTGCTGCGCATCGTCTGGCCCGATGGCACACGCGAATTGCGCCCGGTCGCGATTGACGATTTTGCCATGGTTTCGTGGGGGCGCCCCGGCACGCCAGCGGACATCGCCGCTGCCTGGCGCGCGACCCATGTACAGGGCGATACCGTGGCCGCCCGCTAAGCGGCTGTTCGTATCCTGCACACGGGGCGGTGACGCGCCGCGCAGCTTCGGCTAGAGACTCGCTCTGCCCATGCTGACCCATCTGGCCATCCGTAATATCGTGCTGATCGAAGCGCTTGACCTGACCTTCGGGCGCGGGCTGGGGGTGCTTACGGGTGAGACGGGCGCGGGCAAATCGATCCTGCTCGATGCGCTGGGGCTGGTGCTGGGCAATCGCGCCGACAGCGGTCAGGTGCGCGCCGGTGCGGACAAGGCCAGCGTGGCGGCCAGCTTTGAATTTTCCGCGATGCCAGCGCCGCTCGCCGCATTGCTCGACGATGCCGGGATCGAGATCGAGCCGGGCGAACCGCTGATCGTGCGCCGTCAGCTGAAGGCCGATGGCGGCAGCAAGGCCTTCGTCAATGATCAACCGGCGGGCGTGGCGCTGCTGCGCGAATTGGCGGCGTGGCTGGTCGAACTGCACGGCCAGCATGATGATCGCGGACTGGTCAATCCGCGCGGCCATCGCACATTGCTCGATCGCTTTGCCGGGTCCGATACCGCCCGCGTCGCCAAGACGTGGGACGCGTGGCGCGCGGTCGAGGGTCGGCTGGCTGCAGCGCGCGATGCGCTGGATCAGGCGAAGCTGGATCAGGATCTGTTGCTGGCACATCTTGCCGAACTGACCGCACTCGAACCGCAAGCGGGCGAGGAAGCGCGGCTGGCCGAGGCGCGCAGCTCGATGCAGAAGGGCGAACGGCTGTCGGGCGATCTGGAGGAGCTGCGGCATCTGTGGGAGGGGTCCGATTCTCCGCTCGCCAGTCTGCGCGTCGCCGCCCGGCGGCTCGACCGCATCGCGCCCGAACATCCCATGCTGACCGAAGCGTTGGCAGCGCTGGACCGCGCGGTGATCGAAGCCGGCGAGGCGGAGGACCGGCTGCGCGCTGCGGCAGAGGCGCTGGTTCACGATCCGCAGGCGCTGGATTCCGCAGAAACGCGGCTGTTCGAATTGCGCGCGCTGGCCCGCAAGCATCGCTGCGAAGTGGACGAGCTGCCCGACAAGATGCGCGATTTCCGCATGGAGCTGGACAGCATCGAAGGCGGCGAGGCGGAGCTGGACGCGCTGGAGGCGGCCGCAAAGGATGCGGGCGAACGCTACCGCGCCGCTGCCGAGGCATTGCACGCAGGCCGCGTCACGGCAGCGCAGAAGCTGGATGAGGCAGTCGCGCGCGAGCTGGCACCGCTCAAGCTGGACACCGCGCGGTTCCGCACGGCGATCACCGATTTGCCCGAAGAACGCTGGGGCGCGGCGGGAATGGACGGGGTAGAATTCCTTATCTCCACCAATCCCGGCGCGGATTTTGCGCCGCTGGGCAAGATTGCCAGCGGCGGCGAATTGTCGCGTTTCATTCTCGCGCTCAAGGTGGCTCTGGCCGAACAGGGCGGCGCGGCGACTGTGATCTTTGACGAGATCGACCGCGGCGTGGGCGGCGCTGTCGCCAGCGCCATCGGTGACCGTCTGGCGCGGCTGGCCGACGCCGGGCAATTGCTGGCCGTCACCCACAGCCCGCAAGTCGCCGCACGCGGGGGCACGCACTACATGATCGCCAAAAGCTCCGAAGGCACCGTCACCAAGACCAGCGTCGCGCTGCTCGACGATGCGGGCCGACAGGAAGAAATCGCCCGGATGCTGAGCGGGGCAGAGGTAACGCCAGAAGCGCGCGCACAGGCGGACCGCTTGCTGGAGGGGGTGTGACGCTTTGCCGTGTCGCAACCCATACCTTTGATGCCCACAACCACTGGCAATTCTGAGCAATCGCAATCGGACATTCCGGTGGCAACGGGCGATATGTTCGGCACCGACACGCACCTGTCGCCCAGCGAACCCACATCGATCCTGCGCTATGCCGAACCCTCGCGTGGGTTTGCCGAACTGCGGGTGCCCGGGGGTGCGGGGCCGTTTCCACTGGCGGTGATTTTTCATGGTGGGTGCTGGAAGGCGGGCGTCGCCAATCAGGCCTATATGGCACCGTTGGCGACGCATTTGCAGCAGCAGGGGGTCGCCAGTCTGAATGTCGATTACCGTGAAATTGGTGATGGCGGCGGGTGGCCTGGAAGCTTTGCTGATTGGCAGGCGGCGGCTGGGCTGATCGAGCAGCTTGCGGCGCAATATCCCATTGACCGGGAGCGGGTGACTTTGCTCGGCCATTCGGCGGGTGCGCTGCCGGCGCAGTGGTTGGCGATGGCGCAGGATGCTGATGGGCCGCTGGGCGCGCGTGAGCCGCTGAGCGTGCGGTCGGCGATTGTGCTGGACGGGCCGGCCGATGTGGGACGCGAGCGGATGGCGTTCGATGCTTTGTGCGAGTTTTCCTCTGTCGGGCCATTTATGGGCGGTGATCCTGCGGCCACTTTTGCGCGCCATGCTGCGATTTCGCCGGTGACCCACCCGCCGCAACTGGCGGAATTGCTGTTTGTGCAGGCTGTGCTGCCCCCCGCGCCCAAGGATGTGCAGGACGCGATCCGGGCGAGTGGCACAAAGCTTGAAATTCGCAGCAATCCGGGGGCGGGCCATTTCGCGGTTCTCACACCGGGCAGCGAAGTCTATGCCGCCAACGAGGCTGCTATTCTGAGGGTGTTGCGCGGGCAATGACGGGTTTGAGCGAGGCAGAGGCCGCCAATGAACTGATGCGGCTGGCGCGCAACATTGCGCGGCATGACCGGCTGTATCACGCCGACGATGCGCCCGTAATTACTGACCAGGAATATGATGCGCTGGTGCGCCGCAATGCCGAGTTGGAAGCTGCCTTTCCGCAGCTGGTCCGCCCAGACAGCCCCAGCAGCAAGGTGGGCCATAGCGCCGCCGCCTCACCGCTCAGCAAGGTCCAGCACGCGGTGCGGATGATGAGCCTCGACAATGCCTTTTCCGCCGAGGAAGTCGCCGAATTCGTCGCGCGAGTGCGGCGTTTCCTGGCGCTGGCGGACGATGCGCCGGTGGCGTTCACTGCCGAGGACAAGATCGACGGCCTCTCCTGTTCGCTGCGTTATGAGCGCGGCAGGCTGGTCCGCGCAGCGACGCGCGGTGATGGGATGGTGGGCGAAGATGTCACCGCCAATGTGCAGCATATTGCCGATATTCCTCAGCAACTGGCCACCGCAGCGCCGCCCGAAGTGTTCGAGGTGCGCGGCGAGGTTTATATGGCGAAACAGGACTTTACCGCACTCAATGCTGCACAGGACGCGGCAGGCGGCAAGCTGTTTGCCAATCCGCGCAATGCGGCGGCGGGATCGCTGCGGCAAAAGGATGCCAGCGTCACGGCGCAGCGCCCGCTGCGGTTCTGGGCGCATGGCTGGGGCGCGGTCAGCGCGGTGCCGGGGGATACGCAGCACGCGGTGGTGGAGCAATTGCGCGGCTGGGGCTTCCCGGTTTCGCCGCTGTTTGCGCAGGTGAGCAGTGTTGGCGAAATGCTCAGCGCGTATGAGCGGATCGGCGCGGCGCGTCCTGATCTGCCGTATGAAATTGATGGCGTGGTTTACAAGGTTGACCGGCTCGATTGGCAGGAGAGGCTGGGCTTCGTGGCCAAGGCTCCGCGCTGGGCGCTGGCGCACAAATTCCCTGCCGAGCGGGCGGAAACAACGCTGGAGAGCATCGACATCCAGGTTGGCCGGACGGGCAAGCTGACCCCGGTGGGCAGGCTCGCGCCGGTACTGGTCGGCGGGGTGACGGTCACCAATGTCACGCTGCACAATCGCGATGAAATTGCGCGGCTGGGCGTGCGGCCCGGTGACCGTGTGGTGGTCCAGCGGGCGGGCGATGTGATCCCGCAATTGGTGGAAAATCTGACGCGAGAAGCGCCGCGCGATCCCTTCCAATTCCCCGATCATTGCCCCGAATGCGATAGCGAGGCGGTGGCCGAGGAGGGCGAAGTCGATGTGCGTTGCACCGGCGGGCTGGTGTGCCCGGCGCAACGGACCGAACGGCTGAAGCACTTCGTCAGCCGCGGCGCGTTGGACATCGACGGGCTGGGCGAGAAAACCATCGACCAGTTCTTCGCATTGGGCTGGCTGGAAAGCCCCGCCGACATCTTTCGCCTCAAGGATCGCCGCGAGGAAATCCTCGCGCTGGAGGGGTGGCAGGACAAGTCTGTGGAAAAGCTGTTGGCAAGCATCGAGGTCAAGCGCGCGCCCGACGCCGCGCGGCTGTTGTTCGGGCTGGGCATTCGCCATGTCGGCGTGGTGACAGCACGCGATTTGCTGAAATATCTTCATGAATTGCCCGCAGTACGCGTACTCGCCGAAAAGGCACGCGCTGGCGACGAGGATGCGGCGGCGGAGATCACTGCCATCGACGGGATCGGCCCAGCTGTGGTGGGGGCGCTGGGCGATTTCTTCCATGAAGATCACAATATCGCCGTGTGGGAAGACCTGCTCGGCCAGGTCACGCCGCCGCGTTACGAGGTCGAAACCCGTGACAGCCCGGTCAGCGGCAAGACGGTCGTCTTCACCGGCAAGCTGGAAACTATGAGCCGTGACGAGGCCAAGGCGCAGGCTGAAAGGTTGGGTGCAAAGGCCGCCGGGACTGTCAGCGCCAAAACCGATTTGCTGGTCGCTGGACCCGGCGCGGGGAGCAAGCTGAAAAAAGCCGCCGAGCTGGGCATTGAAGTGATCGACGAAGCGCAATGGGCGCAGATCGTGGCTGCGGCGAAGTAAATCTCCGCCGCATACTCGCTTTCGTAACCGGGCTATTCCCGCGCGCGTCTCGCCAGCACTGGCAATTACTGTTAGGCTGCGCGCTTCACTGGTGGGGCGGGGCAAATGCTGAAATCGGTCGAACGCGCATTGCGCAATCGCAAAGTCGCCAAGGGCGAGGGCAAGGCGGGACTGCGCCGCATCTATTCATGGATGCATGTGTTTCGCGGCGATGCCGAGGCCTGCATTCCGGCGACCGAGGCGGAACTCGCCAGCAAGGTGCGCGAAGGCGGCTTCAGCTGTATCGGCAAGGCGCATTCTTATAACGGGGTGCAGGTGGTGCCGCGTGTCAACGCGATGATGATGCGCGAGGGCGGGCTGACGACGCTGGCATACGACCCGCAATCACATATAGCGACTGTGGGCGCATCGGTTTCGATCGAGGAGCTGAAGCGGTTCCTGCTGACCAAAGACCGCCGGATGCTGAACAGCGGCAATTATATGCAGCAGACCGTGATCGGCGCGCTGCTGACGGGCACGCATGGCTATGGCGCGGAGCCGGTGATGGCGCATGGTCTGGTCTCGCTGACCTTTCTGGACGGAGATGGCCTGCGGGTGCGGCTGACCCGCAACGACCCCGATTTCCGCTATGTTGCGCTGTCGTTCGGGGTGATCGCGCCGATCATCGAGGTGGAATTGCGCACTGCGCCGCTGGAGGCGTTTGAATCGGTTGCGCACATTACGCGGCTGTCGAAGAAGCGGTTGCTGCAAAATGGCGCGGTGGCGTCCAGCTGGGCGGCGGTGCCGTATTCCAGCGCCGCCGACCCGATGATCATGCTGCACACGCTGACCCCGTGCGAGGAGGCGGAGCGGCTGCCCGACTACAAATCCCGCATCTTCTCCGGTGGCTGGCTGGCTGAGGTGTTCCTGAAACATTATTGGGCGTTCGACCGCTTTTTCCCCAGCGCGCGGCGCAAGATGCAGCATTTTGTGGACCGGCTCGACATTACCAAACGGCAGAGCGTCATCACCGACCCGCACGATCTGGATTATCTGTACGACCCGCAGCCGGGGCTGATGAATGAGCGCGGGCCGGATGTACTGCGCGGCGTATTCTCGACCACGCATACCGCTTACAATCTGGCGTTCCATGTCCCGCTCGACCGGGCCGAGGCGGTGGTGAAGTTCATCATGCTGGAGGTGGAGGGTCTGCGCGATCTGGGGTTTTATTTGAAAAGCCTGATCGGGGTGCGCGAGCTGGAGGGCAGTTCGCATCTGCCCTTTGCCGCCAATTTCAAAGGCCCGGTTGCGGCCATCGATCTGTTTGCCGATCCGCGCGATTATGCCTGGCTGGAGCGGATCCAGCGGCAGGTGATGCAATATGAGCCGGATACCCGCCCGCATTTTGGCAAGAGCGCGCTGGTCCCGGGGTTTCGCGCCGCGCTGGGCGAGGACGAGCTGGCCCGGCTGTTCGCCATTCACTGCAAGCATTATCCGCAGCAGCGTTTGATCTTCAACGAAAGCGTGCGCGGATTGCTGGATGTCGGGCGGCCCACAGCGGGCAATGCGGTGGCGGAGGCGGCGCTGGCGGTGTGATGCCGGGTCAGTCGGCGTCAGGAATCCACTTCATCACCCCGCCCGGAAGCGGGGTCCACGATCCGATGCGCACCCCGGCAGCGGCCAGCGTATCGCTGGTCCATTGGTTGCAGGTATTGCCAAGGTGATAGCGGCCGGGCGCGTCGTAAAACACATCCCAGCTGGCATAGCCGCGGTGGCGGATACGCTGCGCTGGCGGCAGCACCTGCGCCTCTATCGCCGCGACCAGCCGCGCATACTGCGGCTCGGTCAGCATCAGCGGGCGATTTTCGGGGCCGGGTGCAGGACGGACATAATGCGCGACATGGAGCAAGCCGTCGCCGCCAATCGCGGCACCCACCGCAGTGGACAGTTTGAGATCTGACCATGTCGGCGTGTTCAGGAACACCTCACGCTCGCCCCAGCTCACCGCGACATGCGTGTAAGCGCGCGCCGGGTCAAGGATATCGGATGCGGGAAAGTCGGCGCGCCAATCCTTGATCGGGGTGACCAGTGGCAGCACCAGTTCGGTGTGGATGCCATTGGTGCCGACCATGATCTCGACCCCCTCGGCAGGTTCGACCCATGCGGTGTTGCGCGACACCGAGCTGCCGACCCAGGTCGCCACGAAGAACCCCGCAACCAGAAATGCGATCACGGCGACAAAGCCGCCAAGCCAATGGCGCAGCCGCGTCACCGCACCAGGCTTCGGCGCAGCCACAGGATCGACCAGTCACCCTTGACCAGACGGTGCGACAGGCGGAAGCCCATCCGCAGATAGGCTGCGCGGATGCGGGGCTCCTGCGTTTCGAGCAGCCCGGCGAGCAGCAGCTGACCACCCGGCGCAACGGCGGCACCCAGTGCGGGTGCCAGCTCCACCAGCGGACCGGCCAGAATATTGGCGATCAGCAGATCGTAAGGGGCCCGGGCGGTCAGCAGCGGGTCGGCCATCCCGTCGGCAATCACTATCGTCAGCGCGCCGGGCGCAGTGCCCATTGGCACGTCGTTAAGCGCCGCATTGTGCACCACTACATCGCTGCAAACCTCGTCAATGTCGGAGGCAATCGCATCGGCTTGCGGCCACAGATGCATGGCGGCAAAGGCCAGCAAGCCTGTGCCCGTGCCGATATCGGCATGGTTGCGCACAACGATGCCGCGCCGCTTCATCAGGTCCAGCATGGCCAGACAGCCCGCAGTGGTCTCGTGCTGTCCGGTGCCGAATGCCTGACTGGCGGGTATCACGAAATCGGCTGTATCTGGCTGCGGTTCATGCTCGGGCGTGCGGACGGTAAAGCGGCCCGCATGGATAGGATCGACACCCAGCTGGCTGGCGACAACCCAATCGGTTTCAGGCAGTTTCTCCGCCTTGAGCGGCGGCGGTGAGGCCCCGAACAGTGCGGCCAGGCGGCGCTTGTCGGCAGCGCTCGGCTTATGCGGCAGGAACACTTCGACCACCCAATCCTCGGGCCGACCGTCAGCGATCTCCATCCCGGTCAGCACCCATTCGCCGGGCCAGTCCGCCGCATCCTCATGCGCCACCAACGCCGCGCGGGCGACGTCCTTGGAAACCTCGGCGGTGATTTTCCAGCTATCCAAAAGTTTTTACCCTCGTCTTCCCCGTGCAGGCGGGGGTTGCGATCGCGTGCCGATGTATTGTGGTCCTACCGCACATAGCTCGCTCCATTGGCATCCAGCGTCGCCCCGGTCAGCGAAGGCGGCGCGTCCAGTGCGCAGAATTCTATCAGTCTGGCGATTTCCTCTGGCTGTGCCACGCGGCCCAGCGGGATGTCGGTGAGTAGTCCGGCGCCGCCGCGGCTTTCCAGATAATCGCCTGCCATCGCGGTATCGGTGAAGCCCGGTGTGATCGCGAAGCTGAGGATGTTTTCCGCAGCATAAGCCCGCGCGATGCTCTTGTGCATGGCCAGCATCCCGCCTTTGGACGCGGCATAATGCCAGTGCGCGGGCGAATCTCCGCGGTGCCCGGCGCGGCTGGCGACGTGGACGATGCGGCCCGCAGTGCCGCGTTCCTGCCAGTGGCGGATCGCAAAGCGGCTCAGCTGGGCCGCAGCGGTCAGATTTATGCGCATCGTATCCTCCCACGCATCCAGCCAGGCGATGTCAGAGCTGGCCACGGGATTGGCGGCGAACAGCCCGGCATTGTTCACCAGCACATCAAGAGTGCCGCCAGCGCGGGCGAGCGCGGCCTCCCACAGTTCATGCGGGGCGGCGGGGTCGCGGAAATCGGCGGGCACGGTGTCGATTGCATCGCTGCGCGTCGCCTGCCCGATAACGCGCACGCCGCGCGTCTCCAGGGCGGTTTTGGCTGCTGCGCCGATGCCGCGGCTCGATCCGGTGAGGAGTATGTTGGTCATGGCCAAGCGCTATCCGAAAATTTCGCTGCCTTGTCGAGCGGGCCTGCCTTGCCTCATGCGCCAGCTTCGCTAAGGGATGACCTTCCAAATTCACCAATCGGACAAGTATCATGGCCGAGCGCCCGCTCTCACCGCATCTTTCGATCTGGAAATGGGGACCGCATATGGCGGTCTCGATCCTGCACCGGGTTACCGGCGACGGGCTGGCGCTGGTTGGTCTGGGCGTGCTGCTGTGGTGGTTGGGCGCGATGGCAGGCGGGGAGGAAAGCTATGCGACCTTTACTGCTGTGATGACCAGCCCGATTGGCTGGATCGTCATGGTCGGCCTGTCATGGGCGTTTTTCACCCATATGATGAGCGGGCTGCGCCATTTCGTGCTGGATATTGGCGCGGGTTACGAACTTGACACCAACAAGATGTGGTCGGTGCTGGCACCGGTCCTCGGCATTCTTCTCACCATCGCCTTCTGGGCGGTCATCTACCTCAAGTGAGCTGCACCCATGGGTAACGGAACCTCAATCGGCCGCGTGCGCGGACTGGGCAGTGCGCATCATGGCCCGCACCACTGGCTGCTGCAACGCTTTACCGCCATCGGCAATCTGGTGCTGATGATGTTTCTGGTTGTCAGCTTCGCGCTGCTGCCAGCATATGATTTCACCACGGTAACAGGCTGGGCGTCCAAGCCGATCCCGGCAACCGCGCTGGCGCTGCTGGTCATCTCGACCTTCTGGCACGCCAAGCTTGGCCTGCAGGTGCTGGCTGAAGATTACGTCCACACACCGGGCAACAAATTCGCCGTGCTGGCGCTGCTCAATCTGGCGGCCATTGGCGGCGGGGTATTCGGACTTATTTGTATTGCGCGCCTCGCGCTTGGAGGAGCCGCCTGATGGCCCACAGCGACACTTTCACCATTGGCGACACGGCCTATCCGATCATCGACCACACCTATGATGTGGTGGTTGTGGGCGCGGGCGGTTCGGGCCTGCGCGCCACGATGGGGGCTGCCGAAGCTGGTCTGAAAACCGCCTGCATCACCAAGGTGTTCCCGACCCGCAGCCACACTGTGGCCGCACAGGGCGGGATCGCCGCATCGCTGGGCAATAACACCCCCGATCACTGGCAGTGGCATATGTATGACACCGTCAAGGGATCTGACTGGCTGGGTGATCAGGACGCGATCGAATATATGGTGCGCGAAGCACCGCAGGCGGTTTACGAGCTGGAGCATGCGGGGGTGCCGTTCAGCCGAAATGCCGACGGCACCATTTATCAGCGCCCGTTTGGCGGGCATATGCAGAATATGGGCGAAGGCCCGCCGGTCCAGCGCACCTGCGCCGCCGCCGACCGTACCGGCCACGCCATGCTGCACGCGCTCTATCAGCAGAGCCTGAAATACGCTGCGGACTTCTTCATCGAATATTTCGCCATCGATCTGATCATGAAAGATGGCGCCTGCGTCGGCGTGATCGCGATGTGTCTGGATGACGGGACGATCCACCGCTTCCGCTCGAAATCGGTCGTGCTGGCAACCGGCGGTTATGGCCGCTGCTACTTCACCGCGACCAGTGCCCATACCTGCACCGGCGACGGCGGCGGAATGGTGCTGCGCGCGGGCCTGCCGATGCAGGATATGGAGTTCGTCCAGTTCCACCCCACCGGCATTTACGGCGCGGGCGTGCTGATTACCGAAGGCGCGCGGGGCGAGGGCGGTTACCTCACCAATTCCGAAGGCGAGCGGTTCATGGAACGCTATGCCCCATCGGCCAAGGATCTCGCCAGCCGCGATGTCGTATCGCGTTCGATGGCGCTGGAAATGCGCGAAGGGCGCGGTGTCGGGCCAGAGAAGGATCACATCTTCCTGCACCTCGACCATATCGATCCGGCCATTCTGGCGGAACGGCTGCCCGGCATTACCGAAAGCGGCAAGATCTTTGCCGGCGTCGATCTGACGCGCCAGCCGCTGCCCGTGACACCCACGGTGCATTACAACATGGGCGGCATCCCCTGTAATTATCACGGCGAGGTCGTGACCATCGGCGCGGACGGCAATCCGGAAACTGTGGTCCCCGGCCTGTTCGCCGTGGGCGAGGCGGCGTGCGTGTCGGTGCACGGTGCCAACCGGCTTGGCTCCAACTCGCTGATCGATCTGGTGGTGTTTGGCCGCGCGACCGGGCACCGGCTCAAGGAATTGATCAAGCCGGGCACCTCCCATGACGAATTGCCCAAGGATTCGGCAGAGATGTCGCTGTCACGCCTCGACCATTTCCGCCACGCCTCCGGCGGTTCGCCCACCGCACAGATTCGCGGCGAGATGCAGAAGACCATGACCCGCCACGCGGCGGTGTTCCGCGACAGCGCACTGTTGTCCGAAGGTGTCGAGAAGCTGACACAGATCAACAGGCGGATGGAGGACGTCCACGTCACCGACCGCTCGCTCATCTGGAACAGTGATCTGATCGAGACACTCGAACTCGACAATCTGATGGCGCAGGCCAATGTCACGATGGCGTCGGCAGAAAACCGTAAGGAAAGCCGCGGTGCCCACGCGCACGAGGACTTCCCCGACCGCAACGATGCTGAATGGATGAAGCACACTGCCGCTTGGTTTGAAGGCTGGGGCGGCAAGGGCGGCGGCGTCAAGATCGACTACCGCCCGGTGCACGAATTCACCCTGACGGATGATGTGGCTTACATCGAACCGAAGAAGCGGGTTTATTGATTTGCAGCGGCGAGTTTTATGGCTCGCCTCGCTGGTGCTGTGCGGCTGCACAACTGTGCCCGCCGCACCACCCAGCGCGCTAGGTCTCGACCCGTTTTACCGGAGCTATCTGGCTGCTGAGGGTATCCCGATCATCGCGTCTGCAAAGGTGCCGCAGGAGGCCCTCCTAGCCGCGCGCGACATGGCGCAAGGGATGATCGCCCATCGCCCTGACCTGGCGCGGTGGCTGGCGGCGAACGATTACCGGATTGCGTTGATTGCCGAGGACGAGGCGCTGCTCGACCTGCCCGAATTGCGCGACTGGAAGAAACCGGCGCGTGATGATGTGCGGCTGACGCGGTGCGAGCTGAAGCATTACGACGTGCGGATCGGCGCGCTGTCCGACCGCGCCTATTGGAATGCCCGCGCACGGGGCACTGGCGGGCGGCATATGGTCGGGTCCGAAGAGGATGTGCTGGGCCTGCCCACCACCCGCTATTGGGGCGAGACGATTTTCGTCCACGAATTTGCGCATCAGATACTCGACGCGGTGCGGCATACCGATCTGCCGCTCTATGCCGAGATTGAGAGCGCCTATGCCGATGCCAAGGCGGCGGGGCGGTTCCAGAACGAATATACTATGACCACGGCAGATGAATATTGGGCCGAGGGCACGCAGTTCTGGTTCAATTCCAACCGGCTGCAGGTGTTTGGCGGGCGCCGCATTTTAAATCACACCGATTTGGCGGAATACGACCCTGCGCTCTACGCCGCGCTGGGGAGGGTCTATGGCGACAACCATCAGCTGAAATCCGATCCGTTCTATATGCATTCGGGCCGCGTACCGCCCGGTCCGCCGCCCGAGAACACTGCCGAAGTCTGCTGAGTGTAACCATTTGCCGTCTTGCCACGAACCTGAGGGGACGTTTCAGGAGGCAAACCATGACGATACGCAATGGAATTATCGCAGGACTGGTCGCGGGGCTGGTGTTTCTGCTGGTCGAAATGATGCTGGTGCCGACCGTTGGCGGCGGAGCATTATGGGGTCCGCCGCGCATGATGGCGGCGATCGGCATGGGGCCCGATGTCCTGCCGCCGCCTGCAACTTTCGATGCAGCTATCGTGATGGTGGGGATGATCATCCACTTTGTGCTGTCAGCCGTGCTGGGCGCGCTGTTCGCTTTGGCGATGCGCAGTCTGGACCTGTCGCGCAACATGGTGATGCTGGTTGGAATGCTGTTCGGGCTGGCAATCTACTTCGTTAATTTTTACGGCTTTACCGCCATGTTCCCGTGGTTCGCGATGGCGCGCGGCGCGATCACCGCTTTCGCGCATCTTGTGTTTGGCGGCGTGCTGGGCTGGTGTTTGGTGCGCAATAAGAGTGCGGGTGTTTCCACTTAGTCGGACGTAGCAGAGGCCTCCACCCGCCGGGCGCTGATGATCGTTACCGGATCGGCCAGCATCTGGCCTTTCATCCAGCCTTCGCCCTTATCGGGATCGGTCGGCGCGGCGTGTATTGCCTCGATCACAGCCATGCCTTCGGTGACGAAGCCGAACACCGCATAGCCATCGCGCCAGACCTGCTCCTCCGCCTCGGGATTGGCGTCCAGAGCGGGCTGGTCCTGTACCATGATCGAGAAATCGCCGGTCGAACTGCCCGGCAAATCCATCGCCATTGAAACCGCGCCGCGCGTGTGGCTAAGCCCGGTCAGCGTGGTCGGCTCATGCGCGATCGGCGGCAGAATACGGTCAGGGTCATACTGCGTGCCCGCCTGCACCAGGCCATTTGGCTGCTCGCCAAAATCCAGCCGCATCGCGCGATAGAACACTGTGCCATCGAAGCGTCCATCGTCGACATAGCGCAGGAAATTTGCCGCCGTGATCGGCGCGCGCTCGGCCTCCAACGTGATCGTGATCGCGCCCAACGAGGTTTCCAGCACGACCTGCGGCAGCGGCGCAGCATCATCATGCGCGGCCAGCGGGGCGGTGAAGAACAGCGCAAGCAGCGCGACGAAGCGGGCAAATGAAGTCATTCGTCTATCGTGATCACTCACTGGTCGAGAAGCAAGCGTGATCGCGTCTGGTTCATCTGTGGTTTAGATTTACAGGCGTAATCGTAATGGCTACAGACGTAATCGAGAACGAGGCGCGGGAGGTCCCATGAGGAAGCGTAACGAAGCCAAGGGTGAACGGATCAGCGAGGCTGAGCTGGCCATTATGGAAGCCCTGTGGAGCCAGAGCCCGCTCACCGCCTCCGAAGTGTGCGACGAAGTTTGCGCCGCGCGGGGCTGGTCGATGCCCACCGTCAAAACGCTGCTCAGCCGGCTGGTTGCCAAGGCCGCAGTGGCGACCGAGCCGCAGGGCCGCCGCTTTCTCTATCGCCCGCTGATTGCACGTGCCGACTATGTTGGCGGCGAATCCCTGCGGCTGGTCGACCGCCTGTTCGGAGGCCGCGCAGCACCCTTGTTCGCGCATCTGGCCGAGCGGGAGGCGTTGACCGATGAAGACCTCGCCGAAATCGAGGCGCTGCTCAAGGAGATGCGCAAATGAGCCCGCATCTCTCCCAATTCCTGATCGACACCCTGCTGTGGACCGGTGCGCTGGTCGCGCTGGTCCTTGTCCTGCGACGCCCGGTGGCCCGGTATTGCGGGGCGCGTGCGGCCTATGCCCTGTGGCTGCTGCCCGTGCTGCGCCTCGTGATGCCGCCGCTGGTACTGCCCCGCTGGTTGCAGCCAATTGGTGAAGCGCAGGCCCCGGTGCAGGGATTGGCTGGCGAGGCGATGACCGTGGCGGCTTCGGGCGCTGAAATTGCCGGACGGGTCGGCGCTGTGCCGGAAGCGCTGCCATCCCCCGTCGATCTGACCACACCGCTGTTGACGCTGTGGCTGGGCGGTGTTGCGATCTTTCTGGCGCGGCGTTTTGCCCTGTATCACCAATTGCGCCGCGAATTGCTGGACGAGGCGCGCCCGGTGGGCGAATCCGGCCGGGTCCGCCTGATCGAAACCCCCGCCATCTCCGGCCCGATTGCCTTTGGCGTGCACGACAAGGTTATCGCCTTGCCGATGGGTTTTATGGTCAGCCGGGACAAGCTGTCGCGCGATCTGGCGCTGGAGCACGAGCTGGCGCATCACCGCGGGCAGGATCTTCTGGTCAATATTCTGGTCCAGCCACTGTTCGCGCTGCACTGGTTCAACCCGCTGGGCTGGGCCGGTTGGCGCGCGCTGCGCCGTGATCAGGAGGCGGCCTGCGATGCCCGCGTGGTCGCCGCCCGGTCCCAGACAGAGCGCGCCGCTTATGCCGGTATCATCGCCGATTTCGCGCGCCGTCCGGGGGCAGCCCCGCGCTTTGCTCTGGCTGCGCCCATGGCGTGCCCGGTGCTGGGTGACAAATCGATTATTCACCGTTTGAGGAGCCTGTCCATGTCCGATATTTCCCCGCGCCGCCGCTTGGCCACCCGGCTCGCCTTTGGCACTGCGCTGGTGGCGCTGCCACTGACGGCATCGATCAGCTATGCGGAGATTCCGGCTCCAGAGGTGCCGATTGCACCGGCACCGCTGGTTTCGCTGACCTCTCCGGTCCCGCCAATCGCGCCACTTGTGCCGCCCGCTCCCGAAGCCCCTGCTGCGCCGGACGTTCAGAGTGTCGAAATCGATACCATGGCCTGGACCAGTGAGAGCGATGAGCTCGAAGAAGAATTGTCCGAACTGGATGAGGAATTGCGCGAAGTCGATCGCGAGCTTGCAGCAGCCGAGCATGAGATCATCCACGTCCAGCGCAAGATTGATAAGAAAGGTCACAAGCATGTGACGCGCCATATCCATCGCCGGTCTCACGACGGGATGACCGCGGAACAACGGGCAGAGCTGCGCACCGAAATGAAAGAACTGCGCAAGCAATTCGGCGAAAATGGCGAAGTGCGCCGTCAGATGCGGATTGCCATTCGCGAGGCTAAGGCCAATGCGCCTGAGGTTGTGGTCAGCTGCCGCAGTCCCGACAAGCCAGTGACATCCGAGACCACCGCCGATGGCAAGACCCGGCTTTACGTCTGCGAAAGCGCCGCAGCCAATATCTCGCGCGATGCGATCAGCAAGGCGCGTGCGGCCATCGCGGCGGAGCACAATATTCCCGCCGAAGCCCGCGCCGAGGCATTGAGCGCTCTGGACGAGGAATTGGCACAACTGCCGCGCTGACAAGAGGTCCCCCAAGGAAAGGGCGCCGCCAGCGATGGCAGCGCCCTTTTTTGTGGCTCGATTAGGTCAGATTACCCGATATTCGTGATCCGGTCACAGGCGCGGTCATCGCCCTGAAGCCCCAATCGCAGGGCATCGCTGCGCTGCTTGCTGGTGCCGTGGGTGAAGTTTTCCTTGCTCACCCGTCCGCCGGTTAGCGCATCGTCGCCAATAGCAGAGGCGGCGCGCAGACCTTCCTCCATATCACCCGGTTCGATCAGATTGCGGTTCTTGCCCGCCCAGACCCCGGCATAGCAATCTGCCTGAAGTTCCATCAGCACCTGCAGCTGGTTGGCCTGACGCTGGTTTTGTTGCTGCGCACTGGCAATCTGGCCCGCGATGCCGGTGATCGTCTGGATGTGATGGCCATACTCATGCGCGATTACGTAATAGCGCGCGAAATCACCCGGCGCGCCCAGCTTGCGGTCAAGCGTCTCATAAAAGCTGGTGTCGATGTAAATCGTCTGGTCGCCGGGGCAGTAGAACGGCCCCATTGCTGCGCTGCCCGAACCGCACGCGGTCCGAACGCCGCCCTTGAACAGGTCCAGCGCGGGTTGTTTGAACTGGTATCCCTGTTCCTGAAACACGCGGCCCCAGGTCTGGTTGAGCGATTGCAGCGCGTTGCATGCCTCGTTGGAATATTGGCTGCTGGTGCAGATCGCCTGTTCGTCTGTGCTGGATGGACCGGCTTGCTGGGTGCCCTGAACGCCTTCGACCACACCGATGGTCTGCATGGGGTTGATCCCGAAGACCAACGCACCGATGGCCGCGATAACCAGCGTGCCGCAGCCCACTTTACCGCCGCCACCACCAGGAAACCCGCCGCCTCCTCCGCCACTTGAACGGACATTGATGTTGCCGGTGTTGAATGGATTGAGACGCATGAATTCCCCCAAAATTTAGGCCGCTGGACAGCGCGGCAAAACCACGCGATGGCCGCTGTCGATATTTCTTAAACGCATGGAGGCCATTTTGTTTCTCGAAGGAAAGCGCGCACTTGTTACCGGCTCCACCTCGGGCATCGGCCTGGCGATCGCTCGGGCGCTGACGGCGGAGGGTGCGAAAGTGGTGCTCAACGGCTTTGGCGATGCGGACGAGATCGCTGGATTGTGCGAAGAACTGGGCGCCACCCATTCGGGTGCCGACCTGACCGATGTGACTCAAGTCGAAGCGTTGATGGCAGAGGCTGGGCCGGTTGATATCCTGGTCAACAATGCCGGAATGCAGCACGTCGCGCCGGTTGAGGAATTCCCGGTGGATCGCTGGGATTTGATCATGGCGCTCAATCTGACCGCCGTGTTTCACACCTCGCGGCTGGCAGTGCCGGGCATGAAGGCCAAGGGGTGGGGGCGGATCATCAACACCGCCAGCGCGCATTCCAAGACCGCCTCGCCCTTCAAAAGCGCCTATAACGCCGCCAAACACGGGCTGGACGGATTCACCAAGACCATCGCACTGGAACTTGCAACACACGGCGTTACCGCCAATTGCATCAGCCCAGGCTATGTCTGGACCCCGCTGGTCGAAGGCCAGATACCCGACACGATGAAAGCGCGCGGCCTGTCGCGAGACGAAGTAATCAATGACGTGCTGCTGGCGAAGCAACCGACCAAGAAATTCGTTCAGCCCTCCGAAGTGGGCGCATTGGCCGTGTTCCTATGCCGCGAGGAAGCGGGCAATGTGACAGGCGCAAACTGGAGCATCGATGGCGGGTGGACGGCGGGATGAGGATTTAAGGCCTCTGCAATACGATCACCCCGGATCAAGTCCGGGGTGACGTTTGGAGGGGGTGGCGGGAAGCTGTGGGTTTGATGGAGTGGGTTCTGCACTAGCGCCCGCGCCAAAGCGTCGTTACATGGGCCGCCACGAATCCTCCCCTGCATCGGGGGCGCGAAGCACTAGAAAGTGGCAGTTATGGACATCCCTATTGGCCTGACATTTGACGACGTTCTGCTGCGTCCGGCCGAGAGTGATATTCTGCCCTCTATGGCCAACACTGCCACGCGGCTGACGCGTTCTATCTCGCTCAATATTCCCATCGTATCCTCAGCAATGGATACCGTGACCGAGGCGGATATGGCGATTGCTATGGCCCAGCTGGGCGGGATTGGCGTGCTCCACCGCAATATGGAAGTGGACGAGCAATGCGCCGCTGTGCGCGCGGTCAAGCGGTATGAGAGCGGCATGGTGGTCAATCCGATCACCATCCTGCCCGACGCCACGCTGGGTGATGCGCAGGCGCTGATGACGCAGCACCGCATCAGCGGCATCCCGGTTACCGATCGCGGCGGCAAGCTGGTGGGTATTCTGACCAATCGCGATGTCCGCTTTGCCGAAAACCCGCGCCAGCCGGTTCACGAACTGATGACCGTTGAAAATCTCGCCACCGTGCCGCTGGGCACCGGGCAGGAGGAGGCACGCCGCCTGTTGCACCAACGCCGGATCGAAAAGCTGCTGGTGGTCGATGATGCGGGCAAATGCGTTGGGCTGATCACGGTCAAGGATATCGAAAAGGCGGTCGCCTATCCCAGCGCCACCAAGGACGAAACCGGCCGCCTGCGCGTCGCCGCAGCGACCACTGTGGGCGACAAGGGGTTCGAACGGACTCAGGCACTGATTGATGCCGAGGTGGATGTGATCGTGATCGATACTGCGCACGGCCACAACAAGGATGTCGCGCGCTCGGTTGAGCGGGTGAAGAAACTCTCCAACGCGGTGCAGGTTATTGCCGGCAATGTCGCCACCGCAGAAGCCACTCGGGCGCTGACCGGAGCGGGTGCGGATGCGATCAAGGTGGGCATAGGCCCGGGATCAATCTGCACCACCCGTGTGGTGGCGGGCGTCGGCGTGCCGCAGCTGACCGCGATCATGGATTGCGCCGAGGCGGCGGACAAGGATGGCGTGCCGATCATCGGCGATGGCGGCCTGCGCACCAGCGGCGACGCGGCCAAGGCTCTGGCGGCGGGCGCATCCTGCGTCATGGTCGGATCAATGCTGGCGGGCACTGAAGAGGCGCCGGGCGAAACCTTTATCTATCAGGGCCGCAGCTACAAAAGTTATCGCGGGATGGGCAGCGTCGGCGCAATGGCGCGCGGCAGCGCCGACCGCTATTTCCAGCAGGACGTCAGCGCGCAAAAGCTGGTGCCCGAAGGGATCGAGGGGCAGGTGCCTTACAAGGGCTCTGCCGCGGTTGTGATCCACCAATTGGTGGGCGGCGTTAAGGCTGCAATGGGTTATACCGGCGCGGCCACCATTGAAGAACTGCGCAAGCGCGCCAAATTCGTCAGGATTACCAATGCAGGTCTCGCCGAAAGCCACGTCCACGACGTTGCCATCACGCGTGAAGCGCCCAATTACCCCTCACGCTAAGACCGGGGCAGTACTGTGACGCCCGCCGCGCGGGTCCAGACCGCCATCGAATTACTCGATTCGATCATTGAGGCGGCACGGGGCAAGGGCGCGCCTGCCGACCGCATTCTGGCTGAATGGTTCCGCTCGCACCGCTTCGCCGGGTCCAAGGACCGCCGCGCGATCCGTGAACTGGTGTACGCCGCCATCCGCGCTTGCGGCCCGGTGCCCGCCAATGGCCGCGCCGCGCTGTTGCGACTGGGCGAGGTGGATGCTTCGATAGTCCCGCTTTTCGACGGGTCGAATTATGGCCCCGCCGCCTTGGAAGATGACGAGCAGGCCGCCAAAGGCGGTATCGCGCCAGAGTGGCTGGAGCAGCGGCTCGCCGCCTCTGATGTGACCGGCGATGAAGCTGCCGCAATGCTGGGCCGGGCACCGCTCGACCTGCGCGTCAACACGCTCAAGGCGCAGCGGCCGACGGTTGAACTGCCCGTGGATGCCGAGCCAACCGCAGCGCCCAATGGTCTGCGGATGGCAACCGGCACGCAGGTTGAACAATGGGCGCAGTGGCGTGACGGGTTGGTCGAAGTGCAGGACACCGGTTCGCAGTTGGCATGCCTCGCCGTTGATGCCAAACCGGGTGAGAACGTGATCGATTTGTGCGCTGGCGGCGGGGGCAAGACGCTCGCGCTGGCGGCGATGATGGACAATCTGGGCGCGCTGATCGCTGCCGATACCGACCGTGGCCGCCTCTCGCGCCTGCCCCCGCGTGCCGGACGGGCCGGGGCCACTATGATCGAAAGCCGCCTCCTCGATCCGGGCCGCGAAATGGACGTGCTTGCCGATCTGGCGGGACTGGCCGACGCGGTGCTGGTCGATGCTCCGTGCTCGGGCACCGGCACATGGCGCCGCAATCCTGAGGCACGCTGGCGGTTGGACGAGGCAGAGCTGCAAAAGCTGGCCGCCACGCAGGCGCATATCCTCGATCTGGCGGCACAGCTGGTCAAACCCGGCGGGCGGCTGGTCTATGTCACCTGTTCGCTGCTCGATCAGGAAGGGGCGGGGCAGTTCGATGCATTCCTGACGCGCCACCCCACTTTCGCACCGCATCCGCTAACCCTTCCGCTGGGCACGCCGCGCGGCCACGGTGTCCGGCTCAGTCCGCTGAGCGACGGGACCGACGGATTTTTCATCGCCTGTGCAGCAAGAGCATGATAGCCTGAGCATCATGGCCGACTTGCCACCACGCGAACGATCTGCCGCTTTGGAGACAATCATGCGTTTTGCCCCCGCTGCCGCCGCGCTGTCGCTGGCCCTTGCAATCACCGCCAGCACCAGTTGGGCGACCGAACGTGATCCCGATCCGCGCGCCGGTGTGCTGATCGCCGAAGGCCGCGCCGCACTGGCCAATGACCAGCCGCAAGAGGCGATTGACGCCTTCGAAGCCGCATTGGCAGTCGATCCCGGCTACACCCCGATCTTCCTTGAACTGGCCGCTGTCGCGCGCAGCGAGCAATTGCAGGGCAAGGCAATCCGCTATTACCGCGAAGCACTGACGCGCAATCCCGGCAGCCTGGCCGCGATTGCAGGCGAGGGTGGGGCGCTGTTGGAAAAGGGCGCAGTCGAGAAAGCGCGCGCCAATCTGGCCAAGCTGGAAAGCCTGTGCGGAACGAATTGCCCCGAAACACAGCAACTGGCCACGATCATCGCCGCCGGTCCGCAGCCGCGTGTGCTGACTGCCGAGGCAGTGCTGCCGGAAACACAGGTTACTCAGGACAATTGAGCATGGACCGCCGCCATGCGCTTGGCCTGGCTGTTGCCCTGCCTGCGCTTGCAACCGCGGGGCGCGCTGCCGCCTGCTCCATCGCAGTCGACAGCCCTGAAGTTTACGCCGAGCGTGTCCCGCAAGTTGTGAAGCTGTTCAACAGCTGGTGGCAGCGCGATGAAATCGGATTTCTCGGCGCGCTGGTCGGTCCGCGCAATACCGACGGCACACCCACTGAAGCAATGATCCGCCAATACATCGCAGTGGCGGAAGATCGCGAACCGCAACGGCTGTTCGACACGATGTTCACTGAAAAGAAAACCTACAAGCAGCTTGTCACTGTGACAGCCGTGGGCGAGCGGGTGTTCGTCGCCGCAAGCGAGCAGGGCGCTGGCGGGATCGGCCCGGATTGTTCCAATATGCCAATCCTGCACTTGTTTCTGGTCGGGTATGAATACGGCCGTCCGCGAACAATTCGCCTGATCGAAAGCGAAGTGTGGAGCGGTTACGGACAGGCTTCCAGCTGGAATTTGTAAAACAAGCCGGTCAAACCAGCTCGCGGAATGCCTCGACCACGGCGCGATAGACGCGTTTTTTGAATGGGACGATCAGCTCGGGCAGCTGGTCTGCATCAACCCATTTCCACTCGCAGAATTCGGCGGGATCGTGCGCGTCCAGGTCGATATCCTCGTCCTGCCCGGTAAACCGCGCCAGAAACCACACCTGTTCCTGCCCGCGATATTTGCCGCCCCACAGCTTGCCAATCAATTCTCCGGGCAGATCATAGCGGATGGATTCGTCCATCTGGCGCAGGATCGTGACGTGTTCCGCCCGCGCGCCGGTTTCCTCGGCCAGTTCGCGCAGCGCCGCCTCGCGCAATTCCTCGCCCGGATCCACGCCGCCTTGCGGCATCTGCCAGAAATCGCCCTCCCGGTTGTCGATCCGGCGGCCGACGAAGGCCTTGCCGTCGCTGTTCACCAGCATGACCCCGACACAGGGGCGATAAGCCAATTTCGTCATTTCGCGTGATTGCCCCTGACATTGCATGGTTTCGTTGCTTTTCGGGACTTAGCGAAGCGACAAGGCTTTGCCAGCCGTGAATTTGCAGGTAGCAGAGAAATTGTTGATTGCGAGAGGCAGGGGCGGCCCCTAGGTCGCCGTCCCGACACAAGGGCGCCAATTTCGACGGCGCGCAACAAGGATACAACGGATGGCCACTGCCGCCGCCACGCCTCAAGAGGCGCTTCCCCATTCTCCCGAGGCCGTAGTCGTGCGTTTTGCCGGCGATTCGGGTGACGGAATGCAGCTGACCGGCGGACAGTTCACGCTGTCAACCGCGCTGGCGGGCAATGATCTGGCGACTTTCCCTGATTTCCCCGCCGAAATCCGTGCGCCGCAAGGCACGTTGTTCGGCGTGTCGGCGTTCCAGATCAATTTTGGCAGCCGCTCTATCGACACTGCGGGCGATGCACCCGATGTGCTGGTGGCGATGAACCCGGCGGCGCTGAAGGTGAATGTCTCCGCGCTCAAGCCCGGCGGACTGATCATTGCCGACACTGGCGAGTTTTCGAAGCGCAATCTCGACAAGGCGAAATACGACAGCAATCCGATTGAGGATGGCAGTCTGGCCAAATGGGATGTGCTGGCCTTCGACATAAGCGAGCGCACGATCGAGGCGGTCAAGCCGTTCGGCCTGGGCAAGAAGGACGCGCTGCGCTGCAAGAATATGTGGACGCTGGGGCTGGCGCTGTGGATGTTCGACCGTCCGCGTGAGCCGATCCATGACTGGCTGCGTGCCAAGTTCAAAAGCAAGCCCGATCTGGCAGAGGCGAATATCGCGGCGCTGGATGCGGGCCATGCCTATGGCGAAACGGCGGAAATCGCCGGGCCGCTGCGGCAGGTGCATGTCGATCCCGTACCGTCGGAGCCGGGTCTCTATCGCACGATAACCGGCGCGGAGAGCGTTAGTCTGGGTCTGGTCGCAGGCGCGCAACTGGCCGAACTGCCGATGTTCTTCGGCGGCTATCCCATCACGCCCGCCAGTGCGATTTTGCATCATCTGGCGCGGCTCAAGGAATTTGGCGTCACGACCTTCCAGGCGGAAGACGAGATCGCCGCGATCTGTGCTGCCATCGGCGCCAGCTATGCCGGTCAGCTGGGTGTCACCAGTTCCTCTGGCCCCGGCATCGCGCTTAAGGGCGAGGCAATGGGGCTGGCGATCATGACCGAGCTGCCGCTGGTCATCGTCAACAGCCAGCGCGGCGGGCCAAGCACCGGCCTGCCCACCAAGACTGAGCAGAGCGATCTCTATCAGGCGGTCTATGGTCGCAATGGCGATGCGCCGATGCCCGTAGTGGCAGCGTGCAGCCCCGGCGATGCGTTCGATTGCGCGATCGAGGCATGCCGCATTGCGGTGGAATATATGACCCCGGTGATGCTGCTGACCGATGGCTATATCGCCAATGCGGCGGAGCCGTGGAAAGTGCCAGATCCGGCGACCTACACGCCGTTTCCGGCCAAATTCCTCGAACAGAAGAACGCTGGCGACACTCTGCTGCCCTACAAGCGCGATGCCAAGGGCGCGCGGCCGTGGATCAAGCCCGGCACACCTGATCTGATGCACCGCATCGGCGGGATCGAAAAACAGGTCGACACTGGCCATATCGACTATGCGCCCGACAACCATCAGGCGATGACCGACGCGCGCCGCGACAAGGTGCTGGGCGTCCGCATCCCCGATCAGGAGGTCTGCCTGGGCGAGACTTCGGGCAGGCTGGCGGTCGTCGGCTGGGGTTCAACCTTCGGCCCGATCCATCAGGCCGTGGGCCGCGCCCGCGCCAAGGGGCTGGACGTCAGCCACATCCACGTCCGCCACATCTGGCCGTTGCCCGCCAACCTTGGCGATTTGCTGAAAAGTTTCGATCATGTGCTGGTGCCGGAAATGAACACCGGCCAATTCAAGACCGTATTGCGTGACCAATATCTGGTCGATGCGCAGCCGCTGACCAAGACCAGTGGGCAACCCTTCCAGATCGCCGAAATGGAGGCGGCTATCGCCAAGTTCTTTGACGGTATCGAGGGCAATGAGGGCGGCGAGGTGCCAGCGAACAATCAGCAGCTTCCGAGCACAGAGGGCGGAAATCCATGAACGCACCCGTAAAATTTGAAACCACGCTCAAGGACTGGGAAACCGATCAGGAAGTGCGTTGGTGCCCCGGATGCGGGGACTATGCGATCCTGAAGGCGGTGCAACGCACTTTGCCGCAGCTGGGTGCTGATCCGAAGAACACCGTGTTCATCAGCGGTATCGGCTGTTCGAGCCGGTTTCCCTATTACATGGAGAGCTACGGCTTTCATACCATCCACGGCCGCGCGCCTGCTGTGGCGACGGGGGTAAAGCTGGCCAATCCCGATCTCGATATTTGGTTGGTGACGGGCGACGGTGACGGATTGTCTATTGGTGGCAATCACTTGATGCATGTTCTTCGGCGCAATGTGAACATGCAGATCATGCTGTTCAACAACGAGATTTACGGACTCACCAAGGGCCAGGCATCGCCGACTAGCCGCGAGGGGACCAAATCGCCTTCCACCCCCCTGGGCAGCTATGACCATCCCGCTCGCCCCGCCGCGTTTGCGCTGGGCGCGGGGGCGCGCTTTGTCGGGCGCGGGTTCGATGTGTCGAAGAAACTGCCCGAAGTGCTGACCGCAGCGCACGCGCATCAGGGTGCTGCCTTCATCGAGATTTTCCAGAACTGCATCGTTTACAACAAGGACGTGTTCGAAGATTTCGCCGCGCCCAAAGGCGCCGAAGATCGCCAGCTATGGTTGGAAGATGGCGAGCCCATGCTGTTCGCCAAGGATAGCAAGGGCATTGCCGTGGACCGCGACCGGCTGGAATTGAAGGTCGTCGATGTGGTCGATGGGGACTGGCAGGCGGCGGGCGTGATCGTCCACGACGCCACCAACCGCTCGATCGCACACATGTTGGTTGAAATGCCGTTTGGCCCATACCCGATGGCGCTGGGCGTGCTCTACGACGATCCGCGTCCGACTTTCGAAGCTGCCGTAATCGACGAACGCGCGCGCTCTAGCGAGGGCAAGGAACCCAATCTGGCGCGGCTGCTGGCCAAGGGGCAGACTTGGACTGTGGACGGGACTGCCCAAGATCCGATCTGACTTGGCATAGCGCGGGCAAATTTTGGCTGCCGAACAATTGGTTAGCGCTCCGGACGCCTTTTTTTGAACAGAATTGAGAATACTGCGTTGTCATATCATCGAAGCCGAAAATTCGGCTTTCAGACGCAGGAGACGATGATGACCAACAAGCTTCTTTTTGCCGCAGCCAGCGGCATGGCACTGATGTTGTCGGCGTGCGGCGATGCCGACACGGTCGACAATACTGACATGGCGGCTAGCGAAATGGACACTGGCGATTTGACCAACATGGACGGTGATATGGCTGCAGTGAACGATTTCGATCCAATGAGCCGCGACTACACGTTGTCGGCCGAACAGAAAACACGCCGCGATGCTTTTGACATGGCCGCTTTTCGTACCGATTACGACAAGTATCGTATGGAAATGGACAAGGATAAGTCCATGAGCGAAATGACGCGCGACAAGTGGGAATATTCCGCGCTTGACCGCAACCGCGACGGCAAGCTCTCGGCAGCTGAATACGCGTTCTATGCCGCTCCGATGGGTTCTACCAAGATGGATGATGCCCAGCTCGGTAAACTGGCGGATTCGTACTATTTCTACGACGCCGATGGTGATGGTTATATTTCGGATAGCGAATTTACCAGCATTCGCAGTGGCAGCATGAATGACGACAAGACGATGTCCGATGGCAACATGTCGGGTGACAAGATGGGTAACGAACGCCCAATGACCGGCAAGGACAAGAACGATCCGACCTACGGTCAGCCGCAAACCTGAGCTGCCGATAAATAATCTGAGGGCGGCGGGGTAATTTCCGCCGCCCTTTTTTGTTGCACGCGTTCGTTGCAGTGACAAAATGCGGCGATGGACAATCTTACCCACTCACTCGTCGGGGCGCTGCTGGGTCAGGCGGGGCTGAAGCGCAAGACTGGACTGGCGATGCCCGCGCTGATTATTGGCGCGAATTTGCCCGACGTGGATGCGGCGTGTTTCCTGTGGCTGGAGGGGGTGGAGCATCTCGGCTTCCGGCGCGGGATTACGCATGGGCCGATTGCCTGGGTGCTGCTTCCGCTGTTGCTGGCCGGCGCGCTGTGGTGGTTCGACCGCTGGCAGGACAGGCGCGGTAAGCGGCCCGAGGGGCGGCTGCCAATGCATTTCGGCTGGCTCTACGCGCTCGGCTTCATCGCCTGCCTCACCCACCCGGCTCTCGACTGGCTCAATGTTTACGGCATCCGTTTGCTGGAGCCATTTTCCAGCCAGTGGTTCTATGGCGATGTGCTGTTCATTATCGACGTCTGGCTGTGGGCGCCGATGGGCTTTGCAACATGGTTTTCGCTGCGGCGGGAGAAGCGGGGCGGGGAATGGCGGAAGCCTGCGCGCGTGGCGATTGCAGTGGCACTGGGGTATGTTGGGGTGAATGGCGCGATAACCTTTGCAGAAGAAAAAACTGGACCGCAGATATCCGGTTACACAACTATCGAAAGCCCTGTGCCGCTCGCATGGTGGCGTCGTGAGACACTCACCAAGGAATCCACTGGCAGATGGTGGATCGAGAGTGAAATCGTCGGAGAATGCGATGTTGCAGCGATACTTATGGAGCGGAACGGTGGAGACGCGCTAAACGCCTTCCTCTTCTGGTCCCGCGCACCCTTCGCTGAACGTGCGCCAGACGGATCGGTCCTGCTCCGCGATGCGCGCTTTTATGATCCCCGTGCACGTGATCGGTTTACTGTCGCGCTACCCGATGTGAAATGCGAGCCGCTTGCTCCCCTTCCTTGAGGGAGGGGTTAGTCCGTCGCCGGGTCCAACTTCTCCGCCGTGGGACTATCGGCTGCGGCCTTGGCGGGCTTGTACAGCAATGCTGCCGCCAGAAACGCCCACCCAGCGCCGCCCAGCCACCCGGCGGTCACATCGCTGGGGAAGTGCACGCCCAGCATCACGCGGCTCCAGGCGACCATCGCGGACAGCACCATGGCCGCCACGATAATCGTGTAGCGCACCGAATGACGCTGGCTCAGCGCGGCAAAGGCGAGCGCCATGCCGATATAGACGACGGCGGCACTGAAGCTGTGACCGCTGGGGAAGCTCTCGCCGCCGGCATGGGTGAGGTGCGGGACAATTTCAGGACGCTCGCGCCCGATCAGCGATTTGACGGCTGTATTGGCGATCCAGCCGCCCACCACGGTCAGCGCGAACAGTACCGCCTCGCGCCGCAGCTTCAGGAACAGCAGCGCCGCCACAGCGCCGATGGCGATCAGATTGCGCAGGAACACCCCGCCCAGCGAGGTCAGGTCGCGGACAGATTCCAGCAGCAGCTCGGACCCGCGCGGTCCCAGCTCGTCACCCGTGCGATAGGCGAGCAGGCCCATCTCGTCGAAGCTGCCGGTCTTCCCGTGCGTCACCAGATAGACCATGATCGCCCATCCGGCCCAGCACACCGCCGCAGCGATCAACGCCTTGTTACGGTTGATGGTGAACCCGCGTTCCGGCAGCCGCACGGTTTCGGCGGGGACGGGGGGCTCTTCGGGCGTGACAGTGTCGCTGGATGGGCTTTGCATGACAGGGGAACCAGCAGGCGTGGGCTTGGGTTCCTTGGGACATGACATCCCCGCAAATCGTATGGCTGCGGCGCGACCTGCGCCTGGCCGACCAGCCCGCCCTTTATGCCGCCGCACAGGCTGGCCCGGTGATCCCGGTCTATGTGCTCGATGATGATGCAGCAGGCGATCACGCCTATGGCGGGGCGTCGCGGTGGTGGTTGCACCATTCGCTCGAAAGTCTGGGCAATTCGCTGGCCCGCCGCCACTCGCAGATCGTGCTGCGACGGGGTGATGCGGTGGAGCAATTGCTGAAGGTCGCGGAGGAGGCCGGCGCCAGCTGTATCCATGCAATCCGTCATTACGAACCGTGGTGGCGCAAGGCGCAAGGGCGGCTAAAGGACAGCATCGAGCTGTGCCTTCATGACGGCAATTATCTGCTTCCCCCCGGCGCGGTGAGGACAGGGGCAGGCACGCCGTACAAAATCTATACGCCGTTTTCCAAATCGCTGCTGGACCATATGCCGCCGAACGACCCTATGCCCGAGCCGGAGACGATTTCCTCGCCAGAGAAATGGCCACAGAGCGACAGCTTGGACGATTGGCAATTGCTGCCAACCAAGCCCGATTGGGCGGGCGGGATACGCGAGTTCTGGCGGGTTGGCGAAGCCGCTGCGCATGAGCGGCTGGCCGAGTGGGAAGACGAGGTTGCGGACTATGACGATGCGCGCAATCTGCCGTCGGTCGATGGCTCCAGCCGGTTGTCCCCGCACTTGCACTGGGGCGAGATTTCGCCCGCGCAAGTGTGGCACGCGTTGGATGGTCGGCGGGGCAAGGGCTGGGAGGTCTATGCCAAGGAGCTGATCTGGCGGGACTATGCGCAGAATGTGATCTGCCAGACGCCCGACTATGCGAAGCAAAGCTACCGTGATGGCTATGCGGATATATGGCGCAACCCCAATCGCGGGCATCTGATCGCGGAGGATCTGCAGGCGTGGCAGCGCGGCCTGACCGGATATCCTATTGTCGATGCCGGAATGCGGGAGTTGTGGCAGACCGGGTGGATGCACAACCGGGTCCGCATGATCACCGCCAGCTTTCTGGTGAAGCATCTGCTGATCGACTGGACCCACGGCGAGCAATGGTTCTGGGATTGTCTGGTCGATGCCGATTACGGCAGCAACGGCGTCAACTGGCAATGGACCAGCGGGACCGGCGTCGACAGCAATATGTTTGTGCGGATCATGGCGCCGCTGACCCAGAGCAGCAAATTCGATGCGGCGGACTATATCCGCGAATATGTGCCGGAAATTTCGCATCTGTCGGATGATGACATCCATGATCCAGCAGATGAACTGCGCGGTGACTATCCGGTCAAGATGATCGCCCACCGCGAAGCACGCGAACGCGCGTTGGCCGCCTATCGGCAGAGCAGGAACGGCTAGCTTGCGTCCCGCCGCGCTGCACAGCATAGGGACGGCAATGGATGCCATCACCACGTTCCGCGGCCGCGAATTGATCGAAGGCGCCAACAGGTTCGCGCGCAAGCCCGGACTGCTTGCGCGTCTGGTCGCGCCGCGCTTTGAAAAGATGCTGGACCGGATCGATGCGGGACTGACTACAGGTTCGCTGAAGGTGATCCTGCCCGATGGTACGCCGCGCATTCTGGGTGGCCGCGCGGCGGGGTTCGATTGCACTGTGGAATTGCGCAGCTTCAACGCGCTGGTGCGGCTGGCCAGCAATGGCTCGGTTGGCTGGTATCAGGCGTGGGAGGCCGGCGAATGGGTCAGCCCCGACCCGATGTTACTGTGCGCCCTGTTTGTGCAGCACGCGCAATCGCTGGGCGACACAGCGCGGGCCAAGGGGCCGTTCCGTCACGCACTGAAGCTGGCGCATCTGGTCAATCGCAATACACATCAGGGCGCGCAGAAAAATATTTCTGCGCATTACGATCTGGGCAATGATTTCTATCAGGCGTGGCTCGATCCGACGATGAGCTATTCCTCCGCCGTTGCTGTGTCCGGCGATGATCTCGAGACAGCGCAACGGGGCAAGTGGGACGCACTGGAGCGGCGGATCGGCAATCCGGATACGCTGCTGGAAATCGGCTGCGGTTGGGGCGCGTTGGCGGACCATTTTGCGCAAGGCGGCAGCGCGGTTACCGCAATCAGCCTGTCCGACGAACAATTGGCCTGGGCGCGAACGGATCACCATTCTGACGTGGATTTCCGCAAGCAGGATTACCGCGATGTCGCCGGGCAATATGATGCCATCGTCAGCGTTGAAATGGTCGAGGCGCTGGGGCGCGAATACTGGCCGACTTTCATGGACAGCATCGCACGCAATCTGAAGCCCGGTGGGCGTGCGGCGATCCAGTATATCTCTCTGCGCGATGATCTGTTTGACGAATATGCCCGCAGCGCCGACTTCATCCAGGCCTATATTTTCCCCGGCGGGCTGTTGATCCGCACCAGCGAATTTCGCCAATTGGCAGAGGAACGCGGGTTGGCATGGCGGGATCAGGCCGATTTCGGTCTCGATTACGCGGAGACCTTGCGGCTGTGGCGCGACAATTTTGAACGTGCGGTGGCAGATGATCGGCTGCCGCAGGGGTTCGACACGCAATTCGTCGATCTGTGGCGCTTCTATCTGATGTATTGCGAAGGCGGGTTTCGTGGGGGCGGGATTGATGTCCACCAAGTGACTTTGATCAAAGGGGAACAGGAATGATGCGCAGGGTATTTGTCTCGGCATTGGCGGTCGCGCTGGCGGGCTGTGCCACGGCCTATGAAACGCCGATTGCCAAAACGCCGCCAGCGGTGACGCAGAGCACCCCAAGCCAGCAGCTCAGCTTTGCGGAGCAATCCTCGATCCTGTTCTGGAACGACCCGCGCCGGTCGGCCGCGTTCCGCAATATGGAGGGATCGTTCGCCGGTCTGGAGATCGCACCAGCCAATGCGCCGCGTGTATTGCAGCAGTCCAGCAATCCGCTTCCTGCCGAAGTTCAGCAGGCGATCCGCACGCATATGACGCAGACCAGCGCGGCGGGCTTCATGGTGCTGGATGATGGCGAGGTGGTGTTCGAGGAATACGGGCTTGGCTTTACGCCAGAAGGGCGCTGGACCAGCTTCTCGGTGGCGAAGAGCTTTACCTCGACCCTGCTGGGCGCGGCGATTGAGGATGGCTTTATCGGCAGCCTTGATACCCGAGTTACCAGCATCGTCCCGGCACTTGCGGGCACCGCCTATGACGGCGTTACCGTCGGGCAGGTCGCCTCGATGACCTCGGGCGTCGCCTGGAACGAGGATTACTCCGATCCGAACAGCGATGTCGCCAAAATGCTGGCGGTTACGCCTGTGGCGGGGGAATCGCAGGCGGTGACCTATGCCAAGACGCTGCGCCGTGAAGCCCCGGCGGGGGAGAAGTGGGTTTACAAGACGCTGGAGACCAATCTGCTGGGCCTGCTGGTCGAACAGGCGGCGGGCAAGTCGCTGGCGGCCTATGCAGCGGAAAAGATCGTCGATCCTGCTGGCTTTGCAGGCGGCATGTTCTGGATGCAGGATCTGACCGGCAACAATATCGGCGGCTGCTGCCTGTCCTTGCGGCTGTCGGACTATGCGCGCTTCGGCCAGTTCGTGCTGGAAGGCGGAGAGGGTGTGGTGCCGCAGGGCTGGTTCGCCGCTGCTGGATCGCCGCAAGTCGCATTCGACACGCCCGGCTACGGCTATGGCTATCAGTGGTGGAGCTATCCCGGCGGCAATTACGGCGCGCGCGGGATCTTTGGCCAGGCGATTGTGCTGGTGCCGTCAAAGCAGCTGGTGATCGCGCTGGTCAGCAATTGGCGGACCGCATCAAGCGGCCCGAACAATCGCCAGATGGCGCAATTGGTTGAACAGATCGCTGCTGTGCGCGACTGATTATTCAGGGATAAAAGTGGTGGCGGTGGTCGGCAAGCGGCGCACCGCCACCGACGACGAACGCGAAGCGCATGGTTCAGGCCAGCGCCCCGACGCGCCGCCGTCAAACCTTAGTAAGGGCGATAAGCACCTTCGCCGCTGTAGCGGGCGAGGATGTTGTCATGCACGATCGGGCTGAGCAGCTCGCTAAAGGCGCAGCCGACCATGCAGTTTTCCCACCAGACAACCTGGCCCTGAAGCGATTCGAGGCCGGGCAGTGTTAGCCAGCATAGCTGACCATCATGCATCCGGTTGATCGCCGCGGCGGAAAAGCCCGAAATCGACAGATCGTGAACCACAGTCTGAAACGCGCGGCCACCCGAGGCGCGCAGCTGGCCCGGAATGGTCAGCTTGGTGCGCGGCGAACAACGATCTTCCTGCGCGGCGAGCGTATAGCTGTCCTGGGTTTGATAGTTCATGGCGATGTCTTCCTGCCTGAATATGGCCCCGCATCGGGCGCGGGTGCCTAAGGGAGGAATCTGGGCCAGCGAGGTTGCCAAAACCTTTGCGGCGTTGGTTAATTCAACCTTCTACGCGCCCTCGGTGGAATGACGAATAATCATTAACAAGCAGCTTTATGAGCATATCTGCCACATCCTGCGGCGGCTTGACCGTTTGCGGGTCTTCGCCCGGATAGGCTTTGGCGCGCATGGCGGTGCGGGTTTTGCCCGGATCGATCAGAGCCACACGGACCTTGGAAATCTTCTCGACCTCCTGCGAGTAGCTTTCGAGCAGATTGTCGAACGCCGCCTTGGTCGCGCCATAGGCCGCCCAATAGGCGCGCGGGGCCGCGCCGACGCTGCTGGTCAGGCCAACCACCCGCGCGGCATCGGCGCGTTTGAGCAGCGGATCGAACGCCGCAAGCAGTGCCTGCGTTGCCAGCAGATTGATCGTAACCGCTTGCCCGAATTGCTTGGCATCAATCTGGGTAACCGATGTAAGGGTTGGCAGGTAAGCTGCGGATATTACAAGAATATCCAACTTATCCCAGCGTCCTGAAATGGCTGCGGAAAGGCGCGCGATACCGTCGCTTTCAGCCAGATCTATGGGGGCGATTGTGGAACTGCCGCCTGCCGCATGGATCCTGTCTTCAACCGCCTCCAAAGCTCGGACATCGCGGCCCGTCAGCACGACATGCGCGCCCTCTGCCGCCAGTGCCACGGCAGTGGCTGCGCCGATCCCCTTGCTCGCCCCGGTGATCAGGGCAAGCTTTCCATCCAGCCGCTTCGCCATCAGCTGGCCTTCGCTGCCGGAAATGCGAGCTGCTGCTGGCGTTCGTCACGCCGCGCCAGATCAGTGAGCGAGGTGGGATAATCGCCGGTGAAGCAGGCATCGCAAAACTGCGGGCAGCTGCCCTCGCGCGGGCCTTCACCCACGGCGCGATAGAGGCCGTCGATGGATACAAACGCCAGACTGTCGGCGCGGATAAACTGGCGCATCGGCTCAAGCTCCATCCGTGCGGCGAGCAGTTTGGAGCGTTCGGGTGTGTCGACCCCGTAATAGCAGCTGTGCGCAGTGGGCGGGCTGGCGACGCGGAAATGCACCTCGGTCGCGCCCGCATCGCGCATCATTTCGACAATTTGCAACGAGGTGGTGCCGCGCACGATGCTGTCATCGATCAAGACGATTTTCTTGCCTTCGACCAGCGCGCGGTTGGCGTTGTGCTTGCGCTTGACGCCCGCATGGCGCGCGCCGTCCGAAGGCTGGATAAAGGTGCGCCCGACATAGTGCGAACGGATGATGCCAAGCTCGAACGGAATGCCCGATGCCTGAGCATAACCGATAGCCGCCGGAACGCCGCTGTCCGGCACCGGCACCACCAGATCGGCATCCACCGGAGCCTCGCGCGCCAGTTGCTCGCCAATGGCTTTGCGAGCCTCGTAAACGCTGCGGCCGTCAAAGACCGAATCGGGGCGGCTGAAATAGACATGCTCAAAAATGCACGGGCGCGGGCTGTGCTTGCCGAAGGGATGCAGGCTTTCGACATTGCCGTCGAAATCCACCCGCACCAATTCGCCCGGTTCGACCTGGCGGACGAATTCGGCACCGATCACGTCGAAGGCGACGGTTTCCGAAGCGAACAGGATGGCGTCGCCGATGCGGCCCATTTGCAGCGGGCGGATACCCAGCGGGTCGCGGCAGGCGATCATGCCCTCTGGCGTCATCACGACCAGCGCATAAGCGCCTTCGAGCATCCGCAGCGCATCGACCAGCCGGTCCACAATCGTGGGATAGCGGCTGGTGGCGACGAGGTGAATGATAACTTCGGTGTCGCTGGTGGACTGGAATATCGAGCCGCGCTGGACCAGTTCGGACCGGAGCGATCCGGCGTTCGAGATATTGCCATTGTGGGCCACCGCAAACCCGCCGCTGGCCAGTTCGGCATAGAGCGGCTGGACATTGCGCAAGCCCGCGCCGCCGGTTGTCGAATAGCGCACATGGCCCGCAGCCATGAAGCCCGGCAATTCGGCAATAGCGTCAGAGGATGAGAAGTTCTCGGCAACATGGCCCAGCCCGCGCCGGGCGTAAAATTCTGCCCCGTCAAAGCTGATAATGCCCACCGCTTCCTGACCGCGGTGCTGCAAGGCGTGCAGCCCCAGCGCGGTTGCGGCGGAGGCATCGGTTGCGTTGATCGCGCCGAAAACGCCGCATTCTTCGCGCAGGCTGTCGCCATCCGCATCGTGAAAGGGGTGAGTTAGGTTCATGCCGCTGCGCGCGCCCGCTTTTGGTACCCTGAAGATGCCCAGCCCAATGGCGATGTTACAGCACTATTACAAGGCTGGTGCGGTAACCTTGCGGTGGGTTGCTGGCGGATAGCCGTTGCGCGCCGCCGCCGCCGTGCCTAAACGCTGGCGCAAGCTTCCTGTAAAACCATAGCAATCGAGCCGTCTTGATCCTCTCCCCCTTCGAATGGACGATTACCAAACGCTACCTGCTTCCGGGCCGGAGCGAGGCTTTTATCGCGCTGGTCGCGGGCATTTCGATCACGGTCGTGATGCTCAGCGTGGCGATGCTGGTGATCGTGATGAGCGTGATGAACGGCTTCCGCGCCGAATTGCTCGACAAGATTGTCGGCCTCAACGGCCATGCCATCGTCCAGGCCTATGGCGGGCGGATGGATGATTGGGAGGATGTCCTTCAGGAAGTGCGCAAGACACCCGGCGTGGTCGAAGCATCGCCGCTGATCGAACAGCCGCTGCTGACGACCTTCAATGGCCGGGTGGAAGCGATCCTGCTGCGGGGCAATACCATGCAGGACATCGCCGATCTGGGCACCAAGGTGGTCAGCGGCAATATCTCCGAGCTTAAGGCAGGCGCCAGCAAGGTCGCCATTGGGGTCCGGCTGGCCGAGAATATCGGCGCGCGGGTCGGCGATACGATCACGATCATCAATCCGCAGGGCCGCAGCACGCCCTTTGGCACTGTGCCCCGGCAGGTCGGCTATGAAGTCGCTGCGATCTTTGAAGTGGGCGTGTACGATTACGACGGCGCGTTTGTGGTCATGCCGATGCAGGATGCGCAAACGCTGCTGCTGATCGGCGAGACTATCGGCATGATCGAGGTCAAGGTGGAGGATCCCGATAAGGTTGGCGAGATCCTCGAACCGGTGCAGCGCGCGGTGGCGGGCCGGGCGGTGGTGTCCGATTGGAAGACCATCAATTCCACCCTGTTCGAAGCCTTGCAGGTTGAACGGGTGGCAATGGCCTTTGCCTTGAGTTTCATGGTTTTGGTTGCGGCCTTTAATATCCTGTCGAGTCTGGTCATGCTGGTCCGCGCCAAAACCCGCGATATCGCGATCATGCGCACGATGGGGGCGACGCGGCAGAGCCTGCTTAAGATATTTGTCACCACCGGCTTCACCGTCGGGGCAATTGGAACTGTCGCCGGATTGATCCTCGGCTTCGTGGTACTGTATTTCCGCGAAGGCATTGTGGAAGTGATCGGCGCTGTAACCGGGCAGGAGCTGTGGGACCCCAGCGTGCGGTTCCTGACCACGCTGCCGTCCAAGACCGATCCGGTCGAAGTGGCGATGATTGCTGGTCTGGCGCTGGTGCTTAGCTTCCTGGCCACGCTGTACCCCGCGCTCAAGGCGTCGGGCACCGATCCTGTGCAGGTGCTGCGTTATGAGTAATGTCCCGGTGGTCGAATTGCGCGGCCTGACCCGCAGCTTTGAACAGGGCGGAGAGCGCATCGACGTGCTGCGCGGGGTCGATCTGGCGGTGCAGCCGGGCGAGATTGTGGCGCTGCTCGGCCCCTCGGGCTCCGGCAAATCGACTTTGCTGCAAGCGGTCGGCCTGCTGGAAGGCGGCTTTGGCGGCGAGATCGTGATTGCCGGGCACGCGGCGGAGAAAAGCAACGCCCGCGCGCGGACCACGCTGCGCCGCGATCATCTGGGCTTTGTCTATCAATTCCACCATTTGCTGCCGGATTTTGACGCGCGCGAAAACGTCGTGCTGCCGCAATTGGTTGCTGGCAAGCCGCGTGAAGAAGCGCGAGAACGCGCCGAACTGCTGCTCACCGCGCTGGGGCTGGGGCACCGCATGACCCACCGGCCCAGCCAGTTGTCAGGGGGCGAACAGCAACGTGTCGCGGTTGCGCGCGGGCTAGCTAACCGGCCTGCACTGGTGCTGGCCGACGAGCCAACCGGGAATCTGGACGAAGCCACCGCTGATAAGGTGCTGGCGCAATTCCTCGAACTGGTGCGCGGCGAAGGCAGCGCAGCGCTGATCGCGACGCATAACGAGCGGTTGGCAGCCAAGATGGACCGTGTGGTCCGCCTGCATGAAGGGCTGTTCGAATAACTCTGCGGTAAGGCCCGTTCGCAGGATTGACTGCGCATCCGGTCGAAAGCGGTTTTCGACCGCTCCCATGATCTGCCAGCGTCATTCGTATCAGGGAAGTCTGCACCATGCTTTACGCCGCCATCGCCCTTATGCTTGCCCAGTCCGCCACTGCTGCGGCACAAGCAGCCGCACCGCCGCCGCGCCCGCCGCAATGCGACAGCGCGGCCCATGCAGCGTTCGATTTCTGGGTTGGTGAGTGGGATGTCTATCCTGCCAGCGGCGACACGCCAGTGGCCGCAAGCCGCATCGAACGGCTGTATAATGGCTGTGCGGTGCGCGAAAACTGGATGCCGCTGAAGGGGACGGGCGGGGGCAGCCTGAACAGTCTGGACCCGGATACGGGCCGCTGGCACCAGACCTGGATCGGCAGCGCGCCGGGGCGGGTTGAATTTGTCGGCGGGCCAACCGGCGCGGGCCGCATGGTGTTGACCGGCTATTGGGACAATGTGAACGGGCCGGGGCAGGATGCGCTTGTGCGGATGAGTTATACGTTGCAGGACGATGGCTCGGTCCGCCAGCATGGCGAGGCCTCGACCGATCACGGGCTCAGCTGGCAAACCAGCTTCGACCTCATTTATCGTCCCAAGGGAAGCACCGCGCCATGACCACCATTGCCGATTTCACCGCCAAGACCAATCGCGGCGAGGAACTGGATCTGAGCGACAAGCTGGGCAAGGTGCTGTTGGTGGTCAACACCGCCAGCAAGTGCGGCTTTACCCCGCAGTACGAAGGGCTGGAAAAGCTCTATCAGGATTTTGGCGACGATGGTTTTGAAGTGATCGGCTTCCCCTGCAACCAGTTCGGTGCGCAGGAACCCGGCGATGCGGACGAGATCGACCAGTTCTGCAAGGTCAATTTCGGCGTGACCTTCCCGCTGATGCAGAAGGTGGACGTCAATGGCGGCGATGCCAGCCCGCTGTATGACTGGATGAAGGCAGAAGCGCCCGGCCTGATGGGGTCGAAAACCATCAAGTGGAACTTCACCAAATTCCTGATCGACCGCGAAGGCAATGTGGTGAAGCGTTACGGCCCCGCCGATGCGCCTGCAGGGATCGCCAAGGATATTAAAAAGCTGCTGTAAATGCGGAGCTGTCCACAAGTGGACAAAATCACCACGTCTGGCTCTATCGAATCGCGCCACTCGTCCTAATGTAAGCGAATGCCTTACAAGCCCTTCGTCCCGCTGCGCGTGCTGTCCGCCTATTCCATGCTGGAGGGCGCGATTGAGCCCAAGGCGATGGCCAAGCTGGCGAAGGAACGCGGCTTCCCCGCTATCGCCATTTGTGACCGCAACGGGCTGTACGGCGCGGTGATGTTCGCCAATGCCTGTATGGCCGAGGGTATCCAGCCGATCATCGGGACATTGCTGGGCGTCGTGCGCGAGCATGAGGGCCGCCATGTCGATTATTTGCCGCTCTATGCGCAGGACGAGGCAGGCTACGATAATTTGTGCCATCTGGTCAGCAAGGCGCATCTGGGCCGCCCGCTTGAACTGGAGCCGCATGTCACGCTGGATGATCTGGAAGGTCATACCGACGGGCTGATTGCGCTGACCGGCGCGAGCGAGGGCGGGGTGACGCGGTTGCTGGCAGAGGGGCAACGCGATCATGCCGAGGCGCTGCTGACCCGGATCGAGGCACTTTTTCCCGGCAGACTGTACATCGAGTTGTCACGACGCGGCGATCCGGTGGAGGAAGCGGCGGAGGCGGCGCTGGTCGACCTTGCCTATGCCCGCGATTTGCCGCTGGTGGCGACCAACCCTGCCAATTACGCCGAACCGCATATGCACAAGGCGCATGATGCGATGCTGTGCATTGCCGGTTCGACCCATGTTGATGCCGAGGACCGGGCGCGCTCCAATCCGGAAAGCTTCGTCAAAACCGCACATATGATGGAAGAGGGCTTTGCCGACCTGCCCGAAGCGGTGGAGAATTCGCTGGTCATCGCCCAGCGCTGCGCCTTTGCGCCGCCCTATCGCAAGCCGATCCTGCCCAGTCTGGCAGGCGATATCGAGGGCGAAGCGCGGATGCTGGCGGCGGATGCGCGCAAGGGTCTTGAGGCCCGGCTGGCGCCTTATGGCGAATTGGGCGAGGATGAGCGCCAGGCCTATTTCGACCGGCTGGATTTTGAAGTCGGCATCATCAACCAGATGGGTTTCCCCGGCTACTTCCTGATCGTTGCAGACTTCATCAAATGGGCCAAGGATCACGACATCCCGGTAGGTCCGGGGCGCGGTTCGGGCGCTGGTTCAGTGGTCGCCTGGGCGCTGACGATTACCGATCTCGACCCACTGCGGCTGGGGCTGCTGTTTGAACGCTTCCTCAACCCGGAACGCGTGTCGATGCCTGACTTCGACATCGACTTCTGCGAAACCCGCCGCGGCGAAGTGATCCGTTATGTGCAGGCGAAATATGGCCACGACCACGTCGCGCAGATCATCACCTTCGGCAAGCTGAAGGCCCGTGCGGTGTTGCGCGATACCGGGCGCATCCTGCAAATGAGCTACGGCCATGTTGACCGCATCTGCAAGATGATCCCGAACCATCCAACCGATCCGTGGACCCTGCCGCGCTCGCTCAATGGAGCGGCCGAATTCCGCCGCGAATATGACAATGATGATCAGGTGAAACGACTGGTCGATCTGGCGATGCAGCTGGAGGGTTTCCCGCGCAATTCGTCCACCCATGCGGCGGGCGTGGTGATTGGCGACCGGCCGCTGGCGCAGCTGGTGCCGCTATACCGCGATCCGCGTTCGGATATGCCGGTGACGCAATACGACATGAAGCATGTCGAAAGCAGCGGGCTGGTAAAGTTTGACTTCCTTGGGCTGAAAACCCTGTCAGTGCTCAAGAAAGCGGTCGATCTGCTGGAAAAGCGCGGCGTGACCATTGATCTGGCGGGTCTCGAACTGGACGATCCGCGCGTTTATGAACTGATGAAGGCGGGCAATACGGTTGGTGTGTTCCAGCTGGAATCCGAAGGGATGCGCCGCACGCTGACGGCAGTGAAGCCCACCAATTTCGGCGACATTATCGCGCTCGTTTCGCTCTATCGCCCCGGCCCGATGGACAACATCCCGCTGTTCGGCAAACGCAAGGCGGGCGAGGTGCCGATCGAATATCCGCACCCCAAGCTTGAGGGCATTCTCGCCGAAACCTACGGCATCTTTGTCTATCAGGAACAGGTCATGCAGGCCGCGCAGATCCTGGCCGGATACTCGCTGGGCGATGCCGATTTGCTGCGCCGTGCGATGGGCAAGAAGGTTCAGGCCGAAATGGATTCCCAGCGTCTGCGGTTTGTCGATGGCTGCGGCAAGGTCAGCGGGATCGAACCGGCAAAAGCCAATGAGCTGTTCGATTTGATCGACAAATTCGCCGGCTATGGCTTCAACAAATCGCACGCTGCGGCCTATGCGTTGCTGGCGTATCAGACCGCGTGGCTGAAGGCGCATTATCCCGAGGAATTCTTCGCCGCATCAATGTGCTTCGATATGCACCAGTCGGAAAAGCTGGCGGTGTTTGTCGATGACGCACGGCGCAGCGAAGTGGCTGTGCTGGCCCCGTCGATCAATCATTCCGAAGCAGAATTCACTGTCGAACAGACCGACGAAGGATACGGCGTGCGCTATGCGCTGGCAGGCATCCGCAATGTTGGTGAGAAGGCGATGGAGGCGATTGTCGCCGAGCGCGAGGCCTCCGGCCCGTTCGACAGTCTGCAAGATTTGTTTGAACGGCTGCCCAAGGGCGCGATGAACTCGCGCCAGCTGGAAGCGCTTGCCAGTGCCGGTGCGCTTGATGATCTTGAACCGGACCGGGCCAAGGTGTTCGGCAATGCCGATATGCTGCTGGCCGTGGCCGACGCTGCTGAACGCGAGCGGTCGAGCGGGCAGCACGGGCTGTTTGGCGGCGAGGACACGCAGGGGGAAACCCTGCGGCTTAAACAGGTGGAGCCGTGGTCCCGCGCTGATCAGATGGCGAACGAGAAGGAATGCTTCGGCTTCTATTTCTCCGCCCACCCGGTCGAGGCATTCCGCCAGATCGCCTCGGCACAGGGTGCGCGCAGCTATGCCTCGTTGATGACCAGCGGTGCGCCATCCGGCGGGCGGTCGGGCGCAGTGATGGCGGCGATGGTGGAAGGCGCTAAGAAGGGCATGACCCGGCGCAACAAGCCGTTCGTGCGGGTCGATTTCTCCGACAGTTCGGGCCAGTTCAGCGCCGCCTGTTTTGAAGAGGGCATGGTCGACAGCTTCCTGAAATGGGCGGACGAGCAGACCTGTGTGAAGCTTTCGGTAGAACTCGACAGCCCCAGCCCCGATGAACCGCCGCGCATCACTGTGCGCGGCGCAGTTCCGCTCAGCGAAGTGCGCGGATCGATGCCGATGCAGCTGACACTCGACGTTACCGATGTGGCGGCGTTCGAGGCGCTTAAGCTGGAATTGGGCGCAGGCGGCAATGGCAAGGACGAGGTGCTGGCGACGCTGATGACCGGCGCCGATGTGCCGCCGCTGCTGCGCCTGACTGGCGGCTATACGCTGGACGGCGACATGGCGGAGCGCTTGGCAAGTGTGCCGGGGCTTGGCAGAGTGGAATTATCGGCGCGGCGCGGTGCGCCCAATCTGCGACTGGTCGCTTAACCGCGAACCGGCGCACTCACAGGAGAGACAGGCGAATGCTCGGAGCGATGCAGGACTGGACCATGCGTGTCACCACGGTGATCGACCACGCGGCGCGGGAAGCGGGCAGCCGCGAGATTGTCACTCACTGGGGAGATGTTAGCGAAACCCGTACCGATTGGGCCGGCATTCGCCGCGACGCACTGAAAATGGCGCAGGCCTTGCAGTCACTGGGCGTCAAACCGGGCGACCGCGTGGCCAGTCTGGCGATGAACCATTCGCGCCATCTGGTCAGCTGGTACGGCGTGGCGGGCATGGGCGGGGTGCTGCACACTGTGAACCCGCGCCTGTTCGATGATCAGCTGGAATATATCGTCGGCCATGCCGAGGACCGCGTGCTGCTGTATGATGCCGCGTTTCAGCCCATCGTTGACCGGATGCGCAGCAAATGGCCAACCATCGAGCATTACATCTGCTACGACCCGCCAGCCGGGGCCGATGCCACCGGCTTTGAGGATTGGATCGGCGCACAGGACGGCGATTTTGCCTGGGTGCAGGGCGACGAGCGTGATCCCTGCATGCTCTGCTACACCAGCGGCACCACCGGCAATCCCAAGGGCGTGCTGTACGAACACCGCTCCACCGTGTTGCACGCGATGGCGGGCTTGCAGCCTTCTGCGTTCAACTTCAGCGCGTCCAGTGTGATGCTGCCCGTGGTGCCGATGTTCCACGCGGCCAGCTGGGGCCTGCCCTATGCGGGTGCGATGGCGGGTGTGAAATTCGTGTTCAGCGCAGTCAACGATCCGGCGGTGCTGGACGATCTGATGAAGCGCGAAAACGTGACCGACAGCGCAGGCGTGCCCACCGTATGGCTCGCGCATTTCCAATATTGCGATGCGCAGGGGATCGAACTGCCCAAACTGCACGCCGCCACCATCGGCGGATCGGCCGCACCAAAGTTCATGATCGAACGGCTGATGAAAAACGGCACCCGCGTCCAGCACGCCTGGGGAATGACCGAGACCAGCCCCATCGGCACGGTCGGCGGGCCAACACATGATTGGGACCAGCTCAGCTTTGACGAGAAAGTCGCCAAAACCGCCATGCAGGGCCGCCCGGTCTTCGGCGTGGAACTGCGTACAGTCGATCTCGACGATTTCACTAAGGAACTGCCCCGAGATGGCGAGAGCAGCGGTGCGCTGCAAATTCGCGGGCCTTGGGTGATCCGGCGCTATTTCAAGGCTGAGCAGGATGCAGTCACGGCGGATGGCTGGTTCGACACCGGCGATGTTGGTATCATCCACCCCGACGGCACGCTGCAATTGACCGACCGCACCAAGGACGTGATCAAATCGGGCGGCGAGTGGATCAGCTCGGTCGAACTGGAAAACGCCGCCGTCGGGCACCCCGCAGTGGCGGAAGCCGCAGCGGTGGGAATGTACCACCCCAAATGGGACGAACGCCCGGTACTGTTCGTGGTTCGCAAGGCAGGCGCTGATCTGAGCGCGGATGAGGTGATCGACCATCTCAAGCCGCTGGTCGCCAAATGGTGGCTGCCCGATGCGGTCGAATTCGTCGACGATATCCCGCACACGGCGACGGGCAAGATCAGCAAAAAAGACCTGCGCGAACGCTTCGCGGATTATGTTCTGGCAGAGTGAGCCGGCTGATCCTCCTCAACAAGCCGTTTGGCGTGCAGTCGCAGTTCAGCGGCGGCGCGGGCGGTGATGCGCGCGATACGCTGGCGCATTTGGTGGCGGTGCCCGATGTCTATCCCGCCGGGCGGCTCGACAAGGATAGCGAAGGGCTGCTGTTGCTGACCGATGACGGGCGGTTGCAGGCGCGCATTGCCGAGCCCCGGCACAAGATGCCCAAGACCTATCTGGCACAGGTGGAGGGTGTTGCTGACGAGCCGGCGCTGGCCCAATTGCGCGGCGGAGTGATGTTGAAAGACGGCATGACCCGGCCCGCTCAGGCCGAGGCTATCGAGCCGCCCATGCTGTGGGAGCGTGATCCGCCGGTCCGCTATCGCAAGACTGTGCCTGATAGCTGGCTGTCGCTGACCATTACCGAAGGCAAGAACCGCCAGGTGCGACGCATGACCGCAGCGGTTGGCCTGCCCACGCTGCGGCTGGTCCGCTGGCGCGTGGGGGATTGGACTGCCGATGGATTGGCACCCGGCGAATGGCGCGAACTGTACGTATGAGGAGATCCGCATGACGCAGTATATCGATCCTAGCCCCGCCAATTTCGCGCGCTTCAAGGACTTGCCGCGCGACCAGCCGATCCACATGCTCAACCTGCTGCGCTACCGCGATCAGGCGGCCTATCCCGAGGGGCACGGACATGCTGGCAAAGGCTGGAGCGGCCAGCGCGCCTATCAGGAATATGGCAAAACCAGCGGCCCGATCTTCCGCCGCGTGGGCGGCAGCATCGTGTGGCGCGGCGCGTTCCAGACGATGGTGACCGGGCCGGATACGCAGCGATGGCACGATGGCTTCGTGGCGCAATATCCCAATGCGGACGCATTTTTCGAGATGATCAAGGACGCGAATTACCAGCAAGCGGTGGTCAACCGTACGGCGGCGCTGGCGGACAGCAGACTGATGCGGTTTGAACCGGGCGAAGGCGGGGCGGGGTTTTAATCTTCTGTGGCACCGGGAGTGGTCACAACAACCGCAACTGCCCGCCCATCGCTGGGCGTCTGAACTGTGTGCAATCCAGCGCGAATTTCGCCTTGCCCAACCCCGCGCGTTTGCAGGCCAGAGCGAATCGGGCGCGGAAGAGGTCGGCCCATACGCCGCTGGGTTTGAAGCGGGTGTGGAAATTGGGATCGTTGTCTTTGCCTCCGCGGATTGAGCGGACGATGCTCATCACCTTGTCGCCGCGCTCAGGGTAATGGACTGACAGCCATTCGCGGAACAACGGGGCGACTTCATGCGGCAGGCGCAGTGGTATCCAGCCCACGCTGTCCACGCGCAGCGCAGCGGCGCGGCTGACGATGTCCTCCATATATTCGTCGGTGATTGCGGGGATAACAGGCGATATCATGCAATGCGTCGGAATGTCTGCTTCGGACAGTTTGCCCAGTGCTGCCAATCTCTTGAGCGGCGATACTGCGCGTGGTTCTAACTTGCCAGAAAGCCTGGCATCAAGGCTGGTAACCGAAATTGCGACGGCCACCAAATGTCGCTCCGCCATGACTTTCAAAATATCGAGATCGCGCAGTACGCGGTCGGATTTTGTGGTGATGGTCACCGGGTGGCGAGCATCAAGGCAGACCTCCAGCACGCTGCGTGTGATCCGATAACGGTCCTCGATCGGCTGGTAGGGATCGGTGTTGGTCCCCATCGCGATGGGGCGGGGGCGGTATTTCGGCTTGGCGAGAGTGGCGCGCAGGATTTCTGCGGCATCGGGCTTGGCGAACAGCTTGGTTTCGAAATCCAGCCCCGGCGAAAGATCGTGATAAGCGTGGGTGGGGCGGGCAAAACAATAAACACAGCCATGCTCGCACCCGCGATAGGCGTTGATTGAGCGGTCGAACCCGATGTCGGGCGACTGGTTGAAGGTGAGGATGGTGCGCGGCCGTTCCTCGGTCACAGTGGTGCGAAGTTTCACCGGCGGTCCGTCGAGCGCCTCCATATGATCGCGCCAGTCGCCATCGGCCTCGCGAGTCGCCAGTCCAAAGCGGGTCGAAACCGCCGCAGACTGCGCACCGCGTCCTGAAACTGATGGGTCTTTTGGTTGCTCCATGCATGAGAACATACATGGAACATGTTATGTAGGATAGAGCCTACCGCTCGCGCAGGCGGGGCATGAGATCGACGAAATTGCAGGGTTGGTTCCGGCTGTCGAGTTGTTCGGCAAGGATGCGGTCCCAGCCGTCCTTCACAGCGCCATTCGAACCCGGCAGCGCAAAGATATAGGTGCCGCGTGCCAGCACTGCACAGGCGCGGCTCTGGATGGCGCTGGTGCCGATGGGTTCATAGCTGATCCAGCGGAATAGCTCGCCAAAGCCGGGGATGTCCTTGTCCTTGACGCGGTCCAGCGCCTCGGGTGTGACATCGCGCCCGGTCAGGCCGGTGCCGCCAGTGGTGATGACGCAATCGACCTGATCGTCATCGATCCAGCGGTGCAGATGCGCGGCGATCTCGTTCTTGTCGTCCTTGCTGATCTCGCGGTCGACCAGTTCGTGACCCGCATCGGTCAGGCGCTGCACCAGAATATCGCCCGAGGTGTCGTCCACCGGCTTGCGCGTGTCGGAAATGGTCAGCACCGAAATCCGTACCGGCTTGAAACTGCGCTTCTCGTCAATCGGCATATCAGCGGGTCCTTGGGAACATGGGCCAGTCATTTTCGGCCAGATCGATGCGGCTGGGCGCCTCGGCATCGGCCTGGCGCAGGTACATCCAGTAATTGCGCATCACGATGGCAACATAGCCGCGCGTTTCCCAATAGGGGATCGATTCCATATAGAGCAGCGGATCGCCCTGATCGCGGATTTCGCTTTCCCAGCGGGCCACGGGGGTGGGGCCGGCGTTATAGGCGGCCATGATCTTGGGCAGGCGGCCCTGCGTAAAGCCTGACTGGCTGAGCGACTCAAGCGCGCGCTGACCGAAGGCGAGATTGGTGGCCGGGTCTTTCAGATCGGCATAACTGGCGTCGAGATTGATCGAGGCGGCGTATTCGCGCGCGGCGATGGGGCGGATCTGCATCAACCCGATGGCATTGGCGGGGCTGACCACGCTCTCGCGGAAGTTCGATTCCTGCAGCGAATGCGCGAAGGCCAGCGCCGGATCGACGCGCCAGCCGCCGCGCGGGACGTGGGCGGCGATCGGATAGCGCAGGCTGGGTTGCGATGACGCTCCGCTGGGCGCATTGTAAGCCATGAAGTTCTGTGTGCCCGCCAGCCCCAGCGCGCGCGCCAGCCGGGACAGGGCGGCGTAATCGCCCGGCTCGCCCACACGCGCCTGCCAGCGCAAGGCCTCGTCAGCCTCATCGCGGCGACCCAGCTCTGCCAGCATCACCGCCTGCCGCACTGCTGCCTGATCGGCGATGGAGGACCAGTCGCTGGCGGTCAGATCGGGGCTGGCGTGGGTGGCGGGCAGCGTCTGGCCCAGCTGTTCATGCGCCAGCATCCCATAGAGCGTTTCGGGAAACCGTGCTGCGCCGCGCAATTGCTCGTCGGCGTTCTCAGGGGCGCGGCAACGGATGAAGGATCGACTGGCCCAGTAATGTGCCGCCGCCGTCAGCGCCGGGTTATAAGAAGCGCCAGCAGCGCGCTGGAACGCCGCAGCGGCCTGGTCGCAATCGCCCAGCCGCCATGCGGCCAGTCCGGCGGTCCAGTCACCCTCCGCAACCCATGCACCGGTCCCGCCGTTGCGCACGGTTTCCGCCAGCGCGAAAGCCTGCGCATCGCGATTTTCGATATAATAGCTCCAGGCGACCTTTTGCCGCCATTCGGCGCGTGTCTCGCCAGAAAGCCCCGCATCGATCCCGTCCAGCAGGACCCGCGCGCCGTCGGGGTCGTCATTCTTGATCCGGTCATTGATCGCGGCGCTGACATCGCCGGGCATGGACCCGTCGCTGATCGACGACGGGCGGATACGCTTGATCATTCCCGGCTGCCGGACCAGTTCACGTTTGCGCGGCAGATCGGGCGTAAACTCCAGCCCGCGGGTCTGGCCCAGCCGGGCAATGCTTTCCGCCTGCGGCAGACGGCTATAGCGCGCCAGCCAGTCCTCGATACGCGGCAGGGCGACGCGCGGGCTGTCGGGATGCAAATAATAGGCCGCCAGCGCCGCGCCATGCATCGGCCCGTCGCCGCGCTGGGCGAGCATGACCTCGACCCGGTCCCAGTTCCTGCCGTCGATCGCCTCGAACAGGGAACTGTAATACAGCCGGTCATCGCTGCTGAGCAGCTTTGGCAGCCCGGCGGCGTGCGTGCTGGTGAAATATTTGACGCTGGCGTCCTGCGCCTGTGCAGCGAGGGGAGCAGCACCTGCGAGCAGCAGTGCGGCGAGAAGTGCGGTGCGTATCATCATCGGGTCCAGTCGAGCCAGGATTGCCAGAACCGCTGCCGCCTGCCTGCGGAGCGGGCCAGCTCGGCGAGTTCGGGAGCGAGAAGGAAGGGCATATTCGTACCGCCGCAATCGAGCAGGAACGGCGTGCGAGCTGCATCGGGGGGCGCGCCGAACAGCGGCGCCATCGCGCGCCCGAACACCAGCACACGTTGCGGCGCGGCAATTGCGATGTGGTGGCAGGTGACATCGCCCAGGCCGCGCGCCGCCAGCCGGTCCCATTCTGGCAAGGCCATCGGTGCGGGCAGCGCGCTGGCAAGGTAAGCCTCATGTTCGCCAATCCCCATTGCGCGCAGGATCGCGGTAAGCATGTGCCCCGCACCGCCGGACAGCAGCGACTCGCCATCGTCGCGTTCCGGCTGTCCGACCAGCACCAGCAGCCGTGCACCCGCCGCGCCGCGCGGCGGCAGACGGGTATCAAGCGCACCGGGCGACAGCGAAGGCTCCGTCATCCACCATTCGCGCAATTTGGTGAGATCATTTGGCCAGGTGTCGCGCGGACCGCCAATCTGCTTGTCAGCCTCATCCGGCGCGAGCGCGCGTTCGAGCGGTGTCGAGCGGACCGGGGCAGGGGGTAGCTTGGGTTTGGGCGCCGTTACGGCCTGCTCCGCTTCTGGCTGTTTCAGCCAGCTCTCCGGCTCGTCGTGAAATGCGGTGTCGACACCCGCCTCACGCCACCAGTCGAGCGCCGCCTCAACGGCTTCGAGCGGCGCGAAATCGCGCGAAATGGGGGGTGTGGTGTTCATCATCCGTCCGGCGAGGGTCTTGACCTCATCCGCCCCAGCAATCAAGGCATCCGGCAAGGTTCTTGCGACGAAAAGAGAGACATATGAGCGAACGCGAATCGATGCCCTGCGATGTGGTCATCGTCGGTGGCGGCCCGGCGGGCCTTTCGGCGGCGATCCGGTTGAAGCAGCTCAACGAGGAACTGGAAGTCGTCCTGCTCGAAAAGGGCAGCGAAATAGGCGCGCATATTCTCTCTGGCGCCGTAGTCGACCCCAAGGCTTTGGACGAGCTGCTGCCCGAATGGCGGACCATGGATTGTCCGATGGCGGAAACGCCGGTCGGCGAAGACCTGTTCTACACGATCAGCGAAACTGGCGCTTCGGCCATGCCACACATCATGTTCCCGCCATTCATGTCGAACGCGGGCTGTTACACCGGATCGCTGGGAAACCTGTGCCGCTGGCTGGCCGAACAGGCCGAGGAAATGGGCGTCATGATCTTCCCCGGCTTTCCGGCTGCGGAAGTTTTGTTCGATGATAACGGCGCAGTAGCCGGCGTCGTGACGCAGGATATGGGCATCGCTGCCGACGGTAGCCAGAAGGCCGATTACCAGCCCGGCATGGAAATCCACGCGAAGTACACCCTGTTCGCAGAAGGTGTGCGCGGCAACCTCACCAAGCAGATGAAAGCCAAATACGACCTTGAGGCTGATTGCCAGCCGCAGGTTTACGGCCTCGGCATCAAGGAGCTGTGGGATATCGATCCCGAGCTGCACGAGCCGGGCAAAATCGTCCACACTCAGGGCTGGCCCTTGAACGAGAGCGACAGCAACGGCGGCGGCTTCCTCTACCACCAGGCCAACGGACAGGTCGCATTGGGCCTCGTGACATGGCTCGATTATTCCAACCCCTATGTCTCGCCTTATCAGGAATTCCAGCGCTGGAAGCACCATCCGTTGATTGCCGATACGCTGAAAGGCGGCAAGCGCGTCGCTTACGGTGCGCGCGCGATCAACGATGGCGGATGGCAGTCCGTGCCCAAGCTCGCCTTCCAGGGCGGCGCATTGATCGGCTGCGCGGCAGGCTTCGTGAATGTCCCCCGCATCAAGGGCAGCCATACTGCCATGAAGAGCGGGATGCTGGCAGCTGAAAGCGTGGCCGCTGCAGTTGCTGCGGGGCACGAAAAGACCGAGCTGATGGATTACGATACGAACCTGCGTGACAGCTGGATCGCCAAGGAACTCAAGCAGGTCCAGAATGCATTGCCCGCAATCGAGAAGTTCGGTGCCGATATCGGCACCGTGCTGGGCGGCATCGACATGTGGATGCGCTACCTCAAGATCGGCCTGCCGATCAGCATGGACCATCACCGCGATTACGAGCAGCTTCAGCGTGCGGATCTGTACCAACCCATCGCATATCCCAAGCCTGACGGGGTTCTGAGCTTCGACCGGCTGACCAGCGTCAGCTTCAGCTATACCAACCATGCGGAAGACCAGCCGGTTCACCTCAAGGTTCAGGATATGGAACTGCAGAAGCGCAGCGAGTTGGGTGTTTTTGCCGGTCCGTCGAACCGCTATTGCCCGGCTGGCGTATACGAATGGCTGACCGACGAGGCGACGGGTGAGCCCAAATTCCAGATCAATTCGCAGAACTGCGTCCACTGCAAGACCTGCGACATCAAAGACCCCAACCAGAACATCGAATGGACCACGCCCGAAGGCGGCGGCGGCCCGAATTATCCGAATATGTGATGGGCCTGCGATATGATGGATTTCGCGCTTCTACTCTCTCCCCTTGCGGGAGAGATACGAGACTTTGGGCAGCGTCAGCAGGCCATAGTCGCAGTTGAGAGGGGGCTCTGGCCGAAGCTGGCGCTTCGAGCCCCTCTCCCAACCCTCTCCCGCAAGGGGAGAGGGCTTTGAGCATTGCATTCAATTCACCCGTAACCCCGGACGTGAACCGGGGCGACGAAGATGGGTTGAAGGTAATGATCGTCGCATGAGTCGCGAAACCGCCTTCGCCAAGATCAACCTCGCGCTGCACGTCCGCAGGCGCCGCGAGGATGGCTATCACGAGCTTGAGACGTTGTTCGCCTTTGTTGATGCAGGCGACACGCTGACTGCTGCCGGTGCAACACAGGACAGTGTGCAGGTTACGGGCGAGTTTGCTGGCGGTCTGGACAATCCCTTCGACAATCTGGTGATGCGGGCGCTGGGCAAATTGCCGCGCCCCGATGGGCTGGCGCTGACTTTGGACAAGGCTTTGCCGGTCGCGGCGGGGCTGGGCGGAGGATCGGCGGATGCAGGGGCAGTGTTCCGCATCGTGCGCGAACGACACGGCCTGCCCGATGACTGGCAACAACGCGCGGCCAAGCTTGGCGCGGATGTTCCCGCCTGTGTCGAAAGCCTCACCTGCATCGGGCGCGGGACCGGCACAGAACTGGAGCCGCTGACGGATGATGAGAGCCTTGCCGGTACACCAGTGCTGCTGGTCAATCCGCGTACTCCGCTGGCCACCGGGCCGGTCTATGCGCATTGGGACGGGCAGGATCGCGGCGGCTTGCCGGATGGTGATGCGCGCGCCATCGCGCTGGCGGGCCGCAATGACCTCGCCGCGCCTGCTATCGCGCTGTGCCCGCCAATTGCCGGAGTGCTGGCGGCGCTGGCCGAAACCGCGCCGTTTCTCGCCCGTATGTCGGGATCGGGCGCAACCTGTTTTGCGCTTTATGACAGCGCCGCCGCGTGCGATGCCGCCGCTGCGCGCCTTGCCGCCGATCATCCCGGTTGGTGGCAGCTGCAGGGGAAGCTTAGATGATTGACGGAATGCCCTACCGCCAGGTCGGTGAAATGCGCCCCGGCGGGCTGGTCTGTGTGGCGGACCATGCCTCCAACCATGTGCCAGAGGCGATCCAGCTGGGCATCGACCGCAGCTTGCTGGACGACCACATTGCGGTTGATATCGGGGTGGAGGGGCTGGCCGACCGGCTGGCGCGGAGGCACGAAATTCCCGCGCATATTGCCACGGTCAGCCGCCTTGTCTGTGACTTCCACCGCCGCGAGGATGAACCCGCCGTGGTTCCGACGCAAAGCGACGGCCATCTGATCCCCGGCAATATCGGCGCGGATGTGGAAAACCGTTTGCAGCAATATCACCGCCCCTATCACGATGCGCTGGCAGCTTTCCTGACCGCGGCGCGGCCCCGGCTGATCGTCTCGCTGCACAGCTTTACACCCAGCCTGGCGACCAGTGACGAGCCGCGCCCGTGGGAAGTCGCCTTGCTGTACAATCACGATGATCGCGCGGCGCGTCATGCAATCCGGCTGTTCGCACAGCAGGGCCTGATGGTCGGCGATAACCAGCCCTATTCTGGCAAACAGCTCAACGCCACGATGGACCGCCATGCCGAGGCGCATGGCATCCCTTATTGCACCGTGGAAATCCGGCAGGATCAGATCGCCAGTGAGGCGGGTCAGGCGCGCTGGGCGGTTATGATCGCCGATGTGATGGGCAGGGTCGCGCTGGAAGTTTGAGCGCATCAATCAAAGCTACTCGGCAGCGGGCTTGAAACGCAGCGTCATCCCAGCGAAAGCCATTGGCGCTATCGGCCGGGTGCATTGTGCAGGCAGGCCGGGATCAACGCCGGGATGACAGCCATGAAGTTCGACAAATCCAGATTGCCCAGCCGCCATGTCTCGGTCGGTCCCGAGCGTGCGCCGCACCGGTCCTATTATTACGCGATGGGTCTGACCGAGGAAGAGATCGCGCGGCCCTTCGTCGCAATTGCCAGCGCTGGCAATGACAGCGCGCCGTGCAACACAACTCTGGATGCGCAGGCCAATGTGTGCCGGTTGGGCGTGGACGAGGCGGGCGGAATGCCGCGCCGGTTCAACACCATCACCGTGACCGATGGCATCGCGATGGGCCATCAGGGCATGAAAAGCTCGCTGGTCAGCCGCGAGGTGATTGCCGATTCGGTCGAGCTGTCAGTGCGCGGCCATTGCTATGATGCGCTGGTGGGTTTTGCCGGATGCGACAAAAGTCTGCCGGGAATGATGATGGCGATGCTGCGGCTCAATGTGCCCAGCATCTTTGTCTATGGCGGCTCGATCCTGCCGGGGACTTACAAGGGCCACGATGTCACCGTGGTCGATGTGTTCGAGGCGGTGGGTCAGCACGCGGCCGGCAATTGCCCGCTCAAGGATCTTACCGCACTGGAGAAAGTGGCGTGTCCCGGCCATGGCGCGTGCGGCGGCCAATTCACTGCCAACACTATGGCGTGTGTGGGCGAAGCGATCGGATTATCATTACCGAACAGCAATATGACTCCGGCTCCTTACAAATCACGTGAAGAGATTGCGATGGCTGCCGGGCGGCAGGTAATGATGCTGATCGCGGAGAATATCCGTCCGCGCGACATTTGCACCCGTGCCGCTTTCGAGAATGCAGCGCGCGTGGTGGCGGCCACTGGCGGGTCGACCAATGCGGCTTTGCATCTGCCCGCTATGGCACATGAGGCAGGGATCGCCTTCGACCTGTTCGATGTCGCCGAAATCTTCAAATCGACGCCGTACATCGCCGATCTCAAGCCGGGCGGGAAATATGTCGCCAAGGATATGCACGAGGCGGGCGGTGTCTACATGGCGATGCGAACGCTGCTGGATGGGGGCTTTATCGATCCCGAACCCATGACGGTGACCGGCAGGACTCTGGGCGAGAATATCGACGAGATTACCTGGAACCCCGACCAGAAGGTGTTTTACGATGTGGCCAGCCCGATCACTCCGACCGGCGGCGTGGTCGGCCTCAAGGGCTCGCTCGCGCCCGAGGGAGCTATCGTCAAGGTCGCCGGGATGAAGCGGCTGCAATTCACCGGCCCGGCGCGGGTGTTCGACTGCGAAGAAGATGCGTTCAGCGCTGTGAAGAAGCGCTTGATTGACGAGGGGAGCGTGATCGTGATCCGCTATGAAGGCCCCAAGGGCGGCCCGGGAATGCGCGAAATGTTGTCGACCACCGCTGCACTCTACGGGCAAGGAATGGGCGAAAAGGTCGCGCTGATAACCGACGGCCGCTTCTCGGGCGCCACCCGCGGTTTCTGCATCGGCCATGTCGGACCGGAGGCGTCAGACGGCGGACCCATCGCGCTGGTGGAGGATGGCGACAGCATAGCCATTGATGCCGAAGCGGGCACAATAGACCTGCTGGTGGAGCCAGCGATACTGGACGAACGCCGCAAGGCATGGCAGCCGCGTCAGCATGATTATCAGTCCGGTGCCCTGTGGCGCTTTGCGCAAAATGTCGGTCCGGCCGCCAAGGGCGCGGTCACGCATCCCGGCGCCGCGCAGGAAACGCACGTTTTCGCCGATATTTAGCGCGGCCTTGCTGGCGCTGGCGGGTTGTTCTGCCGCCAGTCCCGGAATTGCCGAAGCGGGCGGCGTCACCATCGGTTGCGCACTCAACGGGGCGGCGGCGTTTTCCGAAGAATGCCGCCTGGTAGAATTGGTTGAGGGCCGCGACACCAGCTTCGTGATCCTGCATCCTGATGGCGGCTTTCGCCGGCTGGATCTGGCAGAAACACCCAGCGGCTTTGTTTCGCGCGATGGTGCCAGCGAGGCGGTGAGCGAGTTTGTTGGCGACTATGTGGTCATGACCATCGAAAATGACCGCTATCGCTGGATTGAGCCGCAAGGTGGCTGATCCTGTTCTGACAGTCGCGCAGATGCAGGCCGCCGAGCGCGCGGCGATGGCCGCTGGCACCAGCTCATGGGAACTGATGCGGCGGGCTGGCGAGGGCGCGGCACAATGGGTGGCGCGGGCAGCGGCTGGCCGCGCGGTGACGGTGCTGTGCGGTCCGGGTAACAATAGCGGCGACGGCTATGTCATAGCCGAAAGCCTCCGACGGCGCGGAACCAGCGTGACAATGGTCGCCCCGGTCGAGCCAAAGACCGAGACAGCGCGAACGGCTCGCAGCGCTTACAGCGGCGAAGTTCTAACCCACGCAGATGGCCTCGACGCTCCTATTTTCGTCGATTGCCTGTTCGGATACGGCCTGTCGCGCGAAGTCGGTGGTGAGTTTGCCAAAACCTTGCAGAAATGCGCTGCAAGTCATTCATACAAAATAGCAATTGACGTTCCCAGCGGCGTGGCAAGTGATACTGGAGCATTGCTGGGTGATATTTCACAGTACAATCTCACACTGGCGCTGGGCGCGTGGAAGCAGGCGCATTTCCTGATGCCCGCCGCGCCGCTGATGGGAGAGCTGAAGCTGGTCCCCATCGGTCTGGATTTCCCGCAACATACCGCATCGCTCTCGTCCCAACCGCATCTGTCGCCGCCAGCCGCCGACGCGCACAAATACCGCCGCGGGCTGCTGGCCATTGTCGCAGGAACTATGCCCGGTGCGCCCTTGCTGGCGGCACAGGCCGCGATGCACAGTGGCGCTGGCTATGTGAAGCTGATGAGCGCGCATTCGCATCCCGACGCTCCTGCCGAGCTGGTCATTGAAGGTGGCAACCTCTCCGGAACACTTGCCGATGATCGCATTGCGGCTCTGCTGATAGGGCCGGGACTTGGCCGCACGAACGACGCCCGAGACCGGCTGTCCGCCGCACTCGAGACCGGCAAGCCCTGTGTGCTTGACGCCGATGCGCTGCACCTGATTGATGAGGATATGCTCGAAGGCGTAGACGCGACCCGGCTGATCGTGACCCCGCATGAAGGCGAATTGGCGTCACTGTGTCGCAGCTTTGGCGTCACGGCGCAGGGCAAGCTTGCCAGCGCCCGCGCGCTTCACGGCGTCACGGCGCTGACCGTGCTGGCCAAGGGACCTGACACGGTTCTGGTGGGACAGGGTGCCGTGCGGTTCTTCCCGCGCGGGTCCAGCTGGCTCTCGGTCGCGGGGACGGGTGATGTGCTCGCCGGGATACTTGCCGCGCGGCTGGCGCATCATGGCGATCCGGTGCGCGCTGGTGAGGAGGCGGTGTGGCTGCATCACACTGCGGCATGCCTTGCTGCCCCCGCCTTTACAGCTGGACAGCTTGCCGCCGCTGTCAAACCCGCTATCGCCCGCCTTCTGTGAGCAATTCAGAAACTATCATCCGCATCGCCGCCAAGGGCGATGGCGTCACGGCGCAGGGTCGCCACGTCGCCGGCAGTGTGCCCGGCGATGTCGTGGCAGCCGACGGCACTCTGACGCCAGGGCCGCACCATGTCGCGCCGCCCTGTCGGCACTTTGGCAAATGCGGCGGGTGCCAGCTGCAATATGCTGACGATATTGCACTGGCTCAGTTCGTGACCGAGCGAGTTATGTACGCCGCAGAGGGGCAGGGCGTGGCGGTGGGCGAATTGCTTGCCACCCATCTCTCCCCGCCGCGCAGCCGCCGCCGCGCGACGCTGCACGGCCTGCGGCGGGGCAAGAGCGCCGAGCTGGGCTTTCGCGAGGGCGGCTCGCATCGCATCGTCGATATGCGCGAATGCCATATCCTGACGCCCGAACTGTTCGCGCTGGTCGCGCCGCTGCGCGCCCTGATCGCGGCGCATGGCGGCAAGCGCCCGGTCGATGCCGCGTTGACGCTAACCGATCAGGGAATCGACTGCACGCTGACTGGATTGGCGGTCGAAGGTCTGGGACCGACCGAGGCGCTGCTTGATTTCGCGCGTGACAACCGTCTCGCCCGATTGGCGATGGATGAAGGCTACGGGCCGGAAACCACCTGGGAGCCGGACCCGGTCACCATGACATTGGGCGGCGTGGCTGTGCCGTTTCCGGCAGGCGCTTTCCTTCAGCCCACCCGCGATGGTGAGGACCGCCTGATCGCCGATGCGCGCAGCTTTCTGGAAGGTGCGGGCACGATTGCGGATTTGTTTTCCGGCCTTGGTACATTCGCCTTTGCACTGGCAGGCCCGGCCAAGGTGCTGGCCGCCGAGGCCGCGCGCGATGCACATCTCGCTTGCAAGACCGCCGCCAATGCGCGCGGCGTGCCGGTTCACGCGTTGCACCGCGACCTGTTCCGCAATCCATTGCAGGCCGATGAGGCCGGACGTTTCGATGCGCTTCTGCTTGATCCGCCGCGTGCCGGAGCGCGTGACCAGATCGCCGCAATTGCCGCCAGTACAGCCAGCCGCGTAGCCTATATCAGCTGCAATCCGGCAAGCTGGGGGCGCGATGCCAAGACCTTGCAGGATGCGGGCTTCAGGCTTGAGAAACTGCGCCCGGTAGGGCAGTTCCGCTGGTCATCGCATGTCGAGCTGACCAGCCTGTTCCTACGCTAACGCTGCGAGGATTTGTTCGCGCAGCCATTGGCGCGCGTGCGGTTCGACATAGGCATGACCCGCGTGGGGGCAACGCGCGATACGCGCATCCTTGCTGTCCCAATTATCGGTGAACACCTGCGCGGTGCGATCGTTCTCGGCCAGAAGGATCCGCACCGGCCCGGCAAATTGCTGCAGCCCGCTGCGCATTTCTTCTGCCAAACTGCTGGGTGCGGATTTGGGCCGCGCAGCCTGCATAACGCCGCGCGCCAGCTTTCTGAGATTGACCCTGCCAGTGACCAGCCGCGCCAGTTCGCGCGGATTCTTGAGCTTCTCGGCATAGCGTGAGCGCACTGCGGAGGGGGGCGGGGTGTCGTCGGATGCATCCTCTATTGTCCACGGATTGCTCAGCAGCAGCGCATCAAACCCTGCGCCGCCAGCCAGCATCAATGCACTGGCCGCATCGCAATTGCCGAAAGCGACCACGCGAGTCAGTTGCGGGGCCATTGCCCGAAAGGCTTGCAGCGCGGCGGCGATGTCCCTGCTGGCTTTGCGAAAACCGCGATTTTCGCCTTCGCTGTCGCCAATCCCGCGGCGGTCGAACCGGAACACAGGATAACCGGCTGCGGCGATCTCTGCGGCGAGCCGAGCCTGTCCGTTGAAAGCCCCCGCGCGAATTTCATTGCCCCCGCTTACCAGCAGCAGCCCCGTGGTGCCGCGCGCTGTGTCCAGCGTCGCGCCCAGCCGCGAGTGGCCGCATTCGAAGACCAGCGGCAGACGGCTCATGCGCCGAGCATCCCGTTGGCGACCACACCGGCCAGCGCATCAGCCTGAGCCGCATCCTCATCAGGTTCAGCCCGCAGCCACAGCGGCGCGCCGCTGATTACGGCCTGTTCGATGAGGATATGCGTTTCGGCGGGGGCAAATTCTCCAGCTTCCAGCTCGCGCACCAGTTTATGGCCAAGCTGCCATCCGGACAATTCGATCCCGGCGATGCGTGCCTCTGCCATTAGCGTCTCGGCTGTCTCTTCGCGTCCCGCCTCACGGGCAGCGAGCGTGCGGGCGCGGACCATTCCCCGCAGCACCTGTTTTGGCTTGGCGGGGGCGTATAGCCAGCCGGGCACCGCAGGCGGGGCCAGCCAGCAGCCAGACCTGATCGCAAAGCAATGCGTCGCGCGAATATGTTTGGCAGCCGCCATTGCAGCGCTGCGCCAAGTGGCAAGCGATTGCTCAGTCAGAGGCGTGGAACTCTCGTTGCAACCCGGCAGATCAGGAAGGAAGCTGTCGATCCCCTCAGCGTCCAACCTGCGCATGATTTCAAGGGTTTGGCGACGAAACTTGTTGGCTTCATCGAAGAGTGGTGCGATGACCAGCAGCCGCAATTCTCTCGCCTGATCAAAACCCAGCATCATCTCCTCGACCGTTCCGCCAGTGACGCGCGGGCAGGGCCAGGCAGAATACATTCAGGACGTGACCGACTTGGCCTCGGCAAAGGCCAGCAGGCCGCCGTAGGTTTCGAGCATCTCGCCATCGACGTCTTCGTCATCGATCACGATGTCGAGACGGTCTTCCATTTCGGTCAGCACACCCGCGACGGCCATGCTGTCGAGCTCAGGCAGATGACCGAACAGGCCGGTATCGCCATCAAAGCCAGCGACCTGATCTTCGTCCAGCGCCAGAACATCACGCAGGATCGCGCGCAAAGCGGCGTCCACTGCGCTGCGACTGGGGCCGGTCGGCTCCTCAGCGGCGACACTCGGTGTGTCGGTAAGCGGGGTGGCGGCATTCTGGCCGGTCATTGAAAAATATTCCCCTCCATGCAAGCGGCGATGCCCTTAGCCGTGCCCGATAGCGCGTGCAAGGCGGCGCAGTCGCGACTTGGTCAGTGCGGGCCACGCCCGGGGCTGGCGCGGATCAAGGCAGGTCAGGCGATAGCGGGGGCGGTTCAGCTCCATCCAGTCGCGCTTGTATGCGTCCGACCCGGTACCAAAATCGACCAGACCCACTTCATCCTGGTCAATCACATACGCAAACAGCGCGGCGCTCAGCGTGGTCCCGGCAGAGAGTGGCTTGGCGGCTTCGACATGCGCCAGTTTGTGGATGTAGGCAGTGCCATCCTCGACCGTCCAGAACTGCGCCGCCACTGGCGCGCCATCGTGCCGCGCCACGCCCAGCCGCAGGCGGCCCGCGTCACCCTCGGCGCGGGCAAAAGCTTCTAGAAGGTCGGCGCGCTCTTCCTCTGGCTTCCAGCTATTGTCATAGACGGATTGGTAGGCGCGCCAGCCACCTTCATCAAATTGCGTGTAAATTTCTGTTTCGACCTTCTTGGCCTTGCGCTTCAATGTGGTGCGCATCTTGCCTGGTCTGGTATCCCAATAGGCGGCGAAATCGCGGCCTTGGACGGGTAGGACATGGTTCTCGTCACACACTTCAAGCTGGACGTGCCAACCAGCTGCGCGGAAAGCGGTTTCGAGCCGGGTTGCCGAGCCATCCTCATCGGGGATGGGGGCAAGCGTGAGTTGATGCGTCTGCTGCTTCAGATCACGAGCAATTGCCGCAAGCAGCGTGTCACAATGCTCGCCCGCTGGCACCAATGGACGCCAGGTGAAGCTGAACCAGTTGCTCAGGCTTTCCAGCCCGTGTTCGCCATGCATCAGTGGCAGCGCAGCACAATCCGCTCCGTCCTGCGCCATCACCGTCAACGGGCGTGCGCCGTGGCTGGCGAGCAATGCGAACCATTCCGCGCGATCGAACGGCCCCTGCGAAAGCGCTGACAGCGCTTGCAGTTTGGTAACCGTGTCGTGATAGCTGACCGCGATATCCACCGGAATTCCTTGTACGGAAGCGTTAATGCCAGATCCCACGCCGCACCCTCTGGATCAACTGGCCGAACGAGGCGATGCACAGGCGCCTGCGCTGGTGCTGCGCGACCGGACGCTTAGCTATGAGGCGTTAAGGAGCCGGGTTGCGCTGCTCGCCGGATGGCTGGCCAGTCAGGCCGAGCCGGGTGCGCGGGTGGCCAGCTGGGGCGCTAAGGGCGAGTTGACGTGCCTGTTGCCGCTGGCGGCGGCGCGTGCGGGCATGGTCCATGTGCCAATCAATCCGCTGCTCAAACGCGCGCAGGTCGCGCATATTCTAGCCGATAGCGGCGCGGCGCTGCTGATGGGCACTCGCGCACGGCTGGCCACGCTGGAAGAGAGCGATGCGCCCGCGCCCTGCCAGCAGTTTGAGGAAGCCGAAGTGTTTGCCGCTGCCGAGGCGCTGGACGCGCGGCTTGCGCCTTCCGATCACGATCCCGATGCGCTGGCGGCTATCCTGTATACCTCCGGCTCCACCGGCAAACCCAAGGGCGTGATGCTCAGCCATGCCAATATGTGGCTGGGTGCAGTCAGCGTGGAGCATTACCTTGGCATGGCGGCAGACGATATGACGCTGGCGGTGCTGCCGCTGTCCTTCGATTATGGTCAGAACCAGTTGCTATCCACGTGGTATGCGGGCGGCTGCGTTGTGCCGCTCGATTTCTTGTTCGCCCGCGATGTTGTGAAGGCCTGTGCGAAGCACGGCGTGACCACGCTGGCCGCGGTGCCCCCGCTGTGGGTGCAACTGGCGGAGATCGACTGGTCCGCCGAGGCAGTCACGCCGATGCGTCGCCTGACCAATAGCGGGGGTGCGCTGACGCCAGATCTGGTGAAAGATTTGCGGGGTATCTTCCCGCAGTCACAGGTTTTTCCAATGTACGGCCTGACCGAGGCGTTCCGTTCGACCTATCTCGACCCGCATCTGGTGGACAGCCACCCGACCTCGATGGGCAGTGCCATTCCCTTCGCCGAGATCCTGGTGATCGGAGACGATGGCGAGCTGTGCGGGCCGGGGCATGAAGGAGAGCTGGTGCATTGCGGGCCGCTGGTGGCGCAGGGCTATTGGCAGGATGCTGAGCGCACTGCCGAGCGGTTCCGTCCTGCGCCGGATGTGTCGGAATATGGCGGCACTGCGGTGTGGTCGGGCGATCGGGTGACCCGTGATGAAGACGGCCTACTGTATTTCGTCGGTCGCCGCGATGCGATGATCAAGAGCGCAGGCAACCGGATCAGCCCGCAGGAATTGGAAAGCGCCGCTGTGGCAACCGGTCTGGTTGCCGAGGCTGCCGCGCTGGGAGTTGCCGATGACCGATTGGGTCAGGCGATCCATCTGGTCGTGCGTGCAGTTGCCGGGGCAGAGGCGCCGCAGCAGGCTCTGCCCAAGGCATTGCAGCGCGAATTGCCCAATTTTATGCAGCCCCACGCAATTCATTGGCTGGATCGGCTGCCGCTTAACCCCAATGGCAAGATCGACCGAACTGCCATTGCCAAGGAGATTGGCAAATGAAGCCGTTAGGACCCATTCCCGCAGGCTATTCGGCGCTGAATGGAGAGCTTGCCATCGGCGGGCGCACGGCCAGCGCGCTGGCAGAGGAGGCGGGCCAGACCCCGCTGTTTGTATATTCCAGCGCGATGATCGCGCAGCGCATCGCCGATTTACGCTCCGCACTGCCTGAACGCCTAAAAATCAATTATGCAATTAAAGCCAATAGTTTCGCGCCGGTTCTTGATTTCATATCACCGCTGGTCGATGGCCTCGATATCGCATCAGGCGGCGAGTTGGCGATGATTCAGAGCGCAGGCATCGACACAAGTCGGGTCAGCTTTGCCGGACCCGGCAAGCGCGACAGCGAGCTGGAAGCGGCGATTGCGGCGGGCGTGACGCTTAATCTGGAAAGCGCCAACGAGGCCCGCCGGGCGCTGGCGATTGCTGAGCGTCTGGGACGCACGCCCGCTCTGGCCATACGCGTGAACCCTGATTTCGAGCTGAAAGGCTCGGGCATGAAGATGGGCGGCGGGGCCAAACCCTTCGGAATCGATGCCGATCAGGTCCCGGCGCTGGCCCGCGAAATCATCGCCGCTGGGTGCAATTGGCGCGGCATGCATATCTTTACCGGAAGCCAGGCGCTGTCTGCAGAGGCAGTGATCGACATGCAGGGCAAGGTGCTGGCATTGGCGGACCGGATCGCAGGCGAGGCCGGAACAGTGCTGCCCAAGTTGAACATGGGCGGCGGGTTCGGTATCCCCTATTTCCCCGGCGATACCCCGCTTGATATCGGCATGGTGGGTAAAGCGCTGGAGAAGCGCTTTGCAGACCTGCCTGACACGCTCGCAGAAGCTGAACTGTTTGTGGAGTTGGGCCGCTATCTTGTTGGCGAAGCAGGCGTTTATCTGACTCGCATTGTCGATCGTAAGGTAAGCCACGGCGAGACCTATCTGGTCACCGATGGCGGGCTGCATCACCAACTTGCCGCGTCGGGCAATTTCGGAACCGTGGTGCGGCGCAATTATCCCGTCGCCATCGCCAGCCGCTTCGATGCCGAGCCGGAGGAGGAAGCCAATGTCGTTGGCTGCCTGTGCACCCCGCTGGACCGCCTCGCTGACAAGGCGCATTTGCCGCCGGCTGAGGTGGGCGATCTGGTCGCGGTGTTCTGCGCCGGGGCATACGGGGCCAGCGCGTCACCCAGCGCGTTTCTGGGGCAGGGACCGGCGGTTGAAGTGCTGGTCTGAAACTCACGCGCCAAACCCGCCGATTCCAGCGGAAATCTGCGGCAAAACAAGGTATGACTAACGGTATGTTCACCTTTTTTGGGCAATAAACTGTCCAAACATGGGGGAAGTGGGGCACCGGCCGGTCGCCCTGCATATCTCCACACGATGCCAGGGAATTGATTTATGCGCAGCTTTCGCAGTGCCTTTCTTCTCGCCGGATGCGCCGTATCCGCGCTTGCGCTTGCCGGGTGCAGCCGCAGCACCGGGACCGAACTACCGCCAGCAACCTTCGTTGCTATGCAGGAGGGGCCGGGCGAGGCCTATGTCATCGGCCCACTCGATCAGCTGACGATCCACGTTTGGCGCAATCCTGAACTGGGTGCCGAGAAGATCCAGGTCCGCCCTGATGGCCGCATCACTATTCCTCTGGTCAAGGATATGCCCGCTGTCGGCAAAACGCCGTCGATGCTGGAAGAGGATATCCGCCTCCAGCTGTCGCAATATATCGAAGACCCGCTGGTTTCGGTGATCGTCAACGAATTCGCCGGCACATTCAGCCAGCAAATCCGCATTGTCGGTGCAACCGAAAAGCCAGCTTCGCTGCCGTACCGTGCCAATATGACCGTGCTGGATGCCATGATCGCGGTTGGCGGGATGAGCGAATTTGCTGCTGGCAACCGGGCCAAGCTGATCCGTTTCGACAAGCAGGTGGGCCGCCAGCGCGAATTTGCATTGCGCCTGACCGACTTGCTCAAGCACGGCGACAGCAAGGCCAATGTGCTCCTCCAGCCGGGCGATGTTATCATCATCCCCGAGTCAACGTTCTGAGGGGCTGACGGGACATGGAAGCCGTCATCGACGAACTGCGCAGCGCGCTGCACACGATCTGGAACCGCCGCTGGCTGGCGTTGGCAGTGGCCTGGGGCGTGTGTGTAGCAGGCTGGCTGTTCGTGGCGATGATTCCCAACAGCTATGAAAGCCGCGCGCGGATTTACGTTGAGTTGGACGATATGCTGTCCAAACAGCTCGATATTGCAGGCAGCGGCAAACAGGATATCGAACGCGTGCGCCAGACGCTGGCCAGCGCAGTCAATCTGGAGAAGGTCGTCAAGGCGACCCAGCTTGGCGAAAAGGTCGAAACCCAGCGCGAAATGCAGAGCGCGGTCGATGGCCTGACCAAGGCGGTCACGGTCAAGAGCCAGGAAGACAATCTGTTCGAACTGACCGCGACGCTGGGCAAGAGCAATCTGTCCGAAGCGGAAAACGCCAAGCTGGCGCAGGACGTGGTGCAGAAACTGATCGACATCTTTCGCGAGGAAAATGTGGCGGGTAGTCGCGGCGAAGTCGCCGATACGATTGCCTTTCTTGACCAGCAGCTGGAAGCGCGCAAGACCGAGCTGGAAAGCGCAGAACAGCGGCGTCTGGCATTCGAAGCACAAAACCCGGATTTGATTGGCGGCACTGGAACTATTTCCGGGCGGCTTCAGGGCCTGCGCGCCGAAATGCGCGGTGTGGACGCTGATATTGCCGCCGCGCAAAGCGCACTGGCCGCAATCAATGGCCAGATTGCCAGCACTCCGCGTTCAATTGCCGGGAGTGAGAACCTTGGCGGCGCACGCGGCGCATTGGCTCAGGCCGAGGCACAGCTGGGCGGCATGCGGGCACGCGGGCTGACTGACAGCCATCCCGATGTTCAGGCGCAAAAACGCCAGATAGCGCAGCTTCAACAACAGGCGGCCAGAGAGCCTTCGGGTGCCTCGGGCATGCCTAATCCAGCCTACACCTCGCTGGTGTCGATCCGCGCCGAGCGGCAGGCCAATGTTCAGGCGCTGTCAGCACGCAAGGCTGCGTTGCAGTCCGATATCTCGGGCATGATCGCTACACAGGCAGACGAGCCTGCTGTGGCCGCAGAAGCCAACCGCATCAGCCGCGATTACGAAGTGCTCAAGGACAAATATGACGAGCTGCTCAAGGACCGCGAGGAAATGCGTCTGCGCGGTCAGGTTGAAACCGAGCGCAGCGCCTTCCGCTTCGATGTCGTCGATCCGCCCACCGCGCCGCGCAAACCGGTTGCGCCCAATCGCCCGATCCTGTTGATCGGCGTGCTGATGCTTGGCGTTGCTGTTGGAAGCGGTGTTGCATTCGTGATGGGCCAGCTCAAATCCAGCTTCACCACAGCCGACCGCCTCGAACGCGCGCTCGACTTGCCGGTGCTGGGTACGGTATCACGCTCGATAACCGATGCGACGCGGAGCCATGACAAGCGGCGCCTGAAGCAATTTGTCGCTGGTAGTGCCGCACTGGGGGGCGTGTGTCTGATGTTGCTGGTGGTCGAAGTTATCCAGGTCGGAACGGTGGCCTGAGGGGGATATGTCCGTGAACAAGCCCACCAAGATTACGCCGCCCGATGATGGCGAGAAGACCGCCAAGCGCGGATCGCTGTTCGAGCGTGCGAGCGGTGCCTTCGGGCTAGACCGTCTGGCGCCCGCTGCGGTGCCTGACCGGCTGGCCAGTGACAAGGCCAAGAAGTTTGCCCCCCGCCGCGAAGCCCCGCTGGCCCCGTCTGAGCCGCAGCCTGTTCCGCAAGCCGCGCCGGTCGCTGCTCCGGTGGTGACACCACCTGTTGACCCGGTCGAACCCGAACAGCCAGCAGTCCGCTTTAATGGCGACAAGCAGGAAATCGTTCGCTCGCTGTTGCGCGAACAGGGTCTGATTGATCCCGATGGCGGCGCATCGACGCTGCTGGAAGAATTTCGGATCATCAAACGCCAACTGCTCGCCGCCGCCAAGGCCGAGAACACGCCGCAATCGCGCCGCGTGCTCGTTTGCTCGCCGCATTCGGGGGAGGGCAAGACGTTCTGCGCGCTCAATCTGGCGATGGCGATGGCGGGCGAACGGGACAGCGAAGTGCTGTTGATCGACGCCGATTTCGGCAAGCCGTCCATCCTGGCGCGGCTGGGTCTTGATGCCGGCAAGGGTTTTATGGACGTGCTGGCCGATCCCAAAACACACGTCGAAGACTACGTGATCGGCACCGACATCCCAGGCCTGTGGGTTCTGCCCGCCGGTGCGCGGACCGGGCGCGACAGCGAATATCTGGCCAGCGAGCGGACGTGGGAAGTGCTCAACCGCCTGACCAGAGGTGCACCTAGGCGCACGCTGATCTTCGATAGTCCGCCCGCGCTGGCGGCGTCACCTGCCGCAGAACTGGCCAAGCACGTCGGTCAGGCGCTGCTGGTGGCTCGTGCCGATATGACCGGGCGCGCTGCACTGGAAGACGCGGTTGATCTGCTGTCGGCCTGTCCGGATATTAAATTGCTGCTCAATGACGCGACGTTCAGCCCGAGCGGTCGCCGCTTCGGCAGCTATTACGGTTATGGGGAGTAACCCATGCGAAATACCAAACCACTCGCGCTGATTGCACTGGCTGCGCTGGCCGTTGGCGCGCCGTTGCAGGCGCAATCCTATCAAGGCGTTGGTGCCGCTGACGATGTCGAAGCCGACAGCGAAACGCCGCGTGTCGTCCGGACTCGCATCGATCCCTATGTCGAGGTCTCGCAGATTTTCAATTGGCAGCTCTCGCCAGTGGATGATTTCGTCACCTTCACACAACTGGCTGCGGGCGTGGATGCCTCCATTGCCGGGCGCAATAATGGCGGCACGGTCTCGATCCGTTACGAACGCAATATCGCCTGGGAAAACGGTGCGTCCGATTCCGACAGTATCACCGGTATCGCGCGCGGCTATGCCTCGATTGTGCCGCGCGTGCTGACGCTGGAGGCGGGCGCATTGGCCAGCCGTACGCGGGTGGATTCCAGCGGTGCTTCGGTGTTCAATCCGCTGATCGGCGATGACCTGACCACGCAGACCTATGCTGTCTATGCCGGACCCACGCTGCAAACGCGAGTCGATGATGTCGATGTCAGTGCCAATTACCGCATCGGCTATACCCGCGTTGACGGCCCCGATTTCGTTACGCCCGGGGGCAATGTCTCCGACGTGTTCGACGACAGCGTCACGCATAGCGCGAATTTGCGCGCCGGGACCCGTCCGGGCCAACCGTTTCCGGTCGGTGTGGGCGTGGGCGCAGGCTATTATCAGGAAGACATCAGCAATCTGGATCAGCGCGTGCGCGATGCCTATGTGCGCGGCGATGTGACGATCCCCATTTCTCCCACGCTGGCGATTGTCGCCGGTGCGGGCGTTGAGGATGTCGAAGTGTCGAGCCGCGATGCGGTGCGTGATGCTGCGGGCAATCCCGTGATCGGCGCGGATGGCCGCTATGTCACCAACAAGGCATCGCCCCGCGTGATCGCCTATGAAGCTGATGGGCTGATCTGGGATGTCGGTGTGATCTGGCGGCCCAGCAGCCGGACCGCGCTGGAGGCGCATTTCGGCCATCGCTATGACAGCGAGACTTTCTACGGCAGCTTTACCTGGCAGCCCGACAGCCGCAGCAATTTCTCGCTGGGTGTCTATGACGGTATCCAGGGCTTTGGCGGGCGGCTCAATTCGGCGCTGGCCGCGCTGCCGACTGATTTCACAGTCGTGCGCGACCCGGTGACAGGTGATGTGACCGGCTGCGTAAATTCACTCGACGGTTCCAGCTGTCTGGACGGGGCGCTGGCCTCGGTCCGCTCGGCCGTGTTCCGCGGCCGCGGTGTGGCTGCCAATTACAGCCGCCGGATCGGCCGCATGACCGCTGGGGTTGGCGCAGGCTACGATCGCCGCAACTTTATCGCTGCGCCAGGCACAGTGCTTGCCGCAGCCAATGGCGTGGTCGATGAAAGCTATTACGTCACGGCCAATGTCAGCGGACCAATTGGCGAGCGGGCCAGTTTCGCCGTTAACAGCTTCGCCAGCTGGTTTGACAGCGGCGTGCCGGGTGCGGGCGATGTTTTTGCGCTGGGCACCTCGGCATCCTATAGCCAACAGCTCTATCGCAGCCTGTCAGCACGCGCCGCAGTGGCGCTGACCATGCTGGACAGCGACTTGACCGCCGACGATCTGCGCACTGCCTCTGCGCTGGTTGGCCTGCGCTACGATTTCTGATCCGAAGGACGCTTGAGAATGTACGAAGATTTCTACGGTTTCAGCGAGCGGCCATTCCAGCTCACCCCCGATCCGGCGTTCTATTTTGAGAGCGTGACGCACAAGAAGGCGTTGTCCTATCTTGGCTATGGCTTGAACCAGGGTGAAGGCTTTGTGGTCATCACTGGCGAGGTTGGCGCGGGCAAATCGACGCTGGTCGCGCATCTCAAACAGAAGCTTGAAGATGATCAGATGACGGTTGGTGAAGTCGTCACCAGCGCGCTGGATGGTGAGGAGATGATCCATGTCGCAGCGCGCAGCTTTGGGCTGGACGTGGGCGGCAATGACAAGGCCGGTGCTTTGGCCGCGATCGAACTGTTCCTGCACGAAGAAGCCCGCAATGGCCGCCGCGTGCTGTTGATCGTTGACGAGGCGCAGAACCTGTCGATCAGCGCGCTGGAAGAGCTGCGGATGCTGTCGAACTTCCAGCTGGGATCACACCCGCTGCTGCAGACATTGTTGCTGGGCCAACCCGAATTCAAGCATCTGCTCGCCCAGTCGGACGAACTGGAACAGCTACGCCAACGCGTGATCGCGGCGCATCATCTTGACCCGATGCAGCCCGGCGAGATCGAACCCTATGTGATGCACCGCCTCGGCCATGTTGGCTGGGACGGCAATCCGGAACTGGATGGGGCGATCTGGAACAGACTGCACAAGGCGACCGGCGGGATTCCGCGCAAGGTCAATCAGGTGATGAGCCGGTTGCTGCTGCTGGGCGCGGTCGAGGAACAGGCGGTAATCGAGGTTGATATGCTTGATGCCGTGCTGGACGAAATGGCCGGAGACAATGCCCCTCAGGTTGACGAGCAGCGGGTTCGCCCCGACCGCAGCCTGCCCGCCAGCGAAGCCATAGCGCGGGCCAAGGTCGATGCCCTCCAGAATGTCGCTTCCGCACCAGAGCCTACTAGCGAAACCGCTGCGCCAGCTCCGGCGGAGTCCGGACTGCTCGATTTGCAGATCCAGGCCATCGAACAGGCCTTTGCCGAGCGCGACAAGCATATGGCGGGCATGCGGCGCGAGATCGAGCGCCTGTCAGCGCCACCCGCCACTCAGGCGGCGAGCGAACCCGGCAGCGATGTTGCGGCCAGACTGGAGCAGATCGAACTTCGGCTGGACGAGCAGGAGCAATCCTTGCGCCAGGTGCTGGCCATGATGATCGACCATTTCGAAACGCAAGGCACGCGCGCGGCGGCGTGATGCCGCAGGCGGGACCGGGATGAGCGAACCACCGATCATCAACGGCCTGTCGGTCGATGTCGAAGACTGGTTTCAGGTCGGTGCGTTCGAAAACACGATTACCCGCGCTGACTGGGATTCGCTGGAACTGCGTGTTGGCGACAATGTTGCGCGTATTCTCGACCTGTTTGATGCCGCCGGGGTGAAGGCAACATTCTTCACTTTGGGCTGGATTGCCGAACGCAATCGACAGGCGATGCAGGCCATCGTGGCCAGAGGACATGAACTGGCCAGCCACGGCTATGATCACACCCGCGTATTCACTTTGACTCCGGAGCAGTTTGCACAAGATCTCGCCAAATCGCGCGCCATTCTGGAAGATACTGGCGGTGTCGCCATTTCGGGCTATCGCGCGCCCAGCTTTTCGATCGACGCCCGCAATCCTTGGGCGCACCGCGTGCTGGCCGATCACGGCTATGCCTATTCCTCCAGCGTCGCGCCGATTGTGCATGACCATTACGGCTGGCGAGATGCGCCGCGCTTTGCCTTCAATCCGGTGCCGGGCAGCGAACTTGTGGAAATTCCCGTGACCACCGCGCTGTTTCGCGGACGGCGGCTGGCGGCAGGGGGCGGCGGATTTTTTCGGGTGTTGCCCTATGCTTTCAGCCGCTGGGCCATCCGGCAGGTCAACGGTACCGAAGCGCGTCCAGCGGTGTTCTATTTCCATCCATGGGAAGTCGATCCTGGGCAGCCACGCGTTGCTGGTGCACCGCTGAAATCGCGCCTGCGGCATTATACCAATCTAGGCCGGATGCAGGGCAAGCTGTCCGAATTGCTTGGCGATTTCAGCTGGGGCCGAATGGATGAACTGGCTGCGCGTGAGGCGGGACGAAGCCTGGACTGGGCAGCGTGAACGCACCGATGACCCTTGAGCGACCATGCGTGCGGCTTGCGGATCTTGGAGATCCTGGTGAGACGTCGCGGATCGAGGATTTTGTCGCCGCACAGGATGGCTCGGTGTTTCATCGTCCGCTTTGGTTGCGGGCAATCGAGCTGGGGACTGGGCAGAAAGCACTTGGACTGGTTGCAGAACGCGGCGGGCATCTGACCGGGTGGTTGCCACTGACCGATGTGCATTCGCCGCTGTTTGGCCGGGCGCTGGTTTCGAGCGGTTTTGGCGTGGGCGGCGGCATCCTTGCCGAACTGCAGGAAGATGTGGATGCTCTCAGCCAAGCCGCGCAGGAACTGGCGCAGCGCCGCAGTGCGATCAGTATTGAATTGCGCGGCGGTGAAGCGGCGAGCCATTGGCACAGGATTGAAGACAAACACGCTGATTTCGCCGCTGATCTGGCGGAGGACGACGAAAGTCAGCTGAAATGGATCACCCGCCGCGCCCGTGCCGAAGTGCGCAAGGGTCTGCGCAATCCGCTCGAAGTTGTTGTCGGTAATGATCAAGCAGACCGTAATGCTCATTTCGCGGTGTATGCGGAGAGCGTCCGCAATCTTGGCACGCCGGTTTTCCCGCGCAGCCTGTTCGCTGCCGTGCTCGATGCGTTTGGCGATGACGCGGATATCACCACGATGCGCCATGAAGGGCGCCCGATCTCAAGCGTGTTGTCGCTTTATCATCGCGGCACCGTGCTGCCGTTCTGGGGCGGAGGCACCCTTGCGGCGCGCCAGCTGCACGCCAATGAGCGGATGTATTACGAGCTGATGTGCCATGCCCGCAGGCGCGGGTGTACGCGGTTTGATTATGGCCGCTCGAAAACGGGAAGTGGACCCTATCGGTTCAAGAAAAACTGGGGCTTCACGCCAGAACCGCTAACCTATTGGAGCTGGAGCGCGCCCGGCGTCACCGCGCGCAATATCGACCCCGACGATGCGGAATATTCGGCCAAGATCGCCCTGTGGAAGCGCCTGCCGCTGCGGTTGGCCAATGTTATCGGGCCGCTGATCGCGCGCGGGCTTGGCTGAGACGATGGGCGAAATCCTGTTCCTTGCACACCGGATGCCGTTTCCCCCGGACCGTGGCGACAAGATCCGCTCGCACCATTTGCTCAAAGCGCTGGTTGCGTTGGCACCAGTGCACGTCGGCACCTTCTGCGAAAGTCCGCAAGACCGGGCGCATAAAGAAGAGCTGGCGAAACTAGCCAAGACCCACTGCCTGCGGGACCGCACCAAGCCGTTATGGCGCGCCGGTATCGAGGCTGTGGTGGCACGCAAGCCGGTCAGCCTGACCGCCTTTGACGATACTGCACTGCGGGGATGGGTGTCGCAGACTCTGGCTGATCATCCCATCGATACGATCTTCGTCTTCTCCGGCCAGATGGGGCAATACATCCCCGATGATTTTACAGGCCGCGTGGTGTTTGACCTGTGCGATGTCGATTCCGCCAAATTCGATGCCTATGCCGATCAGGGCGAGCGGCGCTGGATCAACCGGCGCGAAGGGCGATTGCTGGGCCGCGAGGAAGCGCGGCTGGCGCGGCGCGCGGATAACACTCTGCTGATTACCGAGGCGGAGGCGGCACTGTTTCGCTCACGGCTGGGTGACATTTCCGGCACGCAATTGACGGCTCTGGGCAATGGCATCGACGCGGATTTCTTCGATCCTGCTGCCACGACACCGCATCCCGAGCTTGCCACCGATGAAGGCCCGCATCTCGTCTTCACAGGCCAGATGGACTACCGGCCCAATGTCGAGGCTGCGTTGTGGATCATGCGCCAACTGATGCCGGTGCTGCGCCAGCGCCACCCGCACGCATTTTTTCATCTGGTCGGACGTGCGCCAACATTGTCATTGCGCGCGCTGCATGGCGAAAACGGCGTTCGGGTGTGGGGCGAAGTCCCCGATGTGCGCCCGTTTCTCGCCGCTGCGCATATGGTGGTGGCCCCGCTGATTATTGCTCGCGGAGTGCAGAACAAGGTGCTTGAAGCGATGGCGATGGCGCGGCCGGTGGTGCTGACGCCCGAAGCCGCGACCGGCATCGATGCCCAGGACGGGTTGAACTTCGCGATCTGCCCCGCCGATCCCCATGCCATGAGTGATGTGATTGCAGTCATCTACGCCGATGCGGAACGGGCCGGGCAGATGGGCCGCGCTGCGCGGCAATTTGTGCTCGACACCAAGAGCTGGGGTGCGGTGCTCGCGCCGCTGGCCGGCATTGTGCAGCGCCGCAGTGCCCGCGATGAAGCCTGAGGTTACGGAGAATAGCGCATGGCCGGCGGCACTGTTCCGATTGGCCATTGCGGTCGCAGCGTTGTTTGCGCTGACCTTTGCCGACTGGCGCGAGATGGCACATCAGTGGTGGGACATCGACACCTACAGCCACATCCTGCTGATCCCGCCGATCATCGCATGGCTGGTGTGGATTCGCCGTGCCGCGCTGGCGGCGGTCGGCCCGCGCAATTGGTGGCTGGGGCTGGCGTGGCTGCTGGCCGGGCTTGCGCTGTGGCTGGCGGGCCGGAGTATGGACATCAACACTTTCGCTCAGGCGGGTGCGGTTATTGCCCTCCAGGGTGCGGTGCTGACGACACTTGGCCTGCGCACTGGACTACTGCTCGCCTTCCCACTGGCCTATGCGTTTTTCCTCGTCCCGTTCGGTGACGAGATCATTCCGCCGCTGCAAACCATAACTGCGATTTTGGCCACCACGCTGACGCAGTGGAGCGGCATCGAGACCGTCGCCAATGGCATACTGATCGACACACCTGCGGGACTGTTTATCGTGGCGGAGGAATGTTCAGGAGTAAAATTCCTGATTGCCATGGTGGCGCTGGGCGTGCTGGTGGCGTGGTCCAGCTTTACCAGCTGGCGCCGCCGCGCGCTATTCCTGCTTGCCTGCGTAATTGTGCCGATCCTTGCCAATGGCGTGCGCGCGTGGGCGACGATTTTTATCGCGCAATATATCGGCGCCGAGGCTGCGGGGAGCTTTGACCACATCATTTATGGCTGGGTGTTCTTCGCCATCATCATCGCGCTGGTGCTTGGCGCCGCTTGGCGCTGGTTCGAGCGTGAGCCTGAGGATGCCGGATGGAGCGTGGCTGAAATCGCGGACATGCCAGCCGTCGCGCGCTGGGAAGGCAAGCCGGCCGCCGCCCTGCCGGTCCTGGTTGCGATACTGGCCGCCGCAGCAGCCTTTGCCGTGCTGGCACGGCTGGTCTAGGCAACGGCCTATGTGCGGGATCGCGGGAATTTTTCATTATCAGACTGTCAAGCCGGTCGATCCCAAGCGGGTCGAGCGGATGACCACGGCACTGGCGCATCGCGGGCCTGATGGGGCGGGGGTATGGACCGCGCCGGGCATAGGTTTGGGTCATCGCCGCCTGTCGATCATCGATCTGGCCGGATCGCCGCAACCGATGCATTCCGCCGATGGCCGCGCGGTCATTGTCTTCAATGGCGAGATTTACAATTTCCGCCAATTGCGCCGCGAGCTGGAGCAGGGCGGGGCGCGGTTTCGCACCGATGGCGACACCGAAACCATTCTGGCCGCATGGCAGAAATGGGGACCCGATTGCCTCAAGCGGCTCGACGGGATGTTTGCCTTTGCGCTGTACGATTTGGACAAGCGTCAGCTATTCCTCGCGCGGGACCGGCTGGGCGTCAAACCGCTCCACATGGCGCGGCTGGGCGATGGTAGCCTGATCTTTGCCAGCGAGCTTAAGGGCCTGACCGCACACCCGATGTTGCGGCGCGAAATCGATCCGCTGGCGATCGAGGATTACATGACCTGGGGTTATGTTCCCGATCACCGCTCGATCCTGAAGCGGGTTGAGAAGCTTCCTGCCGGGCACTTTATGCTGCTCGAACATGGCCGGGAACCGGGGCCGCCGCAGCAATGGTGGGATGTCGGTTTTGCTGAACGTGAGAAGGGCTCGACCGCAGATCTTTCCGCGCAATTGCTGCATCTGATACGCGAAGGCGTGACCAGTCGCATGGTTTCCGACGTGCCGCTGGGCGCGTTTCTGTCGGGCGGAGTCGACAGCTCCAGTGTTGTGGCGCTGATGAGCGAAGCCAGCGCGCGGCCGGTGGCGACCTGCTCAATCGGCTTCGATGTGGCCGCGGTGGACGAGACCAGCCATGCGCGCAATGTCGCACAATTGTTCGGCACCGATCATCACGAGCGGATCGTCTCGTCCGACCAGTTTGGTAAACTGGGCCGGATCGCCGGTATGTTCGATGAACCCTTCGCGGACGCCAGCGCGCTGCCCACATTGCGCGTGTGCGAATTGGCGCGGGAGCACGTTACTGTGGCGCTGTCGGGTGATGGCGCGGATGAGGCGTTTGCCGGATACCGCCGCCAGCTGTTCCAAGCGCGTGAGGAGCAGGCGCGCATGGTGCTGCCCGCACGGCTGCGCAAACCGATCTTTGGAGCGCTTGGCGCGATCTGGCCCAAGGCCGATTGGGCGCCGCGTCCTCTACGGGCTAAAATCACCTTCTTGGCGCTGGCTGAGAGCGGCGAGGCGGGATATGCCCGCGCACTGGCGATCCTGGCACCCGAGCAGCGGCAGGCATTGTTTGGCGAGGCTATGCTGCGCGAGCGGGGCGATTACCGCGCAGAACAACCGTTTATCGCAACGATGCGAAAGGCGCCCGCGCGTACCGGGCTGGACCGGGCGCAATATGCCGATCTGAAGTTCTGGTTGCCCGGCGATATACTAACCAAGACCGACCGCACCAGCATGGCGGTGGGGCTGGAGGCTCGCGAGCCACTGCTTGACCACCGGCTGATTGAATTTGCCGCGCGCCTGCCGCTGCGCCAACGCATTCGCGGTACGCAGGGCAAGTGGCTGGTGAAGCATACGATGGAGCGGTATCTGCCGCAGGACATCCTCTATCGCCCGAAACAGGGTTTCGTGACCCCGCTGAGCCAGTGGTTTCGCGGGCCGCTGGCGGGCGAAGCGCGGGCGATTGCGGGCAGCGAATTGCTCACCGGCAACGGATGGTTCGACCGCAAGGCTCTCTCACGCCTTGCGGTCGACCATATTTCCGGCCGGTCGGACAATGGCCGGGTCTTGTGGCAATTGCTGATGTTGGAGAAATCGCTCCGGCATCTGTCGCCCAGCGCTTAGGCTGCGTCGACCAGCACGATTTCTGTATCCTCGATAGCTTCCACCAGGATGGCGGTTTCTCCGGTGATTGCGATACCGTCACGCGGGTTGGCCTCAACCCCGTTGACCCGGATGCGGCCAGTGGGCGCAACCAGATAGGGGTGGCGGCTTTCCGATGTCTGCCAAGTTGCGGTCTGGCCCGCTTTCAATGTGGCCGCAGCAACCTTGGCGTCGGTGCGAATGGACAGTGCGTCATCGGCTTCGGGCGTGCCGCTGGCCAGCACCACGAACCCGCCTTGGCGGCCCGGATTGGGAAATGTGCGCTGGCCCCAGCCGGGTTCCTCGCCCGCGCGGTCCGGGATGATCCAGATCTGGAACAGCGTGGTTGCATAGTCTTCCACATTGTATTCGGCATGGGTGATGCCGGTGCCAGCGCTCATCACCTGAACGTCGCCCGCGCCGGTGCGGCCCTGATTGCCAAGGCTGTCCTTATGCGTGATTGCGCCGGTCCGCACGAAGGTGATGATCTCCATGTCATTGTGCGAATGGGGCGGGAAGCCGGATTGCGCGGCGATGGTGTCGTCATTCCACACGCGAATAGCGCCCCAGCCCATGCGGGCGGGATCGTGATAGCTGGCGAAACTGAAGTGGTGGCGTGCATCAAGCCAGCCGTGGTCGGCATGGCCAAGCGTGGCAAAGGGTCGGATATCGATCATGGATTGTCTCACATCGGCGGGGTGTTATCGCCGGGATGATTATGAGATAAGATCACATACCGGCATGTTCAACCCTGCACGCCATGCCCGCGCGCCATGTACTCCGTGCTCTGCATTTCGCGCAGGCGGCTGACTGTGCGGTCGAATTCGAACGCACCATCGCCAGCGGTATAAAGCGTTTCCGGCTCCGCAGCGGCGGTGGCGAACAGCTTGACGTTGTTTTCGTAAAGCGCGTCGATCAGCTTGGTGAAGCGGATCGCTTCATTGCGATTGTCCGGCCCCATGTCGGGGATGCCGACCACGATGACCGAATGATAAGCGTGCGCAATCGCAAGGAAATCGGCGGCACCCCTATTCTCGCTGCACAGCCGCTTGAAACTGAACACGCCAACGCCTTTGAGGCTTTTGGGCACGCGCATTGTTCGGCCGCCGCCCAGATCAAGTTGGGCGGAGGGCACATGCGCGGCGTCTTCGGGCTTGTAATCGGTCAGGCGGAAGAACGCTTCGCGCACCTGCTCTGTCGCCGCATCGCCCAATGGGGTGTGCCAGCTGTCGAGATCGCCCAGCCGGTCAAGCCGGTAATCGGTCGGGCCATTGAGCGATACGACATCCAGCTCGGCCTGCACCAGATCAATGAACGGCAGGAACAGCGAACTGTTCAGCCCATCCTTGTACAGGTCGCGCGGCGGGCGATTGCTGGTGGTGACAACTGTGACCCCCTCGTCACGGATCAGCGCAGTGAACAGCCGGCTCATGATCGCGGCATCGGCGGTGTTGTTGACCACCATTTCATCAAAGGCGAGGCAGCGAATACCCGATGCCAGACGGGCCGCCACCGGAGCAATTGGATCACCCGCTTCCTTGGAGCGCTCTTCGCGGATCAGCCTGTCGACTTCGAGCATGAATTCGTGGAAATGGACGCGGCGCTTGTCGGTTATGCCCAGCGTCTGGACAAACAGATCCATCAGCATGGACTTCCCGCGCCCCACACCGCCCCACATATAGACGCCGCGCGGCTGCTCAGCTTTGCCGCGGCCCAGCAATTTGCCCAGGAAACCGGAGCTGGCCACTGTCTCAAGGCTGCGTTGCAGGGCGTCCAGTCGCTCTGTTGAACCGCGCTGGTCGGGATCGGGTCGAAGCTCGCCGCCAGCGACCAGCGCATCATACCGCTCCAGCATCCCGCTCACTTGCGGTGCATCTTCTTGACGATACCCGAATAGGCGGCAACGCGGTGCTCATCCTGTTCGACCGTACCGCGAATAAACACCAGGCTGCCCGTTTCCCGCACAATTTCGCTAATAGCATCCAGCGGCTGCGACGGATCGCCTGCGCCGACAAATTGCGTTGACAATTCCAGCGTAACCGACGGGCCAGCGCCGCCGCTGCCCACTGTGTGCATTGTGGTGAACAGCGAGATGTCGATCAGCGACAATGTCACCGCGCCGTGGATGATGCCCTGCAAGTTTTCATGCTTGCGCTCAGGAAACATGCGTAGGCGGCAACTGGTGCCTTCAATGCGGGTGATGAGCTTGCCCATCACCGCACCATTAAACAGCGTTTCGTCTTTCAAATTCCAGTGCTGCCAGCCCGGATTATCGGGATCCGGTCCGTGCTGAAACAAAGTATCGGGGAGCGCCATCGCCGGCGTCAGAGCGCCCGTTCGGCCATCATCTTCTTGGTTTCCGCAATCGCCTTCGCCGGGCTCAGGCCCTTGGGGCAGACGTTCGAGCAATTCATGATCGTGTGGCAGCGATACAGGCGGAAAGGATCTTCCAGCTGGTCAAGCCGCTCACCCGTCATCTCGTCACGGCTGTCAGCCAGCCAGCGATAGGCCTGAAGCAGGATTGCGGGGCCAAGGAATTTGTCCGAATTCCACCAATAGCTGGGGCAGGCGGTCGAGCAGCAGGCGCACAGGATGCATTCGTACAGTCCGTCAAGCTTCTCGCGTTGTTCGGGGGACTGGAGGCGCTCCTTGCCGCTCGGCGTGGTGGAGACGGTCTGCAACCACGGGCGGATCGAGGCATATTGCGCGTAGAAATGCGTAAAGTCGGGAACCAGATCCTTGATGACTTCCATATGTGGCAGCGGCGTGATGCGAATTTCGCCATTGAGATCTTCGATCGCGGTGGTGCAGGCGAGGCCGTTCTTGCCGTTCAGATTCATTGAGCAAGAACCGCAAATACCCTCGCGGCAGCTGCGACGGAAGGTCAGCGTCGGGTCGACTTCGTTCTTGATCTTGATCAGCGCGTCCAGGACCATTGGTCCGCAGGCATCAAGGTCCAGTTCGAACGTGTCGTAACGCGGGTTTTCGCCACTGTCGGGATCGTAGCGATAGACCTTGAATTTCTTCACGCGGCCGCCGCTGTCCGCCGAATGCGCGCGGGTCTTGCCAGTGATCTTGGAATTCTTGGGAAGTGTGAAGGTGGCCATTTACGGGGCTTTCCTGGAAGCTGTTGCGGCTCCTTCTAGCGGCTGCTTCGCCAAGGGCAAGGGTGCCTTGGCCCTGCTTTTAGCCATCCCGCACCGCACGCTTTCCATAAGCCGCATTTGCCCCTAGTGGCCGCAACCGATGAGCGAGATTGGTCAGCCCCCCGATACCATCGACAACCGCCGCGTTGCGCGCGGTCTGGGCTCGACCATATTGGGCCGCCTTGGCGCGGTTATCGAGATTGTTGCCCAGCCACTGTATGTCGTGATGTTCGGGCTCGCGGGATACGGGCTTTACGCAGTGCTATGGGCAGCAGTGAACTTGATCGAGAACATTTTCGATCTCGGCATGACCAGCGCGATGCAGCGCACGGTGCCCCAATCGGCAAGCCATGCCGATGCAGCCGAGGCGCTGCGTACTGCTCTCCTATTCGGAGTGGGGCCATGCATTCTGGTCGCCACCGGGATTTCGCTATCTGCCGATCAGATCGCGCCGCTGCTGAATGTGGCGGCAGAGGATCAGGCATTGGTTACCCCGGCAATCCGGCTGTTTGTCTGGACATTGCCGCTGTGGGCCTTAGTTGAAATTACCACCTCAGCATTGCGCGCGCGGATGGTGTTTGGCCCGGAAATCCGCCTGCGGATCATGTGGGAGCAGATGATGCGACTGGGCTTTGCTGCGCTGTTCTTTGCTATGGGTATGGGGCTGCGCGGATTGTTCATTGCGCATATCATTTCGCTGACACTGACCGCGATCCTGTGTGTGCGGTTGCTTCAGCGGTATTACCAGTTTGCCGAGCTGAGGCGGGGCAAGCTTTGGGGTAAGACCGCGCAGGACACCGTGCGTGCGGGTCTGGCGATCCTGCCGTCCAATGTAATCGCGCGGCTGTTCGGGGATTCGCCTGCGCTGATCCTCAATCTGCTGCTGCCGGGCGCAGCAGGCGCAAGGGCGGCGGGCCTGTTCACGATTGCGCGCAAGCTGTCGAGCGTGGTGCAATTGGTGCGGATCGCCTTCGTCTATGTGATGGCCCCGTTGGCCGCGAGTGCGGAGAAGGCGGACCGCGCTCAGGTCAAGGCGATATACTCCTATGCCCTGCGACTGGTGCTGGCGATTGCCTTCCCGCTGGCCGCAGTATTGGCCGCCGGGCGCAGTTCGCTGCTCAGCCTGTTTGGCGATCAGGCGCAGGTGGCACAGGCGGCGGTGGCGATCCTGTTGTTCGCGCGCGCCATAGAGGCTTTGCTGGGTATCTCTGTTCCGGTGCTTCAGGTTATCTCAGCCTACCGGCACCAGCTGACAGCCAGCCTGATCGGCGTGCTGGGCGCACTTGTGGCCGCATGGCTGCTGGTCGGGCGGATTGACCCGCTGACCGGCATCACTTTGGCGATGTCGTTCGGCATCGTTGTGATGGCGGGTATTCCGATGCTACAGCTGATGATCAACGATGGCCTGCACCCGTTCGACCGCCGCTTCCCCGCTGTTGCCATGACGGTCATGGCGATATCGCTGGGAGCGGGCGCGGCGGCGTGGCTTGCTAGTGGCCTGCCCGATCCGGCAGCCATCCCCGCAGTCGTATTCATCGCTGCTGCTGCGATCTGGGCATCGCTGCGATTTGCCCTGCCGTTTGATGACCGTGCGTCGCTGGGCAAGGTCGGGCGCAAAATGCGGTTGGTTCCTGCCGGTCTGGCGGACAGTTGACGCGGCGCCGCACCGCCAGCTAAAGGCGGGCACCCCGCCACCGACCGCCCGGATATGCGCGGCCAAACAAGCGAACAACCGACCTCATGTACCAGCACGAACTCGCCCGTAGCGGCAAGCGCCTGTTCTTTATCCGCGGGACGTACATCTACACCGTCATTGCGATTGCCACATTGATTGCGTGGTGCAGCGGCGATCTCGGCCCCTTTGCTGCGCGCGCTGCTGACCAGGCATGGTTCTGGATCTCGCTGGCAGTGGCCTCGACCGGGGCGCTGATCCGCGTATTCACCAGTGGCTGGGCCGCGCTGGGCACCTCAGGCCGCGCCAAGGTCGCTGCCGAGGCGTCGGAATTGAACACCACCGGGCCTTACAGCCTGGTGCGCAACCCGCTTTATCTCGGACGGATCCTGAATTTCACCGGGCTGGCGATGCTGTCGGGCAGCTGGGTGTTCGGCGCGCTGGTGTTCCTGATTGCAGTGCTGATCTACGAACGTATCTCGACCTATGAGGAAGAATTCCTGCGCGAGAAATTTGGTGAGGCGCACGGCCAATGGGCCAAGGATGTACCATCGCTGTTGCCGCGCCTGACGGGGTGGGTCAGCCCGAAATATCCGTTCTGGTGGAAGCGCATGATCTGGCGTGAACAGAACAAGCTGTTCCTGCTGGCGACGGCAGTATTCCTCACCTGGCTGGCGCGGCTCGATTTCAATTTAGCCGCCATTCCCACCATTATGATGGGCTGGGTCTATGCCTATGCGTCCCTGGTGGTGATCCGCTTTATTATCGGCGGGCTCAAGATGATCGGGTTCTTCAAGGAATTGAGCTGATCGCGATCTCCGGCGAACCTCTTGCCCCGGTGATTGCCGTGGTGGGCAGCGACGGGTCGGGCAAATCGACGCTGTCGGCGGATATTCTCCAGCATATTCGCAAGACCCGTCCGGCAGAAGCGGGATATCTCGGGCTTGGCTCGGGTGAGCAGGGCAGGGCGATTGGCCGCTGGCCAATGATCGGACCGCGCCTTCATGCGTATCTCGATAGCGTTGCGGACCGCCTGCGTGATCCGCAGCAGACCATCCCCGGCATTCTCCCCGCGCTGTATGCCCTGCGCAAATCGCGCAAACGTCATGCGCAATTTGACACTTTGCTGGAACAGCGGCGCGCCGGGATTGCGATTGTCACCGACCGCTATCCGCAAAGCGAAGTGCCCGGCCTGCATGACGGACCGATCATGGCCGGGATTGCAGCCACGCCCCGGATCGCCGCGCTGCAAGCCGAAGAGCGCGCGCTTTATGCCGAGATGGCGCAGTCTCAGCCGACGCTGGTGATCCGCCTTAATGTCGATGTCGATACCGCAATGGCGCGCAAGCCGGACCATGTCCGCTCGCTCATCGCCCGGAAGGTTGAAACCGTTCGCCAACTGACATTTGCCGATGCGCCGATCGTCGATCTCGACGCGACGGTTCCTTACGAGGAAGAATTGGCTGCTGCATTGGCGGCGGTGGATGCGGCGCTGGCGGTCGTCTGACGGGCGGCCATGATCGCTTCGATTACTGGCAAATCGCTGGGCTTGTCGGCATCGATACAGGCCTCTGGCGCGGCCATTGCCACCACCTTCGCCGTCAATCCAAACCGTTTGGCGACGCGGCGGGCGAAGCTGTGGATGTCGATCAGGCGCAGGGCCGCGCCCAGCAACAGAGCGGGGCCAAATGCGCCGAGGATTTTCCAGCGCTTCTTGCGGTCCTGCTCGATAGTTTTCCAAAACTCGACCAGCAGCTCTACTTGCGGCCCGCCAAGATAGAACAAGTTGGCACCCGACCAATGCCCGCCGCGAAAGGCGAGCCAAGTGCGGATCGTCGAATGCCCCGCATCGCGCACAGCTTCGCGCTCCACCAAGCCGACCGCCAGATCATGCCCGCTCGCTTCACTCAGAAATTGCGCGATCATTTCCGGTGTGAGCAGCACATTGTCGGCGGTGGTGACCAGCAACGGACCTGGCGCCTCACGCAGCGCCGCCTGCACAGCATCGGCGATCCCGCCACGCGATGTTGTCCAATCAGCCAAGCCTGCGGCGGCAATTTGCGGATTGTCCTTAAGCGTGGAAGTATCCTGCGCCGCGATGACGATGCGACCGATTTCCGGGGCAGCGCTGAGCGCGGTAAGGACGTGCGCGAGCATGGGTGTGCCTGCAATCGGCAACAGCGCTTTGCTGGCAAGCTCCGTACCCGCCAAAAGCGGGTCAGGACCGGGCCGCGATCCGGCCAGAACTAGCGTGGTGAGAGGTTGTGACACAGCGCGCGCTTAGCCTGATTTCGCGGTGCGACGCCAGACCCTGGGCCACCTGCACGCGGAACCTCAATTGTGGGTCGTGGAACGAAACTTATTCACAAGCGTGCAAAACACGATAGGTCTGTGGTGGGTCTGGAGGGAAAGCAGTGGGATTGCGCCAGATATATGACCGGCACATCATGCCGCGATTGGTGACGCTGGCTTGTGGGCAGCCAGCCATTGAGGAACGGCGGCGCATGGTCGTGCCGCTTGCCAAGGGACGCGTGTTCGAGATCGGATGCGGCGGCGGGCTCAACCAGAAACTCTATGACCGCGACCGGGTGACTGCGCTGGCGGGGATTGATCCGCATGGCGGCCTGCTTGCCAACGCCCGCGCTCAGGCGATGGAATATGGCTGGGATGCCGATCTTCGCGAGGCCAGCGGGGAGGCGATCCCGTTTGCTGATGGCAGTTTTGATACGGTCCTGTGCACTTACACGCTGTGCTCGGTGGATGACCCGGCGCAGGTGCTGTCCGAAATGCGGCGCATCCTGAAACCCGGCGGGCGGCTGCTGTTTCTCGAACATGGGCGCGCGCCCGATGCAGGCGTGGCGCGGTGGCAGGAGCGTATCGAGCCGGCTTGGAAGCCGATTGCAGGCGGGTGCCATTTGACCCGCCCGATTGGTGCGTCACTCAGGCGCACTGGCTTTGAGGTCGAACCGCTGGGGCAAGGCTATCTGCCCAAGACACCCAAGGTGATGGGCTGGATGGAGTGGGGCGCGGCGCGCAAGGCTGGCGTGTAATGGGACTGCTGCCTTAAGCCGCTGCCCGCGTGAATAAATGACCTCGCCCGCACCGCCACACTGGCGATGCGGGCGCTTTGTCATTCTACTCGCCGAAGGTGCGCTGCCACCAGCCGCGACGCTGTTTGCCAGCCTCGGTTGCGGGCTGCTCTGCTTCCGGCTGTTCGGACTTGGCCGCTGGAGCCTTGGGCTTGGCGGCCTTCGTGGGTGCCGGAGCAGCTGTTTCAGTCGGTGCCCCCTGTGCTTCGGGTTCGGCGGCCTGCTGCTTGGGCTGCGCTTTCTTGCGGACCCGCTTGGGCTTTTCAGCAGGAGTGTCAGCCTTGTCAGCCGGTGCCTCTACCGCATCAGCGGCGGGGGCATCGACCTTCTTGCGGCGCGTGCGCTTTGGCTTGGGAGCGGGCTCAGCAGCAGCTTCTTCTGCTGCTGCCGGCTTGTCACCCGTTTCCGGCGCTGCATCAGCATCGGCTGGTTTTTTGCGGCTACGCGGCGCGCGCTTCTTGGGCTTGGGCGCGTCTTCCTGGGCCATAACTTCGGCAGTTTCCGGAGCATCATCTGGCCCGGCAACCACTGCCATATCGGCAGAGACCTGCTCGGAAACTTCGCTCAGCTGTGCTGCGTCATCCGCACTCACATCATCGCGCTGTTCACCGCGTCCGCGGCCACCCCGGCGGCGGCCACCCCGGCGGCGGCGCTTCTTTGGCCGGTCCTCGCCATTCTCGTCATCCGAACGCGTTTCGCTTGCATCGTCGCTGTCGTCAGATGATTTGTCGCCATCGTCAGAGGTCTTGGCGCCGCGTCCGTTATCGGTGCGATCATCGCTGCGATTGTCGTCGTCACCATCACGGCTGCGGGTGCGGCCACGGCCACCACGGCGGCGGCGGCGCTTCTTGCGGTCACGCGAATCGTCGTCGTCATTGTCGGCATTGGAAGTACCGCGATCGCTGTCCTCTGCGGCGTCATCCACATCGTCATCATCGTCGTCGTAATCATCGACTTCTTCGACCATTGGTTCGAACTTGGGCGCGTGGGTCGGCTTGGGTCCGGCGCTGGCGACAGCCATCTTTGCGCCTTCTTCTTCGCCTTCGGGACGCACTTCGACGGAGACGCCGTAACGCTGTTCGATCTCCATAAGATCGGCGCGCTTTTCGTTGAGCATATAGACCGCAGCTTCGGTGCTGGCAGACAGCACGATTTTGGTCCCCTTGCCCTTGGCGGCTTCCTCTTCGATCAGGCGAAGCGCTGACAGACCAGCGGAGGATGCGGTGCGGACCAGCCCGGTGCCGTCACAATGTGGGCATTCGCGGGTGGTGGCTTCCAGCACGCCGGTGCGGAGGCGCTGGCGGCTCATTTCCATCAGGCCGAAGCTGGAAATGCGGCCAACCTGGATGCGGGCGCGGTCGTTTTTCAGCGCGTCTTTCATCGCCTTTTCGACCTTGCGGGTGTTGCCGCTGCGATCCATGTCGATGAAATCAATAACGACCAGACCGGCCATATCGCGCAGGCGAAGCTGACGGGCGATTTCGCGGGCTGCCTCAAGATTGGTGGCAACCGCGGTCTGCTCAATCCCCAGTTCCTTGGTGGAGCGGCCCGAGTTGATGTCGATCGACACCAGCGCTTCGGTCGGGTTGATGACCAGATAGCCGCCGGATTTCAGCTGCACGACGGGATCATACATCGCCTTCAGCTGGTCTTCGGCACCGAACCGCTGAAACAACGGCACGGGATCGACATACTGCTTCACCCGCCGTGCGTGGCTGGGCATCAGCAGCTTCATGAATTCCTTGGCCGATTTGTAGCCCGGTGCGCCTTCGACGACGACTTCCTCGATTTCGCGATTGTAGATGTCGCGGATGGCCCGCTTAATCAGATCGCTGTCCGAATGGATCAGGGCAGGGGCCGCCGATGACAGGGTGCGCTCGCGAATTTCGTCCCACAGGCGGGCGAGGTAATCGAAGTCGCGCTTGATCTCGGTCTTGGTGCGGCTGAGCCCAGCGGTGCGGACAATCAGGCCCATCGATTTGGGCAGCGAAAGGTCGCCGACAATCTGCTTGAGACGCTTGCGGTCACCAGCATTGGAAATCTTGCGGCTGATCCCGCCGCCGTGGCCGCTATTGGGCATCAGCACGGTATAGCGTCCGGCCAGGCTCAGATGGCTCGTCAGTGCAGCGCCTTTATTGCCGCGCTCTTCCTTGACGACCTGGACGAGCAGCACCTGACGGCGCTGGATGACATCCTGGATCTTGTAACGGCGGCGCAGTTCGAGGCGGCGGGCGCGGGCATCATCGACATCCTTGGCGCGGCTACGGCCCTTGCTCTGCTGGAGGTGACCACGGCCACGTCCGCGTGACGAGCGGCGACCCTTGTTGTCGTCATCGTCCTCACTGTCGTCTTCGTTGTCGTCGCCATCGTCATCGTCGCTGTCATCATCATCGCCGTTTTCGACGTGACCTTCTTCGATGGTGGAGACGTGGTCCTTTTCAGAGGTGTCGATTTCCTCAAGCCCGTCTTCGGCGAGGTCTTCGGCCAGCGCTTCGGCGCTTTCATCGTCGGCGTCATATTCGTCGCCCGGCATTTCGCCGCGCTCTTCTTCGTCATCGCGCAGGCGTGCCTCTTCCTCGGCCACTTCGGCCTCGGCAGCGAGCAGCGCTTCGCGGTCTTCCTTGGGGATCTGGTAATAGTCGGGATGGATTTCGCTGAAAGCGAGGAAGCCGTGCCGGTTGCCGCCAAAGTCGACGAATGCCGCCTGCAGCGACGGTTCGACGCGCGTTACCTTTGCAAGGTAGATATTGCCTTTGATTTGCTTCTTGTCGGCTGATTCGAAATCGAATTCTTCAATTCGGTTGCCTTTGAGGACCGCCACCCGGGTTTCTTCCTGGTGGCGCGCGTCGATTAGCATGCGCGTTGCCATAGTAAATTCTCCACACGCAGCGGGGCGGGGCGAGCCCGGCCTTCACGCTGCGTAACTTTGTTGGGACACCGCGCCCGCCAAGCGGGACGACGGCATTGCGTGGCCGGCAACCGTGCATCAGTGCGCGGGGCCGGTTATTCGTGTCTGCAGCGCTGCCTTGGCGCGAAAATTGCGCTGTCCGGCCCGGCGAAAGCGCAGCGCAGGCAGAGGCCTGAACTACGATTTTCGGGGAGGAACTGGGCATGGGCTGCATCAACCTGTGATGTGACGGCGCATAAGATTCGCGCCGCCTGGAAGGGCCGGTCAGGGAGGGGAACCTGCGTCTTCGCGAAGCTTCGCGTTGATTGCAGGCACCGTCTAACCGGAGCGCGTGTCGCTAGCACCGTGGGTTTCGCACGGCAACCTTATTGCGTGTAGACCCCATACCGCCGTAACCACCCGTCCAGATGACCGATCGCGCGCGCATTCTTTTGTTTTTGTTGGTGCCATTGGCGCTGGTGGCCGGAGTGGTCCTGGCGGTGCGCGGCACAGCTTTTGGCATGGGCAATGATTACGTGCTGCGGGTGCAACTCACGGCGGTGGATACGGCCCCGCCGCTGCCCGAAGTGGGGGGCGACGGTCGCTTGCCGCTGGTGGTAATTGATCCGGGGCATGGCGGTCATGACCCCGGCGCATCGGGCGAAAACGTAGTGGAAAAACGCCTGGTTCTGGCGCTTGCGCAGACCTTGCGCGACACGCTGGAGCGCGAAAATATCGCCCGTGTGGCGCTGACACGTGACGATGACCGCTATCTGCTGCACACCGAACGTTATGAAATTGCACGGCGTCTCAATGCCGATCTGTTTATTTCGATCCATGCCGACAGCGCAGGAGAATCCAGCGAGGTCACGGGCGCCAGCGTCTATACCCTGTCCAATGACGCATCGAGCGAGGCCGCACGCCGGTTCGCAGAGCGAGAAAACGCTTCAGACCGCTTGAACGGGATCGAGATCGGTACGACCAGCGACGCGGTCAGCGATATTCTGGTCGATCTGTCACAGCGGCGCACGCAAGAGGAATCAGCGCTGTTCGCCAGCATGATCCGCCGCGCCGGGGAGGGGCAAATCCAGTTTCACCCGCAGGCCCGCCGCTCCGCTGCGCTGAAGGTCCTGCGCGCGCCGGATGTGCCGTCGGTGCTGTTCGAAAGTGGATACATCACCAATGTGGATGAGGCGCAGCGGCTGTCTTCGGAGGAGGGGCGCACCCGCTTCGCCGAGGTGATGGTGCGCAGTATCCGCAGTTATTTTGCGCGGCAGAGATAATCTGCTCACCTGCCTGCCGGTTGTATCTGGCGAAGTGCGCAGACAGCATGCTAAGGGCCGTTTCAGACCATGGAAAACCTCTCCGCTCTTGCTTACGCCCGTCACCGCCTGCGGCGTGATCCCGCAATGCTTTACGCATGGTTTGGGGAGAACTGGCACAAGAGCCGCAAACTGCGTGTCATCAGCTATATTGCGGGGATCGGGCTGGTTCTGCTGGCGCTCGCCTGGACGACTTTGGCGCGCAATTTACCCGATGCCGAATCGCTGCTGGATTATGAAACTCCCTTGCCCACCGTGGTGCGCGGCGTGGATGGTCAGATCGTCCACTCTTATGCGCGCGAACGGCGCGTCCAACTGCAATATGCCGATTTCCCGCAACAGTTGATCGAGGCGTATCTGTCGGCGGAGGACAAGACGTTCTTCAGCCATAGCGGCGTGGATTTCACCGGCACGCTGAATGCGGTGTTTGATTATGCCACCAAGCTGGGGTCGGGTGACCGCGCAGTGGGCGGTTCGACGATCACCCAGCAGGTCGCGAAGAATCTGCTCCTGGGTGATGAATACTCCGTGACGCGCAAGCTAAAAGAAATGGTGTTGGCGCAGCGGATCGAGGGGGTGCTGACCAAGCGCGAAATCCTCGAACTGTATTTGAACGAGATCCCGCTGGGCCGCCGCAGTTTTGGTGTGCAGGCCGCCAGCCGTGCCTATTTTGACAAGGATGTAGGCGAGCTGGAATTGAACGAGCTGGCATTCCTGGCAATCTTGCCCAAGGCACCGGAACGCTATGGCCGCACCAAATACACCGACCTGGCGATTAGCCGCCGCAATTTCGTACTCGACCAGATGGTCGCGAATGATTTTATTACTGCGCCGCAGGGTACTGCGGCCAAGGCCAAGCCGCTTGGTCTGGTTGAACAGCGCAGTGAACGGTCTGCCGATGCCGGTTATTTCCTTGAGGAAGTTCGCCGCCAGTTGATCGATCGTTTCGGTGAGACTGCCGACACGGGCGCGAACAGTGTTTATGCGGGCGGCCTGTGGGTGCGCACGTCGCTGGATACTGAATTGCAGGATGCGGCGCGCGATGCGCTACGTGCAGCGCTGCTGCGCTATCACGGCAATCGCGGCTTCTCCAAGCCGGTGGCGACGCTGGACCCAGAGAATGGCGACCTGCATTCGCAGCTGGCATCCTCGAACCTCGCCATCAATTACAAGGATTGGCGCATCGGCGTCATCACCGCCACCGGGCCAGTGAAGATCGGCTTCACCGATGGCGAAGATTATGCGCTGGCGGGCGCGCCAGCTGCCTTGAAAATTGGCGATGTTGTCGCGGCGGAGAAATCGGGCGAAGGTTTCCGCCTTCGTGTGGTGCCGGAAGTGTCCGGCGCGTTTTTGGCAGAGGCACCGCAGACCGGCCGCGTTCTGGCCATGCAGGGCGGCTTTGACAGCCGTCTGGGTAGCTTCAACCGCGCGACACAGGCACTGCGCCAGCCGGGGTCGACTATCAAACCCTTCGTCTATGCCAGCGGGCTGGATCAGGGCCTGACCCCGGCCAGCCAGGTGCCCGATCAAACCTTTTGCTTCTGGCAGGGCGCAAATCTTGGCGAGAAATGCTTCCGCAATTTCGGCGGCGGCGGCGGCGGGGTTCACACCATGCGCTGGGGCCTTGAACAGAGCCGTAATCTGATGACTGTCCATATTGCGATGGAAGCGGGCATGGAAAACGTTACCGGCACTTTCAAGCGAGTGGGGATCGGCGATTACAAGAATTATCCCAGCTTCGCGCTGGGTGCGGGTGACACCACGGTGGCCAAGATGGTCAACGCCTATGCTGCGCTGGCCAATTGGGGCCGCCAGAACAAGGGTTCGGTCATCGACTATGTCCAGGACCGGCGCGGCAAGGTGATCTATCGTTCGGACACGCGCGCCTGCACCGGCTGCAACATGGACAAATGGGATGGGCAGCCGATGCCGCGGTTTGAACCGGGCGGCAAACAGGTCCTTGATGCGCGCACCGCGTTTCAGGTGGTCCACATGCTGCAAGGCGTGGTCACGCGCGGCACCGCAGTGCGACTGCGCGGGCTGAACCTGCCGCTATTCGGCAAGACCGGCACCACCAGCGGACCAACCAATGCGTGGTTCGTCGGCGGATCGCCGGATATGGTTGCCGGGATGTATGTCGGCTTTGATCAGCCGCGCAATCTGGGCGGCTGGGTTCAGGGCGGCAACACTGCCGCGCCGATCTTCAAACAGTTTGTCGAACAGACCCGCGATCGCTGGAACGACGAGGATTTTGTCGCGCCGCCGGGTGTGCGCATGGTCAAGATCGACCGCCGCAGCGGCAAGCGCGTGTTTGAAGGTACGCCCTCCAAAGATCCCACTGCCGCGATTATCTGGGAGGCATTCAAGCCTGACACTGAACCGCCTCGCGCCACCCGCTCTGATGCCATCGCGTCCAAGCGCAACGAGATACTCGAGATGATCCGCCGGGGTCGGCAGACTTCGCAAAGCTCGCAGCAGCAGCAGCGTCAGGCGGCGGAGCAGAATCCCGACTTCGTTGAAGAACAGGGCGGTATCTACTGATTTGCGGTTGGCAGGTGCGGCGCGGCGGTTCATTATGCTGCGCATGACCAGAACCCGCAAAGCAATCGCCGCTTCGCTTGCCGCCGTGCTCGCGTTCGCAACCACGCCTTCATTCGCTGCACTCAAGGGCGGGGCGCAGGCACCGTTGTTTACGGCATCGGGGGCGATGGCGGGCAAGCCGATCACTGTCGATCTGGCGAAGGCGCTCAAGCGCGGGCCGGTGGTGCTCTATTTCTTCCCGGCAGCGTTTACCGGCGGCTGCAATATCGAAGCGCAAGCCTTTGCCAATGCGATGGACGGTTTCAGAAAAGCTGGCGCCACCGTAATCGGCATGACCGCAGGAAACACCGATCAGCTGGCGGCATTTTCGGCGGAAAAATGTGCGGGCAAGTTCGCGGTTGCGGCAGCTACGCCCAAGCTGATCGCCAGCTATGATGTTGCCTTGACCAAAGCCGATGGCTCAAAAACTGATTGGAGCGACCGCACGACCTATGTGATCGGACAGGACGGGCGTATCGCCTTTTCCTATTCCAACCTCAAGCCGAACGAGCATGTCGCCAAGGCTCTCGCGGCGGTGCGCGGGCTGGCATATAACTAACCGTACAATTTCGTAGCCGCCGGGCAGTGCACGGTGCGTCAGGGTGGCTTTCCCCGCCCGCCGCTCTGCGCTAGGCGCTGGCGCGATATCTGATTTCAGGAGAAACCGCATGCGTGCCGAAGGGCAGGCCCATATTGACCGGATCGAGGCTGCGCTGGAGCTGGTGCGTCAGTCGCTCGACTGGGAACGCGCGCTGCGGCGGCTCGAAGAGCTGAACGCACGGGTCGAAGATCCAACTCTGTGGGACAAGCCGAAAGAGGCCGAAGCCGTCATGCGCGAACGGCGCACGCTCGACAGCGCGATTGGCACAGTCCGCGAAATCTCGGCAGAAATGGCCGATGCAATCGAGTTTATCGACATGGGCGAGGCTGAGGGTGACGACGAAGTGGTGACCGATGGTCTCACCTCGCTCGCCAATCTGGCTGCCCGTGCTGACCGTGACAAGGTGCAGGCCCTGTTGGCTGGTGAAGCCGATGGCAACGACACTTTCATCGAAATCCATGCTGGCGCAGGTGGCACTGAAAGCCAGGACTGGGCCGAAATGCTGTTCCGCATGTATGGCCGCTGGGCAGAGCGCAAAGGCTTCAAGGTCGAAACGGTGGAATATCAGGCCGGTGACCAGGCGGGCATCAAGGGCGCAACGCTGCTGGTTAAGGGCGAAAATGCCTATGGCTATGCCAAGACCGAAAGCGGCGTCCACCGTCTTGTCCGAATCAGCCCCTATGACAGTTCAGCACGGCGGCACACCAGCTTCAGCTCGGTCTGGGTTTATCCGGTCATCGATGACGATATCGATATCCAGATCAATGAAAGCGATCTGAAAATCGACACCTATCGCGCCAGCGGCGCGGGTGGTCAGCACGTCAACACCACCGACAGCGCGGTGCGCATTACACACCAACCCACCGGCATTGTCGTCGCCAGCCAGAACGATCGCAGTCAGCACAAGAACCGCGCTACTGCCATGGGAATGCTCAAAGCCCGCCTGTTTGAACGGGAAATGGCGGAGCGTGAGGCAGTTGCCTCGGGTGAGTATCAGGAAAAGAGCGACATTGGCTGGGGCCACCAGATCCGCAGCTATGTCTTGCAGCCATATCAGATGGTCAAGGACCTGCGCACAGGCGTAACCTCACCCACTCCCGACGATGTGCTGGACGGCGCGATCGACGATTTCATCTCCGCCGCACTCGCCCAGCGCGTGACCGGGGAGACCGTCGAAGTGGATGACGTCGAGTGAGGCTGGCTGCGCTGGTTCTGCTGGCAAGCGGACTGCTTGGCGCTTGCGACCAGACGCTTGCCCCCACCGATGGCGCAGTGGAATTTCCGCAGCCGGACCGGCCCGTGTCCGATCTGGGTTCGAACCAGTTTTCCACCGAGGTCCAGCGAGACAGCCGAGGTGAAGCGCAGACTGTGATGAAGCTGGCCGAGATCGAGCCCGGCATGACCGTGGCCGATATCGGCGCAGGCGAGGGCTATTACACAGTGCGTCTGGCCGAAGCTGTGGGCACCGATGGACGCGTACTGGCGCAGGATATCGACCGCGATGCGCTAAGCCGGTTGGCGCGGCGGGTTGAACGCGAGCGGCTGGACAATGTTTCGATCCGGCTTGGCCAGGCGGGTGATCCGCGGCTGCCAGAAAACAGCTTCGACCGGATTTTCATGGTCCATATGTACCACGAGATTGCCGATCCCTATGCCTTTATGTGGCGGATGTGGCCCGCACTGCGCGCTGGCGGTCAGGTGGTGGTGGTTGATATCGACCGGCCCACCGATGCGCATGGGATCGATCCCCTGCTGTTATCCTGCGAATTTGAACGGGTTGGTTACGAGCTCGTGGAGTTCAAGGACGCGCCGGAGCTTTCGGGGTACTATGCACAGTTCAAGGCAGCGGCTAACAGGCCCCAGCCAGGAGAGATCAGGCCCTGCCGTAGCGACCGCGCGGACAAGGGCTGAGGGCGCTCTGCGACCCGCACTGAAAAGGTAGAACAGAAAATGAGCTTCAAGGGTCTTAAACCGATCATTTATGGCGGACGCGAAGTCTGGCCATTGATCGAAGGCGGCAAGGGCGTTTCGGCGACCAATCACAAAAGCTCGGGCGCCTGGGCGGCAGCTGGCGGCATCGGCACTGTGAGTGCGGTGAATGCCGACAGCTATGATGCCGAGGGCAAGATTGTTCCGCAAATCTATGACCAGCTGACGCGCAAGGAACGCCACGAACAGCTGATCCGCTACGCCATCGACGGTGCCACCGAACAGGTGAAGCGCGCCTATGAGATGTCGAACGGCAAGGGCGCGATCAACATCAATGTGCTGTGGGAAATGGGCGGCGCGCAGGAAGTGCTCGAAGGCGTGCTGGAGAACACGCGCGGTATGGTCACCGGCGTGACATGCGGCGCGGGTATGCCCTACAAGCTGGCCGAAATCGCGCAGCGGTTTAATGTCTGTTATCTGCCCATCATCAGTTCGGCGCGCGCTTTCCGCGCATTGTGGAAACGCAGCTATAGCAAGGTGCCCGAATTGATGGCGGCAGTGGTCTATGAAGACCCGTGGCTGGCGGGCGGTCATAACGGCCTGTCGAATGCCGAAGATCCGCTGAAGCCCGAAGATCCCTATCCCCGCGTGAAAGCGCTGCGCGAAACAATGCGCAAGGAAGGCGTATCGGAAGATACCGCGATTATCATGGCGGGCGGCGTGTGGTTCCTGCGCGAATGGAGCGACTGGATCGACAATCCAGAGCTCGGCAAAATCGCCTTCCAGTTCGGCACGCGTCCGCTGCTGACCGAAGAAAGCCCGATTCCGCAGGGTTGGAAGGATATGCTGCGCACGGTCGAGCCGGGCGATGTGCTGCTGCACAAATTCTCACCGACCGGGTTTTATTCCTCGGCGGTCAAGAACCCGTTCCTGTATGATCTGATCCACCGCTCTGAACGGCAGATCGCCTTCGCCAAAACCGAATGCGGGGTGCACAGCAAGCTTCTCGACGTGGGTGTGCGCGGCAAGAACATGTGGGTCGCGCCAAGCGATTATGACAGCGCCAAGGCATGGTTCGCGCAGGGCCACACCGAAGCGCTCAAGACGCCTGACAGCACCATCGTCTATGTCACGCCAGACAGCCGCGACACTATCCGCAAGGACCAGAAAGATTGCATGGGCTGCCTGTCGCATTGCGGGTTCTCATCATGGAAAGACCACGATGATTACACCACCGGACGTCTCGCCGATCCGCGCAGTTTCTGCATTCAGAAAACCCTGCAGGACATCGCGCATGGCGGCGACACGGACGACAACCTCGCCTTCGCCGGACACGCAGCATACCGGTTCAAGCAGGACCCGTTTTATTCGAACAACTTCACGCCCACGGTGAAGCAATTGGTCGATCGGATTTTGACGGGGGATTGAGCGGGCTGCCTTACGTCGCCCCGGATCAGGTCCGGAGTGACGGTGAGCTTAGGGGTTGAGCCCAGTCAGCACCTGGTCCGGTGGCCTATGTCCGTCGGCCCACATCCGAATATTGGCGATGACTTTCATCCCCGATTCCTCGCGGCCTTCGCGGGTGGCGCTGCCGATGTGGGGCAGGGTCATGACATTGGGGTGCGCCAGCAAACGCGGGTCGACATTGGGTTCGTCGGGATAGACGTCCAGCCCGGCTCCGGCGAGGTGACCAGCCCTTAGCGCCGCAATCAGCGCCTCTTGGTCGATCAGCTCTCCCCGCGCGGTGTTGATGATGCTGGCCTCGGGCTTCATCATCGCCAGCCGCCGTGCGTCGATCATGCCGATGGTGTTCTCTGTCGCCGGGCAATGCAGCGTCAGAATATCCGCCTCAGCCACCAGCGCGTCGAGACTGTCGACATAGCGGGCGCCGAATATCCGCTCGACCGCTTCGGGTAGCGGCTTGCGGTTGTGATAGGCAATCTCCAGCCCGAATGCCCGCGCCCGGTGTGCGACGGCCTGACCGATCCGGCCCATGCCAACGATCCCCAGAACCTTGCCGCCCAATTTGCGGCCCAGTAGCGCGGTGGGTGTCCAGCCGGTCCATTGCTGGCTGCGGATCAGCTCGACTCCTTCACGGACACGGCGGGGAACGCCGATAATGCCTGCCATCGCAATATCGGCGGTGTCATCGGTGAACACGCCCGGAGTGTTGGTGACGAGGATTTTGCGTGCAGCGGCGGCCTTGAGATCGATGTGATCGGTCCCCGCGCCGAAGCTGGCGATCAGTCGCAGCCGGTCGCTGGCGCTGGCGATAAGGTCGGCATCGATGCTGTCAGTGACAGTAGGTACCAGCACATCGCAATCCTGCACCGCCGCTTGCAGCTGCTCGCGCGACATGGGGCGGTCGGTCTGGTTGAGCGCGGTGTCGAACAGTTCGGACAGCCTCTGTTCGACAGTAGGCATCAGGTGCCGGGTGACCACCACACGCGGTTGATGGTCGAGGCGTTTGGCGGAGGGAGAAGTTGGCGTTTCCATGCAATTCAGAGCGCTAGGCGGTGGGTAAGGGTCGGGTCAAGCGTGCCGCTGTGAGACGCCAGCCCAAGGGGCACTTGCAGCGCGACTCGCAACTGCTTAGGAACGCACGCTCTATGGTCGCCCGTATAATCGCCTTTATGCTTGCTTGTCTGTGCCTTGCCATGCCCGCAAGCGCGCAGGACCGCGCCGTGCCCTATTGGGCGACGATCCGTGCGAGCGAGCTGAATATGCGGGTTGGTCCCAGCGCCGATTACAAGATTGCGTGGGTCTATCGCCGTCCCGGCCTGCCGGTAAAGGTCATCAGGGTGATGGAAGGCTGGCGGTTGATCCAAGACCCTTCTGGGGATCGCGGTTGGGTCGTGGCGCGCCTTTTGAGCCCTGATCGCGGGGCGATTGTTGTCGGGGAAGGGATGGCCCAGTTGCGGTCTGATCCGGCAGACAATGCGAAGATCAAATGGCGTTTGCAGCCGGGCGTTGTCGGCGTGCTTGGCGATTGCAGCCGCGGATGGTGCGATCTCAATGTCGGCAAGCGATCGGGCTGGATCCGCGCTGAACGACTATGGGGCGCCAGCAAGCCCTGATCAAATCAATAGCTGAACAAAAAAGGGCGGCCCGTGCTGGACCGCCCTTTCGTGTTTATCGTGCGAAGGCTTATTCAGCCGGCATCATCTGATTGCCCGCATCGACTTCGATCTTGCGAACCGTCGATCCGGTTTCCATGCCATCAGGGCCAATGGTCGTGAAGGTGCCATCTGCGCCCGGTGCGGTTGCGGAATAGCATGCTTCGGCACCATCGCCGGTCGGGTCGAAGCACATCTTGTCGCCCTCGGCGCGCCATGTGCCGCGTTCGGTTTCGGTGCCATTGGTCATATCGACATAGGTGCCATCGGGATTGACGGTCTGCATGACTACCGAACCATCGGCCATCTTGACCTCATAGGTCCCGCTCATATCACCAGTGGCAGTTGCCGGATCGGCTGCTACGGTCGTGTCGACCGGCTCAACCTCAGCCGTCTCGTTCGAACCGCAAGCGGCCAGTGCGACACAGGCCGCCATCATAACAAATTTCTTCATTCAAAATGCTCCCTCAATCCCATCCGATCCGGGATGTAACAGGTTTTTTGCCCGCTAGATAGCGAGGCGGACACGCCCAGCCGTGCTGCTGCGCATAACTCTTTCAGATCAGACCAGCTCCACCGCCACGGCAGTTGCCTCGCCGCCGCCAATGCACAGTGCCGCGACGCCGCGGGTCTTGCCCTGCTGCTTCAGCGCGTTGAGCAGCGTCACTATGATGCGTGTGCCGCTGGCCCCGATGGGATGGCCCAGCGCAGTGCCGCCGCCATTGATATTGATCTTGTCATGCGGGATGCCGATGTCGCGCATGGCGAACATCGCGACGCAGGCGAATGCCTCGTTCACTTCCCACAGCTCGACTTCGTCCGCTGACCAACCGGCCTTTTCAAGCACCTTCTCGATCGCGCCGATGGGGGCAACCGTGAACTGTGCAGGCTCCTGCGCGTGCGCGGCCATTGCGACGATCTTGGCGACTGGCTGCTGGCCATTGTCCTTGGCCAGGCTGGCGCGCGTCAGCACGACTGCGGCCGCACCGTCCGAGATTGAACTGGAGGTAGCAGCTGTGATGGTCCCGTCCTTGGCAAAGGCGGGGCGCAGCTGCGGGATCTTGTCGGGCTTGCCCTTGCCGGGCTGTTCGTCATGTTCGACCGTCACCTCGCCTTTGCGGGTCGAGAAGGTGACCGGAACCACCTCGTCAGCAAACGCGCCGCTTTCGATGGCGGCATTGGCGCGGCGCAGCGATTCGATAGAGTAGTCGTCCATTTCCTCACGCGTCATCTGATATTCGTCGGCAGTGCACTGTGCGAAAGTGCCCATGGCGCGGCCTTCCTCATAGGCATCTTCCAGCCCATCCAGGAACATATGGTCATAGGCGGTGTCATGTCCGATCCGCGCGCCGGAGCGGTGCTTCTTAAGCAGATAGGGTGCATTGGTCATGCTCTCCATCCCGCCCGCAACGACATAATCGGCGGTGCCGCTGGCCAGTGCCTCGGCGCCCATTATGACCGTCTGCATACCGCTGCCGCAAACCTTGTTGACCGTGGTTGCCTGTACGGATTTGGGCAGCCCGGCCTTGACCATGGCCTGGCGGGCAGGGGCCTGACCAAGCCCCGCCGGGAGGACGCAGCCCATATAGGCGCGGTCAAATTTCTCGCCCGCAACGCCCGACCGCTCAACCGCCGCCTTGACCGCAGTGGCCCCCAGATCGGTTGCGGAAACTTCCGCAAGGGCGCCCTGCATTCCGCCCATCGGGGTGCGGGCATAAGACAGGATGACGATGGGGTCGGCTGCGCTGAACTGGGTCATGCTTGTGCTGGTCCTTGTGATCTGGGATATCGGTTGCCAAAGGCGACCTTTCGGTTCGCCTACAAGTTAGTGCTGCAATGCAGCAGAATCAACGGAGAGTATAATGGCCGACGATCAGACGAGCGTGATGGAAGCCGTCCTGCGCAAACAGCGTGCGGCACACAACCAGATGCGGCCCGAACCAATGAAGCTGCGCAAGGACCGCGTTGAGCGGGCGATGAAGCTGCTCAAGGAACACGCCGACGACCTGTGCAAGGTGATGAGCGCCGATTTCGGCAATCGCAGCCCGCAGCAATCGATGATTACCGACATTGCTGGCACGGTCAGCTTCGGCAAATATTGTCTCAAGAATATGGAAAAATGGTCACGGCCCGACAAGCGCCATGTCCAGTTTCCGCTCGGCCTGCTGGGGGCCAAGGCCGAGGTGCGGTACGAACCCAAAGGTGTGATCGGCATTCTCAGCCCATGGAATTTCCCGGTCAATCTGACGTTCGGCCCGTTGATGCAGATATTTGCCGCAGGCAACCGGGCGATGATCAAGCCGTCCGAATTTACCGAGAAAACCAGCCTGCTCATGAAAGAACTGGTGGCGGAATATTTCACGCCTGACGAATGCGTCGTGTTCACTGGCGGGCCAGAAGTGGCGCAGGCCTTTTCGGGTATCGCATTCGACCACCTCGTATTCACCGGCTCGACCCCGACCGGGCGCAAGGTGATGGAGGCTGCTTCGGCCAATCTGGTGCCTGTCACGCTCGAACTTGGCGGGAAATCGCCAGTGATCATGGGCGAGAATGCGGACTTCACCAAGGCCGGTGAGCGCGTGGCGTTGGGCAAGATGATGAATGCCGGACAAATCTGCCTGGCACCTGACTATCTGTATGTCCCCGAAAGCAAGCAGGACGAGGCGATCCACGGCGTGTGGCAGGGGGTCGCCAATATGTACCCCGCGCTGCTCGAAAATGATGACTATGCCAGCGTCGTTACCGATCGGCATTTCGATCGGCTCCAGTCGTTGGTCGCCGATGCACGGGACAAGGGTGCCGAGGTGATCGAGGTCAATCCGGGCAATGAGGATTTTTCCAACACCAACACCCGCAAGATGCCGCTCACGATCCTCAAGAATGTCACCGAGGATATGACGGCTATGCAGGAGGAGATTTTCGGTCCGATCCTGCCAGTCAAAACCTATTCACAGATTGATGAGGCCATCGATTATGTGAACGAGCATGACCGTCCGCTGGGCCTGTATTATTTCGGGCAGGACACAAAGGAGCGCGAGAAGGTGCTGCAGAGGACAATCAGTGGCGGCGTGACTGTGAATGACGTTGTTTTCCATGTCTCGATGGAAGATCTGCCGTTCGGCGGCGTCGGCGGGAGCGGGATGGGCAGCTATCACGGCATCGAAGGTTTCCGCGAGTTCAGCCATGCCCGCAGCGTCTATACGCAGTCGAGACTCGACATCGCCAAGCTCGGCGGGTTCAAGCCGCCTTATGGTTCGTCTGCAGACAAGGCTGCAAAAGCGCTGATGAAATGAAGGCGCTGGCCGTTCTTGCTGCGGCTGCGCTTGCGCTGGCGGGATGTTCTGGTGGAGCAATGCCTGTCAGCGTGGGTGTAACGCCCGCTCAGGAATGGACGGCCACCGACGCATTGACGGGCAAGATTTCAGATGTCGCCGGGCTGGTGGCTCTTGCCCGCAATTTTCCCGATAGCGGGTCTGTGCGCTTACGATTGCTGAACGCGCGGCTGGGCTCTGACGATCTGGCGGGCAGCTTTGACGATCTCGTCTGGCTGACAGCGCGCGGCTACCGCTTTGGTGATGCCGCGCGCGAGCAATTGCTGTGGATGTATGAGGGCGCGCAACGCGACGCGCTCGCTGCCGCTTTCGCAAACACGCCGCCAGTTATTGTGACCAGTCGGACGCTGGCGACAGTTCCGGCAAAGGCATTGCTGGTGGAAAGCGTCATCCGCGATCCTGCAAATGGTCGGTTGCTGGTAACCTCGGTGCTTGGCAAGCAGGTGTTTGGCCATGCACCCGACGGCGGTTTTCGCGGGGTATCCCCCACCGGAGCCGATAATCTGAGCGGTATTGTCCGCGACCAGACAACGGGCGCGGTTTGGGTCTCCTCGGGAAATATCGACCAGTCGACGGATAGTGTGCCGGGGTTCGCCGGCCTGATCCAGCTGACACCTCTTGGCGCGAAAGCTGTGCGCATGGCAGCGCCCGATGGCGCCAGCCCCTCGGACCTCGCGATTGGACCGGACGGGATGCTCTATGCCAGCGACCCGATCACTGGCGCGGTCTATCGCGGCAAGCGTGGCGCGAGCGATCTGGATACGCTCATCCCCGCAGGCAATTTGCGCTCACCCCAAGGCATCGCAGTCGATCCCGAGGGACAATATCTGCACGTCAGCGATTATCGCTATGGATTAGCGCGCTATGACTTTCAGACGGGCGCGCTGACACGCGTTCGAGTGAGCGAAGGCCTCATGATCATACTCGATGGGATCGACGGGCTTTGGCGGCACGGTAGCGAATTGATCGCCATGCAGAACGGCACCAGCCCCATGCGGATCGCCGCGTTCAAGCTCTTGACAGATGGCCACCGGATTGTTGGCCACCGCATTCTGGAACAGGCGAATCCGGCCTGGACCGAACCGCTTGGCGGCTCGGTCGACAGCGGCGAACTGGTCTATGTCGCGAACGGCCAGTGGGACGTCTTTGGCGATGACGGCGTCGTCCGCGAGGGTAAGCAGCCGAAACCCACAGAAATCAGAGTGCTGCCGCTGGATTGACCACGCCGATTGTTTCGCCGCGGCACTGCGTCCGATGCAACCAATTGTGCGTGAATTGCGCCTTTCCCGCCCTTGCACCGCGCGGGCGAGGGGCCTAGAGGCGGGGCCAAACACGCCTCCTGTGATGGAATCGCCTGCACCGGCAAGGAAAACTACGTGGTCGACCTCGAACAATATCTCCCGATCCTGATCTTCCTGTTTATCGCCGTTGGCTTGTCCGCGCTCTTCGTGTTTCTGCCGATGGGCGTGGCACGGTTGACCGGCGCGCACAGCCCCGATGCGGAAAAGCTTAGCGAGTATGAATGCGGCTTCCCCGCCTTCGAGGATCCGCGCAGCCGCTTCGATGTACGGTTCTACCTGATCGCGATCCTGTTTATCATCTTCGACCTTGAAGCAGCGTTCCTGTTCCCCTGGGCGGTCAGTCTTGATCTCACCGGCTGGGCGGGGTGGATCACCATGATGGTGTTCCTGTTCGAACTGCTGGTCGGGCTTGCCTACGCCTGGAAAGTCGGCGCGCTGGAGTGGGAATGATATGAGCACCTCCAGCATCATCATGCCGCCTGCGGCACAGGGCGGCGAAGTGCGCCATCCCGATGCGGACTATTTCCGCGCGGTCCAGACCGAGGTGAATGACAAGGGCTTCCTGGTCACCAGCACCGAAGATCTGTTCCAGTGGGCACGCACCGGCAGCCTGTGGTGGATGACATTCGGCCTGGCCTGCTGCGCGGTCGAGATGATCCACGTCAACATGCCGCGCTATGATATGGAGCGGTTTGGCGTCGCCCCGCGCGCCAGCCCGCGCCAGAGCGATGTGATGATTGTCGCCGGCACGTTGTGCAACAAGATGGCCCCGGCATTGCGCAAGGTTTACGACCAGATGTCGGAGCCGAAATACGTGATTTCGATGGGCAGCTGCGCCAATGGCGGCGGCTATTATCACTACAGCTACAGCGTTGTGCGCGGCTGTGACCGGATTGTTCCGGTCGATATCTATGTGCCCGGATGCCCACCCACGGCAGAGGCGCTGCTGTATGGCGTGATGCAATTGCAGCGGAAAATCCGCCGCAGCGGCACGATCGAGCGATAGGGGCGAGGGCATGGCAACATTGCATTCCGCACCGCGCTTTTCCGCGATTGAGGGGCTGAAGGACACGCTGGCCACAGCGCTTTCGGCCCATCTGGTCGAGGCGGGTGAAGAGCATGGCGAGCTATCTTTCACGGTTGAGCGTGACAGCATCGAAGACGTCCTGCGCACGCTGCGCGATGATTTCGACTATCAGCAGCTCATGGAAATTGCCGGGGTGGATTACCCCGCACGGGCTGAGCGGTTTGAAGTGGTTTACATGCTGCTCAGCCTGACCAAGAACAATCGCATCATGGTCAAGCTGGCCGCCAGTGAAGACACACCGGTGCCCACGGTCACGACCTTGTGGCCCAACGCCAACTGGCTCGAACGTGAAGTGTTCGACATGTATGGCGTGCTGTTCGCGGGCCATCCTGATCTGCGCCGCATCCTAACCGATTATGGCTTTGAAGGGCATCCGTTCCGCAAGGACTTCCCGCTCACCGGCTATACCGAGCTGCGCTATTCCGAAGATCTGAAACGCGTGGTTTACGAGCCGGTCGAGCTTGCTCAGGACCTGCGCCAGTTCGATTTCATGAGCCCGTGGGAGGGCGCAAATTACGTCCTTCCGGGTGACGAGAAAGCGGCCACTCCGCCGGTTGACGAGCCCAAGACGACCGAAAGTCCAAAGCAGACCGGTGCTGGCAAGAAAACCGATGCGAAGGCTGCGGAAAAGGTCAGCAAGGGCGCTCCGGCAGAGGACGACAGCGGCAAGGCCGATGCGCCGCCGCCTGAACCGACCGAAGACCGTCCATCACGCAAACCCCGCAAGGGCAAGACCACAGACACCAAAGCGGCTACCCAGCCAAAGGCCAAAAAAGCTCCTACGAAGAAGAAGCCTGCTGCCAAGAAGCCCGCCGCCAAGCGCGCTACGCCCAAGAAGAAGGATGCTGACGAATGATTGGCCGCCTGACTTTTCCCGCCGCGCTGCTGATGCTCGCAGCGTGTTCGCAGCAACCTGCCGAGCAGGAGAGCGCCGACGACTTCGCCGCGCGCATCGGGGGTGAAGCCACGGCTGAGAGCACCAGCGCCGCCAATGATCCATCGCAGCCGACGATGGATATGCCCAACAAGGCACAGGCCGCCCCGCCAGCGGGCGCTGATGTGACGCAGCTGGAACAGCTGGGCGATGTCGGCGGGGTCAACCTCGGCCCGCGTGAGGGTGGCTGCACATTCATGACCGGCGGTAAGGAAATGATCATCGCCGCTGGCCTGCGCGACAAGGGCATGAGCGGTAAGGGCGTGATCCGCGTCGGCGATGGCCTGGTGCTGCTCGACAGCGGCCCCGGCGGCCTCGACCGGATCAAGCGCGGCACGAACTTTTCGGGCGAAGGCGTGACGGTCACTGTCTCGCCCGCCGCAGGTGAGGCCCAGACCCGCCCCGCAAATGTCACTGTGACCGGCGCGGATGGCAAGGCGGCAAGCTACTCCGGCAACTGGATCTGCGCATGAGTATGCAACTCGAACAGTCGCCCACAACCGGCGACGAAGTCATCAGCAATTACACGATCAATTTCGGGCCGCAGCACCCTGCGGCACATGGCGTGCTGCGCATGGTGATGGAGCTGGACGGCGAGATTATAGAACGGATCGATCCGCATGTCGGCCTGCTGCATCGCGGCACGGAAAAGCTGATCGAGCACAAGACCTATCTGCAGGCGCTGCCCTATTTCGATCGTCTCGATTATTGTTCGCCGCTGTGTCAGGAGCACAGTTACGTTCTGGCTATCGAGAAGATGCTCAACATCGAAGTGCCGATCCGCGCGCAATATCTGCGGGTGCTGTTCGCCGAGCTGACACGCATTTCCAACCACATGCTCAACATCGGCGCGCACGTCATGGATGTTGGCGCAATGACGCCCAATCTGTGGGTGTTCGAGCTGCGCGAAGATACGCTCAATTTCTTCGAGCGCGCGGCGGGCGCACGGATGCACATGGCATGGTTCCGGCCCGGCGGCGTGCATCAGGACGTGCCGCTCAAGCTGCTGACCGATATCGGTGACTGGCTCGATGGCCGCCTGCCCGAACTGTTTGGCGATGCGATGAGTCTGGTGCTCGACAATCGCATCTTCAAACAGCGCAATGTCGATATCGCCGTGGTCAGCAAGGAAGACGCAATTGCCTGGGGCTTCTCCGGCCCTATGATCCGCGCGGCGGGCATCCCGTGGGACCTGCGCAAGTCGCAGCCCTATGATGTGTATGACCGGATGCACTTCGACATTCCCGTCGGTACCAATTCGGACTGCTATGACCGCTTCGTGGTGCGCGTGAAGGAAGTCTACGAGAGCGCCAAGATCATCAAGCAGTGCCTTGCGGAAATGCCTACCGGCCCGATTGCGAGCGATGACCGGAAGGTGTCGCCCCCCAAGCGCGGCGAAATGAAGCAATCGATGGAAGCGTTGATTCATCACTTCAAGCTCTACACAGAGGGCTTTCATGTGCCCGCTGGCGAAGTCTACGTGGCGACCGAAAGCCCCAAGGGCGAGTTCGGCGTCTATCTCGTGTCGGACGGGTCGAACAAACCCTACCGCTGCAAAATCCGCCCGACCGCCTTCAGCCACCTGCAGGCGATGGACTTCATGTCCAAAGGCCACATGCTACCTGATGCGACCGCGATTCTCGGCGCAATCGACGTGGTGTTCGGGGAGTGTGATCGGTGAGTTGGCTTTACGACAAAAAGGTCGGTCGAGTAATCTCGACAGTTTTTGTGATTATCGGGATTTACGCTTCAATTCGCTATGGTGCGGAATGGGCCTATGAGCTCGGCAAATTCGTCGGATCGAACTGATGGCTGACCGCGCCCCCGCACCCGATACGCCCGAACTGCGCGAGCGGTGGGGGTCGTTCGCCTGGACCGCCGAGATTGCGGCACTCGCGAAGGAGATCGTCGCGCGCTATCCCGAGGGGCGGCAGCGCTCGGCGGTGATGCCGCTGCTCGATCTGGCGCAGCGACAGGTCGGTGCGGAAACCGATACGCAGGGCTGGCTGCCGCTGCCGGTGATCGAATATGTCGCTGACTATCTCGATATGCCCGCCATCCGCGTGCTTGAGGTTGCCAGCTTCTATTTCATGTACAACCTTGTTCCGGTTGGGAAATTCCACGTGCAGGTGTGCGGCACGACACCGTGCATGCTGCGCGGGTCGGATGCTCTGTTCGAAACATGCAAGGCGCGCGGGATGCGCAAGGGCCATGTCTCGGAAGACGGGCTGTGGACGCTGACCGAGGTCGAATGCATGGGCAATTGCGCCACCGCGCCGATGGTCCAGATCAATGACGACAATTTTGAAGATTTGACGCCCGAACGCCTCGACACCGTGCTCGACGCGCTGGCCAAGGGTCAGAATCCTAAGGCAGGCACGCAGGAGCCGGGTCGCCATACGTCCGAGCCTTCGGGCGGACCGACCACGCTGACGGACATGGTTGAAGAGAACCACGATTATCGGGACGAATGGGCATGACTATCACCACCATCCTGATCGCGCTGGTCGTGATTTTCATCGCCTGGAAAGTGCTCACCGGCATGATCAAATTCGGCCTGATCGCTGCGGTCATTCTTGGCGCGCTGTATTTCCTCTCGCAGGGAGGCGCGTTCTGATGCTTCAGGACAAAGACCGCATTTTCACCAATCTCTATGGCTTCCAGTATTGGGGCCTGAAAGCTGCGCAGCAGCGCGGCGATTGGGACGATACCAAATCCTTGCTAAGTCGCGGACAAGATACGATAATTGAAGAAATGAAGGCCAGCGGTTTGCGCGGGCGGGGCGGGGCGGGCTTTCCAACTGGCCTGAAATGGTCATTCATGCCCAAGGAAAGCAAGGATGGCCGCCCCAGTTTTCTGGTCATCAATGCGGACGAAAGCGAGCCAGGCTCCTGTAAAGACCGGGAAATCATCCGCCACGATCCGCACAAGCTGATCGAAGGAGCGCTGGTCGCTGGCTATGCCATGCGGGCGCGGGCGGCGTATATCTACATTCGCGGTGAATATATCCGCGAGGCCGAAACACTGCAAAAGGCTGTCAATGAAGCGTATGATCAGGGACTGATCGGCAAGAATGCTTGTCGTTCGGGGTATGATTTCGACGTGTTCGTCCACCGCGGCGCGGGCGCTTATATCTGCGGCGAAGAAACCGCGATGATCGAAAGCCTTGAAGGCAAAAAGGGCCAGCCCCGGCTCAAGCCGCCATTCCCGGCCGGCGCGGGCCTGTATGGCTGCCCGACCACGGTGAACAATGTGGAAAGCATTGCGGTGGTCCCCACGATCCTTCGGCGCGGTGCCAGCTGGTTCGCGGGATTTGGGCGTGAAGGCAATGCGGGCACCAAGCTGTTCCAGATCAGCGGCCATGTCGAAAAGCCCTGCGTGGTCGAGGAAGAGATGAGCATCCCGTTCAAGGATCTCATCGAAAAGCATTGCGGCGGCATCATTGGCGGGTGGGACAACCTCCTCGCGGTGATCCCCGGCGGTTCCTCGGTACCTCTGGTGCCGGCAGACCAGATCATGAATGCGCCGATGGATTTCGATGGACTGAAAGAGGTCGGCTCGGGACTGGGCACGGCGGCGGTTATCGTGATGGACAAATCCACCGATATCGTCCGCGCGATCAGCCGCCTCAGCTATTTCTACAAGCACGAGAGCTGCGGCCAGTGCACGCCCTGCCGCGAAGGCACGGGCTGGATGTGGCGCATGATGGAACGCCTGCGCACCGGCGATGCAGCGATCGAGGAGATCGATATGCTGCAGCAGGTCACCAAGCAGGTGGAAGGCCACACCATCTGCGCGCTGGGCGATGCCGCAGCATGGCCGATCCAGGGCCTGATCAAACACTTCCGCCCCGAGCTGGAGCGGCGCATTCACGAACACAACGCGCAATTTGCGCCTGCAACCTTGGAGGCGGCGGAATGAGCAAATTTCTCGCGATCATCCTTGCCGCAGCAGTGGCTTATCCGGTGCAGGCGCAGCAGGTGCCCTTCCCGGAAAGCGATCTGGCAACCGGCACCCGTTTCAAGCGGCTGCCGGAAAATGTCGCGCGTGATGAATCGCGCATGATGCAGAAGCGCATCGTGAAATGTTCGGTTTACCGAAACAAGGATCTGGCGCGGCAAATTCTGATCAACAGCGATCCCGTTACCATCGATTTTGTCGCGCTGGACGTGGACAAAGATGATTTAATGGACGAGCTGGACATCAGCGATTGCATTGGACGGTCAATGAAAAATTCGACCTATCGTATGCAGATGCGATTTCAATATCAGACGTTGCGCGCGCTGATGGCGGAAGAAGTATATCTGATGGATTTCAACGCCCCGCCGGCCCCGGCTGCAACCGCTGGGACCGCCGTGTCTGGCCGTAGCAAGGACCGGTTGGTCCATCCCCGTGCCGAACAGATTGCCGGGCTGGCCGACTGCCTGGTGTTTCACGGACCGGCAGCAGCCGATGCTCTGCTGCGCTCGACCATCGCCTCTGACGCTGAACACGAAGCGATTGAGGCATTGTATCCCGCGCTGCAAAGTTGCGGAATGAACAGCACCGAAGAGGTGGTTCTGGATTATTCGATGGTTCGCCAGGTCATCGCAGATGGATTGTGGACACGCAGCCATTATGGCGATGAAGGCAGCCCGCAAGCGAGTGAAGACGATGCCTAAAGTCACCGTAGACGGCCAGGAAATCGAAGTTCCGGACGGCGCGACCGTGTTGCAGGCTTGTGAGCTGGCGGGGAAGGAAATTCCGCGCTTCTGCTATCACGAACGTCTCAGCATTGCGGGCAATTGCCGGATGTGTCTGGTCGAAGTGAAGCCCGGCCCGCCCAAGCCGCAGGCCAGCTGTGCGCTGCCCGCCACCGATGGGCAGGAAATCCGCACCGACAGCGAAATGGTCAAGACCGCGCGGGAAGGGGTGATGGAGTTCCTCCTGATCAACCATCCGCTCGATTGCCCGATCTGCGATCAGGGCGGCGAATGCGATCTGCAGGACCAGTCGGTGGCGTATGGCCGCGGCGGTTCGCGTTATGACGAGAACAAGCGCGCCGTTACTGAAAAGTACATGGGGCCGCTGATCAAGACGGTCATGACCCGCTGCATCCATTGCACCCGCTGCGTGCGCTTCTCCGAGGAAATCGCTGGAGTCGATGAAATCGGCGCGATTGGCCGCGGCGAGGATATGCAGATCACGACCTATCTGGAGCAGGCCGCCGAGCACGAGCTGTCCGCCAATGTGATCGATCTGTGCCCGGTCGGCGCGCTGACCAGCCGCCCTTATGCCTTTGAAGCGCGTCCGTGGGAGCTGAAGAAAACCCACAGCATCGACGTGTCCGACGCGGTCGGCGCGAACATCCGGCTCGACAGCCGGGGCCGCGAAGTGATGCGCGCGCTGCCGCGCAACAATGACGACGTCAACGAAGAATGGTTGAGCGACAAGGGCCGCTATATGGTCGATGGTCTGGGCAAGCGCCGCCTCGACCGCGTGTTCATCCGCAAGGGCGGCAAATTGCAGCCCGCCGATTGGGACAGCGCATTCAAGGCGATTGCCAAGTCCAGGCCGCAAGGCTCCATCGCGGCGATTGCCGGCGATCTGGTCGATTGCGAAACCATGTTTGCGGCCAGCACGCTGGTGAAGGCGCTGGGGTCCGACCTGCTCGAAGGCCGCCAGACCGGCATGGATTATGCGGCGGACAATCTGGCGGCGGTGGCGTTCAATTCCACCTTTGCCGGGATCGAAACCGCTGACGCCATTCTGATTGTGGGCAGCCATGTCCGCTGGGAAGCTCCGCTGGTCAATGTGCGCCTGCGCAAGGCGGCCAAACGGGGTGCCAAGATTTTCGTGGTCGGCCCTTTCTGGGATACGACTTATCCCGCGCATTTCATCGGCGATGATGTGTCGGTGCTCGACAATTTGCCCGATGAGGTGGCCGACGTGTTTGAGGGTGCAGAGCGCCCGGCGATCATCATGGGCGGTGCGGCACTGGCGCAAGGCGCGCTGGGTGCGGGCCTTGCCTTTGCCGCGCAATTCAAGCTGACGCGCGATGGCTGGAACGGCTTTAACGTGCTGCATTTCTCCGCTGCACGCATGGGCGGGCTGATGCTTGGCTATGCGCAAAAGGGCGGTATTGCCGACATCGCCGCCGCCGCACCGAAGGTGGTGCTGGCATTGGGCGCGGACGAGGTTGACTGGTCGCAATTTGGCGGCAGCCTGAAGGTCTATATCGGCCATCACGGCGACAAGGGTGCCCATGCGGCCGATATCATTTTGCCCGCCGCATCCTTCGCCGAGAAAGACGGCACCTACGTCAATACCGAGGGCCGGGTGCAGTTCGCCGAGAAAGCGGTCTTCGCCCCGGGTGATGCGCGTGAGGACTGGACGATCCTGCGGGCATTGGCGGACGCGCTTAAGGTATCGGTTGGCTTCGACAGTTTTGCAGAATTGCAGAGCGCCATGATCGCCGCCGTTCCTGCCTTGGGTGAAGAGGGTCTGGCGGATTATGGCACGCTGCCCAAAGCCGATGGCAATGCCACGGTTGACGGCGCAATTTCCGCTTATCCGATCAAGGATTTCTACCTCACCAACGCCATCGCCCGCGCGAGCGAAGTGATGCAGCGCTGCTCGGCAGAATTGCTGCACGGCGGCGAATTCGCGGAGGCCGCGGAATGACCGAGACGTTTCAATCCTGGGGCATGTCCTATGAATGGGCGTGGGGTCTGGCCACCATCAGCGGCATTCTGCTGATTGCGCTGCCGCTGATGCTGGCGGTGGCGATGATCATTTATGTCGACCGCAAGGTGTGGGCGGCGATCAATCTGCGGCGCGGTCCCAATGTGGTCGGCCCGTTTGGCCTGCTGCAAAGCTTTGCTGACGGGCTCAAGGTGTTCCTTCAGGAAACCATCATCCCCAGCGCGGCGAACAAGGGCATCTTCATCCTGGCGCCGATTGTCACCTTTACCGTGGCATTGGCAGCGTGGGCGGTGGTGCCGTTCAGCTCGACCGCCGTGCTGGCCGATATCAATGTCGGCCTGCTCTACATCCTCGCGATCAGCAGCCTGTCGGTTTACGGCATCGTGATGGCGGGCTGGGCTTCGAATTCGAAATACCCGTTCTTTTCCGCCATGCGCGCCGCCGCGCAGATGATCAGTTACGAGGTTGCGATCGGCTTCATCCTGATCTGCGTCGTGCTGTTTGCCGGGACGTATAACCTCAACGATATCGTCCGCGCTCAGGAAGGCTTCGGCTTTGGCCTGATCAACGCCTATGTGATCCACCCGCTGCTGTTCCCGATGTGGGTGATGTTCTTCATTTCCAGCCTGGCCGAAACGCAGCGCGTGCCCTTCGATCTGACTGAGGCCGAGAGCGAACTGGTCGCGGGTTATCAGACCGAATACAGCTCGATGAGCTTCGCGCTGTTCTGGCTGGGTGAATACGCCAATATCCTTCTGATGTGCGTGCTCAATGCCATCCTGTTCTTCGGTGGATGGTTGCCGCCGCTGAACATCGATCTGATCCCGTGGTTCGACATTCCCGGCATCGTCTGGCTGTTGCTCAAGACGTTCTTCTTCTTCTTCATGTTCAGCTGGGTGATGGCGACCGTACCGCGCTATCGCTATGACCAGCTGATGCGCCTTGGCTGGAAGGTGTTCCTGCCGATTAGTCTGGGATTTGTAGTTGTGATCAGCGGGTATCTGATGGCGACCGGCCACTATGGAGCTGCCGCATGACTTCGGTCGCACACCTCATAAAATCGTTCACCCTGTGGGAGTTCGTGAAGGCGCACGCGCTGACGCTGAAGTATTTCTTCAAGCCCAAGGTGACGCTCAACTATCCGTTTGAGAAAAACCCGCTGTCCCCGCGCTTTCGCGGCGAGCATGCGCTGCGCCGTTATCCCAATGGCGAGGAACGCTGCATCGCGTGCAAGCTGTGCGAGGCGGTGTGTCCCGCGCAGGCGATCACGATCGAGAGCGAGCCGCGTGACGACGGCAGCCGCCGCACCACGCGCTATGACATTGACATGACCAAGTGCATCTATTGCGGGTTCTGTCAGGAAGCCTGTCCGGTGGATGCCGTGGTCGAAGGGCCGAACTTTGAATACGCGACCGAAACGCGCGAAGAACTGCTGTATGACAAGGCGAAACTGCTGGCCAACGGGGACAAGTGGGAGCGGGCAATCGCCGCGAACCTTGAAGCCGATGCGCCGTATCGCTAGGGGCCGCGCCAACCAATGATCCAGGTCTTCGCCTTCTATCTGTTCGCCGCCCTGACGGTGCTGTCCGCGGTGCTGGTGATCACGGCGCGCAATCCGGTGCATTCGGTGCTGTGGCTGATCCTTGCTTTTTTTAATGCGGCGGGGCTGATGGTGCTGGTGGGGGCAGAGTTTATCGCTGCGCTGCTGGTGATCGTTTACGTCGGCGCGGTCGCGGTGCTGTTCCTGTTCGTGGTGATGATGCTCAACATCGATTTTGCCGAATTGCGCACCGGCTTTGTAAAGAACTTCCCGCTCGGGATCGCGATTGCGCTGGTGCTGCTGGCCGAGCTGGTGCTGGGCATTGGTGCATATCAGGTCGGGGTGATGGAGCTTGGCTCGGCATCGGGCACAGCGGCGCCGATCATGGGCCGCAGCAATGTCGAGAATATCGGTGCGGTGCTGTACCGTGATTATCTGTTCCTGTTCGAAGCGGCCGGCCTGATTCTGCTGGTGGCGATGGTGGGGGCGATTGTCCTGACCCATCGCCAGCGCCCCGATGGCGCGCGCGGACATCAGGATATCGGCAAGCAGGTGCGCCGCCGTCCCGAAGATGCGACTGTGATGACACAGCCCGCTGTTGGCGAGGGGATCGAGCTATGATCGGGATCGAACACTATCTCGTCGTCAGCGCGATCCTGTTCGTGCTGGGTGTGCTGGGCATTTTCCTCAACCGCAAGAACGTGATTGTCACGCTGATGGCGATCGAGTTGATCCTGCTCGGCGTGAATATCAATCTGGTCGCGTTCAGCGCCTTTCTGGGCGATCTGACGGGTCAGGTGTTCGCGATGTTCGTATTGACCGTGGCCGCTGGTGAAGCCGCCGTCGGTCTGGCGATCCTCGTAATCTATTTCCGTGGTCGCGGGACCATCGCGGTCGACGATGTCGACCGGCTGAAGGGATAAGCACCGGTGAACTCGATCCTCATCATCGTCTTTTTCCCGCTGCTGGCCGCGCTCATTGCCGGGCTGACCAACAAGGCCGCGCCCAGCGTGTTTGCCAAGGCGGTGACCACGGCGGCGCTGTTTATCAGTTGCGCGCTGAGCTGGCCGATCTTCCTCGGCTTCGTCGCGGGCGATTTGACTGCGACGGTGGTGCCGGTGCTGCAATGGGTCCGTTCGGGCGATCTGGCGTTCGATTGGGCGCTACGGGTCGATACTCTGACAGCGGTGATGCTGGTGGTGATCACCACAGTTTCCGCGCTCGTCCACCTCTATAGCTGGGGCTATATGGACGAAGACCCGGACCAACCGCGGTTCTTCGCCTACCTTTCGCTATTTACCTTCGCCATGCTGATGCTGGTGACCGCCGATAACCTTGTCCAGATGTTCTTTGGCTGGGAAGGGGTCGGGCTGGCGTCCTATCTGCTGATCGGTTTCTGGTTCCGCAAACCCAGCGCCAATGCGGCAGCGATCAAGGCGTTTGTCGTCAACCGCGTGGGCGATCTGGGCTTTATGCTGGGTATCTTCGGCACTTTTCTGGTGTTCGGAACGGTATCGATCCCCGAAATCCTGGCCGCTGCACCTGCCATGAGCGGAGCGACCATCGGCTTCCTCGGCTTGCGGATGCACACGATGGATGTGCTGTGCATCCTGCTGTTTATCGGCGCGATGGGTAAGTCGGCGCAGCTGGGCCTGCACACCTGGCTGCCTGACGCGATGGAGGGGCCGACGCCGGTCTCTGCCCTGATCCACGCCGCCACGATGGTGACCGCGGGCGTGTTCATGGTGTGCCGCCTGTCGCCCATGTTCGAAACCGCTCCGATTGCACTGGGCGTGGTGACCTTCATCGGCGCGGCGACCTGTATTTTCGCCGCTACTGTCGGAACCACGCAGTGGGATATCAAGCGCGTCATCGCCTATTCGACCTGTTCGCAGCTGGGCTATATGTTCTTTGCCGCTGGCGTGGGCGCTTATGGCGCGGCGATGTTCCACCTGTTCACCCACGCTTTCTTCAAGGCGCTGCTGTTCCTTGGTGCAGGCTCGGTCATCCATGCCATGCATCACGAGCAGGACATGCGGTATTACGGCGGCCTGCGTAAGCAGATCCCGTTCACCTTCTGGGCGATGATGGCCGGCACGCTGGCGATCACCGGTGTCGGTATTTACTGGCTCCATGCTGGCTTTGCCGGGTTCCATTCCAAGGACGCCATTCTTGAGGCGGCCTTCGGTCGTGGGACCGAGATGGGCAATTTCGCCTTCTGGATGGGCGCTTTCGCCGCACTGCTGACCAGCTTCTACAGCTGGCGCCTGATGTTCCTGACCTTCTGGGGCAAACCGCGCTGGATTGAGAGCGAGCATATCCAGCACAGCGTTCACAAAACGCCTGAAGAGGCTGGGGCGGATACCACCGGCGGCTATCACCCGCATGAAAGCCCACTGACAATGCTTGTCCCGCTGGGTGTGCTGAGCCTTGGCGCGATCTTCGCTGGCTGGTTTTTCAGCCACGCATTTCTGGACGATGCTGGTTTCTGGCAGGGTTCGATTTTCTACAACGAAGCGCTGATGCATCAGATTCATGCTGTGCCGCTGTGGGTGAAGCTGACCGCGACTGTGGTGATGTTGCTTGGCCTGATCACCGCATGGTGGGCATACATCAAGGACACTTCCATCCCGGCCAAGGCTGCCGAACAGCTCGGCCCGGTGTACCGCCTGTTTTACAACAAGTGGTATTTTGACGAGCTCTACAATGTCATTTTCGTCAAGCCGGCGTTCTGGCTGGGTCGCCAGTTCTGGAAGCTGGGCGATGTCGGCATTATCGACCGCTTCGGGCCAAACGGTGTCGCGTGGGTCGTTGAAAAAGGCTCTGTCGGCGCGCGCCGGTTCCAGTCCGGTTATCTTAATAGCTATGCGCTGGTGATGCTCCTCGGACTTGTCGCGGCGATCACCTGGGTATTGTTCTGATGGAGTTTCCCATCCTCTCGCTCATGCTCGCGGTGCCGCTGGTCGGTGCGATTGCCTGCCTGTTCCTGAATGCGGGCAGTGCCCGGATGGTCGCGCTGTTTGCAACGCTGTTCAATCTGGCGCTCGGCGTGATGCTGTGGGTCAATTACGATGTCGGCGGCACGCAGTGGCAGTTTGTGGAACGGGCCGAGGTTTTCGCTGGCTTCAGCTATGCGCTGGGCATCGACGGGATCGCGTTGATGCTGATAATGCTGTCGGTATTCCTGATGCCGATCTGCATTCTGGCCAGCTGGGATTCCATCACCAAGCGCGTCGGCGAATATATGAGCGCATTCCTGCTGATGGAAGTGCTGATGCTGGGCGTGTTCGCCGCGCAGGATATGTTCCTGTTCTACATCTTCTTCGAAGCCGGACTGATCCCGATGTATCTGATCATCGGCGTGTGGGGCGGCGATAAACGGATTTACGCCAGCTACAAATTTTTCCTCTACACGCTGCTCGGCTCGGTGCTGATGCTGATCGCGATGCTGTGGATGGTGAACGAAGCGGGCACCACCGATATTCCCACGCTGATGCAATATGACTTCGCACCGGGGGCGCAGACATGGCTATGGCTGGCTTTCTTCGCCAGTTTCGCTGTGAAGATGCCGATGTGGCCGGTGCACACCTGGCTGCCCGACGCGCACGTTCAGGCACCAACCGCAGGCTCGGTCATCCTTGCGGGCGTGTTGCTGAAGCTGGGTGGTTATGGCTTCATCCGGTTCAGCCTGCCGATGTTCCCAGAAGCGTCCGCGCAATTCGCCTGGCTGGTGTTCGGCCTGTCGATGGTGGCGGTGATCTACACCAGTCTGGTCGCGCTGGTGCAGGAAGATATGAAGAAACTGATCGCCTATTCATCGGTCGCGCATATGGCGATTGTGACGGTGGGCCTGTTTGCCTTCAATGTGCAGGGGCTGGAAGGCGCAATGGTCGTCATGCTCAGCCACGGTCTGGTGTCCGCCGCGCTGTTCCTGTGTGTCGGCGTGATTTATGACCGTTTGCACACGCGTGAGATCCACCGTTACGGCGGGCTGGCGATCAATATGCCGAAATATGCGCTGTTCTTCCTGCTGTTCACGATGGCCAGTATCGGTCTGCCCGGCACCAGCGGGTTTGTCGGCGAGTTCCTGTCGCTGGCAGGCATTTACGAGGTTTCTACCACTGTCACGCTGGTGTGCACCACCGGCATCATTCTGGGCGCTGCCTATATGCTTTATCTCTATCGCCGCGTGGTTTTCGGCACGCAGGTCAATGACGATGCTGCGCGGATGACGGACCTTAACGCGCGCGAATGGTTCATGCTCGCCCCGATCGCTGCGGCGGTGCTGTGGATGGGTGTTTATCCTGAAAGCTTTCTGGCACCGATGCGCGCGGACATTGCCGCGCTGGACGCCAGGCTTGCCCGCGCCGCGTCTGCTGGTGATGCGCACCTCAAGCTGGGTGAGCCCAAGGCGCAAGAGGCGAATTACATCGCACCCGAACACAGTGAAGAGGGGGCGCACTGATGTCCTACGCCACCTCGCTATATCTTACCGGCGCTGAAATCGGCCTGTCGTTGACCGGACTGGTGCTGCTCCTCGCTGCGGCATGGGGCGGCCAGCGGTCAGCGCGGCTGATCACCATTCTGACCGTAGCGGCCCTGTTCGGTGCGGTTGCCTTCAGCGTGAACTTGCTCGGTATGGCTGGTAACGAGGCCGCCGGAGACGCGTTCGGCGGGCTTTACCGTGCCGATGCCTTTGGCAGTTACGCCAAGATCCTGATCTATCTCGCCAGCATCGCCTGCCTGATCGTGACCCCGCGCTATTTCGCGCAGCAGGCCGCCTATCGTCCCGAATATCCCGTGCTGATGCTGTTCAATGCGGTGGGCATGGGGATGATGGTTTCGGCCACGGATTTGATGACGCTGTATATCGGCCTCGAGATGTCGAGCCTGTCATCCTATGTCCTGGCCAGTTTCCTGAAGCAGGACATCCGCTCGTCAGAGGCTGGCCTGAAATACTTCGTGCTTGGCGCCCTTGCCAGTGGGATCCTGCTTTACGGTATGAGCCTGGTTTACGGCTTTGCCGGCACTACCAGTTACGAAGGCATTCGCGCAGCCTTTGCGGGCCAATTCCCGATGGGCGCGCTGTTTGGCGTGGTCTTCATGCTGGCCGGACTGGCCTTCAAGGTGTCCGCAGTGCCGTTCCACATGTGGACGCCCGACGTCTATGAAGGCGCGCCGACCCCGGCAACCGCCTTCTTTGCCAGCGCACCCAAGGTTGCGGCGATGAGCATGTTGGTGCGGGTGGCGATGGATCCCTTCGCTGGTCAGTCCGCCAGTTGGCAACAGATCGTGATCTTTGCCGCGCTGGCTTCGATTGTGGTCGGTGCGCTGGGCGCAATCGGACAGCAGAACCTGAAGCGGTTGCTCGCCTACTCGTCCATCAACAACGTGGGTTTCATCCTGATCGGCCTTGCCGCGGCAACGCCCGAAGGCGTGGCCGGATTGATGATCTATCTGACCATCTATGTGGCGATGACACTGGGCAGTTTTGTCGGCCTGCTCATGCTGCGTGACCCGATGGGCCGCCCGCTTGAAACCTTTGCCGACATTTCCGGCCTGTCGACCACGCGCCCGGTGCTGGCATGGTGCCTGTTGGCGCTGATGTTCAGCCTTGCCGGTATCCCGCCGCTGTTCGGCTTCTGGGGCAAGTTCGTGGTATTTCAGGCGGCGGTTCAGGCGGATATGATCGCACTCGCCGCAATCGGTATCGCTGCCAGTGTGATCGGCGCGTTCTACTACCTCAAATTCATCAAAGTAATGTTCTTCGATGAAGCCACGCGTGAGGTTGAGAAGGAAAGCCCGGTCGGTCATTGGGCGGTGCTGGGCATCTGTACGCTAATCATCTCGCCGCTTGGCTTCCTGCTGACGAAGCCTCTGGGCGAGATTGCTGAGCGTGCGGCGGCGTCCTTCGCCTTCGCAATGTGATCCGCAGGCTCGCCGAAACCGGCTCCACCAATGCCGATCTGGCTGCCGCACTGCGCGGCGGTGAGGCTTTGCCAGAATGCGACTGGCTGATCGCCGATCGTCAAACGGCGGGGAAGGGCAGGCAGGGCCGCGCATGGTTCGATGGCGCTGGCAATTTCATGGGCTCGACAATCGTCCATGTCACTCCGCGCGATCCGGCACCCGCCACGCTGGCACTGGTGGCCGGTGTGGCACTGTATGAGGCCGTTGTCCCGCTGCTCGCCGATCCATCCGCCTTGCGACTGAAATGGCCCAACGATCTGCTGCTGTCAGGCGCAAAGCTGGCCGGAATCCTGCTGGAGCGAGCGGGCAATGCTATCATAGTCGGCATCGGCGTGAACCTTGCCGCTGCACCGCAGCTTCCCGACCGGGCGACCACTGCGCTGGCGAATCACGGACCCGCGCCCGATCGCGACCTGTTCGCACAGACGCTGGCCGCATCGTTCGGCCGCGAGGTTGAGCGGTGGCGTGCATACGGCCTCGACCCGCTGCTGCGCCGCTGGGAAAGCGTGGCGCACGCGCGCGGCACCCCGCTGACGGTCCAGCCTCCGGGTGAATCTGTATTGACCGGCGCCTTTGCCGGTCTCGCCGCTGATGGTGCCCTTTCGCTAAGCTTGGCGGATGGCACCACCCGTGCCATTCACGCGGGCGATGTAATGCTCGCAAAGCAGGAGAGCTGAGCCATGTTGCTCGCCGCTGATGTCGGAAATACCAATGTGGTTTTCGCGCTGTTCGAAGGCCGCGAAATCAAGGCGCGCTGGCGCATCGCCACCGATCCGCGCCGCACCGGCGATGAATATGCCGTGTGGCTGCTCCAGTTGTTAAAGCTGGAAGGGTTCGCGCGCGAAGACATCACCCAGATCATTGTCGGCGCAGTGGTGCCAAGGGCGATCCACAATCTGACTGTGCTGGCACAAAAGTATTTCGGGGTGGAGCCGCTGATTGCGGGACAGGCCGGGGCCGAATGGGGCATCGTGCTCGATGTTGACCAGCCCAGCTCGCTGGGTGCAGACCGCGTGCTCAACACCATCGCCGCGCACGAAAAATACGATGGCGACCTGATTGTGGTCGATTTCGGCACCGCGACCACTTTCGATGCGGTGGATTTCACCGGAGCCTATAAGGGCGGTATCATCGCACCCGGCATCAATCTGTCGCTTGACGCGCTGGTCGGTAAAACCGCCATGCTGCCGCGGATCGCGATTGAAAAGCCGAGCTCGGACAGCGTGATCGGCCGTAACACTGAAGACCAGATGCTTATCGGAGTGTTCTGGGGCTACGTCTCGCTGATCGAAGGATTGGTCGGGCGTATGCGCAAAGAAATCGGCCGTCCTGCGCGGGTCGTCTCAACTGGAGGACTCGCAATCTTGTTCGATGAATATACCGATCTGTTTGACGCCGTGGACAGCGATCTAACGCTCGACGGCCTGGCCATCCTTGCCCAGCGTGCCGCGCGATGAAAAAGAACTTCACCCCTGAAGACGAGCTGCTGTTTCTGGCATTGGGCGGGTCAGGCGAAATCGGCATGAACGTCAATCTGTACGGCTGTCAGGGCCGCTGGTTGATGGTCGATCTGGGCATGACATTTTCCGGCAATGAATATCCCGGCGTCGATCTAGTCTTTGCCGATCTGGAATTCATCGAAGAACGCGCCGACCAGCTTGAAGGCATCGTGCTGACCCATGGCCATGAAGACCACATCGGCGCCGTACCCTATTTCGCTGCCGAGCTGGGTGTGCCGCTGTATGCCACCCCGTTCACCGCCGAACTGGTACGGCGCAAGCTGGAAGAGGCGGGCCTTGCCGGCAAGGTCGAACTCAACATCATTGAGGAAGATCACGGCAATCTGGTGCTCGGTCCCTTCGACATCACTTACATCCCGCTGGCCCACTCGATTGCCGAGGGCAACGCGCTGCTGATCGACACACCGCACGGGCGAATTTTCCACACTGGCGACTGGAAGCTGGACGAAGATCCAATCATCGGCACGCCCGCTACTGAAGAGGAACTGAGCGAGATCGGCGATGAGGGCGTGCTGGCGCTGGTGTGCGACAGCACCAATGTCTTCAATCCCTCTGCCAGTGGTTCGGAAGGTGCGGTCCACAAGGGCCTGCTGGAGGAAGTGCAGCGACACCGCGGCAAGCGCGTGCTGGTCACCACTTTCGCCAGCAACGTCGCGCGGCTGCAAACGCTGGGGGATGTGGCACGTGAAACCGGGCGGACTGTATGCGTCGCCGGGCGCTCGCTTGACCGGATTATCGAAGTTGCGCAGCAGAGCGGCTATCTTCAGGACTTCCCCGCCACGGTCGATTTCGACACCGCGATGGGCCTGCCGCGCGGCGAATTGCTTATCCTGGCAACCGGCGGGCAGGGCGAACCACGCGCCGCACTGGCGCGGGTTGCCGATGAAAATCACCGGCTGTCGCTGGTGCGCGGAGACGTGGTGCTGTTCTCCAGCCGCCAGATCCCCGGCAATGAACTGGCCATCGGCCTTATCCAGAACAAGCTGGCGACGCGGGGGATCGAAATGGTCACCGATCGTCAGAGCATGATCCATGTGTCGGGCCATCCGGGACGGCCAGAGCTTGAAGCGCTCTATGACTGGCTGCGCCCGGAAATCCTCGTGCCGGTGCATGGGGAGATGCGCCATATGCAGGAACAGGGGCGGCTTGGCCTGGCCAATGGGATTCCCGATGCGGTGGTGCAGAGCAATGGCGACATCGTTCGGCTTGCTCCCGGTGCCCCGGGCAAGATCGCCGAGGTCCGCTCCGGTCGTCTTGTGCTCGATGGCGACATCATCGTCCCCGCAGATGGTGAGGCGATTGCGATGCGACGCCGGATCATGCGCGAAGGCGTGGTGATCGTGGCGCTGGATGGCGAGATGAACCCGCGTATCGACACGCTCGGCCTTCCGCTCGACGAAGATCTGGCCGATTTCACTGCCGAGGCGGAGTCCGACATTCGCACCGCCATCGCCAAGCTGAAAGGCCCCGCGCGGCAGAGTGCAAAAGACATTCACGAAGCGGCCCGCCTCGCCGCCCGCCGTGCAGCCCAGCGCTGGTGTGGCAAGCGCCCGCAAGTGCGCGTGATCATGCCGAATATGTGATCCGCTGATGCAATGGACCTCCATCGTTGCGATTTATGCGCTGGTCTGGGTGGTGTGCGCCTTTGTGCTGCTGCCGTTTGGAGTGAGGACGCATGACGAAATGGGCATCGAAAAGGTGCCGGGGCAGGCCGACAGTGCGCCTGCCAATTTCCGTCCCGGACTGATCGCGATCCGCGCCGCCGGGCTCGCAGCGATTTTTACGGCACTGTTCGTGCTCAATTACATCAACGGATGGATTGTGCCGGAGGATCTGATTTTCTTCGGTCCCGGCGCCGACTGATTTATTGGCGCAGCCGCTCAAGAGCCTGCGCGAGCAGGACGTAGAGCTTACCCATATCGCTGCTCAGCAAGGTGACGCTCACTGCATGGCCGTCACGGGTGGACAGCATCGTGCGCAGCATGGCCTCGAAATCATGAATGTACCGACTTACATGGCTGCGGAAATCCGCATCGGCATCGTAAAGCTCGGCAATCTCGCGCGCTTGCGTATTGTCGACCAGATCGACGGCGCGGCGGGTAAATATACCCCGATCGCCGCGCAGATAACCTGCCCAGGCGGTGTCAGTCACTTCGGTTGAAAGCGCCTTGGCAATATCGATGGCGTTGGAATTCAGGCTCTCGGTGATCAGCGCAACGCGTCGCGAGAAGTCATTATCAACCTGCTCCTCGGCGCGTTCGCGCGTTTGCGAAACCCGTGCTTCCAGATTGCCTGCCAGTTCATTCACCTTGGCAAGCTGGTCGCGCAGCTGGATTGCAGTGTCGCGGGCTGCCTGCGTTGACCGCTCGGTGGCTTCGTCGAGTTTGGCCAGCGTTTCTTCTGTGCGTTCACCCAGTGCCCGGTCGATGGCGTCGGCGCTTTGCTGCCCGACCTTTTCGGCAATCCCGGCGATGCGCTGTGCCTGATCGTCCTCGATAGCGGCCAGCGCGCTGCGGGCGCTTGTTTCCAGTGCCGTGATGGCATCGCGCAGTTCGCCTTGCGTGCGTTCCGAAACGCTGGCGCTTTCATCGGCGAGCGCGGCGACACCTGTGCGCAAGGCTGCAATCGCCTCCTGCTGCTCGGCTGCGGTCTGGCCGAAGCGGGCCTGGAATGCTTCGATCCCATCGTTCGCTTGCGTGCGGCTGAGATCGACAGCGTGTAGTTCAGCGGTGAGAGCTTCGCCCGAGGCATGAGCCTGATCGACCAATTGTTTGATATCACGCGCCCTGTCCTCGATCGCAGCAAGGCGGGTCTCGGACTCATCCAGTGCTTTGGGCAAATCTTCGCGGGTTTGCTTCGCACTTGCCTGGATCAGTTCGAGCAGGCGCACGCTGGCGTCGGTCAGCGCTGCTACTGCCATGTCGGTCCCGTCAAGCGCTTCGCGGCTGTCGGTCAGCCTGGCACTCAAGGCGTCGATCCCGCCGGACAGGACATCGCGTGCTTCGCGTCCTTGCTCCGCCACGGTCGCGAATTGCTGGCCCAGCGACGCGATCCGGTTACCGACTGCTTCGCCCTCCTCGGCCAGCGCCGTCATCTGGGCCAGCTGATCCTCACGGCGGTCTGCAATCGTGGCGTCGAGGTCTGCCAGTCGCGCAGCGAGGCGCTGTGCAGCATCCTGTTCTGCGGCGTCAAAGGCGGTGCGACGCTCTGCCATATCGACGTCAAAACTTGCCTGGCGTTCGGCAATACTGGCTTCGGCACGTTCGGCCTCGGCAAACAAGGTGCGCAATTTCTCATTAGACGAATCGAGCGCCTGAGCGTCAATCTGCATTAACTCGCTCACCACTTCGCGCAGCCGCTGCTGCAAGGCGTCGATCTGCTGGCTGTAGGCGGCCAGACCGACCTCCTGACCTTTGCGGATGCTGCCGGCGACTTCGGTCGATTCCTCGTCAAGCGCGGTAATTCGCGCTTGCAGCGCGGCCAGCGCGGCTTCCTGCTGCTCCGCTTCGGCGGCATGGGTTTCCGCAAGCTCAGCGCGCAGCGTTTCGGCGCGGCCACGAATTGCGGCGAGAGCCTCTACCTCGCGGCTATCCAGTTCGCCGCGGAATTCGTCGCTGTCTTCGCGCAGGGTTGCAAACCGCTGGTCAGCTATCAGTGCAAGCTGGTCGGCCTGCGCCTCAAAGGCGTTGAGTGCTTCTTCGACCCGCTTACGCAGCGACGCCACCTGCCGCTCGCTGGCGGCACCGAATTCGTTGAGCCGTTCAAACCCCGATATCAGCTGGCCCAGTTGATCCTGCGAAGTGCGTCCGGCACTGCCGATCTGGTTGGAAACATCACGCGCCGAATTGGCGATAACGGGGAGATTATCCCGCAATCTATCCATGTTTTCCAGTGCAGTAACACTCACACCTGCGATGGCTTCGACCTGTTCGCCATTGCCAATGACAAGCGATTGCAGGCGGTCAGCGTGTTCCGAAAGTCGTTCGCCAGCGCTGCGCCCCAGAAATTCCAGTTCGCGCGATTGGGTGGCGAGGAACTCGCGGGCGAGGCTCAGCTCGCGGTTGACTGTAACCAGCCGGTCTTCAAGCAGCGCCGATTCTGCGGAAAGGCTTTGCGCAACCGCACCAAACCGTGCGGCCTCGCGCGCGGAATTGCGCATCGCTAGCATCCACAAGGACACCGCCAGCAGTACCGGGATCGCCCATGATGTAATCCAACCGCCCCACACTTCTGCACTCGCTCCGGCGAGCATCTGAGCGTGGTGGACCCAAGCGAAAAATCCTGTCCAACCGGCGATTGCGGCCACCGAAAGGGCTGGGACAAGCCAGCTGATCGAACGGCGTGGCTCAGGTTCTTCGAACCATTCTGTGTGCTCGAACTCTTCGGTTCGCTCGACCTCCACCGTGGCTTCGGCGGGTGTCAGCAGCGCGCTGCGCTCGGTCTCTTCGCCTTCAACGGCGCGGATATGCTTTCGCTCGGTCATAATACCGATGGTATCACTTTCGGCGTATGCTTAAAGCCTAATTAACTCCATTCGCCCTAGGCAAGGGGCGCGATGGAGTATGAATTCACCCATTTTGACGCTTCTCTGGCTGCCGCTGCAGGCGAGGATGCTGACCTGCGCCGCGAGCTGAAAGGCGCTTTTCTGGACAGTGCGACGCAGCTTATCGATCTGCTTGGCCGCGCGCGATGCGATGGCAATTGGCACGCCGCGGCCACCAGATTGCGCGATCTGGCCGCCAGTTTTCATGCCAGCGAACTGCTTGATCTGGCCCGCACCGCCGAAAAATCCGCTCCGGGTGAGCCGACAATTGTCACCAAACTGCGAAATTTTCTTGCTGAATTCGAGGCGAACCCGGCCATCTGACACGATGGGGCTTTGCACCCTGGCGTTCCTCTCCCTAGAAGCAGCCGAACCCTGAAGGCCATTCGGATAGCTGCTTGCGCATTGCCCTGATCTCTACCCATGACACTGGTGAAAATGCGGGTGCTCTGCGACCGGCATACATGCGTTTCGGCGGTGCGCGCATTGTCGAACGCCAGCTTGATCTGGCGCTGGCAACTGGATGCAAGACCATTGCCTGTCTGGCGAGCACGGTGGGACGCGAAGTGATCGAACTTCAGCACCGGTCCGAAAATGCGGGCGCGAAATTCGTGGCGCTGCGTGATCCGCTGGCACTGGCCGGGCTGGTGACCGCTGCAGATGATCTGATGGTTATCGCGCCGGGACTTTTGCCGGATGAAGCAGTGGTGCTGCGCCATGCCGGAAAGCCCGCAGTTCTGGCCTTTCACGCAGATGCAGCTGTGCCGCTGGGCTATGAGCGGATCGACGCTGATCTGGCGTGGGCAGGAGTGCTGTTTGTTCGCGGCGCTGCGGTGGAGCGGCTCGCCGAATTGCCGCCGGATAGCGATATTCCCTCCGCACTGCTGCGGATTGCGCTGCAATCTGGCGTGCGTCCTGTGGTTCTGGACCACAGTCTGCTCGACGAGGGTGCCTGGCACCTTAACGCGACGCAGGCGCAGTTGGAGGAACGTGAGGCGCGCTGGATCCGTAGCCATTCCGAACTGGCACCCTTTACCGCTCCGGGCCTCGCCGTGTCTGAACGGATGGGAGCACGCATCGCACATGATGTTCTGGGCAAGCCGTCTGCGCGCGTGCCGTGGATCGGGGCGGCTGTGGCGGGGATTGTGGCGCTCGGCCTGGCGATACTTGAAATGCCGGCCATCGGGCTGGGCTTTGCCGCGCTTGGGACGATCTTCGCAAGTATGGGCGAGGTTATCGAGAGGATCGGGCAAGGCGGCAAGGCCGATGGTCAGCGCACGATGCTGGCACGAGTGGTCGATGGCCTTCTTGACCCCATTCTGGTGATCCTGATCGCGCTGGCCTCGCCAGAGGCGGAAGGATGGCTGCGTTTGTTTGTGCCTGCGGTGCTGTTCGGCTTGCTACATCTGGGCAGGCGCTGGGCGCGTGCACGGTGGCGGCGGACCTATGCCGACCGGGTGACGCTGGCGATCATGCTTGCGCCAGCGGCCTTTTTCGGACTGGTACAGCCCGTTGCGGCAGTGCTGGCGCTGGCCGTCCTGATCTCGCTTTTCTTCGCTCCTCCGGCCTCAGAATAACGGCGAATTAACCACGTGATGCTACGCGCAACGCATGACTATGCCGCACCCTATGCCGCACGCTGATCAATCAGCGGAAGCGTCCCTGCGCGATGCATTGTCGCGCGGCGATCTGGTGCTGGGCAAGATAGGGCCGATTCTAGGCCATTTGCTATCCACCCCCGATCACTCGCTGTTTAGCGACGAAATCGTCGCGCGGGTGCGCGGGATGCTGCACGATCTGGCGTGGCAGGTTCTGCGCGCTCAGGCGCAGGCGGCGGGGCAGTCCGGCCGCGAAGCCTTTGCTGAACGGCATGGGGAGGCATTGGCAGAGCATTTACAGGCCAGCCCGGCGCTGTTGGCGCATTGCCATGCGCTGGCGCTGGAATGGCAATTCGCCAGCCGGATGGAGGCGCAATACGGGCTTGATCCTGTGCTGTCGCCGCTCATTCAGCAATTGATTGCAGCGGAAGACAGCGCAATTTCCAGCGCAGCGATGGCGGCGCTGGCCGCACAGGCTCGGTTTGCCCAGACACAGCAGCGCATGGAGCTGCCGCTGGCAGAATTGCCGGGCGATTTATTCCACCAGACCCTGCTAGGCTGGCGTAATTACAACGGGCCGAACCAGTCGGATGCGATGATCCGCGCCGAGGCCAAATTGCGCGATGGTTTTGATGAAAGCGGCGGGCGCATTGCCCTGTTCGCCCGGCTTGTTGCTGGGCTTGGCGACGACGCGACTGAAGCGCTTGTCTTGGACAAGGCCGGCGCCGCGATTTTCTTTACATCGTTGGCGGCGCGTTCGGGCCAATCGCGGGAAATGGCAATACTTTCGAGCAACAAGCGACAGCTGGTCAGGCTCGCGCTGGGGCTGCGCGCAGCAGGTCTGGACGGAGTGGAACTCGAAGACGTGATCATGCGCATCCACCCTGATGCCGCGCCACCTCAGTCGGTGCTGGCGGTCACCCCGTCAGAGGCGCAGCAATTGCTCACCGAGGGCGGAATGCTGGGGATCGGATGACGATGACGAGCGTGGATACAGAATATCTCGGTTACGGTGCAGTCGATGCGGGCGACCGCCTGATCGCAGCGGACGAGCCGCTGGCATCGCTCCAGCAGGCTTGCGGCGGCACATTGGGCGAAACTGTCGCAATTCCCGAACTGCTGGCACTGGTCGAAAAGGCGCGGCGCTACGGCCTGCGTCTGGCGCGGCAATTTGTCGCAACCGATGGCGACAATCGCATCACCGCATGGGTGGAAATTACCCCCACTCGAGGTGAGGACGGAGAAACAAACGGTTGCGAGCTGGCGATTGTCAGCTGGCAGACCGAAGAACTTCCGCCCGAAAACGAAATCGAGGCCGCGCGCCGCCGGGTCGAAATCAACCGCCATCTGGCGGACGCCAGTGCGCGGCTTGATCCCAAGCAGAACATTTTGTCGCTGGAAACCCAGGCTCCCGATCTTGCGGAACTGCGGGAGCAGGCGCTGGGTGCGATTGGCAAACCCTGGACCGATCTGGTTGAATTGGCGGGCAATCTGCATCATCAGCCGATGCACTGGCGGCTGCTTGATGGCAGCACGCTGACCGTGCCGGGATCAGCGCGCAGCTGGACTGCACATCTGGAGCCGCTCGGCCAGCCGCAGCCGGGCAGTGCCGGTTTCGTACTGTATCTGACGGCTGAGACGCCGCTGGGCTTCGATCCGGCGCAGAACAGCGCACAGGAACCCGAAGCACCCAGTTTCGGGCGTGATTTGACGCCCGTGCTTCGCCAGCCAATCAATCGCATCATCGCCAATGCCGAGACAATCCGCACCAAGCTGGCAGGCCCCTTGGCCGAAGAATACAGCAATTACGCTGCCGATATCGCAACCGCGGGTCAGCATTTGCTGGCGTTGATCGATGATCTCTCAGACCTTGAAGTGGTAGAATCCGAAGAATTCGCGACGGCTCCTGACCGGATCGAGCTGGCCGATGTTGCCCGCCGCGCCTGCGGAATTCTGGGCGTGCGGGCGCGTGAAAAAGGGATCGTTCTGGTTCCGCCTCCCGAGGGGGAGAGCCAGCTGGCCATCGCGGAGTTTCGCCGGGTCTTGCAGATCCTGCTCAATCTGGTCGGCAATGCAATCCGCTATTCGCCAGAAGAAAGCCAGGTCTGGATTCGGCTCGACCGGATAGGCACGCGCGCTTTGATTACCGTCGCCGATCAGGGCCACGGCTTGGACGAGGCCCAGCAGGGCCGCATCTTCGAGAAATTTGAGCGGCTTGGTCGGAGCGGCGATGGCGGCTCGGGACTGGGATTGTATATTTCGCGGCGGATTGCCCGCGCGATGGATGGCGAATTGACCGTGGAAAGCGCGCTGGGGCAGGGCGCTCGTTTCACTCTGTCAGTGCCGGCGGCGGAGGACCTGCGCGACACGCCGCGCTAGGCCCCCGTTACCGTTTGCGGCGGCTGCCAAACCAGAACAGCGCCGCGCCGATCAGGAATGTGATCGTGCCATAGAGCGCCCATGACCGTTCAGCGAGCATGAAGCTCTCTGCCGGCCACATCACGATACCCAGACCTTGCAAGGCCCATAGTCCACCCGACAGCATGAGCATGACGCCGAAGATCTGGAACAGCAGCTTCATATCAGCGCTTGTCCATCGACAGGTAATCACGCTCGGTCGGGCCAGTGTAAAGCTGGCGCGGGCGGCCGATGACCTGGCCTGGATCGGAAATCATTTCGTTCCACTGCGCGACCCAGCCCACGGTGCGGGCCAGCGCGAACAGGGCAGTGAACATCGTGGTCGGGAAGCCAATTGCCGAAAGGATGATGCCCGAGTAGAAATCGACATTCGGGAACAGCTTCTTCTCGCGGAAATAATCGTCGTTGAGGGCGATTTCCTCAAGCGCCAGCGCGGTTTCAAACACCGGATCCTTGACGTTCAGCGCATCGAACACTTCACGCACAGTCTTCTGCATCACGGCAGCGCGCGGGTCGTAATTCTTATAGACACGGTGGCCGAAGCCCATCAGGCGGAACGGGTCGTTCTTGTCCTTCGCACGCTCGATATAATGCGGAATGCGGTCGGGCGTGCCGATTTCCTTCAGCATATTGAGCGCCGCTTCATTGGCGCCGCCATGCGCCGGGCCCCACAGGCAGGCGATGCCCGCTGCGACACAAGCGAACGGGTTGGCACCCGACGAACCGGCCAGCCGGACGGTCGAAGTCGAAGCGTTCTGTTCATGATCGGCGTGGAGGATGAAAATCCGGTCCATCGCCTGCTCAACAGCCGGGTGCAACTCATATTCCTCGGCGGGCACGCCAAAGGTCATGCGCAGGAAATTGCCAGTGTAGCTGAGGTCATTCTGCGGTTGCAGGAAGGGCTGGCCCACGGAATATTTGTAAGCCCACGCCGCAATCGTCGGCATCTTAGCAATCAGGCGGTGGCTGCTGATCTTGCGATGCTCAGGATCGGAAATATCGGTGCTGTCGTGATAGAATGCCGACAGCGCGCCGACCACGCCGCACATGATAGCCATTGGATGCGCATCACGGCGGAAGCCCTGGTAGAACTGGCGTAGCTGATCGTGCAGCATCGTGTGGCGCGTGATGGTATAGGAGAAGTCATCAAGCTCTTGCTGTTGGGGAAGCTCCCCATTGAGCAACAGATAGCTGACTTCCATGAAGCTGGAATTTTCAGCCAGCTGACCGATGGGATAGCCACGGTGCAAAAGAACGCCTTCTTCGCCATCGATATAGGTTAGGCCGCTTTCGCAGCTGGCGGTCGATTTGTAGCCCGGATCGAAGGTAAACGCGCCGGTCTGGCCGTAAAGCTTGCGAATATCGACGACATCGGGGCCAACGCTGCCCTTGAGCACCGGGTAATCGTGCACAGTGCCGTTGATGTCGAGTTTTGCCTTGTTGTCGGACACGGGTGTCTCCCTCAGTTGGTTCCAGCGGTGCCTTCCGGGGAGGCCTGCGCGTCGATACGCGCGAGCGACTCATCCTTCCCCAGCAGGACCAGCACGTCGAAAATTCCGGGCGAAGTCGTCGTACCCGTCAAGGCTGCACGCATTGGCTGCGCAAGCTTGCCGAGGCCCAGTTCGAGCTCTTCGGCGAGTGACTTCGTAGTGGCTTCGAGCGCGTCGATTGTCCAGTCATTTTGCGCATGCAAAGCCTTGGAAACACGGGTTAGCCGCTCGCGTCCCTCGTCATCGAGCAGGGCTACGGCCTTTTCGGTCAATTCCAGCGGACGTTTCGCGAACAGAAACCGTGATCCATCAACAAGTTCATGCGTGGTCTTCGCACGGGTTTTAAGGACCGGCATAGCCTTCGCCAAAAGCGCCAGATCCACATCGCCGCCAAGCGTCTGTCCGACCAGTTCCGCCAGCCGCGCGTCATCGGCTTCGCGAATGTAATGGCCATTGAGATTCTGAAGCTTCTTGATGTCGAAGCGCGAGGGGCTTTTGCCGACCCCGTCCAGATCGAACAGCGCGATGGCTTCGTGACGCGAGATCTCTTCGCGGTCGCCATGGCCCCAGCCAAGACGCAACAGATAATTGAACAGTGCTTCGGGCAGCACACCCTCTTCGTCGCGATAGCCTTCGACACCCACGGCACCGTGGCGCTTCGACATTTTCGCGCCGTCATTGCCGTGGATCAGCGGGACGTGGGCATAGACCGGGTCGGGCCAGCCGCCTTCGATCGTCTCCATCGCGCGGATGATGGGTAGCTGGCGGAAGGCGTTGTTGAGATGATCGTCGCCGCGGATAATATGCGTGACGCCCATATCGTGATCATCGACCACAACTGCCAGCATATAGGTCGGCGTGCCATCGGCGCGCAGCAGGACGTAATCGTCAATCTCGGCATTGCGCACGGTAACGCGGCCCTGAACCGCATCGTCGATCGCGGTTTCGCCGTCATTGGGCGTCTTGAGCCGTACCACAAACGGCGCGCCTTCGGGCGCGTCGGCGGCGTCGCGGTCACGCCAGCGCCCATCATAGCGCATCGGTTGCTTGTTCGCGCGCTGCTCGGCCCGCATGGCTTCCAGTTCTTCGGTGGTTGCGAAGCATTTGTAGGCGTGGCCAGCCTCGAGCAGTTTCATCGCGACTTCGGCATGGCGCGAAGCATGGTCGGACTGGAACAACGGCGGATCGTCGAAATCGAGACCGAGCCAGTCAAGCCCTTCGATGATTTTGTCGATCGCGTCCTGGGTGCTGCGCTTCGCGTCAGTGTCTTCGATCCGCAGCAAAACCCGGCCGCCATGATGGCGGGCATAGAGCCAGTTGAACAGCGCCGTGCGGGCGCCGCCAATGTGCAGATAGCCGGTGGGCGAGGGGGCGAAGCGGGTGACGACCTCACGCGTGGCCGTGCCGGTATCGCTTGCCATTGTCTCTCGCTTCCTTTCAAACACTTGCATGGCGACGCAGGGGACGCCCGAAATTCCGATGGGGGAGGCGGTTTTAACCGCCCATGGTGCAGTGCAGCGCCCTTGGCCCATGCACGCCCGCTTGTCCAGTTTCGGCGATTTGGCAGAGCGGTTTCTGGGCCGGGCGGGGTTCGACCGTGCGCCGTGGCTTGCTGTGGCTTTCGCTGGCGGGATTGGCTTATGGTTCGCTCTCGCCAGTCCGTGGCAGTGGGCGGCGGCGATTGGGCTGGCGTTGCTGGCCGCATTGGCAGCGGCGGCACTGTGGCGCGGGCGGGAGGATCGCGCCAATCTGTTGCTCGCGGTGGTATCTATCGGGCTGGCTGTCGCTGCGGGAAGCATTCTGGTCTGGGCGCGTTCGGCGATGGTGGGGGCGGAAGCTGTTCCGGCTCCGCGTTTCGGCCAGTTTGAAGCGCGCATTCTGGAGCGGATCGAACAACCGGCGGAACAGCGCGTTCGCCTTGTGATCGCAGCGCGCGATGCGGACAATGGGCGAGCCATAAAGCTGCGCGTCAATGTACCCGAGGCTCAGGATCAGCCTGACCTGATCGAAGGCACGTTAGTCCGCATGCGCGCGCGGCTGATGCCGCCAGCGCCGCCGCTGGTTCCGGGCGCCTATGATTTTGCGCGCAGGGCATGGTTCGAAGGGCTGGCCGCAACCGGCTCCACTGTCGGAGCCATTGAGGTGATCGAACCGCAAGAAGGCGATGGCGGGGTAATCGCCTCTCTGCAACGCAGCCTGTCCACACATGTGCGCGGGCAATTGGGCGGCGCGTCAGGCAGTATCGCAGCAGCTTTTGCCAGCGGCGATCGCGGGGCGATTGGTGAAGCGGACGAGACAGCGATGCGCGATGCGGGGCTGACGCATTTGCTGTCGATCAGCGGATTGCATGTCAGCGCAGTTATAGCAGCGGTGTATTTCCTATCGCTCAAATTGCTTGCCCTGTGGCCATGGATTGCGCTGCGGGTGCGAGTGCCCTTGGTGGCGGCTGCATTCGGTGCTGTGGCGGGCATCGGCTATACCTTGCTGACCGGGGCGGAAGTTCCGACTGTTCGCAGCTGTATCGGAGCGGTGCTGGTGCTGGCGGCGCTGGCGCTTGGGCGTGAGCCGTTATCGCTGCGAATGGTGGCTGTGGCGGCGATAGTCGTGCTGGCGCTGTGGCCCGAATCGCTGGTTGGCCCCAGTTTCCAGATGAGCTTTTCGGCGGTCATCGCGATTGTGGCATTACACAATGCGCGGCCGATCCGGGACTTTCTGGCACCGCGCGAGGAGAATTGGTGGCGGCTTGCATCACGGCGTGTCGCGATGCTGTTCCTGACCGGACTTGTGATCGAGATCGCGCTGACTCCTGTCGTGCTGTTCCATTTCCACCGATCTGGCCTTTACGGTGCGTTTGCCAATGTCCTGGCGATCCCGCTGGTTACTTTTGTGTCGATGCCGCTGATCGCTCTGGCGCTGGCGCTGGACGTGATCGGTTTGGGAGCACCCGTCTGGTGGCTGGCGGGGCAGTCGCTAGATGCGCTGCTGGCGCTGGCGCGGTTTACTTCTGCACAGCCGGGAGCAGTCAAGCTGGTGCCGCAAATGGGTCTTGTGACGATCCTGCTGTTTGTTGCGGGCAGCCTGTGGCTGGCCTTGTGGCGTGGTCGGGCGCGGCTGTGGGGTTTCGCCGCAGTTGCTGTCGGGATTGCTCTGCTGGCCACCACGCCGACCCCGGATGTGCTGATCTCACGCGATGGCCGCGATGTCGGGATTGCGGGAGAGGGGGAGCGATTGCTGGTGCTGCGCGATACCGAAAGCAGTTATGCGCGCGACAATTTGCTGGAGGTGTCAGCTATGGCGGGGGAGCCAATCCCGCTAGCGCGCACACCCGGCGCGCGTTGCAGCCCGGATTTCTGCACCGTGGTGCTGAGGCGCGGCGGGCGTAACTGGAACCTGCTGATCGCACGGAGCCGTACAATGATCGAAGAACGCGCGCTGGCCGCAGCTTGCGATCAGGCGGATATTGTTATTGCGGACCGCTTCCTGCCGCGCAGCTGCCAGCCGCGTTGGCTCAAGGCGGACCGGACCTACCTCGGTAGGGAAGGGGGCTTGGCGCTTTATCTGGCAGACCAGCGGATTGCGTCAGTTGGTCAGTCGCAGGGCGAGCACGGATGGTGGCGGCCGCTCCAGCCTAGGACTTTCACGCGGCGCTAAGGCGCAGTGGGCCTATCTCTGGAGCAGACCGCCAGGCTTAGTGGTAGCGGCGGAGCAGACCTGCCAGCTTGCCCTGAACCTGAACGCGCCGGGATTCGTAAACCTGCGGCTCATAAGCGCCATTGGCTGGATCAAGTCGGATATAACCGTCTTCGCGCCGCAGATATTTCAACGTCGCTTCCTCGTTGTCCACCAATGCCACCACTATCTCGCCATCACGGGCGGTGTCGGTGCGGCGGACCAAGGCAAAGTCGCCATCAAAGATACCGGCTTCGACCATCGAATCACCGGAAACTTCCAAAGCATAATGGTCGCCGGGGCCCAGCAGGGCGGCAGGAACGGGCATGCTGGTCTGACCCTCAATCGCTTCGATGGGCGCGCCAGCCGCGATGCGGCCATGCAGCGGCACATCAATCACGTCGTTCGCCGGATCGGGTGCCACAGCTTTTGCAGCCCGCGCCGCAATGACCGCGTCATTGGCCGCTGGCATCTTGGGAGCGGAACTGCTCGCGCCGGTAACCGCATCCTCGGGCAGCTTTACCACTTCAAGAGCGCGCGCACGATTTGGCAGGCGGCGGATGAAGCCGCGTTCCTCAAGCGCCGAGATCAGCCGGTGCACGCCCGACTTGCTCTTCAAATCGAGCGCTTCCTTCATTTCCTCGAACGAGGGCGAGATGCCCGTGTCCTCAAGCCGCTGCTGGATAAACCGGATCAATTCGTGCTGCTTGGCAGTCAGCATGGCGGGTCACTCCTATCTCGCATTTTCTACGTCATCATTTCGCAGGGCCTTGCAGATATGTCTGCGGACAAAGCGGTGAACGAATGCGGAACAAGTAGGCAACTTGCGCGGTGGCGTCAAGCATTTGCGCCATTTTGGGTGCATCTGCCGGAGAACAGCTGTTCCCGCTTTGCCCCGTACCGGGTCAGTCGGCGTGCCATTCGCCCGACTTGCCGCCCGACTTTGCCAGCAAGCGCACGCCGCCGATCACCATGGCCCGGTCCACAGCCTTGCCCATGTCGTAAACGGTGAGCAGCGCTATCGAGGCGGCGGTCATGGCCTCCATATCGACCCCGGTGCGCCCGGTTAGCGAGGCCGTTGCAGTGACGCGCAGGCCATCCTGCTCTGGCGTGAAGTCAACCGACACTGCATCGAGGGACAGCGGATGGCACAGCGGGATCAACTCGCTGGTCCGTTTGGCGGCCATGATCCCGGCGATGCGCGCTGCGGCGAGGACATCACCCTTGGGATTGTCACCCTCCAATATCGCAGCGAGCGCCTCGCTCGACATCCGGATGCGACCCTCGGCGACTGCGCTGCGCGATGTTTCGGGTTTCTGCCCGACATCAACCATGCGGGCCGCGCCATGTTCGTCGAGATGTGTCAGTTCAGCCATTCAGCAATGTCCGAGTTGCAGTTTCGACGTCCCTTTGCCGCATCAGGCTCTCGCCCACCAGAAAGCTCCGCACGCCCGCGCGGGCGAGCCGCTGGCAGTCTTCGTACGAGGATATTCCGCTCTCGCCCACCAGGAGTGCACCCGCAGGTGCAAGCGCCACAAGCTGCTCGGTGGTTGCGAGGTCGGTCTCGAAGGTCTTGAGGTTGCGATTGTTGACCCCGATCAGCCGCGATTTCATTAGCGCGGTGCGGGCCATCTCACGCGCGTCATGAACCTCCACAAGCACGTCCATACCACTGGCGATCGCGGCGGCTTCGAGTTCCAGCATCGCGCCATCGCCCAGAGCGGCGACGATGATCAGAATGGCGTCCGCGCCAATTGCGCGCGCCTCGGCAACCTGCCAGGGGTCGACCATAAAATCCTTGCGCAAGACGGGCAGATTGCACGCGGCGCGGGCGGCGATGAAATCATCTTCGTGGCCCTGGAAATACGGTGCATCGGTGAGCACTGAAAGGCAGGCGGCACCGCCAGCAGCATAATCGCGGGCATGATCGGCAGGGTGAAAATCTTTACGGATCAATCCTTTGGAGGGCGAAGCTTTCTTGATTTCGGCGATCAGAGCGAAGCCGCTTGCCTGCGCGGTCTCCAACGCGGCCCGAAAACCGCGCGGTGCGGTTTGGGCGCGCGCCAGAGCCTCCAATTCGGTGAGGCTGATTTCGGCCTTACGCGCAGCCACCTCCTCGCGCTTGGTTGCGCAGATTTCGGCAAGCCGGTTCATTTGGCTATCGCAATCCATTTGGCGAGCAGATCGCGCGCCGCGCCCGAATCGAGCGCTTCGGCAGCCTTCGCTGCACCGTCTTCCCATTCCTGCGTGTGGCCCGCCACGATCAGAGTGGCGGCTGCGTTGAACAACACGGCATCGCGGTAAGGGCCGGGTGCACCCATCAGCAGCGCCTCCAGAGCGCGGGCGTTGTGGACCGCATCGCCGCCGCGAATTGCCTCAACCGGGGCGTGCGGGAGGTTGACCTGCACAGCATGAACCCGCCGCATCTCGAAATCATTTCCGGTCACATCAGCCAGTTCATTGCCACCGGCCAGGCTCAATTCGTCGAGCCCTTCATCGCCTGAGACAATAAATGTACGCTTGGTGCCCAGCTTGGCCTTCGCGGCTGCATAGATCGGAACATAGGCAGGCCTGGCAATCCCGATCAGCTGGCTCTGCACGCCCGCCGGATTAGACAGCGGGCCCATCAGATTGAAAATCGTGCGCACGCCCAGCCGCTGGCGAATGGGCTGAATGCGGCCCATCGCGGGATGGTGGTTTTTGGCGAAGAGAAAGCAAATTCCGATTTCTGTCAGAGACTTCTCAGCGGTTCTCCCCGCCGCTTCCATATCCAGACCCAGCGCCTCCAAAGTATCGGCGGCACCCGATTTGCTGCTGGCAGCGCGGTTGCCATGTTTGGCCACCGGCACACCGCAGGCGGCGACCACAAGGCTGACGGCTGTCGAAACATTGAGCGTATGGTGACCATCGCCGCCGGTGCCGCAGCAATCCACGGCATCATCCGGTGCAGCAACAGGAACCAGCCTTGCGCGCAGGGCACGCGCAGCGCCCGCGATCTCCTCAGCGGTTTCGCTGCGGGAGGACATCTCTGTCAGGAAGCGGGCTATTTCTTCTTCGCTTGTCTGGCCATCAAGAATCCAGCCAAAGACTTCCTCAGCCTCGCTTTCAGTGAGATGGGGTTCGGCCTGGGGAAGCTGTTTCATGACAAGACCTTGGCGGTGATACCGCATAGCTGGAGGAAATTGGCAAGCAGCGCATGACCATGCTCGGTCGCGATGCTTTCGGGATGGAATTGCACGCCGTGGATCGGCAGGCTTTTGTGGCGAAAGCCCATCGTGCTGGCAGTACCGTGACCGGGCGTTTCGCTGGTGGCATTGACCGTCAGACAATTGGGTACATCTTCGACCACCAGAGAGTGATAGCGCGTGGCGGTGAAGGGTGAGGGCAGGCCAGCAAAAACCCCGCTGCCATCATGCGTTACCGGCGATGTCTTACCGTGCATCAACCCGCCGCGCACCACGCGCCCACCGAAGTGTTGGCCGATTGACTGGTGGCCCAGACACACGCCCAGCAATGGCAGTTCGGCGGCGGCACAGGCAGCGACGAGGTCGAGACTGATCCCGGCCTCGCTTGGCGTGCAGGGGCCGGGCGAGATGAGATAGCCGACAAAGCCGCCCGACAGCGCCTCTGCGGCGGTCGTGGCGTCATTGCGTACCACCTCCACGCCAGCACCCAGCTCCATCAAATAATGGACCAGATTGAAGGTGAAGCTGTCGTAATTGTCGACAACAAGGATGGTTTGGCGGTCTGGCATCGCTGGCGTCATTGCCTCTCGGCGCTGCGCAATCAAGCAAGGAAAGTCAGCAGCGACGTCAATCCTGCTTCCCGGCAAAGCGATTCGATGCGCGCACCAATCCGTCAGTAATGCCGGGTTCGGTGAACAGATGGCCGCCATCGGGGACAATCTGCAAATCGACTTCGGGCCAGGCTTGCTTCAATGCCCAGGCAGCCGAGGGCGGGGTGCAGCAATCGTGACGCCCCTGCACAATCACACCGGGAATTCCCGCCAGTCGGTGCGCATTGTCGAGCAATTGCCCCTCTTCCAGCCAGCATTGGTGGCGGAAATAATGGTTTTCTATCCGCGCGACGGCGATGGCGTGCTTGTCCTCGGTAAAAGCGGCCAGCATCTCAGGGTCGGGCAGGAGGGTGACGGTCTGACCCTCCCATTCGCTCCACGCCTTGGCGGCGGCCAGTTGCACGGCGTGGTCATCTGAGGTCAGCCGCTTATGATAGGCTTCGAGCAGATCGTCCTGCTCATCATCGGGAATATGACCTGAAAATGCGTCCCAAGCCTCGGGGTACAATTCGCTCGCGCCATAAGCGCACAGCCAGTCGAGCTCGATCTGGCGGCACAGGAAAATACCGCGCAGGATCAATTCGGAAACGTGATCAGGGTGGGTTTGTGCATAGGATAGCGCCAGTGTGGAACCCCAGCTGCCGCCGAAGACCTGCCATTTATCGTGCCCGCACATGATGCGCAGCTTTTCGATATCGGCGACGATGTCCCATGTTGTGTTGTTCTCCAGGCTGGCGAAGGGCAGCGAGCGGCCGCAGCCGCGCTGGTCGAATAGCAGAACATCGTACAGTTCAGGGTCGAATTGCCGCCGCTGGTCGGCGCTGCAGCCTGCACCGGGGCCGCCGTGCAAGAATACCGCAGGTTTGCCGCCCTTGGTGCCGCAACGCTCCCAATAAAGTTGGTGCCCGTCACCGACATCCAGAACGCCCGTTTCAAAGGGCTCGATTGCGGGATAAAGCGTGCGGCGCTGGGTCATTGGGACTGGCTCCTGCGTTCAACTACGATGATTGGGCCAATCGGCGCTCCGGTATCGAGCCGGTCGGTCGAAGGGTTCCACAGTGACGACACCGAACCGTCAAGAAACAGCGCGTTTTTGACGTTCAGCTCGTCGCGATAAAACCGCGCCAGCCTGCCAAACGACAGCGGCGCGTTCGTGATGACGAAATGCGCGCGCCCCTTGTCGTCTACACCCACAGCATTGCGGATCAGGCGCGATGGGCCGTTTTGTGTGATCTCGGGATGGATCTTGCCGTCGATCACCAGCATCGGGCCGGATTGCGTCCCGAATTCAGGTCGTTCGGTGACGTTCTTGAGGAAATCCTCGGTGGCGCGAACTTCCCATTTGTCACCACTGCCAAAGAACACGCCGTTGGGCTTGAGGTGGAAATTGCCCGCGCCATCTGCGGTGTTGAGCGCTTTGCGGCGTTGTGAATTCTCGACATAGTAGCCGATCGGCTTGCCCTCATCGTCGAACATCCCGCCGTTCATGGCAAAGGCAATAGTGCGCGCATTACGCCGCTTCGCCAGCGCGCCAAGACTGCGATAGGGTGCTTCGCCATCCGGGCCGAGCTCCATCGCGATCCTGTGCCGGGACGGGATCGCCAGACAATGCGTCAGCGGGGTGTCTTCGAAGATGATCGAACGGCATGCGCTTTCGACCTGAGAGGCGATGGTTGGTGTTTCGGTTGGGGTGGGCGAAGGCGACGGCGCTGGCTGCGTTTTCCCGTCAATGCGGGCACGCGCGACCGGTTCTCCTGCGGGCTGTTGTTCGCAGGCGGTCAGGGTGAGCAGGGCAATAGAGGCGGCGAGATATTTCATTGTCCGAAACTGGGCTCCTGCGCGAAGCGGACGGCTTCTTTGGCTGCGGCGAGCAGCGCTCCGGCCTTGGCTTCGCATTCACGCTGTTCATATGCCGGATCGCTGTCCGCGACTATCCCTGCACCGGCCTGTACGTGCAAAATTCCATCTTTTAGCAATCCGGTACGCAGCACAATGCAGCTGTCCACCGATCCATCGGGGGCGAAATAGCCGACTCCGCCCGCATATGGCCCGCGTGTATCGCTCTCCAGCTCGGCAATGATCTGGCAGGCGCGGATCTTTGGTGCGCCGCTGACGGTGCCAGCGGGGAAGCCAGCGAACAGCGCGTCGATAGCGTCATGTTCGGGGCTGAGCTGGCCCGTCACATTGCTGACCATATGCATGACATGGCTATAGCGTTCGACCGTAAAGCTATCGGTGACAGTGACGCTGCCGCCCTGCGCGACGCGGCCCACGTCATTGCGTCCCAGATCGAGCAGCATGAGGTGTTCGGCGCATTCCTTGGGATCGGCGCGCAATGATGCCTCTGCGGCGCGGTCAGCCTCTGGCGTGGCACCGCGCGGGCGGGTGCCGGCAATGGGCCGGACGGTGACTTCACCGCCGCGCACGCGAACAAGAATTTCTGGACTGGAACCGACTAGCGCAAAGCCAGGCAGGTCGAGGAAGAACAGGAAGGGGGAGGGGTTTACTCGGCGCAGAGCGCGATAGAGGTCGAGTGCGGGGAGGGTGAAGGGGCAGGTAAAGCGCTGCGACAGCACCACCTGAAAGATGTCGCCAGCTGCGATGTAGTCCTTCGCCTTCAGCGCCATCGCTTCATAGGTCGAGGCATCAAGCTGCGGCGTCAGTGCGGGTTCGGGGTGATTGGTGCCGCCTGCTGAAAGTGGCAGCGCGGTCCCGGCGAGCTGGCGCAGAGTTTCGTCAATCCGATCACCCGCGTGCTCGATTGCCTGTCCGGTAGCGCTTGCCACACCGGGCCACACCGGGGCAACACAGATCATCTCATCGGTCAGGCGGTCGAAGACCAGAATGACGGTGGGCCGCACGAACAGCATATCGGGCACGCCCAGCGGATCATGCGCCGCGCGGGGCAGCTTTTCGACCAGTCCGATTGTCTCATATCCGAAATAGCCGACCAGACAGGCCAGCACCGGGGGCAAATCGTCCGGAACATCGCAGCGGCATTGCTCGACCAGCGCCCGCAAGGCCGCAAGCGCGCCGTTTTCGCTAGGTTTGAAACCCTCCCGGTCGGTCTGCCAGCTTGGGTTTGTCTCGGCAGTTTCCCCACTGGCACGGAACACCAGATCGGGGTCGAGGCCGAGCAGGCTATAGCGTCCGCGGACTTCGCCGCCCTCAACTGATTCGAGCAGGAAATCACCGCGTCCGTCGACCATCAGCGCCGCCGCCGCGCCCACCGGCGTCAGACAGTCGGCAACCACCTTGCGCCAGACCAGCGCGGGCCGCCCGGCGGCAAGTTCCTTGACCGCCGGTGCTGCGCCTTGAAGCCCGTCAGCCAAGAGCTGCCTCAGTTCGCGCCGGTAAGCTGTTTGCTGACCGCTTCGATGGCTGCCGGATTGCGCTCGACACCCATCGCCTGACGCATCGCGGTGCGCAGCTGAGCGCTGTATTCATCACCGATCACCGGGCCGAGCTGCTGCTTGGCCTGCGCCACCAATGGATCGTCCTTGTCCAGCGTGTCCATCGCCACATCGTCGAGGTCGATAACCAGCCAGCCAAGACGGCCAGACGCCTCCAGCTTCTTGGTCGTGCCGTCGGCCATGCTGAACAGCAAAGCAATTGCCGGAGGAATCCGCTGCGCTGCCTGCCGGGCCAGATCTTCGCGGGTCAGGCTGACCGGCTCGACCTTCAGAGCTCCAACTTTCTCGGCGGAAACAGCGGCAGCAAGTGTCTGCCCCTTGGCAACGCGTGCCAGAATGCGGTCGGCAGCGGCTTTGGCTCCCTTGGCACCATGGTCCAGCCGCCATGCGCCCTCGACCTCTTTGGCAATCTGGGCGAGCGGTGCGGTTGCGGCAGGGACGATGTCAGTCACATCATAGACCAGATAGGCCGCGCCGCCCGACACCGGAGCAACCTCAGCCTCTTCCTCTTCCATCTGGAAAGCGGTTGCGAGCGCGGGGGCGAGCACAGCCGGAGCGGTTTCACCCGCTGTGCCATAGATCTGGCCAGTGGCGATGACCGGCTTGGTTGCAATGACTTTGAGCTTAAACTCGTCAGCCACCTCGGACAGCGTTGCGCCATCGGCGAACTGCTCTTCGATCTGGATCGCGCGATCCGCCAGCACACTCACGCGTTTTTCAGCACGGATTGCGTCGGTAATCTCACCGCGCGCCTGCGCAAGTGTGCGTGCCGTAACTTTTTCGATCTTGTCGATCCGTGCAAGATGCCAGCCCAATGCACTGCGTGCTGGCTGGCTGATCGCACCCTCGGACGCCGAAAAATAGGCCTGGGCAACAGCTGCCGAAGCTTGCGATGTAATCGTCTCACGCTCGGCATCTGTGACGGGGGCAGCGCGCAAACCGGCTTCGCGTGCAGCTGTTTCCAGCGATCCGCCACCAGCGATCCTGTCACGGATTGTCTTGGCCGCAGCTTCGGTCGGTACGATCAGCTGCGTAAAGCTGCGCGTCTCACCGCCCGCATAGAGTTTGGCATCGCGTTTATAACGTGCGGCAATCTCGGCAGCGGTGGGTTCAATGCGGTCGCCCAGCGAATCGGCATCGAAGATGGCGTAACGGATTACGCGGCGCTCGGGGCGGACGAACATCGCGCGGTTGCTATCGTAATAGGCCTTCAACTGCGCCTGCGACGGCTTGCCCTTTGGCGCGAATGCAGCAGATGGCAGCGTGGCAATGCTGCCCTTGCGGCGTTCCTTGAACAATTGCGCATAGCGGTAGGCCACGCTGTCCGGCATGGTCGCGCTGCTGGTGGTCGGGATAAACAATTGCTGGGCGATCAGACCCGTGGATAAATCGGCACGCGCCTCGGCATCGCTGATACGCTGCTGCGCCAGCACCTGACGATAGGTGTCCTCGCTGAAATTGCCATCGGCACCGCGGAAAGCCGGGATGGAGCGGATTTCGCTGTTCACCAGATTATCGCCCGCCCGCAGGCCATGCTCGCGGGCGTAACCGCGAATGGCATAGCGATCGATCAGCGCATTCATCGTCTCGCTCATTCCGCCTTCGGCAAGGAACGACTGCATCGAGATCGTCGGATCCTCGCGCCGCGCCCGGTCCAGTGCGTTGCTGGCAGCCTTGGAGAGATCGGCAGTGCCAATCTTCTCGTCACCCACCACCGCGACGCGGTCGCCGCCTGCGATGCCGCCAAACGAACCGCTGCTCGACACATCGGCGCTGGCAAAGGCGACCGCGATCAGGCCCAGAAACGCCAGCGCGATGACCATGCCGACCTTGGTTTTGAAGAAATTGCGAAAAAACTGGAACATAACTTCGGGCGATCCCGTGCTGAATCGGTGGTGCGCGCCGCGGTAATGCGGTCTGCAAGGAGTGAGCGACGCGCTTTATCCGCCCTGCGACCTCCCCGCAACAGGTCGCAAAGGGTTTTGACGGATGAGCAATCCTTCTCTAGCGGAGCACAGCCCACCGACCTAATAGCGTGCGGCTTCCCCATATCGACAAATACGACAGGACGTATCTAATGGCCGAACGGCCCTATATCGTTGGCAACTGGAAAATGAACGGCTCGCGCACGACGCTTTCCGAAGCGCGGGCGATTGATCGCGGGGCGCAGCGGACCATGAAGGTCGAAGTTGCGCTGGCGCCCCCATACACGTTGATTCACGCGGTCAGCCGTGAAGCGGGGCAGATCGGCGTTGGTGCGCAGGATTGTCATCCGGGTGAAGAAGGCGCGCACACGGGCGATATCGCTGCGTCAATGATTGCCGATTCGGGTGCGAAATTCGTGATTCTTGGCCACAGCGAACGTCGGCAGGACCATGCCGAACAGGCCGAATTGATCAACGCCAAGATCGCCAGTGCCTTGGAAGCGGGCCTGCGGATCATCCTGTGCTGCGGCGAAACGCTGGAAACCCGCGATGCCGGTCAGGCTGAGCAATTCGTTCTGGACCAGTTGCGCGCCAGCCTGCCCAAGATCGACGATGCTGGGGAGCGGCTTTCGGTTGCTTACGAGCCAATCTGGGCCATCGGCACCGGCCGCACCGCGACCACCAAGGACATCGCAGCAATGCACAAAGCCATTCGCGGCCTGATCGATGAAACCTATGGCCCCGATCAGTCACCCGATGTGCGTATCCTTTACGGCGGTTCGGTAAAGCCTGAAAACGCTGGCGAAATTCTGGCCACTGAGGAAGTTGGCGGCGCACTAGTTGGCGGCGCCAGCCTGACTGCCGAGAGCTTTCTGGGCATCGTAGTCGCTGCTGCCGAGGTAGCCGAAGGCTGATTCGGTTCGGCGAAACCTTGCCGTTCACACACTAGACGCTTAAATGCGCTGTATCCGCACTTCCCGAAAGTAGATTACGCCCATGTTCCTTTTCCTGACCGTCCTCCAGGCCGTTGTCGCCGCCGTACTTGTCGGCGTGATCCTGATGCAGCGCTCGGAAGGCGGGGGCCTTGGCATTGGCGGCAGTCCTTCGGGAATGCTCAGCGCGCGCGGTGCGGCGGATTTTCTGACGCGTTCGACCCGCTGGCTGGCGGTGGCTTTCGTGGTGCTGTCGATTGCATTGGCGGCTGTGGCTGTCGATTCGAGCAGCACCGATGCCATCGAATCGACGCTTGACCGCTCGGTTGCTCCGGCTGCTCCTGCCGATCCGCTGGCGGCTCCCGGACAGGCTCCGGCTGAACCGGTACCCAGCGATGATCCGCTGGCCGAAGTCGCCGGTTAAACCAAACTTCGCATAGCAGCGCTGTGGATTGTGCAGGCTTACCTGCGCGATCCGGTGCGTTTGCCCTTGCGCCATCCCCCCATGCAAGCTTAAGGCTCGGCCCCCATGACGCGGTATATTTTCATCACCGGCGGCGTGGTCTCCTCGCTCGGCAAAGGTCTCATGGCAGCATCGCTTGCAGCCTTGCTGCAGGCGCGCGGCTACAAGGTCCGGATTCGCAAGTTCGATCCGTATCTTAACGTCGATCCGGGCACGATGAGCCCGTACCAGCATGGCGAAGTTTACGTCACTGACGATGGCGCAGAGACCGATCTGGATCTCGGCCATTATGAACGCTTCACCGGCGTATCGGCGCGGCAGGCGGACAATGTCACCTCGGGCCGGATTTACCAGCAGATCATCGCCAAGGAACGCCGCGGCGATTATCTGGGGGCGACCGTGCAGGTGGTCCCGCATGTGACCGACGCGATCAAGGAATTCGCGTTGGCCGATCAGGCCGACCATGATTTCATTCTGTGCGAAATTGGCGGCACTGTCGGCGATATCGAGAGCCTGCCGTTTATGGAGGCGATCCGCCAGCTGCGTAACGAGCTTGAGCCGATGCAATCGGTCAGCGTCCACGTGACGCTGGTCCCCTACATCGCGGCGGCCGGAGAGTTGAAAACCAAGCCGACGCAGCATTCGGTGCGTGAACTGGCCAGCCTGGGTATCAAGCCTGACGTGTTGTTGTGCCGCGCGGAACATCCAATCCCCGAAAGCGATCGCCGCAAGATTGCTCAGTTCTGCAATGTGCGCGCCGAAGCGGTGATCCCCGCGCTTGATGCAACATCCATTTACTCGGTCCCGCTGCAATATCACGGTGAGGGGCTGGATAGCGAAGTGCTGCGCAGCTTCGGGATCACTGATGCGCCCGAACCTGATTTGACGCGCTGGTATGATGTGGTGGATCGCCATTCGAACCCAGAGGGTGAAGTAACGATTGGCGTTGTCGGCAAATACGTCGGTCTGCAGGACGCCTACAAATCACTCAACGAAGCGCTGGCGCATGGCGGGATGGCTAACCGTGTCCGCGTTAAAATCCGCTGGATCGATGCGGAGGTCTTTGCGCAGGGTGATAGCGATATCGCCGCCCAGCTTGAGCCGCTGCACGGTATTCTGGTGCCGGGCGGCTTTGGCGAACGCGGTTCGGAAGGCAAAATTGCCGCAGTCCGCTTTGCACGTGAACGCAAGGTGCCCTTCTTCGGGATATGTCTGGGAATGCAGATGGCCTGTATTGAGGGCGCCCGCGCTGCCGGCATTGAAAACGCCTCATCAAGCGAATTTGGCGACACCAGTGAACCGGTCGTCGGGATCATTACTGAATGGATGAGCGAAGAGGGTCTGCAAGAACGCGAAGCGGGCGGTGATCTGGGCGGGACCATGCGTTTGGGCGCTTACGACGCGAAACTGTCGGGCAACAGCCAGGTTTCGGCGATCTATGGCGGCGCTGTGATGATCTCCGAGCGTCACCGGCATCGTTACGAGGTCAATGGCGCTTATGTCGCACCGCTGGAGCAGAATGGCCTGATATTCTCAGGGATGTCGCCCGATGGTCTCCTTCCGGAAATCGTAGAGCGGCCGGACCATCCGTGGTTCGTGGGCGTCCAGTTCCATCCAGAGCTGAAATCGCGGCCCTTCGAACCGCATCCGCTGTTTGCGGGCTTCGTGCGTGCTGCTCTGGAGCAAGCACGCCTCGTCTGAATTTATTTTCAACACGGCTTAGATGGTAAGCCTGTTGTAAATACATGGTTATTTCCAGAAATTTTGTAACGGCGCGACAGCTAGCTGCCCACCGCCGAAATAGGCGGGTTTATCTTTTGATATATTTGCTGCATTATCCTTTTGTTGTCGCAAAAGCCCAGGCGACATCAGGGTTTTTGCCGCATCGGCAAGTTGTGGGGCTTGCCTCGAAGCCGGCTGTCTTCTGCGACCCGGACGGCCGAGTTTGAGGCTAGGCGGCGTTAAGCGTCGCGGGGGCGAAGCCGCAAGGTTTCGCCCCCTATTCATTTTCAACGCATTTTTCGTAAGCGGTGGGTTCAGGCCGCCGCGCTGTCGTCGCTATTGTCCTTGACGACTTCGAGCGGTTTCTGGCCGCCAATCGCCACCTTCTTCGGCTTCATCGCGTCGGGCACTTCGCGCAGCAGATCAATCACCAGCAGGCCATCGGCCAGATCGGCTTTCTCGACGCGCACGAAATCAGCCAGTTCAAACCGGCGCTCAAACCCGCGATTGGCGATGCCGATGTGCAGCATTTCGCCATCACACAATTCATCGCGCTTCCGGCCTTGCACTGTCAGCAGGTTCTGCTGCGCCACAATGTCGAGGTCTTCCTCGCGAAAACCGGCAACCGCCAGAGTGATGCGATAATCGTCATCGCCGCGGCGTTCGATGTTAAAGGGCGGATAATTGTCGCCGCCAGCACTGCGCGCCTGGCGTTCCATAAGGTCGAACAGACGGTCGAAACCGACAGTGGAACGGCGATAGGGTGTAAAATCAAGACGGTTCATCGAAACAAATCCTCTTCTGAGCAATTTGACTTAGCAAGGCCCGAACAGGCACCTTGCGTCGCCGCTACCGAGCAGCGACACGTTCAAGATAGGTGTGAGACAGCATCGTTCAAGACGGTAATTATCGCCCCGTCACCACCAAATAGGAAGCATATATGAGCCAACCTCAAATCGACATCTACACCAAGTTCGGCTGCGGTTATTGCTTCCGCGCAAAACGGCTGCTGGACGAGAAGGGGGCCGAATATACCGAGCACGACATCACGATGGGTGGCCCCAAGCGCGATGAGATGGTTCAGCGTGCGCCAAATGCCCGGACAGTCCCGCAGATTTTCATCGGTGATAACCACATCGGCGGATCCGACCAGCTCGCTTCACTGGAGAGAGATGGCAAGCTTGATGCGCTGCTTGGTGGCTGAATGACCCGCATTGCCGTCCTGCAAATGACCTCCGGGATTGATCCCGAGGCAAATGCCAATTGCCTGACTGACGCGTGTGAGCGCGCAGCGGGCGAGGGGGCAGAGGTACTGTTCACTCCCGAAATGTCCGGGCTGCTCGACCGTGATCGCAAACGTGCTGCGGCCAATATCGCCAAAGAGGCAGAAGACATTGTACTGTCCCAGGTACGCGAGGCCGCTGCCAAGCATAGCCTGTGGGTCGCGCTTGGCTCGCTAGCGATCGGCCACGGGCAGGGGGGCTGGGCAAACCGCAGTTTTGTTATCGATGATATGGGCGAAGTGGCTGCCCGATATGACAAGATGCACATGTTCGATGTCGATCTGGAAAGCGGCGAGAGCTGGCGAGAGTCCAATTCCTATCGTGCTGGGGACCGCATAGTGACCGCGCAGACCCCAGCAGGCAGGCTGGGTCTGACCGTATGCTACGATTTGCGCTTTCCTGCGTTGTTTGAGGCGCTTGGAAGGGAAGCCTGCGATGTGATCGCGATACCCGCCGCCTTCACCGTCCCCACTGGCGAAGCACACTGGCACGTCCTCCAGCGCGCGCGTGCCATCGAAGCCAGCGCTTATGTCGTGGCGGCGGCTCAGGTGGGCGAGCATGCCGATGGCCGCTGTACCTACGGGCACAGTCTGGTGGTTGATCCGTGGGGCGAAGTGCTGCTCGATATGAGCGGGGACGAGCCGGGCCTTGGCTTTGCCGAGATCGATGCGGCACGGATTGCGGAGGTTCGCCGTCAGGTGCCCAGCCTTGCCAACCGCCGTCCAATCAGCACATAGGCTTGCCATGATCGTTTTCGACCTTTCCTGTGATGAAGGCCACCGCTTCGAAGGCTGGTTCGGCTCGTCAGAAGACTATGCGGCGCAGCAGCAGCGCGGTCTGGTAAGCTGCCCGCATTGCGGCAGCGAACGCATTGGCAAGGCGCCCATGGCGCCCTCTGTCCCGGCGAAGGCCAACACTGCTCCGGCAGAGAAGCCACAGCAAGAACACCAGTTGGCTAACCAACCCATGCCGCCTGCGGTGCAGAAGGCCTTTAAGGCGCTTGCCGAGGCGCAGGCCAAGGCATTGGAAAAGAGCACTTGGGTCGGCAGCAGCTTCGCTGAAAAAGCGCGGTCGATGCATTATGGCGAGGAAACGGAAGCTCCGATCCACGGACAGGCCACCCGAGCCGAAGCCGAGGAAATGGCGGGCGAGGGCATCGGAGTTGCGCCGATCCTGTTCCCGGTTTCGCCACCGGACAAGCTTAACTGAGCTAGAGAATAGTGGTACGCCCGACAGGATTGCCGCCTCCGGCGGCGCCTATGCTTCGCTCCGGCTCCGAACCAAGAACGTATCCATCATGACAAACCATTCGGCCTAGCCCCTACGGGGCCGGTTCGAATGGTGCGCCCGACAGGATTCGAACCTGTGGCCCCCAGATTAGGAATCTGGTGCTCTATCCGACTGAGCTACGGGCGCCCGCGGTCCATTTAGCAGCAAGCCGTCCGCTGGCAATCCCGCGTCGACAGGGCTGAATTACCGCTCCGCAAAACCGCGGCGGTTGCCGTCGAGCTGGGTGACCGGGACGGTTTCCTTGAAGGTATGCGTGACATAGGGGAACGGGATTTCGATCCCTGCATCGTCCAATGCGGCCTTGATCGCGCGTATGACCTTATCTTTGGTCTCCCAAGCGTCACGCGGGCTTGATCCGGCCCACCAGCGGACCAGGAAATCGACCGAGCTGGAGTTGAACTCCTGCGCAAAGATATCGACGCCCTTGCTGGCCAGCACCACGTCCAGCCCTTCGACTGCGCGGCGGATGACATCGGCGGCATGATCGAGGTTGGTATCGTAGGAAACGCCCACCACCACCTCGTGGCGGCGCTCGCTTTCATCGGTCAGGATCTCTACCGGATTCTTGAACAGCATTGAATTGGGCACCAGCGTCAGTTCGCCCGACAGCTTGCGCACATGCGTTTCGCGCAGCGAGATATGTTCGACCTTGCCGCTGATCCCTTCGCATACAATGACATCACCAATGCGCATCTTGGTTCGCACCATGATCAGAACACCGGCAAAGAAGTTCTCGAAGATGTCCTGAAACGCGAACCCGATCGCAACTGCGCCCAGGCCCAGCCCGGCCAGCAGGCTTGCAGCGGTGAGATCGGGAAACACCACGATGGCCGCGATCATCAGGCCCATGACCCAGATCGCCAGATTGACCAAGGTGTCCATCAGGTTGCGCAGGCTGGCGCGTACTTCGGTCCGGCCGACCAGAGCATCGGCAATGCGCGTGGCAAACCGCGCAAGGATCCACGTCACGAACAGGATAAGCAAGGCAATGGCGAAGCTGGGTAACGAGGCCACAAAGCCTTCTGCCATGGCTTGCAACTGCTTGCGCAGCGTCTCGATATAATCCAATTCAGACCTCCCTTTGCGGGGCAACGACTTTGCCCACAAAGGCGTTCCGATACTCCTGCACTATAAGATTACCCGGCGTTAGCCAAGATTGTGCTCTTTGCGCGCAACTTCATGCAGCCAATCGGCATGACGCGGGGCCTTTTTGGTCTGGCTCCATTCGTCGAGCATTAGCGGCGCAACGCGTTTGAGTTCGGCATATTGCTCGTCGGTTCCGATATCCGTCGCCAGTTCGACGCGGTGACCATTCGGGTCGAAGAAATAGATCGATTTGAAAATGCCGTGATGCGTGGGGCCGAGCACGTCGATATCGAGGCCCTCGATATGCTGCTTGGCGGCCAGCAATTCGTCTTCGCTGGCGACCTTGAACGCAAGATGCTGGACCCAGGCGGGCGTGTTCTCGTCACGGCCCATATCCTTTTGGTTGGGCAATTCGAAGAAGGCTAGCACATTGCCGTTCCCGGCATCGAGGAAGACGTGCATGTACGGATCGTAATCGCCGGTCGAAGGCACGTGGTCTTCGGAAAAGGCGCTGACATATTCCATGCCCAGCACCCTTCCATACCATTCGACTGTCTCCTTGGCGTCCTTGCAGCGGTAGGCTGCATGATGGACGCCGCCCAGCTTGACCGGATGCGCGCTCATTCCGCTGGTTCCACTTCCTCGACCTGCAACACTCCGCGGTTGATCTGGTCGCGCTCCATGCTTTCGAACAGGGCCTTGAAATTGCCTTCGCCGAAGCCGTCGTCACCCTTGCGCTGAATAAATTCGAAAAACACCGGGCCGACCTGCGCCTGAGCGAAAATCTGCAGTAGCAGGCGGGGCTGGCCGCCCTCGATGGTGCCGTCCAGCAGGATACCGCGCGCTTGCAGCTGCTGCGCATCTTCGCCGTGACCCGGAAGACGTTCGGGCAGCATTTGGTAATAGGTTTCTGGCGGAGCATCCATGAATGGCACGCCCAGCTCTTTCAGATTGTCCCAGCATTGCAGCAAATCGTCACAGATCAGCGCGATATGCTGGATACCCTCGCCATTGAATTCGCGCAGGAATTCTTCGATCTGACCCTTGCCGCCGTCACCCTCTTCATTGAGCGGGATGCGAATCTTGCCATCGGGCGCGGTCAGCGCCTTGGAGGTCAGGCCGGTATATTCGCCCTTAATGTCGAAAAAGCGGATTTCGCGGAAGTTGAACAGCGTTTCGTAATAGTCCGCCCAATAGGCCATCCGGCCATTGTAGACATTGTGGGTAAGGTGATCGATCAGCTTGAAACCGGCGCCCACCGGATGCTTGTCGACACCTGGCAGATATTCGAAATCAATGTCGTAGATCGACAGGTTCTCGCCGCTGTCACCGTCATACCGGTCAACCAGATAGAGGATTGCGCCGCCAATGCCGCGGATTGCCGGGATGTGCAGTTCCATCGGGCCGGTTTCAACCGCGACAGGCTCTGCCCCGCGTTCCAGAAGTTCGGTATAGGCCTTGCGCGCATCCTTGACGCGGAACGCCATTCCGCAAGCGGCAGGGCCATGCTCGCGGGCGAAATACCATGCGGCGCTTTTGGGTTCATAATTGGTGACCAGATTGATGCCGCCCTGGCGCCACAGGTGCGCATCCTTGGAGCGATGCGAGGCAACATGGGTGAAGCCCATCGCTTGGAAGACCGGTTCGAGCACGCCCTTATCAGGAGCAGAAAATTCGACGAATTCAAAGCCGTCGAGGCCGATTGGGTTTTCAAAGAGATCGGGCATATCGGTCCTCACCAAGGTATGGTTACATTGGAAACTAAATATCCTTTGCCGCAGCAAATGTCAAGAAATCAACCACGGAAAGGCAGTGTCCGTTCCACTCGCGATTGCCAGCGCTTGCACCGCACGCCATGAAGCTCGCCTATGGCTCAGACTAGTGAAGACCTTGATGAAATCCGCCGCGCGGTACGTGCTTTGTGTGAAGCCTTCCCCGGCGAGTATTGGCGCGCGAAGGATCGCGACCGCGAATATCCGGACGAATTTGTCGATGCGCTGACGCAGGCAGGGTTTTTGGCAGCATTGATCCCAGAGGAATATGGCGGCAGCGGGCTGAAACTGGATTCCGCAGCAATCATCATGGAGGAAATCCAGGCATCGGGCTGCAATGGCGCGGCTGCCCATGCGCAGATGTATGTCATGAACACGCTGCTGCGTTATGGCTCTGAGGAGCAGAAACGCGCTTATCTTCCAGCGGTTGCGAAGGGTGAGTTGAGGCTTCAAGCATTCGGTGTGTCAGAACCAGCCAGCGGGACCGACACCCTATCGCTGCGGACCTTCGCAGCGCGTGACGGTGACGAATACGTCATCAACGGCCAGAAAATCTGGACCAGCCGGGCCGAGCATTCCGACCTGATGGCGCTGCTCGCCCGCACGACCCCGCGGGAACAAGTGGAGAAGAAGACCGACGGCCTCTCCCTGTTCCTGATCGATATGCGCGAAGTTGTGGGCAAGGGCATGACCATCCGCCCCATTCGCACGATGATGAATCATTCAACCACTGAAATTTTCTTCGACGACATGCGTATCCCGGCAAGCGCGCTCATCGGTGAGGAAGGGAAGGGCTTTCGCTACATCCTGTCGGGCATGAACGCCGAACGTATCCTGATCGGCGCGGAATGTATCGGGGATGCCAAGTGGTTTATTGAAAAGGCCACCGGCTATGCCAAGGAGCGCGAAGTGTTTGGCCGATCGATTGGCCAGAACCAAGGCGTCCAATTCCCGATCGCCCGCTGCTATGCGCAAATGCGCGCCGCCGAACTGATGGTTCATCATGCCGCAGCGGTTTACGACGAAGGGGGTAACGCTGGCGAACAGGCCAATATGGCCAAGATGCTGGCGTCGGAGGCCAGTTGGGCGGCAGCGGATATGTGTGTGCAGACATTCGGCGGTTTCGGATTTGCCGAGGAATACGATGTCGAACGCAAATTTCGCGAGGCGCGCCTGTATACGGTGGCACCGATTTCGACGAATCTGATTCTCAGCTATCTGGCCGAACACGTCCTCGGCCTGCCGCGTTCTTATTAGCCAAAGACGAAATCCGCTTGCACGCAGTCGTTAACTGTGATTCTGTGGGCAAATGCAGCGCAAACGCTTCTTGGACGGCATCAAAAAGCAGAAGGCCACACAGGGCGGGGCGCTTGCGTGCCTGCTGCTGATGGGCGGCCTGGCGATTGCTGGCCCATCCGGGCTGCTGTCCTGGAGCGAGAATTTGCGCCTTCTCGATCAGCGCAAGGCGCAGCTTTCTGCGCTGGAGAAAGAACGCACTGCGCTGGCGAACAAGGTCGGCCTGCTCGATCCTAAACATGCTGATCCTGACATGGTGGGCGAATTGCTGCGCAGCCAGCTCAATGTTGTTCACCCCAACGAAGTTGTGATCCAGCTGGACGACTAAGCGCTCTGCAAAGAGCCAGTCCGCGCTTTTGCGCTCCCGCATTTCCGTAAGGTTTTCGTATGCAAAGCGCGTGCGCCGTTGCGCGGCTGCGCGCGCTGTGGCTATAGGCAAGCGCACTATCCTCCCCGGAAGAACAAGGGACCCAAAATCTTGGCCAAAACCCCCCGGAGCAAGCAAGTAAAGAAAACCGCGCAGGACGCTGCGGATTTCGCTCTTCATTCGTTGCAGGACGCCCATGAGGCAAAGCCGCGTTATGATGCGAGCGCGGAGGAGATGCTTGGTTTCTACAAGCAGATGCTCCTGATCCGCCGTTTCGAAGAACGCGCCGGGCAATTGTACGGCCTCGGCCTGATCGGCGGGTTTTGCCATCTCTACATCGGGCAGGAAGCGGTCGCGGTTGGCCTGCAATCCGCGCTGACCGGCGGGCTGGACAGTGTGATCACCGGCTACCGCGATCATGGTCATATGCTGGCCTATGGCATCGATCCCAACGTCATCATGGCCGAACTGACCGGGCGCGAGGCCGGCATCTCCAAGGGCAAGGGCGGATCGATGCATATGTTCTCGACCGAGCATAAGTTTTATGGCGGCCACGGCATCGTCGGCGCACAGGTTGCGCTAGGCGGCGGGCTGGCGCTGGCACACCAGTACAATGAAGATGGCGGGCTCTGCCTGGCCTATTTCGGTGACGGCGCCGCCAATCAGGGCCAGGTCTATGAAACGATGAACATGGCCAGCCTGTGGAAGCTGCCAATCGTCTTTCTGGTAGAGAACAACCAATATGCGATGGGCACAGCGGTTGGCCGCTCCAGTGCCGAAACAGAATTTTATCGCCGCGGCACCGCCTTCCGCATTCCGGGAATGAAGGTCAACGGTATGGACGTGCTCGAAGTTCGCCAGGCGGCCGAGATTGCCTTTGCTCATGTGCGGGCGGGCAAGGGACCGGTGCTGATGGAATGCAACACCTATCGCTATCGCGGGCATTCGATGTCTGACCCGGCAAAGTACCGCTCACGCGAGGAAGTGCAGGACCAGAAGGATCATCACGATCCTATTGAGGGCCTTAAGAAAGCCCTGATCGAGCAAGGCAGCAAAGAGGACGCGTTGAAAGCCATCGACAAGGAAATCCGCAAGGTCGTCAGCGCCGCCGCCGATTTTGCCGAAAGCTCTCCTGAACCAGCACCTAGCGAACTCTACACCGATGTTCTGGTGGAGGAGTATTGAGCCATGGCGATTGAACTGAAAATGCCCGCCCTGTCCCCCACCATGGAGGAAGGCACGCTCGCCAAATGGCTGAAGTCCGAAGGCGACGAGATCGTTGCGGGCGACATTATTGCCGAGATCGAAACCGACAAGGCCACGATGGAATTCGAGGCGGTCGACGAAGGGACGCTCGGTAAGATCCTGATCGCCGAGGGGACCGAGAATGTGAAAGTCGGAACCGTCATCGCGACCATCGCAGGCGAGGGTGAGGAGGCCGATGAACCCGCTGCCGCACTTGTCGAAGACGTCGCAGGCGAGGGCAAGGATGTCGGGCGCGAGCCGTCGGAAGCCCAAATCACCAAACCTGCGAAGAAAACCGGCGTGACCGATCCCGCCATTCCGCATGGCACAAATATGGCGACCGTTACGCTCCGCGAGGCTTTGCGCGATGCCATGGCCGAGGAAATGCGCAAGGACGAGCGGGTCTTTGTGATGGGCGAAGAGGTTGCGCAGTATCAGGGCGCGTACAAGGTTACGCAGGGCCTGCTGGACGAGTTCGGCCCCAAGCGGGTGATCGACACGCCGATTACCGAATATGGTTTTGCCGGTATCGGTTCAGGTGCCGCAATGGGCGGACTACGCCCGATTGTGGAGTTCATGACCTTCAACTTCGCGATGCAGGCGATCGACCACATCATCAATTCGGCTGCGAAGACGAATTATATGTCAGGCGGTCAGATGCGCTGCCCCATCGTGTTCCGCGGCCCCAATGGTGCCGCCAGCCGGGTGGGCGCGCAGCACAGCCAGAATTATGGCCCGTGGTACGCCAGCGTACCCGGCCTGATCGTGATTGCGCCCTATGACGCGGCCGACGCAAAGGGATTGCTCAAGGCGGCGATTCGCTGCGAGGATCCGGTTGTCTTCCTGGAGAATGAACTGCTGTATGGTCGCAGCTTCGAATTGCCCGAACTGGATGACCATGTCTTGCCAATCGGCAAGGCGCGGATCATGCGCGAGGGTTCGGACGTCACCATCGTCAGTTATTCGATCGGCGTCGGGCTGTCGCTTGATGCGGCTGAGGAATTGGCGGGTGAGGGTATCGATGCCGAAGTTATCGACCTGCGCACACTGAGGCCGCTCGACAAGGAGGCAATTCTGGAAAGCCTCGCCAAGACCAACCGTCTGGTAATCGCGGAGGAAGGCTGGCCAACTTGCTCGATCGCATCGGAAGTGATCGCGACCTGCATGGAGGATGGCTTCGATCATCTCGATGCGCCAGTCCTGCGGGTCTGTGACGAGGATGTGCCGCTGCCTTATGCGGCAAATCTGGAAAAGCTGGCGCTGATCGACGTTCCGCGTATCGTGAAGGCGGTGAAGCAGGTTTGCTACCGCGATTGAGCGGCAGCAACTTTGTCTATTCGTCGATCAGGAAGATCGGGCGCGAAAATGTAAGCTCCGAACTGGTGTAATCGAACAGCGGCAGCACGCTGGGCGGCGTATAAGTGATCGTCAGCGTCTTCTCGAAGGTGCCGCTTACGCGCGGGCTTGCCACGGGCGTTACGGTTGCGATCACATTTGATCCGAGCATGTATGGCGCCGCCTTGGCGATGGTCTCGGCCTGCGTCTTCAGCGCCGCATCCGTGACCTCGTTTTCCTTCATATACTCGATCACTGCATAGCGTGCTGTATCGGACGCCGCACCGCGCATGGCGTTGTAAGACTGCATGCTCATACCAACCTGAACGACGCCAAAGAACATCCCAATGATGACTGGGGCAAGGATGGCGAATTCGATCAGTGTCGAACCACGCTCATCGCGTTTGATGCGTGAGATAAGCGTTTTCATCACGAAATCTGAACCCTTCTCTGGACCCGGTAATTGATCGCTGAGCCGATGCCGAATTCGGTCCAAAGCGGCGTGTAAGTGTCTCGCATCACAATGATAATAAATTCCGAAACCACGGCACCCGAACCGCAGCTGTCCAGATCCTCAGTCAGCAAGCCAGTGGTGTCACAGCGGTATTTGAAATTGAGGCTAACTTTGCTGTCAATAAGACCCGTCGACGCTTCAACAACGTCTTCAATCGTGTCGCGCTCGCTCTCCTCGTCTGGCGTGCTGGCCAGCACGATGGCGGCTGCTTCAGCGGCGGCTGCCTGAAGTTCGCTGTGCCGCGATACAATTCGGCTCGTCTCAAAACCGCCAAGAGCAAGCAAGGCAAGAATCGGCACCACAAAGGCGGTTTCGATAACCACCGTCCCATGGGCATCATCCCGCAATCGGGCGATAAAAGTGCGCAGAGCAATCATGCTACCAACCTCACTTTGGTGCCGCCGGCACCGACCACGATATCCTGGAATTCTCCAGCAGGGCAAAGAGTGGTGACCGAAGCGCCTCCACTCAATGTCAGCGTGCGCGATGCGATCATCAGGCATTCGCTGGTCGCGGTCATGCTGCCACTTATGTCCAGCCCGCTATTCGGAAGATAGACAACGCCGTTGAGATGCGTGTTGGCATCGCCGTTGATCCGGTTTCCGGTTGTTCCCGCCGAATTGGGATCTTCAAAAATCAGCATTCCTTCCAATTCCTGCGCATCATCAGATGACACGCCAGCGGCGATTAGCTGGTTCGCTGTCATTGGCGACAAATCGATATAAGCGCCGCCATTGATTTTCAGCCCGGCACCATTCTTGAGAACGAACATAACGCCGCTGCCAGTCAGGCTGTAATTCGCGTTTACATTCAGTTCGCCGCCATCGATCACGTAAACTCCGCCAGCAAGAACGGTGTCGCAACTGATGTTGAAGCTCGTGTAGGTCCCTGGTGGCAGTGCTCCAGCAGACGATCCCGATGATGTCTTGTTGGCGAAGGTATAGTTGGTGACAGTGGTGGGTTCTTCCCAGATGGAATCGGGTCCGCTTCCGGCGATTTTGTACAACGCGGTGACGACTGTTTCAGTACGATCGACCGGCTCGGTCGCGTAACCTTCGCCAGGATAGTTTGTAACGGCGGTACCGGGTGTGCTGCGGTTGGCGCCAGTATAAGCGATCTCGCCAGCAGCAGTTGCCTTCGCGGTGTTTTGGCCACGGTAGTACTTGTAGCTGAGCGTAGCCTGGCGAGACTCATCTGCAGTCCAAGCGGTTGCATTGACTGAGCCACAATTAAGGCTCTGCGGAGTAGGGTTGTCAGGCGGGGTAAGGTGGTCAAATGGGTCGTACAGATCGTCCATATTTTCCACCACAGGCGCCGTACCAAAGCCATCATGCTGATCGGATACGCCGCCGCCGCTGATCACCCAACCCACGTCATAAGTGCCGCTATTGCCGTTGATGTGGACCGCATCAGACGCGTCGGAAATCGCGCCGACACCGCAACCTGCATTGACGTCAGGGCCACCACTAAACAGCAAAGACTGTGAGGCATGCGGGTCAAGAGCGAACAGGCACGCAGTATATTCGTCCGTTGTTTCCCAAGTCGCCGTCGCGCTCACTGCGATTGTGGTCGAAGTCTTCAGGATAAAGCTGGCGAACGGCATATTGACCGTTGCACTTGCCGCGACCACAACGCTGTTATCGGCAATCGAATTATAGGGAGCCAGGCTCGGCGTGGCGGTTGGGGAATATTGGTCTGTGGTATCGGTGTTGGCGTTGAATTCCTGGTTTGCCCGGGTCTTATAAGTCGTCCCGGTATCACCATTGCCGCGTGCCCAAGCACCGGCCAGCGCTGCCTGATCGGCCGCATATTGCAGCTCGCGCTTGATCAGATAATACTGCGCCATATCCACGCCCATCCCGGTCGTGCCGATCAGTATCGGCGCTCCCATAGCGACCAGCATCATCGCGTTACCGCTGGCGTCTATCCTCAGTTTTCTCAGAAAGCGCGTGATACGATTGGACATGGTTGCTTACCTTATGAGTATTCGGTTCAGACTCGCATTACCCGAACAGCCTTTCGCGAATGGCAAATGTCATGGTTAATGCGGGGTTGATTTTTTGGAGCGATATTGCGCCCGGCGGCGCGCTTGACAGCGGCGGGGTGAAACGGTCTGGCGCGCCGATGGATAATCCGCTGCTTGCCGAACTTTCCGAAGCTGGCCGTGTCGCATTGGCGAGTGCCAAGGCCCGCGATGCATTGGTGCTTGCGCCGCTGCTTGCGATGGATGCCCGTCTCTCTCGGATTGTCGCGCAGGTGAGGGAGCCATTGCTGGCGCAAATGCGGTTGGCGTGGTGGCGTGATGAGCTGGGAAAACCTGCTGCTGACAGACCGAAGGGTGATGCGGTTCTGGGGGCTTTTGGTATACATTGCACCGGGCTGGAGCCGGCAGCGATTGCACTGGTAAACGGGTGGGAGGCGCTGCTGGATGATCCGCCGCTCTCCGCCGCTGCTGCCACCAGTTTTGCCGATGGACGCGGTGCTTTACTAGTAGGGTTTTCAAATATTTCGGGTTTGTCGGCAGACGCCGATGAAGCGGCACGGGCAGGGCGGCTGTGGGCAATGGGTGAACTGGCGTCGCTGTCGAGTGAGCCTGATGAGCGGGCACAGGCTCTCGCTCTGGCAGATACGGATGCCCATCCAGCGCTGCATTTGCCAAGCAGATTGCGCCCCGTCGCGGTGCTGGGTGGGCTGTCACGGCGCGCAATCCTGCGTGGAGGTGCGCCGCTGCTGGGTGACCGGATGAGCCCGCTGGCAGCTTTGCGGCTTGGCTTATTGGGTCGCTAGTCTAGGATTACCGAGCATTAGGAAGGGGTTACTGATGAACCGCATCGTACTGGGAGCTGTCTGCGCTTTGCTGCTCGTGGGTATCGGCCTGTTCTGGTGGCAGGGCAGAGCGCAGGTCGAGCAGGGCGCACCGCCGCCTGAGGCCGCCTCGCTCGATACTCCGCAAGCCGAAAACGAAGTCCCGCTGTCCGACCCCGGCGACCAACGCGGCCCAGCGCCGCCAGAGGCCAGCGAGCTGACCAAAGAGCAGCAGCGCTTCTTCCGTTACGACCGCGACCGCGACTGGCGCATTACCCGCGCTGAAATGCTGTCCACCCGCACCGCCGCCTTTCGCAAGCTGGACAAGGATGGCAACAATCTGCTCGATTTCGAGGAATGGGCAGTATCAACGGTCAAGAAGTTCGAAGGCGCCGATGCCAATGGCGACCGCGAACTCAGCCCCGGTGAATTTGTGACGACCAAGCCCAAGCCTGCCAAAAAGCCAAGCTGCCGCTGTTAAGCAGGGACGAGCGCACCCTGCGCCAGCCACTCGCCAAAATCTGCCTTGCCGCGTGAGGTATAGGCTTCCTTGCGCTGCTTCTTTTTCACGTCATGAAGCGGCGGGAACAGCCCGAAATTGACATTCATGGGCTGATAGGTTTCCGCTTCGGCATCGCCTGTGATGTGCGACAACAGCGCCCCCATCGCCGAAGTACGCGGCGGTGACAGCCACTCGCGACCAGCCATCTCGGCCGCCGCCATCATCCCAGCCATGATACCGACAGCGCTGCTTTCGACATAGCCTTCGCAGCCCGTCACCTGACCGGCGAAGCGGATATGCTCCGCCCCTTTCAACCGCAGCTGGCGATCGAGCACCATTGGTGAATTAAGGAAGGTGTTGCGGTGCAGGCCGCCCAGTCGTGCGAATTCTGCATTCTCCAAACCCGGAATGGTCTTGAACAATTCGACCTGCGCGCCGTGTTTCAGCTTGGTCTGGAAGCCCACCATGTTCCACAAGGTGCCAAGCTTGTTGTCCTGACGCAGCTGGACAACCGCATGCGGCCAGCGTCCCTGCGGAAACTCAGGACATGCGGTGCGCGGATCGTCGAGTCCGACCGGCTTCATCGGCCCGAAGCGCAGAGTATCAAGACCGCGGCTCGCCATTACTTCGATAGGCATGCAGCCTTCGAAATAGGGGGTGTTCTCCTCCCATTCGCGGAATTCGGTCTTCTCGCCATCAAGCAGACCCTGGTGGAAGGCGCGGTACTGATCCTGCGTCATCGGGCAATTGATGTAATCGCCTTCCTCATTGGAGGCGGCGGTTTTCTTGTCCCAGCGCGACTGGATCCAGCAGATATCCATATTTATGCTGTCCCGGTGGACGATGGGGGCGATGGCATCGAAAAATGCCAGCCGGTCCTGTCCGGTCGCTGCAACAATGCTTTCGGCCAGCGACTGCGCGGTCAGGGGCCCGGTGGCCACAATGGTTTGCCCCGATGCGGGCAGGGCGTCGATCCGCTCGCGCACCACAGTCACATTCGGGTGATCATGCAGCGCGCGTTCGACTTCGGCTGAAAACACATCGCGGTCGACCGCCATCGCGGACCCGGCAGGAACCCGCGCCACTTCGCCAGCGCGCATCACCAGACTGTCAAGACGCCGCATTTCGTGATGCAGCAAGCCAACAGCGTTCTTTTCGTCATCGTCGGACCGGAAGCTGTTCGAGCAAACCAGCTCCGCAAGCGCATCGGTGTTGTGCGCGGGCGTGGTTTCCCCGCCGCCGCGCATTTCTGAGAGCCGCACGGCAAAACCGCGCTGGGCCAACTGCCAGGCAGCTTCGCTTCCTGCGAGGCCGCCACCGATGATGTGGATGTCGTGGGTCATATCTGCGGCGGCACCTAGACCTTGCCAGCCCCTTGCAGCAAGGCTTAGCGAGACCTGCCAGAGAGGAATTTTCCGCAATGCCCCGTCGCGCTCTACTCGATTACCGGCCCTGGCTGCTCGCCAGCCTGCTGGCAGGAGTGACATATTTCTTTGTCATGGACGATCAGATCGGCGGGCTGTGGCTGATGCTGTGGAAAGGTGCGGGGGTGGCGTTTCTGGCAATGTACGCCGCTTTGCGTGGGCGCGGTACCGATGGTGTGCTGATTGCTATGGTCATGGCGCTGGGCGCGGCGGGCGATATGGGGATAGAACTGGACCTGCGATTGGGCGGCGCACTATTTGCCGCTGGCCATTTACTCGCCATCGCCCTGTATCTGCGCAACCGGCGCGAGAAGACGACTGGCAGCCAGAAGCTGGCGGCGGTGGCACTGGCGGTGTTCACTCCGCTCCTGGGTGCGCTGATGACCTATCCGCAACCCAATTGGCAGATCGCCGCGGGCTATTCGCTGGTGGTCGGCGTGATGGCCGCGTTCGCCTGGACGAGCCGCTTTCCGCGTTACCGCGTCGGCATGGGAGCAGTGTTGTTTGTCGTCAGCGACTTGCTGATTTTCGCGCGTGAAGGCGGGGCGATGTCAGAGGATGCGACTCAGTGGCTGATCTGGCCGCTTTATTACGCAGCACAATTTCTGATCGCGACCGGAGTGGTTCAAACCTTGCGGCGCGACCCGGTCTGAATTTGCCTATGCCGTAGTTGCGGCGGCAATCGTCGTGCGATGCAATTCGCGCCGGTGGCCTTCATAGCCGCCAGTCGCCTTGTGCAGGACCGCGCGGTTGTCCCAAATTACCAGCATATCCGGCTCCCAGCGGTGACGGTAGATGAAGTCATCCCGCACTTGCCACTGGGCAATTTCGGATAACAGGGCGATGGCCTTTGGCTGCGGCATACCTTCGATCCCGATAATGTAGCCCAGCGTAGAATAGAGGCATTCTTCGCCAGTTTCGGGATGCCGCTGGACCACCGGATGGCGGCGCGTTTCACGAGCGGTTTCGCTGGGCAGGATTGCCATAGAACGGCCCTTGTCATTCGTGCCGTAAGTGCCGTCGGGCGCATAGGCCAATTGGGCACTGTGAACCGCCGTCAGGCCGCGCAATTGCTGGCGGCGCGGTTCGGGCAGGGCGGCGAAAGCTGCCGCCTGATCAGCAAACAAGGTGTCACCGCCGCTTGGAGGTATATCGATGGAGAGCAGGCATGTGCCCGCAGGCGGGTGTTCGAGGAAGCTCCAGTCGCTGTGCCAGTTTTCAGCAAATAGCGGCGTTTTCTCATCCGCTTCGCGCAGGATTGCCGCGACATGTTCACGTCCGGCAATCGGCGCGAAAAACGGGTCGTCGCCAAAGCCGCCCATCGCCAGCGTAAATGCTTCAAGCGCATCGTCGCTAAGTCGCTGATCAGGAAATGCGAGCACCCTGTGGGTGAGCCAGATCGAACGGATTTCAGCCGCCATCTCAGGCGAAATCGGCTGCGACAGGTCGAGTCCGGTAACTCGTGCACCGCACGCCTGTCCGCTGGGCTCGACCCTCAGGCTCATCCGCCCGGTTCACCTTCGATATTCTTGTCAGAATGCGCGGTGGTGTGCGGCTCGGTTTCTTCCGTCCCGCGACCCGCCATTTCCTCGGCGATGGCTTCCTCGGCCTCGTTCTCGGGCGCTTCTTCTTCGTCAAGGCGCGCTACGCTGACCACGGTTTCGCCCTCGGCAACCTTGAACAGTCTGACACCCGCTGAACCACGCCCGATCACGCGCAAAGACGTCAGCGGAATGCGGATCAGCTTGGCCTGATCGGTCACCAGCATCAGCTGATCGCCGGTGGTTGCCGTGAAGCTGGCGACGACCGGGCCGTTGCGGGCGATGTTGTCGATGTTGGTCACACCCTGTCCGCCGCGACCGCTCTGGCGGTATTCATAGGCGGAGCTGATCTTGCCGTAACCATTGGCGCAGACGGTGAGGATAAATTGTTCCTCAGCAGCCATGGTCTGGTGCTCATCCGAAAGCTCTGGCGCGTCCTCGTCGGACTTCCACGGTGCAACCTTGAGATAGGCGTCGCGCTCATCCGGATTGGCGCTGCCGCCGTGGAGGATCGCCAGCGAGATGACCTCATCGCCTTTTTCCTTGAATTTCATACCGCGAACGCCGGTCGATGTGCGCGACACGAATTCGCGAATGTCTTCGCCGGAGAAGCGGATTGCCTTGCCCATGCGGCTGGCGAGCAGCACATCGTCACCCGGTTCGAGAAGGGCGACGCCGATCAGGCGGTCCTCGCTCTCCTCGTCAAACTTCATGGCGAATTTGCCGTTGCTGGGGATGTTGGCAAAACTGTCCATGCTGTTGCGTCGCACGCTGCCCTTGGCCGTTGCGAACACGACATTGAGCGCGCCCCATGTCGCTTCGTCCTCTGGCAGCGGGAGCACGGTGCGAATAGTCTCGCCCGGTTCCAGCGCAGGGAGCAGATTGACGATCGGACGCCCGCGTGTGGTCGGGCCGCCTTCGGGCAGCTTCCAAACCTTGAGCCGGTAAACCTTGCCCGCAGTTGAGAAGAACAGCACCGGATTGTGGGTGCTGGTGACGAACAATTCGCTGACTGCATCCTCTTCCTTGGTCGCCATACCGGCGCGGCCCTTGCCGCCGCGATGCTGCGCGCGGAATGTCGAAAGCGGGGTGCGCTTGATATAGCCGTCAACGGTGACGGTCACGACCATCTCATCACGCTCGATCAGATCCTCATCCTCGATCCCGTCCCAGGCGGGCGCAATTTCGGACAGGCGCGGGGTGGCGTAATTGGCGCGGATTTCTTCCAGCTCTTCGCGCATGACGCCGTAGAGTTTGACCCGGTCTGCCAGGATGGAGAGATATTCCTCGATCGAGAGCGCGAGGCCCTTGAGCTCCTCGCCGATCTCGTCACGGCCCAGCGCGGTGAGGCGGTGCAGGCGCAATTCCAGAATCGCCTTAACCTGACGTTCCGACAAGCGGTAAGTGCCGCCATCCTGCTCGTCGCTCGGCTCGATAGCTTCGACCAGCGCGATATATTGCGCGATATCGCCAATGGGCCACTGCTTGGTCAGCAGGCGGTTGCGTGCCTCGGCAGGGTTGGGGGCGCTGCGGATCATCGCCACGACTTCGTCAAGGTTCGACACCGCAACCACAAGGCCCAGCAAGATGTGGGCCCGCTCGCGCGCCTTGTTCAGCTCGAACTTGGTGCGCCGGGTGATCACTTCCTCGCGGAAGGTGATAAACGCCTGGATGAAATCGCGCAGCGTCAGTACTTCGGGACGGCCGCCGCGGATCGCCAGCATATTGGCCGGAAAACTGGCCTGCGCCGGGGTGTAGCGCCAGATCTGGTTGAGCACGACCTCGGGCGAGGCATCGCGTTTCAGATCGACGACCACACGCATACCTTCGCGCGAGCTTTCGTCGCGAATGTCGGAAACCCCCTCGATCCGCTTTTCCTTGGCGGCATCGGCGATTTTCTCGACCATGCCGGATTTTCCGACCTGATAGGGGATGCTGGTCAAAACTATCGACTGACGATCGCCGCGTGTGGTCTCGATTTCGTGCCGGCACCGCATCAGCACCGACCCACGGCCCGTGGTATATGCGGCGCGAGCGCCCGATTTGCCGAGGATCAGCGGAGCGGTCGGGAAATCCGGGCCGGGAATGATTTCGAACAGTTCTTCCGACGTGATCGCCGGATCGTCCATATAGGCAAAACAGCCGTCGATCACTTCGCCCAGATTGTGCGGCGGAATATTGGTCGCCATGCCAACCGCAATACCGCCGGCCCCATTGACCAGCAGATTGGGATAGCGGGCCGGGAGCACCGTGGGTTCACGCCGGGAGCCGTCATAATTGTCGACGAAATCGACGGTATCCTTGTCCAGATCATCAAGCAGGCTGTTCGCCACGCGCGCCAGCCGCGCTTCGGTATAGCGCATCGAGGCTGGCGGATCGGGGTCCATCGAACCAAAGTTGCCCTGACCATCGATCAGCGGCACCCGCAGCGACCAGTCCTGCGTCATCCGGGCCAGCGCGTCATAAATCGCGCTGTCGCCGTGTGGGTGATAATTGCCCATCACGTCGCCGACGATCTTGGCGCTCTTGCGATAGGCGCGGCCGGCGACGAAGCCACCTTCCTGACTGGCGAACAGAATGCGGCGATGCACCGGCTTCAACCCGTCGCGCACGTCGGGCAGCGCACGCGCCACGATCACGCTCATCGCGTAATCGAGATAGCTGGTTTTCATCTCATCGACGATGTCGATGCGGGTATATTGGTCGCCGCCGAAAATAGGCGGGTCAAGAACGTCTGTATCGTCTGCCAAAGCTTGGGGCTTTCCGTTGCAATGCGAGGTATAATCTGTGGACAGCCAGCGTAGGCCATCGCGTCAGGAAGTGCCACCAAAGCTCGGGAACGAAGCCCGCCCTAGTGCGCTTTTTCCACATGTCCCTGTGACTTGCGGCGAAAGTAACCATGAACGCGCAAGCTGCGGGCCATTCAATGGGCATTCAGCCCGCTTTGCTTACAAGCAATTGCAATGAGATAACACACGCGGCATGGCCAAAAACATCAGGATTGAACTGCGTCAGCTGCGCTCATTCCCTTTTCCACTCTTGGGAGCTCAACACATGATCTTCACGAATATCGCCCGCAAAAAGGGCTCGCCTGTTTCCAAATTTGCTCTCGCCCTGGCGCTGGTCGCTGGCGGCGCGCTTGGCGTAACCGCGCTTGAAGCGCCTGCGATGGCCGCCAAGAAGAAGAAGGAAGAGAAGGCGCCCCAGCTGGCAATTTCCAAGGAATTCGTTGCGGCTTATCAGCCTGCGAAGGATGCACTTGATGCAGAGCCCGCCGACGTCGCCGCAATGAAGGCGCACATTCCTACGGTTCTTGCCGCAATTCAGAGCGAAGACGAGCGCAATGCCGCCGGTAGCCTTCTCCTGAACATCGGTGAAAAATCCAAAGACGCGGCCCTTCAGTTGCAAGGTCTGGAAATGATGATTGCCAGCGGCAAGGTGCCGGCAGACCGCATCGGTCTGTACCAGTTCAGCGCAGGGCAGTTGGCTTATCAGGCCGAAAATTATTCTCAGGCGCGCGAATCTTTCCAGCGCGCGATTGCCTCTGGTTACAGCGAAAACGATGTCGAAGTGTTCGTCGCTGAATCCTATTTCGCCGAAGATAAAATCGCAGAAGGTCTGGCGTCGCTGACGCAGACGATCGAGACGCGCAAGGCAGCCGGTCTGCCGATCAAAGAATCCTGGGTCCGCCGCGGTTTGGCGATGGCTTACAACAACAAGCTGATGAACGAGGCGAACAAGTACTCCCTGATGTTCGTGCGCGACTTCCCGAGCGACGACAGTTGGGGTGATTCAATTGCAATTATGCTCAACGGTGGCGGGTATCAGAACCCTGAAATCCTCGATTTGCTGCGTCTGGCTCGCCGTACGGGCAGCTTCCGTGACCAGCGGATGTACCTCGATTACATTGACGCAGCCGACTATCGCCGCTTGCCCGCAGAAGTTGTCTCCATCATCGACGAAGGCAAGGCCAAGGGCATGGTTGATATGAGCAACGCATTTGTTGCCGATACGCGTCAGCAGGCCAGTCAACGTGCCGCGCAAGATCAGAAAGATCTTCCGGGTCTGATGAAAGAGGGCCGGGCTCCAGGGGCTTCGCTCAACAGCGTGCTGGCCGCTGGCGATACGTTGCTGAGCCTTGGACGCGCTGCTGATGCGGAGGAATTCTACACCAAGGCACTTGGCGTCGCTGGGGTCAACACGCCGATGGTGCTGACACGTCTGGGTATCGCTCAGGTCGATCAGGGCAAATATACCGAGGCCGAGGCTAGCTTCAACAAGGTGGAAGGCGCACGTCAGGCCATTGCCAATCTGTGGTCCGCTTATGCGGCGCAGAAGATGGCACCAGCACCGGCTGCCCCGCAGTCTCCGATGACAGAATAAAATCTGAAATCTGCCTATCAAGCGGCGCGGGTCCTCACCGGATCCGCGCCGTTTTGCTATTTAGCGTAGGCGTTTGACCATCACCTGACCGTCACCGCGCCGCTCAATGGAAAAGTTGGGGACGGCTTCGATCAGGTCGATCAGGCGGGCATAGCCGTAATTGCGGGTGTCGAAGCTGGACCGGTTGCCGGCGCGCTGACCAACCTCTGCAAGCTTGGCAAAGCCCTTTTCGTCACGCTTGCTGGCGTTGTAGGCATCGAGCAGCAGGGCGAGCAGTTCATCGTCCAGACCGTCTTCGGTGTGCGTGACGCCTTTGCTCTCTTTCTTGTCCGCCTTGATCAGCGCATTGACGTCGATGAAGCGGCTGCACGCCTGCCTAAATGCCTCGGGTGTCTTCGCACCGCCAAAGCCATAGACCGGGATACCGTCCTGCCTGATACGCATGGCGAGCGGCATGAAATCGCTATCCGACGACATAATGCCGAAGCCATGAATACGGCCACGATATAGCAGGTCGAGCGCGTCGATGGTCATCTTCATGTCGGTGGCGTTCTTGCCCTTGGTAAGGTCGAATTGCTGCTGCGGCTCGATCCCGTAGCGGTGCATTTTATCGACCCAACCCTTCAGGCTGGCCTTGCGCCAATTGCCATAGGCACGCCGGATGTTGACCTGGCCCAGTTCGGCCAGAACCGTCAGCACCGGATCGATCCCGGAGGGGCTGGCATTGTCGGCGTCAATCAGCAGGGCGATGTTGCGAGGGTCATGTTCAGCCATGCGGCTCTCTTGGCCGGGGCAGGGCCAGGGTGCAAGTCACGAAGCGGGCGAAAACTCTCCGCTCGCTTCATCGAGGAGGTGAAGAATCCCATCGGAAATGGCGAAATAGGCGCCGCGCAATGCCAGTGTGCCGCGCGCTTCCTTTTCCCGGACACACGGGAAGGTGCGCAGATTGGCCAGGCTGACCTTGACTGCGGCGAGCTCCATTGCGCGTTCTGCTGCGCGTCCCGTCGTCCCCAGATCGCGGGCAATGGGTTCACGCACTGGGTCGAGCATATCGATCCAGTTGGCAACAAAGCCGCCTTGGCCGGGATCGGTGCCATGCAGATCCTGCGTCAGTGCCGCCTGGCAGCCGCCGCACATCCCGTGACCCATCACCACCACTTCACGCACTTTGAGGAATTGAACGGCAAATTCGAGCGCTGCCGAGACTCCGTGCCGACCCGGAGTGGTTTCGAATGGCGGGACAAGCGCGGCCACATTGCGCACCACAAACATCTCACCGGGATCGACATCGAAGATCTGTGATGGATCGACGCGGCTGTCGGAACAGGCAATGATCATGACCTGAGGCGCCTGCCCGTCTTTCAACTGTTCCCAGCGATCATGCTGGCGGTGCCAGGCACCATCACGGAAACGACCATATCCGGTCAAGAGTTCGTCGAAGCTTTTCATGGTTCACCGCTGCAACGAAATGCTGCTTTCGGCAAGTGGCCTGTGAAAAACCATGCACCTTGCTCGCAGCGCAGCAGGGGATTAGATGGGCCGCGATGAACGACCTCTCAACCACTCCGAAGCCTGAAGGCGAACGCCCCCCGCGCCAGCGCAAGCCAGACTGGATCCGCGTCAAGGCGCCGGTCAGCAAGGGCTATCATGAAACGCGCAAGCTGATGCGCGATCTGGGGCTGAACACGGTGTGCGAAGAAGCCGCCTGCCCCAATATCGGGGAGTGCTGGACCAAGAAGCACGCCACGGTAATGATTCTGGGCGATGTCTGCACGCGTGCCTGTGCCTTTTGTAACGTCAAGACGGGCATGCCGCGCATCGTTGATCAGATGGAGCCAGAGAACGTCGCGATTGCGGCGGGTCAGATGGGGCTGCAGCATATTGTCATTACCAGCGTCGATCGCGACGATTTGCCCGATGGTGGGGCAAGTCAGTTCGTCAAAGTAATCAAGGCGCTGCGGCGTGAAACACCTAATACCACGATCGAGATCCTCACGCCTGACTTCCGCAACAAGATGCGACCGGCTGTTGAGGCAATTTGTGAAGCTGGACCAGATGTTTACAATCATAACCTCGAAACGGTACCACGTCTTTACCCGACCATCAGGCCGGGTGCGCGCTATTATGCTTCGCTGCGGCTGCTGGAAGAAGTGAAGGCACACGATCCGCTGATCTTCACCAAATCGGGCATCATGCTGGGGCTGGGCGAGCAGCGCCTTGAAGTGCATCAGGTCATGGATGACATGCGCAGCGCGGATGTCGATTTCATCACGATGGGCCAATATCTCCAACCGACGCCGAAGCACGCCACTGTCGAGGATTTCGTCACACCCAAGGCCTTTGCCGCCTATGGTTCGATTGCGCGCGCCAAGGGCTTCCTGCAAGTCGCCTCCAGCCCGCTGACACGGTCAAGCTACCATGCTGGCGATGACTTCGCTGAAATGAAGGCAGCGCGCGAGGCGAAACTGGCGAAGCAGCGCGCCTGATGCCGGGCATCCACGAGGTTCATGCGATGCCGTGGTCGGCAGAACAGATGTTCGATCTGGTCGCTGATGTGGCGCGCTATCCGGAGTTTCTGCCCTGGGTCGTTGCCACCCGTGTGCGCAGCGACAGCGATACCGAAATGACCGCCGACATGTTGGTGGGCTTCAAATCGATTCGCGAGAAATTCACCTCACATGTGACCAAGGATCGGCCGTGTCAGCTCACGGTTCATTATGTCGATGGTCCACTGCGCGATCTCGACAATCGCTGGCGATTTACCCCTCTGGGCGAGCATAGCTGCGAGGTCAATTTCTGTGTCGATTTCAGCTTCAAGAACCGCGTGTTTGAAGCATTGGCAGGGCAATATTTCGACCGCGCCTTTCGCCGGATGGTGTCTGCATTCGAAACGCGGGCGGGGGAGCTTTACGGCAGCAACAATTCCAGCGCACAAAGCGTCGCCTGACGGCGGATATCGCCGCGAGAGCCAGCTTCGAAGCGCTTCATCTCGCCATCGGGCGCCGTCGCATCATCGCGCAGCACCACGGCAAAGACTACAGTTCCCACGGGCTTTAACTCAGTCCCGCCGCCAGGTCCGGCCACACCGCTGATCGCCACTGCAATGTCGGCGCGGCTGTGTTCAATCGCACCCTTGGCCATGGCCCAGGCGCAGGCGATCGATACCGCCCCGAAAGTCTCGATGATATCGAGCGGAACGCCGAGGCTCTCCAGCTTAGCCTCGTTGGAATATGTCACGAACCCGCGGTCGAAAACTGCGGATGATCCGGCAATTTCGGTCAGCGCCGCTGAGACCAGCCCGCCGGTGCAACTTTCCGCCACAGCAACTTTGCGGCCTATGGCAGCATTGGCTTCGATCACCCGCCGGGCCAGATCCACCACGTCAGCGGGGAGGAGGGCTTCAGTCACCCGTTGCGGCTCGCGCGGCTTCCGGTGCGGCTTTCTGCTTTGTGTCCGAGCGTTTGCTCACCATTTCGAGTATAAAGCCTGTCAGCGCAGCTATGTTCTCTGGGGGGAGGGGGGCCATCAATTCCAGTCCACGCTCTATATCGCTGCACTGTGCTGGCTTGATCTCGCCAGCTACCTTCATAGTGATCATGCCATCGACAAATGGCTTGAGCGATTCGTCGGGCAGGCTCTGCATCATCTGCATCGCACCGCCATCTTCCTTTGCCCCGAACTGGGCGATTACCAATTTGGCTTGCGGCCATGCGGCATCGGCACCCTGCGTAAAACGTGCGTGCAGGGCGTCGCCATTGGTGGCCAGATAGCCATCCGGTGCCAATCGCGCCGCACAGGTGGACCGAACGGCGGTTAGCAAATGCGGCAGGGCATACCGTATCGCTGCGCTCATAGCTGCCGGATCGATCTGCTCACGGGCGTGTGCGGGTGCGGGCGCGCTGGCCAAGGCCAAAGCGGCAAGGGCGGCGGGGGCAAAACGTGCAATCATCGGATACCTCGTCAGTCGCGGATGACGGTGGCAATTGCCTGCGCAGCGATCCCTTCGCCGCGCCCGGTAAAGCCAAGCCGTTCGGTGGTAGTGGCCTTTATTGAAACCTGCCCGATGTCAACGCCGAGCAGTCCAGCGATGCGTTCGCGCATGGCTGGGCGGTAGGGACCGATCTTGGGGGCCTCGCAAATAATTGTGAGATCGATATTGCCGATACGATACCCGGATTGTTGCACAAGGTCAGCGGCATGAAGCACGAACTTATCGCTGCTTGCCCCCTTCCAAGTGGCATCGGAAGGCGGGAAATGCGTACCAATATCGCCCTCGCCAATCGCTCCAAGCAAGGCGTCGACAAGTGCGTGCAGTGCGACATCGGCATCGCTGTGACCGGCCAGACCCATGTCATGGTCGATCTGCAAGCCGCCGAGCCACAGCTCTTCACCGGCTACCAGACGGTGCACATCGTACCCCATCCCTGTCCGAACGGCGGGCAAGTCATTCATGAAATCCTCCCCAATGGTAAGCTTTTGCAGCGCCTCATCGCCACCAACAAGCGCCACGGTTTCTCCCGCAGCGCTCAGCACCTGCGCATCGTCACCGGCTTCTTGAGCACCAGTCCAAGCGGCGTGCGCAGCGGCGATGGCGGGATAGCGAAAGGCTTGCGGAGTCTGAACCCGGCGCAAGGCCTCACGCGGCGCGCTGCCAGTCATCAGATCGCCCTCCGCAACAGCAAGGCTGTCGACCACCGGTAGCACGGGAATTGCGCCCTCATGCGCGCCGAGTGCGCCAATTAAACGGGCGATGACGTCTTGCGACAGGTTTGGCCGCGCCGCGTCGTGGATCAATACACGCTCGCAATCGGCATCAAGCGCCTTGAGAGCAAGCGCAACAGATCCTTGGCGGGTTGCTCCACCTGCGACGAGCGCGATGCGCTCAAGTCCCTCCAGAGCCTCAGCCGCCATATCGCTCCCATTCTCGGGGATCGCCACAATCACTTTGGTAGCACCGGCGGTCAGCAAGGCTTCTACCGAGTGCCGCACCACCGGCTTCCCGCGCCAGCGTGCAAACTGCTTTGGCACTGGCCCGCCCGCGCGCAGACCCTTCCCAGCGGCGACCACGATTGCCGCGAATGGGGGGAGGGGCGGGGAGATGGTCATGCGTCATGCGCGCTACTCGCTTGCCGATTATGCTGCAATGCACTATGTGCCTGCCCAATTTTTAGGCACTATGGCAGATATGAGCAACCACCCCCGTCCTCCCGCCCCGCCAAAGCCGATTGCAATCGGCCCTGTCACCGTGGATACGCCGGTCGTGCTGGCGCCGATGACGGGCGTGACTGATATGCCCTTTCGCACGCTGGTGCGGCGCTATGGCTCGGGTCTCAATGTGACCGAGATGATCGCCAGTCCTGCCATGATCCGTGAAACCCGTCAGAGCCTGCAAAAGGCCGCTTGGGATCCCTGCGAGGAGCCGGTGTCGCTTCAGCTTGCCGGTTGTTCGCCTGCCGAAATGGCCGAGGCGGCCAAGCTGAACGCTGATCGCGGTGCGGCGATTATCGATATCAATATGGGCTGTCCGGTCAAAAAGGTGGTCAATGGCGATGCGGGCAGTGCGCTGATGCGCGATTTGCCTCTCGCAGCCAGCCTGATTGCGGCAACGGTGAAGGCCGTCGATGTGCCGGTGACGGTCAAGATGCGGATGGGCTGGGACCATCACTCGCTCAACGCACCGGAACTGGCGCATATTGCCGAAGATCTGGGCGCGCAGATGATCACGGTCCACGGACGGACCCGCTGCCAGATGTACAAGGGACAGGCCGACTGGTCCTTCATCCGTAGCGTGAAAGATGCTGTGTCAGTGCCGGTCGTCGCCAATGGCGATATCTGCGGGATCGAGCATGCGGCGCAGGCGCTGGAGCAATCGGGTGCCGACGGCATCATGATCGGGCGCGGCGCTTACGGCAAACCGTGGCTGCTGGGTCAGGTGATGCATTGGTGGCGTACCGGCGAGAGCCTGCCCGATCCCGATATTGCCGAGCAATATACCGTGCTGATCGAGCATTATCGCGCGATGATGGAGCATTATGGCACCGAGTGCGGGGTCAAGATCGCTCGCAAGCATTTGGGGTGGTACACCAAGGGTCTGAAGGGTTCAGCCGAGTTTCGCAATCATGTTAACTTCATCAATCAAGCCCATGAAGTGATTGGTGAACTTGAGCGGTTTTACGAACCATTCCTGCTGCAGCGTGCGGCATGATCCAGCACGCGGGCGCACCCGATGCGGCCGCCCAGATCGCGGGGCTGGTCTTCGCCGTGCTGCTGGTGGATGCCAAGGGCATTATCGTCGAAGCCAATCCCGCCGCCGAGGACTTGCTTGAACGCAGCGTGCATCGCTTGGTGGGTACCAATCTGCTCGAAGTATCGGGGATTTCCGATGAGCGCGTTCGCGATACGCTGGCAGACCCAGACTTGCCTCTGATTGCGCGCGGTGTGACGATTTCGACTTTGCACCGCGAACGCCGTTACAATTTGACCAGCTCACCCCTGCACGCCTCGCCGGGATGGCGTGTCATCACTCTTTCGGATGCCGGACAGGCGGATCATGAAGCCGATGACACCGACCGGGCCGAATTGCGCGCGCCCGCTGTGCTGGCGCACGAGATCAAAAATCCGCTGTCAGCCATTCGCGGGGCTAGCCAACTGCTGGCCCGCCGGGCCACCGCGCGCGATCTGCCGCTGGCGCAGATGATCGGGTCAGAAGTCGACCGGATCGCCGCGCTGATTGACCGGATGCAGCAATTGGGCAGCAGCGCCGATGTCGCCATATCGCCCTGCAATCCGCACGCCGCCATCCGCAATGCGGTGGCAACGATCCGCACCGCCCGCCCTGACAGCTGCGAGTTGCAAGAGGAGTTTGACCCCTCGCTGCCAATGGTTGCTGCGGATCAAGGTGCTCTGGAGCAGGTGCTGATCAATTTGATCGCCAACGCCTGTGACGCAGTTGCCGGAATGGGCGAACCGCGCGTTACTGTGCGAACACGCTTCGCCAGCGGGCTGATGTTCAGCGCCGCCCGACTTTCCAAGCCTATCAAACTGCCCATAGAAATCACGGTCAGCGACAGCGGGGAGGGCATAGACCCGGCCTTGCGCGACCACATTTTCGAACCGTTCGTATCCAGCAAGCCGCATGGTCAGGGACTGGGCCTGCCGCTAGTGCGCAAGCTGGTGCGTGATATGGGCGGGCGGATCGCCCACGAACGCGATAACCGCGCCGGTCTCACGCATTTTCGCATTAACTTGCCGGTCGCGGCGGAATAGGGCCCCGATGGCACATCACATCCTGCTGGTCGAAGATGATAAGGCGATTGCCACGGTAATCACCGAAGCATTGCGTGAAGAGGGCCACGACGTCACGGCGTGCGACAGCGTGTCCCGCCGTGACGCCTTGCTGCAGGAACGCAGCTTTGACGTCATGCTGACCGACATCATGCTGACCGATGGCGATGGCCTCGCGACCATTGGCAAAGTGCGCAATGTGGCCCCGAATATGCCCGTGATTGTGCTGTCGGCGCAAAACACGCTGGATACCGCAGTGCGGGCCAGTGACAGCGGCGTGTTCGAATATTTCCCCAAGCCATTCGATCTCGATGAACTGGCCCATGCGGTCAGGCAGGCAGTCGCCAACCGCCCCGCCGCTCCGCAGGCCGATCTGGACGAGGCCGAGGGTCTGCCCCTGATCGGACGCAGTGCCGCCATGCAGGGCGTCTATCGAATGATTACCCGCGTCCTGCGCAACGATCTGACAGTATTGGTCACAGGCGAATCGGGCACGGGCAAGGAATTGGTGGCCGAGGCTATTCACCAGCTTGGGTCGCGCAAAACTGGGCCGTTCATAGCGGTAAACACCGCGGCGATCCCGCATGAACTGCTGGAAAGCGAATTGTTCGGACACGAGCGCGGAGCCTTCACCGGGGCTGTAAAACAGGCGATCGGCAAATTCGAGCAGGCCAATGGGGGAACTCTGTTTCTCGACGAGATTGGCGACATGCCCGCATCGGCACAGACACGGCTGCTGCGCGCGTTGCAATCGGGACGCATCCGAAGAGTTGGTGGAAGGCAGGAAATTGGCGTGAATGTGCGGATCGTCGCCGCCACCAATCGTGACCTGACACCAATGATCGCCAACGGAAGTTTCCGCGAAGACCTCTATTACCGGCTCAATGTGGTGCCGATACACTTGCCGCCCCTGCGTGAACGGCGTGAAGATGTGGCGACGCTGGCACAGCATTTTCTTGGACAGGCCGAGGCAGAGGGCTTGCCGCGGCGGAGCATCGACGAGGCAGCTCTGGCCGCACTGACGCGCAATGACTGGCCGGGCAATGTCCGCGAACTGCGCAATATTGTCTTCAGACTGGCGCTGCTCGCCCGTGACGATGTGATCGACCAGGCAACCGTCGATGATTGCTTGCCCCAAGATTTCGGTGCCGACGATACCGCATCTGGGGGAGGTTTTAAGCTCGCATTGGGTGAGTGGCTGACAGCTGAAAAGCCCGCTGACGGGACTGTGTACCACGCAGCGCTGGCGGCATTTGAGCAGCCGCTGTTCGAGCATGCCTTGGCCGCCACAGGGGGCAATCAATTGCGCGCCGCTCAGCTGCTTGGCATCAATCGCAACACACTGCGAAAACGCATTACCGAGCTTGAAATCGAACCGGTGCGCTACGCCCGCCGGAACTGACAGGCGGTCTGTCGAAAATATGCTTGCTTAAATGCAACACTATCGTTGTAACGGGGCAACGATGGCGACACAGGCACCTCCTCAACCGCAAGTCCGGCGGACACCCCGCTGGCGGCGCCGGTTTGTAGTCGCCTCGCGCCGCGCCAATGTGTTCGCGCTGATCGAAATCATCGCAATTATCGCATTTTTGGTGATGGTCGGCAGCGGATACGCCGCTTTCAGTTCGGCACCAAGCAATGGTGATCTGTTGCCCTCGCGACAGGTCGCCGGACTGCTGATCGGCACGCTGGTTCCGGCGATGGCGCTGCTGGTTCTGGGCGGCAGGCGCGTTGCCATGCGCCGCGCGGCGGGCAGCACCGCACGATTGCATGTGCGTCTGGTGTTCCTGTTCTCACTGATTGCCGCTGTTCCGACTTTGCTGGTCGCTGGTTTTGCCGCCTTTCTGTTCCAGTCGAATGTCGATTTCTGGTTCTCCGACCAATCGCGCGGACTGATGCAGGACGCGAACGAACTGGCAGAAAGCTATTACGCGCAGAACCAGCTGAATCTGGCCAATGAGACTGTCTCGATGGCGAGTGACATGCGCTATATCTTGCAGCGCGTTTCTCCGACCGACAGCAATTTTGCACTGGTGTATGAATATCAGGCGCAGCCGCGCGATGTGAATGAGAGTGCCATCCTGCAAGCGCAAAGCGATGGCAGCATGCGCACAGCGGTCGCCTATCAGCTTGGCGAAAAAAGCGATCCGGTCGCCTTTGCCGAAAGCTCTCTGCGCAAGCTCAGGCTGGGCGAGCCGGTCATCGCCAGAGGCAGTCCCGCCCGAATCGAAGCAATTTCTGCCATCGACCGCGAGGCGGGAATTTACCTCTACAACGCCCGCAATGCCGAAGCTGAGAGCTTCCGCAGCTGGGAAGCCGCGCGCTCAATCTCGACCGCCTATGAGGAACTGACCGACCGCGCCCGGGCATTGCAATTGCGGCTCAACCTTGCACTGTTCTTCGTCAGTCTGGCGCTTGTCGGATTGGCCGTGTGGTTCGCGCTCAGATTTGCTGACCGGCAGGTGCAGCCGCTGACCGATCTTGTCGCCGCCGCGCGCAAGGTGGGGGCGGGCAATTTTGCCTTGCGGATCGACGGGCGCACAGGCGCTGATGAAATTGGCCTGCTCAACCGCGCGTTTAACCGCATGACGTCGCAGCTGGAAAAGCAGACCGACGCGCTGGTTTCCGCCAATGCAGAAGTTGAAGAACGGCGCGGGTTTATCGAGGCGGTGCTGGAATCGGTGAGCGCGGGGATCATCTCCATCGACCGAGACCGCCACGTTCTGCTGATGAATGCACCGGCGCAGGCGATCTTCCCGATTGCGCCCGATGCAGCCCCCGGTAAGGTCGACCTCGACATCTTGGCTCCGCAAATATCTGCGATGGTGGAGGCCGGTCTGGCGCAGGGCGTCATCAGTCATTCGCGCGACGGCGAATTGATGACGCTGGCGGTGAAGATCGGGGCCGAGAGTGAAGGACACGTTATCACGCTGGAGGACATCACCCGCCAGCTGCTCGATCAGCGTCAGGCCGCATGGTCCGACGTGGCGCGCCGGATTGCCCATGAAATCAAAAACCCGCTTACGCCGATCCAACTGGCGACCGAGCGGCTGAAGCGGCGGTATCGCAAGCAGATCGAGACTGACGGCGAATTGTTCGACGAATTGACCAATACGATTGTTCGCCAAGTGGGCGATCTGCGCAAGATGGTCGATGAATTCTCCAGCTTCGCGCGCATTCCCAAGCCGGTGTTCCGACCCGAGGATGCACTTGATCTGGTGCGCCAGTCACTGTTCCTCCAAGAGGTGGCGCATCCCCAGATCAATTACGTCTTCACGAGCGCTGCCGAAGGCCCGTTGACGATCGAATGCGACCGCCATCAGCTGGGGCAGGCGGTCACCAATATTCTCAAGAACGCCGCCGAGGCCATTGAGGCGCAAACCATCAAGGCTGAGCCCGATTATCGCGGCAAGATCGCAGTGTCGGTCGAAGAGGATGACGATGCCATTTGCGTCATGGTGACGGACAACGGGATCGGCCTGCCGCAGGACCGTGAACGGATCGTCGAACCCTATGTGACCACCCGCGAGAAGGGCACCGGACTCGGCCTCGCCATCGTCAACAAGATTGTCGAAGAACACGGCGGCGAAATGAACTTTGCCGCGATGAAGGGCGGGGGGACGCGCGTAAAACTGCGCTTTGCCCGCGATCCCAACAGGGGGGCCGCCGAAACCCTATGATTTCAGTATTTGAGGACCATTACCCATGGCGCTAGACATCCTGATCGTCGACGACGAACGCGATATTCGCGAACTGGTCGCCGGTGTTTTGAGCGACGAAGGGTACGATTGCCGCACCGCCGGTGACAGCGGCTCTGCGCTGGAAGCCATCGACGCCAAGCGGCCCAGCCTGGTCCTGCTCGACGTATGGCTACACGGCAGTCCGATGGACGGGCTTGAAGTGCTGGATGCCATCAAGCTGCGTGAGCCTGAGCTGCCGGTGATTATCTTTTCCGGCCACGGCAATATCGACACCGCGGTCAGCGCAGTCAGCCGCGGAGCGATGGACTTCATCGAAAAACCTTTCGAAGCCGAGCGGCTGCTGCATCTAGTGGCCCGCGCGACCGAGACAGAGCGGTTGCGCCGCGAAAACACCCGGCTGCGCGAAGGGATGATCCAGAGCGACGAATTTACCGGCAATTCCGCCGCAATCAACACAGTCCGCGCCACTCTGAAACGGGTTGCAGGCACGGGTAGCCGGGTCATGATTTCCGGGCCGGCGGGTGCGGGCAAGGAAGTTGCTGCGCGGCTGCTCCACAGCTGGAGCACACGCGCCGACAAAGCTTTCGTCACGGTCAATTCTGCCCGGATCACACCCGAACGGTTCGAAGAGGAATTGTTCGGCGAGGAAGCCGAAGGCAAACTGGTCAGGCCGGGCCTGCTCGAACTGGCCAATGGCGGGACGCTGTATCTGGACGAGGTGGCGGATATGCCGCTGTCGACACAGGCCCGTATCCTGCGCGTCCTGACCGAACAAAGCTTCGTCCGGGTTGGCGGCACGCGCCAGATTGGCGTCGATGTCCGGGTAGTTTCATCGACCGCCCGTGATTTGCAAAGCGAGATGGACGAGAAGCATTTCCGCGAGGATCTGTTCTACCGGCTTAATGTTGTCCCGGTGAGCGTGCCCTCACTGGCCGAGCGCCGCGACGATATCCCCGCTTTGGCTGAACACTTCTTCGCGCGTTACGCTGCAGAACAGGGCATTGCGCCGCCTGAAATCAGCGAAGAGGCGATGGCTTCACTGCAAGCCTATGACTGGCCCGGCAATGTCCGGCAGCTGCGCAATGTCGTGGAGCGCACGATCATCCTGACCCCGCGTGATCAGCTGGCCAGCGTCGAAGCAGCCATGCTGTCAGAGGAGGTCACTGGTGGCAAAATCGGCGGCAATGGCGGGATGACAGCACTGATGGGAGCGCCCTTGCGCGAAGCACGCGAGAACTTCGAACGCGAATATCTGGCGATCCAAATCCGGCGCTTTTCCGGCAATATCTCGAAAACTGCCAGCTTCATCGGGATGGAACGCTCTGCCCTGCACCGTAAGCTGAAGCTGCTCGGAATGGTCGAACGCAAGTCTGGCGATAAGCCCGATTAATCGCCCTTGATGTCGCTATCGTACGAGAAAGCGATAATTTATTGCGCTAATAGACAGTGGGGTCCTATTGTATAGCGCCTTGCGGACAACCAAATGTCCTGCATGATCGGACGCGAACGACGTCCAGATTGCGGCCTGCATAAGCGGGCCGTCAATAATAGGAGGCAGATATGTCCGGTGATGGAACTCTATCATCCCGTCCGGCGCCCGCCAAACCAGAACAGAGCGCTTCGCCCGGCAGAGCCGGCAACCTTCAGGACAGTTTTCTCAATCTTTTGCGTCGAAATAAATCGCCTGTGACCATGTTCCTGGTCAAGGGCGTCAAGCTGCAGGGGATTGTCACCTGGTTCGACAATTTTTCGATCCTGTTACGCCGCGATGGCCAGTCACAACTGGTTTACAAACACGCGATCAGCACGATTATGCCGGGCCAACCGATGGATGTTGAACAATTCAGCAGCCAGAATTCCGGTGCTAAGCAGCGCCTTTTGCAGGACGTTTTTCTCAGCCGCGTGCGCGAAGTTGAAGCGCCGGTGACGATGTTTCTCGTCAACGGCGTGATGCTGCAAGGCAAGATCGCATCCTATGATCTGTTCTGCATGTTGCTGGAACGCGATGGCTATGTGCAGCTTGCTTACAAGCACGCAATTTCGACTATTCAGCCCACCACTGCTGTCGATTTGACCGAAGACTGGGAAGGCGGCGACAGCTGAGCTTTGACGACGATCTGATGGGTGAAGTCAGCCGCGGAGCCCGCGCGCTGGTGGTATGCCCCGACATTCGCGGACAGTCCCACGATCTTGACCCGCAAGCACGGCTTGCGGAGGCGGAGGGGTTGGCGCTGGCTATCGGTATCGTGGTTGCCGACAGCTTCGTGCTGCCCGTTCGCCAGATCCGGCCGGGCACGCTGTTCGGGGCAGGGCAGGTCGACAACATTGCCATCGCATGCGAGCAGCATGAGTCCGAACTCATCGTCATCGACGGCGCGCTCAGCCCGATCCAGCAGCGCAATCTGGAAGAAAAGCTCGGCCGCAAGGTCATAGATCGGACCGGCCTGATCCTCGAGATTTTCGGCGAACGTGCGGCAACCGCAGAAGGTCGCTTGCAAGTCGAGCTGGCGCATCTCGATTATCAGCAAAGCCGCCTGGTCCGCAGCTGGACCCACCTTGAACGCCAGCGCGGCGGCTTCGGCTTTCTGGGCGGCCCCGGCGAAACCCAGATCGAAGCCGATCGGCGGATGATCCGGCAGCGTATGGGAAGGCTGCGGCGCGAGCTGGAGCAAGTGCGCAAGACTCGCGGCCTTCACCGTGACCGCCGTGAACGTGCGCCGTGGCCGGTGGTGGCGCTGGTCGGCTATACCAATGCGGGCAAATCGACGCTGTTCAACCGGCTGACTGGGGCTGAGGTGATGGCTGAAGATCTGCTTTTCGCCACGCTGGACCCCACCATGCGCGCGATTACCCTGCCGGGTATCGAAAAGGCGATATTGTCGGATACGGTTGGCTTTATCTCGGACCTGCCGACGCAATTGGTCGCAGCTTTTCGCGCCACGCTGGAAGAAGTCACGGCAGCGGATATCATCTGCCATGTCCGCGATATCTCCAATTCTTCAACGCAGGCGCAAAAAACGCAGGTGCTTCAGGTGCTGCGCGATCTTGGCGTTGTTGAGGGGGAAGAGGCGAGCATTCCCATCCTCGAGATTTGGAATAAATGGGACCAGTTGTCGCCTGATGATGCCGAAGAATTGGCGCAGCAGGCGGACGATGACGATATGGTCATGGCCGCCTCTGCCTTGACGGGGGAGGGGGTGCCGGCGCTGCTGGAACGCCTTGGTGAACTGCTCACCACCAGCGCGGTTTTGCGCGAATTTGAGCTGCCTGCGAGCGCCGGTCGCCAGATTGCATGGCTGCACGCGCATGGTGAGGTGATTACCAATGAAGATGCGGGCGAGGGTGACGATGGGCCAGTGCGGCGGATCAGCGTGCGGCTGAACCCCAAGGAATTGGGCCAGTTTGAGAACCTTTAAGTGGCTTGCGACTGCTCGCGCCGCTTGACCTCTTGCCACAGCTCCTCTTGCTCCGTGAGGTCACGGCTCGCAAAATCACCGCCCGCAATGTCCTCCATCATGCGGTAGCGACGTTCAAACTTGGCATTTGCCGCCCGCAGCGCGTTTTCAGCGTCTAGGCCGAATGCTCTGACGAGATTGACCGCAGCGAACAGGAAGTCACCCGCTTCTTCCTCGATTTTGGCTGAAGTCGCTTCTTCAAGCTCCTTGATTTCCTCAAGAACCTTCGCTTTAGGGCCTTCGGTATCAGGCCAGTCAAATCCTTGGCGCGCCGCGCGCTTTTGCAGTTTCTGCGCCCGCAACAAAGCTGGCAGCGCCTTTGCAACACCGTCCATTGCGCTGGTTGATCCGGCATGGTGACGCTCAGCCGCTTTGATATCCTCCCAGCGCTTGTCTTCCATCACCCCGCCTTCGTCGCTGAAGATATGCGGGTGACGGGCTTCCATCTTGTCGGAGATAGTTTGCGCGACGTCTTCAAAGCCGAAATAGCCAGCCTGCTGCGCCATGCGTGCGTGGAACACGACCTGAAACAGCAAGTCGCCTAGTTCGCCGCGGAGATCGTCCATATCGGCGCGCTCAATCGCGTCGGCGACCTCATAGGCTTCCTCGATGGTGTATGGTGCGATGCTGGCAAAATCCTGCGCGGTATCCCATTCGCAGCCATGCTCGGGATCGCGCAAGCGCTCCATGATTGCGAGAAGCCTGTTGATCTGTTGTGTCATGTTTGCCGCTTTAGCGATCAAGCCGTGGGGGAGGAAGTAAGTTGGACACGATAATAATGGCTACGCGAATGATAATATATATTATGTTAAATTAAATCACTTTTCATCACATACAGATTGGTGACGAATCTCAGTTTACAGCGTCGATGAACAGCATGACCACTGCGAAAATGCCGGCCCATAACCCGGCCATGTACAATCCCCGCTTCCACGACAAATTGTGCGAACGGAAACCGCTGGCAATCAGGATGAGAAACCCGACCAGCGAAATCAGTGAAACAATTTGATGTTCGCTCATGCAGGCAACTCCAGTCCGTCGTAACCAACAATCACACCCTTGGGCACCTCAGCGCACAGCGGCCGGTAATCCATGCTTTTGTCCAGATGCGTCAACACGATCTGCCTGGCGCGACATTTCTTGCCAAAATCGATCGCCATCTCAAGATGCGCGTGTGTGGGATGTGGTTTGCGGCGGAGGCAATCGACCACCAGCATATCTACAGAAGCAAAGCATTTGAGCATAGCGGGCGTAATCTCACTGAAATCAGTGGCATAAGCGATGGATTTACCATCCGCCTCGAGCCGGAAACCGGTACTGGTCACTGGCCCATGCGGCATCTCGACGGAGTTCACCGAAAAGCCTGCAAGCAACCGCAATTTCTCGACATTTCCCAATTCGATGATTGTCGGATAGCCAAACTGACCTTCGAATATATAATCAAACCGTCGGCGCAGACGTTGGCAGGTGAACTCGCTGGCATAGCCCGGCAGAGCGTTGCTGCGATCATACCGCATCACCCTAAGATCATCGATCCCGTGGCAGTGATCGGCGTGATCGTGGGTCCACAATACCGCGTCGACCTTGCCGATCTGGTTCGCGAGCAGCTGCGCCCGTAGATCGGTCGAGGTGTCGATCAGCACCCGGCCACCCGCGGAATTCTCAATAATTATCGACACGCGGGTTCGCCGGTTGCGCGGTTCGGAGGGATCGCATTCGCCCCAGTCATTCCCGATCCGCGGCACCCCGGTTGAAGTGCCAGAGCCCAGCATCAACATTTTCACGTGGGCGTAGCCTTGTTGAACAAAGCATAAAAATTGCGTGTCGTGTAGGCGGCCAATTCCTCCAGCTCCTCACCGCGCAAGTTGGCGAGGAATTGCGCAGTGTCGCAGACGAAACAGGGTTCGCATGGTCGCCCGCGATGCGGGACAGGTGCAAGGAACGGGCTGTCAGTTTCGACCAGCAGCCTATCTTGCGGGACAGTCGCAGCAAAGGCTTGCAAATCCTTGGCATTCTTGAAGGTAACGATTCCGGAAAGCGATATCGACAGCCCGAGTTTGAGCACCTTGCGACCGAAATCCTCCGATGCGGTAAAGCAATGGATCAACGCCGGGAACGCCCCCTTGCCGCGCTCATCCTCGAGAATGGCTAGCGTGTCCTCTTCGGCATCGCGGGTGTGAATGATTAGTGGCAGGCCGGTCTCCCGCGCCACGCCAATATGCATTCGGAACAGGCTTTGCTGTGCCGCCCGGTCGGAATGTTCGTAGAAATAATCCAGCCCGGTTTCGCCAATACCGATGACGCGCGGATTCTGCGTAGCGGTCAGCAGTTCCTCTGCGGTCAGATCGAGATGTTGGTCGGCGTGATGCGGATGGATGCCAACGCTCGCCCAAACATCGGGCTTGGCACTCGCAGTGCCCACCACCTGGTCCCATTCCGCCCGCTTGGTCGAGATATTGAGGAAGGCCCCCACCCCGGCCTCACGGGCGCGTTCGAGGACGCCGGCCTGATCGTCGACCAACCCCTCATACTCAAGGTGGCAATGGCTATCGACCAGCATCACGCGGCCTCGTCAGCTGGCAGGTCGAGCCTTGGAAAGACCGGCTTTGGTGCCGCTATGGTGTGACCAACGCCAGCCAGCCGCGCAAACCAATCATTGTCCGCCAGCGCCGCATAATCGCGTCCATCCGCCGGGATCCCGAGCTGATCGAGCACTGCGGCGGCCTTGTCAGGCACCACAGGCTGGATGGCAATCGCCAGATCGCGGATGGCCATGATCAGCGTTTGCAGGACCACTTTCATACGCTCGGGATCGGTCTTCTTCAGGCCCCAAGGTGCCTGCTCGTCGACATATTGATTGCATGCATACACGGCGCGCAGCCAGGCTTCGATCCCGACCGAGAAATTCAGCGCCTCAAATTCGCGCGGGAACGCCTCGCTGCATGCCTGTTTGACACGGGAGAGCAGCGCCGCGTCATCAGTAGCCGGAGCAAATTGCTCGAGCACGCCTTCCATGTTCTTGAAAACCATCGACAGTGTCCGCTGAGCAAGGTTTCCGAAACTGTTCGCTAGTTCAGCATTCACTTTGTTCACAAGAGCTTCTGCAGAGTAACTGCCATCCTTTCCGAACGGCACCTCAGCCATCAGGAAATAGCGCAGGGAATCGACGCCAAAGCGGTCCACCAATTCCATCGGATCGGTCACATTGCCGAGCGATTTTGACTCTTTCATCCCCCGGTTCAGCAAAAAGCCGTGGCCGAACACCTTCTGCGGCAGAGCGATGTCTGCGCTCATCAGGAATGCGGGCCAGTACACCGTGTGAAAGCGGACAATATCCTTGCCGATCAGATGCAGGCTGGCGGGCCAGAATTTGTCCCACATTTCGCCGCCATCAGGATAGCCCAGGCCGGTGATGTAATTGGTCAGCGCATCGACCCAGACATACATGACATGGCCATCAGGTCCGGGCACTTTGACGCCCCAGTCAAAACTGGTGCGGCTGACTGACAGATCGTTCAACCCGCAAGATACGAAGGCGAGCATTTCATTGCGGCGGCTTTCCGGCTCCAGAAATCCCGGTGTATTCAACAGTTCGAGCAACGGTTCCTGATATTTGGACAGGCGGAAAAACCATGTTTCCTCCTCGGTCCATTCTACCGGCGTGCCTTGCGGAGAGAGCTTTTCGCCCCCCTCCCCTGTGGTCAGCTCTTTCTCATCATAATATGCCTCGTCCCGGATCGAATACCAGCCTTCGTAACGGTCGAGATAAAGGTCACCCTTAGCCTCCATCGCTTGCCAGATTGCCTGGCTTGCGCGGTGATGGTCGGCGTCGGTGGTACGGATGAACCGGTCATAGGAAATGTTCAGAACATCAAACAAAGTACGAAAATGCCCCGACATTTCATTCGCCAGATCACGCGGTGTTTGGCCAAGATCGCGGGCCTTTTGCGCCATTTTCAGGCCGTGTTCGTCAGTCCCGGTCTGGAATCGCACTTCGCGTCCGCGCAGCCGCTGGAAGCGGGCGATGACATCGGCGGCAATTGTCTCATAGGCATGGCCGATATGCGGCTTGCCATTGGGATAATGGATCGCGGTGGTGATATAATAAGGATCAGGCATCGGCTCGCTCGCTAGCTGCCGCCACGCCTGCGAGCAAGGTGCCGATTTCCATCGCCAGCAGCCCTGCATCATAATTGAAGGTTGGCGCTTCGCGGGTCAGGCGCACCAATTCCTCATGCGCATGGATCAAGGCGCGCGGATCGCCTTGTATTGCATCAAGCCGAGCGGCCAGAACGCCGCGCGCCAGATCGAGCACGGCCTGCAGCCGGTTCCGGTCAGGCCGTGCGCCAATTGATGCAGCCAATGCGCCGCGCTTAGAAAAGTCGGCATCGCCGCTTTCGAGAATTTGCCGCATCACCTGTGCCACTTTGCCGAGGTCTAGCGCGACGAAAGATAGCGCCGCGCCGGGCGATCCACCAGCGGCAGCAATGGCCGCATCGCGAGTGCTTTGGTCCGCATCGGGTGTCAATTCGCCAAGCAGGAGAGCCATGTCGCTCTCACCAATCTCGGGAAAGCGTAGAGTTCGGCAGCGTGACCGGATCGTAGGCAGCAGCCGGGCCGGGCGATGCGTGACCAGTAGGAAAAACGTCCCCTGTGGCGGTTCCTCCAGGCTTTTCAGCAAGGCGTTCGCGGCATTGCGTTCCAGATCATCAGCCGGATCGATGATGATCGCCCGCTTATCGCCGAGTGTGGGGCGGGTGTTCAGACGCTGCTGCATCCCCCGCACCTGCGCAATGCGGATGCTGCGCGCGAGTTCGAACGGCTTTCCATCTGCGCGCTTCTTGTCTTCTTTGTCGTCCTTGGGACCGTGCGTCAGCGTCAGGATATCTGGGTGCGGGCGGTCGCCTGGCTCGGCGCCTACCAATTCGCGGGCGGCGGCCTGCGCAAAGCTGGCTTTGCCCAGTCCCTTGCGCCCGGCCAGCAGCCAGGCATGATGCATCCGCTCGCCCTGCATGGCATCGCGCCATTGCTCCCAGGCGTTGCCGTGTCCGAGCAGCGCGGTCATGGCGCAGCCTCGATCATGGGAGCCAGTGCGGCCATCACGCGGGCGTGGACTTGCTGCACGCTGCCCTCGCCATCGATCACGCGGAACCGCTCCGGCTCGGCGGAGGCAAAGGCGTGGAATGCCGCCCCTACCGCAGCGTGATATTCTGCTGCCCTGCCCCCGATGGCATCGCTCGCCCCGCCATCACGGGCTTTGAGCCGGGCAGCGGCGTGTTCATCGCTGACGGTAAAGACCAGCGTTATGTCGGGCAGCAGCCCGTCGCTGCCGATTGCGTGCAATTGCCGCACCCGGTCATCACCCAGCGCGCTGGCATCGCCCTGATAGGCGCGGCTTGAATCAACAAAGCGATCGCACACCACCCAGCGGCCCGCATCCAGCGCGGGGCGGATCAAGCGGGCGACGTGGTCGGCGCGTGCGGCAGCGAACAGCAAAGCTTCGGCTTCGGGTGTCCACCCCTCGCCCGGAGGTGCCAGCAACAGCTTACGAATAGCCTCGGCCCCCGGCGTGCCGCCCGGCTCACGAGTTAGCGCAACGGCAATCCCCCGCGATGTCAGGGCATCGGTCAGCAGACGGGACTGGGTGGACTTGCCCGTCCCCTCCCCGCCTTCAAATGCGATAAAGCGGCCTGCCGTCATCGCATCCATCCGGTGAGACCATTGAGCAGCCGCTGAAGCAGCGTGGCCTCTAGAACATCGGTTTCAGCTACCAATGGCACCCGGTGTTCGGGCATCCCGGCAATCGACACGACCAGCTGCGCCACTTCCTCACCCTTCGCGATGGGGGCCTGCAATGGCCCTTCATAACGCACTGCCATGGTGATCGCAGGATTGGTCCCGCGCGGCACGTCGATTTTGACCGGCCCGCGTGCGGACAAGTTTACGGCAGGCACGCCGGCACCCTGCACGCGCGCCTTGGCGATGACGGCATCGGCATGGAAGACGCGCTTGGTATCGAAAGCGGCGAAGCCCCATTCGATAAAGGCGCGCGCCGCATCGTTGCGCTGGCGCGCGCGCGGACTGGCGGCGACCACCATGACCAGCCGCCTCCCATTGCGCTGAGCAGAGCCGAGAAAACCAAAACCGGCCTGATTGGTGAACCCGGTTTTTATGCCGTCCGCGCCCGGAACCACGCCCGAAATCGGATCGTGATTGCGCTGCGTTATGCCGTTATATTCCAGACCTTCGACCCCTACGAAGTGTTTGTACTTGCTGGGATGACGGGTCAGCATCGCCTCGGCCAGAGTGCCCAGATCGCGAGCGGTGGTGAAGGTGCGGCCTTCATCCATCCAGCCATTGGGCGTGTAGAAATGGCTGTTGCGCATGCCGATCTGGGCAGCCTTGGCGTTCATCGCGGCGATCCAGTCTTCGACTGATCCCGCTGCGCCTTCGGCCAGCACAACCGCGCCATCATTGGCGGACACCGTGGTCACACCGTGCACCAGTTCGTCCACCGTCACGCGCGCATCGCGCGGCAGGAACATGGTGGAGCCGACGCGGTGCCATTTCTGAAATGTTTCAGGCCGGACGGTGAAGACCTGTTCGGGGAACAGCCGCCCCTCTTCCATCCATTCGAATGCGAGAAAGGTTGTCATCACCTTGGTAATCGATGCCGGCATGAACCGCCGGTCGGCCTCACGGGAGAACAGCACCTGTCCGCTGGTGACGTCCAGCATATAGGCGATCGGTGCGTCGTCGGCGCTTGGGATGGCAGGCTGGATCTTGGATTGCGTAGCACCTGTTGGTGCAGCAAGTGCGACCAGCGAGGTACCTAGCAGGACATTCAGCAAAATACGCAAGTTAGCTCCCGCGCCGGGCGCGGTGCCGACGGATCAACGAAGTGTGACTATTCGCGCATCGCTATAACCCTGGCTGCGCAGCTTGGCGAGCGCCTGGGTGGCCTGTCCACGGGTTGCGAAAGGGCCTGCACGAACCAGCGCGAGGCTGCCGCTGGTGGTAACAAAACCGCCGATCTTCTTGGCAAGCCGATCCGCATTGGATCTGACCGAGAACGCGCCGATCTGGATCGCGAAATCGCCGTCGGCATCGGAACTGGCCGCCACCGCCGGTTTAGCGGGCGTTTCAGTCAGTATGGGTTCGGCAGTGATCGCAGCGGTAGTAGCGGGTCCAGCAGCAGTCGCTGCTTCGTCATCCGGGTCCAGCGTCGCGATGGCAGCTGGCGTAGGCACCTTGCCGCTCACCAATGCCTGGCGCGGATCGGTAAGCGGGACCGACCCCTTCTCTGGCAATTTGCGTTTGAGAACTTCGATCAACCCGCGCGGCATATCCAGCCGCAGCGGTGCTTCGCGGTCTGACCGCAATTCGGCCCGGTCATCCTCGGGTGGATTGACCCGGCGGACGCGAACGGCAGTTCCGTCGGAAATGCCAAGCTGGGCCATTGCCGCGCCTGACAGCGCAATTAAACGCGTGCTGGCCATAGGACCGCGCCGTTCGACACGGACCAGCGCAGTGCGTCCGTTGTTGAGTTCGGTCACTTCGATATAGCTGGGCAGCGGCAGCGTGTGATGCGCCGCAGTGATGCCGCTTTCGCCTGTAACATCGGCGGCGGTATAGCCGACCTCGTCATAATTCATCGTGTCGACCGGCGTATAGGTCACGCCGTCTACCTCATATGGGTCCCCAACCACCACCGGATAATCGGCAGCCGGGCCGTTCTGGATAGTCCGCGCAGCAGCAACACTGTCGCCGCTGGTCGCAAAGCTCTCACCCCCGGACATACAAGCAGACAACGCCAGTCCCAGTGTGATGGTAACCGCAAGGCGCGTGTGACCGCGTAGTGAAGAGTTATCGGGCAATTTCATCCGCCAGTAGACCTACGCTCATGGCATAATAGTTCGAACAGTTATATTCGAGGATAACGCGATAATTTGAGGTTAAGAGCCATGCCGGCGTCCCGGGGCCGTCGGGCTGGAACACGGACGTGAGCACCTCATCACCTAGCGGACGCTGCGGCTGAACGCCCAATTGACGCCATTCGCGCACGGTCTTCCACTGGCTGTGGCGCTCGTGGACACGGGGGCAGATCGGCGCGACCAGTTTGGTTTTAACCGCGCCCCAGTTGAAGCCATTGGGGATGCTGGCGCGAACGCCCCAGGGCTGATCACTGCGCCAGCCGGCATCGCGGAAGTAATTGGCGATCGAGGCCAGCGTATCGGCGCGATTGCCGAAAATGTCGGCGCGGCCATCGCCATCGCCGTCGGTGGCGAGCCGCAGATAGACGCTTGGGAGGAATTGGGGATTGCCGAACGCACCGGCATAGCTGCCCTTCAACTGGCTGCGCGAATAGCCCTTGTCGGCAACCTTGAGCAGATCGACAAACTCTGACGAAAACAGCTCGCGGCGGCGCCCTTCCCATGCCAACGTGGCGAGAGCCTGCGACAAATCAAAGCCGCCGGTGACCTTGCCATAAGCAGTTTCATGGCCCCAGATCGCCATCAAGATTTCGGCCGGTACGCCATATTGCTGCGAGATCGTGCGATTGTATGAACGCGTCGCTGCCAGCATATCGCGCCCGCCATTGATCCGTGCGCTATCGACATGCGTGGCAATGTACGGGGCAAGAGCGGGATAGCCTCTGCTCGTCGGGGAACCGGGTTGTCCGCGGTCGAGTTCAATTGCCCTTGCGCTGGGGGTGAGCCCGTCAGTCATCCGCCGGATCGTGCTTTCGCTGACCCCCTCGGCTCTTGCTCGGGCAATCAGCAATTGCAGATAAGCGTCGAACGACAGACCCGATTGTGCAGCGGCAGGAGGGGCGCTGATAGCGATGGCAGCAGCGGAAAGGGCGGACAGGAAGCGACGAAATTTCATCGCGCAGCTGTCGCATAATAAATGTGAACGGCAAGTGTCATACTCAGCCTACGGACGATATCATGCAGGAGTTCCATCAAAAATCGGTGACAAATCGATTTGTGGACGCTAGCCGACATCGCTCAGGCGGACAGGTGGCAGAGTGGTCGAATGCAGCGGTCTTGAAAACCGCCGTGGGTTAACGCCCACCGTGGGTTCGAATCCCACCCTGTCCGCCAATCATCAAACGATCAATTGGCAGTTGTGAACCGGAACAGCGCGCCATCCTTGGGGTCCTGCGCAGGATAGTCGCCGGGCGCGATGCTGGACTGGTTTCGCAAGGCGATATGGTCTTCGGCAATTCCGCCGTCGCGCTTGGCACAGTCGCGGTAATCCAGGCCCTGTGGTTCATCGAGAATTTCATATTCCATGCGCTCTCTCCTTGGGAGAGTGAACGCCCAATATACGCCGCCAGTGCCTCGCCTTGCGACCAAGTGCGCGAATCTTGCGTCCGGATGTCAGACGGTTAGCGCATGCGCCTTCATGGTGAGATAATCCGCGCGGCAATCATCCGCGACGCGGGCATAGTCGCCATCAAGCTCTGGCAGTTCCCCAGGCGGTGCGCCGAACCCGGTTGAGGCATTGACCTTGTCGTACCAATGCGCGCCCCAGACGCCGTCTTCTGGATGAGGTCCCTTTTGCCATTCGAGCATTGCCGGGTCCCAAGGTATATCCAGTGCAGCGCACAATGCGGCGAGCGACTTGGCCGGGTCCGCCAGAATATCGTCAGAATCGATGACGGGCGGCACCGCGCCAGTCCGGTCCGCCACAGTCTCGAAATAGTTCCGCAATTGCGCAAAGCCCAGCATTTCGGGTCGGCGCAGCTCGTTCTTGGCGCGGTAGCTGGCCACGACGCGTGCGGGTGAGCGGATCAGGAAGGCATGCCGATGGTCCGGCATATCGGCGATCCCAACTGGCCCGACCATGTGATGCGGCATATGCTTCTGATACCAGAGCGGCTGCCCGTCCGGCGCCCCGCCAGATTGCGCTGCCAGCACCGATTGCCAATCGCAATCCATATTGGCGATAGTCTCGGCGGCGAGGGGATGCGGTTCACCCGTGGCCTTGAGGAAGGCGCCATAGAACGGCTCGTCCGAAACGGCGCAGTCTGCCCGCGCGCCAAAGCTGCGCATCATGGCGGTCGAGATATTGCGCGGTCCAGACCACATCGCGATGCGGATTGTCATGGCCGCGCCCTGCCCTGAACATCTTCGGCCAATCGGGCGAGATACAACTGTTGGAGGCGTTCAACCATCGCCCCGCGCTGAGAACCCAGAACCCGGCCATCTACCGATCCCACAGGCGCAACGCCGGCGAAGGTTCCGGTCGTGAAGGCTTCATCTGCGCCGTAAACATGGGTCAGCGAGAAATTACGCTCGCGAACTGTGATGCCCGCTGAACGCGCGATCTCAATAACCACGGCGCGAGTGATCCCGTCGAGGCAATAGTCGCCGCTGGAGGTCCATACCTCGCCATCGCGCACGATGAAGAAGTGCGTCGAATTGCACGTTGCTACAAACCCGTGCGGGTCCAGCATCAGCCCTTCATCCGCTCCGGCCTGTGCAGCCTGGATGCAGGCGGTGATGCAGTTGAGCTTGGAATGCGAATTCAGCATCGGGTCCTGCACATCGGGATAGCCCCGCCGCACATGGACCGTCGCCAGATCCAGCATTCGCGTAGCCGTTTCGGGTGCGGGTTCCTTCCATTCGGGAATGATCACAATGGTCGCGGGCGTCACCACCACGCGCGGGTCCTGATAGGGGGTGCAGCGAATGCCGCGTGTCACCATCAGCCGCAAATGCGCACCATCATCAGTCATGCCATTGGCATCGAGCACGGCATACAGCCGCCGTTCCAGTTCCGAGCGCGAGATGCCAATGTCCATCAGGATGGCTTTGGCGCCCCGCCACAGCCGGTCGAGATGGCGGTCCAGAAAGGCCAGCCGCCCGTGATGCAACCGGATGCCTTCCCACACCCCGTCACCCAGCATGAAGCCGCTGTCGAACACCGAAATCTTTGCATCCGCTCGCGCGAAATGCTCGCCATTGATGTCGATCAGGACCGACGCGTTGCGGTCATCCGCGACATACAGATGCGTGCCTTTCGTCATGTGTCAGCGCCCTCTCTTGATGATGCCATCCATCTGCTCACGCAGGACGGGATCCCATTTGGCCTGCAATTCCTTGACCTTGGCGACCAGCGGTTCGTTTTCGTAGGATGGGATTTTGCTGTCATACAGCGCTGCGACTTCGGCCATCGAACTGCGGTCCATCTCCTCGAAAGCGTCGGCCATTGCCTGCGCCTGCTGGCGGTCCATGCCCAGCGCCTCGAAGGAGGAACGGCCCATGCGCAGCGAACTGTCATAGGTCTCGCGGATGATGTCCCGGCATCCGTATGACCACAATTCGTACACATGGCCCCGGTCAATGGCACGGGCGACGACATGGAGCTTGGGGAAGTTGGCAACCGCGTATTTGACCAGCCTGTCGATCTGCTCGCGATCATCCAGCGCCACCACCAGTACGCGCGCCTTGTCGATGCCTGCCGAATGCAGAAGGTCCGGGCGTGTAGCATCGCCGAAATAGCTGCGGTAGCCAAATTTGCGCACTACCTCGAGATGACTCGAATCGTAGTCGATGACCGTGGTCGAGAAGCCCGCTGCCTGGATCATCCGGTCCACGATGCCGCCCACCCGGCCCCGCCCTGCGATGATCACCGGGTTCTCTTCTTCGATCGTGTCGGCCTGGCGCGTGTCCTTGCGATTGAAGCGGGGCGCGATCACCTTGTCATAGACGATGAACAGCAGCGGCGTGACGAGCATCGTCAGCGCCACGACCAGCAGCAACAGATCGGCAAGCGGCTCGTCGAACACGAAGTTGGCAAGCGCGAAGGCGATCAGGACGAAGCCGAACTCGCCCGCTTGTGCCAGACTTAGGGAGAACAGCCACTTGGCCTGGCGTTTGATCCCTGCAATCCGCGCGATGACCAGCAGCACGATGATCTTGGTGGCGATGACAACTGCCGACCAGAACAGCACGGTGCCGAACTGTTCGTACGCCAACGCGAAATCGATGCCTGCACCAACGGTGATGAAGAACAGGCCGAGCAGCAGCCCCTTGAACGGTGCGACGTCCGATTCCAGCTCGTGCCGGTATTCGCTATTGGCCAGCACCACACCGGCCAGAAACGTGCCCAGCGCGGGGGAGAGGCCGACAAAGGTCATCAGCAGCGCAATTCCGATCACAAAGGCCAGACCCACCGCTGTAAACAGTTCGCGCAATTGTGCCGCTGCGATGAAGCGGAAGATTGGCCGGGTCAGATAATTGCCGATGAAGGCCACTGCCGCCACCGCTGCGATGGTGACGATCGCAGCCAGCCATGCGGGCAGCCCCTCGGTGATCGTCCAGCCCGCCCCGTGCGCGCCCTCGGCATGGCCTGCCGCGCCGCCTGCTGCCCCGGCCAGCTCGGGGATGGCGAGCAGCGGGATGATCGCCAGCATCGGGATAACCGACACATCCTGAAACAGCAGGACCGAGAAGCTGGCCTCCCCGCCTTCGCTTTTCATCAGGCCCTTTTCATTGAGCGTCTGCACGATGATCGCGGTGGAGGAGAGCGCCAGCACCATCCCGATGCCCAGCGCGGTCTGCCATCGTTCGCCGCTCACCATGGCGATTGCGGCCAGCAGGATGGTGGTCGCCAGCACCTGACCCCCGCCAAGGCCCAGCAGCCGCTTGCGCATTTCCCACAGCTTCTTGGGCTCAAGCTCCAGCCCGACCAGGAACAGCATCATCACCACGCCAAATTCGGCGAAGACCTGCAATCCCTCGATATCGACCCGCAGCGCCAGCAGCAGCGGGCTGATCGCCATACCGGCCAGCAAATAGCCCAGCACCGACCCCAGCCCGAGGCGGGAGGCGATCGGCACCGCGACCACCCCGGCAACCAGTATGACGAAGGCTATGACGAGAAATCCGGTCATTCTGGCCCGTCTCCCCGGTTGGCCGCGTATTCGTGTGAGTTCGGCCGCTGTGCCCTAGATATGCAGCGCCCGTCCATAGGCGGCCAGCACGCTTTCGTGCATCATTTCGGACAGGGTCGGGTGCGGGAACACGGTTTGCATCAGCTCCGCCTCGGTCGTTTCCAGCTGCTTGCCCACGGTATATCCCTGGATCAGCTCGGTCACTTCCGCGCCGATCATGTGCGCGCCCAGCAATTCGCCGGTCTTGGCGTCGAACACCGTCTTGATGAAGCCCTCCGCCTCGCCCAGCGCGATGGCCTTGCCATTGCCGATGAAGGGGAAGGTGCCCGCCTTGACCTGATGCCCGGCCTCTTTGGCTGCGGCCTCGGTCACGCCGACGCTGGCGATTTGGGGGTGGCAATAGGTGCATCCGGGGATGTTGTTTCGGTCCAGCGCGTGTGGGTGGACTTCCTTGTTACCCAGCTCCTGCGCAATAGCCTCGGCAGCTGTGACGCCCTCGTGGCTGGCCTTATGCGCCAGCCAGGGGCCGGGGGTGCAGTCTCCGATGGCCCACAGTCCCTTGGACCGGGTGCGGCCATAGGGGTCGATCTGGATGAAGCCGCGGTCCATCTCGGCCAGCTTCTCCAGTCCGATACCCTCGGTATTGGCGACGATGCCAATGGCGACAATGACGTGGCTGAACTCGGCTTCGGTGACCTTGCCATCCTTGGCCTTGATCTTGGCCTTAACGCTCTTGGCGCCAACCTTCAGGTCTTCCACGCCCGCGCCGGTCATGATCGTCATGCCCTGCTTGGTCAGGCTCTTTTCGAGGAAGGCCGAGACATCCTTGTCCTCCACCGGAACCACGCGGTCGAGCATTTCGACCACAGTCACTTCGCAGCCCATGTCGTTGTAGAAGCTGGCGAACTCGATCCCGATGGCGCCGCTGCCGATGACCAGCAGCTTGCCGGGCATTTCGGGCGGCGTCATCGCATGGCGATAGGTCCACACGCGCTTGCCGTCCGCCGGGGCAAACGGCAAATCGCGGGCGCGCGCGCCGGTGGCGACAATCACGTGCTTGGCGGTGAGCTTTTCCTCGCCCTTGTCCGATTTCACCGTCAGCGAGGTGGGGCCGGTCAGCGTGCCGGTGCCCATGTGCACGGTGATCTTGTTCTTCTTCATCAGGTGCGTGACGCCCTGGTTCAATTGCTTGGCCACGCCGCGGCTGCGTTTCACAACCGCTTCCAGATCGGCCTCGATACCCTTGGCGACCAGACCATAATCCTTGGCGTTCTGCATGTAATGGAAGATTTCCGCCGACCGCAGCAGCGCCTTGGTGGGGATACAGCCCCAATTGAGGCAGATGCCGCCGAGCAGTTCGCGTTCGACGATGGCGGTCTTCAGGCCCAGCTGCGCGCAGCGGATCGCCGCGACATAGCCGCCGGGTCCAGAGCCGAGAACGATGACGTCGTAATTGGTGTCAGCCATAAGTCTCTCTAATCATTTGCCGAAAGCGCGGCAGCATCCACCGCACGCGGCCTGTTATCCTCGTCCAATAGGACGAATTTGAAGGTGCCTTGCGCGACCTTGGTCTCGGCCTCGCCATTGCGCGTGCGGGCGATGGCTTCGGCGGTGATGGTGAGCGAGGTGTTGCCGGTCGCCGCGATCTCGCAATAGACCGAGAGTTCGTCGCCTACCTGCATCGCACCGGGGAACGCGAAATCGGTTGCCGAGACGACTACCGCCTTGCCCTGCCCCTCGCGGCTGGCGAGCGAGCCTGCGCCGAGCGCCATCTGGCTCATCAGCCACCCCCCGAACACCCCGCCATAGGGGTTGGTGTCGGCAGGCATGGCCGTGACGCGGATGACGGGGGAGCGGTCAGTCATGTGAACTATGTTCAGTAAGTCGTTGCCGGTCACGATGCCAAAGAGACGTGAGTGTTGCTCCCGCTAAGAATGCTGCCGAAACAAAGATAATCCTCGTCACTGGCCACCAAATCACGTCAATTGCTGTGGAGTAAACCACTGCTTCCCAAATAAGAAACACCAACACGGAAGCCAAACCACCGATTAAGACCGCAAGCCAGAATCTGCTTCCAAAACCGTATTTTGTAAGCACCCAGCCTATCGGTATGGCTGCGCTAACTGCGGCTACTGTGCCGTAAGCTAGACCGCCAACGACAGCGATCATGACGATCCATGAGTCAATCCTTCCAAAGGAAATAAAATCAACCGCCAAGCTTGCAGATGCCATAAAAGTGCCAAGGACTGCGACGGAGAGACCTATCCACTTTAGCACGTAGATCAAACCACCAGCCCCATCGGGTTCTCCACCAGCTGCTGGAAGGCCTGCATGAACTGCGCGCCGTCCGCGCCGTCGATGGCGCGGTGGTCGAAGCTGCCGGTGGCGCTCATCACGGTGGCGACTCCCAGTGCGCCGTCGATCACCCATGGACGCTGCTCGCCCGCGCCGACCGCGAGGATCATCGCCTGCGGCGGGTTGATCACCGCGTCGAACTGCTTGGTGCCGAACATGCCGAGATTGGAGAGCGAGGCGGTGCCGCCCTGGAATTCATGCGGCTGCAGCTTGCCCTCCTTGGCCTTGCCCGCCAGCTCCTTCATCTCGGTGCTGATCTGCGCGAGGCCCTTGCGTCCCGCATCGCGGATGATCGGGGTGATCAGGCCAGACGGTGCGGCCACGGCGACGGAGATATCCTGGCGCGTATAGGCGTACAACTCGTCACCTTGGAAGCTGACGTTGCATTTGGGCACGCGCTGCAATGCGCGGGCCAGTGCCTTGATCAACAGATCGTTGACCGACAGCTTCACCCCGTCTGCCTCGAGGCTGGCGTTCAGTTCGCTGCGCAGCTTGAGCAGCGCATCGAGCCGGACATCCACGGTGAGGTAGATGTGCGGGATAGTCTGCTTCGCTTCGGTCAGCCGGCGCGCGATGACCTTGCGGACGTTGCCCAGCTTCTGCGCTTCGTAAGGCGCATCCAGATCGCCGCCCAGCGTGGTGGGTTTGGGCGCAGCGGCGGGTGCAGCAGCATCGGCTTTTGCCGGAGCGGTGCCGGGCTTGGCATCCTGCACATCGGCTTTCACAATCCGGCCATTGGGGCCGCTGCCGGTGATGACGGACAGGTCCACGCCGTTTTGCTGCGCAATCCGCTTGGCCAGCGGCGATGCTATAATCCGGTCGCCATCCTTTTTGCCAGATGGAGCGGGAGCGGGGGCCGGGGCGGATTTCGCATCGGGAGCCGCTTCGGGTTCGGCATTGGCCTGTGGTTCAGGCTCAGCTTTCGCCTCGGCCTTCGGGGCATCCGCCGCAGGAGCAGCCTTCGCAGCTTCCTCCAGATCCTCGCCCTCTTCGGCCAGCATGGCGATTACGGTGCCGACTTTCACGCCTTCGGCGCCTTCCTCCACTGCGATGGAGGCAATCGTGCCTTCGTCCACCGCTTCGAATTCCATCGTCGCCTTGTCGGTTTCAATCTCGGCCATGATGTCGCCCGCGCTGACCGTGTCACCGGGTTTCACCAGCCATTTGGCCAGCGTGCCCTCTTCCATTGTGGGTGACAGGGCGGGCATCTTGATCGGCGTGGGCATTGGTTAAATCATGTCCTCACTGGGGAGAGTGTTGCCGCTGTCTCTGACCAAAATGCGCGTCCGCCGCAAGGTTCTTGCGCAGAATACGAATTTCGTGGGATGACGCGCGGGTAATGGGGGAACACGCAATGCGCATCTATCTGGTGGTGATGGACGAGACCGAGGAAGCCAAGCAGGCGCTGCGATTTGCCTCGCAGCGGGCCGCAAAGACCGGCGGGTCGGTGCATATATTGGCGCTGGTGCCGACTCAGACCTTCAACGCCTTTGGCGGCGTTCAGGCAACGATTGAACAAGAGGCACGCGAGCGGGCCGAGGTGATGGCCAATGGTGCGGCGGGCAGCATCTTTGCCGAAAGCGGCAAGATGCCCACGATCGCCGTGCGGCCCGGCAATCCGCAGGATGTCATCAACAAATATCTCGACGAACATGGCGAGATCGCGGCGCTGGTGCTGGGCGCCAATGCCGAGGGCGGGCCGGGGCCGCTGGTCAACCATTTCGCCGCCCACGCGGGCACCCTGCCCTGCCCGTTGTATCTGATCCCCGGCGGGCTGGACCGCGATGCTATCGACAGGCTGGCTTAGCGCTTTTTCTTGCGCCCCTGATGCCGGACATTCGCGGGGCGGCCGCGTTGGCCTTGCGAGCGGGTCTGGCCGCCTGAAGCGTTGGGCTTGGGTTTTACCTTAACCTTGGGCGCGGGCCGGTTGCCGCGCTTTTCGATGGGGGCGCCGTCCGTGTCGGGCACTTCGAATTTCAGCGCGCCGGTCAGCGGATTGGCCTCTGCCAGCTTGAGCTTCAGCCTGTCGCCTGAGGCATAACGGGTGCCGGTATGCTCGCCGATCAGCGCGTGTGCCGCATCGTCATAACGGAAATATTCGCGGCCCAGCGTGGACACCGGCACCAACCCGTCACCGCCCAGGCCCAGGATCGTGGCGAAGAAGCCAAAGCCCTGCACCCCGGTGATGCGCGTTTCGAACGTCTCGCCGACGCGGTGCGAAAGCCATGCCGCAACATAGCGGTCGATGGTGTCACGCTCCGCCTCCATCGCGCGGCGTTCGGTCTGGCTGATCGCATCGGTGATCTGCTGCAGGCTCTGGCGGTCGCGGTCGGCCAGGCCGGTCGCCTCGGGCAGATCATCCGCAGGCTTGGGCTGTTCCAGCTTATACGCATCGACCAGCGCGCGGTGGACCAGCAAGTCGGCATAGCGGCGGATAGGCGAGGTGAAGTGAGCATAGCTGCCCAGCGACAGGCCGAAATGCCCGGCATTGGCGGGGCCGTAATAGGCCTGCATCTGGGTGCGCAGCACGGCCTCCATCACCAGCGCCTTCTCCGCCTCGTCTGAGATATCCTTGAGCAGGCGGTTGAACAGACCCGGTGTGACCACCTGACCCATCGCCAGCTTGCGGCCCTGCGTGGCCAGATATTCGCGCAGATTGATCAGCTTTTCGCGGCTCGGTGTCTCGTGGATACGATAGACGACGGGGGCAGTCTTGGCCTCCAGCGCCTTGGCCGCGGCGACATTGGCGGCGATCATGAAATCTTCGACCACGCGGTGCGCGTCCAGCCGCTCGCGGATAGCGATTTCCTCGATCTGGCCCGCATCGTTCAGCCGGACCTGCCGTTCGGGCAGCTCCAGTTCCAGCGGGTCACGATCATGGCGGGCCTTGGCCAGCAGCTTCCACGCGTCCCACAGATGGGTGAGATGATCGGGCGCATCGCTCGCATCAATCGCCTTTTGCGCGTCTTCATAGGCGATGTTCGATGCCAGCCGCACGGTGGCGCGGGTGAAGCGCCATTTGGTGATCTTGCCCTCCGGCGAGATATGCAGATGGCACGCCATCGCGGCGCGGTCGGCGCCCTCCACCAGCGAACAGACATCGGCGCTGAGCACTTCTGGCAGCATCGGCACGACGCGGTCGGGGAAATAGACCGAATTGCCGCGCTTGCGGGCTTCCTTGTCCAGCGCGCCGCCGGGGCGGACGTAGAAACTGACATCGGCAATCGCGACGATGGCATTGAAGCCGCCCTCGCCGTCAGGTTCAGCCCAGATCGCATCGTCATGGTCGCGCGCATCGGCGGGATCGATGGCGACGATGGGAACTTCGCGCAGATCCTCGCGGTGGTCGTCTGACAGGGGCAGCTTGGCGGCCAGCTTGGCCTCTGACACCGCCTCGTCGGGAAAGATGATCGGGATGCCGTGCTTGGCGATGGCGATCAAGCTGAAGCTCTTGGGAGCCAGCGGGTCGCCAATCACTTCGATAACTTTGACGCCGGAGCGTTCGCTCTTGCCGGTGCGTTCGGCCAGCACCAGCTCGCCCGCTTCCGCGCCGCCAAGGTCAGAGATCGGGGCGGAACTGCGCACGCGTTTGTCCACCGGAGCGAGCCAAGCCTTGCCCGCCTTGTCGATCTCCACCACGCCCATCAGCCCTTCAGTGCGGGCGGGCAGCTTCTTCATCGGATGCGCGGTCCAGCCGCGCGCGGTTTCTTCGGTGCGAGCCAGAATGCGGTCGCCGCGTTTGAGCGCCGGCAGCTTCTTCTTTTCGATGACGCGCAGGCGGGGCGGTTTGCTGCCGTCGTCCGGCTCCCAGTTTTCGGGTTCCGCGACGGGTTCGCCCTCGTCGATGTCGACGATCTTGAGCACGGTGACTTTCGGCACGCCGCCCATCTGGTGATAGGCCGTGCGTTTGCCGTCGATCAAGCCTTCCTCGGCCATATCCTTGAGGCGTTTCTTCAGCGCGATTTTCTCCTGCCCCTTCAGGCCGAAGGCCTTGGCAATCTCGCGCTTGCCCGCAGGCGTTGGCGAAGTCTGGAGAAATTCGAGAATGGCGGTTTGCGAGGGCAGACCCTGTGGCCGCCCGTGATATTTTTTCTTATCGTTCATCACCGCCATATGGTGGCGCGGTTACTGACTGTCACCCTCTTCCACCGGAATAGGTGCGAATTGCCCGGCGGGGACTGCGCTGGCGATCGGGCTGCTGGTGCCATCTGCACCCTTGGCGCTGACGCCGAAAATCCAGTCATCACCGCGCACCCCTTCCAGCCGCGCATTGCTGGCGACGATTTCTTCGATCACCGGCACTTCCGGCCAATAGGGCTGGTCAGTGCGCCGCTGCCAGATCGAATAACCCACCGCGCCGGGCACTTCTTCCCACATCAGATCGGTAAAGGTCTGCACGGCAGCCTTGGCCTTGGCAGTCGGCGGCATGGGTGATCTCGCCAGCGCATCCAGTGCGCGGACATTCAGCTGAGTCACCTTGGCCAGATAGGCAAAGTCCATCTTGTCAGCCGTGTCGCCGTATTCCACGCCGTCTTCGGTGCGCAGATCCTGATGTTGCCAGTGATAATTCTCCACCGCGACCGACAGGCGAACTGCGGGATACCCCTTCTCAAGGAACGGGATCTGGTCCCCGCCCCGGCCCATCCGGTCGGCGCGCCAGATCTGGCGGACGTCAAGATTGGCATGATCGGTTTCAGCCAGCCGGTCGATAAAGCGCGACAGATTGCGGCTTGGCGTATCGTTCTCGCCGCCCTCGCGCCGTTGCGCTGCACGCACGGCGTCGGTCAGATCGGCACGCGGGCCTTCGGAAAACACGCGGACATGGGCATCGTCGCAATATCCGTCGCTGCCGCAGCTGCCGCCCACAATGTCATTGTTCAGCACGGCCTTGACCTGCCAGCCCTGCTCCGCCGCATAATCGGCCATCAACTGACCGCCGAACAGACCCTGCTCTTCGCCTGATAACAGCGCATAAACGATCGTGACGGGATAGCGTCGCTTGGACAAATTGCGCGCCGCTTCCAGAACCAGCACGGTGCCAGAGCCATCATCGTTTGCGCCGGGGGCATCGCTTTGCCAATCCAGCGGATCGGTGACGCGGCTGTCGATATGACCCTGGACGATCACCACCTCATCGGGCCGCTCGGTCCCGCGCTGGATCGCAACGGCATTGCGCAGCCGTGTGGGGTTGGGAATGCGTCCACCCTCCACCATACGCTCTGGCGCGACCACGGTCAGGCATCCGCTGCAATCGCGGGAAATGCGTTCGAATTCCGCCAAGCCCCAATCGACAGCCGCACCAATCCCGCGCTTGGGATCGGTTTGCGACGACAGCGTGTGCCGCGTGCCGAATGCCACCAGCGTATCGATATCGGAACGCAGCCGGTCCTGCGACACAGCCGCCGCCGGATCGGGCGGAGGCGGGATATCCTGCGGGGCAAATTCCTGCGCGCTGACAGGAGCGGCAAGCGGGGCGGCGAGAAGGGCGGCGGTCAGAGCGAGTGTTTTCATACCCGCCTGTGTCGGCCAATCCTCCCGTCAGATCAAGCTAGTACGCCTTGGCGAGCAATACGCGTTCGCTTGCCGCTTCTCCGGTGAAGATGCACGGACCGTCAACCGGCGCTGCGCCGATGGGCACATTGCGCATGGTCAGCTTGTGCTTCTTGAGCTGCTCGACAATTGCTTCTAGCGCATCCCCGGTTGGCTTGGACCATTGAACTTCGACCCATCCGGGATAGCGTGACGCGGCAAAATGTGCCTCAACCGCAGCAAAATCGGAAACGCCGCGTGTGATGTTTGCCTCGCGCCGGTTATGCGCCTCGGTGAAGATGCCGGTCTGCATATCGGTCAGGATCGCTTGGATCGACTGCCCCGCCTCGTCGCGGGTTGGTGCAGCAAAGGCAGGCTTGCCATTGTCCGTGTTCCACAGCCGGTCACGGCGCAGCAGACTGACAACGCCGCCCTGCATATCGCGGCCGCCTACCTCGACAATGACCGGCGCACCCTTTCGCACCCAGTCCCAGCGTTTCTGCGCGGCCTTGCCCGGACGAGTGTCGAGCAGCACGCGGATGTTTTCGCCCAGCACCTGCTGGTCCGCCAGCGTTGCGCGCAGGATTTCGCAATAGTCGATCAGCGCGGCATCGCCGTCATCGTCGCGCAGCATCGGCAGGATTACGACCTGCTGCGGCGCGATTGCGGGCGGCAGCCGCAGTCCATCATCATCGCCGTGGGTCATGATAACGCCGCCAACCATGCGGGTGGACACGCCCCAGCTGGTGGTGTGGCAGAATGTCTGCGTGCCTTCGCGGTCCTGATATTGGATGCCGCTGGCGCGTGCGAAATTGGTGCCGAGATAATGGCTGGTGCCGGCCTGCAAAGCCTTGCCATCCTGCATCATCGCCTCGATCGACCATGTCTCCACCGCGCCGGGGAAACGTTCGTTCTCGGGCTTTTCACCCGCGATTACCGGCATCGCCAGATCTTCCTCGGCAAAGGCGCGGTACACTTCCAGCATCGTCAGCGTATGGTCGCGCGCTTCGACTTCGTCGGCATGGGCGGTGTGCCCTTCCTGCCAGAGGAATTCGCTGGTGCGCAGGAACATCCGTGTGCGCATTTCCCAGCGCACGACATTGGCCCACTGGTTCAGCTTCAACGGCAGATCGCGCCAGCTTTGCACCCAGCGTGCCATTGCATCGCCAAAGATGGTTTCCGACGTTGGCCGAACCACCAGCGGTTCTTCCAGCTTCGCCTCGGGATCGGGGATCAGCCCGCCCTTGCCATCCGCGATCAGGCGGTGGTGCGTGACAACGGCCATTTCCTTGGCGAAGCCTTCGACATGCGCGGCCTCACGTTCGAAATTGGAAAGCGGAATGAACAGGGGGAAGTAGCAGTTCTCGTGGCTCGTCGCCTTGATCCGGTCGTCCAGCAGGCGCTGCATCCGTTCCCAGATACCATAGCCCCACGGCTTGATGACCATGCAACCGCGCACGCCCGATTCTTCGGCCATACCGGCGGCGGAGATGACCTCCTGATACCAGGCGGCGAAATCATCGGCGCGTTTGGTGCTGAGCGCATGGCGTATCTGGGCCACGGGATTATCCTGTTATTGCTGGGGTAGAGTTCGGGCGCGCCGATGACGTTATTTGGAAAGCTCGTCCAGCTTCTTCTGCATGGCTGCCATCTGCTCGCGCATCTGGGCCAGTTCGCTGTTGGCGTCAGGCTTGGCAGACTTGCGCGCGCCGGGGATCAGGGCCTCGGTCGCGGCCTGCACCATGCGGATGTTGGTTTCCGCAATCTTGGCGATGGGATTGGCGCCCAGCCCGCTTTTGAATGCTTCGTGCAATTGTTCACGGTTCTTGCGGAAATTGGCCATGCTGGCTTCCAGATAGCTGGGCATCATCGCCTGCATCGAATTGCCATACATCGAAATCAGATCACGCAGGAAGCTGACCGGCAGCATCTGCCCGCCGTGGCTTTCTTCCTCGACAATGATCTGCGTCAGAATGGTGTGCGTGATGTCATCGCCGGTCTTGGCGTCCAGGACTTTGAAATCGACATTTTCGCGAACCATTCCGGCCAGATCGTCCAGCGTGATATAGCTGGAGGTGTCGGTGTTGTAGAGCCGCCGGTTGGCGTATTTCTTGATGGTGATCGGTTCGCCCTCGGGCGTGCGTTTGGCCATGTGGATGCGTTTCCCCTGATGCAGTTGCGAACGCCTTTAGCACTTGCACAATGTGCAGCGCAACATAAGCGCCTCAAAGACCGAAGCGGCGGCCCAGCAAAGTCAGCAATTCATATTGGGATACAGCAGTTTGCTGCGCCGCATCAGGCAGTGAATAAGGCAGTTCTGCCCAGTCACCCTCGGTCAGATTGGGCGCAGCTGACAGATCGATCACGATCATATCCATCGACACCTTGCCAAGGATCGGCAGGTGGCGGCCATCGTGCACAAATGTTGCGCCGCCCCAATTGCGCAATATCCCATCGGCATAGCCCAGCGACAGCACGCCCACCGGCATGGCGGCAGGAGCGGTGAAGCTGGCATTGTAGCCCACAGTATCGCCCGCGCTCAATTCACGGCGCTGGATGATGGCGGCTTGCGGAAAGGCCACCTGGCGAATCTTGCCCACAAATTCGCGGCGCGCGATACCGCCATACAGCGCGAGGCCGGGGCGGGTCAGGTCGAAGTGATAATCGCCGCCCAGTGCCGTCCCGGCGCTGTTGGTCAGGCTGGCTTCGCGGTGGGCAATCATGGGCATCACATCGCGAAACGCCGCCAGCTGGCGTGCGTTCATGGCGCTGTCTTCATCGGCACAGGCCAGATGCGACATCAGCGTCTGAACGTCCAAAGCCTGAACCACAGGATCGCTGATTTCACGGGGCGCAATGCCGAGGCGGTTGATCCCGGTGTCGACCATCAAATCACACGGCCCGCCGCCGCTCTCGACCCACAATTTTGTCTGATGCAGCGAGACGATAACGGGCCGCACGCCGGTGGCACGCGCGAATGCTGTTTCGTCGGTGTTGAGCGGTCCGTGCAGCACCGAAAGCTGGCTGGCGGGCACATGGTGCAGCGCGTCAGGAACCTCGCTCCAATGCGCGACGAAGAAATCGCGCGCGCCCGCATCGCGCAACACGGGCAGGCAATTGCCGGTGCCCAGCCCATAGCAATTGGCCTTCACCGCCGCGCCTGCCCGCGCAGTACCCGACATCCGGTCAAGCGTGCGCCAATTGTGCGCCAGCGCCGCGCTGTCGAGCTGCAGCCGCAAGGTGGGCGCAGGAAGGTCAGTCATGCGGTGATCATGGCAGCACGGGCGAAGCGGGCGGCGCGTCCCCGCTGGTCTCTTCAAAATCGCGCGGCGGTCCGTCGGGCAAGCCCCACCACGCCACGACCAGGCCAAACGCCACCACCGCCATAGTGTACCACAGCCCGGCATAAACATCGCCAGTGCGCGCCACGATGATGCCAGCGATCAGCGGCAGAAACCCGCCCAGATAGCCTGCGCCGATATGATAGGGGATCGACATCGAACTGTAGCGGATACGCGGCGGAAACATTTCGCTCAGCAGCGCGGCAACCGAACCATAAGTCAGCGCCGAAAGCATCCCGCACACCAGCAGCAGCGCGACGATACCCAGGATATTGCCAATCGGCGGTGCCTGCTTGCTGAAGTCGAACCCGCGTTCTGTCAGCGCAGACTGCACCCCGTCGCGAAGTGCCGCGCTGTCGGCCTGCCATGCGGGTGCGATCGCCACCGGCTCACCCCCCACGCTGAGCGCGAGCTTTGATGCGGGCTGGATGGTGTAGGCCACACCGCTGGCCGTCAGAGCCTCCAGCACGCGCCCGCATTCGGTCTGCTGACGGCTAAACAGATCGGCAAAGGGATCGGTGGTGCACCCCGTGCCCGCAACCACAACCGGATTATCCCGCGCAGCATTGGCCAGGCCGGGATTGGCCAGACTGCCCATCGCCCAGAAAATCGGGAACAGCAGCAACAGCGACAAAATCGCACCGATGATGATCGGCTTCTTGCGCCCCACCCGGTCTGACCATTTGCCGACAAACACGTAAAAGCTCATCGAGATCAGCCCAGCAAACAGCAGGATCAGCTCGACCGTCCCCTCCTCCACCCGCATATCGCGGCGCAGGAACGAGAGGCTGGAGAAAAACGCTGTGTACCAGATCGTGGTCAGCACGCCGGTAATCCCGAACAGCGCGACGAAGATGCGCTTGGGATTGCCGGGATAGGTCATGCTTTCCTTGAACGGATTGGCCGAGGTTTCACCCGCAGCCTTCATCGCTTCGAACACCGGGCTTTCCGACAGCTTGAGCCGCATCCACAGCGAAATCCCCAGCAGCACGATCGACAGCAGGAACGGTACGCGCCAGCCCCATGCGGCAAAGTCATCGGCAGGGATCAGCGCACGGCAGATGATCACGACCAGGATCGACAGGACGAACCCGCCGACCACGCTGGCCTGGATGAAACTGGTGTAGAACCCGCGCTTTTCGGGCGGGGCGTGTTCGGCAACATAGATTGCCGCGCCGCCATATTCGCCGCCCAGCGCCAGCCCTTGCAAGATGCGCAGGCCGATCACGATAATCGGCGCGGCAATGCCAATACTTGCCGCGCCGGGGATCAGGCCGACCCCGGCGGTCGCAACGCCCATCAGCGTGACGGTGACGAGGAAGGTGTATTTGCGCCCCAGCCGGTCACCAAGAAACCCGAACAGGATCGCGCCCAGCGGACGAAAGCCAAAGCCGACGGCAAATCCGGCCCAGACCAGCAGGATCTGCAATGTCTCGTTCCCGCTGGGGAAGAAGGCCGCGCCGATCAGACCGGCGAGCGTGCCGTAGATGAAGAAGTCATACCATTCGAAGACTGTTCCCGCCGAACTGGCGGCAATCACCAGGCGAATTTCCTTGTCGCTTGGTTGCCGCTGCACTGCGGCTGCGCTGTCTGCCATGGATGGCTCCCCTGCCCTTGTTACCGATTTGTCCGTGGCTTTACCGTCCACCGCCGGTGTTGGAAAGCGCATCAAGCGCGGCTCTCCACGGCAGCAGGATCGCGTCGTGGCGTCCCGGATATTCCCGCGCCGGGGCAAGCATTGCAATGCGCGGCCAGTGCGGAACCGGGCCATCGGCTTTCAGCCATGCGCTGATCTGGTCGAGATTTTCGGCAAGTGAGGACACGTTCGCTCCCTTAGCCGCAGCCGCAAAGATCGCCGCCGCGCCCTGGCCGACCGCGCAGGCAGTCACGCGCATTCCGACGTTTGCAAGCGCGCCATCTGGCCTAAGCGAGACCGAAAGCGCAATCTCGCTGCCGCAGCTTCTCGAGCGGGCTGCGCCTTGTAGCGCAGCGCTTTGATCAAGGGGGTAAGCCGCCAGCTCAACTGCCAGCTGCAACAGTTCGGGCGAATACAGCACCGCGCGGCGCGGCGGTGTCATGATCCGCCGTTGCTGCCCGGCAATCTGGTATTTTCCCGAAGCCGGGCGCGGCGTTCAGCGAGCACTTCGACCAGCGCGCGCGAGCTGGCATCAACCAGTTCATAACTGCGCGCCGTGGTCATCCATGCGGGCCGGCCTTTGTAGCTCCACACTGAATCGTAACCCAGCACCAGCAGCGAGAACGCGATGACCACAATCAACGCGCCCTTCAGCCCGCCGAATCCAAAACCCAGCACCCGGTCGATTGGCCCCATCACCGGGTCTTTCGATGCGGCGCTGACATTGTTGGCGATGACCTTCATCGCGGCATAGGGAATCAGCAGAAGTATTGCGAAGGCCAGCACGGTGGTGGACAAATTCTGTCCCAGAAATCCCTGCAATGCGATGGTTAGTGGCGTGTGCAGAAAGCGTATCGCCGCGGCCGCCAAAACCCATGCCGCAAGCGACAGGACTTCCTGCACAAAGCCGCGCATAAAACCACCAACGGCGGCAACGCCGACGATGAACAGAACAAGGAGATCAAAGCCCGTCATAACCCGGCGGTGATCTATTGCGTCCCGACCACCTGGTCAACGAGGTTCATCACCTGACGCAGCCCGGAATAGCGCAATTTCTGGGGAATACCCTTGGCATCTGCAGGCCCGAAACCGGCGCCAAACCCCAGCTTGGCCGCTTCGCGCAGGCGCAGTCCGGCGTGGGCGACGGGGCGAATCTCTCCGGCCAGCGAAACCTCGCCCAGCCAGACGCTGCGGTCTGGCAAAGGCTTGTCAGCCAGCGCGCTGACCAGTGCCGCAGCCACCGCAAGATCAGCGGCGGGATCGGACAAGCGGTAACCGCCCGCCACATTCAAATACACTTCCGCCGAGCTGAAGTTCAGACCGCAGCGCGATTCGAGCACCGCCAGAAGCATCGCGAGCCGCCCCGAATCCCACCCGACAACCGCGCGCCGCGGGGTCGCGCCCGATTGCAATCGCACGATCAGTGCCTGAATTTCGACCAGCACCGGGCGCGTGCCTTCCATTGCCGGGAACACTGCGCTGCCTGCCAGTGGCTCGTCACGCCCGGTCAGGAACAGCATGGACGGGTTGGCGACTTCCTCAAGCCCCTCCCCCGCCATGGCGAAAACGCCGATTTCATCGACCGCGCCAAACCGGTTTTTGAGCGCGCGCAGGATGCGGTATTGGTGGCTGCGCTCACCCTCAAAGCTCATCACCACGTCGACCATATGTTCCAGCACACGCGGCCCGGCGATTGTGCCATCCTTGGTAACATGACCGACCAGAACCATCGCGGTGCCGGTTTCCTTGGCATAGCGGATCAGCTCAAAGGCGCAGCCGCGCACCTGGCTGACCGTGCCCGGCGCTCCTTCTATGGTGTCGGAATGCATGGTCTGGATCGAATCAATCACCAGCAGCCGGGGCGGCGGCATGGTGCCCAGCGTTGTCAGGATGTCGCGAACCCCTGTCGCCGCAGCCAGCTTCACCGGCGCATCGGACAGGCCAAGCCGCTCGGCCCGCATCCGCACCTGCCCCGCAGCTTCCTCGCCGCTGACATAAACCACGCCGTGCCCCTCGCGCGCGATCTTGGCAGCGGCTTGCAGCAGCAGTGTCGATTTGCCGATGCCCGGATCGCCGCCCATCAGGATAGCGGAACCCGGCACAAGTCCCCCGCCCAATGCGCGGTCGAATTCCGCCAGTCCCGTCGCCTGGCGCACCGGCATCTTGCCCGGCTTGTCCAGATCTACGAATTCAACGGCCCTGCCGCCGCTGGAAAGGTCATGCTTCATGGAGAACACCGTGGCGGGGGCATCCTCCACCAGCGTGTTCCATTCTGCACAATCAGGACATTGCCCCTGCCAGCGGTGCGAAACACCGCCGCAGGCCTGACAGATATATCGGCGTTTCGGTTTGGCCATAGACGCATCGCTAGCGGGAACATTTCACGAACGCAATTGCCTTTGGCGTCCCATCCATGCACAAGGGTGTTGATGCGGCAAAAGGAATTGCGAATTGCGCTGATCTGCTACGGCGGGGTCAGTCTGGCGGTCTATATGCACGGCGTCACGCGTGAGCTGTGGCAGCTGGCGCGGGCGAGCCGCGATTTCCACGCGGGAGGCGCGGCCAGCAGTGATGTAACTGGCGTTTATCGCGATCTGCTGGAGCATATCGAACAGGAACACGGCCTGCGGCTGCGGGTATTGCCCGATATCATGAGCGGTGCGAGCGCGGGCGGGATCAACGCCGTCTTTCTGGCGCAGGCTATCCATTCGGGTCAGAGTCTGGAACCGCTGACCAATCTGTGGCTCGAAATGGCCGATGTCGACCGGCTCACCGATCCGCTGGCGCGGCTGTCATGGCGGTTCGACAAAATCTGGGCACAGCCCTTTGCCAATTGGCTGCTCAACCGGCCCGGTAACGAAATTGCCGATACTGTCGCCCCGGAAACCCGCGCCGAAGTGCGCCGCAAGGTTTCGCATCTGATCCGTGGCCGCTGGTTTGAACCGCCCTTCTCCGGCCTCGGCTTTTCGCAATTGCTGGAAGAGGCGTTCAGCGCGATGGCCGCTTCCGATATCGAGCAACCACTGCTGCCGCCCGGCCATCCACTCGATCTGTTTGTGACCGCTACGGATTTTCACGGTCATCTGGAATTGCTCCGGCTCAACAGCCCGCCGGTGGTTGAGGATAGCGAGCACCGGATGCCGATCGCATTCCGGCGAAAGTCTCCGGCGCAGGGCGGTGACGATCTGGCCGACCCGCTGGAACTGGTGTTTGCTGCGCGCGCGACAGCCAGCTTCCCCGGTGCGTTTCCGCCGCTCAAGATCGACGAGATCGAGCAGCTGGCCTTGGGATCAGGCCGCAAATGGTCAGGGCAGGAGGCATTTCTCGACCGGATCATGCCGGTTCACGCCAAGCGGGGCAGCACCAATACGGTGTCGCTGATCGATGGCTCGGTGCTGGTGAACAAACCGTTTGCGGGAGCGATGGCGGCGTTGCAGGGACGTCCGGCGCAGCGCGAAGTGGACCGGCGCTTTGTCTATGTCGATCCCCGGCCCGACCGCTTTGGCAGTTTTGCCGAGCGCAGCGGGCAGGAGGTGGGCTTTTTCTCCGCCATATTCGGATCGCTTTCCACCATTCCGCGCGAACAGCCGATCCGTGACAATCTTGAACAACTGGAACAGCAAAGCCGCGAGGCGGAGCGGCTGAGCCGGATCGTCGCGGCGCTGCGGCCCGAGGTTGAGCGCGAAGTCGATAAATTGTTCGGGCGGACGCTGTTTCTTGACCGCCCTACCCCCGCCCGGCTCAAGGCGTGGCGGCAAAAGGCGCAGCAACGCGCGTCTGAAAGCGCGGGATATGCCTTCCATTCCTATGCGCAGGCGAAGTTTGCCGCCATCGTCTCGCGGCTTGCGCGGCTCGCATTTGCGGCGGCTCCGGGATTGGGAATTGCCGATTGTGTGCCGATCGAGGCAATATTGCGCGAAGAGCTGGGCAATCGTGGGTTGGCGACGCTGGCGGCACCATCTGGCGGTGCATCAGCCGAAGCAATCGCCTTTTTCCGCGAGCATGACATTGGCTTCCGCATCCGCCGCCTGCGATTGCTGGCACGGCGGTTGGCGCGGGATTGGGAGGCTGATCCCGACATCCCCGATGATGCGCTCGAAATCGCGCGCGACCGGATTTATGCGATCCTGGCGCTATATTTCGAGAAAGAAGGGCTGGCTGCCCTCGGCCCTGCGTTCGAGCCGATTGCAGGGCAGGTGCTTAGCGATCCGGGTACCATGCTGGATATGCTGGAAGCAAAGCGGTTGCTGCCCGAAGTGGACGATCAGGCCGAAGCGATGCTGGCCGAGGCGCTGGAGGAAATGCCCAAGCCGCTGCGCCGCCGGATGCTGCTGACCTATCTGGGCTATCCCTTTTATGATGTGGCCACCCTACCCTTGCTGCGCAGCGAAGGGCTGACCGAATTTGACCCAGTAAAGGTCGACCGGATCAGTCCCGATGACGCGCGCAGTATCCGTGATGGCGGCACCCGCGCGACCTTGCGGGGCACTGAGTTTTACAATTTCGGCGCGTTCTTCAGCCGCGCCTATCGTGAGAACGATTATCTGTGGGGGCGGCTGCACGGGGCCGAGCGGATGATCGATCTAATCTGCTCAACCGTCGATGCGGCCATCGCGCGCGACACTATCCGCACCTTCAAGCGCCGGGCATTTCTGGCGATCCTGGATGCCGAGGCTGCGATGGATCGCTGCGATGCGGCGCTGATTGCGCAATTGCGTTCCGAAGTGGGCGAACGCCTAGGCTGAGGCGCTGAACGCACCCTTTAATTTGTCGAAGAAGCCGCGGCTTTCGGGACATTCGTCGCCAGTTTCGGTGTCGCGAAACTGTTCGAGAATGGCCCGCTGTTCCTTGCTCAGCTTGGTCGGCGTTTCCACGGCAATCTCGACAACCAGATCACCGCGCCCGCGCCCTTGCAGCACCGGCATACCCGCCCCGCGCTGGCGCAATTGCTTGCCCGACTGGATGCCGGCGGGAATCTCTATCGACACTTCATCACCGTCGAGGCCGGGAATCTCTATCGATCCGCCCAGCGCCGCCTTGGTAAAACTGATGGGCACGCGCGTCGCCAATGTAGTGCCTTCGCGCTGGAAAATCTGGTGCGGTTTGAGATGCACGAAAATGTACAAATCACCCGGAGGTGCGCCGCGCGGCCCGGCTTCGCCCCGGCCCGACAGACGGATGCGGGTGCCGGTATCGACGCCAGGCGGAATTTCCACTGCCAGTGTCTGCGGCTGATCAACGCGGCCTTCGCCGCCGCAATCGCGGCAGGGGCTGGAGATAACCTGGCCATTGCCGTGGCAATTGGGACAGGGCCGCTCGACCACGAAGAAGCCCTGCTTGGCGCGAACTTTACCCTGACCACCGCACAGATTGCAGGTGCGCGCGCGGGTGCCGGGGGTGGCGCCGCTGCCGTGACAGGTGTCGCAGCTTTGCGAGACTTCGATCTCGATCTCGGTCGATTTGCCGTGGAAGGCGTCTTCCAGATCGATCTGCATGTCATAGCGCAGATCGGCACCGCGCCGCTGTTGCTGGCGTCCGCCACCGCCGCCGCCAAAGGCGCTGCCGAAAATGGTTTCGAATATGTCCCCGATATCGCCGAAATCGGCACCGGGATGGCTGCCACCACCCGCGCCGCCATTGGCAAAGGCGGCATGGCCATAGCGATCATAGGCCGCGCGTTTCTGCGGGTCTTTCAGGCATTCATAGGCACCGCTGATGGCCTTGAACTTGCCCTCGCTCTCGGTGCAACCGGGGTTGCGGTCAGGGTGATGCTGCATGGCAAGCTTGCGATAGGCGGACTTGATCGTCGCCCCATCGGCACTGCGCTCGACACCGAGCAGCTCGTAAAAATCCATTTCGGTCGCGGGCATGGTCGTAGAATCCTAACCGCCACCGGAGCGCAAATGCACCGGTGGCGGTGAGTTTATCATCAGGCGATCAGGCCTTCGGCTCTTCGCCGGCGTCGTCGACTTCGGAAAATTCCGCATCGACCACTTCTTCGGCAGCATCACTGCCGCCTTCGCCCCCGGCACCGTCTGCCGGAGCTTCGGCAGCGGCATTGGCCTGTTCGGCTTCGTAGATGGTCTGACCCATCTTCATGGCCGATTCGGTCAGCGCCTGCGCTGCGCTGCTGATGGCGGCGGCATCGTCGCCTTCCAGCGCGGTCTTGGTCGCTGCGATCTTTTCCTCGATCTCTGACTTGAGCGAAGCGTCGATCTTCTCGCCATGTTCGGCCAGCTGCTTCTCGGTTGCGTGAACCAGGCTGTCGGCCTGATTGCGCGCTTCGGCGGTTTCGCGGCGGGCCTTGTCCTCTTCGGCAAACTTTTCGGCATCCTTGACCATCTGGTCGATATCCGAATCGTTCAGGCCGCCACTGGCCTGGATCTTGATCTGCTGTTCCTTGCCGGTGCCCTTGTCCTTGGCACTGACGTTCACGATGCCATTGGCGTCGATGTCGAACGTGACCTCGATCTGCGGGACACCCCGCGGCGCGGAGGGAATGCCAAGCAGGTCGAACTGTCCCAGCATCTTGTTATCGGCAGCCATCTCGCGCTCGCCCTGGAACACGCGGATCGTCACGGCCTCCTGATTGTCTTCGGCAGTCGAATAGGTCTGCGTCTTCTTGGTCGGGATCGTGGTGTTGCGGTCGATCATGCGGGTGAACACGCCGCCCAGCGTTTCGATACCCAGCGACAGCGGGGTTACGTCGAGCAGCAGCACGTCCTTGACGTCGCCCTGCAACACGCCGGCCTGAATGGCCGCGCCCATTGCCACGACTTCGTCGGGGTTCACGCCGGTGTGCGGCTTCTTGCCGAAGAATTCTTCGACCACTTCGCGCACCTTGGGCATGCGGGTCATACCGCCGACCAGCACGACTTCGTCGATGCCGCCCTTGTCCATACCGGCATCGGCCAGCGCCTTCTTGCACGGTTCAAGCGTGCGCTTGATCAGATCGCCGACCAGCTGTTCCAGCTTTGAACGCGTGAGCGTTTCGACCAGATGCAGCGGCGTGGTGGCGCCGCCTTCCATGCGTGCGGTGATAAAGGGCAGGTTGATTTCGGTCTGCGCGGAACTGGACAGCTCAATCTTCGCCTTCTCGGAGGCTTCCTTCAAGCGTTGCAGAGCAAGCTTGTCGGTCTTGAGGTCCATGTTTTCCTTCTTCTTGAACTCGGCTGCAAGGTATTCGACGATCACGCCGTCAAAATCTTCGCCGCCCAGGAAGGTGTCGCCATTGGTCGACTTCACTTCGAACACGCCGTCGCCGATTTCCAGAACCGAAACGTCGAACGTGCCGCCGCCCAGATCGTAAACCGCGATGGTCTTGCCGTCTTCCTTGTCCATGCCATAGGCCAGCGCCGCGGCAGTGGGTTCGTTGATGATGCGAAGCACCTCAAGTCCGGCGATCTGGCCGGCATCCTTGGTGGCCTGACGCTGGGCATCGTTGAAATATGCCGGGACGGTGATGACCGCCTGCGTAACAGTTTCGCCAAGATAGCTTTCGGCGGTTTCCTTCATTTTCTGAAGGATGAAAGCGGACACCTGGCTGGGCGAATATTCTTCGCCGCCGGCCTTGACCCATGCGTCACCATTCTTGCCCTTGACGATGTCATAGGGGACCAGCTCCATGTCCTTCTTGGTCATGGGGTCATCGAAACGGCGGCCGATCAAGCGCTTGATTGCGAACAGCGTGCTGTCGGGATTGGTCACTGCCTGGCGCTTGGCCGGCTGACCGATCAGACGCTCATTGTCCTTGGTGAAGGCAACGATCGAAGGCGTGGTACGTGCGCCCTCTGCATTTTCTACTACCTTGGGCTTGCCCCCATCCATCACCGCGACGCAGCTGTTGGTGGTGCCGAGGTCGATACCGATTACTTTAGCCATGGTTTCCCCATCTGTTACAAATCATTGGACGCCGCGCATTCGATTCCCCGTAGGTGGCGAAACCGGTCAGCGGCTCATTGAGTAAGGTGTGTTACCCGGGCGATATAGGTGCGGTTTCCCTTGGCACAAGAGAAACGCCCCGCTAGTTTTTCACGCATGAACGTCACACATGGACACCAGGGGAAATTACAAATGATCAAGCCAATTTACGCCGCCGCCCTGCTCACGGCCACCTCGTTGGGGCTGGCATCCTGCGGTGGAGAGGCCGAACAGCCTGCTGGGGCAGAGGCTCCTGAAGGGGTTCCCGGACTGGCGATAGAGAACGCCCGGCTGATCCTGCCTGCGGTGGAAGGCAATCCGGGCATCGTTTATTTCGACCTGGTCAATTCCGGCGAGAAAGCGCGCGCTGTGCGCCGGGCCGATGTAATGGGTGCCGAACGCACCGAAATGCACGCATCGATGGAAATGAGCGGCGAGATGACAATGGGCGAAACCGGCCCGCAGACGGTCCAGCCGGGTGACACGATGACATTCGAACCCGGCGGCCTGCATTTGATGGTGTTCGATATTTCACCTGAACTGACAGCGGGCAGCAAGGCCAGTGTGACACTGACCGTGGCAGGTGGTGACAAGACCAGCTTCGAGGCCGAAGTGCGCGCCGCCGGAGATGATCGCTGAGCCTTGGCACTGACAGTCTTGGAATAGAAAGCCACGACGAACCGCTGCCCGCCTGCCCGGCGGGCGGTGAGCGGTTGCTGACTGCTGGCGAAATTGCGCTGGCCCGCAGCGTGTTCGGCAATGCCATCGATTATGACCGGGTGACCTTGAAACGGCGCAAATGGTTTCCCCTTCAGCCCAAACGGGTCACGATGGCCCCGCGCGGCCATGTACATTTCCACCCGCAGGGCGATGCCTATTGCGAAGACTTTTCGCGCGAAAGCGTTCTGCGGCAGGGTCTGCTGATCCACGAACTGACACATGTCTGGCAAACCCAGACCAAGGGCGCATGGTATCTGGTCACGCACCGGATGCCGTGGTCCCGGTACGATTATGCCCTGCGCCCCGGCTGGAGCCTGGAGAAATACGGGATCGAGCAACAGGCGGAAATCGTGAAGCACGCCTTCTGGCTGCGCAACGGCGTGAAGATCGCGGGCGCGGCGGACAAAGCCGCTTATGACCTGCTGGTACGGTTTCCCGGTGCAAGTGCCTGACGTTTAAGCATAGGTTATTTATGCGGCTTGGTGTTTAAGCGTATCGTACGCGCCGGCAATGAACCGACATCAAGGCGCGGCTCTTTTCATTTCAGTCGTAATCGACGTTCGGCAGCCCCTGCCCGCCGTCAGCAATGAACGCGTCGATGCGCTGTTCCAGCACCGGCAATGGCACCGAGCCCAGCGACAGCACGACATCGTGAAATTTGCGAATGTCGAACTGCTCGCCCAGTGCCGCTTCGGCCTTGGCGCGGATGCGGCGGATCGTCATTTCGCCCAGCTTGTAGGCCAGCGCCTGTCCGGGCCAGCTGATATAGCGATCAACCTCGGTCCCCACTTCGTGATCGGACAGCGCGGTCCGGCTGGCGAGGTATTCGACGGCTTTCTCGCGGCTCCAGCCATAGTGGTGGATGCCGGTATCGATCACCAGCCGCACTGCGCGCCACATCTCGTAGGATAGCCGCCCGAACCGCTCATAGGGCGTGCGATAGATGCCCATCTCCTCGCCCAGATATTCGGAATACAGCCCCCACCCCTCGCCATAGCCGGAGAAATAGGTCTGGCGGCGGAAGCGCGGCGCTTCGTCCTGCTCCAGCGCGACACCGGCCTGAAAGCTGTGCCCCGGCACGCATTCATGCAGCGTCAGCGCGGGGATATTGTACAACGGGCGCGAGGGGAGATCGTGGGTATTCATGGAACACGCATCCAGCCCGCCGCGCCCGGCAGTGTAAAACGGCGCGATGGCATCTGGCACCGGGCGAATGGTGAAGCGGTGCTTGGGCAGGAAGCCGAAATAATCCGCCAACTCGCCATCAACGCGCTTGGCGGCATAGGCCGACACACCCATCAGCTCGTCAGGCGTGCGCGCGACAAACTGCGGGTCGGTGCGCAGGAAGCGGACAAATTCCTTCAACGATCCGGCAAAGGCAGCCTCGGCTCTCACCGTTTCCATTTCCGCTGTGATGCGCGCCACTTCGCCCAGCCCGATGCGGTGAATTTCCTCCGCCGTCAGGTCGAGCGTTGTGTATTGGCGGATCTGCTGGCGGTAATATTCCGCGCCATCAGGCATGGTCGAGGCAGCCAGAGTCTGCCGGGTCTGGGGAAGATACTCATCGCGGAAAAATGCGAGCCATTCGGCGTAGGCTGGCGTGACCGTCTGCGTGATCACTTGCCGCGCTTCGGCTTTCAGGCGCGCGGCATCCGCCTCGGATATCCGCTCAGGCATCTGCTCGAACGCGGTCCAGAACGGGCTAAGCTTGGCATCCTTGACGACATAGGCGGCTATCGAAGCATCGCGCCCCTCCAGCGTTACGCGCGGGACGCTGAAGCCGCGGGCCAGCCCGGCGCGGGCATTGGCGGTCTGCTCCGCGAAATAGCGCGGAATATCGCGCATCCGCCCGAGGTAATCCTCATATTCTTCCACCGTCGTCAAACCGCGCCGCGCCGCCAGATAGGTCCAGAAACTGCTGTCGCTGTCAAACGGCATTTCCCATTCGCGAAACCGCGCGTCACCGATCTCGTGTTCCAGCAGAGTGCGAAACACGGCGGCATCGGTGCGGGTTGCGGGCGAGAGCGCCTGCGGATCAAGCGCGGCCAATTGATCGAGATAGCTTTGCGCCTGCGCTGCCCGCGCCAGTTGCGCCTCTGGTGTCACCGACCACAGTGAAGCGCCGCTATCAGTGCTGCCATCCGCCTGTTCGACCTGACGGTATTCCGCCAGCTGGTAATCGTACCAGGCGTCAGTCAGCGCGGCGAGCTGGCTGTCGGCGCTCTCCTGAGCAACAAGCGGCGTCGCGCATGCGGCCATAAGGACCGCCGCTGTGATAAACGCGATCCTCATGGCCTCATCCTTCCGGTAAATTACTTGGCTACGGCGACCATTGCGGGGCGCAGCAGGCGATCCTTGATCATGTAACCGGCCTGCATTTCCTGCACGATCGTGCCCGGCTCGTGATCGGCGCTGGGCACTTCCATCATCGCCTGATGCTGGTTCGGGTCCAATGGCATTCCCATCGCCGCGATGCGGGTGATGCCGTTCTGGGTGAAGACTTTTTCCAGCTCGCGCTGGGTCGCTTCGATTCCGGCGACGAATCCTTTGACCTTTTCGTCTTCGCGCAGTTCAACCGGGAAGGTATCCAGCGCGCGCGCCAGATTGTCTGCCACGCTCAACACGTCGCGGGCAAAGCCGGTGGCGGCGTAATTGCGCGCGTCCTGCACCTCTTTTTCCATGCGGCGGCGCACGTTCTGAGTCTCGGCGCGGGCATAGAGGACTTCCTGCTTTGCCGTGTCGATATCGTCACGCATCCGGGCCAGCGCCTCGGTCATGTCGCCATCATCCTCGGCGTCATCATCGTTGGAGCCATCTTCGCGAAACTCTTCCGGAACGCCGTCCAGTTCCTTCGCCATTTCCTTGGCGAGTTCGTCTGCCGCAGCCTGGTCTTCGCCGGGCGCATCTTTCATATCGTCGATCACGGTAAAACCCTGTCAGCCTATTCTCTTGCCCAAGGATCGGGCGGTGAAATCCACCATGGGGACGACGCGGGCGTAATTCAACCGAGTTGGCCCGATCACCCCCAGCACGCCGACCACATTTCCTTCACGGTCGCGATAGGGGGAAGCGATGACAGAAGAACCCGAAAGCGCGAACAGGCGGTTCTCACTGCCAATGAAAATCCGCATTGCCTCGGCCTCGCGCGCATTATTCAGCAGCTCGGCGACGGATTGCTTGCTTTCCAGATCGTCGAGCAGCGACCGCACCCGGTCGATATCGGTCAACGCCGCATCGTCAAGCAGATTGGCCTGTCCGCGCACGATCAGCACCGGCCGCTGCGCCGCATCTTCGCTCCAGATCGCGAGGCCGCGCTCAACCAGATTGCGGCTCGCCGCATCCAGCGCGCTCTTGCCGCCAGAAATTTCGCTTTCGATCAGGCGTGACGCCTCGGCCAGTGTGCGCCCGGCCACACGTGCGGACAGATAATTGCACACCTGCTCAAGCGAGGCATCCAGCGCCGTTGACGCCAGTTCAATCACGCGGTTTTCGATCAGGCCGTCCTCGCCCACCAGTACCGCCAGCACGCGTCCCGGTGAAAGGCGGGTCAGCTGAACCTGGGCCAGACGGGGTTCACGGCTCGGCACCATCACCATGCCCGCCGCGCCCGAAAGATCGGACAGCAGCGCGCTGGTCTGTTCCAGCGCCCGCTCGATCGGACCGGGTTCGCCAATCCGCTGTTCAATCGCCTCACGTTCCTCCCGCGTCGGTTCGGCCACCTGCATCATGGCATCCACAAACAGGCGCAGCCCGCTTTCGGTTGGAATTCGCCCGGCACTGGTGTGCGGCGCGGCCAGCAGGCCCATCTGTTCCAGCTCCGCCAGCACCGACCGGATCGAGGCCGGTGACAAATTCACCCCGCCCTCGCCCGCCAGCGCCTTTGAGCCCATCGGCGTCCCGCTCGACAGATAACCTTCCACAACCAGGCGGAAAATATCACGCGCGCGGTCGGAAAGATCGGTGAGTGGAGGTGATGTCATCGCTGCTATCTACCCGATGCCCTTGCAGCCTCAAGCCCCATGCGCCAAACGCCGCCGCGAGATTCGACTGCATTGGAGATTATAATGCGACCTTCAGGACGTGCGCCCGACGAAATGCGCGCCATCACTATCGAAACCGGTTACACAAAACACGCAGAAGGCTCGTGCCTGATCAGCTTTGGCGAGACCAAGGTGCTGTGCACCGCCAGCGTTGAAGACCGCCTGCCACCGTGGATGCGCGGCAAGGGTGAAGGCTGGGTCACTGGCGAATATTCCATGCTCCCCCGCGCCACCCATACGCGCAGCCAGCGTGAAGCGGCCAAGGGCAAGCAGAGCGGGCGCACGCAGGAAATTCAGCGCCTTATTGGTCGTAGTTTGCGCGCCGTGGTAGATATGAAGAAGCTGGGCGAGCACCAGATCACGCTGGATTGCGATGTGTTGCAGGCCGATGGCGGCACTCGCACCGCGTCAATTTCTGGCGCATGGGTCGCAATGCGACTGGCGGTGGACGGATTGATGAAGTCCGGCGCGATTACGCAGGATCCGATCAAAGAGAAGATCGCAGCGATATCCTGCGGCATTTACAAGGGCACCCCGGTGCTCGACCTCGATTATCCCGAGGACAGCAATGCCGATGCCGACGCCAATTTCGTGCTGATCGAAGGCGGCACGATCGCCGAGGCACAAGCTACTGCCGAAGGCGCGCCCTATGACGAGGAAGGCTTCCTGCGCCTCCTTCGCCTCGCCCAGATCGGCTGCGCGCAGATATTCAAGGCTCAGGAGGAGGCCACCCGCAAATGACGCGCCGTCTCGGCTCCGGCTCCCTGGTGATTGCCACGCACAATGCGGGCAAGCTGAAAGAGATTTCGGCGCTGCTCGAACCTCATGGCCTCAAATGCCTGTCAGCCGGTTCGCTGGGGCTGCCGGAACCGGCCGAGACGGGCAGCACTTTCGTCCAGAATGCGCTGATCAAGGCGCGGGCTGCGGCGGAGGGGTCGGGTCTTGCCGCACTGGCCGATGACAGCGGGCTGTCAGTTGCCGCGCTGGACGGGCGGCCGGGCGTCTACACCGCCGATTGGGCCGAACGGCAGTGGTTCGAAGGCAATCCGGGGCGTGACTGGTACATGGCGATGGGCAAGGTCGAAGGGATGCTGCAACAGCGCGGCCCCGACACCGACCGGGCGTGCGCCTTCCATTGCGTGCTGGCGCTGGCGTGGCCAGACGGCGAATACGCGATCTATGAAGGCAGTGCGTCCGGCACCATAAGCTGGCCGCCGCGCGGGACGCTGGGATTTGGCTATGATCCGGTGTTTGTGCCGACGGGCCGCGATCAGACTTTTGCCGAACTCGACCCGGACGAAAAGCACCGCATCAGCCACCGCGCCGATGCCTTTGCCAAGCTGGTCGCAGAACAATTCGGCTGAACGTGTGTTAGTAGGCCCTCTGGCCCCAGACATTGCCAGCGGGCCAGTACCGGCACACCAGCACATCATTGCCACGCGCGCTGACCACGGCGCAGCCGACCTCTTGCGTATCGCGCCAGACGATCTGGGTATAATGGCCGACATCGGCCCAATTGCCCGTGCGCGAGATATTGGGGAAGCTCGCGTGGCGGTAATGCTTCTTCTCTTCGATGAACATCCCGACCATGTTTTCCACCGGCCAATGTCCGGCGGTGCCCATCCACAAATTCTCGCCCGTGCCATTGCGCGTGGCATTGTCCGCGTGCTGCAAAACGCCGCGGCGCGACAGATTGCGCGCCCAATTCGCCGCTTCCCGTTCAAGGTTGCGGTTCCATTTCAGGCGTGGGAGCCTTAGTTGGTCGCGTTCGGAATTGTGAACCGCCAAAACGCGCGACGCCACAGCGTGATTGTCATTTGACGACGAGCTTGCCGCAATGGCACCGCCCGTGGCAAATAGCATCGTTGTTGCGCCGCACAGCAGTGCGAATTTTCCCGACCCATCCATGCGCTCATAATTCCCCGCAATTGGTTAAGATTGGCTGAAGGCTCCGTTGTCAAAAGCACTCTACATTCACTGGCCATTCTGTTTGGCGAAGTGCCCCTACTGTGACTTCAACAGTCACGTCCGGGCCAATACGGATGCCGCCGCATGGCAGGCTGCACTGCTCGCCGATATGCGTCACGAAGCCAGCGTTGCAGGCGGCGAACCGCTGGACAGTGTGTTTTTTGGTGGGGGAACTCCGTCACTTATGCCGCCCGCGCTGGTTGCGGCGCTGCTGGATGAAGCGGAGCGGTTGTGGGGGTTTTCCGACGGAATCGAGATTACGCTGGAGGCCAATCCGTCTTCCGTTGAAGCCGCAAAATTTGCTGCCCTGGCCGATGCCGGGGTCAATCGCGTGTCACTGGGCGTGCAAAGCCTGCGCGATGAGGCGTTGCGTTTTCTGGGCAGACTGCACGGCGCTGACGAGGCGCGAATGGCGCTGGAGACTGCACAGGCGCATTTTTGCCGCGTTTCGGTAGACTTCATATACGCCCGGCCCGGCCAGACGCTGGAAACATGGCGCGAGGAACTGACCGAAGCGCTGGCGCTGGGCACCGGGCATATCTCGCTGTACCAGCTGACCATCGAACCCGGCACGCGCTTTGCCACAGATGTCCGCACGGGCGCGCTTGATCCGCTTGACGATGACAGCGCCGCCGATCTCTTTGCCCTCACCCGCGAAATGACCGAGGCGGCAGGACTGCCTGCTTACGAGATCAGCAATCATGCACGTCCGGGCGAGGAGAGCCGCCACAACCTCACCTATTGGCGTTATGCCGATTACGCCGGGATCGGTCCGGGCGCGCATGGGCGGCGGGGCGGAGCGGCGACAGTGCGTCACCGCAAGCCAGAGAATTATCTGAAGGCCGTGCATGAACGACGTCACGGTATCGCCGAAGAGCGGACGCTGGGCGTATCGGAGCAATTGTCCGAAGCGTTGCTGATGGGATTGCGGCTGGGTGAAGGGGTTGATCTGGCAGCATTGGCGTCACGGTTTGGCGTCACGGCAGAAAGCCTGATCGACGCGGATAAGCTGGCGCTTCACCAGCGGCTGGGCCTGGCATGGCGTCAAGGCCAGCGCGTTGGCGTCACGCCTGCGGGAATGCCCTTGCTGGACGCTTTGCTGGGCGATCTGGTGCCTGCCGATCTGGTCGCCGGGTGAGCGCCGCGCAGCTGCTTGCGGCGTGGCACGCTCATCTCGCGCAGGCGCGCCGCCGCTCCCCGCACACGGTACGCGCCTATACGCGCGCGGCGCAGCGCCTGCTGGTGCGATTGAATGCCGAGAATTGGGAGGCAATTGCCGCACTCGATAGCCCGGCCTTGCGCAGTCACATTGCGGCGCGGCGCGGTGATGGCTTGTCCAATGCCTCCACCGCGCGCGAGCTTTCGGCGCTGAAGGGCTTCATTGCCTTCGCCCGTGCACAAGTGGGTGACGACCGCACCGACCCGCCGCGCCTGCGCGGGCCGCGTCTGAAGAAAGGACTGCCCCGCCCCGTCACCCCAGATGATGCGCTGGGACTGGCTGACACTGTGGGCGAGCTGGCGGCTGACGACTGGATTGGCGCGCGCGACCGGGCGGTCTTATTGCTGCTCTATGGCGCCGGGCTGCGGATCGCCGAGGCGCTGTCGCTGGTCGGGAATGATCTGCCGCTGGGGGAACGGCTGACGGTGACGGGCAAAGGGGGCAAGCAACGCGTCGTGCCGGTATTGCCCATCGTGCAGGAAGCGGTGGCGGAATATGAGCGGCTGTGCCCCTGGCCAATCGAGCGCGACGAACCGATGTTTCGCGGCGCAAAAGGCGGGCCGCTGTCCCAAGGCATGGTCCAGAAAGCCACCGCTCGGGCACGCCGCGTCATGGGTCTGCCCGATACGGCCACGCCGCATGCGCTGCGCCATTCCTTCGCCACGCATTTGCTGGGAGCGGGGGCGGATTTGCGCAGCCTGCAGGAATTGCTGGGCCATGCCAGCCTTGGTTCGACGCAGATCTATACCAAGGTCGATGCAGCCAGTCTGCTCGACACCTATCGCAACGCCCATCCGCGAGAGCGGGATTAATGCAGCGCGCGCGGCTTCCACGTTACAACGCGCCACAGATAGCCAGCCAGACCCACCAGCAGCATTCCGATAATGATCCACCCCAGCACATCCTGCGAGGTGTCCAGCCATACCGCGAGCCGCCGACCGCCCTCGATCAGCAGGAAATTCCAGACGGTCACCCCCGCCGCTGTGAACAGCAGGAACCGCACCCTCCCCATATGCGCCAGTCCGGCGGGCAGCGAGATCATAGTGCGGAAGAACGGCAGGAAGCGGAACACCAGCACAACCCACGGGCCATGCCTGCGAAAGAACCGCTGCGCACGCTCGACATCCTGCCACTCCACCGTCAGCCAGAGTCCCCAGCGGTCGACAAAAGGCTCAAGCCGCCGCTTGCCCCAATGTTCGCCCAGCCAATACCATGCATAGTTTCCGGCAGTCGAACCCAGCGTGCCTGCGGCCATCAGCGGCCAAAACTCCATAGTTCCGCGCGCCACAGCCACCCCGCCCAGCCCCATGATGACTTCGGACGGGATCGGCGGGACGACATTTTCCAGCACCATCAGCAGGAATATGCCGGAATAGCCGCCCTGCTCGATCGCAGCGATGATGAAATCATGCATGGTCGGTGCAACGGGCGGCGCGGCTATTGGTTCGCGTGTCGCCGCTCCAGCGCATCCCAGATCAGCGCCGCCGTGTCCGTGCCGTTGAACTTATCGATGGCGACAATGCCGGTCGGACTGGTGACGTTGATTTCGGTCAGCCATTTGCCGCCGATCACGTCGATACCCACAAACACCAGCCCGCGCCGCGCCAGTTCCGGCCCCATCGCCGCGCAGATTTCCTCTTCGCGCGGGGTCAGCGTGGCAGCTTCCGCATGGCCGCCTTGCGCCAGGTTAGAACGAAACTCACCCTTGCCAGGGAAGCGATTGATTGCTCCAGCAAATTTGCCATCGATCAGCACGATGCGTTTGTCGCCTTCGGACACTTCGGGAAGGAATGGCTGGACCATATGCGGTTCGGGCCAGGTCTGGTCGAACACCTCGGACAGCGCCGAAAGATTGGTCCCATCGGCATCGATCTTGAAAATCGCCTTGCCGCCATTGCCATGCAGCGGCTTGACCACCACCGCGCCATGCTTGCCCTGAAACGCGCGTAAATCATCAAGACTTCGCGCAATCAGCGTGGGCGGCATGAACCGCGCGTAATCCAGCACGAACATCTTTTCGGGGGCATTGACGACTTCGCGCGGGTCATTGCTGACCAGCGTGGTGCCCTTCAGCCGGTCGAGCAGCAGCGCCGCGCTGATATAACCAAGGTCGAACGGCGGATCCTGACGCATCAGGATCACGTCGATGTCCGCCGCCAGATCGACCCTGCGCCGCTCTCCCGCTGTGAAATGGCCGCCCGCAACCCGCTGCACTGTAACCGGCGCAGCGTGCGCAGTGATTTTACCGGATGCCGAGCCATCACCCTCCCAAGCCAGCGTTTTGACATCGTAATGCCACACCGAATGCCCGCGAGCCTGCGCGGCCAGCATCAGCGCAAAGCTGCTGTCTCCGGCGATATTGATGCTTTCCAGCGGGTCCATCTGGACGGCGACACGCAAACTCATGACGGGCTCCTCAAGGTTGCCAGGCGTTGGCGATGTGGCGGGGGAAGCTGCCGGGTGCAAGCAGGATCACGTCGATCCTGATGTCTTCGCCATTTTCGGCATAGCGATGCGCCACCGCCTCCACCGCCGCCGCGACGCGCGACAGCCGGTATTCGTCAATGGCATGATCTAGGTCGGCCGCCTTGCGCCGCCATTTCACCTCGATAAAAGCGATCAACCCGCCGCGCTTTGCCACCAGATCGATCTCGCCTGCCGGGGTCTTCACACGCTTGTCGAGAATGGCCCAGCCCTTGGCTCTCAGCCAGAAAGCGGCGCGCGCTTCGCCATCGCGGCCACCTTGTTCGGCAAGTTGCCGCTTCATTCGCGTTTCAGCTCCAGCGCCCGGGCATAAAGCTTTTTGCGTTCCACCCCCGTGATCCGCGCCACTTCGGACGCGGCCTGCGATGTTTTCATGGTTGTCAGGGCGCGCACAAGCATGTCCTCGGCATCACCTTCGCGCGGCGCTTCTTCTGGCGGCGGGCCGACCAGCAGGACAATCTCGCCCTTGGGCGGGCGGCTCTCGTACCAGGCGATCAGGCCGGACGGCAGCGCGCGGCGGCATTCCTCATGCAATTTGGTCAGCTCGCGCGCGACGGCGACTTCGCGATTGGGCAGGACGTCATCGATAGCGATCAGCGATTTGACCAGTCGCGGGCCGGTTTCATAAAAAACCAGAGTCGCGTCGATCCCCGCCAGCTCCTCCAGCATATCGCGCCGCGCCTTGTCCTTTTGCGGCAGAAAACCGGCAAACATGAAACGGTCATTTGGCAGGCCGGACAGCGTCAGTCCGGTCACAAAGGCACAGGCCCCCGGCACCGATGTTATTGAAATCCCTTCACTGCGCGCGTCATTTACCAGGCGATAACCGGGATCGGAAACCAGCGGCGTGCCCGCATCGCTGACCAGCGCCACTGCGCGCGTCCGCATTGATTCGACCAGCCTTGCGCGGTCGCGTTCCTCGCTGTGATCATCATAGCGCCACATGGGCTTGGAGATGCCAAGATGTTTCAACAGCTTGCCGGTCACGCGCGTATCCTCGCAAGCGACCCCATCACAGCGTGACAATATGTCCACGGCCCGCAGCGTGATATCTCCAAGATTGCCGATTGGGGTGGCGACGATATAAAGCCCGGGTGTAAGGCCTTGGGAAAGAGCGGTGGTTTCGGTCACTGGGCACCCATGAACTATCAAAGAGGGACGCGGCAAGGATGAAGCGCTTGATGATCACCCGGCGGACAATGGCAACAGCAGCTTTGGCGGGTCTGCTCGCCGGCTGTTCGATAATCCCCAAGGGTCCGACCAGCACTCGGCCGGTTGATCCGGCACCTACCGTTGCCACGGAACCCTCCGCTACGGAGCTGCCCACGGATGAGACACGCCACCGGGTCGCGCTGCTGGTGCCGATGAGCGGCCAGAACGGGGCCGTGGGTCAGGCGATTGCCAATGCCACCACGATGGCTCTGATGGACACCAATGCCACCAATCTGCGCATCACCACTTATGATACCGCACGCGGACCGCAGGAAGCTGCGCGCAAGGCGCTGGCAGAAGGCAACAAGCTGATCCTTGGCCCGCTGCTGGGCAGCAATGTGGTTTCGGTGCAGGCCGAGGCTGGGCCCGCCAATGTGCCGATAATCTCGTTCTCGAATGACACCAGCATCGCCGGCCCCAATGTGTTCGTGATGGGACATATCCCCGAACAATCGATCATGCGCACTGTGCAATATGCCCGCGGACGCGGTGCCCGCGATTTTGCAATCCTGTCGCCCGATGGCGAGTATGGGCAGCGCGCCGAAGATGCGATGCGGGCCGCTGTGGCGGCCTATGGCGGCCGCGTGAGCTGGGTCGAACGCTATGACCGCGGCAACACCTCCATCGTCAGCGCCGCGCGGCGGCTGAAGTCGCAAGGCGGCTATGACAGCGTGCTGATCGCGGAAAACGCGCGGCTGGCGACAATGGCTGCCGGGCCGCTACGAGAAGGCTCCGGGTCGAGTACGCGCCTGATGGGCACCGAATTGTGGAGCGGCGAAAGCGCGATCACGCGGGCTCCGGCGCTGAACGGGGCGATGTTCAGTGCGGTGTCCGACGGCAGGTTCAAGCGCTTCATTGACAGCTACGAGGCAAGATTCGGCAGCCAGCCATACCGGATCGCCACGCTCGGCTATGACGCGGTGCTGCTATCATTGCGGATTGCCCGCGACTGGAAACCTGGGCGGACTTTCCCGATTGACGCATTGCGCAGCGATGACGGCTTCCTCGGCCTTGATGGCGCATTTCGCTTCCAGAACAATGGTGTGGTGCAGCGAGCTATGGAAGTGCGCGAAGTGCGCAGCGGAGAAGTGGTGGTGATCGACGGCGCCCCGACACGGTTCTGATAACGGACTTGGCGGATAAGCATGTCGGCCCGGTTGTAAGCCGCCCAAGCGCGCGCGATAAGCCGGGCCATGTCTGACGATCTGTTCGCAAATACTCCGGCCTCCAGCGGCGATTACGATGCCTCCTCGATCGAGGTTCTCGAAGGGCTTGAACCTGTCCGCCGCCGGCCCGGCATGTATATCGGCGGGACCGATGACCGCGCTTTGCATCATCTTGTGGCCGAGGTTCTGGACAACGCGATGGACGAAGCGGTGGCAGGCCATGCCACGCGCATCGAAATCCGCGTGGATGAGGGTAACCGCGTCACCATCGCTGACAACGGTCGCGGCATTCCGGTGGAAGAACACCCGAAATATCCGGGCAAATCCACGCTTGAGGTGATCCTGACCACGCTGCATTCGGGCGGCAAGTTTTCGGGCAAGGCCTATGCCACCAGCGGCGGCCTGCACGGGGTTGGCGTCAGTGTGGTCAATGCGCTGTCCGACGATACACGGGTCGAAGTCGCGCGCGACCGTCAGCTTTACGCGCAGGAGTTTTCCAAGGGTCTGCCTACCGGACCGCTCGAAAATCTGGGCCCGACGCCCAACCGGCGCGGCACGACTGTCAGTTTCCATCCCGACAAAGAGATTTTCGGCGACCGCGCGTTCAGCCCCAAGCGGCTGTTCAAACTAGCGCGTTCCAAAGCGTATCTGTTTGCCGGGGTCGAAATCCGCTGGAAATGTGCGGACAGTCTGGCTTCTGACGATGTCCCCGCAGAGGCGACTTTCAAATTTCCCGGCGGTCTGGCCGATCATCTCGCCGAACAGCTTGCGGGCCGCGAATGCGTCACAGCGCTGCCCTTTGCGGGTCAGCAGGATTTTCCGGGTAATGACAGCGGCGACCAGCAGGGCCGCGCCGAATGGGCCATCGCCTGGCCGCTCTATTCCGAAGGCTCGACCAGCTGGTATTGCAACACCGTGCCCACGCCAGATGGCGGCACGCACGAACAAGGCCTGCGCGCGGCGCTGACCAAGGGCCTGCGCGCCTTTGGCGAGCTGACCGGGGTCAAGAAATCCAAGGACATCTCAGCCGATGATGTGATGACCGGCGCGGAGGTCATGCTGAGCGTGTTCATCCGCGATCCGCAATTTCAGAGCCAGACCAAGGACCGCCTCACCAGCCCCGAAGCCGCCCGGCTGGTCGAGAACGCGGTCCGCGACCATTTCGATCATTTCCTGTCCGACAATATGGACCGCGGCAAGGCGCTGCTGGGCCAGATCATGGAGCGGATGGACGAGCGGCTGCGTCGCAAGCAGGAGCGCGAGATCAAGCGCAAGACTGCGACCAGCGCCAAGAAGCTGCGCCTTCCCGGCAAGCTGACCGACTGTTCTGGAGAGGGCAAGGGCGAGACCGAACTGTTTATCGTCGAAGGCGATTCGGCAGGCGGCAGTGCCAAGCAGGCGCGCAACCGCAAGACGCAGGCAATCCTGCCGATTCGTGGCAAGATCCTCAATGTAGCCAGCGCCACTGCCGACAAGATCCGCGCCAATTCGGAAATCGCCGATCTGACGCTGGCAATGGGCTGCGGCACCCGCAAGGACTGCGACCCGGAGAACCTGCGCTATGACCGCATCGTGATCATGACCGATGCCGATGTCGACGGCGCGCATATCGCGACGCTGCTGATGACATTCTTCTTTCAGGAAATGCCCGAGGTCGTCAGGCGCGGTCATCTGTTCCTGGCCCAGCCCCCGCTTTATCGCCTGACAGCCGGTAAAGAGAGCCGCTACGCCAAGGACGACGCGCATCGCGAGGAGCTGGAGGCGACAGTCTTCAAGGGCAAGAAAGTCGATGTCGGGCGGTTCAAGGGCTTGGGCGAGATGAACCCCGCGCAATTGCGCGAAACCACGATGAGCCCCGACAGCCGCAGCCTGATCCGCATCACCCTGCCGACAGAATTCGAAGACCGCGCGGTGGTGAAGGAACTGGTCGAGCAGCTGATGGGCCGCAATCCTGAACACCGTTTCAATTTCATCCAGAACCGCGCGGGCGAGCTGGACCGGGATATGATCGACGCCTGACGCGCCGCTGGATCAGCTGGCAGCCGCCTCAGTGTAAATGTGAAGATTACCCTCCAAGGTCTTGTGGACCGGGCATTTATTGGCAATTTCGATAATCTTGGCACGCTGCTCTTCGGTTAGCTCGCTGCCCTCGATTGCAATGCGCCGATTGAGTGCCTGCGATTTCATTCCCTGTTTTTCGGTCAGGCAGGTTTCGCAATCTTCCGCGTGATCGCGTTCATGCGTCAGGTGCACACTGGTCCCTTCCAAGGGCCAACCTTTGCGGTCAGCATACATCTTCATTGTCATTGCGGTGCAGGTGCCCAGCGCCGCCAGCAGCAGATCATAGGGCGTCGGCCCGCTGTTATCGCCGCCATAGCTGCGTGGTTCATCGGCGATGAAGCGGTGGCTGCTGGTGTGAACTTCGGTGCCGAACTTCCCGTGGCCGGTTTTCACGATCACCCCATCCTCGGGCATCGGCCAGTCATCGCGCAGCGGCAGATAGCGCCCTGCCCAACTGGCAATCATGTCCGCGGCAAATTGTGCATCGGCCTGATCCAGTAGCAAATGATCCGCACCGTCCATGCTGACAAAGCTCTTGGGATGCTTCGCCGCGCCAAACAGCGCGCTGGCATTGTCGACCCCGACGATATCGTCGGTTGGTGAATGCAGGATCAGCAGCGGTTTGCGCAGCCGCCCGATCTCTTCCAGCAAGTCGATATTCTCGACCCGCTCCAGAAATTCGCGGCCAAGGCAGAACTCGCGCCCACCAATCGACACGGTCCCCTCGCCATCCTTGCGCACGGCGTCCAGATTGCCTTCGATGCGTTCCAGCACATGGGGCACGTCCGAAGGTGCGCCGATAGTCGCGATGGCCGCAACCTTGTCCTCACCCAGATCGTCAGCCGCCGCCAGCACGGCTGCGCCGCCAAGGCTGTGCCCGACCAGCAATATGGGCTGCTGGAACCGCTCCAGTATCAGCTCCGCCGCTTCGACCAGATCCGACACATCGGTGGCAAACCCCGCACGCCCGAAATCTCCTTCGCTGCCGCCCAGCCCGGTGAAATCAAAGCGCAGGGTGGCAATCCCCTCCCGCGCCAGCGCCCGCGTAACCGCCACCGCCGCCTTGCTGTTGCGCGTGCAAGTAAAGCAATGCGCAAAAAGCGCCGCTCCGCGTACCAACCCGGTGGGCAATTCCAGCGAACCTTCGAGTGTGTGCCCCGCCTTGGTGTCGATCGTCAGCGTTTCTGTCGGCATGGAAAATCCTTTTATGGGGCGCAGATGACTCTAACACTATCGCGGGCTCGCATGAAAAGTTTCACGGTTCTGTAAGAAATCCCCAGCCCCACGGACTAAGGAACCATGACCACACAGCAGGATAGCCTTTACCAGCAGGCGGGCACGCAATTCGCGCCGACCATTGCCCGGCTTGCACGCGCGATGGAGCGGCATCCCGAACGCTCGCGCGATTTGGAGCAGGACATCCATTGTGAACTGTGGCGCAGTTTCGCCCGCTTTGATGGGCGGTGCAGCCTGAAGACATGGGTTTACCGCATCGCTCACAACGTCGCCGCCGACCATCGGATGCGCGCTGCGCGCCGACCAGCTCCGGTCCCACTGGACGAAATTGACGAGCTACCGTGCGCTGCCGATGTGGAGAATGCAGCGAGCGAGAACCATGCCCTTGCCCGGGCCTATGAGCTGATCAGGATGCTGCCAACACCCGATGCCCAGGTCATGATGCTGTGGCTGGAAGGCGAGAGCGGCAACGAAATCGCCGAGGTGACCGGCCTTTCCGCAAATCTGGTTTCGACCAGAATTCACCGGCTCAAGGCGATCATCTCCAAGAGCCTATCCGACCCTTCCAAAGAAGGAGCCCAGACATGAGCTATCATCCCCAGGATTTTTGGCTGTCTCAGGAAAACGACGCTGCTTTCTCAACGGCAGGTATATGCGAGAAACGCAATTCCCGATTTGAACGCACTGTCCGTCGCCGCAACCTGCTTGAATTTGCCGCGGGCCTGGTCGTTATTCTGACAATGGGTAGCGCGGCGATCGCTGCGATGATTGCAAGCGACTTCCTGATGGCAGGGGCGCAGGCCAGTCTCGTCTTTGGCGTGGTAGCGGTCTTGTGGAAACTTCGCTGTGACGGTTCAAATCTGGTTCGAACTCCAGAGATGCCATGCCGTGATTACTTTCGTCATCAGCTGGTTCGTCAACGTGATCTCCTTCGCACGGTACCCAAGTGGTATCTTGCGCCGATGATCCCCGGCGTGCTCGCGATTTACGGGCTGGTCACAGCGCAGGTAGCGTCGCGGCATGGCTGGGCCACCGCATTGGATGGGGTCTGGTTGCCATTGGGCGGCACAGCGCTGTTTTTCGGATTTGTCGCATGGCTGAACGCCAAAACTGCGCAGGGCCTCGATCAGCAAATCGCCGCCCTAGACGCCGCTGAATAACAATTTACCCGAATTTCAGAGGAGATTTCCATGCATCTACGTCTCGCCCTCGCCCTGACCGCGCTGCTTCCCGCTGCTGCGTTTGCGCAACCAGGCGCTTCTGACATCGAAGCGACGCAGCAGAATCCCAGACTGGCCGATCGTGGCACTGAAGTCGTCGCGATAATCAATGGCGACGGTGATGTTGAAGAGACTTTCGCTCCCACTTTTCTTGCTGCGATACCGTCTGCGCAAATTGCTGCACTCGGTCAGCAATTAACCAGCCAGTTCGGCCCTGCCTTAAGCGGGAAGATCGTCCAGTCCGCAGGCCAGTACCGCGGTGCGATCGAGGTCCGTTTTGAAAAGAATGTGGCTAAGGGTAGCATCGCGATATCGCCAGATGCGCCCCACCGGATCACCGAGTTGGGTTTTACTGCATACGAACCAATCAATGACAGTTCCGAGAAAATATCTGCCGAACTGTCCGCGCTGCCCGGCCGAACAAGCGCTTATTTCGGCCCCCTTGATGGCTCATCCGCACCCTTGTTCCAGCATGGCGATCAACAGGCGCAATTCGCCATCGGCTCGACCTTCAAGCTCTACGTCCTCGCCGCGCTCGCTCGCGGTGTCGATGAGGGGCGGCTGAGTTGGGATCAGACCATCGCGCTTGAAGCCAAGAGCCTGCCCGGCGGAATAATGCAGAACTGGCCCGATGGCGCGCCGGTAACTTTGCATACGGCAGCGACACTGATGATTTCGATCAGCGACAATACCGCAACCGATCTGCTGATCGATGCAATCGGCCGTGATGTCGTGGCGGCGGAATTGCAGGCCAGCGGCCACTCTGACCCGAACCTGGCTCTGCCCTTTCTCAAGACGCTGGAAATGTTCGCGCTCAAGACAATAGGGCCCGGCGCAGCCTATGCGAAAGCCAATGAAGCGCTTCAGGCTGCGATGCTGTCAGAGCTGGCAGCAAACACGCTCGACACACAGGCAATCCTCGAAAAGTTCAGCGCTGAAAAGCCTGTGCTGATCGACACCGTGGAATGGTTTGCCAGTATGGATGATCAGCGGGCACTGATGCTGGTGCTGGCGGCACAAGACGATGACACGGCGCGCGCGATCATGGCAGTAAACACCGCGCTGACCGAAGCCGAACTTGCGGGCTGGAAATATGCCGGGTTCAAGGGCGGGTCGGAACCCGGCGTCCTCAATCTGACATGGCTGCTTCAGGACGAGGCTGATGGCTGGCATATGCTGGCATTAAGCTGGAACAATAGCGCCGCGCCTGTCGACACCACCACTCTCAAGCTGCTCACCAGTCGCATCCTGGCATTGGCAGGCAAATAGCCCTCTTGCCCCGTGCGATGCGCGTCCCTAGTCAGGTTGCAAATCGCAATCGGACCAAGGACAATTCATGACGCAACGTTTCGAAGGCACCCAATCCTATATCGCCACCGAAGATCTGAAGGTCGCGGTGAATGCGGCGGTGACGCTGCGCCGCCCGCTGCTGGTCAAGGGCGAGCCGGGTACGGGCAAGACTGTGCTGGCGCATGAAATATCCAAGGCGCTGAATGCGCCGATGATTGAGTGGAACGTGAAATCGACCACCAAGGCGCAGCAGGGCCTGTACGAATATGACGCAGTCGCGCGTCTGCGCGATGGCCAGCTGGGTGATGAGCGGGTGCACGACATCTCGAACTACATTCGCAAGGGCAAGTTGTGGGAGGCCTTCACCAGCCACGAGTTGCCCGTGCTGCTGATCGACGAGATCGACAAGGCCGATATCGAGTTTCCCAACGATCTGTTGCAGGAACTCGACCGGATGAGCTTCGACGTTTACGAAACGCACGAGCGGATCGAAGCGAAGGAACGGCCCATCGTGGTCATTACTTCGAACAATGAAAAGGAACTGCCCGACGCTTTCCTGCGCCGCTGTTTCTTCCACTACATCAAATTCCCCGACCGCGAGACCATGCGGGAGATTATCGAGGTCCATTTTCCCGGTATCCAGAAAAACCTGGTCGGCAAGGCAATGGACATTTTCTACGAGCTGCGCGACGTGCCCGGCCTGAAGAAAAAGCCATCAACCAGCGAATTGCTCGACTGGCTTAAACTGCTGTTGAACGAGGATATGCCGCTTGAAGTGCTGCAGGACAGCAATCCCAACAGCGCCATCCCGCCGCTGCACGGCGCGTTGCTGAAAAACGAGCAGGACGTAATGATGTTCGAACGCCTGGCCTTTATGGCACGTCGTCAGACCTAGTCGGACTTGAATACGCCGGCCCGCGCTGGTTGCGCGAGCCGGCGTCTTGCCCCCCGGAAAACCGGTATGGTTCAGTCGAAGCTGTAAGCCAGTTCGAAATCGCCCCAGCGGCGGCCGTTGATGAAGATGGGCACATAGACGTTGCGGACGACGCGGTAGGATTTGCCGTCATTTTCCTGGCGATACACCGCCATCATATATTCCGCGCCGCTGTGCTTGGCCTTCTGGTCGATGGTGTCGAGGATAATCCGGCCATTGCGGCAGAAGCGCGTATCATGCATTACGTCGCCCGTCGGTGCTTGCGAACATTGCGACAGATGCGTCGGCAGATAACCGTTCATATCGGTACACGCCGCCGCCATCACGCGGTTATCGTCATGCGCCGCTGAATCCAGCACATGGCGCCAATGGTCATGTGCCCAGTCCATCAGGCCGGTACGGTAACGCTTGGGATTGCTGCCCGAAATCTCGCGGTAATTGCTGTCGAACAGCTGATCTGGGTTGAGCTTTCCTGCGGCGATGGCCTCATGCGCCAGACGCTCGACTTCGCGGGCCTTCGCCTTGGCGGCATCCACCATGACGCTGTCCTGCGGTGACAGGCCGGCGTGGACGATACGGTCGAACATTTCGCTCGCCGTCATTTCCAGGTCTTCGATCCGGCTGTGCGCGGCTTCAAGCCGCTGTTCGTTCTCGGTCGCGGCGTGGTCGAAGCTTTCGATCACGGCCTGCACCCGGTCGACGTGTCCGGTCATCATACCGGTGGCACGCGCGATCTGGTCGTTCTGCTGATCGACCTCTTCGACCAACTGGCTGACCCCGGCAATTGTGGCATCAATGCTGGCGACCGAGCTTTTGGCTTCATTAGAAGCCTTCGCACCGGCTTCGATCCGCTCGATCACGGTGGAGGCTTCCGCGCCCAGCGTTTCGATCACATCGGAGATTTCGTCAGTGGCCTTGCGGGTTTCGCCGGCCAGCGTCTTCACCTCATTGGCGACGACTGCAAAGGTGCGGCCTGCATCACCTGCGCGCATCGCCTCGATGGTGGCGTTCAGCGCAAGAATATTGGTGGTTTCGGCAATCTGTTCGATGTCCTTGGAACACCGCTTCACCTGATCCATCGCCGCGGCAAAGCCGGTCACATGGGTGGCCAGCGTTTCGACAAGGTCGAGCAGATTGGTGATTTGCAGCAGTGAGGACTGAATCTGGCTGGTGCCCTGCCCCAGACGCTCGATAGCGCGGGCCGACAGCAGACGCGCTTCGTCGCTGGCTTCGGCAACTTTGCGCTGATCTTTTTCAAGCTCGTGAACCGTGCCCTGCAGTTCGATATGTTCGGCCCGTAGAATGCCCGAACTGTCGATGACAGCTTGAACGATCCCGGCAACATCGGAACAGCCAACGGTAACCTTCCCGCAGCTTTCCGGAATTTGGTCGAGGGCCGATGCGCCCTGGGCATCGATTGCGCTCAATTCCATGTCAGTTAGACCCCTTGTGTCTTTTGGTGATCTGGCCACTAAACAGAAATGGTTATCGCCCGGTTAAATCGCACCGTTTGCATACTCATTGCTCTGGCGTGCCGCGCATCGTCGGATTAGGACACGAGCCATGTTTTTCGATTTTGTAGACGAGCTGCGCGCAGCAGGGATTTCGGCCAGCTTCAAGGAGCACCTCACCCTGCTCGAAGCGCTGGACAGAGACGTTATCGAGCAGACTCCCGAGGCGTTCTATTACCTTTCGCGCGCCACCTTTGTGAAGGATGAGGGGCTGATCGACCGTTTCGACCAGGTCTTTTCCAAGGTCTTCAAGGGCATCCTGTCCGACTACGGCCAGAACCCCGTCGATGTGCCCGAAGACTGGCTGAAAGCGGTCGCCGAAAAATTCCTCAGCCCCGAGGAGATGGAGAAGATCAAGTCGCTGGGTGACTGGGACGAGATCATGGAGACGCTGAAGAAGCGGCTTGAGGAGCAGGAAAAGCGCCATCAGGGCGGCAACAAATGGGTCGGCACCGGCGGCACCAGCCCGTTTGGCAATTCCGGCTACAACCCTGAAGGCGTGCGGATCGGCGGCGAAAGCAAGCACAAGCGTGCGATGAAGGTGTGGGACAAGCGCGAATTCAAGAACCTCGACAACACCCGCGAACTGGGAACGCGCAATATCAAGATGGCGCTGCGCCGCCTGCGCCGCTTTGCCCGAGAAGGTGCGGCGGACGAGCTGGATCTGGATGCTACGATCGACGGGACTGCCAAGCAGGGCTGGCTGGACATCCATATGCGGCCCGAACGGCACAATGCGGTCAAGCTGCTGCTGTTTCTGGATGTCGGCGGGTCGATGGACCCGTTTATCAAGCTGGTCGAAGAGCTGTTCAGCGCCGCGACCGCAGAGTTCAAGAACCTTGAATTCTTCTATTTCCACAACTGCCTTTATGAAGGCGTATGGAAGGACAACAGCCGTCGCTGGCAGGAACGTACCAAGACGTGGGATGTGCTCCACAAATTCGGCCATGACTACAAGATCATCTTCGTCGGTGATGCGGCGATGAGCCCGTATGAGATCACCCATCCCGGCGGCAGCGTCGAACATATGAACGAAGAGGCCGGCGCCACCTGGATGCACCGCGTCACCAACACCTATCCCGCCACCGTCTGGATGAACCCGGTGCCGGAAAAGCAGTGGTCCTATTCACAATCGACCAAAGTGATGAAGCATCTGGTCAATGACCGGATGTATCCGCTGACGCTGGACGGCCTCGATGATGCGATGCGCGAATTGAGCCGCAAGCAGGGCTGAGCGTTTGCGGCACACCCGTTTTGCAGCGATCCGCCAGGGGCTGGAGGCCTTCGATCCCGGCACCGGCTGGCGGCTGTGGCTTTACGAGTTTCTGTTGTTCGGTTTCAAGCAGGCATGGGCGTGTCTGTTTGGCGCGTTGCTGCTGGGCCTGCTGCTGACGACGCATCTGTTCTACCCTCAGGACGCACTGCTGCATCGCTATGATTTCCTGACGCTGGCGGCGATTGCCATTCAGGCGGCGATGCTGGTGTTCAAGCTGGAAACCTGGGCCGAGGCAAAGGTGATCCTGATCTTTCACATCGTTGGCACAGTGATGGAACTGTTCAAGACTGCCGCCGGATCGTGGGTCTATCCAGAGGCCAGCGTGCTGCACATCGGCGCGGTGCCGCTGTTCTCCGGCTTTATGTACGCCAGCGTCGGCAGCTATATCGCGCGGGTCTGGCGGATCTTCGATTTTCGGTTCAGCCGTTATCCCGCGCCGTGGGCAACCTATGTCCTGGCCGCTGCGATCTATGTGAACTTCTTCGCGCATCACTGGCTTCCCGATATCCGGATTGCGCTGTTCGCGGCGGCAGCGCTGCTGTTCTGGCGCACGCGTATCCACTTCCGCAATTGGCGAGAGCATCGCTGGATGCCGCTGATGGTGGGGCAATTGCTGGTCGCCATATTCATCTGGTTTGCCGAGAACATTGCCACTTTTGCCAACGCCTGGAACTATCCCGGACAGGAGGATGCGTGGCAAATGGTGTCGATCACCAAGCTGGGCGCATGGTTCCTGCTGATGATGATCAGCTTTGTATTGGTGGCGGTGGTCCACGGCGTGCGTTCGCCGGAGCGAGACTCGTGTCGGCAGGATGCAAAGGCAGCGTAACCGTGCTAAAGCCGGGCAGGAACTCTGGGAGAGAGTTGATGAAACTACTGACAATTCTGGCCCGCTGTGCACCCCTGCTGCTGTCCGGGACTATGAGTAGCGCGCAGGTTTCAGACGCGCCCACCACGACTATGCGCGAACTGGGCACACCTGATCCCGCAATATGTGCTGACCGGATATATCAGGCACGGCAGGCGAGCGGGCAGCCATCGCTGTTGCAGCGTGAAACCGCCGATCCTGATAATCCGATACTGATCTGGGCTGTCGACCGGCGGCAGGACGGCTGTTCGGTGCTGGTCACAATGGGTGATCCTGATGATTTCCGCCCAATCCCAGTACCGGGCAACGAAACCGAACTTATTCCCGCGCAATAATGGCGGGTTACGCGGTGTCTGGTCTGCCAAAAACCTTGAACAGCGGTGCAAGATGCGCCGCGTAATTGCGCCACCGGCCTGACGAGCGGGCATAGAGCGGCTCGCGCACTTGCCAAGCGCTGGCGGTGCGAACTGTGCCCTCGCCCACATGTGGCTCAAGACACGCGTCTTCGAATGGTAGGCCGAGAAATTCGAGCAATGCGGCAATCTGCGTCTGTGGATCGCTCACCAGTGCATCATAATCCACGGTGTGGACATCGCCGGGATGCAGCGCGCGCCAATGATCAAATAGCCGCTCCTGCTGCGCGTACCAATGCGCTGCACTGTCCAGCGACTGCGCATAATTCATCCGCGGGTCGAGATGCGCGAACAGCACAGACAGGCAATTGTCGAGCGGATTGCGCCGCGTGTGAATGATCTTCGCGGCGGGAAACATCCGTTTGATCAGACCAACATGAAGGAAATTGTCGGGCCGTTTGTCGGTTAGCCCACCCGCAGAGAGGCTTAGCTCAGCAAGCCCCGCCAGATAGCGGTCGCGCAGCGCTGTGCAATCGTCTACCGAAAGCGCCGCAGCACGATCAGGATATGGGGCAAAATCTGCGGCCAGCATCGGGACCAGTTCCAGCTCCCCGCCAGCGGACACCGCACTGTGCGCTGCCAGCACCCGTTCTGCCAGCGTGGAGCCGGAGCGGAACATCCCGCAAATGAAGATCGGCGCTGCAGTGTCATCGGGAGCAGCGGGGTGCGCCGTGCCAAACACCGCTATCACCCGGTCCACAAACCGCTCTTGCGCCGCAGGATCATACGCACTGCCCGCTAGACCCGCACTCGCTGTATTGGCGGCGAGATAGGCGGAAAAAGCATCATCATAGCTCCCCGCCTGATCCAGCGCCCGGCCAAGCGCAAAGCCGATATCGGCCCGCTCCAGCGGCGGTAAATCGCTGCGCAGCAGCATGGCTTGCAGTTGCCGGATGATAACGTGATCATCGCTGTCAAATTGCGTCACTTCGGCAAGCCGCATCAGCGCCACCGGATTGCCCGGCTCAATCGCATGAGCGCGCGCGTACGCAGCCTCCGCCTCGGCCCGTGCGCCGTGATCCTCGTGCAGATTGCCCAGATTGATTAGTGCAGGCACAAAATTTGGCGCAAGCGAAAGCGCGCGTTCCAAGTCTGCCCGTGCCGCCTCGGGATCGAGCAAATCATCCGCATGGATTACCGCACGATTGAGATGAACCTCTTCCGGCCCGGCAATCCCGCGCTGTAAAGCTTCGTCATAACTCGCCAATGCGTCAGTGAACTGCCGTGCCCGCCGCTGCACCAGCGCCAGATTGAACCAGTCGTCAGGCCGGTTCGGATCGGCCGACAACAGTGAGCGGAACGCGGAAATTGCAGCTGCGGGATCAGGCGATCCAAATGCCCCACGCGCCCGTGCTGCCAAATCGGCAATCGTATCGCTCACCGCGCCACCGCCTTAATAGCGCAGGTGGTCAGCCACCGTCTCGCGCCAGGCGGCTTCGTCTGCATCAGCTATCATGTCGAGATCGCCTACCACTGCCTCGGCATCATCGACCCATTCCCGCAAGGATGGGCCGCCGTTAATCACATCGATGGCCAGCCTGTCGAACTCATACTCATAGGGAAAATCGCGCCACAGCGGATAGTCGGGATACAACGCTCTGATCGCTTTGAACGCCAGCGCCTGTACCCGCCAGGGACGGAATTCATGGTGATCGTAGAACTCACCTTCTGCGTGGATCATCAAGCCATTACACAGAGTTCCTGCGTGCTTGTGGAAAGTCGGCTCGAACCAGGTTTCACGCAAAGCGCAGCCGCGCAGCCATGACGGGGCGAGGCGCTGCATCTCGGCATGGACCGCCTTGGCATCGACATCAGGCGCGCCGAACAGCACCTCCAAGGGACGCGTTGTGCCGCGCGCTTCGGACAGCGTGGTGCCTTCCAGCATTACCGTACCGGCATAGGCGCGCGCCATGTTGATGCTGGCCGCGTTGGGGCTGGGGTTAATCCACACCCGGCTTTCCGGCCAACCATATCCGGGCGGATGTCCCGGCCGCCAATCGACCATTTCGATGACCTTATAGGCTACATCCAGCTTGAAATGTTCGATAAACCACGTGCCCATTTCGCCCATAGTAAGGCCGTGCCGCATGGGCATGGGCGCGGCGCCGACGAAGCTTTCCTGTCCTGGCACCAGCAGCGTACCCTCAACCGGGCCGCCAGCAGGATTGGGCCGGTCGAGCACCCACACTTCCTTACCCGCCTTCGCCGCTTCCTCCAGCAAATACAGCAAAGTTGTTACGAAGGTGTAGATGCGGCAGCCAAGGTCTTGTAAATCAAACAGGAACACGTCGGCTGTGGACATCATCTGACCGCTCGGGCGGCGCACTTCGCCATAGAGGCTAAAGATCGGAATGCCGTAATGTGGATCGGTTTCGTCCGCAGTTTCGACCATATTGTCCTGCTTGTCGCCTTTCAGCCCGTGCTGCGGGCCAAACGCGGCGGTGACATTCACGCCGCGTTCGATCAGCGCGTCGAGAGAATGGGTCAGCCGGGCAGTAACGGATGCCGGATGCGCCACCAGACCCACGCGCTTGCCTTCCAGCGGCTTGCGTAGTTTCTCCTCGGTGAGGAGACGATCTATCCCGAATTTCATGTCGGCCCCAGTGTCATGCCGGGATGGGTGCCGCAAGCTGCGCGGTGAAGCAAGCGGGATCGTGGAAGTCGGGTGCACGGTCTGGCTGGCACAGTGCCCAGTAACTGGTTGCGCCGCCGGTTTCCTCCAGTACGCAGCTGAGCCCCATGGCGCAATCTGCATCGGGCAGGCCTGCAGCCGGGATCGCGGCATCAAAGATTGCGAAACTGCTGCCCTGACGCATGGTACAGGATGGTTCGGGCGGAAACGGGCGTTCACGCATCCCCTCACGGTAGCTGTCGAAATCATAGGCGGCCCAGCGTTCCGAAGGGCTGAGATTCAGCTCGCAATAACCCTCGCCGCCCTGAGGTTTGAGGAACAGTTCAAAGCAGGTGCTGCGCCACAGCTCGTCCGCCCTGCCCCGCCCGGCAAATGGCGGCACCACCAGCGCGCCGCCACCAGCAATGCGCCAACGCAGCCGCAGCCATTTGGCATCGCGCCCGATGATGCGCGCCTCCACCCCGGTAACCCGCGACGCGGGATGCGCCGGATGCGCGATCAGTTCATGCGTTTGCATCCGTTCATCCTCATGCTAGCGGGCGCTTATCATGAGCACCTACCAGTCCAATCTCCTGCGCCTACTCGACGAGCGTGGCTATCTTCATCAGCTTACCGATGCCGAAGGTCTCGACACGCTTGCCAGCAAGCAGGTTGTGCCGGGCTATATCGGGTTCGATGCCACTGCGCCAAGCCTGCATATCGGCAGTCTGGTACAAATCATGATGCTGCGCCGTCTGCAACAGACCGGGCACAAGCCGATTGTGGTGATGGGCGGCGGGACGACCAAGGTGGGCGACCCCAGCGGCAAGGACAAATCGCGGCAAATGCTGACCAGCGAGGCAATCCAGCAAAACATTGCATCGATCCGTACTGTGTTCGAACGGCTGCTGACCTTTGGCGATGGCCCCACCGATGCCGTGCTTGTCGATAATGACGAATGGCTCAGCCAGCTTGGCTATATCGAATTGCTGCGCACGGTCGGACCGCATTTCACGGTCAACCGGATGCTGACCTTCGATTCGGTGAAGCTGCGGCTCGACCGCGAACAACCGCTGACCTTTCTCGAATTCAACTACATGATCCTGCAGGCTTATGATTTCCGCGAGCTCGCGCAGCGTTATGCGTGCCGTCTCCAAATGGGCGGCAGTGACCAGTGGGGTAATATCGTTAACGGGATGGAGCTTGGCCGCCGTATGGACGGGTATGAACTGTTCGGCCTGACCACCGCACTGCTGACCACAGCGGACGGAGCCAAGATGGGCAAGACCGCTGCGGGCGCGGTCTGGCTGAACGAGGCGCAGCTGCCCAATTACGATTTCTGGCAATATTGGCGCAACACTGATGACCGTGATGTGGGCCGTTTCCTGCGGCTGTTCACCGACTTGCCGCTGGACGAGATCGCGCGGCTGGAGGCGCTGGAAGGCTCTGCCATCAATGATGCCAAAGCCGTCCTTGCCAATGAAGTGACGAAACTGGTGCGCGGGGAAGATGCGGCGAAGCTTGCTGAACAGACTGCGCAAGCGACCTTTGCCGGCGGCGGATTGGGCGAGGATTTGCCCACGCTGTCACTGGGGGCCGAAGGCATGCGGATTGGCGCAGTGCTAACCGCGCTAGGCTTCACCGCATCGAACGGCGAGGCCAAGCGCAAGCTGGCCGAAGGTGCGGTCAAGCTGGATGGCCAGCCGGTCAGCGACCCGGGCCAGCTCATCACTTTGGCCGTCGGGGACGAAGCGAAATTGAGCCTGGGCAAAAAGAAGCATGCGATATTGCGCCCCTGAAACGCGACAGTTCGCAACAATTCTTATAATTCCTGACCTTCGGGTTTACTAAATTTCAGCCTTTATTGTGCATCACTGTGTTCACCAGACATTATCAGGGATCGTTCTGCATGAGCGCCGGAGCACAACTCAGCGTAACCGACCAGCGGCGCATGGCGCGCCACCCTGTCGATCACCCCGTGATCGCAGAACATTTTGGTCGCGGCGATTTGCGGATGCATATCGCCAATATCTCGGCCAATGGCTTTATGATCGACGACGCGCACGAACTGTCGCGCGGCGAGCGGGTGATTATTCGCCTGCCCGTTGTGGGACGGATTGAAGCCTATTGCATCTGGACCCGCGACAACCGCGCCGGTTTCCAGTTTGAACGGATTGTCCGTGTCGACGACTTCCTGTCGCTGATCGACACGCTGCAACCCAACCCACGGCTGCGCAAACTGCGCTGATCCGCAACAACAGCTTTTAAATCGCAAAGCAGGCGCGTCTTCACAACCGAAGGCGCGCCTGTCATGCGTCGGCGCGTGACGATTCCCGCTGCGCCCTCCCCTGCCGGGACCGAACCCACCAGCCCGCTGGTCATTCCCGACTTCCGCCGATTCTGGACTGCACGCTTCATTGCCGTTGCTGCCACGCTGTCGATGGTGGTGCTGATCGGCTATCAGGCATACGATCTGGCGCGCAGCGATTATGGTTACAGCCGGTCGGAAGGTGCGTTTCTGCTGGGCCTGCTGGGGCTGGCGCAATTTATCCCGCTGTTCGTGCTGACCCCGGTGGCCGGATGGGCCGCGGATCGCTTTGACCGGCGCCATGTCGCCGCAATGGGCAATCTGACCGACTGCACAATCACTATTGCCCTGACCGTGATGACGTATCTGGGTGCACTGACATTGCCGATATTGTTCGCACTGGCGGCTTTGCATGGCGGGGCACGGGTGTTCCTTGGCCCGGCGATGAGTTCCATTGCACCCAACATCGTGCCTTTGCGCCTGCTCCCGCGCGCCATCGCTCTGTCGAGCATTGCCTGGCAGGGCGCGACCGTGATGGGCCCGGCAGTGGGCGGGTTCCTGTTTGCCGAGGCGCAATGGCTGCCGCACGCGCTCTCAGCCGCGCTTCTGATCGGGTCAGCAGCGCTGATCCTGTCGATCCGCCCAATCCGTGCCGAGCAGGATGCTGAACCCAAGCACCCGGTCCGCCAAATGGTGGAAGGCGCGCAATATACCTGGCGTCAGCGCTTCCTGCTGGGCTGCGTCACACTGGATCTGTTAGCCGTGCTGCTGGGCGGCGCGACGGCCATGCTGCCGGTGTTCGCGCGTGACATATTGATGGTCGGGCCGGAAGGGCTTGGCATCATGCGCGGCGCGCCTGCTCTGGGGGCGTCAGTGGTTGCGGCATGGATGGCGTGGCGTCCGCTGGAACGCAAAGTCGGCTCCAAAATGCTGTGGTCCGTGGTGGGCTTTGGCGCGGCGACGATCGGCTTCGGGCTCAGCCGCGATTACACAGTGTCGATCATCATGCTGGTGCTGCTGGGCGCTTTCGACATGATCTCGGTCTTTATCCGGTCCAGCCTTGTCCAGCTCAACACGCCGGACCGGATGCGCGGGAGGGTTTCGTCGATTTCCGGCCTCGCAATCTCGGCCTCAAACGAGCTGGGCGAGATGCAATCGGGGCTGGCGGCTGCCTTCCTTGGTGCAGCCGGGGCGGTTGTGTTCGGCGGCGCGGGGGCCATATTAGTGACCGCGATCTGGGCCGTGCTCTTCCCGCAATTGCGCCAAGCCGATACCTTCGCACCCGAATTCCTCGACGAATCCCCCAAGGAGGCCAGTCCATGAAAGCCGAATCCGTCCTCGCCACTATCGGCGGCACCCCGCATATCCGCCTCGCCCGCATGTTCCCCGACCATGAGGTCTGGGTGAAGAGCGAGCGCAGCAATCCCGGTGGTTCGATCAAGGACCGCATCGGCCTTGCCATGGTCGAGGATGCCGAACGCTCCGGCGCGCTGAAGCCCGGCGGTACGATTATTGAACCGACCAGCGGCAATACCGGCATCGGTCTGGCTATGGTGGCCGCGGTGAAGGGCTATGATCTGGTTCTGGTGATGCCGGAAAGCATGAGCATCGAGCGCCGCCGCCTGATGCTGGCCTATGGCGCGCGCTTCGACCTGACGCCCAAGGAAAAGGGCATGAAGGGCGCAATCGAGCGCGCGCAGGAACTGGTCGGCAAGACCGATGGCGCGTGGATGCCCAGCCAGTTTGATAACGAGGCCAACTTCAAGATTCACATGCGCACCACCGCGCAGGAAATTTTGAGCGATTTCGCAGACACCCCCATCGATGTGATGATAACCGGCGTGGGCACCGGCGGCCATCTGACCGGCTGTGCCGAAGAATTGAAGAAGACCTGGACTGGCATGAAAGCCTTTGCGGTTGAGCCGGAATTGTCGCCGGTGATTTCCGGCGGACAGCCCGGCCCGCATCCGATTCAGGGCATTGGCGCGGGCTTCCTGCCCGGTAATCTGCACACGCAGGCGATTGATGGCGCGATCCAGGTCGATGCGGCGGACGCCAAGGACATGGCGCGCCGATGCGCCACCGAGGAAGGGCTGCTGGTCGGCATTTCCAGCGGGGCGACACTTGCGGCCATTGCCAAGAAACTGCCCGAACTGGCACCCGACGCCCGCATTCTGGGCTTCAATTACGATACGGGTGAGCGGTATCTGTCAGTGCCCGATTTCCTGCCAGAGAGCTGAAGCGGAACCTATTGAGGTTCTGTCACTTTCCTAAGCATGGTATTCGATACGTTGCATGGAGAGACCGTTTCTCCCGATGAGTTCATAGCGCAGATCAAAGCGCCCGAATTTCCGTGCGTCGGCGCGAAGTCTGCGGCTGCGCGCGGCAATCTCAAGATTGTCCGTGCCCGAGACATCACCAGCGGGTGGAATGATCTCGATATCCACCGCGAACTTTTAAACTGGGCCGATGAGTATGACGGCAAGGACAGCAATCTGCGCAGCCTTGTAGTGCTGTTCGATGGCCCCACCACGCTGAGTGAGACGGCGTTCGAAAAGGCTATGTGGGAGCGGCTGCAATCTTTCGCCGCCAAGGACGCATGGCTGGGCGAGGATTTCGCGTCATCGGTCAGCGCTGATCCCGACGATCCGCACTTCTCTGTCAGCTTTGGCGGCGAGGCATATTTCGTGGTCGGCCTGCACCCGCGCGCATCACGGCCCGCAAGGCGCTTTGCCGCGCCGGCAATGGTGTTCAATCTGCATGACCAGTTTGAAAAGCTGCGCGCGCAGGGCCGCTATGACCGGATGCGCGAAACGATCATCGAACGCGATATCGCCATTGCTGGTACTATCAATCCAATGTTGGCCCAGCACGGCGAAGTCAGCGCCGCACGCCAGTTCAGCGGCCGTGCGGTTGGTGATGACTGGAAATGCCCGTTTCAGGATCCCCGCGCGTGAGCGATTTCACCGTTATCCCACCGCGTAGTGGGGCAGCCTTCCGACTTCCCGCAGGAAAGACGCTGACTGTCGTCGATCCCGAAGGTCATCAAGTCGCCGATTTGCTGGCTTATTCCGCTGACGATGTGCGCGAAGTCATCTCTAATGGCCGGACATTCGATTACGAGGAAACCATTGCGCTGACGGCGGGTCACCGGCTGTGGTCGAACCGGTCGCGCGCCATGCTCTCGATCACCGAGGATACGGTAGGCCGGCACGATTTTCTGCTGACCCCCTGCAGCGAAGCAACTTTCCGCCATTTCTATGCCGACAAGCCAGTCCATCGCGGCTGCTTTGGCAATCTGGCCGAAGCACTTGAGCCTTTTGGCATCGGGCCGGACGATATTCCGACCGCATTCAATCTGTTCATGAACGTTCCGGTCGATGGCTCCAGCGGCAAACTGCGTGTGCTCCCACCAACCAGCAAACCGGGCGACCGTATCGAACTGCGCGCCGAGATTGATTGCATCATCGGACTAACGGCTTGTTCCGCCTACGATTCCAACGGCGGCAGCTTCAAACCCATCCATTACGCGATCACATAGTTGGACACGTTCGCTGCCCGGGCACGGATCGGGCTTACCTATTTGTGGGGACACCGCCGCCTCCCCGCTTTGGAAAACCCGCGCCGCTTCACCGAACTCGTCCAGTGGCGCAAGCTGCATGAGGGCGGGCAGGAGCAAGCTGTCTTGATGGACAAGGTAACTTCAAAGGCTCTGGTGCAGGGACGTCTGGGCCGCGACTGGGTAATCCCGACAGCATGGCACGGGGATAGACTGCCGGAGCAGCAGCCATTCGCCTGTCCTGCGATCATGAAGGCGCGGCATGGTTGCAACCAGAACGTTGTTTTGCGGCATCAGCCCGACAGTCGCGAGTGGCAGGCCTTGCGGGCATTGGGCGAAAAATGGACGGCCAAACCCTACGGCACATGGCTGGATGAAAGTGCGTATCGCGACACCACACGCGGTCTGATCGCAGAGCCTTTGCTTGGCGATAGCATCACCTTGCCGCTTGATTACAAGATCTATGTTTTCGGCGGGCGCGCCACTCATGTGCAAGTGCATCTGGGCCGCGCTGGCAGGCACCGCTGGATCCTGCATGACCGCGATTGGCGCCAATTGGTGCCCGGCAATGATCGGCCCACAGCGCCAGAAAGCCTGTCCGCAATGCTTGATGCTGCAGAACAACTCGCTGCCGGACACAGTTTCCTGCGAGTGGATTTCTATGAGATCGACAGACAGCCGCTATTCGGCGAGTTTTGCCTGTATCCCGGATCGGGTCTCGATCCGTTTGCTGCGGACTGGATTGACTTTGAATTGGGCGATCTGTGGCGAGCGGCGCTGGGTGGGCGCCCAGTGGAAGTGGCTGGCGCTATACCGCCGCAAATCGCCGCCGCCTGACAGCTCTTATCCGCAAATGAAACGGGGCGTTTTCCGTAGGAAGACGCCCCGCACCAGTGTCACCTTAATCCACTAAGATCAGGCGGCGGTTGCGAAGGCCTCTTCGCCCAGCGCCATCATATTGTCGCTGCCTGCTTCCAGCTTGCGGCGCAGCGCGCCTGCGTCGGGCAGGAAGCGTTCGGCGTAGTACCGCGCCGTGGCGATCTTCGCCTCGTAAAACGCCTTGTCATCAGGCAAACCGGCCAGATTTTCCTGGGCGATTTTCGCCATACGCAGCCACATCAGGCCCAGCGTGGTAATGCCCATGATGTGCATATAGTGATGCGCGCCGGCCCCCAGATGGTTGGGGTTGGCCATCGCGTTCTGCATAAACCACATGGTGGCAGCCTGCTGTTCGCCCAACGCCTTTTCCAGCTTCTCGGCAATCGGGCCGAGCGTTTCGTCGCCCTTGGCCGCTGCGCATTCCTCGCCAACCATCTTGAAGAAGGCCTGGATTGCCGCGCCGCCCTTGCTGCCCAGTTTGCGGCCGCACAGATCCATCGCCTGCACACCATTGGTGCCTTCGTAGATCTGGGCGATGCGGGCGTCACGAACGAACTGGTCCATGCCCCATTCCCGGATGTAGCCGTGACCGCCAAAGACCTGCTGCATATTTACGGCAACATCGAAGCCCTTGTCAGTGCCATACCCCTTGATGACCGGGGTCAGCAGTCCAATCATCTGATCGGCCTCAGCGCGGGCTTCTTCGGTCGCGGCCTTGTGCGTCAGATCGACCAGTAGCGCGCCCCACAGCGCCAGTGCGCGCATGCCTTCGTTGAAAGCCTTACCGTCCATCAGCATCCGGCGAACATCGGGGTGCACGAAGATTGGATCGGCCTGAGCCTCAGGCTCCGCCGGGCCGGTCAAAGCCCTGCCCTGACGGCGATCCAGCGCGTAAGCCACGGCGTTCTGGTAAGCGACTTCGGACTGTGAATAGCCCTGAATGCCAACGCCAAGCCTCGCGGCATTCATCATGATGAACATCGCGGCGAGGCCCTTGTTCTCCTCGCCAACCATCCAGCCTGTTGCGCCGTCATAGTTGAGCACGCAGGTCGAATTGCCGTGAATGCCCATCTTATGTTCGATCGAGCCGCAGGACACGCCATTGCGATCGCCCAGCGAGCCATCGTCATTGACCAGCACCTTGGGCACCACGAACAGCGAAATGCCCTTCGTACTGTCAGGCGCGCCGGGGGTCTTGGCCAGCACCAGATGGATTATGTTGTCGGTCAGATCATGCTCGCCTGCCGAGATGAAAATCTTGGTCCCGGTGATCGCATAGCTGCCATCGCCATTGGGCTGCGCCTTGGTGCGGATCATGCCCAGATCGGTGCCGCAATGCGGCTCGGTCAAATTCATCGTGCCGAGCCATTCATTGGCGATCATCTTGGGCAGATAGAGCGCCTTCTGCTCGTCCGAACCCTTGGCGATCAAAGCCGAAACCGCGCCATTGGTCAGGCCCGGATACATACCGAACGCCTGATTGGCTGATGAGATGAACTCCTCAACCGCAAAGCCCAACACATGAGGCATACCCTGCCCGCCAAATTCTTCCGGAGCCGAGATTGTGCCCCAACCCGATTCTACGAACTGGTCGAACGCCGCCTTGAAACCCGGAGGGGTGGTTACCGAACCATCTTCATTGCGCGTGCAGCCATGCTCGTCACCAGCTTGGTTGATCGCCGCCAGAACCTCGGAGCAGAACTTGCCTGCCTCGTTAATGACTGTGTCGATCATGTCGGGCGTGGCGCTTTGAAAGCCGGGCAGATCGCCATAGCTCGCAAGGTCGAGCAGCTCGTTGACGATGAAACGGGTGTCACGTGTGGGTGCGGTGTAGCTGGGCATCTGCGTGTCCTTGGTATGATTGTGGGAGGTTGAAACGGGTGCGGCGGGTGGCCGTCAATCCAGATCGAGAGTTTCGATATGCTCGATAAATTCGCTCAGCTCGTTAATCGAACTGTCGATATCGTCACGCTGGCTTTTCAGTTTGGCAACGTGAGCGCGGCATTTTTCGATCGTGACGCGGCGCTGTTCGACCCGGCCATCGCCAAGATCGTACAGATCGATCATCTCGCGAATTTCGGTAAGCGAGAAGCCGACATTCTTGGCGCGCATAATCCAGGCAAGCCGCGCCCGATCACGCTGCGAATAAATGCGGGTCAGTCCGACACGGGACGGAGCAATCAGCCCTTCGTCCTCGTAAAACCGCAAGGCGCGTGCCGTGCAATCAAACTCGCTGGTCAGGTCGGAGATCGAAAACTGCTCCCGCGCAAAAGCGTCGGGACGGTCAAGATGCGCGCCAGCATGGCGGCGCTCTGTACGGTCAGCGGAAATGGCGTTGGGAAGCGGGTGTGTCATGCCGCCTTCCTAACAGGCAGTTTACGTAAGCGTCAAGACTTGACGGAGTGGAGAAGGCCGCCTTCCAGCTTGCGATAGAAACAACTCGTCGCGCCGGTGTGACAGGTCGGGCCTTCCGGGCGGGCCATCAACACCAGCGCATCCTGATCGCAATCGACCAATATCTTCTCCACGCGCAGCACATGGCCCGAACTCTCGCCCTTCTTCCACAGCCGGCCGCGCGACCGCGAATGGAAGTGCGCAAGTCCGGTTTCACGTGTCGCGGCAACCGCTTTGTCATCCATGAAAGCCACCATCAAAGGCACACGTGTATCGGCATGGAGCACGACAGCGCTCAGCAATCCTTGAGCGTCAAATTTGGGCATAAACGCGCTGCCTGTCTCCCGCTCGTCACTATCGTTCGTCACGCAAATCTCCTTGCAGGCCGCTTTCCCATGTTGCACGATAACCACAAGCACGTCCCAAAATCGAGCGCATTGCGACAAGCTTGTTTGTGGATTGCCCGATTAGCGTAATTATCCGGTTCGCAGGTCGTGAGGCCTGCCCACCAGAGCGTGGGTGCCGCAGAGTGCCAGGTTCAGGGGATCCGGTTTCGCTGCCAGCGCGTGAAAATGCGCGGCGCAGCCGGTAACGATGAGGGATGGGATCTGGTGCGCACTGGGGGGTCGCACCTTAGCCGAAAGGTGGATCCGGTTATTTTCGTCACGTGGCGCCCGGGTCCGGAAGGATCCGGGCGTTTCGTTTTGGCCATTTACCGGTGCGCATTCGCAACTGCTTCATTCAGTACACGGGCAAAGCAGGCGATCGTCACGCTTTTCGCGCCCGCAAATTTCAGCGCTTTGATGCAGGCGGTGCTGGTCGCTCCGCTGGTCAGCACGTCATCCACCAGTATAACATCTCGGCCTGTGAACTTTGCATTCGGCGCTACAACAATTGCACCCGCGAGCGCTTTCGCACGTGCCTTTGAGCTCATGCCGCCAAGTGACGGCGTGGCCTTCGTGCGGACCAATCCGCTCACGAGCAGACGGCCATGCCCCGCGCGCTCCAATTCGCGGCCCAGCAGCGCCGCCTGATTGTAGCCGCGCTTCCACAGCCGCCAGCGGTGCAGCGGGACGGGAACTATGAGTCGCTCGGGATCGGCCTGTGGCAAACGCGCTGCAATCAGCCGCGCCAGCATCGGCGCCAGCGCGATCCGGCGGCCATGTTTGAAAGCGAGCACCAGCTTGCGCGATGTATCAGTGTACAGCGTCCCGGCGGCAATCCCGTCATGCACAGGCGGCGCTGCAAGGCAGGGCGCGCACATTGCACCTTGCTCGGGGCCGCTGTCGCCAAACGGGCGCTGGCAGGTGGTGCAGCTGGGATCTCCGGGAATCGCCAGATCCTCCCAGCATTCCGAACACAGACCGCCCTGCTCACCCAAACCCTCACCGCACGCCGGGCAGCGCGGCGGGAACACAAGATCGATCAGCGGAGCGAGACTTTGCGCAAGGATGTGGGAAGCTGGCACATTGCCATGCTGCAACGCTTGCGCATCGCTGGCAAGCGTTGCAGTTGCGCGGCATGGAGCATCGTTCGCCGCCGCAGATCTTCGCCCGCCCCCGCCGACAGGCCGCATTGCGTCGTGCGCTGGTCCGGCAAGCGGCGCGGGATACGGCGCGGTATGTGCTTGATGAGATGGTCGAGGATGTTCTCGAACGACTTGAATTCATGCGGCTCTCCCCTGCCCGCGCGCTGGTGATTGGCGACTGGACAGGGACGCTGGCGCTGTCACTGGGCGGCGGGAAGGCGCAGGTTCTGGAGGAGGATGTCCGTTCGCTCGACGAGGAGCAGCCGCTGGCGGAGGGCGGCTTTGATCTGATCGTCAGTCTTGCCTCGCTCGACCGGGTGAACGATCTGCCGGCCGCCTTGCTCCATTTGCGTCATGCGCTGGCCGATGACGGCATTCTGATTGCCAGCATCACCGGGGCGGGCAGCCTGCCCCAATTGCGGCGTGCGATGCTGGCGGCTGAGCCTGACCGGCCCGCGGCGCGGATGCATCCGCTGATTGACAACCGCTCCGCATCGGCGCTGCTTGAGCGTGCCGGTTTCCGGCGGCAGGTGGTCGACAGCCGGAGCATGACGGTGGCCTACCGATCGCTCGACCGGCTGGTGTCCGATCTGCGCGATCAGGGCTTGGGCGGCGTGCTGGCCAAGCCCGCCGGACCGCTTGGCAAGGCAGCGCTGGACAGGGCGCGCACCGCGTTTCTGGCCACTGCGGAAGACCGCAAACGTACTCTCGAAAGCTTCGAGATACTGACCCTAACTGGCTGGAAGTCCTAACGAAGGCTTGCCTGCGCGGCAGCCAATCTGGCAATCGGCACACGGTATGGTGAGGCGCTGACATAGTCCAGCCCGACCTTTTCGCAAAAGTCGATGCTGGCCGGATCGCCGCCATGTTCACCGCAGATGCCCAACTTGATATCTGACCGAGTGGCTCGCCCGCGCTGCACTGCCAGCTCGACCAATTGCCCGACGCCGTCGATGTCGAGACTGACAAAGGGATCGCGCGGGAAGATGCCCTTGTCGACATAGACCGACAGGAACCGCGCGGCATCATCACGACTGACGCCCAGAGTGGTCTGGGTGAGGTCATTGGTGCCGAAGCTCAAGAACTCCGCATCATGCGCGATTTCGCCCGCCATCAGCGCGGCGCGCGGCAATTCGATCATGGTGCCGACCAGATAGATGATGCGCCGCTCTTTCTCAGCGAACACTTCGTCAGCGACGCGGTCGATGGCGTGTTTGAGCAAAGTCAGCTCGCGGCGGGTCGCCACCAGCGGGATCATGATCTCCGGCACCGGCGCTTCGCCGCTCACGGCTGCAACATCACAGGCCGCCTCGAAGATGGCGCGCGCCTGCATTTCGTAGATTTCAGGATAGGTGATCCCAAGCCGGCACCCGCGATGGCCCAGCATCGGGTTGAACTCGTGCAACTCCCCGGCCCGGCGGCGCAGATGGTCCACGCCCAGCCCGGTCGCCTCGGCCAGATCGGCAAAGTCCGCTTCATTATGCGGCAGGAACTCGTGCAGCGGAGGATCGAGCAAGCGGATGGTGCATGGCAGCCCCACCATCACCTCGAAGATAGCGTGAAAATCGGCGCGCTGTTCGGGCAGCAACTGGGCCAGCGCAGCGCGGCGGCCTTTCTCGTCACTGGCCAGGATCATCTGGCGCACCAGGCTGATGCGGCTCGCATCGAAGAACATGTGTTCGGTCCGGCACAGGCCGATCCCCTCGGCCCCGAATTGCCGTGCCATCCGGCAATCCTGCTCGGTTTCGGCATTGGTGCGGATGCGCATCCGGCGGTGCCGGTCGGCCCATTCCATCAACACTCCGAAATCGCCCGCCAGCTCCGGCTCGATCGTCGCGACTTCGCCGGCCATCACCTGGCCATTGGCGCCGTCGATGGTGATCGTGTCACCCTCTTTCAGCTCGCGATTTCCGATCCTTAGCGTGCGCGCTTCACGCACAATCGAGACCTGCGATGCGCCCGAGACACAGGGCCGCCCCATCCCGCGCGCCACCACGGCCGCGTGGCTGGTCATGCCGCCGCGTGCAGTCAATATGCCCTGTGCGGCGTGCATACCGTGGATGTCCTCGGGGCTGGTTTCCACCCGCACCAGGATCACCTTGTCACCGCGTCCGGCCCACTGCTCTGCGGTGTCGGCGTCGAGCACGATCTTGCCCGATGCTGCGCCCGGCGAGGCGGGGAGGCCCGTGGCCAGCACATCGCGCGGCGCATCGGGATCAAGCGTCGGGTGCAGCAATTGGTCCAGCGCCATCGGATCGACGCGCAGAATCGCGGTTTTCTCGTCGATCAGCCCTTCTTCCACCATATCGACCGCCATCTTCAGCGCCGCCTTGGCAGTCCGCTTGCCGCTGCGGGTCTGGAGCATCCACAGCTTGCCTTCCTCCACTGTGAACTCGATGTCCTGCATATCGCGGTAATGCCGTTCCAGCAGGTCGAATACGCGCGCCAGCTCGCCGTAAGCTTCGGGCATTGCCTCTTCCATGCTGAGCGGCTTGGCCCCTGCGGTTTCGCGGGCCGCACGGGTCAGGTATTGCGGGGTGCGGATGCCGGCGACCACATCCTCGCCCTGCGCATTGACCAGCCATTCGCCGTAATAAGCCCGCTCTCCGGTAGAGGGGTCGCGGGTGAAGGCGACGCCGGTGGCGCTGGTTTCGCCCATATTGCCGAACACCATCGCCTGTACATTGACGGCGGTGCCCCATTCGGGCGGGATGTCGTTGAGGCGGCGATAGACCTTGGCACGGTCGCTGTCCCAGCTGTCGAACACGGCGCGGATGGCGCCCCACAGCTGTTCATTGACGTCCTGCGGGAAGTCGCGGCCCAGCTCGTCGGTCACGATCTGCTTGTACTGCGCCACCAGCGTCTGCCAGTCTTCGCATTTCATCTCGGTATCGGCGTAGAGGCCCTTGTCTTCCTTGGCAATTTCGAGTGCTTCTTCAAACAAGCCGTGATCCACGCCCAGCACCACGTCTGAGTACATCTGGATGAACCGGCGATAGCTGTCCCAGGCGAAACGCGGCTGCCCCGATTTGGCGGCCAGCCCTGCAACGGTCTGATCATTCAGGCCCAGGTTGAGAACGGTGTCCATCATGCCGGGCATCGACACCCGCGCGCCTGAACGGACCGAGACCAGCAGCGGATCGGCGGGATCGCCGAAGCGCTTGCCAACTGTCCGCTCGATATGCGTCAGCGCCTGCGCCACGTGATCTTGCAGCCCGTCAGAGAAGCCTGCGCCATCGTTCAGATAACGCACGCTTTCTTCAGTAGAGATCGTAAAACCCGGCGGGACCGGCAGGCCGATGCTGGCCATTTCGGCCAGATTTGCGCCCTTGCCGCCGGTGACGGTCTTGTCCTTCTGGCGCGGATCGTCATGGTCCGCGGCGCCGCCGAAGTGGAAGACTGTGCTGGTCAAATTCTATTCCTTACGTGGACCATTTACCGGCCCCTTTTGAAAAATATCCGGCCGCGCTTAAATACCGAAAACAATTGGCTTAATTGGCAAATTGGGAATGGCGAACTGTCACCTTCCATTTACCCTTCGATACGGGAGAAATCCGCGACCCGGTGGACCGCATCGCGGAACCGCGCGAGCAAATCCAGACGGGCGCTGCGTTTAGCCGGATCATCGTCATTCACTGTCACATCCTCGAAGAAACTGTCGATCGGCGCGCGCAGGGATGCGAGCGCAGACATCGCCGCGGAGAAATCCTCCGCTTCGATGGCCGCTGCGGCTTTCGGTCCGGCCGCGTCCAGCGCATCGATCAGCGCCTTTTCCGCAGGTTCGGGCGTGTAGGAAAGGGTTTTTGCGCGCGCGGCATAGATCGCGCGCATCTGCGGATCGTCGACATTCTCCATCGGGTCTTCATCGCCGGTACGGGCAATGCGGCTGCCACTGCCCTGCCAGTCCTCCTTCTTGAGGATATTGGCTGCGCGTTTGTAGCCCGCGAGGAGGTTGGTGCCGTCTTCGCTGTCCATGAAGGATTGGAGCGCCTTCACGCGGGCCAGCAGGCGAACCAGATCGTCCTCGCCGCCGAGCGCGAACACTGCGTCGATCAGGTCGTGGCGGACACCCGCCTCGCGCTGCTGGACCTTGAGGCGGTCGGCGAGGAAGTCAGTCAGCTTTGAGACTAGCGCCTTGTTGGGTCTGCCATCCCATGCGTGGACAACCTGGTCGAGCGAGAGGTTCAAATCGTTAGCCTGAACCAAGCGCAGGTAACCCAACGCTGCTCGGCGCAAGGCAAAAGGGTCTTTGGACCCGGTGGGAAAGATACCGATTTTGAAGAAGCTGAGCAGCGTATCCAGTTTATCGGCAAGGCCCACCGCAACCGTTAGCGGGGCAGTGGGAACCTCGTCTTCCTGTCCGACAGGCTTGTAATGATCGCGAATTGCGTCAGCCACATCGCTTTGCAGACCCTCGGCACGGGCGTAATAGCCGCCCATAAGTCCTTGTAGTTCGGGGAATTCACCAACCATTTCGGTGACGAGGTCCGCCTTGCACAGTTCTGCAGCGCGCCGGGCCGCCTTGTGATCGCCGTTTGGCGCAGCGGCATCGGACGTCAGCCATTCGGCCAATTTTGCAACGCGCTTTACCTTATCGGCAACCGTGCCCAGCTTCTCATGGAAGGTAATCCGCGCCAGACCCTCAGCGTGCTGCTCAAGCGTCTTCTTGCGGTCGACGTCCCAGAAGAACCGCGCGTCGGACAGGCGGGCGGCGAGGACTTTGCGGTTGCCGTCGACAATCGCCGCGCCGCCGTCTTCCGCCGCGATATTGGCGGTGCAGATGAAGGCGTTGGCGAGTTTGCCTTCCGCATCCTCGCACACGAAATACTTCTGGTTCACGCGTGCGGTCAGCTGGATCGTCTCGGGCGGGACTTCGAGGAAATCATCCTCGAACCGGCCCAGCAGCGGGATCGGCCATTCGGTCAGGCCCGCGTTCTCGATCACCAGGTCCTCATCCTCGACCAGAGACAGCCCGGCTTCCGATGCCACTGCAGCGGCGCCGGTGCGGATCATGTCCTGACGCTCGGCGTGATCGACAATCACGTGTCCTGCGCGCAGTTTCATCGCGTAATCAGCGGCATTGCCAATGGTAATCTCGCCCGAGTGGTGGAAGCGGTGGCCTTTCGTCGCGGCTCCGCTGGTCACGCCATGCACGCCGCACTCCACGATGTCATCGCCCAGCAGCGCCACGATGCCGCTCAGCGGGCGCACCCAGCGCAGGCTATCGGTGCCGATCGACGCATCGCCCCAGCGCATCGACTTGGGCCAGCTGAACTCGCGGATGATCGCGGGGATCGCTTTGGCCAGCAAATCGCGCACCGATTGGCCGGGTTTTTCGATCACAGCGAAATAGATCTGGCGGCCCTTGACGTCGCGCAGTTCCAGCTGGTCCTTCGTGACGCCATTTTTGCGGCAGAACCCGTCGATCGCCGCATCGGGAGCGCCCTGCGGCGGGCCTTTGGCTTCCTCGCTCACCGCCTGCGTGGCGTCAGGCAGTCCGCGCGCGATCAGGGCAAGGCGGCGCGGTGTCGACCACACCGTGACGCCAGCGACGTCAACACCCGCCGACGTCATTTCGCGGCGGAACAGCTTCTCCAGCTCGGCGCGGGCACCGGCCTGCATCCGCGCGGGAATCTCTTCGCTGCGCAGTTCGAGGAGGAAATCGCTCATGCGCTCCACTCCGGATATTTCTCGGCCCAGACAGGCGCTTCCTTGGCCATGTGCGCTTCACACGATCCGCGCGCGAGGTCGCGGACGCGTGCCATGTAGCTGGCGCGTTCCTGCACGCTGATCACGCCGCGCGCCTGCAACAGGTTGAAGATGTGGCTGGCTTCGACCGCTTGTTCATAGGCGGCGATGGGCACTTCATTGGCGAGCGCATTGCGGCACTCGGCCTCGGCCTTGGCAAACAGGTCGAACAGCGCGTCAGTGTCGGCGACTTCAAAGTTCCATTTCGACATCTGCTTCTCGTTTTCGAGAAACACGTCACCATAGCTTACGCCGGCGGAATTGAACGCCAGGTCGTACACATTGTCGACGCTCTGGATATACATCGCGAGCCGTTCCAGCCCGTAGGTAAGTTCGCCAGCCACCGGCTTGCAATCGAAGCCGCCCATCTGCTGGAAATAGGTGAACTGCGTCACCTCCATACCGTCACACCAGACCTCCCAGCCCAGCCCCCAGGCGCCCAGCGTTGGGCTTTCCCAATCGTCTTCGACAAAGCGGATGTCATGCTTCAGCGGGTCGATGCCGATGACCCGCAGGCTTTCAAGATAAAGGTCCTGAATGTCCGATGGGCTGGGCTTCAGGATCACCTGATATTGGTAGTAATGCTGCAGCCTATTCGGGTTTTCGCCATAGCGCCCGTCGGTTGGGCGGCGGCAGGGCTGGACAAAGGCGGCATTCCACGGCTCCGGCCCCAGCGCGCGCAGCGTGGTGGCGGTGTGAAAAGTGCCCGCCCCCATGCGCATGTCATAGGGTTGGAGGATCAGACATCCGTGCGCGCTCCAGAAATCATGGAGGGCAAGGATCATGTCCTGAAAGCTGTTGGCAGGATCGCGGTTCATGACGCGCGGCAATGGCGGATGGGTTTGGGAGCGTCAATGCCGCGTTGCAACATGGCCCCGTGTCGCTTAGCGATAGCGCAAAGGAAACCTTCTATGCCCCGCTTCCCCATCCTGCGCGCCGCCGTGCTGGCGCTTTGCCTGCAAGGCTGTGCCACTGCCGCGCCCGTAGCCGCTCCGGTCATGCCGCCTGAGCCCGTCGCGGCGGAGGCGGCGCAGGGCCCGGCGCTGTGGAAGGTGGCGGACGCGGACACCACGATTTACCTGTTCGGGACAATCCATGCACTGCCCAAGGATGTGCAGTGGTTTGAAGGTCCGCTGGCCGCCGCCCTGGACAGTGCGGGGGAACTGGTGACTGAAATCCCGCCCGGTGCCGCCGCCGATCCCGCATCACAGCAGATGATCGCGATGCGTGCGGTGATGCCCAGGGACCAGTCGCTGCGCGCGATACTGAGCGATGAGCAGCGTATCAGTTACGAAGCGGCGATGACCCGCGTTGGCCTGCCAGTCGCCGCGTTTGACCGGTTTGAACCGTGGTTCGCGGGAATGACGCTGGGCCTGCTGCCGCTGATCAAGCAGGGCTATGCCGCCGACAGCGGGGTCGAGAAGATTGTCGAGACCAATGCCGGACCCGCTGTAACCCGCGGCGCGCTGGAAACACTGGACGACCAGATCAGCATTTTCGACAATCTGCCGATGGATGCGCAGATTGCCTTCCTGATGAGCACTGCCGACAATATCGATCAGATAGTGCCCAGCATGGATGCGATGCTGGGCGCATGGCTGGCGGGCGATGCCGATGCACTGGCGCAGATGATGAATGACGGGCTGAACGATCCGGTGCTGGCCAAGGCCATTCTGCATGACCGTAACGCCAAATGGGCCGGATGGGTCGACGACCGGCTCGACCAGCCCGGCGTGGTGTTTGTGGCGGTGGGCGCAGGGCATCTGGCGGGCAGCAAAAGCGTGCAGGATTACCTGGCGCAGCGCGGCATCACAGTGGCGCGCGTGCAATAGGCGCAGCTGTCCCGCTTAAGGCCACGCCGCAATCCGCGCTTGCCTTGCCGCCAGCACGCGGCGCATGACGGGTGCGATGAAACGCCTGCTCCTGCCCCTGTTCGCCGCGTTTGCCCTGACCGCTTGCGGGACGCAGCAGGACACCGCCCTGCCCGCCGACACCGAGCAGGCCCCGGCATTGTGGGCCATCAACGGTCCTGACGGTGCGGTGGAGGGCTGGCTGTTCGGAACCATCCATGCGCTGCCAGATGATTTTGCCTGGCGCACGCCCATGCTCGACAGCACACTGAAATCGGCTGATATGCTGGTGGTCGAAGTGGCCGCTCTGGACGATGGCGCGGCGCTGTCGCAATTGTTCGAGGATATGGCGTTCGACCGCCCCGCCGGCCCGATCATCGACCGCATCGACCCGCAATATCGCGACGAATTCGACGCGCTGCTGGTCAAGGCAAAAGTCCGCCGCAGCTATTTCGACCCAATGGAAAGCTGGGCTGCAGCGCTGGCGCTGGCGCAGGTTGCGCAATCGGCCAAATCGGCGAACGGTGTGGACCGGGCCCTGCTCACATCCTTCAAGGGCCGCGAAGTGGTGGAGCTGGAGGGTGCCAAGGCTCAGCTGGCGATATTCGACAGCCTGCCAGAGAAGGAACAGCGCGACCTGCTCAACGCCGTGCTGGACGAGACAGCATCTTACGAGGACGAGATCGGCGAGTTGGCGCGCACCTGGCAGACGGGCGATACCGCGAAACTGGGCGAACTGACCAAGCGCGGCATTCTGGCGGATAAAGAGCTGAAACAGGTGCTGCTGGTCCAGCGCAATCAGGCGTGGGCCGCACAGATCGAAAACCTGCTGTCCGCCTCGCAGCGCCCCTTTGTGGCGGTGGGGGCCGGACATCTGCTGGGGCCTGAAGGCCTGCCCAAACTGCTCGAACAGCGCGGCTATACCGTCGAACGCGTCGAATAGGCTGGCAACAGCCCCGCCATTCCCGCTTGCTTTTGGGCCCCTTGCCCGCTAACTGCGCGCGCTTCGGCGTCATGGTCATCCCTGGAGGCGTGGCGGACCGAAGGTTTTAAGCAAATGTATTCGAAAGGTAAGCGACATGAGCGATGCTCTGACTCTTCCGGCCGAGACGCGCGAACGGGCAGGCAAGGGAGCCTCCCGTGCACTGCGTCGTGAAGGCCGCGTCCCCGCCGTGATCTATGGCGGCAAGGAAGAACCCACGATGATCCACGTCGAGGCCAAGGAACTGGTTCGCCAGCTTGGCACCGGCCACTTCATGAACTCGATCGTGACGATCAGCCTGGGCGGCAAGAAACTCCGCACCATTCCCAAGGATGTGTCCCTGCACCCGGTCAAGGACCGTCCCGTGCATGTCGATTTCTTCCGGCTGTCGAAAGATTCGAAGATCGAAGTTCAGATCCCTGTGGTCTTCATCAACGAAGAAGCATCGCCCGGCCTCAAGAAGGGCGGCGTTCTCAACGTGGTTCGTCACGAGCTCGAACTGGTTTGCGAATCGGACAAGATCCCCAGCGAGATCGAGATCGATGTCACCGGCAAGGAAGTCGGCGATTCGATCCACATTTCCGAAATCAATCTTCCCGAAGGTTCGTTGAGCGCAATCACCGATCGCGATTACACCATCGCGACGCTGGTCGCTCCATCCGCTATGAAGAGCCAGGATGAAGACGAAGCCGAAGGCGACGAACAGACTGGCGAAGGCATGGAAGCTGGCGATACCGCCGCTACCGAGCAAGGCCCCGACGCCGATGCCGCACAGGAACAGGCAGACAAGAGCGAATAATCGCCAAGTCTCCCACCCCGCAAACAAGGCGCCGGGCTTCTTCGCGAAGTCCGGCGTTTTGCTTTTGCGGAACAGATGGCTAGAGCGCAGCGATGCAGATCTGGACCGGCCTGGGCAATCCCGGCGCACAATATGCAATGCACCGTCACAATGTGGGCTTCATGGCCTGCGATGTGATCGCGCATATGCACAGCTTCGGCCCGGTGCAGCGCAAATTCAGTGGCTGGGTACAGGAAGGCCGGATCGGCACGGCCAAGGTGCTGCTGCTGAAACCCGCCACCTTCATGAACGAAAGCGGGCGCGCGGTTGGCGAGGCGCTGCGGTTCTACAAGCTGGAGGCCGATGCGCTGACCGTATTCCATGACGAGCTGGACCTCGCCCCGTTAAAGGTGAAGGTGCGAGTGGGCGGCGGGCTGGCCGGACACAATGGCCTGCGCTCAATCAACCAGCATCTTGCCGGTCTTGGGGGCCCGGATTTCCGCCGCGTCCGCATCGGCATCGGCCACCCCGGCCACAAGGACCGCGTCACCGGCCACGTACTCGGCAATTACGCCAAGTCGGAACAGGACGATCTGGTGGCCATGCTCGGCGCAATGGGGGCGGAGGCGGAATGGCTGGCCAAAGGCGACGACGCGCGATTTATGAGCGAGCTGGCGCTGCGTACGCAGGAATAGCGCAAAGTTCCCATCCGTACTTGTCGGCGCTCTAGCTTTTCCTCCGCGCGGCGCCTATCGCGCGCGGCATATCCTTTCTACCGGAGTACATGATGGGTTTCCGTTGCGGAATTGTCGGGCTGCCCAATGTTGGCAAGTCCACGCTGTTCAATGCTTTGACCGAGACGCAGGCCGCGCAGGCTGCGAATTATCCCTTTTGCACGATCGAACCCAATGTCGGCCAGGTCGCTGTCCCGGACGAGCGGCTGGAGACTATCGCCAAGATCGGCGGATCGGCCAAGGTCATCCCCACCCAGCTCGCCTTTGTCGATATTGCGGGGCTGGTGAAAGGCGCGAGCCAGGGCGAGGGATTGGGCAACCAGTTCCTTGGCAACATCCGCGAAGTGGACGCGGTGGTCCATGTCCTGCGCTGTTTCGAGGATGACGATATCCAGCACGTTGCCAACAAGGTCGATCCGATTGCGGATGCCGAAGTGGTAGAGACCGAGCTGATGCTGTCCGATCTGGAAAGCCTTGAAAAGCGTGTCCCCGCAGCGGCCAAGAAGGGGATTGCCGGCGACAAGGAGGGCAAGATCATGGCCTCGGTGCTGGGTCAGGCGCTGGAATTGCTGCGCGATGGCAAGCCCGCCCGGCTGACCGAGCCCAAGGACGAGGAAGAAGCCCGTGTGTTCGCCCAGGCGCAGCTGCTGACCGCCAAGCCGGTGCTGTATGTCTGCAATGTTGCCGAGGAAGACGCCGCCAATGGCAATGCGATGACCGAACTGGTGTTCGCCAAGGCCGCATCCGAAGGCGCGCAGGCAGTGGTGGTGTCCGCCGCCATCGAAAGCGAGCTGGTCGCGATGGACCCGGCTGAACGCGGGGAATATCTCGCGGATCTGGGACTTGCGGAAAGCGGGCTGAGCCGCGTGATCCGCGCTGGCTATACACTGCTGGGGCTCAAGACCTTCTTCACCTGCGGCCCCAAGGAGGCACGCGCCTGGACTTTCCACGATGGCGCGCGCGCACCGCAGGCGGCGGGTGAAATCCACACCGATTTCGAACGCGGTTTCATCCGCGCCGAAACCATTGCCTATGACGATTACGTCACGCTGGGCGGCGAAAGCGGCGCCAAAGATGCCGGCAAGCTGCGTCAGGAAGGCAAGGAGTATGTCGTGCAGGACGGCGACATCATGATGTTCAAATTCAACGTCTGACAAGGTGATTGCGATGCGCGGTATGGTGAAATTGCTGGCTCCGGTCGCGCTGGCCCTGCTGTCCGCCTGCGCACCGCAAGTCGTCAGCACCCCGACAACGCCCGTGGCGGTGCAGGAGCAGCGCGCGCCGGTCACCATATTGGTTTCGATTGACGGATTTCGCCCGGATTATCTGGCGCGCGGGATTACTCCGGCGCTGTCGGGGCTGGCGGCAGACGGGGTAAGCGCGCGGCTGATCCCGTCTTTTCCAACCAAGACCTTCCCCAATCACTGGACAATAGTGACGGGCCAATACCCTGACCATCACGGCATCGTCGCCAACAGCTTTGTCGATCCCGCGCGGACCGATGAAAAGTTCACTATGGCCAACACCGATCCGTTTTACTGGAACGCCGCCGAACCGATCTGGGTGACTGCCGAGAAGGCAGGCATCCGCAGCGCGGCGATGTTCTGGCCCGGATCTGCGGTTGGCTGGGGCGGGACGCTGGTCCCCTATGGCTATGGCGCGGTGGATGGCGGGACCTATCCGCAGGATTGGCAGGCGTTCAGCCAGCAGGTCACCAATACCCAGCGGGTCAACAGCGTCATCGACTGGCTGCGCCGCCCGGCGGATATCCGCCCGCAATTTGTCACGCTGTATTTCGACACAGTCGACAGCGCCGGGCACGCGTCAGCGCAGGATAGCAGCGAGTTGAACACCGTTATCGCATCCATCGACCGTGATATTGCCACTCTGCGCGATGGGCTGGCGGCGCTGGGACAGCCTGCCAATTTGATCATCCTATCCGATCACGGAATGGCGGAAACCAGCAGCGAACGGACCGTCCAGCTAGGCGATATTGTCGATCCCGATGACTATGTGCTGGTCGAAGCCGGGCCCTATGCCAGTTTCAACCCAGTGCCGGGACGAGAACAGGCTCTCGAAGCCGGTTTGCTTCGCCCGCACGACCATATGCAATGCTGGCGCAAGCAGGATATCCCTGCCCGCCTGCACTATGGCAGCAATCCGCGCATCCCCGCCTATCTTTGCGTGGCGGAAACCGGCTGGCAGATCAGCGACCGACCGTCATCGCGCGAATTTGTTGGCGGCAATCACGGCTATGACAATCTGGCGCCAGAGATGGCGGCGTTGTTCATTGCCAATGGCCCGGCCTTCAAAAGCGGAGCCCAGATCGCGCCGTTTGAAAATATCGCGGTAAACCCGCTGCTGCGCCAGATTATGGGCCTGCCTCAGGACAGCCGGATCGACGGCAAGCTCGCCCCTGTCACAGGTGCACTTGTCCAGCCATAAGTCGGGCACAGATCGGCCCACCATTCGTTAGGCTGACAACTATCCAACGGGGAGAATTGCGCGTGGTCGACAAATCCGAAAAGTTCAATTGGCTGGTGCGGATGGGTTTTGCCGCCCGCGGATTTGTCTACGTTCTGCTTGGCTACATTGCGTTGAGCACTGCCCACAAGGCAAAGGAAGGCGCGTCTTCCTCATTCGACTTTATTCAGGATGTGCCATTCGGCACGCCATTGCTGTGGGTCATGGCACTGGGCCTGCTCGCTTATGCGGGCTTCCGGTTCATGTCAGCCATCAGCGACATCCAGCATCACGGCAGCGACACCAAGGGTATCCTCAAGCGCATCGGCGATGCGGCCAGCGGATTTGCCCATCTGTTCCTGGCCTATGCCTGTTACCAATTCGCCAGCGGCGGCAAGCAAAGCGCCAGCGAAGGCGGCGGCGGCAGTCAGGAAATGGCCGGATCGGTACTGTCCATGGATCTGGGCAGTGTGCTGATCGGCATTCTGGGCATCGGCTTTCTGGTCGGTGCGGTCATGCAGGCCAAGAAGGCCATCACCGCCAGTTTCATGAACCGCATAAGCGGCAATGCCCCCAAGGCGACCGAAATGCTGGGCCGCGTCGGCAGTGCCGCACGCGCGGTGGTGTTCGGCATTATCGGCTGGTCAATGATTTCCGGCGCATGGTTCTCCGATGACGATCAGATCAAGGGTTTGGGCGAGGCGATCGTGTCGCTGCGCGGTTCAGGCCTGATGTACACGCTGGTGGCAGTCGGCCTGCTGATCTTCGGTCTCTTCACCATGCTGACCGCGCGGTATCGGATCATCCCCGATTTCGACAAGCACGGACTGAAGCCGAAATTCCGCTCCTGATCAGTCGAACGCCGCCAGGATCGGGCACGGTCCGTCACAGCCCGAGGCGCAGTCCTCTGCCAGTTTGGACAATGATGCCCGCGCCGATGACAGGCGCGCGATATCGGCATCAAGCTGCCCAATCCGTTCGCGGGCCATTTCGCGGGCGCGGGGCCGGTCATCGGTGCGGTTAAGATCGAGCAGTTCGGCGATTTCGGACAGCTTGAAACCCGCCGCCTGGGCCTGTTTGACAAAGCGAAGCCGTCTGACATCCTCCGACCCGTAATGGCGTGTGCCGCTGACCGCACTGCCGGGATGACCGAGCAGCCCCTTGCGCTGGTAGAAGCGAACCGTTTCGACCCCCACTCCGCCCTTTTGCGCCAGCTCGGATATCCGCAGCGCTTTCATTGTGTGGCTTTCATGCTTGACTCCGTACCGTGGTACGCAGGGTATAGGCTGCGGGATGGCCAGCAACAAGACCGCCCAGCTCTATCGTATGGCGATGGAAAAGCACGTTTGCCCCTATGGCGTGAAGTCGAAATGGCTGCTGGAGCGGCGCGGCTATACGGTTGAGGACAACCTCCTGACCACCCGCGAAGCCACCGATACCTTCAAGGCCGAGCACGACGTCCAGACCACCCCGCAGACCTTTATCGATGGCCGCCGGATCGGCGGTTACACCGACCTGCGCGCACACTTCGGAAACCCGCTGCCCGCAGATGGCGCGACCAGTTACACGCCCGTCATCGCTGTGTTTGCCGTGGCTGCGGGACTGGCGATGGCGGTTAGCTATTTTCAGTTTGCCAACCCCTTCACCATCCGCGCCGCCGAATGGTTTGTCAGTTTCAGCATGGTCATTCTGGCGATGCTGAAATTGCAGGATATCGAGAAGTTTTCCAGCATGTTTGTCGGCTATGACCTGCTCGCGCGCCGGTTTGTGCCCTATTCCTACGCCTATCCGTTTCTGGAGGCTGGCGCGGGCATATTGATGGCCGCCCACGCGCTGAAATGGCTGGCGATCCCGGTGGCTCTGACAATCGGGACGATCGGCGCGGCCAGCGTGTTTTACGCTGTGTACGTACAAAAGCGCGAGATCAAATGCGCCTGCGTCGGCGGGACCAGCAGCGTGCCGCTGGGCTTTGTTTCACTAACTGAAAACCTGTTCATGATCGGCATGGCAATCTGGATGCTGGTCCGCCTCTGATTTTTTGAGAGAGAATTTGTGATGAATATGCGTTTCCTTATCGGCACGGCGGCCTTCGCCCTGCTCGCCCCCATCCCCGCCTTCGCGCAGGATCATCAGCATCATGCGGCTCCGCAACCAGAACCGGAGGAGGCTGAGGCTGAGGCCGAGCCTGCTCCCGAAATGGACCACAGCAAGATGGATCACGCCGCGATGGGTCATGGCGACATGATACAGGGCGAGATGGATCACAGCGCGATGGCCGATATGGGCGGCGAAGGCTCCGGCACCTCGCGCCTGCCAGCGAACGAGGCGATGAACCACGGCGCGATGCTGGGTCTGGGCGGCGATGCCAACCTGATGCTGCACGGCTTCGTCTGGCCTGTTTACACCGACCAGACCGGGCCGCGCGGCGATGACAAATTGTATGTCCAGTCGATGGGCATGGCGACAATGACCGTCCCGTTTGAAGGCGGCCGGTTCATGGCGCGCACCATGATGAGCCTTGAGCCGCTGATGCGCCACGATGGCTATCCCAACCTCTTCGCGACGGGCGAAATTGCCTATGGCGAACCCATCGTCGACCGCCAGCACCCGCACGATCTGTTTATGGAACTGGCCGCGCGGGTCGATATCGACATCGCCGAAGAAACCACCGTGTTCCTATATGGCGGCCCCGTTGGCGAGCCGGCACTTGGCCCCAGCGCGTTCATGCACCGCTCCAGCGCGCGCTATAATCCCGAAGCGCCGATCACCCACCACTGGTTCGATTCCACGCACATCACTTACGGCGTTGCCACTGCGGGCATCGCGGCCAAACGGTTCCAGTTGGAAGCCAGCACATTTCGCGGGCGCGAGCCAGATGAATTCCGCTGGAACATCGAGGCGCCGAAGTTCGATTCCTGGTCGGTCCGCGGCAGCTTTGCGCCAGCCCCGGCGTGGCTGGTGCAGGCCAGCTATAGCGAGATGAAGGAGCCCGAGGCCCAGCATCCCGGCGAGAACGAGCACCGCACCACCGCTTCCATCCATTACAATTCCGGCAACGGCCTGTCCGCTATGGGGGCCTTCAGCGCCAAGAAGGCGGTTGAGGATCACGACGATCACGACCTCGTCGATGCAGACGCGCATGATGGCACGTTGACCGCATGGCTGGGCGAGGTCAGCTGGGATATAGACACCCGGCACACCGTCTTCGGCCGCGTCGAAAATGTCGCCAATGGCGAGCTGTTTCCCGACGAGTTCAGCCCGCTGCACGAAGAAGTGTTCCGCGTGACCAAGTTTCAGGCAGGCTATGCCTATCGACTGCCGCTTGGTCCGGTGACGCTGGCGCTGGGCGGCACGGCCGCCGCCTTTGCCAAGCCCAATGCGCTGGATGCGGTCTATGGTGATAATCCGGTGGGCTACACCGTCTTTGCCCGTTTCAGCCTGGGCGATTGAGCGTGATTTATTTCGAAGACCTCGAAGTCGGCACGCGGCACGCTTTCGGCAATTATGCCGTGACGCGCGAGGAGGTGATGGAGTTTGCGGGCAAATATGATCCGCAGCCTTTCCACCTTGACGATGATGCGGCGGCGGCGACCCATTTCGGGCGGCTGTCCGCCAGCGGCTGGCACAGCTGCGCGATGACGATGGCGATGCTGGTCGAGAATATGCAGACCAACCGTCAGGCCGGGCTCGGCTCGCCCGGTGTGGACCAATTGCGCTGGGTGAAGCCGGTCTATCCCGGCGATACACTGCGCTGCGAGACGGAGATTATTGAAGCCCGCCGCAGCCGGTCGCGGCCCGACATGGGTCTCTACAAAACGCGCATCTGCACCTTCAACCAGCATGACGAACTGGTGCTCGACATGATCAGCAATGCGATGATCGCAGTGCGTGATCCTGCGGTGCCTGTCGAAGACTGATCAGGCGCCGCACTGCGCGGTGCCATCGGCGTGATAAACCACTCGGTCCTTGCCATCGCGCACGGTCAACTCGGCGGCGAAATCGACCGTTTCCATGCCCGACTGGCGGCCATTTTGCTGGTTGATTTCCAGTACGAGCGAATTGTCCTTGCCGTCATATTTGCGCCAGCTGCCCACCGGGTTGTTCGCGCTGCCCTTGTCAGGCGCAAAGGCCACGATCTCGTCACTGCGCTTCATGTACCCCATATCCGCCTGCGCCAGCACGATCGCATCCGTGCCCGCGCCCGCCGCCACAAAATTGCATCCCGCCCCGAACAGGCCGGCCTTCTCAATATCGGCATAGACAATCGCTTCGGGCACAAGGTTCTCCGGCGGAGCCTCCTGGTTGGCCTTCACCTCGGCCACCGCCGCAGCATCGGCAGCGGCCTTCTCACGCGGATCAGGCTCGTCCGCGCAAGCGGCCAGCGACAGGGTCAAAACGGCAAAGGCAAGGCGCATCAATGTCTCCCGGGAAGATCCTCGACGTGTTCCGCACACAGTCTAACCCATGTCGAGCCAAAAGCGCACTGGACATTTGCGCTGCCGTTGCAGAATTTTGCAGGGCAAGACAATGAGGATCACCAAGATTTCGCGGTGTAATTCCCGGCGACAGCTTCGGAAGGGATTATCTCGCTTGTCTGACGCCCGCGATTGGGGTGGTTAGCGGACATTCGACAACAAGGACTCTCGTGATATGTCGTGGGACATGAGTCCTTGGATAACTGGCCTAATCGGTGGCGCTATTGCTGCGGCCCTTTGCTTCTTAGCACTTCGCAACCAGCGAAACACAGAGACCCGCAGCGACGGCTGGAAGACGCTTCGTCCTAGCTTCCTAATTCATGGCCTTTTCATCTTCGGCTTCGCACTCACTTCTCTGTTCGCTTACATCGCTTTCAGGGAAGGGTCATCGTTGCCAGACGCCGACACCCAAAACTTTTATCTTGTCGGCCTACTGACCTCATTCGGAGTCATGACGCTCTATCTGTGGTGGACGACTTACGCGCAAACCATTGCTTGGAAGGGGCGAAAGCTGCGAGTTCGAAACGCATTCGGCAAAGAGCGGCATTGGGATTTCACGGAAATTCGGTCCATCAAAGAAAGTGAATTTCGCGGCGATTGCTGTATCCGTTTCAGCGACGGCTCCGGCGTAATTTTCTCGGCTTATCTTCACGGCTCGAAACAGCTTCTTGCGCGATTGCCTACGTCCAAGCGCTCAAGCTGAATGTCCGCAATGGGGTCGTTTGCGGAACGTTAGCTTCTACACGTCGATAATGAAAAACCGGACCTTTTCATGTCATTCCATACCGCGCGGCTAATGTCGTCCAAACAGCTTCTCGACATCCTCCATCGACAGTTTCACCCAGGTGGGCCGCCCATGATTGCACTGGCCTGAGCGCGGGGTGCGTTCCATTTCGCGGAGCAAGGCGTTCATTTCGTCGACACGCAAGGTGCGGCCGGCGCGGACCGAGCCGTGGCAGGCCATTGTCGCCAGCACCAGATCGAGTTTTTCGCCGAGCAGCAAAGCCTCGCCATTGAGCGCCAGATCATCGTCGATATCGCGCAGCAGCTTTTCCGGATCGGTGCGGCCCAGCGCGTGGGGCAGGCTGCGGACCAGCATGGCAGACGGTCCGAACCGCTCCATCGCCAGGCCCAGCAGCGCGAGCTTGTCAGCGGCTTCCTCAAGACGGTCGCACGCCGGTTCGTCCAGTTCGACCACTTCGGGGATCAGCAGAGCCTGTTCGCGGGCGGCGGCCTCGCCAGCGCCCGCCTCTCGCAAGCGTTCGAGCACGAGCCGTTCGTGCGCCGCGTGCTGATCGACCAGCACCAGCCCGTCCTGAGCCTCGGCCACGATATAGGTGGTGGCGATTTGCCCGCGCGCGATCCCCAGCGGGAAATCTCGGTCTTGCGCAGCCAATGGGGCGGCCTCCTCTGCGCGGCCGTGCGGGGCGGCGAGGACTTCGCCCTCTGCGCCGCGCCATGGGGCACCGGCTTCACCCACCCGCGCCTCCGGGGCCGACCAGTCACGCCCTTCGAAGATGGAGCGTAGCGCGGGGGCGGGCTCGGCCTGCCACTTGCCCATCGCCGCCGCATCAGGGGCCTGCGCGCTGCGCCGGTCGCCGGTGGCCAGCGCTTGCCTCAGGCCGGACACGATAAAACCGCGCACCCCCTGCGCATCGCGGAATCGCACCTCGGTCTTTGCCGGGTGGACATTCACATCGACATCTTCGGCGGGAATTTCGAGGAACAGCGCCAGCACCGCGTGGCGATCACGCGCCAGCATATCGGCATAGGCTCCGCGCACTGCGCCGGTCAGCAGGCGATCCTTTACCGGGCGGCCATTGACGAACAAATATTGGTGATCGGCCACCCCGCGATTGTAAGTCGGCAGGCCCGCCACCCCGGTCAGCCGCATTCCATGCCGCTCGATATCGATGAGGACGCCATTGTCCTTGAGCTCGCGCGCGATGATCTGCGCCACGCGGTTGGCGAGCCCTTCCCCGCCCTGCAACGCGAGAATTTTCCGCTCACCATGATCCAGCGCAATCGCGACATCGGGCCGCGCCATCGCCAGACGGCGCACCACGTCAAGGCAGGCGGCATATTCGCTGCGCGCGGTACGCAGGAATTTGCGGCGCGCGGGCACCTTGGCGAACAATTGTTCAACCCGCACCCGTGTGCCGGGCGGCAATGCGGCGGGGCCTTCTGCCACCAGATCACCGTGATCGACCACGCGGCGCCAGCCCTGCTCCGCCCCATGCGGGCGGCTTTCCAGCGTGAAGCGCGCCACGCTGGCTATCGAAGGCAATGCCTCCCCGCGAAAGCCCAAGGTTGCCACCTGTTCGATAGCCTCGTCGGGAAGTTTCGAGGTGGCGTGCCGTTCCAGCGCCAGCGCCATTTCATCCGGCGTCATGCCGCAGCCATCGTCGGTCACTTCGACCAGATCGAGCCCGCCTTCGACCAGACGCACCTCAATCCGAGTCGCGCCAGCATCGATGGCATTTTCGACCAATTCCTTGAGCGCAGAACTGGGCCGTTCAACCACTTCGCCAGCGGCAATGCGGTTGACCAGAGCTTCGGGAAGGCGGCGGATTTGCGGCATGGAATGACTGCCTAGCGGTGAAGCGCCATGAATTCGAGGCCGGGCGTGTTGCAATCCACTGACAGACACGCGGAAATTTTTGGCGTTTGGTCCGTTGTGTCGCTAAAGGGGCGCCACCTCACTTTCCTTGGGTGGCATGGCGTTCACACTTTCGTCCCGCTCCACCTTCTCGAACAAACGGATTTTCACGCGACCATGGGCTTCTGGAACAACCTCTTCAAATTCGGCACACAGAACATTGCTATCGATCTCGGGACGGCCAACACACTGGTCTATGTCCAGGATCAGGGCATCATTTTGAACGAGCCGAGCGTGGTCGCTATCGAGACGATCAACGGTATCAAACGCGTCAAGGCCGTGGGTGACGATGCGAAAATGATGATGGGCAAAACGCCCGACAGCATCGAAGCCATCCGCCCGCTGCGTGACGGCGTGATCGCGGACATCGAAATTGCCGAGGAAATGATCAAGCATTTCATCCGCAAGGTGCATGGCCGCAAAAGCCTGCTGCGCTATCCCGAGATTACGATCTGCGTCCCTTCGGGCTCAACCTCGGTTGAGCGCCGCGCGATCCGCGATGCGGCATCCAATGCAGGCGCCAGCGCAGTCTATCTGATCCTCGAGCCGATGGCCGCAGCGATTGGCGCGGATATGCCGGTGACAGAACCTGTCGGCAGCATGGTCGTCGATATCGGCGGCGGCACCACCGAAGTCGCCGTGCTCAGCCTGCGCGGTCTGGCTTACACCACTTCGGTCCGCACCGGCGGTGACAAGATGGACGAAGCCATCGTCAGCTATGTCCGCCGTCATCACAATCTGCTGATCGGTGAAGCCACGGCTGAACGGATCAAGAAGGATTATGGCATTGCGCGCACCCCCGAAGACGGCGTGGGCGAATCGATCACGCTGAAAGGCCGCGATCTGGTCAACGGCGTGCCCAAAGAAATCACTATCAACCAGGGCCACATCGCCGAGGCGCTGTCCGAACCCATCGGGGCGATCATCGAAGGCGTGCGGATCGCGCTGGAGAACACTGCACCCGAACTGGCCGCCGACATCGTCGATCAGGGCATCGTGCTCACCGGCGGCGGCGCGCTGATCAAGGGTCTGGACGAATATCTCCGCGATGAAACCGGCCTGCCGGTAACAATCGCTGAAGATCCGCTGTCCTGTGTTGCCATTGGTACGGGCCGCGCGATGGAGGATCCGATCTATCGCGGCGTCCTGATGACGGCGTAAGAGGGGAACTGGCATGGCGCCGACAGGCGGGCGGCGCTCGGGCTATTCGCGCAGGGCGCAATACAACATCTTCACCGGCTATATCGTCGCAGGCGTTGGCGCGCTTATCGGCGCGATATTGCTGGCCTTGTCGTTCTTTCAGCCGACCCTGTTTGGCGGATTGCGCGGCGCGGCGAATGATGGCGTCAGCCCGGCGACAGAAACCGCCGCGACGGTGCGGACCGGCAGCAAAAGCTTTTACGATGCGCTGAACGGGTATTACCGCGCCGGCTCGAAGAACGCCGCGCTGAAACGCGAAATGGAATTGGCCCGCATTAAATTGGCGGAAGCCGATGCGGTGCGTCAGGAAAACGCGAGGTTGAAGGGCCTGCTCGAACTGCAGGAAGACGAGGTTAAGCCCGTCGCCGTTGCGCGGCTGGTCGGGTCGTCTTCCGCCAGCACCCGCCGCTTTGCCTATGTGGGTGCCGGGTCCGATGACGGTGTCACAGTCGGGATGCCAGTCCGCTCCCCCCGCGGCGTGGTCGGGCGCATCCTCGAAACCGGCAGCGACAGCGCGCGCGTGCTGCTGTTGACCGATAGCGAAAGCATCCTGCCGGTTCGCCGCGCGAAGGATGAGGTTGTCGCCTTTGCCGAAGGCCGCGGTGACAGCATGCTGCGCATCAAGCTGATCAATCTTGGCATCAATCCGCTCAAGAAAGGCGATATGTTCGTCACCAGCGGCGCAGGCGGTTATTACCGCCCCGGCATTGCTGTCGCGATTGTTGCAGAGATCACCGATGACGGCGCGTTGGCCCGGATTGTCAGCGATCCCGCTGCCACTGATTACGTAACCGTTGAACCCATCTTCGAAGGCGAGGCTGTGGAGGCCCTGGCCACCCCGATCGAGCGCGAGCTAACCGACTGATGGAGCGGATGAACCCGCGTTCGCGCAGCGATGCTTACGGCAGCCGCATCAACCGCTCGCATTCCACGATCATCGCAACTTTCATTCCCTGGGCCTCGATCCTGATCGGCTCGTTTTTGCCGATCTTCGCGATTGCGACCGCGCTGCCGATGGTGCCGCCGCTGGGCTTTCTGATGTTGATCGGCTGGCGGCTGGTGCGCCCCGGAATGCTACCCGTCTGGGCCGGTCTGCCGCTGGGATTGTTCGACGATCTCTTTAACGGTCAGCCTTTCGGCTATTCGATGGCAACATGGTCACTCGCGATGATCGCGGTCGAAATGATAGAAACGCGATTTCCTTGGCGCAGCTTCTGGCAGGACTGGATGACAGCGGCTATGCTGCTGCTGGTCTATCTCATTGGCGGCTGGCTGCTGTCGGGCGCGCAGCCGACGATCCATTCGCTCATCGCCCTTGGTCCGCAACTGGTGCTTTCGATCCTGATCTTTCCCGTCCTTGCCCGGCTGATTTCCCGGCTCGACCAGCTGCGGCTGCGCCGCTGGAGGGTTGTAGGATGAGGCGGCTCGGCAAACGCAAAGGCGGCGCGGATCTGGTCAGCCAAACAACGCTGACCAATGCGTTTGACCGGCGCACCTTCTTTATCGGCAGCGTGATGGGCGGTCTGGGCACCTTGTTGGCGGTCCGCATGGGCTACATCGCGATTGCCGAGAACGAGAAGTACAAGCTGGAATCCGAAAGCAACCGGGTCAATCTGTCGCTGATCCCGCCGCGGCGCGGGTGGATCCTTGATCGCAACGGCGCCCCCCTCGCCTCCAACCGCGCCGATTTCCGCGTCGATATCATTCCCGACCGGACGCCCGATCCTGACCGCACGATGGCGGTGCTGAACGATATACTCAAGCTGGACGACAACACCGTCGCCGATGTGAAGAAGCGCATCAAGGAAGCAGCCGGTTTCCAGCCTGTCGAGATCAAGAGCGGCATCGATTACGAGCAATATGCTGCCATCAGCGTGCGTCTCCCCGACCTGCCCGGCGTGGTCCCGCAGCGCGGCTTCTCACGCTTCTATCCCACCGGCCCCAGCGTCGGCCATCTGATCGGTTATGTCGGCCCAGCCAATGCCGAGGAATATGAGGAAGAGCGCAACGCGCTGCTGATCACTCCGGGTTACAAAATCGGCAAGGACGGCCTCGAAAAAGTGTTCGAGCAGGAATTGCGCGGCGTTCCGGGTGCACGGCGGGTCGAAGTCACCGCATCGGGCCGCATCCTGCGCGATCTGGAAACGCGTGACGATACGCAGGGCGATCCGGTCCAGCTGACCATTGACGGCCCCTTGCAGGATTACGCCGCGCGCCGGATTGGACTGGAAAGCGGTTCGGTCGTCGTGATGGACTGCCTGACCGGCGATGTGATGTGCATGGCGTCGATGCCGTCTTTCGACCCCAACAGCTTTTCCGCCGGAATTGGCCGCGTCGAATACGGCATGCTCAGCCAGGATGACCGCGTCCCGCTGCGCAACAAGGTGCTTAAGGGGCTGTATCCCCCCGGCTCCACGGTAAAGCCGATGGTCTCGATGGCCTTCCTCAAGGCCGGGCTGGACCCGGACGAGAGCGTGTTCTGCGGCGGCGGCCTGCGGGTTGGCAACCGCGTGTTCCGCTGCTGGAAACGCGGCGGGCATGGCCGGGTCGATATGGCCAAGGGCATTTACCAGTCTTGCGACGTCTATTTCTATCACTTTGCCCAGCGGATTGGCATGGACCCCATCGCCGCGATGGCGCACCGCTGCGGGATGGGTGAGGAATTCGACATTCCCGTCACCAGCCAGTTTTACGGCACGGTGCCGGACCCGGCGTGGAAAATGAAGAAATACGGGCGCGAATGGCAGGCGTTCGACACTGTGAACGCGACGATCGGCCAAGGCTATATGCTCGCCAACCCGCTGCAATTGGCAGTGATGTCTGCCCGGATCGCGACCGGCTATCACATCGAACCCCGCATGGTGAAGAAGAAAGCGGTCGATTTCGGCACTGCCGATTTCTCGCAAGAACACGTCGAATATGTCCGCAAGGCGATGAGCGATGTGGTCAATGGCCCCGGCACCGCAGGCCGGGCGCGATTGCCGATCGACGACATCCTGATGGCGGGTAAGACCGGCACCGCGCAGGTGGTCGGCCTGAACCTGTCCAACGGCAAAACCGGACCGTGGAAATACCGTGACCACGGGCTGTTCATCTTCTTCGCCCCCTTCGACAAGCCGCGTTATGCCGGGGCGGTGGTGATCGAGCACGGCGGCGGTTCGGGTTCGGCCTATCCAATCGCGCGTGATGTGATGACGTTCCTGTTTGACCCGGCAAAGGGCATGGAAGCGCTCAACGCGCTGGAAACCCAGTGGGGCGGCACGGCGCAGCAGCGGCTTGACCGCAAATACCGCGCCTTTGCCGCCGCTGCCGGGGAGTCGGTCAAGGCCGTGCCCGCTCGTGACGAAGACATTTTCGATCAGGTCGAGGCCGAGGCTCGCGTTGCCGTCCGCCGTCAGGAAGCGATCGCCGACGAGGTGGTGACGCCGCGTACTGAGACGTCTGCATCGGGATCAACCCCGCCGCCGGGCGCGGCAGTTGCCCCAGCCCCTGCCCCGACGCCAACACCAACCGGCAGCACTGCAGAATGAGCGGGATCGTCCCCGCCCCGATTGCCCGCCAGCCCTGGCAGATGCTTGCGCCGCTGTGCCTGCTCGTCGGGTTCGGCGGTCTGGTGCTCTATTCAGCAGGCGGCGGCGGGTGGGAACCCTATGCCGGATCGCATTTGATCCGTTTCAGCGTGTTTCTGATCATGGCGTTCGTGATGACGCGCTTTGGCAAGCCGATGGTCAAGTTTCTAGCCTATCCGATCTATATCATCATCGTCCTGTTGCTGATCGCTGTTGAAACAATGGGAGCGATCAACGGTGGCAGCCAGCGCTGGATCAATCTGGGTCCGATTGTGCTGCAACCATCGGAGTTGATGAAGCCTGCCATCGTGCTGGTGCTGGCGCGGTTTTACGATGATCTGCCGGTGGGCATGATCCCCACTTGGCGCGCTTTGATCCCGGCCGGACTGATGATCGGCTTCCCCATGTCGCTGGTGCTGTTGCAGCCGGATCTAGGCACCTCGCTGGCGATTGCCTTTGGCGGCGCCGTGACCATGCTGCTGGCCGGATTGCCGCTGCGGTGGTTTATCGGCGCAGGTGTGGCGGCAATGGCAATAGCTCCACTGGCGTTTTTCTTCGGGCTGCAACCCTATCAGCAGCGGCGCGTGTTCACCTTCCTCGACCCGGAAAGCGATCCGCTTGGAGATGGCTATCACATCACCCAGTCCAAGATCGCGATTGGATCAGGCGGGCTGACTGGCAAGGGGTTTAACGAAGGGTCGCAGAGCCATCTGAACTATTTGCCTGAACCGCACACCGATTTCGTATTTGCGACAATGGCCGAGGAATGGGGCTTTTTCGGCGGCCTGCTGGTGCTGGGAATCTTCGCCATCATCCTGCGCTGGGGTCTGGCCGTGGCGCGGCACAGCAATGATCGCTTCGCCAAATTGCTGGCCGCCGGGATGACCGCGACAATATTCTTCTACGTCGCCATCAATCTTATGATGGTGATGGGCCTAGCGCCTGTCGTGGGCATCCCCCTGCCTTTCATGAGCCACGGCGGATCGTCGATGATGACCAATATGATCTGCATTGGCGCACTGATGATGGTTCACCGCTGGAATCGCAAAGCGCCGCGGTCGGGAATACATCGGTAACACGAATCGCTGCTGCTCCGGAGCGAGCGATTCGCAGCTGATATGAGCGTGGTAAAGCTCAACAATCACACAATTGACAAACTGATTTTAATTTCGTTATATTGTAAGAAAGTTGCGCATAAAAGTTCGTTGATTTCGTTTAGAAATCTCTATCTCTTATGGGTAAGCAATACCTATTCTGCTATTTACGTTCACGTGAACGTCAGTTTACCGACTGCATAAGCAAGACAGAAAGCGAGGAGAGGCGCTATGGAAATGAAGGAACGCAGTTTTGACCAATTCCATTCGCCCCGACAGGCGCGCGACTGATTCTGACGAAGCAAATACGCACGTCACGACTCAGCGCAATGCCAGCGATATCATTATAGAAGAACTGCACCGCGCGGCCTGCGAGGGGCGCACGCTAACCGTATGGGATCTCTCCCTCCCTACCGGTCTGACGATGCCCGAAGTGTTTGCTGCGGTGCGCTCGCTTGAGCTGGATAAGACGCTGAGCGTCGACGACGATCAGTCTGACCCGTTCGGCGCAACGGTGCGGCTCATGGCATCAAGCTCGGCCAGCGACACGGACATCCGCGCGGCTTAGTCATCTACTCCGAAAACTTTCACCTTTTCATCTCCGCCAGCCCCGTTATATGAGCGCCTCCCCCGATTCGAGGGACGCCTTCGGGCGATGCGGTCAAGGCTGCATGTGGACGCATAGCTCAGTTGGTAGAGCAGCTGACTCTTAATCAGCGGGTCCTAGGTTCGAGCCCTAGTGCGTCCACCACTATCCCACCATAATGTGTTGCTGCGGTTTGCAGATCACATTTTGATGTGATATCTCTCCGAAATGACCACAGACATTATCGAACGTGTTCGTTCGCTCGTTAAAGACGGCACCATGACGCGTGCCGGTCTTGCCCGCGCTGCCGGGCTTCATGCCAACACCTTGCGCGACAGCGGCGATGACGGCTGGAACCCCACCGCCGACACGCTGGGGAAACTGCAACGGTTTCTCGAAGCCAATGACGAACGCCCTGTACTGGTCCCTATCGAAGAGATCATCGAGGAAGCCCGCAATGGCCGGATGTTCGTGCTGGTCGATGACGAGGACCGCGAAAACGAAGGTGATCTGGTCATCCCCGCGCAGATGGCGACGCCCGATGCGGTGAACTTCATGGCCACGCATGGCCGCGGCCTGATCTGCCTCACCCTGACGCGCGAACGTACCGAGGCGCTGGGCCTTGAGCTGATGAGCCGCAGCAATGGTACGCGCCATGAAACGGCGTTTACCGTGTCCATCGAGGCCCGCGAGGGTGTCACCACCGGCATTTCTGCAGCGGATCGCGCACGCACTGTGTCGGTCGCAATCGACCCGTCCCGCCATGCGCAGGATATCGTTACCCCCGGCCATGTCTTCCCGCTGATCGCGCGTGATGGCGGGGTGCTGGTGCGTGCTGGCCATACCGAGGCTGCTGTCGATATCTCGCGCCTCGCCGGGCTCAATCCATCGGGCGTGATCTGCGAGATCATGAACGATGATGGCAGCATGGCGCGGCTCGACAATCTGGTCGATTTTGCGCGGCGTCATAAGCTGAAGATCGGCACGATCCGGGATTTGATCGAATACCGGATGCGCAATGATCATCTTGTGGAGCGCGCCAGCGAGAGCCGCTTCACCTCCGACTATGGCGGCGAATGGCACGCGATGACCTATCGCAATGCCGTTGACGGCAGCACCCACGTCGCCTTGCAGAAGGGGCACGTTGAACCCGGCAAACCAACGCTGGTGCGGATGCACCGTATCTCGATCTTCGACGATGTGCTGGGCCGCAGCGGCGAGCGCAAGCGCACACTCCAGCGTGCAATGAAGGTCATTGGCGATGAAGGCAGCGGCCTGATCGTCCTACTGATGCCGAACCGGCCTGAAAGCCTGCAACACGAGGTCGCTGGCACCCGCAGTGATCCCGGTGACGGCGGCGAATTGCGCGAATATGGCGTGGGCGCACAAATCCTTGCCGATCTGGGCGTTCACGAAATGGAATTGCTCACCAACTCACATCACAATGTCGTTGGCCTTGAAGGTTACGGCATCACTGTCACGGGCGAACGCCCCATTCCGGAGTAAGCTGTTTGGCCCATTTCCTTATCGTCGAAGCGCGCTTTTACGACCAGCTCAACGACATGCTAGTCTCCGGCGCGCGCGCTGCGCTGGAGGCTGCGGGACACACTGCCGAAGTGCTGACCGTGCCCGGCGCGCTGGAAGTGCCCGGCGCTATCTCTCTGGCAGTTGAAAGCGGCCGCTATGACGGCTTTGTCGCCATCGGCGTGGTGATTCGCGGCGAGACCTATCATTTTGAAATCGTCGCGGGCGAAAGCGCGCGCGGGATCATGGCGCTGACGATGGACGGCATCGCCATCGGCAACGGCATACTGACGGTCGAGAATGACGAACAGGCGCTGGTCCGTGCCGACCCTGCTCAGAAGAACAAGGGCGGCGAGGCAGCGCAGGCCGCCATCGCGCTGTTTGACCTGCGCGCCAAATTCGGCGGCTGATGCGGCTATGGACTGAGGGGGCGGAGGAGGGGCTCCCTCCCCCCCTCAGGCGTATCCGATTGCTGGATCAGCGGGCCAGACGCCCGAAACATGCCTTGCCGGCATAGAATGCACTATCACCCAGCTCTTCCTCGATGCGCATCAGCTGGTTGTATTTCGCAAGCCGGTCAGAACGCGCCAGGCTGCCGGTTTTGATCTGCCCGCAATTGGTCGCCACCGCGAGGTCTGCGATAGTTGCATCCTCGGTTTCGCCCGAACGATGGCTCATAACCGCAGTATAGCCCGCCCGCTGCGCAATGCTGACCGCATCCAATGTCTCTGACAATGTGCCGATCTGGTTGACTTTGACCAGCAGCGAATTTGCCAGCCCGTCAGCAATCCCGTCGCGCAGGCGCACCGGGTTGGTCACGAACAGATCATCGCCCACCAGCTGGATCGTGTCACCGATCCGCTCAGTCAGCGCCTTCCAGCCTGCAAAATCGTCTTCAGCCATTCCGTCTTCGATCGACTGGATGGGATAGTCGCGGCACAGCCGATCAAGATATTCGGCCATTTGTGGGCCGTCCAGCGAGAGCTTTTCGCCAGAAATCTCGTACTTGCCGTCTCTGAAGAACTCGGTCGAGGCGCAGTCGAGCGCCAGCACGATGTCCTCGCCTGGCTTGAAACCGGCCTGTTCGATCGAACCCATTATGAAATCGAGCGCCGCGCGGGTGCTGGCCAGATCCGGCGCAAACCCGCCTTCATCGCCCACCGAAGTCGACAGCCCTTTTTCGTGGAGCTTCTTTTTCAGCGTATGGAATACTTCGGCACCCCAGCGCACTGCCTCGGACAGACTGTCGGCCCCCACCGGCATGATCATGAATTCCTGGATGTCGATGGGGTTATCGGCATGCTCGCCGCCGTTGATGATGTTCATCATTGGCACCGGCAGGACGTGCGCAGAGACCCCGCCGATATAGCTGTAAAGCGGCAAACCGCGCGCCGCCGCTGCGGCCTTGGCCACTGCCATGCTGGTGCCCAGGATTGCATTGGCCCCGATGCGCGCCTTGTTCGGCGCGCCATCCAGATCGATCATCACCTGGTCGACATCGCGCTGATCCTCGGCATCGACGCCCAGTACCGCGTCGGCGATCTCGGTATTGACCGCATCGACTGCTTTCATGACCCCCTTGCCCATATAGCGGTCCATGTCGCCATCGCGCAGTTCAACCGCCTCATGCGCGCCGGTTGAGGCGCCCGAAGGCACCGCAGCGCGGCCAAAACTGCCATCTTCCAGCAGCACGTCGACTTCGACTGTCGGGTTGCCGCGGCTGTCAAGAATCTCGCGGGCGTGGATGTCGATTATTGCGGTCATGGTGGGGCAGACTCCGGACAAAGGTGTTGTAATATGGTAAGACACCCCCAATCTGGGAGTTTGCAGCGCTGTATTCGCCGGAACATTGCCGCGCAAGTTGCGTTGCAACATAGAACTCCCGGTTCATCGCGCAGCCGGATATGACCAGGATTTGATGGCAAGGATAGAACCGATGGCAGAAACCACCGCATCTGGCGCTCCGAAAAAGCGCAAACCGACCGCCCCGAAAAAATCAACAGGCGCCGCCAAGCCGCAGAAGACCGTGGCAAAAAAAGGCGCAGCGAAGGAAACCGTAGCAATGACAGACACACTGACCCCCGCAACGCCTGTGACCCCCACGACCCCGGCACCGGGCAGCGAAGCCAAATCGCGGTTCAATGCCGCGCTTGAAGAAGCCAAGGCAGGTGCTGCGGCTCTGAAAACCGAAGCAGGCCAGAAGGCCGGTGCCTATCGCGAACAGGCCAAGGGCAAGGGCGAAGACTGGATCGCCGAGGCGAAGTCCTATGGCGCAGATGCCAAGGTCAAGGGCAAGGAGCTTGCGGTAGAAGGCAAGGTCAAGGCCAGCGAAGGTATCCGCTCGCTGGGTCAGGTCGTTTCTGAAAACGCCCATGTCGTGGACGAGAAGCTGGGTGCAAAATATGGCGATTATGCCCGCACCGCCTCGCGCACGCTGAGCGAAACCGCCGACAAGCTCGATCAGAAGAGCGTTGACGAACTGGGCGAAGATGCTCGCGAGATGGTTCGCAAGAGCCCGGCTGCTGCCGTGGGTATCGCAGCCTTTGTCGGCTTCATGCTCTCGCGCCTGTTCCGCGGTTCGCGTTAAGGCGTGATGCACGGCGGGGGACCAGGATGACGGACGAAACTGAAGCGGCGGCCACAGCGCCGCCGCCTCCCATCGACCTACCCGACGATCACGAGCCGCCAGAACAGGGCGACGGAACCCAGTTCCGTCGCTCGCTGGTGGACGATCTGTTGGCTCTGTTCGATGACGGCAAGACCTATGCCGAGGCTGAGTTGCGCTATCAGCGCGGCCGGGCCGGTTTCGCTGCCAATCGGGTCAAATATGCGCTGGCGTATGGGCTTGCTGCTTTCGGTGTGTTGCACCTTGCGCTGATCGGCCTGACCGTCGGGCTGGTGATCGCCCTCGCTCCGCTTATCGGCGGGTGGGCAGCCACGGCGATTGTGGTCATCGGGCTGATCGCACTGGGCGTAATGCTGTTGCAGATGCTGAAATCGAAGATCGATGACATTCGCAATATCTATTCGGACAAAGCGCCATGAGTGACCCCCTGACCCGTATTCGCGACGACAAATATCTGCGCGATGCCGCGCGCACGCTGGTCGATGCGGATATTCAGCATCTGCGCTATGGATTGACACATCAGGGGTTGACCGGCCGCGTGATGGGCTGGCTCAAGGACGGCGCCAGCGAGGTCTATGAAGAGGCGCTGGATGTGGCGGCCGACAACAAGGGGGCGCTTGCCGCTTTGCTGGCCGCAGTTGCCCTGTGGTTTGCGCGCAATCCGCTGCTGTCATTGTTTGGTATTGAACATGACGAGAGCGATGAAGACGACGCTTAGACAGCCCCCCGGAACGCTAAGACCGTTTCGCGAGTAGATTATTTATACGAATTCGAATGGAGAATTGCCATGAACCAGGTCGCCAATGACACCGGGCCCGCTTCCGACGCTGACAAACGCGAACAGCTGCGCGCCAAAATCGAAACTGCCGAGCAGCGCAATGCTGAACGCACATTCGCAGATACCGCGCGCGAAGCGGCTGACACCGCCACCGATTTCGTCAAACGCCATCCTGTTGCGACCATCGCCGGTGCAGTCGTCGCTGGGCTTGCAATTGGCGCGATGACCAAGCCGGGCCGCCGCCTAACCAAGCGCGGCGGCGTGCTTGCTGCCATCGCTGCCGAGGCCGCAATGGCATACGGTATGAAAGCGCTCGACGGGGCTGGCGATCTGGCAAAGACTGCAGGCTCTACGCTGGGCGATTTGTCTGAGGATGTGGGTTCGCAGGCGCGTTCACTGGGCCGTGATGCCCTGTCGCGGGCCGATGGTGCCGGTGATATCCTGCGCGACTCGGCGCGCAAGCTTGCCAACACCTCGGCGCGCACCATTCAGGACGCGCGCAAACGCATTTCGCGCTAGGGCTTTCGCCAGTTTCGCAAATTTCAGCGGCGCGCCGGGCTTGCCTGTCGCGCCGCTTTCGTTATGGCGCGCCGCAATCCCTTCCCCAGCCAGGAAAGCAAACATCATGGAAAAGACCGAAACCCGGCAGAACCTCTATCTGGTCATGGGCGGCCGCGTGTCCGACCCGCGCAGCATCACCTTTCAGGACCCCGAGAGCATTCATGTTGCCGGTGTGTTCGACGATTACGACAATGCTGAAAACGCTTGGCGCGCCAATGCGCAGCGCACGGTTGACGATGCCGAAATGAAATATGTCATTGTCCACCTGCACAAGCTGCTCGATCCGGCAGCCTGAGCATGGCGGCAAGGGGGGCGCACCGGTTGCGCCCCCGCTTGCGGCTTAGATAAACTCGATTTTCTCGACGAGATACGACTTGTCACCCGAAGGCACGGTCACTTCGACCTCTTCGTCGATCTTCCGCCCGATCAGCGCCCGGCCAATGGGGGAATTGTACGAGATCCGCCCGACATTGGCATCCGCCTCAGTCTGACCGACAATCTGGTACTTCACCTGCTTGTCGCTCTCGTCCAGCAAGGTCACCGTTGCGCCGAACACGATCCGGTCGCCCGAAAGCGTCGTGGGATCAATGATCTGCGCGCGGCTGATCTTGTCTTCCAGATCGGCAATGGTCATTTCGACGTGACCCTGCCGCTCCTTCGCGGCGTGGTATTCGGCGTTCTCTGACAGATCGCCATGCGCGCGCGCTTCCTCGATCGCATCGACGATCGTCGGTCGCTCTGCACGCAGAACTTTCAGGTCTGCTGTCAGCCGTTCGTAGCCTTCAGCCAGCATCGGCACTTTATCCATGGCGCCCTAATTCCCTTGTTACGTACCCCTGCCCGGACAATTTCTCAGTGGCCGCTGCCTTGCGGTGCATACCGGCCTTGAATGTCAGGAGGGTAATCCGATTGAATTCTTGTCAGCTATAATAGTCTTGCAACGAGCGCACTTCAAGCTGGCTCGGTGAAACCTCTGCAATTGCCCGCGCTGTGGCCAGCGATGCGGCCGCGGTGGTGTAATAGGGTACCTTGCGATCCAGCGCGCTGGCGCGGATGGATTTGCTGTCCTGCAGCGATTGCCAGCCCTCGGTGGTGTTGAAGATCAGCGCCACTTCGCCATCGATAATGGCGTCGACAATATGCGGGCGACCCTCGGCCACCTTGTTGACCCGCTCGACCGCCAGACCCTGATCGGCAAGGAAGCTCTGCGTGCCGCCGGTGGCGATAACGCGAAAACCCTGGTTCAGCAGCGTCTTGATCGCGGGCAGAATCACCTGTTTGTCACTGTCTTTCACAGATACGAACAGCGTTCCTTCGCGCGGCGGGATCATCCCGGCACCAAGTTGGGCCTTGAGGAAGGCAGCGGGGAAATCTCTATCAATTCCCATGACTTCGCCGGTGGACTTCATTTCCGGTGACAGCACGGGGTCGGCACCGGGGAAGCGGTTGAAGGGGAACACCGCCTCTTTCACGGCCATATGGTCGGGATTGAGATTGAACGGTTCAAAAGATGACAACGGCTCGCCAGCCATCACCCGCGCCGCGATCTTGGCGATGGGGCGGCCGATGGCCTTGGCAACGAAGGGCACCGTGCGGCTGGCGCGCGGATTGACCTCAATCAGGAACACCTCGCCATTTTGCACGGCGAATTGCACATTCATCAACCCGCGCACTTCCAGCGCCACGGCCAGCGCCTCGGCCTGCCGCTCCATCTCGGCGATGATATCGGCGGGCAGGCTGTAGGGCGGCAGAGTGCACGCGCTGTCGCCCGAGTGCACCCCGGCCTCCTCGATATGCTGCATCACGCCAGCAATGCGGACTTCGCTGCCGTCGCTGATCACATCGACATCGCATTCCACCGCATCGCGCAGATATTGGTCGACCAGCACCGGACTGTCGCCTGATACATTCACCGCCGTGGCGATATAGTCATCCAGCTGCGCCTCGGAATCGACGATCTCCATCGCGCGCCCGCCCAGCACATAGCTGGGGCGCAGCAGTACCGGATAGCCAATCCGCGCCGCCACCGCAGCGGCCTCGTCCCGGCTCTTGGCAATGCCGTTTTCGGGCTGCTTCAGCTTCAATTTGTCGACCAGCTTGGCAAAGCGTTCGCGGTCTTCGGCCAGATCGATAGCATCGGGGCTGGTGCCCAGTATCGGGATACCCGCGTCCTCCAGCGCCTGCGCCAGCTTGAGCGGGGTTTGCCCGCCGAACTGCACGATCACGCCGACAACTTCTCCCCGGCTCATTTCGACGCGCAGGATTTCCAGCACGTCTTCCTCGGTCAGCGGCTCGAAATAGAGGCGGTCTGAGGTGTCGTAATCGGTGGATACGGTTTCCGGATTGCAATTGACCATGATCGTTTCAAACCCGGCTTCGGCCAAGGCGAAACAGGCGTGGACGCAGCAATAATCGAACTCGATGCCCTGTCCGATGCGGTTGGGTCCGCCGCCCAGAATCACGATCTTGCGGCGGTCGGATGGTTCGGCCTCGTCCTCCGGCTCACCAAAGCTGGGCGCTTCATAGGTCGAGTACATATAGGGCGTGACGGCTTCAAACTCGGCGGCGCAGCTGTCGATGCGTTTGTAAACCGGGTAAACGCCCAGCTTGCGGCGCAGCTTGCGCACCTCGTCCTCGCTGGTGGCGCCCGCCATCGCGCGCAATGCGTCGTGCAGCAGGCCCGAACGGCGCGCCTGCGTTTCGCCCATGCCGCCGGCAACACCCACTGAACGTACGGCCAGCGTCGCAAGGCGCTTGTCTGAGAAGCCCATCGCCTTGAGGCGGCGCATCTCGGCCGCATCGCGCGGCAGGCCGTTATGGCCGATCATCGATTCTTCATAGACGATGGCTTCGATCTGGCGAAGGAACCACGGGTCGAAGCCGGTGATCGGCTGGATATCCTCGACGCTCAGCCCTTCCCTGAAACCCTGCGCGATCTTGAGAATGCGGTCGGGGGTGCGTTGGCTGAGCGCCGCGAACAGCTGGTCGCGCGGTACGCCCTCCAGCTCCGGCACGCGGTTGAACCCGTCGAGCCCGGTTTCCAGCCCGCGCAGCGCCTTCTGCATCGATTCGGCGAAGCAGCGCCCGATGGCCATCACCTCGCCTACCGACTTCATCGCGGTCGATAGCTCGATCTTGGCGCCCTTGAACTTCTCGAAGGCGAAGCGGGGGATCTTGGTGACCACATAATCGATGGTGGGTTCGAAACTGGCGGGGGTGGCGCCGGTAATCTCGTTCTGAATCTCGTCGAGAGTGTATCCCACCGCCAGCTTGGCCGCGACGCGCGCGATGGGAAATCCGGTGGCCTTGGATGCCAGCGCCGATGAGCGCGAGACACGCGGGTTCATCTCGATCACGATCAGCCGTCCGTCAGTTGGATTGACTGCGAACTGTACGTTGGAACCACCTGTTTCCACGCCAATTTCACGCAGCACAGCAATGCTGGCACTGCGCATGATCTGGTATTCCTTGTCGGTCAGCGTCAACGCCGGGGCGACGGTGATCGAATCGCCGGTGTGAACGCCCATCGGATCGACATTCTCGATGGCGCAGATGATGATGCAATTGTCCTTGCGGTCGCGCACCACCTCCATCTCGAACTCTTTCCAGCCGAGCAGCGATTCCTCGATCAGCACCTCGTCAGTGGGCGAGGCATCCAGCCCCTCGCGCACGATCCGTTCAAATTCGGCCTTGTTATAGGCAATCCCGCCGCCCGTGCCGCCCAGTGTGAAGCTGGGCCGGATGATGGAGGGCAGTCCGGTGCGTTCGAGCACTTCGTAAGCCTGGTCGACCGAATGCGCGATGCCGCTGCGGGCGCTTTCCAGCCCGATCTTATCCATCGCATCGCGGAATTTCTGGCGGTCCTCGGCCTTGTCGATGGCCTCGGCATCGGCACCGATCATCTGCACGCCGAACTTCTCCAGCACCCCCATCTTGTCGAGCGACAACGCGCAGTTCAGCGCGGTCTGCCCGCCCATCGTCGGCAGCACCGCATCGGGCCGCTCTTTCTCGATGATCTTGGCGACGATCTCGGGCGTGATCGGCTCGATATAGGTGGCGTCGGCCATTTCGGGATCGGTCATGATCGTGGCTGGGTTGGAGTTGACCAGAATGACCCGGTATCCCTCCTCGCGCAGCGCCTTGATCGCCTGCGTGCCGGAATAGTCGAACTCGCAAGCCTGACCGATGATGATCGGACCAGCGCCAATGACGAGGATCGAGGAGATGTCAGTGCGTTTGGGCATTAAGCTATCAACTTTATGATCTCGAAGGCTAGAAAAAATGCTGCCGATATATTCCCAATATCAGTCAGCGTGCTTTTGATCGTATCCCAAGGGGGGCTAGGAGCTTCGGCCATCGCTAATGTCGCTGTCATCATCGCCTTTGCTTGGCTTTTTTCCTCGTTTGATAATTCGGCCAGATCAACAATTGCGGATAATTCGCGTAATTTTTTTACGATCTGCGCCTGCTTTTCTTCTCCGATCGCGAGCTTGTTTGTTGGCGGAACCAACTCTTCTGTTCGTCCTTCGAAATAATTTAATCCATCTACGGTTATCTCAAATCGATCCCGAACCCCACGCTTCGGAGAAATGACCAGACCTCTGTTAATCAATTCGTCAAGGATAATTCTCGCAACAGCTGGGGGCAGAGGCCGTTGAACTAATTCGTTTATTCGAGGAATTGTGAGACTGGCATCGGTGCTTTTTCTGTCATTTGCCCTTGACCATAGCACCGCCAATACATCTAATTCTTCAGAATTCGGCGGATCGATGCTCACCCCAACATCCCCACAAACTTCTCGAAGATGTAGAAACTATCCTGCGGCCCCGGACTTGCCTCCGGGTGATACTGCACCCCAAACGCCTTCTTGCCCTTGATCGCAATCCCGCAATTCGTCCCGTCGAACAGCGAAACGTGGGTCTGCTCCACCCCCTCGGGCAAGGTCTCGCCATCAATGGCGAAGCCGTGGTTCATGCTGGTGATCTCGACGAGGCCTTCGCTCTCGCCCCACCCTTCCCCGACACGCTGGACCGGGTGGTTGGCGCCGCGGTGGCCCTGGAACATCTTGGCGGTTTTCGCGCCTGCTGCGATGCCGAGCATCTGATGCCCCAGACAGATCCCGAACAGCGGTGTTCCGGCCTCGATCAAGCGCTTGATTGACGGCACGGCATACACGCCCGTCGCCGCCGGATCGCCCGGACCGTTGGACAGGAACACGCCGTCAGGCTTCAATGCCATGATTTCTTCAAAGCTGGTTCGCGCCGGAACCACGGTGACTTTCGCGCCTGCCTGCACCAGATTGCGAAATATGTTGTCCTTCGCGCCATAGTCGATGGCGACCACGTGGGGCTTGCTGTGCGCGCCCTCGCCATAGCCGAAGCCGAGCTGCCAATTGCTGCTGCGCCAGTCCTGATGCTCGGCGCGGGTCACGCCGGGGACCAGGTCCATCCCCTCCAGCCCTGCCCACTCGGCGGCCTGCCTTTTCAATGACTTGAGGTCGAACTTGCCGCTGGGCGAATGTGTGATCACGGCGTTCGGTGCGCCATTGGTGCGCACACGGCGGGTCAGCGCGCGGGTATCAACGCCCGAAATGCCGATCTTGCCGTGATCCCGCATCCAGTCCGCAAATTCGTTCATGGCGCGGAAATTGGAATGCCGTGTGACCTCCTGCCGAACAATGCATCCCACCGCGCCCAGCCCGCGGCTTTCCACGTCTTCATCATTCGCGCCAACGTTACCGATATGGGGAAAAGTGAAAGTAACCACCTGCGCGGCGTATGACGGGTCGGTCATCACTTCCTGATAGCCGGTCATCGCGGTGTTGAAGCAAACTTCGCCCACCGCGTTGCCACTGGCTCCGAAGCCTTTGCCCCAAACCACTGTTCCGTCTGCAAAAACTATGCAGCCGGTGGCTCCGGATGGTTGCGCGTGGGAATATGCGGACAGGGCCATTTGGCGCTCCGTTAAACAGGGGATTTCCAGCGATGTGTGCTAAGCCCTGTCGGCTAGAGACGGTTGGGCATCACGTCAAGCGGAACACTTGGCTTTGCGGTGCACTGGTCTATGAAACCGGCAAACCATCCACAGGTTAGAAAATTCGAGGGACCATGCTGCGCGAGAAGATCCAGAGTGAAACCGTCACCGCCATGAAGGCCAAGGACAAGGAGCGGCTGGCCGCACTGCGTCTGGTCGGCGCCAAGATCAAGGATCGCGATATCGAACTGCGCACGTCGGACAAGAAGCCCGATGATGAGGAGCTGGTCACCGACGTGCTGACCAAGATGGCCAAACAGCGGCGGGAATCGATCGAGATGTATGACGCTGGCGACCGCAAGGAACTGGCCGACAAGGAACGTGCCGAGTTGGCAGTGATCGAAGAATTCCTGCCCCAGCAGCTGAGCGAAACCGACACCAAGGCCGAGATTGCCGCCATCAAGGCGGAATTGAATGCCGCAGGAATGAAAGACATGGGCCGCGTTATGGCCGAACTGAAATCGCGCCACGGCGCCGCGCTCGACATGAGCCGGGCCAGCGCTCTGGTAAAGGAAGCCCTCGCGTGAAACAGATTCTCTTTGCAGCTCCCATCCTGATGCTGGCCGCTTGCGGCGAAACCACAAATACCGAAGTCACCGATGTCGAGGCACCCCTGGCCAGCAATGGCGAGCTGGCGGCGGCTGCCGCTGCCCTGCCCGCTGGCGACTTCCTCGATCTGGTGCTGGGCGCCAAGATCGTCGGCCCTCAAGGTGACGAGGTTGAAGGTGCGCTTTCGACCAATGAAGGCAATTTTGCCGACATCCGTTCCTTCGTGGCCTGTCCCGAGGGGATGACCAAATGCGACCCCAAGACCGCGCCCGCTGGCACGATCTACACCTATGTCCACGTGGTTTATCCGGGTGAAGACAATCAGAGCAGCACCGGTAGCGGCGAAGGCAATGACAGTTCGGACATCGAACGCGCCACCGCCTTTCGCATGATCCGCCCGGCGCATGGCTTCACCGGCACCGCAGGCTACAGCAAGGATGAAGTGCTGGGCGCGATTGGTCCCAAGGCCGATGTCGCGATCACCTGCGATGCGGGCGAGCTGGTCTGGACGGTCAGCGCCGGCGATGGCGGCAACCAGTGGGAACAGGCCGAGCCGGTGACGTTCTACTGGCAGTCCACCCTGCCCCCCGCCGGCCCGGCAGACGCCTATGCCATCGACGCCAATTACACGCAGGCGAAAGGCCCCGGCCCCTACCCCGCCGAAACCGCCGGTGCGACCAATGCTTGCCTGGACGAAAGCAACTGAGGATCAATGTAACGTGACGTACCGGACCGCCTGTTCAACCTTGCTGCTGATCGCGCTGGCCGGATGCGGCTCGCCCGAGCCTGAGCCCACGCCCACCCCAACTGCGACGGTCGCCGCGCCGCGCACTCTGGTGGGTGCGGAGCTGGATTTCTCCACGCTCGGCGCCAAGATCGAAGGCCCTCAGGGCACGGAGATCGAAACGGTACTGAGCGCGGGCAATCGGACTCTGGGCAAGATGACCAGCTATGTGGCGTGCCCCGGAGGGACCGACGTTTGCGAGCCGGGGACGATGCCTGAAAACACGGTCTACACCTATGTCCACAGCATCACTCTGGCTGAGCGCGACGATGATGCCGAGCCGCAACCGGCGGACGGTCCAGAAGCGGCGGAGGAAACCCCGCCCACGTTGTTCCGCACCACCGCCAAGGCGCGCGGGTTCAACGCGGCAATCGGCTATTCGCGCGATCAGGCGGAACAGGCGCTGGGCGATTCCGATGCTATCACTATCACCTTTGACGCGGAGCAGCTGATCTGGCGTGTCACCAAGGGTGAAGGCTGGAAACCGGGCACCACGATCACCTTCTGGTGGCAATCGACTATCGCTCCAAAAGGACCGGAAAGCGCTTATCTGCTCGAAGTCGATGGCAATCAGGCACGCGCCACAGGCCCCTTCCCGCCTGAGGACAAGCCTGTGGAGGGCAAGCCCCGCAAATAGTCCCCGCAACTAGCCGCGCCGCTGCGCGCGCTGTAAGGTTGGCAGCATGGCGCTCTCCCCCCAATGGCTGGACGAATTGCGGATGCGCGTATCGCTATCTGCGATAATCGGGCGGACGACGCGCCTGCAAAAGGCCGGGCGCGAATTCAAGGCGTGCTGTCCTTTTCACGAGGAAAAGACCCCCAGCTTCACAGTCAACGACGCCAAGGGGTTTTATCACTGCTTCGGCTGCGGCGCGCATGGCGATGCGATCCGCTGGATGACCGACCAGCGCGGGTTGGCTTTTATGGATGCGGTCAAGGAATTGGCGGCAGAGGCCGGGATGGAAGTGCCCGCCCCCGATCCCCGCGCGGCGCAGCAGGCGGAAAAGCGCGCCAGCCTGCATGACGTGACCGCGGCAGCGCAAAGCTGGTTCGCGGCCAATCTGGCCTCACCGGGCGGCGAGCAGGCACGCAGCTATTTGGAGCGGCGCGGCTTTTCCGATACCATCATGCGCGAATTCGGATTCGGTTTTGCGCCGGATGACCGGCAGGCGGTCGGGCGGGCGCTGACGCAATTTGAACAGCCCATGCTGATCGAGGCCGGTCTGCTGATCGCGGTTGAGGACAAGGATCCTTACGACCGCTTCCGTGCGCGGCTGATGCTCCCCATCGAAGATGCGCGCGGGCGGGTTATCGCGTTTGGCGGAAGGATCCTGGCGGCGGACAGCAAAGCGCCTAAGTATCTCAATTCTCCTGACACGCCGTTGTTCGACAAGGGGCGCACGCTTTATAATCTGCACCGCGCCGCGCCCGCTGCACGGCAGACCGGACGGATGATCGTGGTCGAAGGCTATATGGACGCCATCGCGCTGGCCAATGCGGGCATTCGCGAAGTTGTGGCACCGCTGGGCACTGCTTTGACCGAGAACCAGATCGAATTGCTGTGGCGGCAGGTCGAAAGGCCTGTCCTGTGTTTTGACGGAGATAGCGCGGGCCAGCGGGCCGCGATGCGGGCGATCGGCCGGGCGCTGCCCTTGCTGCGTCCCTCGCACTCGCTGGCGATTGTCCAACTGCCCACCGGTATGGATCCCGATGATGTGATCCGCGACAAGGGCACTGCCGCGATAGAGGCCCTGCTGGCCGAACCAGCCAGCCTGCTGGATACGCTGTGGAGCTTTGAACGCGATGCGGTCCCGCTGTCCTCGCCAGAGGACAAGGCCGGACTGAAACAGCGGCTGATCGATCATATCGACACCATCCAGCACCCCGATATTCGCGCGCTGTACAAACGCGAATTGCTTGAACGATTTTCCAGCTTCGCCTTTCCGCCGCGCCCGCCGCGTGAATTTCTCCCGCAGGGGCAATGGAAGAAAGGCAATTTCCCCGCCGCGATTCCTACTGTCACACCAGACGTTGTCGAGCGGCTGAAACGCGCGATGGCTGGCGGTTCGCGGGACCGCTTCGCTACGGCCGTGATCGCCGGACTGGCGCGCTTTCCCGACCAGATATTGCAGCACGAACAAGCGCTGACTGAATACGCCCGCCGTGACCGAAATAGCGGCCCCGCAATAGATTTGCTGCTTGAGAGTGCTGAAAAGCTTGATTTGCACGCGCAATCGACCATATCGCTTGCGCAAGGCCTTCCTGCCCCACCGGACACAACCCGTTACGCCTTCCTTGATGAAGGCACAGAGGCCGGTGAAGCGCGCAAGGATCTGGCCGAAGCCGTATCGCTGCTGGTTGAAAAACCCGCGCTGGAATCCGCTTTGGCGGAGGCGACTGCGCGTTTTGAAAGCGATCCAGAAGGCTCCATGGCAGAACAGTCCCGCCTGCGTGACAGGTTGTTGGCACTGAACGAGCGGTTGAAGCGTTTCGGTCGCAAGAAGGCGGCAACTGAAGGCGAACAAGATATCTAGGCTGGGCGAACGCACCTCTCGTACAGCGCAACAGAATGGACTGAAAAACCCCATGGTCACCAAGTCGAAAGCGAACGACAAGGACGATGCTCCGTTGATCGATCTCAACGAGGCTTCCATCAAGAAGCTGATTACGCAGGCGAAGAAGCGTGGCTACGTCACCTATGACGAGCTGAACGAGGCCCTGCCCTCGGACCAGATGAGCCCCGACCAGATCGAGGACATCCAGACCGCGCTGTCTGAAATGGGCGTCCAGATCGTCGAGAATGACGAAGAAGCGGAAGCCGAGGCCGAGCAGGCTGACGAGGTCGAGGAAATCGCTCCCGCGCCGACCGATACGACTGATGGCGACAAAGAACCTGCCAAAAAGACCATCAACGTCACCAAGAAACTCGCCGCGGGTGAGCGGACCGATGACCCGGTTCGCATGTATCTGCGCGAAATGGGCGCGGTCGAACTGCTCAGCCGCGAAGGCGAAATCGCTATCGCCAAGCGGATCGAAGCTGGCCGAGACATGATGATCATCGGCCTGTGCGAAAGCCCGATCACCTTCCACGCGATCATCCAGTGGTCCGAAGCGCTCAATGCCGAAGAAATGCAGCTGCGCGAGATCCTCGATCTCGACGCGATGCTTTCCAAGGAACCGCCCGCCGACAAGATGACCGACGACGCCGAAGAAGATGACGACGGCGAAATCTCCGAAGAAACCGCTGGCCCCTCGATCCGCGACGATGACGAGGATGAGGACGACGACGAATCCGAAGGCGGCGAAGAGGGCGAAGAAGGCTCCAAGAAGCGCGAGGAAGAGGAAGAAGAAGACAACACCATGTCGCTGGCGCAGATGGAAGCGGCTCTCAAGCCCGACGCCATCGAGCGCTTCGCACGCATCACCGACCTCTTCGAGAAGTTTGAAAAGCTGCAGACCGAGCGTGTCGATACGCTGGGACGCGGTGACGACTTCGCGCCGGCCAAGGAAAAGAAATACGAATCGCTTCGCGAACAGCTCACCGCAGAAGTCGAAAGCGTGCAATTCCACGCGACCAAGATCGAATTTCTGGTCGACAATCTATACGCCTTCAACCGCCGCCTGACCGCGCTGGGCGGCCAGATGCTGCGCCTTGCCGAACGCCACAAGGTCAAGCGGCTCGACTTCCTCGACGCCTATATCGGCAACGAGCTGGACGACGCATGGCTGAAAGCACGCGCCAAGAAAGACAAGAAATGGGCCGCTTTCGCCAAGAACGAAGGCGAGGCCGTTGAACGCATTCGCGCCGAGATTTCCGATATCGCCAGCCAGAGCGGCATGAGCCTGGTCGAATTCCGCCGCATCGTGAACATGGTGCAGAAGAGCGAACGCGAAGCGCGGATCGCCAAGAAGGAAATGGTCGAGGCTAACCTGCGCCTCGTGATTTCCATCGCCAAGAAATATACCAATCGCGGCCTGCAATTCCTCGACCTTATTCAGGAAGGCAATATCGGCCTGATGAAGGCGGTCGACAAATTCGAATACCGCCGTGGTTACAAGTTCAGCACCTATGCGACATGGTGGATTCGTCAGGCGATTACCCGCTCGATCGCCGATCAGGCACGCACGATCCGTATTCCGGTCCACATGATCGAAACGATCAACAAGCTGGTCCGCACCAGCCGCCAGTTCCTGCACGAGGAAGGCCGCGAGCCGACACCGGAGGAAATGGCCGCACGTCTTTCCATGCCGCTGGAAAAGGTCCGCAAGGTGATGAAAATCGCCAAGGAACCCATCAGCCTGGAAACGCCCATCGGTGACGAGGAAGATTCGCACCTTGGTGATTTCATCGAGGACAAGAACGCCATCATTCCGGTGGATGCGGCAATTCAGGCCAACCTCAAGGAAACGGTCACCCGTGTTCTGGCCAGCCTGACCCCCCGCGAAGAACGCGTGCTGCGCATGCGCTTCGGCATCGGCATGAACACCGATCATACGCTTGAGGAAGTGGGCCAGCAATTCAGCGTAACCCGCGAACGGATCCGTCAGATCGAAGCCAAGGCGCTGCGCAAGCTCAAACACCCCAGCCGCTCACGCAAGATGCGCTCGTTCCTGGACCAGTAAGCAGCTTGAATGTTGAACCGTCTCTCCTGGTGTGGGCGGTCTGATTTCAGTTCAGAATGTGTGGATGGCATCAGGCCTTGCAACGCACAGCTTTGGGCAGCGCTGGCAGCTCTTCCGCAATTTCATGTTTGGCCGCGCCCATCATGTGCTGTGCCGCTGCGACCACCGGCATGGGGGCAGCATAGAAATAGCCCTGACCGAAATCGACACCCAGCTCGGCCAGCACCTGTGCTTCCTCCGCAGATTCGACGCCTTCGGCCACCAGTTGCGAGCCAATCGTTCGTGCAAACCGAACCATTGCCGTGGTTAACGCACGCCTGGCAACATCGCGGTGGACGTCGCGTGTCAGGCTCATATCCAGTTTGAGAAGATCCGGTGCCAAATCCACAAGATGCCGCAAACCGGCATAGCCCGCACCCACATCATCGATGGCGATGCGCGCATAGGGTGTCAGGGCACCCAGCGCCCGCTTCAACGCGGCATAATCGCCAACCTGCTGGTGCTCGGTCAGTTCGACGACGAGCTTGCGCCCGCGAAACGGCTCCAACATTTCTACAAGCGCACCGGATAGGACTGTCGCAGGCGAGGCATTGATCGACATGTAACAGTGCGGAGGGAGGTGAGCGGCCGTTTCCAGCGCGTTGCGGATGGCCAGCAGTTCCAGTTCCAGACCAAGTCCGGTTTCGGCAGCTTCGTTAAACCAGCAGTCGGGCCCGCGCTGTCCCGCATCGGGGAAGCGCGCAAGGCATTCCGCTCCGACAGGCTTTCCTGTGGCAAGTGAATGGATCGGCTGATGGACGATATGAAGCGCCTGCCCATCAATGATTTTCCGGATGCGGCCGCGCAGCGAATTGTGACGTTCGTCATGTTCCAGTGTCTGTTCGATTTGCCCCACAGCCAAAGCAGCAAAAGCGCGCAGCACGCCCAGATCGCGGTCGGTCATGGTCCGGTCAGGGGTGCGGCTGAGACAGCAGAAACTGCCGTATATTGTCCCGTCCGCCAGTTTCAATGGCGTATTCAGGTGGCAACCTACGGGCAGAAATTCGGTTATTGCCAGTGTCTGTGCAAAGGGATGATCTGCCGCGTCCTGAATGAGTTCGGGCAAGCGACCTTCGGCAATGTGCCAACAATAGCTGTTCTCACGAGGATCGCGAAAGCCCGGCCCCATTGGCAGGTCCAGATCGGAGCTAACATGAGTCAGCTCCTTTTGCTCACCCTCAACATAGCGCGATACGAAGGCAATTTCAGCTCCCAGATGTTCGCGAACAGCGTCAAGGATACGGTCGATGGATGCATTCTGGAGCGGCGCCTCATCCATCTGAGCAGACGTCAAAAGCGGTGCGAAAGCAGCTGTGGCGTTACTATCCATGCCACCAGAAATAGCGCCGAACACTTAACAGGCAGCAAACCTGCCTCTGCGATCAATCCTATGTTGTGAACGAGTTTGTAAAGCAGGGTGGAGAGAATCGTTGCAACGCACTATGCCGCGCCCATGCGTATCGCCATTGCCTCTGACCACGCCGCGCTCGACCTCAAGGCCGAGCTGCGCGACTGGTTGATCGAACAGGGCCACGAGGTCGCCGACCTTGGCCCCGACACCTCTGACAGCGTCGATTATCCCGACTTCGGCTATAGTCTGGCTTCGGTCGTCGCTGATGGCTCTGCCGAGCGCGGGATTGCCTTGTGCGGATCGGGGATTGGCATTTCCATCTCGGTCAATCGCAATCCGGCTGTGCGCTGTGCGCTGGTGTCGGAGCCGTTGTCTGCCGCGCTTGCCCGCGAACACAATGATGCCAATTGCCTGGCGATGGGCGCGCGGCTGACGGGCGGCGACATGGCCAAGGCCTGTGTCACAGCCTTTCTCGCCACCGAATTCGCCGATGCCACGCCGCAAGGCACGGGGCGCCATCAACGCCGCGTCGACAAACTTTCGAACCCCAGCTGCTAGGACCCGCATGACCGACAACCGTTTCTGGACCGATACGCTCGAACAGGCCGACCCCGAGATCTATGGCGCCATCCGCAATGAATTGGCGCGCCAGCAGGACAAGATCGAACTGATCGCGTCGGAGAATATTGCCAGCACCGCAGTGCTGGAGGCGACCGGATCGGTCTTCACCAACAAATATGCCGAAGGTTATCCGGGAAAGCGCTATTATGGCGGCTGTGACTATGCCGACATCATCGAAACGCTGGCAATAGACCGCGCCAAGCAATTGTTTAGATGTGATTTTGCCAATGTCCAACCGAACAGCGGCAGCCAGATGAACCAGGCCGTGTTTCTGGCCCTGCTGCAGCCGGGCGACACCTTTATCGGGCTCGACCTCAACTCGGGCGGCCATCTGACGCATGGCTCGCCTGTCAATATGAGCGGCAAGTGGTTCAACCCGGTCAGCTATGGCGTGCGCAAGCATGACGAGCTGATCGACATGGACGAAGTCGCGGCGATTGCGCGCGAGCATCAGCCCAAGCTGATCATTTGCGGCGGCACCGCCTATTCGCGCACATGGGACTTCCCGCGCTTCCGCGAGATTGCTGACGAGATCGGCGCGACGTTGGTGTGCGACATGAGCCATATTTCGGGACTGGTTGCGGGCGGGGCGCACCCCAACCCCTTCCCCCACGCACATATTGTCACCACCACCACGCACAAATCCCTGCGCGGCCCGCGTTCCGGCGTGATCCTGTGGAACGATCCTGATCTGACCAAGCCGCTCAATATGGCGGTGTTTCCCGGCCTGCAGGGCGGCCCGCTAATGCACGTCATCGCCGCCAAGGCGGTGGCCTTTGCCGAGGCACTGCGGCCCGAATTCAAGACCTATGCGCAAAACGTGGTCGACAATGCTCGCGCTCTGGCAAAGGGGATCGAGGCGAATGGCCTGCGTGTGGTGTCTGGCGGGACTGACAATCATTCGATGCTGGTCGATCTTAGCGCCAAGGATGTCACCGGCAAATCGGCGGAGGCCGGCCTCGACCGCGCCTGGCTGACTTGCAACAAGAACGGTATCCCCTACGACACGCGCAGCCCGTTCGTCACCAGCGGTATTCGTCTGGGCACACCGGCGGGCACCACCCGCGGCTTTGGCACGGCCGAATTTGAAACCATCGGGGCGCTGATCGCCGAAGTCGTCGATGGCCTGTCCCGCAACGGCCCCGAAGGCGATGGCCAGGTTGAAGAACGCGTGCGCGGCAAGGTTGCCGAGCTTTGCGCCGCATTTCCCGTCTATCCCGGCCGTTAAGGAGACCAATCATGCAAGACCAAGACCGCGATCCCAAAAACAACGACTGGGTTGATGAAGCCAAGACCGAAATTTCCGGCATGGCCAAGGAAGGGATGGCGCATCCCTCCACCAAACCTGTGCTGACCGGTGCCGCCATTGGCGCATTGGCAGGCGCATTGCTGCCCGTGATAAGCCTGCCGATGGGCCTGATCGCAGGTGCCGGATTTGCCTTTTACAACAGGGTCAAGAAGTAAGCCTCCCAGATGCGCTGCCCGTTTTGTGCCCATGAAGACAGCCAGGTGAAGGACAGCCGTCCGACCGAGGATAACACGGCGATCCGGCGGCGCCGGCAATGCGCGCATTGCGGGGCGCGGTTCACGACCTTCGAGCGCGTCCAGCTGCGCGAAGTTACGGTGATGAAATCCGGTGACCGGCAGGAGCCTTTCGACCGGCGCAAGCTGGAGCAATCCATCGCGCTGGCCTGCCGCAAACGCGAAGTCGCACCCGAGCAGATCGACCGTCTGGTATCCGGTATCCAGCGTCAGGTGGAAACCGCTGGCGATGCCGAGGTGCCGTCCGAACGGATCGGAGAGCTGGTGATGGAAGGGCTGCGCCAATTGGACAGCGTGGCCTATATCCGCTTCGCCTCGGTCTATCGCGACTTCAGCGAGGCCCGCGATTTCGAGGAATTTGCCAGCACCGTTCAGGATGCGGCAAAGAGTGAATGACGCGCGCAAGCCTGTGATCGTGCTGGTCCGCCCGCAACTGGGCGAGAATATCGGCAAGGCGGCGCGCGCCATGCTCAATTTCGGGCTGGCGGAAATGCGGCTGGTTTCCCCGCGCGATGGCTGGCCCAACCCTGCGGCAGGTCCGGCCGCGGCGGGAGCGGATTCGGTTCTGCAAAATGCGCAGGTGTTCGACACCACTGCCGAAGCAGTCGCCGATTGTTCGAATGTTTATGCCACCACGGTACGCCGACGCGGTGTGAACAAGCCGGTTCTGACACCCGAGATTGCAGCACGCGAAATGGTGACTGCACCCGGACGCAGCGCCTTCCTGTTCGGCCCCGAACGCTCTGGCCTCGAAACCGAAGATGTATCGCTCGCCCGCGCCATAATTACCGTGCCGATCAATCCGGAGTTCGGCTCGCTCAATCTGGCGCAGGCTGTGATCCTGTGCGCCTATGAGTGGTCGAAGGCCTACCTTGCCACTGGCGAGGGGGCGGACGAACTGGTGCAGCCACCGGAGGAAAACAAGATGCCCCCGGCCCCGCAGGAGGAGCTGGAGGGGCTGGTCGCGCACCTTGAGAAAATGCTCGAGCCCAATGGATATTTCCTGCCCGAAGGCCGCGCCGAGGCAACCCACCGCACTCTGCGCGGGATACTGACCAAGCCCGGCTGGAACCACCTGGAAGTGCGCACCTTACGCGGTGTGCTGTCGGCTCTGGCAAGAGGGCCGCGCAAGTAGCTTTGCCCTAGATTGGGAATTTCGTTGAATTGTGGTATCTATCGAGTGACGCCAATCTGGAGGGTTTCGCGATGATCAAGCAATTTGCCACTGTTTTTGCCGGAGCATTATTGCTGGCTATAGCTGGTTCGTCCGCTTTTGCCCAAGAGGGCACTACGCCTGTTGCCGCGCCTGCGCCTGCGGAAGCGCCCGTAGAAACCGATCTCGGCGATGAGACGATCGAATGCCGCATATTGCCGCCCAAGGTAGGGACGCGAATTCCCGGCAAGCGTGCGTGCCTCACCCGCGCCCAATGGGCTCACAGTGCGGTGCTGACAAAGGAAACGGGTGAGGATATCAACGCCCGCGGACTGATCAAAAACGCGCAATAATCAGCTTGGTCAGCATCAATTCAGCTGGACTTGCTATATCCAATTTGTCCAAACCCGCCGTACTTGTTAGCGCAGCATGGCCTGACACGAACTTCAAGGACCAAAAAATGATTAAATCTTTTGCTTTGCTGGCTGCTGCCGGTTTGACGCTTGCCATGACCCAGCCCGCCGTGGCTCAGGATACGGCAACCTCGGCTGAACAGCCAGCCAAGGAAAAGAAAGTCTGCAAGACGCAGCCTCCTGCGGTTGGCTCGCGGCTTGGCGCGCGGCGCGTCTGCCGTACGCAGGCTGAATGGGATGAGCAGCAACAGAATGCTCGTGACACGGCCAATGATATGTCCCAGCGCGGCCAGTTGGAGGGAACTTCGGGTCCTAACGGCTAAGTTTTCATCCTCTAAGCTAAAATTTCGGGGCGCGTGTCATTGGCACGCGCCCTTCGCTTTTGGCTCTTGCGCTGCGCTCGAAACAAATCAGTCGGCGGGCATTTTGACAAGCACGATACGACCCGCAAAGACCGCTTGCGGCGCGCCATTCTGATCGCGGGAGAATGTGAGCGGTGAGGTTGTATCGAGATCGATGAATGACAGCGACCCGATTGCCAGGAACCGGCTGATTTCGCCGCCAGCAAGATCGGTCAGATGCAAATCGGTATCGCCAGATTTCATGAAGCTAAAACTGCGCCCCGCCAGCGGCCCCTCCGGCACCGTCCAGTCCCCTTCGATCAGCGCCCAGTCATCGGTGCCCTGCGCGACCGGGGTCAGGAGGCGGCGTTTCATGAAGGTGAGGCCCAACTCGCCCGCCATTCCGCGCGCCAGTCCGCTGATGATGGGATACCCCAACTCGGAATCGGAAAAGACCACTGCTCCGCTGCGGCTGAGGCGGTCGAAAAACATCGTCGTCCGATAGCCAAAATTCTCGCCGGTGTGTTGGATCACATCCCAGCCCTCACCTCGATCGATGCCAAAGCCCAGAGCATAGTTCTCGCCGCCATCAGGAACGGCCAGCAGCTGGGCGGCCATGTCAGGGGTCAGGTAATCGGGCCGCTCACCGGCGGCAATTCGGTCCACCGCAAGCAAGAAACGCGCGAAGTCGGAGGGTGTCGTCCAAAGTCCGGCAGCGGCTTTCTCAGGATGGAGGCGATAGCCGCCTTCCACCACATTGCCATCATTGCCGTGTGCCGAGGCGAATGGTGCGACCCCCGCATAACCAAAGTGACTCGCTTCCAGACCCAGCGGGCCGAGCACTTCTTGCTGCATATAATCGGCGAAGGTCAGCCCACTTTTTTCCTCCACCAGCAATTGCAGGACTGTGTAACCGCCGCCTGAATAAGCATATCCGCTGCCCGGCTCCTGCATCAGGACAATTGCATCGGTATTGCCTTCGCCGCGGAGAACGCCGGCAGTGGAGGGCAATTCGGACCCGCGAACATAACCCGGAAAGCCATGAGCGTTCAGGCCCGCGCGGTGCGACAGCAGGCGGCGGATAGTTACCTTCTCAGCCGCGCCGAATTGCGAGTAATCGACTTTCCATCCGCTGAGATAGCCATTGATGTCCGCATCCAGATCAAGCCCGTGCCGTGCCACAAGCCGCAGGACACCCAGCGCACTGACCGGCTTGGCGAGCGAGGCCGCCTGGAAGCGCAGATCGGAAGCGATCGACCTGCCGTCATTCCCAACAACAGCTTGCTGCACCACCGCGCCATCCCGAATGAGAGCGTAGGACACAGTCGCGGTGTTAACCTCCTGCATCCGGTCTGCCAGAGTTCGCACAGGGTCAGCCCGGCCCGCAATTTCGAGATGCGGTATGTAAGTTGGAATATATATCGGCGGCGCGTCGTCATGCGCCGTAGCGGACGTGCTTATTGCAACTGCGGCCAGCACCGCCAGCCAATGTTTCACAACCATTATTCACCCCTCCCCGGGTGCAATCAGCCAGCTCTCAGCCGGTCCCATTCAATCATTTCGTAAGCGATCGATGTCTCCACCAGATCATTCCAGATTCCTTCCAGCCTGTCAGCAGGCAGGCCGCGTTTCTCCGCATCGGCGCGGGCGTTGGTGATCACGGCGTCCTTGCGCGCTTCATCGCGCACGGCGCCGCGTTCCTGCTTGATCCGCGCGGCGGCGCGCATATAGCCGAAGCGCCGGTCGAGCAGCTCCATCAATTCGCGGTCGGTGGCATCCACCCCGGCACGAACGTCGCGCATATCGGTGCAGGCATCGGGCAATTTTGTCTCGCTATTCATGGCGCGCGCACTGCCGTGAACCGCGCTGCTTGTCGAGCGCCTATCGCAGGCCCTTGACCCTATGCCCAAATCTGCTAGGCGCGCGCCTTCGCGAATTGGCTCCGTATCCCGGTGAAGCGGATGCCGCGCATGGCACACAGGTCATGCGGTGCGATGCCGGGTTAAACGACTGTCTGAAGGACAGTCCTGCAAATTGAAGGAAAGACTTATGTCGAAGCGCAAAAGCGCCAAGTACAAACTCGATCGCCGGATGGGTGAAAACATCTGGGGTCGTCCCAACAGCCCGGTTAACAAGCGCGCCTATGGCCCCGGCCAGCATGGTCAGCGCCGCAAGAGCAAGGTCAGCGACTTTGGTCTGCAGCTGCGCGCCAAGCAGAAGCTCAAGGGCTATTACGGCGACGTGACCGAGAAGCAGTTCCGCAAGACCTACACCGAAGCGTCCAAAATGAAGGGCGATACGAGCCAGAACCTGATCGGCCTGCTCGAACGCCGCCTCGACATGATCGTGTATCGCGCCAAGTTCGCACCGACGATCTTTGCAGCGCGCCAGATCGTTTCGCACGGCCACATTCGCGTCAACGGCGTGAAGTGCAACATTGCGAGCCGCCGCGTCGATGTTGGGGATGTCATCAGCCTGGGCGACAAGGCCAAGGAAATGGCACTGGTCATCGAAGCGCAGAGCCTGCCCGAGCGTGACGTGCCCGACTATGTCGCGCAGGACGGCAATGACAAGATTACCTTCGCCCGCGTTCCGACGCTGGACGAAGTGCCGTATCCGGTGACGATGGAACCGAATCTGGTCGTCGAGTTCTACTCGCGCTGATCGGATTCACACACGCAACAGGAAGGGCGGTCCTGCGGGGCCGCCCTTTTTGTATCAGGACGCTATCCGCGTACCATCCCAGGCGAAGCAGCCGCCGCTGTCTTTGCTTTGCAGTCCGCCGAGTACGGATAGTAAATGACGCGCCGCGGTGTCTGGTGTGAACAGCTTGTGTTCGGGGATAGTGCCTACAAATGGCTGACTGAGCGGCGTAGCGACGGTGCCCGGATGCAGGGCCACGCACAGCGCTTCGGGCCGGCTGCGAGCCAACTCGATCGCCAATGATTTCACCAGCATGTTCAGAGCCGCTTTCGACGCGCGATAGCCATACCACCCGCCCAATCTGTTATCCGAAATACTGCCAACTCTTGCAGAGATCGCCGCAAGGGCAGCGCTGCCCTCTCGCGGGAGCAGCGGCAGGAAATGCTTTGCCACCAGTGCCGGGCCAATAGCGTTGATCGCATAGGCACGCGCCAGTCCATCGGCAGTCAGTTCGCGCCAGCTCCTCTCTGGTCCAAAGCCCTCCCCGTGCAAGGCGCCACTAGCCACGATGACCAGATCTAGCGCCCCCCGCTCGGCGCACTGCTGTGCAGCCTGCGCGATGCTGGCTTCGTCCTCGATATCCATGAAGTGGCTTGCGGGGCCGCTGCGTGAGAACGGGAGCACGTCACACCCCGTCTCACGCAGCGCTGCCACCAGCGCCTGGCCGATGCCGCCGGACGCGCCGACAATTGCCGCCCGCGTCCAGCTCATCGGATCAGTCGCCCGGTGCTATCGCAATCAGTTGCCAAGTTCGGCGCGCAGGAAGGCGTCGATCTTGCCGAGCATGTTGGCACGCACCGATTTGCTGTCGAGGTCGTGTTCGAAATCGTCATATTCGACCAGTTCGACCTTCTTCCCGGCTTTCTCAAGCGCTTTGGCCATGATCCGCGACTGTTCAATATCTACATTCTGGTCGGCGGTACCGTGGAATAGCAGGACGGGGGCGGAGAAACTCGCGGCGTTTTGAGCAGGGCTACCAGCGGTGACATGATCACCTTTGCCAACAAAGTTTTCGACAAGACGGTAATTGCTGAATTTGCGGCTGTCTTCGACCAGCTTGGCAAGATCTGTCACCGGCGCGATAGCGACAATAGCACCAAACAATCCCGGGTCGAGTGCTTGCGACTGCAAAGCTGCATAGCCGCCATAGGACCAGCCTACCGCTGCCAGACCGTTTGGCTTTGCAAGGCCTTGTGAAACCAGCCACCGCGCGCCGTCGTTCACATCGCCAATTGCGGTGCGCCACGCCTGAAAACCGTTGCGACCAAACCATTTGGCGCCGTAGCCGCTGGAGCCTCTGAAATTGGGCTGTAGCACCGCGAAACCACGCGCCGCGAAATATTGCACCAACCAGTCAAAGCCCCACTCGTCACGCGACGATGGGCCGCCATGCGGCATAACGATGGCTCGCAGGTTTTTGCCATCCGAGCCCGGCGGCAAGGTCAGATATCCCGGGATCATCGTGCCATCGGCGGCAGGATAAGAAATCGGCTGCATCGCGCCCATTGCCTTGCCATCAGCGGCTTCACGAAGGGGCAACAGCGGATTAAGCGCCCGCGCAGCACGATCGAACAGATAGAGCATCCCTGGATCCACATCGCTAGACGCAGCAATCAGCAATTTGCTTTCGTCAGAACTGGCGCCGATAATGTTGATCAACGGATGATTGGGTAATGCTTCCGACAATGAAGCCGCCAGGGCTTTGAGATCGGGATCAAAATATTCGATTTGACGTTTTTCTGTAGCAAAGCTGGCGCCCACGGCACGGCGCTGGCGTCCAATAAGCAACATCTGATCCACGTCGGCATCGCTGCGGACAACAATCGGCGTTCTCGTCATCGCGCCATCGAGGCTGACCGAATACAGCTTTGTAAAGCCGTCAGTGCCATCCTCAAATCCATAGGCGACATTGGTCTTGGCATCCACGGCTACCGGCTGGAAACCGAGATTGGATCCTGCATTTAATTCCAGACGTGACAACTGCTCCCACTTTTTCGAATTCGGGGTGCGGTAGAAATAACCGATCTCATCCTCGGAATAGCCTGACGCGCCGCGCATTTGCGTGGCCTTGAGACGAACTTGGCCAGTGTCATCGGCAACATACCGGATCGCGTTCTTGTCCGGCGTTTCAACAGCCGTTTCGCTGCCATCTTTCAGATCGATAGCCACGACGCCCAGACCTTCTTTGTCATTGGCAAGCCGTGTGTTGTTCGATGCTTCCTTGACGTAAGTCCGTGTCATCAGAACCTTGCCGTCTTCGCCCGGCATATCCAGAGCGATGACAGAACCGCCATTGAATACGTCATCCAGCGCGCGCATCGACCGGCGGCCTTCCAGTACCTTTAGGTCGCTGCCGTCTGAATTGACCGAAAACATTCGGGTCACGCCAAGATATTCACCAATACTGGCATCGCGCACGCTGATGTAAGCTCGGCACACCAGCTGCGTTTCAGTGGCCCAGCTACATCCTGTCAGGTCGGCCATCGGTTCAGTGAACAGCATAATCCGCTTAGGCTTGGCGCCTGCGGTGGCCAGATCGACAACATATACCGCCTCACCCTGATCATCGGCAGAGGCGATATAGACGAGCTGGTTGCCAGATGGTGACAAGCTGGCCGCGCGAACAGATTCGCGCGCGCCAAACACCGATGCATCGTCGCTAACGCTCTGCGCTGACAATGGTGACGCCATCGGCAAGGATAGCAATGCGGCACCGGCAACACCGGTCAAAAACTTATTCATCATACGACCCCCAAAAAATGCAGACTTTGGGGTAGGTCCATAAACACTTCGTGTGCAAGTGTTCCGCGAAAGAATTTTTACTGCCGCAGGTAATCTTGGCGGAAATATTGTGCGAATTGGGCGAATTGTCCCGCCGCAATCGCATCGCGCATCGCCTGCATCAGCTGCTGGTAAAAGGCGATGTTGTGTTCCGTCATCAGTATTGCGCCCAAAATCTCGCTCGATTTGACGAGGTGGTGAATATAGGCGCGGCTGTAAGTGGCGCAGGTGTCGCAGGCGCAGCGGTTGTCGAGCGGTTCCTGATCCTCGGCAAAGCGGGCATTGCGCAGATTGATCGGGCCGTTCCAGGTAAACGCCTGTCCATTGCGGCCTGATCGGCTGGGCAGCACGCAATCGAACATGTCGACCCCGCGCTCCACCGCGCCGACAAGGTCATCGGGCTTGCCCACTCCCATAAGATAGCGCGGGCGGTCAGCTGGCAATTGGCCGGGCGCGAAGTCGAGCGTGGCGAACATCGCCTCTTGCCCTTCCCCCACGGCCAGCCCGCCAATCGCATAGCCGTCAAAGCCGATGTCGGTCAGCGCATCGGCAGAGCGTTTGCGCAATTCTTCGTCCAGGGCGCCCTGCTGGATGCCGAACAGCGCCGACCGTTCAGCGTGTTCGCCCCCTGTATCGAACCCGTCGCGGCTACGCCTGGCCCAGCGCATCGACATTTCCATGCTCGCAGCGATGACTTCACGCGATTGGTCGGCGCGCGGGCATTCGTCAAACGCCATCACGATATCGCTACCAAGCAGACGCTGGATTTCCATCGACCGTTCGGGCGTCAACATATGCTTTGCGCCGTCGATATGGCTGCGAAACTCCACGCCCTGTTCGGTCAACTTGCGCAGATCCGAAAGGCTCATCACCTGATAGCCGCCGCTATCGGTCAGGATTGGGCGGTCCCAGTTCATGAATTTGTGCAGGCCACCAAGCCGCGCAACCCGTTCCGCACCGGGTCTCAGCATCAGGTGATAGGTGTTGCCGAGGATGATATCGGCACCGGTCTTGCGCACCGTTTCCGGCTTCATTGCCTTGACCGTGGCGGCTGTGCCGACGGGCATGAAAGCAGGTGTGCGGGTCGCGCCGCGCAGCATCTGGATTTGCCCGGTGCGGGCATTGCCGTCGGTCGCGTGAATCATGAAATCGAAACGGTTGGACATCGCCACCGCGCTAGCCATCGCGCGCCGCAATGTCATCCCGAAACACGAACGGGGCCGGTGTCCCGAAGGATACCGGCCCCGCGCGGTGTCCTATCGTTTAGAAACGAAGGCCGACGCCTGCGGTTGCGCGCAAAGTGTCAAACGCGATCGTGTCCAGATTGACACGGATCATCGACTTGCTGCCAATCGGGAAATCAACACCAGCGCCGACGAGGTAATCGCCGTCGCTATCGTCGATGCCGGTCAGCGCGCCGCCTAGATCAATATTCACGATTTCCTCGGGGTCGAGGTCGAGATGCTGGTAGCCACCGCGAACGTAGAATTTCGCGCCGCCGGGGGCACGGACGCCCAGACGGACCGATACGCCGACTTCACTGTCGATGGCATCGGTGCCGAACTGGTAATTGCCTTCAAGGCCAGCAAACATGCTGGTGCCAATCGGGACATCGTAACCGGCGAAAACGCCAAAGATCGGGCTGGCATCGTCGATGTCGAGCGGGGCAAACGTGGTCTGGAGGTCGCTGTCGACGCCAAGATCGTGGTAACCGGCCGAAACGCCGACAAAGCCTTCACCCGGAACGCTCTGTGCCTGGGCGGCGGCGGGAAGGGCCAGGGCTGCACCGGCAACGAGCGTCGCCAGCAGCTGATTCTTAAAACGCATTACAAAAAACTCTTTCTGATTCGACCGCAGATTGGCGGACCGCGGCGCAATGGTTGCACAACGCTTTCCCGGCAATGAATGATCTGAAATGAAAGGCGGCTCAGGCGCGCAGGCGCCAGCCGGTCTTGAAAATGTACGCGATGATAACGGTGCAGACCGCCAGGAATCCCAGCGTAATCCCCAGCGACAGGCCGAAATCGACATCGGCAGTGCCATAGAATGTCCAGCGCAGCCCGCTGACCAGATAGACAATCGGATTGGCCAGCGCGATCGTGTCCCACGGCTTGGGCAACATATCGATCGAATAGAATGTTCCGCCCAGAAAGGTCAGCGGGGTGAGGAACAGCATGGGAATGATCCCCAGCTTTTCAAAATTGTCCGCCCAGATGCCCAGGATAAAGCCGAACAGCGCAAAGCTGGCCGCGACCAGCATGATGTAAATCACGGCGAGAAAAGGATGCGCGATCTGGTATTCGACAAACAGCCGCGCGGTGAGAAGGATGATGGCCGCCAGGATCAGGCTCTTGGTGGCCGCCGCGCCGACAAAGCCCACCAGCGTCTCCGCCACGCCCACAGGCGCAGACAGCAGCTCGTATATCGTGCCGGTAAAGCGCGGCATATAAATCCCGAAACTGGCGTTGCTGGTGGTTTCGCCCAGCAGGGTCAGCATCAACAGACCGGGAATGATGAAGGCGGCATAATCGACGCCCGCAATATCCGGCATCCGCGCGCCGATGGCTGCGCCGAAGACGATGAAATACAGCGATGTGGTCAGCACCGGAGCAATGATCGACTGAAACGCCGTGCGCATCGCCCGCATCAATTCGCGGGTGTAGATCGACCATGTGGACCGCCAGTTGATCATGCCGCGCCCTCCCCTTCGCCCAGCAGTGATACAAAGATGTCCTCAAGCGTGCTCTCACGCACTTCAATGCCGGTGTAATCAACCTCGGCAGCGATCAGCGCCTTGGTCAGATCGGCCACTTCGCCCTTGCCCTTCCCCGTCCCGTCACCGCCGCGGTAGCACAGCGACGTACCGGCTTCTTCCAGCTCTACCGGGAAATGCGCGATGGAGGCTGGCAGTTCGGTCAGCGGCTGTGCCAGCGAGATATGCGCCTCGGTCCGGCCAAGCCGTTTCATCATCGCCGCCTTGTCATCGACCATCAGCAGCTTGCCGCCATTGATGATCCCGACGCGATCGGCCATTTCCTCGGCTTCCTCGATATAATGCGTGGTCAGGATCACGGTGACACCGCGTTCGCGCATTGCGCCGATCTGGCGCCACATATCCTTGCGCAATTCCACATCGACCCCGGCGGTGGGCTCGTCGAGGAACAGCAGGTCCGGCTCGTGTGCCAGCGCCTTGGCAATCAGCACCCGGCGCTTCATCCCGCCCGACAGCGCCATGATCCGCGTATCGCGCTTGTCCCACAGGCTGAGCGAGCGCAGGATTTCCTCGATCCGCGCCGGGTCGGGTGCCAGCCCGAACAGCCCGCGTGAATAGGCCACCGCGCGGCTCACCGGCTCGAACATATCGGTGCTGAGTTCCTGCGGCACCAGCCCGATCCGCGCCCGCGCCGCGCGCCAGTCGGTCGCCATGTCGTGGCCGAATGCGCGCATCGTGCCGTCGCTGGGCCGCACGATCCCGCACACCGCACCGATCAGCGTGGTCTTGCCCGCGCCATTGGGGCCAAGCAGCGCGAAAATCTCGCCCTTGCGGATGGTCAGATCGACATTGTCGAGCGCCTTCAATCCGCCGGGATAGGTTTTGGACAGGCCGACGAGTTCGAGAATGGGTTCGCTCACGAAACCGATCTAGGGCAGCAGCAGCGAGGAGTCACCATAGGAATAGAAGCGATAATCATGCTCAATCGCATGGCCATACACGGCCTGCATACGCTCGCGCCCCATCAAGGCGCTGACCAGCATAAACAGCGTGGATTTGGGCAGATGGAAATTGGTCATCAACCCGTCGATGGCGCGGAAAGTATATCCTGGCGTGATGAAAATATCGGTGTCGCCTGAGAAGGGGCGGATGATCTTGTCTTTTCCCGCTGCGCTTTCCAGCAGGCGCAGGCTGGTAGTGCCGACGGCGATCACCCTTCCCCCTGCCTTGCGCACAGCGTTCAGGCGATCCGCCACTTCGGGTTCGATCCGACCCCATTCGGAGTGCATCTGGTGGTCGGCGGTGTCCTCGGCCTTGACCGGCAGGAAAGTCCCGGCCCCGACATGGAGCGTCAGCGTTTCGCGGCCAATACCCGCCGCATCGAGCGCGGCGATCAGTTCGGGCGTGAAATGCAGCGCAGCGGTGGGCGCCGCCACCGCGCCGTCGCGGGCCGCGAACATGGTCTGGTAGTCCTTGCGGTCCTGTTCGTCGGTCCCGCGCTTGCCTGCGATATAGGGCGGCAATGGCATGGTCCCCGCGCGTTCGAGCAGCACCTCGACCGGCTCGTCACCTGCAAATGCCAGTGTGAAACTGCCATCATCATGCCGCGCCTCGGCAAGCGCGCTCACGCCTTCGGGAAATTCGACAGTCTCGCCCACGCGCAGCCGTTTGGCGTTGCGAATGAACGCCTGCCAGCGGCGCAGGTCGATGCGTTTGTGCAGCGTGGCCCCGATCTTGGCCTCGCCGCGCCGCCCCTCCAACTGCGCGGGAATGACGCGCGTATCGTTGAACACCAGCACATCACCTTCGCGCAGCAGGCCGGGCAGATCGCGGACATGGTGATCGGCCAGCGGCGCAGTGCCGCCATCTGCCACCAGCATACGCGCGGCATCACGCGGGCGGGCCGGGCGCAGCGCTATCCGCTCTGGCGGCAGCTCGAAATCGAAGAGGTCAACGCGCATGGCGCGCGCCCTAGCCGCCAGCGCGCGCGCTGGAAAGCAGAGAGCGCAGTTACTGCGTCAGCGGGGAGTTGAGTTCATCGGCAGAGATGGTCTGCACCGGGACCACGGGCATTGCCGGGACCGGAGCATTTTCGCTGGCGAGCGAGGCCTGCAGGATCCGCGTCGGGTTCTGCGGCGGCTCCCCCCGATTGATCGCGTCCACTGCGTCCATCCCGGCGATCACCCGCCCGAAATTGGTGTATTTCCGGTCAAGGCTGAAACGCGGATAGAAGACGATGAAGAACTGGCTGTTCGCGCTGTCTTCCGACGAAGCGCGCGCCATCGACACAGTGCCGCGAATATGCGGCATCGGGTTGAATTCAGCGGCAAGATCTGGAAGCGGCGAACCGCCCTGCCCGGTCCCGGTCGGATCGCCGGTCTGCGCCATGAAGCCATCGATCACGCGGTGGAAGATGTGGCCGTTGTAAAAACCCTCGGCCGCCAGCTGCTTGATGCGTGCCACATGGCTGGGCGCCCAACTGGGCATCAGGCGGATCATGACCCGCTGGCCATTCGACAGATCGAGCACCAGGATGTTCTCGCGCTCGGCGGTAGCATCGTAATTGATGGCGTTGAATGTCTTGCGCGCGGGCGCAGGTTCAGCGTCCTGCGCGGAGGCGGCAATCGGAGAAAGCGCCAGCAGTGCGGTTGCAGCCAGGGCGATAGAAGTCTTGAGCATGGAGTTCCTGTCGGATGATGCCGGAATGCGCTGCGTCTAGCGTCAGCGGTCTGTCGGTTCAATGAATAGCTTGCAGCGCGCAAGCCTGCTGCGTCAATAATCCCCCAACCGGCCGTTTTTTTCAACGCGCGTCGTCACATCGCTGCGCACGGCATCGCTGACAAAGGGCGCAATATCGCCGCCGAACAGCGCGATTTCCTTGACCAGCTTGGAAGCGATCGGCTGCAGCGACACGTCCGCCATCAGGAACACGGTCTCGATCGCGTCATCGAGCTGCTGATTCATTCCCGCCATCTGATACTCATATTCGAAATCCGCCACTGCGCGCAGTCCGCGGATCAGCACATTCGCGCCTTCCTTCTGCGCAAATTTCACCAGCAGCGCGTTGAAGCCGACCACTTCGACATTGGCGATCCCCAGCGCCGCAACTTCGCGCTGCGTCATAGCGATGCGTTCCTCGGCAGAGAACATCGGGTTTTTTGATGGGTTGGTGGTGACGCCAATGATCAGCTTGTCCACCAACCGCGCACCGCGCCGGATGATATCCGCATGGCCCAGAGTGATGGGATCGAAAGTACCGGGGTAAATGCCGATGCGCTGCGCCATCAATGGTCCCTCTTCACAATAAACCGGGCTAGTTCGATCAGCAGCCGCGCGTCGTCGCCGTGGCTGGCGAGGTGGTCAGCGGCCTGTTCGACCAGCATCCCGGCCTGCCGCCGCGCGGCGTCCACGCCCATCAGCGTCACAAAGGTCGCCTTGCCCTGCGCCTCGTCCTTGCGCAGCGCCTTGCCGGCCTTGCCCTCGTCGCCTTCCACATCAAGCAGATCATCGGCGATCTGGAAGGACAGCCCGATATCGCGGGCATAGGCGCGCAATTGCGTGCGGCCTTCTGGCGGCACACGCCCCAGCACCGCGCCCATTTCGACGCTGGCGGCGAGCAGCGCGCCGGTCTTGAGCTGCTGGAGCCGGGTGACCTGCCGCAGATCGTAATCCTGTTCTCCGGCGACGATGTCCATCATCTGCCCGCCTGCCATCCCGTCATGCCCACTGGCCTTGGCAAGCGCCCCGACCAGTTCGGCGCGCACGAAGGGATCGGTACTGGTGTCGGGCTGCGTCAATATGTCGAAGGCCAGCGCGTGCAGGCAATCCCCTGCCAGCACTGCCGTCGCCTCGTCAAAGGCGCGGTGTACGGTGGGCTTGCCGTGGCGCAATTCGTCATCGTCCATGCACGGCAGATCATCGTGGATCAGCGAATAGGCATGGATCGCCTCCACCGCGCAGCCGGCATTCACCGCCGCGCTGCGGTTGACGCCAAACAGATCGGCAGTGGCAACCACCAGCAGCGGGCGAACCCGCTTGCCCGCACCAATCGCGGCATAGCGCATCGCTTCGACCAGCCTTGCACGGCTGTCCTGCGGTACAGGGAGGAATGCGTCGAACGCGCTATCGACATCGCTCTGGATGTTCTGAAATGCTTCGGTGAGCAATTCAGGCTTGTCCGCCACCACAGTCACGCCTCAGCTCTCGCCATCGAACGGCGCAGTGCCGGTGGGTTTGCCATCGGGGCCGGTCACAATCTTGTCGATCCGCGCCTGCGCCGCGTCGAGCCGGGCCTGACACGCTTTGCGCAGTTCCTCGCCCCGTGCGTAAAGGTCCACGCTTTCATCCAGCGGCACCTCGCCGCTTTCGAGTTTGCGGACGACGCCTTCGAGCGCGCTGAGCGCCTGTTCGAAAGTCATCTCGGCGATTTTTTCTGTACCCTCTGCCATAGCGGCGGAGCATTGACCGCACGGGCCAGCGCGGTCAAGTAAGGCCCAAACGGGGGAAGCAATAATGACGTGGATTGTGGCCTATGGCGCGGCGGCGCTGGTGTTTGGCGTGCTGGATGCCGTCTGGCTTGGCTGGGCGGGCAAGAATTTCTACCGGCCCAATCTGGGTGAGCTGATGGCGGACAGTTTCCGCATGGGTCCAGCTATCGCCTTCTACATCGCCTATATCGCCGCCATCGTGTGGTTTGCCGTGCGTCCTGGGATATCCGGCGGATTGGGCGCGGCGGCGCTGAATGGCGCGCTGCTGGGCGCGATATGCTATGCTACATATGATCTGACCAATCAGGCGACGATGAAGGTCTGGCCGGTGCAGGTGACGCTGGTCGACATCGCCTGGGGGGCCTTTGCCACCGCCGTGGCGGCCACGCTGGCCACCTATGCCGCAACCCGCTTCGCCTGAGGAAACCGCATGTTTATTGGCCATTTCGCCCCGGCATTCGCCGCGCGCGCCACCACAGACGAGGCGGCCGGACTGGGCAAATTGTTCGTGGCAGCGCAACTGGTCGATATCGCGTTCTTCACCTTCGCCATCTTGGGCGTCGAGAAAATGCGGATCGTGCCCGGCATCACTGCGATGAACCCATTTGACCTGTATCATATGCCGCTGACCCACAGCCTACTGGGCAGCGCGGTATTTGCGGCCGTTGCGGCGATATTGATGGGCGTGTTCACGCGCAGCGGCGTGGCGGCGGCATGGACCGGGATCGTCGTGCTCAGCCACTGGCTGCTCGACCTGCTGGTCCACCGGCCCGATCTGACGATGGCGGGCGGCGAGGAGAAATACGGGTTTGGCCTGTGGAATTCGCCGCTGGTGGCGATGCCGCTGGAGCTGGCGATCACCGGGCTGGCGTTCTGGTGGTATCTGCGCCGCACCAAGGGGCCGATTGTCCCGCCGATGGCGCTGATGGGCGTGATGCTGGTATTTCAGGCGTTCAACTGGTTCGGGCCGGAACCGCGCGAGGCGGGAATTGCGCTCTATCTGACCGCGCTGTTTGCCTATGCCATCATGGCCGCGCTGGCATTCTGGACCGGTTCAACCCGGTGGCACAGACAGCAAGTGGGGCTAGCGGTGGCGAGCGTGCGCCGCTAAGGGCGCGCGCATGGCTATTTCCGAGTCCGCGATCACCCCCGAAGTCGTCGAGCAGCACGGCCTCAACCCCGAAGAATACGAACGCGTGCTGAGCGCGCTTGGCCGCGAGCCGAACCTCGTCGAGCTGGGCATATTCTCGGTGATGTGGTCGGAACATTGCAGCTACAAGTCCAGTCGCTTGCATCTGAAGAAACTGCCGACCGAAGCACCGTGGGTAATCTGCGGCCCCGGCGAGAATGCTGGCGTGATCGACATTGGTGATGGTCAGGCGGCGATCTTCAAGATGGAGAGCCACAACCACCCCAGCTATATTGAACCCTATCAGGGTGCAGCGACTGGCGTTGGCGGCATCCTGCGCGATGTCTTCACTATGGGCGCGCGCCCGATTGCCAATGCCAATGCGCTGCGTTTCGGACGGCCCGATCATCCCAAGATGCAGCATCTGGTGAAAGGCGTGGTCGCGGGCATCGGCGGTTACGGCAATTGCGTGGGCGTGCCGACCGTGGCGGGCGAAACCAATTTTCACCCTGCCTATGACGGGAATATTCTGGTCAATGCGATGACCGTCGGCGTCGCGGATGCGGACAAGATTTTCTACAGCGCCGCGACCGGCGTGGGCAATCCGATCGTCTATGTCGGGTCGAAAACCGGCCGCGACGGCATTCACGGCGCGACGATGGCCAGCGCCGATTTCGGCGACGATGTGGAGGCCAAGCGCCCCACCGTGCAGGTCGGCGATCCGTTCGTTGAGAAGCTGCTGATCGAAGCCTGTCTGGAACTGATGGCCACCGATGCCATCGTCGCGATCCAGGATATGGGCGCGGCGGGGCTGACCTCCTCCAGCGTGGAAATGGCGACCAATGGCAAGGCGGGCATCCGGCTCGACATGGACAAGGTGCCTTGCCGCGAAGAGGGGATGACCCCTTACGAGATGATGCTGAGCGAGAGCCAGGAGCGGATGCTCATGGTCCTCAAGCCCGGCAAGGAGCCTATGGCCGAGGCGATTTTCAAGAAATGGGAGCTGGATTTCGCTGTCATCGGTGAGGTGACCGACACCCGGCACATGGTGCTGGAATTCGATGGCGAAGTGGTGTGCGACATTCCGCTCGGCCCGCTCGCCGCCGATGCGCCCGAATATGACCGGCCCTATCTCTCCAAAGAAGAATACAAGGCGTGGGCGCAGGTCAAACCGCTGGGCGAAGTGCCCGAATGCACCGACATCGGCGCGGATCTGCTCAAGCTGATGGCCAGCCCTGCACTCGCCTCCAAACGCTGGATTTACGAACAATACGACAGCCAGGTCGGCGCGGACACCTTGCAGACTGGCGGCGATGCCGGCGTCGTGCGGGTGCATGGCACGGACAAGGCGCTGGCGATCACAACCGATTGCACCCCGCGCTATGTCTATGCCGACCCTTATGAAGGCGGCAAGCAGGCCATTGCCGAGGCCTACCGCAACCTCTGCGCAGTAGGCGCGCGCCCGCTGGCCGTGACCAATTGTCTCAATTTCGCCAACCCGCAACGCCCCGAAATCATGGCGCAGCTGGTCCACGCACTGGAAGGCATGGGCGAAGCCTGCCGCGCACTCGATTTCCCGATCGTGAGCGGCAATGTCTCGCTGTACAACGAGAGCAAGGCGACTGGCGGTGGCAGCGCTATTCTCCCCACACCAGCAATTGGCGGGGTTGGCATCATCGAGGATTATTCCAAGATGGCGCGCATTGGTTTCACCGCGCCAGCAAAGCGTCTTTTTCTCATTGGTGGTGCAACCGCCTCGCTCGGCCAGTCGCAATGGTTGAGAGTGTTGCACGGCGCTGAAGCTGGCGCCCCGCCGACTGTCGATCTGGCACAAGAACGCACACATGGAGAATTCGTCCGCAACCTGATCGAGACTGGCCGTGTCGGGGCGGTTCATGACGTTTCCGATGGTGGATTGCTTGTTGCGCTGTCCGAGATGGCGCTAGCGTCGGGTATCGGGTGCGATACCCAATTTGCCGGGCTAAACGGCGGGCATCTGGCCGCGCTCTTCTTTGGAGAGGACCAGGGTCGGTATATCATCGAAGCGACTGACGCTTATGAGACACGAGATTTGCTCGATGCTTCGGGTCTGGACTGGCTCGACATCGGCAGCACTGGAAACCAACGAGGCGATTCCAAGCCGATGATCTGCATTTCTAACGGCTGGATGAACATCCCCCTCGCTGACCTCCGCGAGGCACACGAGAGCTTCTTCCGCGAGTGGATGGAGAGCTGATCTTCTCCCCTCCCCCTGGGGATGGGCCGAGGGTGGGGGGTCAGCACCCCCTCCCCGGACCACCATCACTTGAGCACGTAAGCTTTTGCGCTCAAAGCAAGCCATGATCACCGCCTATTCCAACACCCCGCTCGCCAAGAAGCTCTCGCTGCGTGACGGGCAGCGGGTGTGGTTCAGCGCCATGCCCGAACCCATCATCGACGAAATCGACGAATATGCGCTCGAACTCACTTTCGTCAAAGATCCCGCAGAGGGTATCGACGCCGCGCATATCTTCGTGACGCAACGCGCTGATCTGCAGGCCAAGCTGACCACGCTGCGCCAGCAGATCGCGCCCGACGGGCAGATCTGGGTCAGCTGGCCCAAGCAGGCCTCTGGCGTCCCCTCAGAAATCACCGAGGACACTATCCGCGAAATATCCCTGCCAATCGGGTTGGTGGACACCAAGGTGTGCGCAGTGGATGAAGTGTGGTCGGGCCTGAAACTGGTTATCCGCAAGGAATTGCGCTGAGTTCGAAGAGACCGCGCACCTGGCAAACCCCTTGCCCAAATGCGGTAAAGCGCGCACCACGCGATCAGGGACGCGTATCCGTCAAGGGACACGACCCATGCGAATGCCAATCGCCTCAGCCTTTATGCTTGCCGCCTTTACCGTGGTGTCAGCGCCCGCCGCCGCGAGTGACGAGGTTCTCACAGTCGTCAATCGCACCGGCTACACCATCGCCGAAATGTATATCTCGCCCAGCGCTGCCAATGATTGGGAAGAGGACGTATTGTACAGCGATGTGCTGGATGCGGGCGACGCATGGCGGATCGATTTCAGCAATTCTGCAGACACCTGCTGGTGGGATGTGAAGGTGGTTTACCAGCTGGACGGCGAGGAAGTGTTCTGGCGGAACTTCAATTTCTGCAAGATCTCACGGATCGAGCTCTATTATAACAACAACACGGGGGAGAGCACCGCGCGGTCCAATTGAAGCGGTCGCAATTTCGGTAAAGCCGCAATAGGGTGGGGGTTATGCGTGATCACGAAACCCTCCCCTATGCCCTGCCCGAAATCAGTGATGCCGACAGCATCGCCCGCGCCCGCGCGCTGAGCGAGCGGCTGAAAACACGGCGCACCTGCCGGTATTTCACCGATCAGCCGGTGCCGCGCGAAGTGATCGAGGCGGCGATAGAGGCGGCGGGCACTGCGCCTTCGGGTGCGAACCATCAGCCGTGGCATTTTGCAGTCATCACCAAACCTGAAACCAAACGCGCGATTCGCGAAGCCGCCGAGGCCGAGGAACACGCGTTCTATGCCGGCAAGGCAAGCGATGAATGGCTGGCGGCTTTGGGGCCGCTGGGCACCGATCCTGACAAGCCGTTTCTGGAAACCGCACCGTGGCTGATCGTGGTGTTCGCCCAGCGCAAGGGCGGGATCGATGAGGACGGGACGACGCAGAATTACTACGTCAATGAAAGCGTCGGGATCGCCTGCGGAATGCTGATCGCAACGCTGCATGAGGCGGGTCTGGCCACACTGACTCACACCCCCTCGCCCATGGGATTCCTGCGCGACATATGCCAGCGGCCCGAACAGGAAAAGCCGGTCATGGTGCTGGTGGTGGGCCACCCGGCGAAAGATGCCACCGTGCCGGCCCACGCGCTGAAGAAGAAACCGCTGACGCAGATCGCCAGCTGGCTGTAACTCAGGCTGCCACCCACTCGCTCTGCGGGATTGCCAGCAGTTTGAGAATTGCGGTCAGATCACCGTCGTCGATCCGTCCGTTTGCCGCATCGCGCGCCTTGGGCTTGGCGCGGTAGGCGAAGCCGTAATCCGCCGCCGCAATCATCGGGATATCATTCGCGCCGTCGCCCGTGGACAACACACGGGCACCCTCGCCCAGCAAGTCGCGCTCTTCCTCCAGCGTCGCCAGCTTGGTGCCGGCATCGCTGATCGGCCCGGCCAGCTCGCCGGTCAGCTTGCCGCCCGCAACACCCAGCCGGTTGCCGACTGTGCGTTCAAAACCCAGCATTTCGGCTACTGGATCGGCAAAGTGATGGAAGCCCCCGGTGACCAGCACACTGCGGCATCCCTTGGCCTTGAGCGTGGCGACCAGCGTGGCAGCGCCGGGAACCGGGCGAATACGCTCTGCCAGACAGCGGTCAATCGCCCCCTCATCCAGTCCCGCCAGCAAGCCAACCCGTTCGCGCAAGGCGCTGGCGAAATCGAGCTCGCCCTGCATCGCACGTTCAGTAATCGCGGCCACGCGGTCTTTCAGACCGGCGAAGTCGGCCAGTTCGTCAATGCATTCCTGCCCGATCATGGTCGAATCCATATCCGACACGAACAGCCGGGGCAGCTCGACCGTGTCCTCTGCCACCAGCATATCTCTGCCCGCAAAATGCTGGTCGAGCACTGTCATCACCGCACGCACATCGCCAACAGCGAAGGACAATTGCAGCACATCGCCCGCGAAATCGACCATGGCAGCCGACGACAGACGCATGCCCGCCGCATCGAACTGGGCACTGGCAGCATCAAGCCGTGTTTTCAGGTCGCTACCGATCTGGGCCTGATCTGCTATCAGCCGGGCAATGAGCACGCTTGCAACTCCTGTAAAACCGCCGGTCGCGCTCATCGCAGGGCCGACCGCCAGCGGCAAGAGCGATCTGGCCGTCCGGCTGGCGCAGACGCTGGCTGATGATGGACGGCGCGGCGTTGTGATCAATGCCGACAGTGCGCAGGTCTATGCCGATCTGCGGGTACTGTCGGCGCGCCCCTCGCCCGAAGAGATGGGCGGCATCGAACATCGCCTGTTCGGCGCATGGGACGGCGAGCAAGCCTGCTCGGCAGCGGATTGGGCGGCGGCGGCCAAGGCGGAGATTACAGCGCTGCATGATGAAGGTGCGGTGCCCATCCTGTGCGGCGGGACCGGCCTGTATATGCGCACCTTGCTGGACGGCATCGCGCCGGTCCCGGCGATAGACCCCGCCGTGCGCGACGCAGTGCGGGCGATGCCACAGGATGCCGCGCGCGCAGCTTTGGAAATCGATGACCCGCAGGCCGCAGCCCGCCTTGCGCCCGCCGACAGCGCCCGCACGACTCGCGCACTGGAAGTGATCCGCTCAACTGGAAGGCCTCTGACTGATTGGCAGGGCAAGAAAACTGGCGGGATCGCGAAGGAAGTTTCCCTGCATCCGGCAATACTGCTGCCCGACCGCGAATGGCTTTACGAACGCTGCGACAGGCGCTTCACTCTGATGCTGGAAGGCGGCGCTATCGCAGAGGTAACGGCGCTGCTGGCACGCCAGCTTGACCCTGCGCTGCCGGTGATGCGCGCCATCGGCGTGCCCGAGATTACAGCGCTGCTGCAAGGCGATCTATTGCGTGATCAAGCAATCACCGCTGGCCAGACCGCCACACGGCAATATGGCAAGCGTCAATACACGTGGTTCAGGCGGCAGATGCCTGCTGACTGGCCGCGTGTTGATAACAAAACAGCTGCAATTGCCGATATTTTTGTATCATTGTTTCAAAAAGCATCTTGACACTGAAATCAACTTAGCCATAGTGATCCTCATGTCGGCCCGGTGCTAAGACCCCAGCACCGGGCCGATTTGTATCTTTTGAATGGAGAATTCTCTTGAGTGCGGAGCGCAGCGGCGCGGCCATCCTGATCGACTGCCTGGTTCGCCAGGGCGTGGAATTCGTGTTCGGATATCCCGGCGGCGCGGTGCTGCCGATCTATGACGAATTGTTCGCCGACACTCGCCTGCGCCATATTCTGGTGCGGCACGAGGCAGGCGCGGCGCATGCGGCGGAAGGCTATGCCCGATCGACCGGCAAGCCCGGCGTGGTGCTGGTCACCAGTGGCCCCGGCGCGACCAATGCGGTGACCGGGATTGCCGATGCCTATATGGATTCGATCCCGCTGGTGGTGATCACCGGACAGGTGCCCACTGCCCTGATCGGCACCGACGCCTTTCAGGAAGCCGACACCATCGGCCTGACGCGGCATTGCACGAAACATAACTACCTCGTCAAAGACCCTGACAAACTGGCGGCGACCATTGATGAGGCGTTCCGCATCGCCACCACCGGGCGGCCCGGTCCGGTTCTGGTCGACATCCCCAAGGATGTGCAGATCGCACTGTCCGGTAATGAGGGGACCGAGCGCGTCCCCCTTGCCTCGCACCGCTATCAGCCGCGCGTTGCGGGCAGTGATGCCGAGATTTCCGAAGCCATCGCCATGATTGCGCAGGCTGAACGGCCGGTGTTTTATACCGGCGGCGGCGTGATCAATGGTGGCCCGCGTGCTGCGCAATTGCTGCGGCAATTGCAGCAGGGCACCGGCGCGCCGGTTACCAGCACGCTGATGGGCCTTGGTGCTTTCCCCGCTACCCATCCAGACTGGCTGGGGATGCTGGGGATGCACGGCACTTATGAAGCCAATATGGCCATGAACCGCGCCGATCTGATCATTGCAGTCGGCGCGCGCTTCGATGACCGCGTGACCGGACGGCTGGACGCTTTTGCGCCCGAGGCGAAGAAAATCCATATCGATATCGACCGGGCCAGCATCAACAAGATCGTTCCCGTCGACCTGGGCATTGTCGGCGATTGCGCACAGGTGCTGGGCCAATTATGCGACGCCTGGAGCGACCGCACGGCGGCTGATCTGGGCGAATGGAAAGCGCGCATCACCGGCTGGCGCGCCCGCGATTGCCTCGCCTATCCGCCGCGCACGGATTCCCTTATGCCGCAAAAGGCGGTCGAGCGGCTGTTTGCGCTGACCCGTGATCACGATCCGATCATCACCACCGAAGTTGGCCAGCACCAGATGTGGGCGGCGCAATATTTCGGCTTCGATGCGCCGAACAAATGGCTCACCTCGGGCGGGCTCGGCACTATGGGTTATGGCCTGCCCGCCGCCATCGGGGCGCAGCTGGGCAATCCCGATGCGCTGGTGATCGATATCGCGGGCGAGGCCTCGATCCAGATGAACATTCAGGAACTGGGCACCGCCAGCCAGTACCGCCTGCCGGTCAAGGTGTTCATCCTCAACAATGAATATATGGGCATGGTCCGCCAGTGGCAGGAACTGACCTATGAAAGCCGCTATTCCAACAGCTATTCCGACAGCCTGCCCGATTTCGTGGCACTGGCAGAGGCTTATGGCTGGAAGGGTATTCGCATCGAGGATGAAAGCCAGCTCGACGCCGGAATCGCCGCAATGCTGGCGCATGACGGGCCGGTGATGGTCGATTGCATGGTGTCAAAAGACGCCAATTGCTATCCCATGATCCCCAGCGGCGCGGCGCATACCGAAATGCTACTGTATGGCGATCAGGTCGCGGGAACGATGGACGACGAAGCAAAGGCGCTGGTGTGACCATGAAAATCCCCGAGGAAATCTCCGCACGCCACGTGCTGACCGTGACGGTCGACAATGAAGCGGGCATTCTGGCCAAGATCGCCGGGCTGTTCACCGCGCGCGGTTATAATATCGACAGCCTGACCGTAGCGGATATTTCCGAGAACCACGCGATCAGCCGGATCACCATCGTCACCAATGGCCCCGAGCCGGTGATCGACCAGATCCGCGCGCAGCTGGAGCGGCTGGTGCCGGTTCACAAGGTTACCGATCTGACCGAGGCCGGGCCGCATGTCGAACGCGAGCTGGCACTGGTCAAGGTGGCCGGCAAAGGCGATGCCCGCGTCGAGGCGCTGCGCATTGCCGAACTGTTCCGCGCCAATGTCGTCGATACCACCACCAGCAGTTTCGTGTTCGCGATCACCGGCGCGCCTGACAAGATCGACAGCTTCATTGCGCTGATGCGCGAGCTGGGGCTGGTCGAGGTCGGGCGGTCGGGAATTGTCGGAATGATCCGCGGCGCTGATACCATTTAACGAGGGAAAACAATGCAAGTCTATTACGATGCCGATTGCGACACAGGCCTGATCAAGGACAAGAAGGTCGCGATTGTCGGCTATGGCAGCCAGGGCCACGCCCATGCGCAGAACCTGCGCGACAGCGGTGTTGGCGAAGTGGTCGTGGCGCTGCGCGATGGCTCGGCCTCTGCCAAGAAGGCACAGGACGCGGGCTTCACCGTCAAATCGGTCGCCGATTCTGCGGAATGGGCCGATGTGCTGATGATCCTCGCCCCCGATGAACATCAGGCGTCGATCTATGCCGGTGAAGTCGCGGGCAAGCTGCGCCCCGGCTCCGCGCTGGCTTTCGCCCACGGGCTGAACATCCATTTCGGCCTGATCGACCCGCCCGGTGATGTCGATGTCATCATGATTGCGCCCAAGGGGCCGGGCCACACCGTGCGCGGGGAATATCTCAAGGGCGGCGGCGTGCCGTGCCTGATCGCAGTGCATCAGGAAAGCAGCCAGAGCGGCGGCAACGGTTTCGCCAAGCAGCTCGCCCTGTCCTATGCCAGCGCGGTTGGCGGCGGGCGTTCGGGCATCATCGAAACCGATTTCAAGGAAGAATGCGAAACCGATCTGTTCGGTGAGCAGGCGGTATTGTGCGGCGGGATCACCCATCTGATCCAGGCCGGGTTCGAAACGCTGGTGGAAGCCGGATATGCGCCCGAAATGGCCTATTTCGAATGCCTCCACGAAACCAAGCTGATCGTCGATCTGCTGTATGAAGGCGGCATCGCCAACATGCGCTATTCGATCAGCAACACTGCCGAATATGGCGACATCAAAACCGGCCCCCGCATTATCACCGATGAAACCAAGGCCGAGATGAAGCGCGTGCTGAAGGACATCCAGTCCGGTCGCTTCGTGAAGGACTTCGTGCTCGACAATCAGGCGGGCCAGCCCGAACTGAAAGCCAGTCGCAAGGCCGCCGCCGCGCATCCGATCGAGAAGACCGGCGCCCATCTGCGCGCCATGATGCCGTGGATCGGTGCCAACAAACTGGTGGACAAGGATCGCAACTGAGGCCGCTGACGGCGCGACAGGTTTGCAACAATTGACCCTGCTAATGCTGGGTCGGCGACAGAAAAGCCAAGCAAGCCTTGCGCCCTGCGACATTTTACGCAATGCCCGAGCCTATGATCCGCAACGGACACATTCTGCGACTAATCCGCCCTTGGGCGTGAGATTGCGTGCCTGAACGGTGCGCGATCCGCACCCAAGGGCCGCAGTCATCCTCCCCCCGCAGACCGACCGTTTCGAGACATCTTCATGACCATGCTCCGCGATCCCGGCGTCAAATATGCGCCGTTTCCCCAAGTCCCGCTGACCGACCGCCAGTGGCCGACCCGCACGATTATCGCGCCGCCGCGCTGGCTATCCACCGATCTGCGCGACGGCAATCAGGCGATTGTCGATCCGATGGACGCGCATAAGAAGAACCGGTTCTTTGATATGCTGGTGGAAATTGGCGTGAAGGAGATCGAAGTCGGTTTCCCCAGCGCGGGCGCGACCGAGTTCGATTTCATCTCCGGCCTGATCCATTCCGGCCGCGTGCCAGACGATGTGGTGGTGCAGGTGCTAACACAAAGCCGCGAGGATCTGATCCGCACTAGCTTTGCCAGCCTGTCCGGGGCGCGCTCTGCTATCGTCCATCTCTACAACGCCGTCAGCCCCGCGTGGCGCGAGATCGTGTTCGCCATGAGCCGTGAACAGGTGAAGCAGATCGCGGTGGCAGGCGCCAAGGTGATGCGGGACGAAGCCGCCAAGCGCCCGGACACAGACTGGCATTTCCAATACAGCCCCGAAACCTTCTCAACCGCCGAGCTGGATTTCAGCCTTGAGGTTTGCGAAGCGGTGATGACCACGCTCGCCCCCACGCCCGACCGTCCGGTAATTCTCAACCTGCCCGCCACGGTGGAGGCGGCGACGCCCAATATCTATGCCGATCAGGTCGAATATTTCATCCGCAATCTGCCCAACCGGCAAAGCGCGGTGATCAGCCTGCACACGCACAATGATCGCGGCACCGGCGTGGCTGCGGCTGAACTGGGGCTGATGGCCGGGGCCGACCGTGTGGAGGGTTGTTTGTTCGGCAATGGCGAGCGTACGGGCAATTGCTGTCTGGTTACAATGGCTCTCAATATGTACACCCAAGGTATTGATCCCAAGATCGATTTCTCCAATATCGACCGCGTGATCGAGACCGTCGAATATTGCAACCAGATCCCCGTCCACCAACGCCATCCCTATGGCGGCGAGCTGGTTTACACCGCCTTTTCGGGCAGCCATCAAGACGCGATCAAAAAGGGCTTTGCCGCGCATGGCCGGCAGAATGAAGAGCATTGGCGCGTGCCATATCTCCCCATTGATCCCGCCGATCTGGGCCGCAGCTATGAAGCGGTGATCCGCGTCAATTCGCAAAGCGGCAAGGGCGGGTTTGCCTGGGTGCTGGAACAGGATCAGGGCCTCAAACTGCCCAAGAAAATGCAGGCCGATTTCAGCCCGCATGTCCAGCGCATGGCCGACCGCCTGGGCCGCGAACTGACCGCGCCCGACATCTGGGAAGCGTTCCGCACCGCCTATCATATCCAGACCCAGCCCCGGCATTTCCAGCTGGTGGCCTATGAAGAACGCCGCGCCGCCGATGGCACGCGCCTGTTCCTCGGCACCATCGCCGTGGACGGCACGCAGCAGACCGTCAGCGGGCGCGGCAACGGCCTGATCTCGTCAGTCGTGACCACTATCGAGGAAAGCTTCGGCCTGAAGATCGAAATCGCCGATTACACCGAGCACGCCCTTGGCACCGGCCGTGATGCCCGCGCTGCAGCCTATCTGGAATGCCGCACCCCCGACGGCCGTACCATCTGGGGCGTCGGCATCGACGAGGATGTCGCGACGGCAAGCGTCCGGGCGGTGCTCAGCGCGGCAAATTCGGCGGTAGTGTAGCAAGAGCGTGCGACGGGTTTGGGGTGGGAAGCGGACATTCAGCCGTTGATTGCGGCGTATCCGGTCAGCGCCAGCTTCGGGACTGTCACCAGCGATGCCACGACTACCGCCACGCGGATAGCGCGTTTGCTGAGTGGGTGGCCCTCCACTGCCGCTGTGCGACCAATTTCTACTATCAGCAGCCAGATCAGCGAACTGACAATGATCGGCGCGGTAACGCCGATCGGCAAACCTATGAGGTAGGAGAGTTGGGAATGCATCGGCGCGCCTATCGCCAGTGCAATGAGGATACATACTACCGTGGACTTCGCATTTGGCCCGCGACCAAAAATGCGCAAGGTGGCCGCTCGATCTAGAAACACCTTCCGCGCGAGCCATAGTATTGGAGCGGCGAAGATCAGTGCGGCTAACCACGCTAAGATCGCGCCGACGCCGTGGTAGTCGAATTGCGCATACGGAACAGCGTCTTCTGGGGCGAACTGGGACAGGGCCGAGGTGCAAGACCAAGGCCGTGAGAGATAGGCCAGCACTGTTGCGCCCATAAGCGCATAACCAGTCCCTCGCGGAGCCACTTCCTTGTTGATGGATGCGGATAGTGTCACCTCAGCGGAATGTCTGCAACTGGGTCGTTTGCCGTCGGACAGCTTTCTCACGGAGCGGGCCTGTAGCAGACTGCCTGCCAATACGCCGTGTAACTCGGGTGCTCTTTGAAAAGCTCATCAAAGCTCGGCTCAAATATCCCAATCAAATCAACCTGGCGCTCATCCAACGTAGGATAGTCTTGGATTGAGATTGCCTCACTCTTCATCGTTGACCCATCAGCCATTTCTAGACGCAAGATGTCAGTGCGGTCGCCAACGTAATCTCCGTCGATCACATTGGCGTGTCGGTTCGCATCATAGTCTCTCGCCGGAGAAAATTTTGCCATTGCCACGCACATGGGTGGGTCGAGCGCAAACACATCAGCGTCGCCAATGAGTGTGTTKGCTTCAAAAATCTTGAGCGTCATTCCGTGAACATGCACCAATTCGTCAACGTCTGCTATTGGGTCGCTTACAGCCATATGATTTTCCTACACGCTCGAGACTTGCTAATCGCCGCCAGATGACCCTCCGCAATTTCGACTGCTTGCACAGATGCCCTGCCCCCCGGGGCTTCGCAGATTACAACTTTTCTCTTTCAGGACCGTGTTCCATGTGTTCCATCCAGTAGGGCTTGCGCACGAACCTCCAACATTGGTCCTACATTCGGACCCAACCCATTGAGAACCGTTCTTGTCCCAAGCACCCGCCGCATCCGAAGCGATCCTTGAACCCGATTTGCCGATCATCGATCCGCATCATCACCTGTGGGATCTGCGCGCGGTGGTTCCGGCCTTTCCCGAGCCGCACCATCCCTTTGTCGCAGCGCTTGCCGGGGCGGCGCATTACACCTTCGATGCGCTGCATGCCGATACCCACAGTGGGCACAATGTGATCGGCACTGTCTTCATGGAATGCGGCGCGTTCTACAATGCGAGCCGGGGCGAGGCGCTCAAATCGGTTGGTGAGGTCGAGTTTGTGAACGGCGTTGCGGCGCAGGGGGCGAGCGGGCTGTATGGCAAATACCGCCCCTGCGCGGGCATTGTCGGTCATGCCGATCTGACATTGGGCGATGCGGTGAAGCCCGTGGTCGAGGCGCTGCTTGCGGCGGGCGGCGGACGGTTTCGCGGCATCCGGCACTCCGCCGCATGGGATGCCGACCGTGAGGTGCTTGGCCCGCCGTTCCACGCGCCGCAGGGGCTGCTGGGCAGCGCCGCGTTCCGTGAAGGGTTTGCGGCCTATGGCGAGCATGGCCTGACCTTCGATGCGTGGGTGCTGGAGCCGCAATTGGGCGATGTGCTCGACCTGGCGCGCGCCTTTCCCGATCAGTCCATCGTGCTGGACCATTGCGGCACACCGCTTGGCATCGCCAGCTATCACGGCAAACTGCATGACAACTTCGACCGGTGGCGGCGGGCGATCCACGACTTGGCCGAATGCCCCAATGTCTGCGTAAAGCTGGGCGGACTGGCGATGCCATTCTGCGGTATGCCCGATGACGGTCCGGCCAAGGGTCAGTCGTCCGAGCATCTGGCGGGCCTGTGGCGGCCCTATATCGAAACCTGCATCGAGGCGTTCGGGCCAGACCGTGCGATGTTCGAAAGCAACTATCCGGTTGACCGCTGGGGCGCCAGCTATCCGGTGTTGTGGAACACGTTCAAGCGGCTGACCAGCGGGGCGTCGGCGGGTGACAAGCATGCGCTGTTCGCGGGTACGGCGGCGCGGATCTATGGAATTGGGGATCTGCTGAAAGGCGGCTGACCTTCCGTAGCGGCAGTCTCGACAAGCCTGCCGGCAGTCCATAAGCCGCAATCAGTTTCACCCCGCAACGAAAGCAGCTGCATGACCCTGCCCGCCCCCTTCGACAAACTCCGCATACCGGTAATCGGATCGCCGCTGTTCATCGTGTCCGGTCCCGAACTGGTGATCGCGCAGTGCAAGGCGGGGATTGTCGGCAGCTTCCCGGCGCTGAACGCGCGCCCGCAAAGCGAGCTGGACGAGTGGCTGCACCGCATTACCGAGGAACTGGCGGAGCATAACCGCGCGCATCCTGAACGGCCCGCTGCGCCCTATGCGGTCAACCAGATCGTCCACCGTTCGAACGACCGGCTGGAAGCCGATATGCAGACCTGCGCCAAATGGCAGGTGCCGCTGGTCATCACCTCGCTGGGCGCGCGCGAGGAGATATTCCAGGCTGTGCGCAGCTGGGGCGGGATCACCATGCACGACGTGATCAACAACCGCTTCGCCCACAAAGCCATCGAGAAAGGTGCCGACGGCCTGATCCCGGTCGCCGCCGGTGCTGGCGGCCATGCGGGCACGCTCAGCCCCTTCGCGCTGATGCAGGAAATCCGCGAGTGGTTCAATGGGCTGGTGGCGTTGTCGGGCTCGATTGCTCATGGCCGCTCGATACTGGCGGCGCAGGCGCTGGGGGCGGACTTTGGCTATATCGGATCGCCCTGGATCGCCACCGAAGAAGCCAATGCAGACGACAGTTACAAGGACGGCATCGTCGAGGGGAATGCGGACGGGATCGTCTACACCAACCTCTTCACCGGCGTGCATGGCAATTACCTTCGCTCCAGCATCGAGGCGGCGGGTCTGGACCCTGACGCGCTGCCGACCAGCGATCCCAGCAAGATGAACTTCGGCAGCGGCGGCAACACCAAGGTCAAGGCGTGGAAGGACATCTGGGGTTCGGGACAGGGCATCGGAACAGTCAAATCGGTCGGATCAGTCGAGGACATGGTCGCGCGGCTTGAGAGCGAGTATGTCGCCGCCAAGGCAGCGCTGACGAAGGCGACCGCTTAAGCTCCGGTAGCGCACCACAGGCTTTCCGCCATCGCGTCCAATTCGGCGAAATCGAGGCCGGCGCCCAGCGGGTCCTTGCGGTTGAGGCGATAGGGTTCACGTTCGTCCAGCAGGCGGCGGCGCAGCGCAGTTTGCAGCAGGCCCAGCCGCATCAGCGCGGTTTCGCCCGCCTGATCAGGATCGGCCAGACGATGGCGCGACCAGCGGCTTTCGATCTGCCCGGCGCGGTCGATCACCATTGTGTTGTAATCGCGATGCTGCCCCCGGTGCAGCGGCAGCGCCAGCCGGAACGCGGCCTCTTCGCGCGCTGGCAGCAGCATCCCGTTGCGGCGGAAATCGTCAAAGCCGATGCGGACCAGCCCAAGTGCGGCGAACAGCTTGGCGAAGCAGTTCTGCGACAGCAATTGGCGCGCCAGCAGGTGATGACGCTGAAGCCCCGGGTCGTGCTGCGGCGTGCCGCGGCGATTGACCGCGCGGAACGGCAGGCGGGTCCGCTGGCGACCCGCTTCGTGGCGACCGGGTCCGACCAGCCGCGCTACATCCCGGTGACCCGGATGGTGCGACCGGCGGTGTCGGGGGACAGCATGATCTGGCCGCCGTCCTCGGTGGCGAAGACGGTATCCTCGGTGATTGCGCCGCTCGCCACCAGTTCGTGAACCAGCCGTGCAGCAAGCCGGGTGGCAGCAATGCGGTCATCGGAGAGCGCCGGGGACAAGGCCAGCTCCTGCCCGTTGAAGAAGGCCAGCCCCTCCGATTGCAGGCCGCCCTCGCCATCTACGGCGTAAGACACCACCCCCATCGCCGGAAACGGTCCCCCGCGCAGCCAGCTGGCAACAATCTTACGGAAGAACGCAGGCGCGATGGCTGAACTGGCGGGCGACCATACCACCGCCCGCACCGCGCCCAGCGCCTCGGCCATATCGGATGCCAGCGCCAACATGGTGCGCACCACCGGCAGTGAATTCGCGCCGCCACAGAGATGCGGGCCGGGGAACAGACCAATCGCATCCATCGCGCCAAGATCGAGATCGGTCGGCACGCTGAAAAGATGGGAGATGGCGGGAGTATCCAGCGCCGGTCCCGGCGCGAGGCCCAACAGGTCGAAGGTCAGGCCGTCAACCAACAGCTCAAGCCAGGCGTCCCGCCTGGCATCATAGCGCTCGGCATTACCCCGACTGGGCCTCCTTCCATCAGCCGTCACCGAAATGCGCGCCCGGTTGCCGCCGTGCAGCTGTGACGAAGCGCCGCCAGCGCGCTGCGCCGGATCATGGCTGATCGCCGCGCGGGAGAGCGACGGGAGCAATCCGCTCACCTCACTGCGCGTGGGCCGCCCACCCCTGTCGAAAAGGAGATAGAGACCCGGCAAGATTATGTTCGTCGGGCCAGCGCCCGATCCGATTTGCGCCCCTTGGCCGATCAAACTTGTTCCTATGCTCCGAAGTCATCAGGTTTTGACGCGAATTTCGCCTCTCGTCGAGTCTCCACAGGGCAGATACATCCGATACCGCCCCAATTGCCTTAGAAAATGCCCAGAGCCAGCCCCTCACCCATCGCTGCGCCCAGATCCCGCGCCTGCTCCAGAGTGGCGTCTGACAGATGCTTGGCGGCAAGGATCGCCTCGGGTGTCTGCGCAGCAGTGTTGACGATCATCGGTTCGGCAACGCGGCGCAGTCGCCACCCGGTCGCGATCCGGTCAATCTGCCGCTGCGCGCCCTCACCATCCGACCCCGCAGCAATCATGGTCGCATAGCCCCGCCCCTCTATCCGACCCAGCACGGGGTAATAGCAGCGGTCGAACATCTCTTTCATCAACCCGCTCATGCTCGCCAGATTTTCGGGAGAGACGAACAGATAAGCACGCGCCTTGAGTAAATCCTCTGGCATCACATCTGCCGCGCGCCGCAATACCGCCGCCGCGCCAGCACCATCGGCAGCCGCACGCGCCAGCGCCTCACTCGCGCCGGTCCGGCTGTGCCAGGCAATAAGCAATGTCGGTTCCATCGCGGCGCAGCACAGCGCGGTCAGCTGTCGATTGTCAACCGCCGCGCGCTTTCTCGCTCCGCCGGGCTGCGCTACTGTGCCGCATGGCCACGCAAACCACCGCCCCCGTCTATGGTGTCACCAACTCGCTAACCGGCCGCGCATGGCACTGGCGTGGCGGGAATATGGAGCTGGGCGATGGCGGCCCCGGCAGCGGGGGCGATATTGTCGAACAGATCTTGCTGTCACGTGGTGTGGCGCATGATGATCTGGCCCGGCATCGCGCGCCAACATTGCGCGGGTTTCTCCCCGATCCGTCCGAATTCAGCGATATGGATACCGCCGCCGAGCGGATTGTTCAGGCTGTTCTCACGAACGAGCGGATCACGATTTACGGCGATTATGATGTTGATGGCGCAACCAGTTCGGCGCTGCTGATCCTGTTGCTGCGTGATCTGGGCGTCGAAGCGGGCTATTACATCCCTGACCGGCTGCTGGAGGGGTATGGCCCGTCGGGAGAGGCGCTGGTGCGGCTGGGCGAGGCTGGCAGCAGCCTGATCGTTACTGTCGATTGCGGGGCAATGGCGCATGAGGCGCTGGGGCAGGCGCATGATGCAGGTATCGACGTGATTGTTGTCGATCATCACAAATGCTCGCCAGAGCTCCCCCGCACCACTGCGCTGGTCAATCCTAACCGGCTGGACGAACGCGATCTTGCCGCATCCCACGGCCATCTGGCCGCAGTTGGCGTGGCATTCCTATTGGCGGTCGCAATCGTGCGCACCTTGCGCGCTCGCGGGTTTTTCACCGACCGGAAAGAGCCAGACCTGTTTGCGCTGCTCGATCTGGTCGCGCTGGGGACTGTGGCCGATGTTGCTGCGCTGCACGGCCTGAACCGTGCCTTTGTGGCGCAGGGGCTGAAGGTCATGGCGCGTCGTGACAATATCGGCATGGCCGCGCTGATCGACGCCAGCCGGCTCAAGCGTGCGCCGGCCTGCTCGGATCTGGGCTTCGCACTGGGGCCGCGCATTAATGCGGGCGGTCGTGTGGGCGAATCGACATTGGGCGTGCGGTTGCTGACCACACAGGATGCCGAAGAGGCGCGCGAGATCGCGGCGCAGCTCAGCGCGCTGAACGACGAACGCCGTATCATCGAAGGCGAGGTACAGGAGGCGGCGGAGGCGCAGCTGGCGGGCCAGCACAACCGTGCCGTGCAAGTCGTTTCGGGCATGGGCTGGCACCCCGGCGTCATCGGCATCGTGGCCGGACGCATCAAGGAGAAGACCGGCAAACCGGCAGTGGTCATCGCGCTTGATGAGGGAACCGGACAGGGCAAGGGGTCAGGTCGCTCGATCTCCGGCGTTGACCTTGGCGCGGCAATCATCCGTGCGCGTGAAGAAGGTCTGCTGGTGGCGGGCGGCGGACATGCCATGGCGGCTGGGCTGACAGTCGATGCGGCGCAGCTGGATGCCTTTTCCGAATGGCTTGATGAACATCTCTCCACCGCTGTATCCCGCGCGTCTGCCGAGCGGCGCATGCTGCTCGATCTGGCAGTATCACCCGGCGGTTTGACGCCCGAGCTTGTCAATTCGCTGGAGGAAGGTGGACCTTACGGGATGGGCTGGCCCGGTCCGCGTATCGCAGTGGGGCCGGTCCGGCTTATCAAATGCGATATCGTCGGCAACGGGCATGTCCGCATGATCGCGGGCGGCGATGATGGCCGCAGCTTCAAGGGAATCGCCTTTCGTGCAGCTGACAGCGACATGGGTCAGGCTCTGCTGCATGGCGCACGTGGCCGGCGGCTGTGGCTGGCCGGGCGCGCCAAGATCGACGATTGGGGCAGCCGTCCGCAGGCGGAATTGCAGGTCGACGACGCTGCCTGGGCCGATTGATTCATTGCCACGGGAAACGAGGGTTGACGCCCTGCCCCGCCACGCCTAGATGGCCCGCCACGCACCGGCCCGGAAACGGGTATGGCCCCTTCGTCTAGCGGTTAGGACGCGGCCCTTTCACGGCTGAAACACGGGTTCGATTCCCGTAGGGGTCACCACGGCGGTGCAGCGGCATCCCGGCGGTGACCGGCGCGGCCCCTTCGTCTAGCGGTTAGGACGCGGCCCTCTCACGGCTGAAACACGAGTTCGATTCTCGTAGGGGTCACCATTTTTACAGATATTGTGTTTCCGTTCGCGGTTTTGCGACTGGCATAGGCCCTGCTTGGCGGCTAAGCCCGGCGCGTCATGGCATCTCGCCCCATCCCCGTTCCTGCCATCGCTATTGCGCTGACAACCTGTGTCATTCTGTTGCTGCTTGGCTTCGACTGGGTGGCAGTGGTGGCGGTTCTGCTGGTCTGGCTGGGCTCGCTGTGGCTGGTCGGCGATGCCCCGCCCCCGATTGAAACCGAACGCAACGGCTCACCATTCCTGCGCGATACTATGGACGATCTGGTCGAGCATTCCGAAACGCCGGTGCTGGTGACCGAGGGTGACCGCGTGACAATTGCCAACCTTGCCGCACGCAAGCTGCTGGGCGCGCATGTGCTGGGGCAGGATGTGCGGATGGCATTGCGCCAGCCCGAGGCGGTTCGGCTGATCGACCGGGATGGCGATGGCGTGGCGGTGGTGCGAGGGCTGGCACGGCGGCGCGATATCTGGCGGATCAATCGCAAGAAGCTGGATTACGGGCTGGCGGTGATCGAATTCGTCAACAAGACCGCCGAAGCTGACATTAGCCGCGCGCACACCGATTTTGTCGCTAATGCCAGCCATGAATTGCGCACGCCGCTGTCCTCCATCATCGGCTATGTCGAAACGCTGCGTGAAGGCGGTGACGAGCTTGATAGCGCCACAGCCAACCGCTTCCAGAAGACGATCCTACGCGAGGCGCGGCGGCTGCAGGCGCTGGTCAGCGATCTGATGTCGCTGTCACGGATCGAAGCCGAAAAGCACGAGCTTCCCGAGGATCACGTTGAACTGGCAGCACTGGCCGAGCGCGCTGCGCAGGACGGCGCAGGGGCCGATGACGCTGACCGGATCGCGTTTTCCACGCCGCATGGCTTCACCGTGCGCGGCGATACTCAGCAGCTTGAGCAATTGGTGCGCAATCTGGTCGAGAACGCGTGCAAATATGGAACTCCCGAGACGCCAGTTGCCGTAACGCTGGAGCCGGTTGGCGACAACCGGGTGTCACTGAGCGTGGCTGATCAGGGGGAAGGCATCGCGTCTGAGCATCTTCCCCACCTCACCCGGCGGTTTTACCGCACCGATCCGGGCCGCAGCCGAGCGTCGGGCGGCACCGGCCTTGGACTTGCCATCGTCAAACACATTGTCGAGCGTCACCGCGGGCGAATGGATATCACCAGCGCGCCGGGACAGGGCACCAAAGTGACAGTCGAGCTGCCGTTGGCGCCCGAAGAACCGGGTGAAGGCACGGATTAATCCACACAGTTTCCATTGCGCAAACCCACGTGTCACATGGCTGTAATATCGCCGTCATAGAGGCCGATCCGGATCGAAACCGTCTAGGAATTTTCCGGGTATGTCTCTTCTTCGTCTTTCCGTCATGGCTGCCGCGCTCAGCTGCACCGTCGCCACCCCGCTCTATGCACAGGACACCGCCAGCGAATTGGCCGCCATGCGCGCTCAGCTGGATGCCATGAACACGCGGATCAATCAGCTCGAGGGCGAGCTGCAGCAAGCCAATCAGCAAATCGAATCGCAGGCCACCATCGTCGCGGCACTGCCTGCTGCCGCAGAGCCTGACACCAAAATCAGCTGGAAAGGCGCACCAGTCATCGAAGGCAAAGGCGGGTGGAGCTTCAAGCCGCGTGGCCGCCTGCAATTCGACGCGGGCATCACCAATGCGCCCGATTCGACCGGTCGCGAAGACGGTTTTGGCAATGAAGTACGCCGCGCCCGACTGGGCGTTCAGGGCGACATACCCGGTGGTTTCGGCTACAAATTCGAAGTCGATATCGCCGGTAACGATGTCGAAGTCGCCGATGGCTTCCTGTCCTATGAGGATGGCGGGCTGACCGCGACCGTTGGTCACCACAACAATTTCCAGGGCCTGGAAGAACTGACCAGCAGCCTCAACACCTCGATGATCGAACGTGCCGCCTTCACCGATGCGTTTGGCTTTGAACGCCGCGTCGGTGCCTCGCTGCAATATGGCACAGGCGATGTGCTGGTTCAGGGCGGCGTGTTCACCGACAATATCGGTGATCTGTCGAACAAAAACTGGAGCGCGGATGGCCGTGTGGTGGCCATGCCCAAGATGGGCGGCACCCAGCTCCACCTTGGCGGATCCATCCACTACACCGACCTCGAAGATGGCAGCACCGTGCGTTACCGCCAGCGCCCGCTGGTCCACTTCACCAGCAATCGGTTCATCGACACCGCCAGCCTTGGCGCGTCGAGCGAGTTCGGGCTGGGCCTCGAAGCCGCTGCGATCTCCGGCCCGTTCCATGTAACGGGCGAGGCGTTTTGGCAGCAGCTCAATCGCCCCGGCGCCTTGAGCGATCCCACCTTCTTCGGCGGCTATGCCGAAGTGGGATACTTCCTGACCAGCGGTGACAAGCGCGGGTACAAGAAGGGGACTTTCGACCGCATCAAACCCAAAAACGCTGTTGGCGAAGGCGGCATCGGCGCCATTCAGGTCAATTTGCGCTACGACTATCTCGATCTCAACGATAGCGGGATCGTGGGCGGAATACAGAACGGGTTTGGCGCATCGCTGGTGTGGACCCCGACCGACTACACCCGCTTCCTGCTGAATTACGGCAAGATGGTTTATGACGATGCGGTCTATCCCACGGCCAACGGTGACCGGTCTTATTCGGTCGATGCCTTCGCCGTACGCGCGCAGGTCGATTTCTGATCCGAGGACCGCTAAAGGGACGGTCGAATCGTCCCTTTCAGCGGAAGTCGGAGGCGTGTCGCGACGCTGTAACAATTCTGCGCTCTGGCGCTGTCAGTCTTCCAACCCAAGGGGTTTTATCATGTTCAAGACCAAGCATATCGTATTCGCCGCAGTATCTGCCCTCGCCCTTGCGGCTTGCGGCGGCAATGGCGGTGACGGCGGCGGTTCGCGCGATTCTATCCGTGCAGTCGGATCGTCCACCGTGTTCCCGTTCGCCAAGGCGGTTTCGGAAAGCTTTGTGCGTTCCAACCCGGATTTCAAATCGCCCATCATCGAATCCATCGGCTCGGGTGCCGGCATCTCTGAATTCTGCAAGGGACTTGGCCCGAACACGCCGGACATCGCCAACGCCTCGCGCCGCATGAAGGCCAGCGAATTCGCGACCTGCGGCAGCAATGGCGTGACCGACATCATCGAAATTCAGGTTGGCCTCGACGGTATTGCGCTGGCATCGGCGCAGGGCGGGATCACCATGAACCTGACGCCAGAGATTGTTTACAAGGCGCTGGCCGCCAAGCCCTTTGGCAAGGAACAGACCACCAAGACGTGGTCCGATGTCGATCCCTCACTGCCGAACAAGCCGATTCTGGTTTACGGCCCGCCCTCCACCTCGGGAACGCGCGACGCGCTTAAGGAACTGGTGCTTGAAGCCGGGTGCAAGACCAATGCCGACATGAAGGCGCTAAAGGACAGCAACGAAGACGAGTTTAAGACCCTGTGCACCGAAGTGCGTTCAGACGGCCTTTATGTCGATCAGGGCGAGCAGGATAACCTGATCGTCCAGAAGATCGAAAGCAATCCAAATGCCGTGGGGATTTTTGGCTACTCCTATCTTGAGGAGAACGCCGACAAGGTGCAGGGGCTGAATATGAACGGCGTTGCCCCGACCTATGACAACATCGCAAGCTTCGCCTATCCCGGCGCGCGTCCGCTTTATATCTATGTGAAAAAGGCGCATCTGAACGCCATTCCCGGCCTCAAGGAATTCTTGGCTGAGTGGAGCAATGTGTGGAGCAAGGACGGCCCGCTGGCCAAGCTTGGTCTGGTCGCTTCGCCTGACGACGTGATGGCAGCCAATGCCAAGGCTGTGACCGAGTTCACGACCCTCGATGGCGCGCAGCTGAAGTAAGGCTCGCACCAGAGTATGTCCCCAGCCATCCTGCTTCTCCTGGCCCTCGGGCTCGGCCTTGCCGGATGGCTGGCGGCGCGCGCACGCGCGTGGAGTTTCCGCCGGGCCAAACCCGGCATCAAGCTGGCCGCATTACCCAGTTACCATGCGTGGTATGTGGCGCTGTGGATCGCAGTGCCGGTGCTGTTATTCGTGTCCTTGTGGACCGTGATTTCACCGGGTCTGATCACGCAATCGGTGCTGGCCGACGCTGCCGCATCGAACCTGCCCAGCTTCGGCTTTCAGCGTCAGATGATCCTGAACGAAGCGCGCAATGTTGCCACCGGAGCCGCGCCAGCGGTGTTCAATCCCGACGCTGCGGCGCTGGTTGATCCCTACCGCGCGGCCATCGCGCGCTATCAGTGGATCGGGCTGGCAGTGACGCTGGCAATCGCATTTATGACAGGTGTTTGGGCGTTTCTGCGGCTGAAGCCTGACTTTACCGCCCGCACTCGCGTCGAACGCGCAGTGATGGGCATCCTGCTGGCCGCTTCGCTGATCGCGATCCTCACAACCTTGGGCATTGTGGTCAGTCTGGTGGTTGAAACCATCCGGTTTTTCGGGATGGTCTCACCACTCGATTTCCTGTTCGGGACGCATTGGGGTCCCGACCCGATGGCCAATCCAGAGGTGCCAGATGGCAGCCGCTATGGCGCGATCCCGCTGTTCTGGGGCACTATCTTCATCGGCGCGATTATTGCGATGATCGTCGCGATCCCGCTTGGATTGATGAGCGCAATTTACCTTACACAATACGCTACCCCCCGATTGCGTGCCTGGCTCAAACCGGCGCTCGAAATTCTCGCTGGCGTGCCGACAGTGGTCTATGGCTATTTCGCCGCGCTGACTGTTGCGCCCGCTATCCGCGACCTTGGCTTTTCGTTGGGGATGTCCAACCCTTCCAGCGAGAGTGCGCTGGCCGCTGGTCTGGTCATGGGCGTCATGATCATTCCCTTCGTTTCATCGATGGCGGACGACAGCATAGCGGCGGTTCCGCAGGCAATGCGCGATGGCAGTCTGGCAATGGGTGCGACCACCAATGAGACAATCCGCCGCGTGCTGGTGCCCGCCGCCCTGCCCGGTATCGTGGCCGGGGTGATGCTGGCGATCAGCCGCGCAATTGGTGAAACCATGATTGTCGTCATGGCCGCCTCCACTGCGGCCAACCTGTCTGCCAACCCGCTTGAGGCGATGACCACGGTCACTGTGCAGATCGTCGCCATGCTGACCGGCGAAGGCAGCTTCGACCATCCCGCCACGCTCAGCGCCTTTGCGCTGGGCTTTGTGCTCTTCCTCGTGACGCTGGGGCTCAATTTCATCGCCCTGCGCGTCGTCAAGCGGTACCGGGAAGCCTATGACTGACGCGGCTGAGCCCACTCGCACCCCGACCCGCACGGCAGCTTTCGAAAAGCGGTTGCAGCAGCGCTACGCAGCGGAAAAGCGGTTCAAGGCCCTGGGTCTGGGCGCGGTGCTGTTCTCCGTCGGCGTGTTGCTGTTCCTGCTGGTCACTATGACCATCAACGGGATCGGCGGGTTCCAGCGCACTGAACTGACTGTGCCGATAGACTTCTCGCAATCCGGGATCGCGGCAGATCCGGTGATGATGGAGCAGGCCGGTGCCGCCAATTCGCTGAAGGCGCAGGGGCTGCCCGCTGTGGTCGAATTCTACGCGGTCAAGGCGCTTGGCGAAGCGGGAGCCGAGGAACTCAGCGCAACCGCGTGGCGCGATGTTGCCGATGCCGTGATTGCCGATCCGCAAACCCTCAGCAGCGAAGTTACCTTCAACCTGCCCGCCAGCGCCGATCTGGCAGCAGGCTATTCGGGTGAAGGCTCGCCCGAACTACAGGCGCTGGCCGCCGATCTCGCTGACAAGGGCGTGTTGGAGAAGAATTTCGACACCGGCTTCCTGCAACGTGCCGATGCCACCGATCCGCAGGCGGCAGGCATTTGGGGCGCGCTCAAGGGGTCTATCCTGACCATGATCGTCACCCTGCTGCTGGCATTTCCCATCGGTGTGCTGGCGGCGCTCTATCTTGAAGAATACGCTCCCAAGAACCGCTGGACCGATGTGATCGAAGTTTCGATCAACAATCTGGCGGCTGTGCCCTCGATCATCTTCGGCCTGTTGGGGCTCGCGGTGTTCCTGTGGATCTTCCCCAGCTACCGCTCTGCCCCGCTGATCGGCGGTATGACATTGGCGCTGATGACCATGCCAGTCATCGTGATTTCCGGGCGCAATGCTATTAAGGCGGTCCCGCCCAGTATCCGCGATGGGGCGCTGGCCATCGGCGCCTCTCCGGTTCAGGTGGTTTTCCATCATGTTCTGCCGCTTGCCCTGCCCGGCATTCTGACGGGCACCATCATCGGCATGGCGCGCGCATTGGGCGAAACCGCGCCGCTGCTGATGATCGGTATGCGCGCCTTTGTCGCTACGCCGCCCGATGGCTTTACCTCGCCCGCAACCGTATTGCCGGTGCAGATCTTTCTGTGGTCGGATGAAATCGACCGCGGCTTCGTTGAACGCACCAGCGCGGCAATTATCGTGCTATTGCTGTTCCTGCTCGTGATGAACGGCCTCGCAATCTACCTGCGCAACAAATTCGAGAAAAAATGGTGACTGTAGTCCATCCCAATCTGGAAGATACCGACGCCAAGATGCAGGCGCGCGATGTGTCCGTATATTACGGAGACAAGAAGGCGATTGACGAGGTGTCGATCGACATCCCGACCAAATATGTCACGGCCTTCATCGGCCCGTCTGGCTGCGGCAAATCGACTTTCCTGCGCACGCTCAACCGCATGAACGACACCATTCCTTCGGCGCGGGTTGAAGGCTTGATCGAACTGGACGGGGCGGACATCTATCGCTCTGGCATGGATGTGGTGCAGTTGCGCGCCCGTGTGGGGATGGTATTCCAGAAACCCAACCCCTTCCCAAAGTCGATTTACGAAAACATCGCTTACGGCCCCCGCATCCACGGGCTGGCCGAGGGTAAAGACGAGCTCGACGCCATAGTCGAAAAATCGCTTCAGCGGGCTGGTCTGTGGCAGGAGGTCAAAGACCGCCTGCAGGACAGCGGCACCGCGCTTTCGGGTGGCCAGCAGCAGCGGCTTTGCATCGCACGCGCCATTGCCGTCGATCCCGAAGTTATCCTGATGGACGAGCCTTGCTCGGCCCTGGATCCCATTGCGACCGCCAAGATCGAGGAGCTGATTGACGAGCTTAACGGCAGCTACGCCATCGTCATCGTCACCCACTCGATGCAACAGGCCGCCCGCGTCAGCCAGCGCACCGCATTCTTCCATCTGGGAAAAATGGTGGAATACGGGCGCACATCTGACATATTCACCACCCCGCTCGAAAAGCGGACCCAGGACTATATTACGGGACGGTACGGCTGATGCAGGAACACACCGTCAAGGCATTCGACGAGGACATCACCCGGCTGCGCGGCCTGATCGCGGAGATGGGCGGACTGGCCGAAGTTGCAGTGCATGAATCGATGGAAGCGCTGGTCAAGGGCGACGACGCGCTGGCCGACCGCGTGGTCAAGAATGACCGCAAGATCGACGCGCTGGAAACCGCAATCGACAAGCTGGCCATTCGCGTGATCGCATTGCGCGCACCGATGGCGGACGATCTGCGCGAAGTGATTGCCGCGCTCAAGATCGCCGGCGTGGTGGAGCGGATCGGCGATTATTCCAAGGCTATCGCCAAGGCCAGCAAGGAAATCAGCCGCAGCCGCAAACAGTTTGAACCGCTGACCCTGCTCCCTGCAATGGCCGAAGTGGCCGCCGAAATGGTCCATGATGTGCTGACCGCCTATGCCGCGCGCGATGCCGAATTGGCACTCCAGGTCATCGCCACCGATGAAAAGGTCGATGCGTTCTACAATTCGATTTTCCGCAATCTGGTCAGCCACATGGTCGAAAACCCCTCGACCATCAGCAGCGCTGCACAATTGCTGTTCGTGGCGCGCAATCTGGAACGCGTTGGCGACCATGCAACGAATGTTGCTGAAATGGTCCATTATGCCGCAACCGGGGTTTATCCGCCCGACGACGATGGCTGACACATTACTGTAGCCTGGAGGTCATAAAGCTTTGCCGACCGAGACGAATCTTTCGCAGGAAGGCGCTCCAGTGCACGCGGCCAAACTATTGCTGGTTGAGGACGATCCCGCCCTCTCTGAATTGCTCGAATATCGCTTCACCAACGAGGGGTACCGCGTCCGCACCACTGCGGACGGTGACGAGGCGCTGCTGCTGGCAAGCGAGGACGTGCCCGATCTTGTGATCCTTGACTGGATGATAGAAGGGACCAGCGGGATTGAGGTTTGCCGCCGCCTGCGCCGCGACAAAGCCACTGCGCACATCCCGATCATCATGCTGACCGCCCGCGAAGTCGAAGACGACCGCATACGCGGGCTGGAAACCGGCGCCGACGATTACCTGACCAAGCCATTCTCACCGCGCGAGTTGCTGGCGCGGGTGGCGGCAGTGATGCGGCGGATCCGTCCGGCGCTGGCTGGGGAGAGCCTGCAAGTCAGCGATGTCGCGCTGGATCCCGTCGCCTATAAGGTCACGCGTCAGGGACAACCCATCCATGTCGGCCCCACCGAGTTTCGCTTGCTCAAATTCCTGATGGAAAATCCCGGCAGAGTGTTCAGCCGCAACCAATTGCTCGACGGTGTCTGGGGCACGGAAAGCGATATCGAGCTGCGCACTGTGGACGTCCATATCCGCCGTTTACGCAAAGCTATCGAAGTGGACGGCGGTGCCGAACTGATCCGCACCGTGCGCAGCGCAGGCTATTCGATCGAACCCTGAGTTACCGGCAGACACTGCTCCAGCGCGCCGTCATATCCAGATGCAGATGATCGCGGTGTGCGGCATTGTAATCGGGGCTGAGAACTGTTGCGAAAGCGCCGCAAGCCCCATCGCGGATTTCCCGCAGGAAGCGGGCCTTGTCCCCCTCACCCTGCCAATCGCGCAGCACGCTGATGCGCGTGCCATCGGCCAGAACAAAACCGGCGATGTCGATAGCATTGGCAGTCGCGTGCTCGCTCCAAGGGCCGTCATTTCGGCCATAGAGACGGCGGCAGGAATAGGCACCAAGATGCTCTATTTGTTCGACTTTACTACCGAAAATATCCTGTGCAGCCGACTCGAGAACGTCACGTTTCCACCGCTTCAATGCCACTGCCGACAGACATGTCATTGGCGGCGTCGCAGGACTGAGCGGATAATCAGTCAACCGCGTCCGATCCTCGCGCCGACAGTCGCCTTCGCCCGCCGGCGCCAGAGCGGCAAAGCCAATCTCGCTACGCTCCAGAACCGCGCGGCAGGCTGCTGTATCGCTTCTTAAGGCCAGCAGCTTGGCCTCGGTGGCCCATCCCTCAGGATGCCTCAAATCCAGCGGAGCCCACGGATCATGCTGGGGATGTGCGGCCAGCCAGGTGCGCCCGCCAACCAGCAACGCCAGCAGCATGAGCAGGGCCACAACCCGTCGGTCGCCCGAAAACCTGCCGATCTTTCGCGAGATTACCGCCACCGGCTTACATTCCCAGCAAATCGGTCAGGATGACAGCCGCAATCATCAGGAAGGCACCGCCAATGCCCCTGTCAATCCACTTGCGCGTGGCCGCACTCTCCATCACTCCGGCCAGCTTGCGACCGGCACCAATATACATTCCGCCAATCGCCAAATCGGCGGTCAGCGCGACCAGCGCCAGCACCATGATCTGCACCCCAACCGGGCTCCCCGCATCAACAAATGGCGGAATGATCGCAGCCATGTAAATCAGCGATTTCGGATTGCCGATCGCCACCATGATCCCATCGCGAAAGGCATGGCGCGAAGGTTCCCTTGCAGGTTCAGCAGCAGCGTCATCGCTACGGAACGAATGCCTGATCGCCGCAATGCCCAGCCATGCCAGATACAGCACGCCTGCCACTGCCAGCAGCCGAAACGCCAGCGGATATGCCGCCGCCAGCGTGCCAAGGCCAAATGCCGCCACGATCCACCAGACCACATAACCGATCTGCATACCCAGCAACGCCGCGATGCCCGACCGCGCACCGCGCCAGATCGCCTGGCTGGTCACAAACAGCATCGAAGGCCCCGGCACAATGCTGGTGGTGGCAGTTACCAGCGCAAATGCAGCCAATTTTTCAGCGTCGATCATGTCCAGCGCCTAGCAATATCCTCAGTAGAAATCGCGCGATTTCGGAATGATGGATTGGTGATGCGCAAGCTTACTATGCTTCGGCTGCATACAGCATCAATTCTGCTCTAGCTGCGCGAGCCGCACTTTTACCGCCGCAAGATCCGCGTCAAACAGCCGCGTCTGTTCCTCGCACGCAGGTCCTTCAAGGCGCAGCAGGTAGGAAGGGTGCGCGGTGATCCACAGCTCGCTACCATCATCGAGCACTATCGGCGCACCGCGAGCCTTGGTGATGCTGACCGTCTTGCCCAGCACTCCGCGCGCGGCGCTGGCCCCCAGTGCGAGCACCAGCCTTGGCTGCACGATCGCGCGCTCGGCCTCCACCCACCAGCGGCAGGTATCGATCTCCTTCGCGGCGGGCGATTTGTGCAATCGCCGTTTGCCACTCATCACGTATTTGAAATGCTTGACCGTGTTGGTGACATAGGCCCGCTGACGATCAATTCCGGCCCTTTCCAGATGGCTGTCGAGTAGCTGCCCCGCAGGCCCGACAAAGGGGCGCCCGGCCAAATCTTCCTGATCACCCGGCTGCTCGCCCACAATCATCAGCGCCGCATCCTGCGGCCCCTCGCCCATCACCGCGTGATTATCCAGATTGCCAATCGGGCATTTGCGGCAGGCATGGAGCGCCTTGTCGATAGCGGTGAGCGTTTCGGGCCGCTGATCGAATTCCAACGCGCCCGCCGCCACCATTGTGGCCTCGCGCGCCTGTGCCCCGGCAATCAATTCCGGGATCAACGCGGCTTCGGGCATATTCTTCCAGTATTTCCTGGGCATTTCCTTCAGCATAGCGCCGACCTTCAGCCGCGCAGGATTGAAGATCGAGGCATAATATTTGCGCCACAAATCCTCCATCGGATCACCCTCAGGAGCATCGCTGCGCTGGGCAGGAGGACCTTCCGACATGGTTTTGCCATCCCAATGCAGACAGCCTTGCGGGGTCAGGATCGACCATTTCATGTTGGCGAAGCGGCGCATGAAGAACCCGGCATTGGCACGCAGGATGTGATGCTCCGGCTCGAACCAGGCGACATAGTGCTCGCCCACTTCCTCACCTTCTGGACCTTCTGGACTTTCTAGACCTTCTGGTTCCACAAGGCGGAAACGCACGAAAGCGTGCATCTTGTGACTGTCACGCCGGACATTCTTGGCGAGCTCTTCGATCCGGCGCACATCGCTATCGGCCTTGTCTTCCATCATCCGCGGGGCCGCCTGCAACCGCCATAACAACCGGTAAAGCAGCGCAAAACGGTCAGCGTCGGAATGCAGGATGGCGTTGCGCGCCAGACTGACGAAGCGCTTGTTCGCGCGCACGAGGCTGGCACCGGGAGGTGGGACCGGCATCTGCCGTTCGCCGTGCGGAGACGCAGCTGCCGCGAACAGATCGCCAGAGCCGCCCGGTTCCACCCACGCAACCCGCTCTGGCGGCACGTCACTTTGCACCAGCGTCCGCGCACGCTCGCGCCAAAAGTCGAAATCATCCGCTTCGGGGAGCCTGACGACGTAATGCGCATCAATCTTGGCGTGCTGGAGCGCAATCATGTTGTGAACAGTTCCAGCTGTTCGGTCTTGGGCGCCAGCAGGCTACGCAGATCGGCCCGGTCCGTCAGTGTCACCGGGCGCCAGTCCGCCGCGCATATGAAGGGACGCACCTTGGTGATCGACAACGTCAGCTTCGCCACATCATCAAGGCGCAAAGTACGGTGCCGGCGTGACGCGACAATTTTGTGAACGGCCTTCACCCCCAGACCGGGCACTCGCAGCAATTGTTCCCGACTGGCACGATTGACGTCGACCGGGAAACTTTCGCGGAATTTCAGTGCCCAGGCCAGCTTGGGATCAATATCCAGCGGCAAATTACCGTCCGCATCGGTCGCCTGCATAACCTCGGCGGGTTTATAGCCATAGAACCGCATCAGCCAGTCAGACTGATACAACCGGTGTTCGCGAATAAGGGGCGGACGTTTCAGCGGCAACACTGCGCTGGCATCAGGAATTGGGCTGAAGGCCGAATAGTACACCCGGCGTAATTTGAAGCTATCATACAGCCTGCTTGCCTTGCCCACGATATCGGCATCACTGGCCTTGTCCGCACCGACAATCATCTGGGTTGATTGGCCTGCTGGAGCAAAGCGCGGCGCATGACGGAAACGTTTTCGCGCATCCTTGTTCTCAGCCAGATCCGAAGTAACCTGACCCATCGCGCCTTCGATCTGACGCGCATCCTTGTCCGGCGCGAGTCGGGTCAGACCAGCATCGGTGGGCAATTCGACATTGATGGAAACCCGGTCAGCATAAAGACCCGCCTGATGCGCCAGCTGGGGATCTGCTTCTGGAATAGTCTTGAGATGGATGTAACCACGGAAATCATGCTCTTCGCGCAGGATCCTCGCCACTTCCACCATCTGCTCCATAGTGTGATTGGAACTTTTCACGATGCCGGAGGACAGAAACAGACCCTCGATATAATTGCGGCGGTAGAAGTTCAGCGTAAGATCCACCACTTCCTGCGGCGTAAATCGCGCGCGCTCCACATTCGAACTTTTCCGGTTGATGCAGTAATGACAATCGAAAATGCAGTGATTGGTCAGCAATACCTTGAGCAGCGAGATGCAGCGTCCATCGGGCGCATAAGCATGGCAAATACCCATCCCCTCAGTCGAGCCGATGCCTTTTCCGCCAAGCGAGCTTTTCTTCGTCGTCCCTGAAGAAGCGCAGGACGCATCATATTTGGCTGCATCGGCAAGGATACCGAGTTTTTCGAGGATAGTTTTAGCAGCCATTCGTTCCTTATATGTTCTTTTTTGCGATTTGCCAGCATCATAAGTTAAGTTGCGGGAACCCTCTGGGACATTGAGCGTAAATGGCCACGGACCGGGCCCCTCTGGCGAGCAGATGCTCGTGATGTCGGACGTATCAGCTGCCATCGGCCCGCGCGTTATTCTCGCATCGATGGTGAAGATATCACGCGGTTTTCGCGATCGGCCCCCGGTTTTCAGCCGATGATCCAACGCAGGCCGTCTGTTGGAGCATGACATGAAGTATTTCGCATCCCTCGCCCTCGTTGCAATGGCCGCCGCGCCGCTGGCCGCCGCAGAGAAAGACTGGCACTTTGGCGACGGGACCACTCCCGAACGCTGGTCCACGGTAAATTCGGATTACGCGCTGTGTGATGCCGGATTGAACCAGTCACCGATCGATTTGGGGGGCGCCAACACGCGCGGCGACATCGATGTTGCTCTGAATTACGGCACGGGTGCTGGTACAATAGTGCTTGGCACTGAAAAGGTGCAGGTCGATTTTGCTGCCGGCATGGGAATGATGTCAGGTGGCAAGCAATTCAATCTCTTGCAGGTACATTTTCACACACCGTCGGAGCATGCCATCAACGGCAAACGCTTTCCGATGGTGGCGCATTTCGTTCATGCTACCGAAGCCGGTGAGCTGGGTGTGTTCGGTGTAATGTTTGCCGAGGGTGCGGCCAATCCCGCACTTGGCGCTATCGTCGATGGTGTGGCTGCGGGCAAAGGCACGCCAGTCGCGTTCGACGTCAGCGATCTGATCCCTGAAGATGACGATATCTTCCGCTATATGGGCTCACTGACAACCCCTCCGTGTAGCGAAGGCGTGAACTGGCACGTCGCGCAGACCCCAATGACCGCAAGTGCCGCACAGATTGCGGCAATGGAAGCAAAGTTGGGGCCTAGTGCCCGTTCGCTGCAGCCCATCGGCACGCGGTTGGTGGTTGCTCCGGCCGAATGATCAAACAGGACCCGGCGCATTTCGTGCCGGGTCCTGTTTGTCCCTAAGACGCCGCTAACCCTTAGCGAAAGCACCGACTTAACCACTGCAGGCCGAAGCGCATTGGCAGAACGGGAGCTTTCGGGTGGCGCTATTTCACAAGACATCATTTGATCCCGAGACTGACCGGCGTTCTGTACGGCGCTGGGTGGTCGATTGCGAAGCAGCGCTCAAGATGCTGGGCGGTGATCGGCTTGGTCGGCTGAGCGATCTGTCGGAAACCGGCGCGCGGCTGGAACTGGATCAGCCGCCCGCACAAGGCGCATCCGGTTTGCTGGTCTGGTCGGATCAGGAACATTTCTGCAAAATCATCTGGGTGAAGCAAACCAGCTGCGGGGTATTGTTCGAACGACAGATTGCGCGATCAGTCGTCGAGGCGACAGCGAAGGCAGTCGATGTACCGACCGGGCCGGTCGCCGATTTCAGCAATATCCCGCTGGGTCAGAAACGGTCGCGGCGCGCATCGCTTGTCAGCTCAGCGCAGGGTTCAGCGTACCGCAAGCCGGATGCTGACAGGACCAGCCGAATTCTGGAGATATTTCGATGAAAATTGCGCTCGCGGTCGGCACTATTGCTGCTGGCATTGCTGTTCCGGCGATTGCTCAGGATGAGGTTGAGCGCGATTTGCGTGATCGGCCCGCCGCCTGTGTGCCGGGTCAGGTTATCATCCCGCCGTTCAACAACACGCCAGAGGCGATGGACCAGTCGCGCTATGCCGCCACGGTCGTCATGGGGGAACGCGCGCGCTCGGGCGAGCGCTCGGTCAACGTCTGCCAGACCAGCGCCGTAGCTCCCGAAATCTCGGAACTGAAGCACGGTCCGGAAACTCCCATAGATCCAGAATATGATCCTGAACTGGATGATCTGCCCGACGATGCACCGCCGTCTGATGCGCCGGTCTCGACAGACGCTGGGTGAAAACGCAATCAACGCCAAAAATCGGGACCGAAATCCTGCTTCGCACATTGGATATGCGAAGGAGAAAACCCTGATGAAACACGAACAAGCCGATCCTGAAGCCCTCAAGGAAAAGTTCTGGCGCGCCCTTGCCGATTCGCCCTTTCTGTTTCTCCAGCGCAATGACGATCCCTCGACTGCGGTGCCGATGAGCCCGCAGCTCGACAAGGATGCCAACAGCTCGATCTGGTTCTTTACCCATACCAAGAGCGCATTTGCCAAGCTAGGTGCGGTTACTGCCACTTACGAGGGCAAGGGGCACGACATGTTCGCCCGCTTCAACGGCACGCTGGTCAAGGAAACCAGTCAGGAACGCTACGACCAGTTCTGGAATAACTTCGTCGAGGCCTGGTACGACGAAGGCAAGAATGATCCGGACATTCTGTTCCTGCGCATGGATCTGGGCACTGCCGAGATCTGGGACGGGGACATCGGATTGCTGAACACCGCCAAGATGGCGCTGGGCATGTATGTCGAGCCCGAGGCAGAAAAGCAGCACGTCAAGGAAACCACGCTCTAAGGCGCTCTACCACGGCGCCATCAGCGCAAGACCAATAGCAAAAGGGCCGCTCATGCAAAGGAGCGGCCCTTTCTGTATTCAGCTACCCAGCAGGGACGGGAACAGGCCGGTGACCAGAATAATCGTCACTGCAATCGGACACAGCCACGCAATCAGAAAACGCCACAGGCCAAATGCCCACGGTGACAGTCCGGTTGTGGTCCGGATCAAATTGCGATCCGCTTTCCACCCGACGAATATCGATGTCAGCAATGCGCCCAGCGGCAGCATGATCTTGCCGGTAAACCCGTCAATCGTGTCGAGAATATCGGCGTCGGCAAACAGCGGCCAGAAGCTCAGCGGACGCACATCGGACCAGACATTATAGCCCAGCAGGCAGGCAATCCCGATCACGAACGCGCCGCCGCCAAAGATTGCCGCCGACTTGCCGCGGCTCCAGCCTTTTTCACCAATGCCGTATGCCGTCGGAACCTCCAGCAGCGAGATGGAGCTGGTTATGGCAGCAACCAGAATCAGCAGGAAGAACAGGAAGCCGATCAGGGCTCCCGCTGGCATCGACTGGAAGGCAAAGGGCAGTGACTGGAACACCAGCGTCGGCCCCGCTGCCGGATCCAGCCCGACGGCGAACACGATGGGGAAGATCATCAGACCGGCAATCAGCGCAACGCTGGTATCCGCAATTGCGATCATCGCCGAAGTCGGGCCAAGCCCGCTGCCTTCCTTGATGTAAGATCCATAGGTAATCAGCCCCGCCACGCCCAGCGAGAGCGAGAACAGCGCTTGACCCAGCGCCGAGTTCATCACTGTCGGGGTCAACTTTGACCAGTCTGGTGTGAACAGGAAAGCGATGGTTTCGCCCATGTCGCCGACAATGGCGCCATAGATCGTGATGCCCAGCAACAGCACGAAGAACATCGGCATCAGCACGGTGGCCGCCTTTTCGATGCCAGCGTGCACACCGCGAGCAACGATGAACAACGTTGCACCCATGAAGACCAGATGCATGGCAAGCAGCAGGCCCGGGCTGGCGAACAGATCACCCATGCGGCCCTGCACCATTTCCTTGCTCTCTCCCGCCAATGCTCCGCGGAAAGGCTCTCCATCGCCGATGGCCTGCAGCAGATCACCGCCCATTACACCGACATAATAAAGCACCCAGCCGGCGACGACCGAATAGAACGACAGGATCAGAAACGCCGCGATGGCACCGACACCGCCGAAGAACGACCATGCCGGCGAAGCTTGCGATTGCGCCGCGACCCGGCGGATCGATCCAACCGCGTCGGTCTGGCCAACCCGGCCAATGAAAATCTCCGACAGCACCAGCGGCAGGCCGAGCAGGAACACGCAGCCGATATAAAAAATCACGAAGGCCCCGCCCCCGCTTTCACCCGCCAGCGTCGGGAACCGCCAAATATTTCCCAAACCGACCGCTGCGCCAATGGCAGCAAGAATAAAGGCTGACCGCGAGGACCAGCCCTCGCCCGTGGTTCCGCTCACAGCGACCATGTATCGTATCCCTTCCCATCGCGGCGTCCCTCCACCGCTTTTATCAAGCGGCGTCTTGGCATGAAACAGCTGCCTGCGCCAAGCTATGCTTTGCCTTATTCCCCTTGCTTGCTAGGCACGATCACATGTCCACGACCTTTCAACTCGACACCTCCACCAGCCGCGCCAACCCCACGCCGCAGCCGATGAAGCGCCTGACGGTGCCAAAGATTCGCGCGCGCAAGACTGATGGTGGGACTGACGAACCGCTGGTGATGCTGACCGCCTATACCGCGCGGCAGGCGCAATTGCTGGATGAGCATTGCGATCTGTTGCTGGTCGGCGATTCGTTGGGACAGGTGATTTACGGCCTGCCCTCCACCATTCCGGTCACGCTGGACATGATGGCCAACCACGCCGCCGCCGTGGTGCGCGGCAGTTATCACGCTGTGGTGGTGGTCGATATGCCCTTCGGTTCATACGAGGCATCGAAGGAACAGGCGTTTGAAAGCGCGGCTTTCCTGCTGAAGCAAAGCGGTGCCGCAGCGGTCAAGCTGGAAGGCGGGCAGGCGATGGCCGAAACGGTCGCTTTCCTGTCCCAGCGGGGCATCCCTGTGATGGGCCACGTCGGCCTTACCCCGCAGGCGGTTAATGTGCTGGGCGGCTATATGGCGCGCGGCCGCAGCGATGCCGAAGCGGAAAAAATTGTAAGCGACGCCAAGGCGCTAGACGATGCAGGGGCCTTTGCCATCGTCATCGAAGGCGTGGTCGAACCGATTGCCATTGCGGCAACGCAGGCGGTGACATGCCCGACAATCGGCATTGGTGCTTCTGCACAATGCGATGGCCAGGTGCTGGTTACCGAAGACATGCTGGGCATGTTCGAACGGGTGCCCCGCTTTGTGAAGCGGTATGAAAACATCGCCGAGATGATCGTGAAGACCGTGGCCCGCTATGCCGGTGAAGTGCGTGATCGCAGCTTCCCCGGACCCGAACAGACTTACCAACCCAAGGACTGAGCCGCCCGATGGCTATGATCATGCGTTACTACGGCTTTTCGCTCGCCTTCATGGCGGTCTGCCTTGGCCTGGCTGGCTGGTATGGCTGGTCGAGCACGGGCACGCTGGCGGGGACATTATCATTGCTGTGGATCGTGTTCGTGTTGTCGATCCTCGAAATTTCGCTCAGCTTCGACAATGCTGTGATCAACGCCTCTGTGCTGAAGGACATGGACGAAGTTTGGCAGAAGCGATTCCTGACGTGGGGCATCGCCTTTGCGGTCTTCGGAATGCGGGTGGTATTCCCGCTGGCCATTGTGGCGATTGCCGCAGGCATCGGACCATTGGAGGCGATCAATCTGTCGCTGAATGATCCGCAGGAATACGAGCGGATTGTCAGCTCGGCGCATGTCGGCATTGCCGGCTTCGGCGGTGCATTCCTGGCGATGGTGGGCCTGAAGTTCTTCTTCGACCGCGAGAAAGACATTCACTGGATCCGCATGATCGAGAGGCATCTGGCGAAGTTTGCCGCGCTCCCTGCGGCAGAGATTGCACTGCTGTTGCTGGCATTGTGGGGCATTTCGTCAATGCTACCGCCCGCAGACGCGCTGACATTTCTGATCGCGGGAATGCTGGGGCTGGTGACCTTTATCGCAGTGGAAGGGATCAATTCGATCCTCGAAAGCCGCGAGGCAGCGTCACAGTTGGCCGGTGCCGCGGTGCGCAGCGGACTGGGCGGGTTTCTGTATCTCAACGTGCTGGACGCCAGTTTCAGTTTTGACGGTGTGATCGGGGCCTTTGCGCTGTCCAACAACATGATCGTGATTGCGCTGGGTCTGTCGATTGGTGCGATGTTCGTGCGTTCAATGACTATCCATCTGGTGCGCAGGGGCACGCTGTCGGCCTATCGCTTCCTTGAGCATGGGGCGTTCTGGGCGATACTGGCGCTGGCAGCGATTATGCTGCTGTCGGCACGGTTCCATATTCCAGAGACTATCACCGGGGTTATCGGGGCGGTGCTGATCGGTCTGTCGCTGTGGTGGTCGGTGCGGTACAATCGCCATCACCCGCAGGATGCTGCGCCAGACGACTAGCCAGCGGCGCTGCGACCACCAGCTGGATCAGATGATACAGCAGCAGCGGCACCACGATAAATCCTGCAGCTTCGGGCGCGAACAATATGGTCGCCAGCGGTGCGCCAACAGCGGCGCTTTTCTGCGCCCCGGCAAACAGGAACGACACCCGATCGGCGCGGGGAAGGCCAAGCATACCGCCTGTCAGCCATGCTCCGCCATGCGCCAGCAACAGCATAACCGCGACCAGTCCCAGCAGCGCCGCCCACGCCTGAGGCGCAACGCGGGTCCAGATACCCTGCTCCACAGCTCCGGAAAACGCGACATAGACTGCAATCGCAATCGCCATCCGGTCAACCCAGACGATATTGTGGCGATACCGGGCCGTGAAGCTGTGCGCCGCGGTCTGAAGCGCCTGTCCGATCACGAATGGCAACACCAGCAGCAGCAGGATTTTGGCTATTACCGCACTGCCAACTGCGCCCTGCCCGCTGCCGCCCAGCAACAGGAAAACGGGAACCGTGACGAACACCCCCACGATATTGAGCAGCGCGGCGCTGACCACCGATAGCGCCAGATTGCCCCCGCCAAGCGAGGCGTAAGACGTTGCTGACTGGACCGTCGATGGCAGCGCTCCAAGATAGAGAAAGCCCAGCGCAATCGCGGGCGGCAGCAGGGGCTCGCTCAATGCATTCAGCCCCAGCCCGAGCAGCGCCATTGCCCCGAATACAAACAGGATCAGCGGCAACAAGAACCGCCAATTCGCCAGACCGGCCAGCACGTCGCGCCGCGCAATGCGCAATCCGTTGAGCAGGAACAGCAGGAAAACCGCCGCATTCGCGACCAGCTGAGCCGTGTCACGCGCTTCCCCACGCGCAGGCAGCAATGCGGCCAGCAGCACGGCGGCAACCAGCATCCGCAGCATCGGATCGGCAAATAGTGTGCGCAGCGCCATACTGCGCCCCTGCCGCGCAGCCTCACGCTTGTCGAGGCTCTAACGCAGCCGCAAGGCGCCGAGCTTGGCTTCAAGCTCGCTGCGGGCGTCCGCTTCGTCGTCGGGAAGCGCCGCGATCAGTGCGGCAATCGCCGCCTCGTTCATCGGTTGCATATCATGCGCGGCAAGCGCGAATTCGAGCGCCGCCGCGCTATCACCCAGCTGTCGTGCCGCCACACTGCGCGCCCCCAACACCCAGGGGACACGGGCCATCCCGTTGACCAATGCCGCGTCGAGCAGATCCGCTGCGCGGTGCCACTCACCATTGGCAGCATAGGCATCGGCCAGCAATGCCAGCGCTTCGCCCTCAGTCGGGTTTCCTCGCACATAGGTTTGCAGCAAACTGATCGCCCGCGCTCTGTCCGGCTCGGCAGCAACCCGCCGCAGAGTCAAAGCCCAGGGCTGGCGCACCTGCGCCGAAGTGGCATAGGCACGGCGCGCTGCGCGCCGGTTGCCACTGGCAAACTCAGCATCGCCAAGCAGTGCCAAGGCGTCCGCCGATCCGGGATAACGCTTAGCAAGGTCGCGCGCCTTCTGCCGCGCCAATCGGGTGTTGCGCCCAGCTATTGCAGCGCGGATGGCATCGCGTGCCGCCAGTACGCCCTTGTTGTTTGCGCCGCTTGGCAAGGCAGACAGGCTGGGGTTCCGCAAAGCCGCAAGATCAAGGAAACGGGCGGCAAGATCGCGCCGACCCATTGCCTCATATGCCCGTCCCACAAGGGTCCGTAGATAGGGCGATCCTGCGGGGCCAGCAGCGAAAGTACTGTACCGCCGCACCAACTCTCCCTCGCGGCCGCTTTTGAGCAGCGCCTGCGCAAGCAGGTCGCGGACCAGCGCATTGTCCGGCTGTTCGCTCGCCAGCCGATCAAGCGCCTGTGCAGCGCTGGCGACATTGCCCGTCTCCAGATCGATTATTGCCGACAACATACGCGCCGCCGGACTGCCGCGACCTGCGCTGCCAGCACGCTGCAACAAACTGCGGGCGAGCAGATAATTACCGCCCCGCGCCGCGATGACCGCGCGCAGATAAAGCGAGCGAGCACTGTTCGGGAGGGTGCTTCGCAAAGTATCAAGCGCTTGATTGACACTGCCTGCATCGCCCAATGTGGCAGCAAGTTCATCGCGAAGGTCTGAATTATCCGGGCGCGTTGCCAATGCTGCCTCGAACCAGGGAGCGGCATTGTTGGGCCCAAAAGCATCGCGCGCCAATTCGCCGCGGAACCGCAATGCTTCCGCATTCAGGGGACCAAACCCGACCGCGCGATCAGCTGCTTCGACAGCCTGCAATTGTTCACCGCCGCGATAACGCAAGCGGCCGATATCAACCCACAATTCCGGGTTTTCTGGCGCGATAACATAGGCTTGGTCAAAGGCCTTTGCTGCAGCAGTCAGATTGCCTTTACGCAGCGCAAGGCGCCCCTGCATCCGCAATCCAAGAACGCGCGTTGCGACCGAAAATTCCCCTGGGTCCAGCCAGACATGCGCTTGTGCCAGATCGCCGCATGCCAACGCAGCCTCGCCCATCAGCGCGGCAATTTCCTGTTTCGCGGTGCCATCGGCCAACATCGCCCGCAGCGCAGCTTCGCCCGCCACCAGATCCCCCGCATCCAGTGCCGCACGCGCGCTATCATACTGATTCAGAACCGCGTTTTGGTCAGCGCACCCCGGCATTCCGAACAACAGCAGCGCGGCGAGTGCTACTCTGGCTCTGCGATCACGCCTGCAAGTCATATTGCTTGAGCAGATCGTACAGGGTCGGGCGGCTGATCCCCAACAGTTTGGCCGCGCTCGAGATGTTCCCTTCACTACGAGCCAAAGCCTGCCGGATCATCCGGCGATCCGCCTGTTCGCGCGCGCTTTTCAGATTGAGCGCCATCTCGTTCTCGTCTGCGTCGCCATCAGACAAATCGAGGTCTTCCGGCGCCACCAGCTTGCCGTCCGCCATGATGACCGCGCGCTTGACCCGGTTCTCCAACTCACGGACGTTGCCCGGCCAATGCCAGCCATCGACCGCCGCCAGCGCGTCGGGCGCAAAGCCCTTCACCTGCGGGTTCATTTCGGCAGAAAACTTTTGCAAAAACGCTTTTGCCAGCAAGACCGCATCACCCGGACGTTCCGCCAGCGTGGGGATTTTGACCACGATTTCGGCCAAGCGATAGAACAAGTCTTCGCGGAACAAACCCGCCCCGATCATCGCTTCCAGATCCTGATGCGTGGCACAGACAATCCGCGTGTCGACAGCAATTTGCTTGCGCCCGCCGATCCGTTCGATTGTGCGTTCCTGCAAAAAGCGTAGCAATTTGACCTGTAGCGGTAGCGGTATGTCGCCCACTTCATCCAGGAACAAGGTGCCGCCATCGGCCAGCTCGATCTTGCCCTCGGTGGTCTTGATCGCGCCGGTGAATGCGCCCTTCTCATGCCCGAACAGCTCGCTCTCGAGCAGGTTCTCCGGGATCGCGGCGCAATTGATCGCCACGAAGGAACCCGTGCCGCGCCCGCTCGCCTCGTGGAGTCCGCGGGCCAGCAATTCCTTGCCCGTACCGCTGGCGCCCAGCAGCATGACCGATGCGCTGGTGGGTGCCACCCGCTCGATTGTGCGCGCAACCTTCGCCATTTCGGGTGCAGCGGTGACCATGCTGCCCAAGACGCGGCGGTCCTCGCCCACTTTTTCGGCCAGCCTCCGGTTTTCCGCTTCGATTTGATGCAGACTATGTGCCCGCTGCACAATCAGACCCAGAGTGTCGATGTCGACCGGCTTCTGGTAGAAATCATATGCTCCGCGCTCAATCGCCTGCAGCGCGCTTTCCCGCGCCCCGTGACCGGATGCCACCACAACCTTAGTGTCGGGCTTCAACGCCATAATCGCATCAAGCACCGCAAAGCCTTCGGTCGTACCATCGGGGTCTGGCGGCAAGCCTAGGTCGAGCGTGACCACTGCCGGCATTTCGGCCCGCAGCGCGGCCACAGCCGCCTCGCGATTGCCCGCAATGACCACGTCAAAATCGTCATAGGCCCATTTGAGCTGTGCCTGCAGACCCTCGTCATCCTCGACGATCAGCAGCTTGGGTTTGCTCTGTGACATCAGGCTGTCTCTCGTTTGGGCGGCTGGGTGCCGCGCTCAATCATCTGGGCCGTTGCGTGGAGCGGCATGCTGACCGTGAAGCGTGTGCCCAGCCCTTCACGAGATTCGACATCGAGCCGTCCGCCCATCGCGCGGATAAGTTCACGCGCTTCAAATGCGCCAATGCCAAAGCCGCCCTCCTTGGAGGACACGAATGGTTTGAACAGTTTGTTGCGGACGTATTGCGCGCTCATCCCGTGGCCGTTGTCGATCACTTGGACATTCCCGCTCAGCCCGTCGCTGAACACTTCGAGCATGACCGGGCCATCGGGCTCGCTGGCATCGATGGCGTTCTGAACAAGATGGGCTAGCGCTTGCTCAAACGCCTCCTGATCGCCGCTGACCTTGGCCTTTTCGGCGCGCAGAATGGACACCGGATGCGTGCGACCACAACGGTCAATTACCGCCCGCGCGCTGGTGACCAGATCGAACTTGCTATAGGCGTCGCGGCTCTGAACCCCGTACCGGCCAAGCCTTGCAAGCAAAGCATTCAGCTTGTCCGCACTGTTCCGCAGCGTGACCAGCATATCCTTGCGGAATTCGGGCTTGTCGGCGTGCTTTTCCGCATTGCGCAGCAGCAGCGACATCTGGCTCGACAAATTCTTGATGTCATGCAGCACAAACGCCATCCGGCGGTTGAATTCATCGAACCGGCTAGCCTCAAGCAGGGCCGCTTGCCCGGTCTGCTCGGCCAGATAGCTCGCAAGCTGGCGGCCCACCACACCCAGTAGATCGAAGTCTTCCCAATCCATCTTGCGCGCAACCAGCGGTCGGGCCAGCACCACCACGCCAACCAGACGGTCGAAATGCTGTAACGGGACTGCTGCCCAGGCCCGGGTGTCTTCACGCAGGCTGTCAGGCATCAGTGCGCACTCGCCGTAGTAATCAACCCCTTCGCGGATCTCGTCAAAATCGACGATCAGCCCCTCGCGCTCAAGGATCGTAGCCAGCGCCAGCGGAAACCCGCGTGGCGGCAATTCGAAACTGTTCCAGTGACAGTCGGCGGTCAGTTCAAGCGAACCGTCTTCCTCAGGCATCAACAGCAGACCCGCCGGGCTGTCGGTAATATCGGCCAGCGCCTTGATGACCCGCTCGTGCAGGCTGGTCTCGTCAAAACCAGTCCGGCCGATGGTGTTGGTGAAGCGGATCCATTCATTGCGGTAGTCATAGCGGTGCTTGAACAGGTGCTTCACTGCCGTCACCCGCAACCAACCGCGCAGCCGCTTGGACGGCATCCAGACCAGCGCCAGCGCGCCCGCCGCGATGATCAGCCCAACCTGCGTCAGCCGCGCCATGTCGCCGGTCAGCATGTTCAGCCACCGGGCAAGTGCAAGCATCAGCGCCAGATAACCGCCGATGACCAGCAGTGACAGAAAGCGGAAAGTGACAGCGCGCGAAGGCCGGAATTCCAGCTCAGCCGATTGCGAGTTGAACCCCAGCGCAAAGGGTATCGCGATCAGACCCGCTGCCAAACCGCGCAGTGCCACCATCTCTGCCGGGACCGCAGATGTCAGATAGGCAATTGTGTAATAATTGAGATCAAACGCCCATAGCGCCGCCAGCGCCGCCGCCGGCCAGCGCAACAGCTGGCGCGATGATGTAGCAGCGCCCAAATACAGATTGTGCAGCAGAACCAGCGCCCCGATAGCCACCAGCATCCGGAACATCGTCGAAGTCTCAAAGATGACCAGCGCCACCTCAGGCCCGATCCCGTAACGCCGCGAAAGCACCACCAGTACAAGCTGGAGCACTTCCACAAAAGCGAGCGCGATCACCGCAGGGCGCACCAACCGCAGGCTTTCGTCCCGGCCATCATTGGCGAACAGACGGAACAGCACAAACAGCCACGCAAGATTGCGCGCGATTTCGGTCAGCTGGACGATCGGCTGGCCGGGTTCGAAACTGGCCGCGGCGAAACACCAGTTTGCACTCAACGCCAGCGCGGCAACCGCCGCCATCCGGTCAATCCGCTGTTCATCACCCTTGCGCGCCACCCACAGCGCCGCCAGCGCACAGATGATGGCCCCGGCGGTATAGGCAATATAGGTCATGGTTGCTGCCACTGGCATCAGCGCGCGCCCTCCGGCCACAGGATCACCCGCGCGGTTTGCAGCAGGATCACCAGATCAAGGAAGGGGGTGTAATTCTTGGCATAATACAGATCATATTCCAGCTTATCGCGGGAATCTTCAAAGCTGGCGCCATAGGGAAAATTGATTTGTGCCCATCCAGTGATGCCCGGTTTTACCATATGGCGTTCGCCGTAATAGGGCAGTTGCTCTTCCAGATCTGCGACAAACTTGGGCACTTCAGGGCGCGGGCCGACAAAGCTCATCTGGCCTTTGAGCACGCTCCACAACTGCGGCAATTCGTCGATCCGCACCGTGCGAATAATCTTGCCGATGCGGGTTATACGCGGGTCATCCTCGGATGCCCATTGGACGCCCGCCGCCTCGGCATTTTCGCGCATGGAGCGTAATTTGTAGAGCGCAAAAGGCTGGCCATAGAGACCGACACGCGTCTGGCGGAAGAAGGCAGGGCCTTTGCTTTCCAGCTTAACCAGGACCGCGAAGATCACGATCAGCGGCAGTGCAACGATCAGCAACAGGCTGCTGACCACGACATCGAAAACACGTTTGCCGATGCTTGAAATCATCTGACCGGACGAGAAGCCGTCCGAAAAAATCAGCCAGCTGGGGTTGAGCGTGTCGAGATCAACACGGCCAGTCTCGCGTTCCAGGAAACTGCTGAAATCATTGACGTGCACGCCCTTGGTCTTGACCCTGAGCAAGTCCTTCAGCGGCAGCGCATTGCGGCGCTCCTGCATCGCCAGCACCACCTCGGTCGCGCCTGCGCGTTCAACAAACAGGCCAAGATCCGCGATTGATTCTCGCGGTACTGCTTCGCCAATGGTCGCAGTGCTTTCGCTCATGGCGACATAGGCAACGATGGCGAAGCCGCTGCCCGGCCGGCGAGCGAGCTGTCGCAGGCGCTCGGCACGGGGGCCAGCGCCGAGGACAAGGATACGGCGGCGCAGGGCCTCCAGGCCCAGAAAGCGCCCCATAACGATCCGGTTTACCACCAGAGCCACAATCGCGATCAGAGTCGCGATAAGCAGCACGGAGCGCCAGAAAGTGCTGCCGGGAAGGAAGAAGTTCAGCAGCGAAATTGCCAGCACGCCCAGACTGACTGCGACCAGCATTCGCGCAGTGGCGAAGCGCACCGAACGCAGCGCTTCGGGACTGTATGCCCCCACAGAAATCATGGCGACCCAGACCACCATCGCAAAGCCGAAAAGTTCGACGGCCCGACCGGACAGGGACCCTGCCCCTGCGCCGATCTGATAGACCCGCAATTGCCAAGCGGCCTCCCCCGCCAACACAAGCAGGACGATATCCATCAGGCATAGCAGCACGACATTATAGGCAATGTAGTGCTTGAAGAGTCGGATCATCGGCTACGGGCCACGAATAGCTGGTGTGGTTGACCCGCTTTACAGTGCATAGATGAACTGTCGGTAAATCTTACACTCCTGAATGCAAAAAAGCGACGGAACGCCAAGGCGACCGTCGCTTTTCGCTACACTTGTGAGGCTGAGTTACTCGGTGACGGCATCCTGCACGGCATCGCCAGCGTTCTGCGCAGCTTCGCCGACCTGATTGGCCGCTTCACCCACCTGACCAGCAGCTTCGGTCACTGCATTATCCTTGGCCACTTCGGCATCACTCATCTGCGAAAAGAAGTAGATACCTGCGACGACAGCGACCAAGAGCAGCAGCATCCAGATCCAGCTCCCTCCACCGCCACTGCGCGGCTCGCCATCGGTGATTACGGTACGGGTGGTGTGGGTGTCGCCCGTGTCGGTGGTGGTTTCGGTGATACGTTCTTCAGTCATGTTTCACTCCCTTCGATAATTCTTATTTGCGGCATAAAACGCCTGCGAAGCAGCGCAGTTCCGCGATAGACGGTTAACGGCGGGTCAGGATTCGCCGAAATCAAACGGTGTAGCCCCGCGGCGGATCGGGTCAAAGGCCAGCTTACGCCCGCGCGGCGGCAGCGAGCGCTGACTGCAGCCGGTGCGCAGGCAGCGTTCGCATCCGGGTCCGATTGGCTGGGCGTCGGGCGGCCTAAGGGATACACCGCGCGCCTGGGCAAGATCGGTGGCCAGCACGGCCTCGATACCAATGGCAACGGCAAACTGCGCCTCGCCCGGTGCGCCGCTGCCCTCGACCGTGCGTGCCATGGTGAGCCAGCCACCGCCCTCACGCTCACCCGATTGTTCGAGCGCAACGAATTGCACCTGAAGCTCGCCCGCACGCTCAAAGGCACGGTGCGCCTGCCATAGCGGGCAGCTGGTATCCGCTTCGATGAAATGCGCCGCGCTGGCACCGACAAAGGTCTTAGAGAACTGCCCTGCACGGTCGAGCCGCACCATGAAGAACGGCAAGCCGCGCTGTCCGACGCGCTGCAAGGTGGTGAGCCGATGTGCGAGCTGCTGGAAGCTGACGCCAAAGCGGCGTTCGAGCACCGGGAGGTCGTATCCCGTGGCCTCACAAGCTCGCAGAAACCGGCCATAGGGCATCAGCAGCGCTGCGGCGAAATACCCCGCCAGATGCCGCGCAAACAGATTGCGTGCCGCTTCGTCGTTAAAGCTGGCGCCCCGCGCGATTGCGTCAATTGCCTCGCGCTGTTCGATCTGCACCAACTGCAGGGCGAGCTGAAAATTGCGTGATGGCGGGCTGAGCATTTCCGACAGCTGGACCTGCCGCGCGTGGAGATCGAGGCGGCGCAGCGTATCAGGCAATACTTCGCGCGGGAGAATACGAACGGATAGCTGGTGCCGTTCACGCAGGCGCTCGGTCAGTGCCAGTCCGATGTCGCCGCGTGACAGGCGCATTTCGTCGGCCAGTTCTTCAGCCGCATGATCTAGATCGGCAAAGTGATTACGCCATCGTTCGATCTCGCGCCGGGAAGCGGCGAGTGGATCATCACTTGCCGCCGCTGCCGGGCCAGCATCATCGTAAAGCCGCGCGAATGCTGCTGCAGCTTGCGGAGCGGCGGCGAGCAGTTCCTGCATTTCCTCGCGGTCGATCCCCAGATCGGCAAACCGTTCATCCGCGAACCGCCTGACCAACCCGTCCAATCCGCCAATCGCCTCGTCCTCACGCAGCGAGCGCGGATCGAAGGCAAATTGCTCGACCAATTGCATGACCACTCGCGCGCTGACCGGGCGCTGATTGCGTTCGATCAGATTGAGATAGCTTGGCGAAATCGACAGTCGCGTGGCCATCAACGCCTGCGTCAGCCGCTCCCGTTTACGAAGGCGGCGGATGGCGGGTCCGGCAAAAATAGCGGCATCAGCGATTTGTCATATCCTTTACAACATTACATCTCTTGCTGCCGGGAACGTCCTTCAATGACAAGTTATTTTGTAATTTTTTCTGTTGCATTGCCTCTGATGCGGCGAAGGTTGGGCCAAGGCCAACGTGCCAAATGTATTCAGGAGATTCGCCATGACTTACCAGACCGACATTGCCCAGCTTGGCCAGACCATCGAGGGAGCCGGATCGCCGTGGAACGCCATCGACGCCGAAAGCGCTTCGCGGATGCGGATGCAGAACCGCTTTCCCACCGGCCTCGACATTGCGAAATATACCGCCAAGATCATGCGTGACGATATGGCTGCCTATGACGCCGACCCTGCCGACTACACCCAGTCGCTCGGCTGCTGGCACGGTTTCATCGCCCAGCAGAAGATGATCAGCATCAAGAAGCATTTCGGATCAACCAAGCAGCGTTACCTCTACCTGTCCGGCTGGATGATCGCCGCGCTGCGCAGCGAGTTCGGCCCCCTGCCCGATCAATCCATGCACGAAAAAACCAGCGTTCCGGCGCTGATCGAGGAAATCTATACGTTCCTGCGTCAGGCCGATGCCCGCGAGTTGGGCGGCATGTTCCGCGATCTCGACGCAGCCCGCGAACGCGGCGATGCGGTTGAGGCCAAGCGGCTGGAGAACGCAGTTGAGAATTACGAAACGCACATCGTGCCGATCATCGCGGACATCGATGCCGGGTTCGGCAATGCCGAAGCGACATATCTTCTCGCCAAGAAGATGATCGAAGCCGGTGCCTGCGCAATTCAGATCGAAAATCAGGTTTCGGACGAAAAGCAGTGCGGTCATCAGGACGGCAAGGTCACCGTTCCGCACGAAGACTTCCTCCAGAAAATCCGCGCGATCCGCTATGCCTTCCTTGAGCTTGGCGTTGACGACGGCATCATTGTTGCCCGCACCGACAGCCTGGGTGCCGGCCTGACCAAGCAGATCGCAGTCACCAAGGAAGAAGGCGATCTGGGCGACCAGTACAATGCCTTCCTCGATTGTGAGGAGATCGACCCTGCCAACATCAAGAATGGCGACGTATTCCTGAGCCGCGAAGGCAAATTGCTGCGACCCAAGCGCCTGCCGTCAAACCTTTATCAGTTCCGCGCCGGAACCGGAGAAGACCGCTGCGTGCTCGACAGCATTACCAGCCTCCAGAACGGCGCCGACCTGCTGTGGATCGAAACCGAGAAGCCGCATATCGACCAGATCGCCGGAATGGTTGACCGCATCCGTGAAGTCGTCCCGAACGCGAAGCTGGTTTACAACAATTCGCCCAGCTTCAACTGGACGCTCAACTTCCGCCAGCAGGTCTATGACGCCTGGGAAGCCGAAGGCCGCGATGTGTCGGAGTTTGACCGTGCGAAGCTGATGAGCGTGGATTATGACAGCACCGAGCTGGCCCACACTGCGGACGAGAAAATCCGCACCTTCCAGCGCGATGCAGCCAAGCGGGCAGGCATTTTCCACCATCTGATCACGCTGCCGACCTATCACACGGCTGCGCTGAGCACCGACAATCTGGCCAAGGAATACTTCGGCGATCAGGGAATGCTGGGATACGTCAAGAAGGTCCAGCGCGAGGAAATCCGCCAAGGCATAGCCTGCGTGCGCCACCAGAACATGGCCGGTTCGGACATGGGCGACGACCACAAGGAATATTTTGCCGGTGAAGCCGCATTGAAAGCGGGCGGCAAGGACAACACAATGAACCAGTTTGCGGCGGCCTGACAGTCAGCCGAAGGAACCAGTTCGCGGCAGCCTGAGGAGAGATGCCATGACGACCGAAAGCACTACATCGAAGGAACCGACCCGCGCGCGGGCGCTGTTCTCGACTGCCGATTTCCGGCTGCTGCGCACCGCGCTGACCAACTATGCACGGCAGATCGACGACCGTGAGGAATTGGCGAAGATCAACGCCCTGCATCACCGCCTGGGCACCTACGTGTCAGGCGAATAATCCAGAGTTCTCCTGGGGAGGAGAATACGGCCGTCGGAGTCCCCCAAAGGCTCCGGCGGCCGGCATTTTTCAGTTTGGCCTGCTAGCCCTGCGTCGGCATCAGCTGGAGCGCAGCCGACACCATCCCTTCGGCACCTGTCGCGATCACCTTTTCCGCGTCCGGTGCCCAGAATGGCGAATGCAGAGAAGGCAATGACGCCTCGCCGGCCTGCGCCTTGTCATAAAGGTCCTGCGGCACTCCGCCTACCCAGAAGATCAGCGATTGCACATCATCGGGTGCAGCGCGCTTGAACTGGCTGAAATCCTCGCCGCCCATCACCGACGGCACCTGCATCACGCGCGCATCGCCCAGACGCGTGCGCAGCCCGGCCATGATCGTCTCAGTGAATTCTGGATCGTTATAGGTTGAGGGGGTATATTCCTCCTCGATCATCACGACCGGCATCTTGTCCTCGGGCATCCCCGCCGCAATCGCTTCACCACGCGCGATGCGCGAAATACCGTCGAGCAATAGTTTGCGGCTGGCATCGGAATAGCTGCGCACGGTAATTTGCAGCTTAGCCTCGTCCGAGATGATGTTGTGCTTGGCACCGGCGTGGAAACTGCCGACGGTCACCACTGCGGGATCGAGCGGGCTGCTTTCGCGGCTGACCAAAGTTTGCAGCTTCATCACGATCGCACTGGCCAGCACCACCGGATCGCGGGTGGTGTGGGGATATGCGCCGTGCCCGCCGATACCGGGTACAGTGATGTCCACGCTGTCGACATTGGCCAGCGCGAAACCGGGGGAATAGCCGACCATTCCGGCGGGAAACTGCGCCGCATCGTGAAAGGCCACAGCGTAATCCGGCTTGGGAAAGCGGGTGTATAGCCCGTCATCCAGCATGGCCTTGGCACCCAGCCCGATTTCCTCGGCTGGTTGCAGGATCATCACCAGCGTGCCCTGCCATTCATCCTTGCGCGCGGCCAATTGCTGCGCGGCACCGATAAACGCCGTCATATGCGTATCATGGCCGCAGGCATGCATCACGCCGGTGGTTACACCGCTGGCGGGCGTGGCGACCTGCTTTGAAGCGAAGGCCAGGCCGGTTTGCTCAACCACCGGCAAACCGTCCATATCGGCGCGCAGCATGACGGTTGGCCCTGCGCCATTGGTCATGACTGATACGACGCCGGTCTTGCCCACGCCCTCTGTCACGACGAAACCCAGTTTGCGCATCCGCTCCGCCAGCAATTTGGCGGTGCGATGCTCTTCAAAGCTCAGTTCAGGATGTGCGTGGAGATCGCGGTACAGCTCCATCAACGCGGGCATATCGGCAGCGATATCCTGCGTCAGTTCGTCGGCATGGGCGGGCATGGCTGTGACGGCGAGCGCCGCGGCGAGGAAGGGAAGGTGTCTGGTCATGGCAATCATCCTATCGTGATGGGAGCTATCGGCAAGATACAAGCGTGCAATCGCTGGCGGGCGACGCGGGTAGCAGGGCTGGCTCAATCAACTGCCACACGGGTTTACGCCCCAAACGAGCATTGAACAGGGTGTTGAAGGTGCCTGGGTCGCTGGAAGGCTCATCCAGCGCACCGCCAAATTCGGATCGCACCGCAGCCCGGTCATACCCCATCGCCGCAAGCAGCGTGGGGGCGATCATATAATGGCTGGCTGTGCCGTATGGCTGAAAAGCCAATGCTCCTGCTTTGCCCTGTATTGCAACCAAGGGCACCGCGCCTTCGGACGGGGCGGGATCGGACTGGCAATGCGTTGTCGTGCCTGCATGACCATCCTCGTGGAGGTCCTGCCCGTGATCGGCGGTATAAATAACAAGCGCCCTATTCAGCGTGCCGCTCTCGAGCAGCTTGTCAAAGAACGCCGAGACATTCCACAGCAGGGTGTTGCGATAGGAATTGCGATAGCGCCGCCAATCGTCCGGCGCACCGGCAAAACCTTCGCGTGATCCGGTATCACCGATATCGGTGTAACCGCCCCTTGGCAGCGCAGGACGGTACTGCATCGCGCCATCGGGATATTTGTCATGCACCGGGAAATGCGCGCCCATCTTGTTGACGATGATGAATGCTGCGCGGTCGTCTGCCATTTCCTGCAACAGCGCATCGGCGGCGGCCATATCGCGGTCGCGCACTGTCACTTTGCCGAACTGGATGAAACGGTCGATGCTGGCACGCTCGGCGTCGTCCATCAGGTTCTGATAGGCGCCGTCGGTGCGCTGGGCATCGATATAGACGGTCTGGAGTCCCGCGCCCTTGGCGTAATCCCACAGCGATGGCCCCTTCGCGATCTGGCGCAGATAGTTCGCGCGCGTTCCGCCAAACCGCAGCGCGGCATTGGTCCCGACGCTGCAATTTGTAATCGCAGCTGCAATCCCGAAATTTGCTATGTCGAGGCCAGCCCAATCCTGCGAAAGCGGCGTCGCGACACCCTCTGGCGAACCGATATCGAGGTAGTTCCCTGCAACACTTTCGTCCACGATAAGCACGATATCGCGGTACAATGGCGCGCTGACGGCCTGCATGGTGACGCTCTCACGCGGTCCGAGCCCGCCCTGCAAATGCTCGTAACTGGCCAGCAGGCTGTAAGCAAAGCCGGTATAGCTGTCGGGCAGCCCCTTGGCCCCGTCCCCGCCGCGCACGAACAGCAGCAGCGTGATGATTATGGTCGCAACAATTGGCCCCGCCAGCGTCGGCCATGTGGGCACTTTGGACCGGTTAATTGGCGCCAATCCGATGCCCAGCAACAGCGCGGTGGCCGGCAGGATCGCACCCAGAAAAGCTGCCCGGTTCTGCGCCAGCGCGTCACCGATGAAACCGCTCGACGCGAGCATATTGATATGCGCGTCATAAGTCAGATAGGCCCCGCTCGCCCGCGCAAAGGTGTCGACGTAATAGGCTGCAGCTGCGAACAACGCAGCCAGCGCCCAGCGCAGCCAGTGGTTTCGCACCCATGATGCGCCGAGAATACCCACCCAGGCGATTGCCAGAAGCGCAAGATAGACGAGCCGGGCAGCAAAGCCGTGGATGTCGGCAAACCGGTCTACGACCTGCGGTAAACTCAGCGCCGCGATCAATGCGAAAAGCGCGAATTTCAGCCAGCCTCGCCATGACTGATTGCGCGCTGTCACAGCCTACAGGCCGTAAGTCACAACAAGTGCCAGCGAGAGCGTTGCGACCATCAGCAGCACCAGCGGCACGCCCGTGCGCACATAGTCGCCGAACTCGTAACTGCCCTCCGCCATGATCAGCATATTGGTCTGATAGGCAATCGGGGTCGCGTAACAAAGGTTGCACCCGAACAGCACTGCCAGCACCAGCGGTTCAGGCGGCAGGCCCAGAGTATGTGCGATGCTGAAGGCAATCGGCGTAGCAATTGTGGCCGCTGCGGCGTTAGAGGCGAAATTGGTCAGCAACGTCACAAACAGCATGATCGCCGCCAGCACCGCCGCAGGCGTCAGATATTGCAGGCCCAGCGCCAAAGCTTGCCCCAGCCAATCCGCCGCGCCGCTATCCAGGATAATCCGGCCCACGGCGATGCTGGCAGCGACCAGTACGATGACCTGCGCCGATAGCGCCCGGCCAACCCGGTCGAATTTCACACACCCGGTCAGGAACATCAGAATCGCGCCGGCCAGCGCGGAAATCGCAATCGGCACAAAGCCGAGGCTGGCGAACAGGACCGCCCCGCCCATAATCGCCGCAGCAACCACAGCGCGCGACCGGCGCGGCAATTCGCGCATTCCCTCAAGGATCAGCAGGCTGTCGGATTGCGCAAATTTCTGCAGGTCTTCGGGCAGACCCATCGCCAGCAGCACGTCACCTTCGGTAATGCGAACATCGCCGCCGCTGCTGTATTCATCCTTCGGGCCGACCAGCCGTTCAGGCCGGTGCGTCCCGATCACTGCGACACCATAAAGGTCGGCAATACCCGAGCTTGGCAATGTCCGTCCGATCAGCCGCGAATCCGCCGTCACGGTCATTTCCACCACGACAATATCGGCGCTGGTCTCGATAGAACGACGCTTGATGCGGTCGAGCACCCAGCTGGGCGCTGCATCGCCGCGCAGGATCCGTGCCGCTTCCTCGATTGCCTCATGCGTGCCCGACATCCTCAGGCGTTGCTGCGGGCGGATCAGGCCAAGCGGTACATCATGAAACTCAATGCCATCAGGCAGCCGCGCCTGAACTTCATGCAATTCACGTCCGTTGAGGATCGAGTTTTCATTTACCCGCAAACGCGCATCGAAGCGGCGCATATGACCGGTCTTCACCACGCGGTTGTCGCCCAGCATCCGTGGCATGACCAGCCAGACATATGGCAAGGCCACAGCCGCCGCGATCAACACGATGGGCGTGAAGTGGAAAACGTCCATCTCCGGCATCCCTAGGTCGACGGCGATGGAGACGACCAGGATATTCGTCGAAGTTCCGATTGTCGTGGCCACCCCGCCCAGCAGCGATGCGGCGTTGAGCGGGATCAGTGTCTTGGAAGCAGGCATGGCACCGCGCGCGGCAAGAGCCACAAAGATGGGCATCAACAGCACCAGTACCGGCGTATTGTTGACGAACATCGACAGGGTAAATGCAATCAGTAGCGAAACCAGCAGGCCAAGTTGCAGGTTGATCTTGAACAATCGCTCCATCAACCGCGCGGCCGGCTCCAGCGCTCCGGTAACCACCAGTCCGCGTCCCATTATCATCAGCGCGCAAATGGTGATCAATGCGTAATGGCCAAACCCCGCGAAGGCGAGTGCCAGACCATCGGTGGGGCCGGACCCTTCCAGCGGGAAGAAATACAGACCCACCGCAATCACGGCAATCGTCAGCAGCGAGACGATCTCGACCGACATCCGCCCGCGGGCAAAGGCGATGAACATGACGACGGTAACGGCCATCGCTGCCATCGCGTGATATGAAGGTAGGCCGATCATCGCTGTGCGCGTGGATCACAAAGGCTGGCGCAGAACGCAAGCATTTGTTTTGTGGTGCCCCTGGCCGGACTCGAACCGGCACTTCCGTAGAAAAACGATTTTGAGTCGTTCGCGTCTACCAATTCCGCCACAGGGGCACTGCCCGCAGGAGCGCGCGCTTAGCCGAGCCGGACGCGGCTAACAAGCCGGTCTTGCACTTCGATGAAAATCACGCCTTGATCGCACCCGCCAGCAATTTGTGAAGCCGCGAATGCAGTGTGTCATTGGCGGCCAGCACCTGCTTGGAATGGATCGGCGCCGAACGTCCGCGAAAATCGGACACAAAGCCTCCGGCCTCCCGCACTATCAGGCAGCCGGCTGCGGTGTCCCAATCGTTGAGATCACTTTCCCAGAAGCCATCGAAGCGGCCAGCTGCCAGCCATGCCAGATCCAGCGATGCAGCGCCGTAACGCCGGATTCCAGCAACTTGCGGACCAATCGCGGCGAATATCTTGGTCCATTCGCTGAAATCGCCATGCCCTCCAAACGGAATGCCAGTGGCGATCAGCGCTTCGGACAGACCCTTGCGACCGGAAACCCGCAACCGGCCATCATGCAGCCAGGCACCGCGCGTTTTTTCGGCCCAGAATGTCTCGTCAGTGACCGGGTTGTAAACGACCCCGGCAGTCACTTCGCCCCAGCCAGACCCGTCCAGCTTGGGTTCCTGTGCCGCGATTGAGATCGCGAAATGCGGGATACCGTGCAGGAAGTTGCTGGTCCCGTCGAGCGGGTCGACAATCCAGCGCGGCTTGCCTGCATCGCCTTCGATCACGCCGCCCTCCTCCATCACAAAGCCCCAATCGGGCCGTGCGTAGAGCAGCTCGTCATAGATTGTGCGTTCGGCGATCTGGTCCGCCTTGGACACGAAGTCGGCGGGGCCTTTGCGGCTGACCTGAAGGTGTTCAACCTCGCCAAAGTCACGGCGCAGCCGACCGCCCGCTTTACGCGCGGCCTTTTCCATTACGCGGATAATACCCGATACAGCGGCCATGTGTGATTAGTCCGTAATGACGCGGATCGAGCGCGCTTGAAGGTGAATATCGCCCCACTCGCAGGACATATCGAAACGAGTGCCCTCGATCTTGAACGATGCAATGGCAAAGCGGCGCTGGATCCCGTCCTTGGTTTCCACATCCGCACGATCGAGCTGCAATGTCGAGATGCCGGCGAAGCGCAGCATTCCGGGATGGAAGCAGCAAGTCTCGCCCTCGCCCGGATCTTCGTAATCAATGTGCGCAGGGTCGAGACAGAAATCCATTTCGAGGATCAGCTCGTCATCATCGATGATCACGCCCAGCAGGCAGCTTTTCTCAATATCGACGTTCTCGAAACGGCTGGCGATGGATTTGCCCATGGTTCTGCTCCGTTCAGCTAACTTTGCTAATGTATGTGCGCTCGTACACATCGACCATGATGCGGGTGCCGCTTTCGATATGTGGCGGCACCATGACGCGCACGCCATTGTCCAGCACGGCCGGCTTGAAGCTGGATGAGGCGGTCTGCCCCTTCACCACAGCATCGGCCTCGACAATAACGGCTTCGACCTGTTCGGGCAGAGCGACCGAAATCGGCTTCTCGTCCCACAATTCCAGCGTGATCTGCATCCCGTCCTGCAGGAATGGGCGGGCATCGCCCAGCAGATCGGATGGCAGGTTGATCTGTTCGTAGGTGTCCTGATCCATGAACACCAGCATATCGCCATCTTCGTAAAGGAACTGGAATTCCTTGGTGTCGAGGCGAACCCGCTCCACCGAGTCGGCGCTGCGGAAGCGGACGTTGGTTTTGCGGCCATCCTGCAGGTTCTTCATTTCAACCTGCATGTAGGCGCCGCCCTTGCCCGGCTGGGTATGCTGAATCTTGGCGACCTTCCAGATGCCGCGTTCGTATTCGATGATATTGCCGGGACGAATGTCCACGCCGCTTATCTTCATGAAAAATGCCTTCGATTGGAAAGAGCAGCCGCCCGCCGGGCGACCTGTGCGCCGCGCGCATTAGCCCAGCGGCACAGATGGGGCAAGGCGGGTGGAAAAACTGCGCCTGCAATGCTATATAGCTACTTGGACGTATATGATGAAAACACGCAAACTCCCCTTGATGCTCGCCCTTGCGGCAGGCCTGATCGCTGCCCCGTCGGTGACCGGCGCACTATCCGCACAGGGCCGCTTGGGCCTGTTGTCACAGGGTGAGTATGTGTGCGCCCTGCCCGGAAACGCGGTCGGCACACCCTGGGTCGAAGAACCCACGCGAAATTTCGCGATAACGGGGGCCTCCAGCTATCGTACCGGTCGCGGCAATGGCACTTATTTGCTGGAGGGCGCACGGGTCACCTTCACACGTGGACCGATGAAGGGCATGAAACTGATGCGGCTTGGCTCAGGCCTGCTGCAAGAAGTCGGGCGCGATGATAAATTGGGCCGCTTGCGCTGCCACCGCGCCGGTCCGCTCAACTAAAGCGATAAATCAGACCACCTATTTCGCGCGTGTCAGCAATGGATAGGGATTGAGCGCATTGGCCGGCTCCCACCATTCTGCTTCTGGCGTGGTTCGCATGATAGCGAAATGCAGATGCGGTGCTTCGTCAGACGCATTGCCAGAACTGCCAACCGTGCCCAGCCGCTGACCGCGGCGAACCCGCTGCCCTTCGACCAGGCCGTCGGCATATTGGTCAAGATGTGCGTAATAGTGAATGGTGGTACCATTTTCGCTGCGCACATAGATCGTCTTGCCGCCAGCCTTTGACAGGAACAGTTTTTCCACGGTGCCCGGCGCTGCGGCAAGCACGCTGGTGCCGCGCGGCGCCATAATGTCGATCGCCTCGTGCAACCGGTCCCCGCCTGCACGGGCATCTGTGTAAGTGTCACTGAGGTCATCGGGACGGATATTCATGACCGGTATCATCAGTTCACGCGTACTGCGCGCACTGGGTGCTGTTGCGCTTTCGGTGTCCAGAATTGCAGCAACTTCGACTGGATCGTCGCCAGTTTCTTCACCCGTCGCGGAGTCGGTTGCGACCGCCATCGTCGCCGATGGACTGGGCGCGGCCTCCGCCGGGCGAGTGCTGCCAATCTGGCTGGCACTGCTCGCATTGTCCATCAGGCTACCCCCCGCGACGATCCAGACGGCGCTGGTGATCGTCGCGGTGATGATAATGGTGAGAAAACGGTCGACTATGCTCATTTGTGCAGCCTAGCCGATTACGCTTCGAAAAGCACCTGTGTGCTTGTTGAAACCATCTGGGACAGGCGCGCCGCATCCCAATTGGTCAGACGCACGCAGCCGTGGCTCTGTGCGCGGCCAATGGTTTCGGGCGCTGGTGTGCCGTGGATACCGTAATGTTCCTTCGACAAGTCGATCCACACCACGCCCACCGGACCATTCGGGCCGGGAGGAAGCTGCTGCTTCTCAGTCTCGTCTGAAACGTCCCAGAACAGTTCAGGATTGTAGGCAAACGGCGGATTCTTGGCGACGCCGGTAATTTTCCAATCGCCCAGTGGCAGCGGATCATTGTTCGAGCCGGTAGTGACGGTGAACAGGGCCACCAGTTTGTTGTCCTTGTCGAAAGCCTTGAGCGTTCCTGCGCCCTTGCTGACCACCACCTTGGCAACCTCGGGCTGCTCGGTCCCGACACCCAGAGAGGCGAGCGTTCGCTGCCAATCAGTGGAATCGATTGCGCCCGGCTTGATCTTGTCACCGCCGATATTGGGGACGCGGATCTGCTGTCCGGCGGCGAAATAGGATTTTGGACCAGTAGATTTTGCAGCATCGCTCGCGCTCGCGCTGGCGCTTGGCGTCGGCTTCGCCGAGCTGGTCGCAGTCGGCTTAGCGGCTGCGCTGGCGTCCATTCCCGCCGGGCGGCCATTGGGGTTGAGCTGCTTGAGCACCGCCACAGTGGTGTGAAAACGTTCAGCCAGACGTTCATCGAGCGATTCGTAGCCAAGCCGCTTCATCTTCGCCTGATCAGCGGCATCATCCGGCACCGCCTGATAGCTATCGCTGTTCCAGTCTGTTGGAATGGTAACGACGCGTGTAGCAGGGATCCGCTCCCACTCGCCAAGCGCCGCCTTGGTCTTTTCATCAAGCTTGCCGGTCGCCTCGAAATCATTCGCGAGCTGGAATCCGCGAAGCGCATTCTCGGTGCTCATGCCCATCTTGCCGTCAATCACGCCCGGGCCGAAGCCAAGCCGGTCCAGCACGACCTGCGCCTGCATGACGGGCCGCTCTTCACTGTCCGGAACGCCAGCGTCCGAATCCGCGCCTGCCATATCGCCCGACAAATCATCTTTTGACGCCATGCTGTCAGCGTAATTGTCGTCGCCATATGTCTGATAACCGTAATCGGTGCCCGTCTGGCCAGCGCTGGCGGCGGTGTCGGTTGCGGTCTTGTCATTGTCTTGTCCGCTCATCCCGCAAGCGGCGAGAGCGAGGCAGGATACGGCGGCGAGGATAGTGCGCATGGAATTCTCCCAGAGTTAGGCGGGACGCGACCCGCCCCTTCTGGAGAGTTAAACTCACGCGGCGGCGATTTTATCCGCAAAAGCTTTTACAGCGGCAATTTCGTCCCCAGACCATACTGCCCCGGACACGGCCAGAAAGTCTGCCCCGGCCTTGATGATGGGCGTGCAATTGTCCGGTGTGATGCCGCCAATCGCCACGCTGGGTATCTCGAAAATCTTGCTCCACCATTCGAGCAGGTCGAGCTCGGCGTGGTGTTCAGTGTCTTTGGTGCTGCTGGGGTGGAAGGCGCCGAAAGCCACGTAATCCGCGCCGTGGTCGCCCGCCTCCATCGCGAAATGGCGGCTGTTATGACACGTCACGCCGATCTGCGCTTCACGGCCCAGTTCTTCACGCGCGTCGGCGACAGTGCCATCGCTTTGACCCAGATGGACGCCATCGGCCCCCAGCCGCTTCGCCAAGGCGACATCGTCATTGACGATGAATGCCACATCTTGCGCCGCACAAATTTCTTGCAGTGGCGCAGCCAGCTCAGCCGCTTTGTGCTGGTCCAGCCCCTTCACACGGAACTGAAATGCAGTGACCGGCCCTGCCTTCAAAGCGCGCGCAAGGCGGTCAGGAAAGGTGCCCGAAACTTCGAGCGGCGATATCAGATAAAGCTGGCAATCGGTCATCGGCGGCGTGGTAGTGCCTGCGGAAGCATTCGTCACGCATTCAGGCACGCGAAAGCGCAGCGGGCGCTAAGTTTGTGGATGACCATCCGTTTAGCCCTCACCGCTTTCGCCCCGCTCGCACTGTCAGCCTGCGTGGTGATCCCCGATGCGCCCAATGTTGCCGGCACACCTGTCGCGGAGGGAACCGCCGTCGGCTTGCTGCAACCCGTGCGGATCGCCGATGTTGTCGTGACGCCGATCAAGGTGGCCGAGGACAGCCGCTGCCCGATCAATGCGCGTTGCGTCTGGGCCGGGCGGCTGATCGTCGAAACCCGCATCGACGGCGAAGGCTGGCGCGACACGGCCAATATTACGCTGGGCGAGACCTTTGGCACGCATGGCCGCGTGGTGGCGCTGGTTGCAGCCGCACCCGACATCGTCACCGAGCGCGAGGCACGGCCAAGCGACTATCGCTTCACCTATGAGGCGCGCTAAATTACGCGCGCGCCTTGCGATCAGGTGATTGATGCAGCCTGGATCTTGTCGATTGCCGCGCCGAGCGTCTTGTCGAATTCCGCATCGTCCTGATGATGGCGCAGATCCTGCAACAGCCCGCGGCTGAAACTGGCGATCATACCGGGATTTTGGGACAGTTTCTCGCACGCTTCATCCGTCGAAAAGCCGCCTGACAGTGCCACGACCCGCAGCACGCGGGGATCGCTGGCCAACTGCGCATACAGCCCAGCTTCGACCGGGATCGACAGTTTCAGCATAACCTGCTGACCATCGGCAAGCGTATCAAGGCCCTCCTGGATAGCTACCAGAAGCACTGCTTCTCCAGCGGCGCGATCATCTGCGGTGATGTCGTATTCCGGTTCCAGCATTGGCATCAGCCCGGCTGCCAGAATGCGTTTGGCTTCAACAAACTGCTGCTGGACGATGGCTTTGATACCTTCGGCATTGTTCGACTTGATGACGCTGCGCATCTTCGTGCCGAACACGCCCTTGGCCTTGGCCCGCGCGCACAACGCTTCCAGATCGGGCATAGGCTTCATCAGCTGCACGCCATTGGCCTCGTCTTCCAGACCCTTGTCGACCTTGAGGAACGGGACAATGCCGCGCTCTGCCAGACGGGTCGGGACGGGCTTGCCGCCGCTTTCACCGTCCATTGTCTTTTCAAACAGGATGGCACCGATGACCTTGCCATTACCGAAGCAATCGCTCTCGACGATGCGGCTGCGCATCTGGTGGATCAGCGCAAACATTTCGTCATCGCCGTTCCAGGCATCTTCTTCAACGCCATAGCCGCGCAGTGCCTTGGGCGTTGAACCGCCCGACTGGTCGAGCGCTGCAACAAAACCCTGTCCGTCAGCCACACGGGCCTTCATCTCGTCGAATGTCATATCCATAAACCCCATCTGGCGCGCATACGAATGCACGGCTATCGCGCAGCGCCTCTAGCGAGCCGCACGCCTGCTCGCAACCGGCCCCCGGCGCAGAGCTGTAACTTTTTGCGCATCACGGCGTAGAGCCTCCATAGAGGGAGACAAACAATGCTCGACGAGACCCAGCAGAAATTGTGCGATGAAAACACCACCGATTTTTCCGACCTGACGGCTCTGACGATCAATTGCACGCTGAAGCCCAGCCCCGATGGGTCGCACACCGACAAATTGCTCGGCATCCCCGAGACAATTCTGGTCAGGAACGACGTCAGCCTGGAGCAGGTGCGTCTGGTCGATCACACCATCGCGCCCGGAGTCTATCCCGACATGACACAGCACGGCGCGGCACAGGACGATTGGCCGGCAATCTGGGAGAAGGTCAAAGCCGCTGACATCCTTATTATCGGCACACCGATCTGGCTGGGCGAAAAAAGCTCTGTCTGCCAACGCCTGATAGAACGGCTGTATGCCCATTCGGGACAGACCAATGACAAGGGGCAATATATTTTTTACGGCAAGGTCGGTGGCTGCATTGTCACAGGCAATGAAGACGGCATCAAACATGTCGCGATGGGCGTTCTCTATTCGCTCCAGCACGTCGGCTACACCATTCCGCCGCAGGCCGATGCAGGCTGGATCGGTGAAGCGGGACCGGGACCCAGCTATGGCGATGCCAAGGAAGACGGCAGCGGCTATGTCGGCTTTGACAATGATTTCACCCGCCGCAATTCCACCTTTGCGACGTGGAATTTGATGCACATGGCACGGATGCTCAAGAATGCGGGTGGCATCCCCTGTCATGGCAATTCAGTTGACCTGTGGAAGGAAGGCCGCCGCTTCGACGCGCCCAATCCTGAATATCGCTGAGCCAACCGCGAGTCTTTAATACTGCCGCCAAAATGACGGCGATCGAGATACGCGTGCCCTTACCGTGGAATGGGCTGACCTATTCAGGTGGAAAGGGCCGCTACACCGGGCAGAACCTTTCCCTCCATCCATTCTAGGAAAGCGCCGCCAGCAGTTGAAACATAAGTGAAATCAGCAGCCGCACCTGCATGATTAAGCGCCGCGACAGTGTCTCCGCCACCAGCAACCGACACCAGCGAGCCATCCTGTGTCAGCGCGGCGGCAGTGCGCGCCAGCGCAACAGTAGCGGCATCGAAAGGTTCAGTCTCGAACGCGCCCATCGGGCCATTCCACACCAGCGTGCGGCACGTCTTGAGCACGTCGGCCAGTGCCTCGACCGCGGCCGGCCCAACGTCGAGGATCATCTCGTCTTCGGCAACTTCGTGCACGTTGCAAGTTCGCAGCGAAGCTGGATTGGCGGCAAATTCCTTCGCAACCACGACGTCATAGGGCAGGTGCACCGTACAGCCCGCATGATCGGCCTGGTCGAGGATGCGGTTGGCGGTGTCCGTCAAATCGTGCTCGCACAGTGACTTGCCAACGTTAACTCCGCGCGCGGCGAGGAAGGTGTTGGCCATTCCGCCACCGATGATGAGGTGCTGCACCTTGCCCACCAGATGTTCAAGCACTGCCAGCTTGCTCGACACCTTTGCGCCGCCGACAACCGCGGCAACCGGCGTTTCCGGGTTCCCCAGCGCTGCTTCAAGCGCCTCGAGCTCCCGCTCCATCGCCCGTCCAGCATAGGCGGGCAGAATATGCGCCAGCCCTTCGGTCGATACGTGCGCGCGGTGGGCAGCGGAGAAAGCATCGTTGACGTAGAAATCGCCGATTTCCGCCACTGCTGCGGCAAAAGCGGGATCATTGGCTTCCTCGCCCGGCCAGAACCGGATGTTGTCGAGCAGGCCGATGTCGCTATCGCTTAGTATGCCGAGCGATTGTTTGACCACCGGCCCAGTCACCTCCGGGATGAACATGATCTCGCGGTTAAGTACGCGCTCCAGATCGCCCTGCACCATGCTGGTGCTCATGGTCGAATGGCGCGCGCCCTTGGGCCGCCCGAAATGGGCGAGCAGCAGCACCTTAGCACCCTTGTCAGCCAGCTCCAGAATGGTCGGCTTTGCAGCTTCCACCCGCGTCACATCGCTTGCCCGCCCCTCCAGCATCGGCAGGTTCAAATCGACACGCACCAGGGCAACCTTGCCCGAAAGGTCAGCGGGCAGGTCGTCAAGCGTCTTGAAGCTGGTCATTTATGTTCCTTCAGAGGAAGCGGGCCATCGCTCCGGCCGTGTCGATCATGCGGTTGGAGAAGCCCCATTCATTGTCATACCATGAAACCACGCGGCACAGCTTGCCTTCGGTTACCGTAGTTTCAAGGCTGTCGATGGTCGAGCTGGCAGGATGGTGGTTGAAGTCGCTCGAAACCAGCGGTTCGTCGGTATAATCAAGTACGCCCTTCATCGGGCCGTCAGCCGCTGCCTTGAGCGCGGCGTTGAGTTCCTCGGCGGTAGTGTCCCGGCCCGGCGTGAAGACCAGGTCGACAAGGCTGACATTGGCAGTCGGCACGCGGACGGATGAGCCATCGAGCTTGCCGTTGAGTTCGGGCAGCACCAGGCCAACTGCGCGCGCTGCGCCGGTGGTGGTCGGGATCATGTTCTGCGCCCCGCCGCGCGCCCGGCGCATGTCGGAATGCATCTGGTCGAGCATCCGCTGGTCATTGGTGTAGGAATGGATTGTGGTCATGAACCCGCGTTCGATCCCAACGGTGTCGTTCAGGACCTTGGCGACCGGCGACAGGCAGTTGGTGGTGCAGCTGGCGTTGGAGACGATAACATCGTCCTTCGTCAGCGTTGCATGGTTCACGCCATAAACGATGGTGGCCGAAACGTTCTTGGCCGGGGCAGAGATCAGGACGCGCTTGGCGCCAGCCTTGAGGTGCGGTTCGGCTGCCTCATGCGACTGGAAAAAGCCGGTGCATTCCAGAACGATGTCGATGCCCTGCTCGCCATGCGGCAGATTGCCGGGATCGCGTTCCGAAGTGACCTTGATGCTCTTGCCATTGACGGTGATCGTGTTGTCGCCGGTTTCGACCTTGCCGGGGAAACGGCCATGCGTGCTATCATATTTAAACAGCAGGGCATTGGATTTGGTATCCGCCAGATCATTGATCGAAACCAGTTCCAGATCGTGATCGTCACGCTCCAGAATGGCGCGTGCCACCAGGCGGCCAATGCGTCCGAAACCGTTGATTGCAACCTTGGTCGCCATAATAAGAGCTCCTGCTTAAGCGTTCAATTTGTTAATGATTTGCGGAACGATAGCCTCCGCAGTCAGACCGAATTTCTCGAACAGATCGCTAGCCGGGGCCGAAGCGCCGAAACTGTCGATGCCAATGTTCAGGCCATCCCTGCCGGTATAGCGTTCCCAGCCAAAGGTAGTCCCGGCCTCGATCGAGACTGCCAGCGTATCACCAGGGATCATATCCGCCTGATAGGCCGCGTCCTGCTCGTCGAACAGCTGGGTACAGACCATCGACACCACGCTGGCGCCCACGCCCTGCTTCTCCAACTCTTCTGCGCATTTCAGCGCGAGATGGACTTCGGAGCCGCTGGCGATCAACGTCACCTTGCGTGAATTGCCAGGCTTCTTGAGCCGGTATGCACCCCTGCTCGACTGGTCGACCTCCTCGGGTGCATTGCGCACTTGCGGCAGATTCTGACGGCTTAGCGCCAGCACCGTCGGGCGATTTTTCTGACGCAGCGCGATTTCCCAGCACTCGGCAGTTTCAATCGCATCGGCGGGCCGCATGACGAGCAAATTCGGCATCATCCGCAGAGATTGGACATGTTCGATCGGCTGATGCGTCGGACCGTCTTCGCCCAGCCCAATGCTGTCATGCGTCATCACATAGACAACCCGCGCCTGCTGCAAAGCGGACAGGCGGATCGCGCCGCGACAGTAATCGGTGAAGACCAGGAAAGTGCCGCCATAGGGAATGATCCCGCCGTGCAGCGCCATGCCGTTCATCGCCGCCGCCATGCCAAATTCGCGGATGCCGTAATAGATATAGCGGCCAGCGTAATCATCCGCGGTCAGCGGGCCGATGCCGCCTGCCTTGGTGTTATTCGAGCCGGTCAGATCGGCGCTGCCACCGATGGTTTCGGACAGCTTGCCGTTGATCTGCTCCAGCACCATTTCGCTGGCCTTGCGGGTGGCGACCTTGACAGGGTCTTTCATCAGCGACTGGATATAATTGTCGAGGCTAAAATTGGCAGGCAGATCACCGGCCATACGCCGTTCGAATTCGCCGCGTTTAGCGAAACTTTCCTGACGTTTCTGCCAGCTTGCCCGTTCCTGCGCGCCGCGCCGCGCCGAAGCGCGCCAGTCGGACAGGACTTGCTCGGGAACTTCGAATGGTTTGGCGTCCCAACCGATAGCAGTGCGCGTTCCGGCAATTTCTTCGTCGCCCAGCGGCGCGCCATGCGTTGCGCTGGTGCCCTGCTTGGTGGGGGCGCCTTTGCCAATCACCGTGCTGCACGCGACCAGAGACGGGCGCTCATCAGCCACCGCTTCGTCCAGCGCGCGGCGGATGTCGGCGAATTCATGGCCGTCACAGCTGACCACATGCCAGCCGGTAGCTTCATAGCGGGCCTTGATGTCTTCGCTGGTCGACAGGCTGGTCGGCCCGTCGATCGTGATGGCATTGTCATCCCACAGAACATTCATCCGGCCCAGCTTCAGATGCCCGGCCAGACCGATTGCCTCGTGATTGATGCCTTCCATAAGGCAGCCGTCACCCGCAACGACCCACGTGCGATGATCGACAGTATCATTGCCAAAGGCGGCGTTCAGATGCCGCTCGGCAATCGCCATACCGACCGCCATCGCCACCCCCTGACCCAAGGGGCCGGTGGTGCATTCAACAGCGTCGAGAAGGAAGTTTTCGGGATGGCCTGCACACGGGCTGCCCAGCTGGCGGAAATTGCGAATGTCCTCCATAGTGGGATGCGCATATCCGGACAGGTGCAGTAGGCTGTAAATCAGCATCGACCCGTGGCCCGCCGACAGGACGAACCGGTCACGGTCGGCCCAGTCCGGGGTGGCGGGATCATGCTTGAGATATTCGGTCCACAATATTGTGGCGACATCGGCCATGCCCATCGGCATTCCAGGGTGCCCAGAATTTGCCGCTTGCACCGCATCCATCGACAGAGCCCTTATGGCGTTGGCCATCGGAGCCAAACGGGCGGTATCGAGGGTCATAGAATGCTCTCCGGAAATCAGGTCGATTCGACGCGCGCGAAGCCATCGCGGAGGGGAGCGGCAAGGTCAACCCGGCCACGCTGGAGGCTACGTCTCAACGCCCCCTCAGCCAAGTTATCAACAGCACCATCCAAACCTTTGCACGGGCGCGGATATATTGATATTCCTGCGCCACCATGATTGCAGATCGGATATCTCAGGCGCTTGAGCGTATCGACAGGGCGCTCGCCCAAATCGAAACGCAGGCCGCGCTGGCCAAGCATGCGCCAGCCTCAAACAGTGCCGCAGACAGCGATCTCGCCGTCCGGCACGATGCCTTGCGTCAGAGTGTGACCGCGACGATTGCCGAACTGGATACGCTGATCGAAGGGATCGACACATGAGCGATCTCAAACTCACCGTTGGCGGGCGCAGTTACACCGTCGCCTGCACCGATGGGCAGGAAGAACATGTCCAGCGACTGGCGAATGTCATCGATGGCAAGCTGGGCAATATGGGCGCAAATCTTTCGAGTCAGGAGGCCAAGAACCTGCTGTTCGCCGCGCTACTGCTTGCCGATGAGCTGGAGGAGGCCAAGCGTTCAGCCACCCCGCAACCGGCTCCGGCAGCGGCTTTCGATGCCGAACATATAGCCGGTCGTCTGGAGCGGCTGGCGACCGCAATCGAAAACGTTGCAGCCACGCTTGACGGCGGACTTGAGAGTGCAGCGCCAAACGCCTAGATAGTGCTTGGCGGGACTGCCCGGCACGAGCCGCATGTACATCCCTGAGGCTATAAGCAAATCCTCGGGTGCTGTCCCTGCCTGAGCATGCGGGTTCGTCCTGGAGGCTTGGGCATATGGTGCCCACCTGACGTGAAGGCGTCAGAGGATCTCTCCGGCAAACGACCCATGGTGGTTCCGCTACTTCCCCCCACCCGCCCCGCTCGCTAAGGCCGGGGGATATGACCAAGCAAGACCTTCGTAAGACCCTGCGCGCCGCGCGGCACACCCATGTTGATGCGCTGCCCGATGCAGTGCGCGCGCTGGTCTTCCACCGCCCGCCTGCGCCATTTTTGCAGATGATCCCCCCAGGCGCGGCAATTGGCCTGTATCGGGCAAACCCTCATGAGGCTCCCACGGCATCCTATGCCAAATTCCTGTTCGAGGCTGGTCACGAACTGGGGCTCCCCCGCTTCGCCGAAAGCACCTCGCCAATGGAGTTTGCGCGCTTTACCGACCCGTTCGAGGAAAGCGATCTGGAAACTGGCCCGTTCGACCTGCTTCAACCGGTGGCGGAGGCCGAAGCGATAACGCCCGCTGTGATCGTGGTCCCGCTGATCGGATTTACCGCGCGCGGTGAACGCTTGGGCCAAGGCGGCGGCCATTATGATCGCTGGCTGGCCGATCATCCTGACGGCATCGCCGTGGGCCTTGGCTGGGATTGCCAGCTGGTCGATCAATTGCCCACTGAACCGCATGACCGCAGTCTGTCGGCAATCATCACTCCCACACGTATATACGGACCATTCTGATGCGCAGCGAACCCACTTGGCGGATTCCGGTCGGCATACTTGGGCTGCTGTTAGCGCTGACGATCTACGGCATCGTCATTGCGCGCTATATGCCCGGCCTGATCGGCAGCTGGCCAACGCTGGCACAGACCGCGGTTTATCTTGTGCTCGGGATTGCCTGGCTGCTGCCGCTCAAGCGCTTCCTGATCTGGATGGAGACCGGGCGCTGGGGCTGATCAGCCGCCTGACGGCAAATGCCGCGGCGTGATCTGTCCAGAAGAAAATGTCCCAAGTGGCGCGAGTGACGGGACTCGAACCCGCGACCTCCGGCGTGACAGGCCGGCACTCTAACCAACTGAGCTACACCCGCTTGAAAGCGTGTTGCACCGCTTGGGAGCCGCGCCACTAAGGCAGGGTCCGCATCGTGTCAATGCCCGTCCAACCGGAAATTTCACCTCTTTTGCAAAGGCGATTTTTGCAGGCCTGCTTTTACCCCAAATTAACCCCGTTCAGACAGTTTGCAGTGACACATTAGCGGGGAATCGGGGGGTTCTTAATGCGTAGCGCAATTCTTGCAGCATCACTGGCTTTGCTCGGCAGCGGCGCGTTTGCCGCTCAGTCGGCATTCCATATCCAACGTTCGGTTTATATCGAAACGGTTGAAGACGGCACCCGCGTGCTCGAGCCTGCCACAACGCTGCGCAAGGGCGACAAGGTGGTGCTGGTAACCCACTGGCGCGGTGCCGACGAAGCGCGCCGCACAATGCTGTCAAGCAGCGTGCCCGAAACGCTTACCTATCGCGGCAGCGGCCGTGCCCCGCAGGCGGTGTCTGCCGATGGCGGGGAGAATTGGGGCCAGCTGGGCGAATTGCGCCACGATGGACGTCTGGCGGATGCCAGTGATGTCACCGATCTGCGCTGGACGCTGGCAAGCAAACGCGGGACGCTGACCTGGAGCGCAGTGGTCCGCTGAGCTGCGTTGCGTCACGCTTCGCCTTAGGTAATCCGCAAAATACAATCCCGCCGATGTGATGGCGAACTTGGCAGGCACCTCCTTGCTTGCGGCAAGCTGGTACCCTGCCTTGGTCAACTCATCAGGAGAAGCGCGGGTGCCTCGATCAGCTTTCTGACTGCCTGGACGAAGCTGGCGGCGTCGTAGCCATCCACCACGCGGTGATCGCAGCTGATCGAGATATTCATCAGCTTGCGCTTCTCGATCCGTTCACCGCCCATGCCATCGGCAACAAACATCGGGCGTTCGATAATCCGGTTGGGGCCGATAATGGCAACTTCCGGCCGATTGATGACCGGCGTGGTCGCCACCCCGCCCAGCGGGCCAAGCGAAGTGACGGTGAGCGTCGAGCCGGAAAGCTCTTCGCTCTTCGCATTGCCATTGCGCGCGGCGTCCGCAAGGCGGCCAATCTCGCCTGCCAGCTGCCACAAATTCTTTGCCTGTGCGTCACGGATGACCGGCACCATCAGCCCGGCATCAGTTTGCGCCGCCATACCCAGATGCACCGCGCCGGAACGTGTCACCACGCCCGCTTCGTCATCATAACGCGCGTTGATCATCGGATATTCGGGCAACGCCTTGCAGATCGCTGTGATTAGCAGCGGCAGGATCGTCAGCTTTGGCTTGTCACCGCGGCCCGCATTGAGCTGTGCGCGCAGGACTTCCAGTTCAGTGGCATCGCATTCCTCGACATAAGAGAAGTGCGGAATGTTGCGCTTGGAAGCGGCCATGTTTTCGGCAATGCGGCGGCGCATTCCGATGACTTTGACCTGCTCGTCGGCGCGGGCGGGAGCGGCACCTGCGTAGCCGCCATTGTAAGAAAGGAAGCTATCGAGGTCCGAATGCCGCACGCGGCCATCGGCAGCGGGTTTGACCTGAGCCAGATCAATGCCCAGATCCTTGGCACGCGCGCGCACAGCCGGGGTTGCGAGAACCTTTGCAGTGGGTGCGGTAGGGGCCGGTTCGGGCTCTGGAGCCGGTGCAGGCTCTGGCGTAACCGCCGGTGCTGCCGCAATCGCATCATCGGCATCGCTGGCATCGGGGTTTTCGACCTCGATCCGCTCTTCCATAGCCTCCGAGTTCGGTGCCGGTGCAGCGCTGTGGGCCTCTACGTCATTAGGTATTTCGCCCTCGACCTCGACAACCACGAGCATTGATCCGATCGCGACCATGTCACCCTCGTCGCCAGCGATTTCGAGCACTTTGCCCGATACCGGCGTTTCCATGGGGACCGTCGCCTTGTCGGTCATCATGTCGACGATTTCCTGATCTTCCTCGATCATGTCGCCCGGCTTTACGTGCCACGCGACGATCTCGGCTTCGGCGATGCCTTCGCCAATGTCGGGCATATTGAAGGTAAATCGTGCCATGTCGCTTTACTCGCTCAGGATCTTGTCGAGGGCCTCGCCAATGCGGACGGGACCGGGGAAATAAGCCCATTCAAGGCTGTGCGGATAGGGTGTGTCGAAGCCGGTAACACGTTCGACCGGCGCTTCGAGATGGTAGAAACAGCGTTCTGTGACCAGTGCGGACAGCTCCGCGCCAAAGCCCGACGTGCGCGTGGCTTCGTGAACGATCAGGCAGCGCCCGGTCTTTTTTACCGACACTTCAATCGCTTCAATATCCAGCGGCACCAGCGAACGCAGGTCGAGGATATCGGCATCCACGCCCTTGGCGGCGCAAACCGCCTCGGCAACATGGACCATCGTACCGTAAGCCAGCACGGTCAGTTCCTCACCCTCGCGGACCTGCCGCGCTTTGCCAAGCGGGATGGTGTAATGCCCTTCCGGCACTACCGAATCAGCATGCTTCTTCCACGGCTCGACCGGCTTGTCATAGAAGCCGGTAAAGGGTCCGTTATAAATGCGCTTGGGCTCGAAGAAGATGACCGGATCATTGTCCTCGATGCAGGACAGCAGCAGGCCCTTGGCATCATAAGGCGTAGCGGGGATTACTGTCTTGATGCCCGAGACATGGGTGAAAATCGCTTCGGGGCTTTGGCTGTGCGTCTGCCCGCCGAAAATACCGCCGCCAAACGGGCTACGGATGGTCAGCGGCGAGATGAACTCGCCTGCCGAGCGATAGCGCAACCGGGCGGCTTCGCTGATCAGCTGGTCCAGCCCGGGATAAATATAGTCCGCGAACTGAATTTCAGGGACCGGACGTAGGCCATAAGCCCCCATCCCTACAGCCGCACCAATGATCCCGCATTCGGAAATCGGGGTGTCGAACACGCGGTTCTTGCCGTGCTTGTCCTGAAGCCCTGCGGTGCAGCGGAACACGCCGCCGAAATAGCCGACATCTTCGCCCATCACGATGACGTCGGGATCGCGCGTCATCGCAACATCCAGCGCATCGTTGATCGCATCGATCATGTTTAGACGGCGTTCGCTGCCGGTCTCGCCCGCGTCCTTGTTCTGCGGTGCTTCGGTTACATCGGCGCTCACAGCTTGAGCCCTCCCGGAAACTTGATCTCGCGTTCGCGGATTGCTTGCTCACTCTGTTCCTTGAGGTGCCAGGGAAGTTCTTCAAACACATCTTCGAACATGGTTTGGAACGGGTGGTGCAGGCCGTGGCCGAGAATGCCGTTCTGTTCGGCCTCCTTGGTCACTTTCCTGACGTGCTCCGCCGCTTCAAGATCCATTTTTTCTTGCCGGTCTTCATCCCATTCGCCCAGGGCGATTAGGTGATTCTTCAGCCGCATCACAGGATCGCCCAGCGGCCATTCGGTCCGCTCTTGCGCGCTGCGATAACCGCTGGGATCGTCCGAGGTGGAATGCCCTTCGGCGCGGTAGGTGAAGTATTCGATCAGTGTCGGCCCGCCGTTCGAACGCGCCCGGTTGGCCGCCCACAGCTGCGCCGCATAACACGCCAGTGCATCATTGCCGTCGACCCGCAAACCGGCAAGGCCATAACCGAGCGCGCGCGCGGCAAAAGTCGTCCGCTCCGCCCCGGCAAAGCCGCTGAAGCTGGAAATGGCCCACTGGTTGTTCACCACATTCAGGATGACCGGCGCGTTATAGACCGTGGCAAAGGTGCAAGCCGCGTGGAAGTCACCTTCCGCCGTGCTGCCTTCACCCACCCAGGTCGCCGCAATCCGGCTGTCACCTTTAATGGCAGACGCCATCGCCCAGCCCACGGCTTGCGGGGTCTGGGTGGCGAGGTTGCCGCTGATAGTGAAAAAGCTGTGTTCGCGGCTGGAATACATGATGGGCAGTTGCCGGCCCTTCAGCTTGTCGCCCTTGTTCGAATAGATCTGGTTGATCATCTCGATCATCGGATATCCGCGCGCGATCAGTATGCCCTGCTGACGATAGCTGGGAAAGACCATGTCATCCGCCGCCAGCGCCATTGACGACGCAATACTGGTCGCCTCTTCGCCGGTGCACTTCATGTAAAAGCTGGTCTTGCCCTGCCGCTGTCCGCGGAACATGCGTTCATCGAACGCGCGGGTCATCGCCATATGGCCCAGCATGGTGCGCAGTGTTTCAGGGTCCAGCTTGGGATCCCACGGCCCATGCGCCTTGTCGTCTTCGCCCAGCACGCGCACCAGCCCATAGGCAAGGTCGTGCATATCGTGCGTGTCGCAATTTTCGTCGGGCCGCGGCTGCTCACCGGCAGGCGGCACATCGATGTGCGAAAAATCTACCGCGTCGCCGGGGCGATACTTTGGTTCGGGTACATGCAGCGACAGCGCGGGCTTGTTACTGCCCTGCTGCGGCGCCCCGTCGGGCCTGTCGGCCATAAAAACTCTCCCAGACGCAATCTTACGCTTGCGCGTTATTTTATTTCAACGGAGCGACAGGGTCAAGTGCGCCCTTTCTATACCGCAACCGGCGCCTTTATAGCGCCGTGCGGCATGTAGTCGTGAACAGCGAAATCCTCAATCCGGTAGTCAAATATGCTCGCTGGCCGCCGCACTATCTCAAGCCTCGGGTGGCCGCGCGGTTCCCGTGAAAGCTGCTCGGCAATAAGGTGCGCGTGGTTCAGATAGAGGTGCGTGTCGCCGCCCATCCAGACCAGCTCGCCCGGTTCCAGATCGGCCTGCTCTGCCAGCATCCGCTGCAACAGGGCAGCCGACCATAAATTGAACGGCAACCCCAATGCGATGTCGCAGCTGCGCTGATACAATATGCCGTTCAATTTCGCCATTTCGCCCGTATCCCCGCTCGAAACGTGGAACTGGTAAGTCTTGTGACAGGGCGGAAGCGCCATCTCCGGCACCTCGGCAACATTCCAGCCTTCGATGATATGCCGCCGGCTGCCCGGATTCATGCGCAGCGAATCGACCAGTTCGGCAATCTGGTTGACCCCGCGGCCCTTGCGGAACAGCCCTCCGGCCACCGGGCGATAGGTCGGCCAATCCACCCACTGTTTGCCATAAACCGGGCCAAGATCACCCCATTGCGCCGCGAACCCCTCGTCACCGGCGATCCGCGCGACAAAATCGTCGAGCGGCAGATCGTCGCCTGTCTGTTCGACATAGCGAGCGTGCGGCCACTCGTTCCATATCTTGACGCCCTGAAGCACCAGCGGGCGGATGTTGGTCTCACCGGTCAGGAACCACAGCAATTCGCGAGTGGCGGTTTTCCAATAAACGCGCTTGGTGGTGACCAGCGGCATGGCCCCGTCCGAGAGATCAAAACGCAGCGTCGCGCCAAACACCGAGCGTGTGCCGATTCCGGTCCGGTCGACCCGTTCGTCCCCTTCCAGCCAGACATGGCGCATCAGGTCGAGATACTGCTGTTCTGGATGCGGCTGGGTCACGGCTTCACTCGCTGTTGGAGGCGGAAACTGCCTACCCGCCTAGGCGCACAAATGCCCGCTTGCCACCCCCGCAATCCACACCTATAGCGCGCGCCTTGCCTCGACCCGCGGACAGGTTTCGCGGGGCCGATCCGGTCGGGGAGTAGCTCAGCCTGGTAGAGCACTGTCTTCGGGAGGCAGGGGCCGGAGGTTCGAATCCTCTCTCCCCGACCACTTTTCTCGTGTGCTCTGCTTGGGCAGTGACTGCGCGTTTTTCAGCCCAAACATTATCAGCCCGTTAACTGTGTTCTGGCATAATAGCCCCATGAACGGGTGTCGCTTCTGATGTGGATCGTCGATCAAGTCGCGCGCCGTTCGCGCCATTCGGACTGGCGTGGCTATTTCCTGATCGCCTGTATCGCCGCGCTCGCCCTGATGTTGGCCGGGGCCAGCTTCAGTGCGTGGCGTTCCGCTCAGGAACGTCGGGCGGCAGAGGAGCGGCAGGTCCGTACGCTTGAAGTCCTGATCCAAACTGACAAATTGCGAGCATCGCTGCTGGACCAGATGCGCGGTGAGCGCGGGTATCTTCTTACCAGCGAAGATGCGTTTCTGGAGCCTTACGTTGCCGGACGTGCCAATGCCGCACATAGCTATACGTCGCTGGATCAGCTGACTGCGAAGGATCCCTCCCAACAAGAACGGCTTGGTCGCTTGCAGCAAGATATCGCGATGCTTGAGACGACACTGGCCAGGATGATTGAATTTGAACGTCGCGGTGATCACACATCCGCTGTGTCCATGGTCCGGTCTGGCAAGGATCGCGGCGCAATAGAGCGTATCTTGTCCGAAATCGACAAGATCGAGGCGCATGAGCGCACTCTGCTTGCGCGCCGCACAGCGACCTCACGACGCTGGGCCAGCGCGAACGAGGCATATCAATACGTCCTTGCCGCCGTCGGATTGTTGCTGCTGGCCCTGGCACTTGGCGCAACAATTTTTGTGCGCCGCGCAGTTGGGGCAGAAGCCGCAGCGCGGCGGGAATTGCAACGCATCGCCACAACGGATGTGCTGACAGAATTGCCTAACCGCCGTGCCTTCATGATAGAGTTGGAGCGATCGATCACACGCGCTGAAAGCAAGGGCCGCAGCCTGAGCCTGGCCATCTTCGACATTGACCACTTCAAAAAGATCAACGACCACTTTGGCCATCCAGCGGGTGATCAGGTTATTCGCGCAGTCGCGCAGCGTGCCTCCGATGCCCTGCGCAATCGCGATCTGGTTGGCCGGGTCGGCGGCGAGGAATTTGCTGTGATCCTGCCATCAGCGGATCTGGCCGTTGCGCGCACCGTCTGTGAGCGTGTGCGCTGGGCGATTGCAGAAAATCCATTGCGCTTTGGGGATGCCATCATTCCATTTACAGCCAGTATCGGGATCGCCGAACTGGCTGAAGGCGACGATCTTGATAGACTGATGGCCCGCGCCGATGCAGCACTATATGCGGCGAAAAACGGCGGGCGTAATCAGGTGCAGCTGGCCGCCTGAGCACTTGTCTGGCAGCAGCGAGCCGTTCTAGGATATAAGCCATGAGCGCACCCTCCGTCCTGTTCGTCTGTCTTGGCAATATCTGCCGCTCTCCGCTGGCCGAAGCGGCATTTTGCGATGCTGCTGAGCGCGCTGGACTGGCTGCGGTTACCGACAGCGCGGGCACTGCGGATTACCATGTGGGCGAGCCGCCTGATCCGCGCACCGTCGCCGAGGCCCAGCGGCATGGGATCGACATCACGCAATATCGCGGACGGCAATTGGAACCGGCGGATTTCGAGCGCTTCGCCTGGATCGTTGGCATGGATCACGCCAACATGGCCAATATCGAGCGTATTCGCCCAGCGGACAGCGCGGCAAATGTCGTGATGTTGCTGGATCTGGTTGCTGGCCGTGAGGGTCAGGAAGTGGCCGACCCCTGGTACGGAGAGCAGGACGGCTTTGCCGTAACCTGGTCCGACGTATCGGCTGGGGCAGCGGCCTTGATCGAACGGCTGCGCTAACCCCCGCGCAGCATTTGCACGCCCCAATCGCGCTCAAACAGATAGAGCAACATCCGCGCCGCTTCTCCGCGCGGGCTGGACAATCCGCCGTCGCGCTCGATCAGCATCCGCGCGTCATCATGGGCCTTGGGCAGCAGCTTGGTAATCTGTTCCAGCGTGGCGATGTTGAAAGGCGAATCGCCCGATTGCCGAGTGCCCAAGAGTTCACCGCCGCCGCGCAATTGCAGATCCTCCTCAGCCAGCCGGAAGCCGTCCTGCGTTTCGCGCATCAGCGCCAACCGGCTGCGCGCGGTTTCCGACAGTTCGCCGCCGCGCAGTAACAGGCACACAGATTTCTCGCTGCCTCGACCCACGCGGCCGCGCAGCTGGTGTAGCTGGGCGAGGCCGAAGCGTTCAGCCTGTTCGATCACCATCAGCGTGGCATTGGGGACATCGACGCCAACCTCGATCACCGTGGTAGCGACCAGCAGTTTGGCATCCCCGCTGGCAAACCGTTCCATTCCCGCCGCCTTCATCTCTGGCGACAGCTGGCCATGAACCAGCACGACATCCTTGCCGAAGCGTTCCTTGAGCGACGCATAGCGCGCCTCGGCAGCGGCGATGTCTTCGCCCGGACCGTCCAATTCGCGCACCATCGGGCAGACCCAATAGGCCTGCTGTCCGCCGCCGACATGGCGGGCCACCCCCTCGACCACTTCGGCCAGCCGTTCCATCCCGATCACGCGCGTATCGATGGCCTGGCGTCCGGGTGGCAGCTCGTCGAGCTTGCTCACATCCAGCTCGCCATATTGCGCCAGTGTCAGCGTGCGCGGGATCGGGGTGGCGGTCATTGCCAGGACATGCGGCGCGCGCTTGCCCTTGCTTGCCAGCATCAACCGCTGGCCGACCCCGAAGCGGTGTTGTTCGTCGATCACAACCATCGCCAGATCGCGATAGGATACGCTGTCCTGAAAAATGGCGTGCGTGCCAATGACAATGTCGATGCTGCCATCCATCAGCCCCATCAGCGTTGCTTCGCGCGCCTTGCTGCCGCCGCGCGTCGATCCGCGTCCGGTCAGCAGGGCCACCTGCGCGCCGGTCGGCTCAACGAGATTGCGGATTGTGTCGAAATGCTGGCGTGCGAGGATTTCGGTGGGCGCCAACAAAGCCGCTTGCACTCCAGCCTCGACCGCTATCAGCATCGCTTCCAACGCCACCACGGTCTTGCCCGCGCCGACATCGCCTTGCAGCAGACGCAGCATGGGCGATTGCTGGGCCAGATCGCCCTCGATCTCGGCAATCGATCGGGTTTGCGCGCCGGTCAGCGGGAACGGCAGATTAAGCCGGTCACGCAGCTTCCCATCGCCCACCAATGCCTGCCCGCGGCGCTTGCGATTGTCCGCGCGCACCAGCATCAGCGCGAGGCTGTTGGCGAGCAATTCGTCATAGGCCAGCCGGTCGCGCGCGCCCTCGTGCTCGGCCTTGTGCGCCAGCACCAGCGCATCGCGCCATGCGGGCCATGCGGCCGTATCGACCTGCGAACGCTCGATCCATTCGGGCAGTTCGGGCGTGCGTTCCAGCGATTGCCGGACAAGGCCCGCAATCTTGGGCTGCGTCAGCCCCTCCGACAGGCGGTAAACCGGCTCGCACAACCGCTGCAACGTATCGCCGCCCTCCTCCACCACATGGTCAGGATGGACGATTTGCAGCATATCGCCATAGCGTTCCAGCTTGCCCGCAACCCAGCGCAATTCGCCAACCGGCAGCAGCTTTTTCGCGCTATAGGATGCGCGCCCAAAGTATGTGATCGCCAGCACATTGCCGATGCTATCCTGTGCCAGCACGCGGTAGGGGCCGCGCTGGTTGCGCGATGCGCGGTGCTCGGTCACGGTCAGCGCGATAACGATATGTTCGCCCTCGCCTGCTTCGTCCAGATTTTGCACCGCGCGCCGCGTTACAAATCGGTCCGGCAGATGATAATCCAGATCGCGCACCCGCGTCAGGCCAAGCTTTTCCAGCGGCTTCTTCAGCTTCGGCCCGACCCCATCGAGCGCGTCGATTTCGACGAACAGCGGATTGAGAGCATCGGGGCGCATCGCTGCACGCTATAGCCGCTTGCACGGTTTTGGCGAGTGCCCTACCCGCTCGCCATGCCCGAAGCTCTTACTTTTGCCGGCCGCCTGCTGCGTGCCAAATTCCGCGCCTGGCATCGCGGCACGCGTGAGGCCGATTATATGATCGGCGGTTTCTTCGATCGTTATCATGACGGTTGGAAGGAGGAGCAGCTGGCTTGGTTCGAGGCGCTGCTTGAAGAAGACGATGTCGATATCATGGCTTGGGCTTTGAAGACGCAGCCCTTCCCGCCGCGCTTTGCAGGGCCGCAGCTCGAATTGATGCAGCAACTCGATTACGTCGACATCCCGCGCTGACGGGAACGCCCTGACGCCTGCTGCGCTGAGACCCAAGATGCCCGATATTTCCCGTATCCTTGCCGCCAAGACCCCGCTGACGCTGGCGCAAGTTGCGCGCGGTGCGCAGCCGCTGGTGATGGCCGATCTGGCGCGCGCCAGCACTGGCCGCGCGGTGTTTGTTGCACCCGATGAAACCGCGATGCGCGCAGTGGCAGAGGCGGCGCAGTTCTTCGCGCCGGAGCTGGAAGTCATCGAATTTCCCGCTTGGGATTCGCTGCCATATGACCGGGCCAGCCCCGCCCTGACGATCAGCGCCCGGCGGCTGGCTGCACTACACCGCCTGCAAACCGGAAAGGCTGGCGCGCAGCTGGTTGTCACCACCGCCAACGCCATTCTCCAGCGCGTGCTGACCCCGTTCCGCATTCGTGAAAGCGTGCGCGAGTTTAAGGTCGGCGCCGAGATTGGGCGCGACAGTCTGGCGGCACTGCTGCAACGGCAGGGCTATGGCCGCACCGATACGGTCATCGATAAGGGCGAGTTTGCGATTCGCGGCTCGATAGTCGATGTCTTTCCCAGCGGGATGGACGAAGCGCTGCGGCTCGATTTCTTTGGTGACGAGCTGGAAAGCCTGCGCAGTTTCGATCCCAATACGCAGATGAGCACGGGGCGGCTGGACAGCCATCTGCTGCTTCCCGCCTCCGAAGCGCTGCTGGACGAAGACAGCATCAAGCGCTTCCGCAGCCGCTACCGCGAAATGTTCGCGGCGCACGCCACGCAGGACCCGCTGTACGAGGCGGTCAGCGAGGGGCGCCGAATGGCGGGCATGGAGCATTGGCTGCCACTGTTCGAAGACAAGATGGCGACTTTCTTCGACCATCTGGGCACCAGTGATCTGGTAGTCATGGACACCGCCGCACTCGCCTCGATTGACGAGCGGATCAAGGATATTGTCGATTATTACGATCAGCGCACTCAGGCGTCGGGTCAGAAAAAGGGCAGTTACCGCCCGCTTGCGCCCGATGCGCTTTATCTCACGGCAAATGAGGTCAAAGCAGCGCTCGCCGCGCTCCCCGCGCACCGCGCCAGCGCCTTTGCCGAGCCCGAGAGTGACAAGGTTGTCGATTTCGGGTTCCGCTCGGGACGCGATTTCGCGCCCGAACGCGCGCGCGGCGACAGTATTTACCCGGTCCTAGCCGAGCATCTGAAAGCGCTGGGCAAAGCAGGCAAGCGACCGCTGGTGGCGACGTACTCAATTGGTAGCCGCTCGCGCATAGCGTCGATCCTCAACGAAGCGAAAATGCCGGTGGCGCTTGCCGACACCTGGCAGGAAGCCCTGGGACTGTCCGCCAAAGGCACGCCGGTTGCGATGGTGCTGCCGCTGGAAGCCAGCTTCGCCAATGACGAGATCGAACTGCTGACCGAGCAGGACATTCTTGGCGACCGGCTGGTCCGCCGCAAGAAAAAGCGCAAGGACGCCGACGCCTTCATGGCCGAACTGTCCGCGCTCTCGCCCGGCGATCTGGTGGTCCACACCGAACACGGCATCGGCAAATATCTCGGCCTTGAACCCATCGCCGTGGGCAAGAGCAAACACGACTGCGTGATGTTGCAATATCATGGCGGCGACAAGCTGTTCATTCCGGTCGAGAATATCGACGTGCTCAGCCGCTATGGTTCGTCTGAACATGCGGTCCAGCTTGACCGGCTGGGCGGCGAAGCATGGCAAAAACGCCGCGCGCGCCTGAAAGAACGCATTCGCGAGATTGCAGGTGAATTGCTCAAGACCGCAGCCGCCCGCGCCTTACGCACTGCGCCCAGGTACGAAGTCGAATCCGGCACCTACAACCAATTCCTCGACCGCTTCCCATGGCAGGAAACTGATGATCAGGAACGCGCGATCGAAGATGTGCTGCGCGATCTGGACAGTGGCCGCCCAATGGATCGGCTAGTCTGCGGCGACGTCGGCTTCGGCAAAACCGAAGTTGCGATGCGTGCCGCTTTTGTAGCGGCGATGAACGGCCAGCAGGTTGCTATCGTCGCGCCCACCACGCTGCTGGCGCGCCAGCATTTCGAAAATTTCTCGACTCGTTTCTCCGGCTTCCCGCTCAATGTCGGACGGTTGAGCCGGTTGGTCCCTGCCAAGGAGATCAAGGAAACCCGTGAGGGCCTCGAAAGCGGATCAATCGACATCGTTGTCGGCACCCACGCAATCCTGTCCAAACAGACCAAGTTCAAGGATCTGGGACTGGTCATCGTCGATGAGGAACAGCGTTTCGGCGTGACGCACAAGGAACGCCTGAAACAGCTGCGCGCCGACGTCCATATGCTGACGCTGACCGCCACGCCCATCCCGCGCACCTTGCAAATGGCAATGACTGGCCTGCGCGAGCTGTCCACCATCCAGACCCCGCCAGTCGACCGTCTGGCAGTCCGCACCTATGTGATGGAATGGGACGATATGGTGATGCGCGAGGCACTGCTCCGCGAACATCATCGCGGCGGGCAGAGCTTCATCGTCGTGCCGCGCATTGCTGATATGGAAGGCGTCGAGGCATGGCTGCGCGAGAACGTGCCCGAAGTAAAAGCCATCTCCGCCCACGGACAAATGGGGGCTGGCGAGATCGAGGAGCGCATGAGCGCTTTTTACGAAGGCAAATACGAAGTCCTGCTGGCGACCACGATCGTCGAAAGCGGGCTGGATTTGCCCTCCGCCAATACCATCATCATCCATCGCGCCGACATTTTCGGCCTTGCCCAATTGTACCAGCTTCGCGGACGCGTGGGCCGCGCGAAATTACGCGCCTACGCCTACCTCACCTACGCCAAGGATACCCAGCTTTCCGAAATCGCAGAGAAACGGCTGAAGGTGCTGGGCGATCTGGACAGTCTGGGTGCAGGTTTCCAGCTTGCCAGTCACGATCTCGATATTCGCGGCGCAGGCAATCTGCTGGGTGACGAGCAATCGGGCCACATTCGTGAGGTCGGGTTCGAACTGTATCAATCCATGCTTGAGGATGCGATTCTGGCTGCCAAGGCGGGCGAGATGGGGCTGGAGGCCAAGCGCGATACGGTCAGCCCGCAGATCACTGTCGATGCGCCGATCATGATCCCGGAAGATTACGTCCCCGATCTGGCGGTTCGCATGGCGCTATACCGCCGTCTCAACGATGCCGCCGACAAGTCCGAAATCGAAGCTATGGCCGCCGAAATGATCGACCGCTTTGGCGAGTTGCCCGCTGCCACTGCCAATCTGGTGCGGCTGATCGAGATCAAACATCAGGCGATTGGTGCCAACATCGCCAAAATCGATGTCGGAGCCGCCGGAACTCTGGTCACCTTCCATCAAGACAATTTCCCTGATCCGGTGGGACTACTCGCTTATGTCGACCGGCTCCAGGGCACTGCAAAGCTGCGGCCTGACATGAAGCTGGTGATCAGCCGCGCGTGGAACAGCCCGGAGAGCAGGCTCAATGGCCTTTACCAGCTGACCAAGGGTCTGTCGGGGATCGTGCAGAAGGCGAAAAAGCGGCAGAAAGTCGCGGCTTAAGTCGCGGCGAGCTTGAGGAATTCCTGCGCGGATAGTGGCTCCGAACGAAGGAAACCTTGATAATCCTGCGCGCCTTCCGCTGCAACGAATTCGCGTTGGGCAGCGGTTTCAATACCTTCGACCACAACTTTCAGATCAAGCGCCTGGGCCATTGCCACAATGGCGCGAAACACCGCCCGGTCGCGGTCGTCATCCAGCACATCGTCGATCATCGACCGGTCGAGCTTGATGTGATCGAGCGGCAGGATCTTCAGATAGCGGAAGTTGCAGAAGCCAGCCCCGAAATCGTCAAGCGCCAGACGGATGCCGTAAATCCGCAACTGCTCCAGAACCACGCCCACACGGTCCAAATCGGCGAGCAGGACCTGCTCGGTAATCTCCAGCGTCAGGCGGTCCAGTGGATAGCCAATGCGTTCGGCAAGCCGCGCAAATTCAGGCGCGAAGCTGTCGGCGGCCAAATCCGCCGGCGTGATGTTCAGCGAGAGGCGTATCGTCTCAGGCCAATGAACCGCCGCTTGCAAGGCACGCTCCGCAATGTGGCGCGATAGATGCGCGATATGGTCTGCCCGCTCGGCAATCTGGAACAGCACCCCGGCACCGATGCGGCCCAGCACCGGATGGTGCCACCGCGCCAGCGCCTCTGCGCCCACCAATTTATCATCGGCCAGCGAGTATTGCGGTTGGAAAAGGATTTCGATCTCATCGCGATCAATCGCGGCGAGCAAATCGGCTTCGAGCTGCTGGTTGGAACGCCCCGACCGGGCAATCGCGCCGGTCGACCAGGCAATCCGGCGGCCATTGTTCTCACGCATCAGCGCCGATGTCTCGGACAAACGATCGAACATGGTGACCGGGCTGTCGGTATCGGTCGCCCGCATCAGCGCGATGCGTGGCCACAGCCTCAGGCTGGCCCCGCCTGCCGGATTGGTAATCGGCATGGCAATGGCATCGGCCAGCGCCTCTGCCAACCATTGCCAGCGTTCACGGCTGCATTCTTCGCGAGCGACCAGCAGGAAAGTCCCGCCGCCCATGCGTGCAGCCAGCCAGACGCTGCTTTCCAGCTCGTCTCCGGCGAAATGCTTGATCCGCTGCGCCACTTCGACCAGCGCGCCGTCGCCCGCACTTTCGCCGAAAGCGACATTGACTGTCTCTATCCGGCCCAGCGAAATCAGCATCGCGTGCATCGGGCACGATATCGTACCCGACGGCCAATCGTTCTGCCATTGGGCAATCACCTTGCGCGCCCGGTCAGGGTCGGCAAGTCCAGTAAGGCTGTCTCGCGACTCGTCTTGCATATCGTGGGGCATCGTGGCCATGTGGCGCCCTTATCGGCGTGGCGGGCAAAGAATGCCAGAAATTACCGTTTGTTGCCAAATGGGACAGTCAGCCATAGATAGGGCCGCGACGTGGGCAACGCTGTGATCAGCGGAGGGGAAAGCCACTTGCCGCAATTCAATCGCCTGGCTCTGGTCGTGTCCGATTCCGAACGGGCGCAGGACGCTGCTGCCATCTTTGCCGAGATTACCGACTGGGTGCCACTGGAGGATGCCGAGGCGGTCGTGGTGATCGGCGGTGACGGGTTCATGCTGCAAAGCCTGCACACCATGCTCGACAGTGGCCGGATCATTCCGGCGTATGGCGTCAATCTTGGCACGGTCGGCTTCCTGATGAACCGCCACCGCGCGCCCGACAAATTGCTCGGCCGGATTGCCCGCAGCCGCTCGCTCAATATCGCACCGATCAAGATGGAAGCGATCACGCAGGATGGTGAATGCCACCGGTTTTGCGCAATCAACGAAATCTCGCTGCTGCGCGAAACCCGGCAGACCGCCAAGATCGAAGTTAGCGTGGACGGCAAGGTGCGCATCCCGGAACTGGTGTGCGACGGCGTTCTGGTGGCCACCCCTGCGGGATCGACCGCTTACAATCTGTCAGCTGATGGGCCCATATTGCCTCTCGATTCACAGCTGCTCGCACTCACACCGATCAGCCCGTTTCGCCCGCGCCGCTGGCACGGTGCCATCCTGCCCGACCGCAGCAAGATCGAATTCCGCGTGCGCGAAGCGGACAAGCGCCCGATCTCGGTCGTGGCGGACCAGAAAGAGCTGCGCAATGTCGCCAGCATCAGTCTGGAAATCGCGCGCGATGCCGAATTGACGCTGCTGTTCGATCCCGGCCATGCGCTGGACGAACGCATCGTCGCTGAACAATTTCTGGTGTGATCACGCCGCGATTGCGCACAGCAGCAAATTTTCGCGATTGCCCGCTTGCCAAACCCGGACACCACCCATATAGGCGCACCCCTGCCGATCTGGCTGCTCCCCGATAGCTCAGCGGTAGAGTAGGTGACTGTTAATCACTTGGTCGTTGGTTCGAATCCAACTCGGGGAGCCACATTTCCTTAGCTTTCAGATCAATAGCCGCAGGCCGACCCACAGGGTCAGCGCTGCGGTGAGCCAGCGGATGCCCCGCTGCGGCAGATAGTGCAGCGCGATCAGGCTGCCGATCTGCCCGCCAATCGCAACCGCCACCAGCAGCGGCAGCCCCAAGTCGATCGCAGCTGACAAGCGCCCGGTCCCGCCCTTGAGGATCTGTCCGACGAGGCCGAACAGCGAATTCACCAGAATAAACACGCTCGCCGTTGCCGCAATTGCGCGAGGCGAATTCCAGCGTGTAAGATGCAGCAGCGGCGCCAGAAATATCCCGCCGCCAATGCCCACCAGTCCGGCAAGATAGCCCAGCGGGGCTGCGGCCAGCGGCATCCACTTCGCGCTGGGCGATGGCCCGCCCTCCTCCGATTGCCGCACTGGAATAAACAGTGTCAGCCCGGTCAGGACCAGACTGGCCCCCAGGATCATCAGGAAACGGCTTTCACCAATCGGTGTCAGGCCTCCGAGAAGCGCCGCTGGTGCACCAACCGCAGTCAGCGCAATTGCACCGCGCCACGGGGTGATGCCTGCGCGGGCGAAGCGCAGTGTGCTCCCCGCGACCACCACGATATTGCAGGCCAGTGCCAACAGCGGCAGTATCCGATAATCGACCCCGGAAAGCGCCAGCAGCGCACTGTATGTCGATCCGCCGCCGAATCCGACACTGGCGTACAGCAGCGCGGTCACAAAAAAGGCGGCGACGAGCCAAATCATGCCCGCGCCGCCTTTTGCATTATCTCAAAGCCGCCTGTCAGGCGCCAGCGCCGATGGCACCGTGGCAATGCTTGTACTTGCTGCCCGAACCGCATGGGCACGGGGCATTGCGGCTGACTTCCTTGTCGGCATAGGGGTTCTCACTCACCGAGCCGCCGGGGCCTGCCGCAGCACGCGGGCTGCCGGCCAGCGAGCCGAACAGCGCCGCCTGCGATGCCGATCCGTCGCCATCATTGGAATTGTCGAGGCCGGTAAGCGGATCAATATGGCCGGTGAGGAAATCGGGCAATTCTGGCAGGTCGATCTGCGGCATTGGCTCCGGCTCACGCAGGTCCAGCCGCATCAGCTTGTTGGTCACTGTAACACGCAGCGCATCGAGCATTTTTTCAAACAGGCCGAACGCTTCCTGCTTGTACTCATTGATCGGCTGCTTCTGCGCATGGGCGCGCAGCCACACCACCTGACGCAATGCATCGAGCGTGGACAAATGCTCTTTCCATTCGAAATCAAGCTCCTGCAACAGCAGGCTCTTTTCAATCCGGCGCCACATCTCCGGGTCAGCCCTGGCGATTTTTTCTTCCATGATCGTATCGGCCTGAAGGCGGATGCGTTCTTCGAGCAGTTCCGGCTCGACATGGTCCTCATCCAGCCAATCCTCGATCGGCGGGGTGAAGCCGAACACGTCGGTCACCTTTTCCTTCAGCCCGTCGACATCCCACTGCTCGGGATAGGAGCCGGGAGGGCACGCCTCGCCAACGATGGCGTTGATCGCATCGTGGCGCATATCGACCACCACATCATCGACCGACTCGCTGTCCATGATCTCGGCGCGCTGCTCGTAGATCACCTTGCGCTGGTCATTCATCACGTCATCATATTGGACGACCTGCTTGCGCTGCTCATAATTGCGCGCCTCGACCTTTTTCTGCGCGGTTTCGATGGCCTTTGAAAGCCATTTGGAGCCAATCGCTTCACCGTCATCAAGGTTGGAATTCATCATCCGCGAGAACAGCGTGTCGGGGCCGAAAATCCGCAGCAAATCATCTTCAAGGCATAGGTAGAACCGGCTCAGACCCGGATCGCCCTGGCGGCCAGAACGGCCGCGCAGCTGGTTATCGATGCGGCGGCTTTCGTGGCGTTCAGTGCCCAACACAAACAGGCCGCCAGCGTCGAGCACCTTCTGGCGCTCGGCGGCGACCACGGCCCTGATGCGTTCGATTGCCGCGTCACGATCCGGCCCTTCCGGGATCTCGCTCAATTCGTCATTGATCCGGAAATCGACATTGCCGCCCAGCTGAATATCGGTGCCGCGGCCCGCCATATTGGTGGCGATTGTGACCGCATTCAGGCGGCCCGCCTGCGCAACGATATGCGCTTCACGTTCATGGAAACGCGCATTAAGCACCTCGTGCTTGACGCCTTCCTTCTCGAGGAACTCGCTCAGCAATTCCGATTTCTCGATCGACACGGTGCCAACCAGCACCGGCTGACCGATTTCGTATTTGTCCTTGATCGCGCTGGCGATGGCGGCAAATTTGTCGAGGGTGTTCTTGTAAAACTCGTCGTCCTCGTCGATCCGCAGCACGTCGACATTCGTCGGAATTTCGACGACGCCCATCTTGTAAATGTCCCAGAATTCCGAGGCTTCTGTGGCCGCCGTGCCGGTCATGCCCGACAGCTTGGGATACATCCGGAAATAGTTCTGGAAGGTAATTGAAGCCAGAGTCTGGTTCTCAGGCTCGATCTTGACGCCTTCCTTGGCCTCAACCGCCTGATGCAAGCCATTAGACCAGCGGCGACCGTCCATCATACGTCCGGTGAACTCGTCGATGATGACGATCTTGCCGTCTTTGACGATGTAATCCGTGTCCAGCTTGAACATGTGCACCGCACGCAGCGCCTGATCCAGATGATGGACCACCTGCGTGTTCTCGACGTCATAGAGATTGTCGGTCGCCAGCAGGCCCTCTTCGACCAGACGCTTTTCCATCTCTTCCGTACCGTCTTCGGTCAGCTGGATATTGCGGGCCTTCTCGTCCTTTTCGTACCATTCTTCAGGGATGGTTTTCACCACCGCATTAATCGACAGATAAAGTTCCTGCTTGTCTTCGGTTGGACCGGAAATGATCAGCGGCGTACGCGCTTCATCGATCAGGATTGAATCGACTTCATCCACAATTGCGAAATTGAAGGGGCGCTGCACCATCTGGCTGCGCTCGTGCTTCATATTGTCGCGCAGATAATCGAAGCCGAGTTCGTTATTGGTCGAATAGGTGATGTCGGAATTATAGGCGTCGCGGCGGTCATACTCGCTCATGTCCGGGACGATGACACCGATGGTCAGGCCCAGAAACTGGTGCAGACGGCCCATCCATTCCGCATCGCGGCGGGCCAGATAATCGTTCACGGTAACAACGTGGACGCCCTTGCCCTCGATCGCGTTCAGATAGGATGCCAGCGTAGCGACCAGCGTCTTGCCCTCACCCGTGCGCATCTCGGCGATTTCGCCGCGATGCAGCACGATGCCGCCAACCATCTGCACGTCGAAGTGCCGCATGCCGAGCACACGAACCGATGCCTCACGCACCGTGGCGAAGGCTTCAGGAAGAATGTCGTCCAGCTTCTTGCCATCGGCCAATTGTGCACGGAATTTGTCGGTCTGCGCCGCCAGTTCCTCGTCGCTCAGCGCCTGGATTTGCGGTTCGAGCGCGTTGATTTTTTCAACAACCTTGCCGATCGATTTTACGTAACGGTCGTTTGAAGAACCGAAGACGGCCTTCATCAGCGAATTCATCATGGGGCGTGGGCCTTGCGTGGATTTATGTGAGAAATGCCCGCGCACACGATTGGTGCCGGGCCAGGACCGGGGTCAGAAAATCGAAACGCGCTCTACTCGAAAGCGCGGTCGGCTCCGAATTGGACGGTCGGAATGATAATCGTAATGGGCGCCGAGGGCTGGCACGGCTTGGCCCGCTCACCCTTGAGGCGCTGCTGACGCTGACGTTCAGCGCATAGCTGTTCATCACTTTTCTGCGTCTCGTCACGCTTCTGCGTCATTTCAAGCCGAGCGTTCAGCGCTTCGGTAAATCCAGCGTGCGCAGGTGCGCCAGCAGCGGCGAGGCCGGTGATGAGCACGAGGCAGGCGAGAATACGGCGAAACATTACAATCAGCGCCCTAGCCCAAAATTCAGAACATATCCAGTAAGCACAGTAAAAAATCAGCGCAACGCATACGGCTGAGTCATTTCGGTAGTGCTCTCGATTGTATTGCCATTCTCATCGGTTGCTGGCCTGAACACGGCGTATTTGAGCATGCTCTGACATGCGGAACTGTCGAGAATGGCATGCCCGCTGGATTGGAGCACCGTGCATTGTTTAACTCTTCCATCACAGCCCACAACCAACTGCATCTTCACTTTTCCGGTCATTCTGCGACTTTCGGCCGCGCGCGGGTAATCAACTCTCATGCGGCCGGTTGGCCGCGCTTCTTCACTTGCACCAGCCGAGGATACAAGCGCGCCGCCGCTTGGGCATCGCATCGTGTCCGACATCGCTGGCTCCGACGCTGTAATCGGCGCCTCGGATAAAACCGTGTCTTCGGCTTCCTGCGCAGATGCTGCCGTTGGATTGCTGCAGAGGGCCAATACGCTCAAGATTACGACATAACGCATTGGCAATTCATAATCGCTTATGTCCTTACAGGCAAGGCGTTGCCGCCATGACCACGAGGCTCTAATTGCCACGGATGGACATCACCCGCTCGCCCCTCGCCCGGCCCTTCCCGCACTTGCCACAGATCGCTGGCGTCACCCTGCGAACGGCCCGCGCTAGTTATAAGGACTGGGATCGCTGCGATCTGACATTTGCCGAACTGACAGACGGAACAGCAGTTGGCGGGGTGTTCACCAAGAGCGCCTGTGCGTCGAGCGAAGTCGAGCTTGGACGCGAGCAGGTCATACTGGGCAGTGCGCGGGCGCTGGTCGTCAATGCCGGCAATTCCAACGCCTTTACCGGCCACCGCGGGCGTGAGGCGGTCGAGCAGATCATGGCGCAAGTAGCCGAGGGGCTGCGTTGCCAGCCGAGCGATGTGTTCGTCTCTTCCACCGGCGTCATCGGTGTGCCGCTGCCCAAGGACAAGGCACGCGCCGGGGTCGCCGCTGTGCTGACCGCTGAGCCGTGCAACTGGGAAGCGGCAGCCGACGCGATTGCCACCACCGACACCTTTGCAAAGGGCGCAGGCGCGTCTGCCATGCTGGGCGCAACGCGTGCCGAACTGGCGGGCATTATCAAGGGCAGCGGCATGATCGCGCCAGATATGGCCACCATGCTGGGCTATATCTTCACTGATGCCACCATCGCGCCAGCCTTCCTGCAAGAGATGCTGGAGGCGGCAAACCGCGCGACATTTTCGTGCATTACTGTGGATGGCGATACCTCGACCAGCGACACCGTGCTGGCCTTTGCGACTGGCAAGGCAAGCAATGATCTGTTGTCCGGATGGGACGATGCCGGTGCGGATGCGTTCTATGCCGCGCTACTGGAAGTGTGCCGCGAACTTGCGCAGCTGGTGGTGCGCGATGGCGAAGGTGCGCAGAAATTCATCGCCGTGAGCGTCTCTGGCGCTGCGGACGACGACAGCGCGCGGCGTGTAGGCCTCTCGATTGCCAATTCGCCGCTGGTCAAAACCGCCATTGCCGGGGGTGATGCCAATTGGGGGCGCGTGGTCATGGCGGTGGGCAAGGCCGGGGAACCTGCCGACCGTGACCGGCTGTCCATCGGCTTTGGCGGCATTTGGGCCGCGCGTGACGGACAGCCGCTGGCCGATTATGACGAAGCCCCGGTCGCACGGCATCTGGAGGGGCAGGAGATAACGGTCGAGGTGGATCTGGGCATCGGCGATGGCCGCGCCACTGTGTGGACCTGCGATCTGACGCATGGCTACATCGCGATCAACGCGGACTACCGCTCGTGACCCCCACCCGCCTGCACACCGAGATGGAGGCGCTGCTGCGCCGGGTCACGCAGAGCGTGATCATGCCGCGTTACCAGACACTCGCTGCCGATGAGATTATTCAGAAGGGCGAGGATGATCTGGTGACGATTGCCGACCGAGAGGCTGAGGTGATGCTGGCCGAAGGGCTCACCGCATTGGTTCCCGGCCTGCCGATTGTCGGTGAGGAGGCGGCGGATGCCGATCCGACTGTACTGGACCGCCTGAAGTCAGATTGCTGGATCATCGATCCCATCGACGGAACGCACAATTTCGCGTCTGGCAAACCGCCGTTCGGGATCCTGATTGCGATGGTCAGTGGCGGTATTGCCCATACAGGCTGGATATTTGACTGCCTGACCGGACGGCTGTGCATAGCCCATCAGGGCAAGGGCGCCTATATCAACGGCGAGCAGATCCAGGCGCAAACCACCGGCGCGACGCCGCCAGTCGCCGCCATCTCCGTCATTTTCATGGACCCGGAGCAGCGCACACAGGTCAAGGCGCACATCGCCCCGCACTATACGCTTGTCGACACCCCGCGCTGTGCTGCGGAGCAATATCCGCGGCTGGTGCTGGGCCAGAACGACGTGTCGATTTTCGAGCGCACGCTGGCTTGGGATCATGCCGCTGGCGTGCTGTTTCTCAACGAAGCGGGCGGCAAGGTCGCACGGATGGACGGATCAGCTTACCGGGTTGATGAGCAGGACAGCACAGGCCTGATCGGGGCAGCCAGCCCGGCCCTGTGGAACGCGCTGGCCACCCGATATCAGTCTTTGTCTTAAAGGACGCTTTCAAGCCACTGTTTCAGCTGACCTTTGGGGGCAGCACCGCGCATTTCGGCAACGGCCTCACCACCTTTGAACACCACCAGATAAGGTATCGACTGAACCCCCATCTCTCCCGGAACACCGGGATTTCCCATGATGTCCATCTTGGCAATGGTGACGCTGTCCGCCATCTCGTCGCTCAATTCCTCAAGCGCAGGGGCAATCATCTTGCATGGCCCGCACCATTCGGCCCAGAAATCAACCAGCACAGGCTTGTCGGATTCCAGCACATCGGCTTTGAAGCCTGCGTCGGTTACAGCGATCGTGGACATCGATAGTTCTCCTGAAATTCTATGCCGCCAATGTAGGCAGCGTGATGCGCTACTCAACGGGTGGCAGGGCAAAGCTTTCCTGCCGCGCAGCAAATGAGGCCTTGTAGCGATCGATAATCGCCTGCGGCAAGGCGATCAGCTGCGGTGTCTGGGTATAGAGCACAGCCGCACTCACCGCGCGCTCTGGGTAGATCACTTCAAGCGCCGCGATATAGGCGGCCATCTGCCGCAATGTGCTCTCGGGAATACCGTCGGCATCAGCTGGCGGGCGCCTTGCGGTCTTGAAATCCACCACGGTGACACTGTCCGCTGTGACCAAAAGTCGGTCGGCGGTGCCGGCAACGACATGGCCGTCAAAACTGGCGGCCAGCGGGACTTCCGCAAGCGCCTCGGGTCCAAAGATCGCAGCAAAGTCAGGGTCCGATAACACCGCCAAAGCGCGCTCCGCCATTTCGCTGCGCGTAGACTCATCGAGATCGCCAGCCTGCCGCGCCAGCCAATCCTTGGCACGCGCAGCACGGTCGCCGGTCGGCACCGCTGGCAATCGCTCCAACAGCGCATGGATCAACACCCCGCGCCTCGCCGCAATGGCTGCCTGATCGGATGGTAATGGCGGATCGCTACCCTCGGCCTCGCCCAGACCGGACGGAGCCAGCGGGCGCGGTGGCCGTGGTTCCGGGCCGATTGGCGTCGTTGCCCAGTCGGGCAGGTCCGGCAAAGTGCCAGAGGATGCCATCGTCTGAACCGGCACCGGATCGGCCCGCTCGCCCCATTCCCAGCGCGATCCCCACAGCGGGTCCTCCAGCGCATCTTCATCGAACACCGGCTTCAGCCGCGCATACCAGCTGTCTTCGGGCGGCCCCTTCTTGGCATCGCGCGGCCCCAGAGAGCCGCCGACAAACAGCGCCTCTTCAGCACGTGTCATCGCGACGTAGAGCAGTCGCCAATGCTCCTCCAGCGCGGCCTGCGCCGCAATCGCCTCGGCATCGCGGACCGGTCCGACCCGCTCTTGTTTGCTTAACCCCGGCAATGGAACCGCACGCCCGCGCAGCGCGCCGGGCGGTGTGTCCTCCAAAGTCAGCTCACCCGCGCCGTCTGGCCCGATTGCCGCATCGGCCAGAATGACAATCGGCGCCTGCAAGCCTTTGGAACCATGCACGGTCATCACCCGCACCTGATCAGCGGCCGCTCCTGCATCGCGTTTCAGCTCGCCCTCACCCGCATCGAACCAGCGGATAAAGCCCTGCAGACTGGCGACATGGGTGCTGGCGAAGGCGTTGGCGGCATTGAGCAGCTCGTCGATAGGATCATTGGCTTCGCGCCCCAGCCGGGCAACCAGCCGCCGCCTGCCATCCATCGGGCCGACCAGGATCCAGTGCAGCAATTGCTGTGGGCTGTCGTAATCCGCGCGGCGCAGGATTTCGCGCAAGATATCGAGCGTGGCCACGACATCAGGGTGTGCGCTCTTGCGCAAATGCTCCCACAGCCGCACGCCCTTGTCGCGATAACCGTGCTGGAGCAATTGCTCCTGCGTCCAGCCGATCAAAGGCGAGACGAGCACATTGGCGAACGTCAGATCATCCAGCGGCTGCGCAGCAAAGCGGATCGCTGCCATCAGATCACGAACCGCCAGTGGATTGCCCAGCCGCAGCCGGTCCACCCCGGCCACCGGCACGCCGTGTTTGTGCAGCCGCGCGACGATCAGCGCCGCCAGCTCGCGGCGTTTGCGCACCAGCACCATGATATCGCCGGGCGCGGCGTTGCGCGGGGTGTCACCCTTTGCCAGCGTGAACCCTTCGTCCATCCAGGCCTTTACCTGCCGCGCGATATTGTCCGCCATCTTGCGATCGTGGCGGGCGAGCCAGCCCTCTTCCTGTTCGCCCTCACCGCCGTCGTCATCGGCATCGCTGGCGGCGTGGACCGTATTCCACAGCGTGACCAGACCGGGCCGGGCTTGCCCGACATGCTGCGCATAGGGGTCTTCCAGCCCCAGATTTTCCGGCCCGACCTCCGCCACCGCACGGTCAACAAAATCGAGGACGCTTTCAGCAGTGCGATAGCTGCGGTCGAGGCCGTGTACCTGCAATTTGCGGGGCTTTGGTCCGCCGCGCAATTCGCCTGCGGCATCGGCAGTCTGGCGCATTTTCTCGCGCACCCGCTCGCGCGCATCGCGGAAATTTTCCGGGCTGGTGCCTTGGAAGCCGAATATTGCCTGCTTGAAATCACCAACCGTGAAGATGGTGCGGACCGTGTCACCGCGCGCGCCTTCGCCGCTGAAGAAATCATCGATCAGCGCCTCGATAATATCCCATTGCGCGCGGTTTGTGTCTTGCGCCTCATCGACCAGAATATGGTCGAAACTGCGGTCCAATTTGTAGCGGATCCACGCCGCCATGTCCGAATTGGCCAGCAGCTTCGCCGCGCGGGCAATCTGGTCATCGAAATCGACCAGCCCTTCGCGCTCCTTCGCCTCGTCCCATTTCAGCGCAAAGGCACGTCCGGCTTCGAGCAGTGGGGCGAGGAAACCAGCCAGATCAAGCAGAGCCAAACGCTCGGCAATTTGCGCAACGGCTTCGGCAATTTCTTCCTGCTTGGCGGGGAAATCAGGATCGTTCTTTTCCGCACCCTTCATCACGCGCGGGGTGCCGTCTTTCTTAAGCAGCGTGTCGAAAAAGCCGCCCAGTGCCGCCAGCCGCGCTGCGGGATCTAGAGTGAGCCAGTGCGGCACGAATTCGCGCACTTTGTCAGCGTTCTGCGCTTTCCAGCCATCGAGCGCAGGCATTAAAGCGCGCAGGGTAGCGACTGGAAAATCTCTGTCCGAACACGCCTGCGCAACCCAATCCTGGTTAGCATCCGCCGGAATTCCGAGCAATTGGTGAACACGCTGGCGCATTGGCGGCTGCCACGCCGCCGGGCCTTGCCACAGGTCCATGTACCCGGCGCAGCGCATCAGCCAGTCGCGCACCGCATCGGGGCCTTTGCTGCGGCTGAGTTCTGACACAGCGGCCAGAATGCCGGGATCGCCCTGCGCCAACAGATTGGCCAGCACATCGCGGCTCAGCAGGTCCCGTTCGCGGTCCTCCATTGGCCGCGCGCCGGGCAGGATGTCCGCTTCTGTCGGGAAAGCTGCCAGCAAATATTGCGCAAAGGCGTGGATGGTGTCGATCCTCAGCCCGCCGCCGGGACAGTCGAGCACCCTTGCGAACAGGGATCGGGCACGCGCGCGCGTTTCCGGATCGGTCGGTGCGCCCAGATGATCAAGCTCACGCGCCAGATCGGCATCGCCCATCCGCACCCAGCGGGCGAGCACTTCATTGACGCGCACCGCCATCTCTGCCGCACCGGCCTTGGTAAAGGTCAGGCACAGGATCTGCGACGGATCGCCAGCGGGTTCCAGCAGCAGCCGCAGCACCCGCGCGGACAGAACTTGCGTTTTGCCAGTCCCTGCGCTGGCCGACAGCCACACGCTTTCCTGCGGATCGACCGCGTCGCGCTGGGCGCCTTGCAGCGGATAGACCTGCCCGCTCATGCGCTCCGCTCCTCTTCCTCGTCCATCCGCGGCAACCATTCGTCCAGCCGCATCAGTTGGTCATAGGTGTCATATCCGGGATAATCGGGGTTGAGCCGCGCGGTGAATGGCTCCTCCCCCGTGATCCAGGCAGCAATCGCACCTTTGAGAAACCCATCGGTAATCGGGAGGAATTCCTCCGGTTCGATACCGCTACGTTTGGGCGGGATTTTAAGCGGGGTTTCGACATAGCCAAAGCCAAACGGATTGCTGTCCGCCTTGGCCTTGCCCAAGGACCAATATTCAAACGCGGTCGGTTCGCCCTGCACATCCTTGAACCCGCCATCGCGCGCCATCATGCCCAGCAGGCCAAGCTGCAACGCATAGCCCTGGCTGACCATCGCACCGGAAGGCGGGCGGCCGGTCTTGTAATCGACAATCGACAGTCCGCCGTCTGGCAAGCGGTCGATCCGGTCGGCGCGGCCATGGATTCGCACACCCTCGACGTGCATATCGCCCCACGCCTCGACCGCCGCAATTTCGCGGTCCGGGTTGCTGTCGACCTGATCCTCGATCCATTCGAGCGCGGCCTGCAATCGCGGCTGCCACAGGGCACGCATCAGTGGGTGGACGTTCTCCTCATCCATCACCGCATCCATGATAGGTGCGAGCGTTGCAGTGGCAACGCTGCGCCGCGCGATGTGCCAGCGTTCAAGAATGGTGTGCGCAATCTGCCCCTGCCACGCGGGCGAGGGATCGGCGTCCAGCGCATCGAGATCGGACAGGCGCAGGATATTGGACGCGTAAAACTGGTATGGATCACCGCGCAGCCGGTCGAGCGCGGTGGCGCTGATATCGACACGGCGCTGCTCAGCGCTCGGCATCGGATGCGGCCGGGGATAGGGCGCAGCTTCGGGCGCACGGATCATTGCGCGGGCCAATGCGATCGCGCGCGTCTCCTCATGGCGCGGCAACAGCTCACCCAGCAGAGCCTGCACGCGCAGCAGGAAGCGCGAAGGGATGGCCGGTCCGCTTTCATCGCGCGCCGCCCGGCTCAACACCACTTCGGGAGCGCCCAATGCGCCCGCCAGATCGTGTGCCGACAAGCCGATGCGGAAATCCGACCCCGGCACGCCCAGCGTCCGCAAGACCGGCGCGGCCAGCAAGGCATCGACGCTGCCGCGTGCGGGCCAAATGCCCTCGTTCAAACCTGCACAGATCACCAGCTCAGCGCGGGTCATGCGCGATTCGAGCAGGCCAAGGATCTGCATCCGCGCATGGCCGCCATAGGGCGGGCGCACCGCGATGCTGTCCATCGCCTCCGCCAATGCATTGGCGATGTCTGCTGGCGGCAATGCAAACCCGGCCTCGCGGGCGTGCAGGCGCATATCCTCGATAAATTGCGCCAGCGCGCGGCCATCCTCGCGCGCCCACAATTTTTCGCCGCACAGCGCCTCTCCCGCTGCGGCCAATGCATCCAATTGGTCGGCAAGCGGGGCGCTGTCTGCCGCTCCGAGCGCAATGAGCGGTGCCAGCACATTCTCGGTAATCGTCCACCACTCACCAACTTTGCTGTTATTCTGCGAGAGTTTAGCAGCGATTTCTGCCACAGGTTCTAGGCCAGGCTTAACCCGATGTCCGCGCAATTCACGCTCAACCCTGCGCAATTGCCGCAGCCATTGCCCGCGCTCCATCCCGCCATCAACCAACGGGTGTGCCAGCAGCGCCATCAATGGTACGGGCGCAGCATCCTCTCCCATAATCTCGGCCAGCAGCAGGAAAGCCCGGCCCGCAGCGGTTTGCGACAAGGGCCGCCCCGCCGAATCGTCGGCCAGAATATTCCAGCGGTCGAGGTGATGGACAACACGCCGCGCCAAGGCCCGGTCGGGCGTCACCACCGCAACACGGCGTTCGGGTTCCTCCAGCGCCTGACGAACCAGCAGCGCTATCGCCTGCGCCTCTTCCTCGGGGTTTGCCGCCTGCATGATTCGTACTTTGGAGAAGCGGCGCTTTTCAGGAGGCAATTCCACCCAGATCTTGCTTGCCTCAGGCGGCAGGAACAGCGATCCGATGGCATGGCTGCGCTCTGGCGGAGCGGCGGTCAGGCCCTTGCGGTGCCACGGCAGCACTTCTGCTCGCGCCACGCCCATGCGGTTGAGCAGCAGCTTGAGATGGTATTGCGGATGCGTAACCGCGTCATCACGCGCGAATGGTGTGTCGGCGGGGGTTGGCCGATTGCCCGCCCGCCCCAACTCATCCCACACCGCGTCCGGGATCGTCAGATCGAAGTCGGGAAGAATAACCGCCCCCTGCGGCAATTCGCTCACCACGCGCAGCAACCGCGCCAGTGCCGGGGCGGCACTGGTAACGCCAGCTGCCACAATCGGAGCGTCTGGCGGAGCAGCCTCCCACCGCCGTGCCGCATGATCGAACAGACGGTTGCGCCTGGCAGCAGCGTCCAGCGCGCCCCATTCCTGCAATTGCGCCAGCCACCGTGCCTGCACCCGCGCGAACAGCCGCAACGCGCTTTGCCAGTGACCCGACAAATCGCCGACCAGTTCGAGCACGCTGTCGCCGTAGAGTTCTTCAGGCGCGACATCTTCGACAAGCAGACGGTCCATCGTCGCGCCGATTTCCCGCGCAAGCCGCAGCAGGGTCGCCCCCTTGGGCGCATCGACGCCCAGTTCTTCTGAAATCAGCCGGGCGAGCGCAAACCAGCGCCGCTGCGGATCAACTGCGGGCGGGATGTCGGTCGCGCCCAGCGGGTCAAGCAGCGGCCCAAGCGCTTCATCCAGATCCAGATCGCCAACCACCACCATACGCGGCATCAACATCCCGGCGCGCCCCGCTGCGCCCATGTGGCGAATAAAGGCTTCACTGATCGCGCGTCGGGCGCGGCTGCTGGGGAGCAGCAGAGTGAGGCGGGCCAATCCAAGCTCGCCATCACCGTAACGCGGGACCAGCCCGGCTACCAGCGCATCGGCGAATCCGCGGTGCGCGGCGATGGAATAGACCCGCGGAGCGTTAGCCACCCCGCAGCGCCTCCTCGGTCGGGCCAATATGTGCCGGAGTGCCAACTTCGTACCATTGCCCGGTGAAGGCGACGCCGTAGAGCCGCCCTTCTGCAATTGCGCGGTCCCACAGCACATTGGTGGAAAATTTGCCCTCCGGCGCATCGCGCAAAAGGCGGTGCGATACCAACTGGATGCCGGTGTAGATAAATGGTGCGATGCGTCCGGGCAATTTGCGGGTCAGCTGGCCTGCCGGGTCCATATAGAAATCGCCTGTGCCGTCGAAATTGAACGCCTGCACATGGCTGACCACCAGCAGCAGCGCGTCCATCTTGCCCACATCCCACTGCGAGGAGAGATCGGCAAAGGCATTGCGCGGACCATCCAGCCAGATACTGTCCGCATTGCAGGCGAACACGGGGTCGGGAAGCAGCCCGGCACCCTGCGCCTTGACCATCCCGCCGCCGGTTTCCAGCAGCAGCTCACGCTCGTCAGAGAATGTCACCTTTGGCGCTTTGCGCGGGCCGATGTGCGCTTCGATCGCATCGGCGAGATAATGGACATTGACCACTGCCCGCGCGATCCCGGCGTCTTCCAACCGGTCAAGCGCCCGGTCGATCAGCGGCTGCCCCGCCACCCGTACCAACGGCTTGGGCTGGCTGGCGGTCAACGGGCGCATCCGCTTGCCCAGCCCCGCCGCCATCAGCATCGCGGTATCGGAAGCGAGCTTGCTCACTGGATTTTTCCTCCATGTGCAGCGCGCAATTCCTGCGGGATATTGGCCGCAAACCAGTCTGCAACCGGTGCCATCGCCGCATGCGCCAGATCGCGCTCCATCGCCTGCCACACACGCGGGATCATGCCGAGATAACGGGCCTTGCCGTCGCGCTTCCACAGGCGGGTGAAGATGCCAACAATCTTGGCATTCCGCTGGGCACCAAGGCGGGCATAATCAGCCTCGAAATGCTCACCCGGCTGCGCAGCGGCGCGGTAACGGCAAAGCATATCATGCTCCAATTGCTGCGACACTTCGCGCCGCGCATCCTGCAACAGGCTCACCAGATCATAGGCGGGGTGCCCAACCAGCGCGTCCTGAAAATCGATCAGCCCCTGCTGCCCCGCCAGCCTGCCCGGTTCGAGCAGCATGATATTCTCGGCATGGTAATCGCGCAGCACGGTAACGCCCGGCTGCTGGCGCACCATCATTGGCCCCAGCGCGGCTTCCCACGCAGTGTGCCAGCCATCATTATCGACGGTGAGCCCCATTGCCGGGCAATACCATTCGGTGAACAGCGCCGCCTCGCGCTGGTAAACCGCCATATCGTAAGGCTCAAATGGCCCCGGCGGCAGGCGGTGCAGGCGCACCAGCGCATCTATCGCCTGCGCGTAGGTATCGTGCTCGTCATGCGGGTGCGCATCGACCCATTCGCGCATCCGCTGATCGCCGAAATCTTCGATCAGTGCCCAGCCCGTGGCGGCGTCTTCGGCAAGGATATGCGGCGCCCGCATTCCATTGCTGTCCAGCCAATGCGCCACATACAGGAACGGCTTTGGATCTTCGTGCGGCGGCGGCGCATGCATCAGCATCGCGGTTTTCCCGCCCATTTTCAGGCGAAAATACCGGCGGAACGAGGCATCGCCGACCAGAGGCGCGATTTCTGCGCCCTCCCACTCGGTGTCACCAAGGAAATCGTGAATGTCGTTTGGAAGCGCGTCTGTCATCACCAGCGGCTTTGCCAATCCGGACCGGCTTCGACAATGGCCTGCCGCCCATCGCCCACCGTTTCCAGCGCAATTGAAAGGCAGGCTGGCTCATCTGCGAAGCCGCCCGCATGATCGGGCCATTCGGCGATCAAGGCCGCACCCTCGCGATAATCGTCGAGGCCCAGCTCAGCCGCCTCATTTGGCGATTTCAAGCGATAGAAATCGGCGTGCACAACTGGCGGACTTAGCGCATCGTAAGTTTCGACGATGGTGAATGTGGGAGAAGGCACCTCACCCTGATGCCCCAGCGCGGCCAGAATAGCGCGGGCCAGCGTTGTCTTCCCGGCGCCCAATCCGCCAGTCAAAGCAACCACATCGCCACCTCTCAGCACGCGTGCGATCCGCTCGCCAAAGGCCGTCATCGCTGCGAGGTCCGGCAGCGCGATGGTCACGGCAAGGTGACAGTCGCAGTGGTGCCGGCATTCTTGCGGCTGACGATTTCAAGCGTCCCGCCATGTGCCTCGACCAATTGCCGCGCGAGCGGGATGCCAAGGCCCTGACGGCGCTCAATCCCCTTGCCGTCGGCGCTCATGCGGATACCTTCCACCGCGCGGGCCAGTTCATGTTTGCTCATACCCTGACCGTTATCGGACACCACGATGCGTGTCGTATCCCGCTTGCGGCCGATGTCGATCAGGATCTTCCCACCGCGCGGGGTGGCGGCAATGGCATTGTCCAACAAATGGCCCAGCGCCCGGCGCAATTGCTGCTTGTCGGCCTGAACGATTTTGCCAGCATCGCCTTTCAGGTCCAGCGACAGGCCAGCTTCCAGAATAACCGCCTCACGATTACGGACGATCTCGGTGACGAAGGGCATCAGCTCCAGCTTGACCTTCGATAGTGGCATCAACCCAGCTTCGGATTGCGAGAGATCGAGCACATTTTCGACCTGTTCGGTCAGCTTGCCGACCGACAGCGAAATCGCCTGCACATATTCGCGCGCCTGCGGGCCAAGGTCGCCCGCCACGCCGCTGCTGAGCAATTCCGCAAAGCCGCCAATTGAGGTGAGCGGGGTGCGGAATTCATAGCTCATGCTGGCGAGGAAGCGGGTCATCACCGCGTCGGCCTCCTCAAGTGCGCGATTGCGTTCGCGCAGGGCCTCTTCGGCCTGCCGTGAGGCGGTCACATCGAGCACGGTCAGCAAGCCATTACCATCGGGCAGCGGCACGCCCGCAAAATCGAGAGTGCGGCCATCGGCAAGCTCGACACTGCCTTCGCGTTTCTTGCGATCCAGCGTGGCAGAGCGGATGACGTGATTGACCCCGGTGATCGCCTTTGGATCGGCAAGGTTTCCGGCAATCGCTTCAAGCAGATCCTCGGCCTGTGGATGTCCGTCGAGAACTTCTGGATCAATGCCCCAAGCCCCTGCAAAACCGCGGTTCCATAGTTCAAGATGACCATCTGGCGCAAATACGGCCAAAGCTTCGAACAAACTGTCAAACGACGCTGTGCGCGTGCGCAGCAGCGTGTCGCGTGTGGCGGAAAGCGCGAGTTGTTCGGTCCGGTCCTCGGCAATCAGCACCAGCCCGCCATCGGGCAGCGGCTGCGCGACAATGCGAAGATGTGTGCCGTCGGATAGCGGCCAGGCCTCTTCATGCGGCTCGTCCGCCAGAAACCACTCGCCCAGCTCCTTGCGCCACGCCGGGAAGTCGCGAAGCTCGGGAATGCGCCCGTTTTCACGTGCGACCATCAGCATCTGTTCGAATGTGGTGCGATCATTGACCATGCCCGGCGGCAACGAAAACACCCGGTGGAACGGCTGATTGGCAAAGGTCATGCGGTGCTGCGAATCGAATTGCGCGACACCAATGGAAAGTTGATCGAGCATTGAGCGCTGCGCTTCGCGGAAGGCCCGGAATTCGCGCGCCTGTTCTTCCATTTCCTCGATATCGACCGCGTATCCGGCGATCCCCTCGCCCACCAATGGCAGATCAGTAACGCGAACAGTGCGCCGAGCATTGTCGATAGTGGCGCTCAGGATGCGCTCGATCGGTTGGCGGCGGTCTGCGGCTTGTTGGGCGACTTGCGCAGCGGTCTTGCCGCCGACGGTTTCGACCAGCTCAATCTGGTCGGCGACCACCTTGTCGGCGCTTTCCGCACCTACCGCTTCGACATAGGCGCGGTTCACCAGCCGCAAGTGCATATCCGCGCCGCGAAACCACATCGGCATCGGCGCGGCTTCGATCAGGCCCACCAGCGCCCCGAAATCATCGCGCGACCGGGCGGCTTCTTCGCGCAGCTTCGACAGCTCGCCTTCGCTTTCGGTGAAATCGAACACCCACACCAGTGCCGCACCAGAAGGTGAGACTGAAGGATCGGCGAGCGTGCCCTGCAAGGCGAGCGCCCGGCTCGAACCTGGAGGGACCACTGCCATACGGAACGGTTTGGCGGTCTTTTGCGTGCGGCGCACCTGCCGGGTCAGCTCGTCGGTCTGCTCTTCGCTCAGGCCGCTCTCGTCATTACCGGCCAGTTCGCTGAGATATTCGGGCACTTTTTCCAGCCCGAACCAGCGGGCCAGCCGATCCGGCGCCTCGATCCGTCCGTCGCTGCGGACCAGCAGCGGGATCGCAGGCGCTTCCTCGATCATGCGGGACAGGCGGACCACCGCCTTGCGGCTGCCCTCTGCCTTCTGCGTGCGGTTGCTGGCGCGCAGCATCGCCCACACGGCACCGGCGGTCCACAGCGCCAGCAGCAGTCCAATGGTCGCAAGCAGGGCGGGTGAGTTTTCCATCACTTGCCAGCTATGCGGCAAGCGGCGGCGATGCAATGCCTCGCCGCCGCTTTCGACTGTTCAATTGCTCGCCAGAGTACCGGCAAGCTCCGGATCAATACCGGTAATGTTCAGGCTTGTAGGGGCCTTCGACCGGCACACCGATGTAATCGGCCTGCACCTTGTTCAGCTTGGTCAGCTTAACGCCCAGCTTGTCGAGATGCAGCGCCGCGACCTTTTCGTCGAGGTGCTTGGGAAGGACGTAAACGTCGTTCTTGTACTCTTCGCCCTTGGTCCACAGCTCGATCTGAGCCAGCGTCTGGTTGGTGAAGCTGAAGCTCATCACAAAGCTGGGATGGCCGGTGGCACACGCCAGATTGACCAGGCGGCCCATGCCCAGCACGATAACCTGCTTGCCGTCGGGGAACTTGACCAGATCGGTGCCCGGCTTGAGTTCATTCCATTCGTAATTGTCGAGCGCCGAAATCTGAATTTCGCTGTCGAAATGGCCGATGTTGCAGACGATGGCCATGTTCTTCATCGCCTTCATGTGCTCGGCGGTGATGACGTGTTCATTGCCGGTGGCGGTGCAGAAGATGTCGGCAATGCCGACCGCTTCTTCCATCGTCACAACTTCAAAGCCGTCCATTGCGGCCTGAAGCGCGCAAATCGGATCGATTTCGGTCACCAGCACGCGGGCGCCGCCGTTGCGGAGGCTCTGCGCGCTGCCCTTGCCGACATCGCCGAAACCGGCGACGCAGGCGACCTTGCCCGAAAGCATCACGTCGGTCGCGCGGCGGATCGCGTCGACCAGTGATTCGCGGCAGCCGTAAAGATTGTCGAACTTCGACTTGGTCACGCTGTCGTTCACATTGATCGCGGGGAAAGGCAGCTTGCCCTGCTTGGCCAGCTGGTAAAGGCGATGGACGCCGGTGGTGGTTTCTTCCGAAACGCCAACAATGTTTTCAACCGACTTGGTCAGATAGCCCGGCTTGGCCTTGATGAACGCCTTGAGCGCGCGCTGGAATTCCACTTCCTCGGCATTGGCCGGCTCGGGCATTTCTTCGCCCGCTTCGATGCGTGCGCCCCACAGCGCGAACATGGTCGCATCGCCGCCATCATCCAGAATGATGTTGCTGGTGCGATCGGCGTCGTCTTCGGTCGACCAGTCGAAAATCTTGCCGACATAGTCCCAATAATCGGCCAGGCTTTCACCCTTGATAGCAAATACGGGAATGTCGCTGGCCGCGATGGCCGCAGCAGCGTGATCCTGGGTCGAGAAGATGTTGCAGGTTGCCCAGCGCACTTCGGCGCCCAGCGCCGTCAGTGTTTCGATCAGCACTGCGGTCTGGATCGTCATGTGCAGCGAACCGGTGATCCGCGCACCCTTGAGCGGCTGTGCAGCGCCATATTCCTCGCGCAGAGCCATCAGGCCCGGCATTTCGATTTCGGCAATATCAATTTCGGCGCGGCCAAAATCGGCAAGCGCAATGTCTTTGACGACGTAGTCGGTAAATTCGGTCACGGGGTAGTCCTTGTCCGGGGGGAGATAAACAGGCGCGGCGCGCGCGCGAAATAAGGCGACGCCGTATTCGGCGCCGCCCCTAGCGTTTCATGGGTGAGAAGGCAACTGCCACACCCGTACCACCGGAAGCGGTTTTCCTGCTTGCGAAACGCCCACGGCTTGCGTTGTGCCTGCTGCCCCTTACATCGGGGGCACAGGACGGGATCATTCAGGAGTTTCAAGATGACAATTTCGGTGGGCGACACACTACCCGACGTTAAGCTGGTCAAAGTGACCGAGGGCGGACCAGAACAGGTCCAGTCCAGCGAATATTTCAAGGACAAGACCGTTGCGCTGTTCTCTGTACCCGGGGCATTTACGCCCACGTGCTCCGCCCGCCACCTGCCCGGCTATGTCGACAAGGCTGCCGAGCTTAAAGGCAAGGGCGTGGACGAAATTGTCGCCACATCGGTCAATGACGCATTCGTGATGGGCGCGTGGAAAGAAGCCGCCGGATCCGATGATGTCACCATGCTCGCAGACGGCAATGCCGATTTTGCCGAGGCAGTGGGATTGGCTGCCGACTTTTCGGGTTTTGGAATGGGCAAGCGTGCGCAACGTTATTCGATGATTGTCGAAAACGGTGTCGTGAAAGAGCTGAACGTCGAAGAACCAGGCGGCTTCTCGGTGTCCAGCGCAGAGCATCTGCTCGGCCAACTTTAAACGCACATAACTGCGGAAAAACCAGCGCCCCGCCTTGCCCGACTCGCAATGCGGGGCGCAGTCTTTTGGATATGGCACGCAGCGATCCAGAACCGCGCACTCCCGGCGCCGCAGACCAGGATTTCGGTATCCTGCTGGGGTGGACTGCCGATCCTGCGGGCGAACGTGTCGCGCTTAAACTGCAAAGTGCCAGCAAACGCCCCGACGATGCCGAAGATGTCCGCGAATATCGCTATTTCCTGAGCAAGGAGCAGGCGGTGCTGCTGGGCAATTATCTCTATACGCTGGCCGGTGAAACCGCACCCCGGCGCAAGCGGCCCGGCTTTTTCGAAAGATTGTTTGGTTAAGCGGCGTCAGGCCCGCTTCAATATCCCATCAGCTTGAGAACTTCTTCACGGCTGCGGGAGTCTTCCAGAAATGTCCCCATCATCCGGCTGGTGGTCATGGCCACACCAGGCGTGCGGACGCCGCGCGCGGTCATGCAGGCGTGTGATGCCTCGATAACCACCGCGACGCCTTGCGGTTTGAGATGGTCCCAAATGCAATCCGCGACCTCTGCGGTCAGGCGTTCCTGAACCTGTAACCGCCGCGCAAAGCCGTGCAATACGCGGGCCAGCTTGGAAATCCCCACGACGCGGTCGGTCGGCAGATAGGCAATCGCAGCCTTGCCGATGATCGGCGCCATATGATGCTCGCAATGCGACTGGAACGGAATATCCTTGAGCAGGACGATCTCGTTATAGCCGCCAACCTCCTCGAAAATACGGCTGAGGTGATGCGCCGGGTCTTCTTTATAACCGAGGCAATATTCCTTCCACGCACGCGCAACGCGGGCCGGCGTATCGAGCAGGCCCTCACGTTCCGGATCATCGCCAGTCCAGCGGATCAGCGTGCGAATTGCATCCTGCACTTCCTCGGGCACCGGCGGTTTGCCGCGGGGATCGTCTTCGTCTGGTCCTGCCAGGCTGCTCATCCTTGCGAATTCCTCGTCATGCGTCTGCGGATATTGTCCAGACGCGATCCTTTGCGGAATAGACCGCCTTTGGCAAATGGCTCGAACATCTCGTCGGGGCTTTCGGGGTCGAGAAACTGCGACTCCGCCAGATTCTCTTCCGCGTCGTTGAGGTCTGGCGGGTGGTAGCGGACCAGCCGCCGGGACTGATCCTCCTGCGAATGGTCGATCATCGTCGCCATCGAACCAAACCGTTCGAGCATCTCCGGCACGTCATCGTAATCCAACCCGCAATGCTCGCCCAGCAGCGAATGGCGCAGCTTGCCGATTTCCTCCGCCGCGTGTCCATTGCCCTCACGCGCAGCATCAATGAACACGTCGCATTCGCTGTCGAGGCCCATTGAACGGTTGTTGAGATTGGCCGACCCGATGCGCAATATCTCGTCATCGACGATCATGATCTTGGCGTGGACATAGATTGCTGTCTCGCCGGTAAACGGGTTCCAGATGCTAAACCGTCCCTTGTGATCAGCCTCTTCGATGCACCGGACCAGTTCGGCACGAGCATGGTCCATGGCCTGCATCTCCAGCCAGCCATCGGCATGGGCGGGATGGACCACCACGATTTCGGGCGGATCGTCTTCTTGCACACGCGAGAGGATGGCTTCGGCCACCACACGTGATGCGAAATACTGGCTTTCGGCATAGATCAGCCGCTTGGCGCGCTTGATATGCTGGACATAGAGCTGTTCGATTTCATCGACGCCGTCCCACTCGCGGAACTTCGCGCGGGTCCGGGCAATCCCGATTTCGACATTCTTGAAATGCGCTTCCAGCCCTTCAGGCCACGGGCTTTCCTCGGGCGGCTCAATTTGCTCCAGCGGCTCGCCACCTGCCCGGATCCAGCGATCCTGGCACAGTTCGGACAAGGCCAATGCAATATCGCCCTCCATCATCATCGAGGCATCGTGCCACGGGCCATAGGCAATTCCCCAGGGGCTCTTGCGCTTGGGGTCGTCTTCTACATGCTCACGCGTATCCCAGCGGCCATCGGTCATGTCGATGCCGCCGCACACTGCCATGCGGTCATCCAGCACTACGATTTTTTGATGGTGGCTGCAGGCAACCGGATGCGCTGTATCGAATTTGAACGTTATGCGGCTGTGGATCATCCAGCGGATCACATCGATCCACATGGCGCCGCGTTTGAAAAACGTCAGCAGGCCATAGCTCCATTTGAGGATGCGGATATCCAGCCCCGGACGATGCCGCACCAGCCACGCGAAGAAGCTGCCCAGCCGCGCAGGATGATCATTGCGGTAACTGCGCTGCCACCACTTGCGGCCTTGCCCCAGATGGATGCGGGTATCGAAATCCCAGCCGACCAGTAAGATCCGCTTCTGGGTACGCAGCATGGCCTGCTGCATACAAGCGAAATAATCCTCGCCATCGATGACCACGCGCGCCCGCGTGGCCCGGGCAAAGCGCCATACGCCTGGCTCTTCACTCGGGTCGAGACGCGACACGCATCGCGGGTCTTCATTGTCACTCAAGTCTTAATTCCCCCTCGGCAGCAAGCTACTCCTTGGCTGCCTCTTTCTTCTCTGGCGTCACCTCGGCGGCGGCCTTCTCGGCCTTCTTACGCTTTTCGAAGACGCTCCGCATATGCTCCATATCCGCTTCGTCCAGATGTTTGGCAAATTCGGGGAAGTGGTCCTGCTCTTCCTCGTCGATGTGGTGCCGATAGTCATGGTCGAATGTCTTGAACTTGGTCAACCATCCGCCGGTTGCCATATCGGTGGCGGCAAGATCGTTGAGCGCTTCTTCGATTTCGTGATGCTCAGCCACCGAATGGCGCGTGTCATCGGTGGTCGGGGGTTTGCGCAGCATGGTTGAATACAGCGCCTGCTCTTCGGCCGACGCGTGCCCCTTGAGCTCCTTCGTCAGCTGGACAAACAGCTTTTCTCGCTCGTCGCTCTCGCCGCTGGTGGCAAGGATCTGGTCGAGCAGTTCGCGGTGGCGATCATGATCTTTCTTCAAACGAGCGAAAATTTCCTGTGTTTCGGCCATAGTTTTCTCCTTTGTCAGATGAACAGGTGACAGCGGGCGTAGTTCCAATGACTTGCCCCGTGCTGGCAGCCTTCCCATATCCGGCGGGATGCTCCGGTCCGCCCACCCGCCAACTCTGGAAACGATGCAAGCCATGGCAGAAGCCTCGCTTGCCGCCCTTCCCGCCGAGTTCCGCACCAAGCTGGGCGAAGTCGTTCTGAGGGTCGAAGAGTTTGCAACTGCGGAACAGCTGGCGGCTGTAGATTTGACGGACCGCTGGCAATTGAGCGGTCTGTATGAAGGCGAGGCGCTCCCGGATCGCTCGATCTGGGCAAGCGGAAGGATGCCCGCGCAGATATGGCTGTTTCGCCAGCCATTGATTGCCGAGTGGCGAGAGACCGGAGTTCGCATGGACGATCTTGTCCGCCATGTCGTTGTGCATGAAGCGGGGCATCATTTCGGCTTCAGCGATGACGATATGCACCGGCTTGAGGATGATGCCGAGTAGCAGCGTGCTGGGGAAAATCGACCGACGCAGCGAATAATGTCGGACCCCCAAACGCAAACAGGCCCCTCCTGATCAAGGAGAGGCCTGTTTAGTGGTGCGCCCGGAAGGATTCGAACCTCCGGCCCCCTGATTCGTAGTCAGGTACTCTATCCAGCTGAGCTACGGGCGCACTTGGAGGGCGCCACATAGGTAGGTCCCGCCAGCTTGGCAATCCCTAAGTCGCGCTTTCACCGAACAGCTTTTCACACAGCGCGATATCAAGCGGCGGACGGGCCAGTTCGGCAATCTGCAACGGCGTGTACCAGTCCACTGCCCCGCCCTCTCTGGACAGCGGTGTGCCGCTCCAGATGCGCGAAGTGTAAAGCAGGATGACAATCGGGTTTGGCACGGCGTCCGCTTCCTCCTGAGCGAAGGCGAGTGGAGCAAGCTCACTGGGCGCCAATACGATCCCCAGCTCCTCTTCGCTCTCTCGAACCAACGCATTTGCAGGGGTTTCGCCTGGTTCGACCTTGCCGCCAGGAAATTCCCACAAGCCGCCGTGATGTTTGCTGATGGGGCGCTGGTGCATCAACCAGCGCCCCTGATTATCGGCCAAAGCCAGCGCGACGACACAGCGCCATGTCGGAATTTTTTCCAATTCTTTCGCTCCCTTCAACACTTTCTTAACTGGCTCGCCGGTATCTCTGCATCGTCAGCTTTGACTTCGACAAACAGGGCAACACATGATGATCGATTTCCTCAAAAAACTGGGGCGCGACACACGCGGTGCAACGGCTGTTGAATACGGGCTGATTCTTGCTCTTATATTCCTTGCGATGGTGGGAGCTGTTCAGGCCCTCGGGACTGAATCGATCGCTATGTGGACGGAAGTTTCGTCCAAGGTCACCACCGCTACAGGCGCGTAATGAGACAAGAAACTGGGGTTGCGAGTTAGGGATTTCTCAACCTCTCGAAGACACAATGCGAATTGCTCGGTCCGGCTCTACGGGACGAGCCGGGTACCGAAAACCAACCAGGAGACGAAACATGAAATTCTTCAACAAGCTTGCTCGCGACGAACAGGGCGCCACTGCCATTGAATATGGTCTGATCGCTGCCCTCATCGCAGTTGCTGCAATCACTGCAATGCAGAGCCTCGGCACCGAGCTGTCGACGACCTTCGACACGGTCAAGACCACGATGAGCGCCACTAATTCTGGCGCATAATTCAAGCGTTAAGTAATTGATTAAGGCGGCGGGGCTATCCCCGCCGCCTTTTTCTTTGCCCGAACTTTACACCGTGATTAGCGTCCGCGAACGACGATCTTGACCTTCTGGCCGCGGGACACATTTTCATTGCCGCTCAGACCATTGAGCACACGGAACCGTTCCAGCTGATTGTCGGTGTACGCCATCCGGCTCGCGAGCGACTGGGTGGAATCATTCGCGCCCACCGTCACCACGTCGATAACGCGCGGGATTACGTTCGCCGCTTCCTGTGCGCTGATCTTGCGCATCGATCCAAACATGGAATTGAACGCGCTCGCCTGGCCTGCGGGTGAGATTGCCAGGAAATGGTACGCCTGATTATTGGCGAACTCATAAGCAAACACCGTCACATCCACCTGACCATTGCCCGAATTCACGCGCGCCGTACCGTAAGCTGCTGGGATGCCGTTGACTGTGGTACGCTGGATGCCCTGCGGCTGAACCTGCTGTTCCTTGCTCAATCCGGCAAAAACGGTCCCAACGTAATTGTTGAGGTTGCCATTATACGGCGCCAGGGTCAGCTGCGCACGACCAGACTGGCCGCTGATTGTTACGGCCCGTGTGCCATTGACCATGTAAAAACCCTGCGGTGCAGTGAAGGACAAGCGCATATCGGGATGGATGAACTGGCGTCCCTCGATGACGCCCTGTTTGGGATCATCGCCATACAACAGGCCGTCGATACGCGTAAGGAAGGTGTCACGATTGGTGACGCCTGTGCCGCCTTGCGCCTTCGCCAGCGCGCTTTGGACCCGGCTCGCCGGATCGGGGTGAGTCGAAGCCCACGCTGGAATGCGTGCGTCATCGCGGCCCTGCACACGGGCGTCTAGCGAGTTTTGCATCGCCAGACTGCGCAGCACGGTGCCCATGGCATGGGGATCGTAACCCGCCTGATTGAGATAACGGATACCCAGATCATCAGCTTCAAGCTCCTGCGAACGCGAAAATTTCAGCGTCAACAACTGCGAACCCTGCATCAGGGTCTGGCCGATCTGCTGACCAATCCCCGAATTGCCGAGCAGCACACCTGAAAGAATCGCACCAGCGGCGCCGAGCAGCGAGTTTTGTTGTGCTTTGGCCTGGCGCCGCTGCGAATGGCGGGCGGCAACATGGCCGACCTCATGCCCCAGCACACCGGCAAGTTCGGCTTCATTGTTCATCAGGCCGACCAACTGGCGCGTGGTATAAATATATCCGCCGGGAATCGCGAAAGCATTGTTCACCGGGCTGTTGAGCAGCGACACGGTGAAGGATTCGCGCGCATTGCCGAGGCCCGACTGGACCGCGATATTCTTGCCAACCTGTTCGACATATTGCGCCTGCGAGCCGGTCATCGCGCCGCCAAATTCATTCAGCAGCTGCGGATGTGCCTGCGCACCCTGCTGTGCTTCAGTCTGGGTAATCGGCGCGGAGGCGCTGGGAATATTTGCCCCGCCCAATGGTCCGCACCCGGCAAGGGTGAGCGAAAGCAGAGCGGTGGTGGAAATTGCGGCTGTTTTGATCGGTGTCATGTGCGGGCTCCCAAATCTCGGCGCGCAACCACATACCGAGGCGCGCGACCAAGCTCATGTACATGAGGAGAAACAGGGGGACCGCAGGCTTTGTTCCCGCGTGCGTGTGCTGGCCGTCAGCCAGCCATTGTCAAAAACCGCTCTTCACGCATCCGTCGCAGCTCAGTTGCGGAGCGATTCGATAGCATGTCGAGCTCCTCTCCGATTGCCACGCCAAGCATCTCTGCCGCACCGCGAGGATCACGGTGTGCGCCGCCGACCGGTTCGGTGACAATGCGATCGATCACTCCGATTGCCGCAAGATTTTGTGCGGTGATCTTCATCGCCTCGGCTGCCTCAGGCGCCTTTTCCGCAGTGCGCCACAGGATCGAGGCGCACCCTTCGGGGCTGATCACTGAATAGACCGCGTGCTCCATCATCAGGACACGTTCGGCACTGGCCAGCGCGACCGCGCCGCCTGACCCGCCCTCGCCCACAATTGTGGACACCATTGGTACAGGCAGCGCCAGACACGCCTCGGTCGAACGGGCAATCGCTTCGGCCTGGCCGCGTTCTTCAGCTTCGATCCCCGGAAACGCGCCCGAAGTATCGACCAGAGTAACCACCGGCAGGCCAAAACGTCCCGCCAGTTCCATCAGCCGGATCGCCTTGCGATAACCCTCGGGCTTGCCCATGCCGAAATTATGCCGGATGCGGCTGGCAGTGTCATTGCCCTTCTCATGACCGATCAGCACCAGCTTGCGACCGTTCAGGCTGGCAAAGCCGCCCAGAATGGCCTCGTCATCGCCATAACAACGATCACCGCCCAGCGGGACGAACTCATCGAAAGCAAATTCGACATAATCACGAAAATGCGGGCGCGAAGGATGCCGGGCGACCTGCGTCTTTTGCCACGGCGACAGCGCGGCATAAGTGCTGGCAAGCAATTCGGCGCTCTTGAGCTCAAGCCGCTGCAACTCGTTGGCAATATCGACCTCGTCCCCTTCGGACGCAGCGCGCAGGTCTGCGATGCGCTGCTCGAGCTGGGCGACAGGTTTCTCGAATTCGAGGTAAGAAATCATCGCGAAGTCGCTAGTCCGAAGCGCGTCCGCGCGCAAGCGGGTGACGTTCATTAACCAGTTTCACCAGCCGCGCCGCATCGACGTGGGTATAGATCTGCGTGGTCGCGATATCGGCATGACCAAGCAGTGTTTGCAGCGCGCGCAAATCAGCCCCGCCCTCCAGCAGATGCGTGGCAAAGGCGTGCCGCAGGACGTGCGGACTGAGCTTTTCAGGCGGTAAATCCGCGCGCAGAGCCAATTCCTTGAGCATTTGATAGAGCCGGATGCGTGTAAGATGCGCCTGACGAGACGGGAACAGCCATGCGCTGGCGCCCACCCGCAGTGGCAGCCACCGCGCGATGGCGGTTTTGGCACGACCACTGACCGGTACCATCCGGGCCTGCCCACCCTTCCCCGTGACTGTCAAAAACGGAGCATCGCGCGGCACGGCGGAAAGCGGCAGGGAAACCAGCTCGGTCGCGCGCAGGCCGGAGCCATAGAGAAGTTCGAGTAGAGTAAGCAGCCGCACTGCCGCAGGTGCGTCACCTGCCGCATCGCGCTCCGCTTGCTGGAACAACGCCTCCACTTCGCCATGCGAGAGGATCTTGGGCAGTGGCCGCCGCGCGGCTGGGCGCGGCAAGGCTTGCGACGGATCATCTTCACGCAGGCCTTCGTCGATCAGGAAGCCATAGAACTGCCGCAGAGCCGACGCCTTGCGTGACACTGTGGACGGCGCGAGTGCGGACCAGCTTTGCCCTAGTTTGGCGAGTTGTGCAGGCGTCGCCGTGGCCAGATCGCCAAGCAATTCCTCGGCTTGTGCAAGGTCACGGCCATATGCCAGCAAGGTATTGCGCGCTGCCCCGCGTTCCGAGGCGAGCATGGCGAGGAAATCCTCGGCCGCGCTTGCCGTCACGCGCGTGCGACCGCCTCGGCGGCGATCATCCGCGCCTCGGCTTTCAGGCCCACTTCATTGAGCGCAGAAACAATGTGGAAAAGGTGGCGCGCGGTCATCCGATCCCAGCTGTCGCCCTGCATCCCCAGCCCGGCCAGCAGCGCAACCAGCGCCGGATTGCCAAATTCTGCCGCCTGTCCGATAGTCCGCGTCCAGCGCGTTGGAGAGGAGAAATCCACGCCCAACCGGCTGCTGTAACTCGCGATATCGCCGCGCCCGACGCGGCCCAGTCCTGCCAGGCCCGCCAGCAGCATCCGCGATTTGCGCTGTCCCGCCGATTCGTCATCATCAATAAAGCTGTCGATGTCGCCGCCCGAAGCGCTATTTTCGCCCGTCGCAGCCAGTGTCAGCAAGGCCCAGCCAAGGCTGCCATCATCGACCACGCCAGCCCAGCGCATAGCATCGCGGTCCAGCCCAGCGGTCAGCATCGAAGCGATAAGCTGTCCCGCATCATCGGAAAATTCGTTGCTGGGCGTCACCCGCGCCGCCGCATAGGCAGTCAGGACCATTCGGCCATAACGATATTTTTTATCGCCGCTCCACACATCGCGGATCGCTTCGACCCGCTGCGCCGCTGCCGGAGCGACATAAGCTTCCCGCAGGCGCGAGGCGGTTAACATCGCGGCACCATCATCGGCCTGATCGGCAAATATCTGCGAGTAGAGATCGACCATCGCAGCGGCTGACAGAATACCGCCCTGTGCAGCCAGATCGGCCCCGCGAACACGTTTCGGCAACGGCAGCATCGCGGCATTGGCCGATGCGCTCAGATAGGATGGCGCCAGATTGCTCAGCAGTGCTTCAGGCACATCCTCGCCTACCGCATTCGCCAGCGCGAACCGCCACGGCGTGAGCGCTTCGACTCCGTCCCATTCGATCGTGACGCCGCGCCGCCCGCGTCCCGCTGCGCCAGCGAGCCGCTGCGCCAGAAGGACATCGATACGTTCGCCCTCACCGCGGGTCTGCAAACGCCTCAGGTCGGTCTGCGCCCGTGCGGTTTCGCCGGCATAGGCGTTGCAAATTCCGGCAAGCATTTTCCATTCGGGATCGTCGCGCTTGCTCTTGCCAAGCTGCACCGCCGGGCACGCCCCGAGGACGTCCGCTGTGCCCACATAAGCGGTCAGCGCGGCATCGGTCAGCGCGGGCGAGTAATTGCCAGTGTCGACATCCTGCACCAGCGCGCGGGCTGGTCCAAATTCGCCCATTGCATTGAGCGCGCCTGCCCGCAGCGCAGCAAACTCTGCCGGGTCCATAGCCTGCGGGGCTTCGAGCCGGCTGGCAAGCGCCCGGCGCATGAGGATATGTCCCCAGCGCGATATCACCGGCCCGGTCGCGCCTTTCAGGGCGGCGCGGACCAAAGATGCAGGCTGTTTAGCCAAAGATCCGACGGGCAGGCCGCCTTCCGCTGGCGCAATCACTCCCACCTGGGCCATTGACCGTTGGGCACCAGCGGGGATATCGATTTTGGGCTTCAGCCCCAAGAATTCGTCAAGTTCGTCGGTGCTCATTGCCTCCAGCTCGCGCAACGTTGGCAGCCGCGACAGATCAGGCTGTGCAGGCGCGGCGGCAGGCGTCCTTTGCGGGCCTTGATACGAACCCGGCAGTTGCTGGACCACCTCGCCAGAATTGGTCGGCACCGGAGGCGACGGAGTGCCGGGCGCGGATGTCGCACTTGGAGCAGGTGCGCGGCTGGGGCGCGGAGCCGGTGTGCTGGACGTGGGCCGCGGTGTCGGCGTGGGTGCGGGATCGCTGAAACCTGGCGGCAACAGATCCACCGGCGCTTCCTGCGCCAGCACCAGCGTCGATGACAGCGCCAGAACGGCGGCACCAATCAGCCATGATGTTTTCATTGTGCGCTCTCCGGCATTGCGACAGGTTCTTCGATCGGGCGCAGCGGCTCTTCGCCGCCATCGACCCATGCGGCGACCAGCGCCGCCAGCAGCACAATCACCAGAATGCATCCGATCCGCGTGCCCTTTATTGCCAACTTTTTCACGTCCCACTGCAAATCGTCATATCTTGCCCAGCCACTAGCCCATCTATAGGCCGGGCGGCAATGACCCAGACCACCCCTTCGCTGTCCGATATGGAGATTGCGACAATCGCGTTGCGCATTGATCGCCCGATTGTGCTGGTGGGTCTGATGGGCGTGGGCAAGACCACCGTGGGGCGAAAAGTCGCTGCGCTGCTGGGCCGCAAGTTCGTCGATGCCGACGAGGAGATCGAACGCGCCGCCAATCGCAAGGTTGCGGAAATCTTTGCCGCGCATGGCGAGGTCTATTTTCGTGATGGCGAAAGGCGCGTGCTGGCCCGGCTGATCGGCGAGGAATCCGGCGTGATCGCCACCGGCGGCGGGGCCTTTGTCGATGACCAGACACGCACGCTGGTGCTCGAAAAAGGGATCGCCGTGTGGCTGGACTGCGACATCGCCACACTGGTCGAACGCACATCGCGCCGCGACACCCGCCCGCTGCTGCGCGATGGCGATCCTGAAGCGATCCTGTCAGAGCTGAAAGAAGCCCGCAACGAAGCCTATGCAGAGGCGCCAATCCGCGTCGTCACCAATAATGGACCGCAGCATGACACCGCGCTGCGCATTATCGAGGCAATCGGCAAATGGCTGTAATACCTGTCGATTTGTCTGGCCGCAGGTATGAAGTCCATGTCGGCCGTGGCTTACTGGAAAATTCCGCTACGCTGGCATCACGTTTCATCCGCAAGGACCGTGTGGCGGTGGTGGCCGACGAAAATGCACGCCAATTGCATGGTGAGAGGCTGGCGCAATCCTTCGCTGCGCAAGACTGCACAATCGCCTGGTACGATGTCGCGCCGGGCGAAGGATCGAAGAGCTGGGCCGAGCTGGCAAGACTGACCGACTGGTTGCTGGAAAAGGGCACAGAACGCGGCGATCATGTCTTCGCGCTGGGCGGCGGCGTGGTCGGGGATCTGACCGGTTTTGCCTGCGCCATTCTCAAACGCGGGTGCGGCTTCGTGCAGCTGCCCACCACCTTGCTGGCCCAAGTGGACAGCTCGGTTGGCGGCAAGACTGCCATCAACACATCTGCTGGCAAGAATTTGGTTGGTGCCTTCCATCAACCGGCGCTGGTGCTGGCCGATCTCGACACGCTCGCCACATTGCCCGCGCGCGAAATGCGGGCCGGCTATGCCGAGGTCCTGAAATACGGGGTGCTTGGCGACCGTGTATTTTTCGACTGGCTGACTGAAAACGGAACATCAGTGCTTGCCTTGGAAACCGCTGCTCTGGAACACGCCGTGGCCACCAGCGTGTCGATGAAGGCGCGGATCGTGGCCGAGGACGAACGCGAAACCAGCGGCACGCGCGCCCTGCTCAATCTGGGCCATACATTCGGCCACGCGCTGGAAGCAGAGACCGGCTTCTCGAACCGCTTGCTGCACGGCGAAGGCGTGGCACTGGGTATGGTGTTGGCTGCGCGCTATTCCGCGCGCCGTGGACACATGGGGCCGGACGAAGCCGAACAGGTCGCTGAGGCAGTCAGTGCTGTAGGCTTACCAGCGGATATCGGCTCGCTCAAACTGGGCTGCGATGGCAAGACATTGGTCGCGCATATGCTGCACGACAAGAAGATGGATGCAGGCACCCTGCCCTTCGTTTTGCTGCGCAGCATTGGTGCAGCATTTCTGGCCAAGGATGTGGCGCTGAACGATGTCGCAGCGTTTCTGGAGAAAGAGCTTCGGAGCGCTTGAATCGTGTTTTCTATCGTGGCGAGTTCGATTTGAAGCGATTACGTTCGCGCTTCTGATATCACTGGTCAGAATCTGGCTTGAGCGATGGACATTCCAGATTCGGGATGACTCCTGCCTCAGTCAATCTCTCACCCAGATCGCGAGAATACCGCAGTCCTCCAGAACGGTTGAAATGCACTGCGTCACGGAATTCACCATGCGCCCGCTCTGATTGCGCATCGGTCAGATCATTGATGATCACAGCTCCATCTGCAGTGAGGCGTTGCTCGATCATATCCATGCCTGTCACGGCTACAGACTCGTCGGATTTAAAATAAGCCGTAGTGGCAGGCGACACTGGCATCACCACAATCACCAGACGCGCACCGCTGTCGTTTAGCAATCGATTAAGCCGCAGCAAGCTTGCCAGTGATCGGTCTGCAATTGTATTGTCGTAAGCAGCTATACCAGAGGCGGCTGCGGAATATGTAGCCACCCACTCGGTAGCCATTCTCTGGTCCTCTGCCTCATTGGCAATTGCTTTCTGCGAAACCGTGACGTCTGGCCTTGCCCATCCCACACCGCGCATTTGCTGCTCCATCATTCTCAGGCGCAATCGCCATTCCTGATGCCCAAGTGCCGGAAAAATTAGCGAGCGAAGCGCCGAGCGGACATCGTCGCCAATCAATCGAGGATCGCCCAGCGATTGCAGCGTGCGGTAAGTCAGCAATCGCCTGCCAAGCGTGCTTGACCCTTTGCTGCCGTTATCCGCCAATTGGAAGCTTGGGATCACACCCATAATCCACACCGGCGGAACTTCGCCGCGTGCCACAAGATGGCGCGCCAAAGCCTCAGCTTCGAATACATCCATTGCAGATTCGGCGATATTCGCCCCTTTCAGACACATGGCGGCCGGGACAAGGTGCTTGGCCACAGACGGGCCAAGGACGACTGCCTCTGATCCAGGTACTCCGCCGAGCTTGGCGCGCATTTCACCAATATAATTTGGCGGCTCGGCAAGCCGGGCTACGACGTTCAGCACCAGAACGACCATAACGACCGCCGCCATATAGCCCAGCGCGCTGCGCCAGCCGATCCTAGAACTGGAAGTAGAGGAAGCTTGGGTTGTCATAGCTGCCAAACATGATGATCGCTGCAATCAGCGCAAGATAGAAGCCCCAGGAAATCCAGCGGGGCCGGGTGATCAGCCGCTCATGGACGGAAGCCCGTGCATCGAGCCACTGATAGATTTCCAGCAACATGATCGCTCCGAGCAGATACATGGGTATGAACGGAAACACCTCTCGCGGAGCCAGAAAGATTTCTGCCGGTGCCTGAGGCAGTCTGGCCAGCGCCGCGAGGGCCGGATCCACTTCACGAAAGGCTACCAGCGTCCCAAACACCAATATCGCAGCCCACAACAACACCCGATCAATGTGGTCAAATGATCTGCGCAATAGAGGTGAATTGGAAGTGTGTGAAACGAGGATTTTCCTGCCGCGATTTGAGAAAGCTATCAGAAAGCCCGAAATAATCCCGATCGCAATCCAGTTGGCCGTCGCACCATGCCAGATCCCAACCAGGATCATCGTCAACATGATCGCGGCAAAGCGTGCACCCGGCACCGCTGGCATTTTTTTGACCAAAGGGACGTAAACATAATCCCTGAACCAGTTCGATACTGTCGTGTGCCAGCGCTGCCAAAACTGAGCCACCGACTTGGCCGCGAACGGACGCCGGAAATTCTGCGTAAGCTTGATCCCCATCAGCAATGCCGAACCAATCGCCATATCGGCATATCCCGAAAGATCGGCGTAATAGCGGTACATGGTCCCGCCCGCGATCGTGAGTACATAGGCCCCGCCATTGGTCTGCGCACCCGCAACCCAGACCGTCAACAAGGGGCCCAGACCGTCGGCAATCACCAGCTTTTTGTACAACCCAATCAGGAAGAGACCCCCGCCCGCTGCGGAGCGGTTCCAGTCCCAAACCTGTTCACGCTTTAGCTGCGGCATCAGCGTTCCAAACCGCTCGATCGGGCCGGCAATCAGCTGCGGGAAGAACATCACATAGGCTGCAAAATGGCCAAGGTGCCGTTCCGGCAGGCGCTTCCCGCGATAGACGTCGATGGTGTAGCTGAGCGTCTGGAAGGTGTAGAACGAGATACCCAGAGGCAGCAAGAACAGCATCGGCGTCGAACTGGACTGATCAGGCATCAAAGCCGCGCTGAACCAGTCGTTGGCAATCTGGGTAAAGAATTTGAATGCAATCAGCAGGCCGATATTTCCTGCCATGCTCAGCCCCATCAGGGCCATTTTCCACGGCCTGCGCGCATGCGGCATCAACCGCGCGGCGCCATAATCCAGCGTGGTTGAGAACAACAGCAGCGACAGGAATTCAACGCGCCAACTGGCGTAGAAAAGCATACTCAGGACGACCAGCACCAGCCAGCGCCAATGATGCGGTGTGAAGAAAAACACCGCAACCGCCAGCGGCAGGAACAGCAGATATTCTATGCTGTGAAAGCTCACTTTGAGCTGGCCCTGTGCCCGGTATCAGTCGTCATAGCGCCCCCACAGCCCGCTATTCCATTTCGAGAATAACCGCATCCACCGCCAGGCTGTCACCTTCCACTGCATTGAGCTTCGCCACAACCGCCTGCTTTTCGGCGCGCAGGATGTTTTCCATCTTCATTGCTTCGACAGTGGCGAGCGGCTGGCCCGGCTGGACCTCCTCGCCTTCGGCGACATGCAGTTTCACCAGCAGACCGGGCATTGGGCAGATCAGGAATTTCGAAAGATCCGGCGGTATCTTCTCGATCATGTGATCGGCCAGATGCGCAACCCGCGTCTGGAGAATACGCAGATCGTGCGTCGCGCCGCGCGTTGTGATGGCGTAGCCCGCGCGAGTGGGGCGCAATTGCAGGGTCAGCGTGTCATCCCCCAGAGCAATCTCAGCCATCGGCTCGCCCGGCGTGTATTCCATTTCCAGATCGACGGAGGCACCATCGACGGTGATGTCATCTTCCTCCAGCGCGACGCGGTAATCCACGCCGCCGATCCGCACTGTCCAGTCACCGGGGGCATAGAAAGTGTCGTCCAGTTTCTGGTCGATCCGCCGCGCGCGGTCGGCATCGACGGTGGCGATCACGCCGCCCACCGCAGCCAGTCCGCGCAGCAATTCATCCGGTGCCGCCGCACCTGCAAAACCGTCAGGGTATTCCTCGGCAATGAAGCCCGTCGTCAATTCGCCCGAGCGGAACCGGGGATGCTGCATGATAGCACTGAGAAAATCGACATTGTGGCCCAGCCCATTGATGCGAAAGGCGTCGAGCGCCTGAACTTGCAGGTCAGCAGCTTCGTCACGCGTTTCGCCCCAAGTTATCAGCTTGGCGATCATCGGATCGTAGAACATCGACACTTCGCCGCCTTCGTACACACCATCATCAACGCGCACGCCTCCAATACCGCGCCGGCCGTTTGCGTCACCGTCATCGGCCCAGGGTTCAACCGGGGGTTGGTAATGGACGAGCCGTCCGGTGCTGGGCAGGAACCCGCGATAGGGGTCTTCGGCATAGACGCGGTTCTCGATGGCCCAGCCGTCGATTGTCACATCATCCTGCGTCATGGCGAGCTTCTCGCCAGCGGCCACACGGATCATTTGCTCCACCAGATCGACGCCGGTGATCGCTTCGGTGACCGGGTGCTCCACCTGAAGCCTTGTGTTCATTTCGAGGAAGTAGAAACTCTCCCCCGTCTCATCCGCGCCGCTGACGATCAGTTCGACAGTACCGGCGCTGTGATAATCCACCGCACGGGCCAGCGCGACGCATTGCTCGCCCATCGCCTTGCGCATCTTGGGCGTGACGAAAGGTGACGGCGCTTCCTCGACCACCTTCTGGTGGCGGCGCTGAATGCTGCATTCGCGTTCGTTGAGGTAGAGGATGTTGCCGTGCTTATCGCCCAGGATCTGGATTTCGATATGGCGCGGATTGAGGATGAATTTCTCGATGAACACGCGGTCATCGCCAAAGCTGTTCAGTCCTTCGCGCTTGGTCGCTTCGAACCCTTCGCGCACGTCCTGTTCGTTATAGGCGAGCCGCATCCCCTTGCCGCCGCCGCCAGCGCTGGCCTTCATCATCACCGGATATGTGACTTCGTTGGCGATGCGCACTGCGTGCTCGGTATCCTCGATCTCGCCCACGAAGCCGGGGACGACGTTGACGCCCGCTTCCTTGGCCAGCTTCTTGGACTCGATCTTGTCGCCCATCGCCGCGATCGCGTTCACCGGCGGGCCGATAAAGGCGATGTTCTCGGCGGCCAGCGCCTCGGCGAAGCTGGTGCGTTCGGAGAGGAAGCCGTAACCCGGATGCACCGCCTCAGCCCCGGTCTGCTTGGCCGCCGCGATGATCTTGTCCGCGACCAGGTAGCTCTCCGCCGCAGGCGCCGGGCCGATGTGCACGGCTTCATCGGCCATCCGCACGAACGGCGCACGCGCATCGGCATCCGAATAGACCGCGACGGTCGCAATACCCATCCGGCGCGCGGTCTTGATGACCCGGCAAGCGATTTCGCCACGGTTGGCGATGAGGATTTTGGAGAACATTAGATCTTTCGATATTTTGCTATAAAATCTTGATTTGCTGGAAGCGGATTAATTGCGACACCGCTTCGCTTCAGCAAAGATGAGACGGTTAATGACTTTTGACCGCTTTGCCCTTCAAGATACTTGGGACGGACTAGCTCCTCTCGGTCGTTATAAGCAACGCTGAACGTGCATTCATCCCAGCAAAATATCAGGGCGATCAAATGAATTTCCGAAGCAGATTCGTAAGCGCAAGGTCGAAAAAGAAATGATCCGTTTGCCCGCCCTGTCGCTTTGATCTGAACTGGGCGCCTGTCGTGTCGAGCATATCCGTCGATGTAATTTTGTTGGACAATGTCAATATCGAACATCTGGGCAGCGACTGCCTCCCCCAGATCACCAACTAGCTTTCCGTCTGGCGTGAATTTCAATCCACTATCTGAATAATGATCGATTAAGTCGTTCCTAGCACGCGCGATTTGACCGACCGCATCAGGCAGGTAAAATTTCTCTCTCAACATTCCGGCGTCTCCAGTGCGCCACACTTCGCCGCTCGCAGCGGTTCTTCACCCTTCAGCGCTGTCAGGCCCAGCTTGGCGAACAGCGCGGCGTCGCTGTCGTCGCCCGCATTGGGGGCGGTCAGCAGTTTGTCACCGGTGAAGATCGAGTTCGCGCCGGCGAGGAAGCACAGCGCCTGCGTGGCTTCGCTCATGCTTTCGCGGCCTGCGGAAAGCCTCACCATGCTCAGCGGCATCGTGATGCGCGCCGCCGCGACGGTGCGGACAAATTCAATGTCGTCGATTTTGGCCAGCGGAGTGTCGGCCAGCATGTCGCCCAGCACCGTGCCCTTGACCGGCACCAGCGCGTTGACCGGAACGCTTTCGGGATGCTGCGGTAGCGTGGCGAGGGTGTGGACGAAGCCCACCCGGTCGGCGCGCGTTTCGCCCATTCCGACGATCCCGCCGCTGCAAACATTGATGCCCGAATCGCGGACGTGTCGCAGCGTATCGAGCCGGTCCTGATAATTGCGGGTGGTGATCACGCGCTCGTAATATTCGGGGCCGGTGTCCACATTATGGTTGTAATAATCCAGCCCCGCCTCGGCCAGCATATCGGCCTGATGCGGTTCGAGCATGCCCAGTGTCATGCAGGTTTCCAGCCCCATGCTGCGCACGCCTTTCACGATCTCGACGATGGCGGGCATGTCGCGGTCCTTGGGGTTGCGCCATGCGGCACCCATGCAAAACCGCTGCGAGCCCGCATCCTTGGCCTGCGCCGCGCGCTGGAGCACCTGCTGAACATCCATCAGCTTGGTCGCCTCGACGCCAGAGTTCGCCTTCACCGATTGCGAGCAATAGCCACAGTCCTCCGGGCACCCGCCGGTCTTGATCGACAGCAAGGTGCAGAGCTGGATTTGCTCGGGCGGATGGAACTCGCGGTGGATGGTGGCGGCTTGGAAGAGCAGCTCGGTGAAGGGAAGGTCGAAAAGAGCCGCGATTTCTGCGCGGGTCCAGTCGGTGCGGACTTGCATTCTACCTCACCTCGTCGAAAAATATGAACGCGCTCCAACCGGCCGCCGAGTTCAATTGCACCGGATAGTCAACATATTGTGCAAACTCAATAAGTTCCTCCTCCAAATCGTCAGGAAAAACAGGCGCAATCACGCCGCCAAAAACGCGATCTTGTTCGTCAGGCAGTGTTTTTGCGGCCAGTTTTGCCAAGTGCATTTGACCGCCTAAGTCCCTGTTGTTGGGTTTGTGAGCGCAGTATTGTTTGAACTCGAACCCATATCCCCGACCCTTATCAAGCAACCACAAGTCAGCTTTCTGACCAGCCTTTGGAGCGCAATCCTCCTCAGAAACACGTTCAATACTGTATTCACACACACCAAACATTCCAGCTTTGACTGCACCGGCAAGCAGCACGCTTACGCCACAATTCTCCGTATCGTGCATTGGTTGGAACTCGACTGCATAGTCAGCCAACTCTTTGCAGACATGTCCAACTCCACCCACCAACCGATCCAAAAACTGAAAATCTCGACCAGAAGGGATGCGTCGACCACTGAGCCATAAGTGTCTCATCCCACCACCTCCAGATCCTCACCCACAGGCGGCATGTTGTGGCCGAGCAGGCGCAGAACGTCTGCCGCGCATTCCACCACATTGCTGCCCGGTCCATAGATCCCCTGCACCCCGGCATCGCGCAGGAAATCGTAATCCTGCGGCGGGATTACGCCGCCCGCCACGACCTTGATATCACTCCGCCCGGATTCTCGCAGCAAGCCGATCAGTTCGGGGATCAGCGTCTTGTGACCTGCCGCAAGCGAACTCGCGCCGATGGCGTCCACGTCATTCGCCAGCGCCATATCGCGGGTTTCCTGCGGCGTCTGGAACAGCGGGCCGCTGACCACTTGGAAGCCCATGTCGGCAAAAGCGCTGGCGATGACATTGGCGCCGCGGTCGTGGCCGTCCTGGCCCATCTTGGCGACCATCAGCCTGGGCGCGCGGCCCAGTCTGCGGCTCACCGCTTCCACCCCGCGCATCACCTGAGCATAGCGGGCATCATCGGCATAGGCCGCCGTAAACACCCCGCGCACCGGTGTCGGCACCGTGTCATAGCGGCCAAACACATCCTCCATCGCGGAGGATATCTCGCCCAGAGTGGCATCGTGGCGCGCCGCATCCCCGGCCAGCGCCAGCGTGTTACCGCCCTCCTTGCAGCCATCCGATAAAGCCTTGAGCGCAGCCTGACAGGCCGCCTCATCACGCCCGGCGCGGACCTTTTCAAGCCGCGCAATCTGGCTTTTACGAACCGCGTGATTGTCGATATCCAGCGTATCCATCGCGTCTTCGGTTTCGCGGCGATACTTGTTCACGCCAACTATCACCGTTTCGGCCTTGTCGACGCTGGCCTGCTTGGCGGCGGCGGCCTGTTCGATTGCCGCCTTGGGCTTGCCGCTGGCGACATAGGCGGTCATCCCGCCAACTGCGTCAACATCGGCCATCAGTGCTTCGGCTTCCTCGACCAGCTTGGCGGTCAGCGCCTCGATATAATAGCTGCCGCCCAGCGGATCGACGACATCGGTGATGCCGGTTTCTTCCTGCAACACCAGCTGCGTATTGCGGGCAATGCGGGCGGAGAAATCGGTGGGCAGCGCAATCGCTTCGTCCAGCGCATTGGTGTGCAGGCTTTGTGTGCCGCCAAGCACCGCCGCCATCGCTTCCACCGTGGTGCGGATCACATTGTTGTACGGGTCCTGCTCCTGCAAGGACACGCCGCTGGTCTGGCAATGCGTGCGCAGCATCTTGGACTTGGGCGTTTGCGCGCCCAGCCCGGCCATCACATCATGCCACAGCTTGCGCGCCGCGCGCAGCTTGGCAACTTCCATGAAGAAGTTCATCCCGATGCCGAAAAAGAACGACAGGCGCGGCGCAAAGGCATCCAGGTCCAGCCCGGTCGCCATCGCGCGCTTGGCGTATTCCTTGCCATCGGCAATCGTGAATGCCAGTTCCTGAACCGCCGTCGCCCCGGCTTCGTGCATGTGATAGCCGCTGATCGAAATGCTGTTGAATTTCGGCATGTTGGCAGAGGTATAGGCGATAATGTCCGAGACAATCCGCATGCTGGGTTCGGGAGGATAGATGTAGGTGTTGCGGACCATGAACTCTTTGAGAATATCGTTCTGGATGGTCCCCGACAGCGCGCTTGCCGGCACCCCCTGCCGCTCTGCCGCGACGATATAAAACGCCAAAATCGGAATCACCGCGCCGTTCATCGTCATGCTGACGCTCATGGTATCGAGCGGGATCTGGTCGAACAGAATTTCCATGTCGCGCACGGTATCGATGGCGACGCCCGCCTTGCCGACATCGCCCACCACGCGGGCATGGTCGGAATCATAACCACGGTGCGTTGCCAGATCGAACGCGACCGAAAGACCCTTCTGTCCCGCCGCCAGATTGCGGCGATAGAAGGCGTTGGATTCCTCAGCGGTTGAAAAACCCGCATATTGCCGGATCGTCCACGGACGCCCCGCATACATTGTGGCCTTCACACCGCGAGTGAACGGGGCAAAGCCGGGCAGTCCGGGATCGCCCGCATCATCGGCAGTATAGAGCGGCTTGATCGCGAAGCCTTCGGGCATTTCGCGGGTCAAATCGCGTCCGCGCGATTCCTTGTCGGCAAGGGCCTGCCAGTCGGCGGTGCTGGGCTTATCGATCATCATCAATCCTTCAGGCGGCCGTGCTGGGCCGCGCGGTAACGCGGGTGTGCCATGCCGCCAGCGCTGCACAATCGTCGGGCGCGGGGCAATTTGCAAATCCGGCGAAGTCCATCGTGGTCAGCAGGATGATGTCCGCCATCGAATAATTATCGGCGGCAAGAAATTCGCGGTCTTTCAGCGCGCTGTCGAAAAAGCGAAACGCCTCTGCAACACGCGGGCGATTGGCCTCGCCATAGTCGCTGTTGCGGCCCGGAATGGCGGCTGTGAAGGGATGCGTGTGCACCCACACTGCGCCCACGGGGGCCATCAGGATCATCTCCACCCGGCGGCTCCACATTTCGATCTGGGCGCTTTCCAGCGGGCTGCTGCCGAACAGCGGAGGCTGCGGGTGCAGACCCTCCAGATAGCGGCAGATCGCAACGCTTTCGGTGATGACCGTGCCATCGTCCAGTTCCAGCGCCGGGGTTTGCCCGCGCGGATTGATGGCGAGGAATTCTTCGGACTTCTGCTCGCGCTTGGGGATCGAGATTTCGCGGGCGGGCAGTTCCACACCCTTCTCAGCGGCGAAGATACGCACGCGGCGCGGGTTGGGGGCCGGGTTGGGGCTATCGTAGAACAGCATCACTCGCCCTTGAATTCGGGTTTGCGCTTCATCAGGAAGGCCATGCCGCCCTCTACCGCATCCTTGCTCTCGCCCGCGCGGCGCTGGCCCAGGGCCTCCTGATGCAGCGCGGCGGAGTAATTGATTTCCAGCGCCTTGAAGATGTTTTCGCGCATTGCGCCCAGCGCCAATGTTGGGCCGCCGGCCAGCCGCTGCGCCACCGCCTTGGCCTCTTGCATCAGCACCGCATCCTCGACGCATTTGTAGATCATGCCCCAATCCTCGGCCTTTTCGGCGCCGATTTTCTCGCCCAGCATCATCATTTCAGTGGCGCGTGCCTTGCCGATCAGGCGCGGCAGCATCCAGCTGGCACCGCCATCGGGGACCAGCCCGATATTGACGAAGGCCTGAAGGAAATAGGCGCTCTTGCCTGCCAGCACGAAATCCGCCGCCAGCGCAATCGAACAGCCGATGCCCGCCGCCGGACCGTTGACCGCCGCCACTATCGGCACCGCGCATTGCGCCATGTGCATCATCAGCGGGTTGTAGCTCATCGACAGCGCATCATAGGCCCCGCGCCCGCCGCCCACGCTGCGCTCGCCGCGCGCCGACAAATCCGCACCAGAACAGAACGCGCGCCCTGACCCGGTGATGACAAAGCACCGCACCGCGCCCGGATCGGCCAGCACATCGCGGATTTCCACCGCCATATCTGGCGCGCAGGCATTGAGCCGCTCGGGCCGGTTCAGCGTGATGGTGGTCACTGCACCATCGGTTTCGGTGAGGATATGCTGGTAGCTCATTCGTTCTCCCTTGGCCCTTTCCCCGTGCGGGGAGAGGGCGGTTTGGTCAATGCCCCGCCTTCGGGGTTTCCATGATCTCGGTCAGCTGGCCCATCATGTCCTTCGGATGCAGGAAAAAGATCGGCGTGCCGTGCGCTCCGATCCGCGTGGAGCCAAGGATGCGCTTGCCCAGCCCCTCGAACCACGCGCGGGCCGCAGCGATGTCGGGAACCTCGTAGCACAGATGGTGCTGCCCCCCCGCCGGGTTCTTGGCGAGAAAACCTGCGATGGGCGATTCACTGTTCAGCGGCTCGATCAGCTCGATCTGCGTTCCGTTCAGCGCCGAATGAAGCGCTTCATTGACACCTGTTTCGCCGGGCGTCGACACGAAGCAGACCTTCACACCCTGCTCTGGCAGGTCGAACGGTTCGGTAATTTCGGTGGCGCCCATCACCTCGCGGTAATAGCGGATGCTGTCAGCAATGGATGGCGTTGCGACGCCGATATGGTTGAGACGGCCGAGTTTCATCAGAGATTTCCTGTCAATTCAAAGCCAATCGAGAGGACGAAGAGCCCAGCGAAGAACCATGCCATGAGTGCCATTAGCTTTTGCCAAGCGACAACTTTCCCAAAGTGAGTATCATCGCGGGCCACTGGCTGCGGATCGATTGATTTCACCCATTCTTTCGGGATTTCTCCGTCCATCGACCACCTATTCGCCATTCTCCAAAGCCAGAGGCCAATCAGCGCGAAAACGGCAGCTAGGAACAGCTTAACGAAGATCATAGCGGAATGTTATCATGCTTCTTCCACGGGTTCTCCAACACCTTCCCGCGTAACTTCCTCAGCCCCAGAGCAATCCGCCGCCGCGTCGAATGCGGGTAAATGACCTCGTCGATATAGCCCCTGCTCGCCGCCACGAATGGGTTGGCGAAGCGGTCTTCGTATTCCTTGGTTTTCTCAGCAATTTTATCGGCATCGCCGCGATCTGACCGGAAGATGATCTCCACCGCGCCCTTTGCGCCCATCACGGCGATTTCGGCGGTCGGCCAGGCGTAGTTGAGATCGCCGCGCAGGTGCTTGGACGCCATCACGTCATAGGCGCCGCCGTAAGCCTTGCGGGTGATAACGGTGATCTTGGGCACGGTCGCTTCGGCATAGGCGAACAGCAGCTTGGCGCCGTGCTTGATGATGCCATTATGCTCCTGTGCGGTGCCGGGCAGGAAGCCGGGCACATCGACCAGCGTCAAGATTGGAATGTCGAAGGCATCGCAGAACCGCACAAAGCGCGCAGCCTTCTTGGAGGAATTGATGTCGAGCACGCCGGCCAGCACCATCGGCTGGTTCGCCACCACGCCCACGGTGCGACCCTCAATCCGGCCAAATCCGCACAGGATATTGCCTGCGTGCGCTGGCTGGACTTCAAAGAAATCCCCTTCGTCCAGTACCTTGGCGATCACTTCGTGCATGTCATAGGGCTGGTTGGCGTTATCGGGGATTACGGTATCAAGGCTGGCCTCCTCGCGGTCCCACGGGTCGCTGGTGGGGCGTTCCGGCACGCTCTCGCGGTTGGAAAGCGGCAGAAAGTCGAAGAAGTTGCGCGTCGCGAGCAGCGTCTCGATATCGTTCTCGAACGCCAGATCGGCCACGCTGGTCTTGGTGGTGTGCGTGACCGCGCCGCCCAGTTCCTCTTGCGTAACGACTTCATTGGTGACGGTCTTGACTACATCTGGCCCGGTGACGAACATGTAAGAACTGTCCTTCACCATGAAGATGAAGTCGGTCATCGCGGGCGAATACACCGCCCCGCCCGCACATGGCCCCATGATCAGGCTGATCTGCGGGACCACGCCGCTGGCCAGCACATTGCGCTGGAACACCTCGGCATAGCCGCCAAGGCTGGCGACGCCTTCCTGAATACGCGCGCCGCCGCTGTCGTTCAGGCCGATCACCGGCGCGCCGACCTTCAGCGCGCTGTCCATCACCTTGCAGATTTTCTCCGCGTGACGTTTCGACAGGCTGCCACCGAAGACGGTGAAGTCCTGGCTGAAAACGAAAACCAGCCGCCCGTTGATCGTGCCCGATCCGGTGACCACGCCATCACCCGTGATCTTCTGGTCCTGCATCCCGAAATCGGTGCAGTCGTGCTCGACATAGGTATCGACCTCTTCAAAGCTGCCTTCGTCCAGCAGCACTTCGAGCCGTTCGCGCGCGGTCAGCTTGCCCTTGGCGTGCTGCGCATCGATGCGTTTCTGCCCGCCGCCCATCCGGGCAGCCTCACGGCGACGTTCCATTTCGGCGATATTGGCGGACATACTCTCTCCAAAGAAGTCTCTCGCCAATGCGCCTAGCCAGCGGGTTGCGGCAGCGTCAATGTCGCGGCGTCATTCTCTCTGCGCAGACATCAGGAATTCCACATTGCCTTCAGGCCCGGTAATCGGGCTGCGGTTGATGCCCTGGACGGTAAAGCCCAGCCCCTCGGCCCAGCTGCGCACTTCCTCGCAGACGCGCTGATGCAGCGCCGGATCGCGGACCACACCGCCTTTGCCGACCTCCTCGCGCCCAACCTCGAATTGCGGTTTGATCAGCGCGACCAATCGGCATTGCGGTGCCGCCAGTTCCAGCGGGCGGGCGAGGACTTTGGCCAGCCCGATAAAGCTGGCGTCGCACACCACCCAGTTGCAGGGCCGGTCGATCATCTCGGGCGTCAGAATGCGCGCGCTGGTCTGTTCGAGCACCGTGACGCGCTCATCCTGCCGCAGTTTCCATGCCAGCTGGTTGGTGCCGCTATCCACTGCAAAGACATGATCCGCCCCGCCTTGCAGCAAAACGTCGGTAAACCCGCCGGTTGAGCTGCCCACATCCATCGCGGTGACGCCCGACGGATCCAGTCCGAAATGTTCGATAGCATGCGCCAGTTTGATACCGCCGCGCGACACCCAGGGGTGATCGCGGCCGCGCACATCCAGCGGCGCATCCTCGGGGAGCTGCTGCCCCGGCTTGGCCAATTTGGTTTCGCCAGAGAACACCAGCCCCGCCATTACCAGCGCCTGCGCCCGCGTGCGGCTCTCTACGAGCCCGCGGTCTACCAGCATTTGATCGAGGCGGCGTTTGATAGGCATTGGAAACAAGTGCGTTAGCGATCATTGGTGGGACATGAAACCGATCTATGTCCATCTCGGCGGCGCGCTGGCGCTATCCTTCACCATCGCGGCCTGTGTGCCGGCACCCGAGCCGACGCCGGTCCCGGAGACAGCCGCTGTGCCTGCACCGCGCCCCGCCCCGCCTCCGCCGCCCGTACCTGTGCCGACCATGTCGAGCTGGCTTGATGCCCCGCAAAGCGTGGGCAACTGGACCTATGGCGCCGTGAATGGTGGGACAATGGCACGATTCGGCTCCAGCAATGACACGCCGCTGTTCGCGCTGGGGTGCACCAGCAATTCGCGCCAGATCGCCATGATTCGCTATCTGCCTGACCAGCGCAGCGACAGCAGCGTAATCATCAGAACCGAAACCACCACCCGCGCGCTTGCTGCCAAGGCCGCAAATGGCGGCGGCGCTGTCAGCGCTTCTGTTACGGCAGCAGATCCGCTGCTGGATGCGATGGCGCTGACGATTGGGCGATTTGCGGTGGAAGTACCCGGCCAGCCAGCGCTGTACATCCCGGCCTGGGCCGAAGTGACCCGCGTGATCGAGGATTGCCGCTGAAGCTCGCAAAAAAGGCCCAGCAAGTCTGCCAGGCCACAAAGGACAATTCTGACATGGGAAAACTTTTTTACAAGACTTGTTTTAACGCGCCCGGCGCAACAAATTGAAGGCAGGATCAGCGGCACACGCGGATCCCGGGCCCCGGTGAAGCGCGGGCTCCAGCTCACAAGCTTGAAAGGAGGTGATCCGATGTCTCATGGTTCAGTAGCGAGGTCGGTGAAGATCCCTACGGAGCATATTCGGTAACATTCCTTGCCGAGTAAGGCTTTGTGAGCGGCACTTCCGGCCGCTGACCATGTGAAAGGCGGTTCTCGTTTCGGCGGGGCCGCCTTTCTCATATCTGAGCGCAATTTTCCTGAGCCGCCGGGCATCCGCACCCTTGCCCTCGCGGCTTCGCGCTAATATCGGCTTGGCGAGCAGGAGAGATGCCAGATGGCCGATGCGCCGACACCCGATTTCGAACATGTGCCCCACCCCGCCCCCACTCCTGACGCTGCGCGCGACGAGGCGCTGAAAGATCCCGGGTTCGGGACGCTGTTCACCGATCACATGGTGGTGGTGGATTATGACGCGGACAAAGGCGGCTGGCATCAGGCCGTGCTCGGCCCGCGCGGCCCCATCACGCTCGATCCCGCTGCGGCGGTGCTGCATTATGCGCAGGAAATATTCGAGGGCATGAAGGCCTATCAGCAGGAAGACGGTGCGATTGCGCTGTTCCGGCCCGATGCCAATGCGCGCCGCTTCAATGACAGCGCGCGGCGCATGGCGATGCCTGAACTGCCCGAAGCTCTGTTCCTTGATTCGATCCGCCAGCTGGTCGCGGTGGACCGCAAGTGGGTGCCAACCATTCCCGGCGGGGCACTGTACCTGCGCCCCTTCATGTTCGCATCCGAGGCATTTTTGGGCGTGCGTCCGGCGCGGCAGTACAAATACATCCTTATCGCCAGCCCGGTCGGTGGCTATTTCAAATCAGGCGCGCCCGCTGTGAAAATCTGGGTCGCCCGCGACTACGTTCGCGCCGCAAAGGGCGGCACCGGTGCTGCTAAGACCGGCGGCAATTACGCTGCCAGCCTGGTGCCGCAGGCACAGGCGACAGCCAAAGGGTGCGATCAGGTCGTGTTTCTCGACGCGGTAGAGCGCAAATGGGTCGAGGAACTGGGGGGCATGAATTTGTTCTTCGTATTCGATGACGGCAGCGTGGTGACCCCGCCGCTGACCGGCACAATCCTGCCCGGTATCACCCGCGACAGCCTGATCCAGCTGCTGTGCGAAGAAGGGCTGACCGTTCGCGAAGAGCCCTACAGCATCGAACAATGGCGCGATGATGCGCAGAGCGGGCGACTGCTGGAAACGATGGCCTGTGGCACTGCCGCTGTGGTCACGCCTGTCGGCACCGTGTTGGACGGCGACACGGAATTTACCATCGGCTCAGGCGGTCCCGGTCAGCTGGCGACCAAGATCCGTAACCGGTTGGTTGGCGTGCAAAAGGGCACCATTGCGGACACGCATGGCTGGGTTACGCACATCTAGTCAGGCACATTCTCACGCAATTCCTTCAGCCACACATCGGCAACCGCATCGCTGGGTGCGCGCCAGTCCCCCCGCGGGCTTAGCGCTCCGCCGGAGCTGACCTTGGGGCCATTGGGCAAGGCGCTGCGCTTGAACTGACTGAACCCGAAGAAGCGTTTCAAAAAGTTTTCCAGCCATTTGGAAATGGTCGCAAGGTCGTAAGCGTTTTTGCGCTCTTCCGGGAAATCGATGGGCCACACCCCGGTCTGTGCGTCCTGCCATGCGTGCCATGCCAGAAACGCCACATGGCTGGGTTTCTGCCCCCAGCGAATGATGTGGTGGAGGAAAAAATCATTGAGCTCGTAAGGCCCGATGATGCTTTCCGTCGACTGGATCTGGCCATCCTCACCCGCAGGGACCAGCTCAGGGCTGATTTCTGTGGCTACGATATCTTCCAGCACTGCGCCGGTATCCGCGTCAAATTCGCCGGTCTGCGCGCTCCAGCGGATCAGATACTGGATCAGCGTCTTGGGAATGCCCGAATTGACGCCGTAATGGCTCATCTGGTCGCCGACGCCATAGGTGCACCAGCCCAGCGCCAGCTCGCTCAGATCGCCAGTGCCAAGCACGAATCCGCCATGCTGCCCCGCCAGCCGGAATAGATAATCGGTGCGTAGGCCCGCCTGCACGTTTTCGAAGGTCGTGTCATAAACCGGCTCGCCATCGGCAAAGGCATGGCCGATATTTTCCAGCATCAGGCGCGCGGTGGGGCGGATATCGATTTCATCAGCAGTGATGCCCACCGCCTTCATCAGCCGCCACGCATTGGACTTTGTGTCATCGGAGGTGGCGAAACCGGGCATGGTGTAACCACGAATGTCGCTGCGCGGCCGGCCCAGCCGGTCCATCGCTTTGGCCGCCACGAGCAGCGCGTGGGTGCTGTCCAACCCGCCCGAAATGCCGATGGTGAGGCACTTGGCGTGCGTCGCCTCGATCCGCCGCATCAGCGCATCGACCTGGATGTTGAACGCTTCGTAGCAATCCTCGTCCAGCTTTTCACGCCGGTTAGGCACAAAGGGGAAGCGGCGGATGGCGCGTTTCAGGCCGTGATCACCCGGCGACGGCTGGTGATCAAAGGTGATGCGGCGAAAGCTGTCTTCGGGACGCCCCTCGGCCTCTGCGGCATCGTTGAAAGTGCCCATGCGCAACCGTTCGGCCAGAATGCGCTGCGTATCAATATCGACGACGCACAGCTCCGGCTCGCGGTCGAAGCGAGTACTTTCGGCCATCAGATCACCCAGCTCGTAAATCATCCCCTGCCCGTCCCACGCAAGATCGGTGGTGCTCTCGCCATAACCCGACGCTGAATAGGCATAGGCGCAAACCGAGCGGCTGGAGCTGGCGCGGCTGAGCATATGGCGCTCGTCAGATTTGCCGATGGTAATGTTGGATGCGGAAAGGTTCAGCAGGATCGTCGCACCGGCAAGCGCAGCCATAGTCCCCGGAGGGTTAGGCGACCAGTAATCCTCGCAGATTTCGATGCCGAAGGTAAAACCCGGACGGTCCTGAGCGGCAAAGATCAGATCGGTGCCGAAAGGCACATTTTCCCCGCCCAAATTGATGGTCAGCCCGGTGCAATCACGACCATGCGCGAACCAGCGCTTCTCATAAAATTCACGGTAATTGGGCAGAAAGCTTTTGGGCACCGCACCCAGAATGCGCCCCCGCGCAATCGCCAGAGCGCAATTGTAGATGCGGCCATTGCGGCGCAGCGGCGCACCAATCACCAGCACAGTGGCCAGATCGCGGGTCGCGGCGACAATCGCCTCCAGCTCTGCCTCCACGGCATCCAGCAAGGCAGTCTGCAAATGCAGATCGTCGATGGCATAGGATGACAGGCACAGTTCGGGATACAGCAACAGATCGACCGCCTGATCCTGCGCGCTGCGCGCCTGTTCCAGAATGGCCTCGGCATTGTATGCAACATCGGCGGTCCGTACTCGCGGGGTCGCGGTGGCGGCGCGGACAAAACCATGCGTGTGTCGATCATAAAACGCGTGGGTGCTGCTGGCGCTCATTCGGGCGCTCCTTTTGGACGGGGATATAATGGGTGGTTCGAGCCAGTCGGCAGGTTCACAGATGCCGAGTTGGGAAAGGCGTTTCTGCACTGCAGCACGGGCGATCCGGCCCTTGGCTTCCCAGCCATAGACCGTCCGGCTTGGCCATGCTGCAGGTGATCCATATTGCGCGCCAAAGTCCTCCGCTGACAGAGGCGGAATGTGCGCTTCACGCCATTCCCTGATTTTCTGGCCTGCGCAGTGCATGACCATAAGAGTATCCCGAAAGGATACTAAGCTGCAAGGATTTCCTTCGCCGCTGGGCTGACTTTCAGGAATTCCAGCAAACCCCGCTCCTCGCGGGTCAGCCATTTTGTAGCGCGCGGGAGTTGCAAGTCGGCTCGCCATTGTTCCTGGTGGTCAACACAGTCAATCACTGCCGGATGGATATAGCTGCGGCGCGTCACTGCTGGCGTGTTGCCAAGATGGCCGGACACCACGTCTAGTAGCGCCTTGATCGTCAGCTGCCCCTCGGCCTCCGCCAAATGACCGAATGCCAGCACGCTGGCGTGCCAGGTGCGGAAATTCTTGGCGGTAAAATCCTCACCCATGGTTTCACGCAAATATTCGTTCACGTCGGACGAGCTGACGGCATGACGCTCCCCATCATCGTCGACATATTTGAACAAATTCTGGCCAGGCAAATCCTGCATCTTGCGCACAACCCGCGCCAGACTGCCATCAGTCAGCGTCACTTCACGCAGCAGCCCATGCTTGCCCTTGTACCGCAGCTTCAACGTCTTGCCGGTCAGTTCCGCATGACGCCGCCGCAGGGTCGTCGCCCCAAAGCTCTTGTTACGCTGCGCATACCCTTCATTTCCGATCCGCACCGCGCCCAAATCGAGCAGGCGCACCACGCTGGAAATCGCTCGTTCGCGGGTCAGTGTGCGGTCGGCAAGATCGCTCTCGACCCGCTTACGCACCAGCGGCAGCAAATTGCCAAATGTCTGGCAGCCATCGAACTTCTCGGCCTCGCGCATCGCGCGGAATTCCGGGTGATAGCGATATTGCTTGCGCCCCTTGGCGTCATAGCCGGTGGCCAGAATATGGCCGTTGCCGCCGGGGCAGAACCACGCATCGACATAGGCCGGCGGCAGCGCCACTGCGTTCAGCCGCTTTTTCTCCTGCCGATCAGTGATCAGATCACCTGATGGATCGTAATAAGCCCAGCCCTTGCCCGCACGCTTTCGCGTGACCCCCGGCAAATCATCGTCGATGTAGATGAGCTTGTTCATGGCGTAGGCAATACTCTTGGCGCGGCCATCGGGTTCCACTTGCCTGCCAACCCGCGCTTCCCCACCTAGCCATGCAACCGCTTGTCAGCTCAGGAGAACACGCATGGCCGATGCCGCTTACACCCCGCCCGAAGTCTGGACCAATACGGATACCAGCAGCAAATTCTCCAATATCAACCGCCCGACCGCTGGCGCGCGTGATAATCGCGAACTGCCCGTGGGCGAGCATTCGCTGCAGCTCTATTCGCTCGCCACGCCCAATGGGGTGAAGGCCTCTGTCATGTTGGAAGAGTTGATCGAAGCCGGCCACGATGCAGAATACGATGCCTGGACCATCGACATCAGCGAAGGCGATCAGTTCACCAGCGGATTTGTCGGCGTAAATCCCAATTCCAAGATACCCGCCCTGCTCGACCGCAGCGGTGCAGAGCCGGTGCGCCTGTTCGAAAGCGGCGCGATCCTGATCCATCTGGCCGAGAAGTTCGGCGCATTCCTGCCCACCGACACCAGCCGCGCCGAAGTGCTGAGTTGGCTGTTCTGGCAAGTCGGTAGCGCCCCCTTTATCGGCGGCGGTTTCGGCCATTTCTACGCATATGCGCCCGAAAAACTGGAATATCCGATCAACCGTTTTGCCATGGAAACCAAGCGGCTGTTCGATGTTGCTGATCAGCGGCTGGCGCAAAGCGAATATCTGGGCGGACCGGAATACACCGTCGCGGATATCGCCACCTTCCCATGGTTGGCCCCCTTTGTTGACGGAAAAATCTACGGCGAGGCCAAGACCTTTCTGGCCATTGACGATTACAAAAACGTCGCACGCTGGGCCAGGCAAATAGGCGAGCGACCCGCCGTGCGGCGAGGCCGGATCGTCAACAAGGCATGGGGCGATGAGGGCGAGCAATTGCTCGAACGCCACTCCCCCGCCGACTTTGCAGGCAAGAAAGTCTGATCCGGCCCTTCACACCCGCCCCAGAGGCGTTATAGGGACCACCGCCTGCTGGGGTGTAGCCAAGCGGTAAGGCACCGGTTTTTGGTATCGGCATGCGCAGGTTCGAATCCTGCCACCCCAGCCAGCATTTCCTGGCCATCACCACCTTACGCCAAGCGGCATCGCCGCTGGGCCTGTGGTGTGGTCATGGATAGCTTGCGAACACCGCAAAGCCTTTGGGTCCGAAAGCGATCACTTGATATGGCTGGACGCGGCCGCCCTGCTCCATACCCGGTGAGCCAATCGGCATTCCCGGCACGGCCAGTCCGGTCACATCGGTGGGCCGGTCTTTCAGCAATTTGGCAATGGCCTCGGCAGGTACATGCCCTTCGATGATATAGCCTTCGATCTCCATGGTGTGGCATGACCATAGCTGCTGAGGGACACCCAGCCGTTCTTTCAAAGCCGCCATATCCGCTACATCCTGCGCCCCCGCCTTCCAGATGGTCGCGCCATGCAAGGCAGCAGCCGCAATTGGCATCACGGTACATTGTGTAGACGGCGCTATGGGCAGCCGGGGCACAGGCCAGCACCCCCAATGCGAGCGAGACGAACAGACCCGCATTGCGGAGTTTGAGCGAAAGGGAGCCAATAATGATGCGTCTCCGACAGCAGCAGAGTGAGGTTGCTCCCCTACGCTGTCGATCTCTGTGGGATCAAGGTGTGGCCGTGATTAGTGGCACAAAGCCTGCGTGAGCCAAGCGGTCACGAAATGGTAGCGGAGGAGGGTGGTAGCGGAGGAGGGAAATATAGAGAGCATATAACGTGCTGATTTACCTAATAAACTTTTTGAGTCGTCTTGCAAATACCCCCATCAATACCCCCAAAATCGGACAGATGAGATAAAGCGCCTTTGGCAAACGACGACTTGTTATTCGTAGTGACTGGTAAAACGAGCGTCGGCCGTTTTTGGGCCGATCAGAAGGCGAAACGCCAGGTCACGATCCATGCGCCTGATCGGACATCGAGGGCATGTCATGGTCGGGCATGGATGGCATATAGTGGCCCGCATGAGGATCGGGTGTGTTGCTAGGCTGGGCATTCACCGGCGGGGGAGTGGCCGCAGGGGACGACGCTACTACCGGAGTGCTCGCCGGTCGGTCTGGTTGCCTACCGGCAGTCGCAGCTTCACCCGACCGGTTCGTGTTGGCCTCTCCAGCGGGAAAGGCAGCGTTGTCTCTTTCGCCTTCGCCAGCACCTGTGCTCTCGGTCGGCGGGGCCGTATACAGTGGCAAGGCTTCAGCTTCTGATGAAGTGTCCTGCGTCTGATCACAGGCAGCGAGCCCTAGCCCCAATGCCGCCGCAGCAAGGGGGGCAACAAACGCGTTCCGATTTGATCTGCGCATCATTCTATCCTTCAAAGCCAGAAGATACCAAGATGATTGGCACCGTGCGCAAGCTCGCCGCCCAGAAATCCCTGCACCAGCACTAGAGCGGCCATGGCAAAGATTGCGGCGCGAAACGCGGTCCGGCTCGCGGAAGCACGGCTCGCCAGATAGGCCATCGCCAGACCGAGAACCGCGATCAGCATTCCGTTCCAGCGATGAACCTGCATCGCAGTATCTCCGCCGAACCAGAGACCGGTATGGATCCAACCGAATATGGCCGCCACGACCGCCCCGGCGGCACCGCCATAAACAAGTACGCGCACTGCCGACTCTAGGCCTGTGCCCTTCCGTGCGATGACGAATAGCTCGGTGAGAGCGGCCATAAAGAACAAGGCGATCGGAAAGTGTACGGTGGCGGGATGCAGCGACTTGAGCACACCGACCACGCCCTTGTCGCCTTCGTCTGCATCTTGTCCCTTCGCCCCGTCATGATCAGCAGCCGTGTCGCCGTGCCCCTGCGCAGCCTGGATATCTTTTGACGCCGCATCGGAGACGACAGCACTGGCCGCTTCGCCATGTTCCTCGTCGCCATGGGCCTGGGCCGGACTTATCCAGAGCAGACTGGCGGCCACAATAGCCATGAATTGTATTCGTTTCATTCTCTACGGGCTCCGGTCTTGGCGATGGTCGTGCAACCTATTGTGTCTGTAATGCTCTGCGAACCTTCATCTCTTGCGGTGATAGAGCGCGGCGATCGTCGACGCGTGAGGGTTCAAATTTTACTCACGAGATGGTCGGACCTCCTGCCTTGCACCGCGCCCTGGTAAGAGTGTGGCCAGGCTCAGGCACAAAGCGAGAGCCCGGCCACCGCCTCCTAATCGTCTTGCGCCATGTTCTCGTGAGCCGCCATCTGCTCCATCATGTCATGCATCATCATCATGTGCTGGTGACAGGCCGCCATCATATCGGCGTTGTCCCCCTGCATCATGCCCGCCATGTGTTCCTGCATTTTTGCACGATGTTCGGCCATAAGCCTTTGGCGTTCGGCAGGATCGCTCGCCGCGTGGGCCTGCTGCATCAGCGCGCGCATTTCAGCCATCTTCTCGCGGTGGGCCGTCATGGCCGCCGAATCCTGCATCATATGGCCAGCGTGTGACTGCTGCTGCGCCGCCGCTTGATCCCCGTGGTCATGCTGTTGCCGGGCCATTGCCGGGGTGGTTGCCAGGCCGGTGGCGAGCGCGAAAGCTAGAACTGTCAGTTTCATGGTCGATTTCCTTTCGTCGGTCTTGCGGTGGATGCTGTGTGCAGTCATCCTCTTTACGCAGCCGCCATCTCTTCCCCTCAAACAATCCGCAGCAGCGGTGGGGCTGGTGGGCCGAAGCACGGCCGGTTGCAGCGGTGCTGTTTTTCGGCCACCTTTTTGAGAGAAGCCGATAACGACGAATGGGGAGTATCATGGTGCCAGCAGAGCCGTCGGAGAAGCAGTCGTGAGCACGGTCAATGAGAACGGCAGCTGGGATATCCCGGAGCCCGATCATGCCGATCTGGTGCAAATGCGCATTCGCCTCATTACTCTCGAGAACATAGTTCTTGGCCTTTTGTCCGGGGCGAGCGATGAACAGATCGAACAGATTAGGAAACGTGCGGACATGATCGAACCGCGCCCCGATGCGAGCCGGCACCCGCTTACCGAACTGGCAGCAGGTGACATGCGGAAATTTCTCAAACGCGCTGCTCGCATGGCCGAGTCGGAGGGCCGCGAAAATCATGACTGATCCGGGCTTTGGGGCAGCGAAGGCGCTATGCAGGAAGTGGAAATCCGGCCGCTTGCTATTTGCTGGCGCAGATTTTTCGGGCGTACCTGCAACATGACCAGAACCCATTGGCTGATCCTTATTTGCGGGAGCCTGATCGCGTTCGTCTGGGAGATTTTCCAGATGCCATTCTTCGAACCGGGTGATCTCGAACCCTTCGAGCGGACCATTCGCTGCGGCATTGCAAGCCTGGGCGATGGCGTGATCCTGCTGACAGCTTATAGCCTTGCAGGATTACGTGGCGGGCACGCGTGGCTCTGGCAAGCCGCCAAAATGCCCTATGCGATCTATTTCGGCTTCGGGCTTGTCGTCGCGATCGCCGTCGAAATGATCGCCACATCGCTTCCGGCAAACAGTTTCCTGAGCTGGCGCTACAGCGAGTTGATGCCGCAAGAGCCAGTGACGGGACTGGCGCTGATCCCGATCGCGATGTGGACGATCGTGCCCGCGCTAACGATCCTTCTGGTCCGCTTTGCCCGAGCCGAACCTGATTAAACTGGGAGCGGCTTCAGGGGGCATTCGGCACATGTTTCGCCCGCCGCCTGATCCTGGGAAACCGGTTGGCAAGCAGGACAAAGCCCGAAACCGCGATGATTGTCCCGCCGATCCCGAACAGTAGCAGCCACCAGCTGTTGATGCGGTCGCGCTGCGTCCAGTCCATGATATGCAGCCCCCAGATAAAATCGAACAGACGCCAGGTGTCGCTGCGGGCAGCGAGCACCGAGCCGCTCGATGCATCGATGTAGACGCGGGTATTGTCCTCATCGCCATAGGTAATCTGCCACGCGGGGAACGGACCCCGGAATTCGGTCCCGACAGCACCTTCGATGAGGCGCGTGGTCGCTATGGTGGTTGGTGGCCCCGTCCAAGCATGGCGAGCGATGGCCTGTGCGCTCGCGCTCGAAAGAGGCGAAAGGAGAGCGCCGCTGTTCGGGTCGCGGAGCGAGACGCTTTCATCGTCCCGACGGATCTCGGTTACTGTCCTGCCGCCGACCGCGCGCGTCGCAAGGGAAACCACCCCCTCCCTGCTATCGAGCCACTCGGGCATGGCAGCATTAGCGGGCAGAACCTCCGGTGCGCGCGAAACGACATGTTCGGACCGGACCTCTTCGATGTCGAGGAACGACATCAGCGCCCCGGTGGCCATCCATAGAAGCACCTGGACGCCGACAAAGACTGCCAGCCATTTGTGAAGCTTGCTGCCCAGCACATGCAGACGCAGCTTGAAAGAGCGTGTCGCCAATCGGTGTTCCCCCGATCAAATCAGTTGTTACGCGGCGCTCGTGACGACGAATGGTACTGAACGATCTTCCAGCCATCCGCATCATGGGCAAGCACCGAGGTCGCAACGCCTTCGCGGTCGATCACGCGGCCGTCGGCCAGTTCGATCCGATAGGTGTACGATTCGCGGCCATACGCCATATGTCCCATCCGGGTGACTGCGAGCGTCGGTTCGCCGAAGGTGAAGCTGGTTATTGCATCGAGTTCCGGTCCCAGGTGATGCTCCATGTAATACGTGAAGCTGCCTTCCGCCTTGCCGTTTTCGTAAACGAAGGATTCCTCGGCAAACAGCGCGGCCATGGCCTCTGCATCGCGCGACGTCAGGGCATCCCGATATGATGTCAGAACCGCCTCGGCTTCCGCAACGTCATCATTCATCGCATCCATATGCTCGGCGTGGTTCATGCCCTGCTCCGTATGGTCCATCTGCGTCGAAGCCATAGGGTCCGAGTGCGCGGAATGATCCATGGATTGTGCCAGGGCGGGAGTGCCGCCTGCAGCCAAGGCCAGGGCGACCGCGCTTAGAGATAGTCTTATCCTCATTGTATATTTCCTTCTCTTAAAACCAGAATCGCATGCCCACGACGTAATTCGTCACGCTAGGGTCTTCCCCTGCGGCGCGTGCAAAATCGGCACTCTGACCGATCCGCCACTCCTGGGAGACGCCGACATAGGGCGCGAATTCGCGTGCGAACTCGTAGCGAAGACGCAGACCTGCCTCGATCCGGTCGAGGCCAGCGCCAATGCCGAGTTCGGGAATATCCTGAGCCGAAAGAGCGATTTCGGCTCGCGGCTGGAGGATCAGCCGCTGCGTGATGCGCTGATCAAGCTCGCCCTCGAAGCGCGCGGTTACATCACCCTTGTTCGATACGAACGCTGCAACGTCGACCTCGAACTGGTAGGGAGCAATGCCCTGTATGCCAATGACAGCATGGGTGCGCTCGGGTCCTGTTAAATCCTGGCGCACACCTGTCTGTAGGTCGAAAAAGGGAGCGATCGCCCGGCTCCAGAGTGCCTGGACTTCGGCTCCCTCGACAGGCTCACCGAAGCTGCCTTCGCCCTCGGATTTGAACCAGAACTTGTCGATATCACCACCATAATAGCCCTGGATGTCCCAAAGATATCCATCCACTCCCTCGCGGGCGCGGTATTCGAGCCGGTCGCCCTGAAACCAGAAGCGCATCCCGCCGTCGGTCTCGCGGACAAGTTCGCGCCGCGCTTCGTTCATGGCTTCCTCGCCCCAGATCGCGACCGCCGCGCGCGCGGGACCGCTCCCGGCTTCGGGAGGAGGCGGCAGCAGCGGGATATCGTCGTTCGAGCCCATCTGCATCGCCGAATGGTCCATGCCCTGCATATCCTGCGATCCCGTCTGCCCATGGTTCATCTGGCTGTGATCCATCTGCCCATGGTCCATCGACGAGTTGCTGGCTTCCGCCTGACCCATGTCGCCTTGGTTCATCTGCGAATGATCCATCGCGCCTTCGGCAGGCGTGCCATGCGGCATCGAGCCATGATCCATTCCTTCATGACTCCCGGGTGTAGTCTCCGGACGGGCAGCGTCCATCGGCATTGCCATGCCCGAATGACCATCCTGAGCGGTCGTCGAACCATGAGACATAGTCGAATGGTCCATCGTCGAATGATCCATGGCAACTTCAGGCTGGGCCACTGGTTCGCAAGCTCCTTCGGCTACCGGGTGCCCCATCGCGCGATGGCGCTGGGCTTCTTCTTCGCACTTTGTCTTGGCGTCAGCCTGCGCCTCGGCGCTCTGCTGCGGCTCCGCGGGCGAATGACCGGCATGCTGCGCCGCAGCGGGGGAGGCGAGAACTGAGCCGACTGCGATCGATGCGAGCAGGCTGGTAATACGAATCTTCATGCTTCGCTCCCATCGGGATTGGCGACAGTGACGATCTGAAACATCCCGGCATGCATGTGGTAGAGAAGGTGGCAGTGGAAGGCCCAGTCGCCCGGCTCGTCCGCCGTCAGGTCGAACTGCGCGCTGCCGCCCGGCTGCACGTTAACCGTGTGCTTGAGCGGCTGACGATCGGCAGGTGCGCCGTTAACCAGTTCGAAGAAGTGCCCATGCAAGTGGATCGGGTGCGCCATCATCGTGTTGTTTATCAATTTGACACGCACGCGTTCGTTATAGGCAAAGCGGATCGGCTCGTCGGAGACGGCGGAGAACTTCTTGCCGTCGAACGACCACATATAGCGTTCCATGTTCCCGGTGAGATGGATTTCCATCCGCCGCGAGGGAGTCCGCCCCTCCTGATGAGGTGTCAGCGAGCGGAGCTTGCGATAGTCGAGGGTGCGGTGGGGGACATCGGCAAGGCCGATGCCGGGGTCGCCCATACGGTCGACCGGGTTCATCGAGACCATGTCGAGACCGGGCCCGACCTTCACGTCGGGAGGCAGGAGCGATGTATCGCGCATCTGCATACCTCCCGCCATGCCAGCCATTCCGGCCATCTCCGCCGAACCGCCATCCATACCGGACATCCCATCCGCGCCAGCCGCTCCGCTCGATCCGTGGTCCATTCCGGCCATACCGCCGGCGCCATGATCCATGCCGGTCATACCGGCATCGTTGCTGCCAGCCCCGTGGTCCATACCGCTCATGCCCATATCAGCCATGGTCAGAAGCGGGGGATCGCGCAGCGGCGGAATGGCCGCGCGCGCGCCAGGCGCGCTCGCAAGCGTTGCGATCCCCATTCCGGACCTATCCACCGACTCGGCCACCAATGTGTACGCCTGCTGCTCACCCGGCGTCACGACGACGTCGTAGGTCTCCGCGACGCCGATCTGGAACTCGTCCACTTCGACCGGCTCGACGTTCTGCCCGTCGGCTTGAACGACGGTCATCGGCAGGCCTGGAATGCGGATATTGAAGAAGGTCATGGCCCCGGCATTGATGAAGCGCAGCCGCACGCGCTCGCCCGGACGGAAGAGATATTCCAGATTGTCGAGCGGGCCATGACCGTTCAGCAGGTAAGTGTAGGCTGGGGCCGACACATCGCTAAGGTCGGTCGGCATCATACGCATTCTCGCCCACATCCGGCGATCCTCGCCCGAAAGCGGATAGTCGTCGGTCCAGGTATTCATGTTGTAGTTGAAGTAGCCTTCGCCCTTCTTGAGCTTGTCGAAAATCGTGTGGGGCGACATTTCGCTGAATTCGCTGAGCACCACGATATATTCGCGGTCCGCCTGGACCGGATCGGGTCCAGCCGGATCCACCACAATGGCGCCGTAATGCCCGGCCTGTTCCTGCAGGCCGCTATGCGAGTGCCACCAGTAGGTGCCCGACTGGCGCACCGGGAATTCAGCGGTGAAGGTCTCTCCGGGCTTGACGCCGGGGAAGCTTACACCTGGCACCCCGTCGAGTTCGAATGGCACGAGCAGCCCGTGCCAGTGGATCGAGGTGTCTTCCTCGAGCTGGTTATGGACGTTCAATCGGACGGTCGTGCCTTCCTTCAAACGCAACAACGGGCCGGGGATCGTGCCGTTGACGGCGATGGCGCCGCCGCGTCTGTTGCCGGTTGCAAAGGCAGACCGCGCGACAGTGAGGTCGATATTCGGCCCGGATACTTCATCCAGCCCTTTGCGGGCGTTTCCTGCAAGGATGTCCGCGCCGCGCGCCCAGGCCGGCATGGCACCGGAGAGACCAAGCAGGCCCAGCCCGCTAGCACTTGTTCCAAGGAATCTTCGGCGATTGAGGGCAGGCATAGGGGGCTCCTGAAAATGCGTATACCGTCACATACGCGGTCAGCTGCCCTACCCCTCAAACTTTTCGAACCGCTCCTTCAGCCGGTTGCGCGCACGATAGATGCGCGTCTCGACGGCTTTCTCGGTGGTGCCGAGCAGCTCGGCAGCCTCGGCCTGGCTGTACCCCTCGACAGTGACCAGCACGAGCGCCTCTTGTAGGCGCACCGGCAAGCGCCCGATTTCGGCCTGGACCAGCCGCAGCTGTTCGCGGGCTCCGGCAACATTTTCGGGATTAGGGGCATCGTCGGCAACGGCGTCGGCTTCCCGCCCATCCGGCAAACCAAGGAAGCCAATAACTTTCCTGCGGCGGAGCTTGTCGCGGCACCGGTTGAGAACGATTGTCGTCAAATAGGGACCGATGGGCTTGCTCGGATCGAGGCGATGACGTGTCAGCCAGACCGACGCGAGACCGTCCTGAACGACATCTTCGGCCCGCGATGGTGAACCCAGCATGCGCGTGGCAAGCGCAATCAACCGGGCGATCTCGCTCTCGACGAGAGCTGTGAACGCCCGCTTGTCACCGGCTATCGCCCGCCCGATCAGAGCTTCATCCGAAGTGTCATCCACCGCTGCCAAGGCTGGTCAGTCACGCGGATCGCGCGTGAGGGCCGCGGACACTTTCCGGTCGAACTGGAGCTGCTGATCGGAATCGAGAATTTCCCGCATGTCGAAGACGTGGCGCACGGTCGCTTTTTGCAAATCGCCCATGCGCGCATGCACCTCGTCGATCGCGGCACTGACTTCGGGCCCGTATTCTTGCTCGGTTTCCATTGCCTGGGCGAGCTGGGCGTTGGCTGCGCGCGCAGAGGCTTCGAGCCTTGCCTGTTCTACCGCGAAACGCGCTTCGAGCGCATCGAGCCGCTGCTCCTGGTCAGCCGTGAGCGACAGCTCATCGTGCACGAACTGGTGCAGGCCGCCCTCGGCATCGTTGTTGGCCCAGCGATCGGCGGCAAGCGCTCCTAGGCATCCGGCGAGCGCCGCCAGCAGGACCGCAAGGACAAGGTGAAACTTCTTCAACGTCTATGACCCCACATGAAGCAATGCAGCGGGTGACAGGGATTCTCCGCCAACGAGGCTCTCGCCAACAATTTCTGTAGGAGCGCCGTTTTCGGACGGCCATCCGCTGGTCCCTGCGCCTGCCGTTAGGCCGACGACAAACAGACCGGCGAACAAGGCCATTCTGCGCCGCTGATCGGCAATTTCCCCCAGCTGCCCTGCGCGCTGCCAGACGCCGTTCATGAAGTCGGGCGGCACGTCGCCAGCCTTCTGCGAGGCCATGGTGCCGAGCATCGCATCGAGTGTCTGATTGTCACGCATCCCTTGCTCCTGTCGGTTGCACGGTTCCTATACGCGATGCTTCGCGCAAACCCTCAAGTTTCTTTTTTGAGGGGTGCGGGTCGGCGACGCGTAAGAGGAGTAAGTCAAGCAACAGCGGCAAGTACCAGCGTCGAATAGGAGCCATGGCATGAAAAGCGCGGCAGTTCCGCCAAAAGAGCGCGAGTTCACTCCGCCGCTGGGCAAAAGCTGGCTCACGCCGTTCTATGATCGCGCGATCGCAGTCTTTACGCGCGAGAGACGGTGGCGCCGCGCAATCGTCGAAAAGGCCGCATTGCTGCCCGGCGACAAGGTCATCGATGTCGGGTGCGGCACCGGGACCTTGCTCAGGGCGCTGATGGCCAACTGCCCCGAAGCCGGCTTCATCGGCGTTGAGCCCGACCCCGCAGCGCTGGCTATCGCGCAGCGCAAGTTCGGTGCCGGAGCCGATATGGTCCGGTGGCACAACGGCTTTCTCGATAGTCTCGAGCTTTCCGACGGCTGGCGGCCAAACAAGATCGTCAGCAGCCTCGTCCTTCACCAGGTCCCCGTATCGCAAAAGCGCGCGATCCTCGACCAGATCGAGAACCTGCTCGCCCCCGGGGGCATGGCGCTGATTGCCGACTATATGCGGCAGGATGCTCCACTCATGCGCGCGCTGTTCCGTTCGAGCGTTCAGCTTCTCGACGGCGTCAAGGACACCCAGCCGAGCGCCGACGGAGCCGTCGAGAAATTGCTCGCCGAGATTTTCGCGGACGCCGAATTGCTCGATCGTATCCATACCGCGACCGGAACCATTTCTCTCTGGCGCGGCATCAAGAAAGGCAATGCTCAATGAACCTCATGAAAGATTCGAGACCGCTACGCCGTTCGCTGGCGGCCTCGCTCCTCCTCGCCATTGCAGCCTGCTCGAATGCGGCCCAGGCCGCGACCTACACCATGTTCCGCGACGCAGGGTGCGGCTGCTGTCTCAATTGGGCCGGTCACGTAGAACACGGACTCGAAGCAGAGGTCGCCTCGGTCGACACCGACGACATGGCTGCGCTCAAGACAGCCAGGGGTGTGTCGCAGGATCTGTGGTCGTGCCACACGATGGAAGTCGATGGCTATATCATCGAAGGCCACGTGCCCGCCGATGCCATCGCGAAACTATTACGCGAAAGCCCCGAAGGCGTGGCAGGCCTGGCTGTGCCCGGAATGCCGCTTGGCTCGCCCGGAATGGAAGCCGGGGACCGGGTGCAGCCGTATGATGTCATCGCCTTCGGCTCAGGCGGGCAGCGCGTTTTCGCATCCTACCCGTGACCATGGACAAGCCATCTCAGCGCCAACTCTAACGGAGGACCATCATGTCAGACTATTCGGTCAAAACCTCAATACTGATATGGGGCTGGACACTCAGCCTCTTCCTGCTTTTCAGCTACCTGATCTGCATCGGTTTCGGCCTGCTCGCGCCCGAACAGGCGCATATGCACGAAGCGTGGGCGCCGCTGCTTCCCGGGTTCGAATGGCTGACCATCTCGGGCTTTCTGGCAGGCGCTCTCGGCAGCTTTTTGTACGGTTGGTACATCGCGATCATTGGGGTGCCAATGCTGCGATTTTTCCGGAACCGATTCAGGACGTAGCAGATCGGCGGCGATGGCCGCTTGCCTTGAAACTCGCGGAGCGTTTTTCGGTCGCGCAGGCAGTCCGCTTTAGGCCGCAATTTGCTCGAGCGCCCCGAGCAAAACGCAACTCTCCGGCTTTGTCCTGAAAGTTTTTTGAGGGACGCGGCAAGGGCGAACGTACTGGTCGACATAATCTTTCTTTCACGGGAGACCATCGACAGGGGAAAGTCTTGCAAGACCATGAGCACGAGAATCAAAGCGAAACGGCTGGCTCGATAACCCTGCTGGGCGGCGTTGCGATGGGTACCGGCGTCATGATCGGTGCCGGCATATTCGCGCTGACCGGGCAGATCGCCGAGCTCGCCGGTCCGCTCTTCCCCCTGTCTTTCATCGCCGGCGCGCTGGTAACTTCGCTGGCGGCCTACAGCTATATCAAGATGTCGAACAAATGGCCGTCTTCGGGCGGCATCGCGATGATCTTGCAGAAGGCCTACGGACCCGGCGTCATTGCCGCGTCGGCATCGCTCCTGATGGCTCTGTCGATGGTCATCAATGAAAGCCTCGTGGCCCGCACCTTTGCGACTTACGCGCTGCGCCCGTTTGGCCTCGAAAGCAGCGGGTGGCTCGTTTCGCTGGCAGCGCTTGCACTCATCATCTTCGCCTATCTCGTCAATGCAGCGGGCAACAAGTCGGTAAGCGGCTTCTCGCTCATCATGTCCGCCATCAAGATCGGCGGTATCGCGCTGTTCGCAGTCGCGGCGATCTGGGCCAGCGGATTTTCATCAGGCGCATTTTCGCAGTCCGTTTCGCTGACCAATGCAGAAGCCCTGCTCGCCTCGGTTGCTTTCTCGATCCTCGCCTTCAAAGGCTTCACCACGATTACCAATAGCGGCGGCGAAATCGTTGACCCGCACAAGAATGTCGGCCGAACCATCATGATCTCGATAGCCGTCTGCATCGTGATCTATCTGCTTGTCGCAGTGGCGGTGGGTTCGAGCCTGAGCATATCCGAGATCGTCGAGGCGCGCGATTATTCGCTCGCGGCTGCGGCGCGTCCGGCGCTGGGAGAACTGGGCTTCTATTTCACCGTGGCGATCGCGATCGCCGCCACCACTTCGGGCGTGATAGCGAGCGTATTTGCCGTGTCGCGCATGCTTGCGATGCTGACCGACATGAAGATGATCCCGCACAGCCATTTCGGCATGAGCGGCGGGATTCGCAGCCACATGCTGGTCTATACGGTGGTCATTGCCGGGACGCTTGCGGTCCTGTTCGATCTGTCAAGGATCGCCTCGCTGGGCGCCTTCTTCTACCTCGTCATGGATATGCTGGTTCACTGGGGCGTCCTGCGCCACCTGCGCAAGGAAGTCGGCGCGCGCGCAACAATACTTCTGACAGCGCTCGCGGCAGATGGCGTGGTCCTCGCAGCCTTTACCGCGGCCAAATTGCGCAGCGATCCTGCCGTTGTCGCCTACGCGGCGATCGGCATCGTCGCAGTCTTCGTGGGAGAATGGATCTACCTCTCGCGCAATTCCGAAGCGCCCGCATCTCCTGAAGATGATGGGTCAGGAGAGAAAAGGTGATGGCACCTTCTTCAACCAGCTTTGCCGCTTTTACGCCGGGCTTTTTCGAAACCGTTCACCGAAAACCGGCGTTGAGCACGAGAAACGTCAGGCAAAACAGATGGAGCGATTCATGACGACCCGAACAGCGGCGGTCTACCGTATGGTCATGGAGGACCATGTCTGTCCCTATGGCATCAAGACGGTCGATCTCCTCACACGGCAAGGCTTCGAGGTCGAGGATCATCACCTGACCAGCAGGGAGGAAACCGACGCATTCAAGGACAAGCACAACGTCGAGACCACCCCGCAGACCTTTATCGAAGACAAGCGCATTGGCGGCTATGACGATGTCCGCGAGTTCTTCGGCAAGAGCCGTTCGCAGCCAGAGGAAGGCGAGACCAGCTATCAGCCGGTCATTGCGATTTTCGCGGTCGCGCTGCTGCTCGCGCTAGGGCTGAGCTGGGCGTTTTTTGACGATCTGTTCACCGTCCGGGCCGCGGAATGGTTCGTCAGCCTGTCGATGACCCTGCTCGCCGTCCAGAAGCTTCAGGACGTGCGCAGTTTCTCGACAATGTTCCTCAACTACGATCTGCTCGCACGGCGCTGGGTGCCCTATGGCTTCGTCTACCCGTTCGGCGAAGCCGCTGCCGGCATTCTGATGACCGCAGGCGCGCTGACCTGGCTCTCGGCCCCGCTGGCATTGTTCATTGGCACCGTCGGCACTGTCAGCGTCTTCAAGGCTGTCTACATCGACAAGCGTGAGCTCAAATGCGCTTGCGTCGGTGGGGGCAGCAATGTGCCGCTCGGCTTCGTCTCGCTGACCGAAAATCTGTTCATGATCGGAATGGGTCTGTGGATGGGCGCGAAGCTTCTCGCATGATCACCGCGCTCCTTCTCGCCGTCTTTCTGTTCCTTGCAGCCGTCGCTTCCCACCTTGCCATTCTGGGTGTCGGCCACCGGCTTCTCGATCGCCGCCGCGATACGCTGGGAAAGCTTGCAGTCTCGCTACTCGTGCTCGCGTCGCATTTCCTGGTCGCGATCCTTTTTGCCGCAGGTTTCTGGCTGGGCGCGCAATGGGGCCTGGGAGGGTTCGACAAGGCGCCTTCCATGGACTGGATGGACTACTTCTATTTCTCGCTCATCAACGTGACCACACTGGGCCTGGGCGACATTTATCCGACCGAGCACCTGAGAGTTCTCGCCGGCGTCGAGGCCCTTACCGGCTTCGCTCTCATCAGCTGCTCGGCGCAGCTATTCTGGACCATGATGCAAAAAGGAGAAAAAGCATGACCGAAAAGACCTCCCACTCGGACAAGGGAGGGGGCGGCAGCTACTGGCGATTCATGGCCATGGTGTCGACCTCGACCGTGATCATGTTCTTCCTGATGTATGCCAACACCTTTACCGTCGATGATCTTTTCTGGAGCGAAACGCGCTTCTGGATGATGTTCGTCATGGGCGCGATGATGATGGTTGTCATGCTGCTCTTCATGTGGGGCATGTACAAGGACCGGACCAAGAACTTGATCATCCTGGGCGTCGGGGCCTTTGTGTTCGCGCTCGCACTATGGCTGGTGCGCAGCCAGACCACCGTTGACGATACCGAATATATGGCAGCAATGATCCCGCACCACTCAATCGCGATCATGACCAGCGAACGCGCGAGCCTGAAAGATCCTCGCGTGCGCGAACTCGCGCAGGCCATCATTGTCGCACAGCGCCGCGAAATCGCCGAGATGAAATACCTCATAGACGATATCGAGCAGAACGGTCCTCGAACCGAAGAACGCCTGCCCGAGGAGATGCAGCCATGAACAAGATAGCTTTCACGGCGCTCATCGCGCTGCCGCTTGCCGCCTGCAATTCGAACACCGCTCCGGGCAACGACCGCGAAGCCCAGCTCGACCCGCCTGCCACTGCCGCGCCGATCGAGGACGCGGCCAGTGCACTGGCAAATGTTGACCCGGGCCTCATGCTTCCCGGGACCATGAATGACGCGGACCTTGCTGCTCTGGGCGCAGGACAGGCCTGCCAGTTCCGCCTGACCGAAGTGGCCTTTCCCTCGTTTGTCTATGACGGTGACGGGGGCGGAGCGATCAAGATCAATGGCAAATTGATCCCCGTGACCGCCGATGGCCCTGGCAGCTATGCGAACGGCGAGCTTCGGATCAAAACCCGCATGCTGGATGATGAAGGCGATGCGGGCCTGCAAATGCAGGAGATGATCGTGGCAGCACCAAGAGCCAAGGATGAGTTCGGCTTTTGGGGTTATACCACCTGTCCGGCCGACGGAGCCTGATACTGGCAGGGCGCATGGGCGGGCCGTCGGCTAACCCAAGCGCCCGCGCCTCCGCCCTTCGTCGCCCTCACCATTTTTACAGGAACAAGCAGATGACCGATACGAGGCCCATCGCTGTCTTCGGCGCAGGCGGGAAGACCGGCACCGAGCTCTTGAGGCGTGCCATTGCCCGAGACATACCGATCCGCGCCTTTGAACACACCGTGCCTGGGCCAGGCGAGCGGGTGGGCGACTTCGAATATATCGAATGCGATGTGCTGTCGGATAATTTCGCGGGCGATCTCGATGGCTGCCGCGCGGTTATCTCGACCCTCGGTGTCGCTTTCGGTCCGGGCAATGCGATCGATCCACCGCCGCTCTATACCGATGGCACGCGCAACCTGCTCGAGGCGATGGCACAAGCGAAGATCGACCGCATTGCCGTAATCTCCGCTGCCTTCGTCGAACATCAGTCGAGCGTCCCGGCCTGGTTTGAACTCACTGCCAAGCCTGCATTGTTCAATATACTCGAGCAGATGCGCTCCATGGAAGTGATGCTCAGCGACGCCCAAGGTATTAAATGGACGGCCGCACGGCCGGGCTGGCTGCTGGATGAGCCTTACACTGGCGACGCCGTGATTACGGACGAGCGGCTGGCGGAAGGCTGTTTCCGGTGCCGTCATGCTGATCTCGCGGCGAGCCTGCTTGAATTCGTGTGCGAAGACACCTGGATCAACGCAAAGCCTGCCATCGGCAGGCCCGAAGCCGAACGTTTCGAAAGTCCTGGTGCCATCAAGGCCGAACTCGGTATCGATTGAGCGTCGTATCATTTATCGTTCTGTAACAAGCCCGAACGTTACAAGTTTTGAGCAACAGATAAGGAAAATTGTATGTTTCTGGAGAAGATCAAAACCCCTGGCCTCTCGCACCTTTCCTACATCATCGGTTCGGGCGGACAGGCAGCGGTCATCGATCCGCGCCGGGACTTCGAGGTCTATGTCGAAAGGGCCCGGGCTGAAGGGCTGGAGATAACGCATATCTTCGAAACCCATCGCAATGAGGATCTGCTCAGCGGCTCGCCGATCCTTGCGGACTTGACTGGTGCGACGGTTCACCACGGTCCCAATCCGGCCGGAAACGTGGCCTTCGCCAACACTACGCGCGAAGGCGATTGTTTCGAGCTGGGTCAATTGAAGATCGAAGTGCTTGAAACACCTGGACACACCGACGATCATCTCGCTTTCGTCATCCATGACAGCGAATATTCCGAGGGACCGGTCGGCGTCTTTACCGGCGATGCCTTGTTCGTCGGCGATGTCGGACGCACCGATTTCTATCCCGAGCGCAAGGAAGAAGTCGCGGGCCTTCTTTTCGACTCCCTGCAGAAACTTTGCCGCCTCGGCGACCAGGCGATCATCTACCCGGCGCATGGTGCGGGCTCGGTCTGCGGGTCGGGAATGGCGGACCGGGAATTCTCGACAATCGGCCACGAGCGGCGCAACAACCCGCGCCTGCGCATCTCCGACCGCGATGAGTTCATCAAGGCGAAGGTAGCAGAACACCACTACCAACCTCCCTATTTCCGGCTGATGGAACGGCTTAACCTCGAAGGGGCCGATGCCGCGCCGCGGATTATGCGGCCAAGGCGTCTGGGGCTGGACGACCTTCGCGAGAGCGGCGCCGATCACCTGGTCGATGTGCGCGAGCCGCTCGCCTATGCCGCCGGTCATATGCCGGGTGCCATGTGCCTTCCGGTGGGAATGATACCGGCCTTTGCCGGATGGTTCCTCGGTGAAGGCGACAGGATTGCCCTCGTCGCTTCCGAGGAAGACCAGCTAGCCCACGCCATGGCCCATCTGGTGCGCATCGGTCTCGATAATGTTGTCGGCGGCTATGTCGGCGTGGTTCCAGCCGCTGCTCAGGGCAAAGCGATGCGCAGCATTCCCATGATTGGCACCGAGGAAGTCGCGCGCAGGCTCGATCAAGACAGCTGCGAATGGACTTTGCTCGACGTGCGCGACGCGGACGAACGACAAGATGCAAGCATCGACGGGTCAGAGCATATCTATGTTGGCGAGCTCAACACGCGATGGAAAGAGCTCGACCGCGACCGCCACTACACGCTGATGTGCGCGAGCGGCATGCGGGCGAGCGTTGCGGCAGGCTGGCTCGCAAGCCAGGGCTTCAAGCGCCTCGACATCTATCTCGGTTCCATGGGCGCTTGGAAAAACGCGCATGGCTGAAGTTTGGCCTGTCAGACTTCGAGGCGCAGACCCCGCAGCCGCAGCGCATTGCCTATCACCGATACGGAAGAGAGGCTCATGGCTGCGGCCGCAATCATCGGGCTGAGCAGCACTCCGAAGAAGGGATACAGCACGCCTGCCGCGACCGGAATGCCGAGTGTGTTGTAAGCGAAGGCGAAAAACAGGTTCTGCCGGATGTTGCGCATCGTCCCACGCGACAGCACGATGGCCTGCACCACTCCTGTCAGGTCGCCGCGAACCAGCGTCACGCCTGCGCTTTCGATTGCGACATCGGTGCCGGTGCCCATCGCAATACCAACATCGGCGGCAGCCAGCGCAGGAGCATCGTTGATCCCGTCCCCGGCCATGCCGACCCGGCGACCTTGCGCTTTCAGCTCTTCGATCTTGCGGTGCTTGTCTTCGGGCGAGACATTCGCATGCACTTCGTCGATTCCCATTTCACGGGCGACCGCTTCGGCAGTGCCGCGGCTGTCGCCCGTGAGCATAACGACCCGGATATCGCGCTTGTGCAGTGCCGCAATGACCGCTGCACTGGTAGGCTTGATCGGATCGGCCACCGCGATGAGCCCTGCCGGACGGCCATCGAATGCCACGAACATCACTGTTTGACCCTGCCTGCGGCCACTTTCGGCCGTGCCGAGCCAGGCCTCGTCATCGATCCCGACGCGCCGCATCATCTTCTCATTGCCGATCGCAACCCGGCGGCCCTGGACATTGGCTTCAACACCTTCCCCGGTCGTCGAAGCGAGATCCGTGGCATTGGCGGGCGAGACCCCGCGCGTCCGCGCACCTTCGACGATGGCGTGGGCCAGCGGATGTTCGCTCCCCATTTCGACGCCTGCAACCGCAGCCAGGAAATCGGCTTCGTCGATTCCTTCTGCTGGCGTCACCGCCACCAGATCGGGCTTGCCCATCGTCAACGTGCCGGTCTTGTCGACCACTAGCGTATCGATCTTCTCGAGTGTCTCCAGCGCCTCGGCATTGCGGATCAGGATGCCATGCTGGGCACCCTTGCCCGTGCCGGTCATGATCGACATCGGCGTAGCGAGACCAAGCGCGCAGGGACAAGCGATGATCAGGACCGCAATGGCATTGACCAATGCGTAGGCAAGCGCAGGTGCGGGACCCCAGATTCCCCAGACCACGAAGGTGGCGATGGCTATCACCACCACCGCAGGCACAAACCAGCCCGCCACCTGATCCGCCAGTCGCTGGATCGGTGCGCGGCTGCGCTGCGCCTCGGCCACCATCTGGACGATCTTGGACAGCATCGTGTCCTTGCCCACGCCGGTTGCGCGCATAATGAACCCACCAGTCTGGTTGACTGTGCCGCCGATGACTGTGTCGCCAGCCTGTTTGGCGACCGGAAGCGGTTCGCCGCTGATCATGGATTCGTCGATGGCGCTCGATCCCTCCTCGATTTCTCCATCGACCGGAACCTTATCGCCGGGGCGGACGCGCAGACGATCGCCTGTGGCCAGCTGGTCGAGCGGCACCTCGCGCTCATCGCCGGAGCCGAAGATCTTGACCGCGCTGGGCGGTGCCAGCTCGAGCAATGCGCGCAAGGCGCTCGAGGTCGAGCCCCTGGCCTTGAGCTCGAGGACCTGTCCGAGCAGGACAAGCGTGGTTATGACCGCTGCCGCCTCGAAATAGACCCCGACCCGTCCCGAATGGTCGCGGAACGCTGCAGGGAACAGATCGGGCGCGACCGTCGCCACCACGCTGAACAGATAGGCGATGGCAACGCCAAACCCGATCAGCGTGAACATGTTGAGATTGCGCGTCTTGAGCGACTGGATGGCCCGAACGAAGAACGGCCAGGCTCCCCAAAGAACAACCGGTGTGGCAAGGGCAAACTGCGCCCATTGCGCCCAGGCAGGTTCGATCAGCCCGTCGAAACTGAGCCCCGGTGCCATGTCGCTCATCGCGTAGACGAACAGAGGCAGCGTAAGCAGTGCGCTCCACCAGAACCTACGCCGCATGTCGACCAGTTCGGGGTCGGGGCCATCGCCCAGCGAAACCGTTTCCGGTTCGAGCGCCATGCCGCAAATCGGGCATGAACCTGGCCCGGGCTGGCGGATTTCAGGGTGCATCGGGCAGGTGTAGATCGTGCCTTCGGGCACATCCTCGACCGCGTCGAGATGCGCGCCCGAGAGATAGAGCTCGGGATCGGTGACGAACTTGTCGTGACAGCGCGGCGAACAGAAATAGTGTTTCGCGCCATCATGCGTCGCGATATGCTGAGCCCCGTCGATTGCAACGCTCATGCCGCAAACCGGGTCGATCGCAGTACCCTCGATTACGCTCTCGTTCTTGCTCATCGCCTGTCCTTCCTAGCTCTTCACGACTACGAACTGCCCCATCATGCCTGCATCCTCGTGTTCGAGAATGTGGCAGTGATACATGTAGGGCAGGTCTGGGTCGGTGTGTTCTTCAAAACGCAGGAGAAGGCGTACCTGCTCGCGCGGGTTGACGATCACGGTATCCTTCAAACTGGTTTCCAATGGTGGGGGCGCTCGGCCATCGCGGTCGATCACACGAAACTGGACGTTATGGATATGAAACGGGTGGGCCATCATCGAAGCGTTGGCGATCTCCCAGATTTCCCATTGGCCGACCGGCACACGTTCGTTGATCACATTCATGTCCATCGCAGCACCGTTAATGGACATTCCGCCGCCCATCATGCCCATGTCGAGAACGAAACGCCGGGTTCGGACGGCTGACGACAGGTCGGGTGGAGCAAGCGATGCCAGTTGTGTCGGCACCCTGATGCGCTGGGCCGAACTTGCCGGCCTGATATCGAGGATTTGAAACACGTCTGCGGAAGCATCGCCGCTATCGCCGCGCCCCGTCATCCCGCCGCCCATCATTCCGCGTCCGCCCATCATGTCCATGGCGTTTTCGGGACTGCTGGCAAGAAGGCGAAGCGGGCGTCCTTCCGAGAGATCGATAATTACCTGCGCGCGCTCCCCCGGGGCGAGCCTGACCGAGCGGACGATGTGCGGACGATCGAGCAAGCCGCCATCGCTCGCGATCAGTTGCATCGAACGATCACCTTCGAGCGAAAGATCGTAAAGGCGGGCGTTCGATCCATTGAGGATGCGCAGCCGCAATTGGCCTGTCTGTGCGTCGAACACAGCGTTTTCAGTGCCGTTGACGAATATCCGGCTCCCGCGCACGCCCATCATCCGCGTGTGCATGCTCAGCGGGTACACCAAGCGGCCGGATCCATCGATGACGCGGTCCTGCACGATCAGCGGAATGTCGTCGACGCCATAGTCGCTCGGCAAGTCGAGGCGCTCTTCCTCGTCATCGCGAACAAAAATCGGCGCGGCAAGCCCGGCATAGACCTGCGGCCCGGCTTCGCGTTCCAAATGCGAATGACACCAGTAGAGCGAAGCCCGCTGGCGAACTTCGAAAGAGGGGCTCCAGCGTTCGCCGGGACGGATCAACTGATGCGGTCCGCCATCGGCTGCGGCAGGAAGTTCGAAACCATGCCAATGGACCGTAGCGCCTTCGGCCAGCTTGTTGTCGATATGAAACTGCACCCACTCGCCCCGGCGCATTTCAAGCGTCGGTCCCAGATAGGGTGCGTCGATGCCGATGGTGGGCGAAGCAACACCGGGGACGAATTCCTTCTGGCCCGGTGTCAAAGACAGGCGGAAAACCCGTGCGCCCTGCTCAATCTCGCCACGCTGCAAGGGCGGTATAGCGAGTGGATTGGACCCGTCAGTGCTGTCCAGCATCGATGCGTCTTGCGCTTTGCATCCCGCAAGCGGGAACGCGGCAAAGCCTGCAGCAGCAAAACCAGCGCTTTTGATCAGTGTGCGGCGGTCCACGGGGAATGCCTGGGTGATGCGCGGTATCCGGATCATGCTCCTCCTGTTTCGCGATGGGCGGCACCAGATTTGCCTGGCACCACCCAACCTATTTACTCCTTCGTGATCGACGTGATCACACTGCCTTCAGAACCAGTACGAAATTCAAAGGCAATTCCCTCACCGACGCTTACTTCGCTGCGCAGTTGCTCATCGGCTTCAAAAGCCATGGTCATCGCAGGCCATTCGATCGCTGGGACCGGACCGTGGTCGACGGTTATCGTGCCCGCTTCGGCATCGATTGCAGTGACCGTGCCTTCTGCGCTGACGGTTTGCATTTCGCTGCCAGGTTCCATCATTGGCATATCCTCGCCGTCCATCATCATTTCATTTTCTGCCATCGGCATGTCGTTCATGTCGGCAGTGTCCTGGCCAGAATCGCAGGCCGCCAGCGCCAGCGGAAAGGCCAGTAGGCTCATGAGGGTTGTGGTACGCATTCTTCTTCTCCTTGCGGTTGGGTTGGCCGTTCGGGCCGGGGGCGCCGCATCAACAAATATGCGGCGGGGATAACGAACATCGAAAGCAGCGGCGCGGTGATCATGCCGCCCACCATCGGCGCGGCGATGCGGCTCATGACCTCCGAACCTGCGCCGGTTCCAATGAGGATAGGGAAGAGACCGGCAAGAATGACGGCCACGGTCATCGCCTTGGGACGCACGCGCAGAAGAGCACCCTCCCTGATGGCTTCGCCCACGCCGTCCGCATCGAGGGCACCGCTGCGCCGGGCCAGCGCAGACTTGAGGTAGATCAGCATGATGACGCCGAACTCGGCAGACACACCGGCAAGCGCAATAAAACCCACCGATGTCGCAACAGACTGGTTGTAGCCCATCAGATAGAGCAGCCAGAAGCCGCCGGTGAGGGCAAAGGGCAGCGTGCCCATAACAAGTAGCGCTTCGTCGAAGCGGCGGAAGATCAGGTACAGCAAAACGAAAATGATGCCGAGCGTCGCGGGAACGACGACCTGCAACCGCTCATTGGCGCGGGTGAGATATTCAAACTGGCCCGCGTAGGAAATGCTTACACCGGCAGGCAGATCGACGCCCTCTGAAACTGCCGCCTGAAGATCGCTTACGACCGAGGTCAAATCGCGCCCGCGCGTATCGACATAGACCACGCTGATGAGACGGCCTTGCTCATTCTTGAGCATCGGGGGGCCATCGCTGACGCTCACCTGCGCTACGGTGCCGAGCGTAATTTGCTGGCCAGAGGGGGTTAGCAAAGGCAGCGCGTGCAGTTCTGCGAGGCTGTCGCGGATCTCGCGCGGATAGCGCACATTGATGGGATATCGCGCCAATCCTTCGACCGTTCTGCCGATATTCGCGCCGCCGATCGCGCCTGACACAATCTGCTGAACATCGGCGATATTCAGCCCGAAACGCGCCGCAGCGACCCGGTCGATGTCCACATCGACATAGCGGCCTCCCGAAAGACGCTCTGCCAAAGCGGAGCTGACGCCGGGAACCTGTTTTGCGACATTCTCGACCTGCAACGCCACGCGCTCGATCTCGCCAAGGTTCTCGCCAGACACTTTCACGCCTATCGGGCTCTTGATACCGGTCGCGAGCATGTCGATGCGATTGCGGATCGGGGGCACCCAGACATTGGCGAGCCCCGGCACCTGCACCGCACGATCAAGCTCTTCGACGAGCTTCTCCGGCGTCATTCCGGGTCGCCACTCTTCTCGAGGTTTGAACCGGATGGTCGTCTCGAACATCGTGAGCGGTGCCGGGTCTGTTGCGGTATCCGCGCGTCCTGCCTTGCCGAACACGGTGTCGACTTCGGGTACGGATTTGATCAGTCGATCAGTCCGCTGAAGCAATGCCGACGCTTCACCAGGAGACAGACCAGGCAACGCGCTTGGCATATAAAGCAAGTCGCCTTCGTCGAGCGGCGGCAGGAATTCTCCTCCAAGGCGGGTGAACGGGACCAGCGCTGTAAGGAATACGAGGCCTGCCACAACCAATGTGGTTTTCGGTCGGCGCATTACCCAATCAAGACCGGGCCGGTAGGCGTTGGTCAGCAAGCGATTGAGGAGGTTGGTGTCCTCCTTGGGTATCTTGCCGCGGATCAGCCAGCCCATGAGTACGGGAACCAGTGTCACCGACAGAATGGCGGCCGCCGCCATGGCATAGGTCTTGGTAAAGGCCAGTGGGGAAAAAAGGCGGCCTTCCTGCGCCTGCAGAGTAAACACCGGCAGGAACGATAGGGTTATGATCAGGAGGCTGAAAAACAGCGCTGGCCCCACCTCTTTCGATGCGTCCGCAATCAGTTTCCAGCGTTCATCGTTGGACATCTGCTCGTCGGGATGGTCCTCTTCCCAATGCTCGATATGCTTGTGCGCGTTCTCGATCATGACGATGGCAGCGTCGACCATCGCGCCGATTGCGATGGCTATGCCGCCCAAGGACATGATGTTCGCATCGACCCCTTGAAAACGCATCACGATAAAGGCCGCCAGCACCCCCAATGGAAGCGTGACGATCGCCACCAATGCTGACCGCACATGCCATAAGAATAGCGCGCAAACGATCGCGACGATAATAAACTCGGCGATGAGCTTTCCGGTCAGGTTTTCGATCGAGGCATCGATCAGCTTCGAACGATCATAGGTCGTGACAATCTCGACCCCTTCGGGAAGACTGGCCTGGAGCACGTCGAGCTTCTCTTCGACAGCCGCGATGGTTGCCCGCGCATCCTCACCCTGTCTGAGCACGACAATACCGCCTGCGACCTCGCCTTCGCCATTGAGTTCGGCGATTCCTCGCCGCATTTCGGGGCCAAGCTGGATCGTGGCGACATCGGACAAGGTGACGGGGATACCGTTACCCACCGATTTCAGCGGAATCTGTCTGAAGTCGTTGAGAGATGTGAGATAGCCCGAAGCGCGGACCATGAATTCGGCCTCGCCCATTTCAACCACCGATCCGCCGGCCTCCTGATTTGAGGCCTGGATGGCACGCACGACATCGCTGTATGTGACGCCAAGCGAAGCCATCCGGTAGGGTTCCAGCACGACCTGGTACTGCTTGACCATGCCGCCAACGCTTGCAACCTCTGCAATGCCGGGGATGGTCTGGAGCTCATAGCGCAGGAACCAGTCCTGAAGACTTCTGAGCCCAGCAAGATCGCTGTTCCCCGTTCGGTCGACGAGAGCATATTCGTAAATCCAGCCCACCCCCGTCGCGTCCGGCCCCAGCGAGCTTGTCACACCTTCGGGCAGTTCGTTTTGCACTTGGTTGAGATATTCCAGCACGCGCGAGCGCGCCCAGTAGAGGTCCGTACCGTCCTCGAAGATCACATAGACGAAGCTGTCGCCGAACATCGAATAGCCGCGCACCGTTTCCGCGCCCGGCACCGAGAGCATCGTCGTTGCGAGCGGGTATGTGACCTGATCCTCAACGATGCGCGGAGCTTGGCCCGGATAATTAGACCGCACCACGACCTGCACATCAGACAGATCGGGGATCGCATCGACAGGCGTTGCGCGCACCGCCCAGAAGCCAGCCAGCGTGACCGCGATAGCCGCCAGAACGATGAAAAACCGATTGGCGATCGATGCATCGATTATGCGCGCGATCATCGGTCGGTCTTCCGAATGGATTCGATACGCGGACCGGTGTCGTGCTGCGAGAACGTAAACTCGACCTTGTCGCCCGGTTCAATACCGTCAACTAGAGCGGCGTCTTCGAGTGCGAAGGGCATGACCATGCTCGGCCATTCGAGAGCGGGAACCGGCGCGTGATTGAGAGTGATCGAAGCACCAGCGATTTTCGTCACTCTTCCCGTAGCGGTGTACGTCCTCATGTTTGGCGAGCCTTCCGACGCCATGCTCATGGTCCCATCGATCGACCTGACGTCGATCCCGCTAAGACTTGCTTCGGAGTCGATCAGGAACTGACCTGAAGTGACGACCTGCTCGCCCTCCGCAAGGCCTGCGAGTATCTCTGTCCTGCCATTCGCTTCGCGCCCGATTTCGACCTCAGCAGGCAGGAACGCGCCTTCATCCTGCTTGAGCATCACGAGATTTCGGCGTCCGGTTCGAATGACCGCCTCCGACGGTACCAGCAAGGCTCGCCGTGTGTCGGGTGAAAGCGACACCTGCGCGAACATCCCCGGTTTCAACCTGCCGCGCGGATTGGGTAGCTCAGCCCGAACGGTGATGGTTCGGCTCGCGGCATCGGCGCTTGGAAGGATGGCAACAATCCGTCCCGCAAATCGCTGATCCGGATACGCTGCCAAGGTCGCACTGATGGGCTGGCCCTGCCGGACATTTGCGGCCTGGACTTCAGGAACCGAAGCTTCAAGCCATATCGGCGTAAAGCCCGTAATCTCGGCCAAAGTCTGACCTTCCATTACAGTCATGCCCGAGCGCACCCCAAGCATTGTTACGGCACCGCCCACGGGAGCCGTGACGGTGATCGTGTTTTGAGCTCTGCGTGTGCGTTCAACCGACGCGATCATTGCGTCGGTCATGCCGAGCAAGCGCATGCGCTGCCGCATCGCGTCTGCAAGTGCCTGATCGCCGGTATCGAGCACAGCAATGTATTCACGCTGCGCGCCGCCCCAGTCAGGGACAAGAATGTCGACTATCGGAGCGCCGCGACGCACGACATCGTCCTGTGCAAGACCATAGGTGCGTTGGACATATCCGCCCGCTCTTGGCTGGACGATGGCAACATCCCGGCTGTTGTACGCGAGGACGCCCGTCACGGTGATTTCCGGCTCGAGAACTCCGAACTCGGCCGCTGCAGTGCGAATGCCGAAATTCTGGACAAGGCCCGGATCGATCCGGACGCCCGCTTCCGCAGCTTCTCCCGCGCACTTGGGAACCAGCATCATGTCCATGAAGGGCGACTTACCGGGCTCGTCAAAGCGTTGTCCGGGCACCATCGGATCGTACCAATAGAGCACGTCCTCACAGTCAGTATCCGTCGCCGACCCAGCCCCGCTGCTCTCGCCGCCGAGCATGTGAAGACCGTAGCCAGCAGCCAGGCTGACAAGGGCAATACCTAGCCCAGCCGCAAACAAGCGTTGGCGCTGCGTAAATCGTTCGAGCACGGAGTTCATGGCCTGCCCTCCCCGTATGTGAGTTGTAGTTTGACCGCCGCCTGCACCGCCGCCTGTTCGCGTTCGAGAATTTCCAGCTCGAGCAGGGCAAGTGCGGATTTCGCCGCAATCACATCGACGAGATCGGCACGCCCGGCCGCAAAGCTGGCTGTCTCGAGCTCAACGCGGTCACGCGCGAGCGGAAGAAGTTCATCACGCGCGCGGCGCCATTGGCGCGTAGTGCTGCGCCAAGTGGCGAGATGGGCTTCGAAATCCGCAACCAGCGCGCGCCTGCGATCCTCGCGGTCGGCCAAAGCGGCAGCGGCATCGGCTTCGGCGGCGGCGATGCGCGGATTCTGCCGCCGGTCGGTGAAGATCGGAAGAGTAATCGACCCCATGACCGACACCGCATCGCCAAACGCCTGGTCGCGACGACCATAGGTGACGCTCACCCCAAAATCCGGCCGCTTTTCAGCGCGAGCGAGCGCCACACCGGCTTCGGCCCGATCTTGTTCCGCATCGGCCAGAATGAGTTCGGGATTCTCTTCCAGTTCGAAGCGAAGCTGGTTTTCATCCAGAGCCGCCGTGGGAGCCTCACCCAAGGCAACCGGGTCAGGGAACGGTATGTATCGGGAAAGCTGCGCTTGCGCCGTCTCGCGCTCGGCCTCGATCGACGTCGCTGCATCCTCGATCCCAAGCAGTTCGCGCCGGATCGCCAGACTCTCTGCCGGGCGGGCCGACCCGGAGGCGACGGCGCTGTTCGCTGCGGGTACGAATGCCCTCAATTCGTCCAGCGCGGCGTGGGCAAGCTCAATCCGCGCCTGCGCATAATAGAGCCTCACCCAAGCCGTTCCCGCATCGGCGAGGAGATCACGGTCGGTCACACCCAGGCGCGCTTCGGCTAGCCTCACTTCCGAACTGGCAACGCCAAATTTCGCCCGTCGGCGGGCGAGGTTGGGTATCTCCTGCTCGATACCGATGGCGACTTGCGTAGGAAGTTGCCGGTCAAGCTCGAACGCCGCGGGACCGCTGACCGGAAGATTCATAACCCCTGCGCGTACACGCGGGTCAGGAAGCTCGTCTGCCGCTTCCGCAGCCTCGCGCCGTGATTGCACACGCAGCGCGCCAGCTTCTAGAGCGGGTTGCTCGACTCTTACCGATGCAAGGGCTTCTTCGTATCCGACAGACTGCGCTTGCGCAGCTTGTGCGCTGAGCAGGGCCGAAAACGGCAACAAGCCAATTCGCCAATCCATAATTCTCACTCTTTCAAAGCGAACTGGCCGGGAACGACTGCGGCGTACGCGTCAATCGACACGGCGCAAGTCAAGTAATCCGTCAAGCTCGCAAACGGCGCAGAGCACCGCCCGGGAAATGCTAGATGGTGAGTTCAGTTTGTGGAGGGGGAGATTCCGGCGGTCGAGGCTGGCCGTCGAGCCTGCTGGCGCTAGCGGCCAGATACGTAGGCGCAACAGGAAACGGTCCTGCATGCGCCAGTCCCGGACCCGCAAGCGCTAGCGGCGGGAGGCAATTCATGGCTACGAGACAATCGAGGCTCATCTCGCAGCATGAGCCATGCTGTTCGGTGGAGTCCGTTTCGGAAACCATCTGTTCGGGCATCGCGTGTTCAGACATGCAGTGCTCGGCCATGCTTTGCGCCATTTCAGCACAATCAGCCGACCCAGCCATATCGCTCTGCGGAACGGCCGCTTGCGCAGCAACCTGCACAAACAGTCCGAAACTGAAGCAAATCAGGGTCAAGGCGCGAACAAACTTCACGAACCTGCGATAGTCTGAATACGGAGCCGAGGCAATCCAGCGACCAAAATGCGAATTTCGAGCATCATCTTCCGAATTCGTCGCCTTTGATATGTTCGGTGCCCGCTTCCTTATGCTTATCCCTGTGCGCATCGCGAAGGATATCGATCCCGCCATACAGGGCAATGCCAGCAACCGCGATCCCAACCACGAGATCCGGCCAATTTGCGCCTGTAAGCATAACGATGATCCCGGCGACGATGATGCCGCCGTTCGATATGAAATCGTTGAAGCTAAAGGTGGTCGCTGCGCGCAGATTAACATCCTTTTGCTGAAGCTTCTGGAGCATGCGCAGGCAGATGAGGTTCACCACCGCCGCGATGGCCGCCATGGCGATCATCATCAGGCCGCCCGGCTCCGAGCCTTCGATGAAACGCCTGACGGCATCGGCGATAACACCTCCGGCGAAGATCAGGAGCATGATGCCTGAGAAACGCGCGGCCCCTCGTTTCCAGGATTGCGAACGGGTGAGAGCCAGAAGACTGAGCGCGTAGACAAATGCATCGGAAGAATTGTCGAGCCCGTTGGCCAAGAGCGCGTTCGAGTCCGCAAAATAGGCAACGACAAAGAAACCAACCGCGATTGCGACGTTGAGCCACAATACGATCCACAATGTGCGTCGTTTGTCCGCCGAATCCAGATCGAAGTCATCGTTGCAGCTCATACTGGCTTCTCCGCTATGTCTTTTGTGCTGCCCTTCTCTTTATACGCCAGAAGGCGAAGCGCATTGGCGACCACGATCAGCGTTGATCCCTCGTGAACCGCGACAGCGGGGCCTATCCCGAGACCGAAAATGGTTGCCGGGATGAGCACGACAACAATTCCAAGACTGACGATCATATTCTGCCGGATGATCGACCGGGTCTGTCGGCTCAGATCGACGGCGAAAGGCAGTCGGGCGAGATCATCGGCCATCAGCGCGACATCGGCTGTCTCCAATGCAACGTCCGATCCGGCAGCCCCCATTGCTATCCCGACGGTGGCATTCGCCATGGCCGGAGCGTCATTGACCCCGTCTCCGACCATCGCAACCTTGTCCTGGCCGGCAAGCTTGCGGATGGCCTTGACCTTGTCATCGGGCATGAGATTGCCCCAGGCCTCGTCGAGGCCGACTTCCGTTCCAACCGCATCGGCCACTCTTTGGTCGTCGCCCGAGATCATGATCATTCGGGTGATCCCGAGGCCGCGCAACGCTTCGAGCGTCGCCTTTGCCGCCGCTCGCGGCGTGTCGAGCAAACCGATCGCTCCGAGATCGCGCGTTTCCGAGCGAACGCCCATTGTCGTTCGCCCGCGCTCGCGCATGCCCTCGATAGCATCCGACAGTTCGGCACTGAGCGGAGGGACCCCGTCTTGCCCGAACATTTCGAGCTTTCCGATCCACACCCGCTCACCGCCGACAAGCGCGGTGATGCCCTTGCCTGTGAAGCTTTCGAGATTGGTAGCTTCGGGCAGAGTCTCATCGCCGAGCCGCTGCTTGCCGTCCCTGACAATCGCCTGTGCCAGGGGATGATCGCTCAGATTTTCAGCCGCCGAAGCAATCGCAAGCAGTTCGTTTTCAGATACACCCTGCTCGGGTTCGACATCGGTAATGCGGGGTTCGCCTTCGGTAAGAGTACCGGTCTTGTCGAACGCGATGGCCTTGAGCGCACCGAGATCCTCGAGCGGCGCGCCGCCCTTCACCAGAATGCCGCTGCGTGCAGCTCTGGCCACTCCGGACAAGACCGCGCTCGGGGTCGCGATCGCCAAAGCGCACGGGCTCGCAGCCACAAGCACCGCCATCGCCCGGTAGAAACTGTCGCGGAACGGCTCGTCGATGACAACCCATGCGAAAAGGAGCAGGCCGGCCAGAGCGAGCACGGCAGGCACGAAAATTCGCTCGAAGCGCTGCGTGAAGCGCTGGGTAGGAGATTGCTGAGCCTCGGCTTCGCTCACCATTTGGACGACCTTGGCTAGGGTCGTATCGCTCGATCGCCGGGTCACTTCCACTTCGAGCGCGCCCGATCCGTTGATCGTCCCCGCGAAGACGCGATTGTCATCCGCAAGATTGTCAGGATTGGCGCGCGCAGAAGCGACATCCGAAACCGCGCTCTTGTCGACCGGCACGCTTTCGCCGGTCACCGGAGCCTGATTGATGGCACTGACGCCGTCCAAGATGAAGCCGTCAGCCGGAAGGCGTTCGTTCGGACGCACGATTACCACGTCGCCTAGCGCAAGCTCCTCGACCGGGATCTCAACTACGTCAGGTCCGCGCTTTACCCGTGCGGTGTCCGGGGCAAGCTCGGCGAGCGCTTCGATAGCTTTCTTCGCGCGCCCCATCGCGTAGTGTTCGAGCGCGTGGCCGAAACTGAACAGGAACAGCAGTAGCGCGCCTTCGGCCCATTCCCCGAGAAAGGCGGCGCCCGCAGCGGCGACAAGCATGAGGCTGTCGATTTCGAACCGGCGGAGGCGCAAATTGTCCCACGCCTCTCGGAGAGTGAAGAAGCCTCCGAAGAAATATGCCGCTATATAGCAAGCGAACGGCAGCCAGACCGGATGCCCGTCCCACAGTTTCTCGATCCCGAAGCCGATGGCGAGAAATGCGCCCGAAGCGAGCGAGAAAAAGAGTTCAGTATTAGCGCCGAAGATGCCGCCGTGACTGTGCCCGGAATGATCTTTATCGTCATGGCGGTGTTCTTCAGCATCCCTGGCATTTGCGGCGATTTTGTCGGCCTTGATTGAAACCCCCAGTTCTTGCAGCGCATTGGCAATCGCGGTCTCATCGGTACGCCGGCGGTCGAACTCGGCGACCAGCTTTCCGCTCGCATCGGCATTTGCTTCAAGTACGCCGGATTCGCGGGCTACCAGATCTGCGACCGTCTGCGCCCGGCGCACCGAATTAATGCCCTCGGTTTGCCACACAACATGCCCGTAGCGCCCGGAAATTTCCGCTCCTGCTACGTGCGCAAGTTCTCTGATCCGCGCGATCGTGAGACGATCGGGATCGTAAGATATTGCAAGCTGGGCAGGTGTACTGTTCGATCCTGCAAGGACCTCGACCGCATGCACCCCGGCCCGCGAACTGAGCAACGACTGCAGCCGAGCGATACATCTGTCGGTGTCGCTCGGAATGTCCGGGAGAAGCGACGATAGTTCGAGTTCGATATTCCGTGTCACTAGCTGTCGCTCCTCGCTGCTGCTGATGTCTCAACCTGGGTCGCGCGCGGTTTTCTCGCGAAGATCAGGCTTACAATGGCTGGCAATACGAACAGGGTGAGCGCGGTGGCGGTGATCAACCCGCCAATGACAACCGTAGCCAATGGACGTTGCACTTCGGCCCCGGTTCCCGTCGCAAGCGCCATCGGAACAAAGCCGAGCGATGCGACAAGCGCTGTCATCAACACTGGCCGCAGCCGTGCGATCGCGCCCTCGATGATCGCGTCGCCCAGTTCCAAGCCTTGTTCGAGACGCTGCTTGATCGCTGTGATCATGACGAGGCCGTTCAGCGTCGCAACTCCGGAGAGAGCAATGAACCCCACCGCTGCCGAGATGGAAAAAGGCATGCCGCGCATAGCCAGGAAAAAGACCCCGCCAGCCAGTGCCATGGGGATTGCGCTGAACACCGCCAGCGCAGGGACCCAACCGCCGACCGCCAAATACAGGAGCAACAAGATGACGCCGAAGGCGAGCGGAACCACGATCAGCAGACGCTGCTGAGCCTGTTGCAGGTTCTGGTACTGACCGCCCCATTCGATGAACGATGCGGAAGGCAAATCAACGCCTGCAGCGACCTCGGATTGCGCCTGTTCGACGAATGACCCAAGATCGCGCTCGCGCACGTTGGCGGATACGATCACCAGCCGGCGACCCTGCTCGCGCCGGACCTCGGCCAAGCCATCAATCACCTGAAACTTTGCCACTGCGCGCAACGGCACGGTTCCTCCATTGGGAAGCACGATCGGCAATGATCCGAGCTGGTCGAAGTCATTGCGATTTGCATCCGATAGCCTGACCACGACATCGAAACGTCGATCGCCTTCGAACACCAGCCCTGCGTTTCGACCTCCAAGCGCTATGGCAACGGACTGCGCCACGTCTTCGACCGTGAGGCCGTAGCGCGCAATCGTTGGCCTATCGAAGGCTATATCGAGCGTCGGAAAACCCGAAACCTGCTGGACCTTCACATCGGCCGCGCCCTCGACACCGCGGAGCACGACCGCGACCTGGTTTGCAGCCGCAGTCATAGCCGTAAGATCATCCCCGTAGAGTTTGACCGCGACATCGCCGCGAACGCCTGCGATGAGCTCGTTGAAGCGCAGCTCGATGGGCTGGCTGAATTCGTAGAGATTACCAACGAGATTACCGAGCGCCTCTTCCATCTCGCTTACAAGCTGATCCTTAGACAGCGAGGGGTCCGGCCATTCTTCGCGCGGTTTGAGGATAACATAGGCATCCGAGATGTTCGGCGGCATAGGGTCGGTCGCGACCTCTGCCGTGCCGGTGCGCGAGAATACCAGCTCAACCTGCGGGAATTGCTTCAATCGCGCTTCGACCTGGCGCTGCATTGTAAGCGACTGCTCCAGTGGGGTGGAAGGAATACGCAATGACTGGACAGCCAGATCACGCTCGTCGAGCTGCGGTGTAAATTCGCTGCCGATGAAGCTGAAGACAAGCGCCGCGAGCGCGAACACGCCGACTCCGGTACCGATGACAGGCCATGGACGGGCAAGCGCTCTGCGCAGCAGCGGACCATAGCGCTCTTTCGCCAATCGGATGGGCTTTGCTTCCTGCTCGTTGATTTTCTTGTTCAGCAAGAGAGCGATCATCGCTGGGACGAAAGTAAGCGAGAGTATGAATGCTGAGGCAAGTGCCAGCATCACCGTGATGGCCATGGGCGAAAATGTCTTGCCCTCAACCCCGGTGAAGGTGAGGAGCGGCGCAAAAACCAGAAAGATGATCGCCTGGCCATACACCGTTGGCTTGATCATCTCATGCGCCGCTGCCCGCGTCTCGGCAAGGCGTTCGCGCAGTGTGAGCAAACGTCCCTCGTGCTCCTGCCTTGCGGCGAGGCGCGCGATGCTGTTTTCGACGATGATGACAGCGCCATCGACAATCAGGCCGAAATCAAGCGCACCAAGACTCATCAGGTTGCCAGATACGCCAAGCCGGTTCATGCCAATAGCTGCCATCAGCATCGACAAAGGGATGACCAGAGCTGCAATGATGGCGGCGCGGATGTTTCCAAGCAGCAGGAACAAAACGACAATGACGAGCAGCGCGCCCTCGACAAGGTTGTTGCGTACCGTCACGATGGTCGCATCGACGAGTGTCGAACGGTTGTAGACGATCTCCGCCTCAACTCCTGCTGGAAGCGACGACCGTACCTCGTCGAGCCTGTCGGCAGCACCCGCAGCTACGGTGCGGCTGTTTTCGCCTGCGCGCATCAGCACAGTACCGACGACGGCTTCCTCGCCATTCAGCGAGGCTGCACCTGTGCGGAGATCGCCGCCAATTTCGACCGTTGCCACGTCGCCGACGCGGATCGGCACACCTTCGCGCGTTGCCACCACTGCCTGCGCAATGTCTTCTACGGAATTCAGCCGGGAATCGACCCGTGCAAGAAGAGCTTCGCCAGCCCGTTCGACAAAGTTGGCGCCTTCGGCCTGGTTCGCCGCTTCCAGCGCGGTAATCAGCTGGTCGAGCGAAACGCCGTAGCCGTTGAGGCGGTCGGGGTCTGGCTGCACCAAGTACTGCTTCTCAAAGCCACCGATCGAGTCTACGCCCGCCACGCCGTTGGCCGAACGCATCAGCGGCGCGACGACCCAATCCTGTACCGTACGCAGATAGGCGGCTCTCGCCACCGCCGTGTCCAATCGCTCGCCCCGGTCCGTGACAAAGCTGCCGTCATTCTGCCAGCCAACAGCACCACCCTTGGGCGCATCGGTTCCGCCCGGATGCTCAAACTCGATGGTATACATCAACACCTCGCCGAGACCGGTCGCAATCGGACCCATCGACGGCTCCGCGCCTGCAGGAAGCGAAGAGGCGAGCGTGGCGAGCCGTTCCTCCACCTGCGATCGCGCGAAATAGATATCCGTGCCTTCCTCAAAGATCGCCGTGACCTGGCTAAAGCCATTGCGCGAGATCGAGCGGGTCATCTCCAGTCCCTCGATTCCGGCCATGCCGGTTTCGACAGGGAAGGTTACCTGCGTTTCGATCTGCGAGGGCGAGAGCGCCGGTGCCTCGGTGTTGATCTGCACCTGAACATTGGTGATGTCCGGCACCGCATCGATGGGCAATCGGGCGAGATTGAAAGCCCCCCAAATCGCTACGCAGAGGGCCAGAACCACGACCGCCCAGCGGTTTCGAACAGACCAGTCTAGGACGCTGCCAATCACGCCATCATGGCTGCTGCGCTCCTCCTCGAAGCCGCTTTCAGACCGATCAATGTCCATGTTCGGCCTCCTCTTTTCCGAGTTCGGCTTTGAGCAGGAAGGCGTTTTCGGTCGCGATCCGCTGGCCATTCTGCAATCCGGACTCGATCACGATGCGCCCTCCCGAGCGCGATCCCGTCACGACAGGCATCGCCCGAAAGCCGGTACGCGTGCGAACGAACACCACTTCACGGCCTTCGACCATCTGAACTGCGGATTCAGGCACCGAGATCAAGGTCGCATCGGTTTCACCTGAGGGCCGGATGCGCGCCTGCAAGAATGCGCCTGGCTGCAATCCGGGGACCGCTCCAGCGAGCGAAATAACTGCGGTTGCGCTGCGGCTTTCCGGATCGAGCGCGGGGGTTATCGAGCGCACACGTCCGCCGATCTCCCGCTCCTCTCCGAATTCCAGCGTTGCCTCGTCGCCGGGCCTAATTCTCGCAGCATCACTGGCGGGCAGAGCAACCTGCACTTGCAAGCCGCTCGCGTTCACGATCTGGAACATCTCTTCACCGGCGGAGACGTAGGAGCCAAGCACGATCGGCGCGCTGGTGATCTGCCCTGAAATCGGACTCGTCACGGCCAGCGAACGTCCATCCCCGCTGACACCAGCAGCGGCGGATGCAGCTTGTGCGCGTGACAGCTCCGATCTTGCCACTTGCAGATTGGCCTGCGCCGCTTCGAGATCCTGCCGGGCCGTCACATTGGCCTCGAACAGCCGCTTTTCGCGGTCGTAGAGCGCAGACAGTTCATTGACCCGCGCACGCGCGGTAGCGACCTGCGCAGCCAGTCCGGCAGCATCAGCGCTCTCGATCCGCGCGATCGCCTCCCCCTGCCTGACATAATCGCCCAGCATCTTGTTCACGCTCCTCACCACACCGGATGCACGCGCATCGATCCGTGCGCTGGCATTCGGCGCCGCGGCGACGGTCGCTGGGAATACAAGCTCCGTTGCTGCGCCGAATTGGACAGCTTCGATTTCTATCGACGAAGCTGCGATCTGCTTCGCGTCGATCAGCAGAACGCCTTCGGGGACTTCGCTCTTTTCACCTTGTTCCGCTTGCTGGTCGGGCCCGTTTGAGTCAGCGGGCCAGAAGACCCAGGCCAAGGCGGCCAGCAAGATCAGGACACCGATTACGGCGATCAAATGGCTACGTTTCATGGAAATGGGCCTCACTGTGTGGTGAGCCAGATGAGCCGCGCCGCGAGCAGGCCGCGGGTCTCTTCTGCCTGAATCAGATTTTCACGAATGGCGTCGCGCGCTTCGGCAGCCGCCAGAACTTCGATCAGCGGAAATCTGCCATTGCGGTAGCCGATTTCGACGAGCCTGAGCGCTTCCTCAGCCTGCGGCAGGGATGCGCTGGAGAGGGTCTCCACACGCGTTTCGGTGGCCAGATAAAGCGTTCGCGTCCGCTCGAACTCCACGCGGTAGTCCGCCTCGGCTATCGCCTCGCTCGCGCTTGCCGCGCGGTATTGCGCCTCGGCGGCTGCGATGTTGCCCTGGTTGCGGTTGCGAAAGGGAAGCGGAATGGAAATCCCGACGATGAACGCTTGATCGCTGCTTTCCTCAAAACGGCGCACACCTGCCGACAGCGTTGGGTCGGGAACGCCAAGCGAGCGCTCACGCGCAATTTCGGCTTCAGCAAAGGTGGTTCGAGCGCCCGCAATGCGCAGTTGCAACGGATCTTCGGAAACCGGCGGCGCAAGGGGCGGCGATAAGTCAGGAAAGACGTTCGATACTGCGGGATTGGGCTGTCCGGATACCCAGAGAGCCGCGAGCGCCTGACGTGCTGCTAAATCGTCTGCTTGTGCAGCCTGCAATTCGGCCTCCGCCTCGGCAAGCGTAGCTTGTGCACGCATAGCTCGAAGAGGCGGCTCCCGCCCGACCTCTACAAGCACGTTGGCGATCCGCGTCAGTTCACGGTTTCGCTCGACGATTTCCCGCGCGAGAACGAGGCGCTGGCCTGCGGCGACGGCCTGCACATAACGCTCGCGCACCCCCAAAGCGAGTTGCGACAAGGCAAATTCGCTCTGCAAGCCGGCGAAATCGGACGATGCGCGTGCGCTCGCGATGCGTGCGCTTCGCTTGCCGCCGAGTTCGAGCGGCTGACCGATCGCTAGGGTATATTCGGTCGATCGCAGCCCGGAGAAAGCGCCGGAGCCCGCGATGTTCTCGGCCTCAAGCGATAGCTCGGGATTGGGTCGGAGGCGTGCTTGGTCGATAGCCGCACGCGCGGCTTCGGCCTCCGCCTGAGGGCCGTAAACCCGTGGATTGCTGGAAGGGTCATCTTCCCCTTCAATGCCGACGCCCGCTCGAGCGAGCGCTTCCTCGAGTGTAACTGTTTCCTGTGCCAATACTGGCGAACCCGTGGACACGGCAATCAAGGCCGCGGCCAGTGCAAAGCACCGCATTATTGTATCTCCTGACTGAAACCAATCGAGCGCGCGCAGGCGCACTCGCACATGATTTGCTGTCAGGCTTTGGGAGGTTGGATCAGAACCGGCGGCGCGCGCGAGGTGAGCATCGAAGTCGCAAGCAGACCCTTCAGGCTATTCGTGCGCGCAAAGGGCGACCCCAGGAACACTCCACTATCGGCGAGACCGAAGCTGCAATTGTGATGATGCGTTGCCGAATGATCCTGACCATCATGGTCCGGCTCGGGATCATTCCTATCGAAGTGGTCAGCCCCATGCGCATAAACGTGATCGGCCGCATGAACGAAGCTTTCGCCTTCTGAAGCATGCGCGTCAGGTAACGATAGGACACTACCGAAAAGAATGGCGATGATCGCAAGGAAGGGCAACACAAAACGCGGCACGTTACTCAACCCTTTAGGAGCCTTGCAAAGCTCGCGCAACCACGGCTGTCTGAGCGCTTGTCTTTTCATGATCACGATTTGGCACCGACGAATTCATACGCACAACCGGCTAGAAACTCGCGGAAATGAACTTCACGCAGAAACTGGCGTGCTGGAAGCCAAGGGCGGAACTCTTCATATTCCCGCGCCACACCGAACGGTTTGGTCAGCAATATGCCGATTTCAATCAGCCATCGCGGCCAGCGCTCGGGGTGCTTCAGGCCAAGCAGGGCCATCCGGCCACCCGTCGGGAGAGCAGCCGAGGCGCGCTCGATGATCGCGGCGTAGTCAGGTGGCATTTCCAGTCCAAAGGTGCTGATGACTGCGCTAGTCTCGCTCGGAAAGCGGAAGGCGGCTACGTCTGACTGCACAAATTCGACATTACTTGCTCGCAGGCGCTTCGCTCGTCGACGGGCTTGGTCGAGCATGCCTTGCGAAAGGTCGACCAGCGTCACCTTGCCGCTTGGTCCTACTCTCTCAAGCAGAAACGCGAGGTTTGCGCCGGTGCCAGCACACAGATCCACCACATGGTCGCCGGCGTTGAGTTCAAGCCGGTTAACCAGATCGCGTCGCCAGCGACCAAGACCGGCCCACCGAAACCCCGAGACCAATCGGTCATAGATTCCCGCGTTCTTGTCGTAGAGGCGTTCAACCTGTTCGTTGGAGAGAATTGCCATGGCGCGAGCTAGCGAGCTTCGCCAGAAGAGATCGTAAGAACCTCTGAGAGGTCGTCCGGGTATGGCATTGGCGCGAACGCGCTCACGTTTGCGCGTCCGGTACTCCCCCAAGGAAGCCGTCCGGTGAGATTGCCAAGGGGAGCGAGCGAAAGACGTATGACCTGCCCCAGAACTTCCCGGCCATCGCGGGTTTCAACCGCATAGCCCAGCATCGTCATATGTGAACGAAGGTGCGGCCCGAAGAAGCCCTGGCCCAGAATATGTTCTCGCTCGAGCGCGGTCCAAGCCAAAGCCCGGTCACCAGACTGCCTGGCGGTACGGAAAACGCGCCGCTCAGCTTCGATAAGTTCAATAATGTCCTTCTTTGCCACAGGATTTTACCGTTCTGCTTGCATCCTCGAATTGTCTTATGCACCTTGTAGTGGCTACAAGGTCAAGCATTGCGAGAAACCCATGAAGATTGGTGCCCTGGCGCGGAAGACCGGCACGACCGCCGAAACCATCCGCTACTACGAACGGACCGGATTGCTGGAGGAACCACCACGCACCGCCGGCAACTACCGGGACTATGGCCCGACCGAATTGGCCAGATTGCGGTTTATCCGCCGCGCACGCGACCTCGGCTTCACCATGGCGGAGGTGCGCCAATTGCTTTCTTTGGCGGATGATCCATCGCAATCGTGCGAAGCCGTGGACTCTATTGCCAGCCTCCACCTGCGCGAGGTGGATCGGAAGCTTGGTGACTTGCGAAAACTGCGAACCGAACTGCGCCATATGGTCGACGACTGCCAGCACGGAGCGGTTGGCGAATGCCGGATAATCGAAGTGCTTTCCGGCTAGCCGGACAGAGGGCGTTTATGGGAGCAGTGACGGGACGCAAGACATGATCATCTCGAAATTCGGGGCGTGTTCTGACATATCTCGTCGGTGCGTTCGACAACAGAACCGATCCAGTCATCGATCTCGGATTCGACCCAAACCGTGCAACGGGGACCGAGCGAACGCGACTTTGGAAAACGGCCTTCGCGCATCCGCTGATAGATTGCCGTTCGGCGCAGGCCCACGCGCGCCATGACCTCGGGAAGACGAATGAGCCGGTCTGGCGTTGGCTCGACAGGAACGGCTTCCGCGTCCGTTTCGAGACCGGTCGTCATTTCAGAGAGCGAAGCTTTGTTCATCCTGCCGCTCCAGTTGCGCGAGGTGATCCGACAGGAGACCGGCGGTGCGGTGCGCGGTCCCCTTTGCCCAGCGCGGTCTCACATCGAGCAGCCTCTCGCCCAGCGCCTGATCCAAAGCAGACGGCAACTCGCTTATGAAGGTTTCAAGAAATTCCAGCACGCCGCTATTCTGCCAATCCTCGCTACGCTGCGAGTACCCCGCGAGTGCCAGCATCAGGGAGGTGCGCGGCGCGTGTCCGCTCGCGTCAAGGATGGCCAGCGCCTCTGGCAGTGTGGCTGACCGTGTCCCGGCGAGGATGCGTCGGAGCGCGTCCTTGTTGATATTCGTCTGTGCGGCAATCGTCCGCCGGGACTTGCCACTTTCGTCCACGGCATGGTCGAGGAAAGCTGCGACTCCTCGCGATAGTTCTTCCCATTTGTCGTTTGCGTTTCGCGCCATTGTTCCTGCTTCCGGTGATCTTTAGCGAATCACCAACAGGCTAGGCAACGCGTCAAACTGTAGGAAAGGAAAAAGAACAAATAAGGAACACGTAGGAAACCGGCTCATCGTCACACGATTTGATTCGCGCAGATTCCGGTCCCTCGATCTCAGATTTCGGTATGGGTGGCGCAATGATCGGTATTCTTGGCCGCAATGTCTGCACCGGTCGCGCAAAACCCGGTCAGATTGCCCAGAATCGACGATTTCTCTTGGTCGGAATACCGCGTGCTGCAGTTTCCGTTTTCCTACACCCTGCCTTCCAATCGAGGAAAGAACATACAGCGAACGCATCGCTGCCAATGTTCGAAACGGAGTTCCTCGATGACCAAAGCAATCACTCTTCAGCGCCAATCCAGCAAAGGCATTCGTGCCCGCAACTATATTCTTCCGGCCGCCATTGCGCTCGCCTGCGCCGGTGCCGCCTATGCCGGTGCCGATACGACCTTTGATCCGGCGCTGCAGAAATTTACCGACTTCCTCGAAGGTTCGGGCGGGAAAATCATCACCGTCCTCAGCCTTGCCGGCGGGCTTATCGCGCTCGCCTCGGGCCGCTTCGCCCTCGGGCAGGTCGCGGTCCCGGTCGGTGTCGGTATCGGCGTCGGCACCGGTGTGCCGATCGTCACCTCGGTCGTGACCGCGACCATCTGATCGCGGTCTAACGACGGGAGGGCGGCATGGCCGACAGATACCTCGTTCCACGGCGGCTCGACGATCCGGAGCTCATCGGTTTCTGGACCATCGACGAGTTTGCGGGACTGCTCGTCCCGTTCGCCTGGGGCATCCTTGCGCAGCACATCATCATCGGCACCGGCCTATCGGTCATGACCTGGTTCGCCCTTCGAAAGGCCAAAGCTTCAGGTGCAGGGTCGAAACTGGTGCATGCTGCCTACTGGTATCTGCCGGGGAGCTTCCTCGGGCTGAAAGCCACGCCGCCCTCCCACTGTCGCCTGCTCGCAGGCTGAGGGAGGACATCCATGAAACACGAATTCGCCTACGAGGAAGCGCAGCGTCACCTCAAGCAGCGTAACCGCTTTGCCGCGCTGGCATCCGTTCTCGGCCTTACCAGCCTGCTGGCGGTCGGCGCGGCGGCAACGCGCGAGGAAAGCATGATCCTCGTGCCTGTCACGAGCGAGCGCCTGACGCTCGGCAGCGGCGCGACCGATGCGCACTACCTCGAGCTTGTCACCCGCGACACCGCGCTGATGCTGCTCAATCGCGCACCCGAGAGCCTCGACTACTGGATGGAACAGGTCCTGAAGGTGGCAGATCCCTCTGCGCACGGCCGCCTCAAGGCCGAGCTCGTCAAGATCGTCGACGAGCAACGCGGCTCGGACATCAGCCAGGCCTTCGTCATCTCGCGGATGGAGGTCGACCCGCAGGCGCTCACCGCGACCGTCACCGGAACGCTCAAGACCTTTGTCGGCGCGCAGGTGATCGCGAGCCAGCAGCGCAGCTTCGAATTCAGCTGGAACCGCCGCGGCCTCAGCCTCGGCCTCACCGGCTTCCGCCAGCTCCCAACCGAAACCGAGGAGGAGAACCCATGACACTCCTATCCCGCCCCTTCCCCGCCGCGCTGACCAGCGTTGCGCTGGCAATCGCCACGGCCGCCTACGCTTCACCGGCACATGCCGACCAGTTCGTCGAGGCCGCTGATGGCGCCGCGATCGATTGCGTGCTCGCGCGCGGCGCGCTGACCCGTATCGCCCTCATCGAGGATGGTTTCGCCAATGTCTCGAAGATGGCGAGCGGCTATCCCTACAACGATTTCGAGGTGACCCACGAACCGGTGCGCGGCGACATTTATGTCTCGGTGCCGCTGCAATATGCGAGCGCCAGAGTCAGCTTCTTCGCGACCAGCAGCGCGGGCTATGTCTATAAGTTCGCCTGCCGCGTCGATGGCGAGGAAGCGAGCCAGCTCTTCGTCACCAATCCCGCGCTCGCCAAGTCCCAGGCGAGCGAATGGGAAGGCTATGCAGCGACGCGCGACGAAGCCGCGATCCGCCTGATCGAGGCGATGGCGAGCGACGGTGTTCTGCCGGGCTTCCGGGCGCGCGCCGAACTCTCGCGACCACGCCGCACCGACAGCCTCGAAGTGCAGCAGGTCGCCGAATATGAAGGTGCCGAGCTGATCGGTCAGGCCTTCACCCTGCGCAATCTCGGCCCGATGCCCGTCGACCTTGCCGGTGAACGCGAGGCGCCCGCCGGGGCGCTGGCCTTTGCCTATGGCCGCGACAGTCTCCAGCCCGGCGAGAGCACGCAGGCCTTCCTCGTCTTTGCGAAGGGAGGGCTCGAATAATGGCCGATACCGACAGACACGATACGCCCGCCGCAGCGCCCAAGGACGAGACGCGCGGCGAAGCCCGGCGCAATCTCAACCGCACGGTCGCGCAGCGCCAGAAGCTGCTGCTCGCCGGCATCGGCGGGGTGGCACTCATCTCCGGTTCGATGTTCATCTTCGGCGGCGAGGATGAAGCCGGCGCCGGCGGCGCGGGCGCGACCACGATCGAGACCGGCGCGCTGGTCAATCGCAATCTCTCGCAGCGCGAATTCGTCGCCACTTATGGCAACCGTCTTGATGCGCAGGGCCGCGCGATCAAGGACCTGCAGGAAAGCCAGCTTCCCAAGGCCTCGATCGAGCAGGAGCTCGAGACATTGCGCGGCGAAAACGCGCGGATGATCAGCGACGGTCAGGCGGCGATCGATGCGATCTCGGCCGAGAACGCCGCCTTGCGCTCGGAACTCGAGACGGTGCGCGCCAATCCCCCAGTTACGCCGGTTCCCTCAGCCGATCCGCGGGCTCCGGGCTTCCCTCCCGGAGCGCTCGAGCCACCCAGCGAACCCAAGGCAAGCCTGCTGAGTTTCTCATCCGACAAGCCGGGCGCCGCCAAGACCAAGGCAATCGAAAGCGCGCCGACGCTGCTGCTCGAGGCAAGCCGCGATTACCTGCCGCCCAACAGCTATGCACCTGCCACCGTGATCGTCGGGGTCGACGCCTCGACGGGCGTTACCAGCCAGAGCGATCCGCTGCCCGTGGTGCTGCGTATCACCGGTCCGGCGCGCTCGGTGCTGCAGGGCAACAAGCTTCTCACCACCGATCTCACCGGCTGCCTCGTCAACGGCGCGGCGCGCGGCGATCTCTCGGCCGAGAAGGTTTACGTCAAGCTTGTGCGCATGACCTGTGCGCAACCGGGCGGACGCTTTGCGGTGAGCGAGGTCAAGGGGTTCATCGCCTTTGCCGGCAAGTCGGGCGTTCGCGGCAATGTCGTCAGCCGCGAAGGCAGCCTCGTCAGCCAGGCGCTGCTCGCCGGGATCGTCGGCGGGTTCGGACGCGGCTTCTCGGCCAATGCCAACGGCATCTTTGCGCAGCCTGTCGGCAGCGACGGCAGGCGCGACGCGCTCTCGCCGACCGACATTCTCGCAGGCGGCCTCGGCCAGGGCGCGGGCGAAGCCGCCGACACGGTCAGCAAATACCTCATCGAACGCGCAGAACAGTACCAACCCGTCGTCGAGATGCCGACCGGCATCGCAGTCGAGATCGTCTTTCTCGACGGCGTCCATGTCAGGAGCACACCCCAATGAACTACTCGAACCAGCGGCCCGGCCTCAAGGCGCGCGCCGCGCACATATCGCTCGCCGCCGCCAGCGCAGCAGCCCTCCTTACAAGCGGTGTCGCGGTAGTGACCGCCATGCCGGCGCAGGCCGCGATCACGCAGAATGTGGTTGAAGCGCTCAAGCTTCGTCTGCCCAAGACACCGATCGACGCGCTCGATTGCAAGACATTCGCGCCGTGGTGCGAGGTCGTCTCGGGAGAGACGCTGTTCTACATCGACGAAGCGGCACGCTACCTCTTCGTCGGGCGGCTCTACGACATGGAGGAGCGGCGCGACGTAACCGCCGCGCGCCTGCTTGAACTCAATCCCGACCTGCTCGCCGCCGGCGCAGCCCGCGCTGCCGGCGAGGACACTGCCGGTCGGCACGACGTTGCAGAACCCCGCGACAGGCGGGCCGCGACGCATGTCGATCTCAAAGTCTTGCCCGCAGTAGGCGCGATCCTGTGGGGCAATCCCAAGGGGCCGAAGCTGGTTGTCTTCTCGGATTTCCAGTGCGGCTACTGCAAGCGGCTCACCGGCGAACTCGAGAAGGCAGGCGTCCTTGTCGAGGAGCGGCCGATCTCGATCTTCGGCGCATCGAGCCGCCGCATGTCCGAGGCGGTGCTGTGCGCCGCCGATCCGGTCGGGGCGCTCCATGCCGCCTACACCGGCAAGCACCTCGAACCGCGCGCTGCCTGCAAGAAAGCAGCTGCGCTCGATGCCAACGAAGCCTTTGCACAGGCCAACGGCTTTGCCGGAACCCCGGTGATCGTCAGAGCGCGCGACGGTGCGGTGCTGCACGGCTACCGCGATGCAAAGACACTGCGCGCATTTGCCAATGCCAAGACCGGATTGAAGCAATGAGCGGCCGTGTGACCCGTGTCGGAGCGACGGCAACCCTCTCCTTGATGATCGCCAGCTGCGCGACGCTTGGCGGCAACGTCAAGGGCGACTTTTCCTGCCGCGCGCCGGAGGGAAGCTGCGCGCCAACCTCGATGATCGACGATGCCGCCACCCGCGCTTCACAGGCAGAACGGTCCGGTCATGCCTCTGCGCGAGCGCACGGGGTCGGTGATCGCGAATTGCGGATCGTCGTTGCGGGCTACCGCGACGAGGCGGGCCGCATCCACGAGGCCCGGGTCGTTCATGTCGTGCTGCCCGATCGCGCTGCCGAGCGCTGGCGCGCGCCGCGTTCGACCGGCGACGTTCTGCGCGCACTGGCGCGCCCGGCTGAAGCGGAAGGCCCGCCGCCCGCCGCCGCAGAAGCACGTCCATTCCAGCATTCCAATCCCTCCCCCCAGCAGCCTCCCGATGTCCTGGTCATCCCCTCACAGGATCTGACGGAGCTGCCCGGTGCCAAAGCGCCGGACCCCGGGGCACCTGGTCGTTCCCCCTCCCCCGGCCAGGTGCCCCACCCTGTTCTGCCCGAAGGAGAGCCCAAGTGAACCTCTCGCTATCCTCTGCGCGCGACGCGCTCCTCGCTGGCCTGTTCGGCGATGCGAAGAAAGCCGACCATGCGCAGCCGCGTTTCGCGCTCGACATGCTGTCGGACTGGCTTCCGTACCGCATCTATGACGAGGGCCCGGGGCTCTACCGGAACGCGCACTCGAAGGGCTTCATTCTCGAAGTCACCCCGCTCATCGGCGCCGATGAGCGCACCGGTGAAATCCTCGGGCAGTTCTTCTCCGAGAGCCTGCCGCAAGGCGCCTGTTTGCAGGTGCTGAACTTCGCGTCTCCGCGCATCGGCGCCATCGTCGGCCCCTGGTTCGCGCCGCGCTACGAGCAGGGCGGGATCTACGAAGCGATCGCGAAGGCCCGCACCAACCGGCTCTACGATCTCGTCTGGAAGTCGGGCTCGGCACACGCGCCGTTTCATGCGCGCCATGTGCGTCTCGTGCTGTCGCTGGGCGTTCCGGTGCCCGGAAACGTGACCGATGCAGAACTCACCGAATGCCGCGACGGGATGGCGGGGATGCTGAACTCGCTCGGCCTTGCATCGAACAGGCTCGAGCCCGCAGGCCTGCTCGCACTGGTCGACGAACTCACCTCGCCGACGACAGCGCGCGAACCCGATCTCACCCACTGGAACCGCGAGGACACGCTCGACGCGCAGGCCATCCGCCGCGATATCGAACTCGAGGTCGAGGACGACCGGCTTATCTTGCGCACCGAGCGCTTCCGCGAGACCGGGCGCTCGCGAGATGGCGTGCCTCAGGTAGGTGAATGCTATCCCGACCGCTTCGATGTGCGCCATTACGGCGTGCGCTCTACCCCTGAGCGCTGGGCACCGTGGGAATGCGCGCGGCTCATCGGCGACATGTTTACTGACAAGCTGCGCTTTCCCTGTCCCGCCGCGACAATGCTGTGCCTGCACTATCCCGACCAGGAGGCCGCCTCGGCGCGCGCCGGCTACAAGTTCATGCGCACCACCAGCCTTTCGGAAACGAAGAGCGCGCGCTTCCTCCCTAGGCTTGGCGAGCAATCGGCCGAATGGAGACACGTCCAGGCCGAACTCCAGGCGGGCAAGAAGCTCGTCAAGCTGTTCTATGGTCTCACCACGATCTCGCCGCTCGGCGAAGGCGATGCGCATGAGCGCACGGTCAAGGCGATCTACAAGGCGGCCGGATGGGACCTTGCCGACGAGCGCTTCCTCCAGCTCCAGGGCCTCGTCGCCTCGTTCCCGTTGAGCCTCGCCGATGGTCTGGTCCACGACCTTGCGCGGCTCAAACGCTTCCGGACCATGCTCTCGACCACCGCGGCCAATATCGCCCCCCTGCAGGGCGAGTATCTCGGCGGGACGATCCCGCACCTGCTGCTCCTCGGACGGCGCGGCCAGCCCTTCTTCTGGTCGCCCTTCGAGAACGCGGCGGGCAACCACAACATCGCGATCTGCGGAAAGTCGGGCTCGGGCAAGTCGGTGCTGCTGCAGGAGCTGTGCGCCGCGCTGCGCGGCGCGGGCGCCAAGGTCGTGGTGATCGACGACGGACGCAGTTTTGAGCATTCGGTCAAGTTACAGGGCGGCCGCTTCGTCGAGTTCACGCTCGCCTCGGGATTCTCGCTCAACCCCTTCTCGATGGTCGACGATGCGCGCGCGCATGAAGACGAGGATTACCGGCTCGACTGCTTCGCCATGATCAAGGCCATCGTTGGCCAGATGGCGCGGCCAAGCGCCGCGCCTTCGGACACGGAGCGCGGGCTGATCGACCGCGCGGTGACGCAGGTGTGGGAAGCGCTCGGCAGCGGCGGGGCGATCGACGACGTCGCGCATGCGCTCCATCAGAGCGAGAACGAGGCGGGCAAGGATCTCGCCACAGCGATCGCGCCCTTCTGCCGCGGTGGCAGCTATGCCGGGTTCTTCTCGGGGAAAGCGAGTTTCGCGCTCGAAGACGATTTCACCGTCTTCGAGATGAGCGACCTCGCGTCCCGCGAGGAGCTTCGAAGCGTTGTCCTCTCGGCAATCATGTTCATGACCGGTCAGGCGATGACGCGCTCGTCGCGCTCGACCAAGAAGCTGCTGCTGATCGACGAGGCCTGGGCGATGCTCAAGGGCGGTTCGATGGGCGAGTTCGTCGAGACCTATGCCCGCACCGCGCGCAAATATGGCGGCGCGCTTGCGACCGCGACCCAGTCCTTGAACGACTACTACAAGTCCGATGGTGCGCGCGCCGCGCTCGAAAACAGCGACTGGATGCTGGTGCTCCAACAGAAGCCCGAGACCATCGCCGATTTCCGCAAGGAGGCCCGGCTCGACATGGACGACCGGACCGAGACGCTGATCCGCAGCCTCAAGCGCTCGGGCACCGAGTACAGCGAGATCTACCTCAAAGGTCCCGAGATGGAAGCCGTTGGACGCCTGGTGCTCGACCCACTCTCGGCAACCATCTTCTCCTCCGATCCTGACACCTATGCCGCGATCCGCCGCCATGTCGAAAACGGCATGCCGCTCGAGCGCGCAGTCGCGCTGGTCGCAGGTGTGGAAGGAGGCGCATGATGGTGCTCGAGACCACCACGCTCATAGATCGCGTGCCGCTTCCGTCAGTCAGACAAGCCCGCGACAAGCACCGTGTGATCGACTGGCTGGCGCTGTCCCAGGGCACCTGCCTGGTGCTGATCGAAACGGCAAGCTTCGCGGCGAGCACGCTGCTGCTGGTCCTCGGCCTGCCGCTGTTCGTGTTCCTTCTCATCGCTGGATGGGACCTGACGGCGCTGTTCGCGCAGATCGGCAATCTTGCCGACCATTACCGCACCGCTGAACCGGTCGCGCGCCGCTTCTTTGCCCAGGACCTCCAGATCGCATTCCTCATCGCAGCCGGCGGCCTCGCCCTGCTGCGATTGCCGGCTTTCCTGCGCCGCCTCGATCGCCGCCTCGCCGAAGGATCTCCCCGCCATGGATAGACTGAACCTCCCACTTAGCCAGCTGGGCCCGAAACTCCTCGCCGTAGCCTTGCTCGTTGCCGCGCTCCTGTGGGGTGCGTGGATTACGCAGCAGGTCACCAGCTCGCCAGAGCAGCGGATCGTCACGGTCCGGCTCGCCGAGACCATCGGGACATTCGTCGAGGAAGCCGCGCGCGCCGATGCCGATCCGGCGGTCGTCCAGGCGGCTAGCCTTGCCTACCTCAAGGCCGCCGAAAGCGCCGTTGCCGACATGGGCCATGACGGCCGCGTGGTGCTGGTTGCCGAGGCCGTGCTCGCGGGCGCTGCCGAAGACGCAACCTCCGAACTCGAGCAGCGCATCGCGGACAAGCTCGCAGGGGAGATCCAGCCATGAGCCTGCCCCGCTCGATCCGCCGTTCGCTGCTGCTCTCGGGGCTGGTCCTGCTGCCGCTCGCCTGGGCGCCGCTCGATGCCTTCAGCAAGGACCACGCTTTCCTCATCAATGCGAGCCCGAGCCTGCCAAACTGGGCGTTCTGGCTCGACAAGCGCGCGCCGATCGAACGCGGCAGCCTGATCTTCTTTGAGCCGCCGCAAAGCGAACTCGTCGAAAGGCATTTCGGAAAGGAACCGCAGATGTTCGGCAAGCACGTGCTTGGCATGCCGGGCGATGTCGTGCGCCACGAGGGCGATGCGGTCTTCATCGACGGAAAGCAGGTCGCGAGCCTGCTCGAGGTCACCCGCCTTGGCGTGCCGCTCACGCGCGGTCCCGAAGGCGCAATACCGGAAGGTTGCTACTACACCGGAACCGACCATCCACGCGGGCTAGACAGCCGCTACGGGGAAATCGGCTTCGTCTGCCGCGGGCAGATCCTCGGCAGCGGGAGGGCAATCCTGTGATGCGCTCTTTCCTTCCGATTGGCGCGCTTCTCCTCGCCATGCTCCCTGCCAGCCTGCAGGCACGAGACTACGGCCAGCGCGGCGCGGTCTTCCCTGTGATCGAGCGCGACCTGCTCGAACAGATTCATACGCGCCTCGCGCAGATGGAAAAGTCGGGCGAGACCGCGCGGCTCAACGAGGAACTCAAGCGTCGCACGATCGCACGCGTCAACCGACCCGATCCGGTTGCCGGCCTCATTCGCGCAAGCGCAAGCCGCAGCTGGGCGTTCGATCCGACAATCGCGCTTGCTGCCGATATCCGGGGCGCAAAAGGCGAGCTGATCCATGCCGCCGGAACCCGGGTCAATCCGCTCGACAGCGTCAAGCTGCGCTCCGACCTCCTGTTTCTCGACGGCGACGACCCTGCGCAGATCGCCTGGGCGCTGAGGCAGGACGCCAATGCCAAGCTGATCCTCGTGAAAGGCGCACCGCTCGAGCTGATGAAGGCCCGTCAACGCCGCTTCTATTTCGACCAGGGCGGCAAGCTGACGCAAAAATTCGGTATCAAGGCTGTTCCCGCGCGGGTGCGCCAGAACGGGCGCTTCCTCGAAGTCAGCGAGATTGCGCTGCCGCGCCGGAAGGCACAGCCATGACCGGAATCCGCGCCTTCCTCGTGCTTTTCACGGCGATGCTGTCGCTGGTCTTCGCATCACCCGCTTCGGCCGATGCCGGTCCGGGCAAGTGCACCGGGCAATTCGTCAATCCGATCACCGACATCTGCTGGTCGTGCCTGTTCCCGATCTCGATCGGCGGGCTCGAAATCTGGCCGAGCAATCGTCCCGATCCGGACAACCCCGATTTCCCGCTGTGCCTGTGCGGTCTTCGGCCCGGCATCGCGATGGGGTTCTGGGAGCCGGTCCGGCTCGCCGATGTCAGCATGAAGCCTTGGTGCTTCGTGAACCTCGGCGGCATGAAGCTCGATCCCGGCTTTGATGTCGGCTTCCGCTCGATCTCGGGTCCTTCGGCCGTGGGCGGCGCCAGCCAGTATTATTCGAGCTGGCACGTCCACTGGTATGCCTATCCGCTGATCTACTGGATGGAGATCGTCGCCGATTTTCTGTGCCTCGAGCCGGGTTCGATCGACATCCTCTACATCTCCGAGATCGATCCGCTGTGGCAGGACAGCGAGCTCACCGCGATCATCAATCCCGAGGCCGTGCTGTTTGCCAACCCGCTGGCGCTTGCCGCGTGCGCGGCGGATTGTGCTGCAGCGACCGCGAACCTGCCGCTCGACGAGATGTTCTGGTGCGCGGGCTGCCAAGGGTCGATGTACCCGATGAACGGCAACGTCTCGGCCTCGATCGGACACGTCCAGGCCTCGCGGCTCGTGCTCTCGCGCTTCGCCTACAAGCTCCACCGCGAGCTCGTCTCATGGGGGACGATGGGGTCGAAGGGCCTGTGCGGCAAGTACCTGATGCCGGTGATGAGGAAGCAGCAATACCGCTTCCAGGCCACCAGCCCCAACCCGGCGACCAAGGGCCGCTACGCCTGCCCGCCCATCGGTGCATCCACCACCTTCCAGTCCCCCGGACAGGTCATCCCCGCGATCGGCGAAGACATGGGATACCTCGTCTGGCGCAAGAGGAATTGCTGCGCGCTATGAGAAACGCTTTCCCCATACTCGTTGGCCTGAGCCTCGTGATCGCTGCCGGATTTGCCGCCGCTTCTGCGCAGGATGCCGGACCCGACCTTGACCTCGCTGAGATCCGCGCGCGAGCGGCCGAACATGCCGTCGACGCCGAGGCGCTCGCCACGTCGGTCAGGACAAAAGCGGATACCCTCGCAGAAGACGCGCGCGCCGCGCAGCAAACGGCTTTCGACAATCGCGCAGGCTATGCCGAGACTGCGCAGGCGACCGCGAATGCCGGGCCGCTCGATCTCGATGGCATGATCCGCGCCCAGGCCGACGCGGAAGTGGCAGCGATGGGCGACACGCCCCGGTTCATCGCTTTTGCCTCATTGGCAATGCCCGAGCCCTCATTGAAGGCGCTGGTTCGCGATGTCTCGAGGGCCGGCGGCGTCACCGTGCTGCGCGGTTTCCCGCAAGGCGACAGCGCGCGCTTCAAGAAGCGCATCGCCGCAATCTGGAGCGATGGCGATGAGGCCGGCGCGCTCGGGATCGACCCGCGCCTGTTCCGCGCGTTCGATATCAAGGTTGCCCCGAGCTTCGTGATGATCGCGAGCGATTTCAGCCCCTGCGACGGGTTCGACTGCAAAGACGTCTTGCCGCCGCACGACCGCATTGCCGGCAATATCAGCGTGGCCGAAGTGCTCGACACCTTCGCTTCGGGAGGCGGTCCGGGAGCGCAGCTCGCGCGCCTCCATTCCCGCAGGCTCGAAGGAGAACGGCCATGAGGCTCATACAATCGCTTCGCATAGGACTGCTCGGTCTTCTCGCCGTCGCCGCGCCCCTTTCCGCGCAGCAGCAGGACGCGCGGGCCGATGGCAAGGCCTTTGGCGAAAGCCTGCGCGGCGAAGCGCAAGAAGCTGCCAAATCGCAGCCCAATGCAGCAAACCTGCCCAACTACGACCGCAACGCCGTGCGAAACCTGGAAACGCTCGCCGACGCTCCCGAGCGGATCGAGAGCAATGCGGCCGCCGCTGCTACCGGACACCAGGGCTATCGGGCAATGCGCGACAGCGTGGCCAATCGCGCGCGCTTCGATCCAAGTGAGATCGAGGACGTTATTGCGCGCAGCCTCGCCATCAACGAGACCCCGCTCGACTACACCAGCGGCATGGCAATCTCGGGTGGCCAGGGTAATTGCGTGCCGCTGCCGACCGGGTCCGGATCGGCTGGGACCTACACCGCTACATGCAACTCTGGCACGCGGATCGACCAGTCGGTGGGTCAGTGCGCGGTGCCGCTCGTTGCCAGCGTGACCCGGCGCCAGCAATGGCACTATCTCTGCAATGAGACGAGCACAGTCTATGGATATCCCTGGTGCTCGGCATTCGATGGGGGGTCGTGCCGGATCACCGGGTATCGGCCCGGACCCTGCCTCCAGTGGCGGGAGGACCAGTTCTATAGATACTGCACCGAACCTGGCGATCCCATCGCTGAAATCACATGCGACACTCCGGATGCGCGCTACACGCCCTATGCGGTGACCACGGACAACTCGATCGATACCTTTTCCGACGAGAGCCAGTGCATCGGATTTGCCGATAATGGCGATTGCACACTCGACAATGAGATCTGCACCGATGCCGATCCGCAGACCCGCGTGATCGACGGTGTCTCGGTTACGCGGCCCTGCTGGGAATGGCAGCGCAGCTACACCTGCACATCGCGCGAGGCGGCGAGCGACTGTTCGGATATCGAAAGCCAGGGCACCTGCCGGTTCATCGGCGAGGAATGCCTCACCGACGAGATGCCCTGCGAGACCTGGGAGCGCATCTACGAATGTCCCCTGCCCGGTACGGACATCTCCACCCAGTATGTCTGCGACGGCGATGTCTATTGCATTGATGGCAGCTGCGAGACGATCGAGCGCACCGCCAATGATGAGTTCAAGGATGCGGCGGTCGCATTGCACGCCATGGACGAGGCGCGCGGCCAGTTCGATCCGAACACGCTGACGCTGTTCCGCGGCACGCGCAACACCTGCTCGTCCAAGGTCTTCGGCGTCCTCAACTGCTGCAAGGGCAAGGGCTTCCCGCTCATCCCCGGAATCAGCCTGCTGGTCGCACTCGGCTGCAGCCGCGAGGAAGTGCTGCTCCACGAACGCGATGCGCAGGGACTGTGCGCCTATGTCGGGACCTATTGTTCGGACAAGTTCCTTGGCGTCTGCCTGACGAAGAAGAAGGTCTATTGCTGTTTCGAGAGCAAGCTCTCGCGGATCCTGCAGGAACAGGGCCGCAAGCAGCTCCCCAAGCCATGGGACAAGCCCAAAGAAGAACAATGTGAGGGGTTCACTCTCGACGAGTTTGCCCGGCTTGATTTGAGCCGGATGGATTTCAGCGAGGTCTATGCCGAGTTCACCGAGGCCGCGCGGCTGCCCGACGAACTCGAGACCAGCATCCTCATCCAGCAGAGGATCGAAGATTATTACGCAAGGGGCGGCCAATGACCCATCTGCATCACCTCACGGCGCTCGCGCTCGGCATAGCTGCCCTGCCCGCCACTCTGGCCCAGGCGCAGGAGCGGCAGGACACAAGATCGACCACCGCTGCCGACGCGCTCTACTGCCAAGAGCGTAGGCTCGGCTACTGGTTCTACTGCGTGAAGCCCGCTCCCATTGAAGAGCCACAACAGCCTGAAGCCGAGCCGGTCGCGGCCAGCCAAGAACTCGACGCGATCACCTCCGAGCTGCGCGAACTCAAAGCGCGCGCGATTCTCTATCCGACCGAAGCCAATGTCGCGGCCTATATCCGCTTTCAGCGCGCGCAGCTCGACCGCGCCTCGCTGTTCTCCGATGTCTGGCAGCGGGCGATCTGGCGGGACCCGGACCTCGACTACACGCTTGAGCGCCCCGTCGGAGCGGTCGCCAAGAAGCAGTGGCAGGATGCCCGCAGCGCGGAGCGCGATCACGTCATGGCAACGCTCTCGCAGCGCTACGGCCTGTTCTATTTCTTCAGTTCGACCTGCGGCCCGTGCGAAGTGATGGGCCCGATCGTCAAAGGCGTCGCCGACCGATGGCGGATTACCGTACGCGCGATCTCGACCGATGGCGGACCCTCGAGACACTTTCCCGACTATCGGGTCGAGACGAACCAGCGCGGCAAGCTTGGTCTCGAAGGCAAAGCCACCCCCGCCCTGGTGCTGTGGGATAGCGTGACCAAACGCCCGATTCCGATCGGCTACGGCGTGCTCTCGGCCGACGAGCTGCAGGACCGCATCTACCTTCTCACCTCCAAGGAAGCCGGACATGATTACTAGCATCCGCAATGCGGCATTGACCCTCGCCGCCGCCAGCATGGTTGCCTCACCGGTCGCCGCGAATGTTGGCGACAGCATGGACCGCTTCATGGATGACATGGGGGCGGCGGCGAATGTCACGGGCCCAACCGCCTTCGAAGGCCAGTCGGCGGGATATTACAGCCTCGGCAATGTCTGGACACGCTTCCCTCAGAAGACGACCAACATCGCCAATCTCCAGCTGCCGCGCGCAAGGGCGGGCTGCGGAGGCATCGATATCTTTGCCGGGTCTTTTTCCTTCATCAATGCGAGCGAGATGGTCGCGCTCCTGAAAGCCGTCGCCAACAACGCGGTCGGCTTTGCTTTCAGCCTCGCGATCGACACCGTCTGTCCCGAGTGCAACAAGATCATGCAGGAGTTTTCGCAGAAGGCTCAACTCATGAACAATCTCTCGATCAACTCCTGCGAAATGGCGCAGGGGCTGGTCGGCGGCCTGTGGCCCAAGGGCGATCTCGCCGACAAGGCGATCTGCGAAGCCATCGGGAATTCCGAAGGCATTTTCACCGACTATGCGGCCGCCAAACACGGCTGCGGCACGCGCGGCCAGCGCGCGTCAACCAACGAAGGCGGCGGCACCGACTACGCCGACGTCAATCCGGGCGTCGCGCGCAACTACACCTGGCACGTCCTGAAAAAGAGCGCCTTCTTCAATCCCGGCGGTACCTTCGACCGCGAGCTTGCAGAATACGTCATGACGCTGATTGGCACGGTCATCTACGTGCCGCCCAAGGATGATGAACCCGGCAAGTTCGTGCCCTTCGCGGGCGACGCGTCCTCGACGCTCGTAAGCGCGCTCCTAGACGGGACGCAGGGCCAGACCGTGCGCGTGTTTCGCTGCGACGAGACCGATCTCTGCCTCAATCCCACCTTCGAGCAGATGAGCCTTTCGAATGCGAAGGCCATCCGCCCGCGCGTCGCGCTCCTCATCGGCAATATGGTCGATGCGATCCGCGCCGATACCGCAATCGGCAATGCCGAGAAGGAACTGCTGCAGGTCGCCTCTGTCCCCTTATACAAGATCCTTACCGTCCAGGCCGCCTATGGACGCGGCATGCCGACCGACGATCGCGAAACGCTCGCCGAGATCGCCAGCATCGACCTGCTCTATGCCATCCTCGACCGGATCGTGTCCGAAGCCGGGCGTTCGATGGCAAGCTTCATCGCCGCCGATGAAGCCAAGCTTGCGATCTGGCGCGGCCAGGTCGCCGAAGTTCGCTCGGGCATTGTGCAGCGGCAAGCAACGGGTCAGGCCAAGGTCTCGGCGATAATGCAGATCATCGAGAAAACGGCGATGATCGAAAACGCTCTCGCCGCTTCGATGTCGCCCTCGATGTCCGCAGCGCTCGACTGGTCACGCGGCCTCCAGTCCCGCTCGATCATCCCCTGAGGCGAATACCATGGTCGAGATCTTCACTACCGGCGGCGGCGAGTACATCGTCAATGTCTTGAACGCCGTCGCCGCGTGGACCGGGGCCGGTGGCTACAAGAGCCTGATCCAGGTAGCGCTGGTCATGGGCATGGCGCTTGCGGTCATTGTCGTCGCGTTCAATCAGGACTGGCGCGCCTGGCTCAACTGGTTCCTTGGCGCGACGCTCATCTACATGTGCCTGATGGTGCCGCGCATGGATGTGCAGGTCACCGACCGCGTCAATCCGAGCCTTGCACCGGCAGCAGTGGCCAATGTCCCGCTGGGCCTAGCGCTCATGGCAAGCTTTACCAGCCAGGCGGGCGACTACCTTACCCGTTCCGCAGAGCTCGTCTTTGGCCTTCCCGACGATCTCAACTATTCGAAGAACGGCATGATTTACGGCGCGCGCCTGCTCGAAGCGACACGCTCGCTGCGCATTGCCGATCCCGAGTTTGCCGCCAATTTCGACGAGCATATCCGCCAATGCGTTTTCTACGACCTGCTCCTCGGCCGCTATTCGATGAAGGAATTGTCGGAGAGCAACGATATCTGGGCGACCATCGCGCCTGGCAGTGCCGCGCGTGCACAGCGCTTCGTCACCCGGCAGGCGGATGATAGCGTCACGGCCTCGATCATCACCTGCCGCGAAGCCTATACTGCGCTCTCCAACCAGTGGGCCGGGCTTATCGATGAGATGACACAGGTCGCCGGGCGCCAGCTCTACCCCCGGCAGACCGAAACGCTCGCGAAGGCCAAGCTCATCGCCGACCTGCCGATTGCCTATCAGTACCTCACTGGCGTCTCGAAGGATGCAAGCAGCATCTTCCGCCAGGTTCTGACCATTAACGCCATGAACCAGGCGATGCATGGCTTCGCCGGAGCAAGCGGCGCATCGAGCGTCGATGTGTTCGCTCAGACTCGCGCCGATATCCAGACCGAAAGGACCTATTCCTCGATCGCGCACAACGCGATGAAGTGGGTCCCGATCCTCAATGTCGTCCTGACGGTCGTATTCTACGCGCTCTTTCCGGTGCTCTTTCCGCTGTTCCTGATGCCCAAGACCGGACCGATCGCGCTCAGAGGATACGTCACGGGGTTCTTCTATCTCGCCGCCTGGGGACCGCTGTTCGTCATCCTGCACATGATCCTGATGCTCAAGGGCGCGAGCGATGTGGCGGCAGCGGGCGGCGCAGCCGGTCTCAGCCTAGCGACCTTCTCAGGCATGACCGACGTCAACAACGATATCGGTATCTTGGCCGGTTACCTCGTTGCATCGATCCCGTTCCTTGCCGGCGGGGTCGCCAGGGGCGCGCTCGCAATATCGGGACAGGCAACGAGCTACCTCAACCCGAGCCAGAACGCGGCAGAAGAGGCGGCGCGCGAAGCGAGCACCGGCAATGTTTCGCTCGGCAATACCAGCCTTGAGAACTCGAACGTGTTTTCGCGCCAGTTTGCGCAAGCCAGCCTCGCGCCCAACATTGGCTACGGCGCCGCGCAGACTCGAGCCACGGGCGAAAACGGCACCCAGACCACCGGCTTCCCTCAAGCCGAATTCGCCACCGTGCCGACCTCGAGCTATCCGTTCACCCCGACACTCGGGCGGGACTTCTCGAGCCGACTTGCGACCATGGCGAGCCAAAGCCGCGGCCAGAGCGAGACATTTTCGAACCTTGCCCAACAATCGACGAGTTCGGCTGTCACCCGCTTCAGCGAGCTGCGCGATGCCTACACCCGCTCGCGCTCGAACGAGAGCGTCAGTGGCACGTCAACGAGCGACAGCATCGGCAGCGCATTCAGCGAGGTCGACAACGCCTCGAAGACACTCCAGCAGCAATTCGGGCTCTCGCGCCGTGCCGCCGACGACATCACTGTATCCTGGTTCTTGAACGGCGATGCAGGGATCGGTGCGAAGAAGGAAGGTCGCATATTTACAGGTTCAGGTGGGATCAAAGGGGGACGCAACCAGAGTTGGACCGATAGCGATATCGGGATCGCTTCAGAAGACCGCTCACGCATTACAGGTGCGCTGCGCCAGCTCTCCGACAGCCGTAGTTGGTCTAGCACGCGGGAAGGTTTCTTGCGCGAGACGAGCTCTAGTTCGGAAGCACTGGTGTCCAGCAGCTCGGCAGGCATCACTGGACTTGTAACGGTTTTGTGCCGGTCACTGATCTCATTATGCCACTTTGGCTTCGAATGCGAGCGGGCTGATGCCGCCCAGATATGAATGGCGGCGGCGGGTATTGTAGAACCCGTTGATGTACTGGAAGATGGCGGCCTCGGCTTGTCGCCGTGTTGGCCAGCTCTGCCGCCAGATTAGTTCCGCCTTCAGGCTTTTGAAGAATGTCTCGACAGAGGCGTTATCATAGCAATTACCCTTGCCGCTCATCGATGGCCGCAGGCCGTAAGCCTGCAGCATCTTTTGATAATCGTAGGA